>NZ_JBXAMZ010000001.1:0-2095014 GCF_058801135.1 Sphingomonas sp. GW822-FHT03G08
CGGGATGGAGCAGCCCGGTAGCTCGTCAGGCTCATAACCTGAAGGTCGCAGGTTCAAATCCTGCTCCCGCAACCAACGTGCCAATAACAAAAACCCCGCAAGTCCAGCGACTTGGCGGGGTTTTGTTTTATCTGCTCTCAGCGGCTCGGATCGGATTTTCCGGCGGCGCCTATCGCGCGAACCAGGGCTTCCGCCATGATCGCGGACGTCCGTTCGCCTTCCTCCGCCGTGGCGTGCGCGGGATCGCCGAAATAGGCCTCGGGGCCACCTGCCTCGGCGAAGGTCCGCGCGCCCGCCGCGAAGGCCGTGACCAGGCTGGACGGGTTGTGGCGAAGGTTCCGGCAGGTCGCCGCATCGACCAGGTCGGGCCGGTCGGCGAGCACGAGGCTGGTTTCGAACTGGCCGGCATGGCAGGCACCGGACACGAATTCCGCCGTCAGCTCGGCCGCGAGCGCCCGCCGGGTGAAATCCGGAAAGGCGAGGGCCAGCCCGAGCGCTTCCACCGCGGGGACCAGGTTCCGTAGCATCGCGACATTGGCTGGATCGAAATGGCTGTTCGCCAGCGCGAGACAGGCAAAGCCCTGCGCCTTCAGGCTGGCGGCGATGTCGAGGATGATCGCGCGCGCGGTCGCCTCGCCGATCGAAATCGTGCCGGCGAACTCCTCGGCATAATGCGCCGGGGCATAGGCAAGCGCGGGCAGCACGAAGCCGTGCATGCCCTGTGCCTCGAGCAGCGCCGCGGCGCGCCGGGCCATGCCTTCGGAAATGATCACGTCGGTGCACAGCGGCAGATGCGGCCCATGCGCCTCGACCGCGCCGAGCGGCAGGATCGCGACGACCGGTCGGCCGCTTGCCAGCGCCGCCTGCACCTGCGTCCAGGGCAGATCGCCGAGCATCATCGATAAATCTCCCGCAGCTTCTTGCGATCGATCTTGTCGCGGTCGTTCCGCGGCAGCGGCACGTCGGACAGATAGACCTGGTGCGGCACCTTGTAGCGCGCCAGCCGGCCGCGGGCGAATTCCAGCACCTCCGCGCTCAGTGCGTCCCCGGCGGCCTCGCGCGGGACGATCACCACCACCGGCTTCTCCAGCCCGTTCGCATCGGCCCGGCCGAACACGCAGCATTCGAGCACTGCCGGATGCTCGCTCAGGCATCCCTCGACCTCCAGCGGGCTGACATAGATGCCGCCACTCTTGATCATGTCGTCGCCGCGACCCTCATAATACCAATATCCCCCGGCATCGCGGCGGAACAGGTCGCCGCTGACGATCGCGCCGCCGCCCAGGTGCCGCTTCGATTTGGCATAGTCGCCGTGATAATAGAGCGCGGCGGAATCTCCGCGAATGCGCAGCACGCCGATCTCGCCGCCGGCGATCGGCATGCCGGCATCGTCGAGCAGGTCCGCCTCATAGCCGGGCACCAGCTTGCCCAGGCTCCCTGGCCTTATGTCGCCGGGCCGGTTGCTGATATAGATGTGGAAGCTCTCCGCGCTGCCGATCCCGTCGATGATCGGCACGCCGAAGCGCGCGTTCCAGCGTTCGTGCAGCTCGCGCGGCAGCGCCTCGCCCGCGCTCCACATCATCCGGATGCTCGACAGGTCGGGCGCCTGCGCCTCGGCCTCGAGCATCTTGTTGATCAGCGTCGGCACATTGGTGAGCACGGTCGGCCGATGCCGCGCGACCAGCGCGAACAGATTCTCCGGCGTCGGCTGCTCGCGCGCCAGGATCGCGGTCGCGCCCACCGCGAAGGGGAACATCAGGTTGGTGCCGGTCGCATAGCCGAAATAGAGTCGCGGGCCGGACAGGGTGATGTCGTTCTCCGCCATGCCGATGAAGCGCCTGGCATAGACTTCGGTGTTGTAGGCGAAGTGGAAATGGCAGTGGACCGCGCCCTTGCTCTGCCCGGTGGTACCGCTGGTGAACAGCCACACGGCGGGATCGTCCTTGCGCGTCGGCCAGGGCGGTGGGGCAGCGGGCTCAGTCGCGGCGATCCAGCGGTCGAACCCCGGCAGCCCGGGCGCCTCGCCGACCAGGATGACCGATCCCGGATCCTGGCAATGCCGCGCGCCCTCCCGTGCCGCCTCGAACGCCACCAGGCTGGTCTCGTCGATGAAGGCGAACTGCGGCTTCACATAGCCGAGATAGTAGGCATAGTCGCTCGCCGGCAGCATCGGGTTGATCTGGGTGACCACCGCGCCCGCCTTGATCGCGCCGAACCAGGCATAGACGAACTCGGGGCAGTCGCGCATGCACAGCAGCACCCGCTGCTCGGGCAGCAGGCCGCCGGCGAGCAGCCGCTCGGCGACGCGGGTGACGTTGGCCGCCACCTCGTCATAGCTGATCGCCCGATCCTCGAAGAGCAGCGCGGTCTTCCCCCCGCGCCCGGCCTCCACATTCGCGAACACGAAATAGTCCGCCATGTTGAAGGCATCGGGGAAAGCGGGGAGCGGTTCCGTCATGTCCGGATGATTGGAGAGCCGGGCGCTTTCGTCAATCCGGTAACGAGTGATACGATCTACCGCGCCACCGCCGACAGCGGCACATGGCGCCAGAAATTGCGGACCTCGTCGTCATAGCCGGTCAGGTCGTAGCGCAGCAGCGACACCGGCAGCCGCCCGGTGTTCATCAGATAGTCGTGATAGTCGCGGATCGAGAATTTGTCGCCGAGCTGGCGGCGGCGATCGACCAGCAGCTTCTGCAGCTGCATCGCCCCGATCGTATAGGTCATGCCATAGCCCGGCGGGCGGCGGATATAGATGCCGGCATCGGTGCGCGCGACATTGTCGTCGAGGTACGGCGTCCATTCCTTCCAGAAGGCCATGGTCTGCGGCACGGTCATCTCGTTGCGCTGCATCTTCACGTCGCCGATCGTCCGCGCCGCGCGGAACAGGCCGAAGATGTAGATCAGCTCGCGGGTGCGCGGCCGGTCGTCGAACAGGCCGAGCTGCAGCGCGCTCTCCTCCAGGTAGAAGCCCCAGCCTTCGGTGCGCCCGCTGTCGCTCACCTTGCTGCGGATCGGATCGGTCACCCGCTTGCCGGTCATCCCGTCGAAGCGGTGGCCGGGGAAGGTGGCGTGGAGATGATCGGGGGAGGCGTCGCGGAACTGGATTTGCTCCCAGAACATCGGCCCCGTCGGCCGCACGATCCACGGCGCGTTGAAGCCCACTTCCTGATAGGTGCCCGGGATATAGTCGGGGATCGTCACGATCTCCTCGTCCTTCAGCCACTTCCGGATCTTGGCGTCGGTGCCCGCGAGCTGCGCCTCATATTCCGCGCCCGATCTGGGCAGCGCCAGTTCGGGCAGCTTGCGGTTGCGGTGCCGCTCCGTGGTGTAGTCGGCCCAGAATCGGGTGAGCTCGCGCTCGGCCAGAGTCACCACCTCGTCGGAAGTGTAGGGCATCAGCCGGACATTGGTGAGGAACCAGTCATAGGCCGGCTTGCCGACCCCGGCATGCGCGGTCATCGCCGGGCGCCCGGCCGTCAGCCAGTCGCGGAACCCCCGGATCGCGGTCTCGGCCGCCTTGATGTCGCCGAGCAGCGCGGGCTGCCGCTTCTGCGCCCGCCCGTGCAGGTCCGCGAACCAGCCGATCAGCCCCTCCGGCTCGACCGCGCGATAGGGCATGCCGTGCCCCACGCCGTCGCCGTGCGACAGGCTGTGCAGCGCGAGATCGGCATAGTCGGCGGCAACCGAGTCGAGATTGACCCTGGCCTGCGACAGATAGGCCGGGATCGCCTTCAGCCGCGCCTGGAAGCTCGCCAGCGCCTCCCCCTTGAGCGGCAGCTCGGTATAGGCCAGCCGCTGCAGCTCATCGACATACATGCCGGGATCGCGCGCCCAGGGCTTGAGGATGTTCAGGCTGAAATCCTGCAGGTCCATCTGCGCGCGCACCGCGAGATAATCGACCTGCTGATGCCGGTCCCAGCTCGCCACCGCGAAATCGGGAAGCCTGGCCTGGAAGTCGCGCAGCTCGGCGCGGCGCTTCTCCACCGCGGCGGGGCTGTAGTCGACCACGCCGTTCACCGCCCTGGGCTTGCTCCACGCATCGAAGGCAGTGAACAGCGCGACGAGATCGGCATGGCTGCCCTTGCCCCGGGGCGGGCCGTCGGGCTGCGGCGCTGCCTGCTGCGCGATCGCCGGGGCGATGCCGAGCCCCGCCGGCAGGGCGCTCCCGGCCAGGAGCAGAGCGATCCCCAATGTCCTTGCGCGCATGTCAGCCTCCCTCGCGATGGTTCGCCGCGCGGCGCCCGTTCGGCCGCGCTCCGTTCGTATAAAACGAAAAACACGTGATTTGTAATACGATGCTCGGCGAATGCGCACTGGTCAAGAGGCACCGAATCGGTGTTATCTCCGAGGCATGTGGGGCGCAGTCGACCGGTCCGAAGTGGTGCGAATCGGCAGAAAACTGCGGATTCCTCTCCGGTATCCGCTGCTTTCCGGGCGGTTCGATCGGTGCGGCCGGGCTAGGTCGAGCCGCTTGGATGCCAGGAAAAAACCGTGCGCAATCGCGGGCTTCGCGGCATCTTTGTTACCAGAAAGCGACACTTTTCACATTTTTTCGCTACCCCGAATTGACCCCAATCAATCGATATGCTCAAAATCACGCACTTGTTCACAGAAATGGACGCGGCAAACGACGTCCGGACGTAACGAGGCAGGCGGGCATATCCATTCGGGGAGACACGATCATGGGCAGTAAGCGGGTAGCGGTGATGCGGGCGGGATTGCGGGGCGGTTCCGCGCTGCTCGCCACGATGATGATGATGGGCACGGCGTTCGCGCAGACCGCCGAGCCGGAAGGTGAAACCAGCGAGGCGATCGTCGTCACCGGTTCGCGCATTCCGCGTCCGGACGTGGACTCGAACAGCCCGGTCAACGTCATCGGCAGCGAGGAAATCAAGCAGACCGCCACTGCCGAGACCGAGCAGCTGCTCAACGCGCTGCCCCAGGCGGTCGCCGGCTCGGGTGCCCAGTCGAACGCCGGCAACGGCTCGGCCACGGTCAACCTGCGCAATCTCGGCGCCGCGCGCACCCTGGTGCTGCAGAATGGCCGCCGCATCGTCGGCGCCAGCCAGGACGGCGTCGTCGACATCAACATGATCCCGCCCTCGATGATCGAGCGGATCGAAGTCGTCACCGGCGGCGCCTCGGCCGTGTACGGCTCGGACGCGATGGCCGGCGTGGTCAACTTCGTCACCAAGACGAACTTCGAGGGGCTGGAGGTCAGCGGCCAGTACGGCCTCACCGATCGCGGCGATGCCGATCGCTACAACATCGACTTCACCGTCGGCGGCAATTTCGACGATGGCCGCGGCAACATCGTGTTCAACGGCAGCTATTATGACCGCGGCATCGTCAAGGGTTCGGCCCGCGCGCATGCCTCGCTCTACCTGGTCGATGCGGTGCAGGGCGGGAAGGGCGTGCTCGTCCCCGGCGGCAACGGCGTCACGCCGCAGGGCACGATCTTCACCCCGGCGCTGGTCGGCAAGGTCGATCCGTACGGCAACACGATCGGCACCGCCGGCATCTTCTTCGCGCCGGAGGGCTGGCGCGCCTACAAGACCAGCGACGGTTTCAACGATCGCCCCTACACCAACCTCCAGATGCCGATGAAGCGCTGGTCGGGCGCGCTGACCGGTCACTATGACGTGACCGACAACATCACTGCCTTCTGGGAAGGCAATTACGTCCGCAGCGAGATCAACTCGACGCTGGGCGCGGTGCCGATGAGCAGCTCGGGCTTCCTGCCGAACTTCCAGTTCGACCTGCGCAATCCCTATCTGTCGTCCTCGCTGCGCGAGTTCCTGCGCACCAATCTCGATGCCGATGGCGACAATCTCGTCTCGCTCAACATCAATCGCCGCCTGCTCGATTTCGGCTCGCGTACCGATGACCAGACCCGCGAATTCTCGCGCTATGTCGTCGGCCTGCGCGGGGCACTCACCGACAAGTTGAACTGGGAAGCCTTCTACAATCAGGGCCATGTCCGGATCACCGAAGTCCAAGGCGGCGGCGTCCTGATCGACAATTTCGCCAACGCGTTCCTGACTAACCCCAGCAATCCCTATGATTGCCTCACCACCGACACGCGCTGCGTCACGATCAACCCGTTCGGGCTGATGTCGATGACCAAGCCGATGATCGACTACATCTACACCAACCTCACCAACATCACCGTCCTCGATCAGAAGCAGGCCGGCGCCAGCATCACCGGCACGCTGTTCAAACTGCCGGCGGGCAATGTCGGCATCTCGGTCGGCGCCGAATATCGCAAGGAAAGCTCCACCTTCACGCCCGACCAGCTCTACATCCAGGGCAAGGCGCTCTCGCGCTCGGCGGGCATCCAGGCGACCGGCGGCAGCTTCGACGTCAAGGAAGTCTATGGCGAGCTCGTCGTGCCGATCCTGGCCGACATGCCGCTGGTGCACATGCTCTCGTTCGAAGGCGGCATCCGCTATTCGGACTATTCGACCGCGGGCGGCGTGACTTCGTGGAAGGCGGGTGGCGAGTATTCGCCGGTCAAGGGCCTCAAGATCCGCGGCCTCTATCAGCGTGCCGTGCGTGCGCCGAACGTGGTCGAGCTCTATTCGGGTGCCACCAACACCGCGCCGCAGGCGACCGACTTCTGCAACGCCACCGGTGCCAACCGCACCGCGGCCGAGCGGACCTTCTGCGTCAGTTCGCTGGGCGTGCCGTCGAGCGTGATCGACGTGTTCCAGCAGGAGAATGTCCAGATCCGCGCGATCACCGGCGGCAATCCGAACCTGCAGGAGGAAACCTCGGACACCTGGTCGCTCGGTGCGGTCTTCCGTCCGGACTTCGTGCCTAACCTCCAGCTCACCGTCGACTATTACAACATCAAGATCGACGGTGCGATCGCGGCGTTCGGCGGTGGCCTCCAGTCGGTCATCACCGCCTGCCGTGCCAACCTGTCGATGAGCAACGTCTTCTGCCAGCCGCTCAACCACCGCTCGTCGGACGGCCAGCTCTATGACGTGCCGCTGCTCAACGCGAACATCGCCTCGATGGAGACGTCGGGCGTCGATTTCCGGCTCGACTACAAGTACGACACCGGCTCGTTCGGCAGCCTCAGCTATTATCTGGCCGGCAGCTACCTCATCAAGAGCGTGGTCCAGAGCAGCCCGATCGTCGCGGCGATCGATTGCGCGGGCTATATCGGCGGCGGCAGCTGCGGCAACGCCAACCCCAAGTGGCGCTTCACCCAGCGCCTGACCTGGGACGTGACCGATGCCTTCCAGGTCTCGCTGCGCCACCGCTTCATCGGCTCGGTGAAGGACGGGCGCATCGCGGCGGCCAAGGCTTCGGGCGCGGCGATGCCGCTGCTCGCGGTGCCGGAGACCGGCCAAATCAGCTATTTCGATCTGAGCGCGTCCTACGACATCGACAAGTCGCTCAGCATCTATGGCACGATCGACAATCTCGGCGATCACAACCCGCCGTTCCAGCTCTACGAGCGGGATACCTATGACGCGATCGGCCGCCGCTTCACGGTTGGTTTCCGCAAGCGGTTCTGAGGCCTAGTCCGGCGGCGGCGGGCGGGCCGTCGTCGCCGGCAACCGGCTCTTCGGGGCCGGACGCGACGACAAGTGAGTGAAGGTGCTGGGAAGATGATGAAGTTCCGCGTTTCCGTCCGTGCGATGTCGGTGGCCCTGGCGATCGCATCGCTGAGTGCGGCGCCTTCCGCATCGGCCCAGCAGTCCCAGTTCGCCGGCACCAGTCTCTCGCTCGACGAGCTGTATCGCTACAAGAGCCTCGTCGGCCTTGAGCCGCTGGGCTATAGCTGGGCAGCGGACAGCAGCGCGGTGCTCTTCCTGTGGAACGATGAAGGCTATTCGTTCCGCGACATCTGGTCCTACTCGCCCAAGACCGGCCAGAAGACCCGCCTGACCTTCCTCGGCAAGGACTCCAAGCCCGAGGCCGAGGCGAAGGGCATCGCCCAGGCGGTGTTCCTCTCGAACGGCCGCATCGCCTTCACGCTCGGCGGCCAGCTCCATATCCGCGAGGCCGACGGCACGGTGGTGAAGGCCGAAGCCGACAAGCGCGGCATCCGCAAGCTCACCGTTTCGCCCGACGGTTCCAAACTCGCCTTCCTCGCCGCGGCACCCGCCGGCACGCCCGTCGCGGGCGGCGGCCAGCTCTGGGTCCGCGACGCCGCGGCAGGCGAGGGCGCCACCGCCACGCGCCTCGCCGGCAGCGACGATCCCAAGCTCTATATCGAGGACTTCAAATGGGCCGATAGCGGCAAGGCGATCGCCTTCCAGCAGGCCGACGACCGCGCCATGCCCGAGCGCGACATCTATTACGACGCCAAGGGCAAGCTCCAGAACAACCGCGTGATCCGCGCCTTCCCGGGCGAGGAGACCAGCAAGACGACGATCGGCCTCGTCAGCCTCGCCGGCGGCCAGCCCCGCCTGTTCGAGCGCCCCGACGCCAAGCATGATGTCTGGGGCTATGGCCTGTCGCATGACGGCAAGCGGCTGTTCGTCAGCAGCGCCGACATGGAGGCCAAGGAACACACCATCTATCTCTACGACGCCGCCACCGGCGCCCGCGAGACCTTCTACCAGCTGCGCGAGCCGAAGCATCTCCGCCCCGACTGGAAGGTCGCCTGGGCGCCGGGCGATGATGGCCTGATCATCCTCACCGATCGCGACGGCTGGCTCCAGCTCTACCACCAGCGCAAGGCCGGCGAGGCCCCGCGCCAGATCACCAGCGGCAAATGGGAAATCGCGTCGTTCGAAGTCGATGACAAGAACAAGCAGCTCTATTTCACCGCCAACAAGTCCGCGCTGCAGGACCGACAGCTCTACCGCGTGGCCGTAGCGGGCGGAAAGATCGAGCAGCTCAGCGGCCCGGCGGGCGGTACCCATGAGCCGGTCTATTCCCCCGATTTCAGCCGCATCGCCGACTGGTACAGCAATGACGACCTGCCGCCCGAGCTGTTCGTCATCGACACCGCGAAGCCCGGCAAGGCAGCGCAGGTCACCAAATCGCCTCAGCCCGATTTCTACGGCCAGACCTGGGCGAAGACGCGCTACGTCCAGTTCCCCAGCCATGTCGACGGGATGAACCTGCTCGGCCGGGTGAGTGTCCCCGCCAATTTCGACCCCGCCAGGAAATACCCGGTCATCGTCGGCTCGGTCTATTCGGACGCGGTCCACAACCAGTGGGGCGGCCGCCGCGCCCACCCGACCTGGGGGCTCGACCAGTATTTCGTCGCGCAGGGCTATATCGTCCTGACCGTCAACATCCGCGGCTCCTGGGGGCAGGGGCGCGACCATAACCAGACGCAGTACGAGAGCTATGGCGAGACCGACATCAACGATCTCGAGAGCGGCGTCCGCTATCTGATCGCCCAGGGCTATGCCGATCCCAGGCGCATCGGCATCTGGGGCTCGAGCTATGGCGGGCTGATGACGATCATGTCGCTGTCGAAGAAGCCCGGCCTCTATGCCGCGGGCATCGCCGGCGCGCCGGCCACCAATGTCTGGCACGCCTTCCCGGCGCAGATGTGGATCATGGGGCCGCCCGACGGCCCGGACATGCCCAAGCGCTACGAGGCGCAGTCGGCGCTCTATCAGGCCAAGGGGATCAGGGACCCGCTGATGATCATCCACGGCACCCGCGATTCCGTCGTGCTCTATTCGGACACGATGGCGCTGGCCGAGCAGATGATCCAGCGCGAGCAGATGTTCGAACTGGTGACGCTGCCCGGCGCCAACCATCCCTGGGACGCCGAGAACATTCCGCAGACCCGCTTCTCGTTCAAGAAGATGGTCGAGTTCTTCGATCGCAACGTGAAGAACCGGAAATAACATGCTGCGTCGGGGCATCGCGGTTCTGATCGGAGGCGCCACCCTGCTGGTTGCCCCAGTGGCTGCCGTGCCGGCGGCTGCCCAGCCGGCCGTCCAGCAGCTCGGCGCCGATTTCTGGGCGTGGCGCGGCACCACCCAGCCCGCGAGCAGCGACGACATCCCGCGCATCGTCCGCCCCGCCGGCTGGCTGCCCGACTGGTCGCCCGCTGCTATTGCCGCCCAGCGCAAGCAACTCGCCGCGTTCGAGGCGCGCTGGAAGGCGCTGGAGACCGCCCCCCAAAGCATCAGCGAGAAGGTCGATTACCGGCTGGTCGGCTCGGCGCTGGCCCGGGTCCACTGGGAAATGGACCATATCGCCGCCTGGCGCCGCCAGCCGCATTTCTACACCGCGCAGGCGCTCAACCCGGTGTTCGAGCTGCTGCTGCCCAAACCACCGGTCTCGCATGCACGGCTGGACGAAGTGATCCATCTGCTCGGCAACGCCCCGGCGATCGTCGCTGCCGGCCGCGCCAATCTGGACGACATGCGCGGACCCTTCGTCGATGTCGCGCTCAGCCAGATCGCCGAAGTGCCGGAGAGCCTGCGCGGCATGGCCGCCGGCCTCGCCCCCTATGCCGATGCCGCGCAGAAGAAGCGGCTCAATGCCGTGGTCGAGAAGGCGATCACTGCCTTTGCGGGCTATGCCGAGTTCCTGAAATCCAAGCGCGCCGGCCTGCCCGAGCAGACCGCGGTGGGCCGCGAGTCCTATCTCTATTTCCTCGGCAATGTCGGCATCTATCCCTATTCGCCCGAGCAGCTGGTCGCGATGGGCCGCCAGGAATGGGCGCGCTCGGTGCTGTTCGAAACGCTCGAGCGCAACCGCAATGCCGGGCTCCCCGAGCTGCCGATCGGCGCCTCGATCGGTGCGGTCACCGCGCAGCTCGACGCGGACGAACTCAAGGTCCGCAAGTTCCTCACCGACAAGAACCTCCTGACCGTCCCCGACTGGGTGGGGCATTACAAGGCCCAGCCTTTCCCCGCCTATCTCGCGCCGATCGGCTGGCTGGGCCGCACCTTCGATTTCACCAGCATCGATCGGACAGGGGATGACGCGACCGTCTATCTCCCCGATCCCTCGCCCAAGCTCGGCTATTTCAACCTCTCGATCGCGCGCGATCCACGGCCGATCATCGTCCATGAAGGCGTGCCCGGCCATTTCTTCCAGCTCAGCCTCAGCTGGCGGAACCCCGATCCGCTGCGCCGCCGCTATTATGACAGTGGCGCCAATGAGGGCACCGGCTTCTATGCCGAAGAGATGATGCTCCAGGCCGGCTTCTGGGCCGATGCGCCCAAGACGCGTGAGATCATCTACAATTTCGCGCGATTGCGTGCCCTTCGGGTCGAAGTGGACGTGAAGCTGGCGCTAGGTGAATTCACCATCGCCCAGGCTGCCGAGTATCTGGAGAAGATGATCCCGATGGATCCGGCCACCGCGCACGAGGAAGCGACCTTCTTCGCCGCCGCGCCGGGCCAGGCGATCAGCTACCAGATCGGCAAGATGCAGACGACCGAGTTCCTTGCGGAAGCCCGGGTGCGCGAAGGCAAGTCCTTCGATCTCAAGCGCTTCCACGATTATCTCTGGACCAACGGCAATGTGCCGATCGCACTCCAGAAGGAAGAATATCTGTCGATGGCGACGGGCGAATAGGGGGCATGCTTTCGATGGATCTGGTAAAGTTCACGGAGCCGAAATCGGGGCTGTCGGCGCGCTGCCGTCTGCTTCCGCAAGCGGCGCCTTTATCCTGTGAGTTCCTGCGCGATCTCGCCAATCGCCGCGCCTCGTTCGAGGCGATGCACGCGATCTGGACCGGCCCGGAGATCTCGATCCCGATGCCCTCGGCATCGCTGCCGGAAGGGATGGCCCAGCCGCCGATCCCGGCCGAGAACGCCACTTCCTATCCCGGCGCGGGCGACATCGTGCTCGCTTATCTCGCTGCCGGCAGCACCCAGGGCCTGCCGCCCGGCCCGTTCTACGACATCGGCATCTTCTATGGTGCCGGGGGCCGGCTGCTGATGCCGTTCGGCTGGATCCAGGCCAATGTCTGCGCCCGCATCCTCGACGAGGATCTGGAGAAGGCCGTCGCGGATTGCCGCACGATCCGCCGGAACGGCGCCTGCACCATCACTGTCGAACCGGCCTGAGGGGGAGCGGGACATGACCTATGCCGATCTGATGTCCTTCCTCGGGCACTGGGTGCTTCCCGGCTCGCTGATCGCGATCATGGCCTCGATGGGCCTGTCGCTCACCGCCGAGGATTTCCGCCAGGTGTTCCGCAACAAGCGCGCGCTGATTTTCGGCGTCTGCTCGATGCTGATCGTCCCGCCGGCGATCGGGCTCACCCTCGCGCTAACCGTTGCGCCCACGCCGGCGCTGGCGGTCGGCTTCGTGCTGCTCGCCACCACGCCTGGCGGCATGCTCTCCAATTTGTTCACCGACATGGCCAAGGGCGATCTCGCCCTCTCGATGTCGATGACGCTGCTGCTCAGCATGATCTACATCTTCGCCGTGCCCTTCTACGCGCATTTCGCGCTGGCCCATTTCATGGGGCTCGAAGCCGATGTGAAGGTGCCGCTGGCGTCCTTCTTCTGGGATATCTTCTCGATCACCGTGCTGCCCGCCGCCGCCGGCTTCACGCTGCGGGCGCTGCGCCCGGCCTTCGCGATCGCCTTCAAGAAATATCTCAAGAACATCGCGATGGTCGTGCTGTTCAGCGCCTTCGGCCTGATCCTGTTCGATCAGGTGCCGGTGCTGCGCGAAAATCTCGGCGCGCTGTTCTGGATCACCGTCGCGCTCAACCTGATCATGGTCTGCGTGGTGATGACTATCGTGCGCTTCGCCGGCTTCACCCGGCGGGAGAATATCGCGATCGGGATCGAGCATCTGATGCGCCAGGAGGGCACTGCGATCTTCATCGCGGTCAGCATCGTCGGCAACAACCAGATGTCGCTCCCGATGATCATGAACACGCCGGTCGCGCTCTGCTTCGTGCTGGCCTTCGTCGCCATCGCCCGCCGCACCGAGCGGGCGGGGAGGGCCGAGCCCGCCATCGCCTGACCCGCATCCAACCAACACCGCCCCTTTGAGGGGCAGAGAGACACCGCTCCCTTGCCGGAGCGAACAGAGAGTTCAGGATTACATGCAAACGTCCCGTATCACGGACGTCGCGGGGGAGCTTTTGCCCTTCGCGCCGGCCTCCGGCTTCGCCCCTGGAAAGGCGTGGTGATGGAGCATCAGCCCATTTCCCGTCGCGAAGGCGATGGGCCGTCGCTGGCGCCGGTCTGGGTCGCCACCGCGGCGCCGGGCCCCGATCTCGCGCCGCTGGCAACCGAGGTCGAGGCCGAGGTGCTGGTCATCGGCGGCGGCATCGCCGGCATGACCACCGCGCTCCACCTGGCCGAGGCAGGCGTCGACACGGTGCTGGTCGAAGCCGGCCAGCCCGGCGACCAGGCGACCGGCTGGAGCGGTGGCCTCGTCGCCCCCGATTATATCCGCCACACCCCCGAGACGATCGGCCCGGTGCTCGGCCGGCTGCGCGGCGAGCGGCTTACCCGGATGATCGGTGGCTCGGCCCGCGCGGTGTTCGATCTGATCGCCCGCCACGGCATCGACTGCGACGCCCGGCAGGACGGCTTCTACACGCCCGCCCATACCGAGCATCTCGCCCAGAACCAGCGCAGCTATGCCAATCAGTGGCAGTCGCGCGGCTATGACGTCAGCTTTGTCGAGGCGCGCGAGGCCCGGCATCGCTTCGGCGTCGATCGTTATTGCGGCGCGCTGCGCTTCGGCGAGGGCGGCAGCATCAATCCGCTCGGCTATGTCCGCGGCATCGCCCGTGCCGCGCTCAAACAGGGCGCCCGCCTGTTCGCCCAGAGCCCGGTCGAGGCGTTGGCGTTCGAGGGTGGCCGCTGGATCGCCCGCACGCCCGGCGGCGCGGTCTCGGCCCGGCGCGTCGTGCTGGCGGCCAATGGCGGCAATGCGGCACTGCATCCCGCGCTCAAGCGCACGGTATTGCCGCTCAACGTCATCCAGTTCGCCACCGCGCCGCTCAGCGCCAGCCAGCGCGAGACGATCCTGCCCGAAGGCGGCGCCTTTACCGACAAGGTGCCCTATCTCTTCACCGCCCGGCTCGATGCGCAGGGGCACCTGATCTCGGCCTTCCCGATGTCGTTCCTCGTCACCGGCGGCAAGGCGCATCTGCGCGAGGCGGAGCGCCGGCTGAAGCAGCATTTCGCCGCGATGCCCGATCCGCGGATCGACTATATCTGGCACGGCCTGGCGCAGGTGAACTCGTCCTTCCTGCCCGAGCTCTATGATCTCGGCGACGGTGCGCTGGCGATCCAGGCCGACAATGGCCGTGGCATCGGCATCAACACCCAGCTCGGCATCGAAGTCGCCACCGCGATCGCCACCAACAGCCGCGAGCAGCTCTCGGTCGTGCCGCGCACGCCGCATCCGATCCGGCTCCATGCCGGGGCGACGCTGCTGCCCAAGCTGCTGATGTCGATGGCCCGGATGTCCAACTGAACGAGGGGATTTGCAGATGATCCGGCGCGCGCTCCGACTGTTGCTCCTGCCCGTCGGCGCGATGCTGCTGATCGGCGCGGGTTCTCCCGATCTCGATGCGCTGATCGCCCGGTACGAGGCGTTCACCGCGCGCTTCCCGATGGAGGCGGGGCGCTCCGATCCCTCGCATTCGCCCGAGGGCTGGCCGGACGAGACGCCCGCCGCCATGGCCGCGCGCAAGGCGGAGCTGCTGGCGATCGACAAGGCGCTCGCCGCGCTGCCGGGGGATGTGCGCGCTTCGGAGGACGGAAGGAACCGCGATTTCCTCCGCCAGATCATCGCCTGGCGCGTGGAGGGCATCGATTTCGACGAGCGCCGCTTCGCGTTCGTCGCGCATGAGGGCTTTTACAACACGCCTTACTATACCGCTCGAGGCGTCGAAGTGCGCAGCGAGGCCGATGGCCGGGCCTGGATCGCCCGGCTGCGCGGGGTGCCGGCTTATTTCGAGCAGCAGCGTGCCAATCTCGAACGCGGTATCGCCGCGGGCTGGACCCAGCCTGAGCGGGTGGTCGACGTCGCGGTGGCGGTGCTGCGCAAGCAGGTCGAGCGGCCGGTCGCCGAGGATCCGCTGCTTGCGCCTCTGGACGGAAGAGACGCACTGGTCGCCGAAGCGCGCACCGTCCTGGAACGCGAAATCCGCCCAGCGCAGCGCGCAATTCTGGCCTATATCGACGGCCGCTACCGCGCGCATGCCCGCAAGGGCCTGGGCATCGCAAACATCCGCGGCGGAAGGGACTATTACAGCTTCCTTCTGCGCTATTACACGACCACGGACCTCACCGCCGAACAGGTCCATGCCCTTGGCCTCTCGGAGGTAAAGCGCATCCGGGCCGAGATGGACCGGGTGATCGCCGAATCCGGCTTCAAGGGCAGCTTCACGGCGTGGCTGCGCTACCTTCGCAATGATCCGCGCTTCTATGCGACCAGTCGCGAGCAGCTGATCGAGAAGTACGCCGCCGCCGCCAAGCGCATCGACGGCGTGCTTCCCCGCTGGTTCGGCACCCTGCCGCGCCAGCCCTTCACCGTGGAGCCGGTCCCCCTCGACCTAGAAGAGGGCTACACCACCGCCCGCTCGGGCGGCGGCGACTTCTCCAGGGGCTTCCCCGGCCGCTTCATCGTCAACACCTCGCACCTCGACCAGCGCCCCCTCTACGAGGTGCCCGCGCTCACCCTGCACGAGGCGGCGCCGGGCCATCACACCCATGCCGCGATCGCCCAGGAACATCCCGAATGGCCGAGCTTCCGCCGGCAGCGCGACCTGCTCGCCTTTCGCGAGGGCTGGGCGCTCTATGCCGAGCGGCTGGGGCACGAGATGGGGGTGTACCGCGATCCCTATGAGAAGTTCGGCAGCCTTTCCAACGAGATGTGGCGCGCCTGCCGGATGGTCGTGGACACCGGAATCCATGTCATGGGCTGGAGCTGGGAACAGGCCCGGGCCTGCTTCACCGAGAATACCGCGCTGGCCGACATCAATATCGACACCGAGCTCGCCCGCTATATCGGCGCGCCCGGCGGGGCGGTGGCCTACAAGGTCGGCGAGCTCAGGATCCTCGAGTTGCGCCACCGCGCCGAAAAGGCCCTGGGCGACCGCTTCGACATCCGCGCCTTCCACGACCTGATCCTCGCCCAGGGCCAGCTGCCGATGACGCTGCTGGAGGCGGTGGTAAACGACTGGATTGCATCGAGAGAATAATGCTTATTACCGTCATCCCCGCCTTCGCGGGGATGACGAGGTAGGTGGACAAGCGCCTACGAAGCCAGAGCCTCGCCCAGCGCCACCCCATCCTCATCCGCCAGCGCCGCCTCGCGCAGCCGCCGGATACCGCCCGCATCGAGCCCACCAGCCCGATACCGATCGACGATCCGCTGATAATTGCCGAGCCCCCGCTCGAACGTCTCGCCATAGCCCTTGATCAGCCGCTGGCATCGCACCAGCTCGACCGCGGCATTGGTGTCGCTGGTGCGTACCAAAGTCAGCCATTCCTCGATCCGCGCCTGCTCGATCTGGTAGCGCAGCGTCCCCCGCCGCCAGCGCCGCCATCCGGCCAGCACCGACAGCATGAGGAACCAGCGCAGGCTGGTGGTCTCGACATGTCTTCCCTTGGCAAACAAGGGCTTGAGCCGCCGCGACCAGTCCTCGCTCGCCAGGATGCGCCGTCCGATACCAGCCGGCAGCGTCTCGCAGACTTCCTCCAGCCGCGGGTGCATATATTCGGTCAGCCGGACGATCTGGTCGTCCTTGGCCTTCACCTCGCCCCGCACCCGGGCGAAGCGGGTGGCGCGCACCTTCAGGTCGGCCACGCGGATCGTATCCTCATACGACATCCACAGCGCCAGATGCCGCGCCGCCTCGGTCAGCAGTTCCGGGTTGCCGCCCAGGCTATCGAGCCGGTCGAGATAGAGGCCGGCATAGGCAGCGTCCTGATAGTCCATCAGGCGCCGCACGCCTTCCAGCGCGAAGAACTGTGCCGCATGGGGCAGGTCCGCCTCGATCCGCGCGGCCAGGGCACGCCCGGCCTCGGTGGTGGGCACAACGGCCTGGAATTCCTCCGCCTTCGCCTCCGCGCCACTTCGAGCGGCATCGAATCCGGCCGCAAAGCCCCGCAAATTCGCCTCCACCGCCTTGCCTCCGGCGCGGATCGCGTCTTCGAAGGCGGAGCGCGGGAAGGGCAGGGAACCGCTGCCCGCCAGCGCCCCGAACAGCACCGAGCTGATCACGCTGCCGGTGCGCTCGGCAACGTCCTCCATGTCGAAGCCGATGAAGCGCTTCGACCGTTCTCCGGCGGCAGCCAGGATCCGCTCCGTGCTCGCCCGGCCATCGCCCATCGCCGACTTCTCGGAGATCGCATAGACGCGGTGGGTGGAGCCGATCAGCTCTGTCCGCCTGGTCACGAACCCGCGCAGGATTGCCCGCCCGGCCTCCATCAGTTCGGAAGCGACGACTACATCGACATCTCCCGGCACCGGCGTCAGCGCCAGCACCGGCGCGGTAGTGCCCGCCGGAATCATCTCGATATAATAGATGGTTGCGCCCGTCCGCTGGGCCACGCCGGGCACCGAAGTCCCCTGTGCGACAAAGCCGTTCCGCTCGCCCAGCTGGACGATCCAGTCGGCCAGCACGCCGCCGCCCTGGCCGCCAAGGCCCAGCACCGCGATGGTGATCCGCTTGCGATCGGGCATCAGAAGGCCCTCGCCGCGATGGCGCGGGCGCCGCGCCTTTGCAGGGCAGTGATCATCCAGCCGCGCAGGCGCTGGCGGAGGCGGTCGCGGCGGTCGGGATTGGCAATGACATGGGCCTTGTAGAAGGAAGGGCAGAGCACCGCGGCATGGCTCACCTCGCCGCACACACCGCAGCCGACACAGCTGTTCTCGACATGGGCGACGGGATCCTGGCGCAGCGGATCGGGATTGGGCTTGATCGTCAGCGAAGGGCAACCGGAGAGCCGGATGCAGCTATGGTCACCGGTGCAGGTATCGGGATCGACCCCGAAGCGCTCGCGCACCACGCGCTGGCCCGCCTTCATCGCCTTGGCCAGCTGCGGCTTCACCCTGCGCTGGCGGTTGAGCTGGCATTCGGACTGGGCGACGAGGACCTTGGGTCCCTTCTCCTTGCTCGCCAGCGCCTCGCGGATCGCATCGCGCATGCCGGCGACGTCATAGGTCCGCGTCATCGTCCGCGCCCAGCCGATGCCGACCCCGCGCACCGCCTTCTCGATCGGGTTGTTGGTCTTGCGGCCCGGCGGCTTGGCGCGCGAGGAGAGGATGTCCTGGCCTCCGGTCGCGGCCGAATAGCCATTGTCGACGATGATCGTCAGATTGTCGTCCTGGTTGAAGACGGCATTGCCGATCCCCGAGGTCAGCCCGTTATGCCAGAAGCCGCCATCGCCCATGATCGCGATCGCCCGCTTGTCGCGTGGCTTGAAGGCGGATGCGCCCGCGGTGCCCAGGCCATAGCCCATCGTCGTGTTGCCGATATGGAAGGGCGGCAGGATCGAGAAGAGATGGCAGCCGATATCGGCGGAGACGTGGAAGGCGCCCATCTCCTTCTGCACCAGCTTCATCGCCGAGAAGATCGGCCGCTCCGGGCAGCCGGTGCAGAAGCCCGCGGGCCGCTGCGGCACCGCGCTGGGCGGCAGGGCAGGGGCAGGCTTCTCCACCTCGGCCGGTGCACGCTCCGGCGCGTGCTCGCGCAGGAACTTGGCCACTCCGTCGCGGATCACTGCCCCGCCATATTCGCCGGCGCGCGGCAGCACGTCCTTGCCGATGATCCTTGTATCGAGCCGGGCGCGGCGGACCAGCGTGTTCAGTTCATGCTCGATGAATTCGGGCTGGCCTTCCTCAACCACCAGCACCGCATGTTTCCCTGCACAAAAGTCGCGGACCTCGTCGGGAATCAGCGGATAGGTGACGTTGAGTACATAGACCGGGATCGCGGCATTGCCGTACGCGTCCGACAGGCCGAGCAGCTCGAGCGCGCGGTTAAGCGAGTTGAACAGCCCGCCCTGCACGATGATGCCGATCTCGTCGCTCTCGGGGCCGAAATGCTCGTTGAGCTTGCGCTCCTGAACGAAGCGGATCGCGGCGGGCCAGCGCTGTTCGATCTTCTCGACTTCGTGGAGGAAATTGGCCGGCGGCAGCACGATCCGGTCGGTATCGCGCCTCGGCGCCTCGGCGGCTTCCGAGACGGTCAATGGCGGTCGCTTGTTGTCCTTCGCAACGAAGCTGCCCGTCACATGGCAGGCCCGCACCCGCAGCTCGAGCATCACCGGCGTGTTCGAGGCCTCGGACAGCTCGAAGCCCTTCTCGACCATGTCGACGATCACGGGCAGGCTCGGCCGTGGGTCGAGCAGCCACATCTGCGATTTCATAGCAAAGGCATGGGTGCGCTCCTGCATGATCGAGGAGCCTTCGCCATAATCCTCGCCCAGGATCACCAGCGCCCCACCGGTCACCCCACCCGAAGCGACGTTGGACAGCGCGTCCGAGGCGACATTGGTGCCGACCACCGATTTCCACGCCACCGCGCCGCGCAGCGGATAGTTGACCGAAGCGGCCAGCATCGCCGCCGCCGTCGCCTCGCTTGCAGAACTTTCGAAATGGACGCCGAGCTCGCCCATCAGCTCGTTGGCATCGGCGAACACGTCCATCAAATGGCTGATCGGCGATCCCTGATAGCCGCCGACATAGGCCACCCCAGCCTGGAGCAGCGCCTTGGTGACGGCGAGGATGCCTTCGCCATGGAAGGTCTCGCCGTCTCCCAGCCGCAGTTGCTCCACTTCCGCCTTGAACGAACGCTCGGCCATCCGTTCAGCCCGCGACCAGCGCGAGGACGCGAAGTGGACTGCCCGAGCCGCCCTTGATCTTGAGCGGGGTGGCGAGGATCACAGTCCCGGTCGGCGGCAGCAGGTCGAGATTCTCGAGGCACTGCAGCCCATAGCGGCCCGCCGCATGGAACAGCGTGTGCGCCGGATAGGCGGGGCTGAGCAGATGCGCCTGGCCGGCATCGGTGCCGATCGTCTCGACGCCAAGCCCATGCGCATCGCGCGCGTCGATCAGGAACTGCACCGCCTCTGCGGACGGCCCCGGCGTATGGGCGCCATCCTCGCGGCGATTGGTGTAGGCGTCGACGTCGCGCTTCGACCAGTCGGTGCGCAGCATGATCCAGCTGCGCGGCGGGATGCGGCCATGCTCGGCCTCCCATGCCTCGATATCCGCGACGGTGAGGAGATAGTCCGGGTTCTCCGCCGACTTGGCCGAGATGTCGATCACGACGGCGGTGGCGATGAAGTCGGCCGGCGGCACGGTATCGACGGCGTTGTTGGGCAGGTCCTTGCCGGTGATCCAGTGGATCGGCGCGTCAAAATGCGTGCCGGTATGTTCGCTCACGGTGAAGTTGTTCCAGTACCAGGCGACGCCGCGTTCATCGTAGCGGGATATCTCTTCCTGGCTGAACCCGGCGCACTGGCCGAACTCGGGCGGCAGGACGAGCGTGGGGGTGTCGGGCGACAGCGTCTGGGTCAGGTCGATCGTGCGGATCTCCCCCGATGCGATGCCCGCGGCGAAGATCTCGAGCGTCTGGCTGGTCATGGTCTGTCCTCCCTGTGGTGGGCGTGCGCGGTCATGCCGGCACGATGTCGAAGGCGATGGTGGTGCGGTGGCCGGTGTCCTCGAACGGCACCGTCCCATGGTAGAAATAGGAGGGGAACAGCACGAGCAGCCCCGGCTCGGGCCGGATCATCCGGGTGATCCGCTCGCGTTCCCCCAGGCGCAGCCCGGTTTCGCCGAACTTCAGCCAGCCCTGGTGGCCGCGGGCCACCACGTCGGGCAGGGCGACATAATAGCAGGCGCTGATCCAGCCCTCGGGATGGATATGGTTCTCATGGAACCCGGCGCTGCGCAGCCGCACCGACCAGGAGCCCGAAAAGGCGAAGCGCCCGGTGTTGCGGCTGAGGAACGGGTGACTGGCATCCATGGGTAGCCCGGCGATCCATGCTTGCACCCGCGCCTCGATCATCCCGCGCACGGCGGCGATCATCGGGTCGGGCAGGGCGAACAGGTCGTCGCTGGTCTGGGTGCCGCCGCGCAGCGTCTGGTCGAGCGGGTGCTGCTGGTCTCGGTGAAGGGCGGAGAGCGCGGTATCGAGCCGGACGTTGAAGTCCGCATCGGGTGGCGTCAGCAGGCTGGCCGAGACCAGCTGCTCGGCATCATTCAGCCATGCCTCACGCGGATCGCCGGTGAAGCGCCAGCCCAGCCCCTGCAGCGCCAGCCCCTGCTGGTCGAAAGGATCGGCGGCGAGCAGCGGCTCGAGGCGCTCCAGCGCCTCGGTCGGGCGATCGAGAATGATGCAGGCCCGCGCCGCTTCGCGTATCGCCGGGGCGAAATCGCCGGCCGCGTCGAACCGCGCCAGCGCGGCGTCGGCTTCTCCGAGCGACCAGCGTGCCCGGCCCAGCTGATGCTGCAGTTCCGGTCCGGCCCGGTCGGCATGGGGGGCGAGCAATGCCGCGGCACCGGCCGCATCCCCGGCCAGCAACAGGCGATCGGCAAGGTCGCAGAGCAGTCCCTCGTCGTCCGGATGCATCGCTAATGCTAGTCGATAGCTGTTTAGCCAGGCATCGCCGCGCCCCTGCCGCCAGAGCAATCCGTTGAGCGATTCATGCGCCGCGCGGTCTGTGGGACGCAGCGTGATCGCGCGCTCATAGGCGACGATCGCCGCATCGATCCGCCCGAGATCCTGCAGGCAATGGCCGAGATTATAGGCGATCTCCGGGCTTGTCGGATCGTGCTCCGCCGCGCGCGCGAGCAGGATCAGTGCCTCGTCCCGCCAGCCGGCAATCCGCAGTGCGACGCCCAGATTGTGCAGCGTCCGCACATGGTCCGGCCGCAACGCGAGCGAGGTGCGGAAGGCGGTGATCGCATGGTCGAGCTCGCCAGCCGCGCGTCGTGCCTGGCCCAGCGTCGCCCAGGCGCGGGCGTTGCGCGGATCGCGGCGGAGCAGGGGGGCGAGCGTGTCGCAGGCACCTGCCGCGTCGTCCGATCCGAGCAGCGCGATCGCGAGGTTCACCCGCGCTTCGTCATAGCCCGGCGCCAGCCGCAGCGCCTCGCGATAGGCGAGGGCTGCGCCCGCCGGATCGGCCAGGTCGAGCAGGCAGTTGCCGAGATTGTTGTGCACGTGCGGCTGGGCGGGATTGGCGGCGAGCGAACGGCGGAACAGCGTAGCGGCATCCGCATTCCGCCCGGCCTGTCGTGCGATCATGCCGAGCAATTGGAGCGCGTCGGGGTTCTCGGGCGCGAGGTCGAGCACGCGCAGCAATATCGCCTCGGCTGGCCCGGGCTGCCCGCCGCGTGCCAGTCCCATCGCATGCTGCAGCGCTTCGCCCAGCGTGCCTGCCCCAAGGCCGTGCTGCCCTGTCGGCGATGCCGGGCCTCCCTCCAGCCTTGTCTGCTTCATCCGCGCGATTCCCAGCCACGGCCCCTCCCAAGTGGGGCCGCTGAGAAGCAAGCTTGCAAATGACCCTTGCCTCGTCAAGAGAATCACGCTTTAAATCATGTGTAATTGGGAATAATAGGGGTCGCGCCATGGTTGAGACGGGGACGCTGCGGGTCACGCGCAAGCATTTGCTGCAGGGAGCGGCGCTCTCCGCCGCTTTCCTGATCGGGGCGATCGCCCCGCATGTCGCACATGCCCAGCAGCGCCCGATCCCCGAGACCAGCGACGATGTCCGCCGCGTGCCGATCCCGCCGATCGACCGCAGCAAGGAGCCGGTGGTCGTGCTCACCGGCGGCACGCTGCTCGATGGGCGGGGCGGGGCGCCGATCGCCAATGCCGTGGTGGTGCTGCAGGGCGACCGGATCGTCGCCGCCGGCTCCGCCGGCACTCCGGTGCCCGCCAATGCGGCGCGCACGATCGATGCCACGGGCCTGTGGATCCTGCCCGGCCTGATCGACCTGCACATCCACTTCACCCAGCAGCGCGGCACCGATATGGGCCGCTATTCGGACAGCACGGCGGCCGCCGCGATCCGCGGCACGATCCTGGCGGACCAGATGGTCACTGCCGGCATCACCGCCGCGCGCGATGTCGGCACGATGGATGACGTCGCGCTGCGCATCAAGGAGGCGGTCGATCGCGGCATGATCCGCGGCCCCCGCGTGATGTGGAGCGGCAAGCTGATCGCCAGCACCGGCGGGCATGGCGACGAAGTCACCTCCACCGCCACCGGCCGCGAAAAGCCCAATCTTGGTGGTGACCCGCACGGTGTCGACGGTCCCTGGGAATGGCGCAAGGCCGTGCGCGAGCAGGTTCGCCGCCTGTCGGACTGGATCAAGATCAGCGCTCCCGCCGACAAGGAAGAACTCGCCGCCGCGATCGAGGAGGCTCATTCGCTGGGCGTCCCGGTCGCGATTGATAGCTATGGCCAGTACACCGATTGGGCGATCGAGGCGGGCGTCGACACGCTCGAACATCCGCTGCTGCTCAGCGACAAGGCCGTGCCGCTGATGAAGAAGCACGGCACTGCCTTCGTTCCCACGATCGGCGCCTTCGACAATCTGCTGGACGGCGGATATCCGACCGCCGGCATTCCCAGCGGCGGCTTCTACTACACCCATTCGCGCCGCTTCGTGATCAACCAGCAGGATCACCTCAAGCGAGTGAACGAGGCGTATCGCGCCGGCGTGCCGATCGGCGTGGGCACCGACATCCCGTTCGAGAATGAATGGCGCTATCCGGACGCCTATTTCCGCGAGCTCGATTATCTCCACCAGGCGGGCATGACCAATGCCGATGTCCTGGCTTCGGCCACCAGCGTCGGCGCGAAGATCCTACGCATGGGCGACAAGCTCGGCACGATCGAGCCTGGCAAGATCGCCGATATCCTGATCGTCGGCGCCAACCCGCTCGATTCGCTGAAGAACCTCCGCGACGTCCGCTATGTCATCGCGGACGGCAAGCTGGTGGTGGAGGGCAGGCCGCGATAATCAGTTACCTCTCTTCCGTCACCCCGGCTCAGGGCGGGGTGACGATGGAAAGACCTCATGACCTGGCTCCGGCCAAGGGTGACGGGATTATTCGATCGGCAGCTTGCTCAAATTCGCGCTGATCTTCTGCAGCGTGCGGAGCAGATGGGCGATGTCGCGGTCGCTCACCCCGTCCATCGCGCGGGTGAACTGGCGGCCGACGATCGGGGTCAGCTTGCGCAGGGTCTGCTGGCCGGCCGGGGTCAGCGTCACTTCGGTGATGCGGTTGTCCTCGGGGTTCGGCTCGGTGGTGACGAGGCCCTGCTCGACCATCCGGTCGATGATCCGGCTGATCGTCGAGCGCTTGGTCAGCGCCGCCTCGGCAATCGCGCCGATGCTGGCCGGCTGGCGCTCGCGCAGCACGGTCATCACCCGGTAGATCGGCTTGGACACGCCATGCTTGTGCAGCACGATGTCCATGTCCTCGTGATATTTGAAGTCGGCGTGCGCCATCAGGTAGAATGGCGAGTTTTCCAGGCGAAAATTGGGACTGCTCGGGTCGTAGACGGTGCGATTGTCCATCAGGTCCTCTGCCGCTTTTGTGGTTCTCTTAAGCGCACTCGTGGCCATGTTTCCCTCAATCTTTCCGCAGGATCAAGACGTTGCGCCGGGCCGGACGGTGCATGCAGACGGGTTAGTCGAAAACATATGCATTTGCACCTATCAATATGCATTCCCGCCCGAACGGGCCGCTAGCGGCTTGCCCGCCCGGCCTTGCAGGCGGGACGGCGGCAGGATTCGGTCCTGATCCTTTTCGGAGCGCCCCATGCCGATCGATCGGCAAAATATCAACGATAATCGCGTGATTATTGTTCCATTTCCGTTGTGGTCCTGTCACGTTCCCCATGAGGAAATCATGGGAGAACCACCTTGTCGTTCAAGCCTTTGCGCCGGCTGGCCCTGCCGCTCGCGATCCTGCCGCTGCTCGCCGCGCTGCCCGCACAGGGCCAGGAGGCCAAGCGCCGCTGGGATCAGATGTGCCAGATCCGCAAGGACAAGCTCGACCTGATCCTGCCCGAGGTGATGCGCGAGAACCGCATCGATATGTGGATCGTCGCCTCGCGCGAAGGGCATGACGATCCCAATGCCGGGCTGCTCGGCGGCGGCTATGTCGGCGATATCGGCTATTATGTCTTCACCGATCGCACCGGCAGCGGCCGGATCGAGCGCGCCGCGATGGGGATCGGCGGGGCAGGGTTCGATCAATGCCCGATCTATGACCTGAAAGTCTCGCCCGCCGAGCTGCGCAAGTTCGTCGAGGCGCGCGATCCGAAGCGGATCGGCATCAATGTCGCCTCCGAGATCGGCACCGCCGACGGGCTCAGCCATTCGCTGCATGGAAAGCTGGTCGAGACGCTCGGCCCGCTGCTGGCCGGGCGGCTGGTCCCGGCCGAGAAGCTGGTTTCCGACTTCCGCGCCCGTCACTCCGTCAATGAGATCGCTGCCTTCACCAGGACCGGGGAATATTCGCGCACCATCCTGGAGCGCGCGCTTTCCAACGAAGTGATCCTGCCCGGTCACACTACCACCGGCGATGTCGCCTGGTGGATGATGGAGCAACTCCACAAGGAGGGGCTGGGCAGCAGCTTCGGCTTGCCGAGCATCTATATCCTCGGCCCCGGCGAACGCGGGCCGGTCTCGGGCGATCATGTCATCCAGCCGGGCGACCTGATCACCGTCGACTGGGGCGTGAATTACCTGTTCTACTACACCGACATGAAGCGCATGGCCTATGTACTCAAGCCCGGCGAGAACGCGGCGCCGGCCGGCGTGCAGCGTGCCTATGACAAGGCGCAGGACATCCGCCGGATGATCCTCGACGTGATCCGCCCTGGCGTCACCGCGGGCGATGCGCTGGCCGCGGTCAACAAGCGGGTGGCGGAAACGCCGGGGCTGGTGCTTGGTCGCTATGATGATCCCAGCAAGGACATGAAGGTCTCCGACGTGGTGATCGGCAGCCACTCGGTGGGCGATTGGGGTCACGGCTCGGGCCCGTCGATCGCCGACTTCAACCCGCTGCGCATGACCTATCAGCTGCGGTCGAGCAATTTCCTGTCGATCGAGCTGTTCCTCTACACGCAGGTGCCCGAATGGGGCCCGCGCAAGATCAAGATCCCGCTCGAGGACAATGGCGTGGTCACCGATCGCGGCTTCGAATGGGCCTATCCGCCCAACAGCCGCATCCTGCTGGTGAAGTGAAGGGCAGGCCCGCTTGCAATGTAGGATTTCGCATGCTTGCCTTGGGCGGCTGGGCCTCTGGTCCGGCCGCTCCTTGAGGCTGCTGGCGAAATAGGATTACGCGCACGCAACATTGTTGCGAGTTGCGGCGCGCTTGCGGGAACTATGTCAACTTGAGGTGCCGAAAAACCCGCTCTTGGCCTGTACTTCGTGTACTTTGGCGAGTCAGCCGCCGGCCCGCTGTAGGAAGCGGGCCGGGCAAGATCAGAAGGCGGCGATCCCGGTGATAGCACGGCCGAGGATCAGCGCATGCACGTCGTGCGTGCCTTCATAGGTGTTGACCGTTTCCAGGTTCATCGCGTGGCGCATCACCTGGAACTCGCCCGAAATGCCGTTGCCGCCATGCATGTCGCGCGCGGCGCGGGCGATGTCGAGCGCCTTGCCGACATTGTTGCGCTTGACGATCGAGATCATCTCCGGCGCGAACCGGCCCGCGTCGATCAGCCGCCCGACGCGCAGCGAGGCCTGCAGGCCGAGGGCGATCTCGGTCTCCATGTCGGCCAGCTTCTTCTGGAAGAGCTGGGTCGCGGCAAGCGGGCGGCCGAACTGGTGGCGGTCCAGCCCATATTGGCGGGCGGCGTGGAAGCAGAACTCGGCGGCGCCAAGAGCACCCCAGCTGATCCCGTAGCGGGCGCGGTTCAGGCAGGAGAAGGGGCCCTTGAGCCCCTCGGCCTCGGGCAGCAGTGCGTCTTCCGGCACTTCGACATCGTCGAGCTGGATCATGCCGGTGATCGAGGCGCGCAGGCTCAATTTGCCTTCGATCTTCGGTGCCGAGAGGCCCTTGAGCCCCTTGTCGAGCACGAAGCCACGGATCGCCCCGCCATGTGCATCGGACTTGGCCCAGACGACGAAGACGTCGGCGATCGGGGCGTTCGAAATCCAGGTCTTGGCGCCGTTCAGCCGGTAGCCGCCGTCGATCTTCGTGGCGCGGGTGCGCATGCCGCCGGGGTCGGAGCCGGCATCGGGTTCGGTCAGGCCGAAGCAGCCGATCCACTCGCCGCTGGCGAGCTTCGGCAGGTACTTCTGCTTCTGGGCCTCGGAGCCGAAGGCGTGGATCGGGTACATGACCAGGCTCGACTGCACGCTCATCATCGAGCGGTAACCCGAGTCCACCCGCTCGACCTCGCGGGCGATCAGGCCATAGGCGACATAGGATGCGCCGACGCCGCCATAGGCCTCGGGCACCGTTGGCCCCAACAGCCCCAGCGCGCCCATCTCTCGGAAGATCTCGGGATCGGTCGTTTCCTTGTCGAAGGCCTCGATGACCCGCGGCGCCAGCTGCGCCTGCGCATAGTCGCGCGCGGTGTCGCGGATCATGCGCTCCTCGTCCTCCAGCTGCGCGTCGAGCAGCAGGGGATCGGCCCAGTCGAATTTCTGCATTTTGGGGTTCCTCAGGCGGTGGGGACGACCGCGATCGTCTCGATCTCGATCTTGGCTTCGGCCTCGACCAGTGCCGCGACCTGAACCACGGCCATCGCCGGATAGTTGCGGCCGATCAGTTCGCGATAGGCGGCGCCGATCTCGGCGATCTGCGCGAGATATTCGTCGCGGCTGGTGACGTACCAAGTCATCCGGACGATATGCTCGGGGCCGGCTCCACCCTCGGCAAGGATCGCCAGCGTGTTGATCAGCACCTGGCGGAACTGCCCGGCGAGATCCGCCGAGACGAAGCGCTCTTCTTCGTCCCAGCCGACCACGCCGGCGGTGAACACCATCCTGCCACTGGCCGCGATGCCGTTGGCATAGCCGCGCGGGCGCTTCCAGCCGGGAGGGAGCAGGCTTTGATGGGCGGTCATTGGCATTCCGTTTCAAGGCGTTGGCGATATTCGGGAGGCCAGGGCTGCGAGGTGCCGCCGGCGAGCGCGATCAGCACCTGGGTAAGGCGGACGCTGAAGCGCGGCGCACCTTCGCAGGTCACTTCGACTTCGAGATCGATCGAGCTACGCCCGACCCGGGTGAGCTGCACGGTGAAGTCGAGCCGGTCGCCCAGTCTGCTCGGCGCGGTGAAGGTGGAGGTGAGGCTGACGGTGGGCAGGCCGAGCCCGCGGCCCATGTGCATAGCACGCCTGTCATCACCCAGCACGGCCGGGGTCCAGTCTTCCACCGCGGCGTCGCACAGCTCGAGGCAGCGTGGGTAGAAGGCGATGCCCGCCGGGTCGCAGTGCGCGAAGCGCAGGGGGTAGGAGACGCGGAACATCAGCCCGCGCTCTGGGCGAGATGCTGGCGGGCGATGACGATCTTCTGCACCTCGGAGGCGCCCTCATAGATGCGCAGCGCCCGTACCTCCCGGTACAGCGCCTCGACGGGCGCGCCGACGGTGACGCCGAGGCCGCCGAAGATCTGCACGGCCTTGTCGATCACCTGCTGTGCGCTGTCGGTAGCGTGGAGCTTGGCCAGCGCCGCCTCGCGGGTGTTGCGTTGGCCCCGTACGTCGCGCAGCCAGCCGGCGCGGTAGATCAGCAGTGCGGCGGTATCGATGTCGAGCACCATCTCGGCGAGCTTCGACTGGGTCACCGGATTGTCGGCCAGCGTGCCATCGCCCAGCTTGCGGGTGCGGGCCCGCGCTGTCGCTTCGTCGAGCGCGCGGCGGGCAAAGCCCAGCGCCGCCGCGCCCACGGTGGTGCGGAAGATGTCGAGCGTCGCCATCGCCGCCGCGAAACCCCGCCCGGCTTCACCGAGCAGCGCGTCGGCGGGGAGCGCCATGTCGGTGAACTCCAGCGTGGCGAGCGGGTGCGGCGCGATCACTTCGATCCGCTCGGTGACGCGCAGGCCGGCCGTATCCGCATCGACGACAAAGGCGGAAATGCCCTTGGCGCCGGGTGCCTCGCCGGTGCGGGCGAAGAGGACGTAATAGTCCGCGATGCCGCCATTCGAGATATAGGTCTTTGCGCCGTTGACCCGCCAACCGTTGCCATGGCGCTCGGCCAGCGTCTCCATCGAGGCGACGTCGGAGCCCGAGCCCGGCTCGGTCAGCGCGAAGGCCGCGATCTTCTCGCCCCGCGCCACGGCGGGGAGATAGGCGGCCTTCTGCGCCTCGGTGCCGAACAGCGAGATCGTGCCCGATCCCAGCCCCTGCATCGCAAAGGCGAAGTCGGCCAGCCCCGAATGCCGCGCCAGCGTCTCGCGGATCAGTGCCAGCGAGCGGATGTCGATCGTGTCGTGCACGCCGCCCCAGGCAGCCGGCACGCAGTAGCGCAGCCAGCCGCCGTCGCCGAGCGCGCGGACCAGCCGGCGGCATTCGGCGTCCACCTCCGCGCCGTGATGATCGGAGAGGTTGGCGATGCACCAGGTCTCCAGCGCATCGGCCAGCTGGCGGTGCCTGTCGTCGAGGAAGGGCCAGTCGAGGAAGCTGCGGTCGGCCATCAGTCGCCCTCGAACACGGGCGTACGCTTCTCGGCAAAAGCCTCGAAAGCGCGGCGGAAGTCCTTTGTTGCCATGCAGATTGCCTGGGCTTGCGCTTCCATTTCGATCGCTGTTTCGACGCTCACGGCCCATTCGGTGTTGAGCTGGGTCTTGGTGATACCGTGCGCGAAGGTCGGGCCGGCGGCAATGCCGCGCGCCAGTGCCTGCGCTTCGTCGAGCAGGCTCTCGGCCGGTACCAGCCGGTTGTGGAAGCCCCAGCGCTCGCCTTCCTCGGCGGACATCATCCGGCCGGTGTAGAGCAGGTCGGAGGCGCGGCCCTGGCCGATGATCCGCGGCAGGATCGCGCAGGCGCCCATGTCGCAGCCTGCGAGGCCGACGCGGGTGAACAAGAAGGCAGTCTTCGCCGCCGGCGTGGCGAGGCGCAGGTCCGATGCCATCGCCATGATCGCCCCGGCCCCCACGCAGATGCCGTCGATCGCCGCGACGATCGGCTGCGGGCAGGCACGCATCGCCTTGACCAGGTCGCCGGTCATCCGGGTGAAGGCGAGCAGCTCGGGCATCGCCATTTCGGTCAGCGGACCGATGATCTCATGGACGTCCCCGCCCGAGGAGAAATTGCCGCCGGCACCGGTGACCACCACTGCCTTGACCTGCGGCGTGTAGACGAGGTCGCGGAAGGTATCGCGCAGCTCGGCATAGCTTTCGAAGGTCAGCGGGTTCTTCCGTTCGGGCCGGTTGAGCGTGACCGTCGCCACACCCTCGCTAAAGGCCCATCCGAAATGCTCCGGTGCGAAGCTGGTCGGATCCATGGTCATTCCTCTCCTTCCTCGGCGGCGAGCGAGTCCTTGAGCACGCCCAGAAGCTGGTGGAGCTGGCCGCGTTCCTCGCGGCCCAGTCCAGCCAGCATCGCTTCGATCCATTCGTGATGCGCCTCGGCCAGCCCGGCGAAGCATTCGCGCCCGAGCTGGGTCAGCCGCGCCACCGAGGAGCGGCCGTCGGTGGGCGAGGGGGCCAGGCTCACATAGCGATCGCGCACCAGCACCTGGACGACGCCGGTGACGTTGCCGTTCGAGACGAGCAGCGCCTGGGAAAGCTGGCCCATCGTCATCCCTTCCGGATGCCGGTCGAGCGCGGCCATCACGTCGAAGCGGGGCAGGGTGACGCCATATTGGTCGGCGAAGCGGCGCTTGAGGCGCTTTTCGATCACCGTGGTGCAGGTGAGCAGCCGCAGCCACAGCCGCACGCTGCCGCGATCGTCGAGCGCGCCGTCATGCTTCTCGCGGAGCGATGTGGCGCGGGTCACATCACTTCTCCGCCGGCGATCGGGATCGCCTGACCAGTCACCGATCCGCTGGCCGGCAGGCAGAGCCACACCGCCGCCGCGGCGACTTCCTCCGGCGTGATCAGCCGCTTCTGCGGATTGTGCCTGGTGAGCTCGGCAAGCGCCTCGGCTTCGCTGCGGCCGGTGCGGCTGGTGATCGTCGCGACCGCCTTCGCCACGATATCGGTATCGGTGAAGCCGGGGCAGAGCGCGTTGGCGGTGAGCGGGGTCGCGGCGAATTCGGCGGCGAGCGCGCGCATCAGCCCAATCGCGCCATGCTTCGAGGCGACATAGGGCGCGGTATAGCCATAGCCCTTGAGCCCCGCAGTCGAGGCCACGGTGACGATCCGCCCGGCAGGCGCCGCGAGCAGGTCGGGCAGGGCCGCCTGGCAGCAATCGAACAGCGCATCGAGATTGGTCGCCATCGTCTTGCGCCACGCCTCGGCACTGACCTTGGCGAAGGGCGCGCTGGGCGCGATGCCGGCATTGTTGACCAGGATGCCGATCGGGCCATGCGCCGCCCGGGCGGCCTCGAACGCGACATCGATCGATGCGCGGTCGGTCACGTCGGCGGAGACTGCGATCGCGCCGGGGATAGTCGCGGCCACGGCTTCGAGCGCGTCGAGCCGGCGACCCAGCAACGTCAGCCGGGCGCCCTCTTCGGCGAATGCGCGCGCAATCGCGGCACCGATCCCCGATCCGCCGCCGGTGACGACTGCATGAATGTCCTTGAGGCGCATCGGCGTCAGCTCCGGAGTGCCGCGCCGGTCTCGGCGGCACGTTGCAGGTTGCGGGCGAGCTGGCTCATCCCGCCAAGATATTGGGGCGGCACGCGCACCCCGCGATAGCCGTGCTGGGCGGCGGCGCGCAGCGTCCACATCGGATCGACCATATGCGGCCGCCCGATCGCCACCAGGTCGGCGCGGCCGGCGGCGAGGATCGAGTTGGCGTGGTCGGTCTCGAATATATTGCCTACCGCCATGGTCGAGACGCGCGCCTCGTTGCGGATCTTGTCGGCAAAGGGCGTCTGGAACATGCGGCCATAGACCGGCTTGCACTCGGCCCAAGTCTGGCCGGCCGAGACGTCGATCAGATCGGCACCGGCTTCGCTGAAGGCGCGGGCGATCTCCACGGCCTCCTCGGGCGTGACGCCCTGGTCGCCCATCCAGTCGGTTGCCGAGATGCGGACCGACATCGGCCGTTCGGCGGGCCAGGCGGCGCGCATCGCCGCGAACACCTCGAGTGGATAGCGCAGCCGGTTCTCCAGGCTGCCGCCATAGTCGTCGGTGCGGGTGTTCTGCAGCGGCGTTATGAAGCTCGAGAGCAGGTATCCGTGGGCGGCGTGCAGCTCGATCATGTCGAAGCCGGCATCGACTGCCATCCGCGCCGCCGCGACGAACTGGTCGCGCACCGCGTCCATGTCGGCGCGGGTCATCGGTCGGGGCGTCGCGTTGCCCGCGCTCCACGGCACGTCCGAGGCGGCGATCAGCGGCCAGTTTCCGCTGTCGAGCGGCTGGTCCATGCCTTCCCAGCCGATCTTCGTCGAGCCCTTGGCACCCGAATGGCCGAGCTGGAGGCAGATCTTCGCACCGCTGTTCGCATGGACGAAATCGGTGACCCGCCGCCACGCCGCGACATGCTCGGGCGCGTACATGCCCGGGCAGCCCGGCGTGATCCGCCCCTCGGGCGAGACGCAGGTCATCTCGGTATAGACGAGGCCGGCACCGCCCTGGGCGCGGGTGCCGTAATGGACGAGGTGGAAGTCGTTCGGCGTACCGTCCACCGCCGAGTACATCGCCATGGGCGAGACGACGACGCGGTTGTCCAGCGCCATCTCGCGCAGCCTGTAGGGCGCGAACATCGGCGGGACCGGCTTGTCGCCCTTGCCGCCCGGCGCCTGGGCCTGGAACCAGCGCTCCACGCCTTCCAGCCATTCCGGGTCGCGCAGGCGGAGGTTCTCATGGCTCACGCGCTGCGATCGGGTGAGCAGCGAATAGGCGAACTGGATCGGCGCGAAGGGCAGATAGCGGTCGAGCGTCTCGAACCATTCGGTCGAGTTACGCGCGCTGTTCTGCAGCTTGAGCACTTCGACGCTGCGCTCGGCCTGGTATTCGGCCAGCGCCTGTTCGCGGCCGAGCCCGGGGCGGTTGAGCACTTCGGCGAGCTTGATCGCGTCCTCCAGCGCCAGCTTGGTGCCCGATCCGATCGAGAAATGCGCGGTGTGCGCCGCGTCGCCGAGCAGGATCAGCTTGTCGTACGACCAGCGCCCGGTGACGATCCGGCGGAAGTTGAGCCAGGCCGCCGAGCCGCGCAGATGCCCGGCGTTCGACATCAGCGCGTTGCCGTCGAGATACTTGCCGAACACCCGCTCGCTGAAGGCGATGGCGTCGTCCTGGCCCGCCTGGTCGAGGCCGAGCGCGTGCCAGGTCTCCGGCGCCATCTCGACGATGAAGGTCGATAGGCTGTCGTCGAAGCGATAGGCGTGCGCCCAGACCCATCCTTCCGGGAGCTGTTCGAAGGCGAAGGTGAAGGCGTCGAACACCTTGTGCGTGCCGAGCCAGATATATTTGTTGCGGCGCGGCTGGATGTCGATGTCGAAATGCTCGGCATAGCGGTCGCGGATGCGGCTGTTGGCGCCGTCGGCGACGATGACCAGGTCATAATCCGCCCAGTCGGCCAGGTCGTCGCTTGCCTCATGCTCGAAATGGAGCTGCACCCCAAGGTCGCGGGCGCGCTGCTGCAGGATCGCCAGCAGCCGCTTGCGGCCGATGCCGATGAAGCCGTGGCCGGAGGAGCGGATGCACTCGCCATGGATATGGACGTCGATATCGTCCCAATGCGCGAACTCGCCGCGGATCGTCTCGCCGCTGACGGGATCGTTGGCCATCAGGTTCTCGACCGTCTGGTCGGAGAAGACCACGCCCCAGCCGAACGTGTCGTCGGCGCGGTTGCGCTCGAAGACGTGGATGTCGTGGCTGCTGTCGCGCACCTTCATCGAGATGGCGAAATAGAGCCCCGCCGGCCCGCCGCCCACGCATGCGATCTTCATCGAGCAGTACTCCCTCGCGGCGACTCCGTCCGTGTCACCTAACGCTCGCAGCGTAGATATTTCAAGCCTGAAATTTCAAGCTTGAAATATCATATATCACGCAATTATTCACGGGTAATGGAGTCGAAAAGGGGTCGAGAATGAAGTGGCCGGCACAGCGCCTCACGGGCGGATCGAAGAAGAGCTTCGGCATGTATGACGAAGCGTCCAAGCTGGATGCGGCGGGGGTGGACCTGATCCATCTCGAGTTCGGCCGGCCGCATGCGGATACGCCGCTCCACATCAAGGAGGCCGCCAAGGCTGCGCTCGATGCTGGTATCGTCCATTACGGCGATTTCCGCGGCACGCTCTCCTTCCGCCAGGCGCTGGTGAAGAAGCTTACCGAGTTCAACAGGCTCGACTACGGCGTCGACGAGGTGCTCGTGTGCAACGGGCTTACCCATGCCTCGTTCGCCGCCTTCATGGCCGCGATCGATCCGGGCGACGAAGTGATCCTGCTTGATCCCTATTACCCCCAGCATATCGGCAAGACCGAGCTGGCGGGCGGCAAGGTGGTGATCGCCGGGCTCGACAAGGCCGACAATTTCGCGATCTCGAAGGAAAAGATCGAAGCGAAGATCACCGATCGCACCCGGATGATCGTGCTGGTCAACCCGGCCAATCCGACCGGCCGCGTCTATAGTCGCGAGGAGCTGCAGCAGGTCGCCGACCTGGCGATCGCGCATGACCTGCTGGTGCTGTCGGACGAAGTCTATGAGTACATCACCTATGGCAAGGCGGAGCATGTCAGCATCGCCAGCCTGCCGGGCATGCGGGAGCGGACGATCACCTGCTTCGCCTTCACCAAGGCCTATTCGATGGACGGCTGGCGGATCGGTTACCTGACCGCGGATGCGAAGCTGATGCCCGCGATCATGCGCATCACCATGACCGACGTGACCCACGTCAACGTCTTCATCCAGGAGGGCGCGCGTGCGGCGGTCGAGGGACCGCAGGATGCGATGCTGGCGATGGTCGAGGCCGATCGCCGCAAGCGCGACATCGTCGTCCAGGCGCTGAACCAGATGCCCGGGGTCACCTGCGCTGAGCCCGAAGGTACGATCTATGCCTTTCCGGACATCAGCGGCACCGGCCGTTCCTCGCAGGATCTCGCCATGGCGATCCTCAAGGAAGCGCATGTCGTGGTCGAATCCGGCAGCTTCTACGGGCCGGGCGGGGAAGGGCATCTGCGCGTCTGCTTCGGATCGGAGTCCGAGGCGCGGGTGACCGAAGCGATGGAGCGGCTGGCGCGGTTCTTCAACACGTTGTGATGGCACTCTCGTCATCCCGGCCTTGAGCCGGGATCCCGCTTGTTTCCGCAGCCAGAGGGAGCGGGATCCCGGCTCAAGGCCGGGGTGACGACAGGTTTCAATTCGAGGAGAAATGGGGATGAAGAAGCGTCTGGGTCTTGCCGCCGCCTTGCTGGCCTTGCCGGCGCTTCCGATCCCCCTTGCACCGCCCGCTTCTGCTCAGGCGGAAGCTCCAGCGGCACAGGGCTATGACGCCCTGCTCGCGCTCTACAAGGAATTCCGCGCCTTCGTGCCGCCGCCGATGGTCAAGGGCGTGCCCGACTATTCGCCAGCGACGATGGCGCGCCACTATGCCGAGCTCCAGCGCTTCGAGGCGCGGCTGGCGGCGATCGACGACAGCAAATGGCCGGTCCCGCAGCGCGTCGATTACATGGTCGTCCTCGCCGAGATGCGCGGGCTCGAGTTCCAGCACCGGGTGATGCAGCCATGGAAGCGTGATCCGGCCTTCTACAGCACCACCAATCTCGGCTTCGGGCCGAAGATGCACGGCGCCATAGCCATCCCGAAGCTGCCGATCGCCAGGGACAAGGCCGAGGTGCTGGCGGCGAAGCTCAACGCGGTGCCGGAAGCCCTGCGCCAGGCGCGGGCGAACCTCACCGATGCGCGGGGCGATCTCGCAAGGTTGGCGATCGTGCAGAAGCAGGTCGAGGTGAACGTCTATGGCGAGCTGGCCGCCCAGGCGGCGAAGCTTCAGCCTTCGCTCGTCGCGCCGGCGAAGCGCGCCCAGGCCGCGGCGGCCGAGTTCAAGGCCTGGCTCGAAAGCATCGAGGCCACCTTGCCTGCATATGGCGGTGTGGGGGCCGAGAACTATGCCTGGTATCTCAAGCACGTCCTCCTGCTGCCCTATACGCCTGAAGAGGTCCGGGTGATCGGCGAGCGCGAATATCAACGCCAGCTCGCCTTCCTGAAGATCGAGGAGCATCGCAACCGCGCCATCCCGATGCCCGAGCCGGTCAAGACCCGCGCCGAGTTCGATGCCAAGCGCAAGGTAGAGGACGAGGACCTGCTCCGGTTCCTCCGCGACGGCGATTGGGTGACCATCCCGGACTATGTGAAGCATGACCCGGAGGAGGGGCCGTACCAGTTCCCCTTCGAGAAGGATCCGTCAAAGCCGGGCCTGTTCGATCCGCCCCAGCACCTCCACTTCTTCTTTCAGGCAGAGTTCCGCGATGGCCGCCCGCTGCGCGCGCACAACCTGCCCGGCCATGCCTTTGATGCACTGCAGGCGGCGCGCGACACGCGACCGGTGCGCGGCCAGCCGCGGCTGTTCTTCGTCAACGGCCTGCGCAACGAGGGCTGGGCCTTCTATCTCGAGGAGTTCCTGATCCAGTCGGGCATGCTCGAGGGCCGCCCCAAGGCGCGCGAGATCGACTATATCCTCGGCGCGAAGCGCGCCGCGCGCATCCTGCCCGAGCTGAAGATGCAGGCGAACGAATGGACCTGGCGGCAAGCCAATGCCTCGCTGGTCTCTCGCACGCCCAAATGGATGGCTCCTGGGGATGCGGTCGCCCAGTTCGATATCGAACTCTACCTGCGCCAGCCGGGCTATGGCATCGGCTATTACATGGGCAAGGTCGAGCTGGAGAAGCTGCTCGCCGATGTCGCGATGCAGGAAGGCGACAAGTTCGACATCAAGTCGTTCCATGATCGCTTCCGTGCTGCCGGTTCGATCCCGATCTCGCTGATCCGCTGGGAAATGACGGGCAAGGACGATGAGGTCCGCGCCTTGCGATGACCAGCGAATGTGCTGCCGGGATGCGGCCCGGGCGGCATTTTCGCGGCGCTGGCCCGGCGGGAGCGATTTTTGCGACCGAAGTCTGTCTTGCCGTGCGCCGGGCATCGGCGCATGGAAGCCGCACGAACGGGACGAGGCATGGATTTCAGCGCAATTGCGGGACCAGGCGCCGGGCTGGCGCAGCAGCTTGCCGACAAGGGCTATGTGCATGTCGATGCCGCGGATTTCCGCGCGATGGCGCATGCCGCCGACCCGGCGGAATTCGCGCGCTTCGCGGCGAGCTGGGATGATCTCGCCCAGGACGAGTACATGGCGGATGGCGGCCGCTATCGCCGCCGGCGCTATGCCGCGTTCACCTTCCAGGGCGCACAGGCGCTGCGCAAGGCGCACCAGCCGCATTTCCAGAGCATCGACTATAACCCGCTGAACGGCGACACCCAGCGCTGGTTCGCGCCGGCTACCGATGCGCTGGTTGACCTTCCGATCACGCGCAACCTGTTTGCGCTGTGCACGCCGCTATTCTCGGCGCTCGATGGCGATCCCGAACAGCGCTGGGACGGTGAATTCCATCAGTTCCGGATCGAAGCGCTGGGCGGAGAGGCGGGCCAGCCCACGCCCGAGGGCATGCACCGCGACGGGGTGGACTGGGTGCTCGTCATGCTGGTCGACCGGCGCAACGTCGAAGCCGGCACCACGCACATCATCGACGAGGCAGGCCGTCGCGACAGCTTTACGCTGGTTACCCCGGGCGAGGCAGTATTGCTTGATGATCGCCGGATCCGGCACGGCGTTACCGCGATCCACGCGCTGGACCCGGCCCTTTCCGCTTGCCGGGATGTGCTGGTGGTTACCTGGCGTCGGGCCCGGCGCCGGGATTAGCCGCGCCTGTCGGAAGGAATGCCCGCTGCCGGGCCGCAACAACGAGGTGAAGTGGATGCAGACGAACGATACGCTCGATGAAGCTGTCGCCACCAAGAGCGGGACGGGGCGGTTCCAGCTGGAAATATCGGCCGGTGGTGCGCATTTCATGGCGGACGAACCAGTCGAGGTTGGCGGCCTCGGCGCCGGTCCCACCCCCTACCAACTGCTCGCCGCCGCGCTTGCTGCCTGCACGACAATGACGCTCCAGCTCTACGCCGATCGCAAGGGCTGGCCGGTGCGCGTGCATTGCACTGCGGTCGGGCATCGGCGCGAGGAGGGGCAGAACCCGCCGGACGTGTTCTCTCGCCGGATCAAGTTCGAAGGCGAGATCACGCCTGAGCAGCGTAGCCGGCTGCTGGAGATCGCCGATCGCTGTCCCGTGCACCGTACGCTCACCGAAGGCGTGCGGGTGCGTACTGCCGAGGCGCTGCCCGAGGCCGCGCCCGCCATTGCCCATATGGCGGACATGGAGGCGCTGATTGCCGTCGGTCGAGGGTCGTTCGACTTCACTGAATGACCCGCGCAAAAGAAGGGCGGCCCCAATGGAGCCGCCCGCAAGTTCAGGAGAGGATGCCCGGGGGAGGGCAAGGGAGAGCTTCGCCCGGAATCATGTGCTCCCGCCATTATACGATGATATGCATCTGCCCATGTCAGGCTCGCCGCGCTGTGTAACTTGGTTGACCATCTGGATAATACCTTGGGATAATCTGAGTGTTACTCAGGGTGTCTAATACTTTTGTAGCCTGATGCTCCCGGGATTTCGTCCCTAGCTCGCCTCCATCGATCACTGGCTGATCGGATTGAAAAGGAGGCTCATATGTTCAAGAAGTTCATCGCTCCCGCCATTGTGCTGGCATCCGTCGCAGTCGCGGCGCCCGCAATGGCGCAGGAAAGCGCTCCGTTCACCGGCGCCCGCGTTGCCGTCACCGGTGGCTGGACCGCGTCGATCACCGCGGCGAGGATGGTTCGGGTTTTGTCTATGGCGGCACTGCCGGCTACGACGTGGCGGTGGGTGATCTGCGCCTGGCGCCCGAAGCCGAAGTGACCGGCACCACCCAGAAGTCGTGCTTCACCCAGGCCAATGGCCGGCTGTGCGAGCGTGGCGACCGCGATTTCTATGTAGGCGGCCGCATCGGCTATGTCGCGGCGCCGCGGGTGCTGGTCTATGGCAAGGCGGGCTACACCAATGCCCGTTTCGGCGATCGTCTCACCAGCACCAACGCGGGTGCCGTCACTACGATCGAAAGCCATGACGATCGCTCGGGCTTCCGCCTCGGCGCCGGTGTCGAATATGATGTTACCCGGCAATTCTTCCTGACCAGCGAGTATCGCTACTCAAACTATTCCGGCGGCTTCTCGCGCAATCAGGTCCTGGGTGGCGTCGGGTTCCGTTTCTGACCCGCCGTTATCGAGGAAAGAAAAAGGGCGCGTCCGCAACCGGTCGCGCCCATCTTTTCGCTGGCCGGCGATCGCCCATGCGGGCGAAGCCGATAGTTTCTCTTGGCTAGTTGAGCAGGGCGGTGATGACGCCCTGGCCATTGCTCTGTCCGGGCATGCCGAGGAACAGATCGAAACTGCCCTTGGTCGCGTGCGACAGCTGGTAGGTCTTCTGGCCGGCGGGTATCTGGCCAAGCGCCATCTGGAAGGTCGCGAAGAAGCCCAAGTGCCGTGCCAGATTGGTGGGACGCGAGGCATCCACGATCTGCTCCAGGCTGGCGAGCGTGGCGGTAACCTTGCCGCTGGGCGTGGTGATCACGAAGGAGGAGCCGAGCAGTTTCTGCCAGTCGCTCATCTCGGATGCGGTCAGCACCGGCCCGCTCGGCGTTGCCTCCGCGACAGGCGTGACGACGCTGCCAGTGCTGGAACTGCCACCGCCACCGCTGCATCCGGCGACTCCGGCCCCGGCTGCAATCACACCCCCAACCACGAAGCTTCGACGCGAGCTGTAAGTCATTGTTTCCGCTTTTCTTGCGGCCAGGCCCGAGTGCGACGCTTTGCACGGACCTTTCCCCCGAGCGGCCTTCCTACCATTTCGGTGCGGATACTGCACTCGTGAATTATGGGGCACCGGCCCAACGCGGGATTGGCCAGACCGGCATGGCCTGCCTATAGCGGGAATGTCGCGCGCATGCGGCCTGGGAGGATTGACGACATGACGTTCGATGCCGCTTCGCCGGGGACCTCCGCGCCGCTCACGCTGGCTGATTTCGCGGACCGGGTCGGCGAGGCTTTCGTCATCGAAACCGAAGTCGGTGCGCAGCGGCTCGCACTCGCAAAGGTGCAGGAACTGCCCCAGGCGGCGCGCGAAGAGGGCGGTTTCCGTCTGGAGTTCCTCGGACCGTCCGAACCGCGACTCCCCCAGGCGATCTACGCCTTCCCGGTCGGGGATGCGATGCACGACATCTTCATCGTGCCGATCGGGTTCGATCCGGCGGGCGGCATCCGGTACGAGGCAGTCTTCTTCTAAGCCGGTTCGGAGGCACGCGGCGTGCCGAGCTCCATCAGCTCGTAAATGCCCTTGTCCTCGGTGACGACGAAGCCGAGACGCTGATAGAGGCGCCGCGCGGGATTGAATTTCTCGACATGGATCGAGACGCCCTTGCCCTGGCCGGCGGCCCATTCGATCAGGTCGCGCAATATCGCCTCGCCCAGGCCCTGACCGCGCGCCGCGGGCATCAGCGAAATGTCGACGATGCGCAGTTCGTGTGTCCACGCATCGACATAGAGCCTGCCGATCGCCGCACCATTCCGCTCGAGGATCAGCCGCTCGGCGTTGGGATAATAGGTAACGTAATGATGGTGCTGGGCGCTGTGCTGCTGGGTCAGGAACGCGCGCTTCTGTTCCGCCGGCCAGTCGCTCAGCGCCAGCTCTTCTTCCCGCGTGGAGAAGTAGAGTGCTTCGACAAAGCCGAAATCGCCCTCCACGAACGGCCGATACGACAGGTCGAAGCGCGCGGCGGCGTGGAGGGGCGGGGGCATGATCGCGCGTATACGGTCAGGAGCGGGGCGGGAACACGCCCTGCATCGCAATGCAGAAATAGAAGGTCAGATAGGGCTGCATATTGTTGTGCGGAGCGCTGCCACCGGCCGACGAGAGCGCCTGCGGCGACATGGTGACCAGGTTGGTGTTGGTCGTGGTCTGGTAGAGCGAACCGCCGGTGCTGGTGGAAAGCGAAACGCCGTTCGCAAGCGTCCCCTGGGTGGCATCCTCAACCGAAGCGCGCAGCGTATGCGTATGGTTCGGGATTTCCGACTCGAGCAGGGTCACCGTTTCGGTGCCGCTGATCTCGCCCAGATCGTGCAAGGACAGGCCGGGGCCTTGTCCCGGATGCATCGGCGCGCGGCCCTGCATGTCCGGAAGCGCGAAAGTGCTCTTGCCGTTGCCGCCATAGGTGGTGCCCAGCAGCGAGAAAAGTGCGGTGTTCTGTGAGAGCGGCAGCAACTGCCCGTCGCACCACGCCCAACCCCTGGGCGCGAAGTTGAACGGGAAGATACGGATCTCGGCGACAAAGGGATCGGCCATGGTGCGTTCCTCTCAGTTCTGGCTCGGGAAGATGCCGAACAGCGAGATGATGTAGTTCAGGCAGAGATACGGCTGGAAATTGGTGTGCGGCTGGCTGCTGCCGATCGAGGTGATCGAAGTGGCGGACATCGCCGTGTCCGCAGCCTCACCCGAATAAAGCTTCACCAGCGTCGAGCTGGCGAGGACGTTATTCTTCGGATTGGCCTGCGTGCCGTTGCCGGATGCACCCAGCAAAGGATGGCTGTGCGCGGGAATCTGGTTGATCGATAGCGTCACTTCCTCGGCGCCGCCCGTCTCGGCCAGCGTGTAATTCGTGCCGCTGCTGCCGGTGCCCTGGTGGATCGCCAGGCGTCCGCGCAGGTCGGGCAGGGCGAAGGTGCTCTGGCCATCGCCGCCATAGGTGGTGCCGATAAGGTTGAACAGCGTCTCGTTCTCGGAGATCGGGATGAGCTGTCCTTCGCAGAACATCCATCCCGCGGGGGCGAAGTTTCCGGCGAAGATGCGAAGCTCGCCGACATAAGGCTGTGCCATGGAGCTTTCCTCAGTTCGGGGACGGGAAGATGCCCGCAAGGGCGATGCAGTAGCTCAGCGTCAGGAACGGCTGCATGTTCAGGTGCGCTTGGCTGCCGCCGTTATTGGCGACTGTGGCGGCGTTCAGCGCGACCGCACTCGGCGTGAAGCCCGTCGAATAGGCGTTGCCCGGCTCGGCCGAGAGCACATAGCCGGTGCCGCCGAAATTGGGGTTCACCGCATTGCCGTTGGCGTTCGACGCCTGGAGAAAGTGCACGTGGGTGGGTATCTCGCTGATGCTCAGCGTGTGCGCCTCCTCACCGGCGCGATCGCCCAGGAAGTGGCCGTTGCCGACATGGATCGGCACGCGCCCGCGCAGGTCGGGCAGGGCGAAGGTGGTCTGGCCGTTGCCGCCATAGGTGGTGCCGAGCAGCGAGAACAGCGCCTGGTTCTGGTTGATCGGCAGGAACTGGCCATTGCACAGCGCCCAGTTCTTGGGCGCGAAGACAAATGACATCAGCCGGATTTCCGACAAAAATGGTTCTGCCAACGCTAGTCTCCCCCGAACATCCCGGATCAAGACCTAACCGAAACGAAAGAGCCTGACCATAGGGCTTGGTGCGGCACTGCCCCGCAATGACGCGATGTCTTCCGGAACACTACGTATTAGATAGCTTGAGACCTGAAGCCTGGGGTGGTAGCCGTTAACCAGGCGTCACAATCCATCCGTCGAGTCATTGGCACGAACGCCGATGTCAGGGTTTGCACGCCGATCGGGGGAGATTGTCCGTGCAGAAGCTGAACCGTGGCCGCCTGCTGCTGTCCACTTGCCTTAGTGGTGTAGCGCTGGCCTGGGCACCTGGCGCGCAAGCGCAGGCGCAGGACAAGACCCCCAATTGGCAGCCGCGGGCGGAAGTCGATGCCCGTGCCGCTGATGGCAGCAGCCAGGTCTCGTTCGAGCTCTTCACGCCGGTTGCGCAGAACGACTCGAACCTGCTGTTCGTCGCCGGCCGGATCGGCACCGACGAGCGCTATGACCGCAACGGATCGGTCACGATCGGCGGGCGCGGCAAGATCGGCGAGGATGTGGCGATCGGCGTCAATGCCGGCGTCGACTTCTACAAGACCGACATCACTTCGCGTGACCAGACCGCGGTGTCGTTCGGGCTCGAGGGCTTCACCTCGGTGTTCGACCTGCACGTCAATTATCGCCTGCCGGTCAATCGTCGCCGTACGATCGGCTATGTCGATCCGAATGCCAGTCCGGCCGGCGTGCTCTCGATCGAGAACAATCGTCTGATCGAGCGCAAGAGCGGGTGGCGGCTCGAGGAAGTGCCGCTTGCCGGCGCCAATGCCGAGATCGGCGCGACGCTGCCGCTCGGCAAGCAGCTCAGCGTGCGCGCTTCCGGCGCCGGCTTCGACTATCGCGCCGACGCGGCGAGCAAGGCCTATCGTGGCATCCGCGGCGGGCTCGAGCTCGGCATCGAGGATCCGCTGGGTACCGGCGGCCGCTTCTCGCTGGGCGCCGAGCTGCAGAACGACAATCGCTGGGGCACCCAGGCGCGCGGCACCGTGCGGCTGTCGATTCCGCTCGGGCGCGGTTCGCGTGACCGCAGCGCTGGCAACAGCGGCCTCGATCGCCAGATGGGCGAGCGGCTGCGTCGCGACTATGTGACGCCGTCGGGTACGCGCTACACCGATCTCACCAGCACCAACTTCGCAGTCGATGCGCGCACGGGCGTGGCGTTCGGCGGCGTCTATTTCACCAGCGGCTCGGGCACGGCCGGTGCAGCGGGCACCAGCGCCGCCACCACCACGCTGAGCGACGCGGTAACGCGGGCGGGCGCGAACGGCATCGTCGTCGCGCTCGGCAATGCCGGCACGATCGCCAGCACCGGCGTCACGCTCGCGACCAACCAGTATCTCGTCGGCGGCGCCAGCAGCGTCAGCGTGCGCCATTCGGACGGCTCGGTCAGCGCCTTCAACTTCGGCGGCACCAACGGCGTGATCGTCGGCAGCAACGCCGGCGGCGCGGCGGTGACGCTCGGCCAGGGCTCGGTGGTGCGCGACGTCACCGTCCGCGGCAGCGGCTCGGGCATCCTCGCGAACGGCGTGGGCGGCTTCGCGCTCGAGCGCGTGACCATCGAGAATACCGGCGCGGCCGGCCTCACGCTCAACAACACCACCGGCGCGGTGGTGATCGACGGCATCACCATCCGTGGCGGGGCCGGGGCGGGCGTGGTCGTCAACGGCGGCAGCAACGTCACCCTGCGCAACTCGACCATCGGCGGCGGCGCGGGCGCGATCGACATCAACGACGCCGGCGGCAACCTGACGACCACCCTGTCGAGCCTGACCCTGTCCGCGACCGGCGGCACGGTGCTCGACATCGACGGCTCGGGGGCGGGCACCGTCACGGTGGCCGGGCTCTCCGGCATCAACATCGCCGGCGGCAATGGCGAGACCGGCGGCTTCGCGGCGCGCTATGTCACGTTCGATTCCAGCACCGCGGCGGGCGTCCAGGCAGTCAATGCCGGTGCCATGCAGGTGGGCACCACCACCGCGCGCGTCGGCGGCGCCGGCGTCACGCTGACCGAAGTCGATGGCGCGCTCAGCTTCACCAGCCTCAACATCGCCAACAATGGCGGGACCGGCCTGACGGTTGCCAACACCAAGTCCGGCACCTTCACGCTGACCAACGCCGCGGGCACGGTCGACACCACGGCCGGCACCGCACTCAACCTCGACCCGCTGTTCATCGACCTGACCTTCTCGTCCGTGCGCTCGATCGGCGCGGCGGGCGCGGGCATCATCCTGAGCAACGTCCAGGGCTCGGGCACCGGCGGCAACGCGCTGACCATCGGCACGCTGACCATCACCAACAGCGGCCAGCAGGGCCTCTACATCACCGGCGGCTCGACCGGCCTGGTGACGATCGGCGGCGGCACGATCACCAACAGCGGCGGCGCCTCGGTGCAGGTCGGCCAGTCCGGCGTGGCCGGCAGCGGCGGCACGATCGGGCTCAACTTCGGCGCGGCCATCACCGATGCGGGCGCAGGCCCGCTCGTCTCGCTGTTCAACGTCGGCGGCGCGATTCGCTTCACCGGCGCGATCAGCGGCGCCGGACCGATCACGATCAACGGCTCGCTCGCCGGCTCCAGCGTGACCTTCACCGGCGCGACCACCATCACCGGTTCGGCTTCGCCCGCGCTTTCGCTGAACAACCTGGCCGGCAGCACGACCTTCTCGGGCCTGCTCACCATCGCCAATCCGACGGGCACCGGCATCGTGATCGGCAGCGTGCCGGGCGGGGTGACCTTCGGCGATGTCGACATCACCGGCCTCGGCGCCGCCACCGGCCTGAACCTGACCGGCACGCAGGGCAACGTCACTTTCGGCACGCTCGACATCACGGGAACCGGCGCCGCCGGCTCGACCGGCATCGACTTGACCGGCGCGACCAATGCCGGCGCGGTAACCATCACCAATCCGAGCGTGATCCAGGGCGTCGATATCGGCGTGAACCTGACCAACGCGAACATCACCGGCAGCTTCCGCTTCGGCGACGCCAATGCCGCCGATGGCCTGGAAAGCCGGATCACCGCCAACACCGTGATCGTCGTCGCGGGCATGAACGCGACGCACGGCATCTATGATTTCGCCGACGTCCAGCTCGACGGCAACACCAACAACATCACCGGCGGCAGCTTCACCGCCTATTACGTCCTCGCCGGCGCGACCGGCGCGGGCACGGCGAACGATCCGGGCAGCATTGCCGGCGCCGCGGCTTCGGGCGCGCAGTATATCGTGCTGCTCAACAACCCGAATGGCGGGCAGGACGTCATCGACACCTCGGTCCTGGTCGGTGGCGCGCTGAACCTGACGGCCGGCCAGTCGCTGGTCAGCTTCCTCAATACCGATTTCTTCGCGGTGACCGGCGCCACCGTGCCGGCGAACCTGATCGTCTCGAACCTCGGGCCGACGGGCATCGCGAACACCTATGCCGGCTCGGGCGCGGCGATCCTGACCAGCACCACCGGCACTTCGACGCTCAACCTGGCGAACGACAGCCGTCTCGACGGCGTGATCATCCATAATGACGGGCTCGGCGTGGGCATCGTCGGTTCGGGCGTTTCCAATGTCATCATCCGCAATTCGACCGTTTCGGGCAATGGCGGCGCGATCAGCCTGATCGACGGCGGTACCGCCGCCTCGGCCACGCTCACCAACCTCAACCTGTCGGCAAGCGGCGGCACGGTGCTGAACCTGAGCGGCGCGGGGGCGGGGACGCTCAACGTGTCGGGTACCGGCATCAACATCGCCGGCACGGGCTCGGCGCAGGGTCTCGTCGCCAATGACGTGACGGTCGGCACGCTCAGCATCGGCTCGGTGAGCACCGGGGCGGCCGGCGGTCTCGCTGCAGTGCAGGTCACGCAGGTGGCTGGCGGCACTCTGAGCATCGGCAACGTTGCCGTGAGCGGCGCCACCGCGGGTGTCGGCCTTGGTGTCGCGAACAACGCGGCGACGGTGAACATCGGTGCGGTGACCGCGACGAACACCGCCGGCATCGGCGTCGTCGTGTCGGGCAACACCGGCAACGTCACGCTCGGTGCGGTCTCGGTGTCTAACACCGGCTCCGATGGCGTGCGCGTCACCGGCAACAGCGGCAATGTCTCGATCGGCGCGGTGGCGTCCAACAACGCCGGTGGTTCGGGCATCCGTGTCTCGAACACCACCGGCAACGTCAATATTGCCAGCGCGTCGATCACCGGCGCCGCTGACGGCTTCGAAGTCTCCAACCTCTCGGGCAGTCTGACGGTCGGCGCGACGAGCATCGCGAACAGCACCGGCGTCGGCATCCTGGTCAACGGGGTGGGTGGCACGCTGAACTTCGGCGCCACCACCATCGCGAACAGCACGGGCGTCGAGCTGGGTGCGGGCAGCACCGGCACGATCAGCTTCGGCGACACCGACATTACCGGGCTGGGTGCGAACCAGACCGGCGTCGACGCGCGCAGCAGCGGCGGTACCGTAACCTTCGCCACGCTCGACATCACCGGTGCGTCCACCACCGGCACGCGCGGCATCGACCTGACCGGCGCGACCTTCGCCGGAAGCTTCACCGTTACCAACAGCAGCACGATCACCGGCGTCGGCACCGGCGTGGACCTTACCAATGCCGCGATCACCGGCAGCTTCCGCTATGGCGACGGCTCCAACACCGACGCGGACGGCGCTGCCTCGACGATCAACGCGATCACGCCGATCGCGATCGGCGGCCTCAACCAGACCGTCGGCAGCTACAATTTCTCCGACGTCAATCTGGTCGGCGACATCACCAACCTGGCGATCAACCCGGTCACCGTCTTCTTCGTCGAGCAGGGCCGCACCGGCGCGGGCACCAAGACCGATCCGGGCAGCCTGGCGGCGGCGGCAGCTTCGGGCGCGAACTATATCGTGCTGCTCAACAACCCGACGGGCGGGCAGGATGTGCTCGACGTCGCCGGCCTCGGCACGCTGACGCTCGGCGCCAACCAGCACCTGGTCGGCTTCCTCAACGGCGATACCCAGGCGGTGGGCGGCGGCACGCCGGCGAACCTGTTCCTCTACGGCATCACGCCGGGCATCGTCACCAATCCCTATCTGGGCTCGGGCGCAGCGCTGCTCACCAATACCGGCGCGGGCGCGACGGTCACGCTGTCCAGCGGCTCGGCGCTCGATGGCCTGCGCATTGGCGGCATGGGCATCGGCGTGTCGGGTATCGGCGCATCGAACGTCTCGATCACCAACTCGATCATTTCAGGCAACGGCGGTGCGATCAGCCTGCTTTCGGGCGGTGTTGCCGCCTCGGCAACGCTGAGCAACCTGACGCTTTCCTCGACCTCCACGACGGGCGCGGCGGTGCTCAACCTGTCCGGTGTCGGCGGCGGATCGCTGACGCTGGGGGGCTCGGGGCTGAACCTTGCCGCGACCGGCGATGCGCGCGCCCTGGCGATCGATACCGCCACGCTTGGCAGCAACCTCAGCTTCGGCACCGTCAGCGTGCAGAATTCGGATGGCTCGGGCGTCGCGCTCGCCAATATCGACGGCACCGGCAATCTGGGCTTCTCGAGCATCAACATCGGCGGCACCACTGCCGGCGCGGGCGTCTCGGTGAGCGGCAACACCGCGCAGATCAGCCTGGGCTCGGTCACCACGACCAGCACCGCAGGCGACGGCATCGAGATCCTCAGCAATGCCGGCATTGTCCTTCTCGCCAACTTCAACATCACCGGCGCGACCGGTGCGGGCCTGCGCATCAATGGCCTGACGGGCGGGTTCGCGACGCTTGGCGGCACGATCGCCAACAGTGCCACGGGCATCGAACTGACCGACATCGACGGTCAGGTGATCTTCATGAACACCGCGACGATCGCCAACCCGACAGGCACCGGCATCCTGCTCGGTGCGGGCAGCAGCGGCACCATCGAGTTCGCCAATGTCGACATCACCGGCCTTGGCGCGGGCACCGGCCTCGACGCGCGCAATGTCCTGGGCGATGTCCGCTTCACCACGCTCGACATCGCGGGCACCGGTGACTCCGCATCGATCGGCATCGATCTGGCTGGCGCGACCTTCGCCAGCAACCTGCTCGTCACCGATAGCAGCGCGATCACCGGCGTCGGCACCGGCGTCAACCTGACCAACGCTGCGATTACCGGCACCTTCCGCTTCGGCGACGGCTCGAACACCGACGCGAACGGCGCGGGCTCGACGATCAGCCTCAGCAGCACCGGCGTGCCTATCGCGATCACCGGCCTGAACGCGGCGATCGGCACCTATAATTTCGCCGATGTGAACCTGACGGGCGACACCAGCACGCTCTCGACCTCGGCTACGGTCTATTGGGTTGTGGAGAATGGCACCGGCGACGGCTCGCGCAACAACCCGGGCAGCCTGCAGGGCGCAGTGACCGCGAACCGCGATGTCATCATCCTGCTCAACAACCCGAACGGCGGCAACGACGTCATCGATGCGATCGGCGTAACCGACGGCGACAATCCGGGCTATACCGGTACGCTCGTCCTCGACGCCAACCAGCAGCTGCTCGGCTTCCTCAATGGCGACACGATCTCGCTGCCGGGCGGCGCGCCGGCCAATGTCGTCCTCTACAACATTGCACAGGGCGTTGTGACCAATCCCTTCGCGGGATCGGGCGCGCCGACGTTGACCACTACCCAGGGCGGTGGCGCGGATACGGTGCGTGTCCTGGGCAACAATCTGGTCGACGGGGTACGGATCACCGGCGCGGGCACCGGCATCTATGGTACGGGCGCGGCGAACGTCACGATCCGCAACAGCATCATCTCCGGTGGTGACAGCGCGATCGAGCTGGCCGCCGGCGGCAGCGCTGCCAGCGCGGCGCTGAGCAACCTCGTGCTGACCACCACCGGCAATTCGATCCCGCTGGCGCTGTACGCCGTGGGTGGCGGCAGCATGACCATTACCCAGCTTGCGAACATCACGATCACCCAGGGTGTCGGTTCGCAGGGCGCCTATCTGGACGGGGCCACGTTCGACGCCGATCTCGCGACGGCGGGCTATCAGACCGTCGATGCTTCGCTGTTCATCGGCACTGCCGGTCAGCGGCTCACCGGCAACGCAGTCAATCTATCGAACGCGCTGGGCGCGCTCAACTTCACCGATCTGGCGATCTACAACCAGAGCGGCACCGGGATTCTTACCAACGGCACCGGCCTGACGCTGACGAGCGCAGCCGGCACGATCGATACGCTCAACGGCGCAGCGCTCTCGCTGACCGGCACGAGCATCGATCTGGTGCTGGACGGCGTGACGCATGCGGGCACCGGCAACGGCATCACCGCGCTCAATGTGACCGGCGCCGGCATCGGCGGCCGCGCGCTGGATGTGGCCAACCTCACCATCACCGGCGCTGGCAACGGCATATCCATCGGCGGAACGACGACCGGCAGCTTCTCTTTCGGTGCGGCTTCGAGCATCAGCGGCACGACTGGCGCGGCGATCGCGATCGGCACCACCACCGGCCCGCTCGACTTCACCTATGCCGGCAGCGTCAGCGTCACGGGTGCGTCTGCGCTGCTCGACGTGAGCGGCCATGCCGCGGGTACGGTGACCTTCACCGGCACCAGCAATCTCAGTGCTACCAACGGCACTGGGCTGAACTTCAGCAACGCCGACGGCACCTATGCCTTCAACGGCACCACGACGCTGAACGGCGGCGACGCCGGGATCGACATCCTGGGCGGCTCGGCCGGCAGCTTCACCTTCGGCGCTGGCACCACGATCACCAACCCGACTGGTGCCGCGATCAACGTCGCCAGCTCGACGGCGGGCGTGACCTATCTCGGCACGGTCAACCAGTCGGTGGGCGCGGCGCTGAAGGTTGCGGCACATGCGACCGGCACGCTGAACTTCAGCGGCGCCACGCTCAATGTCAGCGGCGGCGACGGCATCCTGTTCGACAATGCCGACGGCACGTATACCTTCGGCAGCGCAACGCTGACCGGCGGCGCACAGATCGGCATCACCAACGGCTCGGCGGGCACCTTCACCTTCGGGTCGGGCACCAGCGTCACCAACGCGGCGGGGGCGGGGCTGTTCGTCAGCAATTCGACCGCCAACCTCACCTATTCGGGCCAGATCAGCCAGTCGCTTGCCGCCCTTGCCGCAGTCGACATCGGGACGCATTCCGGCGGGACGATCGACTTCACTGGCGCGACGTTCAACATCACCGGCGGCACCGGCATCTCCTTCTTCGATGCGGACGGCACCTACAGCTTCGGCGACCTGATCCTCTCCGGCGGTGCGCGCCTGGCGATCCTGGGCGGCTCGGCCGGCACCTTCACCTTCGGCAATGTCGACATCACCGGCCTCGCGGCGAACACCACGGCGGTGAACCTGACCGGCGCGACCGGCAACGTCACCTTCGCCACGCTCGACATCACCGGTGCCTCGAACACCGGCACCCGCGGCATCGACATGACCGGCAGCACGACTGCCAGCAACGTCATCATCAGCGGCAGCAGCACGATCACCGGCGTGAACATCGGCGTCGATCTCACCAATGCGGCGATCACCGGCACCTTCCGCTACGGCGACGGCTCGAACACCGACGCCAATGGCGCGGCTTCGGCGATCACCGCGGTCACCCCGCTCGTCATTGCCGGCCTCAACGGCGGCACCGGCACCTACAATTTCGCCGACGTCAAGCTGACCGGCGACACCACGAATCTGTCCGTCTCGGCCTATTTCGTGCTCGAGGGCGCGACCGGCATCGGCACCTTGACCGACCCGGGCTCGCTGGCGGGCGCGGAGGCGTCGGGCGCGACCTATATCGTGCTGCTCAACGACCCGACCGGCGGCGGCGATATGCTCGACGCCACGGCGGGCGCAGGCGGTTCGCTCGATCTCGCGGGTGGCCAGTCGCTGCTCAGCTTCCGCGACACCGACAGCTTCATGGTTGACGGCGGCGCACCGGGCAATGTGCTGCTGTTCGACGTGCAGGCCGGCCTGATCTCGAATCCCTTCGCCGGCTCCGGCGCCCCCACGCTCACGGCGAGCGGCGCCAACGCCACCGTCACGCTGGGTGGCGGCAACACGATCGATGGCGTCATCATTACCAATTCGGGCACTGGCGCGGGCGTGCTCGGCAACGGTGCTGCGGCGCCCATTGTCATCCGCAACAGCACCATCTCGGGTGGCGCGGCGGGCGCGCTGCGCATCTACGACAACACCGCGAATGTCACGCTGGCGCTGAGCAACCTCACGCTTGCCGCGAACGGCGGCAACATCCTGAACCTTGACGGCAGCGGCACCGGTACCTTCACGGTTACCGAGCTGGCCAATCTCAATGTCGTGCACACGACGGAGACCGGCGGCTTCATCTTCAACGACCTGACCTTCGATTCCAACACGGTTGCCGCCGGCCTCCAGGCCGTGTCCGCCGGCGCCCTGACGCTCGGCACCACGGCTTCGCGCATCACCGGCGATGGCCTCAGCCTGACCAACGTCACCGGCACGCTGAACTTCACCGATCTCAACATCGCCAACAATGCCGGCACCGGCCTGACCGTTGCCAATTCCAAGGCGAACGACTTCCTCCTCGGCACCACCGGCGGGGCGATCGACACCACCAACGGCACCGCGATCAACCTCGATCCGCTGAAGATCAACATGGTGCTCGGCTCGGTCGGCTCGACCGGCGGCGCCTATGGCATCCTGCTCGATCAGGTCGAGGGCAGCTTCACCGTCACCGGTGCGGTCAATATCAGCGGCGCGACCAACACCGCGATCGCGATCCGCGACAACACCGGCCAGACCGATCCGATGCACGCCCTTTTCCAGGGCGCGGTCACGGTCAACAACACCACCGGCGCAGGCGTCGCACTCACCAACAACACCGGCGCGACGATCGACTTCACCGGTGGCCTGGGGATCACGACCACCACCGGCAGGGGCTTCTTTGCCACGGGTGGTGGCACGCTCAGCATCACTGGCACCGGCAACACCATCACCACCGGCGACGCCACGGCGCTGGCGCTGGGCAACGTGACGGTCGCCAATGCAGGTGTTTCGTTCAGCAATATCACTGCTGCGCCCGCTGCTGTGCAAGCCGTGCTGGCGAGCGGGACCGCGCTCAACGGCGCGCTCAACATCGGCGGGCTCAACATTGGCGGCGGTAGCACCGGCGTTCTGTTGCAAAGCCTGAGCGGGACCGGCGGCGTCAACTTCACGGGCACGCTCGATCTCGATACCACGGGAGTCGGCTTCGACCTGAACGGTGCGGTCGGCACGGTCAACATCGCCAATGTGGCGGGCTCCACGCTGACGATCGACGGCGCCTCGAACGGCATCCGCCTCAACGGCATGACCAGTGGCACGGTCAACGTCGCGACCAGCGCGAGCGGCGGGACCGCTTCGATCGGTGCCAGCACCAGCTCGACCGTGGCGGCGATCGGTATCACTGGCAGCTCCGGCGGCACGCTGAACTACGGCGGGACGATCAATGCGGGCGCCGGCTCGGTGCTGTCCGTGTTCAGCAGCAGCATGCTGGCCACGCTATCGGGTGCGATCACCTCGACCACGGCCGGGACCGCGTTCAGCTTCTCCGGCGCCGGCGGCATCTACACCATCTCCGGCGCCGTGAGCCACAATGGCGGCGCGGGCGTGAACATCAACGCGACGAGCACCGGCAATGTCAGCTTCCTGAACGCGAGCAAGACGTTCAGCACGGGCGCCAACACCGCGTTCAGCATGGTCGGCACCGGCACGCTGTCGCTGCTCGGCGGCGGGCTCGGCATCACCACCACCAGCGGCACCGGCTTCAGCGCGACCGCCGGCACGGTTTCCGTCCTCGGTTCGGGCAACACGATCACCACCGCCACGGGCCAGATCCTTGGCCTGAGCGGTGTGACCAGCGGCTCGGGCGGCATCACCTTCGATGCGCTCACCGCCACCGGCACGGTCGCCAACAACGGCATCCTGCTGAGCGGACTCAGCGGCGCGGCCTTCAACGGCGGCACGGTCAGCATCGCCAATGGCACCAGCGGCGCCGCCAATGACGGCATCAAGGTGAGCACCGGCACCGCGGCGATCACCTTCGGCAACACCACGATCGGCCTGGCGGGCAGCAACGCCATCGAACTGCTCAACAGCAATTCGGCGGTGACCTTCGGCACGATGAATCTGGCCGGTGCGAATGGCAGCACCATAGTCATCGCCGGCTCGACCGGCCCGGTCACCCTGGGCACCGGCTCGATCACCGCCACCGGCGCGGCCAATTATGCGGTTTCGCTCACTGGCGGCACCGCCGACGTTTCGGTGGGCTCGACGCTTGTCGGCACCAATATGGTCCAGATCGTCGATCATGAGATCGGCACCGTCACCTTCAGTGGCGACATGGCATCGACCGTGGGCGGCATCTCGGTCACCAACGTCAATTCGGGCCTGATCACCTTCACCGGGCAGACGCTCGCGCTGAACGCCACCGCCTTCGGCGTCTCGATGGCCGGCAACAGCGGCGGCACGATCGACTTCAATCCGACGGCGGGCGGCAACGGCCTCGACATCGTCAGCACGGGTACGGGCTTCACCGCCGGCTCGGGTGGCACGGTCATCGTGCGTGGCGTCGGCAACTCGATCAGCACCACCGGCACCGGCACGGCGCTCAGCTTGCAGAACGTGACCATCGGTACCAATGGCTTCACCTTCGGCAGCGTCAGCGCCAATGGCGCGACGACCGGCATCCTGCTCAACGGCGTCAGCACGGTCGCGCCGGCGATCAGCCTCGGCACGGTCAACCTGCAGGGCATCACTTCGCGCGGCATCGACGTCACCGGCATCCTCGGGACCGGTCTGTCGATCACCGATCTCGATATCGGCCTGAACAGCAACAGCGCGGTGGCGCTCGACCTCAACGGCGCCACGCTCTCGGCGCCGATCATCATCGGCGACTTCGACGTCACCAATTCCGGCGGCGCGGGCACCAGCATCGGTGTCGATCTGCGCGGCGCGCTCGGTGGCGCGAGCATCCTGCTGGGCGGCCAGATGGGCGCCTCCAGCTCGATCGCGGGCGTCGGCACGGGCATCTATCTCGATGCCTCGACCAACGCGCTGCTCACCTATGGCGACGGCGAGTCGGGCATCGACACGGGCTCGACCATCTCGGCGACCACCGCGATCGACGCGACCAACGCACCGACCGTCGGCACCTACGACTTCCGCGACGTTGCCTTCTCGGGCAGCCCGGGCGCCGGTTTCGGCCTCAACAAGATCTATTTCGTCGATGCGGACGGCGCGACCGGCGGCGGCAATGGCAGCGGTGCGGACGGCAACAATCCGATGACGCTGGCTGCGGCGGAACTGATCGCGGCGGCGCAGGACATGATCGTCCTGATCAACAATGGCAGCGCGATCAGCGCGGCGGGCTCGAACGGCAATGACTCGCTCGTCCTGGCATCCAACCTCCAGGTCCGCGGCTTCGGAGACGGCGTCGGCGGGGGTGCCGGCACCGGCAGCGCGCCGATCAACATCACGCTCACCGTGCCTTCGACGATCCTGCTGTCGGGCGGCACCAGCTTCAACATTGCCGATCCCACCGGCAATGGCGCAGCGACGCTCACCAGCGCGGCGGGCAGCAACGTGCTCACCCTGGGTGCCTCGAACAACCACCTGTCGGGCTTCATCCTCGACGGCCTTTCGACCGCGAACCGCGGCATCAAGGACAATGGCGCGGGTGCGACCAATACGCTGATCGACTATATGACGATCCGCAACTTCGTGACGCGCGGCATCGAGATCACGCCGTCGACCAACACCACGGTCGACCATGTCAACTTCGCGAACAATCCGTCGGATCTGTTCTTCAACGCCGCCGGCACGGTAATTACCAACGTTACCAGCAACGGTGCCACCGGCACCGCGATGACCCTGGTCAACACCACCGGCACGACGACGCTCACCAACGTGAACATCAACAGCGCTTCGGCGGGCATTCTGTTCAGTGCTTCGGGTGGCACGATCAACGCGACCAATGTCGATATCGGTGTCGCAAACGGTGCGGGCCTGACCATCGCCGGCGGTACGGGCTCGTTCAACTTCGACTCCACCAGTTCGATCAGCCAGGCAGGCGCGGACGCGGCGCTCAGCGTCAGCGGCGGCCACGCCACTGGCACGCTGGCCTATGCCGGCACGATCGTCGCTTCGAACGGCACCGGCCTGCAGTTCGACAATGCCGACGGCACCTACAACTTCACCGGCACCACGACGCTGGCCGGCGGCGATGCGGGCATCGACATCCTCAACGGCTCGGGCGGCACCTTCAGCTTCGGCGCGGGAACGTCGATCCTCAGCCCGTCGGGCACGGCGTTCAATGTCTCGGGCAGCACCGCGGCGATCACCTATAGCGGCAGCATCATCCAGACGAACAACGCGGCGCTGGTCTCGTTCCTCAATCATTCGGGCGGCACGGTTACCTTCCAGACCGGCGCGCTGGATGCCAACAACGGCATCGGCCTGCAGTTCGACAATGCCGATGCTACCTACAACTTCACCGGCACGACGACGCTGCACGGCGGCGATGCCGGGGTCGACATCCTCAACGGGTCGGGCGGCACCTTCAACTTCGGCACCGGCACCTCGATCACCAGCCCGACGGGCACGGCGTTCAACGTCTCGGGAAGCACCGCCGCCGTCACCTACAACGGCGACATCACCCAGGCGAACAACGCCGCACTGGTCAATGTGCTCAACCATTCGAGCGGCACGCTGACCTTCCAGACGGGCACGCTGAGCGCCACCAACGGCACCGGCCTGCAGTTCAACAATGCCGATGGCACCTACAACTTCACCGGCACGACGACGCTGAACGGTGGCGATGCCGGCATCGACATCGTCAACGGCGCGGACGGCACCTTCAGCTTCGGCAGCGGCACGGCGATTACCCATGCCGCTGCGGGCGACGCCTTCGTTCTCACCAGCAGCAACAGCGGCCTGACCTATGCGGGCAGCATCGATGACAGCAACGGCTATGCCGTCCGCATCGACAACCACGCTGCCGGTACGGTGACCTTCGGTAGCACCAGCACGATCGCCTCGAGCGGCGCCAATGCGCTGGGCCTGAGCGTGACCAACAATGGTGGCGGCACGGTCAGCTTCAACGGCACGACCACGCTGTCGACCCAGGCCAACAACGCGATCACGCTGACCAACAATGCGGGTAGCACCGTCGGGTTCAGCTCGGTCGGCAGCAGCCTGGGCGTCACCACGACCAGCGGCACCGCCTTCACCATCGCGAACGGCGGCACGATCAACGTGCAGGGTCCGAACAGCACCATCACCACCGGCTCGGGCACGATCCTCGACATCAGCAACACTGCGGGCGTGACGTCGACGCTGAACCTGAACTTTGCGAACGCCAGCAACACGCTGGGCACCAACGGCATCCTGGTCACCCGGACGGCGGGCACGCTCACCGGTAGCGTCACCATCAACAGCGGCGCGATCACGGCCAGCAGCCGCGGCATCGACTTCAGCGGCGGCACGCTGTCGCTCGACTATGCCGGCAGCGTCGCCACCAGCGGCACCACCGCCCGCTCGGTCGAAGTGACCAACATCACCGGCGGCGCCATCACTGTGTCGGGTAATCTCACCGACAATTCGCAGGGCATCAACATCGCCAACAATAGCGGCGGCTCGATCAACTTCTACGGCCAGAGCATCACGCTCAACACCGTGGCGAACGTCAATGCGGTCACGCTGGCCAGCAACACTGGCACCAACATCACCTTCTCCTCGGCGGCGGGCGGCAATGGCGTCGACATCACCGCGTCGGGCACCGGCAACGGTATCGACTTCACCGGCGGTGGCAGCCTGATCGTCTACAGCACCGGCAACTCGATCCAGACCGCGACCGGCCAGATCCTCAACCTGGTCAACGGCAGCGTCGGCTCGCTCGGCCTCGTCTTCGACTCGCTGACCAGCACCGGTTCGACCAACGGCAGCGCGATCAACATCAGCAATGTCGATGGCACCGGCACGCTGAACGCCACCACCGTCTCGATCGCCGGCACCACCGGCGTGACGGCCGACGGCATCTTCTACGGCGGCGGATCGACGATGAACGTCAATCTCGGCACCGTGACGATCGCCAATACCGGCGACGAAGGCATCGAGATCAACGGTGCGGGCAACGGTACCTTCACCGCGGGCAGCGTCACGATCAACAACACCGCCGGCAACGGCGTCGAGATCAACGGCTCTACCAATACCGTGAACCTGGCGGCCGGCGCGATCGGCGCCACCAACGATCCGACCGGCTTCGGCGTCTACATCCTGAACGGCACGGGCGGGATCAGCATCGCCTCGTCGATCACCAAGACCACCAGTAACAACGTGGTGTTGGTCGATAACCACGAGACCGGCAACGTCACCTTCTCGGGCGCCATCAGCGCCACCGGCGGGCTCAACAACGGCATCGTCGTCCAGAACGTCAATTCGGGCACGATCAGCTTCCTGGGCAACACGACGCTGAGCACCGGCGCGAACACCGCCTTGAACCTGCTCAACAACACCGGCGGCACGATCAGCTTCCCGAATGGCGGGATGGCGATCACCACCAACAGCGGCACCGGCTTCAACGCCACGGGCGGCGGCACCGTCACCACGGCGGGTAGCGGCAACACGATCACCTCGACCACGGGCACTGCGCTCAACGTCGTCAACACCACGATCGGCTCGTCGGGCCTGCGCTTCCAGAGCATCTCGTCGAACGGCGCCTTGAGCGGCATCATCCTCAACAACACCGGCTCGTCGGGCGGCATCAACGTCACCGGCACCGGCGCGGCAGGCTCGGGCGGCACGATCCAGAACTCGATCGGCGACGGCATCAGCCTGACCAGCACCGAGAATGTCCGCCTCGCCTATATGAACGTCACCAACAATCTGGGTGACGGCATCGGCGGCTCGAACGTCAATGGCTTCCTGATCGACAACATGCTGATCAGCGGCAATGGCAACGATGCCGGTACCGATGAATCGGGCATCAACATCACCGAACTGACCGGCACCGCTTCGAACGGTGCGCGGCCGACCGGCATCTTCAACTCGACGATCCAGAACAACAACGAGTTCGAGGTGCAGATCACCAACTCGACCGGCACGCTGACCAACTTCCAGGTGGTCAACTCGACCTTCGCGTCGAACGGCGTCGGCATCAACGGCAACGGCACCAGCCCGCACGGCAACATCTTCAACTTCCTCGGCACGGGAACGTCGGCGATGGGGATCAGTGTCTCGGGCAGCAACTTCACCGGCAACTGGAACGCGGCGAGCCCGCCGACCACGATCGTCGGCAGCGGCCTGTTCGCCGACAGCACCGGCACCAGCATGACCGTGCAGGTGAGTGGTTCGTTCTTCACCAACACCAATAACGGCATCAACGTCTCGACCGGCCCGGGCTCGACGACGCTGACCTACAATATCGACAACAACAATTTCGTCGGCACGCGTTCGACTGCGATCAACGACTTCCAGAACGGCAACGCGCCGTTCACCCGGACGGTCAACGGCCGGATCACCAACAACATCATCGGCAACAACGCCGTGACCAATTCGGGCTCGAATGTCGGTGCGGGCATCAGCATCAGCAACGAAGGCGGCGTGAACGCCAACTATCTGATCAGCGGCAACACGATCCAGCAGATCCAGACTTCGCAGGGCATCGTGGTCAATGTCGGCCTGGTCGGTCAGGCGACGGGCAACCTCACCACCAACGTCACCATCCTCAACAACACGATCCGCAACATCAACGGCAGCCGCGGGCTCGTGATCAACAACAACCAGAATACCGGTGGCTTCCCGACGGTGAATGTCAGCGTCTCGGGCAACAGCTTCTCGGGCATCGCAGGCCAGGCGGGCAACGGCCAGTATCTGCGCCTCTCCGCCAGCGGTGGTGGCACGATCAACGTTACCCAGGGTCAGGCGACCGCCAGCGCGATCGCCAGCGAGCTCGATGACGCCAACGGCTTCAACGACACGACCAAGATCAGCATCGGCACCGGCACGTTCAACTATGGCCAGCCGGCGCCGACCCAGCCGCCGGCCTCGGTGCCGCTGCCCTGATAAGGAAAGAGCGCGGCGGGCATCCCCGTCGCGCTACTTTCTTGCCGTTCCGAATTGGGGAGGGTGCTATTTGCGCCCAAACCGCGCGCGATAGTCGGGCAGTTCAAAGCTGAAATCGTCGCGTTTCAGATATTCGGCGTCGCTGAGCTTTGCCATACCCTCATGCGCCTTGTACCAGGCGGCATAGTCGGGCAGCTCGGTGCTGAACTTCTTGTAGAAGGTCGACCAGGTGCGCACCTGCACGCTCGGCTTCGGTCCGTCGAGCCGGAAGGTCAGCAGGCGCATCCAGCCGTCGCCCAGGGTAGCGTTGGCGTTCTTCCAGCCCAGCTCCTTCGCAACCTGCCAGCGCCCCTGATAATCGGCGAGCATCTGGTGCACCTCGTGCCCGGCCAGGTTGTGGTCGACGCTATAGCCCTGGCCGCCGATATGGCCGCTCAACACCAGGAAGATCTGGTCGTTCTCGCTGATCAGCTTGTCCCACACCATCTGCGGGTTGTTGTCGCGGTGATCGAGGATGCTCTGGTCGAGCGCCGGGGTATCGGCATGCGATCCGTCGCGATCGAGGTATTTGTGGGTGCTGACGATCGTCGGCACGTCGGGGAAGCGATGCAGCACGCGCTTCGCCCAGGCTAGCGAGGCATCGGGGGCATCGAACTGCAGGCCGATATGCAGGAACCGGCACTTGCCGACGGTGAAGAGCTGCGCACTGTCCGCGCCGCCGTCATGCGCATCGACATACCAGGGCTGCCCCTTGAAGAACTCGGACTGGTCCGAAAAGGCCGAGCGGAATCCGTCCAGCCCGCCCAGGTGGCGCAGTCCGATCCTCAGCGAGTCCTTGCGCTCGGGCTGCGGCGGATAGGCGGGATCGGTCCACAGCGCGTCATAATCGTGGTTGCCGGGCACCACCGAGAAGGGAAGCTTGCCCTTGAGGATCTCGAAGCCCCTGATCGCTGCCGGAATCTCGAATGCGCGCGTTTCCTTGCGCGGCCCCTCGGCGACTTCCGAGCTTCCCGAATTGGGCATGGCCCTGAAGCCGCGCACCTCATGCTCCGGGTCGGTCCATTCCGAATAATGCTGCCAGACATCGCCGACCTGGGTGGCGAAGACGATGTCGCCGCCGGCGCTGCGCGCATTCGCGGCGATCCAGCGCATCTGCTCATAGAACAGCTCGACGCCATCGAGCGGATAGCCCGCCGCCTTCTGGTGGGTGTAGTCGGTATAGTTCTGCGTGTCGGGGATCATCGCGATCGTGAACTGGCCGCACTTGGGCTGGGCCATCGCCGTCGTGGAGGCGAGCAGGGCAAGGGCGGTGCCGGCGGCAAATCGGAAGCGCTTCATCTGGACCTCACTGGGGCTGGGCAGGCGCTCGCTATCACCACCCGCGGCGCCAGGCGAGCGCTGGTTGCGACGGGCGTCCGGAGCCTTTTGACGTCCGTCAAGTTGCGATCGCCGGCGACGGGCTAGATCGGGCCAGATGCGAAAGATCACATCATGACGGTCCCCCCTTCGCCCTTCGATGTGCCCATGAACATTTCGACGTTCGAGATACTGGAAGACGACCACGTCGTGCAGCGCAGCCTGTGCCACGAGCTGGAGATCGTCGCCGATCGCCTGCCGTCCCTGCCGGCGGCGGACGAGATATTGCGGCTGTGCAAGTCGATCCAGCGGGTGACCGCCACGCACTTCAACCGCGCCGAGCGGCTGTTCGCGGACCTGCCGCTCGCGCACCGTCCCGGGCCCGCCTTCCTCTCGGCGCTGCACGAGATGCACCAGTTTGATCGGATGCACGGCGAGGATCTGGCCAGCGAGCTGTGGCACAGTATCGAGCCGGAAGGCGAGCGTGACGTCGGCAAGCTCTCCTACATGCTGCGCTGCTTCTTCGATGGCTGCCGCCGGGCGATCGCGCTCAAGGAGAGCGGGATCGAGATCGCCCGGCGCGGGCTCATGCCGGGTTGAGGATTGCCCGTAGCCGTTCTTCGCCCAGCACCGTGCAACCGCGATCGCCCTTGGCGAAGGCGAGGATGCCCGCCGCCTTGAGCTGCGAGAGCTGGCGGCTCACCGTCTCGATCGTCAGCCCCAGATAATCCGCCATCTCGCCGCGGCTGATCGGAATCGCGATCAGCACCCCGCCATTGCCGGCCGGCTGTCCCGTGCGCTCGACCAGGTCGAGCAGGAAGCCGGCGATCCGCTCCTTCGCGTTGCGGCGGCCTAGCGCCAGCATCCGGCTGCGTGCATCGCCCAGGGCGGCCAGCGTCCGGCGGAGCAGCATCCGCTCCATGCGCGGATGATCCTCGAGCGTCCGTTCGAACGCCGCGCGGGGGTAGGTGCACAGATCGGTGTCGCACAGGGTGGAGACCGTCAGCGTCGCGTCCTCCTCGAACAGCTCGCCGACAAAATCGCCCGGGAACAGCAACCCGACGATCTGCTCGCGCCCGTCCTCGGTCGAGGCCGTCACCTTGAGCATCCCCTCTACCACCGTGGCGCAGTGATTGTTCTGGTCACCGGCCCAGTTGAACACCTGGCCCGCAGGCAGGCTGCGGCGGCGACCGATCGCATGCAGTGCCGAAATCTCGCCATCGCCCATCGCCGCGCATAGCGAATTGCCGCGCGCCTTGCACGCCTGGCAGCGGGCAGGCGCACAGCCGGGCGTGGTGGGCGTACGATCGAGGAGCAGGGCGTCGGTGAGCATGAGGGGACGCTTTCGGCTGGAGGGTCAGACGGCGCTGCTGAAGCGCGTGGTGCTGGCGGCGCGCCAGGGATCGAAGGTCGCGGCGATGCTGCGGGCATAGGGCAGCGCGCCCTGGTCGAGCAGGAGGCGCGTGCCGGCCCAGGCGATCAGCCCGTATTCCTCGAACGGCGCCAGCCGCTCGCGGATATCGGCCAGGTCGGGCAGCCCGGTGCACTCCGCCTCATTACGGCAAAGCAAAGCCTCGATGATCGCGCCGCGCCGCCGGTCGCTGGCGCTGCGGCGGATGCCGCGCGCGGTGGCAAGCTGGCCATTGCCGATGCGCAGATGGTAGCGGCCGGCATTCTTCTCATTCTGCAGCAGCGCGCCGGGGAAGGCGCTGATCGAGGAGGCGCCCAGGCCGATCAGCACATCGGACGGGTCCTCGGTAAAGCCCTGGAAGTTGCGGCGCAGCGTCTTGTTGCGGGCAGCGCGGGCAATGGCATCGTGCGGCATCGCGAAGTGATCGAAGCCGATCGCGTCATAGCCGCCGCCGCGCAGCAAGCGATGCGCCTGTTGCGCCATCGCGAACCTGACCGCGGCGCCCGGCAGGCGGGTCGCATCGATCCGGCGCTGGCGCGGCAGCAAATGCGGCACATGCGCATAGCCGAACACCGCGAACCGCTCCGGCCGCATCGACAGCGCGATGCGCAGCGTCTCGTCGAGATCTTCGGCAAACTGCCCGGGCAGGCCATACATCAGATCGAAATTGATCGATTCAACCCGGGCGGCGCGCAGGCGGCCGACGGTGCAGGCGATCTCCTCGGTCGGCTGGATGCGGCCAATCGCGCGCTGGATATGCGGCGCGAAGGTCTGCACACCCAGGCTGGCGCGCGTCACCTTGTTGCGCCCGAAGCAATCGGCCCAGCCCCAGTCGAAGCCGCGCGGATCGAGTTCGACCGATACGGTTGCCTCGCTGCAGGCAAAGGCGGCGCGTACCCGGTGCATCAGTGCATCGAACTGCGACGGCGCCAGCGCATTGGGGCTGCCGCCGCCCCAGGCGATCCGGGCGACTTTGCCGCGCCCGTTGAGCCGTCGGGCGATCAGGTCGATCTCCTCGCCCAGCCGCTGGACATAGGCGGCGACCCGACTGGTGCGGTTGGCGGCGCCGGTGTTGCAGCCGCAATACCAGCAGATCTCATGGCAATAGGGGACGTGAAGATAGAGCGAGATCGGCTCGTCCTCGCGCACCCGCGCCAGCGCATGCTCCATGTCGGCCGGGCCGACATCGTCACCGAACTCCGCTGCGGTGGGGAAGCTGGTGTAGCGGGGCACCGGCGTGGCGAGCAGCTCGGGGTGATAGGTCCACATGCCATCCTGTCTGCGGGCACGGGCTCCGGGCGGCTTTGACACCAGTCAAATCCCCGTTTGCGTTGCTGCAATGCGGCGAGGTTTGGCGGGGGCCATTGGCAATGGGGTCAACAGTGGAGGTAACAATGAAGACCCTGATCGCTCTGGCCGCAGCCGGCCTGATGGTCGCCGTCCCCGCCAGCGCCCAGACGAGCGACGAAACCGGCATCCGCGCCGGCGACGTGCTGGTTCGCCTGCGCACGATCGTGGTGGCCCCGAACGAGAAATCGAACGGCATCAAGCCGGCTTTCCCCACCGAGAAGGTGAGCCTGGACAATGCCGTGATGCCGGAAATCGATGCGACCTACATGGTCACCGACAATATCGGCTTCGAGCTGATCGCCTCGACCACCAAGCATAATTTCGGTGGCACCACCGGCACCACCGGTTCGATCGGCAAGCTTGGCTCGACCTGGGTGCTCCCGCCCACCTTGACCGCGCAATATCACTTCAATTCGCGGGGCAAGATCCGCCCCTATGTCGGCGCCGGCGTGAACTACACGATCTTCTGGGACGAGAAGGCATCGAGCGGCCTGCAGGGGGCCGTGGGCAAGACCAGGGTGCGCATGTCGGACAGCTTCGGCTGGGCGGCGCAGGCTGGTGTCGATGTCGACCTGACCAGGAAGGTCTTCCTGAACCTCGACGTGAAATACATCGACATCACCACGGACGCCCGGCTCGATACCACCGCGATCGGCACGCAGCGCACCCATGTGAAGGTGAACCCGCTGGTGTTCGGCGTAGGACTTGGGGTCCGTCTCTGAACCCGTACCCCCGCTGACGGGGAAGGGCCGGCAGCGATGCCGGCCCTTTTTGTGCGGCCTTGCAATGTAGGATTTCGCCTGCTTGCCTCGGGCGGTCGAACTTGGGCTCAGCCGCTTTTTGAGGCTGTTGGTGAAATAGGATCAGCCGCACGTAGCAATCGTGCGAGATGCCGCGCGTTCCCGTAAAGAAGGTCAAAATTGCCGAGCCAAAAACCCGTTCTTGGCCTGTACTTTGTGTACTTTCGCGAGTCGATGCCGTGAGGGCGTAGGATTAGGCCATGCCTGGAGCCCGCACTGAGCCCCGGCGAAAGCCTGGGCCCAGGGTTTTTCTGCTCTGTGACTTGTGATTCTGGGCCCCGCTTTCGCCGGGGAGCTATAGTGGGAGCAGGAACCTAAACCGGCCGAGGCGCCAGTGCCTCGATCGCCACGCTGCTCCCGACAAGCGAAAGCGGTGCCGGCCGATGCGAGACCAGCACCAGTCCGGTCGCGGTCCCGCGCAGCCACTGGTCGAGCCGGGCGACCAGCTCGGCCTCGGTGGCGGCGTCCAGCCCTTCGGTCGGCTCGTCGAGCAGTAGCCAGGGCCGTCCGGCGAGCAGCGCCCGCGCCAGCGACAGCCGCTTGCGCTCGCCGCCCGAAAGCGTGCCGCCGGCTTCGCCCAGCCTTGTGTCGAGCCCGGCCGGCATCCTGCCGATGCGATCGTCGAGCACCACGGCCTTGAGCGCGGCCCACATCGCGGCATTATCGAGCCCGGGCCGGGCTAGTCGGAGATTGTCGCCGATCGTCCCGGCGATCAGCGCGGCGTCCTGCGGGGACAGCGCGAACTGGCTGCGCAGCAGCGCTCCGGGCTGGGCGATGGGCGGTTGCTCGCCGATCGCGGCATCGACCTCAACGGCGCGCATGCCGGCCAGCGCATCGAGCAGCAGCGTCTTGCCGGACCCCGAGCGCCCGGTGACGGCAACCCGGCTGCCGGGCTCGAGCCGCAGTGTGCCGAGCCGAAGCGGCAGCGGCGTGCCATCCGCCTGGGGGGCCGCGGGTTCGGGCAGGGTCAGCAATGCCTCGAGCCGGCGCAGGCCCTCGCCGACACTGGCCTGGCGGAAGGCGGTGCGGGCCAGCCCGGCCATCGCCTCGATCGCCCCGGCGGTGGCGAGGAGTGCCAGCGCGACCTGCGGGGCGGGGCCGCTGGAGAGCAGCAGCACGATCGCCACGGCCAGCCCGGTATAGCCGGCGAGCAGTGCCGCGATCGCCCCTTCGCCCCGGTGCAGCCGCTCCCGGGCGGTGTCGAGCGCCTCGGTGAGCGGTACCAGGTCCTGCGTCACCCGGTCGGCCAGCCCATAGGCGGCGATCTCGGCGCGGGCGGCGGCATATTCGACATAGCGGGTGCGCAGCGCGCCCAGCGCCTCGGCTGCGTCATGGGCAGGCTGCTTCGTCAGGCGACGGGCGGCACGATCGAGCAGCAAGGGTAGCGCGGCCAGCAGCAGGAGCAGTGCCAGTGCCGATGCCCAGCCGGCGAACGCGGCGAGCAGCACCCCGATGCCCGCCGCGACCAGGCTGGCGGGTCGGGTGGGCTTGCGGACGATCAGGTCCTCGAGCGCGTCGATATCGCCGATCAGCCGGGCGCTGGCGTCGCCGCCGGAAAGGTCGGGGCCGGTGCGGGCATCCTGTGCTGCGAGCCTGCCGAACAGGCTGCCGCGCATCCCGGCCATCGCGCCCAGCGCCGCCTGGTGCGAGAACAGCCGCTCGCCATAGCGTGACACGGTGCGCAGGATCGCCAGCAACCGGATGCCGGCGCTGGGGATCAGATAGTTGAAGCCGAGCGCGACGACCGGCCCGGCGGCCCCCGCCAGCGCCGCGCTGGTCAGGAACCAGCCCGACACCGCCAGCAGCAATATGCCGGCCAGCGCGGCAACGACCGCGGCGATGCTCGCGCGTCGGAGCCAGCGGCGCCCGGTCGGGTCGAGGGTGAAGACGTTCACAGCGCCACCTCCAGACGTGCCGCGGCGGCGAGGGCTGGATCATGGGTCACGACCAGGACCGCGCGGTCGCGGGCAAGCGTCTTGAGCAGGTCGATGATCTCGGCAGCGCTTTCGGCGTCGAGGTCGGCAGTGGGCTCGTCGCAGAGCAGCAATGGGCGGCCCGAAAGGATAGCCCGCGCCAGTCCGATCCGCCGCCGCTCGCCGCCTGACAGGCCGGAGCCGCGATGGTCGAGCGCCAGTCCCAGCCCGCCGCGTGCGGCGAGCAGGGTATCCAGGCCTACCAGCGAAGCGACCTGACCGATCGCCTCGATAGTCGCGTCCGGCCGGGCAAGGGCGATGTTCTCGGCAAGGGTGCCGGGAAGCAGCAACGGGGTCTGGGCCGCCCAGGCGATGTCGCCGGGATCGAGAGCCCCGCCGCCGGCGATGCGCACCGCGCCGGCGGCGGGAACGATCTGCCCGGCAATCGAGGCGAGCAGACTCGATTTGCCGCTGCCGGTCGGGCCGGTCAGCGCAACCATATCGGCCGGTGCCAGCGCGAAGCTGACCGGGCCGATATGCAGGTTCGGCCATTGGATCACGAGACCGGTAACCTGCAGCCCGTCGAAGCGCGCCGAGATGGGTGGCGCAGGCGTTTCGGCCTCGACTGCGGTCAATGCGACGCTCGCTGCGTCGCCCAGCTGCTTCTCGTGATAGGCGGCGGCCAGGCGACGCATCGGCAGGTAGAATTCCGGTGCCATCGCCAGCGCGAAGAACGCCTGGCCGAGCGTGAGCTTTTCGGGAGCGGGGAAGGGCAGCAGGCCGAGCAGGCTGAACCCGCAATAGACCGCGACCAACGCGACCGAGAGCGCCGCGAAGAACTCCAGGACTGCGCCGGAAAGGAAAGCGACGCGCAGTACCGCCACGGTGCGCTCGGCGACTTCGCCGGTGGCGATGCCGACCTGGCGGGTGATCCGGTCCTCGGCGCCGAAATGGCGGATGACGGGCAGGGTGCGGACGCGGTCGACGAACAGGCCGGAAAGCTGGGCGAGCGCGGCCAGCTGGCGCTCCGAGGTTCGACGCGCGGCGGTACCGGCCAGGATCATGCCGAGTGCGAAGGGGATCAGCGTGATGACCAGGATCGCGGCCGACACCCAGCTCGCGAAGGCGATTATTGCGGCAACCAGCAACGGCGTTGCGGCAGAGGCGGCGCGCGCGGGCCTGAAGCGCGCCTGATAGGCTTCGATCGTCGCCATATGGTCGATCGCCAGGGCAGCACTCTCACCGGCCAGGAGTGGGCGAGCGAGGCGGCCGGCGAGCAGGCGCGGGAACAGATGGGAGCGCCATGCCACAACCACGCGCTGGGCGGCGCGGATCGCGGTGGCATGGACCAGCAACGCTGCCCCGCCACGGATCAGCCCGCCTGCCAGGATCATGCAGGCAGCGAGCAGGGAGATGCCGTCACCCGCAGCAAGGGCGCTCACCGCCAGCGCGATGCCCCCTGCGAAAAGCGCGGCACCGGGTACATCCAGGAGCCAGATCATATCATCCCTTAGCCGGAGTTGCGTTCGCCGCGTATTTGTTCATGGTCAAAGTCGCCTTCGGGGACCGCTTCTAGGGACAATGAGGACGCGACCAAACCCGTTGGGCGCAGACTCTTGCGTAGGGGGATTTCCTGCGATGATCAGCATGGCAGTCGTGGAGCTATCGAGGCTCCAATTCGCGCTGACTGCGCTTTACCACTTCCTGTTCGTGCCGTTGACGCTCGGCCTCTCGTTCATGCTCGTCATCATGGAGAGCGTGTACGTGATGACCAACCGCCCGATCTGGCGGGACATCACCCGTTTCTGGGCAAAGCTGTTCGGCATCAACTTCGTCCTTGGCGTCGCCACCGGCCTCACCATGGAATTCCAGTTCGGGACCAACTGGTCCTATTACTCGCACTATGTGGGCGACATCTTCGGCGCCCCGCTCGCGATCGAGGGCCTGATGGCCTTCTTCCTGGAAGCGACGTTCGTCGGGCTGATGTTCTTCGGCTGGGATCGCATGTCGAAACAGGCGCACCTGTTCACCACCTTCATGGTGGCGCTCGGCTCCAACCTGTCGGCGCTGTGGATTCTCGTCGCCAATGGCTGGATGCAGCACCCGACCGGGTCGGTGTTCAACCCCGAGACGATGCGCATGGAAGTCACCGACTTCGCGGCGGTGATCTTCAATCCGGTCGCCCAGGCGAAGTTCGTCCACACGGTGAGCGCGGGCTACGTCATGGCCAGCGTGTTCGTGCTCGGCGTCTCGGCCTTCTACCTGCTCAAGGGCAAGCATCTGGAGCTGGCCAAGCGCAGCTTCACGGTGGCGGCGGCCTTCGGCCTCGCTTCGTCGCTGTCGGTCGTCGTGCTGGGCGACGAGAGCGGCTATGCGCTGACCGAGAACCAGCAGATGAAGCTCGCCGCGATCGAGGGCATGTGGCACACCGAGCCTGCGCCCGCCGGCCTCGCGATCTTCGGCGTCCCTTCGAACAGCGGTCGCGAGACCAGGTACGAGGTGAAGATCCCCTATGTGCTGGGCCTGATCTCCACGCGCAGCCTGACCGGTGAGGTCAATGGCATCTTCCCGCTGGTTGCGCGCGCCAAGGTCCGTATCGTCAATGGGCTGACTGCCTATGACGCGGTGGAGAAGCTCAAGGTCGATCGTAACAACCTGGTTGCGCGCGAGGCGTTCGAGAAGACCAAGAACGATCTGGGCTATGCGCTGCTGCTCAAGCGCTTCGTGGCCGATCCGCGCACCGCGGACGCGGCAACGATCGACAAGGCGGCGTGGAGCACCGTGCCGAACGTGCCGGCGATCTTCTGGATGTTCCGCATCATGGCCGGGATTGGTTTCGGCATGATCGCCTTCTTCGCGGTTGCCTTCTACTATTCGACCGTCCGCAAGTTCGACGCCCGCTGGTTCCTGCGGCTGGCGCTGATCGTGATGCCGCTGCCGTGGATCGCCGCGGAAGTGGGCTGGGCCGTGGCCGAGGTCGGTCGCCAGCCCTGGGCGGTGGAGGGCGTGCTGCCGACCTTCCTGGCACCATCGAGCCTGACCGTGCCCGAGCTGTGGCTGACGATCATCGGCTTCACCGCGCTCTATGGCGCGCTGGCGGTGATCGAGGTGCGGCTGATGCTCGCATCGATCAAGAAGGGGCCGGAGGAATATCGTCCGGCGACCGCGCCGGCGCCCGCGGGCCCCGATTTCCACGCCGTTCCGGCCGAATGAGCCGAACCAGGGTTTTGGAGACAGACCATGTCCATCCCTCTCGATTTTGAAACGCTACGCATCATCTGGTGGCTGTTGCTCGGTGTATTGCTGATCGGCTTCGCACTGACCGACGGCTTCGACCTGGGGACGGGAGCACTGCTCCCGTTCGTGGGGAAGACCGACGAGGAGCGTCGGATGGTGATCAACACCATCGGCGCAACCTGGGAAGGCAACCAAGTGTGGTTCATCCTCGGCGGCGGCGCCATCTTCGCGGCATGGCCCTTCGTCTATGCCGTAAGCTTCTCCGGCTTCTACCTGGCGATGTTCCTGGTGCTGTCGGCGCTGATATTGCGGCCGGTGGGGTTCAAGTACCGCTCGAAGCACCCGGACCTGAAATGGCGCTATCGCTGGGATTGGGCGTTGTTCGTCGGCGGCTTCGTGCCGGCGCTCGTCTTCGGTGTCGCAGTGGGCAATGTGCTCAAGGGCATTCCCTTCCGCCTCGATGGCGACCTGCGCGCCTTCTACGACGGATCGCTTCTCGGCCTCTTCACCCCGTTCACGCTGGTCACTGGCCTGCTTTCGGTGGCGATGCTGGTGCTGCATGGTGCGGGCTGGCTGAGCCTCAAGTCCGAAGGCGTGGTGCTCGAGCGTGCCCGTCGCTTCGGCCAGGTAGCTGCCGTGCTGGCGATCGTGCTGTTCGCGGTCGGCGGCCTGTTCGTCGCCTATGGCGGTCTTGGCTACCGGCTGGATGGCTTGGTCGACGCAGGCGGTCCGTCCAATCCGCGCTTCTCGACCACGGTTGCGGAAGGCGGCGCCTGGCTGGCCAATTACGGCGCGCATCCCTGGATGCTCATGGCCCCCTTGCTCGGCTTTGTTGGCCCGGTGCTGGCGCTGCTCGGCATCCGCGGCCGCAATGACGTGCTGGTGTTCGCGGGCTCGTCGCTCGCCAATGTGGGGATCATCTCCACGGTTGGCCTGTCGATGTTCCCGTACATTCTGCCGAGCTCGATCGATCCGCTGTCGAGCCTGACGGTGTGGAACGCCTCGTCGAGCCACGGCACGCTGTTCACCATGCTGATCGTCACTGCGATCTTCCTGCCGATCGTCCTTGCCTACACGGCCTGGGCCTACCGCATCATGTTCGGCCGGGTGACCGAGCAGGACGTGCGCACCAACCCCGACTTCTACTGAGGAGCAGTTCCCATGTGGTATTTTGCCTGGATCCTGGGTGTCGGCCTCGCCGTCGGCTTCGGCATCCTCAACGGCCTGTGGCACGAGTTCCGCTCGGAAACCGAGGACGGGGTCATCTAGGCCCGGAGAGCGTGCGGCGCGGCTTCAGATCTCGATGAAGCCGCGCCGTGCCGCGATGATCACCGCGTGGGTACGATCGGCCACGTCGAGCTTGGCGAAGATGTTCTTGAGATGCGCTTTCACCGTGTCGGTGGAGAGCGACAGGCGCCAGGCGATCTGCTTGTTGGGATGTCCTTCCGCGACCAGGCGGAGGATGTCCGTCTCGCGCTCGCTCAGCCGGTCGTCGAACGCGTGAAGGGCGATTTCCTGGGCGACATCCGCGGCGATCGCCCGGCGCCCCTCATGCACCGCGCGGATCGTATCGAGCAGGTCCTTGCGGATGCAGCTCTTCAGCAGATAGCCGGTCGCCCCGGCGCGCAGTGCCCGCAGCGCATGCGTGTCGCCCGGATAGGTGGTGAGCACCACAAACTGGGCGGCGGGGAATTCGCGGCGGATCGCCTCGATCGTCTCCACGCCGTCCATGCCCGGCATCTGGATGTCCATCAGCGTCACGTCGGGCTGGACCTCGCGATACCGCTCGACCGCCTCTGCACCGCCCTGGGCCTCCGCGACGATCTCCATGTCCGCCTGGCGCTCGACCACTGCGACGATGCCTTCGCGCAGCATCGGGTGATCGTCGACCACCATTACCCGGACGGTCTTCGCGCGCGTCGCCAATGCTGCCTCAACCAATTCGGCCTCCTGTGACCAGCGCGCGCCACTTGCGGCGCCGCGTATTCGAATAGGCGATCGTCGCGGGGACGATCAGGATGATTTCGGTACCGCCCGCAGGCGGCCTTTGCACCACAAGGCGCGACTGGATCTTGGCCGCACGCTCGCGCATGCCCGGCAGGCCGAAATGCCCGTCGCGCTTGCCGTCGCGCAATACCTCGTCGGTAATCCCCACGCCATCGTCGCGGAAGCGGACGCTGAAGCAATCGGGCTGGAAACCGATGCGGATCGCGATCTGGCGCGCATGGGCGTGGCGCCAGATGTTGAAGAGCGCCTCGTTGGCGATCCGTGCCACTTCATCCCACACCAGAGGGTCGAGCGGCCGGGGCTCGCCCTCGCTTACCACCGAGATCTGGGTGGAGGGCGAGAAGACCTGCTTGCGGGCGATCTCCAGGATCATGTGCTCGATATCATCGGCGCCGCCGATCAGGCGCAGGTCGCGCACCCGGTCGCGTCCCTCGGCAAGGACATTGTCGGCGCGGTCCAGCGCTTCCTCGAGCTCGCGGCGCGCCGGGTTCTCGGGCGAGATATCGTCAGCGACGAGCTGGAAGCGGAGGACCAGCGCCTGCACGCCCTGCAGCAGCGTGTCGTGCAATTCGCGCGCGATCCGCTCACGCTCGCCAAGTCGCTCGCGCATGCGATCGCGCATCTGCGCGGCCAGTGCGCGGACCTTCACCTGGTAGAACAGCCAGAACAGGCCGATCGCCCCCAGGGCACAGAGAAGCGTGAACCACCTGCTCTGGAAGAAGGTCGGCGGTAGCGTGAATTCCAATGTGGTCGGAGTGGGGTTCCAGATCCCGTCATTGTTCGAAGCGATCACCCGGAAGCGATAGGAGCCCGGCTCGAGATTGGTGTAGAATGCCTGGCGGCGCGTGCCGGGATCAATCCAGGTGCGGTCCACGCCCTCCAGCATGTAGCGGAAGCGGACCCGGCTCGGCACCGAGAAGCTGAGGCCGGTATATTCGATCGACAGGTTGGACTCGCCGCGGGGCAGGGTGATCCGCGATGGATCGACGAAGCGCTTGCCATCCACGACCAGCGCGCGGATTGCCACCGGCGGCACGACGGCGTTGCGGGAAAGCTTGCCCGGGTCGATCCGCATCACGCTCTGCCGGGTCAGGAACCACAACCGCCCATCGCCGCCCGCCGCGATCTGCGGGCCGTCCGCGCGCTGTGTGCGGCTGGCAAAGCCGTCCTGCTCGTCGAACAGGTCGTGGGGGATCGGCACGCGGGGGTGCGAGAAGGCGCGATCGAGATCGACGGTGTGAATCCTCAGCAGGCCGATATTGTTGACCATCCAGGTCTCGCCCGACGCCGTCTGGACCAGGCCGCGCACGCCGCGCAGCCAGGGGTGGTCGGCGATCGACAGCCGGTCGAACCGGCCGTTCCGCCATAGGGCCAGGCCTTCACCGCCCGCCACCAGCATGCCGTCGCGCCCGGCATAGACGCCGGTGAGCCCGGAAACGCCGATCTGGTCGTTGGTCCAGCCGCGCGCCGTGGTACCGACGACGCGGACGATGCCCTTGCGATCCAGGATGATCACCGGGTTGCCGTCCCGGTCGATGACGATGTCCTGCGGCCGGCCCGGCAAAGGGAGGTTGGCCTGGTGCCAGCCATTGCCACGGCGGACGAGCACGCCGTGCTGGAAGCGCGCTACCCAAAGCCGGCCGAGTCCATCTTCCGCGCAGCCATAGGTCTCGCCGGCACCGGGCAGGTCGATCGTCTCGGCTACCTGGCCGCCGCGCATCCGGACCATGCGCCGCGCGGTGCTGAGCCAGACCGAGCCGTTGCCGCCGCGGCACAGCGCCTGAATGTCGCCCGGTTGGGTGGAGAAGAGGCTGGGGTCCTGGCCGGGCAGGGCGCGATAGAGCGACGGGCCGCTCGCCAGCCAGATCGTGCCGGCGTCATCGGCAGCGACCATATAGCCCTCCGCCGCGCCGTCCGCCGGCGGCTCGACGCGGAACAGGCTGGCGGGGCGGAACTGGTCGAGCCCCAGCTCGGTGCCTACCCAGATATTGCCCTCGCGGTCCTGCAGCAGCGACACGGCCTGGTTGGAGGTCAGCCCGTTCTCGGTGCGGTAGAGCGAGATATTGCCCTCGGCGCTTGCCTTGTCCGCGGCCCGCTCGATCTGGAAGATGCCGCTGGTGAAGCTCGAACCCCAGAGATTGCCGTCCCGGTCGAACAGGATCGCGGTGCGCCGGACTGGCCCCGAAAAGGGAAAGACCACGGAGTTCTTCGGCTCGCGAGCACCGGCCGGATAATCGGGCAGCATGCGGGTGCCATGGGCGTCGGACAGCCACATATTACCCTCGGGATCGAGCGCGAGATTGGCACCGAAGCCGAGCTCCACGCCCACCGCCTCGAACCGCCGGGTGCCGTGGCGCAGCAGGTAGAGCTGCTTGTCGGTGGCGACCCAGATCGATCCGTCGCGCCCGGTCGCCAGGCTCGAGACGTAATCCTTGTCGGGCAGGCCCCAGCGCTGGTCGATCGTCTCCCAGGCGCCGTCCCGGTAGCGCTTGAGCGCCTTGCGCGTGCGCCCGCCCACGGCCCAGATCGCGCCTTCCTTGTCCTCGCGAAGCTCGGTGATCTCGCCGGCGGCATCGTGCATGCCGGTGCTGACCATGCGCCCGCCGCGATAGATCTCGACCCCGCCGCCACCGACATAGGCGGCCCAGAGTTCGCCACGCCGGGTGACGAGCAGCGCGCTGATCGGGATCGCGCCGCGGGGGTGATCGGGGGCGGGGGGGACATATTCGAAGGTCACTCCGTCGAACCGGAACAGGCCGTTGCCGGTGCCCACCCAGATATAGCCATCCGGCCCCTGGGCGAGTGCCTGGACCATGGCGGGCACGCCGTCCTTGCTCGTCCAGGTCGCATGAAGATAGCGGCCGATGCCCTGGCCGGGCGCGTCTGCGGTCGCCGTGCCCCCGAAGCACAGCGCGATGAACCCGGCGATGAGCAAGGCTAGTCGCAAGACGATCCCCTTCTCACGCGACGCTTCCGAAAGCGCGCACGGTAGCACAGAAACATCGCCGCGCGGGAGTAGCCCGAAAGAGTTAGGCGAGGCACCGGCACGAGATTTGCGGCTGCGGACACCTGTGGGACTGAGCTGGCGCAGGTTCGGCAGGAGGAAAGCATGAGCGAGCGTCTCGAAACCACGCGCCGCGAGTTCGTGGCAGGCGCCGCGGCGATCGCCGCAGCGGCGGCATTACCCATTCCCGCCCTGGCCGGGGCGGCATCCCACGCAGGAGAAAAGACCATGGCGACGATCAAGACCGCCGACGGCACGGAGATCTTCTACAAGGACTGGGGTCCCAAGACCGCCACGCCGATCGTGTTCCATCACGGCTGGCCGCTGACGGCGGACGATTGGGACAGCCAGATGATGTACTTCCTGATGCAGGGCTACCGCGTCATCGCGCATGACCGCCGGGGGCATGGCCGCTCGACCCAGACCGATACGGGCAACGAGATGGACACCTATGCCGCCGATGTCGCGGCGCTGACCGACCATCTCGACCTGAAGGGCGCGATCCATGTCGGCCATTCGACCGGTGGCGGCGAAGTGGCGCATTATGTCGCCCGCGCCAAGCCGGGCCGTGTCGCCAAGATGGTCCTGATCGGCGCGGTGCCGCCGGTGATGGTCAAGAGCGAAAAGAACCCCGGCGGCCTGCCGATCGAGGTTTTCGACGGCATCCGCGCCGGCGTGCTCGCCAACCGCGCCCAGCTCTACATCGATTTCCCGACCGGCCCGTTCTACGGCTTCAACCGGCCTGGCGCGAAGATCAGCCAGGGCATCATCGACAACTGGTATCGCCAGGGCATGATGGGCGGGATCAAGGCCCATTACGACTGCATCAAGGCGTTCAGCGAGACCGACTTCACCGAGGACCTCAAGAAGATCACCGTGCCCTCGCTGGTGATGCACGGCGATGACGACCAGGTCGTGCCCTATGCGGACTCGGGCCCGCTTTCGGCCAAGCTGCTCAAGAACGCGACGCTCAAGACCTACAAGGGCTTCCCGCACGGCATGGCGACCACCCATGCCGATGTGATCAACCCGGACCTGCTCGCCTTCATCAAGGGCTGACCGGCCAGCCCGGGTCCCAGTTCGGAGTATCGGATGGCCCCCACGGTCATGCTCATCCACGGTGCCTGGCTTACGCCAAGCTCGTGGGACCGCTTCCGCCAGCGCTTCGAGGCGGCGGGCGTGAGCGTGGTGGCGCCGCCCTGGCCCTATCTCGATCGCCCGGTGGACGAGCTCCGCCGGGCGCCCGATCCGCGGCTGGGCAAGCTCGGTCTCAGGCAGATCACCGATCATTATGCCGCGCTGATCGAAGCGATGCCGCATCCGCCGATCCTGATGGGGCACAGCTTTGGCGGCTTGATCGTCCAGCTGCTCGCCGATCGCGGGCTGGGCGCCGCGGCGGTGGCGATCGACCCGACACCGCCCTTCGGCGTGCCCGCGCATCCGCTCGCGGTATGGACCTCCCTCTGCGTGTTCACGGCGTTCAACGGCTGGAACCGGGCGTTGCGGATGAGCGAGCGCGAGTTCGCCGCCGGCTTCGCCCAGACGCTGCCGGCAGCCGAGAAGCCCTATGCCTGGGAGAAGTTCATCGTGCCCACGCCGGGGCGCGTGTTCTTCCAGGCGGTGCTGGGCATCGGCGCCCGGGTGCGCTGGGACAACCCCGACCGGCCGCCGCTGATGCTGATCGCCGGCGCGAAGGACCGCACCGTGCCCGCGCCGATGGTCCGCGCCAATTACCGCAAGCATTTGCGCTCGCCGGTCGACACCATGTTCCACGAATTCCCCGGTCGTTCGCACTGGCTGTGCAACGAGGATGGCTGGGAGGAAGTCGCCGACCGGGCACTTTCCTGGGCGCGGACGGCGGCGGGGCGCTGATCCTACAGCCGGGGCGGGGCCGACGCGCCAAAGTACACGAAGTAGAGGCCAAGAGCTGTTTTTCGGCTTCGAATTTTGACCTTCTCAACGGAAACGCGCCGCATCTCGCAACATTGTTGCGTGCGCCTGATCCTATTTCACCAACAGCCTCAAGGAGCGGCCGGGCTGCGAACCCGACCGGCTGAGACAATCATGCGAAATCCTGCATTGCAAGCCGGGTTCAGGCGAACGCGGGCATGCCCTCGAGCAACTTGTCGAGCGTGACCGGATAGTCGCGCACCCGCACGCCGGTGGCGTTGTGGATCGCATTGGCAACCGCCGCGCCGACGCCGCAGATACCGAGCTCGCCCACGCCCTTGGCCTTCATCGGCGAGGTGGTGGGGTCGGTCTCCTCGAGGAAGATAACTTCCTGGTGCGGGATGTCCGCATGGACCGGTACTTCATAGCCGGCAAGGTCGTGGTTGACGAAGAAGCCGAAGCGCTTGTCGACCACCAGTTCCTCCATCAGCGCGGCACCCGCGCCCATGGTCATCGCGCCGATCACCTGGCTGCGTGCCGAGACCGGATTGAGGATGCGGCCCGCCGCGCACACCGCGAGCATGCGGCGAATGCGGATCTCGGCGGTAGCGATATCGACGCCCACCTCGACGAAATGGGCGCCGAAGGTGGATTGCTGGAACTTGCGGCCCAGATCGCCATATTCCATCACATCCTCGACGACGATCTCGCCGGCCCTGGCGGCGTCGGCGAGCGGCACGCTGCGTTTGCCGACGCGGACCTTGCCGCCGGCGAACACCGCGTCGTCCGAATTGAAGCCGAGCTTCTGGGCAACCGCCTCGCGCAGTTTCACGCAGGCGGCATAGACGCCGGCGGTGGCGCTGTTCGCCCCCCATTGCCCGCCCGAGCCGGCCGAGACCGGGAAGCTGGAATCGCCAAGCTTCACCTTCACCTTGTCGAGCGGCACGCCCATCATCTCGGCCGCGGTCTGCGCGACGATCGTGTAAGTGCCGGTGCCGATATCGGTCATGTCGGTTTCGACCGTGACGATGCCGGAGCCGTCGAGCCGGACGCGTGCGGCCGACTTCATGTTGATGTTGTTGCGGAAGGCCGCTGCCATGCCGATGCCGACCAGCCAGCGCCCGTCACGGACCTGGCCCGGCTTCGGATTGCGTTTCGCCCAGCCGAACTTGTCGGCGCCGGTACGCATGCACTCGATCAGCTGGCGCTGCGAGAAGGGGCGTTCCGGCTTTTCCGGATCGACCTGGGTATCGTTGATCACGCGCAGTTCGATCGGGTCGATGCCGAGCTTCTCGGCGAGCTCGTCCATCGCGATCTCGAGCGCCATCAAGCCAGGCGCCTCGCCCGGCGCGCGCATCGCATTCGCCTCGGGCAGGTTGAGCACCGCGAGCTTCTGGCCGATCAGCCGGTTGGCGCCGGCATAGAGCAGGCGGGTCTGCGCGACCGAGTTCTCGCCGCCGCCGCCGGGCAGGTCGCCGCACCATTCCTCATGCGCGATCGCGCTGATCTTGCCGTCGCGCCCCGCGCCGATGCGGATCCGCTGGATCGTCGCCGGGCGGTGCGTGGTGTTGTTGAACATCAGCGGGCGGGGCAGGGCGACCTTGACCGGCCGGCCCGCCGCCTTCGCCCCCAGCGCGGCGAGGATCGCATCGGCGCGGACGAACAGCTTGCCGCCAAAGCCCCCGCCGATGAAGGGCGAGATCAGCCTGACATTTTCCTTGGGAATGCCGAGCGTCTTGGCGACGTCGCCCTTGCCCCAGGCGATCATCTGGTTGGCGGTCCAGATCTGCAGCTTGTCGCCGTCCCAGGCGGCGATCGAGGCATGCGGCTCCATCATCGCATGGGCGTGATCCGGCGTGGTGTAGCGCTGGTCGAACTGCACCGGCGATGCGGCGAAGGCGCCGTCGAAATCGCCGACCTTGGCGTTGTTGCCGCCCGCCTTCACGGCGCTGTCCACCGAGGCGGCGAGATCATAGGCGCCCTTTTCGCGGGCATAGTCGACGCGGACCAAAGCCGCGGCGGCGCGCGCCTGCTCGAAGGTCTCGGCGACAACCAGCGCGACGGCCTGGTGATAATGCTCGATCTCCGGGCCGCCGAGCAGCATTGCCGTGTTGAAGCTGCCCTTGTTCAGCTTGCCGGCATTGTCGGCGGTGATGATCGCCAGCACGCCGGGCGCGGCCTTGGCATCGCGCAGGTCGATCGCGGAGATCCGCCCCTTGGCGATCGCCGAGCCGACGACATAGCCATAAGCGGGGTTCTTGACGGCCTCGCCATGCTCATAGGCATAGCGGGCGCCGCCGCTGGTCTTGAGCGGGCCGTCGATGCGCGGAGTGGGCTTGCCGACGAACTTGCCCTGGTCGATCGGATTGGTGCCGGCGGGGGTGGTGAACTTCATGGCTCAGGCCCTCGCTTCGGCAATTGCGGCGGCGAGCGTGCGCTCGGCCAGCACCAGCTTGAACTTGTTCTGCTCGGTGGGCTTGGCACCGGCAAAGGCGAGAGCGGCGGCTGCCTTCGCGCCCTGTGCCAGCGCAGCTTCCGCCGCTTCGACCCGCCAGGGCTTGTGCGCGACGCCGCCGAACGCGACCCGGCCGCTGCCGTCCTTCTGCAGGATCGCGCCGACCGAGACGAGCGCAAAGGCATAGGAAGCCCGGTCGCGGACCTTGTGGTAGATATGCGTGCCGCCGATCGGCCTGGGCAGCGTCACCGCAGTGATGAGTTCACCGGCTGCCAGCGTGTTCTCGACGTTCGGCGTGTCGCCGGGGAGCGTGTGGAACTCGGCGATCGGGATGGCCCGGGTCGCGCCGTCCGCGCGGACCGTTTCCACCACCGCGTCGAGCGCGCGCATCGCGATCGCCATGTCGCTGGGATGGGTGGCGATGCAGGCGTCGCTGGCGCCGATCACCGCCATGCTGCGGTTGATCCCGCCGATCGCCGCGCAGCCGCTGCCGGGCTTGCGCTTGTTGCAGGGCTGGTTGGTGTCGTAGAAATAGGGGCAGCGGGTGCGCTGGAGCAGATTGCCCGCGGTTGTCGCCTTGTTGCGCAGCTGGCCCGAGGCGCCCGCGACGAGCGCGCGGGAGAGCAGGGCATAATCCTTGCGGACGCGCTTGTCGGCGGCGAGATCGGTGTTGCGGACCAGCGCGCCGATCCTGAGCCCGCCCTCCGGCGTCGCCTCGATCCGATCGAGCCCGAGATGGTTGACGTCGACCAGGTGGGTAGGCGTCTCGATCTGCAGCTTCATCAGGTCGAGCAGGTTGGTGCCGCCCGCGATGAAGCGGGCGCCCTGGGTGCGGCCGACGATCGCGGCGGCCTCGGCGGGCGAGCCCGCGCGCTCATAGGTGAAAGCCTTCATGCCTTCCTCCGGGCAGCGACTTCGCTGATCGCCTCGACGATGTTCGAATAGGCGCCGCAGCGGCAGATGTTGCCGCTCATCCGCTCGCGGATCTCCTCGGCGCTCATCGCCGGCTTGCCCGCGACATCGCCGGTGACGTGGCTGGGGATGCCGGCACGGATCTCGTCGAGCACCGCCACCGCCGAGCAGATCTGGCCGGGGGTGCAATAGCCGCACTGATAGCCGTCATGCTTCACGAAGGCGGCCTGCATCGGGTGGAGCTTCTCGGCCGTGCCCAGGCCTTCGATCGTGGTGACGCTGTCGCCCTCGTGCATCACCGCCAGGCTGAGGCAGGAGTTGATCCGCCGCCCTTCGACGATCACCGTGCAGGCACCGCACTGGCCGTGGTCGCAGCCCTTCTTGGTGCCGGTGAACTGGAGATGCTCGCGCAGCGCGTCGAGCAGGGTGGTGCGGGTGTCGAGCTCGAGCGTGTGCGGCTTGCCGTTCACCTTGAGCGTGACCCTGGCCAGCACCGGCGCACCGGCGCCGGCGGATGCCGCCTCCTGCGCTTCGGCGATGGGTGGTGCGGCGGTCATCGCCACGGACGCCGCGCCGCCGACCAATATGCCGCGCCGCGACAATTCGAATTCACCCGGTCCATGCATCTTGGCCCTTGCTCCCTGCGACTGGCGATCCCGAAGCTCCCGATCCTAGACCTCCAGAACGAGGACCGCAAAGCTTTGCTCCGTCCCGGGCATGCGAGCGAGACGGAAAAGGCCGGAAGTTTCCTCCCGGCCTCCTTCGTACACGATGGGACGTGACGGATTACTGCCCGGCCAGCTCCTCCTCGACGTCGAGGTTGCTGTCGTCGAGCTGGATGATGATCGCGGTGTAGCCGACGCGCAGCAGCTCGCCGAGTCGGCTGACGCTGTTGACCACCACCGGCGGGCGCTGGTTGCTCTTGCCGTCGCCGGCCGGCGCGATCAGGCCGAGGGCCAGGCCGGTCGGCAGCTGGATCTCGCCATTGGCCGCGACCCTGCCGCCCGCCGGGATCACGAAGGTATCGATGATGATCTGGCGGGCATCGGTGGTGCCGGTGCCGATCACCGGCTGGTCGTTCACGAACAGCGTGCCGGTGTTGTTGGTGTGGATCTCGCTGAACACGCCGGTCACCGTGCCGCTCGGCGCGGTCACCGTCACCACCGCGCCGTTCACCGTGACGTCGATCGGGCGGAGCGAAGTCAGCGTGATCGCGCCCGGGCTGGTGTAGCTGCCCGTGAGGTTGCCGTTGGTGGCGACCGAGACGCCGCCATTGCCGGTGACCGTGGCGCCCACCGCGCCGCTCTGCGAGGTGAGCGAGGCGCTGCCGCCGCTGGTGACTGTCGAGGCGATCGCGCCGCTGGTCGTGGCGAGCGACACCGCGCCGCCCGAGGTGATCGGGCCGGTGATGCTGCCGCTGGTCGTGCTGGCGGTGACCGCGCCGCCGGCGTTGACGCTGCCGCTGATCGCGCCGGTGGTGGTCACCAGCTCGACCGCGCCGGTTGCGGTGATCGGGCCGGTGATCGCGCCGCCGGTGCTGCTCACCGAGACGTTGCTCTGCGCGGTGATCGCGCGACTGACCGAGCTGCCATAGTCGAGGTCGACCGGGCCGCCGGCGATGATCGAGCCGCTGCCCGTGCCGCCTGCGTTTATCGTCACCGAGCCGCCGGCGCGGATCGGTCCGCTCTCATTGCCGGCCACCCGCGCGTTGACATTGCCCAGCGTGTCCAGCGTGTTGGCGCTGAACGCCTGCGAGCCACTCAACACCGAGGTGAAGGTGCCGGCGAGCTTCACGGTGGCGCCCGTGAAGTCGTGACCGGTCACGCTCATCGTGCCGAGGCGGATCGCGTCGGTGCCGGCATTGCCGATCGTCACGTCGCCGCTGTTCGCGGTCAGGCCGTTGCCGGCGGTGAAGGTGACGTTCTGCTGCGCGTTCACCGTGCCGACGAGGTCCGGCTGGATGCTGATCGCGCCGCCGGCGCCGCCGGGCAAGGTGGTGTTGAACGTCGTGCTGCCCTGGGTCAGTCGGACGCTCGAACCGGTGAAGGCGAGGCTGTTCGCCGCATAGGTGCCGCCGTTGAGCACGGTGCTGCCGGCATTGACCGTGGTCGTGCCGAGGCGGCGGGTGGCGCCGCTATTGCCCAGCGCCACCGAGCCGGTGCCGGCGTTGAGCGCCAGGCCCTGGCTGCCGGCCACCGCCGCATCGACCGTGCCCAGCGTGATCGCGCCGTTGGCGGTGGTCACGCTGGTGTTGCCCGCCAGGTTGGTGGCGCCGCTGACGGAGAAGGCGCCGCCGCCGGTCGTGTAGGCGCCGTTGAGGCTGGTCGCGCCGGTGTAGCTCTGGGAACCGACGGTTGAGACGCCGTTGGTTGCAATGGTTGCGCCGGAAAGGGTCAGGCCGGCCAGGCCGGTGACGGCTCCGACGGAGACAGTCCCCGTACCGGCGTTCACGCCGAAGTTTGCACTGCCGCTGACATTGCCCAGCGAGACATTGCCACCGGTGGTGGTCACGGTAGTAGCGCCGGCCAGGCTGGTGCCGCCGTTCACCGCGAAGCTGCCGGCAGCATAGGCGCCGCCCAGCACGGTGGCGCCGGTGTAGCTCTGCGCGCCGCTGGTCGAAGCGCCGGCAGTGACGATCGTGCCGCCGGTAACCGACAGCGAGGCGAGGCCCGATGCCGCGCCAAGCGTCACATTGCCCGTGCCAGCATTGACGACCAGAGCGTCCAGACCGCTGGTTACGCCGAGCACGGCGTTGCCGCCCTGGGTGGTAACCGTGGTGGCGCCGGCCAGCGTGGCGGCGCCGCTGACGGTGAATCCGCCACTGCTGGCGTACACACCGTTCAGACTGGTCGAACCCGTATAGTTCTGTGTGCCGAGAGTAGCGGCTCCGGCGGTGGCGATGTTCGCGCCGGTAACCGCCAGAGAAGCAATGCCATTCACCGCGCCGAGGGTGACGTTGCCCGTACCGGCATTGACGGTGAGACCACCCGCACCGCCGATCGTGCCGAAGCTTGCACTGCCGCCCGCGGTGGCGACGCTCACGGCGTTGACCGTGCCCGCCGCGCCGTTGACCGTGAAGGCGCCGCCGCCGGTGCTGTACGCACCGTTGAGGCTGGTCGCGCCATTGTAGCTCTGCGCGCCGGTGCTGCTCACGCCCAAGGTGGCGATCGTCGTGCCGGTGGCGGCGAGCGAAGCCAGGCCCGAAGCGGCGCCGAGCGATACGCTGCCGCCGCTCACCGCCAGCGCATTGCCGCCGCCTGCGATCGTGCCGAGCGCAGTATCGCCGGTGGTGGTGATGCTGGTCGCACCGGCCAGCGTCGCTGCACCCGCGCTGAAGCTGGCGGCGTCATAGCTGCCGTTCAGCACGATATCGCCGGTGTAGCTCTGCGCGCCGCTGGTCGAGGCGCCGGCGGTGACGATCGAGCTGCCGGTCGCCGAGAGCGCGGTAAGGCCGTCCACGGCGCCCAGCGTCACATTGCCGCCCGCGCCGACCGTGAGCGCCTGGGCGCCGGTGATCGGGCCGCCGAAGCTGGCATTGCCGCCGGCCGTGACGCTGGTGTCCTCCGCCAGGTCGGTCGCGCCGTTGACGGCGAAGTCACCGCCCGCGCTGTGCTCGCCGGCCAGGCTGACCGAGCCGGTGTAGCTCTGCGACCCGCTGGTCACCGCGCCATAATTGTTCACGACCCGGCCGGTGAGCGAGAGATCGGTCACGCCGGTCACCGAGCGGACGAGCACGGTGCCGTTGCCGCCGGCATTGGCCGAGAAGCTGGTGCTGCCGTTGCCGATCACCGAACCCATGGCGATGCTGCCATCGATATTGGTGTTCATCACGGTCGAGCCGGTGAGGATCGCGTTGCCGAGCACGCTGAAGTTGCTTGCGCTGTAGGTGCCGCCGAACCGGGTCTCGCCGAAATAGGTCTGGCCACCGATTGTCGCGGCGCCGGCCGTGGTGATCGTCGCGCCGGTGACGGTGAGCGAGGTGATGCCGTTGACCGCGCCGAGCGTCACATTGCCGGTGCCGGCGTTGAGGTTCAGCGCGCTGTTCGGCCCGACGATGGCGCGGAAGTTGGCGTTGCCGCCCTGCGTCGTCACGTTGGTGGCGCCGAGGGCGAGAGTCGAAGTGCCGGTGACGGTGAAGGTGCCGCCATTGGTGGTGTAGTTGCCGCGCAGCAGGATCGCGCCGGTATAGCTCTGCGCGCCGGTGGTGTTGGCGCCATTGGTGACGATGCCGGCGCCGGTCACCGAGAGTGCGGTCAGGCCGTTGACCGCGCCAAGCGTGACGCTGCCGGTCGCCGCCAGGGTGAGCGCGCGCGCACCGCCGATCGTGCCGAAGACGGCATTGCCGCCTGCCGTGACACTGGTGTTGCCGCCCAGCGTCGTCGCGCCGTTGACGGTGAAGGCGCCGCCGGCCGCGTAGCTGCCGTTGAGGTTGGTCGAACCGGTGTAGCTCTGCGCGCCGGACGTGGCTGCGCCGGCGGTAGTGATCGACCCGCCCGTCGCGGTCAGCGCCCCGAGGCCCGAGACGACGCCCAGGGTCAGGCTGCCGATGCCGGTGTTGACCGAGAGGCTGTTGCCGGTACCGGTAGCGCCGACCGTGCCCAGCGTGGCGCTGCCGCCCGCCGTGGCGATGCTGGTGTTGCCGCCGAGCGTGCTTGCCCCGTTCACTGCGAAGCTGCTGCCGTTGGTCGCGTAGTTGCCCGCGAGGATGGTCGCGCCGGTGTAGCTCTGTGCCCCGATGGTGGTGGCACCGGCCGTGGCGATGTTCGCACCAGTTGCCGAGAGCGAGGCGATGCCACTGACCGCACCGAGCGTCACATTGCCGGAGCCGGCGTTGACGCTGAGGCCGCCCGCACCGCCGACGGTGCCAAGGCTCGCATTGCCGCCCGAGGTGGCGACGCTGACCGCGTTGACCGTGGTTGCCGCGCCGGCGACGGTGAAGGCGCCGCCATTGGTTGCGTAGCTGCCGTTCAGCGTGGTCGCGCCGGTATAGCTCTGCGCGCCGCCGGTCGAGGCGCCGGAGGTGGCGATCGTCGCGCCGGTTGCGGAGAGCGAGGCAAGGCCGGTCACCGCGCCCAGCGTGACGGCGTTGGCGCCTGCATCGATCGCCAGGGTGCCCGTGCCGCCGATCGTGCCGAAGCCGGCATTGCCGCCCGCGGTGACGCTGGTGTTCGCGCCGATCGTGGTGGCGCCGTTCACGGTGAAGGCGCCGCCCGAAGTGTAGGTGCCGGCCAGCGTCGTCGCGCCGGTGTAGGTCTGCGCGCCGGTGCTGGTCATGCCCGCGGTGGCGATCGTCGCGCCGGTGGCGGTGAAGGTGCTGATGCCGGTAGCCGTGCCGAGGACGACGTTCCCGGTGCCCGCGTTCACGGTGAGCGGGCTGGAGAAGCCGAAGCTGGCGAAATTGCCGAAGCTGGCATTGCCGCCCGCCGTGGTGACCGTCATCCCGCCGCCGAGCATCGAAGTGCCGTTGACCGCGAAGGCGCCGCCGCCGGTGCTGTAGGTGCCGACGAGCGTGGCCGAGCCGTTGAGCGTGAATGCGCCGCCATTGGTGGCATAGGTGCCCGAGAACGAGCCGCCGCCATTATAGGTCTGCGCGCCATTGGTGCTGGCGCCCTGCGAGAGGATCATGCCGCCGGTGCCGGTCAGCGTGCCGACATTGGAGACGGTGCCGAAGCGCAGCTGGCCGCCATGCGCGGTGGCGACGAGATTGTGGCCGTTGCCGGCGATCGTGCCGAAGCCGACGTTGAAGCCGGTGTCGCTGCCATTGCCGTCGACATTCGCGTCGGCGGTCAGCTGCGTCGCGCCGCCGAAGGTCAGGCTGCTGCCGGCAGCGAAGTTTCCGCCCAGCGAGATGAGGCTGCCGCTGTAGAGCTGCGCGCCGCTGGTGGTGGCGCCCACGGTCGTGATGCTGGTGCCGTAGACGGACAGGTTGGCGAGGCCGCTGGCGAGGCCGATGACGACGTTGCCGCTGCCCGCGCGGAGGGTGAGGTCGGTCGCGCCGGTGATCGCGCCGAGCGCAATATTGGCATTGCCCGTACTGGTATCGACTTGCGTGACGCCGCCGAGCGTCGTCGCGCCGTTCACGGTGAAGGCGCCACCCGCGGTGTAGGTGCCGCCCAGCGTGGTCGCGCCGGTATAGCTCTGCGCGCCGCTGGTCGAGGCGCCCCGGGTGGCGATGTTGGCGGCGGTTACCGCGAGCGACGACAGGCCGCTCACCGCGCCGAGCGCGGCATTGCCGGTGCCCGCGTTGATCGTGAGTCCACCGGCGCCGGTGATCGCGCCCAGCGTCGCGTTGCCGCCGCCGGTCGTGGTCACGCTGGTGGTGCCGCCCAGCGTCGAGGCGCCGGCGACGGTGAAGCCGGCGGCGGTGTAGGCGCCGTTCAGCGTCGTCGCCCCGGTATAGCTCTGCAGGCCGCTGGTGGTGGCGCCGGCGGTGACGATCGAGCCGCCGCTGACGGTCAGGCTGGCGAGGTTGGCGAGGCCGATCGACACGCTGGTCGTGCCGTTCAGCGTGAGCCCATAGGCCGAAGTGATCGCGCCGACCGAGACGGTGTCGCCGGTCAGCACGGTATCGCCGGTCAGCACCGGGCCGGTGGCGAAGCTCAGCGCGCCGGTGGCGGTGATGCTGGTGCCGATATTGGTGCCGGCGGCGCCCGCGCCGAAGCTCAGGCTGTTCACCGTGATCGGGCTGTTCATGCTCAGCACGCGCAGCGCGTCGAGCGTCACATTCTCGTTATAGGCGCCGCCGCCGATATAGACGGTGCCGCCCGAGACCACGGCGTCGAGGCCGCCCTGCAGGTTGAGCAGGGTGCGCTGGCTGCCCTGGGCGCCGGCGACGCCGGTGGTGGTGACATAGGCGCGGGTGCGGTTCGCCGCGCTATAGCCCTGGTTGTAGACGGCCATGCCGCCATTTGCGGCCGAGAGCGCGAGCAGGCGGGCCTGTTCGCTGAGCGGCGTGTTGGCGCCCAGCGCACCGTTCGAAGCGGTGATCGTGGCGCCGTTCCAAATGCCGTTCAGATAGGTGATGATGCCCCATTCGTTGCCGAACGCGCCTTCGCTGTTGCCGGCGATGTTGAGGTTCGAGCCGTCGGTATACTGGACCGAGATCGCGCTCTTGGTGTTGTCGATGACGTTGCCGGTCAGCGACGTGCCGGTGTTGCGGCCGTCGATCAGGATGCCGTTGCGCACGCCGGTGATGGTGTTGCCGGTGACGGTGACATTGTCGGCACCGTTGGCGATGACGATACCGCGGGTGATCGTCGGCCAGGCATAGGTGACATAGCTCTGGTCGGCCGGGCCGAAGATCTCGAAGCCGGAGACGGTGACGCCGTCGGCGTTGATCGTGATGCCGTTGCTGCCATTGGCGCTCGCGTCGATCTTCGCGCCGGACGCGCCGATCAGCGACACGCCGTTGGTGGTGATCGACGCGTTCGCGCCATAGGTGCCGGGGGCGACGTTGATCGTGCCGCCCGTGCGGACGTCACGCGCGGCCGCGCTGATCGTCAGCCCGGGGATGACGGTGAAGATGTTGCTGAAGCCGGTGCCGGTATAGTTTTCCAGCGAGGTGCTGTAGCCGAAGCCGAGGCTGAGCCCGAACGTCGTCGCGTCCTGGAGCGTCGTGCGGAAATAGGTGAACTGGCCGCCATTGGCGCGGTGATCGGTGTTGCGCAGGGCATAGCCATAGCCGGTCAGGTTGAGCTGGCCGAAGCCCTGCGTCGTCGATTCCAGCTGCGAGAACAGCCCGTTGAATTCCTCGAAATTGTTCTGCGCGGCGTCGATGTTGATGTTGGTAGTCTGGCCGTCATAGCCGCCCGCGCGGTTGGTCTGGTAGAGCGCGACGCCGCCCCAGTTGTTGTTCAGCGTATGGACGCCGTTCAGCGTCACGTTCGCGCTGTCGGTGATCTGGACGCCGGCGCCGTCGGTGTTCTGGCCGTCGGCGGTGAAGTTGGTGATCGTGACGCCCACGGCGCCGTTGATGTCGAGCTCGGCGCGGCGCGAGCCCTTCACGGTCACGTCGCTGATCGTGACGTTGCTGATGCGCTGGCTCGGCGCATAGCTGACCGGGTTCGGCTGGACCTTGATGCCGTAATTGCCACCCGAGAGCGTGCTGCCGAGCAGGGTGAAGTTGGCGAGGCTGGTGTTGTCGGCATAGACGCCGATCGTGCCGAGGCCGCCGCCATTGTTGACGGTGCGGCCGTCGAGGATTGTGCCGGCCTGCGACTGGCCGACCAGGTTCACCGAGGTGGTGATCGAGAGCTGCGAGCCGAGCACATAGGTGCCGTCGAGGATGCGGACCGTGTCGCCGGCCTGGGCGCGGGCCAGCGAGGCGTCGATCGTGCTGGTGATGCGGATGTCCGGATCGCCGCCGGCGGTGGTGGTGGCGCGGGCGGTGGTGCCGCTGCCGGCATAGGTCAGCACGCCGCCGCGGACGAAGCTGTTGCCGTTGTTGCGGAACACATCGTCCCAGGCGAAGGCGCTGCTCAGCAGGCCGACGGTGCGCACGGGGATGTCGACGTCGAAGCTGTTGCCGGTCACCGTCACCGCGCCGGCGTAAAGCTGCTGCCACGGCGTGTTGGGCATATAGCCCTGGATCTGGAAACCGCGCATGCCGGTGAGGCTGCTGCTCAGGCTGTTGTTCGCGAAGATCCGGTTCGACGCGTCGGTGGTGCGGCCGGCGCCCGCGGCGACGACGACCATCGCGCTGGCATAGGTGCCGCCGAGGAACTTGTTGCCGGTGATCGTGAAGCTCTCGAGCCGGGTGCGCGAGGGATCGTTGAAGTCGTCGATATAGAGGTTGGCGGCGGTCTCGTTGCCGCTGTTGTCGATCACCGAGTTGCGCAGGGTGAAGGCGTTGCCGATCACCTCGACGGTCTTGTTGTCGCCGGCGGCGGCGGGCTTGAAGCCCAGGCCCTCGATGGTGATGCCGTTGCCCGAGATGAAGTGCTGCGCGCCGAAGCCGGCCTGGTAGCGGGCGGTGACGAAGGCGGCGACATCGTCTGCGGCGGTGATCGCGTTGCCGGCGGCATCGACGCCGCGCAGGGTGATGTTGTCCTTGTAGAGGTAGAGGCCGAAGCTCTGCGCGCCGGCATCGCCGTAGTAGCCGACGCCGGTGACGCCTTCGAGATAGTCGCCCGGGCGGATGGTGACGATGGCGCCGGGGGCGGCTTCGTTGACCGCCGCCTGGATGTTGCGGCTGAACGTGTGATAGCCGGTCGCCGACGTGTCGGACCAGGCGCCGGCGCCGGCCAGCGTGTTGGCGGCGAGCAGGTCGGCGAAGCTGGCCGTACCCAGCGCCGCGTCACTCACATAGAGGCCGTTGGCGGTATAGGCGACGCCGGCCATGTCGAAACTGTTGCCGGTGATCGTCGCGCCCGCGCCGCGCACGCGCAGCATCGCGCCGAAGCCGCCGGTGGTGGTGGCGAAGCTGTTGCCGGTGATCGTCGAGCCGGCGGAGTCGATCGTCACGCCGGTGTTCAGACCGGAATCGCCGTTGACCACATTGTTGGTGAAGCTGATCCCGCCGCCCACGCCGCCGCCGCCGAGTGCTACGAGCTGGCGCGAGACGTTGGGCACGGTGAACTGGTCGCCGGTCGCGGGGGCCGCGCCGACATAGGTCTTGCCGGTGATGATGTTGCCGTCGACGACCAGCCCGGTGATCGCATAGCCCCATTCGGAGACGAGGCCGAGATCGCCCGCGGCGACGATGCGGTTGCCGGTGATCCGCGAGCCGGTGTTGGTCTGCTGGAGATAGACCGCCGCGGTCTCGCTGCCCGGGTTGCCGTTCTCGATGCCGTTGATCGTGAAGCCGCTGAGAATGGTGTTGCTCGAGCCCGCCGCCAGCGTCACCGTGCCGAGCGCGCCGACATTCGAGATGCCGTTGATCGTGGTCAGGTCGCGGCCGGCGCCGATCAGGCTGATGCCGGCCTTGTTGATCAGGACATTCTCGGCATAGGTGCCGGCACCGACATTGATGCTGCCACCCGCGCGGACATCGCGCACCGCCGCGCCGATGCCGAGGCCGCCCGTCACGGTGAAGACGTTAGTCCCCGCGCTGCCGTTCCAGCCCTCGATCGAGCTGCTGGCCGGCGTGGCGAGCGACAGCGCATAGCCGGTCGCGTCGCTCAGGCTGGTGCGGAAGAAGGTGAACTGGTTGCCCTCGGCGCGGAACGCCGTGTTGCGGACGATATAGTCATAGCCCGCGATGCTCAGCGTGCCGACATCGTTGATGGCGGAGCTGTCCTGCAGGTACAGGCCGTTCGATTCCGAGAAGGCGTTGTTGCCCTCGATCGTGATGCCGGTGAGCTGCTGGTTGCTGCCGGTGGCGCCGTTCGCCTGGTAGAGCGCGAGGCCGCCCCAGGCATTGCCCGAGGTGCTGCTGTTCCTGACCAGCACATCGGCGCTGTCGGTGATCGAGATGCCATTGCCGGCGAGCGCGCCCGTCACATTGACGTTGTCGATCGTCGCGCCGATCACCGAATTCAGGTCGAGCCCGGTCTTGCGCGAGCCGCTGATCGAGACATTGCTGATCGCGAAATTGTCGATCCGGGCATTGCCGTTGGCGTCGCCCGCGCCGACCTCGACCTTCATGCCATAGGTGGAGCTCGACACCGCGCTGGGGGCGAGCAGGGTGAAGTTGCTCACCGACACATTATCGGCATGGACGCGCATGCCGTAGACGCCGAGGCCCGAGGCGTTGAAGATGGTGCCCGCCTCGCTGGCGCCGAGCAGGGTCAGGCTCTTCTGGATGAACAGCGTGTTCGACAGGTTGTAGGTACCGTCGGCGACGTTGACGGTGCCACCGGTGACCACGGCGTTGACGCCGGCCTGGACGCTGGCGAGCGTGCCGAGGCGGCTGCCCTGGTTGCTGTCACTGCCGCTGGTCGAGACATAGACGGCAGTGCGGTTCGACGCCGAGTAGGCCTGGTTCTGCACTTCCATGCCACCATTGGCGGCGCGTAGCGCGAGCAGGCGCTGCTGCTCGGCGAGCGGCGTGTTGGCGCCGAGCGAACCGGCCGCGGGCAGGATGGTGACGCCGTCGGCCTGGAGGATACCGTTCAGGTGGAGGTTGATGCCCCACTCATTGCCATAGGTGCTGGCGTGATTGTCCGTCATCGTGACGTTCGATCCGTCGGTATACTGGATCGAGATCGCCGACTTGGTGTTGTCGATAATGTTGTTGAGCAAATAGGTGTTCACGTTCCGCCCATCGACGATGATGCCGGTGCGGATGTCGTGGATGTTGTTGTTCAGCAGCTGGACGTTGTCGGCATAGCGATTGACGAAGATGCCGCGCGAATTGGTGCTGCCCCAGGCATAGCTGGTATAGGCGCTGGTCGCCGGGCCCGAGATCTCCAGGTTCTGGATCCTGACATAGTCGCCCCAGATGTCGATCGCGTTCTCGATGCCGCTGGTCCAGCCGATCCTGGCGACGCCCTGGCCGTCGATCGTCACGTCGCTCGCGTCGATGCGGACGCCCGACTTGTAGACGCCGGCGCCGAGCCGGATCGTGGTGCCGAAGCCGGTGGTGCCGATCACACCCAGCGCATCGTTGATATAGTTGCCGAGGCCGGTGGTGTCGGTGCCGTTGTTGCTCAGGTTCAGCTTCAGCGCGGTGGCGGTGCTGACCTTGCCCACGCCGTAGATGTGCGGCGCGGTGATATTGACCGTGCCCGAGGCGCCGCTGAGGTTGCCCGAAATGTTCACCGCCTGATCGGAGCTGATCAGGATGTTCCGGCTGATGCTGGCGCGATCGTTCGCCGCGACCGTGCCGCGCAGGTTGGCGCTGCCGCCGACCGCTTCGAGCACGATCGTGCCATTGTCGATCGTGGCGGAATCGACGCTGAGCGTGCCGGTGTTGACGAGATTGTCGACTGCGGCGCCGGCGCTCTTCGCCGACATCTGGATGCGGCCGCCCTCGGCGAAGATCTGGCCGTTATTCTCGACCAGCGCGCTGCTCGCCGGCACGCCGATGCTGAGCAGGCCGTCGCCGGCGAGGTCGAGCGTGAAGGCGGTGCCGCCGCCCAGCTGCACGCGGCCGGCAGTGGCGGTGATCACGCCGCTGTTGCGCACCGTCGGCGCCACGAACGCGGCGAGGCCGAGATTGCCGGCGGTGATGTTGATGTTGCCGTTGACGACGATCTCGCCGCCGGTGGCGCCGGTGATGTCGAGATTGCCGCCGCCCATGAAGGCGGCCTGGTCGATGTCGCCGGTCGAGGCGATCAGGCTGCCGACATTGACGTTGGCGGTGCCCGAGAACAGTACGCCGTTCGGGTTGAGGATCGCCACCCGGCCGTTGGCATTGAGCTGGCCGGCAATCTCCGACGGCGCCGCGCCGCTGATCACGCGGTTGACCGCGATCGAGGTGGAGGAAGGCTGGACGAAGGTGACGCTCGCGCCCGATCCGATGTCGAACGTGTTCCAGTTGATCACCGCGCGATCGGTGTTCTGGTTGATCGTCATGCTCGACGGGGTGGGGGTGCCGATCGTCGCCGATCCTGCGACGACGTCGCCGCCGGTGGGCAGGGCGTTGGAAGCGAGCTGGGCATGTGCCGGATTGGCAAGCATGATCGCCGCGACCGCCGCCGAGACCAGCAGGCTCGATCGTTTCAGACGGCGCGAGGCCTGGCTCGAGGCAATAGCGGCCTTGGCGCGGTGCAGCTTGCTCATATCCCTCATCCCTGTTCGGCCGCTTCGGGGTGGCCAGCCCGCAATTCTCAGTCAGGTACGCACGCGACCGGCAGGGCCGATCAGAACGACATGCTCAGCGAGAAGAAGACCCGGCCATCCTTGTCGCCGCGCGAGGCGACGGGCCGGTTGATCGGCTTGGCATATTCGACCGAGCCGTTGATGCCGGGCCGCAGCCCGATACGGATGCCGCCGCCCGCCGATTCCAGCGAGGCGGTGAGCGGCTCGCCCGGCAGCGGGCGGTTCTGCGCGACCTTGCCGGCTTCGTAGAAGCCATAGGGCTGGACCGTGCCGCCCTGGAAATTGCCGGCGTAGAACATCTCGATCCGGCCGGCGGCGCCCTTGTCGCCGGTCACTTCGGACGGGTCATAGGCATGGGCGAACTGCTCGCCGCCCAGCCCGAATTCCTCGCTCGCGAGCAGGCTCTGGCCGCTATACTGGACCGCGCCGCTCGCCTGGAAATAGAGGCCGCGGCCCACGCCATAGGCAAAGGAGACTTCGGCGTTCAGCCGGGTGAACACGCCCGAGCCGGTCGCGCGCGATTTGTTCGCATCGCCGCGTACCGTCGCACCCAGCGCGTCGAACCCCTGGGTGACCGAGGCGCGCACGTTCAGAATCCCGCCCCAGGGCGCGGCATAATTGCCGTAGAGTTCGCCCTGCACGGTGCGGGTGGCATCGTCGAAGATCGGATCGATGACGATGTTGCGCGAGCTGCTGTCGCGGCCGGTGAACACCAGCCGGCCGAACAGATTGGTCTCGCGGCTGCGCACGAACGGATAGCGCAGCGCGACGCCATAGGTGGCGCTGCGGCCGCGCAGATCGAGCAGGCGGAGCTCGTCGCCCGGATGGGTGGCGGCATAGCTGCCGAACGCGGTGAGGCGCAGGCCCGAATTGCCGATCGGCTGGTCATAGCTGAGCGACAGGAAGCCCAGTTCCTTGTGGACCGGCGCGCTGACCGCGGTGATCGAGATGCGCTCGCCCGCGCCGAGCATGTCGTTGAACGACAGGCCGCCATAGATCTGGACCGGGCCCAGCCAGCGCGAGCCGCGATTGTCGGCGGCGACAAAGCCCTCGATCCCCTTGCGCTCGACGGCCAGCGTCAGGTCGGCGGCGCCGACTTCGCTGGGGGAGGGGGTGAGCACCGCGCGGACATCGACGCCCTGCAGGTCACGGGCGAGCAGCAACGCGCGAGTGAGCGCGGCGCCCGAAGTGGGCCGCTCGGCGGCGACGCTTGCCAGATAGCCGCGCAGATAGGGCGCATAGCCACCGGCCTCGCCTTCGATCCTGGTTGCGCCGATATGCCCCTCGACCACCTGGATCGTCAGCACGCCATTCTCGATGCGCTGCGGGCCGACCACCGCGCGCGACAGCACGAAGCCGCGGCGGCGATATTCGGCGGTGACTTCCTCGGCGAGCTTGAACAGCTCGGCGAGCGGCATGTCGCGGTTGAGATAGGGCGCGGCGATCGCATCGAGCGCGGCGACCGGTACGGCGGTCACGCCCTCGAAGCGCACCGCGGTCAGGCGGACCTGCACGGCGGACTCGGGCGTGCCCTGCTGGCGGGGAAGCTCGGGAACATCGACCGAGCGGGCATCGGGGACCTTGTCCGCCGGGCGCAGGCGCTCGTCGAGCCGTCCGGGATTTACGGTCTGCTGGGCGTGCGCCGCCTCGATCGGCACGATCGCGGCCGCAGCAATAATAAACAACCAGCGACGGTTAAGTCCCATAGCCCCGGTCCCCCCTCCGAGATTTGTGCAACCGGAAACGATGCCCCGAATCGGTTGCATTAGAGTCGCGTCTTACAATGGCTTTGTGGGACTCAGGAAGATGGAGTCAGCGTTAACTGGCCAATATTTGCAATAATGCACTGATCCACAACGGGACTATTTGTTTATGTCTGCTTTGTTTCTGAAAAGATCATGAGGCATAGATTCCGTTCACTGTACGTTCTGCGAATTAAACCAATGCGTAACCATAAATAATAACCATTCTCAGTGGCTTATACTTAGGGGTTTGTTAGCCCGGCCTTAGGGCGCCCGGGCGTATCCCAGCCTCCGTAAAACCGGGGGTTTGGGGCTTTGCGTCGCGTATCTTCATCGCGGCTGGTGCTTGCCTGTGCGGCACTGGCCTGGGGGCAGTCCGTGTCCGCCGCGATGGCGGCCGCGGGTGATTCGGCGGGCGAGGGCGTGATTGCGCTTCGCCTGGCGGATGCGCCGCGCTGGACCGATGTGCTTGCCCGCGCCGCACGCGATCCGGCCGCTCGAAACCCGCTTCATTGCATGATGCCCGCCGACGAGCTGCCGGCCGAATGCGGTCCCTCAGGCTGGCGTGCCGCCTTTGCCGGGCTGCAGGGAAAGCCGGTTGCCGACCGGGTCGCCGGCGTCCAGTCGGTGGTCAACAAGCTGCCCTATGTTCCCGATCTCGCCAATTGGGGCATGGCCGATCGCTGGGAAACGCCCGCCGAGATGTTCGCGCGGGGCGGGGACTGCGAGGATTTCGCGCTCACCAAATATTTCGCGCTGCGCGAGCTGGGCCTTGCCGAGTCCGCGATGCGGCTGGCGATCGTATGGGACAATCGGGATGCCGAGCAGCATGCCGTGCTGTTCGTGGAGGCGGACGGGCAAAACTGGGTGCTCGACAACAAGTTCGCCGGGCCGGTGGCCGCAGCCGAGCTGGCCGGGCGCTACCGGGTGATCTGGTCGGTCAATCGCGACGGTGCGATGCTTGCGGTGTCGGATGACGCGGGGCAGGGGCCGCGCCTGCGCACCGCCCGGGGCGGCAGGATGCTGGTGCTGCGCACGCGCCCGATCCGCCGCGATCGGATCGAGCCTGCGGGCGCGCCGCGTGTCGAGGTTGCCGCTGTCCGGCCTGTTCCGGCGGGCATCGCACGGCTGGGTGCCGCCGTGCCGGCCGGGGACTCGCCGGGTCAGGCGATTGAAAGCGCTTCCAAAATTAGCGAAAAATCGGTGCGCGACGAGCTTGTTCGAGCCGGTGAAATGGCGGTCCGCTACGCCGGGAAATAGCCGTAAACCTGCCAGAATATCACGTTATTACAACGCTTTGACTATAAGCTGCCACTATGGCTGTAACAAAATTGAGAACGTTCTTGAGAACGCTCTCAATTTATGCTCTAAGCACCCCATTGGAGCGCAAGACTCCGCGAACGATAGAGGGGTGTTGGAACAGGCTGCCGTGCGCGCCACGAGGCGTCGTCGGCTTAGTTTGTCGCTGAATCCGACAGCGTTGTCGGAATAGGCCTCCCCCAGGTTGGATCGGATAAACAGGCACGCCCCCGGGCGTGCGCGGCGTTGTTGCATGCGCCGAAGGGGAGAGGTGAATGTTGTTCAGCCTGCGGCACGTGGCGCGCTCCATGGCGTTGCTTGCCACCACCGCGCTTGCCGGGACGATGACCGCGCACGCGCAGGTCGCACCCGCCGCGTCGCCGGTTCAAGCCGATCCTTCCGCCCGTCCCTGGGCCGATCCCAAGCTTCCCGCGGGTGCCCGTGCGGAAATGCTGCTCGCGGCGATGACGCTCGAGGAGAAGCTGGCGCTCGTCTACACATGGTTCCCGCCCTTCGCGAAGGGGCCCGACGCGCCGACCGACCTGATCCCCTCGGCCGGCCAGCAGCCGGCGATCCCGCGCCTGGGCATCCCGGCGCTGCGCGAGACCGATGCCAGCCTCGGCGTCGCCAACCAGGTCGAGCAGCGCAAGGGCGATACCGCCACCGCGCTCCCTTCGGGCCTGGCGCTGGCGGCCAGCTTCGATCCCAAGCTCGCCTATGAAAGCGGCGCGATGATCGGCAGCGAGGCGCGGGCCAAGCGCTTCAACGTGATGCTCGCCGGGGGCATCAACCTGACCCGCGATCCCTGGGGTGGGCGCAACTTCGAATATCTGGGCGAGGATCCGCTGCTCGCCGGCACGCTTGCGGGCGAGTCGATCAAGGGCATCCAGTCGAACCGCATCATCTCGACGATCAAGCATTTCGCGCTGAACGCGCAGGAGACCGGCCGCTTCGTCAGCGATGCGAAGATCGGCGAGGCGGCGTTCCGGGAAAGCGATCTGCTCGCCTTCGAACTGGCGATCGAGCGCGGCAAGCCGGGCTCGGTGATGTGCGCCTACATGTCGGTCAATGGCGACTTCGCCTGCGAGAACGCGTTCCTGCTCAACACCGTGCTCAAGCAGGACTGGGCCTATCCGGGCTATGTCATGTCCGACTGGGGCGCGGTGCACTCGACGGTGAAGGCCGCGCGCAACGGGCTCGACCAGCAATCGGGCGGCGAGCTCGATACGCATCCCTTCTTCCGGGCCGACCTGCGCAAGGCAGTGGAAAGCGGGGCGCTGCCGACGGCGCGGCTCGACGACATGGCGCGGCGCATCCTGAACGGCATGTTCTCGGCGGGTGTGATGGACGCGCCGGTGGTCGAGACGCCGCAGCCGATCGATACCGCGAAGAATGCCGAGGTCGCCCAGCGCGCGGCCGAGGCGGGCATCGTGCTGCTCAAGAACGAGAAGAATATCCTGCCGCTGGCCAAGTCGGCGAAGCGGATCGTTCTGATCGGCGGCCATGCCGATATCGGGGTGCTCTCCGGCGGCGGCTCGTCGCAGGTCCGCTCGACCGGCGGCATTCCGCTGGAGATCCCGCTCAAGAACGGCCCGGCCGCGTCCTTCGTGCGCGTGACCTGGCATGCGTCCTCGCCGCTTGCGGCAATCCGTGCGCTGGCCCCCAAGGCGCGCGTCGATTTCGTCGATGGCAGCAACCCCGAAGCTGCCGCTGCGGCGGCGAGGAACGCGGACCTGGCGATCGTCTGGGCCACCCAGTGGACCACAGAGGCCGAGGATCCCGAGACGATCGATCTGGAGGGCAACCAGAATGCGGTGATCGCCGCGGTCGCCGCCGCCAATCCGAAGACGGCCGTGGTGCTCAATACCGGCGGCCCGGTGCTGATGCCCTGGCTCAAGCAGGTGCCGGCGGTGCTCGCCGCCTGGTATCCCGGCCAGCGTGGCGGCGAGGCCGTGGCGCGGGTGCTGTTCGGCGAGGTGAACCCCTCGGGGCGCCTGCCGATCACTTTTCCGGCGTCCATCGACCAGGCGCCGCGCCCCACGGTGCCGGGCTTCGACCAGGTCAAGGCATCGCCCGATCGCGGGCAGGATGCGCGGGCGATCAAGCCGTTCGTGATCGATTATAAGGAAGGCTCCGACGTCGGCTATCGCTGGTATGCCAAGCAGGGCCAGCGCCCGGCTTTCCCGTTCGGCTACGGGCTCAGCTACACCCAGTTCGCCTATGCCAACCTCAAGGTGGAGGGGGGCGCCGCGCTGACGGTGAGCTTCGACGTCACCAATCGCGGCAAGCGCGAAGGCGCCGATGTGCCCCAGCTTTACGTGACTCCGGCCACGGGCACCCGCCCGCTGCGCCTCGCGGGCTTCGAGCGGGTGACGCTCAAGCCCGGCGAGACTCGCCGGATCACGCTCACCGCCGAGCCGCGCATCGTCGCGGACTACGACACCGCCCAGCCGGGCTGGCACGTCGCGGCGGGAACCTATCGCGTCGCGATCTCGCGGGATGCCGGACAACCGGTGCTCACGGGCGCGGCGGATTTGCAGGAGCGCCGTCTGGCGCCCTGACGGGACAGCACCGGGTGAGGCGCGCGTAGATGCGTCGGGGTGCAGAACAGAGTGGGAGGACGAAGGGAATGAAGGGAATATCCAGTTTGATGGCCGGCTTGCTGGCGACGACCGCGATGGTCGCGCCGGCATGGGCCCAGGATACGGCCGTGGTGCCGCAGGACACGCAGGATGCGGGTGAAGAGATCGTCGTCACCGGCATCCGCGCGTCGCAGGCCAAGTCGGTCGACATCAAGCGCAACGAGACGGCGATCGTCGATGCGATCTCGTCGGAAGACATCGGCAAGCTGCCGGACGTGACGATCGTCGATGCGCTGCAGCGCATCTCGGGAGTCCAGATCCAGCGCAGCGCCGGCGAAGGCTCGACGGTCAACATTCGCGGCCTGCCGCAGGTCATCACGCTGCTCAACGGCGAGCAGTATCTGAGCCCGGGCAACCTCGGCACCGCGCAGCCGAACCTCAACGACATTCCGGCGCAGCTGATGAACGCCGTGGTCGTCTACAAGTCGCAGGACACGCGCAACGCGCTGTCGGGCATCTCGGGCACGATCGACCTGCGCACCCGTCGCCCCTTCGACATGAAGGAAGGCTTCGTGTTCTCGGGGCAGGGCGAATATGCCCGGGGTTCGAACACCAAGCATAACGACTATCTGTTCAGCGGCCTGGCCAGCTGGCGCAGCGACCGCTTCGGCGCGATGGTCGGCGCGACCTATAGCCGCAACCGCCTGGGCAACAGCTATGCCGGCATCGGCGGCGGCGTGTTCGGCAACAATGACTGGGGCGGTTCCGGCAACAACTGGATCTCGCCGCACGGCTATGAATTCTTCAACCGCGAAGTCGAGCGCCAGCGCTTCGGCATCAACGGCGCCGTCCAGTTCAAGATCGACGACGACTGGACAGTCACCGGCGAAGTCTTCCACACCGAGCTGGTCGAGCACAACCGCGCCGCCGGCATCAACATCTCGAACCGCTGGAACGGCCTTGGCTGGACCACGCCGACCGACAGCACGCCCTCGGGCCAGACCGCCGGCAACGGCCAGCCCTGGCTGGACGTGAACCAGTATGATCTCAATGTCTGGTGGTTCAACTCGTTCTCGGTCAACCGCACCGCGCGCGAGCACTCGACCAACTACAATTTCCAGATCGACTACGACAAGGACAACTTCAAGTTCAGTGCCCGCGCGCTGAAGTCCAACGCCAACATGCGCAGCATGAACGGCCAGGTGCAGGGCGACCTGAGCAACTGGCAGTACGCGCCGGGCCGTGCCTTCACGCTGTTCCGCAACGCCGCGGACCGCACCCGTGGTCCGTTCTACCCGGCGAACATCGCGTCGCAGTATCCCGCGTCGCAGTATTCGAACGGCGTAGTCGGCTCGCGCGGCGGCCGCTACATCAACCCGAATCCGCTCGGCTATGGCCAGGACCCGCAGCTCCATCTCGATCTGCGCGGCTCGAACCCGGCGATCAGCGGCTTCGACACCGCCATCTCGGGCGGCCTGGGCGCCGGCAAGACGCTCAAGGACTATATGGCCAATCTCGACAGCTATGCTGTCGCGGCCTTCTCGTCCGAGGGCAACCAGGAGAACCATGCGAGCCTGGGCGTGTTCCGCGCCGACGGCAGCTATGATTTCGACGAAGGCGGCCTGTTCGGCCTGCTCAACCGTGTCGATGTCGGCGTGCGCCGTTCGGACCGCCAGACCCAGATCCGAAACTTCCACCTCTTCTCGAACTTCTACGGCGGCAACGGCGCAGCGGTTCCGGAAGGCTGCCTTGCGCAGTGGAAGGCGATCGACGTTGTTATGGACAACGCCCAGTGTTCGGCGGGCGAGTTCGTCTCCAACCCGGGGTACAATGCGGCACTGCCGGCGGCTACCGCGCCGTCGAACTGCACCGCGGCTACCGTGGCCAACGCACCGACCTGCTTCCAGGGCTATACGGTCAACCGCCCAACCAAGCTCAATGCCTATACCCCGGTCTATTTCCAGACCAACTGGGGCGGCGTGGTCAACGGCATGCCGGGCCTGTGGGTCGCGGATCCCAAGGCGTTCGACGATGTGAAGGCGTTCCAGGACAAGGTGTTCGGTCCGTCGACCGAGGTCACCATCCCGGGCAACACCTATGACGTCGACCTGGTCGAGGAGAGCGCGTACCTGAACACCGCCTTCTCCACGGGCGGGTTCAAGGCAAATCTCGGCCTGCGCGTCATCAACACCAAGCTGACCGTGAAGCAGAACCTCACCGGCGACACGCGCGCCTATGGTGACACCAATCTCGATACCGGCGACGTGGTTTCGCGCCGCTCGTATCTCGACTGGCTGCCCACCGTCACGCTGTCGTACGACTTCACGCGCCAGCTTCGCGTTCGTGCGGCCTTCGCCAAGACGATGATCCCGCTGGATCTGGGCAATTATGGCGGCGGCCTGACCATCTCGACCGCGGACTCTCCCTGTTCGGGCACGCCGGGGCCGACGGACGCGCCCTGCGGCGTGCGCCAGGTCACCGGCGCCAGCTCGAGCGGCAACCCGAACCTCAACCCGTGGCGTTCGAACAACTATGACGTGAGCCTGGAATATTATCTGGGCCGCGCCTCGATGTTCAACATCGGTGCGTTCAAGCTGGACATCAACAGCTTCGTCCAGAGCCGCACCACCCCGGGCGCGGGCCGCTTCGCGGACGGCGACGGCGTGATCCGTCGTGCGGTTCCGGTCACCCAGCCGGAACAGGGGACGGGTGGGTCGTTGCAGGGATTCGAAGTGGGGGCGAAGCTTGCCTTCAGCGACCTGATCGGCAGCGGTTTCTTCCGCAACTTCGGTATCGACGCCAACTACACCTATTCGGACAGCAAGCAGAACGGCCGTGCACTCGACGGTTCGCGCTTCCCGTTCCCGGATAACTCGAAGAGCCAGGTCAACCTGGTCGGCTGGTACCAGGACGATCACCTGCAGCTGCGCGTGGCGTACAACTACCGCACGCCGCGCCTGGCCTCCACCTTCGGCGGCATCGGCATCTACCAGGATACCGCGCAATATGTGGACGCCAACGTGACCTACAACATCAACGACGCCTTCGCGGTCTACGTGAACGGCTCGAACATCTTCGGCGAGCGCGAGCGCTACTACTTCCAGTTCGACGACGACTCGAAGCAGTACCACTCGCAGAACCGGTTCGAGCCGCGCTTCTCGGGCGGCGTGCGCGTCCGCTTCTAACGAGCCAACCCTCCTGGGCCGGCAGTCCCCATGGGCTGCCGGCCCATTTTTCAGGAGCGGAGGCAGGCGGTTTCGCTTGCGATACCGTTACCAAGACTATCAGATGACATCATGAAGGATGGGGGAATGGCCAGCGGCGCGATCGAGCGTGTCGTCATCGTCGGCGGGGGCACCGCGGGCTGGATGGCGGCGGCAGCCCTGGGTTCATACCTGGCGGGGACGGGCACCCGGATCACCCTGATCGAAAGCTCGGAAATCGGCACGATCGGCGTCGGCGAGGCGACGATCCCGACCATCCGCCGCTTCTACGCCAGCCTTGGCATGACCGACGCCGAAGTGATGCGCGCCTGCGAGGCGACCGCCAAGCTGGGCATCCGCTTCGTCGACTGGAAGCCCGGCACCAGTTTCGTCCACCCCTTTGGCCGCTTCGGGCAGGACCTGCGCGGCATCGACTTCCACCATTTCTGGGCAAAGGCCCGCGCCGCCGGCCAGGCCGCGCCGCTGGAGGAATATTCGCTGGGCGCGATGCTCGCGCGCGAAGGCCATGCCAGCGTGCCCTTGCCCAATCCGCCGAGCCAGCTCTCGGTGTTCGACTGGGCGCTGCATTTCGATGCCGCGCTGTTCGCCGCGCACATGCGCAGCTTCGCCGAGCGCAGCGGCGTCACGCGGATCGACGCGAAGATCACCGACGTGTCGCTGCACGGCGAGACCGGCTTTATCGAGAGCGTGACGCTGGGCAGCGGCGAGAAGGTCGAGGGCGACCTGTTCATCGACTGCTCGGGCTTCCGCGGCCTGCTGATCGGCGAGGCGCTGGGCATCGGCTACCAGGACTGGTCGCACTGGCTGCTCTGCGACGGCGCCTTTGCGGTGCAGAGCGAGCGGGTGGGCCTGCCGCCGAGCTGCACCACCGTCACCGCGCGTACCGCCGGCTGGCAATGGCGGATCCCGCTGCGCAGCCGCGAGGGCAATGGCATCGTCTTTTCGAGCAGTTTCCAGAGCGATGACGAGGCGCGCGCCGAGCTGCTCGCCCATGTGCCGGGCAAGCCGACGATGGAGCCGCGCCGACTGCGCTTCACGCCGGGGCGGCGCGAGGTCGCCTGGGCGAAGAACTGCGTGTCGCTGGGCCTGGCATCGGGTTTCCTCGAGCCGCTGGAATCGACCAGCATCGCGCTAATCGAGACGGGGATCGAGCGGCTGAAGCAGCTCTTCCCGGACAAGGGCTTCGATCCGGCGGTGATCGCCGAATACAATATTCAGTGCGCCGAGGAGATGGAGCGCGTTCGCGACTTCATCCTCCTCCACTACAATCTCAGCACCCGCGAAGGGCCGTTCTGGCAGGCGTGCCGCGACATGACCTTGCCCGACACGCTGGCCGCCAAGATGGAGCTGTGGCGGGCGCGGGGCGCGTTCATCCGCTATCGCTGGGAGATGTTCCACCCGGCATCCTGGCTGGCCATCTATGGCGGGTTCGAGCATCTGCCCGAGCGGATCGATCCCGGCGTCGCGGCGGTGCGCGTTGCCGAACTGGCGCCGGCGCTGGAGCAGATGCGGGCCGCGGTTGCCCGTACCGTCTCCGACACGCCGACGCATGAAGAGTTTCTCGCGACGGTGGACGGCGCCGCTGCCGAGCCCCGGAACCAGTCGCTAAGGACGCCCGCATGAACAGCCCCGACGCGCTCCGCAAAGTCTGCATCGTCGGCGGCGGCACCGCCGGCTGGATCGCCGCCGCGGTGATGGCGCACCACATGAAGGGCAGGCTCTTCGAGATCGAGCTGGTCGAGAGCGACGACATCGGCACGATCGGGGTAGGGGAGAGCACGATCCCGCCGTTTCTCGAGCTGATCGCCAAGCTCGACATCAACGAGCAGGAATTCATCCGCGAGGTGCAGGCCAGCTTCAAGCTGGGGATCGAGTTCAAGGACTGGTGGAAGCAGGGCGAGACCTATTTCCACCCGTTCGGCGATGTCGGCCAGCGGATCGAGCTGAGCGACTTCTACCAGGTGTGGCGCAAGGCGAAGCTCAACGGCCATGACTTCGCGCTGCAGGATTTCGCGCCGGCCACGGTGATGGCGCATGCGGGCAAGTTCATGCTGCCGTTCAAGGCGCGGGGCACGCCGATCGCCGGCGCTTCCTATGCGCTGCATGTCGATGCCAAGCGCGTCGCCCAGTATCTGCGCGGTCATGCCGAGGCGCGCGGGGTGAAGCGGACCGAGGGCATCGTCACCGATGTCGCACTCGACGATCGCGGCTTCGTCTCGACGCTGACGCTCAAGGACGGGCGGACCGTCGACGCGGACTTCTTCATCGATTGCTCGGGCTTCCGCGCGCTGCTGATCGAGAAGGCGCTGGGCACCGGCTATACCGACTGGTCCAACTATCTGTTCTGCGACCGCGCCATCGCCGCGCAGACCGAGAATGTCGGGCCGCCCAAACCCTATACGCTGGCCGAGGCGCAGGACGCCGGCTGGCGCTGGCGCATCCCGCTGCAGCATCGCACCGGCAACGGCCATGTCTTCGCGTCCGAATTCATGAGCGACGACGAGGCGACGCGCATCCTGCTCGACAAGGTGGAGGGCGAAGTGGTCGCCGGGCCGATGGTGGTGCCGTTCAAGACGGGCGTGCGCCAGCAGATCTGGCACAAGAACGTGCTGGCGATCGGGCTCGCTTCCGGCTTCATCGAACCGCTGGAGAGCACCGCGATCCACCTGATCTATCGCGGCATGGACTTCTTCTTCCGCTTCCTGCCCGATCGCCACTGCGACCCGGCGCTGGCGGAGGAATATAACCGGCGGATGATCGCGGACTATACCGAGATCCGCGACTTCATCGTGCTCCATTATTGCACCACCGCGCGCGACGACACGCCGTTCTGGCGCAAGTGCCGCGACATGGAATGGCCGGACAGTTTGAAGGAGCGGGTGGAGCTGTTCCGCGCGAACGGCACGCTGCGCGAAGGACTGGACGAGCTGTTCCGTTCGGTCAGCTGGTTCTCCGTGCTCGACGGGATGGGCGAGCTGCCGCGCACCTATCATCCGCTGGTCGACCGGATCGACGAGGCCGGGCTCTATGCGGGCTTGGCCCAGGCGCGCGACCAGCTTGCCGGCTTCGTACGCCAGTTGCCGACCCAGCAGCAGTTCATCGATGCGCATTGCCGCGCGGAGAAGGTCGATCTAGGCCGGCCGGCCCAAGCTGCCATGTCTGCCGGGGTTTGATGCAGAAGAAACGCGCGATCACGATCAAGGATGTTGCAGCCGAGGCGGGAGTCTCGCTGCAGACGGTGAGCCGCGTCATCAACAAGGGGCCGAACGTCACTGCCGGCGTGCAGGCGCGCGTGCAGGCGGCGATCGACAAGCTGGGCTATGTGCCGAGTCTGGCGGCACGGCGGCTGGGCGGATCGCGCTCCTATCTGATCCTGGCGTTCAACGACGAGCGGCCGACGCTCGAGGGCTGGCAGTCGCGGCGCGGCAATGACTGGGTCGACCAGATGCTGTTCGGCGGGATGCTCAAATGCGCCGAGCATGGCTATCGCATGCTGTTCGAGCTGGTGGATTCGCATTCGGACCAGCTCGAGGCACAGGTGCAGGCGGCACTCTCCGCGCTGCATCCCGACGGGGTGATCCTGACGCCGCCGCACAGCGACGATCCGCGGATCACCGAGCTGCTCCACCGCAACGGGCTGATCTTCGCGCGGCTGGGCTCGCACCAGGAAGGCCCCGGCTTCGCGGTCTATATGGACGACGAGGCGGCGGCGCGCCGGGCGACCGAGCATCTGCTCGACCTGGGGCATACGCGCATCGCCTATGTCCAGGGTCATCCCGAATATGCGATGAGCCCGGACCGGCTGCGCGGCTTCACCAGCGCGATCGAGGCGCGGGGGCTCAAGGTCGAGCCGGCCTATCTGCAGCCGGGCGATTTCACCTATGAGGCGGGCGTCGATGCGCTGAACACGCTCGCGTCGCTCGACGTGCCGCCGACCGCGGTGCTGGCGAGCAGCGACGAGATGGCGCTGGGCGTGCTGCACGCGGCCGGGCCGCTGGGGCTGTCGGTGCCGGGCGACCTCTCGGTGGTGAGCTTCGACGACACGCCGACGGTGCGGATGAGCGTGCCCGCGCTGACCGCGATCCGCCAGCCGATCGCGGCGATGACCGCGCGCGCGGCCGAGCTGCTGATCGAGGGCAAGGCGCGGGGCGGAGCGCTCGACTATGCGCGGCACCTGCTGCCCTTCGATTTCGTCGAACGTGTCTCGACCGCGCCGCCGCGGCGTTGACTTGGGCGCGGGGGGCGCCGATTGTCCGCCGCCCATGCCACGCTTCGTCTCGCCCGGCCGCGGCTTCATCTTCCTCTACGCGCTGGCCTATTCGGGCATGTTCGTCAGCTTCATGCCGTTCGTCATGGTGCTGTTGCCGCTCAAGGCGGCGCAGGCCGGGGGCGAGCATGCGGTGCAGCTGCTCAGTGCCGGTGCGCTGGGCGGCGCGGCGGTGGCGAGCATCACCAACATCCTGTTCGGCGCGCTGAGCGACCGCACGCGCCTGCGCCACGGCACGCGCAGGCCGTGGGTAACGGTGGGGCTGGGCGTGCTCTGCGCCGCCTATGGCGTGCTGCTGGTCTCCGCCGACCCGGTGAGCCTGCTGCTCGCGGTGTTCTGCATCCAGATCGGCATCAACATGATGTTCGCGCCGATCGCCGCGGTGATGGCGGACGAGATACCGGACGACCAGAAGGGCGTGGTGGCGGGGCTCACCGGCATCGCGCATCCGATCGGTGCGATGTCGGCGGTGCTGGTCACGCTCCCCGGGCTGGGCAGCGACCTGACCCGCTATGCCTTGCTCTGCCTGCTTTTCATCGCGTTGACCGCGCCCTTCCTGCTGCTCGCCCGCGAAGGCGCGGCGCTGCCCGCGCCTCCGCCCGCGCCGCAACGCGAGCTGCGCCGGTTCGACTTCATCCTCGCCTGGACCTCGCGCATCCTGTTCCAGGTCGCGGGCAATGGCCTGTCGACCTATGGCTTCTATTATTTCCTGTCGGTGCTCGACCGCGAGGACATCAGCAAGACCAGCGTCGAGGCCAATCCGATCGTCGCGACGATGACGGCGTCGACGATCATCGCAGTGCTGCTGACGGTGCTGGCGGGGCGCTTCTCGGACCGGATGATGCGGCGCAAGCCCTTTCTGGCGGCGGGGGCGGTGGGCATGGCGGCGGGGCTGGCGGTGATGGCGTTCGCCAAGAGCTGGGGCATGGCGGCGGCGGGGCACGCGCTGGCGCTGTCCGGGCTCAGCGTGTTCCTGGCGATCCACTCGGCGATCGCGATGCAGCTGCTGCCCAACCCGGAGCATCGCGGCCGCGACCTGGGCGTGCTCAACCTGACCAATACCCTGCCGGCAATGGTCGCGCCGCTGCTCGCGCTGGCGCTGGCGCCGGAGAAGACCGGCTACATGATCTGGCTGCTGATCCTGGCGGGCGGCACGCTGGCCGGCGGCGCGGTGTCGCTCTGCATCCGGACGCAGGATTAGGCCTGTCGAAAATGAGCTGCCCAGGTTCCCCGGCTAAGGCCGGGGAACTGCCAAGTCAGCTGTCACATCCTGACTGGCGACAGGATGGGAGCGGGCGAGTACCTGCGGTACCCGCCCGCGCTTGAACTCAATGCACCGGCTCGCCGGCGCTCGAATTGCGGTCGACCTTGGCGGTCATGCCGGTGGCGTCGGCGTCGTCCTGGGTCTGCTCGTCCGGCGCGAGGCTCGGTGCCGACGGGGCGGTGTCCGCCGTGGTGGCGTTGGTCACCGCCGGGGTGGCGACCGGCTCGTCGATCGTGACGTTGGAGAAGCTCTCCGGCTCCCCGATGTTCGCGACGATCGTCTCGTTCGCGGTCTCATCGGGCTTGCCGCCCGAGCAGGCGGCGAGCGCCAGGCCGGCGGTGGCGATCAGGGCGAGGGTGCGGATCTTCATCTGGTTCATTCCCCTTGTTATCAACGTGCGGAAACGGCGGCGGCGGTGATCGCCGAGCGCTTCTCGATCTTTGCCGCGAGATCCTTGTCCCAGCCATAGGGATCGCCGCGGAAGTTCATCGTGCCGTTCGCGTTGGCGAAGGCGGTCCAGTAGAGCAGATAGACCGAGACCTGATCCTGGTCCTGCAGGCTCACGCGCAGCGTGTCGCCCTTGGCGAGCGCGGCGTTGATCTGCTCGGGCTGCCAGTTCGGATCGTTGCGCAGCAGCAGCTGGGCGAGCGGGCCCGGCTTCTCCAGGCGGACGCAGCCATGCGAGGCAAGCCGGCTGAAGCTGGCGAAGGTCGACTGCGACGGCGTGTCGTGCAGGTACACGGCATAGTTGTTCGGGAAGTCGAACTTGTAGCGGCCGAGCGCGCTCTTCGGGCCGGGCTGCTGCTGCAGGCGGCGGTTCGCGCCGGTGCCGATGATCTTGTAGCCCTGCGCCTTGAGCGTGGCCTCGCCCTTGGGCCACAGCTCCTTCTGGGCGATGCCGGCCGGCACGTTCCAGGGCGGATTGAGCACGATCGAGTGGATCTTCGACTGGAGCATCGGCGTCTCGTTGCCGGGACGGCCGGTGACGGCCTTCATCGATGCGATCGGGGAGTCGCCCTCGAACACGGTGAGCACGGCGGCGGCGATGTTCACCTGGATGCGCTTGGCGGGCAGTTCGCTCGGCAGCCAGCGCCAGCGCTCCATGTTCGCCATGATCTGGCCGACGCGGTCCTCGGCCGGCACGTTGAGCGCGGCGAGCGTGCCCGACGAGACGACGCCGGTGGGGTTGAGGCCGTAGCGGCGCTGGGCGCGGACGACGGCTTCCTTGAGCTCGGCATCGAACTTGTCGCCGGTGGCGGTCACCTGGCTGTCCTCGACCGAGAGGCGCTTGCGCAGGGCGGCGACGCGGGCGCCGCTGGCGCCGGCGGCGAGGTCGGGACCGGCGGCGAGCTTCTGCCAGCCGCCCTTGGCGACGATCTGGCGATAGGTGGCGAGGCCGGCCTGCAGCGCGTCATAGCCGGCCCAGGGCGGCGGCAGGTCGCGCAGCCAGGCGCCGACGCGGTTCTGCTTCACCGCCTCGGCAAAGGCGGGCAGGGGATCATAGGCGGTGGGGCGCAGGCCCCAGTTCGGGTCGAAATCGGCCTCCGCAAGGCGGCCCGAATGGACGGCGCGGGCATAATCGAGCGCGGCGCGGACCAGCGTCTGGTTGTCCTTGAAGCTCGGCGTCGGATCGCCGGCGCGACGCAGGCCCTGGGCGAAGCCGGCCTCGGTGAGGATCGGCGCGAGCTCGGCGGCCTGCGATGCGCTCAGCACCGGCAGCACCACCGGCGCGTTCGGAACGAACGGCGGCACGGGTACGACGGGCAGCGTCTGCGAGGGGTTTGTCTGCGGCGCGGGGGCAACCTGTTGCGCGACGACAGGCGCCGCGATTCCGGCAAGTACCGCTGTCCATGCGGCACGGCGGGCCACCCGGCCCGAAAACACTTTGGTCACTCGCAATCTCCTTCGCGGCCGCCCTGAGGCCGGGCGACCTGAATCGCCACCTGCTATTAAGCCAAAGCGGGCGCGCGTGGCGAGCGTCGAATTTATACTTTGCGACGACGCGCCTTGACAGTGGCAACGTTGTCGGACCAGTTTCCCTCAAACGCCCGCCGTGGCAAGGAGCGGGCGACGTCCGCAGGGAGAGGTTTCTTGGCATCTACACGTTCAACACAGACGACGCTGGCGTTCGCCGCCGTCACAACCCTGTTCTTTGCCTGGGGGTTCATCACCTCGCTGGTCGACCCGCTGGTCGCCGCGGTGAAGGGCATCTTCACGCTCACCGATTTCCAGGCCCAGGCGAGCGCCTTCGCGTTCTTCTTCGCCTATTTCGTCGTCTCGATCCCGGCCTCGGCACTGGTTTCGCGGCTGAAGGCAGTGCCTTCGATCATCGCCGCGCTGGTCACGATGATCGCCGGCTGCCTGATCATGCTGACCGCTGCCAACGCCGCCAATTACTGGCTGGTGCTGCTCGGCCTGTTCGTGATGGCCAGCGGCATCACCGTGCTGCAGGTGGCGGCCAATCCGCTCGCCGCCGCGCTCGGTGACCCGAAGGGCAGCCATTTCCGCCTGGTGCTCAGCCAGACCTTCAACTCCTTCGGCACCTTCCTCGGCCCGCTGCTCGGCGCGCACCTGTTCCTGCAGGGCGTCGAGGTGAAGGAAGGCACGACGATCACTCCCGAGATCCGCGCCCAGGCGCTGCAGGGCATCGACTCCGCCTATTTCTGGATCTGCGGCCTGATCGCCGCGCTGGCGGTGTTCTTCTTCCTCAGCCGCCGTGTCGTCACCGAGGCAGCTCCGGCGCCGGCGACGACCAGCGACGGCCTGTTCGCGGCCTTCTCGTCGAAATGGGCGCTGTTCGGCGGCCTCGCCATCTTCCTCTATGTCGGCGCCGAAGTGTCGATCGGCACGCAGATGGCGCTGTTCCTCAACTCGAACGCGATCTGGGGCCAGTCCGACGCCGCGTTCAGCGTGCCGCTGCTCGGCTATGCGATGGGTAGCGACGGCGTGCACGGCGTTTCGCTGCAGGAAGCCGGCAAGGCCGTTGCCTTCTACTGGCTTGGCGCAATGGTCGGCCGCGCGATCGGCTCGGGCCTGCTCACCGTGGTGAAGGCCCACAAGCTGCTCGCGCTGTTCACGGCGATCGCCGCGGCGATGTGCCTCTATGTCTTCGCGGTGGGCGGCGTCACCGCCGGCTTCGTCGCGCTGGCGATCGGCCTGTTCAACTCGATCATGTTCCCGGTGATCTTCACGCTCACCCTGGAGCGTTCGACCGCGAGCGCCGAATCGACGTCGGGCCTGCTCTGCACCGCCATCGTCGGCGGCGCGATCCTGCCGCTGCTGGTGGGGCTGGTCTCGGGCTCGCACGGCTACAGCTTCGCGCTGATCGTTCCGGCGCTCTGCTATGTCGCGCTGTGCGGCTTCGCGATCGCTGCCGGCCGTGCGCCGGTGGTCAATGCCGAGGGCGAGACTGCTTCGATCCACTGATCGGAGAAGCTTCGTTCACTTGCCGCCGGACCCCGGATACTCCCCTCCGGCGGCAAGGAAACGAACTGGTGCGCGTTACGCTGTCCGACCCGACGCCGATATCCGCGCACAACACCGGGCCGATCCATTAAACGGCCCGTTTCGCCAGAACTTGCGTGCCTTTCTTCGGAGCGCCCGATCCTGCATCGGGCGCTTCCTTGCGCACCCGGCCGGCGCTACTGTTACCGGTATCTAACGATGCCGGAGAGTGCCGCGATGCCCATCGTCCGCCGTGGTTTCCTTGCCGGAGCGCTCCTGCTCCCCGCCGTTGCCCGGGCCGCCCAGGCGCAGGAGAGCTGGGAGGACAAGCATCAGCGCCAGCTCAAGGAAGACTGGCCGTGGCTCGGCCGCTACGCCGCCGACAACGCAACGCTGATCGCCTCGGGCCGGAAGGTCGATATCGTCTTCATGGGCGATTCGATCACCGAGGGCTGGCAGTCCAAGCATCCGGCCTTCTTCACGCCCGGCCGGATCTGCCGCGGGATCAGCGGGCAGACCACGCCGCAGATGGTGCTGCGGATGATGGCCGACGTGATCGCGTTCAAGCCGCGCCTGATCCACATCATGGCCGGGACCAACGATATCGCCGGCAACACCGGCAAGATGACCGTCCAGCAGAGCTGCGACAACCTCCGCATGATGACCGAGCTGGCCCAGGCCAACGGTATCAAGGTGCTGCTCGCCTCCGTGCCGCCGGCGGATCATTTCCCGTGGCGCCAAGGCCTCGAGACGGTGCAGCCCATCCGGAAGATCAACGCCTGGCTGGCGGACTATGCCCGCCGTGCTCGCGCCACCTATGTCGACTATACCGGCGTGCTGGCGACCGGGGAGGGCGCGATGAAGCCCGGCATGGCCTATGACGGGGTGCATCCGACCGAACAGGGCTATGCCGCGATGGAGACCGTGCTCGCGCCGGTGCTGAAGGCGCACAAGGCGTGATGCGGTTCCTGCGCAATTCCCCTCCCTGCAAGGGAGGGGGCAGGGGTGGGTTGCGTCATGGCGATCCTGCTTCCACCGGCTTCATCGCGCCGTATCGCGTGCATCCACCCACCCCCGGCCCCTCCCTTGCAGGGAGGGGGGTACTGTTGGCGCTCGCGGCTCTCTTCTCCATCACGCCCGCTTCCGCGCAACAGCTGCTCACCGCCGTCTCGCCCGACGGCGGCAACCGCATCTCGATCCAGCTCAATGGCTCGGGCACGCCGGTCTATGCGATCTCGCGCGCCGGCAATATCGTGATCGCGCCGTCGCCGATCCTGCTCGATCTCGATGCGGATACGCTGGGCTATAATCTCGCGGTTACGGGATCGGAGACGGCCAGCGCCGATGCGCGCTATCCGATCGTGGCGGGTACCGCCTCGGAGGGGCACGACCATTACAACCAGCTCACCGTGCACTTCCAGGAGAAGGCGGGGGCGAAGCGCAGGCTCGACATCGTGCTGCGTGCCTATGACGACGGCGTTGCGTTCCGCACGGTCGTTCCCGTCCAGCCACAGACCGCGGCGGCGATCGTCCGCTATGATCGCACCGGCTTCTATTTCCCACCCAGCTACAAATGCTGGGGCTTCAATGTCGGCAAATTCGGATCGAGCCATGAGGGCGAGTTCGACCCTGTCGACGTGCCGCATCTGCGCGACCATAATCTGTTCGATCTCCCCTTTGCCTGTGAGACCGGCAAGGCCGCCTTCGCGATCACCGAAGCGGACCTGATCGACTTTGCGGGCATGTATCTGACCGGGCGCGGGGACGGCGGGGCGGGGCTGCAGGTGAAGCTGTCGCCCTCGCTCGACGATTACCGGATCGCGGTGCACAGCCGTGTCGGCAGCCCGATCGTCACGCCGTGGCGGGTGGTCATGCTCGCCGACCAGCTCGGCAAGCTCAACGAGAGCAATCTGGTCAGCAACCTCTCGAGCGCGAGCCGGATCGAGGACACCAGCTGGATCAAGCCGGGCCTGACGAGCTGGGACTGGTGGAGCGGGCCGGTGATCGCGTCGCTCCCCGGCCAGCGCAGCACCACCGCGGTCGCAAAGGCGCTGATCGACTTCGCTGCCGCCAATGGCCTGCCCTATACGATGATCGACGAGGGCTGGTACGCCGGGGCCGGCGGGGGCGGGGTGCGCCGCCCGGGTGTGGACATCACCAGATGGGCCGATGCGCTGAACCTCCAGGAAGTCGCCGACTATGCGAAGTCGAAGAAGGTGCGGCTGTGGCTGTGGATGCACTGGCAGGCGCTCGACGAGCAGATGGAGGATGCGCTCGCGCTCTACGAGAAGATGGGCGTTGCCGGCATCAAGGTCGATTTCATGGACCGGGACGACCAGTGGATGGTCAACTGGTACACCAAGCTGCTCGGCGCGGCGGCGCGGCATCATCTGATGGTCGATCTGCACGGCGCGTTCCCGCCGCGCGGACTGGCACGCACCTGGCCGAACTTCATGACGCAGGAAGGCGTGATGGGCGCCGAGTATAACAAGTGGAGCAGGCGGGCGACCTCGCGCCACAATGTGATGCTTGCCTTCACGCGCGGGCTAATCGGGCCGATGGACTATACGCCAGGCGGCTTCCACAACGTGACGCCCGAGGCCTTCCGCATCCGGAACGACCTGCCGTTCGTCCAGACGACCCGGGCGCACGGGCTGGCGATGTATGTGGTGTTCCTGTCCCCGGTCGCCGCGGTGGCGGACAGCCCGTATACCTATGCTGCGAGTCCCGCGGGGTTCGACTTCATCAAGGCGGTGCCGGCGAGCTGGGACGAGACACGCTATCTGGCGGGCGAGACGGGGGAGTATATCGTGCTCGCCCGCCGCAAGGGCCGGACCTGGTATCTCGGCGCGATGAACAGCGAGACCGCGCGCAAGGTCACTGTGTCGCTCGATTTTCTCGGGCCTAGGGGTGGAGCGATGCGGCTCTGGGCGGATGGCGCCCAGCCGGATGCACCGGTCCTCACCGAGAAGCGAGTGGCGGACGGAGAGACGCTGACGCTCGATCTCGCGGCACATGGCGGTGCAGTGGCCATGTTCGAAAAATAGAGTTCAAAACTCGGACAATTGCGGTTATCACTCCCTTGTCCCAAGCGGCGAACGACCGCGCGGACGAGGAGAGTGGTGATGCGAATCACGCAAAGGGATGTGTTCGTCGCAAGCACGGCATTGCTCTGCGGATGGGGTGCCAGCGCGCTTGCCCAGCAGCATGACCTGCTTGGGCCGACGGTGTGGGACTGGAACAAGCTCACGGTCCAGAAGACCGATGTCGGCGAGATCCGCAATCTCGTCCGCCAGCCGACCGCGACGCTGTCCGAGCTGGAGATGCACGTCACCACGCTCAATCCGGGCCTGTCCTCGCACCCGCCGCACACCCATCCGAACGAGGAGCTGGTGATCGTCGACACCGGCACCGTCGAGACGCTGTCGGGCGGCAAATGGGAGCGGCTTGGGCCGGGTTCGGTGATCTTCAATGCGTCGAATGCGCCACATGCGTTGCGCAATGCGGGCGGGACCCCGGCGACCTATCACGTTATCAACTGGAAGACCGCCGCGACGCCGCCGAAGTGACGCGGGGTGAAATGACAGGAGTGCGTGACATGGACCGTCGTTCGATCCTCGGCATGGCCGGCATTGCCGCGATGCTGCCCCCCGAAGTGCTCGCCCAGTCGCAGAGCTCGGGCAATGCGCCGTCCGAGAATGCCGCGCCTACCGGGCCGGAGCCTGGGGTGAAGCACCGGGTCGATTTCGGCGTGATCGGGCTCGACCATGCGCATATCTATTCGATGACCGACGCGATGATCCGCGGCGGCGGCGTGCTCAGGGCCTTTTTCTCGGCCGATCCGAAGCAGGTCGACACCTTCCGCAAGCGCTATGGCAATGCCGTGAAGCTCGCCCGCAGCGAGGACGAGATCCTGGGCGACAAGTCGATCCAGCTCATCGTCGGCGCGCCGATCCCCGATCTGCGCGCGCCGCTGGGCATCAAGGCGATGCGCGCGGGCAAGGACTATCTGGGCGACAAGCCGGCGATCACCAGCCTCGAGCAGCTTGCCGAGGTTCGCAAGGCGATCGCGGAGACGAAGCGCAAGTTCGCGATCATGTATTCCGAGCGGCTGGAAGTTCGCGCCGCGGTCCATGCCGGCGAGCTCGTCCAGCAGGGGCGGATCGGCAAGGTGATCCAGACGGTGAACCTCGCGCCGCATCGTGTCGGGGCCGGGCGGCCGGACTGGTTCTGGGACAAGAACCGCTATGGCGGGATCCTCACCGATATCGGCAGCCATCAGGCCGAGCAGTTCCTGTTCTACACCGGTTCGAAGACCGCGCATGTCGTCGCGGCGCAGACCGGCAACCTCAAATGGCCGGACAAGCCGGGCTTCGAGGATTTCGGCGACATGATGCTGACCGGCAACGGAGGCACCGGCTATGTCCGAGTCGACTGGTACACGCCCGACGGCCTGCCGACCTGGGGCGACGGCCGGCTCTTCATCCTCGGTACCGAGGGCTATATCGAGCTGCGCAAGTACGTTGATATCTCCGGGCGCCCCGGCGGCAACCACCTGCTGATCTGCGACAAGCAGGGCGTGCGCTATATCGACTGCTCGAAGATGCCGCTGCCCTTCGGCCCGCAATTCATCACCGACATCGTCGAGCGCTCCAGCGTGGCGCAGGACCAGGATCAGGCCCTGCTCGCCGCCGAGCTGGTGCTCACCGCACAGAAGAACGCGACGAGGCCCATCACGGCCTGAACCACGAAGAGGAGGAGAGGGGCATGCGGCTTTCCAGACGCCAGGCGATCGGAGCGGTAGCGGCGCCGATGATCGTGCCGTCCAGCGTGTTCGGCCGGAATGCTCCCTCCAACCGTGTTGCGGTGGGCGCGATCGGTGTCGGCCGGATCAGCCGCGTCCATGACATGAAGGAGATCCACAAGCACGCCGACGCCCAGATCGTCGCGGTGTGCGATGTCGATACCAAGCGGCTGGGCGCCGGCATGCAGCTGGTCGATGACCGTTACGCCGCCAGCACGGGGAAGAATTACTCCGGTACGCGCGGCTATACCGACTATCGCGAGTTGCTTGCCGCGACGGACATCGACGCGGTGCTGATCTCGACCCCCGACCACCAGCACGCGCCGCTCGCCGTGCATGCGGTGCAGGCGGGCAAGCATGTCTATCTGCAAAAGCCCGCCTCGCTGACCATCGCCGAGGGTCGGCGGGTGGCGGACGAAGTGAAGAAGTCGGGCAGGATATTGCAGATCGGCTCGCAGCAGCGCGGGCAGGACCCCTGGCCACAGTTCCACCGTGCCTGCGAGCTGGTCCGCAACGGCCGGGTCGGCAAGCTCAGGCATGTCGAGATCGGCTTGCCGGGCGATCCTTCGGGACCCGAGGCGCCGCGGATGCCGATCCCGCCGAACCTCAACTACGACGCCTGGCTGGGGACCACGTCCGAGCAATATTATACCGAGATCCGCGTCCACCCGCAGAACAGCTTCGAGGATCGCCCCGGCTGGCTGCGCATGGAGCAGTTCGGCGCCGGGATGATCACCGGCTGGGGCGCGCATCATGTCGACATCGCCCATTGGGGCATGGACATGGAGCATTCGGGGCCCGTCGAGATCTGGGGCAGCGCCGAATTCCCCAAATCCGGCCTGTGGGACGTGCACGGTCCGTTCGAGACGCATGCCCGCTATGCCAATGGCGTGACGATGACGATCTCGGGCGCGCTGCCCAATGGCGTGAAGTTCATCGGCGACAAGGGCTGGGTGTTCGTCCAGCGCACCGGCGCGGTCTCCTCGTCCGACCCATCCAAACCCGCCGACGTGCCGCTCAGCGCGAGCGATGCGAAGATCCTCGACAGCGTGATCGGCCCGAACGAGGTGCAACTCTACAAGGCGCCCGAGCAGCACCGGAACTGGCTCGATGCGATCCTGAAAGGGGTACCGGTCAGCGCGCCCGCCGAGATCGGCCACCGCGCCTGTTCGACCTGCCTGCTCCATCATGTCGCGATGAAGACCGGGCGGCGCCTGAAATGGGATCCCAAGGCCGAGAAGTTCATCGGGGACGATGCGGCAAACGCGATGCTCAGCCGGCCGCAGCGGGCGAAATACGCAATCTGAACGACTCCCCTCCGTGATCCTGGCTCGGGAGTCGGGATCACGCTTTTTCTTCGTTCATGGGGTGCATGTCTCTCTTCGTCACCCCGGCCTTGAGCCGGGGTCCCGCTGTCTCTAATCGGCGGAAGAAGCGGGACCCCGGCTCAAGGCCGGGGTGACGTGCATGTTTCAGAGAACCGAACGGAAAGAGCAAGGAGGCGCCGCATGATCCGCACCGGAGTTATCGGCTATGGACTGGGTGGGCTCGCCTTCCACGCGCCGCTGGTCGATGCGGTGCCCGAGCTGGAGCTGGCGGCAATCGCCACTTCGCGCGCCGACCAGGTGCACGAACGCTATCCGGATGTGGCGGTCACCAATGCCGATGCACTGCTCGCCGATCCGTCGATCGAGCTTGTCGTCGTCACCACGCCCAACGACACGCATGTGCCGCTCGCGCGCCGGGCGCTGGAGGCGGGCAAGCATGTCGTGATCGACAAGCCCTTCGCCACCAACGTCGCCGATGGCGAAGCGCTGGTCGCGCTGGCCCGGGAGAAGGGTCTGATCGCCAGCGCCTTCCACAACCGCCGCTGGGACGGCGACTTCCTCACCGTGCGCAAGCTGCTCGACAGCGGTGTTCTGGGCGAGGTGATGCTGGCGGAGCTGCGCTGGGACCGGTTCCGCCCCGCACTCGCCCAGCCCTGGAAGGAAGATCCCGAGGCCGGTGCCGGCATCCTCGCCGATCTCGGCCCGCACCTGATCGACCAGGCGCTCCAGCTGTTCGGCAGGCCCGAGGCGGTCTACGGCGACATCGCGGTCCAGCGCGAAGGCGGGCGGACCGACGATTATTTCGAGATCACGCTGTTCTACGGCGAGCGCCGCGTGACGCTCTCCGCCGGGCGCCTGTTCGTCACGCCGCGCCCGCGCTTCTGGCTGCACGGCACGAAGGCGGACTTCGCCAAGCATGGCCTCGACCCGCAGGAGCCACGGGTGAAGGACGGCGCGCGTTATACCGATCCCGGCGTCGGCGATGAGGAGGCGCGGTTCCACGGCACGCTCACCCGCGCCGATGGCAGCAGCGAGATCGTGCCGACCGAGGCCGGGGACTATCGCGGTTTCTATGCCGGTATCGCGCGCGCCATTGCTACCGGCGGCCCCGCGCCGGTGCCGGGCGAGGACGCGGTGCTGGGCCTGCGCGTCGCCGAGCTCGCGCGGGAGAGTGCACGGGAAGGACGGCGGCTTAGCCTCTAACCGTCATCCCCGCTTTCGCGGGGATGACGAGGGAGAGATCAGGGCCGCCAGCCCACTGCGATCGTCCGCGGGGTCAGCGTCACCGGCACCGTCGCGACGATGTCCTTCGCCGAGGTGCCGAGCAGCACCTTGTAGCTGCCACCCGCGATCTTCCAGCTGCTGCTCGCCGCGTCCCAGGTTGCGAGCAGGCGCGGATCGACCTTGAGCGAGATCTTCTTCGCTTCACCCGGCGCCAGCTCGACCTTGTCGAACGCGCCCAGACGCTTCGGCGCTTCCCAGCCCGCGCCGGCGACATAGAGCTGCGGCACCGCCTTGCCCTTCACCTTGCCGGTGTTGCGCACGGTGAAGCTGGCGGAAATGCTGTCGTCATCGGCACGCGCACTCAGCCCCGAATAGCCGAACTCGGTATAGCTGAGGCCGTGGCCGAACGGGAAAGCCGGAGTCAGCCCCTTGGCGTCATACCATTTGTAGCCGACCGTCGCGCCTTCGCTGTAGGTCGTGTCGCCCTTGTTCGGGGTCGACGGCTTGGGCAGCTGGTCGATGCTGGCGGGGAAGGTGGCGGGCAGATGACCCGAGGGATTGACCTTGCCGAACAGCAGGTTGGCGATCGCGCCGCCGCCCTGGGTGCCCGGATACCAGGCGGCGAGGATGCTCGCGACCTGGCCACGCCACGGCGTCAGCACCGGCCCGCCGGTCTCGAGCACCACCACGGTGCGCGGATTGGCCTTGGCTACCGCCGCGATAAGCTTGTCCTGACCGTCCTCGAGCGTAAGCGATACGTCGAACGCCTCGCCCGCCCATTGCGTCGCGAAGACGATCGCCACGTCCGCGCCCTTGGCCAGCTTCGCCGCGCTGCCGACATTGCCGCCATCGGCGAACACCACTTCGGCATTGGGCGCCTGTGCCTTGATCGCGGCGAGCGGCGCGTCGGGATAATACATTACCGGCCCCGGCCAGCTGGTCGGCTTGAGCCCGGGCACCGCATTGCCCGCCACTGGATAGACCAGCGAGGAGCCGCTGCCGGCCAGCACGCCCTTGTCGGCGCGTCCGCCGATCACGACGATCTTCCGCGTCGCCGGCGAGAGCGGCAGGATCGCGCCCTTGTTCTGGAGCAGCACCGCGCCGCCCTCGGCATCCTTGCGGGTCACTTCGCCGTGATCGGCGAGCATCGCCGGCGCCAGGTCCATCGGCGCGTCGGTCACCGGCTGGTCGACCAGCCCGTTGGCGAACATCGCGTGCAGGATCGCGCCGGCCATCGCGTCGAGCCGTGCGGCCGGGACTTCGCCCTTGGCCACCGCGGCCTTTAGCGGCGCGCCGAAATAGGGCTCCTTGTCGAACGGGAAGCCGGAGTCCTGGTCGAGCCCGGCATTGGCGGCCGGCGCGGTCGAATGGGTCGCACCCCAGTCCGACATCACATAGCCCTTGTAGCCCCAGTCGCGGCGCAGCACGTCATTCAGCAGCCACGGATTCTCGCAGGCATGGGTGCCGTTCACCCGGTTGTACGAGCACATCACCGAGCCGGGATCGCCCTTCTCGATCGCGAACTGGAAGGCGAGCAGGTCGCTGGTCCGCGCCGCTGCCTGGTCGATGATCGAGTTGCCGGTGTCGCGATCGGTTTCCTGATCGTTGATCGCATAATGCTTTACGGTCGAGACGATATGGTTCGACTGGATGCCGGCGATCTGCGCGCCGACCATCGTGCCCGCAAGCAGCGGATCCTCGCCGCCATATTCGAAGTTCCGCCCGTTGCGCGGCTCGCGCATCAGGTTGACGCCGCCGGCGAGCATCACGTTGAAGCCCGACGCGCGCGCCTCCGCACCGATCATCGCGCCGCCGGCATGGGCCAGGTCGACGTCCCAGCTCGCGGTCGTGGCCAGGCCCGAGGGCAGGGCAGTGCGTCCGCGCTTCTTCGCCGCGCCGCCCTGGGTGGCGACGCCGACGCCGGCATCGGTCTGCCACTGGGGCGGGATGCCCAGCCGCGGGATGCCCGGGATATAGCCGGCCGAGCCCGGTCGCGCCTCGGCAGGCGCCTTGTAGCCGTTCTTGGGCGCGAAATCGGTGCCGAAATAGCCGAAGACCAGGGTGAGCTTCTCGTCCTCGGTCATCTGGGCGAGCACTGCCTTCACCCGCTCGTCGGGCGCGCGCTTGGCGTCGAGCCAGGGCCGGGGCTGGTCCTGCGCGGCGGCGGGTGCCGCGGCGGCCAGGGCGATGCCCAGCGCGATCAACGAACCTGCAACGGCGTGGCGGCGCATCTTCATGATTCCCTCTCCCGACTTTTTGTCAGCGTTGTCGGCGAGCTTATATCCGTCAAGCTGTGGTAACGCTATCACTCAGATGGTCGTAGTCGGCAGCCAGCGTTCGCGCATCCAGCGCCGGGCCACGGCATCGACAATGGCGGCATGACCGGGATAGCCGGGCCCGATCAATGGCAGGCCCATGCGTGCGATCGTCGCCATGATCCCCGCCGCGTCGAGCGTCAGGCCGGCGGCACGGGCGTGGCGGGCGATCTCCAGTTCCTGTCCCCAGAAATAGATCGCGCCGGCCTGCACATTGGCCTGCATGCGGCGCACCTCTTCCACGCGCCCGTCACTGATCAGTGGCAGCCAGATATCGGGCATCAGCAGATCGACCGGCGTATCTGCTCGCCATTCCAGCGCGTCCCCTTGAAGGACGCGCAGCTTGGCGCGGGCGGCGTCAGGCAGCTGGCCGAAGAGGTCCAGTTCGCGGTGCAGCGCCAGCACCTCCGGGTCGCGCTCGATCACGGTCACCTGCGTCACCTTCTCGTGCAGCGCCGCCGCACCAGCGGCCCAGCCCATGCCGAGGCCCATGATCACGACATGCCCGTGGGCCAGCGCCAGCCCGATCGTTTGGCTCTCGATCTCCAGCGGCGTGATCGACATCCAGGTCTCGCCGGCGCGAAGCAGCACCGGCACTTCCGCCATGAAGCTGGTCGGGCCCCAATAGCCCTGCGCCAGGATGTTCCGGCCGATCTGGATTTCCCAGTCGCCGCTGCGGATGGGCTGGTAGCGCGGCAGGAACCACCGCGTCTCGAATGACGGGACGCCCAGCGCCTCGGCCCAGTTTCCGTGCAAAGCGATCCTCCCGACTGACGCAGGAGATCGAGCTTAGCGGCACCGGGCAGGGCGTCGAGCGCCGATCGCACCGTTTAGGGCAGGTTCGCCTTCAGCTCGGCCTGCCACGCCCGCGCCACGCTGTCCGACGGTGCGCGCCAGTCGCCGCGCGGGCTCAGCGCACCACCGGCCGAGACCTTGGGTCCATTGGGCAGGGCGGAGCGCTTGAACTGGCTGGTCTGGAAGAAGCGGAACAGGAATTCCCGCAGCCACCTTGCGATCGTCTCCAGATCATAGCGGTTGCGCGCATCCTCGGGGAAGCCGATCGGCCATTGTCCCGCGTTGGCGTCCTGCCAGGCATGCCAGGCGAGGAAGGCGATCTTGCTGGGCTTCAGCCCGAAGCGGATCGTGTAGTGGAGGAAGAAGTCGTGCAGCTCGTACGGCCCGATCCGGTCCTGCGTGCTCTGCATCCTGCCGTCGGCATCGGCGGGCACGAGCTCGGGCGAGATCTCGGTGTCGAGGATGGCGGTCAGCACGTCCGCCGCTTCGCCGGTGAACTGGTCGGTCTGCACGGTCCACCGGATCAGATACTGGATCAGCGTCTTGGGTACGCCGGCGTTCACGCCGTAATGGCTCATCTGATCGCCGACGCCATAGGTGCACCAGCCGAGCGCCAGTTCGCTGAGATCCCCGGTGCCCAGCACGAAGCCCTGACGCTGGTTGGCAAGGCGGAAGAGATAGTCGGTGCGCAGGCCCGCCTGGACGTTCTCGAAGGTCACGTCATAGACCGGCTCGCCATTGGCATAGGGATGCCCGATCCCCTCGAGCATCGTCTTCGCCGCCGGGCGGATGTCGATCTCGGCACCGGTCACGCCCAATGCGTTCATCAGCGCCCAGGCGTTCGACTTGGTGCCGTCGCTGGTCGCAAAGCCCGGCATGGTGAAGCCAAGGATGTCGGTGCGCGGACGGCCGAGCCGGTCCATCGCCCTGGCAGCGACGATCAGCGCATGGGTGGAGTCGAGCCCGCCCGAGACGCCGATGACGATATGCTTCGCGCCGGTGGATTCCAGCCGCTTGCGCAGGCCCTCCACCTGGATATTGAACGCCTCGTAGCAATCCTCTTCGAGCTTCGACGGGGTGTTGGGCACGAACGGAAAGCGGCGCAGCTTCCGCAGCAGGCCCTTGTCGGCATAATCGGGCCGGTGCTGGAAGACGATGCGCCGGAAGCGCGTCTCGGGATCGCCATTGGCGGCGGCGCAGTCGTTGAACGTGCCCATCCGCATCCGCTCGAGCCGGATGCGCTCCAGATCGATGTCCGCGCAGACGACTTCGGTGGTCAGCTCGAAGCGCTCGGTGCTGGCGATCTGCTCACCCAGTTCGTGGATCATGCCCTGGCCGTCCCAGGCAAGGTCGGTCGTGCTCTCGCCGGGCCCCGAGGCGGAATAGACATAGGCCGCCACCGCGCGTGCCGATTGCGCGGCGCAGAGCAGCGCCCGTTCGCGGGCCTTGCCGACGGTGATGTTCGAGGCGGAAAGGTTGCACAGCACCAGCGCACCGGCCAGCGCCCCCTCGGTAGAGGGAGGCAGCGGCGCCCAGTAATCCTCGCAGATCTCGGCATGGAAGACGAAGTCGGGCAGTTCCTCGGCGGCGAAGATCAGGTCGGTGCCGAAGGGCACGGTCTGTCCCGCAACGTCGATCTCCAGCCCGGCGAGCCCGGCGCCGAGCGCGAACCAGCGCTTCTCATAATATTCGCGGTAATTGGGCAGGTAGCTCTTGGGCACCACGCCCAGGATGCGCCCGCGCGCGATCACCACCGCGCAATTGTACAGCCGTCCGCTCCGCCGCAGCGCCGCGCCGACCAGCAGCACCGGCTTCAGCTCGGTGCTGGCTGTCACGATCGCGGCGACACCCGCTTCGGTCGCGTCGCAGATCACGTCCTGCAGGTGCAGATCGTCGATCGCGTAGGAAGTGATGTTGAGCTCGGGAAAGACGAGCAGGTCCGCGCCCATTGCGTCGCCCTGCCGCGCCAGCGCGATCGCCGCCTCGGCATTGGCAATGGGGTCGGCCACCGTGGTGATCGGGGTGCACACGCCCGCGCGGATCATTCCGTGGCGGTGGATCGAATAAAAAGGGTGGGACTGGGCCATCGTCTCCGTCTTGCAGCGACATGTTTCGATCTGTTGCATCCCCTAGTCGCTCGGCTCCGCTTGTGCCAGTCCCGCTCAGGCTCTACCCGCAGGCGATGCTCCACTGGATCCGTCGCCAGTTCGATGCGCATCCGGTGCGCGCGGTCATGGTGGTCTTCGCCGCTTATACGGTCTTCAAGATCAACCTGAAGTTCTTCGCCCCGGCGGGGCCGTGGTGGCGCGGCTGGCACGATCAGATGCAATATCTGAAATCGGCAAGGGCGTTCCTGCATTTCGACCTGAGCCCGGACCAGCATTGGTACCCCTTGCTCTACCCGCTTGCCGGCGCGCCCTTCGCCTGGGCGCCGACGCCGTTCGTGCCGATCAACCTGCTTTGCTACGCGGGCGCCTTTATCGGCTTCCACCGCGTCTGCGCGCGCTTCGGGGTGGGGAGCCTTGCGGCGGGCCTGCTGTTCCTCGCCGCGACGATCGGCGACCTGCGCATCTCCAAATTCTGGCTCGAGCCCTGGACGACGACGATGTCGGCCGCCTTCATCTGGCTGGCCTTCGCCGAGGCTGCCGACATGATGTTCGGCGAGCGCCGCAGGCCCTGGCTGCTCGGCGCACTGCTGATGGCGATCGCGCTGGTCCGCCCGGCCGATGTGGTGGTCAGCGCGGTGATCGGCGGCTTCGCGCTGTGGCGGCCGGTGCTGATCGAGAAGCGCTGGGGCGATCTGGCGAAGGGGCTGGGCGGGGCGGGGGCGGCGCTGCTGCCCTATGTGCTGCTGTACCTCGCAATCTATGGCCCGCGCCTTACCGACTATACGATCTTGTCGGGTGATTACGGCTTCGCCTTTGGCGATCTTGGCTGGAAGGCGAGCATCCTGCTCGTCGATCCCTCGCCCTGGTTCCCCGGCGAGACCGGGCTGCTGCGCGAGCTGCCCTGGCTGCTCACCGGCACGGCGGGCCTGATCCTCGGCGTGATGCGCCTCCAGGGGCCGACGCGCTGGCTGACGCTCTGCATGGTGCTGGTCGCCCTGATCTACACGACGATGATGCTCGCCTATGTCGATCTGGTTCCCAGCGGCATGTGGCGCTTCTTCAACGCGCACTACTTCAAATGGCTGTTCCCGATGGCGGCGCTGTTCACCTGGCTGCTGGTCCGTTGGCGCGATGCGCGCGGGATCGCGGTGGTGGTGGCGCTGGTGCTGCTCGCCAGCTTCCGCATCGTCCCGCGCCCGGCCGAGCCGCAGGAGCCAGCCAAGGCGATCGCCTTCGCCGCGCCGCAGGCGCCCTGGCAGGACATCTATTTCGCCCGCTCGGCGGTGGTCGATGCGAAGGGTGCGCAGCGCAGCCCGGCCGATTATCACCAGCTGCCGATGGGCGACCGGGTGATGGCCATCGCCTTCAAGCGCCGGTTCGAGGGGGATGTGCTCTGGTACGGCGTCACGCCTGCCAGCGTCGCGACCTGGCCCAAGGGCAGCGGCAAGGCGGATGTGGTGCTGCCGGGCAGCTGGCCGCAAAGGCCGATCGCGCGCTACGCGACGAAGCTCACCTTCGGCTATCCATGCTGGGCGCCGCCCTTCCCGTGCGGGACCGGGCCGGGGCCGGGACTGCCGAAGAACTAGGCGGTGCCGGCGTCCAACATCGGAATTGGGACGACTCGCGAAAGTACACAAAGTACAGGCCAAGAGCGTGTTCTAGGGTGCCCTAAGTTGACATAGTTCCCGTATTGGCTGCGCATCTCGCAATATCCTTGCGTGCGCGCGATCCTATCTTTCCTACAAAGCAAGGAGCGGCCGGGACCGGAGTCCCGACCACTCCAGCGAAACATGCGAAATCCTACATTGCAACGGGACAGGAGTGTCCCGGCAATGGGCGCTCAAACCTTGGCGGCGTAGATCATCCGGCCCGGGCCGAGGCGCTCGAACAGCTTGGCCAGCTCGTTCTCGCCTACCGCGAAGCAGCCCTGGCTGCGGCCGAGCTTGCCATGCTTGCCGATCATGTCGGCATTGGCATACCAGGCCGAGTGGACGACGATCGCACGATCGAGCGCGTTGTTGTTGGTCGGGTCGAGGCCGAGCAGGCGCTGCGAGTCGCCATGCTTGCCGACATAATAATCGGCGGTCAGGAACGCGCCTTCGCAGGTCGCTTCCGAATTCACTTCGTTCGAGAAGCGCTGGAGCATGCCGCTATGGTTCGGATCCGAGCCGATGCCGTGCGCGACGAGGAAGCGCTCGACCTGGCCGGTGCCGAGGTTGACGACATGGAAGCGTGGATTGTTCGACGAGGTGGCGAAATCGGCGATCGCGATGCGGTCATGCGAGGCGATGCGCATCGAATGGCGATTGAGCGCGGCGACCGCCTTCTTGAACAATTCGGGGCGGATGCCGGCCGGCACGCCCGGCACCTTGGCGACGGTTGCAAGTTCGGGTGCCTTGGGGATTGGCGGGACCGAGGCGGGGACCGGCACCGGCGCCGGTGCCATCGCGGTGTTGATCGTGCGCGAGGCGCAGGCCGAAACCACCGCGCCGCTGGTCATCACCATCGCAGCCTTCAGCAAGGCGCGACGCGTCTGAATCGTATCGAGGCTATCCATCACTATCCAAAGAACCCGCTGCTTTACCCCTTGGGGGAATCTATATCAGACAGATGGTAAGCGGGGCGCTTAACATCTGTCCCAAGTTGCGCGGCTCGCCGCAACGCATGCCCGGTTCGCCGAAGCGGCGCAAAAATCCGGAACATTGCCAGCGATTTGCCCGGGTGAAATATCCGCGATTCGGCAGCGGAGCGAAATTAGGTTAATTTCGTTACGGAATCGCCCTGAGCCGTCCTGGCTCACCGGATTCGGAGAGCTGTTTGATGCGTTCCGGCGCCCTTGCCGTCCTGCTGCTGGCCAGTGCCACGATCCTTCCCGCCATTCCCGCTACCGCGCAGGTCGCCGCGTCGGACACGATGCAGCTGGCCCCCGATACGCTGCGCAACGGGCAATGGGCCTGGTACGAGGAGCCGCAGCTGATCAAGGCGAGCACCAATGACTGGGATCCCGTCTCGATCGTGGTCAGCATCCCGGACCAGCGCGCCTATGTCTATCGCGGCGGCAAGCTGGTCGGCGCCAGCACCGTCTCGACCGGATCGGACGGGCACGAGACGCCGACCGGCGCCTTCACCATCCTGCAGAAGAAGGTGTTCCACCGCTCGAACCTCTATTCGAACGCGCCTATGCCCTACATGCAGCGCCTCACCTGGGACGGGATCGCGCTCCATGCAGGTCGCCTGCCGGGTTATCCGGCCTCGCATGGCTGCATCCGCTTCCCCGCGGCCTTCGCGAAGCAGCTCTATGCGCTGACCGAGCTGGGCGGCGACGTGATGGTCACCGATGAGCCGGTGATCACGCCCGAGCGCTCCGGCCCCGCCACCCCGCTGCTGATGGCCGACGCCCGCAACCTGGGCGGCGAGGCGTTCAACATGGTGACGATGTCGGGGCCGGCGCCGCGCCCGCAGCCCGCGACCTTCGTCACCGGCCCGGCGCGCGAGATCGTCCAGCCGATCGGGCGACGCGGCTCGAAATAAATTCTGTAATGCGCGCGTAGCCTTGGATCGGCTAAGCGCGATTCCATGACGATGTCCTTCGAAGATGCCGCGACAGGCCTGGTCGAGGTCGGCCGCCGGCTCGACGCGCGCGGCTGGGCGCCCGCCACGGCCGGCAATTACTCGGTGCGGCTCGACGACGGCAGCATCGCCGTCACCGTGTCCGGCTGGCACAAGGGGCGACTGACGCCCGAGGGCGTGATGCGCGTCGATCTGGACGGGACCCCGCTCACCCCGGGCAAGCCCTCGGCCGAGACCGACCTGCATTTGGCGATCTACCGGCTGTTCCCCCATGTCGGCGCGGTGCTGCACGGGCACTCTCCCGAGGCCGTGGGCATGAGCCGGGCTGCCGCCGACGCCAGCGAATGGGTGTTCGCCGGGCACGAGATGCTCAAGGTCTTCCCGGGCAACACCACGCATGAGGCCGAGGTCCGCCTGCCGATCGTCGACAACAGCCAGGACATGGCGGTGATCGAGGAAGCGATCCGTCCCGCCTTGCTGGCGCCGAACGCCGCGCCTGCCTATCTTATCCGCAGCCATGGGCTCTATGCCTGGGGCAAGGACCTGGCCGAAGCCGAGCGCGTGCTGGAAGGCACCGAATGGCTGATCGCCGCCGAACTGGCCGAAAGGGCATGGAAACGATGACCCATCTCCGCATCTTTGACGAAGCGGGCGGCGCCCCGCTGACCGATACCCGCGACGCCGTTGCCATCGCCGCCGCACTCGCCCCGATCGGGGTACGCTTCGAGCAATGGCCCTCGCGCCCGCTCGCCGCCGATGCCGGGCAGGACGAGGTGCTCGAGGCTTTCGCGCCGGAGGTCGAGCGGCTCAAGGCAGAGAATGGCTATCAGTCGGTCGACGTGATCCGCATGGTTCCCGATCACCCCGAAAAGGCGAACCTGCGCACCAAGTTCCTCTCCGAGCATCGCCATTCGGAGGATGAGGTCCGCTTCTTCGTGGAAGGCGAGGGGTTGTTCACCCTGCGCGAGGGCGAGAGGATCTACGCCGTGCTCTGCGAGGAGGGAGACCTGATCTCGGTTCCGGCCGGCACGCGCCACTGGTTCGACATGGGGCCTTCGCCTCGGTTTACCGCGATCCGCCTGTTCACCAATGCCGATGGCTGGATCGCCAACTTCACCGGCGACGCGATCGCGGACCGCTTTCCGCGGCACGAGCCGGCCTGACCTCTACACCGTCATCCCCGCGCAGGCGGGGATCCAGAGTCACGAAGGACATCGCTCTGCCACCCTGGATCCCCGCATGCGCGGGGATGACGAAGGGAAGAGGGATGACGAGAGTATCATGAAACCCAAAGCCATTCTCCTCGACATCGAAGGCACGACGAGCAGCATCAGCTTCGTTGCCGCCGAGCTTTTCCCCTATGCGCGCAAGCATTTGGCGGCATTTGTTGAAGCGAACCCCGAAGTCGCCGCACCGATCCTGGCGCAGGTGCCGGGGGACGATCCGGTCGCGACCCTGCTGCAGTGGATCGACGAGGACCGCAAGGAAACGCCGCTCAAGACGCTCCAGGGCCTGATCTGGGCGCAGGGCTATGCCGATGGCGAGCTCAAGGGCCATGTCTATCCCGACACGCCCGAGGCGCTGCGCCGCTGGACCGAGGCGGGGATCAAGGTGAACATCTATTCCTCGGGCTCGATCGCGGCGCAGAAGCTGATCTTCGGGCACTCGATCGCCGGGGACCTGACACCATTCCTGAGCAGCTATTTCGACACCACCACCGGCCCCAAGCGCGACAGCGATTCCTATACGAAGATCGTCGATGCCCTCGATCTCGCGCCGTCCGAACTGCTGTTCGTCTCCGACATGGTGGGGGAGGTCGATGCCGCGCATGAGGCGGGGCTCCAGGCATTGCTGATCGATCGCGCCGGTGGCGCGGCCGATGTCCATTCTCTCGCGGAAGTGCTCCCATGATCCTCGAAGGCCGTCCGACCCGCTCGATCCGTCGCACCGAAGACGGCAAGGGGGCGGTGATCCTCGACCAGCGCAAGCTGCCCTGGGACATCAAATGGGTCGAGCTGCGCGACGTCGATGCCGCTGCGGTGGCGATCCGCGAAATGTGGACACGCGGCGCGCCGATGATCGGTGCGACGGCCGCCTATGGCTATGCGATGGCGTTGGCGGTCGATCCGGGCGATGCGAGCCTGGCCGCTGCCTATGACAAGCTGTTCGAGACCCGCCCCACCGCGATCAACCTGCGCTGGGCGCTTGACGCGGTGCGCGCGGCGGTGGCCGATCTGCCCGAAGGCGAACGCGCCGAGGCAGCCTTCAAGCGGGCGGATGAAATCTGCGATGAGGATGCCGAACTTTGCCGCTCGATCGGTGAGCATGGGCTTGCGCTGTTCAAGCAGCTGCACGGGAAGAACCCGGATCGCCCGCTCAACATCCTGACCCATTGCAATGCCGGCTGGCTGGCGACGGTTGATTACGGCACCGCCACCGCGCCGATCTATCTCGCGCATGATGCGGGAATCCCGGTGCATGTATGGGTCGACGAGACCCGACCGCGCAACCAGGGCGCGCTGCTCACGGCGTTCGAGCTGCGCAACCACGGCGTGCCGCACACGGTGATCGCCGACAATGCCGGCGGGCTTCTGATGATGAAGGGGCAGGTGGATGCGGTGGTGGTCGGCACCGACCGCGTCACCCGCAACGGCGATGTCTGCAACAAGATCGGCACCTATCTGAAGGCGCTTGCGGCACACGACAATGACGTGCCCTTCTATGTTGCGCTGCCCTACACGACCTTCGACCCGAATACCGAAAGCGGCGCCGACATTCCGATCGAGGAGCGCAGCGCCGAGGAGTTGACCCGGCTCAGCGGGCCGCTGGCAAACGGGGAAATCGGCACTGTCCGGGTAACCGATTCCCCCGCCGCCAATCCAGCATTCGATGTAACTCCCGCACGCCTGGTGACGGGTTACATCACCGAGCGTGGGGTGCTGGACAGGATCTGACCCTGTCCCCCTTGGTATCCGCCGGACGCGCTTAGCGCGGCTCGGTCTTCACCGTCGTCGTAGTGGTCGTCGAGGCTGCCGGACGGGTGACGGTGGTGGTCGTCTTGCGGACCGGCTTCTTCACGACCTTGCGCGTCGTCGTGCGCGACGAGGAATAGGTGCGCGCCGGTTGGGTGGTCGTGGTCTCGATCGTGGTCGCTACCGGCTGGGCCGCCGCGGCACGCGCCGCTGCCGCATCCGCCGCAGCCGACTGGGCGGCTACCGCTGCCGCTTCGGCGCGCGCGTTCGCCGCGGCCGCGTCACTCTGCGCGGTCAGTGCCGCATCCTGCGCGGCTGCGCGCTGGCTGGCTTCCGCGGCGGCATCGGCCGAGGCATTGGCGGCTGCGGCCTGTGCATCGCGGCGCGCGTCCTGCTCGGCGGCGATCTGCGCGCCCTTGTTGCGTTCGGATTCGGCCAGCGCCGCATCGGCGAGACCCGAAGCGCGGCGTGCCTCGTTGATCGTCGAATCGCGGTGGTCGCGTGCCAGCTGGTCCTTGGCGGTGCGCAGCGATTCTTCGGCGCGCGCATAGGCGTCCGGGGCATATTTGTCGGCGCCGGCGGTCTGGGCGGCTTCCACCTTGGCCGTCGCTTCGGCAACGGCGGTGCGCGCGCGGTCGATCCGGCTCTGGGCCAGCGACGGCGTCGCGATCAGGATCGCGGCAACCGCAGCGCCGCGCATCAGGAACTTCATGTTACGCATGATAGAACTCCACTTGTCCCGCGGCCCGGCGAACGTGCCGGAAACGCGGCGAGTTGCGCGCGTCACGGTGAAGCGGGTGCTTCCGCCGATGAAACGAAGGTGCGCCGAGTCGTCAGGCCAGCCGGTCGCGTGCCTCGGCGATGCGGGCGATGGCCGCGTCGAGCGTCGCGTCTTCCTTGACGAAACAGAAGCGCAGCACGTTGGTGACGGCATCCTCCGCATAGAAAGCCGAGACCGGGATCGAGGCAACGCCGGCCTCGTCGATCAGCTTGTTGGCGAAGCTCACATCGTCGAGCGCGATGCCCGAGGCGGTGAGGTCCACCGACAGGAAATAGGTCGCCGCGCTCGGCAACACGGCGAAGCCTGCGCCCTCCAGCCCGGTGCGCAATCGGTCGCGTCCGGCCTGGAAGCGGTGGCGTGCTTCCTGCACCCAGGCATCCTGGGTGGCGAGGCCTTCGGCAACCGCCCATTGCAGGTTAGGCGGGGTGGTGAAGGTGAGGAACTGGTGCGCTTTCGAAAGCACGCGGGCTATCGCCGGCGCCGCGCACATCCAGCCGACCTTGAAGCCGGTCAGCGCGAAGATCTTGCCGGCCGAACCGATCTTTACGGTACGCTCGCGCATGCCGGGGAAGCCGATCAGCGGCAGATGGCGCGCGCCGTCGAAGGTCACATGCTCCCAGACCTCGTCGCAGATCGCGATCAGGTCATGGCTCACGCAGAAGTCCGCCAGCATCGCCAGCTCGTCGGCGCTGCACATCGTCGCGGCGGGGTTGAGCGGGTTGTTGAGGATCAGCACGCGCGTCTTGCTGGAGACGGCGGCTTCCAGCGCTGCCTTGTCGATCTTCCATTCGGGCGGGCTCAGCCGCACGAACTTCGGCACGCCGCCGGCCTGGCGGATCAGCGGGACATAGGCGTCGTAGAGCGGCTGGAAGCAGATCACCTCGTCGCCGGGCGAGACGCAGGCGAAGATCGCCGCCGCCAGCGCCTCGGTCGCGCCCGAGGTTACCACCACTTCCTCCGCCGCCAGGTTGAGCCCCTGGTGGCGCGCATAATGGTCCGCCACCGCGCCGCGCAGCTCGGGCAGGCCGATCATCGGCGGGTATTGGTTCGACTTCTCGATCACCGCCCTGGCCGCGGCTTCGAGAACCGCTTCCGGCCCGCGGCCGTCGGCAAAGCCCTGGCCCAGGTTGATCGCCCCCGTCTCACGTGCGCGAGCGGACATTGCTTCGAAGATGGTGGTGCCGAGCTGGGCGTAGAGCGGGTTCATGGCCCGAGCTTGTGGCCGCTTGCATCTTTGGGTGCAACCGCCGCATTAGCCTCGCGTTCAGCCTAGCGCCAATAAGGGAAGATCATGACTAAGACCCCGCCCAAGCCGCAGGAAGCAAAGCCGCCTTATCCGATCGAGGAGGCGCCGCACGATCATCACGACGAGGGCAGCGAGGCGCTCCAGGCGGTGAAGGACATCGTCGAGGCCAAGAAGCGCTGGAAGCCCGATGCCAAGCAGATCGGCATGGGCGCCGCGATCGGCATCGGTTCGGCCGCGATCGTCGCGGGCCTGCTCTATTGGCGTGGCGGCAAGAAATAATCTTCCGGGCGACGAACCTGATTCGTCGCCCAATCCTCCGCCTCCGTCGCACCCGGCTCGCCCGGGTGCACGCATCCGGCCACAGCCTCTGCATGCCGTTTCGACCTGAACCCGACAGTTGGGGCGGCATACATCCCTGTGCCGGTGCGGATCGACGCCCAACCCGGTGCCTGACGGACGCCTCGCTTGCGGGGCGTCCGTCCTGGATCGCTAGGAAGCCGGCGGTTGTGCCGGCACCACGTCCGCGCGGATATGGAACAGGTTGCTCTCGATCTCGTCCATATGGACCGGTCCGGGCATGCGATACCCGTCCGCCTCGACCAGCCTGGCCAGCCCGCCCAGCAGCATTTCCTGCCGCACCTTGAGGAACTCGTCGCCGGTAGGCGGCGGTATCGTCGCGGTGACGGCGCAGCCCTTCGCGTCGCAGGAGAAGTCCACCTTCTCGAGCAGCGGATAGGCCTGGCGGACATGCGCGATCACCTTGTCCGGCGGCGTCGGCAGGTTCGTCGGGGCAACAGGTGCGGGGGAGGGGCTTTCTGTTGCGGCGGGGGTAGTGACGACCACCGCGCCCGTGCTGGGCATCGGGGTGCTCTCGGCGCCCCGCTGGGTAAGCCAGAAGCTGCCGATCGCGACGATCAGCGCCGTGCCGCCGAGCAGCGGCAGATATTTCGAAGCCATTTGTATCTCGCCGGAAGGTCCGCCCCATGCCGGTGGCACGGGGCGGCGCAGGGTCAGCAGATGGTCGAGCCGGTCGGGCAGCCCGGCGAGTTCGCGCCCGAATCGGTGTTCGGATCGAAGCCCGGAGTGATGCTCGAGTTCACCGTCGCGGCGAGGACGCTCGAGAAGCGCGAGTCCTTCAGGTCGAAATTGCCGCTGCCGAAATTATAGTTCGAGATGGCGTTGCGGACGCTGGCCGAGGGGTAGCCGTTCCAGCTCACCAGCGGCTGGATCAGCCACTGGCCGGTGCCGTTTTCGGGCGGCTCGTCGCCATTGTCGGTCTTCGAGAAGCGCCAAAGGTGCGAGAAACCCCAGGTTTCGTAGTGATAGACCATCTTCACGTGCTGGCCGCTGGTGTCGCTCTGGAAGCGCAGCTGCCCGCCGCTGGTCGCGCGGGTTTCCCAGCCGCCATGGTTGCCGCGGGTTACGCCGACCACGGTGCTGCTGGTGCCCTGGTCGGTGGTCCACACGATCACCGATTCCCAATCATAGGCGTGCGAGAAATCCGACTGCCAGAAATAGCTGTAGATGCGGGCGCAATAGCCGTTGTTGCAGCGGGCGCGGACATAGACATTGCTCGTCGTGCGGTAGCTCGCGTTGCGGCACGAGGCCGGCGGCAGCGTGGCGTAGGTCGAGGCGCCGGCGCTGATCGCGCCCGATGCATTGACCGCCGGCACGTTGAAGCAGACGTCGGTGTCGAAATCGATCGCCGGCTGGAAGCGCTTGTCGAGCGCGGTCGCCAGCTCGGGCAGCGGCGCCACCGGTGCGGGCCAGCCCTGCGCCTGTGCGGCTTCGGGTAGCAGGATCGTCAGTGTGCCGAGGGCGGCAATGGCCAGTGTTTTGAATTGGCTCTTCATACAATCTCCCAATGCAAGAAAATATGGAGTGAAGTTGCGCCAAATCGCCTTCGCAATTATAGTTGCGAAGTATTTTATTCTATACTTTTAGCGAATCGCGCATGATTTAATTCGCGCGATACTGTGAAACTAATGTTTCAATATTCATATTGCGTTTCTGGTAAGGATATTATTCGTTGGTCCGTTCTTTCTGGAAGACGGGTTCCGGTGGTCTGGTCGCGCAATGCCTCGATCCTTCCGCCGGGCGTCCATGGGGCCTCGAAGGGAAGACGGAAGGTCGGCGATATCCGGACAATTTTTTCGGCGGAGGCGCCATCGAGGCCGGGTGCGCGACGGGCAAATAAAAGGGCCCGCCTTCCGGAGAAGGCGGGCCCTGAGGTTCTAGCGAAGGGCTAGTTTTAGAAGTTGACCGTCGTGCTGAAGGCGATCTGGCGGCCGAGCGAGTCGTACCGGGCCGAGATCGTGTTCGCGCGCGACAGGCCGATGTCATACGAGTTCGGCATGACCGGCGGCGTCTTGTCGAGGATGTTGTTCGCCGCGATCCGGAACGAGAAGCTCTTCTCGACGCGGAAGTTCAGCGACAGATCGAAGTAATCATACGCGTCGATCCGGTAGAAGGTCTTGCGCACCGTGCTCGCATCCGCGCCGAGGCTGGCCTCGCCCGAGTTCGAGGTACGGGTCAGCGGACCCAGGTGGCGCCAGTTCAGCGACATGCTGAAGAACTGGTCCGGCGTGGTGTAGGTGCCACGCAGGTTGTGCGTCCACTTGGCGATGAACTGGCCGCAGCCGGCGCCGCCATAATAGCCAACGCAGTTACGCTCCGCGAGGAACGACGCGTCCTGCGCGCCAGCCAGCGTGGTCAGCGTGCCGGCGAAGTCGAAGTCCAGGCGACCGATGTTGCCACCGAGCGGCAGCGCATACTGGCCCTGGAAGTCCCAGCCATGCGACTTGCTCTTGTAGTAGTTGGTCGTGCCCTGGCGGATGAAGCCAGTGGTCGGGTTGGTCGTCGGGTTGCTCGACAGCGTGCCGTCCGCGTTACGCACGAACATGCTGCAGAAGAACGGATCGGCGGTCTGCTGGCAGCCCTGCGAGAAGTAGGCGTAGTCGTTGTAGCCGATCGACTGGTTCAGATCGATCAGGAAGCGATCGGCCGAAACCACCAGGCCCGGGAGGAAGCGCGGCTTCAGCACCACACCGAAGGTCTTGGTGTAGGCGGTTTCCGGATCCACGGTGAACCCGCCGGCGCGATAGGTGCAGCCAACATCGGTCGGGCAGAGCAGGGTGGCGCTGCCGTAGAGGTTGTCGGCCAGGCCGGTTGCGCGGCACGCTTCGCGCGATGCCGTCGGGGCGCCATAGACATTGACCGGGCGACCCGTGACCGGATCGATCGACGTGCTGACGACGGTCGGCGCGCAGATATCGTTATAGGCGGTGGTGATCCGGCCATAGCTGGTGTTCGAGCCCTGGAAGGACTCCACCACGGTCGGAGCGCGCTGGGCGCGGTTGATCGAGGCGCGGAACGTGATGTCCTCGACCGGAGCCCAGATCGCCTCGGCCTTCCAGGTCGAGAAGGTGTCCGGGTTGCTGCTGTACTTCGACAGACGATACGCACCGTTCACCTGGAGCAGGTCGGCGAAAGCCTTGTGCTGGGCGATCGGAACCTGGAGCTCGACGTTACCTTCCCAGACGTGCTGGGCGAGATAGCGGTCCGCGTCGTCGCTGACCGACTCGCGCCAGATCGCATCGGCATGGCTCTTGAGCTGGTCTTCGCGATATTCGGCGCCGAACGCGATCGCCACGCCTTCGTCCGCCCACGGGCTCTTGATGCCGTAGGTGCCGAGATCGCCCTGGATGGTGGCGATGCCGTTGTAGAGCGTGTTGGTCGTGGTCGAGGTGCCGTAGGTGCCCGCGATCAGGTAGTTGTACAGCGCGGTGTTGTTCGTCGCCGAGTTGGCGCTGAACGGATCGAAGGGCACGCAGCCGTTGGCGACGTCGTTGACGCAGCTGATGGTGCCGTTGTTGTTGACGACGTTCAGGGCGTTGTTGACGCGCGCATAGAGCGGGCCGGCCCAGCTGGTGTCCATCTGGTTGCGCGCATAGACGCCGCCGACATCGTAGCTCCAGCCCTTGGCGAACTCGCCGCGGACGCCGCCGGTGATGCGCAGGCCTTCATTGGTGTAGCGGTCCTCGAGATCGGGAACGCTGGTCATGCGGTAGCGCAGTTCGATCGGCACGAAGGTGCTGGTGCCTGCCGCGGTGCCGCAGATCGCGGTCGCCTGGGCGGCCGACATGTACGGGTTGTTGCAGCGGACCTGGTAGGGGCCGTCCGCATAGGCGGTCGAGCTGTAGACGCGGGCCGGATAGACGTTCGCCGACTTGTCGCGGAACCACATCGCGTTGGCATAGACTTCCGCCGCGTCCGAGATCTTGAACGAAGCGAAGCCGCCGGCATTCCAGCGCTCGTTCTTGCGCTGGAACGAGTAGCCGTCATACGGGTTCGCGGCCAGGGCCGACGAATAGGGCACGAAGGTGCGTGTGCCGTTCGGGTTGTTCAGATAGGCGTTGCCGGCGTTCGGGCCGCTCTGCGGCGAGACATAGCCATAGCCGGTGTAGCTCGAGATCGAGCAGCTGAGCGGGCCGTCCTTGGTGCCTTCGACGAGCTGGCAGCCCGAAGTCTCGCGCGCGCTGTAGGGAACGAGGTTCGCCTTGCGGTAATCGACATAGGCCGACACGTGCATGCGATCGTCGAAGAACTTCTTGCCGGCGGTCAGCGACAGGTCAACGCGGCCACCATCGGTGCTCAGGCCCTGGGCGGGCTGGGCGAAGCCGTAGTTCTTGGCAACCTGCGAGACGAGGCCCGGCTTGTTGTCGTGCGCGTAGAAATTGTAGTTCGCGTTCGCCTGGATGCCTTCGAAATTGTTGTCCAGGATGAAGTTGACCACGCCGGCGACGGCGTCCGAACCGTAGACGGCCGAGGCGCCGCCGGTCAGCACGTCGACGCGCGAGACGAGCGCGGTCGGGATCATGTTGGCGTCGAGGCCGTTCATCGTGCCGAGGCGCTTGCCATCGACCAGGATGAGGGTGCGCTCGAAGCCGAGGTTACGCAGCTTGATGCGCTGGCGGCCGTCCGAATCCTGATAGTTCTGCTGGCTGTCCGGCGCGACCGACGGAATGCGGTTCAGCACTTCTTCGATGTTCACGGCTGCCTGGGCGCGGATCGCTTCCGAGGTGACCGAGGTGATCGGCGACGCGGCGGCGGCGTTCGGACGCGTGATGCGGCTGCCCGTGACGACGATGGCGCCGTTGTCCTGGGCGTCGGCGGTCGAGACCGACGTGGTATCCTGCTCGGCTTCCTGCGCCATGGCAGGCGCGGCGAGCAGTACCGCAAAGCAAGTTGAACTCAGCAACAGGGCATTAAGCTTCTTCATTACATCCCCCTTGGAATCAGGAAATTGTTTCGGGTTATTTGGTGGCCGCAGGCTTTTTTAAGCTCTCAGCGGGCCGCACTTGGGTTCGTCCCTCAAGGTCGGTTACTGCGAAGGTGAAGCCGGGCTGCAGCGCGAACGCGCCGATCTCGCCGCGGTCGTTGATCGCCAGGAAGCCGACCTGGGCGTCGCGCACCGCGTCGCCGCGGAGCTTGGCAATATGGAGCACGGCTTCGCGGCACGCCGCCTGGGGCGACATGCCGGCGCGCATCGACGCGACCACGCGTGCCGAGCCGGCGATCCGGGTGACTTCCTCGCCGACCCCGGTCGCGGTCGCGGCGCCGACGCCGGCCTCCACGAACAGACCCGAGCCGCATTGCGGCGAATCGCCGACGCGGCCACGAAGCTTGAACGCCATGCCCGAGGTGGTGCAGGCACCAGCAAGGCGGCCATCGGGACCGCAGGCGACGATGCCGATCGTGTCGTGATCCAGCGCGGTACCGCGCATGTTCTCGCTATTGGCGATCGGCTTGTACTTCGCCGTCTTGAGCCATTCGCGCCACGCAGCCTCAGCCTCGGGGGTAAGCAGCTTGGTGCGCTCGAATCCCTCCGAAATGGCGAATTGCCGTGCGCCTTCGCCGACCAGGAAAGTGTGCGGCGTCTTTTCCATCACCCGGCGCGCGACCGAGATCGGATGCATGAAATCCTCTAGCGCCGCGACGGCGCCGACATTGCCGCGATCGTCCATCAGGATCGCATCGAGCGTCACGTGACCGTCGCGATCGGGATAGCCGCTATAGCCGACCGAATGATTCTCGGGATCAGCCTCGGGAACGCGGGCGCCGGCCTCGACCGCATCGAGCAGGCTGTTGGTCTTCTTCCACTGGGCAAAGGCAGCGGCATTGGCGGCCGCGCCAAAATCCCAGGTCGAAACGATGAGGGCGCGGTTACCAGGCTTGGCGACGACGGGCGCCGCCGCGGCGAGCGTAGCGCCGCCGATACCCAATGCCATTGCTCTCCGACGCGTAGTTTCCATCGATGCCAACCCTGAATGCGAGCGCTAACATGCGACCGCGAATGGTTCGGATCGTCACCAGGACGTCCTAGCCTTGTCGTATGGTTGTCATAGGTGGAATATCACTTCAATACCAAAATCGACTTTGGTGCTATCGATCCGATAAATAGCACATCGCCGTTGCAAAATTGCGTCACTCGCCATCGCGAGCCGCGGGAAATGACAGGCTAACCAGCTAATCCCGATGGGGATTTCCCTCCCGGGTGCATGGCCCGGGAGGGGATCGTTGCGCTCAGCGCGCGGGCAGGAATCCTCCGATTCCGGCGATTGCCAGCCGGCCGGCCGGAACAGCGGTCTCGACAAAGGTCAGGCGCAGATAGCGCGCGGTACGCGCACGGGCGAAATTGATGCGCTGAGTGGATAGCGCATAGGCGATGTTGGAGAACTCGCCGGATGCTGCCGGTTCCCAATTGGTACCATCGGCGCTGGTTTCCGCCACGTAACCGCGCGGCGGAGCAGCGCCGGTCATCACCTGGCGCGAAGGCGTGAGGCTGAAGCCGGCCAGGTCGGTCGATCCGCCGAGATCGACGGTGACGTATGCCGGAGCGCCGGGCCTGGGGCTCGACTGGACCCAGATCGTGCCGGCCTCATTGTCGAGCAACCGTTCGGCATTGGGCGCGCTGGCATCGACGACGCGCCACTTGGTCACATCGAGCACCGTCGGGTCGGTCGATACGATTGCGGACACCGGGACCGGCGTGACCGAGGCGAACAGCGCGAACTCGCTGATCGCCGGGCAGGCCGGTGCCTCGAGGATGCGCAGGCGCACGCGGCGCGGCGTGATAGGGGCAGGCAGGCGGATCACGCGCTGTGCCGAGATGCATTCATGCTCAGCCAGCGTCTTCCAGGTACCGTCGATCTCGGCATCGACCGCGAAGCGGGTCACGCGCACGCCGAGCGGGAGATACTCGCGCAGCCGGATCACGTCGAAGCGGGTGCCGGGCTTGAGGTCGAGCGTCAGGGTCGGCGTGGCCGCTTGGTCGGGCGTGGTCCAATAGGTCTCGCGATTGCCATCGAGTACGCGCGCGGGGGCGAAGCCCGGGCGGCTGGTGCTGGCATGCGCCACCGCGCCCTTGGCCAGATCCCTGGCGAAGGTCGCGCGGATCGCGTCGCCATAGGATTTGAGGATCTTGAAATCCTGGTCGGGAATGCGTCCGCGGCGATCAGGGGGGATGTTGAGGTTCAGATTGGTCCCACGACCCACCGACTCATCGTAGAGGCGGATCAGCCGTTCGGGGCTCTTCACCTTGGAGTCCTCGTCCGAATGGTAGAACCAGCCCGGGCGGATCGACACGTCGGTTTCCGCCGGCCACCAGATCGCGCCACCGCGCACGCCGGCATTGCCGTTCTTCTGGTCATAGGGCTCATTCGGCATGGTCGGCCAGCAGGGATCGCCGGCGACGCCGTCCTCATTGCCCACCCAGCGGATGTCCGCGCCGAGCGGATCGAAGGTGCAGGCGTTGGGCTGGAGCTTGTGGACCAAAGCGACGATCGACGGCCAGTCATAATAGCGCGGCGCATCGATCTTCCGGGCTTCGCGCGCGCCGCCATAATAACCGTCGCCGCCATTGGCGCCGTCGAACCATACTTCGAACAGGTCGCCATAGCGGGTGCACAGCTCGGTCAGCTGGGCGCGGTAATAGGTGACATAGGCCGGGCGGCCATATTCGGCATGGTTGCGGTCCCAGGGCGACAGATAGAGGCCGAAGGGCAACTTCGCGCGCTTGCAGGCGTCGGCCATCTCGCGGACGATATCGCCCTTGCCCTCCTTGTAGGGGCTGTTGCGGATGCAATGCTCGGTGAGCAAAGTCGGCCACAGGCAGAAGCCGTCATGATGCTTGGCGGTGAGGATCAGCCCCTCGAGCCCACCGGCCTTGACCGCGGCGACGATCTGATCGGCATCGAAGTCGCTGGGATTGAACAGCTTCGGGCTCTCGTCGCCAAAGCCCCATTCCTTGTCGGTGAAGGTGTTGATCGAGAAATGGACGAAGGCGTATTGCTCGCGCCCGTGCCAGCGCCACTGGCGCGGGCTCGGCGTCGCGCCGAAGGGCTTGGGGGTGTTGGCAGGCGCTGCGCTGGCCTGCGCGGGAACGGCAGGCAGCGCGCCGGCGGCAAGGCCGGTGGCGAGCAGGGTGCGCCGGGACAGTTCGGTCATCAATCTCTCCAGGATCAGGCGGGGCTGCGGCCGAAGGACGGCGGCCGGTCAGCGAGCGCGCGGCCAAAGGCGCGGTTGGGTTTGGCGGACATGGTGAAACGAAGCGTGCCGCCGGCGGCCAGGTCGTGGTGCGAGATCCAGCTCTTGCGCCACGGGCGGCCGTTCCAGGTCACCGCGGCAACATAGGGGGTGTCGGCGCGGTTGCCCGGCGCCTCGACCACCAGCTTGCGGCCCTTGCCCAGCTGCAGCTCGGCGCGCTCGAACAGCGGCGAGCCGAAGACATAGACGGCCTCGACCGGATCGACCGGATAGAAGCCGAGCGACGACAGCACGAACCACGCGCTCATCTGGCCGCAATCGTCATTGCCGATGATGCCGTCGGGATCGTTCTTGTACATCTCGGTGCACAGGCGGCGGATCATCGCCTGCGTCTTCCAGGGCGCGCCGACATAGCTGTAGAGATAGGCGGAGTGCTGGTCCGGCTCGTTGCCATGGGCGTATTGGCCGACCAGCCCCGAAATGTCGGGCGGTGCATTGTCGGGCAGGGTCGAGGGCGCGGTGAACAGCGCGTCGAGCTTTGCCTCATACGCCGCATCGCCGCCCATATGCGCGATCATGCCATAGATGTCGTGCTGGTTGAGGAAGGTCGCCTGCCAGCCATTCGCCTCGGTATAGTCGCGCCACCACGGCTTGGGCATGTGGCCGAGCTGGACGGGATCATAGTCCTTCCACCACTGGCCATTCTCGAAGCGGGGGCGGGCGAAGCCGATCTTGCCGTCGATGACGTTGCGCCAGTTGCCCGAGCGCTTGTGCAGCCGCTCGGCATCGTCCGCCGCGCCGGCAACGCGCGCGAGGTGCGACGAGGCCCAGTCGTCATAGGCATATTCCTGGGTCCGGCTGACGCTCTCGAACACCTTGTCCGCCGGGACATAGCCGAGCTTGTCGTACAGGTCGCGGCCAAGGCTGTTGTCCTTGTCCGGCGCGGTGAAGTCGAAGCTGCGCTTGCGGATCGCCGGCCAGGCGGCGGCATAGTCGGCGGGAATGCCCTTGGCATGTGCCTCGGCGAGCGGGACGACGCCGTGCCAGCCGATCATTGTTCCGGTTTCCTTGCCCTGCAGCGGCCAGACCAGCGGGCCGAAGCGCGACTGGGCGGTCTGGCGGATCATGTCGTCGATCAGCAGTTTGGTCTGCTCGGGCGCGACCAAAGTGAGCAGTGGGTGCAGCGCGCGATAAGTGTCCCACAGCGAATAGGTGCTGAACGCCGCGCCGCCGGCGGGCACGGTCTGCGTCTTGCCGTCCATGCCGGGATAGCGGCCATCGACGTCCGACACGAGCGTAGGTGCGAGCTGGGCATGGTAGAGCGCGGAGGAGAGGATCGTGCGCTGGTCCGGCGTGCCGCCCTCGACTTTCACGCTGCCGAGCGACTTGCTCCACAGCGTGGCGGCATCGCGGCGGACCCGGTCGAAGTCCCAATGCTTCGCCTCGGCGGCGAGATTGGCGCGGGCGCCATCGGCATCGACGGCGGAAATGCCGCAGCGGATGACAAGCGGCGCGCTGCCGGCATCGTCAAACTGGAGCACGGCCTTGAGCCGCTTGCCCGCAACGCGGGTCGCGCCTGCCGGCTGGGTAGCGTCATCGTCGCCGATGAAGGTGATGCGATCGGGCTTCCGCGACAGTTGCATCGCGAAGAAGATCCGCCGCCCCTTGGCCCAGCGGAACACGCGGCGCGTGCCGCTGAGCGTGCCGTCCGCGGCAAGTTCGAGCAGCGCTTCGTCAACGAGCGGCGGCGAGTCCGACTTGTCGAGGATCAGGTGCGACAGGTCGATCAGCACATGGCCCTTGCCCGCCGGGAACCGATAGCGGTGCCAGCCGGTGCGCTCGGTAACGGTCAGCTCGGCCTGGACGCCGGTTTCCAGCGCGACCCGGTAATAGCCCGGCTCGGCATGCTCGGCCGAGAAGCGCTGACGATAGCCGGCATCGGGGTTCTCGATCGTGCCGGGCTGGAGTTGCACCGGACCTGCCGACGGCACCACCAGCACGTCGAGCATGTCGCCGATGCCGGTGCCGGAAAGGTGGGTGTGCGAGAAGCCGAGGATCGAGGTGTCGGTCTTGTAATAGCCCGAGCAGGTTTCCCAGCGCTCGACGCCGGTGTCCGGGCTCAACTGGACCATGCCAAAGGGCAGGGTGGCACCGGGATAGGTATGGCCGGTGCCACCGGTGCCGATGAACAGGTTGGGCTTGACCGGCACGGCCGGCAGGCGGGCATGTGCCGGAAGCGCGGCAGTGGCGGCAAGACCGAGGCCGGTGGAAGCGAGGAGTTGACGACGCGTAGGGTTCACAGCGTTTCTGCCAGCAATTGAGGACGGGTATCGGCGAGGTGGACGATGAGTTCGCCGAACAGGCCATTGGCCCAGGCGAACCACTCGCGGGTGAATTTCGAGGGATCGTCCTGGTCGACTGCCTCATGGATGAAGCCGGTGCCGCCATCGCTGTCGCGGATCATGCGCAGGCACTGGCGGATCGTCGCGTCGTCCGACGAGGTCAGCGCACGCATCACCAGCGACATCGGCCAGACCTGGCCGAGGCCGACATGCGGCCCACCGATGCCTTCGACGACCTTGCCGCGCGACCAATAGGGGTTGTTGTCGCTCCACGCCGCAGCCGCGGTGCGCTGGAACAGCGGATCGTCCGCCTTCAGGCAGCCGAGATAGGCGAGCGCCGAGAGCGACGGCACATTGGCGTCGTCCATGAACAGCGTGTTGCCGAAGCCATCGACTTCGAACGGGATCACTTCGCTGCCATCGGGCAGGCGCATCCGGGCATATTTGCGCAGCGCCGCATCGACTTCGTCGGCCAGTGCGACGGCGTCGTTGGCCAGGGCTGCATCCCCGCGTGCGGCATTGGCGACCACGGCGAGCTCGCGCAGTGCTGTGACCGCGAAATAGTTGGACGGGATCAGGAACGGATAGACACAGGCATCGTCCGAGGGACGGAAACCCGAATGGATCATTCCCACCGGTTTGGTCGGCGCGCCATAGCCATCGAGCATCAGGCTTTCTGTCGGGATCGGGCTCTTGCGCTGGAAGCGGTAGGGCCCCTTGCCGTCTTTGCGCTGCTGCTCGCGGAAAGTCGCGACGCTCAGGCGCGCCGCTTCGGCCCAGCGAGCATCGAACGGCGTCTTGTCGCCGGTCGCCTGCCAGTATCCGTGCGCGAGGCGCATCGGATAGCAGAGCGAGTCGATCTCCCACTTCCGTTCGGCCACGCCGGGCTTGAGCGGGAAGCGATCGTCGAGCGACCAGCTCAGATTGGTCATCGCCGCGGGATCTTCCATATACGCATTGGCATAGGGATCGATCAGGATCGAGCGCGACTGGCGGGCGATCAGGCCGTGATAGAGCCGGCGCAGATCCGCATCCTGCTTGGCGAGATGCAGATAGGGCTTCACCTGGGCGGAGCTGTCGCGCAGCCACAGCGCGTTGATGTCGCCGGTGCGCACGAACGCATCGGGTGCGCCGTCGATCGTGCGCATCGCCACGGTGGTATCGAGCGTGTTCGGATAGCAATTGCCGAACATCCAGCGCAGCTTGGTGTCGCCGATCTTCTTCGAGACGCGAACGATCTCGCGCTCGACCGACTTGCTGACGAATTTACGCTCGGTCGGGGCAGGGCGCTTGCTGGTGAAGCCGGTCGCCTTCTGGGCGAAGGCAGGCGTGGTGGTGAGGGCGAGCCCGGCACCGATCACGGTACGGCGGTCCATCATCACTTGGGCAGCTCCTGTGCTTCGCCGGTCAGGGTGAAGTCGGTCCATTGCCCCGGCGCAGTCCCCGGCTGGCCACCGCCGACCCACAGGCGATAGGCGCCCGGAACCACCTGGCGCGTGCCGTCGCGCGACACAGAGCTGATGCTGCGCGGGTCTAGGCTGAAGCGCAGCGTTCCCGCTTTGCCCGGCTTGAGCGACACGCGCTGGAAACCGACCAGCTCGCGCTGGAGCACCGGCGTGGTCATGCCGTTGCCGCGCGCCTTGCTCGCCGGCGGCACCAGATAGGCCTGGACCACTTCTTCGCCCGGCCGCGCGCCGCTGTTGCGCACGCGCACGGTGACTTCGACCGGGGCTGCGGTGCTGCCCGCCTTGGCGGTCAGCTGGTCATAGGCGAAGCTGGTGTAGCTCAGCCCGTGGCCGAAGCCCCAGAGCGGCGTGCCGGTGAAGAAGCGATAGGTGCGCTCCTTCATGCCGTAATCGATGAACGCCGGCAGGTCGGATGCCGATTTGTAGAAGGTCACCGGCAGGCGGCCCGACGGGTTGTTGAGCCCGGAAAGCGTCTCGGCGATCGCGGTTCCGCCGCTCTCGCCCGGATACCAGGCGGCGAGTATCGCATCAGCGAGCGACGGGTCGATCGAGACCGCGCTGCCGCTGGTCAGCACCACCACCACCGGCTTGCCGGTGTCGCGCAGCGCCTGGAGCAGGCGCTGCTGGGCGAAGGGCAGGGTGATCTCGGTACGGTCACCGCCGACGAAGCCGGGCACGGTTACCTGCAGCGCTTCGCCTTCCAGATCGGGCGACAGGCCGAGCACTGCGACGACGACGTCGGAGTCCTTCGCGGCGGTCACCGCCTGCGCGAGCAGCGGCTCGGCGGGCGGGAGCCACATCAGGCGCAGGCCCTCATCCTCGCCGGCATGGTCGATCTCCATGCGGAACGCATGGCGCTTGCCGTCGCTGGTGAATGGCAGTTCCACCCGACCCTTGCCGAGCAGGCCCTCGTGCAGCGGCTTGCCGTCGATCCACAGCCGCACGCTGTCATGCGTCTTGCAGTCCTTCCAGCACGCCGGGATGTCGATCGCCAGCGTGTAGCGGCCCGGGCCCGGCGGCACGATCTCGCCCGACCAGCGGACCGCGAAGCCCTTGGGATCGAGCTGCGGCAGCGGGGCGACGCGGGTGTAATTGAAGTCGATCCGGCGATCCTGGCGCGTGGCGACGGGGGTGCCGCTCACCGTCGGGCTGGCGAAATACTCGGCCTTGAGCCCGGGCTTGCCATCGGCGGCGAACGCCGTCTCCGGCATCACGACGGGCGCGCCGTCGGCGAGCACCGAGCCCTGGGCGTAGACGACATTGGCCGCGCCGAACTGGCGGCGGATGCCGTCGAGCGGCGTCACCGGGTTCTGCGCGGTGCCGTGATAATTGCCTTCGAGCACGCCGAGATCATCGGCATCGGCGCCGATCACCGCGATGCGGCTGCCGGGCTTGAGCGGCAGGCGATCGGCATCGTTCTTGAGCAGCACGATCGCCTTGCGCGCGGCATCCAACGCCAGCGCGCGGTGGGCGGGCGTGCCGACTTCGCTCGGCTTGATCCGGCTCCACGGGCTGGTCGCGCCGAAGATCGTGCCCAGCGCCTGGCGTGCCGAAAGCGAGCGGGTGAGCGCGGTGTCGATCTCGGCTTCGGTCACCAGACCGCGCTTCACCGCCTGGGGCAGCGCGGCATAGGTGGTACCGCAATTGAAGTCGTTGCCGCCCTTGATCGCCGCGGCCGAAGCTGCCGCTGCGTCGAGCTTGTAATGGTGGAACATGTGGATGTTGGCGACGGCGTCGCAGTCCGAGACGGTGAAGCCGTTGAAGCCCCAGTCCTTGCGCAGCCGCGTGTTCATCAGGTCGGACAGGGCGCAGGCCGGGGTGCCGTGGATAGAGTTGTACGCGCACATCAGCGAGCGTGCCTTGCCCTCGGTTACCGCAAGGCGGAAGGCGGGGAGATAGGTCGATTCCAGGTCCTGCGGGCTCGGGTCGACATCGAACCCGTCGCGCCCCGCTTCCGGTCCGCTATGCACCGCGAAGTGCTTCGGGGTGGCGATCACCTTGGGATATTGGGGGTCCGGACCCTGCAGACCCTGGATGAAGGCGACGCCGAGATGGCCGGTGAGATACGGGTCCTCGCCATAGGTTTCCTGGCCACGGCCCCAGCGCGGATCGCGGAAGATGTTGATGTTGGGCGACCAGATCGTCAGCCCTTCATAGATGCGCCGGTTGGCGCCCAGCGGCTTGGCGTTGAACTTGGCGCGGGCTTCGGTGGCGACGACATCGCCGACCTGGTTCATCAGGTTCACGTCCCAGGTCGCGGCAAGGCCGATCGCCTGGGGGAAGACAGTGGCATAGCCGTTGCGGGCGAGGCCGTGCAGGCCCTCGTTCCACCAGTCATAGGCTGGCAGGTCCGCCTCGGCATCGGCCGGCGCAGTGCTCTGGAGCTGGGCGGCCTTTTCCTCGATCGTCATCGTCGCGATCGCACGGGCGAGCGCATCGGCATCCGGATCGGGCTCGGCAGCGGCTAGAAGCAGGAACGGAATCATTTACTTGGTCCCCAGGGTACGCAGGGTGAGGGCGCTTTGCAGCGCTTCGGCAGAGGCATCCGATCGCACTTCGATCGTGATGCTCTCGCCGGGCAGCAGGTCGAAGCCGTCGTCGCTCGGGTGCGCGGCGACGGTGCCGAAATCGAGCATGACGGCGCGGGCGAGTGCGCCGGCGGTGATCGTCACCCGCTTGCCGTCCCAGCGGGTGCTGAGGCCGGGGGCGGGATAGGCCATGTCCTTGGGCAAGGCGCGCTCGACGATCGTGCGCGAGACTTGGCGGCCGCCGATCAGCAACTCGGCGACGGCATAGCTCGCCTCCGGCGCGGCACCGGCGAACAGGTCCGCATCTGCGATGCTGGCGGCTTCCTGCGCGCCGAGCGGGGTGAGCGAAACCTTGTCGCCGCGCTCGCCCAGCGGCTTGCCCGACATGTCGAAGGCACGGATCCGCCATTCGGCGGCGATCGGGGTGGTCGCATCCGAAACCAGCGCGACGCGGGTGGCGCCGTCCTTGTGCTCGGTCACGATCGCCTGGGGCGCGAAGAAGCGCTTGGCGGCGTACTGGAGCAGCTTCCACTGGCCGTCATAGCTGATGCTCGCCCAGGAAATGGCGGGCCAGGTGTCGTTGAGTTGCCAGTATAGCGATCCCAGCGTCACCGGGCGGCAGGCGCGGTGGTGGCGCGCGGCCATGTCGATCGCCTGCATCTGGTTGACCTGGGTGAGGTACACCGTATCGGCAAAGTCCTTCGCCGGGCGCAGCCGCTGGTCGAGATAGAGTTGGAGCCGGGCATTGCCTTCGCCCGAGAGGAAGCGCTGGTGCGCCTTGAGCACCGGGCTTTCCAGCGTGAACGGTCCGTCGCCCGCGAAGTCGCGGATCGTCGACAGGCCCGGCATGCTCTGGAAGCCATATTCGGACATGAAGCGCGGGCAGCTGTCGAGATAGCGCTCGACCGGCTTGGAGCCCGACCAGACGTCCCAGAAATGGCGGTCGCCATCCTTGTCGGTGTCCGTCGGCGCCTCATAATCGGTGGCCGGCGAGTTGTTCCAATAGGGCGTGCCGGGCGCGCGGGTGATCACCGCGTCGCGCAGCACGCGATCGAACAGTACGGCCATGCCGACGCCGATCCGCTCCTGCTCGTCGGCGCCGACGCGCTTCTTGAACGCCTTGCGATCGGACCAGTTCTCCCAGCCGGCCAGGATCTCGTTGCCGCCCGACCAGGCGATCACCGAAGGATGCGGCTGGAGCCGCTCGACCTGCTCCTCGGCCTCGACGCGGACATTGTCGCGGAACTCGGCATCCGGGGGCGTGACCGAGCCGCCGAACATGAAGTCCTGCCAGATCATCAGACCGAGCTCGTCAGCGATCTCGTAGAAGGCGTCTTCGAGATAATAGCCGCCGCCCCAGACGCGGATCATGTTCATGTTCGTGTCGCGCGCGCTCTGCAGCACCTGCTGCATCTGGGCGCGCGGCACGCGGCTGGGGAACATGTCGAACGGGATCAGGTTCGCGCCCTTGGCGAAGATCGGAATGCCGTTGACCTTGAAGCCGAAGCTGCCGTCCTTGCGGATCAGCTCGACGGTGCGCAGCCCGGTCTTGTGGCTGACGCTGTCCGCCTTGCCGTCACGATCGGAGAGCTGGCCCGACACATCGTACATCGTCTGCGCGCCATAGCCGACCGGCCACCAGCGGCGCGGCGAGGCGATGGTGAGCGGCACGCTGACTTCGTTGATGCCGGGCGCCACGGTGACGCTGCGCGACACCGTCTGCTTCTTGCCGTCGGGGCCGGTGAGGGTGGTGCGCAGGGTCAGCTTGGTGCTGGCGCCGGCGACGATCCGGTAGCGGGCGACCAGCCGGGCCTCGGCATCGTTCAGCGCTTCCTGATCGACGCGCATATTGTCGATCCGGGCATTGTCCCATGTCTCGATCCGTGCGGGGCGCCAGATGCCGATATTGACCAGGCGGGGACCCCAGTCCCAGCTGTAATGGTATTTGGGCTTGCGGATGTACGGCGAGGTCTGCTTGCCCTTGGGCTCGTCGCCGAACTCGGAATCATATTCGCCGGGCAGCGTATTGGCCTGGGCGAGCACCATCGGCTGGAGCGTGCGGATCGGCGAGGCGATCGCGATCACCAGCTCGTTGCGACCGAGCTTGAGCGCCGACTTCGCATCGATCCGCCAGCGGCGATGCGCATTGGCGGTGGTGAGCAGCTTCTGGCCGTTGAGCGACACGGTGGCGAAGGTATCGAGCCCGTCGAACACTAGGTCGATATGATCGCGCTTGAGCATTTCCGGGGTGACCTCGATCACCTTGCGGAACTGCCAGTTGGTGAGGCCCGCCCATTGGATCGGTGCCTGGTTGATCCCCTTGAACGGATCGGGCGCGCGACCCGAGGCGATCAGATCCTGCTGGACGCTGCCGGGCACCTTCGCGGCGAACCAGCTCGCTTCCCGGGGATGGGTCTTCGCGGCTTCGGCATCGGCGGGATCGATGCGCACTTCCCAGGCGCCGTCGAGCGACACCGTATCGCGTGGGCCGGCCCAGGCAGCGGTGCTGGCGAGGAGCAGCGGCAGGAGCAGTGCGCGCTTCACTTGGCGGCTCCCTCGGTCAGCACGACCTTCTCGACGGTATAGAAGGGGGCGGATGCCGGCGAAGTGAACTGGAAGCAAAGGTCGTCCTCTCCCTGCATCTCGGGAAACGTGCCCGAGAAGCTGAACTGGGTGGGCGCCGTCGCGGGATCGGGCAGCGCGAAGCTGCCGATCACGATCGGCTTGATGCTCTTGTCGGTGGCAGCAGCGGTGCAGCGCGCGGTGATCACCAGCTCGCCATGCATCGTTGCCGGATAGGGATCGCGACGCTTGCCGGTGTCGTGCGCCAGGCCCCAGTGCCGCGCCAGCCGCGCCACGCTGACGGTGAAGCCCCGGGCGATGTCGAGCGGCGCTGCCGGATAGGCAGTGCAGGTGTTGAACAGGTCGACATTGTAGACCGGCGTATTGGCAGTCGCGTCCGGCGTGAGCGGCACGCGAAGATAGAGCGAGCCCCCCGGACATGCGGTCATCTCGGAGGTGGTGCGCGTCAGCAGCGCGGTGCGGCTGGTGTCGAAGGCGCGGGACGCGGCGGTGGCATTGCCGCTCTTGTCGAACGCGGCGGCGCGGATCGTGAGGCCCGGCTTGAGCGTCAGCGGCGCCTTGTAGGCCGGCGACTTGGCGGTGGGTTCGCGCCCGTCGAGCGTGTAACGGATCGTGCCGTACGGCGCCTGGGTGGCCAGTGCGACAGTCGCCTTGTTCGCACGCAGCGCATCGCCACGGCTACCCTGGAGCTGGTAGCCGACCGCGAAGGCGCCGTCAGCCACTTCCATCCCCGAGCGGCGCCAGCGGGCGATCTGCGGCTGGACGCGATCGAGGAAGCCGGTGAAATCGCGGCGATCCTTGGCCGACCAGGTCATCTCGGCAATCGCCGCGGCGCGTGGGAAATAGGCGTGCTGCACCTGTTGCGGGGTGATCAGATACTCACTCCAGGCATTGCCCTGCGCGCCGAGCACATGCTTGGCCTTCTCTGCGTCGATCCCGGCCGGAACCGGCTCGTAGCGATAGATCTTCTCGAGCGACTGCACCGCGAGCCGGCCATTCAACTCGTCGGGAAGGTTGCTCTGCAGCTGGTCGAGATAGAGCAGGGGGGCCGGGCTCAGCACCACATCATGCCCCTGGTTGGCGGCTTCCACCGCGCCCTTCTCGCCGCGCCACGACATGACCGATGCCGAGGCGGGCAGGCCGCCCTCCAGGATCTCGTCCCAGCCGATCAGGCGGCGGCCCTTGCCGGCGAGATAGGTGCCGAACTGCTCGATCATCCAGCTCTGCAACTGGTTCTCGGTCTTGAGGCCGAGCGCCTTGATCTGCGCCTGCACCTTGGGCGAGCGCTCCCACTGGTCTTTGATCGCCTCGTCGCCGCCCAGATGGATATAGGTGCTCGGGAAGACCTCGATCAGCTCGTCGATCACGTCCTTGATGAACGCGATGCCTTCGGGCGCCGGGTTGAACAGATAGGGCATCACGCCCCAGTCGTGCCCGACGCCGGGCGCGTCGGCGAAGACGCTGAATTCGGGATAGGCGGCCGCGAGCGCCTGGGCATGGCCGGGCAGGTCGATCTCGGGGACGATCGTCACGCCACGTTCGGCGGCATAGGCGACCAGCGCCTTGAGCTGCTCCTGCGTGTAGAAGCCGCCATGCTTCGAGCCGACCGGACCGCCGCTCGACGGCGGCGTGCGCCAGCCGCCGATTTCGGTGAGCTTCGGGTAGCGCTTGACCTCGAAGCGCCAGCCCTGGTCGTCGGTAAGGTGCAGGTGCAGCGTGTTGAGCTTCACCGACGCCATCTGGTCGACGACCTTGTATACTTCCTCGATCGGCTGGAAATGGCGTGCGACGTCCATCAGCAGCCCACGCCAGCGGAAGCGCGGCGCATCCTCGATGGTCGCGCTGCGAACCAGGACGGACTTGCCGAAGGCGCGATCGGGGCTGAGCAACTGGGAAAGCGTCATCGCGCCATAAAGCAGGCCGCGATCGCCGGAGGCTGCGATGCGGATGCTCCTGGCGTCGACGGTGAGGCGATAGGCTTCCTCACCCGCCACGGCGTCGTCGCGGACCAGCTGGATCGCGGCGGTGTTCGGCTGCGGTGCGAGCGTGATGCCGCGTTCGATCTTCACATGCGCCGCGAGAAGCTTCGCGGCGGCCGCGGCGCCGGCATCCCCTTCCGGAAATCCGATCGCGGCGCCGTCGCGCACCGTGTATCCGCCGGTGCCGAGCGTGACCGACGCGGGGAGGGGCGTGATCGGCAGTTCCTGCGCAAACGATGCCGGGCTCGCCAGCAGCGCTGCCCAGGCCAGATGTCGTGCTCGCCGAACTCCAGATTTGCCCATGCATTCCTCCCGCTCATGACATTGGCTGAGGGGGGCGGTGTAACCAATATAAGTCCTGTGGCACAATAGGGTCTTGTCGCAGCTTCCCCATGCAAGGGCATTGCGCTCGCAGACAAGCGCGCGAAATATTGATATTGTAAGGGTTACCAATATAAATCCACAGCATGCCGTTGCCGAGGCAGGGCTGGTGCGTTAGCTTCATGGCTAACGGAGTGCGCAGGGGGCACGCCCGGGGAGGATTGATGGGATTTTCGGAACAGTTAGGGCGTTTTCGCGAGGACAACCCGTCCCCGCTCTACCTCCAGCTGCAGCAGCTCATTCGCGAAGGCATCGGATCGAACGTGCTCAGCCAGGGGGACGCGATCCCGCCTGAGCGGGATCTTGCCACCGAATATGACGTGTCGCGCATCACCGTGCGCAAGGCAATCGGCGGGCTGGTCGAGGAAGGGCTGCTCACCCGGCGTCGGGGCGCCGGCACTTTCGTTGCCGGGCGCGTCGAGAAGAGCTTCTCCAAGCTTTCGTCCTTTACCGAGGATATGGCGGCGCGCGGGCGCAAGGCCAGCAGCAGCTGGGTTTCGCGCGCGCCGGGTCAGGTAAATCCGGAAGAAGCGATGATGCTGGGGCTGTCTCCGGGCGCGCCGGTGCTGCGTTTCGCGCGCATCCGCTATGCCGATGACGAGCCGATGGCGCTCGAATTCTCGACGATCGCCGGCTATTGCCTGCCGTCCGTCGATGCCGTTGAGGACTCGCTCTACAGCGCGCTGGACAAGGTGGGTAACCGCCCGGTGCGCGCGCTCCAGCGGCTGCGCGCGGTGCCGTTCGGGGCCGAGCATGCCAAGATGCTGGGCGTCGATGCGGGCCATGCCGGCCTGCTTATCGAGCGCCGCGCCTTCCTGCGAGACGGTCGTCCGGCCGAGGTCACTCGCTCCTATTATCGTGGCGACGCCTATGACTTCGTGGCTGAGCTGAGCGACATCTAGCCCTTCTTTCCTTGCCATTCGGGTCGCGCGGTGCAGCGGCCTCAGTCGGAGTATCGTCATGGATCGTCGTCAACTCCTGCAAGGGAGCGTCGGCGTCGGCGCTCTGCTGGCGGTTCCCATGGCGGAAGCCGGAGCGGCGCCGGTTGCCGGGGCGAAGGGTGAAGGTGACGGTTTCCCGATGCCGCGCCCGCTGAACGGCGTGGCACCACGCCTGCCCGAGGGCGATCCCTCGCGCACTCTGCTCGAACTCGGCTGGCGCTTCCATGAAGGCGATGTCCCGACGCCCGAGCCGCAGGGGCATCACGAGACCTATCTCAGCGTCAAGGCGGGCAACGCGGTGGGCGCTGCGGCGACCGGTTATGACGACAGCGACTGGCGCGAGGTGCGGCTGCCACATGACTGGGCTGCGGCCCAGCCTTTCGTCGAGACCGCCAATGTCTCGCAGGGCTATCGCCCGCGCGGGATCGGCTGGTATCGCCGCACGCTGCGCCTCGATCCGGCGGACAAGGGCAAGACGCTCGAGCTGCATTTCGACGGCATCGCCACCAATGCGACGATCTGGATCAACGGCAGCACCGTCGCGCACAACTGGTCGAGCTACAACAGCGTCTATGTCGATCTGACGCCCTTCGCGCGCTTCGGCGAAGAGACCAATGTGATCGCGATCCGTGTCGATGCCGATGCCAAGGAAGGCTGGTGGTACGAAGGCGCCGGCCTCTATCGCCATGCCTGGCTGGTTCGGCGTCCGCCCGTGGCGATCGTCAGCGACGGCGTGCACTGCGACCCGCGCCAGGTCGACGGGCGCTGGCAGGTGCCGGTGACCGTGACCCTGGCCAATGTCGCGCGCGAGGCCGCGGCTGTGGTGGTCGAAGCGGTACTGCTCGACTCCGATGGCCGCGAAGTCGCGCGTGGCGAGGTCAAGGCAAGCGTGCCGGTGCTGGATCGCGCGGAAGCGGTGCTGCTGCTCGACGCGGGAGCGCCGCGCCTGTGGTCTGTCGAGAACCCAACGCTCTACGCGGTGCGGACGCGGGTACTGCGGGACGGTGCGGCGATCGATGAGCGGCGCACCGCGATCGGCTTCCGCACGATCCGCTTCGATGCGAACCAGGGGCTGTTCGTCAACGACAAGCACGTCAAATTGAAGGGCGTGTGCCTCCACCAGGACCATGCCGGTGTCGGCGTCGCAGTGCCGGATTCGCTGCATCGCTGGCGGCTCGAGCGGCTCAAGGACATGGGCTGCAACGCGATCCGCATGTCGCACAACGCACCCACCGCCGAACTGCTCGACTGGTGTGACCGGATGGGCTTCCTCGTCATGGACGAGAACCGCCTGTTCAACCCCGCGCCCGACTATATGGCCCAGCTCGAATGGCTGGTGCGGCGCGATCGCAACCATCCGAGCGTGATCCTCTGGTCGGTGTTCAACGAGGAGCCGATGCAGGGCACCGGCGCCGGCGTCGAGATGGTCCGGCGGATGATCGCGGCGGTGAAGAAGCTAGATGGCAGCCGTCCTGTGACCGGGGCGATGAACGGGTCGTTCTACAACGAGGTCAGCGTCGCCGGCGAGTTCGACGTGATGGGCTTCAACTACTACCAGGCCGATTACGACAAATACCACAAGCTGCACCCGAACCAGCCGATCACCAGCTCGGAAGACACCAGCGCCTATGAGACGCGTGGTGCCTTTGCCAGCGATCCGGCCGGGCACGTCATCACCTCCTACGATACCGAGGCGACGAGCTGGGGGGCTACGCATCGCGATACCTGGAAGAACATCGCCGAGCGGCCCTTCGTTGCCGGCGGGTTTGTGTGGACCGGGTTTGACTATCATGGCGAGCCGACGCCCTATGCCTGGCCGACGATCGCCAGCTTCTTCGGCATCCTCGACCTGTGCGGCTTCCCCAAGACCGCGTTCGACATCCACCGCGCCCATTGGATCGACGATCAGGATGTCGTCGGGATCGCGCCGCACTGGACCTGGCCGGGCAGGGAGGGCGAGGCGATCAAGGTGTTCGTCAGCTGCAATGCCGAGACCATCGCGCTGCGGCTGAACGGGCGGGAGCTGGGGGTGCAGAAGGTCGATCGCATCATGGGCAATGAATGGAGCGTGCCCTATGCGCCCGGCCGGCTCGAGGCGATCGCCATGCGGGGGGGCAAGGTTGTTGCCCGGGCCGTCCAGGAGACGGCTGGCAAGCCCGTTGCCCTGCGGCTTACGCCTGCCCGCAGCCTGATGGCCGGGGATGACGAGGAATGCCAGGCGATCACGATCGACGCCGTGGATTCCAAAGGCCGGCATGTGCCGACCGCCAATTTCATGACCCGGTTCACCGTCCAGGGCGCCACCATCCTTGGCGTCGGCAATGGCGATCCCAACAGCCATGAGGCGGAGCAGGTACAGCCGAACTCGGGATCGCGATCCCTGTTCAACGGGCTGGCCCAGATCCTGATCCGGGCCAATGCCGGACCCGGGAAAATTGGTCTCCGCGCGGAAGCGGAGGGATTCGAACCTGCCTCGCTGAGTATCGCGAGAACCGATGTAAAGCCGCGTCCGCAGGTGGCTGTGGTGCGCCAGGTGCAGGACCTGCGGGAGTGGCGGCGGTCGCCGCTGCTGGCCGCGCGGCCCGAGCCCTCGCTGGCGCCGGCGGATGGGGACAATAACAGCTGGGACTTTGTCCGCAGCGGCGTGTCGACCCCGGCCGAGCAGCCGGGCTGGCGGGTCTATCGCACCCGCTTCACGCCGTGGAAGCGCGTTGCCGGCGAAGGCGGGACGATCGCGTTCGAGAGCATCGGCGGCAAGGCGGAGCTCTGGGTCGACGGCAAGCTGCTGGCGACCAAGGCCGGATCCGCGCCGGGCCCGCTGAACGCGACGCTGCCGGCCGGGCAGGGCGCGCGGATCGTGGCGTTGCTCGTGGAAGGTGCCGCGAATGCGCCTTCCGGGCTGCTGGGCGCGGTGGCGATCACGCCGCGCTGAGGCTTCCGACGGAATCAAGGAGCGGCCGGTTTTGATGCCGACCGCTCCAGGGAAGCAGGTGAAATCCTACATTTCAACTAGCTCCAGGGCATAGAAACCCTGGGCCCCGGCTTTCGCCGGGGAGCGGAGGGGTTCTACGCCGCCACCAGCGCCTTCGCGCCATCGGGGGCGAGGAGCAGGTGGACCACGCCTTCCGACGGGTGCGCGACCGAGCGGACGCCGAGTGCCGCCAGCGCGGGCTCGCCGGCCTTGGCCGGTTCGCACAGCTCGACGCGCAGGCGCGAGCCGAGCAGGCGGGCGCCAAGGACATTGTCCGCGCCGCCCAGCGCCGCCAGCGCGGCCGGGGTCAGCACGGTCTGCCCGGACAGCGCCGCGACCGGCGCGGCAGCGGTAACGACACCGCCCATCGCCAGCGCATCGCGGATCTCCACCGCGACCGAGTCCGCGATCGGGCCGAGGACGACCTGCAGCGCATTGGCCGAGGGACGGATCACGCCGCGCGCACCGAGCGCCTTGAGCGCGGCCTCATCGACCTGGGCCTGGTCCTTGACCATCAGGCGCAGGCGGGTGGTGCAGGCATCGACGCTGGTGATGTTCGCGCCGCCGCCCAGCGCGCGGGCGAAGTCCGCACCGCGCACGCCGGTGCTGGCCACGGACGCGGGCGCGGACGCAGCCTCGGGCTCGCGACCCGGGGTCTGCAGGTTGAAGCGGCGGATCACGAAGCTGAAGATGCCGTAGTAGAGCGCGAAATAGACGATGCCGACCGGGATCAGCAGCAACGGGTTGGTCGCCTTGCCGAAGTTCAGGACATAGTCGAACAGGCCGGCCGAGAAACCGAAGCCGAGCTTCACGTTCAGCAGGTCCATCACCACCATCGCGATGCCGGTGAGCACCGCATGCACCGCGAACAGCGCCGGCGCGAGGAACATGAAGCTGAACTCGATCGGCTCGGTAACGCCGGTGAGCGCCGATGTGAGCGCGAGGCTGAACAGCATGCCGCCGACAGCCTTGCGCCGCTCCGGACGCGCCGCGCGGTACATGGCGAGGCAGGCGGCGGGCAGGCCGAACATCATCACCGGGAAGAAGCCGGCCATGAACGATCCGGCAGTCGGATCCCCGGCGAAGAAGCGGCGCAGATCGCCGTTCGCGCCGTGGAAATCACCCTGCACGAACCAGAACACATTGTTGAAGATGTGGTGGAGGCCGGTGACGAGCAGCAGGCGGTTGATCAGGCCGAACAGGAACAGGCCGATCTCGCCCGCGCCCGTGATGCCGTGACCAAGCCCGTCGATCCCGGCGCTCAGCTGGGCGAAGCACAGGCCGATCAGGCCGGCGATGAGGACGCCAGCAAAGCCGCTGACGATCGGCACGAAGCGGCGACCGCCGAAAAAGGCGAGATATTCCGGTAGCTTGATCGTCGAGAAGCGGTTGTAGAAATTGCCGCCGATCAGGCCCGACAGGATGCCGATCGGCACGTCGAGCCGCGCGATCGCCTTGGCCTTCCACGCAGCGGTAGTCAGCTCGAGCAGCGGGCCGTCCATGCCGGCGGTGACGTCGGCCGGAACGGTGAGCAGCACCTTGGCGGCTTCGGTGGCGACCAGGAAGCAGGTGATGCCGGCCAGCGGCGCGGCGCCGTTGCCGTCGCGGGCATAGCCGGTGGCGACGCCGATCGCGAAAAGCAGGCCGAGGTGCGAGAAGAGCGCATCGCCGGCGGCGCTGATGAAGGCGATGTCGAGCAGGTCGGGCTGGCCGAGGCGCAGCAGCAGGCCGGCGACCGGCAGCACTGCGATCGGCAGCATCAGGGCGCGGCCCAGCGGCTGGAGGAGTTCGAGGATCGACTTCATGCGGTGAACTCCCGGGCAAGAGCGCGGACATCGGCGGCGGTTGCGCAGGCAAGCGCGGCCTGGGCATGGGCTCGGACGGCGTCGAGCTTGAGCTCGGACACCAGCGCCTTGATCTCGGGGACGATGGCGGCGGTGGCGGACAGTTCCGTCACGCCGAGGCCGATCAGGATCGGCACCGCCAGCGGGTCGGACGCGAGCCCGCCGCATACGCCGGTCCAGCGGCCCCGGCTTGCGGCACCCTTGCAGGTGTCGGCGATCAGGCGCAGCACGGCGGGATGGAGCCCGTCGATCGCGCTCGCCACGCTCGCATTGCCGCGATCCATCGCCAGGGCATATTGGGTGAGATCGTTGGTGCCGATCGAGAGGAAATCCGCCTCGGCGGCGAGCAGATCGGCGGTGACCGCCGCTGCCGGCGTCTCGACCATCACGCCCAGCTCGACCTTTTCGGTGATGCCGAGTTCGGCCCGCACCCGATCGAGGATTTCGCGGACGCGGCGCAGCTCATCAACCCCGGCGATCATCGGGATCATGATGCGGCACTGGCCGATCGGCCGGACGCGCAGGATCGCGCGGATCTGGTCTTCCAGCAGCTGCGGATGGGCGAAGCCGACGCGGATGCCGCGCAGGCCGAGCGCCGGGTTCTCCTCCGCCGGGATCGGCAGATAGGGCGCGGGCTTGTCGCCGCCGACATCGAGCAGGCGGACGATCAGCGGGCGGCCGGCAAGCGTATCGGCGATCGCCTGATAGTCGGCGGCCTGTTCATCGACGCTCGGCGCGGTCTCGCGGTCGAGGAACAGGAATTCGGTGCGCAGCAGCCCCGAACCCTCGGCACCATTGGCGATGGCGATCCGGGCATCGGCCTGCGAGCCGAGATTGGCGAACACTTCGATGCGGGTGCCGTCGGCCATGTGGCAGGGCCGGGCGGCGGCGGCGAGCGCCACGGCACGGCGCGCGGCACGTTCGGCGACTTCGCGGCGGGCTTCCTCCAGCGCGGCCTCGGCAGGCGCGACCTGGAGCCGGGCGAGGCCGGCATCGAGGATCAGCGGCGTGTCCTCCGCGATCTGGCGCAGCACCGGGCCGAGCGAGACGAGCATCGGCAGGCCGATATTCGCGGCCAGGATCGCGGCATGCGAAGTCGGGCCGCCGCGCTCGACGCAGAGGCCGATCACCTGGCGCGGATCGATCGCGGTCACCTGCGACGGCAGCAGGTCATCGGCGATCAGGATGGTGTTCGGCGGGAAGGTGAGCGGGGCTTCCTCGGCGCCGGAAAGGGCGAGCAGCACGCGGCGTTCGAGATCGCGCAGATCGTCGGCACGCTCGGCGAGGCGCGCGTCGCCCGATGCGGCGAGCGCTTCGACCTGCGGCGCGATCGCGGCGCGCCAGGCGATGCCGGCGCTGGCGCCGTCCTGGATGGCCTTGGCGGCGCCGGCGCGAAGGTCGGCATCGCCGAGCATCGCGCGGTGCGCTTCGATGATCGCGCGCTGCGGGCCGGCGGCATGGCCGATCTCGGCATCGAGGCGCGCGGCGAGGCTGGCGCAGGCGGCGTCGAGCCGGGCCTGTTCCTCGGCCGCGCCCTTGCTGGTCGCGTCGACCTGGATCTCGGGCAGGCGGAAGCGGCGGGCCTGGCCGACGGCGAGGCCAGGAGCGGCGGTGACGCCGGTGAGGATGCCGTCGGCGGGGAGGGTGGCCGGAGCCTGTACGACGGGAGCTGCCGGCGCGGCGACGGGGGCGGGGCCATGGCCCTTCTCGCCCATGCCGCTTTCGATCAGGGCGGCCAGCGCCGCGGCCGTGGCGGCGGCATCCGGGCCGGTGGCGAGGATCTGGATCTCGTCGCCATAGCCGATCGCCAGCGTGAGCAGGCCGACCGGGCTGCGCGCATTGGCGCTGCGCTGCTGCTTGGTGATGGTGACATCGGCGGCATGCTCGCCGAGCAGATCGCGGATGCGCGCGGCGGGGCGGGCGTGGATGCCGTGCGCGAGCGGCACGATGATCGTGCGCTCGACGGTCTCGCCGCTAGCCTTGATGGTTTCGGCTGCAGTGCCAGCCTGGGGTTCGAGCGCGAAGATCGCGTCGCCGACCTGGACCGGGCCGTCCGCGCGGCTGCGGACCAGCGCGAAGCCCGGGGTCTCGAGCAGCAGCACCGGGGTGATCGTCGACGGGGCGGCGCAGGCGATCGCGTCGAGATCGAAGCGGATCAGCGGCGCGCCGGCCGCGACATGGTCCCCGACGGCGACGCAGGGGCTGAAGCCCTCGCCCTTCAGCGCCACGGTGTCGAGGCCGATATGCATCAGGATCTCGGCACCCTGGGCGGTGCGGATCGTCACGGCATGGCCGCTGGGCTGAAGCACCGTGACTTCGCCGCCGCACGGGGCGTGGAGGCAGTCCCCGGTGGGATCGATCGCGACGCCGTCCCCCAGCATGCGCTGGGCGAAGACGGGATCGGGGACCTCGTCCAGGCCGGACAGCCAGCCGGCCAGCGGAGACACGATGGCGATGCGCCCCGCGAGAGTTTCGTCGAGCGGCGGCGGCGAGTGCGTGGGCAGGGCTTGTCTCCCGGAGATCAGGCGATGCGGTTGCCAGCGATCCAGGTGCCCGCGGGCATCAGGTCGCTGGTGAGCTGGACCCAGTCGGCGACGAGGCCAGGGGCAAGTGCCCCACGCTCGTCGCCCAGGCCCAGGAAGGCGGCAGGACTGGTCGCGGCCATCATCGCGGCATCGGCATGCGACAGGCCGATGCGGTTGACAGCATTGCGGAAGGCGCCGGCCATGTCGAGCGACGAACCGGCAAGCGTGCCGTCTTCGCCCAGGCAGCGCCCGCCTTCCACCAGGATGCGGCGGCCGTGCAGGTCGAACTCGGCCACGTCCGCGCCGACGCAAGGCATCGCGTCGGTGACCAGCAGGAACCGATCGAGCGGGCGCGCGCGCATCGCGATGCGGACGGGGGCGTCGTGCACGTGGAAGCCGTCGAGGATCAGGCCGCAATAGATGGCCTGGTCCTCGATCGACGCGCCGACCACGCCGGGGGCGCGGTGGAGCAGCGGCGACATCGCGTTGTAGAGGTGGGTGACGCCGGTCATGCCCGCGGCGATCGCCGCCTTGGCGGTGTCATAGTCCGCGTCGCTATGGCCGATGCTGAGGATCACGCCGGCCTTGTGGAGCGTGGCGATATCCTCGAGCGAGACCATCTCGGGCGCGAGCGTGAGCATCACCTTGCCGCGGCGCGGGCGGGTGAGCAAGGCGAGGAAGTCCGCGTCGAGGCGACGGAACTTGTCGGCGTCGTGGATGCCCTTGCGGGTGACGCTGATGACCGGGCCTTCGATATGGACGCCGATGACGCCGGGCACCCCGGCTTCGATGGCGGCGTCGGCCGCGTCGAGCGCCTGGGCGACGATCTCGGGCGTGTCGCTGATCAGCGTCGGCAGGAAGGCGGTGGTGCCGTAGCGCGCATGCGCCCGGCCGATCGCCGCGATGCCTTCGACATCGGGCGAATCGTTGAACAGCACGCCGGCGCCGCCATTGACCTGGGTGTCGATGAAGCCGGGGACGATCCAGCCGCCGTCGAGGTTGATGGCGGTATCGGCCGCGGCATCGGGCGTGATGCCGGCGATGCGGCCGTCGATGACCTCGATGGCTGCCTGTTCCAATATGCCGCCGGGCGTGACGATATGCCCGTTGGTGAAGGCGAACACGGTCATCGCGTCTCGGTCACCTTCTTGAGGTAGAGCGGGCGATCGGGATCATGGCCGCGTGCCAGCGAGAGCGCATTGGCCATCGGATAGAAGCTCTGGACCATCAGGATCGGCTCGATCGCGGGATGGCCGGGGATGCCGGGCAGGCTGCCGCTCGCCTTGGCGTCGGCCAGGCAGATGCGGGCGCCGCGCGACGCGAACTCGGTGGCGGCTTCGCGGACGCTGTCGCCGGCGGTGTCCGAGGTGGCGAAGGCGAGAATCGGGAAGCCCGGGCCGACGATCGCCATCGGGCCGTGGCGGACCTCGGCGGCGCTGAACGCCTCGGCATGGAGGCCGCAGGTTTCCTTGAACTTGAGCGCGGCTTCCTGGGCGATGCCGAAGCTGTAGCCGCGGCCGATGACGAACAGGTTGTTCGCGTCGCGGAAGGCCTGGACGGCGTCGCTCCAGTCGAGGTCGCGGGCGGTCTCGAGCTGGGCGGGCAGGGTGTCGAGCGCGGCGCGCAGGGCGTCGTCCTCGGCCCATTCGGCGACCAGCGCGACGAAGGCGGCGAGCGCGGTGATGTAGGACTTGGTCGCGGCGACCGAGCGCTCGGGGCCGGCCTTGAGGCCGATCAGCGTGTCGGCCATCTCGGCGAGCGGCGAGGTCTCGTCGTTGACGAAGGCGACGACATGCGCGCCGGCTGCCTGGTGGGCGCGGACGGTGGCGAGCAGGTCGGGGCTGCGGCCGCTCTGCGAGATCGCGATGCACAGCGCCGAGCCGGGCGTGACCGGTGCGGCGAACACCGAGGCCACGGAGGGCGCGGCGGAGGCGACGGGGATGCCGATCAGCGTCTCGATCAGATATTTGCCGTAGCTGGCGGCATGGTCGGACGAGCCGCGGGCGCAGGTGACGATGCGCGCGGGCGGGTTGGCCCGTAGCCGCTCGGCCAGCGCGGCGAAGCTTGCCTGGTTCGCGGCGACCAGCCGGCGCACGGCCTCGGGCGCCTCGGCCGCTTCGGACTCCATCAGCGTGACGGTCGTCGTCGTCGTCAGGTGTTCGTCAGCCGCCATCATACCCCCGCTTACTATCGAAGCGGGCAGTGATAAGTCATATATTGGTACTGTTCAAGGTTCTATAGTCGGCAAGGATGCGGCGCAGCGCGGCGACCTTTTCCGGGTCGGTGTGCAGGCCGGGGCCGGTCTGGAAGCCGAAGCGCTGCTCGGCCTCGCCGGGCGTGCCGCCGGGGCTGCGGCACGAGGCGTGGATCTCGGGCACGCCGGTGGCGAGGATGGCACGGGCATTGGTCGCGTCAATACCGCTGCCGGCGAGGATGCGGATGCGGCCCTCGGCCTGGCGGGCGAGGGCGGCGAGCGTGTCGAGCGCATCGGCGGCGCGGGGCGCGCAGCCCGAGGTGAGGATCCGGTCGAAGCCCAGCGCGATCGCGGTCTCCAGCGCTTCGAGCGGATCGGGGACGAGATCGAAGGCGCGGTGGAGAGTGAGGCTGAGCGTGCGCCCGGCCTTCGCACCTTCGGCACGGGCATGGGCGACCCAGGATGCGAGCAGTCCGGCGTCGAGTCGGTAGTCGGCGGCGCTGGCGCCGATCACCACGCCGGCCAGCCCGGCCTCGGCGGCGAGGCGGATGTCGTCGGCGACCATCGCGGCTTCGGCCGGGCCATAGCGGAAGTCGCCGTCGCGCGGGCGGCAGAGCAGGTGCGACGGAATCGGCGCGGCGGCGGCGCGGGTGACCAGCGAGAGAGGCGGAGTGAGCCCGCCCACGGCCAGCGCGGCACAAAGCTCGAGCCGGTCCGCCCCGCCTTCGATGGCGGCGTCGATCCCGGCGAGCGTGTCGATGCAGATTTCGAGCATGAAGACTTCCGGAGGACGGGCGAAGAACAGGAAATTGGCGCGCCCGGCTGGATTCGAACCAGCGACCACGAGCTTAGAAGGCACGTGCTCTATCCAACTGAGCTACGGACGCGCGCCGGGGCTCCCTAGCGTGGATTGCGCGGCAGCGGAACCGGGATCATAAATGCCGCCATGAGCCAGGGGGAAGGGAAGCCGGCGCAGGTCGCCGCAAACACGCTGCGCGGCGGGCATTTCCGCTATTACGACTTCGTGATGGCCGCGTTCGTCGCGATCATCCTGCTGTCGAACGTGCTTGGCGCGGGCAAGGTCTCGCAGATCTGGCTGCCGGTCTACAACGACTATTGGCCGTTCGGCGCGGGCATCCTGTTCTTCCCCGTCTCCTATGTGATCGGCGACGTGCTGACCGAAGTCTATGGCTATGCCCGCGCCCGCCGGGTGATCTGGGCCGGTACCGGCGCGGTGCTGTTCATGGCGCTGATGTCGTGGGTGGTCGTGGCACTTCCGCCGGCGCCGAGCTGGGGCAACCAGGCCGCGTACGAGACGATCTTCGGCCAGGTTCCGCGCATCGTCCTCGCCTCGGTCTGCGCCTTCTGGGCCGGCGAGTTCGTCAATTCCTATGTCCTTGCCCGCATGAAGATCTGGACCGGCGGCAGGATGCTGTGGAGCCGCACGATCGGCTCGACCATCGCGGGCGAGGGGATCGACAGCCTGATCTTCTACCCGCTCGCCTTCCTGGGCGCCGAGGGCTGGACCACCGCCCTGGTCATCCAGGTGCTCTTCACCCAATGGGCGCTCAAGGTCGCCTGGGAAGTGATCCTCACGCCGGTCACCTATCTCGTCGTCGGCTTCCTCAAGCGCCGCGAGGGCGTCGACGTGTTCGACGAAGGCACCGACTTCACCCCCTTCGCCACCCGGGTGTAAGGCGATGAGCCCGCTGCAATCGACCAAGTTCTGGCTGATCCAGCATGTCGGGCTCGCCAAGGATGCACTCCACATCTATGTCGGGCTCACGCTGTTCCTGGGCGCGGCGCTGGCCTTTCGCTGGCCGCTGCGGAGCTGGAAGCCGCTGGCCGTGGTGCTTGCCGCGGCGCTGCTGGGCGAGGCCTGGGATCTGCGCGACAGCCTGATCTACCGCACCCGTATCGACCTGTGGGGCAATTGGCACGACATCTGGAACACGATGTTCTGGCCCGCGATGCTGGTGCTCCTTGCCCGCACCACCAGGATCTTCGAGACACCTGCGAATACCCGAAGGAGTAGCTGACGCAGCCCGACAACGCTGGCATCCTCCGCGCGTAATTCTCTGAGGAGGGCAGAGCATGACCGCGACCACGGAAGAAACTTTCGGCAGCACCGGCCACGTCAACATCTTCTTCCGCTCCTGGCTGCCCGAGGGCGAGCCGCGGGCGGTGGTGGTGATCTGCCACGGGGTGAACTCGCATGGCGGCCAGCATGAATGGACCGCGCAACGCTTCGTCGAGAAGGGCTATGCCGCCTATGCGCTCGACCTGCGCGGGCGCGGCCGTTCGGACGGCGAGCGCTTCTATGTCGAGAAGATCTCCGACTATGTCGACGATGTCGCCGGTACGATCGCCATCGCCAAGTCGCGCCATCCGGGGAAGAAGGTCTTCCTGCTCGGCCACAGCGCCGGCGGCGTCACGTCCTGCACCTATACGCTCGACAACCAGGAGGAACTGGCCGGCTTCATCTGCGAGAGCTTCGCCTTCCAGGTGCCCGCGCCCGGCTTCGCGCTCGCCGCGATCAAGGGGCTCAGCCATGTCGCGCCGCATCTCGGCGTGCTCAAGCTGAAGAACGAGGATTTCTCGCGCGATCCCGAATGGGTCGCGAAGCTCAACGCCGATCCGTACATCAAGGATGAGGTCCAGCCCGCCGCGACCGTGGCCGCGCTGGTCCGCGCCGATGAGCGGATGCGCAAGGAATTCGATACGATCACGATTCCCGTGATGATCCTGCACGGCACCGAGGACCATGCCACGGTCTGCCACGGCAGCGAGTTCTTCTACGAACATGCCGGATCGAGCGACAAGACGCTCAAGATCTATCAGGGCCATTACCATGACTTGCTTGCCGATCTTGGCAAGGAAAGCGTGATGGCGGACATACTCGAATGGGTCGAGGCGCGAACGTAACGATCAACTTTGCGTAATTTATGTAATTGTACGCAAAGGCAAAAATTATTGTTACGTATATTGCCGAAGCGGCGTTTCCCGTGACTGGGCTCTCTATAATGCTCCGAGGTAGCAACATTTTGTTGCATGATCTGAGGGAGTGCCCATGCACTGGTTCGTCGCTAACGCGCCCATCCGCCGTAAGCTGCTAGTAGCGTTCGGCTCCATGACGGCGCTCGTCGCGCTCACGCCGCTGACGCTGCTGCTGTTCCCCGCGCTTGCCCTGGCCGTCGGCATCGCCACCATCGTGGCTGCCGCGGGCATGAGCGTCTGGTATCGCAAGGCGATCGCCGATCCCTATGTCACCACCGTGGTGCGCATGGAGGCGCTTGCCGCCGGCGATCTCGCCAGCGCGATCCAGTTCACCGAATATCAGGACTGCGTGGGCCGCCTGACCAAGGCGATGTTCACCTTCCGCGATGCCGCCGCGGCGCAGATCCGCCAGAATGAGGAAGCCGAGCGTCACGGCGAGATCGTGCGCGGCATGACCAGCAATCTCGAGCGGCTCGCCCAGGGCGACCTGACCGCCGACATCATCGAGGAATATCCGGCGACCTATGCGAAGCTGCGCGACAATTTCAACGCGGCGCTCGCATCGCTGCGCGCGCTGCTCGGCACGGTGACCGAAAGCACCATCGCGATCCGCACCGGCTCGGGCGAGATCGCCCAGGCCTCGGAGAGCCTGGCCCGCCGGACCGAAGCCAATGCCGCCAGCCTGGAGCAGACCACGGCAGCGATCAGCCAGATGGACCAGCGCCTGAAGGGCACCGCCGAAGCCGCCAACCGCACCGTGGAGCGTGCCGATGGCGCGACTGCGACGGTCTCTGACGGCCGCCAGGTCGTCGACGAGGCGGTGCAGGCGATGAACCGGGTCAATGACAGCGCCAAGGGCATCGACAGCGTGATCGAGGGCCTCGACAAGATCGCCTTCCAGACCCGCGTGCTGGCGATGAACGCCGCCGTCGAAGCCGGCCGCGCCGGCGAGGCGGGCCGTGGCTTCGCGGTCGTCGCCGATCTCGTCTCCGCGCTTGCGATGCGCGCCGAGGAAGAAGCCGGCCGCGCCCGCGAACAGCTCACCGCGACCCAGGTCGACATCGTCGCCGCGGTGGCGATGGTCGAGAAGGTCGATGGGGCGCTGGCGCATATCGCCGAGGATGTCAGCGGCGTGCACGAGCTGCTCAACCAGATGGCGACCGACAATCGCGCCCAGTCGACGGTGATCAGCGAGATCAGCTCGGCGATCGGCACGATGGACCAGTCGACCCAGCAGAATGCCGCGATGGTCGAGGAAACCTCGGCCGCGGCGCGTAATCTCACCGTCGAGATCTCGGCACTGGCCGAGCAGGCTTCGCGCTTCCGCACCACCGGCGCCGCGACCACGGCCTCGAGCGGGCGCCCGATCTCCTTCCCGGCGCGGGGGCTGGCTGCGTCGTCGGACGCGCTGGCCGGGGAGCATGCGTACAACTGATTTGCGACCCCGCGATTGGGCGCGGGGCGGCATCACGGTTCGTCACGGGGTGAGGCGGTCGCGGGGGCTATCCGCGGCCGCCTCCTTCGTTGGGGCGGGCTCGCCGTCATCGCCGGCCTTGCCATGGCGGGGCTGTGCCAAGGGCACCGCAGGATCCCAGCGTCTTGAGGCAGGACTGCCCTCGGGTCACGTTGGCCGTGCAGCGGCCCCAGAGTTCCGGCATCGCGGAGCGCAAGCTTGGCCGCTGGCGGGCGAGCGGGCCCGCGACGCATGCGAATTTGCGATCGTCCATCTCCGACAGCTGGGCGCGATACCAGAGCGCATCCGCGAGCAGCGTGCGCCCTTCGGCATGGAAATGGGCGGCGAGCGGCCGGGCGAAGTAAGAAGGAAAGTCATAGGCGGCGGACTCGCCCGCTGCGAGAAAGCCGGGAGGGTTGGCAAACAGGAAGTCCCGCGTCCGCGTGAAGCAGGGCAGGGCGGTTATCTCGTTCCATTCGAGCAGGTCCTGCGGCGCGCCCTGGATGAGGGATCGCCGGAAGCCGATCCAGGCGTAGAGTTCGAAAATTCTGGTCGTCACGGAATCGTCGTCGCCGCGGAAGCGATGGGCTTCGATGGCGCAGACCGTGGTGAGATGCCGGCGGACTTCGGTTGCCGCGCGGGCCAGGGTGCCGGCGAAATCCTCGGGCGCGGCGCTGCGCAGCCTGACCACCACCTGGTTATAGGTCGAGACGGCCACGCGAATGGGTTGCGCCTCCTCGCCATAGCCCAGGAGGGTAAGGGCGGGGAGTTCAAAGCCGCCGAGATGTTCGAGCGGGACTTTCTCGGTCCCGCACTGGCGCCGGGCTTCCGGCCCGGCCGGAACGTGGCAATTGCCCTTGGACGCGCTGGCGGCGGGGCGGGGCCTGGCGCTTGCCTCGGCCGAGCGATTGCCCTGGCTGATCCCCTGCGGCGTGCCGCATGCCGACATCGCCAGCAGGAGGAGGCCGATGCCGGCCAGGCGCTTTCGGGGGATGCGCGGGATGCGCATTACCGCATCCGCTTGCGCAGCGCGCGATAGCGTTCCCGCGCTTCGGGGAGGCCGGGTTCCGCCGGGCCGGAATCATAGGGCATGACCTGGCCGCCCTTGGACCCGACATTCGGCGTGTAGATCCACAGCGTGCCGCCCCGCGACTGCCCGGCCTGGCGGTACAGGTACAGGGCTGTCGGCCAGTCGCGGGGCGCGACGACGCCCTCCTCGAGCAGGATGCCGAGCGTGAGTTGCGATTGCTTGTCGCCGCTGTGCGCGGCGTTGGCGAGACTGCGGACGATGGGGTTCGGTGCGGTGGTCAGCGCCTCGATGCCCTGTGGCGCGCGCGTGCAGCCGCCGGCCATCCACAAGGACAGGCCGCCGGCTATCGCCAATGCGCTGCGCCGGGCCCATGAAACCAGGATTGTCGGCTGCACCCCGTCCACCCCTTTCAATGTTCTCGTTCGCGGTCGCCAAAGAAACGACATCGATTGCCCGCCATGAGATTCGGGCGATCATTTGTCGCACTATGGTCCGCGCACGCACGGGCAGCAATGGCGGGATGGGGGTTCAGTCCGCTGTTCGGTGCGTGACTTGACTGCTTCAGTGCGCGGCGTCGGAATTGCCTCCGCGGCTCCCACGCGCATCCGGCCGGGAAGACCCGGGGGCACAAGCGGCGAGGCATGGGAGCGCTGGCCCCCGGCTTTCGCCGGGGAGCGGGGCGTCGTCCGGATTGGAGACCCGAAGGTGCGGCTTACGCCACCGCCTCGAGCAGGCCCTCGAACAGGCGGCGGCCGTCGGTGCCGCCATGCGCGGCTTCGATGCGGCGCTCGGGATGCGGCATCATGCCGAGCACATTGCCGGCCTTGTTGAGCACGCCGGCGATGTTGCGGGCCGAGCCGTTGATGTCGGCGGCATAGCGGAAGGCGACCCGGCCTTCGCCCTCGATCCGGTCGAGCGTCTCGGCATCGGCGAAATAGTTGCCGTCGTGATGCGCCACCGGGATCGTGATCTGCTCGCCCGCGCGATAGGCCGAGGTGAAGATCGATTGCGAATTGTCGACCGTCAGCGGCACGTCGCGGCAGACGAAGTTGAGGCCGGAGTTGCGCATCAGCGCGCCGGGCAGCAGCCCGGTCTCGGTGAGGACCTGGAAGCCGTTGCAGATGCCGATCACCGGCATGCCCTTGTCGGCTGCCTCGATCACGGCCTTCACCACCGGCGAGCGCGCGGCGATGGCGCCGCAGCGGAGATAGTCGCCGTACGAGAAGCCGCCGGGCAGGGCGATCAGGCCGAGACCCTGGGGCAGCTCGGTCTCGCCGTGCCACACCATGGCGGGCTTCACGCCCGTCACCGCTTCCAGCGCGACTGCGATGTCGCGATCGCAGTTGGAGCCCGGAAAGACGATGACCGCGGTCTTCACAGCTTTTCCACCCGGTAGTTTTCGATGACGGTGTTGGCGAGCAGCTTGCGGCACATCTCGTCGATGGCCTCGTCGCTGGTGCCGTCTGCGAGCACGAGCTCGAAGATCTTGCCGGCGCGGACGTCTTCGACGCCGTCAAAGCCGAGGCCGCCAAGGGCGTGCTGGATGGCCTTGCCCTGGGGGTCGAGCACGCCGTTCTTCAAGGTGACGATGATGCGGAGCTTCATGGGCAGCGCCTATGGCCTCGTCCGTTCGTCGCTGCAAGGCGAAAGCGTGTCTTTTTAGACAGCTTCCCCGGCGAAAGCCGGGGCCCGGGCCCGCAGGCGACGGGCATGGAAACCCTGGGCCCCGGCTTTCGCCGGGGAACAGCGGTTTCCAGTAGTGGAGGAAGGCTTACTTGCCCCGGCGCTTCCGGTGGCTTTCGAGGTCGAGCACGGCCGAGTCCTCGCCTTCCGGGAACAGGCCCAGGCGGCGCGCGACTTCCTGATAGGCTTCGACTTCGCCGCCCAGGTCGCGGCGGAAGCGATCCTTGTCGAGCTTCTCGCCGGTGGTCATGTCCCACAGACGGCAGCCGTCCGGGCTGATCTCGTCGGCCAGGATGATGCGCGAATAGTCGTTGTCCCAGATCCGGCCGAACTCGAGCTTGAAGTCGACCAGGCGGATGCCGATGCCGGCGAACAGGCCCGAGAGGAAGTCGTTCACGCGGATGGCCATGTCGGCCATGTCGTGCAGCTCTTCCTGGCTCGCCCAGCCGAAGCAGAGGATATGCTCGTCGGTGACCAGCGGATCGCCGAGCGCATCGTCCTTGTAGTAATATTCGATGATCGTGCGCGGCAGCGGGGTGCCTTCCTCGATGCCGAGCTTTTTCGCGAGGCTGCCGGCGACGACGTTGCGCACCACGACTTCGATCGGGACGATCTCGACCTGGCGGATCAGCTGCTCGCGCATGTTGAGGCGGCGGATGAAGTGAGTCGGGATGCCGATGCCGGCGAGCAGCGTGAAGACGTGCTCGGAGATCCGGTTGTTGAGGACGCCCTTGCCGTTGATCGTGCCCTTTTTCTGGGCATTGAAGGCGGTCGCGTCGTCCTTGAAATACTGGATCAGCGTGCCGGGTTCGGGACCCTCGTAGAGGATCTTTGCCTTACCTTCGTAGATCTGCCGGCGGCGTGCCATCGGGTGCGTTTTCCCCTGGAAAGTCATTGCCCCGGCGGCGCGGGGAATCCGCGAGCCTGCCGGGGCGAGAGGCGGCCTATAACGAAACGGGGGTGCGCGCGCAATCATGCATCCTCGTTAACGGGACCCAATCCGGCATGGCGCCAGCGGCGCAGCAGCGGGCGGGCGACGAACAGCGCCAGCGCGGCGAGCAGCGCCCAGGGCGCGAGGTAGATGACGAGCAGCAACAGGGTACGCCCGGTGCCGGTCACTGCGGCGCCGGACTGGGCGATCGCGTCGCCGACCTGGCCGAAAAAGCCCTGCCGCGTCGGCGCCGCCACCGGTGCGGTGACCGGGGCATAGCTGATCGAGAAGTCCGAATAGGCGACGCGGCGGCGCAGCTCGCCGAGCCAGCCCTTTGCCTGGTCCAGCTCCTCCTGCGCCTGGGCGACGCTGCGCTCGGCCTCGACCAGCTCGCCGACCTTGCCCTGGCGGCCGCGCAGCATGTCGGTGAGTCGCGCGACCAGGATCTCGCGCTGGCGCAGGCGCGCGTCGGTATCGACCAGATCCTTGGAGACGTCCTCCGCCGAGATCTGGGTATCGACCGCGCGGCCGCCGGCCTTGCCCACCGCGGCGGTGAGGTCGGTCGAGACCTGCTGGGCGATCACGCTGGCGACGCGCAGCTTGAGATGCGCGCTCTGGGTGCCGTCATCGCCGCTCGCGCGCTGCATCGCGACGAGCTGGCAGCGCGGGCCGTGCCGGTTGAGAACCGGCCGTTTCCGCCGGGTCGGGCCGCGTCAGGCCGCTTCGGCGGGCTTGGCGCGCTTGCGGCGGACCAGCAGCACTACCGGAATGGCGAGCAGCACCCAGGGGAGCAGATAGATCGCCAGCGTCAACAGCGCGCGGACGCCGATCAGGAAGCTGGCGAAGGAGCCCTGGCCCGCCTCGGTGAGCTGCCCGGCGACGCTGCCGGAGTTGGTTGCCGGCGCGATCGCCGAATAGCGGATCTCGAAGTCCGACATCGCGACCCGGCCCTGCAGCTCGCTCAGCCAGCCCTTGGCCTGGTCGAGCTCTTCCTGCGCCGAGGCGACGCTGCGCTCGGCCTCGACAAGTTCAGAGACCTTGCCCGAGCGGGTGCGCAGCACTTCGGTCAGCCGCGCCACGAGCAGCTCGCGCTGGGCGATCCGCGCCTTGGTATCGACGATCTGCTTGGAGACGTCGTCGGTGGCGACCTTGGTCCCCGTCGCGCGGCCGCCCGCATCGCCCGCGACCTTGCCCAGTGCGTCGGAGAAACGATGCGCTTCGCTGGTGACGACGCGCAGCTTCGTCAGGGCGTCGCCGGATTTGTCCTGGCTGTCGTCACGCTCGAAGGCGAGCAGCTGGCAGCGCGTCGGACCCATGTCCTCGCACAGCCGGCGGTGCGCATCCTGAACCGAGGCGAGCCGGTCGCCGGGCAGGAGGTAGCCGAGCGAATAGCTGTAGGCGAGCTGGGGCAGGCTGACCTTCACCTTCTCGGCCTGATCCTGCTTGCCGGCGCCCTTGGCGTCGCTCGCCGGCGCGTCCGCCGACTCGAACATCTGGGCGGCACTGTCGTCCGCGCGGGTGGTCTGGCTGTTCTCGGCAGCCGAACAAGCCGCCAGGGTGCCGGCCAGCAGAAGCACTGGAACAAGACGCTTCATAATCCCTCCTTGCCACAATCTGGCCATAATCCATCATAGGGGTGGGATTTATGTCAAGGCACAATTTCGCCTTAATTGGGGCGAGATTGTGGCGATGGGTGCGTAGGCTGGGGTTTCGGCTCTGGAGTGGGAGCGAAGGAATGCGTCCCACGTCACCCATGCGAAGGCGGGGATCCAGGGTTTGCGAGGGTGTCGCTTAGTGACTCTGGATCCCTGCCTGCGCGGGGATGACGGGAATAGGGGAAGGGCTTGCGCCGAGCCTTGGGGCCTGTCGGCAGTCAGGCGGAAATTCGAAGCTGTTCCCCGGCTTTCGCCGGGGGAGCGTAGAGGTCTGGGAGCAGGAGGGGCGCTACCCCCTAGGCGTGATGATCCTCTTCGTCGCGGGAGAACCAGCGCTGGATCAGGTTGCGATTGTCGGCACGGGGGCGGGTGTCGTGCCCGTCATGGCCGTCATGATAGCCGTCGTCATAGCCTTCCGCGCGGCGCGGTTCGGGATCGGAGCCGATCGCGCGGCCATGGATGATCCAGCGCAGCACCAGCACCACCGCGAGCATCAGCAGGCACCACGGCCCGATGCTGGCGAGCAGCTGGACGAGCTGGGCGACCGAATTCTCGAGCGTCTGCCCCGCGGTCTGGAAATTCGCCTCGGACGAGCCGAGCCCGCTCAGCGCGCCGCTCGATTCATAGGTGAACAGCATCGGCACATTGGCGAGGGTCTGGCCCTGGCTGGCCTCGACCTCGGCGATCACCGCCAGCGCGTTCTGCAGCCGGGCCGCGCGCGCCTGGGCGTCGGGCGTGGTGCTCGACTTGGCATTCTGGAGCTGGTCCTGCAGCCGCTTGACCACCGCCACGCTGCGCGCGGTCGCGGTCGAGTCGGCGCCGGTGATCTCGGTATCGGTCAGCACGCCATAGGAAGCGGCGACATTCTTGGTGACCGCATCGCCGAACTGGCGCGCGATCGAGGGATCGATGCGTACGGTGAGCACCGCGCGGGTCTTGTTCCCGTCGTCCACCCGGTAGCGCATCGCCAGGATGCGGCAGCGCGCCGGGCCGATCCGGTCGCAGGCATCGGCATTGGACTGGAGGACGCCCTTCACCTTGGCGCCGGGCAGGCGATAGGCATAGCGATAGTCGAAGCCGGTGCCGGTGGAGGCGAATGCCTCGGCATTGGCGGACGATGCGAAGTCCGACTTGTCCTTGCCGTCCGCGGAGCGATTGATGTCATCGCAGCCCGCGAGCAGCGCGAACGCCGCCAGTGCCCAAACGAATCGCATGGGTTCCTCCCTGTTCCTTCACGAAGGAGTAACCATAATTTCGTGACAGGCCCAACCCGCCTGGATCGCGCCGGTCATCCCTTTTCGGGATCGCGCCGATCGATATCAGCAATGCTTATGGGTGGCGGGCGGCGTTGCACTGCCGCCCGCCTCTTCGTGTTCCGAGGGATCAATCAGGGAACAGCGGAGATCCGGACCGGCGCCGCGCTGCGCGCCACCGCCTGCTCGCGCGCCGTGGCGATCGCGCGCCGGGCCTCGGCCTGGCAGCGCAGCGATTCCGGCGCGGGATTGATGAAGCCGGGGCGCACCTTGCCGCAGACTTCGTCGAGCGCGCGGGCAATCCGGCGGTCGAGCGCCTTGCGGTCGGCGGCACGGGAAAGGTCGAGATCGGCGTAGCTGACACGCGCGATATTGGTGCGGTCCTGCGCCTTCGCGGCCAGCGGGATCAGCGCCGGGGAAAGGATCAGGGCGAGGGGGATGAGCATCTTCAGCATGGCTTGGTTCCTTTGGATGCGCGCCATGTTCGGCACCCCCTCCATCTGCGCCCGAAGCCGCGCCGGGACCAACTAATCCTTGGCTAACAGGCATAAGCTGTGCTTGTATATGGAAATGCGCCGCCTTCCGCCTCTCGCCGCCGTTCGCGTCTTCGAAGCCGCCGCGCGCCACGGCAATTACACGCGCGCCGCCGAGGAACTGGGCATGACCCAGGCTGCAGTGAGCTATCAGATGAAGCTGCTCGAGGAGCGGCTGGGCGTGGCGCTGTTCGCACGCAGCGGCCGCGGCATCGCGCTCACCGAGGTCGGACAGCGGATCGCGCCCCAGCTCACCGGCGCGTTCGATGCGATGGGCAAGGCCTTCGCATCGATCCATGCCGAGACCGAGAGCGTGATCAGCATCACCGCGCCGCGCACGCTCGCCACCAACTGGCTGGCGAGCCGCCTGGGCTCGTTCCAGCTCGCCCGGCCCGACCTGGCGGTGCGCCTCCATGTCGGCGACGAGATGATCGACCTGCTCGCCGGCGAGGCGGATATCGCGCTGCGCGGCGCGCCCGGGCCGATGCCGGGCCATTGCTGCCACTTCCTGATGCGGATGCCGGTCACGCCGATGGCCAGCCCGGCTTTCCTGGCCAAGCATCCGCCGGTGCGCACGCCGCAGGACCTGCTCGAGCTGCCGCGGCTTACCTATCGCGACGATTGGTGGGACTTGTGGTTCGCGGCCGCGCTGGGCGAGGCGCCCGATACCAGCCAGATGCCCGGGCTGCGCTTCGATTCGCAGATCCTTGACGGCAATGCCGCGATCGCGGGGCACGGCTTCGCGATCCTCAGCCCGCCTTTATGGCAGCCGGCGATCGATGCCGGCCAGCTCGTCCAGCCGCTGCCGCAGGTGGCGCATTACCGCAATGCCTTCTGGCTGATGTATGCCGAGAGCAAGCGCAACCAGCCCAAGATCCGCGCCTTTCGCGACTGGCTGCTGGCCGAAGTGAAGCTCTCGCTGCGCGACGATCGCTGGGGGGCGGGGGTGCCGCCCGAGGGGGTGCAGGCCTGACGCTTTCAGTTCCCCGGGCGAAGGCCGGGGAACCGCTTGCTGACGGAACAGGGGGACGGGGACAAGCCGTCCCCCTGCCGGCGTCACGCCTTAGAAGCGCACGCCGATGCCGGTGAGCAGCTGGTGGCGATCGTTCTTGAGGTTCCCGACATCGCTGTAGCTGGTGTAGCGATATTCGGCCTTGGCATAGACGTTCGAGGTGAGCTTCTGCTCGAGGCCTGCGCCGAGCCGCAGTCCGTCGGACTTCCTGTCGAAGGACGGGCCGGCGCTGCTCGCGATATTGTAGCTCTGGCTGGCCCAGCCGACCTTGCCGTAGATCAGCGTCTTCGGGCTCAGCGCATAACCAAGGCGGCCGGAGACATCGATGTCGCGGCCGGCGCTGACCTTGTAGCTGTTGGGGTCGCCGGGCGGGAAGGGGCCGACCTTGGTGTTGCCGGCGACCATCCAGCCGATACCGGCTTCCACGCCGAGCGTGACACGCTTGCCGACCGCTACGTCGAATCCCGCGGCGCCGCCGGCACGCATGCCGGTCAGTTCCTGGCCGGCAATAGCGTCGTCGCCGCTCTGGTCGAGGCCGATCGTTGCTTCGACGCGCGGGCCGGCAAAGGCCTTGGCCGGCGCCTGTTCGGTTTCCTGAGCAAAGGCAGTGTTCGCGCCGGCGAGGCAAGTCGCGGCGGCGAGTATCAGGATCGAGTTACGCATGTTGCTCACTTTCGTTCAAATTCCCCTGTGTTTCGGGGACGGAACGACGATGATGATCCCGCAATGATCCGTGAGAATTTGTAATGCTGCGGTGAGATTTTGCGAGAAAATGCGAAATGCGGCAGGGTTCGTGTTTTAATACTGACTCTATTGTGGCGATTTTAGGATTTTATGGCGGATTTGCCTTTTTTATTGCTGCGGCGGAGGGCGATTTATGCAGCCGCCCTCCGCCGGGTATTGCGCTAGAAGCGGACGCCCAGGCCGGTGAGCAGCTGGTGGCGGCTCGTGCCCGATGCGTTGCCCAGCGGGTCATAGCGAGAGTAGCGATATTCGGCCTTGGCGTAGATGTGCTTGCCCAGCATCTGCTCGACGCCGGCGCCCAGGCGAAAGCCGTTGTCGGTACTGCCATGGCCGGTCGCAGGGGTCGGCGAATAGACGATGTAGCGATAGGTCGCGTCGGCCCAGCCGGCCTTGCCATAGACGAGTGTACCCTTGCCGACCCTGGCGCCGAGGCGGACCGAAGCGTCGATATCGCGTCCGGTGCTCAGCTGGAATTCGAAGAGCTGGCCATTGGGGAAGCCGTACCCCATCCGCTCCTTCCCGGCGGCCACGCCCCAGCCGATGCCGGCCTCTACGCCAAGCGTCAGGGTTTTGCCGATCGCGAAGTCATAGCCGATCGCGCCGCCGACGCGCGCGCCCCGGATATCCATCCCGAGCTCTTCCTCGTTGGTCTGGTCATAGCCGATCGTGGCTTCGATGCGGGGGCCGGTGAAGGGATTCCGGCCGGTGTCCCGGGGTTCGGCGCTGTCCTGGGCGGCGGCGGTGGAGGCGCCGAAGGCAGTGAGGGCGAGGGCAGTGAGCAGGAGGGGCTTGCGCATGGAGTATCCTTGTTCTGGAACGACGTCTCGCGTCTGGCCCGAACACGGAGGTGCTTCCGGTCGCCCGCAGAAACCTGCGACCAGGGTCGACCGGCATGCGACCGGGGCCGCCCGCGCCTGGTGCATGCGGAGCGAAATAGATTGTGCCGCGGGCTGGAAAAGTTGGAAATGTTCTGCTTTGGTTCCGGAATGCCTGTCTGCTCCGAACCCTGGCTTCGATCATCGGCTTCGTTGCCGCTCCCGCGTGTGCGTGGGGATTCAAGGGATTCAACATTTTTTGGCGAGGGATTCGGCAAAAGCGTGGAAAATTCGTGGTTTAGGGATTCAACCAATCGGTTGAGCATCGAAATGCCCGACGACATGGTTGAATGTCGCCGCCACCCGGCTTGGCGCTTTGGCTTTGCTGCTGCTATCCGGGGTGGGAAATGAGCCTAGACACCGATCTCCAAGACCCCGGCGCGCCTTCCGATGTCCCCTTCGACAGCGCGCTTTCCGAGCGCTACCTGGTCTATGCGCTCTCTACGATCACCGCGCGCTCGCTGCCCGATGTCCGCGACGGGCTGAAGCCGGTCCACCGCCGCCTGCTCTGGGCGATGCGGCTGCTGCGGCTCGATCCCGCGAGCGGCTACAAGAAGTGCGCCCGCGTCGTCGGCGACGTGATCGGTAAATACCATCCGCACGGCGATCAGTCGGTCTATGACGCGATGGTCCGCCTCGCCCAGACCTTTGCTCTCAGATACCCGCTGGTCGACGGCCAGGGCAATTTCGGCAATATCGACGGCGATAACGCTGCGGCCTATCGCTACACCGAGGCACGGCTCACCCAGGTCGCCATCGACCTGATGGACGGGCTCGACGAGAATGCCGTCGATTTCCGCCCCACGTACAACGGGGAAGACGAGGAGCCGGAGCTTTTCCCGGGCCTGTTCCCGAACCTGCTCGCCAATGGCGCGGCCGGTATCGCGGTGGGCATGGCGACGAGCATCCCGCCGCACAACGCCGCCGAGCTGATGAACGCCGCGGTGGCGCTGATCGACAATCCCCAGGCCAATGTCCTCGACTATGTCCAGGGTCCGGATTTCCCGACCGGCGGCATCATCGTCGACAGCCCGGCGGCGATCGCCGAGGCCTATAGTACCGGCCGTGGCGGCTTCCGGGTGCGGGCGAAGATCGAGAAGGTCACCGAGAAGGGCGGGGGCTGGCACCTTGTCGTCTCGGAGATCCCCTACGGCGTCCAGAAGGGCAAGCTGATCGAGGGGATCGCCGATCTCATCAACGAGAAGAAGCTGCCGATCCTTGGCGATGTCCGCGACGAGAGTGCCGAGGATATCCGCATCGTGCTCGAGCCGCGCAGCCGCACGGTGGTGGCCGAGGACCTGATCAACAGCCTCTACCGCCTCTCGGACCTCGAGACGCGCGTGCCGCTCAACCTCAACGTGCTCGACAAGCACCGCACGCCGCGGGTTATGAGCCTGCAGGAAGCGTTGCTCGGCTGGATCGAGCACCAGTTCGTGGTGCTGCGCCGCAAGTCCGAGCACCGCGTGGCGAAGATCACCGACCGGCTGGAGCTGGTCGGCGGCTATATCATCGCCTTCCTCAACCTCGACCGGGTGATCGAGATCATCCGCACCGAGGATGAGCCCAAGCCGGTGATGATGGCCGAGTTCGAGCTGACCGACCGCCAGGCCGAAGCGATCCTCAACATGCGTCTGCGCTCCTTGCGCAAGCTCGAGGAGATGGAGCTCAAGCGCGAGCGTGACGCGCTGGAGAAGGAAAAGGCCGATCTGGAGACGCTGCTCTCCTCCGATGCGCGCCAGCGCACCCGGATGAAGCGCGACCTTGCCAAGATGATCGAGCGCTACGGGCCGGAGACGGTGCTCGGCAAGCGCCGCACCGTGGTCGAGGAAGCGGCGCCGGCGCGCGAGATCCCGCTGGAAGCAATGATCGAGCGCGAGCCGATCACGGTGATCCTGTCGGCGCGCGGCTGGATCCGCGCGATGAAGGGGCATGTCGAGGATCTGTCGGGCGACGCGCTGAAGTTCAAGGAAGGCGATGCTGCCTATCTCGCCTTCCACGCCCAGACCACCGACAAGCTGCTCCTCGCCGCCGATAATGGCCGTTTCTACACGCTGGGCGCGGACAAGCTGCCCGGCGGGCGCGGATTCGGCGAACCGGTGCGCCTGATGATCGACCTGGAAGGCGAGCGGAACATCGTTGCGCTGCTGCCGTCCAGCCTCGCACCGAAGCTGCTGGTCGCCGCCGATGACGGGCGCGGCTTCGTCGTGAAGGTCGAGGATGTGATCGCCGAGACCCGCAAGGGCAAGCAGGTCGTGACGCCGCGTGCGGGCGCGCATCTCAAGCTGGTCCGGCCGATCGGGGCCGAGGACGATGCGGTGGCGGCGGTTGGCGACAATCGCAAGCTGCTGGTCTTCCCGCTCTCCGAAGTGGCGGAGCTTGGGCGCGGCCAGGGCGTTCAGTTGCAGCGCTACCGCGACGGTGGCCTGAGCGACGTGCGGACGTTCAGGATGGTCGATGGCCTGAGCTGGGCGATGGGCGGCGAGAGCGGCCGGACGCGGACGGAAAGCGACCTCTCGCCCTGGCGCGCTACACGCGGCGCGGCGGGGCGGATGGCGCCCAATGGCTTCCCGCGGGACAATCGTTTCTGACCCGCGGATAAAAGTCTGTTGTTTCAGGTGGTTTTAACCAATCGGGGCTAGGCCGGTCACGATGGTGTTCGCCAGAGCAAAGAAGAAACGAGTCGAGGCACCGCTGCCCCCGCCGCAGCCGGCGGACCCGCTTGTCTTCGGCCCGGGCGTCTCCGCGATGATGCTGGACATGCTGCCCGTGCCCGCGGCGATCATCGAATTGCAGGAAGACGGCTTCGTCTTCGACGCGGTCAACCGCCCGTTCCGCCTCGCCGGGCTCGGCACCATCGCCAGCGAGTCGCCGCTGATTCGGCTGCTCGGTCCGCGGCTCAAGAAGTTCGTCGAATCGAACGAGATGCAGTGCGAGATCGGCTGGCAGTTCGGCGACGAAGTCGATGCCCGCCACTTCCGGGTCATCATGGCCAAGCGTGCCGACCGTCGCTCCGCGCCGCGCTGCATGGTCACGCTGATCGACCACACTTCGGAACTGCGCACCGAATACAGCCTGCGCCGCGAGATGGCGACGGACAGCCTGACCGGCCTGCCCAACCGCGCTGGTTTCTCCGATGCGCTCGAGCATGCGATCACGCCGGAGAATGCCCGGGATTTCGCGGTGCTGGTGGTCAATCTCGACCGGTTCAGCCGCGTCAACGCCTGCATGGGCGGCCTGGCCGGCGACGAGCTGCTCATCACCGTGGCACGCCGGGTCAAGGGCGCGCTGCGCAGCCGCGACACGCTGGCCCGGATGGGCGGCGACGAGTTCGGCGTGCTGCTGACCCTCGACGAGGGGCCGGGCGACGCGCTCCATGTCGCCAAGCGCATCCAGGCGGCGCTGGCCAACCCGTTCCGCCTCTCCGACTTCGAGATCCGGGTCGATTGCTCGATCGGCATCGCGCTCGGCGCCGACAATGACGGCGATCCCGAGGATCTGGTGCGCAACGCCCAGTTCGCGGTGAAGCGCGCCAAGAAGAGCGGCCGCACCGAGATCTACCAGACCCACACCTTCGACATCGCCCGCGAGCAGTTCGGCATCGAGACCGAGCTGCGCCGGGCGATCGAGAACGGGCAGATGACACTGTGCTACCAGCCGATCTGCGACCTCGCGAGCGGCCGGATCACGTCGTTCGAGGCGCTGGCCCGCTGGACGACCGAGGACGGCGTCCGCCTGTCGCCCAATGATTTCATCCCCGTCGCCGAGGAATCGGGCCTGATCATCCCGCTCGGCCGCTGGGCGATGGAAGAGGCGGCGCAGACCATCGCGGCCTGGGACCGTACCGCGGGCGGCGATTGCGGCGTCAAGGTCGCGGTCAACCTCTCGGCGATCCAGCTCCAGCGCGATCACATCCCGGCAATGGTCAAGAACGCGCTCGACCGGCACGGCGTCGACGGCAGGCGCCTGACGCTGGAGCTTACCGAGAGCGCGATCGTCACCGATCCGGACCGCATCGCCCAGACGATGAACGCGCTGAAGGACCTCGGCGCCACGCTGGCGATGGACGATTTCGGTACCGGCTATTCGAACCTCGCCTATCTCCAGAAGCTGCCGATCGACCTGCTCAAGATCGACCGCAGCTTCGTCTCCGGGATGCTGGCCGATCGCGACAAGGTCGCCATCGTCCGCGCGATCCTCAGCCTTGCCCAGGCCCTGGGCATGCAGACCACGGCCGAGGGCATCGAGACCAACGAACTGGCCCAGACGCTGGCGGCGCTGGGCTGCACCTATGGCCAGGGCTTCCTCTATTCGCGCGCGCTCGAGCGCGACGATGCCTATCAGTTGCTGACCGAACGCAACGCCTGAGCCACGGCTTCATCGGCCAGCGCCGATACGCGCTGCTCGTCCGGAAAGCCCTCGTCTATCCAGCGCCGCTCAACTTCCTTCATCAGCCGCGCCACTTCCGGCCCGGCCTTCACCCCCCGTGAGACGATCGCACCGCCGCCCAGCGGGAAACGGGGCGGCTGCCAGTCGCGGATTCCCAGCGCATCGGCGAGGGGACGATCGGACAGCAGCAACTGGTCGAGCGCCGTCACGACGCCGGTACGATAGGCCAGGGGGCGGGGCTCGTCTTCTGGCGCAATCACTGCCGCGGCCAGGCGCTTGCGCTGGACGTTGGACAGCTTGAGCCGGGCAGCGATCAGTTCGGCAAGCATGGGGTCGGCCGGGATCAGCGATGCCAGGCGTCGGATCGCGCTTGGTGCGACTCCAGCTTCGGTCTCGCGCGCGGCGAGGTGGGCGAAACGATTGGCGGACGTGATTTCCGGCAGCACCGACAGGAAGATGCCGCGCTCGATCATCAGCGCCACGACACGGACCGCGTCCCTGGCGACGAGCAGCTTGAGCAGCTCATCGGCGATGCGTTCGCGGCTGAGCGCCATCAGGTCGTTGGCGCGATCGGTGCAGGCCTCCAGCCCGGCCGGGTCGGCGATGTCGCCGAAGCGCGCGAGGAAGCGGAAGAAGCGCAGGATGCGCAGATGATCCTCGGCGATGCGCTGGAGCGGATCGCCGATGAAGCGGACATGGCGTGCCTCGAGGTCCGCCAGCCCGCCGAAATAGTCGAAGATCGCGCCGGTAGCGGGATCGGCATAGAGCGCGTTCATCGTGAAATCGCGCCGGGCGGCGTCCTCGCGCCAGTCATCGGTGAAGGCGACCGTGGCGCGGCGGCCATCGGTGGAGACGTCCCGGCGCAGCGTGGTGACTTCGACCGGACCGCTCTCCAGCACCACGGTGACGGTGCCATGGTCGATGCCGGTAGGCACGACGCGAATGCCCGCGGCCTTCAGCAGCTCGATCACGCGCTGGGGCGACAAGGGGGTCGCGACGTCGAGATCGGAGACGGGCAGGCCAAGCAGGGTGTCGCGCACCGAGCCGCCGACGAAACGGGCGTCGCCCAGCACGTCGATCAGCCGGTCCAGCCCCTCGCGGTGGCGCCATTCGGCATCGGGCAGAATCATGCCGCCCATTTCAGCCGCCTCGACAAATTTACCAGCATCGCCGCCGTTGCTCCCCAGATCCGGCGATCCTGCCAGAGTATCTCGTAATAATGCCGATCCCGGCCCTGATATTGCGTCACCTGCTGGCGTTGATTGGCGCTGTCGAGCAGGAAATCGAACGGCACCTCGAACACGCTGGCGACCTCGGCCTCGGAAGGGGTGAGGAGGAGATCGGGCGGAACGACGCCGATCACCGGGGTGACGACATAGTTGGTGACCGTGCGATAGTCGTCGGTAGTGCCGACCACTTCGACCAGGGCAGGTGGCAGCGCGATCTCTTCCTGCGCCTCGCGCAGCGCCGCGCCGATCGGGCCGTCATCGCCGGGGTCGATGCGACCGCCGGGAAAGGCGACCTGGCCCGCATGGCGGCGCAGCGTCTCGGTGCGCTGGGTGAGGATCACGCCCGGCGAAGGGCGATCCGTCACCGCGATCAGCACTGCTGCAGGATTGCCGCGCACTTCGGGATCGAAATCATAATGGTCGCCCGGCAGCAGCAGCGGCGAATGATCGGCCGCGAGCGCCAGCCGGAGACGATCCGCCAGGTTCACGCAGCTGGCTCCAGCGGGAAGAAGCTGCCATTGCTCCACACGCCCGGCGGCGCGGTGCCATTGGCGAGCGCGATCTCGGCAAGCTCGTAATAGACGGTGCGCGCGACCAGCGCCTCCAGCCCGCGACGGACATGGAGATAGGGCCGGGGGCCGTCCTCGCGTTCCTCGAAGCGCAGGCCGTGCTCGGGGCCGGCGGTCACCAGGTCGCCGGTGTTGAGGCGGAAGGCGAGCTTCATCGCTTCGCCTTCGCCCTCGCGCTTCATCTCCACGGCAACAAAGGGCGCGTCCTCGACATCGATGTCGAGCTTCTCGACCGGGGTGACCAGCACGAACCGCCCGTCGGGCTCATGCCGCAGGATCGTCGAGAACAGCCGGACCATCGGCAGGCGGCCGATCGGCGAGCCCTGGTGGAACCAGGTGCCGTCGCGCGCGATCCGCATATCGCTGTGCCCGCAATGGCTGGGGTTCCAGCTCTCGACCGGGGGCAGGCGATTCTCCTCTGCCAGGCGTGCGATCTCGGCGAGCGAGAGGCTGGCGAAGTCGGGCGGGGGCGGAGAGGGCATCGATTCGCCTCAATCGGCAGCGCGGCCGGGGCCGCGGAAGTTTACGAAACATACGCTACGGGTGGCCCGGCTTCCCGGCTCCGAACGGCTCTGCGAACGAAGGAGGCGAGGGAAAGGCTGCGTGCGATCGGCCATGCCGGGGACCCAAGCAGACAAAATCCAACATGGGAAGCGGCGACATGGCTTTTCCCCGGCGAAAGCCGGGGCCCAGGGTCGCGAGCGATATGGCAGAGAAACCCCGGGCCCCGGCTTCCGCCGAGAACCGGTTTCGATCAGATCAGCGTTCAGGCCGCCCGTCGAAGACGAGCCCCGACCATGCCCGGGCCGACGGGGACGCCAGCACCTCTCGCCAGAAGGCGACGCGGCTCGAACGGGCCGGGGAGACGCCAGCCAGACGTCTTCTCCGCGGTGAAATCGAAGAAGCGGCCATAATATTCGGGGTCGCCGATCAGCATCAGCGCATCGGCGCCCGGCAGCGACGAAGCCTCGGCAGCTTCCAGCATGCGCTCCATCAGCATCCGGCCGATGCCGCCCTGCTGGCGATCGGGCTGCACGGCGACGGGGCCGACCATCACCATCGGCACGCTGCCGCCGCCATCGCATTCGAGCGCGACCGGCCAGGCCTGGATCGAGCCGAGCAGGCTGCCGTCGTCGCCGACCGCGGCGAAGCTGAGCTCGGGAATCTCGGAAGTGCCAAGGCGAACCCTGTAGGCAGTGCGCGCACGTCGGCCCGGACCAAAAGCACGGTCGAGCAAGGTCTCGACGGCCTGAGGATCCACGGTTCCGAGCGGCAGCAATGCGATCACTTCATACATTCCTTTCATAACGCCGAGCACGGACTCGGGGCCGCGCGAGATAGCGACGATCAGCGCTTTCGCAATACTGAATATAACGCAGCCGCTCCGCCGCAGGAGGGGCGGGGTTTCGCGAGCGCGTGCATCTGCTATGGGCCGCGGCCTGTTTCCCCTGAAAAGGCCCAGGCCACTTGTCCGATTCCCTGCAGCTCCAGGTGCACGACCTGGAAGTCGAAGTCCTCACCGGCGTCTATTCGGAAGAGACGCATCTGCCGCAGCCGCTGCGCATCTCGGTGACGGTGGACATCGACATGCCCGAGCGCTTCGAGCCGGATACGCCGCTAAAGGCGTCCAAGAACTATATGGACGTGAAGCACGCGGCGACCGACGGGCTGCCCAAGGACGTGCACTTCACGCTGGTGGAAGCGGTGGCCGAGCATATCTGCGACACGCTGTTCGTCGGCGATCCGCGCGTGCGCCGGGTCGAGGTGCGAATCATCAAGCTGGCGATCGCCGAGCAGGGCGAATCGATCGGGATCACGCTGGTGCGCGGACGGAAATAACCGTCATCCCCGGCGAAAGCCGGGATCTAAGGCCAGGAGCGTGCGCCGGCCGCACGAGACCCCGGCGTTCGCCGGGGCTCGGTTACATCAAGCACATTGTCCCAGCGAGCGCAGGACGAACTGATAGTCCTCGCGCGCCTTGGCGGCGTTCTGGGCGTCGTCCGACTCGACCGCTTCCGCCGGCAGGGTGCGCGGCAGGCCGCAGGCCAGGCGATACCAGAGGAAGGTATTCGCCCGCGGCGCGCCGGCCGATTCGTCGACAATGTCCCCCAATGAAACACTCCAGCGCGTCGTCTCGCCCGGGCGGCGGAGAATCTGGAGCGACACCGGCGCACCGCTGGCGGTCTGCAGGAAGACCTGGGTCTCGCCCTCGCCGGGAAGGCTCCCGGGCACGTGGAAGGCATTGCCGACCCCGGTGATGGCAGGCGGTGCATCGGCGGCCAGCGCGTCCCTGGTGATCGCGCGAACCTGCGCATCAAGCTCGGGCAACCAGTTCATCTGGCTCTGCAATCCGGTGAGCTGCACCATCGCCGGGCGGCCCGGCACGGTGCGGGCGAAGAGCAGCACGCGCTGCTTGGCGAGCTTGGGCGGCTTGCCCTTGGCGTTGAGGGGTACGTCCGCGGTGTAGGTAATGCGCGACGCCATGGCCTGAGTGCCGCGAATCAGGGCGGAAACATCGGCTTCGACCAGGAATCGGGTCATCCCGGGGGCCAGACCGGGCGATTCCTCGGCCTTGAGGCGATCCGCCTTGCGGATGCGCGCATCGATGATCAGCGGAGCACTGGTAACCTGCCGCGCCAAGGTGGCATAGCTGGGTAAAACAGGGCCGGTTTGTGCCTGCATTTGCTGGGGTTTAGCGGCTGCACCTAAGGATGCGGTCAGCGCAATCGCGCAATAAAATATGGCGGGAAAGGTTCGGTTCATGCCGTTCGGGTTACCGGATTGTGGCTCGGCTATACAGAAATAATTCTGTCATTGGGCGATTGTACGCCCCGATTGTCCGACAAAGGGTTTGCGTCCTCCGGGTGCGCGCGATAGAGACTCGCCCGCTGCCGACTAGGACGCATATAGCGCACGGCGGGCAGGCATGTGCACGGGTCGCAAATCCGCCGCACAGGACTGCATGTCAGGGATTAGAGGAGTGACGTTGCCGAATGGCTTACGCTGACCGTAATACAAGTGGCAGCCGTGTAATCGCGATCGTCATGGTCGCGGTCATCGTGGCTGGCATGGGATATGCCTTCGTCACTGGCCTAGCATATCAGTACATCAAGAAGCAGGCGGAGAAGCTGAACACGTTCGACGTGCAGGAGCCGCCGCCCCCGCCGGAGGAAGTGCCGCCGCCGCCGCCGCCGCCAGACACGCCCGTTCCGCCGCCGCCCACCCAGATCGTGGTGCCGCCGGCTCAGGTTCCGGTGCCGACTCAGGCGCCGCCGATTCCGACGACGTCGGTTATTCCGCCGCCTCCGCCGATCACCCCGCCGGCTCCGCCCGCGCAGCCGGCTCCGCCGCAGCCGCCGGCTCCGCCGCGGATCGCAAAGAAGCTGTCTCCGCGCGGTTCGCCGCAGAGCTGGGTTACGGACGATGACTATCCTGCCTCCGCGCTGCGCGCCGAGCAGGCCGGTACCGTGCGTTTCCGTCTCGACGTGGACGCTTCGGGCAAGGTTACCAATTGCACCGTCACCGGCTCGAGCGGCGTGTCCGTCCTCGACAGCACGGCCTGCAATCTCCTCAAGCGCCGCGCCCGGTTCAACCCGGCCGAGGACGAGGGTGGCAACAAGATCCCGGCACCGTATAACGGCAGCTTCACCTGGAAGATTCCGAGCTAGGCCGTGTGATTTGGATGGCGCGCGCCGATCCGGTGCGCGCCGGATTTGGAAACAAAAAGCGCTATTTAGTTAGAGGAAAGAACCGACAATGCTCACCACCATTCTCGCCGCTGCGGCGCCCAAGGAAAATCCGTACGGCCTGATTCCCGCGCTCCGTGAGGGCGGCCTGATCTCGCAGACGGTGTTCGGCATCCTCGTGCTGATGCTCTTCTTCTCGCTCTACATCCTGTTCACCAAGCTGTTCGAGCAGCAGAAGATCCTCAACCAGGCGAAGCGCGTCCGCGCCGGCTTCTGGAACGCCAACAGCCTGCGCGAAGGCGCCGCGAAGCTCGAGAAGAACTCGGCCTATCGCCAGCTGGTCGACGACGGCCTGGCTGCTCAGGAGCAGCACTCGAAGCTGACCGATCCGGTCGAAGCCCATGACTGGCTGCACGGTTCGCTCGCTCGCTCGGAAGACCTGATCAACTCGCAGCTGAAGAGCGGCCTGTCGTTCCTCGCTACCGTGGGTTCGACCGCTCCGTTCATCGGCCTGTTCGGTACCGTTATCGGCATCATCCGCGCACTCGTGAAGATCGGTGCGGCTGGCCAGGCGTCGATCGACGCGGTCGCCGGTCCGGTCGGTGAAGCGCTGATCATGACCGCCGTCGGTCTCGCCGTCGCCGTTCCGGCCGTGCTGGCCTTCAACTGGCTGCAGGCTCGCAACAAGAAGATCAACGAGAGCCTGAACGCGTTCTCGAACGATCTGCTCGGCTACCTGGCTTCGGACGGCCGCGTGCGCCCGACCGCTGCCAAGGCTGCTCCGGCCAAGGCCGCTCCGGCCGCGACCACCAGCACCGCGCCGCGCGCCTAAGCGATCTGGAATATACGGGCCGCGCTCCCTCCCGGGTGCGCGGCCCTCTCCAGCCCCTCGGGGCAGGGGATTGGATTAGAAGAATAGGATAGCGCGCAATGGCGATGAGCGTAGGAGGGGGTGGCGGTGATGACGCCCCCATGTCGGACATCAATACCACGCCGCTCGTCGACGTGATGCTGGTGCTCCTCATCATCTTCCTGATCACGGTTCCGGTCGTGATCCAGACGGTGAAGCTGGAGCTGCCGAAGGTCCAGTTCGAGCCGACGACCACCAAGCCCGAGAACGTCTCGCTCTCGGTCACGGCCAATGGCGGCAAGTGTGAAGTGTTCTGGGGCATGACCCCGGTGACCAGCCAGGAGCTGGTCGAGCGTGGCGCGAAGAAGCTGCGGGCCGAGATCGACAAGCAGGGCGGCATCAACGCTGCCGGCCTCGAGCTCCCCGAAGTGCACATCCGCGGCGACGTGAACACGCCGTACCGCTGCATCGGTGGCACGATCTATGCCATGCAGATGGCCGGGTTCGCCAAGGTCGGCTTCATCTCTGAACCGCCCGCCGGTTCGGCCACGGTTCGTCTCTGACGGCCGGCTCAAAGGAGTTTAGACTATGGGTATGAGCGTGGGCGGCGGCGGTGACGACGGCCCGATGATGGAAATCAACACGACGCCGCTGATCGACGTCATGTTGGTGCTCCTCATCATGATCATCATGACGATCCCGATTCAGACGCATGCCGTGAAGGTCGACCTTCCGCAGAACAGCAACAACACGGCGCCGATCGTCGAAGCGACCAAGAACAAGGTCTATATCGACGCGCAGGGCCAGGTGTTCTGGAACAGCATGCCGGTCGATGATGTGACGCTGCGTCAGTATCTCGACCAGTCGCTGCAGATGTCGCCGGAGCCGGAGCTGCACTTCCAGCCCGATCCGCAGACGCCGTACGACGTTGTCGACCGCATTCTCGCGATCATCAAGCGCGCGAATGTGACCAAGCTCGGCTTCGTCGGCAACGAGCAGTATCGCAACGACTTCTGATCCGCTGCCCCTCGGGGCCTGGATCCGGAAACAGGAAAGGCGGTCCTTCGGGGCCGCCTTTTCTTTTGCCCCGTATATCTACGGATCGGCGCAAATGCGCTTGCAGGGTAGTCATGGAAGTGTAACACTATTGTCTTCAAAGAGTCATGGAAGTGTCTCCGTGACGTAACAGAAGGAGTAGGAGTTATGCGCACCGCGCTCATTGTCCTTGCAGCCGCCCCGTTCGCGCTCGCCGCGCTGCCCGCGCAGGCCCAGCGCCCGGACGGGGACCCTGTAGCAAGTACTGCCATCCAGCATGGCCAATATGCCCAGGCAGAGCGCCAGCTCACCGCCCAGCTGCGCCAGAATCCAGGCGCGCCCGAGCTTCTGCTCAACCTTGCCGCCATCTATGCCGAGACCGGCCGCGCCACCGAAGCCCGCGATCTCTATCGCCAGGTGCTCGCGCAGCGGAATTTCGAGATGGACCTGCCCGGTGACCGGCAGTCGACTTCCTACGCCGTCGCCAACAAAGGCCTCCAGCGCGTCAATGCGCTCCAGTTGACTTCGCGCTAAGGCGCGAACCAGAGTCGGCGACCGCGCATCCCTCTCGCGCGGTCGGCGGCGACAGCCCGGGGGGCTGACAGGCGCCGGCCCATCCCGGCGCCTTTTCCATTTCAGGTCAGAAGCTTAGAGCCGGGGCAGGGTAACGCCGCGCTGGCCCATATATTTGCCTGCGCGATCGGCATAGCTGGTCTCGCAAGGCTGATCGCCCTTGAGGAACAGGAATTGGCAGGCGCCTTCGTTCGCATAGATCTTGGCGGGCAGCGGCGTCGTGTTCGAGAATTCGAGCGTCACATGGCCTTCCCATTCGGGCTCGAGCGGGGTGACGTTCACGATGATCCCGCAGCGCGCATAGGTCGATTTGCCCAGGCAAATCACGAGCGTGTCGCGCGGGATGCGGAAATACTCCACCGTCCGGGCCAGCGCGAAGCTGTTGGGCGGGATGATGCAGACATCGGTCTTGCGGTCGACGAAGCTGTTCGCCGCGAAGTCCTTGGGGTCCACCACCGCCGAATCGACATTGGTGAAGATCTTGAATTCGTCGGCGACGCGCGCGTCATAGCCATAGGAAGAGAGGCCGTAGCTGATGCAGCCCTCGCGGCGCTGCGCCTCGACAAAGGGCTCGATCATCCCGGTGGTTTGGGCCTGTTCGCGAATCCAGCGGTCTGAAAGGATCATGCGCCCGGTTTTGCCGGAAGCGAGCGGCGGGGCAAGTCCCTGTTGCCCGATTGCGATCGGGTGCGCATAACGCAGACAAATAGATACGGGAGAGGGTATGCGCGGATTGGTGGCGGCTGCACTGGCTGCGACGGTGGCTTCGATGCCGGCGCTGGCCTGTGAAGGTGCGGTGACGGTTTGCCCGACGGCCGCCGGGACGAGCTTTGCGCTGATCTCGGGCGGCGAGCCCGCGACCGTGCTGGTCGATCCGGCCGCGGACCCTGCGGTGCGCCATGCCGCTAAGGGGTTTGCCGGCGATCTCGCGCGTGTGAGCGGCACCAGGGCCGCGCCGCGGCTGGGGCAGCCTGGTGCAGTCGGCGCGGTGGTGATGATCGGTGTGCTCGGACAGAGCCCGATGATCGATGCGCTGGTCCGCGACGGCAAGATCAAGGCGCAGGACCTTGCCGGCGAGTGGGAGGCGTTCCGCCAGATCGTGGTCGACAATCCCGCGCCGGGCGTGACGCGCGCGCTGGTGATTGTCGGCTCGGATCGCCGTGGCGCGGTCTATGGCGCCTATGACCTGTCCGAGAAGATCGGCGTTTCGCCCTGGCACTGGTTCGCAGACGTGCCGGTGGCGAAGCGCGCGAACGTCTACCTCACTGCCGGATCGCGCCGCGACCAGCCCAAGGTGCGCTATCGCGGCTTCTTCATCAACGACGAGGCTCCGGCCTTCTCCACGTGGGCGCAGAGAAAATTTGGCGGTGCAAACGCAAAGGCTTATGCGCATATCTTCGAGCTCGAGCTCAGGCTGAAGGGCAATTATCTGTGGCCGGCGATGTGGGCGCCGCGCGCCTTCAACGACGATGATCCGCAAAACAAGATCCTCGCCGACGAGATGGGCATCGTCATGGGCACCTCGCACCACGAGCCGATGACGCGCGCGCAGGACGAATGGCACCGGAACACCGCCGGCGGGGTGACCGGGGGGAAGTGGGACTATACGACCAACGCCGCCAATCTGCGCGCCTTCTGGCGGGGCGGGATCGAGCGGATGATGTCGAAGGGGGACGGCAAGGGCTATGAGAGCCTGGTGACCGTCGGCATGCGCGGCGATGGCGACGAGCCGATGGCGGAGGGCACCGCGACCAGGCTGCTGGAGGGCATCGTCGCCGACCAGCGCGGGATCATCGCCGAAGTGACCGGCAAACCGGCCGACAAGACGCCGCAGGTCTGGGCGCTCTACAAGGAGGTGCAGGATTATTACGACCACGGCATGCAGGTGCCGGACGATGTCATCCTGCTGTTCGCCGACGACAATTGGGGGCAGGTGCGGCGGCTTCCCGATCCTGGCAGCGCCCCGCGCAAGGGTGGGTATGGGGTCTATTACCACTTCGATTATGTCGGTGGTCCCCGCAACTACAAGTGGTTGAACACCAACCAGATCGAGAAGAGCTGGCAGCAGATGGACCTAGCCTGGCAGCGTGGGGCCAGGGCGCTGTGGATCGTCAATGTCGGCGATTTGAAGCCGATGGAATATCCGCTGAGCTTCTTCATGAAGCAGGCCTGGAACCCCGAGGCGATGACCACGGAGGCGCTGGCCGCCTATCCCGCGCAATGGGCCGCGGAACAGTTCGGGGCGGGGCGGGGCAAGGCGATCGGGGCGTTGCTGACGCGCTATTCCCAGCTTGCCGCGCGGCGGAAGCCGGAGCTGATCGATGCCGGGAGCTTTGGGCCGGCGGAGTTCGGGGCGATGGTTGCCGAATGGGACCAGCTGGAGAAAGCCATGCTGGCCGAAAAATTGCGCGTCGGGCCGCGGGGGAGGGATTCGTACTTCCAGCTGGTCGAACACCCGATCGCGGCCATGGCGAACCTGTACCGGCTCTACTACGCGGTCGCCCGCAACCGCAGCCTCGCCGCCGCCAACGACCCGCGCGCCAACGACTATGCCGACCAGGCCGAGCAATTCTTCGCCCGCGACCAGCAGCTGAGCGACCGCTACCACGCGATCGCCGGCGGCAAATGGGACGGGATGATGCTCCAGACCCATATCGGCTACACCAACTGGCAGCAGCCCGAGAAACAGGTGATGCCCGAAGTGAAGCGGGTGACCGGCGGCCCGCGCATCACCGCGATCGACCTGCACAAGGTCGGGACCGACGCCGCGACGATCGAGGCGGGCGACTATGCCCGCGCGGTGGGCGGCAAGGGACTGGCCTGGCGCACGATCCCGCACCTGGGACGCACCAAGGGCGCGGTGCTGGCACTGCCCCAGGGCCAGCCGGCAACGACGCCCGAGGACGGCGTGCGGCTGGAATACGCGGTCACCGCCCGCAAGCCGGGCCCGCTGGCCGTGCAGCTGATCCTGGTGCCGACGCTCGGCACCGGCGCGGACGGCAAGCTGCGCATCGGCGTGTCGATCGACGATGGCCCGGTGCAGCTGCTGAGCGACCTGCTCACTCCGGCACCCAACGCCGCCGACAGCCAGCCCAAGCGCGACTGGAACCGCGCGGTGGAGGACAATGCCCGCACGCTCACCGCGCGCTTCCCGGACATCGCCGCGGGCAGGCATGTGCTCAAGGTCTGGCGGATCGACGACAATGTCGTGCTCCAGAGGATCGTGGTGGGCACCGGCGAGCTGCCGGGGAGCTATCTGGGCGGGCGGTAAGGTTCGCCAACGAAGTCAAGGAGCGGCCGCGGTCGCACGCGGGCCGCGTGAACCAAGCAGGTGATATCCTACATTTCAAGGGTGCCGGATTGGTGAGTTGAGTGGTGAGGGAGGGATTATCTTTCCGTCGTCATCCCCGCGAAGGCGGGGATCCATTGGCGCTGTGGGCAATTGGGACTCACTTCGGTCAGCCAGAATGGATCCCCGCCTTCGCGGGGATGACGGAGTGGGGCGGGGATGACGGGGTGGGGTGGCGATGACGAAGGGCGCGCAGACGATGTTAGGGAGCAGATGACGTTGGAGGGCACAGGCGTCCTGATCGGGCGCATTGCAACTGGGCCCCGGCCTTCGCCGGGGAACTGAAGCGGGGGGTGCCGGAGGGCGCCGGCAGGCGAAGGCCTGCTTCCCCCGGTATCGCCGGATCGCGGCCTTACCCCTGCACCACGTGCCACAGCTCGCCGCAGGGGCCGAACACATAGGCGAGGGTGAGGCCCCAGGGCATCAGCGCGGGGGGCTTGGGCTCGGCGACGCCGAACTGGCCGGGCAGGTCTAGCGACTGGATATGCGCCCACCAGGCGTCGAGATCCTTGACGATGAGCTGCATCATGAAATTGTCGCCCCAGCCCTGATGATAATAGTCCTGGAGCAGGAAGCTGCCGGAATCGCAGGCGAAACCGGCCACGCCGCCCGCTTCGAAAGTCAGCTCGAAGCCGAGCGCCTGGTAGAAGCGCTTGGAGAGAGCGAAATCCTTGCCGCCGGGGACGAAGGGGCGGATCGTGGTGGTCGCGAGAGTCGTCATGCGCGCAACATCCCGATCCGGGGCGAGGCTGCAAGAGCCTCGTTCGGGGGGATCAGGCCGCGCCGCGCAGCGGCCTGGGGCCGGGCGCCGGTATCGCCGGGGCTTCCACCTGCCATTGCATCACCGCGTTCCGGCCACTGCGCTTGGCGCCGTAGAGCGCCGAGTCGGCCATGGCGAGCAGCTCGGCCGGTTCGCTCGCCGCATCCGGGACAAGCGCGGCGAGGCCGATGCTGACGGTCACGATCCCGCCCGGGGCCGGGGACGCAAGGCCCAGCCCGGCAATGTCCCGGCGCATCCGCTCCGCGAGATCGGCCGCGATGTTCGCATCGATGCCGGGCAGGATCGCGGCGAATTCCTCACCACCATAGCGCGCGACCAGATCGCCGCCGCGCGTCGCGGTGGCGGCCAGCGCCTCGGCGACCGAACGCAGCCGGGCATCGCCGACCGGATGGCCAAGCCCGTCGTTGAGCTGCTTGAAATGATCGATGTCGATCAGGGCGAGCGCGATCGGGGTTCCCGAGCGGCGTGCGCGGTTCCATTCGGCAAGCAGCGTCTCGTCGAACTGGCGACGATTGGCGAGGCCGGTCAGCGCGTCGATCCGCGAAAGCCGGGTGAGGCGATCGCGCTCGTCGAAGCTGCGCATCTGGACGAGGATGTTGCGCAGGCCGTAGCCGAGCAAGGCGGCGATGAAGCCGCCCACCGCCAGGCCCGGCGCGCGCGAGATCAGCGGCCCGGATACGGCGAGCAGCGTCAGCGGCAGCATCAGCGGGCTGCCGGCATGGACCAGCAGCGAGAAGCGCGGCGAGGATGCGCGCCTGCGCTCGAGAGAGGATGGCGCGGGGCGGAGGGCCAGCCAGGCGAGCAGCAGGAAGGGAAGACCGATAAGGACATCGGGGAGCTGGCCGAAATCCGCTTCCATCTGGAAGTGATTGATATAGCCGGCGACCAGCAGATAGGCGCCGGCGAACAGCGCCAGCGTGCCGAACAGGGCGCGGCGCTGCGGATCGGTGCTCGCCCGGTGGCGGACCAGCGCGAACAGCAGCACGAACAGGTTCTGGATGTCGAACATCAGCCGCAGGTTGAGCACGCCCTCGGCGCTGGCATCGGTGATCGTCGCGAAGGTGAAGGTATGGACCCAGAAGATCCAGCCCAGCGCCGCGGCGAGCAGCCCATCGACCAGCCGGGCCGGCCAGGGATCGCGCGCGGGGCTGGCGACCAGGAAGGTGAGCGGCACGCCGTACAGGACATAGAACAGGATGCTGAGCCCGGTGATCGGCCCGGCATCGGCGAGCAGCAAATCGGCGCACATGTTCACCGTCATGCCGCTTGCCCAGAGCAGCATCGCCAGCGCGAGTGCGATCCAGCCATCGGAATTGCGCCGCCGCCGGGCGCGCAGGCCGCAGGCAAGCGCGGCGGCGAGCGGGGCGAGGATCAGGAAGGCGAAGGAAAGCGGCTTGGCCTGGGCGGGAACGAGCAGCAGTGCGGCGAGATGGACGAGCGGCCAGGCAAGCAGGATCGCCGCCAACGGGGCCGCCGGGCGTCGATTTCCCTGCTTTGCGATCGATACACCATCCATTGCGAGCGCTCCGCCAGCCGGACGAGCCGGGATAGCGGGATCGTAGCTAAGATCCGGTTACGCGCCGATTGCGGGCAATGCCGGAGGTGGGGAGCTGTTGCTCCCCGCCCTTGCGGGGAGGGGAATGCATGCAGCGAGGGGAGCGCGATGTTGACACTTGCGCTTCCACTTCCCGTTCCCCGGCGAAGGCCGGGGCCCAGTTTCGATGCCGTTCGTGAGGTTCCCGCGCCTTTGTTGGTGCGCCGAAACTGGGCCCCGGCCTTCGCCGGGGAACCAAGAAGGGGCTGGATGTCGATCCAGTCTAGGCCAGCCCGAGGTCCTTCGGCCCGAAGGCCGCGGGGAGGAGCTGGGAGAGCGTGTATTCGGCGATCTCGTCGCCGGTCGCGCCGCCGCAGAATACCGGCAGGTCGCGGCCCCCGAGCTGGGCGGCTTCGTTGATGATCTGGCGGCAGCGGCCGCAGGGGCTGACCGGTGCGGTGTCGGCGTGGCCCATCCGGCCGCCGATCACGCCGATCGCGACCACGTCCTTGAGGCGGCCGTCGCTGCTGGTCCTGGCCAGCGCCACCGTCTCGGCGCAGAGCGACAGGCCGTAGCTGGCATTCTCGAAATTCGCGCCGGTCACGACGCTGCCGTCCGACAGCAGCACGGCGGCGCCGACGGCGAAGTTCGAATAGGGGGCATAGGCGTTCTTCGAGGCTTCGCGCGCGGCCTCGATCAGCGCCATGGGGTTCACTTCGCTCATTTCGCCATCACATCCCAATTGACCGGTTTGCCCACGCCCTCGATCCGGCGGTGGCGGTTTGCCTGCCATATCGACCATGGCCGCGCGAAATACGAGGGGGGGAAGAAGCCCTGGCGCGCCCAGAGCAGGCGCGGGAAGGCGTCGCTGAGGCGGTACTGGTCCTCGAAGCGGCTCGAGACCAGCAGGATCGCCGGCTTGCCGATATGCGTCTCGACGTCATGCAGGAAGCGGCCGAGCTCGCCGATCACCACCTGGCGCTCGGGCCGGGCGCGGCATTCGGCCTGGAAATCAATCTCGACGGCGGGCGGCAATTGGTCATCCGAGCGCGGCACCGTACTCATGAAATTGCCCGACTGGTCGGCGGCGAGCTGGCAGAGCGAATAGACGTGGAGCGCGCCGCGGCGGATGCCGGCCTCGAAGGTCCAGCGCCAGTTCTCCGGGAAGCGCAGGTCGCGCGCCTGGGCGCCGCTGGTCGCGCGGATATAGGCGAAGTCGATGCCGGCCTTCTTGGCGGTCCACCATTCGATCGGGCCGGTTTCCTCCGACACATCGACACCCTGGACCGGGAAATCGGTGGGCGAGGGGCGCCAGCGCGAGGCGAACAGCCAGGCACTCCAGCCGAGCAGGGCCAGAAGCAAAAGCGCCGGCACGACGAAGCGCAGCCGGCGTACGAGAACGCGGATGTGCAACGTCCCTAACCTTTTATGTGGAGCACGCAGATCAGCGTGAACAGGCGGCGGGCAGTGTCGAAATCCACGTCGATCTTGCCTTCCAGCCGTTCCTTGAGCAGCGACGCCGCGTCATTGTGTATGCCGCGCCGTGCCATGTCGACGGTTTCGATCTGGGCGGGCGTGGCGTTGCGAATCGCGGCATAATAGCTGTCGCAGATCGCGAAGTAATCGCGGATCGGGCGGCGGAATGCCGCCAGGCCGAGGACAAGCGTCTCCTGCTGGGACCCGTCCTCGCGCTTGATCTCGAGCGCGAGCCGGCCTTCCTGCACCGCGAGGTGGAGCTTGTAGGGGCCGGCATAGCCGTCCGCGTGGTGCCGCTGGGGGGCGAAGTGATTGTCCTCGAGCAGGTCGAAGATCGCGATCCGGCGCTCCTGCTCGATATCGGCCGAGCGCCACAGAATCGTGCGCTCGTCGAGCGTGACGTCGATGATGCGCGGATCTGCGGACATATCGGCCTTGCTTTGGGACCTATTACCGTTTTCCACAAGCTGTGCGGTTGCCGGAAACGCCGGGCGGTGCGCATAGGATGGGGATGGCGCAACCGATCCCCCTTCCGATTCCCGATTCTCCCGAAGGCCTGAGCCTGCCCGCGAACGTGGAGGCGGAAGCGGCGCTGCTCGGCGCGATGATGATCGACAACCGAGTCGCGGAAGACGTGCTGCAGAAGCTGCGCCCGGAGCATTTCTTCGAGCCGCTGCACGGGCGGATCTATGACGCGATCGCGACGATGGTGGGCGACAACCGGCTGGCGACGCCGGTGACGCTCAAGCCGCTGTTCGCGGCGGACCCGGCGATGAAGGAGCTGGGCGGCCCGGCCTATCTCGCGCAGCTGACCGGCAACCCGGCCAGCCTGATCGGCGCGCGCGCCTTCGCCGACCAGGTCTATGACCTGGCGGTGCTGCGCGCTCTGGTGGGCGTGGGGCGCCACCTGGTCGACAATGCGCTCGATACCAGCCAGGAGATCAATCCTGCCAAGCAGATCGAACAGGCCGAGCTAAAGCTTTACGAAGTCGCGGAAAAGGGCGGCGAGGATACGGGCGCGAAGAGTTTCAACCGCGCCGCGGTCACGGCGGTGCGGCATACCGAGCGGGCGATGAATTCGGGCGGCAGCGTATCGGGCATCACCTCGGGCCTGACCGACTTCAACGCGATGACCGGCGGTCTCAACCGCTCCGACCTTCTGATCCTTGCCGGCCGCCCGGGCATGGGCAAGACCTCGCTTGCCACCAACATGGCGTTCAACGCGGCCAAGCGCTACCTCGACGATATCGAGGCGGGGATCCCCGAGGAGAAGTCGATCGGCGCGCCGGTGGCGTTCTTCAGCCTCGAAATGTCGGCCGACCAGCTGGCGCTGCGTATCCTTTCCGAACAGTCCGAAGTGTCGTCGGAGAAGCTGCGTACCGGCAATATCTCCGGGCCGGAGTTCATGAAGTTCGCGCGGGCGGCGGGCGATCTCGAGCGGCTGCCGCTCTATATCGACGATACGCCGGGCCTGACGATCGCGGCGCTGCGCACGCGTGCGCGGCGTCTCAAGCGCCAGTACAAGATCGGCTTCGTCGTGGTCGACTATCTCCAGCTGCTGACCGGCTCGGCCAAGGCATCGGGCGACGGGCGCGTGCAGGAAATTTCGGAAATTAGCCGTGGTCTCAAGACCTTGGCGAAGGAACTTCATGTGCCGGTGCTGGCGCTGTCGCAGCTCAGCCGCGCGGTGGAAAGCCGCGAGGACAAGCGCCCGCAGCTCTCCGACCTTCGTGAATCGGGCTCGATCGAGCAGGACGCCGATATCGTGCTGTTCGTGTACCGCGACGAATACTACCACGATTTCAAGGCGCCCAAGGTGCCCGACGGCAACTCGACGCCGGACGAGATCGCGAAATACCAGGCCTGGCAGGACCACCAGCTGCAGGTGGCGAACAAGGCGAGCGTGATCATCGCCAAGCAGCGTCACGGCGCGACCGGCACGGTCGACCTGCGCTTCGACCGCCAGTTCACCAAGTTCAGCGACCTGGCGCCGGGCGGTTATTGATGGTTTCGGTAGCGCATCGAAACCAAATCGCCCGCCAAGCGTCTAGCAGCTAGCGTCGCGGTCCCGCGGCGTGGTGGAGAGAGCGGTTTCCCCGGGTCGATGACAGAGAACATGGCGGAAGGGCGCGAGCGGCAAAGGCTCGAGGCGCTCGCGGCCTATGACATATTGGATACCGAGCCCGAGGCGGCGTTCGACGAGATCGCGCGCCTGGCGGCGGACATCTGCGGCACGCCGATCGCGGTGGTGAACCTGGTCGGCGAGGGCCGGCAGTTCTTCAAGGCCGAAGTGGGGCTGGGCGTGCGCGAGACGCCGCTGGAGACCAGCTTCTGCGCGCATGCGATCCTGGAGGCGGATTTCCTCGAGGTGCCGGACGCCACGCGGGACGGGCGGTTCGACTGCAATCCGCTGGTGACCGGCGAGTCGCACCTGCGCTTCTATGCGGGCGCGCTGCTCAAGTCGGCGGAAGGCTGGCCGATCGGGACGCTCTGCGTGCTCGATACCGTGCCGAAGCAGCTGAGCGAGCTGCAGCAGCGCACGCTGAAGGTGCTGGCGCGCCAGGTGATGGCCCAGCTCGACGCCCGGCGCGAGCTCCGGCGGCGCGACGAGGCGGATTTGCGCTACCGCACGCTGTTCGATTCGATGGACGAGGGCTTCTGCGTCATCGAGTTTCTCGACGGGCCGCAGGGTCCCTTGAGCGACTATGTCCATGTCGAGGCGAACGCCGCCTATGCGCGCCATGCCGGCATCCCCAATGTCGTGGGGCAGAAGGTGCGCGAGATGGTGCCCGACGAGGCGGGCGACTGGGTGGCGCGCTACGGCGAGGTGCTGCGCACCGGCGTGCCGATCCGCTTCGAGCGCGAGCTGGAGGCGACGCGGCGCTATTTGTCGCTCTCCGCCTTCCGGATCGAGCCGGCGAGCCGCAGGCAGGTGGCGGTGCTGTTCGAGGACGTGACCGAGCGGCGGCGGGCCGAGATCGATCTCCAGCGGCTCAACGAGACGCTGGAGGCCCGCGTCGCCGACGCACTGGCCGAGCGGCGGGTGCTCGCGGACGTGGTCGAGGGCACCGCCGCGTTCATCCAGGTGGTCGACATGGACCGGCGCTGGGTGGCGATCAACGGCGCGGCGGCGCGCGAGTTCGAGACGGTATTCGGCGTCTATCCGCGCGTGGGCGACCGGATGGCCGACCTGGTGGTCAACCATGCCGAGCTGCGCGCCTCGGTCGATGCGCTCTGGGCGCGGGCGCTGGCGGGCGAGAGCTTCACCGAAATCGTCGAGACTGGGCAGGGCAGCGACGAGGAGCATTTCTACGAAGTGCGCTTCAGCCCGCTGCACGATGCCGCGGGCAAGCAGATCGGCGCCTATCAGTTCGCCTATGACGTGACCGACCGGCTGCAGGAGCAGACCCGGCTGCGCAATGCCGAGGAAGCGCTGCGCCAGGCGCAGAAGATGGAAGCCGTCGGCCAGCTGACCGGCGGGATCGCGCACGACTTCAACAACCTGCTCGCCGGCATCTCGGGCGCGTTCGAGATGATCGGGACGCGGCTGTCGCAGGGGCGCAACCGCGACGTCGACAAATACCTTACCGCCGGGCAGGGCGCCACGCGGCGGGCGGCGGCACTGACCCACCGGCTGTTGGCCTTCTCGCGCCGGCAGACCTTGTCGCCCAAGGCCGTGGTGATCAACCGGCTGCTCACCGACCTAGTCGAGCTGGTGCAGCGTACGGTGGGCCCGGCGATCGAAGTCGAGACGATCGCGGCAGGCGGGCTGTGGCCGACCCTGGTCGATGCCAACCAGCTCGAGAATGCGATTCTCAACCTGTGCATCAACGCCCGCGACGCGATGCCGGGCGGCGGCAAGATCACGATCGAGACGGGCAATAAATGGCTCGACCACCGCACGGCGCGCGAGCGCGGGCTCGATCCGGGGCAATATGTGACGGTGTGCGTGAGCGACACGGGCGTCGGCATCCCGCGCGACATCCTCGACCGGGTGTTCGATCCCTTCTTCACTACCAAGCCGCTGGGCGAGGGGACGGGGCTGGGCCTGTCGATGGTCTATGGCTTCGCGCGGCAGAGCCATGGCCATGTGCGGATCTATTCCGAACTCGACCAGGGGACGATGGTGTGCATCTACCTGCCCCGGCACCTGGGCGAGGAAGACGCGCCCGCGCCTGAACTGGGCGGCGGTGCCGTGGCACGCAGCCATGCCGGCGAGACCGTGCTGGTGGTCGATGACGAGCCGACCGTGCGGATGCTGATCGTCGATGCGCTGGGCGAACTGGGCTATTCCTGCATCGAGGCCGCCGACGGACCGGCGGGCCTGCGGCTGCTGGAGGGGGCCGAGCGGATCGACCTGATGATCACTGATGTCGGCCTGCCGGGCGGGCTCAACGGCCGGCAGGTGGCCGATGCGGCGCGAGTGGCGCGGCCGGAACTCAAGGTGCTGTTCGTCACCGGCTATGCCGAGAACGCCGTGCTCAACCACGGCCATATCGAGCATGGCATGGAAGTGCTGACCAAGCCCTTCGCGGTGGACGACCTGACCAACCGGGTCGAGCGGATCATGCGCGAGCGCTAACCGGGTATAGGCGCGTCGCGTTCTGCTGCGGGTAGGACTGTTGCGACGTCGTTCGAGAGGTTTGACCGTTCCAACCAGCTGCGCCGAGACTGGGCCCCGGCCTTCGCCGGGGAACCAAGCCGGCGAAGATCTGCATTGGATTGAGATATTCTGTCGACGCGGTTCGATACGCCGGCGTATCAAACAGGCATGTTCCTGGCATTTGCTCTTGCGATCGCCTGCCCGGCCGGCCAGCTCACGCCCGAACAGGCGCGGGAGGATCTCGAACTGGCGATCTCCGCGGCCGAGGCGGGGCTCCCGGATATCCATTGGCGGCAAAGGCCCGAGGACTGGGCGCGGCGCAAGGCCGTGGCGCGCGCGCAAGCGGCTAAAGCGACGAGCGAGGAGGAACTGTTCCGCGCGCTGAGCCCGTTGCTGCGCGGGATCGGCGAGGGGCATCTCTCGGTCGCGCGCAGCGACGGGATGAATTGCCGGTACCGGGAATCGGCGCGGTTGTTCCCGCTAGACCTGTTTTGGGCCGACAATGGGGCATTCGTCACGGCGGGCTATGGCGAAGCCGCGGATATCCCGCCGGGCACCCAGCTGACCTGGCTGAACGGCACCTGGGATTCCTCGATGATCGCCGAGATGATGCAGGTGAGCCCGCATGACGGCGACAACCGTACCGGCGTGATGCGCGACCGGGAGGGGCGCGGCTATGCGGTGGCGCGGTGGTGGCTGCGCGGCAACGAGCCCGACTATCTGGTGGAGCTCAAGCTGCCCGACGGCAAGCTGATGACGCGGCGGCTGAAGCCGGTGCCGGTCAGCGCCCGCCCGGCGCCGCCGGCGGATCCCGATCCGGTGGCGACGCTGAGCTGGGTCAATGCCGATACCGCCTATCTCTACGTCCCGACGTTCAGCAACCGGCGCTACCGGGCGGCGGGGGCCGACTATCGCAAGACGATCCAGGCGATCTTCGAGCAGCTTGCCGCGCGGGGCGCGAAGAAGCTGATCCTCGACCTGCGCGACAATGGCGGCGGATCGGAGCCGAACGAGAGCATCCTCTTGTCCTATCTGGTCGAGGAGCCGTTCCAGAAATACGCGTCGGTCCGCTCGCGGCCGAACAAGCTTCGGGTGACCAGCCTGTCGGGCAAGGTGTTCGAGCAGGAAATCTACGGCGCGGACGAGCTGAAGACGGTGGAGGCGGCGCCCAACGGCGACCTGCTGCGCATCAACGCGCCGCCCGAGGGGCTGATGACGCGCTGGGAAAAGGCCAGCCCGGTCTACAAGGGGCAGCTGGCGGTGCTGGCCGGCGGCTACACTTTTTCAGGCGGTGCCGAACTCGCATCCATGCTGTTCGCGACCCGGCGCGGGCTGCTCGTCGGCGAGGAAGTGGGCGGCACCCATGGCGGCAACACCAGCGGCTATAAATGGGAGCTGACCCTGCCCAATTCGGGAATGGAGATCGGCATCCCGTTGCTCGCCTTCCGCTTCACCTGGAAGGAGAGCCCGGAAAATCATGGGCTGTGGCCGCAATGCCTGGTTCCGCCGCGGATGGGCGAGGTGCGGGTAACCCGCGATCCGGCCTATGATCGGGCGCTGCGCGCACTGGACGAGGGGTGGAGCGAGCCGGTGGGATATAGCTGCCCGGTTCAGTAACCCAGCCGCTTCAGCTCCTGCTTCACCGCGGCGATCGTCTTGAAGCGATAGTGGGTGTCGCCGCCCTCGCGCGAACTGCACTCGCAGCCGACGCCGCCGAACTTCTTGCTGACGCCTTCGAGATAGGCCAGCGCTGGCTTGCCGGCGGCGGGCGTGTCGAACAGGCGGACCTCGTAGAAGGCGCCGCTATAGTCGTAATGCTGCTGCGGCCATTTGAGGATGACGATCAACTCGCGGTCCGCATCGCGATCGGCATTGGCGAAGCCGACCGCCGCGACTTCCGCCTCGCCGCCTTCTTCCTCTCCGGTGGTGACGGCGATCTTCCGCCAGTCACCGGCCGGCTGCCGCACGAGCGCAAACAGCTCGCGATAGGTGACGTTGTAGTCCTTCTCGCGTTCGATGCGCTGATAGTCGGTGAAGATCGTGCGGCGGGTGTTCCAAGCCGCATCGACGATGTTCAGATCGCCTTCGGATCGGCCGAGGATACGGGCGGCGAAATGCGCCGGGGCCTCGCCGGGTCCAAGGCGCCAGTCGGGAGCGGGGGCGTTCGCGGTGGCGAGCAGCGCGAACAGCGGAAGCAGGGGACGAATCGACATCGCCCCCAGGCTATCAGAAGCTCGGCTGGTTGGGGTCGCCGTCTTCCACCGGCGTGTGGATGCCGCACTCGGTCTTGTCCCAGCCACGCCAGCGGCCCGAGCGGGGGTCTTCGCCCGGCTTGACCACGCTGGTGCAGGGCGCGCAGCCGATCGAGAGATAGCCCTGCGCCTCCAGCGGGTGGCGGGGCAGGTCGTGCGTCTCGAACCAGGCCTCGATGTCCTGCTTGGTCCAGCTGGCCAGCGGGTTGAACTTCATCCGGTCGCCGTCGAGCTCGAAGCGGGGCAGGGCGTTGCGGGTGGAGGCCTGGAATGCCTTGCGGCCGGTGATGCTGGCATCGAAGCCGGCCAGCGCCTTTTCGAGCGGGATGACCTTGCGGATCTCGCAGCAGCCGTCCGGATCATAGGACCAGCGGAGACCCGTGCCGTCGCGCTTCTCGATCGTCTCGGCATCGGGCGCGATGATCTGGAGGTTGGTGAGGCCGATGAAGTCCGCAAGCTCGCGTACATAGGCCAGCGTCTCAGGGAAATGCTTGCCGGTATCGAGGAAGATCACAGGGGTGTTGGGATCGGCCTGGGCGACGAGATGGAGCAGGGCCGCGCTCTCGGCGCCGAAGGAGGAAACGAGCGCGACGTCGCCGAGCATGTGGTTGCCCAGCACTTCGCGCAGCATCTCGGGCGTGTCGGTGCCGCGGAACAGGTTGTTCAGGCGGATCGCGTCGGCCGCCGTCCAGCGCGGGGCGACGTCGATGCGGTCGATCTCCCGGTCCACCTTGCGCGCGGCCTCAGCCATGCCGGCGTTTCCATACCGGCACCGCCGGATCGGCGGCAGCCTGATAGTGGAACTCGTAGCGGGCGAGGCTGGCGGCGAGCACGGCTTCGTCGACCGGTGCCTCGGGCGCGAAGCTGTCGAAGCCGCAGCGGCGCATCAGTGGGATCTGGTCGACCAGCACATCGCCCTGGGCGCGCAGCTCTCCCTGATAGCCTGCCTCACGCAGGATGCGGCCGGTGGAATAGCCGCGGCCGTCGCGGAACTTGGGGAAGCTCACTTCGACCAGCGCGATGCGATCGAGATAGGGGAGGAGGACGCGGGCGTCCTCGCCGCTCTCGATGCGGACGGCCGTGGCGTTGGACTGGCCGAGGAACGCGTCGAGCGTGACCGCGGGCTCCTCATGCGCCTCGTCGTCGCGGTAGCGCAGTAGATCACCCATAAATCGCCTCCTTGAACGGGGCCATGCCGAGGCGGCGATAGGTGTCGAGGAAGCGCTCGCCGTCCTCGCGCCGGGCGAGATAGACGTTGGTGGCCTTCTCGATCGCGTCGACGATCCCGTCCTCGCTGAAACCGGGGCCGGTGATCGTGCCGAGCGACACGTCCTCCGCGCCCGAGCCGCCGAGCAGCAGCTGGTAGTTCTCGACGCCCTTACGATCGACACCGAGGATGCCGATATGGCCGGCATGATGGTGGCCGCAGGCATTGATGCAGCCGCTGATCTTGAGCTTGAGCTCGCCGAGTTCGCGCTGGCGGCCGATGTCCGAGAAGCGCGTTGCGATCTTCTGCGCCAGCGGGATCGAGCGGGCGTTGGCGAGGCTGCAATAGTCGAGGCCCGGGCAGGCGATGATGTCGCTGATCAGGTCGAGATTGGCCTCGGCCAGGCCGGCGTCGCGCAGCTGCTGCCAGAGCGCGTAGAGATCGGCCTTGCGGACATGCGGCAGCACGATGTTCTGGGCGTGGGTGACGCGAAGCTCGTCGAAGCTGTGGGCCTTGGCGAGATCGGCCATCAGGTCGATCTGGTCGGCGGTGGCGTCGCCGGGAATGCCGCCGATCGGCTTGAGGCTGATCGTGACGACCGCATAGCCCGGCTGCTTGTGCGCCGAGACGTTCTGGTCGAGCCAGACGGCGAAATCGGGATCGCTGCGATCGAGCGTGTCGGGCGCGTCCGCGTCATAGGCGGGCGGCGCGAAATGGGCGGCGATGCGGTCGAACTCGGCCTGGGGCGGATCGATGCCGAGCGCCTTCACCGCGGCGAACTCCTCCTCGACCTCGGCGGCGTATTTGTCCGCGCCGAGCTCGTGGATCAGGATCTTGATCCGCGCCTTGTACATGTTGTCGCGGCGGCCATAGCGATTGTAGACGCGCAGGCAGGCCTCGAGATAGCTGACGAAATCGTCGAAGGGCACGAAGTCCTTGATCAGCGGGGCGATCATCGGGGTGCGGCCCATGCCGCCGCCCACGTAAATCGCGGCCCCGAGCTGGCCGTCCTTCTCGACGATCTGGATGCCGATATCGTGGAGGCGCATCGCCGCGCGGTCTTCCTCGGCGGCGATCACGCAGATCTTGAACTTGCGCGGCAGGTAGCTGAACTCGGGGTGGAAGGTGCTCCACTGGCGCAGCAGCTCGGCCCAGGGGCGCGGATCGGTCAGCTCGTCGGCGGCCGCGCCGGCGAACTGGTCCGAGGAGATGTTGCGGATGCAGTTGCCGCTGGTCTGGATGGCATGCATCTCGACCGTCGCCAGCTCGGCGAGGATGTCGGGCGCGTCCTCGAGCTTGATCCAGTTGTACTGGAGGTTCTGGCGCGTGGTGAAATGGCCATAGCCGCGATCGTACTTGCGGGCGATGTGCGCCAGCATGTGCATCTGGCGGCTGTCGAGCGTGCCATAGGGCACCGCGACGCGCAGCATGTACGCATGGAGCTGGAGGTAGAGGCCGTTCATCAGCCGCAGCGGCTTGAACTGGTCCTCGGTGATCTGGCCGGCGAGGCGGCGGGTCACCTGGTCGCGGAATTCCTCGACGCGCGCGGCGACGATGGAATGGTCATATTCGTCGTATTTGTACATGTCAGATCACCCAGCTGCCGGCATTGGGGTCGGCGGGCTTGAGGGTCAGGTCCGGGCGGACGGTGGGGCCGAGCGCGCGGATGCGGTCCTTGATATGCGCGGGGCGCGGGCCCTCGGGCGTAAGGGTCGCGTCGATCACATAGGGGCCGTTGACGCGGCGCGCGCCCTCCTCGGCATGGGCGATCGCCTCGCCCTGGTCGCCGACATCGACGGCGTCCTCGACATGGCGCGACCAGCCCGAGCCGGTCCACCAGGTGACGTCGCCGCTGGCGAGATCGTTGCCGGTGAGCAGCTTCATGCCAGCGCCTCCGCCGCCTTGGCCCATTGGCCGAGCTTGTCCTGGGCGTCGGCCAGCATGACGACTTCGCCGACGATGATGATCGCGGGGCTCTTGACCTTCTCGCGGCTCACCATCGGCCCAAGATCGGCGAGGATGGTGCGCAGCGCGCGGCTGCCCTCCAGCGTGCCGCGCTCGAGCACGGCGACGGGCATGTCGGGCGAAACGCCGTCGTTCATCAGCTTCTCGCTGATGTCCGGGCAGGTGGCGACGCCCATGTAGATCACCAGCGTGCGGCCTTTGCCGGCCAGGCCGGACCAGTCCTGCTCGGACAGGCCCTTGCACTGGCCGGCGACGAAGCTGACCGCGCTCGACCAGTCGCGGTGGGTGAGCGGCAGGTTGACCTCGGCGGCGGCGCCGAGCGCGGCGGAGATGCCGGGGATGACTTCCACCGGGAGCCCGGCGGCGCGCACGGCTTCGACTTCCTCGCCGCCGCGGCCGAAGATGAACGGGTCGCCGCCCTTGAGGCGCACGACGATCGCGCCTGTCTTCACATGCGCGACGATCAGCGCGTTGATCGCGTCCTGCGGCACGGTGTGCTTCGAGCGCGACTTGGCGACCGAGATGCGGTGGGCCTGGGGCGCGAGATCGAGGACGCGGGGATCGACAAGGCCGTCATGGACGAGCACGTCCGCCTGCTTGAGCGCCTCGATGGCGCGCACGGTGAGCAGGCCCGGATCGCCCGGGCCGGCACCAACGAGAATCACGCGCCCGCGCGCGGTTGGATCGAGAAGGGTCGCCATCAGTGGCAGATGCGCCCCGACACCTTTTGCTTCAACCGACGCTTGCTTGGCCCCGGCCTAGCCAAACTATACCGGGGCGAGGGCTTTCGCATGGGCGGCCACCACCGCCCGTGTGCTCGCATCGCTGTCGAACACGCCGTACCAGCCCTGCGGTTCGTGCGGCGGGTCGCCGAGCCAGGCGGTGTCGCCGGGCTTGAAGCGGTGGTCGCCGTGCACCGGGCGGCCTTCGCCGTTCCATGCCCAGAAGTTCGAGCCGGCGATGATGCCCGGATTGGCCTCCACCGCGTCGTAGATCAGCTTGTAATAGCCGTCCTTGAAGCTGGTCGCGCTCTCCGGATCATAGCCGCCACCGTCGCGGGGATAGCCGAATTCCTCGATCACCAGCGGCTTGCCGATCTCGGTCGCCAGCGCGATGTGCTGAGCGATATACTCGCGCACTTTGGCGAAGCTGGCGTCGTTGGTGCCGGCAATGTTCCTGGCATCGACCCAGCCCCAGTTGAGCGGCCAGATATGCGCGGTGAGATAGTCGATCTCGGCGAAGGCATGCGCGGCCTTGTAGACATCGGCGCGCTCGATCGAGCCCTTGAGGCCCTCGCTGCCGGTCGAGACGAGGTGCCTGGGCGAGAGCGACTTGATGAGCTTCGCGGTGCCCTGGATCCAGCCATTATACGCAGCGAGGAAAGGCTCGGCGGACTTGGGGCTGCCGCCCGGGCGCGGTTCGTTGGCGAGCTGCCAGGCCATGATCGTGGGGTCATCGGCATGGCGCTTCACGGTGGCGCGGACATAGTCGTGGAAGAGGCCGACCGCCTCGCTGTTCGCGTAGAACTGCGCGGTCATGTCCGGGAATTCGGGCCAGGGATGCGCGGGGTCGTTCATGTCGAGATACTTCCCGCCATTCACCCAGGACAGGTAGGTCATCATCCCGCCCGACCATTCCCAGAAATTGGTGAGGTAGAGCACGGCCTTGATGTCGCGCTTGCCCATCTCGGCGAGCGCATAGGCCAGGCCATCGACCAGCGCTGGGTTCCAGGCGCTGCCCTTGGTGCGGAAGGCGGGCTTCACCGAGTTCTTGAGCGGCGAATCCTCGGCCGAGGCGGCGATGCGGAGGTTGCGCACGCCGATGCCAGCCAGCGTGTCGAGTTCGCGGCGGAGGCGGTCGCGATTGCCCCAGGGCGCGTCGGCACCCAGCCATGCGGCGTACCACATGTTGCTGCCGGCGAAGCGATAGGGCTTGCCGCCGAAAAGGAGGCCCTTGCCCTTGCGGGTGACGAAGTCGCCGGGGGCGCTTGCGGTTGCGGGAAGGGGGAGTGCGGCGGCGCCCAGGGCGGCAGCGGTCGATCCGAGCACGGACCTGCGGGTAATCATGGTCTTCCTCCCCTGTTAGCGATCACATGATAGCCAGTGTGGCGCGGGGAGGAAGTGGGGTTGGACGGGGCGCGACCCTCGCAGGTGAGGGGGTGGAAGGGCCGCGCTCCCGTCCGCCCGTGTGACTGCGCCGTGCACACGGGCTGGGAAAGGATCAGTCGAACAGTTCCTCGAGGAACGACTTGCGGCGCTTCGGCGGATATTTCCCGCCGCCATGGCCGTAGCCGGCACGATCGTCGTAGCGCGGGCGCTCTTCGCGATATTGCGGCTGTGGCGCCTGGGCCTGAACGGGTGCCGCCGGAACGGCGCTCCGCTCGATGATCTTGTCGAGCTCGCCGCGATCGAGCCACACGCCGCGGCAGCTGGGGCAATGGTCGATCTCGATCCCCGAGCGCTCGACCGGCACCAGCACGGTGCCGTCGACGGGGCAGGTGAAGCTGGCCATGCCGGTTACTCCCTCTCGCCGACCAGGTTCAGCAGCAGCTGGAACATGTTGATCAGGTTCAGGTAGAGCGAGAGCGCGCCCATGATCGCCAGCTTGTCGGCGGCTTCGCTGCGGCCGTAATAGGCATATTCGCTCTTCAGGCGCTGCGTGTCCCAGGCGGTGAGGCCGGCGAACACGCCGATGCCGACGATCGAGAGCAGGGTCTGCAGCATCGTCGAGCCGATGAAGACGTTGACGATGCTCACCAGCACCACCGCGATCAGGCCGACGAACAGGAAGGTGCCCATGCCGGTCAGGTCACGCTTGGTGGTGTAGCCGAACAGGCTGAGCGCCAAGAACATCGCGGCGGCGGCGAAGAAAGCCATGGCGATGCTCTGCCCGGTGAAGACCAGGAAGATGCTTGCCATCGACACGCCCATCACGCCGGCAAAGGCGAAGAAGGCGGTGCGGGCGCCGGCGGTGCTCATCCGCTCGATGCGGAACTGGAAGAAGAAGATGAAGGCGAGGGGCGCGAACATCGCCACCCACTTGAGCGGCGTGCCGAAGATCAGCGCGACCAGCACCGGCGTGTTCGCCACGGCGAGCGCGACGAGGCCGGTGATCGCCAGACCGATCCCCATGTTGCGATAGATGCCCAGCATGTGCTGGCGCAGTCCCTCGTCAAAGCGCGCCGCGGCAGCGCCGGTGCGGGGGATCTGGTAAAGAGGGTTCACGTGCGAAAACTCCAATCGAAGCAAGTTCGATCGAGCGGCACCCGGCTCAGGCTTGGTGGGGAGGGAAGGGGGAGTACCGTCCAAACCTGCACCGAGCGCGCTCGATGCGGTCCGACATCACGAGGGCTTTGAAAGCCCTCGCCAGAGGGGCCCGGTCCGCAAGGGATAATCTAGGGGGCGGTTATGGCCGCTTCAACGACGCGACGGTAACAAAGTGTTGCTGGGTGCGGCCCCTTGAGGTGGCTGTGCTCAGCCTTGTTGTTCCCCGGCGAAAGCCGGGGCCCAGGGTAATAGAGCGGCACGGCAGAGAAACCCTGGGCCCCGGCTTTCGCCGGGGAACCAAGAAGTCCAGCCGGCTCAGGCGTCGCGCAGGCCGATGCCCATCGAGGCGCGGGAGGATTCGCTCTCCGAGGAGACCACCGGATAGGCGCAATAGTCGGCGGCGTAATAGGCGCTGGGACGGTGGTTGCCCGACCAGCCCACGCCGCCGAACGGCGCCGCCGAGGACGCGCCGTTGGTCGGGCGGTTCCAGTTGACGATGCCGGCGCGGATGTTCGCCCAGAACTGATCGTAGAGCTTGGGATCCTGCGAGACCAGGCTGGCGGACAAGCCGTAGCGCGTGTCGTTCGCCTCGACGATCGCCTGCTCGAAGCTGTTCACCCGGAAGACCTGGAGGATCGGGCCGAACAGCTCGACATCGACCTTCTCCTTCGCCTCGGTCATGTCGATCATGCCAGGGGTGAGGAAGGGGCGGCCCTCGATCGGGCGCTCCATGTGGCGCAGCGGCCGGCCGCCCATGGTGGAGAGGGCAAGGAAGCTCTCGGTGAGCATGTCGGCGGCGTCATTGTCGATCACCGGCCCCATGAACGGGGCGGGATCGGCATGCGGCTCGCCGATGATCAGACGGCCGATCAGCTTGTTGAGCTCGGCCATCAGCGGATCGTAGAGCTTCTCGTCGACGATCAGCCGGCGGCCGGCGGTGCAGCGCTGGCCGGCGGTGGTGAAGGCGGACTGCACGACGAGCACGGCGGCCGAATAGAGATCGGGCGTGTCCCACACGACAATCGGATTGTTGCCGCCCATCTCGAGCGCGAGGATCTTCTCGGGCCGGGTGGCGAACTGGCGGTTGAGCGCGATGCCGGTATTGGCCGAGCCGGTGAACAGCAGACCGTCGATATCCGGGTGGCCGGCCAGCGCCTTGCCCTCGTCCGGACCGCCGATCAGCAGGCGGACACAGCCCTCCGGAATGCCGGCGGCGTGATAGCAATCGACCAGGAAAGCGCCCGAGGCCGGGGTCTTCTCCGACGGCTTGAACACCACTGCGTTGCCCGCGAGGAGCGCCGGGACGATATGGCCGTTGGGCAGGTGGACCGGGAAATTGTACGGCCCGAGCACCGCCAGCACGCCGTGCGGCTTGTGGCGCAGCGCCAGCCGGGTGTTCATCGGCGCATCGATGCGGCGCTGGCCGGTGCGCTCCGAATAGGCGGTGATCGAGATATCGACCTTGGCGATCACCGTCTCGACTTCGGTGCGCGCTTCCCAGAGCGGCTTGCCGGTCTCACGCGCGAGCAGGTCGGTGAAGGCATCCGCCTTTTGCCGCACCACGTTCGCGAAGCGGCGCAGCGCTTCGATCCGATAGGCAAGGGGATGGGCGGCCCAGGCGGCCCAGCTGGCGCGCGCAAGGGCGACTTCCTTGTCGGCGTCTCCGCTCATCTGGCGCCACAGCACGGCGCCGGTTGCGGGTTCGGTCGAGATGATTTCCGTGCCGGGCATCGATGTAGGGGAACTTGGTCTTTCAGGAAGGTTCAGGCGCTCTTGCACCAATTTTCGCGGCGAGGCCAGTGCCAGGCCCCGGCACGTTTCTGACGATGGCTATGCCTTATCGGAACCCCCAAGGGCCTCCGCCATCCGGCGGATCGCCGCCACCTTGGCGTGGAGAGGCCCCCAATCGTCCGACTCGGCGATCGACGCCCAGATCGTCTCGACTTCGTCGATCAGCATCGAGCAGGGCGTGCCGCTCCAATAGGCGTGATCGCGGGCCTTGCGGGGCTGGTAGAAGGCGAGCTGGCCGCGCAGATCGTCGAATGCTTCGCCATATTCCTCGGGCAGCGTGCCGCCGAACGCATCGAAGAAGAACTGGTCGATCGGCGTGAGCGTCTCCGCCAGTGCCTTTTCGAGCACGCCGGCGAGCACCCGGTCGGCCTCGGCGCTGCGCGGGGCGACGCCGAGCCGCCAGAGCAGCGCGGCGGTCACTTCGCGCTGATAGACTTCGGCAAAGCCCTCCATCGCCGCGATCAGTGGCTCCTCGTCGGCGATCTGGCGCAGCGCGATGGCGAGCTGCATCACGTCCCAGTAGATCGCCTCGGGCTGGCGCCCGAAGGCGTAGAGCCCGGCATGGTCGAAATAGGCGGCGGTGAAGCCCGATTCCCAGAAGGGAGCGAAGCGCCACGGGCCGTAGTCGAAACTCTCGCCGGCGACGTTGATATTGTCGCTGTTGAGCACGCCGTGGACGAAGCCGGCGGCCATGAAGCGTGCGGCCATCGTCGCGGTGCGCCTGGCGACATGGGCGAGCAGCCGGGCGGGAGCGTCCTCGCCGGGTTCCTCGCCATAATAGTGGCGCAGCACATAGGCGACGAGGCGCTCCATCGCCTCGGTCTCCTGGAAATGGGCGAGGCGCTGGAAGGTGCCGATGCGGATATGGCCGTGGCTCATCCGGACCAGCACCGAGGAGCGGGTGGGCGAGGGCTCGTCACCGCGGTGCAGCTCCTCGCCGGTCTCGATCAGCGAGAAGGTGCGGCTGGTCTCGACATTCAGCGCCTCTAGCATCTCGGTGGCGAGGATCTCGCGGACACCGCCCTTGAGGGTGAGTCGGCCGTCGCCGAAGCGGCTGTACGGCGTCTGGCCCGATCCCTTGGTGCCGAGGTCGAGCAGCCGGCCCTGCACGTCGGTCATCTGCGCGAACAGGAAGCCGCGGCCGTCGCCGATCTCGGGGTTGTACACGCGGAACTGATGGCCGTGATAGCGCAGCGCCAGCGGAGTCGGGAGACTGCCCTTCAGCGGTTCGAAGCGGCCGAAATGAGCGATCCATTGCTCGTCCGACAGGCCGTCCAGCCCGACCTGCGCCGCCGCGCGATCGTTGCGGAAGCGCAGGATGGTCTGGGGAAAGCGCGCGGCTGCTACGGGATCGTAGAAGCTGTCGCCGAGTTCGAGGATCGCCTGTTGCGGAGTGAAGTCCATGCAGCGATATGGGGAAGGATGGCCGAGCGACGCAACTATTCCGACGGTTTCTGGTGGTCGCGGGACGGGATTCGTCTCCACTATCGCGAATATGCAGGCCCGGCGGACAAGCCGCCGGTGCTGTGCTTCCCGGGGCTGACCCGCAATGCGCGCGACTATGAGGCGCTGGCCGAGCGGCTGGCCGGGCAGTGGCGCGTGCTGTGCGTCGAGTTCCGCGGGCGCGGCGAGAGCGGCTATGCCAAGGACCCGATGTCCTATGTGCCGCTCACCTATTTCCAGGACGTCGAGGCGCTGCTCGAGGAGCTGAAGGTCGAGAAGTTCGTCGCGGTCGGCACCTCGCTGGGCGGGCTGGTGACGATGCTGCTCGCCGCCACCGAGCGCGACAAGCTGGCGGGCGTGGTGCTCAATGACGTGGGCCCCGAGATCAATCCGGCCGGGCTGGCGCGGATCCGCACCTATGTCGGCAAGGCGGTGTGGTACCCGACCTGGATGCACGCGGCGCGCGGCGTCGCCGAGGGCAATGCCGATGTCTATCCGGACTATGGGATCGAGGACTGGCTGCGCATGGCCAAGCGGCTCTACCGGGTGAACAGCTCGGGGCGGATCGTGCTCGATTACGACATGAAGATCGCCGAGCCCTTCCGCGTGCCGGGCAACGAGACCGGGCCGGACATGTGGCCGACGATCGAGGCGATGAACGGTCGCCCGCTGCTGATCGTGCGCGGCGAGCGCTCGGATATCCTGAGCGAGGATACCGCCGAGCGGATGGTGGCGCGGGTGCAGGGTGCCGAGCTGGTGACGGTGCCGGGCATCGGCCATGCACCGACGCTGGAGGAGCCCGAGGCGGTGGCGGGGATCGAGCGGCTGCTGGCGAAGATTTGATCGCCGTCACGACGCGGGCCGGGATTCTGTGGCACGTGTCGAACTCTTGCCGCGCGATATCCTGGCTTTCGCCGGGATGACGGATTGACTATCGAGCCATTCCAACGATGCCCATCCACATCCTCCATCTCCATTCGACCTTCAACCTCGGCGGCAAGGAAGCGCGCGCCGTGCGGCTGATGAATGCGTTCGGCGACAAGGCGCGGCACACGATCGTCTCGGCGATGCCCGACCAGCTCGAGGCGCGGGCGATGATCGCCCAGGGGATCAAGTACGAGATCGCGCTGGATCCGCCGCCGCTCTCGGGCAAGCCTTCCGCGAAGCGCTATGAGGCGATCGCGCGCTACATGCGCCGGTTCGACCTGGTGCTGACCTATAATTGGGGCGCGATCGACGGGGTGATGGCGGCGCGCGTGTTCGGCAAGGGCCTGCCGCCGGTGATCCACCACGAGGACGGGTTCAACCAGGATGAGGCCGAGCGGCTCAACCCGGTGCGCAACATGTATCGCCGGATCGCGCTGCCCGCCGCCAACGCGCTGGTGGTGCCTTCCGAAGTGCTGGAGCGGATCGCGCTGAAGCACTGGCGCCAGCCGGCCGAACGGCTGTTCCGCATTGCCAACGGCATCCCGACGATGCAGTTCGCCGGCAAGCCCGATGTCGAGCTGATCCCCGAACTCAAGAAGAAGAAGCCCGGCACGCTGGTGGTCGGTGCCGTGGCGGGGCTACGGCCGGTCAAGGACCTGCCGATGCTGGTCCGCGCCGTCGCCGGGCTCAACACGCGCTTCAAGCTGGTGATCGTGGGCGAGGGGCCCGAGCGCCAGGCCATACTCGATGCCGCCGAGGCAATGGCGATCGAGGATGACGTGATCCTGCCCGGATTCCTGCGCGAGCCGCATCGCTATATGGGGCTGTTCGACGTGTTCGCGCTCTCCTCGAAGAGCGAGCAGGCGCCGCTTTCGGTGCTCGAGGCGATGGCCGCCGGATTGCCGGTGGTCGCGCCGATGGTGGGCGACATCCCTTCGATGGTCGGCGACCGCAACCGCCACTTCCTGCCCCCCGAGCGCAGCGAAGTGGTGCTGCGCGACCGGATCGACATGTTCGTGAAGCATCCCGAGGAGCGCAAGCTCGTCGGCGAGGAGAACCGCGCGCGCGCCCGTGCGTTCTACGATGAGAGCGAAATGATCGCCGCCTATGCGCGGCTCTATGGCGCCGCAATGGGACGACCTGACGCACTGCAATAACGAATGTTGCTCGCTTGTTGCGTCCAATGCGTCTAGCGTCGCCCGAATTTTTAGTCTGGAGGTTCTGTGTTCAAGGGTCTGTCGCCCATCCTGTACAACGGCCGCGAGGTCTGGCCGATCGTCGAGGGGGGCAAGGGTGTGGCTGCCACCAACCACGCCAGCGCAGGCGCCTGGGCCGCCGCGGGCGGCATCGGCACGGTCTCCGCGGTCAATGCCGACAGCTATGATGCCGACGGCAAGATCATCCCGCAGATCTACAACGCACTAACGCGCCGCGAGCGCCATGAAGAGCTGATCGCCTATGCGATCGAAGGCGCCGTCCAGCAGGTCAAGAAGGCCTTCGAGATCGCCGGCGGCAAGGGTGCGATCAACATCAACGTGCTGTGGGAAATGGGCGGTGCGCAGCGCGTGCTGCACGGCGTGCTCGAGCGCACCCGCGGCATGGTGGCCGGCGTCACCTGCGGCGCGGGCATGCCCTACAAGCTCAGCGAGATCGCGGCGTCGTACAACGTCAACTACCTGCCGATCGTCAGCTCGGGCCGCGCCTTCCGCGCGCTGTGGAAGCGCGCCTATTCCAAGGCGAGCGAATGGCTGGCGGCGGTGGTCTATGAGGATCCCTGGCTTGCCGGCGGCCATAACGGCCTGTCGAATGCCGAGGACCCGTTGCAGCCGCAGGACCCGTATCCGCGCGTCAAGGAACTGCGCGCGGTGATGCGCGAGGGCGGCATCTCGGACGATGTGCCGATCGTGATGGCCGGCGGCGTCTGGTTCCTGCGCGACTGGAACGACTGGATCGACAATCCCGAGCTCGGCAAGATCGCCTTCCAGTTCGGCACGCGCCCGCTGCTGACCCAGGAAAGCCCGATCCCGCAGGGCTGGAAGTCGAAGCTGACCCAGATCGAGGAAGGCGAAGTGCTGCTGCACCGCTTCTCGCCGACCGGCTTCTATTCGAGCGCCGTGCGCAACCCGTTCCTGCGCAATCTCGAAGCGCGCTCGGAGCGCCAGATCCCCTATTCGACCGAGGAAGCGGGCGACCACACCTTCCAGCTCGATGTGGGCGTGAAGGGCAAGAATTTCTGGGTGACGCGCAACGACCTGCTGCGCGCGCGCCAGTGGTTCGGCAACGGCTTCACCGCCGCGCTCAAGACGCCGGACAACACTTTGGTGTTCGTCACGCCCGAGGAGCAGCAGATCATCCGCACCGACCAGAAGGACTGCATGGGCTGCCTTAGCCAGTGCGCCTTCTCGTCCTGGGCGGATACCGAGACCAACTCGACCGGGCGACTGGCGGACCCGCGCAGCTTCTGCATCCAGAAGACGCTGCAGGACATCGCGCATGGCGGCCCGACCGACGAGAACCTGATGTTCGCTGGGCACGCTGCCTATCACTTCAAGCGGGACCCGTTCTATTCGAACGGTTTCGTGCCGACGGTGAAGCAGCTGGTGGACCGGATCCTGACGGGCGACTAGGGGCGATCGAGGGGTTTCCTGCGTGGCTTAGGCCACGTCTTGGAAAGTCGTCAGGAAGCTTCGGTCAAATCCGCCGTGGCGGTGTCGCGGCGGCTCTGGCCGCGGATGAGGTCGATGCCGGCACGCAGCCAGCTCTGGAAGATGCCTGGTGAGGTATCGGCCGGCAGCGCCGGGGCCGGTACCTGCGGCTCGTTGTTCCGCGCCGTGCGGTTGCTGCTGATGGCCAGGGTTTCGTTGGCGGCGCGTAGCAGGGCGTTGAAGTTCAGCCGCTCGATCAGCTGGATGCCGAGCGTCTTGCCCTTCACCCACACGACCCGGCCGACCATCGCCAGCGAGGCCCGGCGGACCTCGACATAGGTTCCCGGCCTGGGCGGGAACGGCGCCAGCAACATCATGCCATGCGGCGAGATGTTGCGGATGGTTACGTCAGACCATCCTCGCTTGCTGCGCATCTGGGCGGGAATGACGACCTCCCGCCTCGATTCTCTCGGCTGCATTCAAGTCCCCCTTGCGGTGCACCCTATAGGTGGCTTTGCGTAGGGTATAACTACGTGGAAATGCGTTTACCGAGGACTTGCTGACCTTGGTTAATTGGACGGAAGATGCTCCGGATTGGAGCTATTGTTCCAGATAATGCAAAGTATTTATAAGATAAACTACACCCAGCCATCGAGTACTTGGTCGGGCGGGCGATGTCCGTCGGACCAGGCACGGATATTCGAGATCACCTTCACGCCCATGTCCTCGCGGCCCTCGAAGGTGGCTGAGCCGAGGTGCGGGAGCAGCACGACATTATCCAGCGCGATCAGGCGCGGATCGACGGCGGGCTCGCCCACATAGACGTCGAGCCCGGCACCGGCGATGCGGCCCTCGGTCAGCGCCGCGATCATTGCTTCATTATCGACGATTTCGCCGCGGGCTGTGTTGATCAGCCAGCCTTTGGGGCCAAGCAGGTCGAGCCGGCGCGCGTCGATCAGGCCACCGGTGGTATCGGTATGCGGGGTGTGGATGGTCAGGATGTCCGCCGCCTCGATCATCGAATCGAGTTCGCCATGCCAGGTGGCGCCGAGCTGTGCCTCGAGCACCTGGGGCAGGCGGTGGCGATTATGGTAATGGATCTGCAGGCCGAAGGCACGGGCGCGGAGCGCGACGGCCTGGCCGATCCGCCCCATGCCGAGGATGCCGAGCTTCTTGCCGCCGATGCGGTGGCCGCGCATCGAAGTGGGTGCCCAGCCCTTCCACGCGCCCTGGCGGACCAGTTCATCGCCCTCGACCAGCCGGCGTGGCACGGCGAGAACCAGCGCCATCGCCATGTCGGCAGTATCCTCGGTCAGTACGCCGGGAGTGTTGGTCACGGTGATCCCACGCTCGCGGGCGGCCTTGAGATCGATATGGCCGACGCCGGCGCCGTAATTGGCGATCAGCCGGAGGCGATCGGGCGCGGCCTGGATCAGCGCGGCATCGACCCGGTCGGTAACGGTGGGAACGAATACGTCGCAATCGGCCATCGCGGCGGCGAGCTGATCGCGGGTCAGGGCCACGTCACCGGGATTGGTCGCCGCATCGAACAATTCGGCCATGCGCGCCTCGATGCTCTCGGGCAGCGCGCGGGTGACGATCACCCGGGGGCGGGAAGGGCGCGGGCCTTGTGCCATAAAAGGCGGCTTGGCCGGTGCAGGGGCGCCAGTCAACGGTTGATGGCGAGGGGCTGCTCAGGGTAAACGGTTCCCACACACAATATTCATTGGGGGTCGCATGCGTTTCGGGAAATGGGTCGTGCTCGGCGTCGTCGCGCTGGGGCTGGCCGTTCCTGCATTCGCACAGCGCAAGACGCCCTATTTCGTTTCGATCAAGGCCGAGAAGGCGCGGATGCGCACCGGGCCGGGGCGCAACTATCCGTCGAACTGGCTCTACCAGCGCCGCGGGCTGCCGCTCAAGGTGATCGACATCTATGGCGAGTGGCGCAAGGTCGAGGATCCCGACGGCACCCAGGGCTGGATGCTGGCGAACCTGCTCGACGATGTGCGTACCGCGATGGTGATCGGTACGGTGAGCGAGATGCGTGACGCACCGCGCTTCAATGCCCGAGTAAGCTGGCGCGCGGCACCGGGCGTGGTCGGCCGGGTGAGCCGCTGCGCCAGCGGCTGGTGCTGGTTCGACGTCGCCGGACGCGGCGGCTATATCGAGCAGAGCCATATCTGGGGCACCGATCCGGGTGAGGCGGTTAACTGATCTCGCGCCGGATTATGCTTCAGATCTATTTGCGATGAGAAAGAACCTGACGAGCGTGTCAGGCAAAATCCTACATTGGAAGAGGCTAAATCACGCCAGCTTGTAAGGCGTCGGATCGCCGCGTTCGGCGATCAGCTGGCGGCGGGCTTCGGTTCGGGCTTCGTCATACCAGGCGCGGGCGGTTTCGGGGAGCGAGGCCAGGATCGCTTCGTCGGGCTCCACGGCGATGCGGGCGACCAGCTGGTCGGGCTCCACACCCATCAACGGCGCGAGGAGGCGCATCGTACGGGCGCGCAGACGGAATTCGAAATCGTCGAGGCGCGCCGATTCGACCTCGGCCTTTTTGAGCAGCGCGCCTCGCAAGTCGAAGACCATTATACCTCCTGGTTCCCCGGCGAAAGCCGGGGCCCAGGGCCAGGAACGATGTCGCTTGTGACCCTGGGCCCCGGCTTTCGCCGGGGAGCAGTTCAAGTTCAGTCCAGCAGCTCCACTGCCATCGCGGTGGCTTCGCCGCCGCCGATGCAGAGCGAGGCGAGGCCGCGGCGGGCGCCGCGCGTCTCCAGCGCCGAGAGCAGGGTGGCGAGGACGCGGGCGCCGCTCGCGCCGATCGGATGGCCGAGCGCGCAGGCGCCGCCATTCACGTTGAGCACGGCGTGATCGAGGCTCAGCTCCTTCATCGCGATCATCGCGACCGCCGCGAACGCCTCGTTGACTTCGAACAGGTCGACATCGCTGATCGCCCAGCCGGCCTTTGCCAGCGCCTTCTTCATCGCGAAGACCGGGGCGGTGGTGAAGCGGGCCGGGGCATGGGCATGGGCGGCATGCGCGACGACGCGGGCGACGGGCGTGAGGCCGAGCTTCTCGGCGACGCTCAGCCGGGTCATCACCAGCGCGGCGGCGCCGTCGGAGATCGACGAGGCGTTGGCGGCGGTGATCGTGCCGTCCTTCGAGAAGGCGGGCTTGAGCGTGGGGATCTTGGCCGGATCGCCCTTGGCGGGCTGCTCGTCGGCGGCGACCTGGACCACGCCCTTGCGGGTCTTCACCTCGACCGGCACGATCTCGCGATCGAAGGCGCCGCTCGCCTGGGCGGCCTTGGCGCGCTCGAGGCTGGCGATGGCGAAATCGTCCTGCGCCTGACGGGTGAACTGATATTCCTGCGCCACTTCCTCGGCGAAATTGCCCATCAGCTTGCCGGGTTCATAGGCATCCTCGAGCCCGTCGAGGTACATGTGGTCCTTGAGCACGTCATGGCCGATGCGCGCGCCGGCGCGGTGGCGCAGCGAGAGATAGGGGGCGTTGGTCATGCTCTCCATGCCGCCCGCGATCAGCATGTCGACCGAGCCGGCGGCGAGCGCCTCGGCGGCCATGATCGCCGCCTGCATGCCCGAGCCGCACATCTTGTTCACCGTGGTCGCCTCGATGTGATTGGGCAGGCCGGCCTTGAGCGCGGCCTGGCGGGCCGGGGCCTGGCCGAGGCCGGCGGGGAGGACGCAGCCCATGTAGATCCGCTCGATCGCCTCGCCCTTCAGCCCGGCGCGCTGGACCGCGGCACCCACCGCGGCGGCGCCCAGATCGGTGGCGGAAGCCTCGGTCAGCGCCCCCTGGAAGCTCCCCATCGGGGTGCGGGCATAGGAGGCGATGACGACGTCGTCGGCGGACATTTGGGATCCTCTCATTGGTTTGGGTCCATCTAGTATCGGAAGTGATCGTTTGCAAAAGTGACACGCTGCGGCATGACGGGGCCATGGAGCGGATCGGGGTGGCGAATGACGATTGACCCGGTCTGGGGATGGGCCGTGCTGCTGGGGGTGCTGGGGCTGATCTTCGGCAGCTTCATCGCGACGCTGGCGATACGCTGGCCCGCCGGAAAAGCGATCACTACCGGACGCTCTGCCTGCGATGTTTGCGCCAAGGGGCTGCGCGCCGGTGAGCTGATCCCGGTCCTGAGCTATCTTCTCCAGCGCGGGCGCTGCCGGGGATGCGGTGCACCGATCCGCGTACAACATGTCCTGACCGAGCTGGTGGGGGGCGCAATCGGCGTTGCCGCGGCCATCGCCTCGCCCGATCCGGCGGGAGCCGCCGGTGCCGTGTTCGGCTGGCTGCTGCTGACGCTGGCGGCGCTCGACATCGAGGCATTGTGGCTGCCCAACAAGCTGACCGCGACGCTGGCGATCGTCGGATTGGCCACGGGAATCATCGGGTTACAGCCAATGTTGCAAGACCGGTTGATCGGCGGCGCGGCGGGCTTCGGGGTGCTGTGGATCGTCGCCTGGAGCTACCGGAGACTGCGCGGGCGCCAGGGACTGGGCGGCGGCGACCCCAAATTGTTCGGCGGCATCGGGCTGTGGCTCGGATGGCAGGCGCTACCTTTGGTGTTGCTTGCAGCCTGTTTGATCGGACTGGCGGGCGTGCTGGGGCTGATGCTGGGCGGGCGCAGGATCACCGCGACCGACCGGCTGCCCTTCGGCGTGATGCTCGCGACGGCCGCATTCGCGGTGTGGCTGGGGCAGGCGATCAACCCGCCGCCGCCATCCGCCGTTAGTGTCATACTGCAACACGATAAAGGGGAGGATCGATAGATGCGCGACCTGCTTGACGCCCAGCGTGCGGCCTTCATGGCCGAACTGCCCGTTTCGCTCGACAGCCGGCGCGACCGGCTGAAGCGCGCGATCGCGATGGTCTCCGACAATGCCGACAAGCTCTGCGACGCGCTGAGCGAGGATTTCGGGCATCGCAGCCGCGAGCAATCGATGATCACCGACATCGCTGCTTCGGTGGGGCCGCTCAAGCATGCGCTCAAGCATCTGGCGCGCTGGGCGAAGCCGGCACGCAAGCCGGTGCTGTTCCCGCTCGGGCTGCTCGGCGGACGCGGGCATATCGAGTACCAGCCCAAGGGCGTGGTGGGGATCATCGCGCCGTGGAACTTCCCGGTGCAGCTGGTGGTGAGCCCGCTGGCCGGCGTGTTCGCCGCGGGCAACCGGGCGATGGTGAAGACCAGCGAATACACGCCGGTGACCAGCGAAGTGATGGCCGAGCTGGCGGGGCGCTATTTCGACGCGACCGAGCTGGCCTTTGTCAGCGGCGGGCCCGAGGCGGGCAAGGCCTTTGCCGAGCTGCCCTTCGATCACCTGCTGTTCACCGGCGCTACCGGCATCGCCAAGCATATCCTGCACGCAGCGGCGGATAACCTCGTGCCGGTGACGCTCGAGCTGGGCGGCAAGTCGCCGGTGGTGGTGAGCCGCTCCGCCGACATCGCCCAGACGACCGAGCGGGTGGCACTGGGCAAGATGCTCAACGCCGGCCAGATCTGCCTGGCGCCCGATTACATGCTGGTGCCCGAGGAGAAGGAAGCCGAAGTGGTCGACGGCCTCGTCGCCGCGGCCACGCGCATGTATCCGACTTTGCTCTCCAACCCCGACTATACCGCGGTCATCAACGACCGGCATTATGAGCGGCTGACCGCCTGGATCGACGATGCGCGGGCCAAGGGTGCCGAAGTGATCGCGGTCAATCCGGCGAACGAGGATCTGGGCAGCTCCAATTCGCGCAAGCTGCCGCTCCACATCATCCGCAACCCGACCGACGACATGACGGTGATGCAGGAGGAGATCTTCGGGCCGGTGCTGCCGGTGCGGCGCTACGTGAAGGTCGAGGACGCGATCGGGGAGGTCAACCGGCGCGACCGGCCGCTGGCGCTCTATTATTTCGGCAAGGATGAGGGCGAGAAGCGCCAGGTGCTCGACCGGACGATCTCGGGCGGGGCGACGATCAACGACGTGATCTTCCATGTCAGCCAGGAAGAGCTGCCGTTCGGCGGCATCGGCCCGTCGGGGATGGGCGCCTATCACGGCGAGATCGGCTTCCGGACGTTCAGCCATGCCAAGGCGGTGTACAGCCAGCCGAAGCTGGACGTGGCCGGGCTGGCGGGGCTCAAGCCGCCTTATGGCAAGAAGACGCGGGCGGCGATCGCGCGACAGATGAAGTAGGCGAATCCAATCCTCCCCCGGAGGGGGAGGGGACCAGCCGCAGGCTGGTGGAGGGGTATTCTCCACGGGCCATGTCGCTTGAGGCGCGCTACCCCTCCACCACCAGCTGACGCTGGCGGTCCCCCTCCGGGGAAGGATGGGGAATGGTCCACTTCGCCGCGAACTGAAGCGAGAGAGTGCCTTGTGCTATCGATCGGCGCGGGGATGTTGATCCGCCCGCCCGTTACGCGCAAAAAAAAGGCCGCCCCGAAGGACGGCCGTGAAAGTCTTAGGAGAGGATGCCTGAAAGGCCCGATCTTTGTGCATCGCAGCGGTTCATATCGCAAGTGCGTAATGTTACCGGTAGCATTGCAAAAAATGCAATTGGCCAACGTTGTCAGTTGCGAAAGCAGAAATACGATAAATGAGTGTGCGCCATGACCGTGCTTAAGCTGGACGACTTTCTGCCCTATCGCCTGTCGATCGCTTCGAACGCGGTGTCGGACGCAGTGGCCAGCGCCTATCGCGCGCTGTTCGGGCTCAAGATTCCCGAGTGGCGACTCGTGACGATCCTGGCCGAGGGCGGGGCGATGAGCCAGCAGGCGCTGTGCGGGCGGACGCGGATGGACAAGGTGACCGTAAGCCGGGCGGCGATCGCGCTGTCCGAGCGCGGGCTGATCAGCCGGGCGAGCAATCCGGGCGACCAGCGTTCCCATCTGCTGACGCTGAGCAAGGCAGGCTGGGAACTGTACGAGGAAGTGGCGCCCAAGGCGATCGAGCTGGAGAAGCAGGTGTTCGCCGGGTTCACCCCGGAGGAGCGCGTACTGCTGCGCGCGATGCTGGACCGGATCGAGGGCGCGGTGCAGGATCTGGAGCATAAGGCTTGATCCGGGGGACAGCTATCGCCTAAGCCGGGCGGGCCCTCCCCAGGCGAACACTTGAGTATCGTGTCGCAGGAGGATTTTCATGACCGTCATTCGTTCCGGCCTGTCCGTCGCCGAGCCGCTCGCGCGCTTCGTCGAGGAGCAGGTGCTGCCCGGGCTCGACATCGCGGCCGAGGGGTGGTGGGCCGGCGTGGCGGAGATCTTCGCCCGGTTCGCGCCGGAGAACCGGGCGCTGCTGGCCAAGCGCGATGCGCTGCAGGCGATGATCGACGTGAATCCGGGGCTGTCGGGCGACGAGAAGTTCCTGCGCGAGATCGGCTATCTGGTCGACGAACCGGCGCCGTTCGAGATCGGCACGCGCAACGTCGATCCCGAGATCGCGACCATGGCCGGGCCGCAGCTGGTGGTGCCGGCGCTCAATGCGCGCTTCGTGCTCAATGCGGCCAATGCGCGCTGGGGCAGCCTGTATGACGCGCTGTACGGGACGGATGCGCTGCCGGGCGCGGCGAAGCCGGGCGGCTATGATGCTGCGCGCGGGAGCGAGGTGATCGCCTATGCCAAGGCGTTTCTCGACAAGGCGGTGCCGCTGGCGAACGGGAGCTGGGAGGAACTGAGCGGAGAGCCGGTGCTGGCCGAGCCGGTGCAGCAGGTCGGGCCCTGGCTGTTCCGGCACAATGGCCTGCACATCGAAGTGGTGATCGACCGGGAGCATCCGATCGGGCGTGACGATCCCGCCGGCATCGCCGATGTCGTGCTGGAAAGTGCGCTGACCGCGATCGTCGACCTGGAGGACTCGATCGCCGCGGTCGATGCCGAGGACAAGGCTGCCGCCTATGCCAATTGGCTGGGGCTGATGCGCGGCGACCTGGAGGAAAGCTTCGACAAGGGGGGGCGGACGCTGACCCGGCGGCTCAATCCCGATCGCGGCGCGCTGCCCGGCCGGGCGCTGCTGTTCGTCCGCAATGTCGGGCATCTGATGACTACGCCGGCGCTGCATCTTGCCGATGGCAGCCAGGCGCCCGAGGGCGTGCTCGACGCGATCCTGACCAGCACGATCGCGCTCTACGACATTCGCGGCATGGGCCGGTATCGCAACAGCCGGACGGGCTCGATCTACATCGTGAAGCCCAAGATGCACGGGCCCGAGGAATGCGGCTTCACCAACGATCTGTTCGATGCGGTCGAGGACCTGCTCGTGCTGCCGCGCCACACGATCAAGGTGGGCGTGATGGATGAGGAGCGGCGGACCTCGGCCAATCTTGCGGCGTGCATCCATGCGGTGAAGGACCGAATCGTCTTCATCAACACCGGCTTCCTCGATCGCACCGGCGACGAGATCCATACCAGCATGCGCGCCGGGCCGATGATCCCCAAGGGCGAGATGAAGGGGGCGGACTGGATCAAGGCCTATGAGGACCGCAATGTCCGCATCGGGCTGGCGTGTGGGCTGAGCGGCAAGGCGCAGATCGGCAAGGGGATGTGGGCGGCGCCGGACCGGATGGCCGACATGCTCGCCCAGAAGATCGCGCATCCGATGAGCGGAGCCAACACCGCCTGGGTGCCGAGCCCGACCGCGGCTACGCTGCATGCGCTCCACTATCACCAGGTCGATGTCTTCGCCCGGCAGGAGGCGATTGCCGGCGAGGCGATCCCGCCGCTGGCGCCGCTGCTCAGCGTGCCGCTGGCCGAGGGGCGCAACTGGCAGGCCGAGGAAGTGACGCAGGAGCTCGACAACAACGCCCAGGGCATCCTTGGCTATGTCGTGCGCTGGATCGACCAGGGGGTGGGGTGCTCCAAGGTGCCCGACATCCATGACATCGGGCTGATGGAGGACCGGGCGACGCTGCGCATCTCCTCGCAGCACATGGCCAACTGGCTGCTCCACGGGGTGGCGCAGGCGGCGGATGTCGATGCGGCGCTCAGCCGGATGGCGGCCAAGGTCGACGCGCAGAATGCGGGCGATCCGCTCTACCTGCCGATGGCGGGGAACGAGGATACGAGCCTTGCCTTCCAGGCGGCGCGAGCGCTGGTCTTCGAGGGGCTGGAGCAGCCGAACGGCTATACCGAACCACTTCTCCACAGGTTTCGCGCCGAAGCGAAGGCTGTAGCGCGCTGAAATCGCTCGCTATTCGCAAAAAGGGGGACCCAAAGCGCATTTGGGTCGTTACGCTTGCGAGAGGGCCGGGGTAGGAACGCGGCTCGAAAGGGAGCGCGTTGCGTAGAGGGGTGAAGCGGATTTGGCTGGCGGCGCTCGCCGGTACGGCATTCGTGCCGGGGCTTGCGCATGCGCAGATCTCCGATCCGAAGCCGGGCCAGGGTGCACCGCCCTCCGGTCCCGCACCTGCGCCTTCGGCAAGCCCGACGCCTGCGCCGACTCCCGGGCAGAGCGGAACGGTCGTCGTCGCGCCGGTGGACGAGAGCCCGATCGTGCCCGATGCCGATTTCGAGGCGGCGATGCCCAAGATCGAGGGCGACATCAACGCGCCGCTGGAAGCGATGCCGTCGCCGACGGGTGGAGAGGCCAAGCCCGTGCCGACGACGCAGGGCCAGGCTACCCAGCAGATCCAGCAGCAGGCCGAGGAGACGTTCGCGGCGGCGCCGGCGGAAGATCCCGAATTCGCCAAACCGCTGCCGCCGCTTGCCGAGTTCAAGGTCGAGCCCGCGCCCGAGGACAAGGTCGCTGACAAGAAGTCGGTGACGATCCGCTATGTGACGCGCGAGGAAGGGCTGTCGGCGGTCGGGCTCGAGGGGCTGTTCGAGGATCTGTCGGCGCTGGAGAATGGCGGCGGGAAGGCGGCGAACGCCGCGATGGTCGCGGCGCGGGCGCGCGAGGACGAAAGGCTGGCGATACGGCTGCTCAATTCGCGCGGCTATTATGACGCGACCGCGCTCTCGACGATCGACCAGAACCCGAAGACCCCGGGCACCGTGACCGCGACGATCAGCGTGACGCCGGGGCCGCTCTACCGGCTGGGCGATGTGAAGGTGCAGAGCGATCCGACCATCCCGCCGGGACTGCTGCTGCGCGAGCTCAACCTCAATCCGGGCGATCCGATCGAGGCGGAGCGTGTGCAGGGCGCCGAGGCGAATGTGGCGCTGCGGCTGCCGCAACAGGGCTATCCCTTCGTCAAGGTCGGGCAGCGCGACATCCTGCTCGATGAGGAAAGCCATATCGGCGACTATACGCTGCCGGTGTCGCTGGGGCCGCGGGCGGTGTTCGGCGATATCCGCACCGAAGTGGGCACCGGCACGCTGGCCGAGCAGGCGGAGCGACGGGCGCAGCGCGGCGACGGCAGCGGGGCGAATGGCGAGCGGCGGCAGCGGCGCCAGCGCCGGGCGCGCAAGGTGGTGTTCGACACCAAGCACATCGAGGTGCTGCGCCGCTACAGGCCGGGCGACCTGTACGACGTGCGCGCGGTGGACGACCTGCGCGAGGCGATGATCGCGACCAGCCTGTTCTCCACCGTCTCGGTCGAGCCGGTGCGGACCGACAAGGCGGGGCCGGACGGGACCGAGGTGGTCGACCTGCTGGTGCGCCAGAACCCCGGCCCGGCGCGGACGCTGGCGGCGGAGCTGGGCTATTCGACCGGGCAGGGCATCCGCCTGACCGGCAGCTGGACGCACCGCAACCTGTTCCCACCCGAAGGCGCGCTGATCGTCGCGGGTGTGCTCGGCACGCAGGAACAGGGGCTGACCACCACCTTCCGCCGATCGAACGCCGGGCAGCGCGACAGGACCTTCCAGATAGCCGCGCAGCTCAACCACCAGGATTATGACGCGTACGAGAGCTACACCGGCACGCTCTCGTTCCGCTATTCGCGCGATTCCACGCCGATCTGGCAGAAGCGCTGGACCTATTATTACGGGGCCGAGCTGGTCGGATCGAACGAGGATCGCTGGAACTACAACAGCAACCAGCGCGACCGCGGCACCTGGCTGATCGCCGCCGCGCCGCTGTTCCTCGGCTATGACAGCTCGGACAATCTGCTGAACCCGACGCGAGGCTTCCGGATCAAGGGGAATGCCAGCCCCGAGACCTCGGTGCGCGGCGCGGCGCGGCCCTATGCGCGGTTCATGCTGGAAGGGACCTATTACCAGCCGGTTTCGACCAACATCGTGGTTGCCGGGCGGGCGCGCGTCGGCTCGATCGTGGGCATCGCACGCGACGACCTGCCGCCCTCGCGGCGCTATTATGCAGGCGGCGGCGGATCGGTGCGCGGCTTCGGCTACCAGGAGCTTGGCCCGCGATCGCCCGACGGCAAGCCGGTGGGCGGGCGGAGCTTCAACGAGTTCGCGATCGAAGCGCGGTACCGCTTCGGCAATTACGGCATCGTGCCGTTCATCGATGCCGGCCAGGTCTATGAGGGCATCTACCCGACGGGGCAGAATATCCGCTTCGGCGCGGGTATCGGTGGGCGGCTCTACACCAATTTCGGCCCGATCCGCGTTGATGTCGCCACGCCGATCAAGCGCAAGCCGGGTGAATCGAAGATCTCGCTCTACATCTCGATCGGGCAGGCCTTCTGATGGCGGAGGATACGCCCGAGGCTGTGGTGACGGCTGAGCCCGAGGTTGTGGTGGTTCGGCGGCCGCTGTGGCAGCGCGTGGCGAAATGGACTGGGATCGCGCTCGCCGGGCTGGCATTGGCTGTGGGCGCGTTGGTGCTGGGGATCAACACCCAGCCCGGCCGGCGCTTCGTTGCCGACCGGATCGCGGCGCTGACGCTGGGATCGGGGCTCAACTTCCGGATCGGGCGGATCGACGGATCGCTCTACGGCGCGATGGTCCTGCGCGACGTGCAGGTGCGCGACATCAAGGGCGTGTTCGCTACCACCCGCGAGATCCGGATGGACTGGCGGCCGTTCGCCTATCTCAATAACCGCGTGGATATCCGCAGCCTCACCAGCCCCGAGCTGAAGCTGCTGCGCATGCCGGCGCTCAAGGCCTCGGGCGACCCCAACGCGCCCCTGCTGCCTGACCTCAACATCGATATCGGCCGGCTCGACGTGGCGCGGATCGACATCGCCAAGGAAGTCGACGGGCGTGCCCGCTATCTCGGGCGGCTGGCGGGCAAGGCGCATCTGGCCGATGGCCGCGCACAGCTGGTGCTCGACGGCGCGACGCTGACCGCGCCGGGCGTGGCCGGCGGCGACAAGCTGGCGCTCCGGCTCGACGCGACGCCGGACAAGAACCGGTTCGACATCGACATGAAGCTCGATGCGCCGGCCAAGGGGCTAGTCGCCGGGCTGGCGGGGCTTGAGGCGCCGCTGGGGCTGACGGTGAACGGCAAGGGCGACTGGGCGCGCTGGCAGGGCAAGGCACTGGGCACGCTGGGTGGCGCACAGCTCGCCAATCTCGACCTGATCGCGACCAATGGCCGCTTCCAGCTGCGCGGGCCGCTGCATCCGGGCGTGTGGCTGAAGGGGCCGGTCGAACGGCTGGCCTCGCCGCAGCTCGATCTCGACCTCGACGCCAAATGGGCCGACCGTGTCGCCGATGGCGTGGTCAAGCTCCACTCCGATGCGCTGTCGGTCGAGGCCAAGGGCAAGATCGACTTGGGGCATAACCGGTTCGATGACTTCATGGTCGACGGTATCCTGCTCAAGGCCGGGGCGATCGCGCCGAACCTGGTCGGGCGATCGGTGCGTGCGTCGCTCGCGCTGGACGGCGCGTTCAATCGGCCGGTGGTCGACTACGAGCTGAGCGCGGGTGCGATCGGCTTTGGCGAGACGGTGGCCGAGCAGCTCTATGCCGAGGGCCGGGCGCAGGTGGATGCCAATCGCATCCTCGTGCCGGTGCGGGCGCGGGCGAAGCGGGTCTCCGGACTGAACGCCGCGGCGGGCGGGCTGGTGACCAACCTGACGGTGAATGGCGATCTCGCGATCTCCGGCCAGCAGGTGCTGTCCGACAATCTCCGCATCCGATCGGACAAGATCGATGCGACCGCGATCATCGCCGCCGATGTCGGCAAGGGCCGCTATACCGGCGCGCTCAAGGGGCGAGTGAACGACTATCAGATCGACGGGGTCGGTATCGTCGACCTGCGGACCGATGCCGAACTCTATGCGGCGCCGGGCGGCGGCTGGGGCATCAAGGGCCATATCGCCGGCAATTCGCGCAAGATCTTCAACGATGGCGCGCGCGAGTTCCTGGGTGGCAATGCCGTCGCCTCGGCGCGGCTGGTGCTCGATCCCAAGGGCGTGATCAGCATCAGCGACGTCAAGATGAAGGCGCCCAAGTTCCGCGTGCTGCGTGGCTCCGGGCGCTATGATCCGGCGGGGCCGATCCTGATCAATGCCGATGCGGTTTCCGACGATTACGGTCCGCTGACCGCGCGGGTTACCGGCACCCTGAACGCACCGGTGGTGCTGTTGAAGGCGGCCAAGCCGGGGCTGGGCATCGGGCTCGCCAATCTCGAGGCGCAGGTGCGCGGGCGCGGCAATGCCTGGGCGGTGCTGGCCAGGGGCGACACCGATTACGGGCCGTTCAACGCCGATGTGCTGGTGCGCACCGGCAACCGGCTGGCGATCGACATCAATTCGGGCCGCTTCGCCGGCATGGATATCACCGGCAAGATCGCGCAGACCGCCGCCGGGCCGTTCGAGGGCGCGCTGGCGTTCAACGGATCGGGCGTGGTCGGCCGCGCGGCGCTGTCCGCGCAAGGCAAGCTGCAGCGGGCGGACGTGAAGGCGACGGCGTCCAACGCGAAGATACCGGGGGCTGCCGGGCTGACGATCGGGCGCGCCCTGATCGACGGCAATATCGTGCTGGCCGATACGCCGGAGATCAACGGCGACGTGCAGGTGGCGAATCTGCGCCAGGGCAATTTCGTGCTCAAGACCGGGCGGGCCAAGATCGCCTATGCCGGCGGCAACGGCACCGCGCAGCTCTTCGCCAATGGTTCGACCGGCGTGCCGTTCCAGATCGCCGCGAACGCGAAGCTGGCGCCGGACGACTGGCTGGTGGCGGTGCAGGGGCAGGGCAGCGGGATCGGCTTCAAGACCGCCCAGCCGGCGCGGATCGAGCGGCGCGACGGCGTGTATCACCTGCTGCCGACCAAGCTGGATTTCGACAAGGGCAGCGCGCGCATCGCCGGCAGCTATGGCAAGGGCATGGTGCTGCAGGCGCGGCTCGACAGTCTCGATATTTCGGTGGTCAATGCCTTCGTTCCCGATCTCGGTATCGGTGGCACCGCGACCGGCAGCCTGGATTTCGCCCAGACTTCGCCCGAGGCTTTTCCGAGCGCCGATGCGCGGCTGGAGATCAGCGACTTCACCCGGGCCAGCCTGGCCAGCGTGTCAACGCCGGTGAACGTCAGCTTCGTCGGCAAGCTGCTGCCCAATGGCGGCGACGCGCGGGCGCTGATCCGCCGGGGCAACACGACGATCGGCCGCGTGATCGCGACGCTGAGCCCGCTCGGGCCCGACGCGGGCAGCTGGACCGAGCGGATGTTCGCCGCGCCGCTCTCGGGCGGCATCCGGTATAACGGGCCTGCGGCAGTGCCTTTCTCGCTGGCGGGGCTTTCGGGCCAGCAGCTCGACGGGCCGATCGGGATCGCGGCGGACTTCTCGGGCAAGGTCGAGGCGCCGCAGCTGGCCGGTGTCGTGCGGGCCAGCAACCTCACCTACGAGAACGAGAATTTCGGCACCCGGCTTACGGGCATGCAGATCGACGGCACCTTCTCGAACGACGAGTTCCTCCTCAATTCGCTGACCGCCAGGGCCGGTGAGGGGACGGTGAAGGCGCAGGGCAAGGTGAGCCTGTCTTCGGCGAACGGCTATCCGATCGCGATCACCGCCGATCTCGATAATGCCCGGCTGGCGCGCAGCGATGCGCTGGGAGCGACCGCGACGGGCCGGATCACGATCACCAAGAACCCGCAGGTCTCGCGGATCGACGGACGGCTGACCGTGCCCGAGGCGCATTACCAGATCATCCGCCAGGGCGCCGCCGAAGTGCCCGAATTGACCGGCGTGCGCCGCAAGAACCCCAATGGCCAGGAGGATACGCCGGCACAGGTGATCCGCCGCTCCTTCGGCGATTTCGACCTCAACCTGCGCATCAACGCCGACAACCGGCTGTTCGTGAACGGCATGGGGCTGGAGAGCGAGTGGCGGGCACAGGTGACGGTGCGCGGCACGACGCTGGCGCCCGATGTGCGCGGCACGATGGAGATTGTGCGCGGCACCTACAGTTTCGCCAGCCGGCGCTTCGACATCAGCCGCGGCACGATCCGCTTCCAGGGATCGACGCTGACCAATCCCTCGGTCGATATCCAGGCGAGCACGACGGCGGAGGGGATCACCGCGATCCTGACCGTGTCGGGCACCGCGCAGCAGCCGCAGATCGCATTCAGCTCGACGCCGACGCTGCCGCAGGAGGAAGTGCTGGCGCGGCTGTTCTTCGGGACGAACGTGACGAACCTGTCGGCGACCGAGGCGATCCAGCTGGCGGCGGCGCTCCAGTCGCTGAGCAGCACCGGCGGCGGGCTTAATCCGCTCGGCCAGCTCAAATCGGCCACGGGCATCGACCGGCTGCGAATCCTGGGCGCTGATGACGTGACCGGACGCGGCATGGCACTGGCGGCGGGCAAGTATCTGACCGATGACATCTATGTGGAGATCATCACCGACGCGCGGGGCTTCACCGCCACGCAGCTGGAGATCTCGCTGAGCCGCACGCTGAGCCTGCTCTCGCAGGCCGGGTCGTTCGGCGGATCGAGCGTCAGCCTCAAATATTCGCGGGATTATTGAGCCTGCCCGTTTCTCTGCTTACAGTGATGTAAACAGAAGATCGGGAGAGGACATGGCCGAGCATTTCGACGTGGTGATCGTAGGCGCCGGAATCTCCGGCGTCGGCGCGGCCTGGCACCTGCAGAAGAACAGCCCGGACCGCTCCTATGTCGTGCTCGAGGGGCGCGAGCGGCTGGGCGGGACCTGGGACCTGTTCCGCTATCCGGGCATCCGATCGGACTCGGACATGTTCACGCTCGGCTTCTCCTTCCGGCCCTGGACCGAGAGCAAGGCGATCGCCGACGGTCCCTCGATCCTCAACTATCTCGACGAGGCCGTGAAGGACTACGGCATCGACGAGCATATCCGCTATTCGACGCGGGTGACGGGGGCGAGCTGGTCTTCAGCCGACGCATTATGGACCGTCACCGCCGAACGGGGCGGGGAAGCGGTGACCTTCACCTGCGCCTTCCTGTTCCTGTGCACCGGCTATTATAATTACGCGCGGGGCTACACGCCCGATTTCGCCGGCGTGGCAGACTTCAAGGGGCGGGTGGTCCATCCGCAATTCTGGACGCCGGAGATCGACTACAAGGACAAGCGCGTCGTCGTGATCGGCAGCGGCGCGACCGCGGTGACCCTGGTGCCCGAGTTGGCCAAGCAGGCGGCGCATGTGACGATGCTGCAGCGCTCGCCGACCTACATCGTCTCGCGGCCCTCGCAGGACGCGGTGGCGAACTGGATGCGCAGCTGGATGCCGGCGAAGACCGCCTATGGCATCACGCGGTGGAAGAATGTGCTGCTCCAGCAATTCTTCTACGGGCTGGCGCGCAAGAACCCGGACAAGGCCAGGGAACGGATCGTCCAGATGGTCCAGGACGAGCTGGGGCCGGACTATGACGTGGGGACGCACTTCACCCCGCGCTACAATCCCTGGGACCAGCGCGTATGCCTGGTGCCCGATGCGGACCTGTTCGCTTCGATCAAGACCGGCAAGGCCGAGGTGGTGACCGACACGATCGATCACTTCACGGCGGACGGGCTCAAGCTCGGCTCGGGCAAGGAGATCGCGGCCGACCTGGTGGTGACCGCGACGGGGCTGGAGATCCAGCTGTTCAGCGGGATGCCGATCCGTGTCGATGGCAAGGCCTTCGATCCCGGCAAGGCGATGACCTACAAGGGCATGATGTTCGCGGACGTGCCCAATTTCGCGATCTCGTTCGGCTATACCAATGCGAGCTGGACGCTGAAGAGCGACCTGACCGCGAACTATGTGACGCGGCTGCTCAATGCGATGAAGAAGCGCGGGATGCGCCAGGTGACCCCGCGGATCGCGGCGCCGGTGGAGGAAGTCCCGTTCCTCGACTTCACCTCGGGCTATGTCCAGCGCGCCAACGACAAGCTGCCGCGCCAGGGCTCGCGCAAGCCGTGGCGGCTGAACCAGAATTACGCGCGCGACGTGATGGCGCTCAAGTTCGGCGGGATCGACCAGGAGATGGAGTTTTCCAATCCTGTGGCGCGGGGGAAGGCGGCCTAGAGCAGCGCCTTCGCTGCCGCGACGCCGGTGTTGTAGGCGCCGTGGGCGGTGGAGAATTCGCCGTCCGAGGTCGCTTCGCCGGCGAAGCGGATGCGCGGGTCGGCGCCGGCGCGCAGCACCGCGCGCGCGGCGTGCTGGCCGGGGCGGGCGTGGCTGTAGCCGCCCAGGACATAGGTCTCGCGGCCCCAGGCCGAGCCGGCGACGAACCGGAGCTTCCTGCGCCAGTCGCTGCCGAGCAGGTGGACCAGCTCGCCGATCGCGAAATCGGCGGCGCCGTTCAACCCTGCCTTCTCCATCGCCCGCGCGCCTTCGCCGCCGAGCATGCACTCGACCAGCGGCCGGCCGAGCGGCTTGAGCGTATAGGTGCCGGTCAGCGCGCTGCGTGGATTGCCGAGGAGATGGGCGTTGTCGTCGACATCATCCGCGTCCTCCAGCGTGAAGAACAGCTTGTCGGCCAGGCCGAGCGGGAGCTGGGCGGCGGCGTGGAGGATCGCGTCGTGCCCCGGCAGGCGGATCGCGCCGCTGGCGAGGACGTTGCTCGAGACGGTGATGATCGCGGAATTCGCGGTGATGCTCCCGCGCGGGGTCTCGATGCGGAGCTGCCGGCCCGAGGTGTCGATCGCGGTGACCGGAGTGCCGAGCACTAACGGCAGCCAGGCGGCGTGCGAGGAGACCAGCGCGCCATAGCCCTGCTCGACGCGCCAGTTCACGTCGATCGATTCGTCTTCATAGGCCTGCCAGTCGATCGCCGACATCTCGCGCATCGGGGCGCCGTTGATATAGCCGGAGAGCGCGTCGAGCGCGGGGTTCCATTCGCCGTTCGGAGGCAGGAGATCGGCGGCGCAGTCGCTGGGCGGTGGGGTGCGCATCGCCTCCATGAAGGCTTCGAATGCGTGCCACAGCGCCTGCTGCTCGGCCTTGGTCGCGCCGATTTCGCGCCATTGCTCGCCCCAGCGGGCCGGGGCGCGATAGACGGTGAAGCCGCGCGCCTCCGCAATGCCTACCCACGGGTTCTTCGGCGCCGAATGGAGCCAGCCCGCGCCCATGTCGATCGGCATGCCGGCGATATGGACGGTATGGGCGCGGCCGCCGAGCCGGTCCTGCGCCTCGAGCAGCAGCACGTCTCTTCCGGCATCGGCGAGGGTGCGCAGCGCGCCGACGCCCGCCGCACCGCCGCCGATCACGACGATGTCGGCATGGTCCGTCATGCCGCCGGCCGGCTCTTGAGCAGGGCCGAGCGCAGGCATTCGCAGACCAGTTCGCCGCGCTGGTTGAGCATGCGGTGCTGCCAGGTGACGATGCCCTGGCCGGGGCGCGACTTGCTGGGGCGCAGCTCGACCACTTCGCTCTCGGCGTGCAGCGTGTCGCCGATGAAGACGGGCTTGGGCATGCGTAGCTGGTCATAGCCGAGATTGGCGACCAGCGTGCCGGCGGTGGTGTCGCCTACGGTGATGCCGACCATCAGGCTGAAGGTGAAGGTGCCGTTGACGAGGATCTGGCCGAACTCGCTCGCCTTCGCCGCCTCAGCATCGAGGTGGAGCGGCTGGGTGTTGTGGGTCATCGTCGAGAACAGCAGGTTGTCGGTCTCCGTCACCGTGCGGCGGAGTTCGTGGGCGACGGTGTCGCCGACCTGCCATTCGTCGTAGAACCTGCCTGCCATTCGATCCGCCTTCTTCTTCGTCATGCTGAACTTGTTTCAGCATCCAAGGCACCACAAGCGGTATCGCCCGTGGAAGGTTGGACCCTGAAACAAGTTCAGGGTGACGGTTGGGGTTAGTCCGCCTTCTCGACCTTCACCAGCAGCGTACCTTCGCTCACCTGGCTGCCTTGCGCCACGGTGAGCTCGGCGACGATGCCATCGAACGGGGCGGTGAGGCCATGTTCCATCTTCATCGCCTCCAGCGTTACCAGGCGCTGGCCCTTGGCGACGCTGTCGCCCGCCGCGACTTCGACCGAGGTCACGCGGCCCGGCATCGGGGCGAGGATCGCGCCGTCGCCGGCCGAGGCACTGCCCTGGGCGACATTCGACGACGGCAAGGTGAAGTAATGCGCAGCCAGGCCATCCTCCGCCTGCACCCAGACAGCGTCCCTTTCGATGTCATAATGGTCAGGCTCGAGCGGCCCGGTCGCATCCAGGTCGATGTCCATTGTCTGCCCATCGACCGCGAGCCTGACGGTATGATTGGCGGCAGCGTTCAGCCGGAAGCCGAACAGCGGATTCCAGGACGTCGAAGCGGACGCCACCCATTCGCGGCCGCCGTCGCTCGAAAGAACGGGCTGCTCGGCAAGCCGCTTGTCCGGATGGGCCAGCAGCAGCAATGCCCCGGCCGAGAGAATGCGCGCGTCCGGCACCTCCCGTTCCACCAGGCTGTCGAGCCTGCGCTCGATCAGGCGGGTATCGACGTTGCCCATAGCGAATTCGTGCGTTGCCAGCAGCTTGGCCATGAACTCGGCATTGGTGTGCACCGGCTGGATGCGAACCTCGCGACACGCATCATAGAGCCGCACGCGCGCTTCCTCGCGGTCGTTGCCGTGCACGACGAGCTTGGCGATCATCGGATCGTAGAAGGAACTGACCGCGCCGCCGCGGATCACGCCAGTCTCGATGCGGATGCCGTAGGGCAGCGCGAACGTATCGAGCTGTCCGATGCTCGGCAGGAAGCCCTTGGCCGGGTCCTCGGCATAGAGCCGCGCTTCCATGGCGTGGCCGTCGATCTCAAGCTCGTCCTGGCGGAGCGGCAGCGGCTCGCCCGAGGCGACGCGCAGCTGCCATTCGACCAGGTCCTGGCCGGTGATCTCCTCGGTCACCGGATGCTCGACCTGGAGGCGGGTGTTCATCTCCATGAACCAGATACGGTCGGCGCGCAGGCCTTCGCTGGCGTCGGCGATGAACTCGATCGTGCCGGCGCCGACATAGTCGACCGCCTGCGCGGCGCGGACGGCGGCAGCGCAGATCGTTTCGCGCGTTTCTTCGTCCATGCCCGGCGCGGGGGCTTCCTCGATCACCTTCTGGTGGCGGCGCTGGAGCGAGCAGTCGCGCTCGAACAGGTGGACCACATTGCCGTGCGTGTCGCCGAACACCTGCACTTCGATATGGCGCGGCGAGAGAATGTACTTCTCGAGCAGCACCCGGTCGTCGCCGAACGAGCTGGCGGCCTCGCGCTTGCAGGAAGCGAGGGCGTCGAGGAACTCCCCCGCAGCCTCGACCAGCCGCATGCCCTTGCCGCCGCCGCCGGCCACGGCCTTGATAAGCACGGGATAGCCGATCGCGTCCGCCTCTGCCTGGAGCCGGTCGGGAGACTGGTCCTCGCCGAGATAGCCGGGGGTGACGGGCACGCCGGCGGCGATCATCCGTGCCTTGGCGGCATCCTTCAGGCCCATGGCGCGGATGCTGTCGGGCTTCGGGCCGACCCAGACCAGCCCGGCAGCGATCACCGCTTCGGCGAAGTCGGCATTCTCCGACAGGAAGCCATAGCCGGGGTGGATCGCCTCTGCCCCAGTCGCCTTGGCAGCTGCGATGATCTTGTCGCCGACCAGATAGCTCTCGCGGGCGGGCGAGGGGCCGATATGGACGGCCTGATCCGCCTGGCGAACATGGAGCGCTTTCGCGTCGGCATCGGAGAAGACCGCGACGGTGCGGATGCCCATCTCGCGCGCGGTGCGGATGATGCGGCAGGCGATCTCGCCGCGATTGGCGATAAGCAGGGACCGGATCATCGATATTCAACCATCTGGTTGTGCATTATCTTGAATCCCTTGAATCCCCACGCATGTGCGAGCGGCCGACATTGGGGCGCTCCAGAATCTCGTTTCAACATGGAAAATCCTACATTTCCAGTGCTCAAGGGTGGCGCTCCGGGAAACCATGACGTTCGGCGAGAGCCGCCAGCAACGCTTCGATGTCGTTGGCGAAGCCACCGTCCCAAACCAGGGCCGGCAGGTTCTGGTTGTCCGCGCCGATTGCCTCCACCACCGCCGCGCGGGGGCGCGGCCAGGCGACGCGGACGACGTCGATGTCCTTCGCGCGCTCGGGGAAGGTGGCGAGCAGGCCTTCCACGATCATGCATTCCTTGCAGTAGAAATGCCGCTCGCCGCCATGGGCCGGATCGGCCCAGTCGGGGTCGAGCAGGAAGAGGGTGTCGCGGCTCATTGCACGGTGCACCCGGTGGTGCGCTGCGACCAGGTGACGTTGAGCACCTTCCAGCTGCCATTCTCGCGAAGCAGGTCGAAATGGTTGATGCCGCAATGGTGCGCCTTGCCGTCGATCAGGAAGACATAAGGCGCCCAGACCATGGCGATGTCGCCATCGACTTCGATCGCGGGGGTGGAGATGCGCTCCTCCAGCTTCTCCGGGCCGGGCTTGATGCCGCCGGCGAAATCGGCCCAGCTGAGGTGGCGGATCGCGCGGCTGCCGTCGGGCTTCTCGACCGCGACGGTGGCACCGCCCTCGGGGCGCGTCTGGGCAAGGATCGCGGCGCCGTCATGCGCGGCGAGCCCGGCGAACATGGCGTTGATCGGGGCGAGCACCGCGGCGGCTTCCGCGTCCTCATAGGGGAGCGGGTTGGCGGGGGGGAGCTTGGGGGTGGGGGTGGTCTGTGCCAGCGCGGGGAGTGGGGCGAGGAGGAGGGCGGCTGCGACAACAAGCTTCATAGCGGACCTTTCAATTCCTCCCCGAGCTAGTCTCGGGGAGGGGGACCATGCGAAGCATGGTGGAGGGGCAGGTGCGATGTTCAAGGATCATGCGCCGAAAGGGAGCAAGCGCGCCGTGCAGCGGGCGCGAGCGCGGCGACGTGAGATGAGTTTGCCGGAGGGGCTGTTGTGGCGGGAGCTGCGCAAGCGACCGGCCGGGCTCAAGTTTCGTCACGAGCATGCCACGGGTGTGTTCAGTCTTGATTTCTACTGTAGCGATGCGCGGCTTGCCATTGAGGTGGATGGCGAGGCGCATGGATTTGGCGAGCGGCCTGATCGGGATGCTCGGCGGGACGCATGGTTGGCGGAATGCGGGATCGTGACGTTGCGGGTTCCGGCGGTGGAGGTCTTGCGGGATCTGGATGCTGTACTGCGCGGGATCGTTGCGGAAGCGCTTGCGCGCTTGCCCCTCCACCACCCGGCTTCGCCGGGCGGTCCCCCTCCCCGAGACAAGCTCGGGGAGGAATGAAGATGGGGCTTCTGATCGCATCACATCCGGAACACGCCGAACGCGGGCCGCTCCGGGATCGGCGCGTTGAGCGTTGCGGCCAGCGCGATGCCGAGGACGTCACGGGTCTGGGCCGGGTCGATGATGCCGTCGTCCCATAGCCGCGCGGTGGCGTGCCAGGGGTTGCCTTCGTCCTCGTAGCGCTGGCGGATCGGGGCCTTGAAGGCTTCCGTCTCCTCCGGCGTCCATTTGTCGGCATCGCGGTGGACTGTGGCGAGCACCGAAGCGGCTTGCTCTCCGCCCATCACCGAGATGCGGCTGTTGGGCCAGGTGAACAGGAAGCGGGGCGAATAGGCGCGGCCGCACATGCCGTAATTGCCGGCGCCGAAGCTGCCGCCGATCAGCACGGTGATCTTGGGTACGGTCGCGGTGGCGACAGCGGTGACCAGCTTTGCGCCATGTTTTGCAATGCCTTCCGCCTCATACTTGCCGCCGACCATGAAGCCGGAGATGTTCTGGAGGAAGAGCAGGGGGATGCGGCGCTGACAGCATAGCTCGATGAAATGCGCGCCCTTCTGCGCGCTCTCGCTGAACAGCACGCCGTTATTGGCGATGATGCCGACCGGCATGCCCCAGATATGCGCAAAGCCGCAGACCAGCGAGCTGCCGTAGAGCGCCTTGAACTCGTGGAATTCGCTGTTGTCGGTGATCCGGGCGATCACCTCGTGCACGTCATAGGGTGCGCGGACGTCTTCGGGGATGATCCCGTAAAGCTCTTCGGCTTCGTATTTCGGCGCGCGGGGATCGAGCAGCTTGAGGTCCGGCTCGCGATCGGCGGGGAGGTGGCTGATAATGTCGCGGACGATGGTCAGCGCATGCTCGTCATTCTCGGCGAGATGATCGACCACGCCCGACTTGCGCGCATGCAGGTCGCCGCCGCCCAGGTCCTCGGCGCTGATCACTTCGCCGGTGGCGGCCTTCACCAGCGGCGGGCCGGCGAGGAAGATCGTGCCCTGCTCGCGGACGATCACCGTCTCGTCGGACATGGCGGGGACATAGGCGCCGCCCGCCGTGCAGCTGCCCATCACACAGGCGATCTGCGGGATGCCCTTGGCCGACATGTTCGCCTGGTTGAAGAAGATCCGGCCGAAATGATCGCGATCGGGGAAGACCTCGGCCTGGTGGGGCAGATTGGCGCCGCCCGAATCGACCAGGTAGATGCAGGGCAGGCGGTTCTGCTCGGCGATCTCCTGGGCGCGGAGATGCTTCTTCACCGTCATCGGATAATAGGTGCCGCCCTTCACCGTGGCGTCGTTGCAGACGATCATCACGGTGCGGCCGGAGACGCGGCCGACTCCGGCGATCATGCCGGCGCCGGGGACTTCGCCCTCGTACATGTCGCAGGCGGCGAGCTGGCCGATTTCGAGGAACGGCGCGCCCGGATCGAGCAGCCGCTCGACGCGTTCGCGGGGCAGCAGCTTGCCGCGACTGGTGTGGCGGGTGCGCGAAGCCTCAGAGCCGCCGAGCGCTGCCTGGGCGACATCGGCGCGGAGCTGATCGACCAGCGCGCGGTTATGGGCGGCACGCGCGCGGAATTCCGCGCTGTCGGCCGCAACCCTCGAATCGAGCACCGGGGCGCTCATAGATAGGGCATCCTTCCTGTCCTAGTTTTCTTCTCCCTACACCGCCGGAGCGGGCATGGGAAGGTGCTGGCGAAAAGGGAAACGCAGGAGTAGCACCCCTGCCATACAGCAATACAGGAGAGTCGCCTTGAAGACCCATGCACTCCTCGTCGCGGCACTGCTCGCGACCACCGCATGCACGCCCTCCGGCAATGGCGCGGGCACCAGCGTTTCGGCCGGCACCGGCGTCGGCGTCGACCTGGTCGGGCTCGACAAGCAGGTGAAGCCGGGCGACGATTTCGAGGAATATGCCAATGGCGGCTGGCGCGCCAAGACCGAGATCCCGGCCGACCGCACCGCGACCGGCATGTTCCTCGACGTGTTCAACAAGTCCGAGGCGAACAACAAGGCGATCATCGATGCCGCGCTGAAGGCCAATGCGGCGGCGGGCACTGACACGCGGCGGATCGCCGACTGGTACAATGCCTATACCGATACCGGCGCGATCGAGGCGCGGGGGATCACGCCGCTCAAGCCGACCCTGGATGCGATCGCGGCGATCAAGGACAAGAAGGCGCTTTCGGCGATGCTCGGCGGCAATGTCCGCGCCGACGTCGATCCGCTCAACGCGACCAACTTCCACACCGAGAATCTGTTCGGCCTGTGGGTGAGCCAGGCGCTCGACAAGCCTGACGTGACCGTGCCCTATGTGCTGCAGGGCGGGCTGGGGCTCGAGGACCGCGACTATTATCTCTCGCAGACCGAGGAGATGAAGAAGGCGCGCGAGGGCTACAAGGCGTATCTGGTCAAGATCTTCACGCTGGCCGGAATGAGCGATCCGGCGGCGCGTGCCGGGCGGGTGTTCGACCTAGAGACGAAGATCGCGACCGCGCATACCGACCTGGTCGCCAGCCAGGACGTGAAGAAGGCGGATAACTGGTGGAAGAAGGCCGACTTCGCCGCCAAGGCGCCGGGGATCGACTGGGACGGCTTCTGGGCCGCGGCGGGCCTCGGCTCGCAGCAGGAATTCATCGTCTGGCAGCCCGATACCACGGTGAAGCTGGCCAAGCTGGTCGAGAGTGAGCCGGTCGAGGCGTGGCAGGACTGGCTGGCCTTCCACCAGATCAACCAGGTCACCTCGGTGCTGCCGAGCCGGTTCGACCAGGCGAGCTTCGACTTCTTCGCGAAGCAACTGCGCGGCCAGCAGGCGATGCGTCCGCGTGACAAGCGCGCGATCGCCAGCGTGAACAACAATCTGGGTGATGCGGTCGGCCAGCTTTATGTGAAGGACTATTTCCCGGCCTCATCCAAGGCCGACATCCAGAACATGGTGGCCAACATCAAGGCGGCGTTCGACAAGCGCGTCGCCGGGCTCAGCTGGATGGACGAGGCGACCAAGGCCGAGGCGCGCAAGAAGATCGAGACGATGCGCGTCGGTGTCGGCTATCCCGAGACGTGGCGCAGCTATGCGTCGCTCGACGTGAAGGCGGACGATCCGGTCGGCAACCTGATCCGCGCGGACAAGGCCGAAACGGCGCACCAGCTCGCCAAGATCGGCAAGCCGGTTGACAAGGGCGAGTGGTGGATGACGCCGCAGACCGTCAACGCGGTCAACCTGCCGTTGCAAAACGCGCTCAACTTCCCGGCGGCGATCCTGCAGGCACCGTTCTACGATCCCAAGTCCGATGCGGCGGCGAACTATGGCTCGATCGGCGCGACGATCGGACATGAGATCAGCCACAGCTTCGACAATACCGGTTCGAGTTTCGACAGCGCGGGCAAGCTGCGCAACTGGTGGACGCCCGAGGATCTCAAGCATTTCGAGCAGGCGAGCGCGGCGCTGGCGGCGCAGTATAGCGCCTATGAGGTGCTGCCCGGGCTGTTCCTCAACGGCAAGCAGGTGCTGGCCGAGAACATCGCCGACGTGGCGGGGCTGACCGCGGCCTATGAGGCGTATCACGCTTCGCTCAAGGGCAAGGAAGCGCCGGTAATCAACGGGCTGACCGGCGACCAGCGCTTCTTCCTCGCCTTTGCCCAGAGCTGGCGCGAGAAGCAGCGCGACCAGGCGCTGCGGGCCGAAGTGGCGACCGATGCGCACGCGCCGGGTCGCTGGCGTGCCTTCACCGTGCGCAATCTCGACGCATGGTATCCGGCGTTCAATGTCCAGCCGAACGAGAAGCTGTACCTGACGCCCGACAAGCGCGTGAAGATCTGGTGAAATTGGCGTCGTGCTCACTCCTTTGAGTGGGCACGACACCCCAAGGCCAGATTGATCGAACCGCCGATCCGCCTCCAGGCTGGCACCGTCGCCAATCCGGTGACGCCTGCCTGGAGTGAAGATCATGGATAGCAAAGCCGACACGCCAACGGTCGTTCTGGTGCACGGCGCCTGGGCGGACGGATCGAGCTGGCAGCGGGTGATCCCGTTGCTGCAGGCTGAAGGGCTGAGCGTGGTCGCGGTGCAGAACCCCACCAATTCGCTGGCCGACGATGTCGCGGCGACGCGGCGCGCGCTGGATGCCGTGGCCGGGCCGGTGGTGCTGGCCGGCCATAGTTGGGGCGGAGCGGTCATCACCGAGGCCGGGGCGCACGACAAGGTGAAGGCGCTGATCTATGTCGCCGCCTTCGCGCCCAAGGCGGGCGAGACGCTTGGCGCGCTGGTCGGCGCGTACCCCGCACCGCCGGCGCTGGGCCGGATCAGCGACGACGGCAACGGCTATCTCAAGATCAGCGAGCAGGGTTGGATCGAGGATGTCGCCAATGACCTGCCCGAAGCCGAGGCGCGGGTGCTGGCGGCCGTCCAGCCGCCGCTCGCCGCCAGCACCTTCGGCGACACGGCGACTATTGCCGCCTGGGAAAGCCTTCCATGCTGGTATCTGGTCTCGGCCGAGGACCGGGTGGTGAACGTCGATCTCGAGCGCCAGTTCGCGGCGCAGATGAACGCCAGGACCACCGAGCTGAAGGCCGGGCATCTTTCGCTGCTGTCGCAGCCCGAGGCCGTCGCGGCGGCGATCCTCGAGGCGGTGGAGACCGTGAAGGCAGGGTGACCGGATGCGCCTCCCCGGGCAACGCTCGGGGAGGTTTATCGGTGCGGGCCGGGCAGCACGATGCTCGCCACCAGCCCGCCGATCGCGATGACGAAGGCGGCGCCGACCAGCCAGGTCAGCAGGCCGATCGAGAAATTGCCCGGGTTGCTGCTCGCCGGATCGTAGAGCTTCCCGAAGAAGCTGCCGTAGAGCATGCCGACCGCCACGCCCCAGCTTGCCGCGAAGAAGCTGCGGGTGGCGAAACTCTGGCGGCCGATGAGAATCGCGGCGGCGATCATCATCGCGCCGGCGAGCATGTCGTCCATCCAGAAAACCGCCGGGCGGCCCGCATCCCAAGAGCGATAACCTTCGCCCGCCATCAGCAGGATCGCGCCGATCACGCCCAGGATGCGCAGCGCCTTCAAGCGCCGATCAGCTCCCGGCCGATCAGCATGCGGCGGATTTCGTTGGTGCCTGCGCCGATGTCGAGCAGCTTGGCGTCGCGGGCGAAGCGCTCGACCGGCCAGTCCTTGGTATAGCCGGCACCGCCCAGCGCCTGGATCGCCTCGAGCGAGACTTTCACCGCGCTCTCGGACGCGAGCAGGATCGCGCCGGCGGCGTCGAAGCGGGTGGTCTTGCCCGCGTCGCAGCTCCTCGCCACGGCATAGACGTACGCACGCGCGCTGTTGAGCGCGACGTACATGTCCGCCACCTTGGCCTGCATCAGCTGGAAATGGCCGATCGCCTGGCCGAACTGCTTGCGCTCGCGGATATAGGGCAGGACCACGTCGAGACAGGCCTGCATGATGCCGAGCTGGATGCCCGAGAGCACGGTGCGCTCATAATCGAGGCCGGACATCAGCACGCCGACGCCGCCGTTGAGCGGGCCCATGACGTTTTCCTCGGGCACTTCGCAATCGTTGAACACCAGCTCGGCAGTGGGCGAGCCGCGCATGCCCATCTTGTCGATCTTCTGGCCGATCGAGAAGCCGGGCATGTCCTTCTCGATCAGGAAGGTGGTGATGCCGCGCGAGCCCTCGCCGGTCTTGGCGTAGACCACCAGCGTGTCCGCATAGGCCGCGTTGGTGATCCAGAACTTGGTGCCGTTGAGGACGTAGCCCCGATCGGTCTTCTCGGCGCGCAGCTTCATCGAGACGACGTCCGAGCCGGCGCCGGCCTCCGACATGGCGAGGCTGCCGACATGCTCGCCCGAGATCAGCTTGGGAAGGTACTTCGCCTTCTGCTCCGGGTTGGCCCAGCGGCGGATCTGGTTGACGCAAAGGTTTGAATGGGCGCCGTAAGAGAGGCCAATCGAGGCCGAAGCCCGGGCGATTTCTTCCTGCGCGATGACATGCTCGAGATAGCCGAGGCCCAGGCCGCCAAACTCTTCCTCGACGGTGATGCCGTGCAGGCCGAGCTCGCCCATGGCCCGCCAGAGCTCGTCGCGCGGGAACCAGTCCTCGGCATCGATCTTCGCGGCAAGCGGCTCGATACGCTCCTTGGCGAAGCGCTGCGTCGTCTCGCGGATCATGTCCGCGGTTTCGCCCAGGCCGAAATCGAAATCGGGGGTCATGGCCACTCTCCAAAGATGGTCAGTATTGCTGACTTATTATCGCCTCTAATCCCGCATTTCGCGAGCCCGCGCAAGGACGATCAGGCAGTGACGATCTTGCCGTCGATCACCGTCACCGGCCAGGGGCGGAGCTTCGCGCCAGTGCACGGGCCGCCGACGCAGACGCCATCCTCGATCCGGTAAAGCGCGCCGTGCCAGCTGCACTGGATATGGCTGCCATCGGGGGTAAGGTAGTCGTCGAGCTTGTTCGACAGCGGCAGCGCCATGTGTGCGCAAAGGTCGAGATAGCCGCGCACGGTTTCGCCCCGGCGGACGACGAAGCCGTGGAAGCGGCCGGCGCGCATTTCGAGGACGAAGTTGCGCGCCTTGCCGTCGGCGATCAGGTCGAGCGGGCCGAGGGTGACGTTGGGAGGCGTTTCGGTGAGGCGTTCACTCACTTGGGCAACTGCGCCTTTGGGAACCCCTCCCACGCCGCGTCATAGTCGGGCTGGGCGCGGTCGAGGGCGTAGCGGGTCGGTTTATAGGGCCAGCAGGTCTCGACCATGAAGGCCATGGTACCGGCGATCTTGTGCGGCTTGAGGTCCGCGTTGGTCGCACCCTGCCAGCTCGTCACGTCGGGGCCGTGGCCGGCCATCAGGTTGTGCAGCGACAGGCCGCCGGGCGCGAAGCCTTCGGCCTTGGCGTCATAGGCGCCGGTGATCAGCCCCATCGCCTCGGACATGATGTTGCGGTGGAACCAGGGCGGGCGGAACGTGTCCTCGGCGACCATCCAGCGCGGCGGGAAGATCACGAAGTCCGCATTGGCGCGGCCCGGCACGTCCGAGGGCGAGGTCAGTACCGTGAAGATCGAGGGATCAGGGTGGTCGAAGCTCACCGTGTTCATCGTGTTGAACCGGGAGAGGTCATAGCGCCAGGGCGCGAGATTGCCGTGCCAGGCGACCACGTCGAGCGGGCTGTGGGGCAGGGTGGTGGTCCACAGGTGGCCCAGGTGCTTCTGGATCACTTCGAACGGCTCGTCCCGATCCTCGAACCAGGCGGCGGGCGTCTCGAAGTCGCGCGGATTGGCGAGGCCGTTCGCGCCGATCGGGCCGAGATCGGGCAGGCGGAACAGCGCGCCGTGGTTCTCCGCGACATAGCCGGTCGCGCTGCCATCGGGCAGCAGCGCGCGGAAACGGACGCCGCGCGGGATCAGGGCGACCTGGCCAGGGGCGACATCGATGCGGCCGAGCTCGGTCAGCAGGGCCAGCCGGCCCGCCTGCGGGATGAAGAGCAGCTCGCCATCCGCGTCGAAGAAGACGCGGGTCTCCATGTCCTTGTTGGCGGCATAGACATGCACCGCCACGCCCTCGAGATCGGCGGGATCGCGGTTGGCTAGCATCGTGACCATGCCATCGACCAAGTCGGTGCCCGGGGCGGGTGCCTCTACCGGGTTCCAGCGCAGGCGATTGGGGGGCAGGGGCTCGCCGGGCAGGTCAGCTGCGAAATGCGGCGCGCCCTGATAGCGGGTGAAGGGCGGATGCTCGGCGGTGGGGCGCAGGCGATAGAGCCAGGACCGGCGGTTCTCATGGCGCGGCGCGGTGAAGGCCGTGCCCGAAAGCTGCTCGGCATAGAGGCCATAGGCCGGCTTTTGCGGGCTGTTGCGCCCAACCGGCAGGGCGCCGGGGACCGCCTCGGTCGAAACATGGTTGCCGAAGCCGGGGAAATAGTCGGTCATCGCATCCTCTCCATGCCGGACTCTCTGTAGCGGCGCACATAAAGTGTCAAATGTTACTATCTGGCGACGGGGCAGCTTTAGGGGCGCGAACCTAAACTTTGTTGGGCGGCAGCGGGTTAATTCCTACTTCTTTAGTGGGTTTAATTCCGGAGTCGTAACCAATGGCCACCACCAGCGCAGCCGCACCCCCGCGGCGCCTACCGAGCTTCGGCGTGCAGGTTGCGATCGGCATGGTTGCCGGGCTGGCGCTCGGGCTGGCGGCGCGCTCGATCGGCGGCGACGGCGAGACGGCCAATGGCCTGGCCCAGGCGCTGCAGACGATCGGGCAGATTTTCGTGCAGCTGCTCAAGGTGCTGGTGCCGCCGCTGGTGTTCACCGCCATCGTCGCGTCGATCGCGGCGCTGCGTGATCTCAACAATGCCGCGCGGCTGGTGGTGCGAACCTTGCTGTGGTTCGCGATCACCGCGGGCGTCGCGGTGGCGATCGGCATCACCTTGGGGTTGGTGCTCCAGCCAGGGCATCATAGCGCGGTGGCGGCTGCCGCTGCCGCGGCGCCTTCGAGCACGGGCAGCTGGCTGGACTTCCTCAAGGGGCTGGTGCCGGCCAATTTCCTGGGGATCGCCGCTTCGACCAAGCTGAATGACGGCGGCGCTACCACCGGGCTTTCGTTCAACGTGCTCCAGATCATCGTGCTGGCGGTCGCGATCGGCGCGGCGGCGGTGAAGGCGGGCGAGGCGGGGCATCGCTTCCTCGACTTCAACGCCTCGGCGCTCTCCGTGTTCAGGCTGCTGCTGCGCTGGGTGATCCGGCTGACCCCGATCGGCACCGCCGCGCTGATCGGCGACGCGGTGGTCCGCTATGGCTGGGAGTCGCTGGCGGCGCTCGGCACCTATGCGGGCGCGGTCTATCTCGGGCTCGGGCTGGTGCTGCTGGTCGTCTATCCGGTGCTGCTCGCGGCGCATGGCCTGAGCCCGCTGCGCTTCTTCGCCTCGGCCTGGCCGGCGATCCAGCTCGGCTTCGTCTCGCGCTCCTCTGTCGGCACCCTGCCGGTTACCGAGGAGATCACCGAGCGCGCGCTGGGCGTGCCGCGGGCCTATGCCGCCTTCGCCGTGCCGCTGGGTGCCACCACCAAGATGGATGGCTGCGCGGCGATCTATCCGGCGATCTCGGCGATCTTCGTCGCGCAATTCTACGGCATCCCGCTTGGGCTGGAGCATTATGCGCTGATCGCGATCGTATCGGTGCTGGGCTCGGCCGCGACCGCGGGCCTGACCGGCGCGACGGTGATGCTGACGCTGACCCTGTCGACGCTCGGCCTGCCGCTGGACGGGGTGGGGCTGTTGCTCGCCATCGACCCGATCCTCGACATGGGCCGGACCGCGACCAATGTGGCGGGGCAGATGCTGGTGCCGGTGATCGTCGCCAAGCGCGAAGGACTGCTCGACGAAGCGCGGTTCCGGGAAGGGGCCGGGGACGAAGTGCGGGGCGAGCCCGCCTTTGCCTGAAGGTTGTGGCCGGGGTGGAGCAGCGCGTTACGCTACAAGCGTCGCTCCCCCCGGTCTCCCTCTCCAAACTTCCGTCCACCCTAACGCGGGTGGCATGAAATGGTTCACTCAGGCCGGCGCATTACGCTACGGAATGCGGCTACGCAATCGCGGCCGTTTTCGCGAGCCTGCGTGAAGAAAGCGTTCAGGCGTCGACCTTGATTACGCCGCGGCGGATCTGGTCTAGCTCGATGGATTCGAACAGCGCCTGGAAGTTGCCGTTGCCGAAGCCTTCATTGCCCTTTCTTTGAATAATTTCGAAGAAGATCGGGCCGAACATGTTCTCGGTGAAGATCTGGAGCAGGATGCCCTCGTCGCCGACATTGCCGTCGATCAGGATGCGGTTCTTGCGCAGGCGCTCAAGGTCCTCGCCATGGCCGGGGACGCGCTTGTCGACCAGCTCGTAATAGGTCTCGATCGTGTCCTGCAGCTTCACGCCGCGGGCGCGCAGCCGCTCGACCGTGTCGAAGATGTCCGGGGTGGTCAGCGCGAGGTGCTGGATGCCTTCGCCCTTATACTCGCGAATGAACTCCTCGATCTGGCTCTTGTCGTCCTGGCTCTCGTTGAGCGGGATGCGGATCGCCTTGTCGGGCGCGATCATCGCCTGGCTGAACAGGCCGGTAGCCTGGCCCTTGATGTCGAAATACTTCTGCTCCTCGAAGGCGAAGAGCGTCTTGTAGAACTCCGACCACACCCGCATCTGGCCGCGGCGGACATTGTGGGTGAGGTGGTCGAGCAGGTCGAGCCCGACATTGTTCTCGGCCTCGGCGGCTTCCCAGCCGTCGAACGCCGCCCAGTCGGCATAGAGATCGGTGCCGTCCTGGATGAAATAGAGGTACGAGCCGCCGATGCCCTGGATGACGGTGTCGTCCTCCTCGGTCGGCTTGGCGCCGTGCGCGAGCGCCCACTCCATCGCCTTGGCCGGATCGGCGACGCGGAAGGCCATCGCGCTGGCCGAAGGGCCGTGCTCGCCGCGGAACGCCGCCACGCGGCCGGCCTCGTCGCGGTTGAGCATCAGGTTGATGCGGCCCTGCTTGTAGCGGGTGATGTTCTTGGTCGGGTGCCGATGCGTCGGCACGAAGCCGAGCTGCTCGAACTGCTTCCCCATCGCCTCGGGATCGGGCGAGGTGAATTCGACGAATTCGAAGCCGTTGAGGCCGAGCGGATTTGCAGGATCGGTCATGGGGCACGCTCCAAGATTATGGGCGTGGGCTAGTCGCAAGCGGATGTAGTGTCAATTGATACTAGTTGCTCGGTGCAAACAGCCGTCATCCCGGCGAAAGTCGGGATCTCAGGCGAAGTCACAGGAAAAGAGCCGCACGAGATCCCGACTTTCGCCGGGATGACGGAGTGTTACAGCCCTTCGCCGCCGACCCAGTGCGCGTTGGAGAGCCGCCGGGCGACGCTCCAGGTCTGGGTGCGGATATCGGGCACCGCGACGATTTCCCAGAAGGCGCCGCGGGTCATCGGGCCGAGCGCGTAGAGATTGCCGTTGGGGCCGCCAGCGGCGTTGATCGTCTGGCCCTGGTTGTCGACATCGATGCCGAGATGCGCCGCATCCGGGCGGATCATGCCGCGCGCCGCGAGCTTCTGGAGCAGCGGCTCCTCGGTGCGGTTGAGATCGCCCAGCGGGCCGGTGCAGTTGACGATGCGCTGGACCGTCATGGTCTCGGCCGCATCGGCACCGCGGCGGCGCAGCCTGACCTCGATGCCTTCGGGCTTCTCCTCGAAGCCGAGCGTCTTGCCGGCGATCACCTCGAGCTGGCCGCGCTCGATCACTGCCATCAGCCGGGCATAGACCTCGGGCGCGAGACGGTGGCGATGCACGTCCCACCAGGGACGGAGATGGCGCAGGAAGCGGCCGCGCTCGGCTTCGCTGGCATTGCCCCACATCGCCTGGGTGAAGGGGCGCAGCTCATCGACCGCGTTGCGCCAGCCGATCTCCTCGCCGCGGTTGCGGACGGCCTGGAGCAGGCGCGAGGCGGTGGTGGCGGGGCGTTCCTGCAGCTTCTTCCAATCGCTGCCCGGGGCATGGCTGCGCGGGAGCAGGCCGCGGCGGGAGAGGGCGACGATCTTGCCCTGGAAGCCGCGCGCATCGAGCAGCAGGACGACGTCGATCATCGTCAGGCCGGTGCCGATCACCAGCACGGTATCGTCGGGGCCGAGACCCTCCGGCACGCTCGCGTCCCAGGGATCGCCCTTGTAGCGGCTGCCCGACAGCGCTTCGGGATCGAGGCCGGGCGGATCGTGCGGGGGCAGGTTGCCGACCGCGAGCACGGCGGCATCGGCTTCGATCGTCTGGCCCTTGAGGCGCACGGTCACGCCATCGGCGAATTCCAGGTCGTCGACCTCATCGCGCACCAGCCTGAGCCGGTCGGGATGGTCGAGCAGCGCGGCATCGAGCAGCTCGCGCAGATATTCGCCATAGGTGACGCGGGGGATGAAGGCGGTCGCCGCATTCTCGACGCCGCGCGCTTCGAGCCAGCGGACGAAGTGCGAGGGATCGTCCGGAAAGGCGCTCATATTGGCGGCGCGGACGTTCAGCACATGGCTGGGATGGGCGGCGCCATAGGCGAGGCCGAGGCCCGCCACCGGTGCGCGTTCGATCAGGGTTGCGCGGGGGCCTTCGTGGCGGAGCAGGTTGATCGCCTGCAACGTACCCGAAAAGCCCGCGCCGATAATGGCGACGTGCTCGATCATGTCAGGCGGTCCCCCCGCTCAGATTTCGTATTCGATCTGCCACTCGGGCTGCTGATGCGCGAGCGGCTTGGCGTTCATGCCCGGCTGGCGCGCCATCATCTGCGCATAGAGCCGCTTCACGGCGTCGCTGGCGGTACGGGCGAACAGCGACGGGAAGATCGAATGGACGACGCAGGCAGCGCCACCGACGATCATGGTGAAGCCGAATCGTGCAGCGGTTGCGGCATGCTCGCCATAGGTCTCGCCGACGGCGCGCGGGTGGGAGAGGAAAAAGCGCTCGAACATGGGCGGACTCTACCGCGCTGCGGCGAAGCTGTGAAGTACAGCTTTTGCGATCACAAGCTGGGCTATCCACGGAAAAAAGCTTGCCCCTGAGAGGCGCTTCGCCGAACCTGTCGGTCAGGCGTGCCAAAGAGCGCGCGAAGCGACGGGGGTTCCAACCACGGCAGGACTGTGGTTGGTTAGCGCTAACAAATAAGGGGAAGATAGCTTGAGCCAGGATCTGACGTCCGACACCCCGTCGGCGCCCGAGGGCGATCATCACACAGCCACGAAGAACGAGAAGATGGTGATCGCGGCATCGTCGCTGGGCACCGTGTTCGAGTGGTACGACTTCTACCTCTACGGCCTGCTGGCGACGACGATCTCGGCGCAGTTCTTCGCCGGGGTGAACGATACCACCGCCTTCATCTTCGCGCTTGCCGCCTTCGCCGCGGGGTTCGCGGTGCGGCCGTTCGGCGCGCTGGTATTCGGGCGGATCGGCGACCTGGTCGGGCGCAAGAACACCTTCCTCGTCACCATGGGAATCATGGGCGGATCGACCTTCGCGGTGGGCCTGCTTCCCAATTTCGCGACTGCCGGCGTGGCCGCTCCGATCCTGCTGGTGACGCTGCGCGTGCTGCAGGGCCTGGCGCTGGGCGGCCAATATGGCGGTGCCGCCACCTATGTCGCCGAGCATGCACCCAACCATAAGCGCGGGCTCTACACGAGCTGGATCCAGACCACGGCGACGCTCGGCCTGTTCGCCTCGCTGCTGGTGGTGATCGGCACGCGTTCCTGGCTGGGCGAGGAAGCCTTTGCGAGCTGGGGCTGGCGCGTGCCGTTCCTCGCTTCGATCCTGCTGCTCGGCGTGTCGCTCTGGGTGCGGCTGCAGCTCAACGAGAGCCCGGTCTATGCCCGGATGAAGGCGACCGGCAACGTCTCCAAGGCGCCGCTGACCGAGGCGTTCCTGCGCTGGGGCAATTTGCGCATCGTGCTGATCGCGCTGTTCGGTGCGGTCGTCGGCCAGGCGGTGGTCTGGTACACGGGGCAGTTCTACGCGCTGTTCTTCCTCGAGAAGACGCTCAAGGTCGACGGGATGACGGCGAACGTGCTGATCGCCGTGGCGCTGGCGCTGGGTACGCCGTTCTTCGTGTTCTTCGGCTGGCTCTCGGACAAGATCGGGCGCAAGCCGATCATCCTGGCGGGCTGCCTGCTCGCCTCGATCAGCTATTTCCCGCTGTTCCACGCGCTGACCCAGGCGGCGAACCCGGCGCTGGCGGAAGCGCAGGCCAAGGCGCCGGTGACGGTCTATGCCGATCTCGCGACCTGCTCGGTACAGTTCGATCCGATCGGCAAGAACAAGTTCGACAAGACCGGCTGCGACATCGCCAAGTCGACGCTTGCCAAGGCCGGTGTTCCCTATAGCACTGAGGCTTATGGCTCGGGCGAAGTCAGCATCGGTGGAGCGACGACAGCGGCGGGCGACCTGAAGACCTATTCCGCGCGGCTCAGCGCGGCACTGAAGGCCGCTGGCTATCCGGCCAAGGCGGATGACGCCCGGATCAACAAGCCGCTGGTGGTGGCGATCCTGTTCGCGCTCGTGCTGCTGGTGACCATGGTCTACGGCCCGATCGCCGGCATGCTCGTCGAGCTGTTCCCGAGCCGTATCCGCTACACCTCGATGTCGCTGCCCTATCATCTGGGCAATGGCTGGTTCGGCGGCTTCCTGCCTGCGACCGCCTTCGCGATGGTCGCGGCGACCGGGGATATCTATTACGGGCTCTGGTATCCGGTGGTGGCCGCGGCCTGCACCTTCATCCTCGGCCTGTTGCTGCTCCCCGAGACCTTCAGGAAGAAGATCGAGGATTGACCGTAGAAACCGTACGCACGTGGCTTGCCGAGCATGCGCCCGATCTCAGCCTGATCGAGCAATCGGCAAGCACCGCAACGGTGGCGGAAGCGGCGGCGACGCTCGGGGTGGAGCCCGGGCGCATCGCCAAGACGCTGGCGCTGCGGGTGGGTGAGGGCGTGCTGCTCGTCGTCGCCCGCGGCGACGCCCGGCTCGACAATCCGAAGACCAAGGCCGAGTTCGGCGGCAGGGCCTCGATGCTTGGCGCCGAAGAGGCGGAGGTGTTGACCGGGCATCCGGTGGGCGGCGTCTGCCCCTTCGGACTGGCGACGCCGCTGCCGGTCTATTGCGACGTGTCGATCCGCGGGTTCGATACGGTGTTCCCCGCAGCCGGATCGCGCACGGCATCGGTGGAAGTCGAGCCCGAGCGGCTGGCCGGGCTGGTTTCGCAGCGCTGGGTGGATGTCTGCAAGCTGGCCTGAGGCTGGTTCAGAGTTTGTGAGACAAGGCGTCGCTGTTCCCCGGCGAAGGCAGGGGCCCAGTCTCGGCGAACCTGGTTTGGCTCAGGAATCTCTCGGACGGCATTGCAACTGGGCCCCGGCCTTCGCCGGGGAACAGCTTTCTTGAAGCGCGCCGCTATTTCGACTTGGTCGACCCCTCCCAGGCCGGGGTCGGCTTGCGATAGTCGAGCGCGGGCGTACGCGTGCCGAGCAGCGCGTTGTACTTGAAGTCCGGGCCGCGCGCCTTGTCGAGCTCTGCCCGGGCTTCCTTCAGAACCTCGGGCGACAGGAACAGGTCCGCGCCGGTGAGCGCGATCGTCTTGGCGGCGACGGTGGCGCCCTTGATGCCGATCGACGAGCCCGAGGCGGCGACCGCCTGCCAGCTGTGCGCCGGGGTGCCGGGCACCCAGGTCGCGGTGCTGAGGCCGATCGTCGGCACGGTCCAGCTGATGTCGGACACGTCGGTCGAGCCGCCGCCGTCCGGCCCGCGCTCGCGCGAGCTGGTCTGCTTCACCGAGTCGAGCGACTTCTGCGTCGGCAGGCTCTTCTGCAGCTCGGTCGCCCAGGCGATCTCCTCGGGTGTCCAGGTCTCGCCGCCGACCGCGTTGAGGTTGCTGCTCATCACCTTGGCGAGCGTCTCGCTCGCGAGCATCGAATAGACACCGCCGGTGATCTCGTAATCGACCGTGGTGCCGGTCGCCATCGCCGAGCCCTCGGCGGCCTTGACCACGCGGCCCCACACGTCGCGGACGATCAGCGGATCGACGTTGCGGACATAATAATAGCTCTCGGCGAAGTCGGGGACGACGTTCGGGGCTTCGCCGCCGGCGGTGATGATGTTGTGGATGCGCGTGGACGAGGGGATGTGCTCGCGCATGAAGTTCACCGCGACGTCCATCACCTCGACGCCGTCGAGCGCGGAGCGGCCCTTGTCCGGCGAGGCGGCGGCATGGGCGCTGACCCCGTGGAAGCGGAACTTGCCCGAGATGTTGGCCATGCTCTTGCCGGTCGACACCCCATTGGCGTCGCCGGGGTGCCAGTGGAGCACGGCCGAGACATCGTCGAACAGGCCGGCGCGGACCAGATAGACCTTGCCCGAGCCGCCTTCCTCGGCCGGCGAGCCATAGACGCGCAGTTCGCCCTGGACCTTGTTGGCGATCATCCATTCCCGGATCGCGATCGCCGCCTCGACGCTGGCGGCGCCGAACAGATTGTGGCCGCAGCCATGGCCGGCGGCCTTGCCGGCAATCGAGGTCTTGGTGGGGGCATTGGTCTGGGCGAGGCCTGGCAGCGCGTCATATTCGGCGAGGATGCCGATCACCGGGCCGCTGCCCTGCTTGAAGCTGGCGACAAAGGCGGTCGGCATGCCGGCGACGCCGGGGGTGACGGTGAAGCCCGCCTTTTTCAGCCGTGCCTGGAGCAGGGCGGAGGACTTGGTTTCCTGGTAGCCGACTTCGGACCAGCCCCAGATCGCCCTGGCGGTGCTTTCCAGATCGGGCGCGCGCTTGTCGATGCCCGCCAGGATCGCGCCGCGCTGCGCCTCGGGCACGGCCTGGGCTTGGGCGGAAAGCGGCGCGAACATGCTTGCCAGCAGCAGCGCGGTCCTGATCTTCATGTCCTGCATTCTCCCCTTATTTCGCGCCAACAGCCGCGGCGTCGGGACGGCGCGTGTCGGCCGACCCCAGGAACTTGTCGCCTTCGACCATGATCGACTGGACCGATCCCATGGTGTTCGAGCTGCGCACCTTGTGCCCCTTTGCCTCGAGCAGGGGAATGATGTCCGGCGAGAAGCCTTCCTCCAGCTCGATCGGGCCGTCGCCGCCCGACTGGTTGATGCGCGGACGCTCGGCGGCTTCGGCGACGTTGAGGCGGTGATCGATGACGTTGGAGAGCATCTGCACCATCGTCGCGATGATGTAGCCGCCGCCCGGCGTGCCGGTGACCAGCCAGGGCCTGTCGTCCTTGAACACGATCATCGGGGTGATCGTGGAGCCGACGCGCTTGCCCGGCACCGGCTGGGTCGCCTTGCTGTCCGGGCCGCTGCGGCCCCAGGCGAGGTTGCCGAGCGAGTTGTTTAGCAGGATGCCGGTGCCGGGTGCCACGACATGCGCGCCATAGGAGGCGGAGAGGGTATAGGTGTTGCTCACCGCGTTGCCGCCGGCGTCGACCACCGAGAAGTGCGTCGTGTCCTTGCTCTCGAACGGATAGGGATTGCCGTCCGGCAGCGCCTTTGCGTCGAGCGACGCGCCCGGCCGGATCAGCTTGGCGCGCTCCGCCGCATATTCCTTGCTCGCCAGACCCTTGGCGGGCGTCCGCCAGTCCGGGCCGCCGCCGATCAGCTTGCGGTCCGACCAGACGATCTTGAGCGTCTCGGCGAGGAGATGGAGGTTGGCGACGCTGCCCCAGCGCTGCTCGCGCACCGGGAAGCGCTCGAGGATGTTCATCGCCTCGGCGACGCTCACGCCCGAAGCGGTGGGCGGCATGTACGCGATCGGCATGCCGCGATAGCTCGACCAGATCGGCTCGGAGATCACCGGCTGATAGGCGGCGAGGTCCTGTTCGTCGATCACGCCGCCGCCGGCCTTCATGCCCGCGGCGATATTCCGGGCGATGGCGCCGGTGTAGAAGCCGTCGCGCCCCTTGGCGGCGATCAGCTGCAGCGTCGCGGCAAGCTCGGGCTGCTTCCAGCGCTCGCCGGGGGCATAGGCGCTGCCGTCGGGCTTGAAGAAGACGGCGAGGGCGGCCGCGTCGTCATGCATCGCCTTCTTCTGGTCGGCGTTTGCTTGCGCTTCGTCGTCGGACAGGATCACGCCGTCGCGGGCCATGGCGATCGCCGGGGCGATCAGCGTGCCCCAGGGCAGCGAACCGAAGCGCTTATGCGCTTCCCACAGGCCCGCGACGGTGCCGGGGATCGCGACCCCCTTCATCGAATAGCCCTTGGCGGCATCGAACTTGCCGTTCGCGCCGAGCAGCAGGTCGGGCGTCGTGTTGCGCGATGCCTGGCCATAATAGTCGATCGCGATCGTCTGGGCGGGCTTGCCGTCCTTCGCCGCCATGTGGATCAGCATATAGCCGCCGCCGCCGACATTGCCGGCGCGCGGCAGGGTGACGGCGAGCGCGAAGGCAGTGGCGATCGCGGCATCCACCGCATTGCCGCCCTTGCGCAGGATCGCCGCGCCGACATCGGCAGCGATCCGGTTCTGGCTGACGACCATGCCGCCGCGCCCGATCACCGGCTTGTGGATCTGGTCATAGGCGACGATGTCGCCGCCAGAGACGCGCTGCGTGGCGGGCGCCTCCGGGGCTTCCTGGGCGAAGGCCGGCGTCGCGAGCGACGCCAGCGCGAGGATCAGGGCGATCCGCATCAGAAGCTCGCCCGCATGTTGGCGTACCAGTAGCGGCCATAGGGGCTGTAGAGCGAGCCGAGGAAGCCGCCCGAGCTGAGCGGCGGCGCCTCGTTGGTGAGGTTGCGCACGCCGATGCGCAGCCGGTAGCGGCCGCCATCGCTGCGCTTGCCCACCGTGACCTGGCCGTAGAGGTTGAAGGTCATCCGGTCCTCGATCAGCCAGGCGGCGCCGGCGGAATCGAGCAGGCCGGTATCATCGACGTCGCTGGTGTACTGGGTGAAGCCGCCGATCTGGAACGGACCCTTCTCCCAGGTGATCGAGCCGGTGACCTTCCAGCGCGGCTTGCCGTTCTGGCGGACGAGATCGCCGGCATCGGCGATGTTGGTGCCGGCGTTGATCGTCCCCGCGGTACGCGCGGCGATCAGGTTCTGGATCGGCGGCGAGGGCTCGAGGAAGAACTTGTCGAGATAGGCGGCATTGGCGTTGAGGCTGATCTTGCCCGCGCCGAAGTCCGGCAGGCGCCAGTTGAAGCCCAGGTCGACGCCGGCGACTTCCTGCGGCAGCAGGTTGACGTACTTGTCGTTGACGTAGAGCACGCGGCCGACGGGGGCGAGGCCCGAGCCCGCGAACAGCGCATTGTCCTCCGCCGTGGGCGCGGCGCGGATCACGTTCGGATCGCTCGAGCCCTGCACGCGCAGCAGATAGTCGTTGATCAGCGCATTGCCCTCGCCGAACAGGCCGACGATCCCCTTCTGGTCGACATGCCAGTAATCGGCGGTGAAGGTCATCCGGCCGATCGCGGAATCGAGGAAATGCGGCTCCAGCACCACGCCGACGGTCCAGGTCTTGGACTGTTCGGGCTTCAGGTCCGGATTGCCCGAGCGCCGCGCGGTGGTGGCGAAGCCCTGCGAGCAATTGGCGAAGCTGGAGATCGCACCGGTGCGCAGCTGCGCCTCGCAGCGGACATAGTCGGTGCGGGTATTCGAGCGGGTGACCAGGGTGGCGTTGATCTGCTCGAGGTTCGGCGCCTTGAAGCCCTCGGCATAGGAGCCGCGCACGCGGATGCCGCGGACGATGTCCCAGGCTGCGGCGATCTTGGGCTTGGCGACCGAGCCGACATCCGAATAATGCTCGAAGCGGCCGGCGAGCTGGAGCTCGATGTTGCGGATCAGCGGGATGTGCATGTCCGGCGAGATCACCGGCACCGCCAGTTCCATATAGGCCGCGGCGACGGTGCGGCGGCCGCTCGTGTCTGGCGAGGGGCTGGTGCCGATCAGGTCGGAGCCGTTGACCGCGCCGGTGATCGAGTCGGTGAACTGGATCGTGCCGTCGACACGCCCGTCGCGGTCGTCATTCTGGGTCTCGCGGCGCACTTCGCCGCCGATCGCCATGCCGACATTGCCGCCGGGCAAGCTGATCAGGTTGGTGGTCGAGCCCTTGATGTCCCACATCGCCAGCGTCGACTTGCTGATGCGGGTAGTCTTCACCTTGACCGCGTTGATCGCGGCCAGGCTGCTCGGCACATTGTCCGAACCGCTCGGCGGGGTGAGGCCGCTGCCGTTGAACGGGTTGTACGCGTCCGGCGTGGTCAGGTTGATCTGGCGCTGGAGCAGGGTCTGGCTGATGCCGTCGGAGGTATCCCGTACCCGCGCTTCCGAATAGACCGCCGCGCTTTCCCACTGCAGGCCCAGCACGTCGAAGCGCACGCCGCCGAGCAGGCGGAACTGGGTATTGAGCACGTCGACATGGTTCGGGCCGACATCGGCGAAATTGTAGCTCGACAGGGTGATCGCCTGGCCTGCGGCTGCGGCGTTGATGCCGGGCAGGCGGTTGGCGCTGCCGGTGGGGCCGAAGGGATTGTAATAGGCATTGGCGGCGATGGTCAGCGGGCCGGAGGACAGCGTGCCGGTCGAGGCCTGGGTGCTGTTGCTCTTGCCGTTGTAATAGCCAGCCTCGCCGAACAGCTCGACGCCGCCGCCCAGCTCGTAATGCCCGTTCATGAACAGGTTGATGCGGCGGATGTTCGGCGTGACGTTGGTGTTGAAGGCAAGCGGCGCGTCGAAGCGCAGCTCGCGGATGCCGGCCGTCGAGCTGGTGCCGGTGGCGACGCAGTTGGTGCCGTTGATGATGCCGGCATTGCCCGCCGGGCAGCCGGTGAAGCTGGTCGGCTGGATGTGGAACTGGCCCGAGGTGTTGGTGAGCGCGGTCGTGCCCTGGCGGACGACGACGTTGCCGACGGTCTGGAACGAGCCCCAGGGCGTGATCGTCGAGCGGCCGTCGAGCGAGGTCGATCCGGCGAAGCGCGTATCGGCGAACAGCGCGCGCAGGTCGTTGGTGCGGGTATAGTCGAAGTCGTTCGCCATCACGCCCTGGCGCTTGTCGTAGCTGGCGAACAGGGTGATGTTGCCGTGATCGCCGAGGTTGCGCCCGGCGAGCAGATGGGTGTTGGTCTCGAACAGCTGCGAGCCTTCGCCCCAGCCGACCTGGCCTTCGAGCTCGACGCCATTGTAATCGGTCTTGAGCACGGTGTTGACCACGCCGGCGACCGCGTCCGATCCGTAGATGGCGGCGGCGCCGTCGCGCAGCACTTCCATCCGCTCGAGGCCGAAGACTGGGATGGCATTGGTGTTGACGGTGAGCACCGGCACGAGATTGTCGTCGGCGCGGCTGGTCGGGTGGTTGACGACGCGGCGGCCGTTGAGCAGCACCAGCGTGTTGCCGACGCCGAGGTTGCGCAGGTTGATCGAGCCGACATCGCCGCGCGCCGAGTTCGAGCTGTTCGGCAGGTAGGAGCTGTTGAAGCTGACATCGCCGAGCTGCGGGATCGAGCGGAACAGCTCGTCGCCCGAGGTGGCGCCCGTCGCGCCGATCTGGGCTTCGTCAACCACGGTGACGGGCAGGGCGGCGGTCACCTTGCTGCCGCGGATCTGCGAGCCGACCACGACGATCTCGGCCGGGGGCGGACCGTCGCCATTGACGGCCTGCTCGACCGCGCTGGTCTCGGCCGAGGCCTGCTGGTCCCCGCTCGGCGTGGGCGTGGGCGCGTCCTGATACAGCGCGACCGGCCGGGCAGTGGCGGGTACGTCGCTGCGCGGCATCACCCGGACGCTGTTCGGGCCGGTGAAGCGATAGGTGTAGCGGCTGTTGGCGAGCAGCAGCTCGAGTGCGTCACCCACCGTGTAGCGGCCATCGAGGCGCGGCGCCTTGAGGCGGGCGATGGCGGGATCGGTGAAGACCAGCTGCACGCCGGTCTGCTGCGCGACCTGCATCAGCGCGGTATCGAGGCGACCGCCGGCGAAATGGATTTCGTGGCGCAGCGTCTCGCGGGCCTGGGCGCCGGCGGGAACCGCGGCGAAAACGGCAACGGTGGCGAGAAGCAACTGGCGTGTGTTCATGATTATCGACCCCCCTGAATCGATGCCTGGACGCGGCAATCACGGTTTATGACGCTGGTGCGACACACACGCGAACCAGAACGGATCAATTTTTTTCGAGTGTTGCGCGCTTGCACGGTTCGCCTTTGCGATAATGGCGCGTCATGGCAGGAGGAAAGCGCGCATTCGCGCAAATGGGGGAGGCGCGGAATTGTCCGCCGGACGATCGGAAATGCAGCGGGTGCCGCAGGGCGAGGAAGGCGCGTTCGACGCCTATCGTGCCGCGCTGCGGGCATTCGTCGCGCGTCGGATCGACAATCCCTCCGAGGTCGAAGACCTGGTGCAGGAAGCCTGCGCCCGGCTGGTCGCCAGCGCGCGCGAGCGGACGGTTGACGAGCCGCAGGCCTATCTGTTCCGCATCGCCGCGAACCTGATCGCCGATCGCCACCGCCGCGCGCTGCCGGTGGTGCCGCTGGGGCCGGAAATCCACCCGCCGGTGCGTCCGGTGCAGGAGGATCGCCGCCGGGTGGCCGATCTCCAGTCCGCGCTCGAGGGGGCGCTGGCGGAATTGTCGCCGCGCTGCCGCGAGGTGTTCGTGATGCGCCGCTTCGACGAGCGCGGCACCGGCGAGATCGCGCGCGAGCTCGGCATCTCGCCGCGCATGGTGCAGAAGCACCTCAATCACGCGGTCGCGCATCTCTACGATCGGCTTGCGCATCTTATGGAGCGCGGAGCATGAGCGAGCGCGATCTCGGCAAGCGCGCCCCCGCGGTCTTCGAGGCGTTCCTGGATGGGCGCGAAGGTGATCTCCATCCGGCGGACCGCGCGGAGGCATCCGAGTTCTGGAACTGGCTTGGCGATTTCGAGCGGCCCGGCCCCGTGCCGGTGCCGGTGCGCCAGCGGTCGGTGTGGATCGGCCGGGCGATCGCGGCGAGCGTCGCGGTGCTGCTCGCGTTCGGCGGAACGCTCTGGATGACGCATCCGCAGCCCACCCACGAAACGGTGCAGAGCATCGCGACCGGCCATGCCGAGCGTCGCCGCATCGCGTTCAGCGACGGGTCGGTGGTGACGCTCGCGGCCGACAGCCGGGTAGACGTCGCCTATATCGCGAAGGAACGCCGCTTGCGGCTGGTCGCGGGCGAGGCGCTGTTCAAGGTCGCGCATGACAAGAGCCGCCCTTTTGTGGTCGAGACACGACACGGCGAGGTGATCGCGGTCGGCACGATGTTCGATGTCAGTGTCGGCAGGCGCGAAGCCGAGGTGACGGTGGTCGAGGGCGTGGTGCGGGTCGCCCTGTCCGAGCCTGGCCGGCCGGGCGCCGCCGAGCCGATCGAGAAACTGGCGCACAAGGGTGAGCGGCTGTCCTTCGGCATTGCCAAGGGGACGAGCGGCGATACCGGCTTCATCCGCCAGGCAGCCGACATCGACGCGGACAGCGCGGTTGCCTGGACGCGGGGCCGGCTGGTCTTCCAGGGCGAGCCGTTGAGCGAAGTGATCGAGGAAGTGAACCGCTATTCGCGCGACCGGCTGGTGCTGACCGATCCCAGGGCTGGATCGGTGCGCGTCTATGGCGTGATCAACCAGGGCGACACTGCGGCGATCCGCGACCTGGTCGCCAATCCCGGCGCAGTCGCGGTCGAGCCGCGCGAGCCCTGATCGGGCCTTACGCCGGCGCGTCGATGTGATATGGGGCGGCGATGCGCGCGTTGCTGCCCTTCCTGGCCTGTCTGATGCTGGTGCTCACCAGCCTGACGTCGATCGCGCATGCGACCGAGGCGCCGGACGGGGGCGTGTCGACGGCGGAAATGGCGGCCTGGCACGCGCCGGGCGATGCCGATGAAGTGCAGGGCGATCCGGACAAGGATACGCCGCACCACCATTCGATCTGCCACGGCCATGATCTTGCGGCCTCCGCGAAGATGCCCGCGGCACCGGTTGCATACCGCCCATTGGGCATGCTGCGCCCGGCTGTGACCGCCGTGCTGGTCGCGCGGATGACCGATACGCCGCTTCGGCCACCCATCGCCTGACAGCGACTGCCCGCGCCCGTGCGGCGCGTCTGTCCCTGTCAGGAGTTTTCGAGAATGAACCGAATTGCAGCGGCGCTTTGCGTCGCGACGCTCGTTGCCGGCTGCGGCAAGCCCGCGCCCGAGCCCGAGAAGGAAGCCGCCGAGGCGCATGCCGACGGCGCAATAACGCTTACCGCCGAACAGATCGCGGCGGCCAACATCACCCTTGCCCGGCCCGATCGCGCCGGCGCTGGCGCGGCGATCGAGGCGCCCGCGCTGATCGAGAGCGATCCCGATGCCACCCGCGTTGTGGCGGCGCCGCTCGAGGGGCGCGTCGTCTCGCTCACCCGCAACATCGGCGATCCGGTGCGGCGCGGCGACGTGCTGGCGGTGATCGAGAGCCGCGAGGCGGCGAACCTGCAGGCCGAGGTAGAGAAGGCGCGCAGCCGCCTGACCCTTGCCAGCGCCACGCTGGCACGCGACGAGGCGCTCTATGCGCGGGGCTTCCGCCCGCTGCGCGAAGTCGAGATATCGAAGGCCGCGCATGAACAGGCGGCGACCGACCTGCGGCTTGCCCGTCAGCGGGTTGCCGCCTCGGGCGTGCGGGGCGGTTCGCTCAACCGCATCGTCATCACCGCTCCGATCTCGGGGCGGGTGGTGGCTCGCACCGCGTCGCTGGGCCAGGTCTTCGCCGCCGACGCGGCCGAGACCGAGCTGTTCCGCATCGCGGCGCTCGATCGCCTGAATGTGGCCCTGTCGATCGCCGCCGCCGATGCCGCGCGCGTTCGTCCCGGTGAGACGATGGAAGTGACCGGCGCGGGGCGGATGGCGGTGGCGCGGGTGCGCCTGGTCTCGCCGGCGCTCGATCCGCAGACGCGGCTGGTGCGCGTGATCGCCGATCTCGACAACCGGCGCGGCCAGTGGCGTGTCGGCGAGCCGGTGCAGGCGCGGATCGCGATCGGCGGGGCGGGCAATGCGCCGCTGATGGTCCCTGCCACTGCGGTGCAGACGCTCGAGAACCGGCCTGTGCTGTTCGTTCGGACCGCGCAGGGCTTCCGGGTGGTGCCGGTCACGCTGGGCGCCCGCGACGGGGCGATGGTCGCGATCCTTTCGGGGATCTCCGGCGACGACCGGGTCGCGACGACCAATACCTTCACGCTCAAGGCCGAACTCGGCAAGGGCGAAGCGAGCCACGAGGACTGAGCATGATCGCCCGCATCACCAGCTGGGCGGTCGACAAGCGCTGGCTTGTCGTCCTGCTCACCGCCATCGCCGCGATCGTCGGCGCCTCCGCTTTGTACCGCTTGCCGATCGACGCGGTGCCGGACATCACCACCAACCAGGTCCAGATCAACGTTCGCGCGCCGGCGCTCTCCACCGAGCTGGTCGAGAAGCAGGTTGCCTTTCCGATCGAGACCGCGCTCGCAGGCATTCCCGGCCTCGAATATACCCGCTCGCTCAACCGCAACGGCTTTGCCCAGGTCACCGCGGTCTTCTCCGATGCGACCGACATCTATTTCGCCCGCGCCCAGGTGAACGAGCGGCTGGGCGGTATCGACGATGCCTTGCCGCCCGGCGTGCGGCCCGAGATGGGGCCGATCGCGACCGGGCTGGGCGAGGTCTATATGTGGACCGTCCGGCTCGATCATCGCAAGGAAGACACCCACAAGCCCGGCGAGCCCGGCATGCAGCCCGATGGCAGCTACATCACCCCGGAGGGCGAGCGGCTGGCCAGCGAGACCGAGAAGGCAACCTATCTGCGGACCGCGCAGGACTGGATCGTGGCGCCCTTGCTCAAGAACGTGCCGGGCCTTGCCGGGATCGACTCGATCGGCGGCTATGCCCGGCAATATCTGGTCGTGCCGGACGTGGCGAAGCTTGCCTCGCTCGGGCTGACGCTGACCGACCTCGCGACCGCGATCGAGCGCAACAACCTCAGCAGCGGCGGCGGCTCGATCGACCGGAACGGCGAGGGGCTGGCGGTGCGCGCCGATGCCCGGATCCGCAATGCCGCGGAACTCGCCCGGGTCGTGGTCGCGAGCCGTGGCGGCGTACCGATCACGCTCGAACAGGTCGCGAGCGTGCGGACCGGGCAGGCGGTGCGGATGGGGTCGGCGTCGGAGAACGGCACCGAGGTCGTGGTCGGCACCGCGATCATGCGGATCGGCGAGAACAGCCGGACCGTGGCGACTGCGGTGTCGGACAAGCTCGGGGCGATCAATGCCTCGCTGCCGCCCGACGTCGTCGTCCAGCCGGTGCTGGATCGCACCGCGCTGGTCAACGCGACGATCCAGACGGTGGGACGCAACCTGGGCGAGGGCGCGCTGCTGGTGATCGCGGTGCTGTTCCTGCTGCTGGGCAATTTCCGCGCGGCGCTGATCGCGGCGGCGGTGATCCCGGTGACGATGATGCTGACAGGCTTCGGCATGCTGCGCGTCGGTGTGTCGGCGAACCTGATGAGCCTGGGGGCGCTCGACTTCGGCCTGATCGTCGATGGCGCGGTGATCATCGTCGAGAATACGTTGCGCCGGCTGGCCGAGCGCCAGCATGATGCCGGGCGGCCGCTGCTGGAGAGCGAGCGGCTCGAGACCGTCTCCGAGGCGGCACGCGAGATGATCCGCCCCTCGGTCTATGGTCAGGCGATCATCATGCTCGTCTATGTGCCGTTGCTCACCCTGAGCGGGGTGGAGGGCAAGACCTTCGTCCCGATGGCGCTGACCGTGCTGATCGCGCTCGCCTGCGCCTTCATCCTATCGCTCACCTTCGTGCCGGCTGCGATTGCGATCTGGCTGTCGAAGCGGGTGGAGGAGAAGGAAGGTCGGATCCTTGGCTGGCTGCGCCGACGCTATCAGCCGGGGCTGGGCCGGGCGATGGCACATCCCCGCATCACCATCGGTGCGGCGCTGGCCAGTCTGGGCGTGGCGGCGCTGGCCTTTATTTCACTCGGCCAGGTGTTCCTGCCGCAGCTGGATGAAGGCGATCTGCTGATCCAGGCGTTGCGCATCCCGGCGACTTCGGTGCAGCAGAGCCAGGCTATGCAGGTGCCGATCGAGCGGCTGGTCGCGCGCCAGCCGGAAGTGAAGTTCGCCTTCTCCAAGACCGGCACGGCGGAGCTCGCCTCCGATCCGATGCCGCCCAACGCCACCGACATGTTCGTGATCCTCAAGCCGCGTGACCAATGGCCCGATCCTGGCCTCTCCAAGGAGGCGCTGGTCGAGCGGCTGGAGGGGCAGCTCGCGAAGATCCCGGGCAATGCCTATGAGATCACCCAGCCGATCCAGATGCGCTTCAATGAGCTGATCGCTGGGGTCCGCGGCGACATCGCGGTGAAGGTGTTCGGCGACGACTTCCCGGCGATGAACGCGACCGCCGAGCGCATCGCCGCGATCCTGCGCCAGACCCGGGGAGCGACCGATGTGAAGGTGGAGCAGACCGGCGGCCTGCCGATGCTCGACATCAGGGTCAATCGCGATGCGATGGCGCGGCTCGGCGTCACCGCGCAGGATGTGCAGGACACGATCGAGGCGACGCTGGGCGGGCGCGAGGCGGGGATGATCTTCGAGGGCGATCGCCGCTTCCCGGTGGTGCTGCGCCTGTCCGAGGAACAGCGCGGCGACTTCGAGGCGCTGCGGCAGGTGCCTGTGCCGGTGGCCGCAGGCGGGTTCGTGCCGCTCTCCAGCGTTGCCGAACTCGCGGTGGTCGACGGGCCTAACCAGATCAGCCGCGAGAATGGCAAGCGCCGGGTGGTGGTGCAGGCCAATGTGCGCGGGCGCGACGTGGGCGGCGTGGTGGCCGATGCCCAGGCGGCGGTGGCGCGCGAAGTGCGGTTGCCCCCCGGCAACTATCTGGAATGGGGCGGGCAATTCGAGAACCTGGCTGCCGCGAGCCAGAGGCTGGCGCTGGTCGTGCCGGCCTGTTTCGCGCTGATCCTGCTGTTGCTCTACGGCGCGCTGGGATCGATCCGGGATGCGGGAATCGTGTTCACCGGCGTGCCGCTGGCGCTGGTCGGCGGTGCGCTGGCGCTGGCGCTGCGGGGCATGGACTTTTCGATCTCGGCGGCGGTGGGGTTCATCGCACTGTCCGGCATCGCGGTGCTCAACGGGCTGGTGATGGTCTCCTCGATCCAGGACCTGGTCCGCTCCGGCATGGACCGGGTCGAGGCGGCGCGGGCCGGGGCGATGCAGCGGTTGCGGCCGGTGGTGATGACCGCGCTGGTCGCCAGCCTGGGCTTCGTGCCGATGGCGCTGGGGCATGGCGCGGGGGCGGAGGTGCAGAAGCCGGTCGCGACGGTGGTGATCGGCGGGTTGATCTCGGCGACCTTGCTCACCCTGTTCGTGCTGCCGACGCTCTATGCGCGCTTCGGACGGCCAAGGGCGAGCGAGGCGACATGAGGGGGCGGCGGTCGGGCTGCGTAAGGGATCGTGGCGGCGCTGGTGCCGCTGGCTGGAGACCCCTAGATGCGTAGCCTGATTTCCGCCCTTGCCGCCACCACCCTGATCGTCGCGGCGCCGGCGCTTGCCCATCCCAAGCTGCTCGCCTCGACCCCGGCGGCCAACGCCACCGTCAAGCCGCTGGCCAAGGTGGAGCTGTCCTTCTCCGAGGTGCTGGTCGCCCGGCTCTCGACCGCGCAGCTGGCAATGACCGCGATGCCTGGCATGGCCGACCACCCGGCGATGCCGATGCAGGGCCGGGTGGCGATCGGGCCGGACGGCAAGAGCCTGATCGTCACCTTTGCCCGGCCGCTGGCGGCGGGGAGCTACAGGCTGAGCTATCAGGTCGTTTCCGCCGACACCCACAAGGTGGAAGGCGCGATCGAATTCAAGGTCCGCTAAGCCCTTGGAAGCGCTCGCTATCTCGGTTCGCTTCCTGCTCTATCTCGACCTGATGGCGCTGTTCGGGCTGGGGGCCTTCGCCCTCCACGCCCTGCGCCGGGACGAGCGGGTTTCGGGGGCGGTGCTGCCGTTCAAGGCGCTGTTCCGGCTGACCGCGGGGCTGGGGCTGGCGCTCTCCCTGCTGGGGCTGGGGGTGCTGGTGGCGAGCCTTGGAGGGACCGGGTTGCTGGCCCCGGACCGCGAGGTGCTGGGGGCGGTGCTGTTCGGGATGAGCGGGGGGACGGCGTGGCTGGTGCGGGTGGCTGCGCTGGCCGTGGTCCTGCTGCTTGGGCGGGGAGGCTTGCCCTTGGGCGGGGTCGCGCTGGCGAGCCTGGCCTGGGGCGGGCACGGGGCGGCGGGGAGCTGGCTGCAGCTCGGCGCCGACATCGCCCATCTGCTGGCCGCCGGCATCTGGATCGGCGCGCTGATCGCCATGGTCTGGCTGGCCTGGCGGTCAAAGCAAGAAGCGGATTTATGGCGCCTGCACAGGGTGTTGCGGGGCTTTTCGGGCACCGGAACTGCGGTGGTCGGGGTGCTGATCGTGACCGGGATCGTCAACCTGATCGGGGTTACCGGAGGGGCGCTTCCGGGTGTGCTCTATGGAAGCCTGATATTGGCTAAGGTTGCGCTGTTCGGCCTTATGCTGGGGCTGGCCGCCGCCAACCGCTGGCGGCTGGTGCCGGGGTTCGAGAGGGCCATGGCAGAGGGGGATGCAGGGAGGGCATTGGGGCGCTTGCGGGCCAGCCTGGTGGTTGAGGCCGGGATCGGGGCGAGCATACTCCTGATCGTCGGCTGGGTTGGCACTCTTGATCCCTTTGGTCTCGGATAGTTGCACAAGGGTGCAACGACATTCGCCTTTTCAGTTCCCCGGCGAAAGCCGGGGAACCGCTAAGAAGCCTAGCCCCGTGCCAGCGACTCCAGGATCGGGCAATCGGGGCGGGCGTCGCCGTGGCAGCGGCCCGCCAGGTCGAGCAGGGTGCGGCGCATCGCCTCGAGCGCCTCGGCCTTGCGGCGCAGCTCTTCCGCCCGGGCGGTGGCCAGCGCCTTGACCTCGGCGCTGGAGCGGGCGCGGTCGTTCCACAGATCGAGCAGCTTTCCGATCTCGTCGATCGGGAAGCCGAGATCGCGGGCATTAGCGATGAAACGGAGCCTGTGAACATCGGCGTCCGAATAGTCCCGATAGCCGCTTTCCCGGCGCGAAGCCGCCGGGATCAGGCCGATCTTCTCATAGTGGCGGATCATCCGCTGGGAGACGCCGCTGGCCTGCGCGGCCTGGCCGATGTTCATCGTGCACTCCTTCGCGTTACAAATGGACCAGACGGAGACGGAGCGCGTTGCTGATGACGCTCACGGAAGAGAGCGCCATCGCCAGCGCCGCGATCGCCGGCGAGAGCAGGATGCCGGTGAACGGATAGAGCAGCCCCGCCGCGATCGGCACGCCCGCGATATTGTACGCGAACGCGAACACCAGGTTCTGGCGGATGTTGCGCATCACCGCGCGCGACAGGCGGCGGGCGCGGACCAGACCGTTCAGGTCGCCCTGAAGCAGGGTAACCCCCGCGCTCTCGATCGCGACGTCCGAACCTGCGCCCATCGCCACGCCGACTTCGGCGGCGGCGAGCGCGGGGGCGTCGTTCACGCCGTCGCCGGCCATCGCGACGGCGCGGCCTTCCGCCCGCAGCTTCTGGACGACTGCCGCCTTGTCCTCGGGCAGGACTTCGGCTTCGACCTCGTCGATGCCGATCTTCGCGGCGACCGCCAGCGCGGTGGTGCGGTTGTCGCCGGTCAGCATGACGACGCGGATGCCCTCGGCCTTGAGGGCGCGGACCGCTTCGGGGGTGCTGGCCTTGATCGGATCGGAGACGCCGATGAGGCCGGCGAGCGCGCCGTCGATCACGACGAAGATCGCGGTGCCGCCTTCGCCGCGCAGCGCCTCGGCCGGATCGGCGAGACTGGCGAGATCGATGCCGTTCTCGCGCATCAGACGGGGGCCGCCGAGCAGGAGCGCGTGGCCCTCGATCGTGCCGGTTACGCCGCGACCGATCGGGGCGTCGAAATCGGTGACTTCGGCGAGGGGGAGGCCACGATCGGTTGCGGCGCGGACGATCGCTTCGCCGAGCGGATGCTGGCTGGCGCGCTCGACACTGGCGGCGAGGCGGAGCAGCTCGGCTTCGTCCTGGCCGGGGGCGGGGCGGACCAGCGTGACTGCCGGGCGGCCTTCGGTGAGGGTGCCGGTCTTGTCGACGATCAGCGTGTCGATCTTCTCGAACCGCTCCAGCGCTTCGGCATTCTTGATGAGTACGCCGGCCTGGGCGCCGCGACCGACGCCGACCATGATCGACATCGGGGTGGCGAGACCGAGCGCGCAGGGGCAGGCGATGATGAGGACCGAGACGGCGGCGACCAGCGCATAGGCGAAGCGCGGCTCGGGGCCGACCAGCGCCCAGGCGAGCGCGGCGGCGAGGGCTACGGCGATGACGGTGGGGACGAACCAGGCCGAGACCTTGTCGGCCATGCGCTGGATCGGCGCGCGGCTGCGCTGCGCCTCGGCGACCATCTGGACGATGCGGGCGAGGAGGGTGTCGGCACCCACCTTGTCGGCGCGCATGACGAAGGCGCCGGTGGTGTTGAGCGAGCCTGCGATAATCTGGGCGCCGGGCTCCTTGGTGACGGGCATCGACTCGCCGGTGACCAGCGATTCATCGATCGCGACGCGGCCTTCGAGCAGTTCGCCATCGACCGGCACCTTCTCGCCGGGGCGGACGCGGAGCCGGTCGCCGACCTGGATCAGGTCGAGCGTGACTTCCTCGTCGCTGCCATCGTCGCGGAGGCGGCGCGCGGTGCGCGGGGCGAGATCGAGCAAAGCCTTGATCGCGCCCGAGGTGCGGTCGCGGGCGCGCAGTTCCAGCACCTGGCCGAGCAGGACGAGGACGGTGATGACCGCGGCGGCCTCGAAATAGACCGGGACGGCGCCATCATGCCCGCGGAACGCGTCGGGGAAGATGCCGGGGGCCAGCACCGCCACGACGCTATAGGCATAGGCGACGCTCACCCCCATCGCGATCAGGGTGAACATGTTGAGGTTGCGCGTGCGGAGCGAGGCCCAGCCGCGCTCGAAGAAGGGCCAGCCCGCCCAGAGCACGACCGGAGTGGCGAGGGCGAACTGGATCCAGTTGGACAGCTGCTGGCCGATCGCCATGGTCAGGCCGAACAAATGGCCGCCCATTTCGAGGACGAAGACGGGGAGGGCGAGCGCGAGGCCGAACCGGAAGCGCCGGGTCATGTCGGCCAGCTCGGGATTGGGGCCGCTGTCGAGCGTGATCGTCTCCGGCTCGAGCGCCATGCCGCAGATCGGGCAGGAGCCGGGGCCGACCTGGCGGATCTCGGGGTGCATCGGGCAGGTGTAGATCGTGCCGGCCGGGGCTTCCGGTTGCGGTTGGGGAGAAAGGTAGCGCTCGGGATCGGCGAGGAACTTCGAGCGGCAGCCGGCGCTGCAGAAATGGAATTCCGCGTCGTGGTGGAAAGCGTGGTGCGGGGTGGTTTCGGGATCGACGGTCATGCCGCAGACCGGGTCCTTCACGGTGTCGGGCTGGGCGTGGGCGCTGCCGCAACAGGCGTGGTGCTGGTGGTCGTGGCTGGCATCGTGGTGGGTGTGGCTTGGCATGACGTTCCTCCGATGCCGGGCTATGTAGAGGTTGACATCATGTCAGGGTCAAGGGGTGGTTTTGGGGGAGTCATGCGACGCGTACTTCGCTTCCCCGGCTTTCGCCGGGGAGCGGTATGGGTGAATTCGGCAATCCTCCCCCTGTGGGGGGAGGATTTGGGAATTTTTCGCTTTGCTTTGAGGGCAGGCGGCGCGCAGTGCGTAAGGGGCTGGGGAGAAGGCCAGGACTATGGGTGACGATCTGGACGAAATGCTCGGGCGGCTGGCGGCGCGGCCGGTGCATCCGGGGCTGGAGGATATGTCGGCGTCGGTGCTCGACCGGATCGCCGCGCCCCGGCCGCGGCAGGACCGCTTCGCGGTGACCGGCGCGCTGGCGGCAGTGCTGGCGGTGGGCATGGGCCTGGGCGGCAGCTGGGCGATGCAGGCGCCGGCGCACAAGGTCGCGACCTTCGACAGCAGCCTGGCGCTGGCGCCCTCGACCCTGCTGGGCGGCAGCTGATGGGCGCGCGGCGGGTATTGCTGATCGCGCTGATCGCCTTCGTCGCGGCGCTGGGCGGCGTGGCGGCGGGGCGGTTCCTGTGGCCGGCGGCGCAGCCGCCGGGCGGCGAGTTGCATGCGCTGCTCCATTCGGGGCTCGACCTCGATGCCGCGCAGCATGCGAAGATCGAGACGCTGGAGCGGCAGTTCGCGCTGCGCAAGCAGGCGCTGGAGATGGCGCAGCGCGCCGACAATGCCCGGCTGGCCGCGGCGATCGAGAGCGAGCATTCGGCCGGGCCGGACGTGCGCGCGGCCGTCGACCATATCCATGTGACGATGGGCGAGATGCAGAAGGAGACGCTGGCGCATATCTTCGCGATGCGCGCGGTGCTGCGTCCCGACCAGGCGGCGAAGTTCGACAAGGCGGTGGTGAAGGCGCTGACCGCCGAGACCCGGTGAGCCTGGATTTCGCCAGCCTGAGCGACGGCGAGCTTGCCGCGCTGAGCCTGGCCGGGCGGACGGCGGCGTTCGCCGAGATATTGCAGCGGCACCGCGAGGCGATCTACCGGATCGTGGCGGGGTCGATCGGCGATCCCGACGAGGCGCTCGACCTGGTGCAGGAGACGTTCCTGGCCGCGCATGGCGCGCTGCGCCGCTATGATCCGGCGCGGCCGATGCGGGCCTGGCTGACCACGATCGCGATCAACAAGTGCCGGGACTGGGGCAGGCGGCGCGCGGTGCGTCGGCTGATCGCCTTTGCCTTGCCGATCGACGATGCGGCCGAGCGCGTGGCGGAGGACCGGCCCGGGCATGATGTCGAGATCGCCGATCGTGAGGCGCTGGCACGGACGTCGCGGGCGATCGCTGGGCTGCCTTCCTCGTTGCGCGAGGTGATCGTGCTGCGGACGATCGAAGGGCTGTCGCAGGCCGAGACGGCGGCGGCGCTGGGGGTCAGCGAGAAGGCGGTGGAGACGCGGCTGCGGCGGGCGCGGATACGGCTGGGGGAGGTTTTGGGTTCGTGAATTCCCCTCCCTGGAAGGGAGGGGTTAGGGGTGGGTGGATGACCGCGAGATAGCTCGTGTTAGGCGAGCCTCATCCGTATCGCCAGGCCGCCACCCACCCCCGGCCCCTCCCTTCCAGGGAGGGGAGCGAAAAATCGCATGCCGCGGGAGGGCAATCCCGATCTCCCGCGTAACTCCGGGTAAGCGCGGTTCTCGCGCATGGGAGATAGACGTGTTGGATCGGCGGCAGTTGTTGATGGCCGGGGGCGGGGTGGCGCTGGGGGGCTGGTTCCCGGCCTGGGCGCAGAGCAACACACCGGGCGCACTGCCCGAGGTCTCCGGCGAGGACATCCACCTCCGCATCGCCCACCAGATGCTCAGCGTCGACGGGCGCGAGAGCCATGCGATCGGGATCAACGGCACCGTGCCGGGCCCGTTGCTGCGGTTGCGCGAGGGGCAGAAGCTGCGCGTGCATGTCGAGAATGCGCTCGACGAGGACAGCTCGATCCATTGGCACGGGCTGCTGCTGCCCTTCCAGATGGACGGAGTGCCCGGGATTTCCTTTCCGGGGATCAAGCCGCGGTCGCGCTTTATGTACGAGTTCCCGGTCGTGCAGGCGGGGACATACTGGTATCACAGCCATTCGGGGCTGCAGGAGCAGGTCGGGCTGTTCGGGCCGATCGTGATCGCGCCGCGCGACGCCGACCCGGTGCGCTTCGATCGCGAGCATGTCGTGATGCTGTCCGATCACAGCCCGCTGCATCCGCATGCGATCTTCCGCAAGCTCAAGCAGCAGCCGGGCTATTTCAACCGGCAGAAGCAGACGCTCACCGGCGCCGGAGGACAGACGGCGAAGGACCGGTTCGACTGGGGCGGGATGCGGATGGACCCGACCGACATCTCCGACGTGACCGGATCGACCTATAGCTATCTGGTCAACGGGCATGGGCCGAAGGACAATTGGACGGCCTTGTTCCGGCCGGGCGAGCGGGTGCGGCTGCGGATCATCAATGCCTCGGCGATGACGATCTTCAATGTGCGCATCCCGGGGCTGAAGCTGACGATCGTCGCGGCGGACGGGATGAACGTGCGGCCGGTGGCGGTGGACGAGTTCCAGATCACCGTGGCCGAGACCTATGACGTGATCGTCGAGCCGGAGGACCGGGCGTACACGCTCGTCTCCGAGGCGGTGGATCGCTCGGGCATGGGCCGGGCGACGCTGGCGCCGCGGGCGGGGATGGTTGCCGAAGTGCCGGCGCTGCGGGCGCGGCCGATCGCGACGATGAAGGACATGGGGATGGACATGTCCGGCATGGACCACGGCGCGATGGGCGGCATGGCCGACATGCCGGGCATGGATCACGGATCGATGAGCATGAAGATGCGCGATCCGGCCAATGCGCCGCAGGTGACGATGGGGCCGGGGGTGCAGACGATCGCGCCGATGCCGGTCGACCGCACCGGCGAGCCGGGGCAGGGACTGGGCGATGTCGGGCACAGGGTGCTGGTCTATCGCGATCTCGTCGCGCTGGAGCGCAATCCCGATGTACGGGCGCCGGGGCGCGAGATGGAAGTGCACCTGACCGGCAATATGGAGCGCTTCATGTGGGCGTTCGATGGGGTGAAATTCTCCGACGCGAAGGTGCCGCTGGCGTTCGAGACGGGCGAGCGGGTGCGGGTGACGCTGATCAACGACACGATGATGGCGCATCCGATCCATCTGCACGGCCATTTCTTCGAGCTGGTGACCGGGCATGGCGATCATGCGCCGCGCAAGCACACGGTCAATGTCGCGCCGGGGGGCAAGGTGAGCTGGGACGTCACCGCCGAGCCGGGCGACTGGGCGTTCCACTGCCATCTGCTCTACCATATGCATGCCGGGATGATGCAGACCGTCCAGGTCCGCCCGCTCGCGGGGGACGCGGCATGAAGGCGCGGTGGCTGACGGGCGCGGCGGCGCTGGTGCTGGCGGTGCCGGCGATCGCGCAGGACCATAAGGGGCATGACATGTCGTCGATGCCGATGCCCGCGCCCACTCCCACGCCTGCGCCGGCCGATCCGCATGCCGGGCATGACATGGCGGGCGAGGGGGGGAAGGTTGGGACCGACCTGCCGGCGGGCAATGCGACCGCGCCCGCTCCGGTGCCGGGGCGCGCGGCGGACCGCTTCTGGGGGGCGGAGGCCATGGCCGCGTCCCAGCGCGCGGTGCGGATGGAGCATGGCGGGATGCAGCTGAGCAAGGTCATGCTCGATCTGGCCGAGGTGCAGGTGCGGAGCGGTGAGACCGGCTATCGCTGGCAGGGCGAGGCCTGGTGGGGTGGCGACATCAACCGGCTGTGGGTCAAGTCGCAGGGCGAGGGCGTGTTCCGCAAGGGCATCGACGGCGCCGAGGTGCAAGCGCTCTATGGCCGGGCGATCGATCCGTACTGGAACCTGCAGGCGGGCGTGCGGCAGGACGTGGGGCGCGGGCCGCGGCGGACCTGGGCGGTGCTCGCGGTCGAGGGGCTGGCGCCGTACTGGTTCGACCTGGAGGGTTCGGTGTTCCTCTCGGACAAGGGCGATGTGCGCGCCCGGGTCGAGGGGAGCTACGACCAGCGGATCACCCAGAGCCTGATCCTCCAGCCGCGCGCGGAGCTCAACCTGTCGGCGCAGGACATGAAGGCGAACGGGGTGGGCGCGGGGCTGTCTAGCGCCGAACTGGGGCTGCGGCTGCGCTACGAGCGGGTGCGCGAGTTCGCACCCTATATCGGCGTGAGCTGGGAGCGGAGCTTGGGGCTGACCGCCGACTATGCGCGGGCGCGCGGCGACGGGACGGGCGGGGCGAGCTTCGTCGCGGGCGTGCGGGCCTGGTTCTGAGGAGACCCGGCGCACCCAAATACCGGCCTGTGGGATTTTTGTGCGTTTAATGCCCGATTGTCACAAAATATCCACGCAGCGCGCCTAGTGCCCCGGCTGCGGCACGGTAACCCGCCGGTCGCAGCAATTTCGATCACCATTGGGGGTCCCATGCTCGCCCATACGCGACTTTCGTCGCGCGCAGTCCTGCGCGCGCTGTTGATGCTCAGCACCACGGCTCCGGCCGTGATCCTCGCCGCTCCGTCCGCCCATGCGCAGGACTATACCAACATCGCCGCATCGGGCCGGGTGACCGCCGAGGACGGCACGCCGCTCGCCGGCGCCGAAGTGAAGATCACCTCGTCGGACAAGGGCGTCAGCCGCACGGTCACCACCGACAGCTCGGGCGCCTACACCTTCCCGCAGCTCACCCCGGGTAACTACGACTTCACCGTCACCGCCCAGGGCTATGCGACCTACACCGAGAACGCGATCGCGCTGACCCGCGAGACCGGCGGCGCCAACAGCTTCCGCCTCGCCCCGGCGAGCCAGGACGGCAACGAGATCGTCGTCAACGGATCGCGCCAGCGCACCGCGGACTTCCAGGACACCACCGTCGGTGCGACGATCAACCTCGCCTCGCTCACCCAGCGCGTGCCGATCGGCCGCTCGCTGCGCGACGTGATGCTGCTGACCCCGGGCACCGTGCAGGGCAGCTCGCCCTCGAACGGCGGCTTCGCCAACCAGGTCTCGGTCGCCGGCGCGGCATTCACCGAGAACGCCTTCTTCATCAACGGCCTGAACGTCACCGACTTCGTCTCGGGCGGCCAGCCGACCGAAGTACCGTTCGACTTCTACGAGACGGTGGAAGTGAAGACCGGCGGCGCCCCGGCCGAGTTCGGCCGCGCGACCGGCGGCTATGTCGTCGCCACCACCAAGTCGGGCTCGAACCAATATCATGCCAGCGTGACCGGCATCTGGGAGCCGAACGACCTGCGCAGCACTTCGCCCTCGACCCGCACCACCGACTATCGCCACGCGACGGCGAGCCGGCAGGAGCTGATCTTCCAGGCGAGCGGGCCGATCATCAAGGATCACCTGTTCGTCTACGGCCTCTACAATTTCCGCAACATCCGCTCGATGACGCCCTCGGCGAACCAGAACAACGCGACCAGCGTGGTCAACACCAGCCCGTTCTGGGGCGGCAAGGTCGATGCGTACATCACCGGCGACCACCACCTTGAGTTCACCTATTTCGACACCACCAACGACACCCGCAACCGCAGCCAGAACTGGGATCGCACCAATTTCACGCTGGGCGGCAAGACCGGCGGCACCGATGCTCGCTCGGGCGGCGCCAACTATGTTGGCCGCTACACCGGCACGATCACGCCCTGGCTGACCGTGTCGGGCGCCTACGGCGTCAACAAGCTGCGCTCGGGCAACGTGCCGCTCGACATCACCAACCCGCAGGTGACCGATTACCGCACGGATCCGGCCGGCATCCAGATCGGCGCCAACAAGGTGACCGACGCCTACAGCAAGACCGACAATGAGCGCGAATTCTATCGCGGCGATGTCGACCTGCAGTTCCACCTGCTCGGCAGCCACCATGTCCGCATCGGCTATGACCATGAGAAGGACACGCAGCAGCAGACCTTCGAGACGATCGGCGGCGGTGCGTACAAGATCTACACCGTCACCGCGGAATCGGCGGCGCGGATCGGCCAGGCGGTCGGCACGCAATATTACACCACCCGCGTCTATGCGCAGAACGGCACCGCGCACGTGCGCAACGAAGCCTTCTACATCCAGGACCAGTGGTCGCTGTTCGACAACCGGTTGCGCCTCGACCTCGGCCTGCGCAACGACCGCTTCAGCAACCAGGGCGTGAACGGCAAGTCGTTCTTCGAATCGGGCAACCTCTGGGCACCGCGCGTCGGCGCCTCGTTCGATCCGCTGGGCGACGGGCGCACCAAGATCTTCGGATCCTATGCGCAGTACTACCTGCCGATGGCCGGCGACCTCAACCTGAACGTCGCGGGGAGCCTGATCACCTATACCCGCTACAACCTGTTCACCGGCACCAGCGGCGCGGGCAATGTGCCCAACGCGGGCGCGGCGATCCTGACGGTGGCCAACACCACGGCATGCCCGGACACCAAGGTGAAGAATTGCGAAGTCTCGGCCGATGGCTCGGCGTTCAACCCCTCGGGCGCGATCGCGAGCAACATCAAGCCGCAGTCGGACAATGAGTTCATCTTCGGCGCCGAGCACCAGTTCGCCGACCATGTCCGCATCGGCGCCTATTTTACCCATCGCCGGCTCAAGGACGTGATCGAGGACATCTCGGTCGACATCGGCGCCCGCGCCTATTGCATGACCAAGGGCTTCACCGCGGCGCAGTGCCAGGCGTCGTTCCCGGGCGGCCGCCAGTTCGTCATCGCCAATCCGGGCCGCGACGTGACCGTGCAGCTCGCTTCGCTGCCGGACGGCTCGACCCCGACGGTGACGCTGAAGGCATCCGACCTCGGCTATCCCAAGCCGAGCCGCAACTATGACGCCGTGACGCTCACCTTCGATCGCACCTTCGACAAGAAGTGGAGCCTTTCGGCCTCGTACACGCTCGCGTTCAACAAGGGCAATTATGAGGGCGGCGTCCGCTCGGAGAACGGCCAGCTCGCGATCAACCGCACCGCGGACTTCGACTCGCCGGGCTTCGTCAACGGCGCCTATGGCTATCTGCCGAGCGATCGCCGGCACAACTTCAAGGCCTATGGCAGCTACCGCCTCAACGACATGATCGACCTTGGCGCCAATGCCGTGGTCCAGTCGCCGCAGCATTACAGCTGCATCGGCGCGGTGCCGCTGAGCGTCGACGCCTATGCCAACACCTATCGCGGCTATGGCTATTACTGCCAGGGCAAGCTGATCCCGCGCGGGACCGCGTTCAACGGCGACTGGCGCACCCAGATCGACGTCAGCGCGTCGCTCCGCCTGCCGCTGCCGTACAGCGTGGATGCGTCGATCCGCATCGACATCTTCAACCTGCTGAACAGCAAGTCGGTGACGTCGTACAACAATTTCGGCGAGCAGGGGGATGGCTCGACCAACCCCGACTATCGCTCGCCGGTCAACTACCAGGCGCCGCGCTCGATGCGGCTTACTGCCCGCCTCGGCTTCTGAGGTGGTTCGCCGGGGCCGGTTTCACGCCGGCCCCGGCATTCCTGCTTGCAAATTACCGGGTGCCCAGCATGTCTCTCCGCGCAACCAGCGGAGACAGCGATGGAGGGAGCGATAGAGAAGAGGTCACAGCGCCAGCGCGAGATCATCTCGCGGCTGCGCAGCGGACGAACCCTGTCGGTGACGGCGCTGGCAACGGATCTCGCGGTGTCGGACGAGACGATCCGCCGTGAGCTGCGCGCGCTCGAGGATCAGGGTGTCATCATCCGCGAACATGGCGGCGCGCGTATCGCCGCGCCAGTGCTCGAAGGGCCGCTCCACCAGCGGATGGAGGAGAATGCCGATGCCAAGCAGCGCATCGCAGCGGTCGCGGCCGAGTTCGTGCCCGATGGCGGGATCGTGTTCATCGATTCCGGCACGACGAGCTGCTTTATCGCGCGCCAGCTGGTCGAGCGGCGCTCGCTCACGGTCATCACCAACTCGCTGCGCGTGGCGAACGACCTGGGCGGGATCAACAACAACCGGCTTTTCCTGGCCGGGGGGCAGATGGATTACGACTATCGCGCCTTTTCCGATCACAGCGCGCAGGACTATGTGCGCGGCTTCTCGCCGCATCTCTCGATCCTGTCGGTCGGCGGGATCAGCATCGAGCGCGGGCTGATGGACTTCCATCCGGGCGAGGCCGAGATGAGCCGGATCGCCTATGCGACCTCCAAGCGCGTGCTGCTGGCGGCGGACTCGTCGAAGTTCGGCCGCTATGCGCTGGTACAGACCGCGGCGCTGACCGATGTCGACATCCTGGTGACCGACCGGCCGCTCGACAGCGACTATGCCAGGGCCTTTGCGCATGCCGAGGTGGTGGTCGCCTGACGGGCGCGGACGGCGCGTAGCAGCGGCAGGCCGGCGGCGAGCATGAGCAGCGCCCCGGCCGCCGCGACGCCAGCGTGGAGCAGCCAGAACTGGCCCGCGGGCATCCGCTCGTAGAACACGCCGCTGAACCCTACCCACAGGCTGGCGAAGAAGCCGTGGAGATAGAAGAGCCCCATCCATAGCCCGACCAGCCGGCCCGGCGCGATCTCGGCGATCAGGCTGAGGCCCGAGGGCCAGATCAGCACGATCGCCATGTCGATCAGCAGCAGATAGGCGAGCGCCCAGGCCAGGGGCATAGCGCCGCCGGTCAGGGTGGTGCCGAGGGCGAGGACGAGATAGCCCGCCGCGCAGAACAGACAGCCGATCAGGATCTGGGTGGCGGCGCTGATCGTGATCCCGCCGCGCTCAAGCATTCGCATCGCCAGTTGCGACACCGCGATCAGCGCGAGGGTGAAGGCGCCGTCGAGCGAGAGGAACCAGGCGACGGGCATCGCCCAGCTGCCCAGCCTGAGGTCGAGATGTGCGCGGGCCCAGACCAGGAAGATGTTGCTGAGCTGCTCATAGGCCGAATAGCAGAGATAGATCGCGGTCAGGGCGACGATCAGCAGCGCGGTGGCGGCGAGCGGGCCGGCTTTCGTGCCGGTGGCGGCGTGCGCCCTGGCATGGACGGGCTCGGTGCCGTTGCGGGCGTAGAAGACCAGGCCGACCAGCAGCGCCAATGCCGCCGCGCCGATCGCATAGGCCGGGCCGGCAAGGGCGGCGAGCGTGCCGCAGACCAGGGGCCCGCAGATGATCCCGGCGTTGAGGAAGCCGAGATAGAGCGCATAGCCGCGCCGGCGCTGCGCCTCGTCCTCGAACAGCAGCCCGACCTGGGCGGACAGGTTGCCCTTGAGCAGGCCGGTGCCGATCGCGAAGGGGACCAGGCCGATCAGGAAGCTCCGGTTGCTCAGCATAAGCATCAGCCCGAGCAGCATCAGCGCGCCGCCGCCCGCCACCATCCGCCGCCGGCTGCCGACCAGGTCGCCGACCAGCCCGCCGAGCGGGATCGAGAGATAGATCAGCGCATTGGCATAGCCATAGAGCTGCGAGGCGAGCCCGGTGGTCGAGACCGGGCCGAAGAGCGCGGTGCTGGCGTCGCGGACGGCGGCGGCGCCGAGGATGCGCGAGAGATCGCCGGCGAGGACGTGATCGACCAGGATCAGCACGAGCAGCGACTTCATGCCGGACATGGCGAAGCGCTCCCAGAACTCCATCGCCGCGAGGACGAGGAAGCGGGGGCTCAGCAGTTTGTCCGTTGCAGCGCCCGATTCCATCTCGCCCGCCTTTGTCCGGCGGTGCTGCTAGGGGCGGTTCGCAACAGGGTTATGACAGTCTGCGATCATGGGCGCGCGCATATCAGCTGTTCCCCGGCGGAAGCCGGGGTCCAGGGTCACGAGCGGGACGGCAGAGAAACCCTGGGCCCCGGCTTTCGCCGGGGAAGCAGAAAGGGGGGGCTCAAGCCTTGTGCGGGAAGGCGGCCGCCGGTTCGCTGGTGCCGGGCTTGCCGGTCTCGACGTGGCCGGCGAGGCGCAGGCGGGTGCCGTCTGCGCCGGTGAGCAACAGGTCGTACCAGTGATGCTCGGCAAGTGGCACCGGCGCCTGGACCTCGGCGCCGGGCGCGAGGTCGTGGCTGGCCCGCGCGTCGCTATGGGCGCAGTGGCTGGCCAGGGTCAGCGGGGCAGAGCCGCGATTGGCGAGGTGGAGTGTGCCGGTGGTGCCCTGCCAGGCGATCGTCGCTTCGATCCGGGCGGCGCCGTTCGCGCGATATTCGCGGTGGAAGCCGTTCGGGCCCTGGACCACCAGCGCATGCGCCCGGTCGCGGCGGAGCGGCCAATGCTCCTCGAGCTTCGACTGGGCGGCGACGGTGAAATAGCGCCAGCCGGGAAAGGCGGTCTCATCCTGCACGCCGAACACGATCCCCTCGGGGCCTTCATTGACGAAGCGCAGGGTCAGCCCGGCATCGGACCAGATCGGCTCGACGGTGAAGCGATAGGGCAAAGCGCGGGCCGGGCGGGTACCGGGCTCCTGGGCCGGGACGCCCTTGCCCGTCGCGATCTTCGGCGGCGGGGCGGTCTTGCAGAGCTTTTCGGTCTCCTCGAAATAGCTGGCGACCGAGGGCAGAGCGGCGGCCCAGCGCGTGTCGAGGCGCTGGCGCTCGGTCACATCGAAATCGAACATCGAGGTGAGGTCGCCGCAGATCGCGCGGCGCCAGGGCGAGATGTTGGGCTCGGCGACGCCGAAGCGCTTCTCGAGGAAGCGCAGCACCGAAGTGTGGTCGAACAGTTGCGAATTGACCCAGCCGCCGCGCGTCCAGGGCGAGATCACCATCATCGGCACGCGCGGGCCGAGGCCGACCGGCTCGCCCTGGTAGGTCTCGCTGCGGACATCGACATTGCTCGCGCCATATTGGGGGGCGATCGCCGGCATCGGGGCGGGGACATGGTCGAAAAAGCCGTCATTCTCGTCATAGTTGAGGATGAAGGCGGTCTTGGCCCAGACCTTGGGATTGGTGGCGAGCGCGGCGACCAGGCTGGAGATCAGCACTTCGCCGAAGGGGACGGGCGCGTCGGGATGCTCGCTCATCTCCATCATCGGGACGATCCAGGAGACGGCGGGCAGCCGGTCGGCGGCGACATCGGCGGCGAAGGCGGCGATCAGGTGCTTCGCACGGGTCTTCTCCGGGTTCTTCGGCGCGATGCCGTCGACCCAGTCGACATAGGCGCGGCCGCGCTTGTAGAGCGACGAGGCGCGGTCGAGCTTACGGAATTCCTTGAAGTAACCCAGCGGGTTGTCCGAATAATTTGCGATCTCCTGATAGAGCTTCCAGGAGATGCCGGCTTCCTCGAGCCGGCCGGCATAGCTGCGCCAGGGCAGGCCCTCGCTGGCGTCGTCCTTCGCCATGTCGGCGCCCGGATTGGGATCGGTGCCGCCATTGGTGACGCAGTACTCGCCCTCCTGGCCGACGCTCAGGCCGTTGGTCCCGCTGAAATGATAGAGGCGGTTCGGGCCGGTCGGCCCCTGGAGCGAGCAGTGATAGCTGTCGCAGATCGTGAACTGGTCGGCGAGCGCGTAATAGTAAGGGATGTCCTCGCGGGTGAGGTGGGCCATGGTCAGCGGGCCCTTCTGGTCGGCCCAGACGTCCCAGTTGCGCCAGCGCGCCTGGCTGTCCTTCCAGCTGTGGTCGAGCCCGGTGAAGCAGCGGGCGTTGCTGCCGTTATAGTCGAGGCGGAAGGGCCAGGCGACCTGGCCGCCGTCGCGATCGGCGCGGCGCTGCGCCCAGACGGGCTTGCCGCCGGGCAGCGCGATCGGGCGCGGATCGCCAAAGCCGCGGACGCCGCGCAGCGTACCGAAATAATGATCGAAGGAGCGGTTCTCCTGCATCAGGATCACGACATGCTCGATATCCTGGATCGAGCCCTTCCGGCCCTTCGCCGCGCGGGCAAGGCCGGTCGCGGCGCCCGTCTCGGCGGCGGCAACGCCCGAGGCGCCGAGGATGAAGGTGCGGCGATCGATCGGCATGACTACTCCCGTACGCATTGGTCCCGGCCCGGCGGCGTGCCGGCGAGACTTGGTCGCGCCTAGGCGCGCTATGTGCAAGGGATGTGACGAAAATCGGGTTTCGCGAAGTTTTTGCGGGATGCGGGCATAATATCCACATGCCGTGCGGCGAGTAGCTCAGCCGAGCACGTCGGTGAGCAACCGGCGCCAGTTGCCGCCCATGATCTTGTCGACTTCGCGTGCGCGGAAGCCCGAGGCGGTGAGGGCGGCGGCGATGCGCTGCATGCGATCGATGCGGTTGAGCTCGGGGATCACGACATGCTCGGGCGTCCATTCGAAGCCGGGCACGCCCTGCCGGCGCAGCGCGCGCCACCATTCGAGATATTCCTCGACGCCCTTGGCATTGTCGTTGTTCAGCTTGATGAGATTGGTCTGGCCGGCCATCGGGAAGTCGTTGGCGACGCCGACCGCGTCGATCCCGCCGACCCGCGCGACATGGCGGATCTGCGCGACATAGTCGGCGACGGTCGGCACCTTGTTGCGGGTGAGCCAGAAGCTCATCATGAAGATGCCCATTACGCCGCCGCGCTCGGCGATCGCGCGGATCACTTCATCGGGCGCGCAGCGCGGGTGGTCGACAATGGCGCGCGCGGCGCCATGGCTGAGCGCGATCGGGGTCTTCGAACGACGCGCCGCCTCGAGCATCGTCGGCACTGATCCGTGCGATACGTCGGGCAGGATGCGCAGGCGGTTCATCTCCGCCAACCCCTCGATCCCCAGAGGCGTGAGCCCGGTCTGCACCGTCTCGAGCGCGCCGCCGGCGTACTGCGTGTTGTTGTGATGGGTAAACTGGAGGACGCGCAGGCCCTTGTCGTGGAAATGGGCGATGCGCGAGAGATCGTCGCCCATCATCTCGGTCGACTGGAATTGCAGGAACACCGCGCAGCCGGGGCAGGTGCCGATCTCGCTGCCCTTGCGCGCGAGCCAGGCGACCTTGGAGTCCTTGAGCTTCGCCACGGCACGGTCGATCGCGGGATCGTTCGCCGCGAAGTTGCGGCTGTAGCGCGGCACGCCGTCCGCGCCGCGCACCTCGATCAGGTCGGAGACGTCGGCGATCATCCCGCCCAGCCCCGCGGCGGTGATCTCGTTCAGGTCTTCGGGCAGGAAGCTCAGCGAATCGAAGAACAGCCGGGGCGCCCGCGATGCCCGGGCCAGCATCGGCGCCGCCAGAGCCGTCGTCGCCATTCCGATCACTGCGCCGCGCCGCGTCACCATGCATTTTTCTCCCGAGGAACTGCCCGACTCGATGCCGCCGGACCGGCGCAAGGATGCGCAAGCGGCTGCGACCGGGCAGCAATCAATTGTTTCGAACCCGAAAACAATCGTTCACAAAATACCATATTAATCCAGTGGGATTTGACCTAGCCTTGTTTCAACCGCGTTACCACGGTGTGTCGGAGCCGTGCGCGCGGGGTTTCGGGTAATGGCATCAACAGGAGGAAACATGCGTCAATTTCCTAATCGACAGGCTCTGTTCCGGGCGGTCTCGCCCGTGGCGACCGCGCTTGCGCTTTGCGCGGGCGGCGTCGCCCATGCGCAGCAGGCCGATGGTCCCACCGCGCCTGCGGATGCCCAGGAAGCACAGGGTGACATCGTCGTCACCGGCTCGCGCATCGCGCGTTCCGATCTTGCAGCATCGGTTCCGGTGGCAGTGGTGAGCAGCGCGGATATCGCGCGCACCGGCGCCGCCAACATCCAGGACGTGCTGGCGGACCTGCCGGCCGTGGGCCAGAACATCAGCCGTACCTCGACCAATTTCTCGACCACGGGCAACGGCCAGGCTTCGGTGAACCTGCGCAGCCTCGGCTCGTCGCGCACCCTGGTGCTGGTGAACGGCCGTCGCTACGTCGCCGGTATTCCGGGCACGTCGATCGTCGACCTGAACACCATCCCCACCGACCTGATCAAGCGCGTGGACGTCGTGACCGGCGGCGCTTCGGCCGTCTATGGCTCGGAAGCGATCGCGGGCGTGGTCAACTTCATCCTGGACGACGAGTTCGTCGGCCTGCGCCTGCACGGACAGGGGACGGTCAGCGACAAGGGCGATGCGCCCCGCCAGCTGGTCTCGGCCGTGGCCGGCGCCAGCTTCGCGGATGGCCGCGGCCATATCGTGCTGTCGGGCAGCTATGATTTCGACCATGGCCTGCGCTCGCGCGACCGCAGCTTCTCCGCGACGGACAATCCCAACCGCAGCTCCTTCTCGGCACAGGGCCTGTTCAGCCCGAGCGGCACCTTCGCGCCCGGCGCGGGCACCTTCACTTATGACGCGCTGAACAACCTCAAGCAGTATCAGAGCGCGAACATCGACGGCTATAACCGCAACTTCGATCGCTATCTGGCGCTGCCGGTGGAGCGCTATCTCGGCTCGGCGCTCGCCAAGTTCGAGATCGCGCCCGCCGCGACCGTCTATGGCGAATTCCAGTACGCCAAGTCCAAGTCGCAGAGCTCGCTTGAGCCGCAGGCCGTGGCCTCGACCGACCTGGTCTATGCCGATGGATCGGCCTTTGCCGGCATCCCGATCACCAACCCGCTGATCCCCACTCAGATCCGCAATGCGATGATCACTGCCGGCGTAACCGCGCTGCCGTTCCGCCGCCGTTCGAACGACATCTTCGATCGCAGCAACCGCAACGACCGCGAGACCTGGCGCGGCGTCGCCGGCGTGCGCGGCGAACTGTCGCCCACGCTGCGCTATGACGTCTATTACACGCATGGCGAGACCCGCGACGTCACCCAGTCGGGCACCGTCTATGGCCCGAACTACGCCAATGCGCTGAACGCGGTGGCGGGGCCGAACGGGCCGGTCTGCGCGATCAACGCGGATGCCAATCCGAACAACAACGACGCTGCCTGCGTGCCGATCAACATCTTCGGCTTCAACACCGTCTCGGCCGCGGCCGCGGCCTATGTGACGCGCAATGGCGAGCAGACCCGCTATGAGGCGCGGGTGAAGCAGGACGTCGTCTCGGCGACGGTCTCGGGCGACCTGTTCCGCCTGCCGGGCGGTCCGCTCGGCTTCGCGATCGGCGGCGAGTATCGCCACGAGAAGAGCACCGAGGATTTCGACGAGGCGACCAATCTGGGTCTGACGCTGGGCAACCAGCTGAGCGACACGCGCGGTTCGTACAACGTCAAGGAAGCCTTTATCGAGCTCAACGCGCCGATCCTGAAGGACAAGCCCTTCTTCCACAGCCTGAGCATCGAAGGTGCTGCGCGCTATGCTGACTATTCGACGGTCGGCGGCGTGTGGAGCTGGAAGGCCGGCGCGGAATGGGCGCCGATCCCCGACATCCGCTTCCGCGGCGTCTATTCGCAGGCGACGCGCGCGCCGAACATCTCGGAGCTCTATTCGGCGCAGAACGAGACCTTCCCGGCGGTGATCGATCCGTGCGACCAGCGCGCGGGCAATGGTGACGGCGCGCCGATCTCGGTGACCAACCTGTCGGCGGCGTGCCGCGCGGTCCCGGCGATCGCCGCGGCGGCGGCTGGCGGCGGCTTCGTCTACTCGACCGCGCAGATCCAGACGATCAACGGTTTCACCGGCGGCAATCCGAACCTGCGCGAGGAAACCGCCAAGACGCTCACCCTGGGCGGCGTCTTCCAGCCCCGCTTCGCGCGCGGCTTCAGCCTGTCGGTCGATTATTACCAGATCAAGGTCGAGAACGCGATCGGCATCATCGGCCAGCAGACCTCGCTCGACGAGTGCTACACCGGCGGCGGCGAGGCGATCTTCTGCAACAACATCATCCGCGACAACACCGGCCACCTGACCAGCGTCAACGCGATCAACTTGAACACCGGCTCGTTCGAAGTCTCGGGCATCGACACCCAGGCGCAATATTCGACCAAGCTGCCGTTCGCGAAGATCGACTTCAACCTGCGCTGGACGCACCTGCTTAAGCAGGAGCAGACCTCCTATCCGGGCGGTCCGACCCAGGACGAACTAGGCCAGCTCGGCTGCTATGCCTGCGGCCGCCTGGGCACCGGCTTCCGCGACAAGGTCAATGCGTCGGCAACGCTCGGCTTCGACGGCGTGTCGGTCAATTGGCGGGTCAATTACCTGTCGTCGGTGGTCGATGACCTGACTTCGGCGACGCCGCGGCGGACCGGCGATTTCTGGTACCACGACGCGCAGGTGCGCTTCGAGCCGCTGGGCACGCGCTACGCCTTCTATCTCGGCGTGGACAACGTGTTCGACAAGAAGCCGCCGATCTTCAGCGACACGAGCCTGGTGACCTTCCCGGGTACCCAGACCTCGGCGACCACCTATGACCTCTATGGCCGCCTGCTCTATGCAGGCGTGGACTTCCGCTTCTGACGCGGCATCCCCGGGGAGCCCTCGCGGCTCTCCGGGGATATCCGAAGACGGCGGAGCGATTGTATCGGACGGGCCGCTCGCGCATAGAGCGGCGCCATGCTTTCGCAGAAGACCCGCTATACCATCCGCGCGCTCCAGCATCTCGCCGATCGCTATGGCCAGGGGCCGGTGCCGCTGGCCGAGATCGTCGAGAAGCAGAACATCCCGGGCAAGTTCCTGACGGTCATCCTTTCCGAGATGAACCGCGAGGGCCTGGTCAATTCGCAGCGGGGCAGGGACGGCGGCTATATGCTCGCGCAGCCGCCCGAGCAGGTCCGCATCGGCGATCTGGTCCGCAAGACGCATGGCTCGCTGGCGCTGGTGCCCTGTGCGAGCCGCTTCGCCTATGAGAAGTGCGACAATTGCGTGGCCGAGGAGGAATGCCGGCTGCACCACCTCATGCTCTATCTGCGCGACGAGACCGCGCGCATCCTCGACGGCGTCACCCTGGCCAATCCGCTGCCCGAGGCACTAAACTCTACTTATAATGTAGACAATTAATCCTGCTTTGCCGATCGGCGGCGGAAAGGCTGGTCTGTGCGCTCCATCCCAAGGGCAGGAGTGACGGCCATGGCGGGTTTCATCGGTGCAGGTGCGGCTGAGCGCAGTCCGCTCAATTTCCTCTGGTTCATCCCGTCGGGCGGCGACAATCGCCGGCTCGCCTGGCCCGAGGGGGAGCGCGCGCCCGATCCCGAATATCTGCGCCAGGTGGCGGTGGCGGCGGACAGGCTCGGCTATTATGGCGTGCTGATGCCCACCGGCGCGATGTGCGCCGATGCGTGGATCACCGCTGCCTCGATCGCGCCCTTTACCGAGAACCTCAAGCTGCTGGTGGCGTTGCGCCCGGGCCTGACCGCGCCGGCCGAGGCGGTGCGCCAGGCGGCGGCGCTCGACCGGCTGTCGAACGGCCGCGCGCTGCTCAACGTCGTCACCGGCGGCAGCCCCAAGGCGCTGGCGCAGGATGGCATCTTCCTTGACCACACCCAGCGCTACGAGCAGACCGCCGAGTTCCTCGACATCTGGCGCAGGCTAGCCCGCGGCGAGACGGTGACGCAGCAGGGCGAGTATCTCAGCATCGAGGACGGGCGGCTGATCTTCCCTTTCGTCCAGGAGCCGCATGCGCCGATCTGGTTCGGCGGATCCTCGGAGATCGCGCGCGAGATCGCGGCCGAGCATGTCGATGTCTATCTCGCCTGGGGCGAGCCGCCGTCGCAGCTCAAGGAGATCATCGACGATGTCCGCGGACGCGCGGCGAAGCGCGGCCGCACGATCCGCTTCGGGCTGCGCATCCACTTCATCGTGCGCGAGACCGAGGCCGAGGCCTGGGATGCCGCCAACGACCTGATCCGCCACGTCACCGACGAGCAGATCGCGCTGTTCCAGTCCTTCCTCACCAAGGGCAGCGATTCCGTGGGGCAATCGCGGATGCAGGCGCTGCACAAGGGCAGCCGCGCGAACCTGGAGATCGCGCCGAACCTGTGGGCGGGCATCGGGCTGGTGCGCACCGGCGCGGGCACGGCACTGGTCGGCGATCCGGACACGGTGGCCGAGCGGCTGCAGGAATATGCCGATATCGGGATCGATACGATCATCGGATCGGGCTATCCGCATCTCGAGGAAGCGTACCGCGTCGCCGAGCTGCTCTTCCCCAAGCTCAACCTGCCGCATCGCCGCGGCGCCACGCTGCCGCCGCTCAGGCCGTTCTTCACCCCCGCCGATGTGAAGCTGGCGGCGCAAGGGCTGGCGAAAGAGCCGGTGCCGGCGGGGCGGTTCACCTAGCGCTTCGGAGCGGACTGGCAGGCGGCCGGTCGGCTGGCGCGCACGGCTTCGTCCTGGCGCTTGCCGGCAGGCGCTTCGCCGGGCGAGGCCGGGATCAGGCCGCGCCCGAGGAAATTGCCCGCGCCGGTGCGCCGGGCCTGGTCTCTCAGGCTGACGGGAGCGGTTGCTGGCCCCTTTTCCGACGCGCGGGGCGGGGTGGCGCAGGCGGCGGTCTGGGGTGGCTCGGTCGCCAGCGCCGGGACGATGCCGAGCAGGGCGATGCTTCGGTGCAAGCCGCGGTTGTGCATTACTTTCTCCGGACGCCCAGGCTCTTCCTAGGGACGGACAGGGTGCCGCGCCGCAGCGCCGCGACCGGGCCCGGCGCTCTGGCGGCGCGGGCGAGGTCATGCGACAAAAGCGGACGGGGGTGAGACGAAGGTGGACGTCAGCGCCCCGGCGATGCCCTATGGGCGCGGGCGGAAGGGACGCGACACCGATGAAACTGGTACCCGAGATACGGCAGGCCGCCTGGCTGGTGGCGCTGACCTGGATATTGTCGGGGGTGCTCTACCTGATCCCGTTCCAGGTGTTCACCGGCCTCTCCGCCTATGTCCTGGTCTCGGTCATCCTGATCTGCCTGCTGGGCGCGCTGCTTTCGGGCGGCGTGTATCTGGCGGTGCGCGGTGCCCGGGGGCGGAGCCCGGTGTTTCGCTTCGCCATTGCCGGCGGTGCCGTCGTGCTGGCGTCGGCGGTGCTGGCGGTGATCGACGGCGTGACCAGCCAGTGGATCGCGCGGCTGATGGCATCGACCCAGCCGCCCGCGCCGTTCGGCATCCGGGCGCTCACCAATTTCGTCGCGCTGGTCTGGCAGTTCGCGCTGCTCGGTGCCGCGTTCACGGTGATCGAGGCGAACAACCTCGCCCGCCTGCGCGAGCGGGAGCTTGCGGCCGTGCGGGAGGCGGCGAGCCGAGCGGAGGCAGCGGCCACGGCCGCGCGCCTTGCCGCATTGCGCTACCAGCTCAATCCGCATTTCCTGTTCAACACGCTGAACGCGATCTCCTCGCTGATCGTGACCCGCGACTACAAGCCGGCCGATGCGATGCTGGCCGAGCTTTCCGAGTTCCTGCGCGCCACGCTTGCGGTGGACCCGGATGCGGTGATCGCGCTGGAAGACGAGCTGGCGACGCTGCAGCATTATCTCGAGATCGAGAGCGTCCGGTTCGGGGATCGGCTGGCGGTGGAGTTCGTCTGCCCGCCCGAGCTCGAGGACGCGCTGCTGCCCGGCTTCACGCTGCAGCCGCTGGTCGAGAATTCGATCAAATATGCGGTGGCGACGAGCGCGGTGCCGGTGACGATCCGGGTCGAGGCCAGGGTCGAGGACAGCCATCTCGTGATAGCCGTGGAAGACGACGGTACCGGTGGCGCCGCCAAGCCGGGTACGGGCGTGGGCCTCGCCAATGTCCGCCAGCGGCTCGAGGCGCTCTATGGCGACCAGGGATCGCTGGAGACCGCGCGGCGGAGCCCGGGCTTCCTCTCCACCCTTCGCCTGCCGCTGACTCATCAGCCGCAACAGGGAGAGGCTGCATGAAGCCGTTGCGCGTTCTGCTCGTCGACGACGAACCGCTGGCACTGAAGCGGCTGGCGGCGCTGTTTGCCGATATCGACGGCGTCGACCTGGTTGGCACCGCGGCCACCGGCGGCGAGGCGGAGGCGCGGATCGCGGCTACGACGCCGGACCTGGTGATGCTCGACATCTCGATGCCGGGGAAGAGCGGGCTTCGCGTCGCGGCGGATCTGCCGGCCGAAGCCAGGCCGGAAATCGTCTTCGTCACCGCCTTCGAGCAATATGCGCCCGATGCGTTCGAGGTCGAGGCGGCTGACTATCTGCTCAAGCCGGTGCGCTTCCATCGCCTGCGCCAGGCGGTCGAGCGGGCGCGGCGCCGGCAGGCGCAGCGCGAGGCGGCGGACCGGTTCGCCGCCTTGCCCGATCCCGTGCCCGATGCGTGCGACGCGGCGATCTGGGTGCAGGTGGCGAACGGCCAGCTGCGGCTGCCCCATGACCAGATCGAGTGGGTGGAGGCCGCCAAGGACTATGTCATCCTCCACACCGCGACGCGCAGCTTCATCCACCGCATCTCGATGAAGGTGCTCGACTCCCTGCTGATCTCAAGCGGGCTCATGCGGGTGCACCGTTCGACCTTCATCCGCCCGGCGCTTGTCAGCGGCGTCCAGCGGTTGGGCAAGGGGCTGATCGCGCTCGAGATGCGGGACGGCGCGCAGGTGCAGGTGGGCCCCAGCTACGGGAAGGCGGTGCTCGCCCGGCTGGGTCTCGGTCCCGAGGGGGCGTGAACCGGAACCGACGCGGCTGCGCCGGTTCCGATCGCGCTTCGATCACGCCACGGGCTGGCGCGAGAAATAGTCGATGGTGTGCATCAGGCCCTTGTCGAGCGGCATGGCCGCCCGCCATCCGAGCACCTGCTCGGCAAGCGCGAGGTTCGGCATGCGCCGGCGCGGATCGTCCGTGGGCAGGGGCGAGTTCTGCAGCGGCGACGCCGAGCCGGTCAGGTACAAGACCCGCTCCGCCAGCGCGCTGATCGAGATCTCGGCGGCATTGCCGAGATTGACCGGCCCGGTGAACTCGTCGGGCGTCGCCATCAGCCGCAACAGGCCTTCCACCAGATCGTCGACATAGCAGAAGGACCGGGTCTGGCTGCCATTGCCATAGAGCTGGATCGGCGCGCCCAAGAGCGCCTGGGTGATGAAGTTGCTGACCACGCGGCCATCGTCGCGCTGCATGCGCGGGCCATAGGTATTGAAGATCCGCGCTACCTTTACGGCCAGGCCATATTGCCGGCGATAGTCGAAGAACAGCGTCTCCGCGCACCGCTTGCCTTCATCGTAGCAGGAGCGAGGCCCGGTGCAGTTCACATTGCCGCTGTAGCTTTCGTCCTGGGGATGGACGAGCGGATCGCCATAGACCTCGCTCGTCGAGGCCTGGAGAATTGGGCAGGTATTCCGCCTGGCCAGTTCCAGCATGTTGAGCGCGCCGAGCACTGCGGTCTTGGTCGTCCGTACCGGATCGCGCTGGTACTGAACCGGCGATGCCGGGCAGGCGAGGTTGTAGATCGCATCGACCTGGAGATCGAGCGGCTCGCAGACATCGCGCTGCAGGAACTCAAAGCGCGGATGCCGGGCGAGATGCGCGACATTGCCCATCGCGCCGGTCAGCAGGTTGTCCAGGCAGATGACATGGGCACCGCGATCGATCAGCCGATCGACAAGGTGCGAACCGATGAACCCGGCGCCTCCGGTCACGAGGACGCGTTCGATGTTTCCGCTCATTCGCCTTGCGCCCGCCAAAGGATGAACTTCTCGCCGCGCGCATCGATCTCCAGGCCGGTTTCCGCCGCGAAGCGTTCGGCGGCGCGCCGCACGCCTTCCCATCCGAAATCGTCGCCGATCAGCGCGCCGCCGGGGGCCAGCAGGCGCCAATAATTGTGGAGGTCGCGATAGACGGGATCCTCCTCATGCGCGCCGTCGATATAGATGAGATCGGGCGCGACGTTCCTGGCGGCGAGGATCAGCGCGGCATTGTCGGAGCTGTTCGCCAGCGGCACGATCCGGTCGGCGACGCCGGCGCGCACGACATTGGCCAGGAAGGTGAAATAGAGCTGCGGGAAGCCATGCCTGAATTGCAGCGATTCACGCCATTCGGGCCGCTGGCCCAGGGCATGTTCGGGCGAACCCAGCCAGGTGTCGACGCAGATGATCCGGCAGTCGAGGCGCAGCGCCTTGGCCATCCGGGCCATGTGGATCGCGGAGGCGCCCTTCCAGCTGCCGACCTCGACGATCAGCTTCGGCTTCACCTTCGACATGACCTCGAGAAACACCGGGTCTTCCGAGCCCCAGCCCTGCACATCGGCGGGCCAGACGCTCGGATCGAACCCCTCATAGGGGGAGACCTGGTGGAACAATGCGGTCACCGGATCCATCTCGCCGACATTGGTCAGGCGGACGGATCGCGGTGCGGCAGGGGTGGCCTTTCGCGACAGGCGGTCGATCACCAGGCGCGCGGTGGATGCCACGCCGATGGTGCGCGAGAGCTGCCACGCCCGGCGGAGCCTGTGCGGGACAAGGGTGGAGCGGCGCCCCGCGGCAAAGCGCTGCCGAAGTTTGGTGATGAACCGGTCGATCGCTAGCCGCTCATTGGGCCGCGCCAGCGCCGGCCGTTCGGCCAGCAGGTGATCGAGCATCTTCAGGATATGGGCTTCGGCCGCGTCGCGGCGTTCCGGCTCGCGGATATCCACGCCCCGCAGGAAATTGCTGGCATCGCCGCCCAATTGCACCTTGTGCGGGTCATAGGTCAGGCCGAGGTCGCGCCAGATCGCCTCGCGGATCGGATCGGTGCGCTTGCGGCTGTGGGTGGGATGGGTCGCGGTCAGCCCCTGCGAGTTCACGCGGTAGCGGGTAAGGGGCTCGGCCAGGTTGCGCGCGCGGGTGTGCGGCAGGATGTCGAACCAGAGATAATGGTCCTGCGAGACCGGCTCGTCTTCGCGGTAGCCACCCGCAGCCTCGAACGCGGCGCGGCGAAAGGCCGTTGCGGAATGGTAGAAGGGATTGTGGAACAGCAGCGTCCAGCGGATGGCGAGATCGGTTTCCGGCATGATCTCGACACGATGGGCACGCCCCGCCTCGTCGATCAGGGTAACCGCGCTGCCGACCAGGCCGAGCTCGGGATCGGCGCGCAGCGCCTCGACCAGCTTGCCGATCCGCGAGGGTTCGGAAACGTCGTCGGAATCGAGGCGAACGATGATGTCGCCCCGCGCCTGCGCGATCGCGCGGTTGGCGGACACTGCGGTGCCCACATTGGTCTCGTTGAGCAGCACCCGGATGCGCGGGTCGCGCGCAGCGAGCGCCTTGACCGGCTCGGGATCGTCCGAGCCGTCGTCGATCACGATCAGCTCGAAATCCTGGAAATCCTGGCCGAGGACGCTGTCGACCGCCTCGTCGAGGAAACGGAAGTCGTTATAGGCGGTCATCACCACCGAGCAGGCCGGCGCGCCGACGTCGCTGCGGTCGGGCAGGGCGACCGGCCGGGGATCGAAGATCCCGGTCCCGTCGCCGGCGGTAGCCGCTGCCGGGGAAGGCGCCGTCACCGGTTCGTTCGCGGTCGTCACGCGTGCGCCCGCCCAGCCTTGCCGGCCTCGTTCGGAAGGCACGCCACATCGCGGACAGACATGGCAGGACTGGCCGCTTGATCCCCAGACCGCATTGACGGTTCCCCCAGAATTACGGAATTGGGATCCCGGTTAGGCCACGGAAATTCCGTGTCAATGCGGTTTCCGGGTGGTGCCCGCCCTTTCGGGAAAATCGTTCCGTCGCCGGGATGCGGCGCGTTAATCGACTGACATTGTCGTTTTTTCGCGATAGGCGCGCGGGCTGATCGAGCGGAGAATGCAATGCGGGGCTATGCGTTATGTGGCGAACCACGGTCGGGAACCACGTTCCTCAAGCAGGCCATCGCGTCCACTGGCGTGCTCGGCCATCCGTTCGAATGGTTCCATCCCCGCTTCGAGGCGCAGCTCGGCAAGGGCGAGAGCCTGCTCGACATGATGATGGCCCGCGCATCCAGCGACAACGGCGTCTACGGCCTCAAGATCTTCTCGGTGCATGCCCGGGTGGCTGACCGGTGGCGCTGGGTGAGCGACCTGCCGAACCTGTCGTTCGTCCATATCACCCGCGCCGACCTGCTGGACCAGGCGATATCGCTCGCGCGCGCCGCCCAGACCTCGCGATATGAGAGCAGCGCCGGCGAGGCCCGCCCGGCCGCCTATGATCGCGCGCAGATCACCGCGACCCTCAAGGACATCGCGCGGGGGCAGGCGCGCTGGAGCGTCTGGTTCGCGACCCACGGCATCCGGCCGCTCAGCATTTCCTATGACGAGATCGTGGACAAGCCGCAGGACGTGGTGACGCGCATCGCCGATCTGGTCGGCGTGTCGGACGTGCAGATCGACTGGTCCAAGGTGTCGGGGCGCGTCATGCGCGACGAGCTGAGCGCCGAATGGAAGCAGCGCTACCTGGCCGAAGCCGGTCCCGTCGACCGGATCGCGGAGCTTGAGGACGGGTCGCTGCCCGGGATCGCAAGGTCGGTGCTGCGCGCGCTGCGCTAGCCGCCGCTTCCGTTCCGGCCGGCTTGCGCTGCCGCGGGCGACGTTTCGCTGGTCACCCTGCCCATGGTCATCGTGAGCACCTGGTCGCATACTGCGGCCACTGCCGGATTATGCGTGACGACCAGCACGCTCGCCGTGCTGCCGATGCTCGCGCGCAGGCCTTCGATCACGGCCTGTTCGGTGCCGCGATCGAGCTGGCCGGTGGCTTCGTCCAGGATGATCAGCCGGGCTTCGCGATACAAAGCGCGGGCGATGGCGATGCGCTGGCGCTGCCCGCCGGAGAGGCGGATGCCCGCGTCGCCGACCGGGGTCTCCATCCCGTGGGGAAGGCCGGCGATGAACTGGGTCAGCTGGGCGCGCTCGGCGACCGCGTGCAGCCGGTCCATGTCGATATTCTCCCGGGCGGTGCCGAAGGCGATGTTCTCGGCGATCGGTCCATCGGAGAGGAATATCTGCTGCGGGACATAAGCCACCGTTGCCTGCCATGCCGAGCGGGTGCTAGCATCCAGCACCTGGCGGCCGACCGTGATCGATCCCGAGCTCGGCTCGACCAGCCCGGCGATCAGGTCGAGCAGGCTGCTCTTGCCGCTTCCGGTCGGGCCGACCAGCGCGGTCCAGGTGCCATAGGGGATATGGAAGCCGATATCGTGCAGCACCGCGCCGCGACCGGGATATTCGAGGCCCACCGCTTCGAAGGTCAGCCCCTCCTGCAGCGGCAGCGGCACCGCGGGTGCGTCGTGCTGGGCGATCACCGGGGTCTGCGAAAGCGCCAGCACGTCGAGGAAGACCCGCTTGTTGCTGGTGAACATGCTCCAGCCGACGAACGAGCTGTTGACCAGCGGCAGGATGCGGATCGCGCCGAAGCCGAGCGCGCCGAGGGTGGGCAGCGCGGCGGTGATCCCGCCCTCGACCGTGCTGAAATAGAGCGCGCTGAGCCCGAGGATAGCCACGGCGGAGCTCTCCACCACCACGCGCGGCGCCGAGGTGACGAAGGTGTTCTGCGCCTGGGCTTCGCGCAATGCGATGTCCAGCTTGTCGAACCGCGCCTGGAATTCCCCCTGTGCCTGGCACATCAGCACGTCGCGCAGCGCGCCCATGCCTTCGCGCAGCGCCTTCATGCGGGCGGTTGCCGTCCGTGCCACCGTGGCCGAGTTGCCGCGAAGCCGGCCGCCCACCGTGACGCTGAACAGGATATAGGCCGCGATGACCAGGCCCGCCGCGCCCAGCGTCGCCAGCGGTGCAACCAGGACCAGGGCGAGCAGGATCGTCGAGGTCAGGAACACCGCCACCAGGCCCTGCATCACCGGCTGGAAGGCCGAATTGGCGAGCACGTTCACCTTGTCGATGCCGGCGACGACCTCGCTGGGATTGCGCGACGCGAACAGCAGGTAGGGCTGGAGCAGGGTCCGGCGGAAGATCTCCGATCCCACGTCATGGGCCAGGCCGAAGGTCAGCTTGCTCGTGGCGCGGAGCAGGGCAAGGCGGATCACGCCCCCCGCCACGCTGGCGACGACGAGGCAGATGATCGCGGCGTCGAGCAGATTTCCCTGGCCGGCAAGGCGCTCGAAGAAACGGACGCCCGCCATGCGGCCGGCCCGTTCGGGGGCGACGAGCAGCGCCAGGAACGGCAGCAGCGAGCCGATGGTGACCAGCTCGGCGACGCTGGCGATCGCCATCAGGCCGAGCGTGCGCGAGAACTGCCGCCGGCGGCGCTGGTTCATGGTTTGCCACAGGCGCCGGGCAATGGCGAAGAAGGTCTCGTCCGACAAAGGCCTGGTGCCGGGCATCGGCTAGGCGCCCTCTGCCTGCAGCTGGGCCAGGAAAGATCCGGGCGGTGCCGGCTTGTCCTTGAAATGCTTGATATTCTCGTTCCAGAGATGGATCGCGACGCTGTCGCTGGCAGTCATGTCCGCCAGCGAGAATGCGGGATCCAGTATCCGGTCGGCCTGGGTGTAGTGGAGCGGATAGAAGATGTGCGGGGGCAGCGCCCAATGAGTCACGCCTTCCTCGGCCGCCAGCGCGGTCAGCGCGCGCGGGCCGGTCACGCCCCACGGCATCTCCGAAAGGCCGGTGCGCCCCTGCGTCTTGAGGCGCCACCAGGCGTTCAGCCGGGGGCGGCGCGGAAGCCAGGCCGGCACGCTGTCCTCCTCGAAGATCTTGAGCAGGCGCGTCAGCAGCGAAGAGTCCGGCGGCAGCCGGAGGATCGCCGTGTTGATGATGCCGACATCCTCGAAGCCGAACAGGAAGCTGCGGTTCTCGGTGATCGGGCGCAGCAGGTAGATGTCCGAATCGATCCAGATCCCGGCGCCCTGGCGCTGGAGTTCGTAGCGGAACCAGTTCGAGAAGAGCGACACGCTGCCGGTCCGATGCCGGATGATGCTTTCCCGCGGCAGGATCGTTGCCGCATCGCGTACTTCCACGCCCTCCGGAATTCCCGCCGGCTCGTCATAGCAATACAGGATCAGCGGATGTCCGGCGCGCATCACCGACCGGAAGCACGCCCTTTCCAGCGGGGAAAGGGAGGGGCCTATCCAGAGCGTGGTACAGGCCGTCATGCTTCTATGTGATCCTCCGGCGACACCGCCACCCTGGCCGTGCATCACGACACGGGCCTTAGCGTTGGCCATCCTTGATGTCTAAGTTGAACGCGGCGGTGAAGTGCCATTCGGTAGCAATGACGCACGGCGTTGGTTGAAAACCCGTGAAGCGACACTGCCGCCGCCAAGATCCCGGATGCGGGATCGCGCCGGCGCGTCGAATCGTTCGCGCGCGTCGCGATCGCATGTCCGGCTTCATCAAGCGCAACGTGCAAAGGGGCCCCGCCAGCGATCGTCGCTGCCAATAATGTGAGAATATACTGAGAGACAACGCGCCCGAACGCCACCCTGGTCGCCGACAGACTCAGAATGGTGACCCCTACGGGAATCGAACCCGTGTTTCAGCCGTGAAAGGGCCGCGTCCTAACCGCTAGACGAAGGGGCCATGCCGAAGCGTGGAGGCGGCCAGTTAGGGAAGGATCGGCACGCGGTCAAGCGCTTCATCGCACCATTTCCCGATTATTTGCTCAATCGGCCCAAGCCGCATCCTCGACATGCAATTCGGCGGCGGGACGCGAGCCCCAGTCGTCGATCCTCGCCCGCCCGGCGAGCCACAGCTTGCGGTGGCGCGGGGCGGAAAGCAGGGCCTGACCCAGCTCGGTATCGGCCTGGCGGAAGGCCACCGCCTTGATGCTGCGCCCGTCCGGCCCAGCCACGATCAGGCGGACATGGCCGCCGCTGCCCACCACATCGGCCTTGATCACCGTAACCGGCCCGGCCGCCACCCGCGGGGCGGGCCAGCCCATGCCATAGGGGCCGCCGGCCTCCATCGCATTGACCAGGTCGGGGCAGACGCCGCCGGGCGCCACCACCGCGTCGAGCAGCAGCGCGCGCTCGCCCATCGCCTGGGTCACGCGTTCCGAGAGCCGCTCCTCGAGGAACTCGGCGAATGCGTCGAGCTTGTCCGCCTCGATCGTCACGCCGCACGCCATGGCATGGCCGCCGCCCGCCTTGAGCAGGCCGGCATCCTTGGCCGCGAGCACCGCCGCGCCCAGGTCGACGCCCGGGATCGAGCGGCCCGATCCCTTGCCGATGCCGTCCTCGTCGAGCGCGATCACAATGGCGGGCCGGCCGAGCTTTTCCTTGAGCCGCCCGGCGACGATCCCGATCACGCCCGCATGCCAGCCCTTGCTGGCGATCACCGCGACCGAATGATTGGCCTTGAGCAGGCTGATTTCCTCGGCCTCGGCCTGCACGCTCGCCTCGATCGCGCGGCGCTCCTCGTTGAGGAGATTGAGCTCCTCGGCGATCTCGCGCGCCTCCTGCGGATCACGCGTCGTGAGCAGGCGCACGCCGAGGTCCGAACGCCCGACGCGGCCGCCGGCATTGATCCGCGGTCCCAGCGCGAAGCCGAGATCGGTGCAGGTCGGCGCCCGGGTGAGGCGCGAGGCCTCGATCAGCGCGTTGAGCCCGATGTTGCGCCGCTGGGCCATCACCTTGAGCCCCTGGGCAACGAACGCCCGGTTGAGCCCGCGCAGCGCCGCGACATCGGCCACGGTGCCGAGCGCGACGATGTCGAGCAGGTCGAGCAGCTTGGGTTCCGGCCGGCTGGCGAACCAGCCGCGCGCGCGCAGCACGCGGACCAAAGCCGCGCCGAGCAGCCAGGCGACGCCGACCGCAGCCAGATGGCCGTGCGCCGCGCCTTCGTCCTCGTCGAGCCGGTTGGGGTTCACCAGGGCGAGGGCGACCGGCAGCTCGGTGGTGCATTTATGGTGGTCGACCACGATCACTTCGGCGCCGGCGTCGCGCGCCATCTCCAGCGCCTCGAATGCCTGTGCGCCGCAATCGACGGTTACGATCAGGCTGGCGCCTTCGCCCTTCAATCGCACCAGTGCCTCGCCCGAGGGGCCATAGCCTTCCATCAGGCGATCGGGGATATAGGGCCGCGCCTCGAGGCCCAGGTCGCGCAGCAGCAGGATCAGCAGCGCGGCGGAAGTGGCGCCGTCGACGTCATAATCGCCGAAGATCGCGACCTGTTCGCGCTTCTCCACGGCGTCGGCGAGGCGCTCGGCCGCCTTGTCCATGTCGCGGAAGATCGAGGGATCGGGCATGAAGGCGCGGATGCTCGGCGCCTTGTGCATGTCGAGATCCTCGCGCGCCACGCCGCGCGCCAGCAGCAGCTGCGTCACCAGGTCGTCGGGCACCAGCCCGCCGCGCGAGTCGCCGGCAAGGCCCCGCCAGTGCCAGGGCTGGCCGGTGATCGAACGCTGGATATTGAGTACGACGGACATCGGAACAGCTATGGAACAGGGCAGGGGCCCTGTCCATCGCGTGCCGGGCGCTATTCGGCCAGCGGCGTCGCCTGCTGGGCGAGCCGGCGGGCATAGGCCGCGGCGAATTCGCCATGGATGCGGGCAATGCCCGGGTCGCTTGCGGTACGCGCCTTTTCCTCGCTCATGCGCTGGCGGCGTTCGAGATATTCTCGGTCATTCGGCGGGGGCATGGTAAAGCTCCGGCTTCAAGCGGCAGCTCTCCAGTTGCTGTCATTCGGCGCCATGCTCGGTTCCGGGGACGCCAATGCATTGTTTATACGCCAATCTGCAGATTTCGGCGACAACCTGCATCAAGAGCGCTGCTCGCTTCACCGCATTTCCGGCACGCCGTCGCTTCGTGCCGGACCGGGCTGGCGCTTCGTGCGTTCCGCGCCTACATCGCGCCTCTTATGGCCCGCCCACGTCCCGCCCAGGAAAAAGTGAAGACCGTCGCCGAGAACCGGCGCGCGCGGTTCGATTACTTCATCGAGCACACCTATGAGGCCGGCATCGCGCTGACCGGCACCGAGGTGAAGTCGTTGCGTTTCGGCGAGGGATCGATAGCCGAAGCCTATGCCGAAGTGACGGACAGCGGCGTCTGGCTGGTCAATTCGAACATCCCCGAATTCAGCCATGGCAACCGCTTCAACCACGAGCCCAAGCGCCCCCGTAAATTGCTCCTTCATGAGCGGGAGATAAACAAGCTCCATGGCGCGGTGGCGCGCGAGGGCATGACCCTGGTGCCGCTGTCCATCTATTTCAACGGACGGGGCCGCGCGAAGGTCGAGCTCGCGCTGGCGAAGGGCAAGAAGACGCATGACAAGCGCGAGTCGATCAAGGAACGGGACTGGAAGCGCGAGCAGGGACGCCTGCTCCGCGGCGGCCGTGACTGATCCCGCGCCCGTGCCCACGGCGCACACGTCGCGTTTCCGCCGCTGGCTCGACAAGGCGATGCCCAGCCGCGAGTCGGTCGAGACCAATCGCTGGCTCCGCCCGGTGGCGAACCGGGTGATGCATTCGTCGCTATGGCGCTTCACCCGCCGCTCGGTGCCGCGCGGCGTCGCGCTCGGCATGGTGACCGGGGTGCTGGTGCCGATGGGGCAGATCCCGGCCTCGGCCGTGCTCGCGCTGCCACTGCGCGCCAATATCCCGGCCGCTGCCGCGACCACCTTCGTCACCAATCCCTTCACCACGCCGCCCTTGTGGGTCGCGGCCTATTGGCTCGGCAGCTGGATGATCGGCCCGGGCGAAGTGGTGGCCAAGGCGCAGGTGATCGAGCAGAGCTGGAGCGACTGGCTGGTCCACCAGGCTGGCCCGGCGACGCTGACCGGGCTGATCACGATCACCTTCATCCTCGCGCTGGTCGGCTATTTCGGCACCGCGCTGGCATGGCGGCTGTGGATCGCGCGCAAATGGAAGCGGCGCCAGGCGGCGCGGGCAGGGGCTGCAGCCTGACAGGAAACTATTCCCCTCCCTGCAAGGGAGGGGTTAGGGGTGGGTTAGAAAAGGTCGGGCTCGATGCCCGGCCTTTTCTTTTATCCCCGGCCAGTGGCTGAGCTCGCTGCGCTCGCAACCCACCCCCAGCCCCTCCCTTGCAGGGAGGGGAGGAGAAAGGGGAGAAACACAATCAGTCGCCAAAGCGTAACAATGTTGCGCCCAGTCGATTGACGAGGCGTATCGACGGTATAAGACAGCGCGCATTCAACCGACCCAGAGGTTTCCCATGCGCCTGTCGCTCCTGACCACTACCTTCCTTGCCGCGCCCGTGCTGCTCGCCGGCTGCGCGCACAACCAGCCGCTGCCGACCGCCCCGGTCGAAGCCGCGCCGGTCACCGAGGCCGAGGTGGCGCCGCCCGAAAAGCCCAAGCCCGTCTATGGCAGCTACGGCTTCGACATCGCCGGCATGGATAGCGCGATCAAGCCGGGCGACGATTTCTACAGCTACGCCAACGGCACCTGGGCGAAGAACACGCCGATCCCGTCGGACAAGTCGAACTACGGCGCGTTCAACATCCTCGCCGACAATGCCCAGAAGCAGACCCAGGAAATCCTCGAGGGCGTGAAGAACGATCCGTCGTCGAAGATCGGCACCGCCTATTCGACCTATCTCGATACCGCGGCGATCGACGCCAAGGGGCTGGCACCCGCCCAGGCCTGGATCGGCCAGATCAAGGGCCTGAGCACCAAGGCCGGCTATCCGGCGCTCACCGCCGCCGCCCGCCGCAACGGCGTCGGCGGCCCGTTCGCCGCCTTTATCGGCCAGGACGACAAGAACCCCGAAGTCTATGCGGTGAACCTGTCCCAGTCGGGCCTCGGCATGCCGGATCGCGACTATTACCTCTCGAAGGACGCCAAGTTCGTCGAGACCAAGGCCGCGTACGAGAAGCATCTCGCTACCCAGCTGACCAATGCCGGCGAGCCCAATGCCGCCGCCCGCGCCAAGGCGATCGTCGAGTTCGAGACCAAGATCGCCGCGGTCCAGTGGACCCGGGTCGAGAGCCGCGACAGCAACAAGACCTATAACAAGATGACCGTCGCCCAGCTGCAGAAGCTGGCGCCGGGCTTCGACTTCAAGGCGATGCTCGCCGCCGGCAAGATGAACGTCGACACCGTCATCGTCGCCCAGCCCAGCGCCTTCACCGGCATCGCGAAGGCGATCCAGCAGGCGCCGCTCGCGGTGCTCAAGGACCAGCTGCTCGTCCGCACGCTCGACGGTTTCGCCGATGTGCTGCCCAGCGCCTTCGACAAGGAGCAGTTCGCCTTCTACGGCACCACCCTGTCGGGCACGCCCGAGCAGGAAGCCCGCTGGAAGCGCGCGACCGACTTCACCACCGGCGCGCTGTCCGACGACCTGTCGCAGCTCTATGTCGCCAAGTATTTCCCGCCCGAGACCAAGGCGGCGGCGGACCAGCTGGTCAAGAACGTCATCGCCGCGATGGACCGCCGCATCGATCAGCTCGACTGGATGGCGCCCGAGACCAAGGTCAAGGCGCATGCCAAGCTCGCCGCCTTCACCCCGAAGATCGGCTATCCGGACCGCTGGCAGGACTATTCGGCGCTGACGATCACCGCTGGCGACGCGTTCGGCAACAATGTCCGCGCCAACAACTGGCAGTATGACGACAATGTCTCGAAGCTCGGCCAGCCGATCCGCCGCTGGGAGTGGGGGATGACCCCGATGACGGCGAACGCCTATGCCAATTTCGGCATGGTCGAGATCGTCTTCCCGGCCGCGATCCTGCAGCCGCCCTTCTTCGATCCCAACGCCGATCCGGCGGTCAACTATGGCGGCATCGGCGCGGTAATCGGCCACGAGCTGAGCCACCATTTCGACGACCAGGGCGCCAAGTACGACAAGGAAGGCCGCCTGACCGACTGGTGGACGCCGGCGGACGTCAAGGCGTTCAAGGACCGCACCGACGCGCTCGTCGCCCAGTATGACCAGTATGAGCCGCTGCCGGGCATGCATGTGAAGGGCGCACTGACGCTCGGCGAGAATGTCGCCGATCTGGCCGGCCTCACCGTCGCCTATGACGCCTACAAGCACTCGCTGAACGGCCAGGCCGCGCCGGTGCTCGACGGCTTCACCGGCGACCAGCGCTTCTACCAGGGCTGGGCCCAGGTGTGGCGCCGCAACTATCGCGAGGCCAATCTGCGCCAGCGCCTGCTCACCGATCCGCACTCGCCGTCGCAGCAGCGCGCCTGGGTCGTGCGCAACCTCGATCCCTGGTACGGCGCCTACAACCCCGATCCGACCACCAAGCTGTTCCTGACGCCCGAAAAGCGCGTCCGGATCTGGTAAAGTGACGTACGGCGCCGCTTGACCCGCAAGCGGCGCCGCCTCACACGGGCGCATGGCCACGCTGCCCGTTCACACCCCCGTATCGCCGTCCCGCCGCTGGCTGCCCTATGCCGGCGCGATCCTGGCCGGCATCCTCGCGGGCGCGGTGATCCTGCTGACGCTGAACGACCGCGCCGTCGCGGTGGGTTTCGTCGCGGCGGGCGTACTTGCCGCCGGCGTCCTGCTCGGCGCGCGCAGGCTCTTCCATAGCGACACCGCCGCCGAGCAGCCGGTCGACTGGTCGGTCGCCCAGGCGCTCGCCGCCGCCAGCGACGATGCGCTTGCGGTCACCGACCGCGCCGGCCGCCTGGTCTGCGCCAACAACCGGTTCGAGGCGCTGTTTGCCGGCTGGCCGACCCCGCCCAATCTGCCGATCAGCGACGCCGCCGTCGCCGCGCTCGGCACCGCCGCCCGCACCGCCTGGCGCGATGGCGAGGCGCGCGAGGACGGCATCCAGGTGTTCGGCGCCCCCGTCTCCGTCCGCGTCCAGCGTGTCGGCGACGAGTCGCTGGTCTGGCGCTTCATCGGCGTCCAGGCGCTCGACCTCGCCAGCCAGGTCCGGGCGCTGATCGACGGCCATACCGGCGACCGGCTCGGATCCTCCGGCATCATGACCGCGATGGTCTCGCCCGAGGGGCGGGTCCGCGCCGCCAACCGCGTGTTCCGCCTGCGCGCCATGGGCAGCGGCGAAGCGGCGGTGGAGGGCAGGGACTTCGCCCGCTTCCTGATCACCGACAGCCTCGGCCTGGTCCGCTTCGAGCGCGAGGGGCTGGAGGGCAATCCGCTCCGCGTCCTGCAGATCCCGTTCCTCGACGGCGAGGATGCGCCCTTGCTCGTCGCCCTGCTCGACGAGGAGGAGCAGGGCCATGCGCCGACGCCCGCGATCGGCGCCAGCGCCGGCGCGCATGTCCGCTCGCTGATCGCGCTGCTGCCGCTCGGCCTCGCGCTGGTCGACCGCGACGGCCGCTTCGTCAGCATGAACGACGCGTTCGTCCGCGCCACCCGGGTCAACGCCGCCGCCCCGCCGCTCTACCCGGGCGATCTGGTCGTCCGCGAGGACAAGTCCGCCCTCGCCGACGCGGTCCGCCGCTTCGCCGGCGGCGCGCCGCAATCGGCCGAGATGACCGTCCGCATGGCCGACGCGCCCGAGGAGCCCGTCTCGATCGGCATCGCCGGCGCGCGCGGCCTCGGCGACGCCGCGGTCCTGATCAGCCTCAAGGATTCGGGCGAGGAGTCCAAGCTCAAGCGCCAGGTCGCCCAGGCGACCAAGATGCAGGCGGTCGGCCAGCTCGCCGGCGGTGTCGCGCACGACTTCAACAACATCCTCACCGCGATCATCGGGCATTGCGACCTGATGCTGATGCGCCATTCGCCCGGCGACAGCGACTATGACGACATCCAGCAGATCCGCGCCAATTCCAACCGCGCCGCCTCGCTGACCCGCCAGCTGCTCGCCTTCTCGCGCCAGCAGACGCTGCGCCCGCAGCTGCTCCAGCTGCCCGACGTGATCTCGGAAGTCTCCAACCTCCTCAAGCGCCTGCTCGGCGAGACGGTCCGCCTCGAGGTCAAGCACGGCCGCAACCTCGGCCCGGTCCGCGCCGATCCCGGCCAGCTCGAGCAGGTCGTGGTCAACCTCGCGGTCAATGCCCGCGACGCGATGCTCTCGAAGAGCCCCAATGGCGGCGGCACGCTCACCATCGAGACGATGGCGGTGCCCGCATCCGAAGTCCGCCAGATGGACGACGATGTCCTGCCCGTCGGCGACTATACCGCCGTGCGCGTCTCCGACACCGGCACCGGCATCCCGCCCGAGATCCTCGCCAAGATCTGGGAGCCCTTCTTCACCACCAAGGAAGTCGGCAAGGGCACCGGCCTCGGCCTCTCCACCGTCTACGGCATCATCAAGCAGTCGGGCGGCTTCATCTTCGCCGACAATGGCCGCCACGGCGGCGCCGAGTTCACCATCTACCTCCCGGTCCATGCCGCGACCGAGGCGCCGGTGACCGCGCTGGTGCCGGGCATCAAGGAAAAGCCCGCCGACACCTGGGGCACCGGCACGATCCTGGTCGTCGAGGACGAGGACATGGTCCGCGCCATCGCCGAGCGCGCGCTCACCCGCCAGGGCTATACCGTGGTCACCGCCGACAATGGCGAGGCCGCGCTCGAGCTGATCGAGACGATCGACCGGCCGGACCTGCTGATCTCCGACGTGGTCATGCCGGTGATGGACGGGCCGAGCATGGCGCGCCGCATCCGCGCCAAATATCCGGACCTGCCGATCCTGTTCATGTCGGGCTATGCCGAAGAACAGCTCCGCAAGTCGATTGATCTGGAGCAAGTTGCATTCCTGCCGAAACCCTTTTCGGTCCAGCAACTTGCCGAAGCCGCCCGCGATGTGCTTGGCCCGAAATAAGCTCTTGGCGGCCCGGAACTTTTTTGCGATTGAACGCGCATATGTCGGGGCCCCAGAAAGTATTGATCGTCGAAGACGAGCCGCTCATCGCGATGATGCTCGAGGATTTCCTCGACGCGCTTGATCGCGTCGTCGCGGGTACGGCGGACAGCGTCGCCTCCGGGCTGGCGCTGGTCGAGGCCGGCGGAATCGACGCCGCGATCATGGACGTCAACCTGCGCGGCGGCGAGACCAGCTGGCCGATCGCCGACGCGCTCGCCGCGCGCGGCATCCCCTTCGTGCTCGCCACCGGCGGGGCAGGGGACATGATCCGCGAGGACTATCGCAACCGTCCGGTGCTCTCCAAGCCGTTCACCATGGACAGCGTCGAGAAGGTCCTCGACAGCCTCGTCGCGGCGGACTGAGCTTCCTCCCCTGATCCCCGGCGAAGGCCGGGGCCCAGTCTCGGCGCAGCAGGTGAGCCGGGTAAACCTCGCGAACGACATCGCAACTGGACCCCGGCCTTCGCCGGGGAACCGCAGAGATTGCCGGCATTCGGTAAATCCGCTCCCGGATACGGGCATGCGTCTCTTTCCCATACCCTCGCCTGAGATCCCGGCGTCCCCCGCGATGACGACATGGGGGAAGCGCCGCTCTCATCCGGCTCCCCGGCGAACGCCGGGGCCCAGGGTTTCCCTGCCGGATCGCTTGTAACCCACGCCCCCGGCTTCCGCCGGCGAACCATCGAACCAACCACCGTCGCCGAGAATGCCGATACGCACGGGGCATGCCGCAAACCGGGCGGTAGCCTCATGAAAGCAGACTGTCGGCTAACGCCCCAGTTGCGGACGTTGCGTCAGGTGGTAGAATTGTCCTCGTGACCCCATTGTTCAAGCGCCGAAAACCAAAAGTCAGCATGCCGGAAGCGATGTCGCTGGCGGAAATCTATCTTTCCCGACAGGATCTGAAAGGCTGGCGCTTCGAAGTTGCGGAGGCGCAGCGCCACCCTGTTGACCCGGCAAACTGGACAGTAATCGTTGATCGCTTTTCGCCAGAAGGTGGACTGGTTGACGGACCACAGATTTTGATCGTCAACGGCGAAACAGGCGAAGTTCGGACCTTCGAAGAATTTTATTAGTGGTAAGCCGAGCGGCAGCTAACCACCCGTTCTCAGCCGCCCAACGGTGCTTGGGCCGATCCAAAAGCGATCGGGCTGCTCACGCCCCACTTGCGGAAGTTCAATTGATCCAGATTTCTGTCCCGATTGGAACGTCATTTTTGGTCAGTCCCAGACCGAGCAGGATCGGAATAAAGCGGGGGTGAGGCGGAGACGCCATTTCGATCCCACGCACTACCGTTGACGCCTCAGTCCCGTCCGGGAGCTTAAGTGTCAGCGGGTCTCCAGTTTTAACATGCCAGTCGCCCTCGCGGGGAATGCCCGGCACCACGACTACAGAGCCTCGGCCGGAAATCTGGAACACATCTTCCACAACTGATAGTAGCTTCCCCATCCGATGAAACTGCCGACAATTCCCCGGCAACGCAACGTCCGCTTCCCACCCAATGTCTGCCGTTAAGCCCTTGCGCTGAAAGCAGCCGTCCATGCGTTCACGGCCCTAATCCACCACCCGCACAACATCCCCAACCCGGATCACCCCCGGCCGCGCCGGTCCCGCATATATCCCGTAACAAGCCCCGAAATCCCGGGCGACCGTGCGCAGCACCCGCGGTTCCTTGGCGCCCGTCTCGGGATCGATCGTCACGATCACGCAGCGCTGGATCGGATCGGCGCACTGCACCGCCGCGCCGTCCTCGTCATTGCCGAACGCCAGCCGCTTGCCCTGCCATGCGCTGGCGGGCATTTCGCTCTCCAGGATCACGTTGATCCGGAACCGGTCCATGGCCAGCGCGCTGCCATGGGCGGCTTCGAGCGCGGCATGGCCGGCGCTGGTCTGGATCGATACCGGCATCGAATCATAGATGCCGCGCGCCACCTGGATCAGCGCGGCGGGCTCGCCGGCGGCGGCTTCGAGATGCGCCTTGAGCAGCGGGTCGTGGAGCGAAAGGCTCGCGCCATCCGGTGTCTCCACCGTCACCGCGCTGGTCTTGGGCCGTGCCGGCTCCTCGAACTGCGCCCGGTGCAGCACCATCGCCGGCACTTCGCGCGCGGTCAGCCAGGGGAAGCGCGTGCCGTTGGCGGCGCGGACGAAGGCATATTGCCGGTCGCCCTCGATCCCCTGCCAGTCGAGCTCGGCCGTGGTCAGCCGCTCGCCGGCCATCGACTTGACCGGATAGCGGTTGAGCGCGCTGACATGGCCGACGATGCGGGTCATTGCGCCGGGCTAACGACTGTCCGCTTCCATCGCAATCGCCTCGCCGAACAGCCGCTCCAGCTCGCGCGTGGCGGCCTTGCCCCAGAAATCGTCCGGCATCTCCTCGCACAGATTGACTAGGCCGCTTTCAAGGCTGCTGGCGCCCTCGCTGGCAGCCACCACCACGCGGCTTTCCTCCAGCGCCATCCGGGCAAAGGGCGCGGGCTCGATCACGCTGGGCGCCGCCGCGAACAGGCCCAGCCAGTGGTCCTGATAGGAAACCGTCTGCCATTGCTGGAGGAAGAACCACAGGCCGAAGCGCAGCGCCTCGGGCGTCGCAAAGCGCGTGCGCCGCGCGATGATCGGAAACAGCTTTTCCGAGGCGATCTGGTCATGTTCCTGATCGAGCGCGGCGATCCATTCGCGCAGATACAGGAAGGCATTTTCGTCCAGCTCGGCCAGTGCCAGCGCGGCTTCGGCAAGCGCGCCGGGGGCAGTGTCGGAACTGCCCGAGGAGAGCCAGGACGAGCCCGCCGTCCTGCCATAGCTGGCCAGCAAGGCCCGCAAGGGCGGCAGCAGCGCCGCCTGCTCGTCGGCGGGCAGGTCGCGCACCGCCTGGAACAGCGCCTTCTCGGCGATCGATTTGCCACTCGTCTTGAACCGGAAGGCAAGCACCCCGGCGAAGGCCAGCGCCTCCGGCCCCTGCGTCTCGATCCGCTGGCGCATTTCGTCCAGCGCGGCCGCGATGGCACCGCCGCTCAGGTCGGCCAGCGCCACCTGCTGGCTCGATCGGCCGCGCAAGATGGGCTTGGCTGTCTCGCGCGCAACGTCGGCTGACAGCGATGGCAGCTTGTCCCGCTCGCGCCAGTTGGTGACCGGCTCGAGCGGTCCGATCTCGCCGTCGATCGTCACATGGCGCTGCAGGTCGGCGAAGAACACCGTGAACCCCTTGCTGTCCGCGTCCCATGCCAGGCCATTCAGATGGTGCAGCAGGTGCAGCAACAGCTTGTCTTCTATCGGCTCCTCGCTGCCTTCGCGCAGCGGAAGCAGGGGCTCGCCGCTGCTGGCCAGCGCATCCAGCACTTCGCCAAAACTGGGCAGTCCCCTGAACTCGGCGAGCGACATGTAGCGGATGACGATGGTGAGCTTCGCTCCCTCGGGATCGAGCGGGACCAGGTCCAGCGCGATCCCGAAGCGCTGCTCGCCATCGCTCAGGTCCGGGTGGCGCGCCTTGTCCGCGGGGGCGCTGCGCAGGAAACGCGCAAGCAGGCCGGTGCGCCCGCTGGCGCGGGGCAGGGTGTCGAGATGGTTGCGCAGCGCCCAGCACCCGTCGGGGCTCAGCCAGCGCAGGCGCGTTTCGGGCTGGCTCCCATGCGGCGGGTGCGGGAGATGGGTCATTCGCACTTCGCCGGTCGCGGGATCGAGGATCGCTATCCGGTCCTCGTGCAGGCCCTGTTCCACGCACGCGATGGTACCGTCTTCGCGGGCCTCGAACTCGCTGATCCGGAAGCCGTCGATACGATGTTGCTGATCGATCTCCCCGTCGATCGCTCGCTCGTAAAGGGTGTCGAAGCGCCAGTCCTTGTCATGCTGGGCGAAGAAGAACGCGCGGCGCGCCGGCGAATAACACCAGCGATTCGAGGAAAGCCGCTTTCTGCGAATCTCGAAGACGCGCCGCCGTTCCACCAGGTCGAACAGGGCGACCGGATCCACTTCGGGCGCGGCGCGGCAGCCGATCACGAGCAGGTAGCGCGCATCCAACCGGATGATTTCGCGTGCCTCGACATCCTCGAATGCCAGGAAATGCCAGGGGTCGGCGCCGGGCTCGCCCGCTTCGACAAGCGTGAGCGATTTCCTGCCGAACAGCGTTCCGGTCGCCACGCGCATTGCATTCCCCCTGTATTCGGGGCCCAGCCTATTGAAGCGAAGGGGGCAGGGAAAGCCCGGCGCGGCCTCGTTGCCGGCCAGGTGGAACGATTATGGAACAAAAATTTCGTTCCGCTCTTGTTCTTGCGGAACAAAGGCGATACACGGCGTTCCAACACAGGTTGATGCAGCGTGCTAAACCTTCTAGCGACGGGGACTTCCAATGGCAGCTTCGCTCAAGGTGATTGACGGCAACATGGCGATTTCTTCGGACAAGCAGAAGGCGCTCGACGCCGCAATGGCGCAGATCGACCGCGCCTTCGGCAAGGGCTCGGCAATGAAGCTCGGCTCCAAGGAGGCGATGCAGGTCGAGGCGATCTCGACCGGCTCGCTCGGGCTCGACATCGCGCTCGGCGTCGGCGGCCTACCGCGCGGCCGCGTGATCGAAGTCTATGGGCCGGAAAGCTCGGGCAAGACCACGCTGGCGCTCCATGTGATCGCCGAGGCGCAGAAGACCGGCGGCGTCGCCGCGTTCGTCGACGCGGAGCACGCGCTCGATCCGGTCTATGCCAAGAAGCTCGGCGTGAACATCGATGAGCTGATCGTCTCGCAGCCGGATACCGGCGAGCAGGCGCTCGAGATCGTCGACACGCTTGTCCGGTCGAACGCGATCGACGTGCTGGTGGTCGATTCGGTCGCCGCGCTGGTGCCGCGCGCCGAGATCGAGGGCGAGATGGGCGACAGCCATGTCGGCCTCCAGGCCCGCCTGATGTCGCAGTCGCTGCGCAAGCTCACCGGCTCGATCAGCCGCTCGCGCTGCATGGTGATCTTCATCAACCAGCTGCGCATGAAGATCGGCGTGATGTACGGCAATCCGGAGACGACGACCGGCGGCAATGCGCTCAAGTTCTACGCCTCGGTCCGCCTCGACATCCGCCGCACCGGCCAGATCAAGGACCGCGAGGACATCATCGGCAACACCACCCGTGTGAAGGTGGTGAAGAACAAGGTGGCGCCGCCGTTCAAGCAGGTCGAGTTCGACATCATGTATGGCGAGGGCATCTCGAAGATCGGCGAGATCCTCGATCTCGGCGTCAAGGCCGGGCTGGTCGAGAAGTCGGGCGCCTGGTTCTCGTACGACAGCGTCCGGATCGGCCAGGGCCGCGAGAATTCGAAGAACTTCCTGCGCGACAATCCCGAGCTGCGCGAGCGTCTCGAAAAGGCGATCCGCGCGCGCACCGAGAAGGTTGCCGAGGGACTTATGGCGGGTCCCGACGCCGAGGACGGCGACGACGATCTATAATGGAATATCAGGCCGCGCCCGCGTGCGACGCGTGTGGCAGCGGTCACGGGCTCAGCCCCATCGGAAGACCCGGCGCGTTGCCCCGCGCCGGGTCTTTCCCGTTTCCGGGGAGGGCGGTTCGAATCCCTCGCCTGTCGCGCCGAGCGGCGAATTTTGAGAACTGTGCACCGGCGCCGGGCGCGCTAAGGTGCGGGCATGAAGGCCGTTCTCGATCCCGATTGCGTGCTGGCCCATGGCCTTGCCGCGATTCGCAGCCAGTATCAGGTTCCGCCTGCCTTTCCGCAGCCGGTACTCGAAGCCGCCGAAATCGCCGCCAGGCGGATACCAGGCGAGCATGTCGACCGAACCGATATTCCCTTCGTCACCCTGGATCCCGCCAGCGCCACCGACCTCGACCAGGCACTGGCGATCGAGACCAGCGGCAATGACCTGCTGCTGCGCTACGCCATCGCCGACGTGGCCTGGTTCGTCACGGACGGTGATCCGGTCGACGCCGAGGCCTGGCGCCGGGGCACGACGCTCTACTTGCCCGACGGCAAGGCCAGCCTCTATCCGCCGGTGCTGAGCGAAGGCGCGGCCAGCCTCCTCCCCGATGGCCCCCGTCCCGCCGTGATCTTCACCGTCCGCGTCGCTCCCGATGGTGCGGTGAAGCTCGAGGAAGCAGAGCGCGCGCTGGTCCGCAGCCGCGCCAAGCTCGCCTATGAAACAGTGGCTGACAGCGAGCTACCACCCCAGTTCGCCGAACTGGCACGCCGTATCGCGCTGGCCGAAGCCGCACGCGGTGCGTCGCGGGTCGATCCGCCGGAGCAGGAAGTCGCCCGCCGCTCTAATGGCGGCTATGCGCTGGCCTTCCGCGCGCGGCATCCGTCCGAGGACCAGAATGCTGCCTTGTCCCTCGCGGCGAACCTCGCGATCGCGGAGGTGCTGCAGGCCCATCACACGGGCCTGTTCCGGGTAATGGCCGAGCCCGATGCCGCGGCGGTCGCCAGGCTGCGCAACAGCGCCCGGGCGTTCGGCATCGCATGGCCCGAGGCTCTGCCGCTCGAGCGCTTCCGCGACGGTCTGGATGCGGCCGATCCGCATCAGGCGGCGCTGATGCTTGCGATCCGCCGGGCAGGGCAGGGCGCGAGCTATGCGCCATGGAGCGCCGAAGCGGCGCCGTGGCATGCCGCGGTCGCCGCGCCCTATGTTCATGCCACCGCGCCGCTTCGCCGGCTCGCCGATCGCTATGTGATCCGTGCCACGCTCGCGGTGATGAACGGCCAGCCGGTGCCCGGGGCCGTCAGCGACGCCTTTGCACGTCTGCCCAAGGTGATGGGCCGGGCCGATGCCCTGGGCGGCCAGATCGACCGCGCGGTGATCGACCTTGCCGAAGCCGTGATCCTTGATGGCCGCGAAGGGGAGACCTTTGCCGCCGTTGTCACCGATGTCGACATGCGCGGCGCGCGGATGCAGCTCTCCGACCTGCCGGTGGTCACCCGGATCGATGCGCCCGGCGCGGCGCCCGGCACCGCGTTGCAGGTGAAGCTGGTCGATGCCGATCCGGCGAAGCGCGCGCTCCAGTTCGAAGCAGTCGGGGGTGGGGCATGACACCCGCCGATCCTGGGGATTCCGCGGCGACTGCGGCCCAGGTGGAGGTCTTCATCGATCGCTTCACATCGGAGATTGCCGACCGTGTTCGCGCCGCCCGGACGGTGTTGCGGAGCCGGCTGCCCGGCGCCACCGAACTCGTCTACGATAATTACAACGCGCTGGCGATCGGCTACGGCCCTGGCGAGAAGACGTCCGAGGCCGTGTTCAGCCTCGCCATCTATCCCCGAAACATCCTGCTCTATTTCCTCCCAGGCGTCGGCCTGCCCGATCCGGAAGGGTTGTTGCAGGGCGAAGGCAAGGTGGGACGCTATGTCTGCCTCAAGGACGTGGCGCTGCTCGACGAACCGGCGGTGATCGCGTTGATCGACGCAGCGCTCGATCGCGCGAAGCGCCTCTTGCCGCCACAGGGCGGGCGGACCATCGTCAAGTCGATCTCGGCCCGGCAACGCCCGCGCCGTCCAGGGGAAGCTGCATGACCGTAATCGTCCACCATCTCGAGAATTCCCGTTCGCAGCGCGTGCTCTGGCTGCTTGAGGAACTCGGCCTGCCCTATGAGGTGCGGCGCTACGAGCGGAACAAGGCGACGATGCTGGCGCCGCCCGAGCTCAGGCACGTGCACCCGCTCGGCAAGTCGCCGGTGATCGAACATGGCGGGCAGGCGATTGCGGAGACCGGGGCGATCGTCGAATATCTGGTCGCGCTGGGCGATGGGAAGCTGGGCGCGCCGGGACACCGCGAAGACGCGCTGCGCTGGCGGCATTTCCTGCACTATGCCGAGGGCTCGCTCATGCCCCCGCTCTTCACCAAGCTGGTGCTGAGCCGGGTGCCGCTGTTCGGCAAGATGGCGCAGAAGAAGTTCCAGCCGATGATCGACGTCCATCTCGACTATGTCGAGGGCGAGCTGGGCGCGCGGCCCTGGTTCGCCGGGGCCGAATTCACCGCTGCGGACGTGATGATGAGCTTCCCGCTGGAAGCCGCGGTCAGCCGTGCCAATGCCACCGAAGGCCGCCCGCACATCGCTGGCTGGATCGCGAAGATTCACGCCCGCCCGGCCTATCAGGCGGCGCTGACCGCCGGCGGGCCCTATGCCTATGCGTGATCCCGGAAGGCCAGATCGTCACAGGCAGGGCAGGGCGCATCCTCACTGGCGATGAGGCCCTGGCAGCGTGGGCAGAGGCTGCGGTTGCGCGGCTGCAGCGCATGATCGACGGTGATGCGCTGGTCGAACACGAAGCACTCGCCCTGCCAGCGGCTCTGCTCGGGTGGGACCTGCTCCAGATAGGCCAGGATACCGCCCTTGAGGTGATAGACCTCGTCGATGCCCTCCGCCTTGAGGAAGGCGGTCGACTTCTCGCAGCGTATGCCGCCGGTGCAGAACATCGCGACGCGCGGCATCGGACCGTCCGCCTCGCGCGCGGCGCGGAACTTGCGGAACCACCCGGGGAACTCGCGGAAGCTGCGCGTCTCCGGATCGATCGCGCCCTCGAACGTTCCTAGCGCGACTTCATAGGCGTTGCGCGTATCGATCACGATGGTGTCCGGCGCGTCGATCAGCGCGTTCCACTCCGCGGGCGCGACATAATGGCCGACATCGGTGAGCGGATCGATGTCCGGCTCGCCCATCGTCACGATCTCGCGCTTGAGCCGGACCTTCATCCGGTCGAACGGCATCGCCGCGGCGCGCGAATATTTCACGTCGAGCCCAGCGCAGCCGGGCAGGGCGCGGACATGGTCGAGCAGTTGCGCGATCGCGTCGTCGCTGCCGGCAATGGTGCCGTTCAGCCCTTCATTGGCGAGCAGCAGCGTGCCCTTGATGCCCAGCCCCTCGCACAAGGCGAGGAGCGGAGCCTTCAGGCTCTCGACATCGGGAAAGCGCGTGAACTGGTAGAGTGCCGCGACGCGGACGGGCAGGTCCGCGCCGGGCACTGCCGCGGGATCAGGACTGGCCATAATCCTCGAAGCTGTCGGTCTTGGTGGTGGTGCCGTGCATCGGCAGGACAGCCGGCTCGGGATCGCCCGGCGCGTCGAGCTTGCCTTCCCAGCGGGCGACGACGACGCTGGCGACGGCATTGCCGATCACGTTGGTCGCGGTGCGGCCCATGTCGAGGAAATGATCGACGGCGAGGATCAGCAGGATGCCGGCCTCGGGGATGTTGAAGTGGCTGAGCGTGCCGGTGATGACGACCAGGCTGGCGCGCGGCACGCCGGCGATGCCCTTGCTGGTGACCATGAGGATCAGCAGCATCTGGATCATCGTCATCCAGTCGAGGTGGATACCGTACGCCTGGGCGATGAAGATCGACGCGAACGTCATGTACATCATCGAGCCGTCGAGATTGAACGAATAGCCGAGCGGCAGCACGAAGCTGGCGATGCGCGGGGGCACGCCGAACCGGTCGAGCGCGTCGAGCGTGCGCGGATAGGCGGCTTCCGACGAAGCGGTGGAGAAGCCGAGCAGGATCGGGTCGCGCAGATAGCGCAGCAGCGTGCCGGTACGCGGGCCGACGATCAGGAAGCAGGCGCCGAGCAGCACCGCCCAGAGCGCAAACAGGCCGAGGTAGAAGCTGCCCATGAAGAAGGCGAGGTCGCCCACCACGCCGATGCCCTTGGTCGCCAGCGCCTTGGCCACCGCGCAGAACACCGCGACCGGAGCGAACAGCATGACATAGCCGGTGACGGTGAGCATCACCTGGACGAGCGCTTCGAGGCCCTTGACCAGCGGCTCGCCCTTTTCGCCGATCGCCGCGAGGCCGACGCCGAAGAACAGCGAGAAGATCACGAGCTGGAGGATGTCGTTGCTTGCCATCGCATCGATCCCGCTGGTGGGGATGATGTGGATGAAGAATTTGGCGACATCGAAGCTCGAGCGATCGACGCCGCTGGACGTCGAGGCCGCCGGGATCGGCAGGTTGAGGCCGACGCCGGGCTGGAGCAGGTTGACGAAGATCAGGCCGAGGGTGAGCGAGACGAGGCTGGCGCAGACGAACCAGAAGAATGCTTTCAGACCGACGCGGCCGATGGCGCCGCCGCCGCCCATATGCGCGATGCCCACCACCAGGGTGGAAACCACCAGTGGCGCGATGATCATCTTGATGAGGTGGAGGAACATCTGGGTCGGAATGTCGAGCCCATATGCCCAGTTCTCGATCGCCTTCGCCCCTTCCGGCGTGCCCGAGAGCGAGATGTTGAGCACATAGCCCAATATGCCGCCGAGCAGCAGTGCTGCCAGAATGAACCAGGTAAGTCGCTTGCCCAAAACAGGGTCCCCCTAAAATCCTTTGGCGCAGGCAAAGGGGATTGCGGGCCCCGGGTCAAGCCCTGCGCGGCCAGCCGATGCGCGCTGCCCTATGCACAGGGGGTATTGCAGCGACCTTGGAAGCGGCCCTATCGCATGCGCCGTCCTGTCCGGAGAATGCCGATGCGCCTCGACCGCCGTACCCTCGTCCGCGCCGCCGCCGCCGCGCCTTTGCTGGCCCTGCCGGGCGTGCTGCGTGCCGCCGAGCCGGACCTTTCGGCGCTGCAGGACATCACCAAGGGGGCGGTGCCGATCGGCAATGAAGAGCGCGCCGCGCGGCTTGCCCGGGCGCAGAAGCTGATGCAGGCGAACGGCATCGGCGCGGTGCTGATCGAGGGCGGATCGTCGCTGGTCTATTTCACCGGGTTGCGCTGGGGGCGGAGCGAGCGGCTGACCGCGGTCGTGCTGCCGTCCGAGGGCGAGCCGTGCATCGTCACCCCATTCTTCGAGGAGGCACGCACCCGCGAGGGGCTGGCGATCCCGGCCGAGGTGCGGGTGTGGAACGAGGATGAGGACCCACTCAAGACCGTTGCCGTGTTCCTGAAGGACCGCAAGCTCGCGCATCTGCCCGTCGGCATCGAGGAAACCGTTCGATATTTTGCAGTCGGGGGGCTGCAGAAGGAGGGATTCGAAGTGGTCTCCGCCAATCCCGTGGTTCGGGGCTGCCGGATGATCAAGACGGCCCCGGAAATCGCACTGATGCAGCTCGCGACCGACGTGACCATCGCCGCCTATCGCTGGGTCCAGCCGCGCGTCGAGAAGGGGATGAGCCAGCGCGACGTCTCCGCGCTGATGGACGCCGCCACGAAGAAGCTGGGCGGCAGCCCCGAGTTCAGCATGGTGCTGGTCGGCGAGGGCGCGGCCTATCCGCACGGCACCAAGACCCCGTCGCCGGTTGCCGATGGCCGAATCATCCTGATGGACTGCGGGTGCACGGTGCAGGGCTACCAGTCCGACGTGTCGCGTACCTGGGTGCATGGCAGCGCCAATGCCGAGCAGCGCAAGGTCTGGGACCAGGTCGCCAAGGGCCAGCAGACCGCCTTTGCCGCCGCCAGGCTCGGCGCGACCGCAGGCAGCGTCGATGACGCGGTGCGCCGCTACTATGCCTCGCTCGGCTGGGGACCGGACTACAAGCTGCCGGGCCTGTCGCATCGCACCGGCCACGGCATCGGCCTGGACGGGCACGAGCCGGTCAACCTGGTACGCGGCGAGGCGACGAAGCTGGCGCCGGGCATGTGCTTCTCGAACGAGCCGGGCATCTACATCCCGGGCAGCTTCGGCGTGCGGCTGGAAGACTGCTTCCACATGACCGAGAACGGGCCGAAATGGTTCAGCGAGCCGCCCCGCTCGATCGACGCGCCGATGGGCTGAGTTTCCCGCGCCGGCGAGAACCTGTTCTCCTTCCTACGGATCAAAGAGCGGCGGGAATGAAACCCGGCGGCGCGAGCGAAGCAGGTGAAATCCTACATTGCAATCCGGGCCGGTGCTGACAGGGTACCTGCAGCAGGGGACGGGACGATGCGGGCGCTGGCGATAGTGATCTTCTTCCTCACCGCCTTTGGCGTGATGGGGGTGCTGAGCGAGCATTTCCGGGGCGATGGCGGACTGCCCGCGCGGTTGATCGTCGACGCGCTGCTCTGCTTCATCGCGGTGCTGGTGCACGAGCTGGGCCATGCCGCCGCGGCGCACCGGCTGGGCGCCGATATCCGTTCGATCGTGGTGCTGCCCTTCGAATACAGCATGCGGCAGCGCCGGCTGCGGCTGAAATGGCGGGCGGGAATGGGCGACCTGGGCGGCTATGTGTCCTATGTGCTCGACCGGATCGATGCGCGCCGCAAGCACATGATGATCGCCGCCGCCGGGCCGATCGCGAACCTGCTGCTCGCGCTGCTGGCCGGCACCGGCGCCACCCTGATCGGCAGCGCGACTCTGGCCGGCGCGCTGCTCGGCGCGCTCGCCTTGCTCTCGGCGGGGATGGGAATCGCCAATCTCGTGCCGTTCAGGGGCAGTGACGGCCACCATATCCTGCAAGGCCTGCGCGCCGGCGCCCGCAACAAATCGGTGAGATAGCGGACCTTTTACCCTGATCGAAGTGTTTCGCTTGAGCGAAAGCCTGTCCGCAACTAAGTCGGCGGCTTATGACTTCGACCAACGATATCCGCCGTTCGTTCCTCGACTATTTCGAGGGCCAGGGACATGCCCGCGTTCCCAGCGCTCCGCTGGTGCCGCACAACGACCCGACCCTGATGTTCGTGAACGCGGGCATGGTGCCGTTCAAGAACGTGTTCACCGGCCTGGAGAATCGCCCTTACTCGACCGCGACCAGCTCGCAGAAGTGCGTCCGCGCCGGCGGCAAGCATAACGACCTGGACAATGTCGGCTATACCGCGCGCCACCACACCTTCTTCGAGATGCTCGGCAACTTCTCGTTCGGCGACTATTTCAAGGAGCAGGCGATCACGCATGCGTGGACGCTGCTGACCAAGGAATGGGGCATCCCGGCGTCGAAGCTGACCGCCACCGTCTATCACACCGACGACCAGGCGTTCGAGCTGTGGAAGAAGATCGCGGGGCTCCCCGAGGAGCGGATCATCCGCATCCCGACCAAGGACAATTTCTGGGCGATGGGCTCGGACGGTCCGTGCGGGCCGTGCTCGGAGATCTTCTACGACCATGGCGACCATATCTGGGGCGGCCCGCCGGGATCGCCGGAAGAGGATGGCGACCGCTTCGTCGAGATCTGGAACCTCGTCTTCATGCAGTTCCTGCAGGAGAATGACGAGATCATCGGCGACCTGCCGCGTCCCTCGATCGATACCGGCATGGGCCTGGAGCGCGTCGCGGCGGTGCTGCAGGGCGTCCATGACAATTACGATACCGACACGTTCAAGGCGCTGATCGCCGCCTCGGGCGCGCTGACCGGCGCCTCGACCACCGGCGAGAACCAGGCGAGCCACCGCGTGATCGCCGATCACCTGCGCTCGGCCGGCTTCCTCGTCGCCGACGGCGTGCTGCCGGCCAATGAAGGCCGCGGCTATGTGCTCCGCCGCATCATGCGCCGCGCGATGCGCCACGCGCACCTGCTCGGCGCCAAGGATCCGCTGATGCACCGCATGGTGCCGTCGCTGGTCGCCGAGATGGGCGCCGCGTTCCCCGAGCTGGTCCGCGCGCAGCCGCTGATCGAAGCGACGCTGCTGCAGGAAGAGACGCGCTTCCGCCAGACGCTGGCCAATGGCCTGCGGCTGCTCGACGAGGCGACTGTCGGCATGGCGGCGGGCGACACGCTGCCCGGCGAGACCGCGTTCAAGCTCTACGACACGTTCGGCTTCCCCTATGACCTGACCGAGGACGCCCTGCGCGCGCAGGAGATCAACGTCGATCGCGCCGGCTTCGACACCGCGATGGCCGCGCAGAAGGCCGCAGCGCGCGCGGCCTGGAAGGGCTCGGGCGAAAAGGCTTCGGAAGAGCTGTGGTACGACCTGGCCGACGAGCTGGGCGGCACCGAGTTCACCGGCTATGCCGGCACCCAGGGCGAAGGCCAGGTGGTGGCGATCGTCAAGGACGGCGCCAAGGTCGACAAGGCAGTTGCCGGCGACAGCGTGACGATCCTGACCAACCAGACCCCCTTCTACGCCGAGAGCGGCGGCCAGATGGGCGATGTCGGCGTGATCTCGAACGACAAGCTGAGCGCGGCGGTGAACGACACCTCCAAGCCGCTCGGGCGCCTGCACGCGCACCACGCCAAGATCGAAACCGGCGAAGTCGCGGTCGGCGACGCGGTGCAGCTCACCGTCGATGCCGATCATCGCGATCGGGTTCGCGCGAACCACTCGGCGACGCACCTGCTGCACGCGGCGCTGCGCAAGCGGCTGGGCGGGCATGTGACGCAGAAGGGCAGCCTGGTGGCGCCCGATCGCCTGCGCTTCGACTTCTCGCACCCCTCGGCGCTGTCGGCCGAGGAGATCGCGGACATCGAAGCCGATGTGAACGCGCAGATCCGCCACAACGGCGCGGTCGAGACCCGGCTGATGACTCCGGACGACGCGATCGCCGCCGGCGCGATGGCGCTGTTCGGCGAGAAGTACGGCGACGAAGTTCGCGTGCTGTCGATGGGGCTGGGCGAAGATGCGTCCTATTCGGTCGAGCTGTGCGGCGGCACGCACGTGAACGCCACCGGCGACATCGCGATCTTCAAGATCGTCTCGGAAAGCGCCGTGTCGAGCGGCGTGCGCCGGATCGAGGCGCTGACCGGCGAAGGCGCGCGGCTGTGGCTCAACGGCCGCGACGCGCAGCTGCGCGAGGCGGCGGCGGCGCTCAAGACGTCGCCGGATGAAGTTGTGGGCCGTGTGGCTGCGCTGGTCGAGGAGCGCCGCAAGCTCGAGCGCGAGCTGGCCGAGGCCAAGAAGGCACTGGCGCTGGGCGGCGGCGGTGCCGCGCAGGCGGCTGGGCCGGAGCAGGTCGCGGGCATCAACTTCATCGGCCAGGTGATCGACGGGCTCGAGCCCAAGGAACTGCGCGGCGCGGTCGATGAGGCCAAGCAGCGGGTTGGTTCGGGCGTGGTGGCGCTGGTTGCCGTGAATGACGGCCGGGCCTCGGTCGCGGTCGGCGTGACTGCCGGTGTGGCGGCGAGCGCGGTGGACCTGGTCAAGGTCGCCGTGGCGGTGCTGGGCGGGCAGGGCGGCGGCGGCCGTCCCGACATGGCCCAGGGCGGCGGCCCGGATGGCGACAAGGGTGCCGAGGCGCTCGAGGCGGTGAAGGCTGCGCTGGCCGAGGCGCTGGCGGGGGTTTGAGCTTCCCAGTTCCTCCTCCAGCTTGCTGGGGGAGGGGCGATTGATCCCACTGCTCCCCGGCGAAAGCCGGGGCCCAGGGTAACAGAGCGACACAGCAGAGAAACCCTGGGCCCCGGCTTTCGCCGGGGAGCGGCTATTTGAGCGGTGCTTCCAAACCCGCTGATCGCGCTTCTGGCGCAACCCCTCCACCATCGCTGCGCGGTGGTCCCCCTCCCGGAACGGGGAGGAGTTTTAGAGATCACATCCCCGGCGCCCAGCCGTCCTCCGGCGAGACCCAGAGCGCGCGCTGGGTCATGTCGCGGCGGACCAGGCCGTCGATCGTCACGTCCGAGATAATGCCTTCGCCGTCCGCCTTGTCGCGGTAGCAGCGCTTCCTGCCGGCGAGCGGCTGGAGCGCGAGCATCAGGCGTTGGCGGACCGAAGTCTCGACCGCGGTCGCGAGCGGGGCGCCGTCCTTGGTGAGCTTGCCTGAGCTGAAGTCGATCGGGCGGACGGTGGAGCAGGCGGCGCCGTCCTCGATCTGGCCCGACATATGATATTCGAGCAGGATAGTCGGTTCGGTGGAGACCACGCCGGTGACGGTCGCGTCGAAGGTCCCGTTCTCATGGACGGTGTAGCGGACCATGGTGGTGCAGGTGCGCTGCCGGGTATCCGGGCTGACGCAGCGGATCTTGCCGGTCCGGGCCGGGTCGAGCAGATCGGGGGCAGGCGCCGGCTGCGGCGCCGCGGTGGCGAGGAGGAGCAGAGTGGCGATCATCGTCAGTTCCCCAGCTTGTAGCCGTCCTTGTCGCTCACCCAGACGAATTTCTGGCTGAGATCGGGGCGCACCGCGCCATCGACGCTGAGCTCGTTGAGGAGCAGGCCGTTCTCGGCCGGCTTGATCGTGGTGCAGGTGTTCTTGCCGTCGAGCGGCGCGACTGCGGCGGTGAGCTGGCTCTTCACGGCGTTGGCGGTGGCGTCCTCGGCAGGCTTGCCGTTCATGTAGACGGTGCCGGCCTGGAAATCGGCCAGCTTGATCGTCTCGCAGAGCTGGCCGTCGCTGACCGTGCCCCGGGTGCGGATCTCCATGGTGATCAGCGGCGTGGGCGCGAGGAACAGCCGCGTGGTCGCCTCATAGCTGTTTCCGCTGATCTTGTAGCTCGTCGTGCCGACGCACGTCTTCTTCGCCTGATCCGGCACGACGCACTGCGTCTTGCCCGCCCGGGCGGGAGCGACCGGATCGTCGGCCTGCCCTCCGGCGGCAGCGGCGGCGAGGAGAAGCAGGCTGGTCAACATCATCGAAACTCCCGAACAGGATGTAGCCCATGAGATGCGCCGGGGCCGCGCGGCGGGCAAGCGGAGTCTGTCCGGAAATGCGCATTTCGAGACGGTGCCCGCCGATCAGGCCGGCGCGTCGGCGTCCTCGTCGGCCCCGTTCCGGTCGAGCTTCACGCGGCGGAAGCGCGGTTCGCGGTCGAGCCCGGCAACGTCCTTGATCTTCTTGCGCATCTCGTCGCGCTTCTCATGGATCGAGGCGATCACCGGGCCGACGGCCATGCCGAGATCGACCAGTACCACTTCGGAGAGCTGGAGCGAGCTTTCGAGCGCCTCGGGCACCGCTTCGCTGGCGCCGGCGCGGTAGAGCTCGGCGGCGTGCGCGGTGTCGCGGGCGCGGGCGATGATTGGCAGGCCCGGCACCCAGCCGCGCACCCGGCGGGTGAGGCGGACGGTGAGGACGGGATCGTCCATTGTCAGCACCAGCGCCTTGGCATGGCCGAGGTTGAGCTTGTCGACCAGCTCCGAGCGGGTGACGTCGCCGAACAGGACGTTGTAGCCGCCGCGGCGGGCGGCGTTGACGTTGTCGATGTCGGCGTCGACGCCGATATAGGGCAGGCCGTGGCGGCGCAGCATGTCCGCCACCGTGCGGCCGACGCGGCCGAAGCCGATAACCACCGTGCCGGCCTGGACATGGGCGAGGTCGGCGTCCGGCGCCTCTTCGCCCTTGGTGCGCTCGATCAGCTGGGCGATCATCCGCCCGGCCTTGGCGAGCACCGGGGTGGCGGTGAGGCCGATCGCGGTGACGGTGGTCCAGAAGGCGCCGGTGCTCGGGCTGATCAGCCCTGCCGCGCCGGCGACGCCGAGCACGATCAGCGTGGTCTCGGACGGGCTGGCCATCAGCACGCCGGCCTCGGTCGCGGTGCCGGTGCGCGCGCCGGAAAGCTTGAGCAGGCCGGTGGTGACCGCGGCCTTGACCAGCATCACGACCAGCGAGGCGCCGAGCAGGGGCGCCCAGTTGTGGACGATGAAGCTGAGGTCGAGCCGCATGCCGACGGTGATCAGGAACACACCGAGGGCGAGACCCTTGAACGGTGCGGTGATCGCTTCGACTTCGCCGTGATATTCGGTCTCGGCGATGAGCAGGCCGGCGATCAGCGCGCCGACGATCGGCGAGAGGCCGGCCGCGCTGGTCGCGAGGCTGGCGGCGATGACGACGAGCAGGCTGGCGGCGAGGAAGAGCTCGGGGCTCTTGGTGCGCGCGGCCTGGGCGAACATGCGGGGCAGGAGGATGCGGCCGCCGACGAACAGGATCGCGACGGTGACGATGCCGAATCCGAGCGTCTGGCCGAGCTTGATCCAGCCGTCCTCGCCGCCGGCCGCCGGGGCCAGCGCGCCGAGCAGGAAGATGATCGGGACGAGCGCGAGGTCCTCGAACAGCAGCATGGCGAAGGCCGAGCGGCCGACCGCGCTGGTGGTGCCGGCGATCGGCAGCACGATCGCGGTGGAGGAGAGCGCGAGCGCCAGGCCGAGGCCGATCGCCCCGCCCGTGCTGAGGCCGGTGAGGTAGAGCACGGCGGCGAGGATCAGGCCGGCGCCGAGCAGCTCCGCCGCGCCGACGCCGAACACCAGGGTGCGCATCGACCAGAGGCGCTTGAACGACAGCTCGAGGCCGATCGAGAACAGCAGCAGGATGATACCGAACTCGGCGAACGGCTCGATCGAATGCGCGTCCGAGATGGTGATGTGGTAGAGCCAGGGGTAGCGGGGCACGAGGCTGCCGAGGCCGAACGGGCCGACCAGCGCGCCGACCAGGATGAAGCCGATCACCGGGCTTATCCGGAAGCGCGCGAAGGCGGGGATCACCAGCCCGGCGGCACCGAGGATGACGAGCGCGTCGGAAAGGCCGCTATTGCCGAGGTTCACGCGCGAAACCTTGCGATGCGTGCCATTGCGAAGTTCAAGCCCTGTCCCCCTTTTCGAAACCGATATGTGCCCGGAACTCTTTTCCGGTCCCGCGCCGCCATGCGCAATGGGCAATGTCACCCCCGCATAAACTATTGCTGCGTCGCGGAACTGTCGTGTTTCCGCAACGCCATCGTCATCGCCGTCCCCGATGGGCGCGGCGGGGGCATGCTGCAACTGCGAAGCCCCCGCTGCGCGCGCCGCCTGGCGCCTGCCAAGGATTGGGGATCGACAAAATGCATACGGTACGCACGCTGGGAATGCTCGGCATTTCGCTGCTTTCCTTCACCATCGCCAACGCGGCGCACGCGCAGAGCGCGGTGAGCGCGGTGAGCGAGGGAAGTGACGGGGAAGAGATCGTCGTCACCGGCCAGCGCGCCAGCCAGAAGCGCGCGATCGAGGCCAAGCGCGACGCGATCGGCATCCTCGACGTCGCCGCCGCCGACGAGATGGGCCGCCTGCCGGACCGCAACGTCTCCGAAGTCGTCGAGCACCTTCCGGCGGTGGGCGTCACCTATGACCAGGGCGAGGGCCGCTATGTCGCGATCCGCGGCGTGCCGTCGAACCTGAACGGCTACACGCTGAACGGCATGGAGATCGGCAACCCCGACGGCACCACCCGTTCGCTGCCACTCGACATCGTCTCGGGCCAGCTGCTCAACCGGGTCGAGGTCGCCAAGGTCAAGACCGCCGACATGGACGGCCAGGGCATCGGCGGCGCGATCAACCTGGTCTCGCAGACCGCGTTCGACTTCAAGGAGGCCTTCGCCTTCTCGGCCAGCGCCAAAGCCGGCTATCAGGAGCTGAACAAGAAGGTGCCGGTGCAGGGCGACGCCAGCCTCGCGGCGCGCTTCGGCGCCGACGAGCAGTTCGGCCTAGTGCTGGGCGTCAGCTATTCCTATCGCGACTTCAACAGCGAAGGCTTCTACCCGGACAACTGGAAGCCCGATGCGCGGTTCGCGCGCGGCGGCACGCCCGACAACATCAAGTACACCGAATATTCGCTGGCCCGCCGCCGCCTGGGCGGCACCGGATCGTTCGACTGGCATCCCAGTGATCGCCAGACCTTCTATGTCCGCGGCTTCTATTCGAAGTTCACCGAGGACGAGATCCGTCCGCGCTACCGTCTGGACTTCACGACCACGGCCTTCACCGTCAATCCCGACGGCCTGACCGGCTTCACCAACGGCGTGGCGAGCAGCGCCACCGGCACGCCTGGTTCGGGTCCGGAGCGCCGCGAGGACCTCCGCCTCGACTACAAGGCCAAGTGGCTGGCCAGCGGCATGGTCGGCGGCACGACCGATTTCGGCGGCTTCAAGCTGGCTTATGAGGGCGGCTACAGCCGCAATCAGACGCTCGACCAGTTCCCGATCTGGCAGTTCCGCTGCAACCCGGGCCGCGTCACCTTCGACTTCAGCGAGCCGCTGTACGTGGCAAAGCCCGATGCCGAGTGCGCCGCGAACCAGCTGCAGTTCCGCCAGTATCAATATTCGCACCAGCTCAACGACGAGACGATCTGGCAGGGCAAGGTCGACGGCACGATCGATGTGCGCGACATCGGCTTCATCAAGTTCGGCGCGAAGTACCGCAATACCGACCGCAAGTTCGACCAGGACACCCCGACCTGGGTGCGTGCTTCGGCAACGGCGAACCGCTGGACGCTGGGCCAGTACAGCCTGGGCGGTGCGGCGGTGTGCGTATATCCCGACAACACCGGCCGCTGCTTCAGCAACGGCCCGACCTTCAACATCCCGGCGCTGCAGGCGTTCACGGCCCAGCACCTGGGCGACGCGCTGATGCCGCTCGACGCCGCGACCACGCTCGCCAACAACAGCCTGTCCGACTTCCGCCTGAAGGAGAAGGTGTGGGCCGGCTATGTGATGGCCAATCTGACGTTCGGCGCGGTCACCGTGACGCCGGGCGTGCGCTACGAGCGCACCAGCCTGGACGATCGCGGCAATGCGCTGCGTGGCGGCACCGCGATCGTGCCGGTGACGGTCAGCAACAGCTATGACGACTTCCTGCCGTCGCTGATCGTCAAGATCGCGCCGTCGGACCAGGTGATCGTCCGCCTGGCCTATTCGCGCAGCCTTGGCCGGCCGGAATATTCGAGCCTCAACCCCGGCGGGTCGATCAGTGCGCTCGGCACCGACAACAGCGCCTCTTTCGGCAATCCGGACCTGAAGCCCTATCGCGCAGACAATCTCGACGCGACGGCCGAGTGGTATTTCGCGCCGGGCGGCCTGTTCAGCGTCGGCGCCTTCGCCAAGTTCATCAAGAACCCGATCTTCAGCAAGGCCACGGTGCTGACAAACGCGACGATCCTGGGCGTGACCTATCCCACGATCAGTGTGAGCCAGCCGTTCAACGCCGATCGCGGCGACATCATCGGCATCGAGGCGCAGTACCAGCAGCAGTTCACCTTCCTGCCGGGCCTGTTGTCGGGCCTGGGCGTGCAGCTGACCGGCACGCTGACCGACTCCAACCTGAGGCTGCCCAACGGCCGCACCTCGACCTTTCCGAGCCAGTCGCGCTACCTCTACGGCGCCGAGCTGTTCTACCAGCGCGGGCCGGTGGAAGCGTCGATCGCCTATCACAATACCGGCCATGCGCTGCTCGCCGTCGGCGATCCCAGCTACAACGACCAGTATAATGACGATCTGCGCCGCCTGGATGCCAAGGCCAGCGTCGCGATCCTGAAGGGCGTGCGCATCTTCGCCGAGGCGCAGAACCTGACCGACGAGCCGACCCGCCAGTATCAGGGTGGCAACACCAACTGGATCATCCAGAACGAGCGCTATGGGCGGACGTTCTACATGGGCGTGTCGGCGAAGTTCTGATGCTGATCGCCTCGATCCTGCTCCTGGCCGCCGCACCCGGCGGCCAGGACGCATCGCCGCCGGCGCGCGAAGCCCCCGTGCTCGCGCCGGCCGAAGTCACCGCGCGCTGGGATGCCGAGGAAGCCAAGCAGGGCGTCGTCGCCGATGCCCGGCATTTCTATGCGATCAGCAACAATCTGATCGGCAAGTACGACAAGAAGACGGGCAAGCGCATCGCCCGCTGGGAGGGCGACAAGCGGCTCTACCCGCACATGAACTCCTGTGTGATCGACGGTGCGATGCTGGTGTGCGCCGCGTCCAACTATCCCGCCGTGCCGATGGCGAGCGCGGTCGAGTTCTTCGACACGCGGACGATGCAGCATGTGAAGAGCGTCGCGCTGGCGCCGTTCCCGGGCTCGCTCACCTGGATCGAGCGCAAGGGAGACACATGGTGGGCGATGTTCGCCAACTATCCGGCCGATCACGGCGGCGAGGGCGGGCGCGACCATCGCTGGACGGTGCTGATAGAGCTGGATGCGCAATTCCAGCCGCTCCGCTCCTGGCATTTCCCGCCGGAGCTGCTCGCGCGGCTCGCGCCGATGAGCAGCTCGGGCGGCTCCTGGGGCAAGGACGGGCTGCTCTATGTGACCGGGCATGACCGGCCCGAGCTTTATGCGGTGAAGCTGCCCGAGGCGGGCACGCTGCTGGAATGGGTGGCGACGGTGCCGATCTCGACCAATGGCCAGGCGGTGACCTGGGACCCGGTGCAGCCGCGCACGCTCTGGTCGATCGAGCGCAAGGCCCGGCAGGTGGTAGCCAGCCGGGTGCCGGTGGTGCGCTGAGCTTTCCGTTCCCCGGCGAAAGCCGGGGCCCAGGGTAACCGAGCGAGACGGCAGAGAAACCCTGGGCCCCGGCTTTCGCCGGGGAGCGGTAGGGCTCTGGGAGGCAACGCTTGGGCACCATCTCTGGCAGGCAAAAGAAAAGGGGGAGCGTCGCCGCTCCCCCTTCGCATTTCCGGTGATGCCGAGGATCAGGCCCAGGCGGCCATCTTGGCTTCGAGGTTCTCGCGGATCGCCTCGAAGAACTGCTCGGTGGTCATCCAGGGCTGGTCCGGACCGATCAGGATCGCGAGATCCTTGGTCATCTTGCCGCTCTCGACGGTCTCGATGCAGACGGCCTCGAGGGTCTCGGCGAACTTGGTGACGTCCGGGGTGTTGTCGAACTTGCCGCGGAACGACAGGCCCTGGGTCCAGGCGAAGATCGACGCGATCGGGTTGGTCGAGGTCGCCTTGCCCTGCTGGTGCATGCGGTAGTGGCGGGTGACGGTGCCGTGGGCGGCTTCCGCCTCGATCGTCTTGCCGTCCGGCGACATGAGCACCGAGGTCATCAGGCCGAGCGAACCGAAGCCCTGCGCGACGGTGTCCGACTGGACGTCGCCGTCATAGTTCTTGCAGGCCCAGACGAACTTGCCCGACCACTTGAGCGCCGAGGCGACCATGTCGTCGATCAGGCGATGCTCATAGACGATGCCGGCGGCCTTGAACTTGTCGGCGAACTCGGCGTCGAAGGTCTCCTGGAACAGGTCCTTGAAGCGGCCGTCATAGGCCTTGAGGATCGTGTTCTTGGTCGAGAGATACAGCGGCCAGCCGCGGTCGAGCGCATAGTTCATGCTCGCCTTGGCGAAGTCGCGGATCGACTCGTCGAGGTTGTACATGCCCATGGCAACGCCGGCGCTCGGGAAGTCGAACACTTCATATTCGAGCTCGTCGCCATTGGTGCCGACCCACTTCATCGTGAGCTTGCCGGCGCCGGGGACCTTGAAATCGGTCGCGCGATACTGGTCGCCGAACGCGTGGCGGCCGACGACGATCGGGTCGGTCCAGCCCGGAACCAGCCGGGGAACGTTCTTGATCACGATCGGCTCGCGGAACACGACGCCGCCCAGGATGTTGCGGATCGTGCCGTTCGGCGACTTCCACATCTTCTTGAGGCCGAATTCCTCGACGCGGGCTTCGTCCGGGGTGATCGTGGCGCACTTCACGCCGACGCCGTACTGCTGGATCGCCTTGGCGGAATCGATCGTGACCTGGTCGTCGGTCGCGTCGCGATTCTCGACCGAGAGATCGTAGTATTTCAGGTCGATGTCGAGATAGGGCTTGATCAGGCGCTCACGGATCCATTCCCAGATGATCCGCGTCATTTCGTCGCCGTCGATCTCCACGACGGGCGTTGCAACCTTGATCTTCGCCATTGCTCGCTGTTCCTTTTAAGGGGTTTGGCGAGCGTCTAGGAGGATGGGGCGGGGGGATCAAGCCCGCCCCGGCAACCGGTATCAGTCGTTCCAGGCCCACCACAGCTGCGCGGGCGGAATATTGATCCACTCCATCGCATGATCGATGTGCGACCAGTGCGGGGTGAGGAAGTTCTTCACGCGCGGGTTGTACTGGTAGACCAGGAATGCGCCGCCCTTGCGGATCACCTCGCGGGTCGCCTTGGCGATCGCGTCGCCCACGCCCGGGGGCAGGGTCGAGAAGGGCAGGCCCGAGGCGATATAGTCGGCATGCTCGAAGCCATGCTCGGCGATGATCTGCTTCACGTCGGCGGCCGAGCCCTGGACCGCGATCAGGCGCGGATCGGGGATACTCTGCTTCAGGTAGCGGATGAAATCGGGATTGGTGTCGATCACGATCAGCTTGCCGTCGGCCGACAGCTTGTCGAGGATCGGGCGGGTGAAGGTGCCGACGCCGGGGCCGTACTCGACGAAGAGCTTGGTGTTCTCCCAGTCCACGGGCGCGAGCATCTTGTTGATCGTGAAGCGCGACGAGGGCGCGACCGCGCCGACCATCACCGGGCGCTTCAGGAAACCGCGGAAGAACATGCCCCAGGGCGACGGCGTGCCGGCAGGGCGGCGGTTACGCGTACGGGCCTTCGCGGCGGTGGAAGCGGGCATGGGCGACCTTATTACAATTTCAGGACAGTCGCCCGCATTTGGGCAATTCGAGCGAACATGCAAGCGCAGCGACTGCATTTCACCGCATCAGCAGGCGTTCAGCTGTGGGCAAGTCCCGGTTCGGCACGATGGAGGCGTAACGAAGGAGGGTGGCGTGATCGGATCGGCGATGATGTTGTGGCTGGCCGGGCAGAGCGTCGCCGCGCCCGAGCTGATCAGCAGCGCGGACAGGTTCGCGCCGATCGGCGACGCCGCGCTGGTGGCGCTGGCGAAGACGCCGTTCGATCCGAAGAGCGATCGGCGCAAATGGGTGCTGGCCGTGGGCCTGCACCGGGGCGTGCAGGTGGTGGCGAGCTATGTCTGCTCGGACGTCTGCCCCGACTATACGAAGCGAATCATCCGCTACAACCTGCGCGCCGGGCCGGACTGCGAGGCGGCTGGCGGCGTCTCCAAGGCGCTTGCCGTGCCAATGGGGATCGGCGTGGGGCAGCGGCTCTACTGCCTGCCGGCAGTGATCGCGGCGCTCCAGGACTAGTCGGGCTTGCCGCATCGATACGCGGCATATTTTCCGGGAAATAGGCGACGGGATGCGCGTTTTGTCAGGTGCGTTGTGTTCGCTGCAACAGGGAGCTAGAGCCTGCCGATGGCATCCATGGACAAGCCCCCGCTCGGCACCCCCACGATCAAGTGGCGTTTTCCCGACATCCACCCCGAGGGCCGCAAATATGTGGCGATCGCGGCGGCGATCGCGCTGCTCAGCCTCTTCGTGTTCGATTTCATCACCTGGCCCCTGGTGTTCCTCACCTTCGGCGTCGCGGCATTCTTCCGCGATCCGATCCGGGTGACGCCGCAGGCCGAGGGCGTGCTGGTCGCGCCGGCGGACGGCCTCATCACGATGATCCAGCGGGTGGAACTGCCGCCCGAGCTCAAGGGCGCGCAGGCGCTGGGCGAGGCGCCGATGGTGCGCGTGTCGATCTTCATGAGCGTGTTCGACGTCCATGTGAACCGCACGCCGATCACCGGCACGATCCGCCACGTCATCTATATCTCGGGCCGTTTCCTCAACGCCGACCTCGACAAGGCGAGCGAGGAGAATGAGCGCCAGCACTTCATCGTCGAGGACAAGAACGGGCTGCGCATCGGCTTCACCCAGATCGCCGGGCTGGTCGCGCGGCGCATCGTCAGCTTCACCAAGCCGGGCGACATGGTCGTGGCCGGCCAGCGTGTCGGCCTGATCCGCTTCGGCAGCCGCGTCGACGTGTTCCTGCCCGAGGATTATGTGGCGCAGGTCACGCTCGGCCAGCGCACCATCGCCGGCGAGACGATCATCGCGAAGAAGGGCGGCGCGGCCGTCACCGGCATCTCGCAGTGAGTGACCGGCGCGGCGACACACGGTTCCCGCGCACGCTCCGGCCCCGTCGCATGCGGCGGATGCGGCCGGTGCGGGGCATCCCGCTGCGCGCCATCGCGCCCAATACCGTCACTGCGCTGGCGCTCTGCTCGGGCCTGACCGCGATCCGCTTCGCCATCGACGGCAAGTGGGAGCTGGCGGTGCTGATGGTCCTCATCGCCGGCCTGCTTGACGGGATCGACGGCAAGATCGCCCGGATGGTGCGCGGCGAGAGCCGGTTCGGTGCCGAGCTGGACAGCCTGTCCGACGCGATCTCGTTCGGCGTCGCGCCGGCGCTGATCCTGTATCTGTGGTCGCTGCAGACGCTGGGCCGGTTCGGCTGGATGATCGCGCTGATCCACGCGCTGTTCTGCGCGCTGCGTCTCGCTCGCTTCAACGCGCAGATCGACGCAGAGGAACAGCCGCACAAGTCCGCCGGTTTCCTGACCGGCGTGCCGGCGCCGGCTGCCGCGGTGCTGACGCTGCTGCCGCTCTATCTCTGGCTGTTCACCGACGAGCCGCATCTGCGGATGCCGGTGGTGGTGGCGCCCTGGACGGCGTTCATCGCGGTGCTGATGATCTCGAGCGTGGCGACCTTCGCGCCGCATGTCCGGCTCAAGCAGCGCATCCGCTTCGAGGCGATCGCCGTGCTGGTGGTACTGGTCGCGGCCCTAGTCGCAGCGCCCTGGCCGACGCTGGCGGGGATCGCGATCCTCTATCTGGTCTCGATCCCGTTCAGCATGCGGAGCTATCGCCGGATCAAGCAGCTTCGCGCAGCGGGAACGCCGCAGGGCGGCGCACCGGAGTCGCATAGCGGACAGTGACGCGGCTCGGCACCAGCTCGGGCAGCGGCTGGACGAGATTGCTGCCGATCAGCTCGCGCATGCGGGGAAGCGCGGCGACGATCGAGGAGACGATCGTCCAGCCGGCAACGGCGAAGGCGGCGGCGAACAGCAGAACGATAAGCAATGCAGTCATCACTTGGCTCCCAAAACGCGCCGAACTTGGCGAGAACCCTGCGATTCCAACCTTTTGGCGCCCGCTGACGTTCCCTGTCCGCGTTGTGAACTCGTTATGTTCCGTTAACGTTCCATTGTCAAGCGCATGTTCTTCGCTTGTTCCAATGCCGCGAAAGCGCGTGCTTGCCAGCATGTCCGGCTTGTCGATAGCATCGTGGCAATAAGGGGGAGGGACATTTCATGCGACTGAAGATCCTGGCCGCGATGGCGGCTGTGACGACGCTGTATGCCGATGCCGCCGCGGCGCAGGCGATCAACCTCCAAAGCTGTCCGGCGACGAAGCTCGAGGCGAGTTCGCTGATCTCGAAGCTCAAGCAGAATGGCGAGGCGCCGGGCGGCACGCTTTCCTTCGATACCGGCAATCTGCGCTTCCAGGGCGATCCGGTGCAGGGCCTGTACACCAACCGGGATACGGGCTGGCTCCATATCCGCCTGCCGCGCGGACCGTCCGCCTATGCGGCGGTGGTACGGGCGGCGCATGCGGCCGACGCCGCGCGGGTCAATTGCGACGAACCTGACAAGGGCTGCTATATCCGCATGAACGACAAGCGTGCCTGGGGGCTCTACAGCCTCGACTTCTCGACCTTCGAGGGGCGGTTCGTGAAGGAAGGCGAGCCGGACGGGCGCTACCTGATCTGCTTCTATTGATCTGATTCCCTCCTATATGAACAGCCTGGTTGCGTTCCTGCGCGCTTTCGCGTAGGGGCGCCGCCTCAACCCCGCATGGGAAGCATCATAACCCGGTGCCGAACGCCGTTCGGTCACTCGCTTCCCAGAGGAACAACCGGAAGGAGTTATCCCTATGGCGGCACCTGTCGTCTCTCTGCAGCAGCTGCTCGAATCGGGCGCGCACTTCGGTCACCAGACCCACCGCTGGAACCCGAAGATGAAGCCCTACATCTTCGGCGAGCGCAACGGCGTTCACATCATCGACCTCTCGCAGACCGTGCCGCTCTTCGCGCGCGCGCTTGAGTTCGTGAACTCGACCGTCGCCGCCGGCGGCAAGGTGCTGTTCGTCGGTACCAAGCGCCAGGCCCAGGAGCCGATCGCCGAGGCAGCTCGCCGCGCCGGCCAGCACTTCGTCAACCACCGCTGGCTGGGCGGCATGCTCACCAACTGGAAGACGATCTCGCAGTCGATCAAGCGCCTCAAGACGCTCGAAGAGCAGCTCGGTGGCGACACGCACGGCCTGACCAAGAAGGAAGTGCTGCAGCTCACCCGTGAGCGCGACAAGCTCGAGCTCTCGCTCGGCGGCATCCGCGACATGGGCGGCCTGCCCGACGTGATGTTCGTGATCGACGCGAACAAGGAAGAGCTGGCGATCAAGGAAGCCAACACGCTCGGCATCCCCGTCGTCGCGATCCTCGACTCGAACGTGAGCCCGGACGGCATCGCCTTCCCGGTTCCGGCGAACGACGACGCCTCGCGCGCTATCCGCCTGTACTGCGAAGCGATCGCCATCGCGGCGACCCGCGGCAACCAGGACCGCCAGGCGAGCTTCGGCGTCGACCTGGGCGCCCAGGAAGTCGCTCCGGTCGAGCCGGCGCTGACCGAGACCGCCGAGCAGGCAGTCGAGGGCGAGCGTCAGATCGACGCGTAAGCTTGTAACTGATTGTCTCCGAACTGACATAGGCGCGCATTAGGCGCCCGGTCAGTTCGGAGCGTCACCCCATCCCCGTTCGGGCTGCGCGTGTCGAAGCCCCGTACTTCTTCTCCCGTGCCGGGCCAAAGAAGGCGGCCCTTCGACAAGCACAGGGCGAACGGGGATTGATTTATCGGCCGTGCCACGGCGCGGCCTAACCAAGAGGAAAGAAACATGGCCGAGATCACCGCAGCAGCCGTGAAGGAACTCCGCGAGAAGAGCGGCGCGGGCATGATGGACTGCAAGAAGGCGCTGACCGAGACCAACGGCGACATCGAAGCCGCAACCGACTGGCTGCGCACCAAGGGCCTCGCCGCCGCCGCGAAGAAGTCGAGCCGCACCGCAGCCGAGGGCTTGGTCGGCCTGGCCGTTGCCGGCACCAAGGGCGTTGCCGTCGAAGTCAACTCGCAGACCGACTTCGTCGCCAAGAACGACATCTTCCAGACCTTCGTTCGTGACGTGACCGCGGTTGCGCTCGAGCTGGGCGACGACATCGAGGTGATCAAGGCGGCTCCGCTGCCGGCCGGCACCGTCGAGGAAGTGCTGACCAACAACATCTCGACCATCGGCGAGAACCAGGTTCTGCGCCGTGCCAAGCAGGTGCAGGTCTCGCAGGGCGCGGTGATCCCGTACGTCCACAACGCGCAGGCCCCGGGCCTGGGCAAGATCGGCGTGCTCGTCGCGCTCGAGAGCGATGCCGGCGTCGATGTGCTTGAGCCTCTCGGCAAGCAGATCGCGATGCACGTCGCGGCTGCCTTCCCGCTGGCGCTGTCGGTCGAGGACCTCGATCCGGAAGTCGTCGAGCGTGAAGCCGCGATCCTGCGCGAGAAGAACGCCGAGAAGATCGTCGGCAAGTCGGCCGAAGTCGCTGAGAAGATCCTCAACGGCCCGATCGAGAAGTTCAAGAAGGAGAACGCTCTCCTGACCCAGCTTTTCGTGATGGACGGCAAGACCCCGGTTCAGGACGTGATCGCCAAGGCGGCCAAGGACGCCGGCGCTTCGATCGTGCTGAAGGACTATGTCCGCTTCCAGCTCGGCGAAGGCATCGAGAAGGAAGAGAGCGACTTCGCTGCCGAAGTGGCTGCGACCGCCGGTCTCACCAACTAAGGTCTTCCCGGACCTGATGCGCGGGCGCTGTCACCCCAGGGTGGCGGCGCCCGTTTGCATTTCGGCGATTATCCGTCGTCCGCGGCAGGGGGGCTGCAATGCACCGGTCGATCTTGCGGTGTCGGATGCTGGCGGTAAGCTCGTCTACGTTGTGTAACGCGGAGTGTTCGGCAATGCGGTTGGGGTGGGGCGCGGTTCTTGTCGCCATGGCGCTTGCCGGCTGCGACGGTGGCGGGAGCACATCTTTTCCCGCGCCGACACCGACGCCCACTACCACGCCGGCGCCCACACCTACCCCCAGTCCCAGCCCCACACCGACTCCCACGCCGGCGGCCTATGAGACCGCGTTCGATTTCTCGCGGAATCGCACCATTCCGATGTTGTTCTTCAATTATCCCCAGGGCTTCGAGTATGAGGTCGGCAAGAAGCCGCAGCCCTACATCGTGGATGATTTCCATTTCTCCCAGGATCCTGCCGCCGGAACGGTCGAGATAGGATATGGATATGGCGCTGTGGGAATGTCCTTGGGAGATTTCCACTTCTTCTATCGGGCAAATCCATACAACGGTGTTTTGTATAATTCTCGGGCCGATATCCTGCGTGCGGATACCAATACCGGCCCCTATTCGCGCCGTGCGGTAGTCATTTTTCCCGTCGCCGGCATCCAGTACGCCGCCACGGGCGAGGGGAATAAGCCCGTCGCCGGAGCGGGGGGATATTTCGAGAGAATGCTTCTGGGCGCCCGAACCCGGCCGGGGGATGCGCCCGCAGCCGCCACGCTGACTTATCCCATTGCTCCGGACAGCTACAAGACGCTGGGCAGCTCGGGCGTCGAGACGCTCCTGTATCCTTCAGGCAACCTGGTCGTGAACACGGCGACCAGGGCAGTCGGCGGTACGATAACCGTTCCTTCGCTGAGCGGCGGACCCGCGGTGCACCTGACCATCTCCGGAACGCTCAATGCAGCGGATCTGAGCCTGTCTGGTGACGTGACGAATGATGCATCGATGCCGGCGGGATCCTTTGCGGGCTGGCTGTTTGGTCCGTCCGCGACGGAAGCCGGCATCCTCATTCAAGTTGCCAACACGAAGACCGTTCAATCCTATTTCTTTCCGGTGGTGGGCAAGCGCGCGTCCTGAGCGGGTCGCTCCCGATCGGTGGCAGCCCTTTGCGTTTCACATTGTTGCGCAGGGGCGGGTGCTGCCGCAATCTCTCGACATTGTGCGCTTGGTTTCCTACCAATCTAATACCTTTCACCGGCAGGAGCCTGTTCAATGCGAGAATCCCGTTCCCTTCGTGCTGCTGTTCTGGCCCTGGCGATGGGAAGCGCGATGCCGGCATTGGCCCAGGTCTCGACCGCGCCCGCGATCTTCCCCGCGCCGGTGTCGCTGCGCCTGTCGGGCCCGAGCGTCGCGCTGGGCGATGCGGTGGTTCTGGTGCGCGAGGCGGGTGCGGATGCAGCGACCGAGAAGCTGGTGCGCGCGGTCCTGACCGAAGCCGGCGTGAAAAACATCCGTGTCGAGACGGTGCTGCCGAAGCGGCTCTATCTCACCCATGTCGTGATCGGCGGCGCCGGGGGCGCGGCGGTGCGTGACGCGCTGGCGCGGACCGGCGGCGAAGTGCCGGCCAAGGCCGAGGGCTATGCGCTGGCGAGCGCCGCGCAGGGCGACGGCGCGCTGATCGTGCTGGCGGGCAGGGATGGCGACGGCCTCTACCATGCCGCGCAGAGTCTGCGGCAGATCGTGGCGCGCGGGCGCGTCTCCTCGTTGGTCGTCTCCGACTATCCGGCGATGCCTGTGCGCGGCTCGATCGAAGGCTTCTACGGCAAACCCTGGTCGATGGCCGAGCGCGAGGACCACATCGCCTTCCTCGCCCGGTTCAAGGCCAATACCTATATCTACAGCCCGAAGGACGATGTGTTCGCCCGCGACAAGTGGCGCGATCCCTATCCGGCCGACACGCTGAGCGCGCTGGGCAAGGTGGTCGACGTTGCCAATCGCGAGCATGTCAACTTCGTCTATGCGATCTCGCCGGGGCCCTCGATCTGCTACAGCGACGCCGCCGACCTGGAAGCGGTGCGCCGCAAGTTCGCCGCGCTGCGCGGGCTGGGCGTGCGCAGCTTCTATGTCGCGCTCGACGACATCGAATATACCAAGTGGAACTGCCCGGCCGACGAGGCGGCGTTCGGCGCGCCCGGCCAGAAGGCTGCCGCAGCCGCGCAGGCGAAGCTGCTCAACGCGGTGCAGGCGGACCTGACGGCGGCGGGCCATGGCTCGCTGACCATGGTGCCCACCGAATATTACAACACCACGGAATCGCCCTACAAGGCGGAGTTGCGCAAGGCGCTCGATCCCCGCGTGGTGGTGCAGTGGACCGGCACCGATGTTGTGCCCGCCTCGATCTCGGTGTCCGATGCGAAGAACGCCACCAAGGCATTCGGCCGCAAGACGCTGCTCTGGGACAATTACCCGGTGAACGATTTCGGCGAGACCACCGGGCGGCTGCTGATGGCCCCTTATGACCGCCGCCAGGCCGGGCTTTCGGCGGAGCTGAGCGGTATCGTCTCCAACCCGATGAACCAGGAAGTGGCGAGCCGTCCCGCGGTGGCCGGCCTGCTGGCCTTCTCGTGGAACGACCGCGATTATGACGTCCAGCGCACCTGGCGCGCGGCGGCGCTCGACCTGGCCGGCGGCGATGCCGGGACCGCCGAGGCACTGCTGACCTTCTTCGATACCCAGCATGTCGCGCCGACCTTCGGTCACCTGCCCTGGCAGCCCCAGGCGCCGAAGCTCCGGGCGTTGATCGATACCGCGCGCGACGCGCTGGCCGACAACGACCCGCACGCGATCGAAACCGCGCTCATCGACCTAGGCGAGGCGGCGGACGCGCTGGCGGCGGCGCCTGACCGGATCCGTGCCGGGGTGGTCGTGCCCGGCTTCGTGCGCGAGACCGGGCCGTGGCTCGATGCCGCGCAGCTCTGGGGCCGTGCCCTGCGCCTGACCGTGGACGGCCTGGCTGCTGCCCGCGCCGGCCAGCCGGGCGCCGCGCGCTATTTCGCCGAGGCGACGGAACTGACGAAGAAGGCCGCGGCGATTCGCTCGATCGCCGGCGCCACCCGCTTCGAAGGGCCGGTAAAGGTGGCGGACGGCGTGCTGGACAGCTTCATCAGCGACGCGCCGGGCCTGATCTACGTCGCTCCGGCGCCTTCGCCGAAGGACTGATCGCGCCGGAACCGGCATCGTCCACAGCTGTTACCGTTGTCACGAGCGGGCGCATGGCAAATAGGCCGTGCGCCCGCTTGTCCCTTTGGGCGCGCTCCTCTAGGGTCCGCGCCGCTTCCCCGTATCCGGCGTAACCAAAAGGCTTTCATGACCGCTCCTCGATTCAAGCGCATCCTCCTCAAACTCTCGGGCGAGGTCCTGATGGGGCAGGGGCAGTTCGGCATCGATCCGGAGACCTGCGAGCGCGTGGCGCTCGAAGTGAAGGCGGCCAAGGAGAGCGGGCTTGAGATCTGCATGGTCGTCGGCGGCGGCAACATCTTCCGCGGCCTGGCCGGCGCGGCGCAGGGCTTTGACCGCGCCTCGGCCGATTACATGGGCATGCTGGCGACCGTGATGAACGCGCTGGCGATGCAGAACGCGCTGGAGAAGGTGGGTGTCGACACCCGCGTCCAGTCTGCGATCCCGATGGCGTCGGTGTGCGAGCCGTACATCCGCCGCCGCGCGGAACGGCATATGGAGAAGGGCCGCGTCGTCCTGTTCGCCGCCGGCACCGGCCTGCCGTTCTTCACCACCGACACCACCGCGGCGCTGCGCGCGGCCGAGATGCAGTGCGACGCGCTGTTCAAGGGCACCAGCGTGGACGGCGTCTATGATGCCGATCCGAAGAAGGTGAAGACGGCAAAGCGTTACGATACGCTGAGTTACGATCGTGTGCTCGCAGATAATCTTAAGGTGATGGACGCCTCTGCCGTGGCGCTGTGCCGCGATAACAATATCCCGATCGTCGTGTTCAACATCCGCGATGCCGGCAACCTGACCAAGGTGCTGGGCGGCGAGGGCACCTCGACCATCGTCCAGAACGAAACCCAATCCGCATAAGAAGGAGCCGATAATGGCCGCTTACGACAAGGCCGACCTCGAGCGCCGCATGAACGGCGCGGTGGAGTCGCTGAAGCATGACCTGCAGGGCCTGCGCACGGGCCGCGCGAGCACCACGTTGCTCGAGCCGGTGACCGTCGAGGTTTACGGCGCACACATGCCGCTCGCCCAGGTGGCGACGGTTGCGGCGCCCGAGCCGCGCCTGCTCTCGGTCACCGTGTGGGACAAGTCCAACGTCGGGCCCGTCGAGAAGGCGATCCGTTCGGCCGGTCTCGGACTCAACCCGATCACCGACGGCCAGACGCTGCGCCTGCCGATCCCGGACCTGACCGAGGAGCGCCGCAAGGAGCTCGCCAAGCTCGCCAGCAAATATGCCGAAGCCGCCCGCATCGCCGTGCGCAACGTGCGCCGCGACGGCAATGACAGCCTGAAGGCCGACGAGAAGAAGGGCGTTTTCTCGGAAGACGAGCGCAAGCGCCACGAGACCGAGGTGCAGAAGCTCACCGATGCCACGATCGCCGACATCGATGCGGCGGCCGCTGCCAAGGAAAAGGAAATCCTGGGCAAGTGACGTCGTCGCGCGCCCTGCCTGTTTCTTGCCGGAATGACGTCAGCGGTGCGTTCTATGGCTGCTAAGCCCGTTCCCGAGGCGGAAGGTGCGGCGCCCCCGCGCCACGTCGCCATCATCATGGACGGCAATGGCCGCTGGGCGAAGAAGCGGTTCCTGCCGCGCATCGCCGGGCACAAGCAGGGCGTCGAAGCCGTGCGGCGCATCAGCCGCGCGGCGCGCACCCTCGGCATCGAGGTACTGACGCTCTACGCCTTCTCCTCGGAGAACTGGCGGCGCCCGGAGGAGGAGGTGCGGGACCTGATGGGCCTGCTCCGCCACTTCCTGGCGAGCGAGCTCGACGAGCTGGTTTCCGAAGGCGTCAAGCTCCGGGTGGTCGGTGCGTGGCGCAAGCTCTCGCCCGATCTGGTCGCGATGATCGAAGGCGCGATGGCACGCACCGCGAACAATCCCGGCCCGACCCTGGTGATCGCGCTTAACTATGGCGCCCAGGCCGAGCTGGCCGAGGCGGCGCGCGCACTGGCCGAGAAGGCGCGGGCAGGGGAGATCGATCCCGCATCGATCGACGAGGCGGCGTTCGAGGCCGCGCTCGATACGGGCGACCTGCCGCCGCTCGACCTGCTGATCCGCACCTCGGGCGAGCAGCGCCTGTCGAACTTCCTGCTCTGGCAGGCGGCCTATGCCGAATTCCTGTTCGTCGACACGCTGTGGCCGGACTTCGACGAGAAGGCGCTGGCCGCCGCGCTCGACCAATATGGCCGCCGTCAGCGCCGTTTCGGGGGCCTGTGAGCAAGAACGGTTCCGAACTCGCCACCCGGCTGGGTGTCGCCTTCATCCTGATCGGCCTGGCCTTTGCCGCGCTCTATTCCGGCGGCCTCGGCTTCTGGGTGGTGGTCAGCGTGGCCGGCGTGCTGATGATGGGCGAATGGGCGTTGCTCGCCGGCGCCAGCGACAAGGGCAAACGGCTCGCGCAATATGCGATCTCGGTGCCGCTGGCGGCGATGGCCCCGGGCCTCGCGGCCGGGCCGGGTTTCCTGGCGCTGGGCCTGATCCTGGGCGCCTTCTTCTTCCTGGTTATCATCACCCGCGGGCTGCAGCTGGCACTTGGCGCCTTCTATGTCGGCCTGCCGATCCTGGCGCTGGTGCTGCTCCGCGAGCAGCCGCAACAGGGCCTGCTGCTTACCTTCTGGGCGATGGCGCTGGTCTGGGCGTGCGACAGTGCCGCCTATTTCGCCGGTCGTGCGATCGGAGGCCCCAAGCTTGCCCCGGCGATCAGCCCGAACAAGACTTGGGCGGGGTTCCTCGGCGGCGTTGCGGGTGCGACGCTGTTCGCCTTTGTGCTGGTCTGGCTGTTCCACCTGCCGGTCGCGCTGGCCTGGGCGACGCCGGTGCTCGGCGTATTGTCCCAGCTCGGTGACCTGTTCGAGAGCCATCTCAAGCGCTGCGCCGGCGTGAAGGATTCGGGGAACCTGCTACCCGGCCATGGCGGCGTGCTCGATCGGCTCGACGGGCTGGTCACGGTCGCGCCGGTGGCGGCGCTGCTGGTGCTCTGGCTGGCCCGATGAAACGCAGTGTCACGATCCTGGGCGCCACCGGATCGGTAGGCGGCTCGACGCTCGACCTGATCGAGCGCGAACCCGATCGCTTCGAAGTGCTCGCGCTGACCGCCAACGGCGATGTCGAGAAGCTTGCCGCGGCCGCGATCCGCACCGATGCGCGCCACGCGGTGGTGGCGGACGAGAGCTGCCTCCCGGCGCTGCGCGACAAGCTTGCCGGCACGGGCATCACCTGCGCCGGCGGCGCGGAAGCCGTTTGCGACGCGGCGCGGATGGGCGCCGACTGGACGATGGCGGCGATCGTCGGCCTGGCCGGGCTCGGCTCGGCAATGGCGGCGATCGAACGGGGCGGCACGGTGGTGCTCGCCAACAAGGAGCCGCTGGTATCGGCGGGCGACCTGGTCATCGCGGCGGCACGACGCCACGGCGCCACGATCCTGCCTGCCGATTCGGAGCATAATGCGATTTTCCAGTGCTTCGATTTCGAGCGCCCGGAACGCGTGCGGCGGATCATCCTGACCGCAAGTGGCGGTCCGTTCCGTGATTGGGACCTGGAAGCGATGCGCGGCGTCACGCCGTCCCAGGCATGCGCGCATCCCAACTGGTCGATGGGCGCCAAGATCTCGGTCGATTCGGCGACGATGATGAACAAGGGTCTCGAGCTGATCGAGGCGGCGCGGCTGTTCCCGGTCGCTAATGACGCACTTGAAATATTGGTGCATCGCCAATCGGTTATCCACTCGATGGTGGAATATGTCGATGGATCGGTGCTGGCCCAGATGGGCCCTTCGGACATGCGCGTGCCGATCGCGCACACGCTCGCCTGGCCCGACCGGATGGCGACGCCGATGCCGCCGCTCGACTTTGTGGCAATGGCAAGGCTGGACTTCGAGGCGCCCGACGCGGTGCGCTTCCCTGCCTTGCGGCTGGCCCGCGAGGCGCTGGAGGCCGGGGGCGCTCGGCCAGCGATCCTCAACGCGGCCAATGAAGTGGCTGTCGCGGCCTTCCTTGCGGGCCGTCTCAACTTTCTTGAAATTGCCGCAATCTCTGCCGATACGCTTGACCGCTATGACCCGGTCGCTCCGGAAAGCCTCGAAGCCGTTTGGGCAATCGACGCCGAGGCTAGGCGGATCGCGGGCGAGCGTGTGAAGGACGGCGTCGCTTGATTCAATCTCCCGGCATCCTGGTCACCATCCTGGCGTTCGCGCTGGTGCTCGGGCCGCTCGTGTTCCTGCACGAGCTGGGTCATTACCTCGCCGGGCGCTGGTTCGGCGTGAAGGCCGACGAGTTCTCGATCGGCTTCGGCCGCGAGGTCGCCGGCTTCACCGACAGGCGCGGCACCCGCTGGAAGTTCGGCTGGCTGCCGCTCGGCGGCTATGTCCGCTTCGCCGGTGACATGAACCCCGCCAGCCAGCCCTCGCCGGAATGGCTCTCGCTGCCGCCCAGGGAGCGGGCGCAGACCTTCCAGGCCAAGCCGCTGTGGCAGCGCGCGATCATCGTCGCCGCGGGCCCCATCATGAATTTCCTGGTCGCGATCGCGATCCTCGGCGCCTTCGCGGTCGCCTATGGCAAGGTCGTGACCCCGCCGGTGATCGGCAGCATCGCCCCCAAGAGCGCGGCCGAGAGCGCCGGGCTCAAGCCGGGCGACCGGATCCTGTCGCTCAACGGACGCCATGTCGAGGATTTCGTCGATATCGGCGTCTTCGCGATGATCCGCTCGGGCGAGGCGGTGAACATCGAATATCAGCGTGGCGGCCAGACCGCCCAGGCCAGCGCGACGATCGGCTCGCTGACCGAGAAGGACCGGTTCGGCAACATCACGCATCGCGGCGTGCTCGGCATCGGCCGTGTCGCGTCGGAGATCCGCCCCGTCGCGCTCTGGGAAGCGCCGGGCGAGGGGATCAGGCAGACGATCGGGATCGTGAAGACCACGATCGAGGGGCTCCAGCGGATCATTCTGGGACGTATCCCGGTGAGCGAACTGGGCGGCCCGCTCAAGATCGCCAAGGTCTCCGGCGAATTTCTCGCCATGGGACCGGTCCAATTGGTCTATCTGATCGCGCTGATCTCCATTAATCTGGGATTCATCAACCTGTTGCCAGTCCCCGTGCTGGATGGCGGCCATCTCCTGTTCTACGCAGTGGAAGCCGTTCGTCGCCGCCCGGTGGAGCCGCAGGTTATGGAATGGGCTTATCGTGGCGGTTTGGTCGCAATTCTCGCGCTCATGCTGTTCGTTACGTTCAACGACCTCGGCACGTTCGGCGTGTGGAGAAATCTGGCCGGGTTGATCGGCTGATGTGGTTCGTGCAGGGCGGTGCAAGCCGCGTGGCTGACGGCCGGGTATTTTGATTCCGACTGGGGTGGGATGGTGACTGCGATCAAGGCAACGAAAATCGGCGCGCGCGCCACGGCGACCCTCCTCGCGGGCACGGTGCTCTCGGGAGCTGCGTTCGCGCAGACCGCGCCCCAGGCGACCCCTGCGCCCGCTCCCGCGGCGGCCCAGGCCACGCCTGTCCCCGGCCTGCCGGCCCCGGTGACGCGCACGATCAAGTCGATCCGCGTCCAGGGCTCGCAGCGCATCGAGCCGGAAACGGTGATGAGCTACACCCGCCTGCGCGTGGGCGACGCCTATACCAACGAGACGCTCGATCAGGCAATCAAGGACCTGCTCGCGTCCGAGCTGCTCGCCGACGTGTCGATCGAAGGCGCCGAGACCGGTGAGCTGGTGATCCGCATCCGCGAGAACCCCGTGATCAACCGCGTGATCTACGAGGGCAACAAGCGGCTCAAGGAAGACAAGATCAAGAAGGAAGTGAAGCTGGCGCCGCGCCAGATCTTCACCCGCACCGCGGTGCGCGCCGACGTCGCGCGCATCATCGAGCTCTATCGCCGCCAGGGCCGCTTCGCCGCCGTGGTCGAGCCGAAGATGGTCAGCCTCGACCAGAACCGCGTCGACGTGATCTTCGAGGTCCATGAGGGCCCGAAGTCGAAGGTCCGCCAGATCAACATCATCGGCAACGAGGTGTTCTCCGACGGCAAGCTGCGCGGCGAGATGGCGACCAAGGTGGCGAGCCTCGCCCACCTGATGAGCTCGAACACGTCGTACGACCAGGACCGCCTGGCCTATGACCAGCAGAAGCTGCGCCAGTTCTACCTGACCAACGGCTATGCCGATTTCCGCGTGATCTCGGCCGTGGCCGAGCTGACGCCGGACAAGAAGGACTTCATCATCACCTATGTGGTGGAGGAAGGTCCCCGCTATAAGTTCGGTCCGGTCACCGTCGACAGCGCGATCCGCGACTTCGACGACAAGAAGCTCGCCAGCGCGCTGAGCATCAAGGAAGGCGACTGGTACAATGCGAAGGCCGTGGAAGACACAGTCGAGCAGCTGAGCGAGACCGCCGGTATCGCCGGCTACGCCTTTGCCGATGTCCGTCCGGACTTCCAGCGCGACAAGGAAGCGCTGACGATGGGGATGAACTTCCACATCGCCGAAGCGAACCGCACCTATATCGAGCGCATCGACATCACCGGCAACCGCCAGACCCAGGACAAGGTGATCCGTCGTGAGTTCCGCGTGGCCGAGGGCGACGCCTTCAACACCTTCCTGGTCAAGCGCTCGCAGGACCGCATCAACTCGCTGGGCTATTTCCAGGACAAGTTCGAGATCGAGCGTGTCGAGGGTTCGGCGCCGGACCGTATCGTGCTCAAGGCGAACGTCGAAGAGCGTGCCAACGGCGAACTGACCCTGTCGGCGGGCTTCTCGAGCCTCGAGCAGTTCATCCTCCAGGCCTCGATCCGCCAGCGCAACTTCCGCGGCATGGGCCAGACCGTGTCGGCCTCGGTCGATTATTCGAGCTACTCCAAGTCGGTCGAGCTGGGCTTCACCGAGCCCTATCTGTTCGACAAGAACATCGCGCTCGGCGGCACGATCTTCCGCCGCGACTATAACGCGTTCAACTATATCGGATCGGATCGCTCGACCACCTACAGCCAGGTCTCGACCGGCTTCCAGGTCGTCGCCGGCGTGCCGCTGACCGAGTACTGGACGCTGTCGGGCCGCTACTATCTCGCGCAGGACGACGTGACGCTCGACAAGTCGAGCTTCTACACCGACGGCCAGTGCGATCCGCTCAAGGCCGGACGCTACTATTGCGAGGCCGTGGGCAACCGCATCACCTCGCTGGTCGGCGTGACGCTGACCTATGACAGCCTGAACAGCCGCCTGCGTCCGTCGCGCGGTCAGCGCCTGTCGCTGAGCGGCGACTTCGCCGGTGTCGGCGGCGACGTGCGCTATCTGCGCGCGCGCTTCGATGGCGACAAATACTGGAATGTCGGCAGCGGCTTCATCGCCTCGGTCTCGGTCGAGGGCGGCTATATCCACAGCCTCGAGAAGAGCCGCGGTGCGGGCATCGATCCGGTGCGCATCACCGATCGCTTCTATCTGGGTGAGCCGCAGTTCCGCGGCTTCGACATCCGCGGCGTCGGTCCGCGCGTGCAGCGCATCAGCTACACCGGCTCGGTGGCAACCGGCGACCAGCTGCTGGTCACCGATCGCGACCAGATCGTCGACGACGCGATCGGCGGCAAGGCCTATTACCTGACCAAGGCCGAGCTCGAGATCCCGCTGGGCGCCGGCGCTGCCGAAATGGGCCTGCGTCCGTCGATCTTCGTGATGGCGGGCAGCCTGTTCAACATCACCCGCCCGGGCAAGACGATCGAGTTCGAGCAGGCGCGCGACAGCGGCGGCAAGCTGCTGTTCAACGCCGACGGTTCGCCGTCGCTGCTCCCGAAGGACAATTTCATCAAGGATTCGGCGGGCAACCAGCTCTACATCGTGAGCGCGTCCGACCCGACCTATTCGGGCTATTACACCACCTGTAAGGTCGGTTACTCGGCGAGCGCGACCACCGCCTGCTCGGGTACCTCGATCAACGCTATCGCCAATTCGCCGATCACGCCCTTCTACGAGCGCTATGTGGGCGACAGCCCGTCGCCGCGCCTGTCGGTCGGCTTCGGTGTGAACTGGAATTCGCCCTTCGGCCCGCTGCGTATCGACGTGGCCAAGACGTTGCTCCACGCCAAGGGCGACGACACCAAGCTTGTAACCTTCAACGTAGGGACTCAATTCTGATGATTACCAAGAAGCGCATTCTCGCCGCGCTGCTCGCGGCGCCTGCCGCGCTCGCAGTTGCTGCTCCGGCACACGCGCAGGTGAGCGGCAGCATTGCCACCGCGAGCCCGGTTCGCGTCGTCGATTCGTCCAAGGCGTTCACCGCTGCCCAGCAGCAGATCCAGACGACCTACAAGTCGGCCTTCGAGCAGATCAACGCACGCCGCCAGGCCGCGCAGAAGGAAGCCGAGCCGCTTCTCGCCCAGCTCGACACCAACAAGGACAAGAAGGTCGACGACGCCGAGCTCAAGGCTGCCCAGGCTGCCAAGAACCCGGTCCTCGACAAGATCGCCGCGCTGCAGAACACCGCCAATGCGGACGTCCAGAAGCTGAGCAACCCGGCCGCCCGCGCCGAGCTGTTCGCGATCGAATCGATCCTGCGCCAGTATGACGCCGCCCAGCTGCGTGTCGTCACCGCTCGCAAGATCGGCGTGATCCTGTCGCCGGAAGTGTTCATGTACGCGCCGGATTCGGCCGACATCAGCGACGCGATCACCGCCGAGCTCGACAAGACCACCCCGACCGTCAGCATCCAGCCGCCGGCCGAGTGGCAGCCTGCCCGCGAGACGCTGGCGATGCAGCAGCAGCTGGCCCAGCTCGAGCAGATCCGCGCCTATCAGGCGGCTGCCCAGCAGCAGCGCGCTGCCCAGGGTGCCGCTCCGGCCCCGGCAGCTCCGGCGCCCGCCGCTCCGGCTGGCGGCAAGAAGCCTGCTGAGCCGCGGTGAGCGAGGAAGTAACGGCACGCGCCGACATCGGCCCGCTTGATATCAAGCGGGTGATGGCGGCGCTGCCGCATCGCTACCCGATGCTGCTTGTCGATCGCGTCGAGGAACTGGTCCCGGACCAGCGCATCGCCGCGATCAAGGCGGTCTCGATGAACGAGGAATTCTTCCAGGGGCATTTCCCCGGGAGGCCGATCATGCCCGGCGTCCTCCAGGTGGAGGCGCTGGCGCAGGCGGCGGGTGTGCTCGCGGTCGAGAGCCTCGGCCTCGCCGGTTCGGGCAAGCTCGTCTATTTCATGTCGATCGACGGGGTGAAGTTCCGCAAGCCGGTCGAACCCGGCGTGCTGCTCCGCCTCGAGGTCGAGTTCATCCAGAAGCGTAGCCGCGTCTGCAAGTTCGCAGGCAAGGCGCTGCTGAACGGCGAGGTCGCCACCGAGTGCGAATTCACCGCGATGATCGCGGATCCGCCTTCGGATTGAGCCTCACGGCCATGGATTTGGAACGCCGGCGGGCAGGGCAACCTGCCTGGCCGGCGTTTCGCTGTCTGGCCGGATCGATGGGCTTTTGGGTGCTTCAGCACCTTCAGCTCCCCGGCGAAGGCCGGGGCCCAGTTTCGGCGCACCATCGATAATTGCGGCGGAGCCTCTCGACCGACATGGCAATTGGGCCCCGGCCTTCGCCGGGGAGCTGAAGATGTCTTAGCCCGCCGGGCCCTCCGCTTGCTTCTTCTCGCGTTCAGCACGGCGCGCCGCAGCCTTCTCCTGCCGCTCGATCCTGCGAGCCTCGCGTTTGTAGTGGGCCCGCTGCGCCGGTGTCAGGATCGGTGCACCGCCGACAACGATCTCCTCATCCATCGCCGCCGCATTCGCGGGAGCCGCCTGGGCTGTCGGCGCATCCTGCGCGGCCGCGGGCATGGCCATGATGCCGGCCGCCAGAGCGGTCGCTGCAATCAGGGCCTTCGCCGCCGGATGCTTGTAGCTTACGCAAAGCTCCTCTCGGGCTTCGGCCAGCGTGCGCAGCCGCGCTGCCGTGCCGAGCTCGTCCAGATCGACCACGCGCTTGCTGCATTGCCGGCAGAAATCGCCGTCCATCACCTCATCCAGGCGATCGGCAACGGGGCAGGGGCGACTGATCCTGGGAAAACCATCCATGACGCTTCACTCCCCTGTTTATGCCCGCAGCCTATAATGTGCGCGGGCCGTTGCCTAGCGGCCACGTCTCTGCTAGGCGCGCGCCTTCCGCTGCCGGTCGGAAACCGGCGGCTTTCCAAGGAATTCGATGTGAAGAACGATACGCATCCCGATTACCACATGATCAAGGTCCAGATGACCGACGGCACCGTCTTCGAGACTCGCTCCACCTGGGGCAAGGAAGGCGATCTGATGACGCTCGACATCGACCCGCTGGCGCACCCGGCCTGGACCGGCGGTTCGCAGCGTCTTCTCGACCAGGGCGGCCAGGTCGCGCGCTTCAACAAGCGCTTCGGCGGCCTCAACCTCGGCAAGAAGTAATCTTGTGGGCTTTCGGCGCGTTACGTTGTTAACGCGCCGTTAGCCAGCAGGGTCTAGCTTGCCCGGCATGGCAAGCGCAGCACGAGCATTCGCAGCGGAATTCGAACCGGCCGAGGAACTTGGCCGGCGCAGGTCCATGCGCGCACCGGTCTCGCTCGATGCGAAGATCGGGCGGGGCGGTCTTGACCGCGCGCTCTGCAAGGTGGTGGACGTTTCGCTCCACGGCGCCCGCATCCACACCTATTCGGTGGTGAAGGCCAACTCCATGATCTGGCTGGCGCTGCCCCGGATCGGGCATGTCGCCGCTCGCGTCGTCTGGTCGGACGATTTCGAGGCCGGCCTCGAGTTCCAGACGTCGCTCACGCCCGAAGCGTTCGAGATACTTACGGCATAATGATGGCCCTGTGCGCCGAAAGGATGCACGGGGTGATTGCGCATGGGCGCAAACTAAGACATCCTCCACGAACTTCACCTGCTGGGGAAACTGGTGATGCTCAAGGGTCTGCTGCTTTGCGCGGCGGCATGTGCCGCGCCCACGACGGTACTGGCAGGCGATAAGGACCTGCCGATCGTTCCGAACCTGAAGGCGATGCTCGCCGCCGATGGGGCTGCGCGCAATGCGCCGGGCCGCAAGGCCGCGATGGCGCGGCCTGCCAGCTTCGTGCCGATCGCCTATCGTGGTCTCGAACGTGCCGATCTCTCGACCACGACTGTCTCGCAGCCGCCGGTGCGGTTGCAGTCCGCCACCTCCGTCGCCGAGCTCAAGGCGGCGCGGGACTGGCATCTGTCGGTCGTGGAGAACAGCCAGAACACCACCAGCGCCCGTGGCGGCAGCTGGGCCGTGTACGATACGCTCTCCGATCATCGCAAACCGCGCTTCCGCCGTTCGGCGCTGAGCACCATGCTGGTGCTCAAGATCGACGGGAAGGAAAACACTTCGCCGGTCAGCGTCGGCGGTGGCGGTGTCGCATCCGCCCTGTGGAAGGCGATGCCGGGGGACTGATCCCCCGGGCGGCCGCTTAGCCCAGCCAGTCGATCCAGTTGCCATAGGCATGGCAGGTCGCGAGCCTGCGGGTCTCGCCGCTCGGCCAGCAGGTCAGCGTCAGCTGCACTTCGCTGCGCGTCGGCGTCCATTCGAAGCCGATCCAGGCAAGCGGCCGTTCGGCCGTGGCGCGGGCACCGGCGCCGTGGATCGCGTTGAGTACCGTCGCGCGGTCCTCGCCGGTGAAATATTGCAGCACCATCGAGTGGAAGACGACGCGGCACCGCCCGGCCAGCTGTGGTTCGGCGAGCCGCTCGACCAGCCAGGACGCGGCGTCCTGCCGGTCGATCCGCGGCGGGTGGCGCAGCGCCAGGTCGAGCGCGCGTTCCAGCCGGCGGGCGCGGCCGGGCTGGTCGGCCCAGACATAGGAAAGCAGCCGCTCACGCGTCTCCGCATCGCCCGGGTCGAGCGGGTTGAGATCGACTCCGCGCGCCGAGGCGACCTCGATCGGGGCGGGAAGGGGCTCCGGCCCCGTCCATAGCGGCACCACCTGCACCGGTGAATCGACCTGACCGGCGGAAATGCCGCCCAGATCATAGCCATAGCGCGCAAGGTTGAGATTGAGTCCGCAGCTCGATCCCAGCTCGAGCAGTTCGAAGGGCAGCCCGAACCTGCGGCGCGCGACCATCAGCGCGGCGCCGATCGCGGCGGCCCGGCCGACTTCGTTGGTCTGCGGCGTATCCTCCATCCAGCGCGCGATGAACGCGTCGGAGGCGGCAAGCGCGGCGCCGATCGCGCCGTCATAATCGTCATGCTCGCGGCGATAGAGCGCGCGCAGCGCCTCGGGCTCGCCGCGGCGGGCCAGCGCGTGGAGTGCGGCGTTGAAGCGCATCGCCAAGGCCGAGGCGGAAGGGTCGCGCGGCCAGCCGGCGATCAGCTCGGCGGTCCTCGGCGCGAGATAGAGCTGGCGATGCCCGGCCTCGAGCACCGCCGCGACGAAGGGCGAGCCGAGCCGGCGGGCGACCCGGGACTGGCGGTGGAGCTCGCCCACCGGCGTGGGCACCATCATGCGCATTCTGTTTTCCTTGCCACCCGAAGGCGGAGACATGCGGGTATCCCGGGGGCCGGCCCGGCGGCATGACGCCGCCGGGCCGGTGCGCCTCAGAAGGACTGCCAGTCGTCGAGCGCGGCGCCGTTGGCCGGACGCGTCAGCGCCGATACCGCGGCCGCCGGCAGCGGCTTGGCCGAGATGTCGAACCCGCCCCGCGCAGCCGCGCGCGGCGTCGCCCGGCCGGTCTCGCCGACCTTGAAGCGGCGCGCCTGCTCGGAGAGCGTGGTCACTTCGCTGGCCAGGTGACGCGCGGCGGCCGAGGTCTGCTCGACCATCGCGGCATTCTGCTGGGTCGACTGGTCCATCGCGCCGATCGCGGTGCTGACCTCGCTGATCGCGGTCGCCTGGGCCTGGTTGTCGCTCGCCATCTCGCCGAGCAGCGAGTGGACCTCGCCCACGCCGGTCGAGATGTTGGCCAGCGCGCCATCGACCTTCTGCACCGCGTCGACGGCCGAGACGATGTCGGTCTGCGTCGCGGTGAGCTGGTCGCGGGCACGGCCCGCTTCTTCTTCCGCGCGCATCGCCAGCGCCGAGACCAGGTCGGCGACCACGGCGAAGCCGCGGCCCGCTTCGCCGGCGCGACCGGCTTCCACCGCCGCGTTCATCGCGAGCACCCGGGTCTGGAAGGCGATCTTGTCGAGGCCCTCGATGACCGAGTCGATGCCCTTGGCGCTGTCCGCGACGCGGGTCATCGCCTGCATCGCCTCGTCGGCGGTCTCGCGGCCGTCAGTGACCGTGGCGATCGTCTCGTCGGCGCGGGCAACCGTGCGGTTCGCGGCATCGGCGGTCGCGCGCAGGCGGCCGTTCATCTGCGTCACCGCGGCCGCCGTCTCCTCGAGGCTGGCGGCATTGGCTTCGGTGCGGCGCGCCAGATCCTCGGAGGCCTGGGCGATCTCGTTCGAGCCGGTGTTGATCGCCGCGGTCGATTCCATCACCGAGGCGATCAGGCTGCGCAGCTCGCTCACCGCCGCGTTGAAGTTGGTCTTCACCGCTTCATATTCGCCCGGGAAGGCCTGGCTGATCTCGGCGGTCAAATTGCCGCCCGCCAGTTCGGAGAGCTGCGCCGATACGGTCTCGACGACCATCTTCTGCGTGGCTTCGGCCTTGGCATTGGCGGCATCGGCCGCCTGCTTGGCCACCGCGGCGTCGCGGAACACCAGCACGGCGCGGGCCATGTCGCCCAGCTCGTCGCGACGATCGGCGTCGGGCACCGTGATGTCGTTCCGGCCGGCGGCGAGATCCGCCATGGTGCGGGTGAGGCCCGAGATCGGGCTGGCGATCAGCCGGGTGAGCACCACGGCGAGGGTGATGGCGATGCCGATCAGCGCGATCGCGCCGATCACCAGCACGAACAGGGCAGTGCCGATCGCCGATTCCTGGCGGGCGCCGTTCTGCTCGATCGCGGCGGTCTGTGCGTCCTTGATCTCGCGCAGCGGCAGCACGGCGGCGCTGGTCAGCACGGCCTTGCCGGCGGCGCGCACCTCGGCCTCGGCCGCGTCACGCTGGCCTGCCTTGACCTTGGCGATCAGGCGATCGCTCCAGTCCTTGCGCCACTTGAGCGTTTCCTCGCGCGACTTGACCAGCGCGTCCTTCAGCTTGGGATCCTTGAGCATGGTCTCCAGCTCGGCCGAGGTCTTGTCATAGTCGTCCCGCCCCTCGTTGTACGACTTGAGATAGGTCTCGTCGGCGGTGACGAGGAAGCCGCGCATCTGGCTGTTCTGGCGCAGCAGCGCGGTCTCCAGCGCCTGCGCCTTGGCGTAGATCGACTGGCTGAGATTGTTGGCGTCGGTCGAGCCGCGAATCGACGAGATGCTGGAGTAGAACACCAGCATCACGATCGCCGCCGTCGCGCAGATCGTCAGGAACGACAGGCCCAGCTTCCTGGGGATCTTCATGGCCTTGAACATATTTCCTAGCCTTGATCGGGATGGTGGCGCCTGCGGCCGCAGGGCGCCGCCACCTCAGGGGTGCCTCCGATACGGAGCGGGGCCCGGACCATGCCCCCCGGCATGGCCCGGACCCGCGCCGGATCAGAAGTCGAAGCGGACCGCCGCCGAGATGGTGCGGCCGTTGAGCACATGCGCACGCGCCACGCCCACCGCCGGGATCACTGCGTCGTCGATCGCGGTGATCGCGATGACGTCGAAGAGGTTCGCGGCGTTGACCGACAGCGTCACGCGGTCGAGCGGGCGGAACTGCACGAACGCGTTGGTCGTCGTGTAGCCCGGCACCTTCAGCGTGTTCGCGGCCGTGGCCCAGCTGCCGGTGGTGCCGATGACGACGGCGCCGACGCTGAACTTCTCGGTCGTGATCTGCGGGGTCACCTGGTAGATCAGCTTCGCCTGGTGCTGCGGCGTGTTGCCGCTGTTCGCCGGGGTGAACACGTCGTTCGTGATCTCCGCGTCGGTATAGGTCGCACCCGCGGTCAGGCTGAAGATGCCCATGCGGTAGCTGCCCTCGAACTCGGCGCCGATCGCCTTGTAGTCGCGCAGCAGCGGCAGGCCGGTGGTCGAGTCGAGGTTGCTGTCCTCGGCCTTGGCCCAGAAGCCGGTCAGGTTGAGGGTCAGCTTGTCGTTGCGGTACTTCACGCCCGCCTCGGCCTGGTGGACGACGTCGACCGCATTGTCCTTGTCGACCATCTTGCCGGTGTTCGGGTTGACCAGCGGGCTGAACTGGATGCGGTCGCCATTGGCGCGGCCGCCACGGCTGTAGCGCGCGAACACCGCGAGCGGTTCGGCGATGCGCCAGTTGATGCCGGCCGAATAGCTCAGATAGCCATAGGTGTAGTCGACCACGCCCGGGGTGGCGGGGGTGATCGCCACGGCCATTTCCGGAACCGAGATCACGCCGTCGCCATTGACGTCGCGCGGGGCGACGCCGACGCGGCCACCGCCCAGATCGGCGCCGAACACGGTGCCTTCGGCCTTGCCGAAGTCATAGCGCAGCGAGCCGCCGATCGAGACGCCGCCGACCTTGAGGTTGACCGAGGCGAACGGAGCGTTGGTGGTGTAGCCGAGCTTGTAACCGCGGCGGAACTGGCCCGGGGTCGGCGCGCCATAGCGCAGCGTGCCGTCCTGGGTGACCTTGACGCCGCCGGCGGTGGCGACGTCGAGCAGCTGGGCATCGCCATTGTCCGAGATGCCGCTGAGCACGGTCGCCCAGTTCCAGTCGGAATCGATGTTCTGGTGCGAGCTGTAGAGGCCGACGGTGGTCGTCAGGTCATGGCCGCCGAGCTTCCACACCTTGCTGGCGCGGATGTCGTTGGTGACGTTGCTCAGGTCGTTCAGGTCGGTATCCGCGAGCATCATCAGCGCGCCGAGGCCGTTACCGTTGAGCGTCGTCGGGTTGGCGACTGCCTGGCCGGTGTTCGGGCCGCTGGCATAGCGCAGCGTGCCACCCGGGGCGCCGAACGCCGCCGGCATCGCCGCGGCGGGCACGAACTGGGTGTAGTAGATGCCCATGTAGTGGTTGGTCATGTTCGAGTAGCGGAACTTCTCGGTCACGTCCCAGCCGGCGATCTCGAACTTCGCCTCGAGGCCCACGGACTTCTGGATCGGGTGCTGGCCGGCGGTCACGTCGTCGCGCACCGGCTGATTGTTGCCGTCCAGGGTCAGCTGGGTCTGGTAGAACTTCGAGAACAGCGAGTCATGACGCACGTCATAGCCGGCGATGTTCTTGTAGGTCGGGTTGGTGTTGGTGCCGCTCACCGCGATCGGGGTGATGTCGTACGCGGGCGTGCGGTCATCCAGATACTTGGCGTAGAAGCGGATATAGCCGCCGTCGAACTCCTTGGTGACGTTCAGCTTGATCTGGCCGCCGCGGGTCGAGGTGAAGCCGGTCGCGCGCGGGCCTTCGCCGTCGCGGTAGAAGCCGCCGACATGGAAGCGCAGCGTCGGGGTGATCTTCGCGCCATAGTCGAAGTCGATGCGGCGCATGCCATAGTCGAGGCCGGCCGAGAGCTGCACGGCGCCGCCTTCGGTGTCGCCGGTCTTCGAGATGAAGTTGACGATGCCGCCCGGCGAGTTCGACGCGAAGGTCGAGGCCGAGCCGCCGCGGATCGCTTCCACCGCTGCCAGGTTCAGGTCGGCGCGCAGGAAGGTGTCGGCGGTGGCGAAGGCGATGTCGCCGAATTCGAGCACGGGCAGGCCGTCTTCCTGCAGCTGCAGGAACTTGGCGCCGGTCGAGGCGATCGGCAGGCCGCGGATGGTGATGTTGGCGCTGCCTTCACCGGTCGACGCTTCCGAGCGGATGCCCGGGATGTCGCGCAGGATCTCGGAGATCGAGCGGGCGCCGATCTTGTCGATCTCGGCGGCACGCAGCGCGCTGGTCGAGGTGGCGCTGTCCAGGCGGTCGCGGCCCTTGGCGACGCCGGTCGAGAAGACTTCCTCGGTCTTCTTGGCGGCCGGGGTCTTCTGGGCCTCGCCCTCGGGCTTCGGTGTGGTGTTGCTGGTCGCCGGAGCGGCCGGCGCGGTCTCCGACGCCATGGCAGGGGCGACGAGTGCGAACGGCGCGGCAGAGATCAACAGGAAATGCTTCTTCATGATTAGACGATCCACCTTTGAAAATTTTGTGACCCTCGGCGGGGTCGTTCCTTCCCTGGAAACCGGCGCTGCCGGTGCTGCCTCGGCGATGGCGGGCCCCCGTTGCGCGGGACCGGGCCAGCCATGCGGACGAAGCGGAATTTCTGCGGTCTGGATGGTTCCGGCCTGGGGCTGCACCCGAGGGCATCGACCGGCGATGGCTTGCGAACGTCGGGCACGCGCAGGCTCTCGGCCCGACGCGACGGGATCGCGCAGCCGGTCGCGAGATGATTGCGGGTGATGCGTTCGCGGAGCCGCCCCCCTCCCGGAGCTTTCCGCATCGATGCGCCGACGGCAGAAACGCTGCCGTGGCCGCCAGAACTTCCCTGGCCTCTTGCGAGGCTCTTGTACCGCTGCGCTCCTTTCCCCCTCAGCGGGCCGGTGGGCCCATCGGTTAATATAGTCGGGTCGGGAGAAGCGCGGTCAGACTACGCAAAATTTATATTATCTGACAAATCAGAGCATGACTCTGAGAAGCAAGGCTTTCTTCCAATACAGGGTGTGTACGGGTCGCGGTTCTTCGGCGGGTGTTGCATCGGAACCACAGTAACCGAAGCTCGTCTTAGTTCGGCTTGGTCTGGCGTTGCGCGACGAGCTTGCGCACCAGCTCGGCATATTCGTTATTTGCGTCCAGCGCCTTTGCCTGGTTCGCGGCGTTGGTTGCGCCGGCCATGTCGTTCTGCGCGACCAGGGCGATGCCCTTCGCGGCGATCAGGTTGGCGCGCTCGGCGCCGGCCAGGTCCTTGTCGCTGGCCAGGAACCGGTCGACGAAGGGCGGCATCTCGCCATAGGCGGACAGGCTCAGCAGCGTCGCGACATATTCCTTGGTCAGGTCATGCTGGTTGGGGGAGATGGCGAGCCCCTTGGCATAGCTTGCCTTGGCGCCTGCGAAATCCTGCATCTCATACTGGATCCAGCCGACCGCATAGGCGAGCTCGGCATAGTGGAGGTTGGTCAGCACGAAGTTGGAGCCGGCCGGGAAGCCGTCGATCGCCTTGCCTGCCTTCTTCGCGGCGTCATAGGCGAGATACTGGTGTTCGTCATAGACGCGCACCTCGGCGCCGCAGCGTTCGGCCGCGGGCATCGCGGCGGGCAGGGTGGCATAATGCTTCTGCAGCACGGGAAGCAGGGCGGTGAAGCCCGGCTTGTCCTGCGCCTTCATCAGCGCGAACGCCTTGTCGATATCGGGCTGGACCCGGGCCGCGAAGGCCGCCTTTTCCTCGCAGGACCCGGCCAGGGCTGTGGCGGGCGAAAGCAACGCGATGGCGGCGACAGTTGCGATCCAATATCCACGCATGCCCATACCCCTTTGAAGAATATGGCGGAAAGGGTGGGATTCGAACCCACGGTGCGCTTCCACGCACGGCGGTTTTCAAGACCGCTGCCTTAAACCACTCGGCCACCTTTCCGCGTTGCGACTCGCGCTATCCGGATTGGCGACGATCCGCCACAATTTGTTGACGAAAACCGCCGCTGGGGGGTTCAGGATCGAGTCTCGCTGTGGCACAAAAGGCGCATGCGGGGATCGAGTGGTGTGATGCGTAGCCTGTTGGCGCTGGGTGTTGCCGTGATCGCGGCGGCGCCCGTCGGTGCGCCCGCGATCGCGCAGGATGAAAGTGGCTTCCAGACCTATCTGGGCGAGCTGTCGCGCCAGGCGGCGGCGCAGGGCGTGAGCCGGCGGACGATCGACCTGGTGATCCCGACGCTCACTTATAACGCCCGGGTGGTGCAGCTCGACCGGCAGCAGCCCGAGACCGCGCCCAATGCGCCGATCTCGAACTTCGAGCCCTATCGCCGCAGCCATGTCGATGCCGCGCGGATCGGGCAAGGGCGGGCGGCCTATCAGCGCCAGCGCCCGCGCCTGCAGCGGATCGAGGCGGAGACCGGGGTTCCGGAATCGGTCATGGTCGCGATCTGGGGGCATGAGACCAATTACGGGCGGGTGATGGGCAATTTCGACCTGCCCCGAGCGCTTGCCAGCCTCGCCTATGAGGGGCGCCGGCGCGACCTGTTCGCCGGCGAGTTCATCGCCACGCTCAAGATGATCGACCGCGGGGTGCCGCGCGAGAAGCTGATCGGCAGCTGGGCGGGGGCGTTCGGCGGCCCGCAGTTCCTGCCCTCGGTCTATCTCCGCCTGGCGCGCGACGGCGACGGCGACGGCATGGCCGATATCTGGACGAGCGAGGCGGACACGCTGACCTCGATCGCCAATTATTTCGTCAATGCCGGCTGGCGCAAGGGTCAGCCCTGGGGCTTCGCGGTGAGCGTGCCGGCCAGTCTCGACCGCGCCGCGATCGCCAACAGGACCGTCGCGCCGCGCTGCCCGCGCGTGTTCGACCGGCACAGCCGCTGGAAGACGATGGCGGAGTGGCGCGCGCTCGGCGTGGTGCCGCAGACCCGTGCCTGGCCGGCCGACAATGTCCAGGCGACTTTGCTCGAGCCGGACGGCCCGGGGAAGACCGGCTACCTGCTCACCGGCAATTATCGCGTCATCCTCGACTATAATTGCTCGAATTTTTACGCTTTGTCGGTAGGCCTGCTCGCCGATGAGGTCGAACGCTAGCATCTTCGCGCTCACGCTCACGGTTGTCGCCGTAGCCCCGAGCCACGCCCACGCCCTGCAGCAGCGGGGTTCCGTCGCCGCGCAAGCCTATGGCGGCGCGCAGGACGCCCAGTCGGGCGAGACCTGGCGCGCGGCCGACGGCACGCTGCGCTCGCGCCCCGCGCCGGCCCGGCCGGCCGCGCCGGAGCCCGAGCCCCAGCCGCAATGGAGCGAGCCCGCCCCGCAGGCGAGCACCCCCGGCGCGTCCTATGCCGTGCCCGGCGCCCGGTCCGCGCCGGCGCAGCGCCAGCCGCAATACCAGCCCCCGGTCCAGCAGCAGCAGGCGCCCGCCGACTATGCCGACCCCACCGCCGGCGCTCAGGGCCCGAGCGGCTCGTCGCAGCCCGCCCCGGGCGAGACGCCGCGCTATGACGAGATCGGCTATGCCGGCGTCCGCCCGGTCAGCGGCTCGGCCGACCAGGCCGTGGTCGCCGTCCACCGCGCGCTGCCCGCCAACTCCTATGTCGAGGTCACCTCGCTCGACACCGGCAAGACGATCCTGGTGCTCGTCACCGGCACCGATCCCGGCGCCGACCACCCGATCGACCTCTCCGCCGGCGCCGCCCGCCTGCTCGGCGCCAGTGGCGACACGATCGGCGTCCGCCTGCGCAGCGTGAACCCGCCCGCGATGGACAAGGCCGCGCTCCAGGCCGGCCGCCCCGCCGGCGACCGCGCCGACGCGCCCCAGGTGCTGCTCACCGCGCTGCGCAAGCGCCTGCCGAACCGCCCGAGCTACGCGGCGGCACCGAGCTACGCGCCGCCCGCCTACACCCCGCCGCGCACCGCCGCGCCGCGCCCGGCCCCCGCACGCACCGCCCCGCCGCCGGCCCGGCCCGCCGCGAATGGCAGGTTTATCGTCCAGGTCGCCGCACTTTCTAACGCCCAGCGCGCACAAGCGCTTGCCCAAAGCCTTGGTGGGTTCGTAAAGCCGGGTGGCGGGCTCCATCGCGTCCAGCTCGGTCCCTTCGCCACGGCGGGCGAGGCCGAAGCGGCACGGCGGCGCGCCGCGGGCGCGGGCTATGGAGATGCACGCGTCCAAGCCAACTGAAAGGCCGGACGAATCACATGAAGAAGTTGCTGCTCGCCGCATCGTTCCTGGCGCTTGCCGCCGCCCAGTCGACGAACGCCGCCGGCCCGCCGCCTTTCGACACCCCGGCGCCCGTCGCCTATATGGAGGACCTGTCCTCGGGGGCGGTGCTCTATGCCAAGGATGCCGACCGGCGCATGCCGCCGGCATCGATGGCCAAGATGATGACGGTCTATGTCGCGTTCGACCTGATCAAGAAGGGCGAGCTCAAGCTCGACAAGCAGATCGAGGTGCAGCCCGAGACCTGGAGGAAGTGGCATAGCCAGGGCTCGACCATGTTCCTCGCGGTGGGCGAAAAGCCGACCGTGTCCGACCTGCTCAAGGGCATCGTCACGCTGTCGGGCAACGACGCCTGCGTCGTCCTCGCCGAGGGCATCTCCGGCAGCGAGGAAGCCTTTGTCCAGCGGATGAACGAGGCGGCGAAGAAGCTCGGCCTCACCAACAGCCATTTCGGCACGTCGAACGGCTGGCCGGACGAGGGCCGCACCTATGTCACCGCGCGCGACCTCGCGCACCTCGCCAAGGCGACGATCCAGGACCATCCGGACCTCTACAAGCAGTTCTACTCGCTCCCCAGCTTCACCTGGGGCAAGACGCTCGGCGCCGGTGCCGACATCAGCCAGTCCAACCGCGATCCGCTGCTCGGCCGCGTCCAGGGCGCCGACGGCCTCAAGACCGGCCACACCGATGAGGCCGGCTATGGCTTCACCGGCTCGGCCGAGCAGAATGGCCGCCGCCTCGTCATGGTCGTCGCCGGGCTCACCACCTACAATGGCCGCGCCGATGAATCGGTGAAGTTCATGAACTGGGGCTTCCGCGCCTGGCAGGCCAAGGCACTGGTCAAGAAGGGCCGCAAGGTCGGCGAGGTCCAGGTCCAGGGCGGCACCTCGGGCAGCGTCGGCGTGGTCGCCCCGCGCGACCTGAGCGCCACCGTTCCGGCAGGCACCGCGCCCGAGATGCAGGGCCGCATCGTCTATAACGGCCCGGTCCCGGCCGGCTTCAAGGCAGGCGACCATATCGCCGACCTGATCATCGACTCGCCCGGCCTGCCGTCGCAGACCGTGCCGCTGGTCGCCGAGAAGGACGTCGCCGAAGCCGGGTTCTTCGGCCGCGCCTGGCGCGGCTTCTGGTCGCTGTTCGGAGCCTGAGACGGAACTCCCCTCCCTGAAAGGGAGGGGTAGGGGGTGGGTTGCGCCCCCGGCCTTCCGGGGGCGCCCAGCTACCGGCCTGTGAGAAGAGAAAAGGCCGGGCATCGAGCCCGACCTTTTCCAACCCACCCCTTGCCCCTCCCTTGCAGGGAGGGGAATAAGAGAAGCCATGCCCCTGATCGGCAACGACTCCGCCCGCGAGGCACTCGCCGCCGCCATGCATGGCGGAAACCTGCACCATGCCTGGCTGATCGCCGGGCCCGAGGGGGTGGGGAAGGGCATGTTCGCCCGCCAGGCGGCGCTACGTTTGCTCGCCGAGGCGGCCGGGCGCGATCATCTCGCCCCCGGCTGGGACGTGCCCGCCGAAAGCCAGACCGTCCACCTGGTCGATGCGGGCGCGCATCCGGACTATCGCGAGCTGGTCCGCCTGCCCAAGGATCCGGACAAGCCCGATGAGGCGCTGGCCCGCTCGATCACGATCGCCCAGGTCCGCTCGCTCCAGCCGCTGTTCGCGACCAAGCCGAGCTTCTCCTCGCGCCGGGTCATCGTGATCGATGCGATCGACGATCTCGAGCGCGGCGGCGCCAATGCGCTGCTCAAGAATCTCGAGGAGCCGCCGGCCGGTACCATCTTCCTGCTGGTCAGCCACGCCCCCGGCCGGCTGCTGCCGACGATCCGCTCGCGCTGCCGGCTGCTCCGCTTCGAGGCGCTGCCCGATGCCGATGTGACCGAGGTGCTGCACCAGCAGCTGCCCGACGCGACCGGCAGCGAGATCGCGGCGCTGGTCAGGGCGGGCGAGGGCTCGCCGGGCCGCGCGCTGGGCTTTGCCGGTCTCGATATCGCCGCGCTGGAAAGCGATATGGCGGCCCTGGTCGAAACCGGCGACCCTTCCAACCAGGTTCGCGCCCGTCTCGCCAAGCTGCTCGGCACCAAGGCCGCGCAGCCACGCTACGAGGCCTTTCTCGAGCGCGCGCCCAGCTTCATTGCCGAGCGCGCCAGGCTGCTGTCGGGCGACGAGCTGCGCACCGCGCTCGACGCCTATGGCGCCGCCCGCGAGCTTGGCGGCGCCGCGACCGGCCTGTCGCTCGATGCCGCGGGCACGGTGTTCGAGATGAGCGGTATCCTCGCCCGGCTCGGCCGCGCTTAACCCGGCCTTAGCCATAAGCGGTTATTCCGCCCCCGAAACAGGGGAGATATCATGACCGCGATCACCGGCATTTCCGGCATCGGCGCCGGCACCACGACGCAGGCCGCCGAGACCAACGGCTCCAGCGACCTCAATTTCGACGCGATCCTGGAGGCGTTCAAGAAAGCCGCCAGCGAAACCCCGGAACAGCGCGCCCGCGACGCGGTGCTCAAGAAGCACGATCTCTCCGAGGAGGACTACAAGAAGCTCCCGCCCAAGGAGAAGGAAGCGATCGACAAGGAAATCGCCGAGGCGGTGCGCAAGGTCCACGAACGCAAGACCGGCGTCGCAATGCCCGACTCCCCGGTCCCGACGGAAAAGCTGTTCGGGTAATCGGTATCGCCAATACCCTGAACGGTTCCCCGGCGAAGGCCGGGGCCCAGGGTTTCTCTGCCGTGTCGCTTGTGACCCTGGGCCCCGGCCTTCGCCGGGGAACTGCCATGGCTCTTGCCATATCACATTGTTCCGTATATGTTCCATTCATATCCGGAGGCCGCCGATGGAAAAGCACGGCTTCGTCTACATCATGGCGAGCGGCCGCAACGGTACCCTGTATATCGGTGTGACCAGCGACCTGCCCAAGCGCGCCTGGGAACATCGCACCGGCGCGGTCGAGGGCTTCACCAGGAAGCATGGCTGCACGCTGCTCGTCTGGTACCGGGCCTATGAAGATCTCGACGCCGCAAAGCTGCACGAACGCCAGATGAAGGAATGGAAACGGGCCTGGAAGCTCGATCTGATCGAGACGACAAACCCGCGCTGGCACGATCTCGCCGCTGATTTGGGGCCGATGTAATGCCCTGATGGCTCCCCGGCGCCCATGTTCCCCGGCGAAGGCCGGGGCCCAGGGTTTCTCTGCCGTGTCGCTTTGTTACCCTGGGCCCCGGCGTTCGCCGGGGAGCAGCAGGTCGCGCTAAGCGCCATCCAGTCCCAACCCATCCCGTGGACCAGACCAGAACCCCCTATTTCTCCCCCCAGCCCAGCAGTTCGTTGGGATCGGGCGTATCCTCCATCCAAACCACCTTGCTCGGCTTCTTGCTCTTCTTCTCGAGGATCGGGTCATAGGCGGCATTGCCGCCCTTCTTGTTGAGCTTCATCTCGCGGTTGATGTAGTCGCCGGTGAGCAGGTTCCAGCTGATCTCCGCGCCGTCATGGGCATAGGTGCGGCTGTAGAGCGTCGCGTCGATCCCGATCAGCCGCATGCGCGGCTTGGGGCCGGGGACCAGCCGGTAGCGATAGACCGCGTTCACCGCGGTGGTGCCGCCGGTCAGGTCGGTGATCTTGAGCACGCCCTTGGCGATGCTGACCTCGGCGGCGCCGAGCGGATAGCTGTCGAGCTTGAGCGTGCCCACCGGCGTCAGGTCGATGTCGAACTCGCCCTTGTGGAGCAGCAGCACCTTCAGCGTGCGCGTATCGTCGCCCCGGCCGATCAGCACCGTATCGGGCTGGCCGTCGCCGTTCAGGTCGCCATTGGTGCGGCTCTCCACTTCCTCGTCCTTTTCGAGGAAGCTCTTGATCGCCTCGTCGTTGATCGGTGAAGCCGTCTGCGCCGCCGCCGGTGTGGCGATCAGCAGTGCCGCGAGTGCCCAGATCCGCATGGGTTCGTCTCCCTGTTCGTTCGCATTGATACTCTCTTTCGTCATCCCCGCGAAGGCGGGGATCCAGGGTTTCTCTGCCGGACCGCTCTTGGTTGTCATCGCCTCCCCGGTGAACTCCTGGAACAAGGAAGGGAAAACGTCGAACCACTCCCCAGCTGATCCCCGGCGAAGGCCGGGGCCCAGTCGCAGCGAAGCCGGTGAGGCGGGAAACCCTCGCGACCCAAACCTCTCCACCGTCCCGGGCCATCGAGAGACCTCGGCAACTGAGCCCCGGCCTTCGCCAGGGGACTGGACGGGGAGGGGCTAAAACCAACCCATAGCCGGGGTGACGCAGCGAAACGGATCGCCTAAAGGGCCGCAATGGCCGACCCCTTCTACATCACCACCGCGATCCACTATCCCAATGGCCGCCCGCATATCGGGCATGCCTATGAGATGATCGCCGCCGACGCGATCGCCCGCTTCCAGCGCCAGCAGGGCCGTGACGTCTTCTTCCAGACCGGCACCGACGAGCATGGCCTCAAGATGGTCAAGACGGCGCGCGACCGCGACATGACCGCGCGCGAGTTGGCGGACGAAATGTCGAGCTATTTCAGTGAAATGGCCGATAAGCTTGATATTTCGTGCGATCGCTTCATCCGCACCTCCGAGGCCGATCACTACAAGGCCAGCCAGGCGATCTGGCAGGCGATGGCCGATGCCGGCGATCTGTACCTCGATCGCTACGAGGGCTGGTATTCGGTGCGCGACGAAGCGTTCTACGAGGAGAAGGAACTGGTCGAGGGGGAAGGGGGCGTGAAGCTCTCGCCCCAGGGCACGCCGGTCGAGTGGACCGCCGAGGAGACCTGGTTCTTCAAGCTCTCCAAGTACGAGAAGCCGCTGCTCGACTTCTACGCCGCCAACCCGGACTTCATCCGTCCGGAATCGCGCCGCAACGAGATCCTGCGCTTCGTCGAGGGCGGGCTCGCCGATCTCTCCGTGAGCCGCACCAGCTTCGACTGGGGCGTGCCGGTGCCGGGTTCGCCCGGCCATGTAATGTATGTCTGGGTCGATGCGCTGACCAACTACCTGACCGGCGCGGGCTATCCCGACGACCAGGCGCGCCTGGCGAAATACTGGCCGGCGGATATCCACCTGATCGGCAAGGACATCGTCCGCTTCCACACCGTCTACTGGCCCGCCTTCCTGATGTCGGCGAAGATCGCGCTGCCCAAGCAGGTCTTCGGCCACGGCTTCCTGCTCAACCGCGGGGAGAAGATGTCCAAGTCGGTCGGCAATGTCGTCGATCCGATGGCGCTGGCCGATTATTACGGCGTCGACGCGCTGCGCTATTTCCTGCTGCGCGATGTCAGCTTCGGCAATGACGGCACGTTCAGCGACGAGGCGATCGTCACCCGGGCGAACGCCGATCTGTCGAACAGCTTCGGCAATCTCGCCCAGCGCACGCTCGCCTTCATCGCCAAGAATTGCGAGGGGCATGTCGAGACCGGGCGCGTGGAAGAGGCGGACGGCGTGCTGATCGCCGAGGTCGAGAATGCCTGTGGCGGGTTCATCCGCGCGTTCGAAGATCTGGCGCTGAGCCAGGGCGTCGAGCTGTGGATGGCCGGGGTGTTCGCCTGCAACGCCTATATCGATGCCCAGGCGCCCTGGGGCCTGCGCAAGACCGATCCCGAGCGGATGCATGCGGTGCTGAACACGCTGCTGCGCGCGATCCGGCGTCTTGCCGTCACGATCGCGCCGGTGGTGCCGGGTTCGGCCGAGAAGCTGCTCGCGCAGCTCGGGCCGGAAGGGGATGCGGACTTCCGGATCGCGCCGCCGACCCCGATCTTCCCGCGTCTGGAACTCAAGGAAGAAGCGTGAACCTCGCCGACAGTCACTGCCATCTGATCTACAAGGGGCTGGGCGAGCAGCAGCCCGAGGTGCTGGCGCGTGCGCGTGCCGCCGGCGTCGCGGCGATGCTCAATATCTCGACGCGCGAACGCGAATGGGACGAGGTGATCGCGGTCGCCGAGCGCGAGCCCGATGTCTGGGCCTCGGTCGGCATCCATCCGCATGAGGCGGACGAGCATCCCGATGTCGGTGCGGCGAAGCTGATCGAGAAGGCGCGGCATCCGCGCGTGGTCGGCATCGGCGAGACCGGGCTCGATTATTATTACGATCACAGCGACCGCGATCGCCAGCGGGCGAGTTTCCGCGCGCATATCGCGGCGTCGCGCGAGACCCAGTTGCCCTTGATCGTCCACACCCGCGATGCCGAGGCGGATACCGCCGAGATCCTGCGCGACGAGATGGGGAAGGGGGCCTTTCCCGGCGTCATCCACTGCTTCACCGCGAGCCGGGAATTTTCGGAGATCGCGCTTGATCTGGGCTTCTATATCTCCATTTCGGGGATCGTGACCTTCAAGAACGCGAAGGATCTGCAGGATACCGCGGCGCAGCTGCCGCTGGACCGGCTGCTGATCGAGACCGACGCGCCGTTCCTGGCGCCGGTGCCGCATCGCGGGAAGACCGGCGAACCGGCCTTTGTCGCGGACACCTGCCGCTTTCTTGCGGGGCTGCGCGGAGAGAGCTTCGAATCCCTCGCCTTGGCCACCCAGGCCAATTTTCACGCGCTGTTCGCCAAGACCCGCGCATGAAACTCCGGATCCTGGGCTGCGGAACCTCCTCCGGCGTGCCAAGGATCGGAAACGACTGGGGCGATTGCGATCCGCTCGAGCCCAGGAACCGGCGGACCAGAGCCTCGGTCCTGGTCTCGACGGAAACGACCCGGATCCTGGTCGATACCAGCCCCGATTTCCGCGAGCAGGCCCTCGCGGCCGGGTTCAGCGACCTCGATGCGGTCATCTGGACCCACGACCACGCCGATCACTGCCACGGCATCGACGACCTCCGCCAGATCATGCACGCAAGGAACGGCGAGCCGGTGCGGGGCCTGGCGAGGCCCTTCACGCTCGAGCAACTCGACCTGCGCTTCTCCTACGCCTTTCACGGCCGCGCGCTTTACCGGCCGACGATCGCGATCGAGCCGCTGCCCGATACAATCACGATCGGCGATATCCACATCCGTGTAGTCGATCAGCCGCACGGCGGCATAACCTCAGCCGGGCTACGCTTCGACGCTAATGGAAGATCAATAGCTTATGCTATAGATTTCAACGAAATGACGATGAATATGCGTAGTCTGTATCAGGATCTGGATCTGTGGGTGGTCGATTGCCTCCGCCGCGAACCGCATCCTACGCACGCGCATCTGGGCGAGGTGCTGCAATGGGTGAGGGACCTCCAGCCGCGCCGGACCCTGTTGTCGCACATGGACAATTCGATGGATTATGCCACGCTCGTCGCGACGCTGCCCGAGGGCGTGGCGCCGGGATTTGACGGCATGGAGGTCGTGCTGTGACCGATGATCGCATCATCCAGCTGATCTTGCTGCTCGGCGCGCTGATGCTGGCGCTCCGGGCGCTGTCGGCGCAGCGGATCAGCCTGCGCGGGTTGCTCCAGACGGTGCTGCTCTGGGGCATCATCGGCGTAACGATGGTGATCGTGCTCTATCATCGCCAGGAACTGGGCGGCCTGTTGGCTCGTGCGTCCGAAAAGCTCGGCTATGAGCAGCAGAGCGTCGTTGGCGATACGGTGCGCATCAAGATGAGCCCGGACGGGCATTTCTGGGCGCGCGTGCAGATCAATGGCGTTGAGCGACGCATGCTGGTCGACAGCGGTGCCACGATCACCGCAATCTCGCGCGACACGGCCGAGGCCGCCGACGTCAAACCCGCATTGGCACCACCTGTGCTCATCGAGACAGCCAATGGCACCGTCCAGGCGCAGTCGGCGCGCGCCGAGGAAGTCGCGATCGGGCCGCTTTCGACGCAAGACCTGCCACTGGTGGTGGGCGAGAGCTTTGGCGACCTCGACGTGCTCGGCATGAACTTCCTGTCGCGGCTGAAGTCGTGGCGCGTCGAGGATCGCACGCTGATCCTCGAGCCGCGCAAGCAAACCGAAGCCCAGCTGGTTATCCCGCGTTCGCGAGACCGGGAATAGGTCGAGGGGCCAGATCGCACCCGCAGAACTGCTTCTTATTTTACATAATGTATATTATCGATCTAACGTGAAGCGCGTTCCGGACTTCTCTCCGAGGCCCCCTGGCGCTGTTTTCCGGCGGTTTTTGCCCAATGTGCCCAATGAGAATGCCGCGCCCCTGGCGCGATCGACCCTGAGCCTTTCCTTCGCGTGATCGCCTGCCTAGGGTCGCGGAGCATTTCCTGGAGGCCCAATTGACCAACCCTGCTCCCGCTATCGACCGCCTTGTCGCCATCATGGCGCGGTTGCGCGACCCGAAGACGGGCTGCGAATGGGATACGGTCCAGACCTTCGCCACGATCGCGCCCTATACGATCGAGGAAGCCTATGAAGTTGCCGATGCGATCGAGCGCGGCGACATGGCGGATCTGAAGGACGAGCTTGGTGACCTGTTGCTCCAGGTCGTGTTCCACAGCCGCATGGCCGAGGAAGCCGGCGACTTCGTCCTGGCCGATGTCGCCAACGCGATCAGCGACAAGATGGAGCGCCGTCACCCGCATATCTTCCTGGGCGCGGCCGAGGGCGGCCATCACCTTTGGGAACAAATCAAGGCCGCGGAGCGGGGCGAAAAGGGCCATGAAAGCGCGCTGGACGGTGTGGCGATCGGCCTCCCCGCCCTGCTCCGCGCCGAAAAGCTCCAGAAGCGCGCCGCCCGCACTGGCTTCGACTGGCCAGACCCCAGTGGCGCCCGCGCCAAGATCGACGAGGAACTGGCCGAGGTGGAAGCGGCCACCACGCCGGCGGAGGTCGAGGAGGAAGTTGGCGACCTGCTGTTGTCGGTGGTCAACTGGGCGCGCAAGCTTGGCGTCGATCCCGAGGCTGCGCTGCGCAGGGCGAATGCGAAATTCGAGAAGCGTTTCAAGGCTATGGAAGCCGAAGCTGGGGATGCTTTCCAGAGCCTGGACTTGGATGCCAAGGAAGAACTCTGGCAAGCAGTTAAGCAGGCTTCCCGAATCTAGGAGGATTATATGGCTGCCGTGCCGTTCCTGGATCAGAATCTGACCTCGGAGGAACGGGCAGAGTGTTATCTTGCAATAGGCCAGTTCCTAGTTCTGCAGACGAGCTTGGAGCTTGCCACTAGCTCCTTCATTATTGCTTGGATGAACGCTACAGGTACCCCTTTCATCCACCAATTGTTTGGTATCATCGATGCCGGAAACAAGAAGCGGATGCTTGATGTCATCGTAGGGCGCTTGAAGGAGAATCCCAACGCCCCCGAGGAACTTAAGGCCGCAAAGACCCTGTCGGCGACCCTGGGCAAGCACCTCGAAGTGCGAAACGTGCTGGCGCATGGACTCCCGCACAAAGACAATGGCCGGATTTTGATGGCCACGTTGAGCCCGGCCGCAGCCTTCAAGGTTACGTCCGGCATCGACAAGTGGGTCTATCTCGATGAGCTGCCGAGCCTGCTCACCGAGCACGCGGAAGCCTACAAACACGCACAACACCTACAAGCCTGGATCGCTGTCGGCCACGCTTTCAACGCTGCACAGCGCGCTGCTTCAGGTGAGTGATCGTCCAGACTTTTAAGTCGAACGCGTCAGGAACCGCTCATAATCCCGCGGTGCCATGCGCACCTCGTAGACTGCTTGATCGCCGTCCATCCCCTGCTCGATCACTTCGCCATGCTGGTGCAGCCAGGCAGCGGCGGCGCCGTCGGCGGGGTCGAGGTGGAGAGTGTAGCGACGGTGGCCTTCGGTGAGGCGGGCGGCGACCGCGGTGATGAGGGCGTCTACCCCTTCCCCGGTCACGGCCGAGACCGGCATCACGTCCTCGCGCTTCGCGGCCTCGGCGAGCAGCGCCTCACGGTGCTCGTCGTCGAGCAGATCGAGCTTGTTCCAGGCTTCGAAGCGCGGCGTGGCCTCCGCGACGCCGATATCGGCGAGCACGGCCTCGACATCGTCCTTCTGCGCTTCGCTGTCCGGATGCGCGATATCGCGGACATGGATCAGGAGGTCGGCCGAGACCACCTCTTCCAGCGTCGCCTTGAAGGCGGCGACGAGCTGGGTCGGCAGTTCGGAGACGAAACCCACCGTGTCCGAGAGGATCGCCTTGTCGATGCCGGGCAGCGAAATCTGTCGCAGGGTCGGATCGAGCGTGGCGAAGAGGAGGTTCTCCGCCATGACGTCACTTCCGGTCAGGCGATTGAAAAGCGTCGACTTTCCGGCGTTGGTATAGCCCACCAGCGCAATCACCGGCCAGGGTGCGCGCTGGCGGCGGTCGCGGTGGAGCGTGCGGGTGCGGCTGACCGAATCCAGCTCGCGGCGCAGGCGCGCCATGCGGTCGCGGATCAACCGGCGGTCGGCCTCGATCTGGGTTTCGCCCGGGCCGCCAAGGAAGCCGAAGCCGCCGCGCTGGCGCTCGAGGTGGGTCCAGCTGCGGACGAGACGCCCGGCCTGATAATCGAGGTGCGCGAGCTCGACCTGGAGCCGGCCCTCGGCGGTGCGTGCGCGCTCGCCGAAAATCTCGAGGATCAGGCCGGTACGGTCGATCACCTTGCAGCCGAGCCCGGTTTCGAGGTTGCGCTGCTGGACGGGCGTGAGGCTCGCGTCGAACACGGCGAGCGTCAGTTCGCTGTCACGGACCGTCTCGGCCAGGGCTTCCACCTGGCCCGAGCCGATCAGCGTGCCGGGCTTGGGCGCGCGGATGCGCAAGGCTACCCGCTCGACCACCTCGACGCCGATCGCGGCGGCAAGGCCGGCAGTTTCCTCCAGACGCGCATCCGCATCACGCGAGCTGCCGCCGAGGTCCGGATAGACCACGGCCGCTCTCGCGCCCCGGGTGAATTCATCGGGGTCGCGCTCGAAACCGGTGCTCATACGATCGCTCAGTCGTCGCTATTCTGTTCCTCGGCGAGGTTCAGCGGGTGCGCCGGCTGGATCGTCGAGACAGCATGCTTGTAGACCAGCTGGGCCATGCCCTCGCGCTGGAGCAGCATGCAGAACAGGTCAAAGGCCGCGATCTGGCCCTGGAGCATCACGCCATTGACCAGGAACATCGTGACATTTTCCTGCTGGCGGCGGACCGCGTTCAGGAAAATCTCCTGCAATACCGGGTTCTTGGACTGATATTCTCCCACCGCTTCGAGGAGCGGCGCAAGATCGACCGGGCCCGAGGGCATGATCGTGGAGATCGCGTGCTTGTAGATGAGCTGCGACTGGCCGTCGCGGCGGAGCAGCACCGAAAAATTGTCGAACCAGGTGACAATGCCCTGGAGCTTGACGCCCTTCACGAGGAACATCGTGACCGGGGTCTTCGACCGGCGCAGCGAGTTGAGGAACAGATCCTGAAGCGAGGTCTGCTTTTCGGCCATCGTACGTGACTCTCTTTGTTGGCGGGAGTTTCCCGCTTGGCGCCGTTCTCCGGCGTCGGGTCCGTGCACCCGTGTGGTGCGCAGCGGCGCCCTTTTATGCGTTGGCGGCCGAATCGTCCAGCCGGGGAATGCTTCAGACGTTGGTTGGGGCCGTAGCCCCGCCCTATTCTTCCCGGCTGTCGGTGATCCCGAGCAGCTTGAGCTTCCGGTGCAGCGCCGAGCGCTCCATGCCGATGAAGCTCGCCGTGCGCGAGATGTTGCCCGAGAAGCGGCGGATCTGGACGCGCAGATATTCGCGCTCGAAGCTCTCGCGCGCTTCCTTGAGCGGGGCACCCATGATCGCGCTGGTGCCCATGCCGCCGCCGGTATCGGCGGGGCGGCCGAGCACTTCGGGGGGCAACAGGTCGATGTCGATACGGCCGATGCGGTCGCCCGGCGCCAGGATCACGGTGCGCTCGACGACGTTGCGGAGCTGGCGGACATTGCCCGGCCACTCATAGCTCTGCAGCGCGACCATCGCATCGGGCGCGATCTCGGGCGTCGGTACGCGGCGTTCGTTCGCATAGTGCGCGACGAAATGCTCGACCAGGACCGGGATGTCCTCGCGGCGATCGGTGAGCGGCGGGATCGTCACCGGCACGACGTTGAGCCGGTAATAGAGGTCCTCGCGGAAGCGGCCCTCGGCGATCTCGCTCATCAGGTCGCGCGCGGTCGCCGAGACGACACGGACATCGACCTTGACCACCCGGGTACCGCCGACGCGGGTGAAGCTCTGGTCGGTCAGGACGCGCAGGATGCGCGCCTGGGTGGCGACCGGCATGTCGGCGATCTCGTCGAGGAACAGCGTGCCGCCATGTGCCTGTTCGAGCAGGCCGGTGCGGACCAGATCCCCGCCCTCTTCGACGCCGAACAGCTCCTCCTCCACGCGCTCGGGCTGCATGCGCGCAGCGCTGACGATGACGAAGGGCGCGGTGGCGCGCTGGCTCCAGCCATGGAGCAGCCGGGCGGCGACTTCCTTGCCCGTGCCGGCGCCGCCGGTGATCAGCACGCGGCTGCCGGTGGAGGCGACGCGCTTGAGCGTGGCGCGAACGGTGTTGATCGAGCCCGATTGGCCGGTGAGGTCCTCCTCGCGGCCTGCCGAGGCACGCAGCGAGGCGACTTCACGCTTGAGCCGCTCGGTCTCGGTGGCGCGTTCGACGAGGAACAGCAGGCGCTCGGCCTCGAACGGCTTCTCGATGAAATCCGAGGCGCCGCGACGGATCGCGGCGACGGCGGTGTCGAGATTGCCATGGCCCGAGATCACCAGCACCGGGATCGAGGGATCGCGGCGCTTGATCTCGTCGAGGATCTCCAGCCCGTCGAGCCGCGAGCCGTGCAGCCACACATCGAGCAGCACGAGGCTGGGACGCCGTTCCGCGATCGCTTCCAGCGCCTCGTCGCTATTGGCGGCGCCGCGCGTCGAATAGCCCTCGTCCTCCAGCACGCCGGCAACCAGTTCACGGATGTCGCGCTCATCGTCGACGACCAGGATATCGAGACTCATGACTTGGAACTTCCAGTACGGGTAAGCACGGCGGGACGCGGTTCTTCGCCGCCCTCGCCCTCGCCCTCAGGGGAACTCACCATCTCGGCGAGCTGATCGGTATCGAAGCAGAGCGTCACCAGCGTGCCGCCGCCCGGACGATCCGAGAAGGCGATGGTGCCGAAATGCTCCTCGACGATCTTCTTCACGATCGCGAGGCCAAGGCCGGTACCCCGGCTGCGCGTCGTCATGTAGGGCTCGACGATCCGGTCGCGCTCGACCGGCAGGCCGATGCCGTTGTCGGCCAGCGTCAGGGTGATCCTGCCGCCTTCCTCCGGGCTGATCGTCATGACGACCTGGCCCTGGGGCAGTGCCTCCCCTTCCCCGCGCGCCTCGATCGCCTCGACGGCGTTCTTGACGATATTGGTGAAGGCCTGGCCGATCTGGCGGCGATCGCAGATCAGGCCGGGAGCCGGATCGGGCGCGTCCATCTCGAAGCGGATCGTCGGATGCGCGACTTCGTGGAGGAACATCGCCTGGCGCGCGATGTCGAGCAGCGATTCCTGGCGGAACATCGGCTTGGGCATGCGCGCGAAGGAGGAGAATTCGTCAACCATGCGGCGCAGGTCTCCGACCTGGCGGACGATCGTGTCGGTCAGCTGGGCGAAAGTGCCGTCCTCGGGCTCGATCTTCTTGCCATAGCGGCGCTTGAGGCGCTCGGCGGCGAGCTGGATCGGGGTGAGCGGGTTCTTGATCTCATGCGCGATGCGGCGCGCGACGTCGGACCAGGCGGCCCGGCGCTGGTCGTTGAGCTGCTGGGTGATGTCGTCGAAGGTGAGCACCTGACCCGCCTCGTCGCTGGTGACCTTCACGGCGAGCGTGCGCGCATCGCCGCCGGTGCCGAGCTGGATCACTGCCTCGCGGTCGCCGGTGTCGAGCAGGTCGTTGAGTTCGGGCGCGAGCTCGGCGAGCGGGTGGCCGACCAGCTCCTGCTCGCCCTGGTGGAGCAGCTCGATCGCGGATTCGTTGATCAGTCGGACGTTGCGCTGGGCGTCGATCGAGATGACGCCCGCCGAGACGCCCGACATCACCGCTTCGATCAGCACGCGGCGGCTTTCGAGCTGGGCGTTGGCGGTCCTGAGTGCCCCGGTCTGTTGCTCGAGACGCTCGGTCATGCCGTTGAAGGCGTCGCCCAAGGTGCTGATCTCGTCGCCGGTCTGCGGGATGTCGACACGCGCGGCGAGGTCGCCGCCGGCGACGCGGCGGGCGGCGGTGACGAGCTGCTCGACCGGCTTGACCAGGCGATCGGCCACCGCGAGCGCAATCCAGGTGGCGATGCTGACGATCAGCAGCGCGACGCCGAACAGGACAGCGTTGAACTGGAGCTGGAGCGCCCGCGAGCGTGCCTGCAGCGCGTTGAACTCGGCGACGATCCGGTCCGCGCCCGAATTCTGCCGGTTCATGAAGTCCACGTTCACGCTGTTCGCGACGTAGAGGAAGATGTTCTGCGAGCGATCGAGCGGGGTGACGACCCACTGCTTCTCGGCATCGAAATTGGTGTAGCTCTGCTCGTCCTTGAGCAGGTTGAGGACCTGGCCCGAGACACGCGCGGCGAAGGTCTTCGCGGGAGGTGCTTCCCAAGCGTACATCGCCTCGACCTGCTTGCCGCCGACGACGCGGAACACGACCGCCTGATCGAAAGAGCGGTAATAGAGCTGCTGGAGCAGGCTGCTCTGGAACGCCTGCGAATTGACCGGGATCTTGGGGAAATCGCCGGTGAGGTCATCGACCATGGTGCGCGCTTCGGTGGCCCAGCGCTGGGCGACGAGGCCGCGGCCCTCCTTGGCGAGGTCGGTCGTCGCGTCGAAGGCGTTGCGCGCGCGCTCCGAGCCCCAGAGCTGAACGCCCGACTGGAACATCACCGATGCCGCGATCACGGTCAGCACGATCGGGATGCTCGCCATCAGGGTGAACACCGCGACGAGGCGGACATGGAGGCGTCCGCCCCCCGCCAGCGCCGATTTGGCGGCGCGGTGGATGGCGATACGGCGGCCGATCAGCACGATCAGCGCGACATAGGGCAGCAGGTTCGCCAGCAGCAGCGATGCGGCGACGCCGGGATTGAAGACCTGGTGCGAGAAGTTGCGGACGAACAGGAATGTGGCGACCGGCGTGGCCACGGCCAGCGCCAGCACCACGATTTCCAGCAGCCGGATAGGCGCCAACTGCCGCCCTTTCGGCGTGACCTCGATCAGGGAATCGGCGGTGACGGCATCCATCGTGGCCAAGCTAGATCGAGATTGTGGCAAAAAGAACACATAATCGTGCGCAGTCTGTCGCTATTCGGCACCATCCGGGCGATTGGGGCCGACATCGATGCCGAGCGTATCGAGCCGTTTCCGCAGCGTATTCCGGTTGATCCCCAGCGCGCGGGCGGCGCGGAGCTGGTTGCCGCCGTGGCGCGCGAGCATCGCCTCGATCAGCGGGCGCTCGACCTCGCCGATGATGCGATCGTAGAGCGTGCCGTCGTCGAGCGCGCGGGGCTCCTCGATGGCGATGCGCTCGAGCCGGGCGCGGACGGCGGCCTCGATGCCTTCGTCTCGAGTCGCCTGGACCGGTGCGGCACTGGCCTCGCCCAGGGCGCGGCGCAGGGCGTCGCCGTCGATCACTTCGTCACGGCTGAGCGCGGCTATGCGGCGCATGAGGTTCTCGAGCTGGCGGACATTGCCGGGCCAGTCATAGGTCTCGAGTACCCGCACCGCGTCGGCCGCGAGGCTCTTGCGCGGCAGGCCATCCTCGGCGGCGCGATCGAGGAAATGGCGGGCGAGCAAGGGCACATCGTCGCGGCGTTCGCGCAGCGAGGGCAACGCGATGGGGACGACGTTGAGGCGGTAGAACAGGTCCTCGCGGAACTGCCCGGCCTGGACCAGCGCCGCCAAATCCTTGTTGGTCGCCGCGACGATGCGGACATCGGCCTTGATCGCGCGGGCACCGCCGACGGTGGTGAACTCGCCCTGCTGGAGCACGCGGAGCAGGCGCGTCTGCGCGTCCATCGGCATGTCGCCGATCTCGTCGAGGAACAGCGTGCCCCCGGCCGCCTGCTCGAACTTGCCGGCGACGCGGGCGGCAGCGCCGGTAAAGGCACCCCGCTCATGCCCGAACAGCTCCGCCTCGATCAGCTCGCGCGGGATCGCGGCCATGTTGAGCGCGACGAAGGGCGCGCGGCGGCGCGGGCCGAGATCGTGGATCGCCTTGGCGACCAGCTCCTTGCCGGTGCCCGACTCGCCCGAGATCAGCACCGTGAGGTCGTTCGAGACGACGCGGGCGATGACCCGGTAGACCTCCTGCATCGCCGGCGAGCGGCCGATCAGCGAAGAGCCGCCACTCAGCTCTTCATCGGGCTGCTCGGCGGGGGCATGGCGGCCGCGGGCGATGGCGCTGCGCACGGCCTGGCCGAGCACGTCGAGGTCGAAGGGCTTGGGGAGGTAGTCGAAGGCGCCGACCTCGGTGGCGCGGACTGCCGTCGCCAGCGTGTTCTGCGCGGAGAAGACGATCACCGGCAGGGCGGGATGCTCGGCGGTGAGCCTGGCGACTTCGTCGAGGCCGTTGCCGTCGGGCAGCACCACGTCGGTGACCAGCACATCGGGTAGTGCCGCACCGATCGCGCGGCGCAGCTCGGCGAGGCTGGCTGCCGTCGTGACGGCATGGCCTTCGCGGCGCAGCGCGGCGGCGACCACGGTGCGGATCGCGCTGTCGTCGTCGACGACCAGGACCGAGCCGCTCATGCCTTGGCTCGCGGGAGCAAAATACGGAAGACTGTCATTTCAGGGGGGCGTTCCCGGGCATATTGGATGATCCCGCCCATGTCGCGGACCAGCTTCTCGACGAGCGGGAGGCCCAGCCCCTTCCCCTCCGGCTTGCCCGATACGAAGGGCTCGAACAGGTGCTCGGCAATGTCCTCGGGCGCGCCGGGGCCATTGTCCATGACGCAGATCTCGATCGGCAGCGGCACGCGCGGACGGCCGGCGCCGGTGCTGACCGACATGCCGTGGCGATAGGCGGTGGTCAGCACGATGCGTGGCTGGGCCAGCCCGCCCAGCGCCTCGGCGGCGTTCTTGAGCAGGTTCATCATCACCTGCTGGAAGGCGTCGGGATCGATCAGCACCTGCGGCAGCGAGGGATCGAAGCGCTCCTCGATCACCATGCCGCGGGCAAAGCCGGCCAGCGCGACGCGGCGGGCATGGTCGAGCAGCGGATAGACATTGGTCGGCTCGAGCTTGAGCGGCCGCGTGTCGGTGAAATCCTGCATCCGGTCGATCAGCGCGACGATGCGATCGACTTCGGTGGTGATCAGGCCGGTGAGCTCGCGGTCCTCGCCCGAGCTGGCGAGCAGCTGCGCGGCGCCGCGGATGCCCGAGAGCGGGTTCTTGATCTCATGCGCCAGCATCGCGGCGGCACCCACCGCGGCACGGGCGCCGGCGCTACGGTCGGCGCCCTGCGCCACCCGGCGGGACTGGGGCGCGTGATGGAGGGTGACGATGCGCCAGCCCGGATGATCGGCGACCATCGTCTCGACGAAATCGACACGGATGCGCGGGCCGCGGATCGCCTCGATCTCGATGTCGAAGGCAGCGAAGCCGTGCCCGTCACGCCGATCGACATAACCATCGGGCGGGCTCAGCACCGCGTCATAGGGCTGGCCGATCATCGTGGTCTCGGCATGGTTGAGCATCGCCTCGCACGCCGCATTGGCATGGGCGATGCGACCGTCGGGATCGATGACGAGGACCGCGACGGGGAGCGCGGCGAACATCTCCGCGAAGCTGGGGCCAGTGGCGGGCGGCGCAGGCCGCAGCCGCCTCAGGCCGCCGCGCGGGAACGCCACGGCGCGTAGAATTCGTCGAGCATCGCCAGCACCGTCTTGGCGTCGGCTATCTGGTTGACCTTGTTGCGGAATTCCGCCGAGCCGGTGAGGCCCTTGGTGTACCAGCCGAGATGCTTGCGCATCATGTTGACGCCGGTCATCTCACCATAATGTTCGAGACTATCGACGTAATGCTCGATAATCACACGATATTGTTCGTCGATGCTCGGGTCGGCGCGCTCGCCCTTGCCCGTCAGCGCATCCATCACCTGGCGCAGCACCCAGGGCTTGCCGTACGCGCCGCGGCCGATCATCACCCCGTCCGCGCCCGACTGGCGCAGCGCCTCGCGGGCATCCTCGACCGAGCAGATGTCGCCATTGACGATCACCGGGATCTTCACCGCGTCCTTGACCGTGCGGACGAACGCCCAGTCGGCCGAGCCGCGATACATCTGGTTGCGGGTGCGGCCATGCACCGTGACCATCTTCACCCCGAGATCCTCGGCGATGCGGGCCAGTTCCGGCGCGTTGAGGCTGTCATGGCACCAGCCCATGCGCATCTTGAGCGTGACCGGCACGTCGACCGCCTTGACGCAGGCGTCGATCAGCGAGGCGGCATGCTTGAGGTCGCGCATCAGCGCCGAGCCGGCATCGCCATTGGTGACCTTGCGGACCGGGCAGCCCATGTTGATGTCGATGATCGCGGCGCCGCGATCCTCGTTGAGCTTGGCGGCCTCGGCCATCTCGGCGGGCGAGCAGCCGACGAGCTGCATCGACACCGGCTCCTCGATCGGATCCCAGGCGGCCTTCTGGATCGACTGGCGCGTGTCGCGGATCGCGGCGGCGCTGGCGATCATCTCGGTGACGTTGAGGCCCGAGCCGTAACGGCGCACGGCGCGGCGGAACGGCAGGTCGGTCACGCCGGTCATCGGCGCGAGAATGACCGGGTCTTCGACCGTCACCGGGCCGATCTGGATGGGGGCGAGTTCGCTCATGACAATGCCTGAAAAATAGGCAGCGGCACCTACAGGTACAAGCAGATATTGGCAAGTAGACGGTTCCGGACGCGGAAGCTGGCGTTGGTTGCGCGCCAGGCGGGTTGCGCGGTGGCGCTCCGGGGAATGGAAATCAGCCAGGAATGGCGGAAACGCGCGGGTTTCCGCGGAGTCGATGTGCGCATTGCCTGACGCCTTGAACGCGGATGTTGGCGCGGTGCCCTCGCAGCGTTGCGGCAAGCCGTTGCGCGAGTGCGGGAAATCCTGTGCTCGCTTCGGCGTATCGACAGTTCAAAGAGCGGCCGGCGGGAACCGGCTGAGCTTCGAGGCTGCCGGAGGATTTCCTACATTGGAAGGCTATTCAGGCTCGCCTGGTTTTGGCGGCCAATGGATGATCATGCGAAACTCCGTGGCAAGATTGCCCATCGGCGTGATGGCGGGCGTGAACTCGGCGCGCTTCAGCAGCAGCCTGCAGGTCTCGCGATCAAGCCATCGCGATCCGCTGGACCTGGCAACCTTGCATCCCCCCACCTGCCCCTGCTCGCCGACGGCCAGGGCCACCTTGACGCTTCGGCGCCCGAGCTTTCGGCGGATTTCCGCTGGATAGTCGTGATCGGTGATCCAGCTTTCGGAGTGAAGGGGGCTCGCGCCGGTCGAGATCATCTCGCTCCGCCCATAGTCCTGCTCGGGGACATCCTGTTGGGCGAGGAGTGCGAGCAAGGTGAGGATGAGCATGCGGGCCTCCAATGCCGGCAGATACTATGCGCGTAGTTGGGGAAATCAAATGGTGGCAGCGCTACGGGGCATACGCTAGGCGACTGGCGATGAGGACTGTCGCCATTATCGTCGCCGCCGGGAGCGGTACCCGGGCCGGGGGGAGCGTGCCCAAGCAGTTCGCGCCGCTGGCCGGCAAGCCGATGCTCCGGCACAGCTTCGACGCCTTGACGTCCCATCCTGAAGTGGACGCTGTGGTCGTAGTTGTTGGCGAAGGCCAGGAATCGGCGCTGCACGCGGTGCTGGGGGATGTGCCCCTTGCGAACGGTGGGGCGACGCGGCGGGAAAGCGTACAGAACGGTCTGGTGCTGGCGGGGGATGCGGACCGCGTGCTGATCCACGATGCCGCCCGTCCCTTCCTGTCGCACGCCGTTATCGACCGACTGCTGGCGGCGCTGGACGATCATGCCGGAGCCATTCCGGGCCTGCCGGTGGCGGATACGCTTGTTTCCGCGTCCGGAGCGTCTGTTCCGCGCGAAGGGCTTGTGCGGGTGCAGACGCCACAGGCGTTTCGCGGGGCCGATATCGCCGAGGCGCATGCGGCGTGGCCGCCGGATCAGGAAGCGACCGATGACGCGCAGATGGTGCGCGCACTCGGCAAGACGGTTGCAGTCGTGGAAGGGAGCACGATGCTCGAGAAGATCACCCACCCCAATGATTTCGCCGCCGCCGAGGCGCGGTTCGGGGCTTCGATGCGGGTACGGACCGCGACCGGCTATGACGTGCACCGCTTCGCCGAGGGCGAGGAGCTCTGGCTGGGCGGGGTGAAGGTGCCCTATTCGCGCGGGCTTTCCGGGCATAGCGACGCCGATGTGGTGCTGCACGCGATCACCGACGCGCTGCTCGGCACGATCGGCGCGGGCGATATCGGCATGCACTTCCCGCCGAGCGACCCGAAATGGCGCGGGGCGGCCTCGGCGCAGTTCCTCCAGCATGCGGCGGGCCTGGTGGCGGCCGAGGGTGGCGTGATCGATTTCGTCGACGTCACGATCATCTGCGAGGCGCCCAAGGTGGGCCCGCACCGCGAGGCGATCCGGGCGAGTATTGCCGCGATCCTGGGGCTGCGGGTGTCCGAAGTGAGCGTGAAGGCGACGACCACCGAGCGGCTGGGGTTCACCGGGCGCGGCGAGGGCATGGCCGCGCAGGCGGTGGCGACGGTGCGGGTGCCTGCCTGAGTGATGGTCTTGCGGCTCCCCGGCGAAAGCCGGGGCCCAGGGTCACAAGCGAAACGGCAGAGAAACCCTGGGCCCCGGCCTTCGCCGGGGAACTGCCGAGCATTGGGGGCGTGGGACACTCTCCCCGCCGCCTCAGGGAACGAACTGACTCGCGTCGGCAACATTACGGTGGCACATGCCCCGCCCTATGGACACGATTCTCCCGCCGGAGCTGGTCGCCGCAGCGCGCAAGGTGCTTGAAGCCAATCGCGCAGCCGGGCGCCGCGTCGCCGTGGCCGAGAGCTGCACGGGCGGCCTCGTCTCGGCCGCGCTCACCGAGATCCCCGGCTCCTCCGACGTCTTCGACGCCGGGTTCGTCACCTATTCGAACGAAGCCAAGCACGATGTGCTCAAGGTCGGCAGCGACGTGCTGGAGACCTTCGGCTCGGTCTCGATCGCGGTCGCCTGGAGCATGGCGCAGGGCGCCCTCGCCCGCACCCATGCCGATGTCGCGGTGGCGATCACCGGGATCGCCGGCCCCGATGGCGGCAGCGAAAAGAAGCCGGTGGGCACGGTGGTGTTCGCCCAGGCGGTGCGCAACGCCGATCCCGATCACATCGTCGCGGATGCCCGCCATTTCGAGAATAACGGCCGTGCCGGCATCCGCCTTCAGGCGGCGTTGTGCGCGCTCGAGCTGCTGATGCCGGGTGCCGCGGCGCCCGAGGCGGACGAAGCCGACGTCGAATCGCCGTAGAGCCGGGCAGCGCGTTCCTCGAACGCGTTGATCATCTTGCGCAGCGCCCGGTCGAACATCTGGCCGGCGAGCATCTCGAACACGCGGTTCTTGAAGGCGAAGTCGACGGTGAAATCGACCAGGCAGCCCCCCTGCCCGTCGCTGCGAAAGCCCCAGTCATTGTTGAGGTGCTTGAGCGGGCCATCGACATATTCGATGTGCAGGCTGGCCGGGCGCGCCTTGGTGACGCGCGAGGTGAAGGTCTCGCGCAGGCCCTTGAAGCCGACGATCATGTCCGCGAGCATCTGCGTATCGCTGTTCGAGCGGACACGGATCGCGCTGACCCAGGGCAGGAATTCCGGATATCTGGCGACGTCGGCGACGAGGTCGAACATCTGCTCCGGCGTGTAGGGCAGCGGGCGGGTTTCGGAATGCTTGGGCATTGTCTCTTCTGGTTCGAAACGCTTCCTATTGCCGTCATTCCCGCGAAGGCGGGAATCCATTGGCGGTGCCGTCGCCCATCTATCCCGATTTCAGGATGAATGGATCCCCGCCTTCGCGGGAATGACGATGGTGGAATACCCTCCCCGCTCCGGGGAGAAATTTCACTTGGCCCCCTTGGCCAGCTTCGCCTCGCGCGCGGCCTTCATCTCGGCGAAGTCCTCGCCGGCGTGATAGCTCGAGCGGGTCAGCGGCGAGGAGGCGACCTGGAGGAAGCCCTTGGCCCGGCCGATCGCGCCATAGGCCTGGAAGGCGGCGGGGGTGACGAACTCCTCGACCTTGGCGTGGCGCGGTGTGGGCTGGAGATACTGGCCCATCGTCAGGAAATCGATGTCGGCCGAGCGCATGTCGTCCATCACCTGGTGGACCTCCAGGCGCTGCTCGCCCAGGCCGAGCATGATGCCAGACTTGGTGAAGATCGTCGGGTCGAGGCGCTTGACCGTCTCCAGCAGGCGCAGCGACGCATAATAGCGCGCGCCCGGGCGGATCGTCGGGTAGAGCCTGGGGACGGTTTCCAGGTTGTGGTTGTAGACGTCCGGGCGGGCAGCGACGATCGCTTCGATCGCGGCTTCATGTTTGTTGCGGAAGTCCGGCGTCAGGATCTCGATCGTGGTGGTCGGGTTGGCCTTGCGGATCTCCTCGATCACCTTGACGAACTGGCTGGCGCCGCCGTCGGGCAGATCGTCACGATCGACCGAGGTGATGACGATGTGCTCGAGGCCCATCTGCGCGGCGGCTTCCGCGACGTGCTGCGGCTCCAGCGGATCGACCTTGCGCGGCATGCCGGTCTTGACGTTGCAGAAGCGGCAGGCGCGCGTGCAGACGTCGCCCAGGATCATCACCGTGGCGTGTTTCTTCGTCCAGCACTCGCCGATGTTCGGACAGGCCGCTTCCTCGCAAACGGTGACGAGGTTCTTCGAGCGCATCAGCGCCCGGGTTTTCGCGAAACCTTCCGAGGTCGGAGCCTTTACGCGGATCCAGTCGGGCTTGCGCTGACGCTCGGGACGCGGTGCTGCGGAGAGATCGTTCATGGGGGCCAGATAGAGCGGCTGGGCCGGCGTTTCCAGCCCTGGTTGCACTTTCGTCAAGCTGTGGCCTCCGCAACACTTCGATACAAACCTTGGCAGTCGGAAAAGCGGACGCTAGGGCATCCGCCATGACCGACTTCACCGACCTGCTCGACGGCTATCAGCGCTTCCGGACCAGCGAATATCGGCGGCATCGCGACCGCTGGTCGGGGTTGAGCGAAGGCCAGAGCCCGCGGGTGATGGTGATCGCCTGTTCGGACAGCCGGGTCGATCCGGCGCAGATCTTCGATACCGTGCCCGGCGAGATCTTCGTGGTGCGCAACGTCGCCAACCTGGTGCCGCCGTTCGAGGATGATGCGAGCCGCCACGGCGTGTCGGCCGCGCTGGAGTTCGCGGTGAACCAGCTCGAGGTGCCCGAGATCCTGGTGCTCGGCCATGGCGCGTGCGGCGGTGTCGGCGCGGCGCTGTCGCAGCGCTTCAAGGGCGCGGCGAACGGTGAAGGCGGGTTCATCGCCCACTGGGTCGACATGCTCGATGCGGCGCGCGAGCAGGTCGTCGCCAAATATGGCACCGGGCCCGAGGCGGTGCGCGCGCTCGAGCTGGAGACGGTGCGGGTGTCGCTGACCAACCTCACCACCTTCCCCTTCGTCAGCAAGCGGCTGGCCGAGGGACGGCTGAAGATCCACGGCGCCTATTTCGCGATCGCGGACGGCGTGCTGCACGTGATGGGCGACGACGGCGAGTTCGCGCCGGCCTAACGCGCGGCGGCGCCGAGTTCGGCGACTTCCTCCAGATAGCGTTTGCGCGGGGTCCAGCCGCCATCGACGCTGCCGATGATCTTGTGCCGGACCGGGCCGAGCCCGCAGAAGCGCAGGATGTTGCGCTCCAGGCTCTTGAGGCTGTGGGCGCGGTAGAGCCAGCTATAGACCGGCGCGGGCGTCTGCATCGTCACCACCACGCGCGCCGAGCGGCCCTGGAGCAGCGGTTCGGGAAAGCCCTGCTTGACATAGCGGAAGGCGAAATCGGGGCGGAGCAACTGTTCGAGGAACGCCTTGAACCACGCCGGCACGTCGCCGAGCCAGAGCGGATAGAAGATCGCGACATGCTCGGCCCAGAGCAGGTCGCGCTGGATCGCCTCGATCACCGGGAGGACCGGCTCCTCGCGATATTCGTCCTGGGTGCGCAGGATCGGGAAATCGAGATCGGCGATGCGGACGCGGCGGACTTCGTGCGCCGCGCCTACCGCCCCCTCGGCATAGGCATCGACCAGCGCATGGCCGTAGCGGGCGGGATCGGGGTCCGGATGGCCATCGAGCAAGAGGATGCGGGTCATGGCATGACCCTGCCCCGCCCTGTCCCACCTCGCCTTGCGCAGGGTCAAATGGCTGGGGTGGTCAGAGCCCGGCGTCGGTCTTCAGCGTGCCTTCCGGATCGGCGATCGCGTCGGCGCGCTCCTGTTCGGACTTGGGCGTAGCGACCAGTGGCTTCGCGGCGGCGAGCGCACGGCGATAGGCCTCGACCAGTGCGGCGCGCGGCTCGGTGCGGATATCGGGCTGGACGCCCTTGCCTTCCCAATTGTCATGGGTGGTCGGATGCTCGACCCGGCCGTTGGGGACGAAGGCGCTCATGCCGGCACCGAGCTCGACCGGGCGGTTCTGCGGATTGGCGCCGCCGCGGGTGGGCTCGCCGACCAGCACGGCGCGGTGGGCGGCCTGAAGGTCATAGGCGAAGCCCTCCGCCGCCGAGAAGGTGCGGTTGGCGGTGAGCACGAACACCGGCTTGTCGAGATAGAGTGAGCCGCCGGCCGGGATATCGGTGTGGCGCTGCTCGACTTCGGTGGTGCCGTCCCGGTTGCGCCAGGTGATCTTCGCCATCGGGATCGGGGTGGCCGAGAGATGGCCGAGCAGGCGCGAATCCGCGGTACCGCCGCCGCCGGTATTCTCGCGCAGGTCGATGATCAGCGCGTTGGTGTCGCGGAGCATCTCCATCGCGCGATCGATCATCACGGCGCCATCGGCGTCCTGGGCGAAGTAGCGCAGCTTGAGATAGCCGATATTGCCCGGCAGGCGGCGCACGCCCATCAGCCCGTGAGCGATATGCTTCTCGAGCAGCGCGGCTTCATTCGGGACCGGCGTGCGATCCGGCGTGATCGTGTTGATCCTGATCTTGAGATGCAGGTCGTGGCTCTCGGCGAGGAGCGCGTTGACCTGCGTGACCAGGGCCTCACGGTCGCGGATCGCGATCAGGCGGCCCCGTTCCTTGCGGAGGAGCGCCTGGATGCGCGTGCCGACATCGGGATAGGAATAGGTGTCGAGCCCGGTGATCAGCGCATCGACCGCGCGGGTGGCCGCGGCCGGCGTGAGGTCATCGGGTGCCGCCGAGACGGGAGCGGCGAGCAGAAGCAGGGCAGCGGCGGCAAGGGTGCGCATCGGGGTTCCGAACCTGTGAAGTGTGTTGCTTGAACAAACCACTTCGGCGCGGAACGCGATTTCCTTGCGACGAAACTCAACTTTGCCGCGACCGGATCAAAGGTCGAGCGCCTTCTTTGCGACCTTCTCCACCTCGGGATCGAGCTCGGGCGGGGTCATCGGCACATGCTTTTCCAGCGCATCGGCGATCGCGGTGAGCGCGGTGATGCGGGCGGACTTCTTGTCGTTCCCGTCGATCACGATCCAGGGCGCATGCTCGGTGTTGGTGCGCTTGAACATCTCGTGCATCGCCTCGAGATAGTCGGGGCGCTTCGCCCGGTTGCGATAATCGTCGAGCCCGGTCTTCCAGCGCTTCCAGGGATGTTCGAGCCGGTCCTTGAGCCGCTTGTCCTGGGTCTTCTGGGTGACGTGGACGAAGACCTTCACGAGGGTGGTGCCGGCCGTGACCTGCTGGGCCTCGAAATCGTTGATCTCGGCATAGCCGCGTTCCCACTCGGCCTTGCCGGCAAAGCCCTCGACCCGCTCGACCAGGACGCGGCCGTACCAGGTACGGTCGAAGATCGCGATATTGTGCTGGGCGGGCAGCCGGCGCCAGAAGCGCCAGAGGAAATGATGGGCCAGCTCCTCCTGGGTGGGCGCGGAAATCGGCCAGACTTCGTAGTAGCGCGGGTCCCATTCGGCGGTGAGGCGCTGGATGATGCCGCCCTTCCCTGCCGCATCCCACCCTTCGAACGCGACGATCGCGCGGCGGCGGTGGACGATATGGGCGTAGTGGATGTGGCTCAGCCGCTTCTGGACCTTGGCCAGCGCCTTTTCATAGTCGCCGTGGAGCTTCTCGCCCTTCTCATAGTCCGACAGATCGATCGTCACGCCGTTCCTCCATTCAATGGGGGAACGATAGAGGCACGATAAGGCTGCGCCAACCGCCTCAGTCGGGGTTTTCGGCCGCGACCTTCGCTGTCTCGGCGCGCAGGGCCTTGAGTTCCTCGAGCGACATCGGCGCGTCCGGACCGGAGCCGCTGTCGCCGCAGCGATTGTGCAGCGCCTGCGACGCGGTGAGCATCCGCTCGCTGAGCGCGAACTGGCGGTCCATCGCCTGATCCATCTCCTTCGGCATGCCGTTGCTGCCCATGCCGGCGGTCGCCGCGCTGGACATCAGCGAGCCACCCATCGACACCGCCGTGCCGACGCCCGGGATCAGGCCGGCCAGGCTGGAGAGCAGCCCACCGGTACGCGCAGCCTTGGATCGCGCCTGCATCTTCTTGCGCATGTCCTCGGCCATCCTGGTCATGCCGATGCTCTCGGCCTGCATGTCGCGCTCGGCCTGGGCGACTTCGGCGCGCAGCTTGGTGCAGACCGGATCCTCGGCGGGCGGCCCGGCGGGCGCCGGCGGCTGGGGCACATCCTGCGCGACGGCCGCGCCCTGAACGAGCAGCAGCGAGGCGGCAAAGGCGAGAATGGGGGGATGGCGAGTCATGGCAAAGCTCCCGGTCAATCGTCCGAAGGCGGGTGGAGGTCGGTGATCCTGCCGGCGGCATCGATGCCGAAGCGCCAGGTCATCGACTGGTTCCTGAAAGCGATCGCATAGAGGCGGACATGCTCGTCCTTGCCGGGCGTATCCGCGACCAGGGTGACGCGCTGGACCGGGCCGAGCGCGGCGAGCAGCGGCTGGCCGTAATCCTCGAGGAACGGCACCGGCCCCTTGAGTGCGCTTTCGGCATAGCGCTTGCGATCGAGCTTGCCCGCCGCCGCTTCGGCCATCGCTTCGCGCATCAGCGCGGTGAGTTCGGGCTTCGTATCCGGCACCGCCCTGGGCGCGGCCGGCCGGGGCAGGTAGAAATCGGCGATGCCACGCGCGAGCAGCGGATAGTAACGCTGCTGGTTGGTGAGGACGATCACCGTCAGCCCTTCGGCACCGGCATGGAGGATGTCGGCGAGCGCGGGGCCGCCGCTGTGCCCGACGACCTTTACGCCATGATAGGTGCCGGCGGTCCAGCCCACGCCGAAGCTGGCGGGCTTGCCGGTCTTGAGCAAGGGGGGCGTCTCGAGCAGCTGCTGGCTTTCGGGCTTGAGCAGCTCCCCGCGATCGAGCGCGGCGAACAGGGCGGCGAAATCGCGCGCCGAGCTGTGCAGGCCACCGGCGGCATAGCCGGTCTCACCATAGACGAAGCTGCTCATCCGCTGCTCGCCGTCGCGCCAGGCATGGATGGCGGCGCGGTGCGGGAGCGGCAGCGACGAGCGGAACGGTCCACCCTGGCGCTCGAAGTTGAAGCCGGTGTCCTTCAGGCCGAGTGGAACGCAGATCTCGTCGCGAAAGATCGCGGCGATGTCCTTGCCCGCCACCTTCTCCATCACCGCGCGCAGCACGACGAAATCGGTGAAGCCATAGCGGCTCTCGGTGCCCGGCGCATAGGCCAGCGGCGCCTGCATCGCGGCTGCGAGCGTGTCCACGACATTGTCCTTATGCTCGGGCAGCTTCTCGGACAGGCCGGAGCTGTGGCTGGCGAGGTTGAGGATCGTGATCTCGCGCCAGCTGGCGGGGGCATCGGGGAAGAAGCGATCAAGCGTGTCGTCGAGGCGGAGCTTGCCGGCCTCGACCAGCCGCATCAGCGCGATGCCGGTGAAGATCTTGGTGGCGGACGCGGTCTGGAAGCGCGTGTCCGGCCCCACGGGTGCGTTCCATTCGAGATTGGCGAGCCCGTAGCTGCGCACCGTCTCGACCTTGCCCTTGCGGACCACGGCGACGGCGATCCCGGGGATGTGCCCGGCTTCCATCTGGGTGCGGACATAGTCATCGACGGCATCGGCGCTTGCGGGCGCCGCTGCGAACAGGGCCATGGCGGCCACACCAGCCAGGTAACGCATCCAACCCTCCCGACACGAGCAAGACTGCCCGAAATCGGGCTAGCCGCGCCGGGAACCTGCCGGGAATGGCTATGCGATGAAAGTCGACCTGCTCACTTCGAAGCAGCGATCCGATCGGCATCGACGCGGTTCTGGAGCATCTTGCCCGCTTCGGCATCGGCGGCGCTGCGCAGTGTCGTCTCGGCGATGGCGGCCAGCGCTTCCTCGGTGAGGAAGGCCTGGTGGCCGGTAACCAGCACGTTGGGGAAGGTCAGCAGGCGCTGGAAAAGGTCGTCGGAGATGATCTCGTTCGACAGATCCTCGAAGAACAGATCGGCTTCCTGTTCATAGACGTCGAGCGCAACGGCGCCGATCTTGCGGGACTTGAGCCCCTCGATCAGCGCGGCGGTATCGATCAGTGCGCCGCGGCTGGTGTTGACGATCATCAGGCCGTCACGGGCGGCGTCGATCGTCGCGGTATCGATCAGGTGGCGGGTGTCCGGGGTGAGCGGGCAATGGAGGGTGACGATCTCGGCGGTGCGCAGCAGTTCGTCGCGGGGAAGGTAGCGGACGCCGATGCGCTCCAGCTCGGGGTCGGGATAGAGGTCGGCGGCCAGCACCTCGCAGCCAAAGCCGAGCCTGAGGCCGCGGGCGACCAGCGCGCCGATCTTGCCGGTGCCGATCACGCCGACGGTGCGCCCGTGGAGATTGCGGCCGATCAGGCCGTCGAGCGCGAAATTATTGTCGCGCACCCGCGCCCAGGCGCGCGGGATATGGCGATCTACCGCAAGCAGGAGCCCGATGGTGAACTCGGCAACGGCATGGGGGGAATAGGCGGGCACGCGGACCACGGCGATCCCGAGCCGATGCGCGGCGGCGAGATCGACATTGTTGAACCCGGCACAGCGTAGCGCGACCAGCCGCGTCCCCTGCCCGGCCAGCACTTCCAGCACCTCGGCATCGACGACATCGTTGACGAAGACGCACACCGCCTGGTGCCCGGCGGCGAGCGATGCGGTGGCGGGCTCGAGGCGGGGCTCGAGGAAATGCAGGTCATGGCCGAATGCCGCGTTCGCTTCGGTCAGGAAGCGGCGGTCATAGGACTTGGTGTTGAACACCGCGATACGCATGCATGTCTCCCGCCGGATGTGCCGGCCATTTCGGATACCGCAGCGGCCCGGCGGCGGCCAGTGGTGCCCGGACATGCGCCCTATCATGCGTCAACCACACCATTTCGGATGAAATTGGGCGCGTGACGAATGAAAATCGTCGCAACTTCCCTTGAATAATAGCTGAATTATATGCTTTTTCCGCTGCGGAGCTGCGCTCCGGGTTTCAGCGTTCTTGGGGGATTTCATGAAAATCGGTTCGATGTGGCGTCTGGGCGCAGGCCCTTGCGCGTGCGTGATGGCGCTTGCCGCCTGCAGCGGCGGTGGCGGCACCGGCTCCGGACCCAGCGGCGGCGTTGCCGGCCCGACCCCGGCGCCGACGGTCAGCCCGACGCCGACTCCCACCCCCACGCCCACGCCGGTGCCCAAGGAAACCGCGACCACCAGCGACGGCGTGACCGTCGACATCGCGCCGATCGCTGCCTTCGAATATCCTTGGGCGATCAACTTCATTCCCGACGGGCGCCTCCTAGTGACCCAGGCCTTTGACGGGATCCGGCTGGTTGCCCAGAACGGGTCCTATTCCGCGCCGCTTGCCGGCCTGCCCAAGGGTTTCCGCGCGTTCGACATCATACTGAGCGCCGATTACGCCACGTCGCACAAGGTGGTCATCAGCTTCGACGAGCCGGGTACCAACGGAGCGGAAGGGCTCGCCGTGGCGACGGCGGAGCTGGTGTTGCCGACCGATGGCGAGCCGCGCTTCGAGAATTTCAAGACCATCTGGAGGCAGACCAAGACGACCACTGCCGGCCAGTTCGGCGGCAAGCTCGCCTTCTCGCCGGACGGCAAATATCTGTTCATCACCACCGGCGAGCGCGCGACCTTCGATCCGGCGCAGGACCTGTCCAATACGCTGGGCAAGACGATCCGGCTGTTCGCCGACGGCACGATCCCGCCGGACAATCCCTTTGTGAAGACGCCCGGTGCGATGCCGGAGATCTGGACGCTCGGGCATCGCAATCCCTATGGCATCGCGTTCGATGCCGCCGGGCGCCAGTGGCAGCACGAAATGGGTCCCAAGGGCGGCGACGAGCTCAACCTGATCGTTCCCGGCGGCAATTATGGCTGGCCGAAAGTCTCCTGGGGCAACAACTATGACGGCGGGCTGATCCCCAAGCCGGCGACCGGCGACGGCTATGTGGCGCCGGTGACCTATTGGGACCCGGTGATCGCGCCGGCGGGCATGATCATCTATTCGGGCAAGATGTTCCGGCAATGGGCCGGCTATGCGATCATGGGCGGCCTGCAGTCGCAGGGGCTGGTGTTCGTCAAGTTCAACGGGACGAGCGCGGCCGAAGTCGCCCGGTTGCCGCTCCACGCGCGCATCCGCGATGTCCGCGAAGGCTCGGACGGGGCGATCTGGGTGCTCGAGGATACCGGCACCGGGCGCGTGCTGCGCGTCTCGCCCCGGCCGAACTGAGCGGCCTCAGCAGGCGACGACGTTCACCGCCAGGCCGCCCTGGGCCGTCTCCTTGTACTTGGAGCGCATGTCCTCGCCGGTCTGGCGCATCGTCTCGATCACCGCGTCGAGGCTGACGACATGGCTGCCGTCGCCATGCATGGCGAGATAGGCGGCGTTGATCGCCTTGATCGCGCCCATCGTGTTGCGCTCGATACAGGGGATCTGGACGAGGCCGCCGATCGGATCGCAGGTGAGGCCGAGATTATGCTCCATGCCGATCTCGGCGGCGTTCTCGATCTGGGCGTTGGTTGCGCCGAGCGCCGCGGCCAGGCCGGCGGCGGCCATCGAGCAGGCGACGCCGACTTCGCCCTGGCAGCCCATCTCGGCTGCCGAGATCGAGGCGCGCTTCTTGTAGAGGAAACCGATCGCCGCGGTGGTCAGCAGGAAGGTTCGCGAACCCGCGGGCGTGGGGTTGGCGCAGAAGGTCTCGTAGTAGCGCAACACCGCCGGGATCACCCCCGCCGCGCCATTGGTGGGCGCCGTGACGACGCGGCCGCCGGCGGCGTTCTCCTCGTTCACGGCGAGCGCCCAGAGGCTGACCCAGTCGAACACAAGCGACGGATCGCTGCGCGGTCCGCGCGCCATCAGCCGCTGGTGAAGATCGCGGGCGCGGCGCTTGACCTTGAGGCCGCCGGGCAGCTCCCCCTCCCCGCGCATGCCGCGATCGATACAGGCCGACATCGCGGCGCGCAGGCTGTCGAGGAACGCGTCGGTCTCGGCGTCATCGCGCCAGGCGGCTTCGTTGGCGCGGACGATATCGGCGATGCTGGCGTCCTGCGCGGCCGCCACGGCGAGCAGCTCGGCGCCCGAGGTGAAGGCGAAGGGCAACTTGACGTTGGTCTGCGGCGCCTCGCAGCCACCCTCGACGATCGCACCGCCGCCGATCGAATAGTAGAAGGTCTCCCAAGGCTCGCCCTCGGGATAGTGCGCCACGAAGCGCATGCCGTTCGGGTGGGCCGGCAGGAACTTGTCGTCGCGGAAGATCAGGTGGCGGCCCTCGACGAATGGCACCACGACGTGGCCGCCCAGCGCCAGCTGCTGCTCGGCGCGGATCGTGTCGACGATCGTGTTCACCGCGTCGGGATCGACGCTCTCGGGCTGGTAGCCGGCAAGGCCGAGGATCGTCGCGATATCGGTCGCGTGGCCGCGCCCGGTAAGGGCGAGCGAGCCATAGAGTTCGCAGGAGACGGCGGTCGGCGTTCCGCGATCGAGCGCCGCTTCCGCAAAGGCCGCGGCGGCGCGCATCGGGCCGACGGTGTGCGAGCTCGACGGGCCGATACCGATCGTGAACAGGTCGGCGAGCCCAATGGTCGCCTCCGCCCGGGCACGCGCCCGCGCGGTGTTGTCTTCAGACATTGCTACTCCTGCGTCCCGACTCTGTCGGCCGGATTGCTGATCTTGGTTGTAGTTTTATGTCTGTAGGTTGAAGTTTTATAACTTCAAGCGGGCGAGAGGCCCCTTGTAATTCTGTTCCCCGGCTTTCGCCGGGGAACAGAGAGGGCGGTCACGCGACCGCGAAACTCAGCCCGCCGAGGGATCGACGATGCCGTCGGTGCCCTTCTTGGCGAGGTCCGCCGCGACCTGCGGCGCCAGGCGGATGTTGAGCTCCTTGAGCTGCTTCTCGCTGACATAGGACGGGGCCTGCATCATCAGGTCCTCGGCCTTCTGCGTCATCGGGAAGACGATGACTTCGCGGATGTTCGGCTCGTCGGCGAGCAGCATGACGATGCGGTCCACGCCCGGGGCCGAGCCGCCGTGCGGCGGGGCGCCGAACTTGAACGCGTTGATCATGCCGGCGAAGTTGGTGTCGACGTCCGCCTGGGTGTAGCCGGCGATCTCGAACGCCTTGTACATGATCTCTGGACGGTGGTTCCGGATCGCGCCCGAGGACAGCTCGATGCCGTTGCAGACGATGTCATACTGGTACGCCAGGATGTCGAGCGGGTCCTTGGTCTCCAGCGCTTCCAGCTCGCCCTGCGGCATCGAGAAGGGGTTGTGGCTGAAATCGACCTTCTTGGCGTCCTCGTCATACTCGAACATCGGGAAGTCGACGATCCAGCAGAATTCGAAGCGCTTCTTGTCGATCAGCTCGAGCTGCTCGGCGGCGCGGGTGCGCGCGAGGCCGGCGAGCTTGGCGGCCTGGGCTTCCTTGCCGGCGGCGAAGAAGATGCCGTCGTTCGGACCGAGGCCCATCGCGTCGGCAATCGCCTTCATGCCTTCCTGGCCGTGGTTGTTGGCGATCGGGCCGCCGAACACGCCGTCCTTCTGGGTGGCATAGCCGAGGCCCGGAAAGCCTTCCGACTGGGCCCAGCTGTTCATGTCGTCGAAGAACTTGCGGCTCTTCTCATGCGTGTTCGGCGCCGGGATGGCGCGGACGACATCGCCGCCCTCGACGATCGAGGCGAAGCGGCCGAAGCCCGAGCCCTTGAAGAACTCGCTCACGTCGGTGATCAGCAGCGGGTTGCGCAGGTCGGGCTTGTCGTTGCCGTACTTCAGCATCGATTCGCGGTACGGGATGCGCTTGAACGGAAGCGCCGAGACGCTGCGGCCCATGCCTTCCCAGTCGGCGAATTCCTCGAACACGCCGTGCAGCACCGGCTCGATCGCGGCGAACACGTCGTCCTGGGTGACGTAGCTCATCTCGAAATCGAGCTGGTAGAACTCGCCAGGCGAGCGATCGGCGCGGGCGTCCTCGTCGCGGAAGCAGGGCGCGATCTGGAAATACTTGTCGAAGCCGGCGACCATCAGCAGCTGCTTGAACATCTGCGGCGCCTGCGGGAGCGCGTAGAACTTGCCCGGGTGGACGCGCGACGGAACGAGATAGTCGCGGGCGCCTTCGGGCGAGGACGCAGTGAGGATCGGCGTCTGGAACTCGGTGAAGCCCTGGTCGATCATCCGGCGGCGCAGCGAGGCGATGACGCTCGAGCGCAGCATGATGTTCTTGTGGACCTTCTCGCGGCGCAGATCGAGGAAGCGGTTCCGCAGGCGGATTTCCTCGGGATATTCGGCATCGCCGAACACCGGCAGCGGCAGTTCCTGCGCCTGGCTCTGGATCTTCGCCTCGGTGACGCGGATCTCGACTTCGCCGGTGGGGAGGTTCGGGTTCACCGCCTCGGCCGAGCGCGCGACGACCTTGCCGGTCATCGTCACGACCGATTCGCTGCGCAGCGACTCGATCACCTGGAAGGCCGGACCGTCCACTTCGGTGACGATCTGGGTGATGCCATAATGGTCGCGCAGATCGATGAAGACCAGGTCGCCATGGTCGCGCTTGCGGTGGACCCAGCCCGAAAGGCGGACTTCCTGGCCGACATGTTCGGCGCGGAGCTGGGCGCAGGTGTGCGTGCGATAGGCGTGCATTTCCGGTCTTTCCCTTGCTCGTCACCCCCGCGAAGGCGGGGGTCCAGGGTCACGAGCGATGTTGCCTTGGGCTCTGGATCCCCGCCTGCGCGGGGATGACGAATAAATTAGCGTGGGCGCGCATTCCTTGCAGACCCCACTTTTGTCAACCCGAAGACCGGTCTATGGGCCTAGGATGCATATCCATGGTCTGATTGAAGACAGCGCGACTCTCGCCAACCTCTGCGCCCGCCTCGCCAACAAGCCTTACGTCTGCGTGGACACCGAGTTCATGCGCGAAAACAGCTATTGGCCCGAACTTTGCCTGATCCAGATCGCCGACGACGAAGAAGCCGCGGCGATCGATCCGATGGCACCGGGAATCGATCTCACCCCCCTGCTCGACCTGATGGTCGACAATGAGGAGGTGCTGAAGGTCTTCCATGCCGGCGGCCAGGACATCGAGATCGTCTACAACCTGACGGGCAAGACCCCGCACCCGCTGTTCGACACCCAGGTCGCCGCGATGGCGCTCGGGCTTGGCGAGCAGATCGGCTATTCGAACCTGGTCGACACCTATCTGGGCTTCACCATCGACAAGGGTGCCCGCTTCACCGACTGGAGCCGCCGCCCGCTCGACAAGCGCCAGATCGACTACGCCATCGCCGACGTGACCCACCTCTCCAAGATCTTCCCCAAGATGCTGGAGAAGCTTAAGAAAACCGGTCGCGGTGCCTGGCTCGACCAGGAGATGGAGCGGCTCGCCGATCCCGAGAACTATCATAACGACCCGGACGAGGCCTGGCAGCGCGTGCGCGTTTCCAGCCGCAAGCCGGAAGTGCTCGGCCGCCTGAAGGCGCTCGCCCGCTGGCGCGAGCTCGAGGCGCAGGGCAAGGACCTGCCGCGCGGCCGCATCGTCAAGGACGAGACGCTGGCCGACCTCGCCGGCAACCCGCCGCGCAAGCAGAGCGACCTGGGCAAGGTGCGCGGGCTCTCCGCCGCCTGGGCGGGCAACGATATCGGCGGGCGGCTGATGGCGGCGCTCGACGGTTCCGAGCCGATGTCGACCGCCGAGATGCCGCCGCGCGACGATCGCAAGCCCTCGCTCGGCAAGGACGGCGCGCTGGTCGCTGACCTGCTCAAGCTGCTGCTCAAGATCCGCGCCAAGGAGATCAACGTGGCGCCCCGCCTGCTCGCCCGCTCGGACGATCTCGAGTCGCTGGCCGCGGGGGTGCGCGACGGGCTCGCGATCCTGGAGGGCTGGCGCTACGAGCAGTTCGGCCGCGACGCGCTCAACCTGGTCGAGGGTCAGCTGGGGTTCACCGTCAAGAATGGTAAGCTCAAGATGACCCGTACCGAGGAACCCACCGCATGATTCGCCTCGTCCTGCCTGCCGCTGTTGCCCTGGTGATGACCGGTGCCTGCACCCCGAAGACGCCGCCCGAGGCGATCCCGGGCGTGGAGTGCAATGCGTCGAAGCTGGGCGACCTGGTCGGCAAGACGCGCAGTCCCGAAGTCGAGGCCGAGGCGCTCAAGCTGTCGGGCGCGAAGACGGTGCGCTGGCTGACGCCGGAATCGATGATGACGATGGATTTCCGCCCCGACCGGCTGAACCTGCATCTCGGCACCGACGGCAAGATCGGCTCGGCCCGCTGCGGGTAAGCGGCGTCCTTCTTACCTGCTCCCCGGCCTTCGCCGGGGACGGCTATCATCAGGGCCGAGGTTTCGCATCGAACCGTGCCCCGCGGGTAAGCACCGGGTTAAGCACCTCGTGCCCTCCCCTTCGTTACGCATCCGGGTTATAAGCCGCGCCGCCGGGGGGCGACCGAGGAGAGAGACATGCGCGCCATCGGAACGATCGCGACTGCCCTGCTGGTTGCCGGCTGCATGAACGACGGCAGGCCCACGCCGATGCCGGGGCCGCGCATCTGCAATGCCGGTGTGGTACAGCGCTTTATCGGCGCGCCGATGTCGCCGCAGCTCCAGCCACGGCTGCGGGCACGCAGCGGCGCCTCGAGCGTGCGCGTGGTGCGTCCAGGCGAGGCCGTGACGATGGATTTCCGCCGCGACCGGCTGACGGTGGACGTCAACCAGCGCGGGCGGATCAGCGGGCTGCGCTGCGTCTAGAGGCGCTCAGACCCTGGGCGCGGCGCCGAACAGGTCGTCGGCGAACAGGTCGATCGCCTTTTGCGAGATGCCGGTATTGTTGAGCAGGACGATGCTTTCCTGCGTGTCGTAGCGGTGCGCGAGCAGGCTGCGATAGCCGGCGGTACGGCCGGTTTCCCACGCCGCCTCGACCGGCTTGCCGGCGATCGTCATCGTCCGCACCCGGCCGCCGAGCGAATAGTCCTGCTCGGCGACGCGCACCGTGCGCAGCGCCCTGAGCGAGGCGGGCGAGACGAACCCCTTGTCGAACACTGCATGACCGGCGCGCAGCAGGTCGGCCGCGTTGCTGAAATAGCCGCCCGAGGCCGCCATCACCGGCGTCCGCGGATTGGGCCATTCGACCACCGGATCGACGGTGCGATAGGACAGGGCCGAGCCGGGCTGGTTCTCGGTGCCGAGCGCGGCGGTGGTATGGGCAAGGCCGAGCGGATCGAGCGTGATCTCGCGCATCGCCTGCTGGAAGGGTTTGCCGGTCGCCGTCTCGACGATCGCGACGACGATGAACCAGTTCGTCAGCAGATAGTCGAACTTGCTGCCCGGCTCGAAGATCAGGTCGCCCGAGCAGAAGCGGCGGACCGATTCCGCAGTGCCGATGTCGCGGGTGACCAGGTCGGGCTCGGTCTTGAGCTCGGGCATGAATCCATTGGGTATGCCGCTGGTGTTGGACAGAAGATGCGCGAGCTGAACCTTGGCGCCGGTATCGGCGCGATAGCCGGGAAGCAAGGTCGCGATGGGCGCGTCAAGCGCGACCTTACCTGCCTCGGCCAGCTTGAGGATGGTCACCGTGGTGAGGAATTTCGAGATCGAGGCGATACCGTAGACCGTGTCGGTGGTCACCGGCGCCTTGGTGGCGATGTTCGCCAGCCCGAAATTGCGGACATAGACTTGCTTGCCGGCCTTGGCGCGAAGGATCGTGCCGGCAAAGCCATTGTCCTTAACGAAGGCGTCGATCTTCGCGTCGTCCGGATGGCCCTTTGCCCAGCCGGGCAGCGGTGCCAGTGCGGTCATCCCAATGGCCGCGCCACCCTGCAGCAGCGCGCGTCTGTCGATCCTCATCAAGTCGTCCCTCCCTACGCCTTACACAGCGCTGATTCATTGCGGGGGCGACATGAACGCCATGTTACTAGACTTCGAGGATCGGCTCCTTGCCGAACGCCGCGGCCAACGCCTTGTGGCGTTTCTCGACCGCTTCGCCGTAGAGGGCCTCATCCTCGGGATCGAGGCATAGCGCCAGCGTCTCTTCGTCCATGTGCAGCTCCGAGCGCTTGATCGGCGCAGCGACGCCGCCCGACAGGCGCTGGCCGAGGCGGATGGCGAGCCCCCAGAGCTTGGCGCGCCAGAGCGTATCGTCATCGGCGAGCTGGGGGAGCGGCGCCGGCGTGTCGAGCCCGCCGCCGAGGGCGGTGTAGAGCGCCTGGCCGAGTGCGGCGCGGCCCATCGAGTCGATCGCCACCCAATTGCCGTGCAGCGCCGCGTCGAGGCCGCGTTCGGCACGGAATTCGGGATTGGCGTGCCAGCCGACATCGACGAGCTGGCAGGCGGCGTGGCGCAGCCGGGCCATCTCGGGCGGCTCACCGGCGAAGAGCGGAGCGATCCACTGGTCGAGCAGGTCGCCATGCTCGGGGAAGCGGCCGAGCCGCTCGCCTTCGTCGCGGGTAGCGGCGATCAGCGGGTCCTGCTGGCGCAGTTCGGGCGAGAGGCGCTGGTAGAGCAGCCCCTCGCGCAGGCCATAGGCCGAGACGATCGTGCCCTTGCTGCCGAGCTGCTTGAGCACCTGGGACAGGAGCAGAGCGGCGTCCTCCAGCGAGCCGGCGCGGGCGCTGGAGAGATTGGGGATCGCCTTGAGGTCCGCCTTGGGCATGGCGGCGATCGAGCTGGCCAGCTCGCCGATCCGCGCGACGGCCATCGGGTACTGGTGGGCGATCGGCAGCGGATAATGCTTCAGGTGCATGTCGAGCCGGGCAAGGCTGCGCCAGGAACCGCCGACGAGATAGAAGGGCAGCCCCTTCCCCCGCCCCTTCCACCCGGCATCGCCGAGCAGCCGTGCGACCTTGCGCTCCAGCGCGGCCTTGCCCTCCGCGCGGATCGCGCCGAGGCGCAGGACGCCGAGCGGGAAGGACACGCGATCGGTGACCGTGCCGGCAACGACGCGGACGAGCTCGAGCGAGCCGCCGCCGAGATCGCCGACGATGCCGTCCGCCTCGGGAATGCCCGAAAGCACGCCGAGGCCGGCGGCCATCGCCTCTTCCTCGCCCGACAATGTCTCGACCTCGAGCCCGAGGTTGCGCGCCGTTTCGATCAGCTCGCGTCCGTTGGAAGCATCGCGGACGGCGGCGGTGGCGACGGTTCGCAGCTCACCGACCTGCATCTCGCGGGCGAGCGCCGAGAAGCGCGACAGCGCGCCGCGGGCGGCGGCCATGCTGGCGGGCTCGATCGCCCCGGTCTCGGCCAGGCCGCGGCCGAGGCCGGCCATCACCTTCTCGTTGAACAGCGTCGCCGGCAGGCGCGCGGAGCCCTGATAGACCACGAGGCGCACCGAGTTGGAGCCGATATCGATGATCGCGGTACGATCCTCGACAACGGATGGCTTCGTGCGCGCCTTGCGGAACGGCAATGTCGTCATGCCTTGGCCCTGGTCCTCGCCTTGCGCTTCAGCTGGAGCTTGGGGACCGGCTTGCGTGCGTCGAGCGCGGCGCCGCGGCCCGAAAGCGACGGGTTGGTCATGAAATAGCGGTGCAGGTTGAAGTTCGCATCCTCGCCGGGGGTGATGCGGGTATAGTGCCCGTCGCTGCCGAGCACCCAGCTCTGCTCATTGTCCAGCAAGTTCGCCACCATCACCTGATCGAGCACCTGGTCGTGCACCGTCTTGTTGAGGATCGGGAGCATGAATTCCACCCGGCGATCGAAGTTGCGCTGCATCCAGTCGGCCGAGGAGATGTAGACCTTGGCGCCGTCATTGGGCAGCGCCTTGCCGTTGCCGAACGCCCAGATGCGGCTGTGCTCGAGGAAGCGGCCGACGATCGACTTGACCTTGATGTTCTCGGACATGCCGGGAACGCCGGGGCGCAGGCAGCAGATGCCGCGGATCACCAGCTCGATCTCCACTCCGGCATTGCTCGCCTCGTAGAGCTTCTCGATCACGGCGGGGTCGACCAGCGAGTTCATCTTGGCCCAGAGCTGGCCCGGGCGGCCGGCGCGGGCATGGGCGATCTCGTCATCGATCAGCCCGACCAGACGGTTGCGCAGGTCGCGCGGGGAGATGCCGATCAGTTCCAGCCCGTGCGGCTCCACATAGCCGGTGACATAGTTGAAGATCTGCGCGGCATCGCGGCCCACCCGCGGATCGGCGGTGAAGAAGCTGATGTCGGTGTAGATACGGGCGGTGATCGGGTGGTAGTTGCCGGTGCCGAAGTGGCAATAGGTGCGATAGCCATTGCCCTCGCGCCGCACGACCATCGAGACCTTGGCATGGGTCTTCCAGTCAATGAAGCCATAGACGACCTGGACGCCCGCCCGCTCCAGCGCAGTCGCCCAATAGAGATTCTGCTCCTCGTCGAAGCGGGCTTTCAATTCGACAACCGCGGTGACCGACTTGCCGGCCTCGGCCGCGGCGATCAGCGCGTTGATCACGGCGGGCTGCTTGCCTGCTCGGTAGAGCGTCTGCTTGATCGCCACCACGTCCGGATCGGATGCCGCCTGCTGCAGGAACGAGATGACGACGTCGAAGCTCTCATAAGGGTGGTGGACGACGATGTCCTTGGCCTTGATCGCCGCGAAGCAATCGCCGCCATATTCGCGGATCCGCTCGGGGAAGCGCGGCGTATAGGGGGTGAACTTCAGGTCGGGCCGGTCCTCGTCGACCAGCATCGCCAGGTCGCCGATGCCGAGGAAACCGCCGGTTTCGGTGAGCAGCGCTTCGCTGCCGCCCAGTTCCTCCTTGAGCACCGCCTCCAGCTCCGGCGAGATGCTCTCCTCCATCTCGAGACGGATCACCCGGCCGCGCCGGCGGCGCTTGATCGCCGAGCGGAAGGTCAGGACCAGGTCCTCGGCCTCTTCCTCGATCTCGATGTCGCTGTCGCGCAGCACGCGGAATGCAGCCGCCCCACGCGATTCATAGCCCGGGAAGAGCAGGTGCGAGAAATGCTTGAGCACCGCCTCGACCGCGACATAGCGCGCCGGGTTGCCGGGAAGCCGGACGAAGCGCTTGATCGCGGTGGGCAGCAGGACCAGCTCGCGCACCGGCTCGCGATCCGACTTGCGGACGAGATCGAAGATCACGCTCGATCCCTGGTTGGGGATGAACGGGAACGGGTGCGCGGGATCGAGCGCCTGGGGCGTCAGGATCGGGAAGATCTGGTCGCGGAAATGGGTTTCCAGCCAGGCCTCGGTCTCGCCTTCGATCGCATTGGCGTCGAGGACATGGATATCGGTTTCGAGCAGATCGGCGCGGATGCTGGTCCACACCGCCTGCTGGTTGTCGGCCAGCGCCTCGGCCTCGGCCGAGATGGCGTCGAGCTGCTGGCCCGGGGTGAGGCCATCGACCGAGCGGGTCTCCACCTTCTGGAGCTGCTGGCCCATCAGGCCGGCGACGCGGACCATGAAGAACTCGTCGAAGTTCGAGCCGGAGATCGACAGGAAGCGCAGCCGCTCGAGCAGCGGATGGGCGGGGTTGGTCGCCTCTTCCATCACCCGGCGGTTGAAGGCCAGCCAGCTTAGCTCGCGATTGAAGTAACGTACGGAAGTGTCCGGCAATTCGGTCATCGAAACCCCTTCATCGGCGCGCTGTTTCGCTGCCTTGACCATGCCGTTAGTCGCCCTCCGTTGCGGTTATGAGACCAGCTTCGATCAATGTGGCGCGCACGCTCGGGATCGACAAGCGCCGGCTTTCCTCCAGCTCCAGCGCATCGGCAACGCGCAGGATCGCGATATGGCTGCGCTCGATGCGCTTCGCGATCCAGGCGATCACGTCGGGCTTGGCGTGGAGCAGGTGCCGCTCGAAGGCGCGTTCGAGCAGCTGGGGAATGAGTTCGTCGTCGGGCGGGCCGATCTCGAGCAGCGGCGAAGCGGCGAGGCGCGACTTGAGGTCGGGCAGCTTGACCGCCCATGCCGGCGGCGCGGCCTGGGCGATGATCAGCAGCGGGCGGTGATCGGCCTGGGCCTGGTTCCAGGCGTGGAACACCTCCGCTTCCTTGCCGAGATCGGCATCGTCGAAGATGCGCGCGCCCGTCTTCGCCGCGAAGATGCGCGCGAGCAGGCTGCGGCCGGACTTGCGCGGCCCCACGAGCAGCGCCGACATGACGGGCCAGGTGCCCCAATGTTCGAGCTGATGGACCGCGCGGGCGTTGGAGTCGCTGACCAGGAATTCCGTCTCGCGCGCCTCGGGCAGTCCAAGCGGCAGGCGAAGCTGCGTCATCCGCCGTTCGGAGCTGGTGTGCCGGTGCCGGTGGGGGCCGGTATCGGCTGTTGCCCCGCCCCGCCCCCGCCATTGCCCGGGCGGCGGATGCGGAGGACCCCCGCCCCTTCCTGGACACTCCAGCCGCGCGCCTCAAGCTGGGCGCGCAGCGACGCGATCTGGCCGTCGAACGAGACGCGCATCACCGAGATGCCGCCCAGCGCAAGGCTGGAGGTGACCGCCGAGCGCACGCCCGGAATGCCGCGCAGCGCCGCCTCGCCGGCATTGACCGCACCGACATTGGGCGTGTCGAACTGGATATTCACGCCGCTGGTGCTGGCAGCGTTGATCGCGCCGGCATCGGGCGTGGGCGTCGCGACTTCGGTCGCTTCGTCCGTGGGCTTCTCTTCCTCGGTCTTGGGCGCGGGCGGACGGGTGGCAAGCAGCCGGTCCGTGCCGAGCAGGCCGAGCGCCAGCGCCTGCTGATAGGCCTTGTCGAGGCGCTGCACGCCGGCGTCCATCAGCGTGTCGAGCGAATCGCCATTGTCGACGCGCAGGGCGAAGTCCGCGATCTTCTGGCGATCGGGACCATGGGTGGCGGAGAAGATGCCGATGATCGGCCCACCCGGATATTCGCGGCGGATCTGCACTTCGGCGATGAGCACGTCGGCGGCGCCATATTGGTCGAGCACCGAGCGCCACCAGTTGCGGCCGCGGCGCAGCACCTGGCCGGCGTTGAGCAGCATCGAATCGGGGCCGTTGCCCTGGACGCGAACATAATCGACCGTGCTGCCGCCGCTCTTGAAGCGGTTCCACGCCTTGGCCCAGGCGGTCTCGCGTTCGAAGACCAGGCCCGATCCGCCCGAATATTCGAGCGGGACGATCAGCATCGGCGGCGACTGGTTCACTGCGACCGACACACCGAGGATGCTGCCCGCCTTGTTGCGATCGAACAGCACGCTGAGGCGCGCGATATAGCGCGTCGGTCCGATCTGCTCCTTCTCGACAACGATGCCGGTTACCAGCGAATCGAGCGCCGAATCGGACATGCTGGAGGGCTTGCCGGTCAGCTTGCGCGACAGCATCTCCCAGCCCTTGCGCTGGGCGAGCCGCCAGCCGCCATAGCGCGCGGCATCGGCATCCTTGCCCTTGACGTCGACATCGACGCCCGAGACTTCGAAGCTGCCCGAGGCGTCGATCGGCACGGCGCTGCCGCCCGCGGCCTTCTCCCCTTCGGCGAGCACGGCACCGAGCCCCGCAAGCGCGAGCGCGGAGGCAATGCCGATGGTGAGGGATTTGCGGGCAAGGGTCATGCGACGGCCCTTTTGGCGAAGGGCGCGGGGAAATCCAAGCGTCATGTGCAGGGTGCGGCCCTACACTCCTTTTCCGTCATCCCCGCGAAGGCGGGGATCCAGGGTCACAAAGGTCTGCGCTGCCTGGCTCTGGATCGCCGCCTTCGCGGGGATGACGCTTATTGGGTGACGGTTGCGGTACTGCCGGGGTGACGCGGGGCGAAGTCGGCGCTATGCGCGCCGCATGAGCGACCAGAAGAACTATACCTACGCCCAGGCGGGTGTCTCGATCGCGGCCGGCAACGCGCTGGTCCGGGCGATCGGCCCGCTCGCCAAGTCCACGCGCCGCGCCGGTGCCGATGCCGATCTCGGCGGGTTCGGCGGCGTGTTCGACCTGAAGGCGGCCGGGTTCACCGATCCGCTGCTGGTCGCGGCGAACGACGGCGTGGGCACCAAGCTCAAGCTCGCGATCGATTACAACGCGCATGACGGCGTCGGCGTCGACCTGGTCGCGATGTGCGCCAACGATCTGATCGTCCAGGGCGCCGAGCCGCTGTTCTTCCTCGACTATTATGCCAGCGGCAAGCTGGTGCCCGAGACCGCCGAGCGCGTGATCGCCAGCATCGCCGAGGGCTGCCGCCAGGCCGGCTGCGCGCTGATCGGTGGCGAGACCGCCGAGATGCCGGGCATGTACGCCGATGAGGACTATGACCTGGCCGGTTTCTGCGTCGGCGCAGTCGAGCGCGACCGTCTGCTCGACGGTTCTGCGATCCGCCCGGGAGACGTGCTGCTCGGCCTGGGCTCGACCGGCGTGCACTCGAACGGATTCTCGCTGGTCCGACGCCTCGCCGCCGACAAGGGCTGGAAGATGGACCGCCCGGCGCTGTTCGATCAGGAAGTGATCCTGCTCGATGCGCTGATGGCGCCGACCCGCATCTATGTGCAAAGCCTGCTTCCGCAACTTCGCAAGGGCACGATCCACGGCCTGGCGCACATCACCGGCGGCGGCCTGCTCGAGAATGTCCCGCGCGTGCTGCCCGAAGGCTGCCATGCACGGATCGACGCCGGTTCGTGGCCGCTGCCCCGCCTGATGGCCTTCCTCCAGGCGCAGGGGAATATCGAGCCCGAGGAAATGGCGCGCACCTTCAACTGCGGCATCGGCATGGTCGCGGTGGTCTCGCCCGACGTGGCGGAAGCGGTGAAGGCGGAACTCTATGACGCGGGCGAGGAAGTGTTCGTGATCGGCGAAGTCGTCGAGGGCGAACGCGGCTGCACCGTGTTCGGCGGTGGCGAGACCTGGAGCGCGCGCGGGGAGTGGTCCGCCACCCACAATGCGTAAGAAGCTCGGCATCCTGATTTCCGGGCGCGGTTCGAACATGGCCGCGCTTGTCGAGGCCGCGAAAGCTGCCGACTGCCCCTATGAAGTCGCGCTCGTCGCCAGTGACAAGCCGGCGGCCGAAGGCCTTGCCTGGGCCGCCGAGCAGGGGGTCGCCACCTTCGCGCAGAGCCCCAAGGGCATGCCCAAGGCCGAATATGAAGCGAAGATCGACGCGGCGCTGCGCGAGGCCGGGGTCGAGGCGATCGCACTCGCCGGATACATGCGCCTGCTCACCGACGATTTCGTCGCGCGCTGGCGCGGACGGATCGTCAACATCCATCCCTCGCTGCTGCCCAAGTACAAGGGCCTCGATACCCATGCCCGTGCGATCGCGGCGGGGGACAGCCATGGCGGCGCATCGGTGCATATCGTCACCGAGGAGCTCGACGCCGGCGAAGTGCTCGGCCAGGCCGAAGTGGCGATCCTGCCCGGCGACACGGTTGAAAGCCTTGCGCAGCGCGTGCTGAAGGAGGAACATCGGCTCTACCCAAGGGTAGTCGCCGAGTTCCTATGCCGCTGAACCGACACTCGATCCGGATTCTCTTCGCTATCGGCACTGCCGCCGCTCCGGCCGTACCCGCCGCCGCGCAAGCCGTTCCGCCCCGGACAACCGGCGACGACAGGAAGCCCGGCGGCTTCGTCGCCGTCCCGACCAGGGCGCCGGAACCGTTCAAGCCCGCCCCCCTGCCCGCGCGACCGGCGGTGCCGCCGCGGCTGCTCACCGCTATTGTCGGGCCGGACGATTATCCGGCCGCCCTGATCGCGGCGGGCGCGCAGGGGCGCATCGTCGTCACCATCCAGATTTCGGCATCGGGTGAACCGACCGCGTGCGAAATCAGGCAGAGCACCGGCTTTCCCGCCCTGGACAGCCACACCTGCGGGCTGGTGATGCAGCGTGCCCGCTTCGAACCAGCCCGCAACGAACAGGGAGACCCGGTACGAAGCTATGTCCTCGCGCCCATCACCTGGCAGATTCCCACGGAGTGAAGGAAAAGCGATGCCGCTGAGCCCCGACCAAGACGCTGTCCTCGTCCAGGTCCGCGCGATCGCGCTGGAGCTTCCCGAGACCGAGGAACGCCCCAGCCATGGCCAGCCGACCTTCTTTGTCGCAGGCAAGCAGTTCGCCCAGTTCCGCCATGATCATCATGGCGATGGCCGCACCATCGTCGCGGTGAAGACCGCCGATGACGAGGAAGGGCCGAACCTGATCGGCATCGCGCCGGAGACCTATTCGAAGGTCGCCTATTTCGGGGTGGGCTGGGTCGGCATTGCGCTCGGCGGGCCCGATGTCGATTGGGACTTTGTCGGCGACCGGATTGCGCGGAGCTGGGAACTGGCCGCTCCACGCCGGTTGCTCGAAGCCGGCGGGCGCTGAAAAAACGGCGCTTTTTCGTCGCTTGCCCCGGATATTTTCCTGTTCACCTTTGTTAGTTCCCCATTCATCCTCCTGTGCCGGGCACGGCGGACAAGGAAGAAGCATGGGACAGAAGATCTCGCCCGCAGAACCGGAAGAAGTGGCCGGCGTGGCCACTGCGGAGCAAGGCGTGGTGTTGCTCGACGGGCCGAATGGCGTTGCCATTTCGATGACGCCCCAGGCTGCCGAGGAGACCGGTCGCCGCCTCGTCGCGGCGGCGCAGGAAGCGGCCAGCCAGGGAAGCGCGCAGGCGCATCCGAGCTGAACCCCTTGCGCTACTTCCCCCGCCCCCGCGATAAGGGGCGCCGATGATCAAGGTCGCCAGCTACAATATGCGCAAGTCGATCGGTACCGACCGCCGTCGACGCCCGGAGCGCACGCTGCAGGTGCTTTGCGAGATCGGCGCCGATATCGTTGCGCTCCAGGAAGCCGATCGCCGTTTCGGCGAGCGTTCGGCTGTGCTCACCCAGCATCTGCTCTCCGAGCATAGCGACTACAAGCCCGTGCCCTTCGGCACCAAGGCGCGATCGATGGGCTGGCATGGCAATGCCCTGCTGGTCCGCAAGGACGCGACGATCCTCGATTGCGAAGCGATCCACCTGCCCGCGCTGGAGCCGCGCGGCGCGGTGATGGCCGATGTGCGGCTCGCCGGCGGAACGGTGGTGCGGGTGGTCGGCATGCATCTGGATCTGTCCGGCCTGTGGCGGCGGCGTCAGGCGCATGCGATCATCACGCACCTCCAGGCGAGCACCCACCAGTATCCGACGATCCTGATGGGCGACCTGAACGAATGGAGCGCCCAGTCCGGCTGCCTTCGCGATTTCTCCAGCCATTACGCATTCGCCAGCACCGGCAAGAGCTTCCATGCCCGCCGCCCGATGGCGCGGCTCGACCGGATCATGGCCAGTCCGGAGTTGACCATAACCGATGCCGGGGTGCACGACAGCCTGCAGGCGCGCACCGCGTCCGACCACCTGCCCATCTGGGCGACTATAAAGGTCTAATGGCCGAAACGCGCGACAAGGAACTGCGGCTCGCACTGGTCTGCTACGGCGGGATCAGCCTGGCCGTGTACATGCACGGCATCACCAAGGAGATCTGGCGCCTCGCCCGGGCGAGTTGCGCCGAGCGCGACGGTGCCAATGGCGGCCCCGATGTCTATCGCGAATTGCTCGAGGAGATCCGCGAGAGCTGCGGGGTGAACCTGCGCGTTTTGGTCGATATCCTGGCCGGCGCCAGCGCAGGTGGGATCAACACGGTGTTCCTGGCCCAGGCGATCGCCACCGGCCAGTCGCTCGATCCGCTGACCGACCTGTGGATGGACAATGCCGATGTCGAGGCGCTGCTCGAGCCGCGCCAGCGCCCGTCGCACCGCTTCGCCAAGCTATGGGCGGTGCCGATCGCCTGGCTGGTCGCCAATCGCTCCAAGACGGTCGACGAGACGGTGGAAGCCGGCGCGCGTGAGGAAGTGCGCACCAAGCTCGAGCATTTCGTCCGCTCGCGCTGGTTCGAGCCGCCCTTTGGCGGCAAGCGGCTGGCCAACACGATCCTCGACGCCTTTGGCGCGATGGCCAAGGGGCCGAAGGAGAAGCGTCTGTTGCCCGAGGGGCAGCCGCTCGACCTGTTCGTCACCGTCACCGATTTCCGCGGCCATCCCGAGGCGCTGCGGCTCAATTCGCCGGCCAGCGTCATGGAGAATGAACACCGGCTGGTCTTCTCGTTCACCGATCGCGGCTATCCGGACGAGAAGTTCGCCGACGCGCCGAGCCTCACCTTCGCGGCGCGCGCCACTTCCAGCTTCCCGGGCGCCTTCCCGCCGATGACCCTGGCCGAGATGGACGACCTGCTCGCCGAGCGGAAACAGGCCTGGCCGCAGCGCAGCGCGTTCCTCGAGCGGGTGCTGCCGCGCCAATGGGCGGAGAACAAGGCCGAGAAGGCGGTGCTGATCGACGGATCGGTGCTCGCCAACGCGCCCTTCCGCCCGGCCATGGAAGCACTGAAGGAACGCCCCGCCCGTCGCCAGGTCGACCGGCGCTTCGTCTTCGTCGATCCCTTCCCCAATTTCCGCTTCGACTTTTACGGCGGCGACGAAGGGACGCCCCCCGGCTTCTTCGCCACGATTATCGGCGCGCTGTCCGAGCTGCCGCGCGAGCAGCCGATCCGCGACAATCTCGACGAGATCGCACGGCGTTCGCACCGGATCGAGCGGATGCTGGGTATCCTCGCCGAGATCCGCGCCGATGTCGAAACCCAGGTCGAGGCGCTGTTCGGCTACACGCTGTGGCTCGACTATCCCAACCCCAAGCGGCTCGCCGCCTGGCGCAAGCGCGCCCAGGTCTCCGCGGCGGCCAAGGCGGGCTATGGGCACACGGCCTACGGCCTGCTCAAGGTCGAGGGCGCGATCGATCGAACCGCGCGGCTGCTCTATACGGTCGGCGAGCAGCATGGTCCTGAGCGGCTGCACGAGATCCGCGAAGCACTGGCCGCCGCGGTCCAGTCGCGCGGGGCGGACCGGTTCGGCGCGATGCATTCCAATGGCGCTTCGCCCGAGACACTGGAGTTCCTGCGCGCGCACGACCTGGGCTTTCGAATCCGTCGGCTGCGCCTGCTCGCCCGGCGCCTGACCGAGATCGACTTGCCGACCAGCCACGGCGAACTCAGGCCGATGCGCGAGGCGATCTATGATTCGCTTGCCAGCTATCTCGAGCTCAAGCGCGCCGACACCTATGCCGATCTGCGCGACGAGATCCGTATGATGACCGACGATGCCGGCCCGATCCTCGATCGGCTGGCGGAGCGGATGCAGCTCAAGAAGCTGGATGGCGAGACCGATGCGCGGCTGGCCGAGGGGCTGAGCACGCTGTCGAAGGAGCTGCGCCGGCCGATGTTGCTCGCGCATCTCGGCTTCCCCTTCTACGACATCGCCACGCTGCCGTTGCTCCAGGGCGAGGGCGTCGACGAGTTCGACCCGATCCGGGTGGACCGCATCGCCCCCGACGACGCCACGGCGATCCGCACCGGCGGCGCCGAGGCGACGCTCAAGGGCATCCAGTTCAACAGCTTCGGTGCCTTTTTCAGCCGGGCATACCGCGAGAACGACTATCTCTGGGGCCGCCTGCACGGCGCGGACCGGCTGATCGACATCGTCCTTTCCACCCTCGATCCCGCGGTGCGGCTGTCGGAGGAGCGGACGGCGGCGATCAAGCGGCGGATGTTCCATGCGATCCTCGACGAGGAGGAGCCGCGGTTGACCAGGATCCCCGGGCTGTTCGCGGAGCTGCGGGCGGAGATCGGCTGAGGCTGGCCAAATCGTGCTTCCCGGCATAGAACCGCCTCGACCTAACGCGGGAAGGGAGACGGATGCGGTTTCTGAAGGTGCTGTTCTGGCTGTTGCTGGGCGGCCTTGTCGCGGGCTTCGTGATCTATAATGGCGACGAGCGCGTGAACGTGCACCTGTGGAGCGGGTTGATCGCCGATTTCAGCCTGCCGCTGCTCCTGATCCTCGTCTTTCTCGCCGGGCTGCTGCCCGTGCTGCTCGCCTATCATGCGCTGCGCTGGCGGATGCGGCAGCGGATCACCGGACTGGAGCGCGCGCTGAACGATGTGCGCGCAATCAATGCGATGCCAGAGCCCGCGCCGGTCACGCCCGAGCCCGTAGCTGTCCTCCCCGCTTCGCCCCAGGGCGGCCTGCCGCTGGGAGACGCATGATGAGCCCCATCTACGTCGCGATCGACACGCCCGACTTGGAGCGCGCCAAGAGCATCGCCCAACGCGTGAAGGCGCATGTCGGGGGCATCAAGCTCGGCCTCGAATTCTTCATGGCGAACGGTCGCGCCGGCGTGCACGAGATGCATGACATCGGCCTGCCGATCTTCCTCGACCTGAAGTTCCATGACATCCCCAACACCGTCGCCAAGGCGATCCAGGCGCTGCGCCCGCTCGAGCCGGCGATCCTGACCGTGCACGCAGCCGGCGGCCGCGCGATGCTGGAAGACGCCAAGGCCGCGGCACCGACCGGGACCAAGGTGGTGGCGGTGACGATGCTCACCAGCCTCGACGACAGCGACCTCACTTCGATCGGCCTCAAGCCCGACCCGCATGAGCAGGTGATGCGGCTGACCGAACTGGCCAAGTCCTCGGGAGTCGACGGCATCGTCTGCTCGGGCAACGAAGTCGCGGCGGCCAAGAAGATCTGGCACGATGGCTTCTTCGTCATCCCCGGCGTGCGCCCGGCGAATGGCGTGATCGGCGACCAGAAGCGCGTGGTCACCCCCCGCGCCGCGCTCGATGCCGGTGCCTCGATCCTGGTGGTCGGTCGCCCGATTACCCAGGCCGCCGACCCGGATCTCGCCGCGCGCGAGATCGAGGCGACGCTCTAGCATGATCGGTGGCGCGGCTCTGTTGCTCGCGTTGCTGTTTCCGCAGACCGCGTCACCATCGGGCGGCATCGTGATCTTCGAGCCGGAGCGGGCGAGAGAGCTGCTTAGCCAATGCTCGCGCTCGGTGCCGAAGCCCGGCGAAGGCGGTTGGACACCGACTGTGGCGGACATTGCCAGGCTTGAAGCGAAGCTTCCCGGCGCATTCCATGTCGCGGCACTGAGTCCCTATGCCTATAAGGAGCTCGTACTCCAGAGCGCGCCCAAGGGCTGGATCCGCCAATATGTGGGCATAGTCCGCGGCGGAAAGCGCTTCATTTACGGCAATTTCGCACCGGCTTCGGTCGAGCAGTACGAGCCGGGCCGGGGTCGCCATCCAATCATGGTCTGCGATGGCGGCCCCGGCTTCTTCGGCGCCGAATATGATGTCGAGATGGATGCGATCAGCCATCTCGCCTTCAACGGCATGGCCTGACGCTTACCCGTTGAGCGCGGCGAACACCTGCGCATAGTCCCCTCGCGCTTCGGCGAAGCGCAGGAACTTGACCCGTTCGGTCAGGTTCTCGGCCGCGCCCGCCTCGAACTGCGCCATCGTCTCGGCGATATAGTCGGCGAGCGGCATCGAGCGCGGGTCCTCGGCATGGCCCGGCATCAGGTCAGTGGCCACCGCCGGCGGCGCGATCTCGATCACTTCGACGCTGGTGCCCTTGAGCTGGTGGCGCAGCGACTGGCTCCAGCTGTGGATCGCCGCCTTGGTCGCCGAATAGGTCGGCGTGGCAGTGAGCGGGACAAAGGCCAGGCCCGAGCTCACCGTGGCGACCGTCGCCCTGGGCTGGGCCAGCAGGTGCGGCAGCAGCGCGGCGTTGAGGCGGATCGGCCCGAGCAGGTTGGTGGCGATCGTCGCTTCGGCGATGGCCAGGTCCGATCCCGGTGCGACCAGCTTCTCGGCCTGCATGATCCCGGCATTATGGATCACGACGTTGAGCGCCGGATGCGCCGCGACGATCTCGCGGGCGAAGCGGGCAATGTCCTCGGCATCGGAGACGTCGAGCGTCGCGGTGGCGATGCCCGGATTGGCGGCGGCGACTTCCTCCAGCGCGCTGGCGCGGCGTCCCGAGACGATCACTTTGTTGCCCCGCGCATGCAGCGCCTCGGCAAGCGCGCGGCCGATGCCGGTGCCGCCGCCGGTGATCAGGATGGTGTTGCCGGTGATGTCCATGGTCGAGCTCCTTTCGAATGTCTGGACGCCGGATATCGTATCGTGGTACCTAATGGGGAGTAGGCACCCAAAATATTCATACATACCTTTTGGAAACTATGGCGACCAATCCCCATCACGACTATCCCGATCTCGATCCGCGGGTGGAGGCGCTCGTCACCGAGATCATCGGCCGCGTCGCCGACAAATGGACGATGATCGTGCTCGAGGCGCTGACCGAGCATGGCGAGCTGCGCTTCTCGAAGCTGCGTGCGGAATGCGGCGGGATCAGTCAGAAGATGCTCACCCAGACGGTGCGACAGATGGAGCGCGACGGGCTGCTGATCCGTACCGTCCACCCGGTGATCCCGCCGCGCGTCGAATATCGCCTCACCGAACTGGGCGGCAGCCTGGCCGAGGCATTCTGCGGCGTATGGGTCTGGGCGGCGCGCAACCTGGAGCGGATCGAGACGTCACGGGCGGATTTCGATGCGCGGGCCATCGACTAGCAATCCATCCGTTCCCCGGCGAAGGTCGGGTCTAGTTGCCAAGTCGTTCGAGAGTCTTACGCGCCATCGATAGTGCGCCGAGACTGGCCCCCGGTCTTCGCCGGTGAACAGATTAGGTGTACTTGCCAAACGCGGCCTACCATCCGACAGCAGCCCCATGCCTGACCCCATCATCCGTCCCGCCACGCGCGATGACTTGCCCGCGATCCACCCGATCATCGAGCGCGCTTATCGCGGCGAGACCGCGCGCGCCGGATGGACGCATGAGGCGGACCTGATCATCGACAGCCCGCGGACCGACATCGCGACGCTGATTGCCATCGTCGACGATCCTGGCCAGCGCCTGCTGGTCGCCGACACCGGCAATGGCCTGCTCGGCTGCGTGCAGGTGACCAGCAAGGGCGATGGCCTCGCCTATCTCGGATTGCTCTGCGTCGACCCGGGGCTGCAGTCGGGCGGACTCGGCAAGCAGCTGGTCACCGCCGCCGAGGATTGCGCGCGCGAGACTTTCGGCGCCAGCGTGATGGAGATGACGGTGATCGACAAGCGCGCCGAGCTGATCGCCTTCTACGAGCGCCGCGGCTATCGCAATTCGGGCGAGAAGCGCGATTTCCCGGTGCCGCTCGACCCACCCCTGTTCATGGTCGTGCTGGTCAAGGGCCTCTGATGCCGGTCACTGCCAAGATCTGCGGCCTGTCCACGCCCGAGACGCTCGATGCCGCGGTGCAGGGTGGCGCGAGCCATGTCGGCTTCGTCTTCTTCCCGCCTTCCCCGCGCAACCTCTCGTTCGAACAGGCCCGCGCGCTGATCGCGCGGGTGCCGGCACATGTCGGCACCGTCGGCGTGTTCGTCGATCCGGACGAGGCGCTGCTCAGCGCCGCGCTCGCCACCGGTATCCAGGCGGTACAGCTCCACAAGACCGCGCCCGACCGTGCCGCCGCGATCCGGATGCGCGTGCCCGTCTGGGCGGCGATTGCGGTGAAGACCCGCGCCGATCTCGGCCAGGCCGCTGCGTATCGCGGCGCAGCCGATCGCATCCTCTACGACGCGAAAACCCCGGAGGGCGCCGCCCTGCCCGGCGGCATGGGCCTGCGTTTCGATTGGAAGCTGCTCGAGAACCTCCCCCAGCCCTTGCCCTGGGCGCTTTCAGGCGGGCTCGATGCCGGCAACCTCCGCGAGGCGGTGGGCGTCACGGGCGCCAGGCTGGTCGATGTCTCCTCGGGCGTAGAGAGCGCGCCGGGCGTCAAGGATGTTGCCAAGATCGCTGCATTCCTTAAAGCGGTCGGGCAATGTTGAGGCCGTTCGCCCCTGTCCGCATCGAGTTTCGATGGCGTTGATCGCTCGCTCCCACGCCAGCGCCCGCCATCCGAAATCATGAGAGACGCAATGACCGACCCTGCAACCCTGCCCAATTCCCTGCGCAACCTGCCTGACGAGCATGGCCATTTCGGCCAGTTCGGTGGCCGCTTCGTCGCCGAGACGCTGATGCCGTTGATCCTCGACCTGGAGCGCGAATATCGCGCGGCCAAGGCGGATCCCGCGTTCAAGGCCGAGTTCGACGACCTGCTCGAGCATTATGTCGGCCGCCCGAGCCCGCTCTATTTCGCCGAGCGGCTGACCGAGCATTACGGCGGCGCGAAGATCTACTTCAAGCGCGAGGAGCTGAACCACACCGGCGCGCACAAGATCAACAACTGCATCGGTCAGATCCTGCTCGCGATGCGGATGGGCAAGACCCGGATCATCGCCGAGACCGGTGCGGGGCAGCACGGCGTCGCCACCGCGACGGTTGCAGCGCGCTTCGGCCTGCCCTGCGTGATCTTCATGGGCGCCAAGGATGTCGAGCGGCAGAAGCCGAACGTATTCCGGATGAAGCTCCTCGGGGCCGAAGTGCATCCGGTGACCAGCGGCGCGGAGACGCTCAAGGACGCGATGAACGAAGCCCTTCGAGATTGGGTCGCGAACGTCCACGACACGTTCTACATCATCGGCACTGCGGCGGGCCCGCACCCCTATCCCGAGCTGGTTCGCGACTTCCAGAGCGTGATCGGTATCGAGGCGCGCGAGCAGATCCAGAAGGCGGAGGGCCGCCTGCCCGACCTGCTGATCGCTGCGGTGGGCGGCGGATCTAACGCGATCGGGCTGTTCCATCCCTTCCTAGACGATGCGGACGTCGCGATGATCGGCGTGGAAGCGGCAGGTCACGGCATCGAGACCGGCCAGCATGCCGCCTCGCTCAAGGGCGGCAGCCCGGGCATCCTCCACGGCAACCGCACCTATCTGCTCCAGGACGAAGACGGCCAGATCACCGAGGCGCACTCGATCTCGGCGGGCCTCGACTATCCGGGCATCGGCCCCGAGCATAGCTGGCTGCACGAGAGCGGCCGGGTGGAATATCTCCCGATCACCGACCAGCAGGCACTCGACGCCTTCCAGCTCTGCTGCAAGCTGGAGGGGATCATCCCGGCGCTGGAAAGCTCGCACGCGCTCGCCGCGCTGGAGACCAAGGCGCGGGAAATGGGTCCGGACAAGATCATCGTGGTCAATGTCTCGGGCCGCGGCGACAAGGACATCTTCACGGTGGCGGACGCGCTAGGAGTGGAGCTGTGAGCCGTAGGTTCGCTCGGGCAGCCTTCATTATCGCGCTCGTTATCGTGGCGATGGCCGTGGGTATTGGCATCGGCCAGTCTTTCTTCGGATGGGGCGGCGGTCTGGGTGCCGTACTTGGCGTGGCTGCGTTGCTCACGGGAGGAACGGTGTTCGACCGGTTCTTCGCTCCAACCGGAGCCATCAAATGAGCCGACTTCCGATCCTGATCGCCGCGCTGGTGCTGGCGCTGCTGTTCGACGTCGCGTTGATGCGCGAGATCGCCGAGGCCTGGCAGATTCCCGCCGATGTCTACCGCCTGCTGACCATGACTGCGGGCGTGCTGATCAGCGTGTACGGCATGCGCGCCTTCACGCGTGCCGGAGCTAAGCCGCAGTGCAAGGTGCGGTCGTGACGCCCCTCGGCTACGTGGCGAACCTTGCCCCTTTCCTGCTGGTCGCAACTGTGGTGCTGGTCGCGCTCTTCGGTCTTGTGCTGTTCATTCGCGCCCGCGTCGCCCAACGGCACTTCAATGCTGCAATTCTGCCGATCGCCGCAGTGAGCCATTTCCTGCTCAGCCTTGGGACTATGGCCGCACTGATGGTTTACCGCCGGCATCTCGCCGGGCTGGACCAGACTGCATGCCTGGACCATGCTCGGCAGCAGATCCAAGCTGGCGCAGTCGCCGTTCTCGCGTGCGACCCGGTGGTTTTCGAACTCTGGCGGAAGCAGGCTGGCAGCGACCTGACTGCCTATATCGTGATGAGCGGAATCCTCTTCGGCGGCCTCTTCATCTTCTATCGTTCGTGCTTTGAAAGGACGTCGCATGTCCAGGCTTGAGACGGCCTTTGCCGGTACGGAGGCCCGAGGCCATGCCGCGCTGGTCACCTTCATCACCGCGGGTGACGGCGATACCGCCGCCAATCTCGACGCGCTCGTTGCTGGCGGGGCGGACGTGATCGAGCTGGGCATGCCCTTCACCGATCCGATGGCCGATGGCCCGGCGATCCAGGCGGGGAACCTGCGCGCGCTCGGTGCCGGCACGCGCACCGCCGATGTGCTCGCTATCGCCAAGGGGTTCCGCGCGCGTCATCCGGACGTGCCGCTGGTGCTGATGGGTTATGCCAACACGATGACCCGGCCCACGCCCGAAGCCTTTGCCGCAAAGGCGGCCGAGGCTGGTGCGGACGGCGTCATCATCGTCGATATCCCGCCCGAAGAGGCCGCCGAAGTCGCGCCGTTTACCGCGAACGGCATCGACGTGATCCGCCTCGCCACCCCCACCACCGATGCCGCGCGGCTGCCGGCGGTACTCAAGGGCGCGTCGGGCTTCCTCTACTACGTCTCGGTCGCCGGGATCACCGGGCTGCAACAGGCTGCCCAGGGATCGATCGAGGACGCCGTGGCACGGCTCAAGGCCGCCACCGAGATCCCCGTCGCAGTCGGCTTCGGCGTCCGTACGCCGAAACAGGCCGAGGCGATCGCGCGGGTGGCCGATGGCGTCGTCGTCGGCTCCGCAATCGTTGAACTTGTCGGAAAACACGGGAAGGATGCGCCGGAACCCATCCGCGCCTATATCCACTCCCTCAAGACGGCCGTGGAGGCCGCAAGGAAAGAAGTCGCATGAGCTGGATCGATCGCGTCCGCAACGTCCTGGCCTTCACGCCCAAGAAGGACACCCCCGACAACCTCTGGCACAAGTGCAAGGGTTGCGGGCAGATGACCTTCATGAAGGAGCTGGAGGCGAACCAGCATGTCTGCCCGCATTGCGATCATCATGACCGCATCGGCCCGGCCGAGCGCTTCGCCTATCTGTTCGACGAGGGTAGCTACACCGTGCTCGCCACGCCGAAGGTGGCCGAGGACCCGCTCAAGTTCCGTGACCAGAAGCCCTACCCTGCGCGCCTCAAGGCCGCGCGGACCAGCACTGGCGAGCAGGACGCATTCATCAACGCCTCGGGCAAGATCCTTGGCCGCAAGGCGGTGATCGGCGTGCAGGACTTCGCCTTCATGGGCGGCTCGATGGGCCAGGCCGTGGGCGAGGCTTTCATCCAAGGCGTCGAGGCGGCGATCGCCGCGCGGGCGCCGTTCATCGCCTTCACCGCCTCGGGCGGCGCGCGCATGCAGGAGGGCATCCTCTCCCTGATGCAGATGCCGCGCACCACCGTGGCGATCGAGATGCTCCACGATGCCGGCCTGCCCTATATCGTCGTGTTGACCGACCCGACCTCGGGCGGCGTGATGGCGGCCTATGCGATGCTGGGCGACGTCCAGATCGCCGAGCCGCGCGCCACCCTGGCCTTCACCGGCCGCCGCGTGATCGAGAACACGATCCGCGAGAAGCTGCCCGACGATTTCCAGACCTCGGAATATTATCGCGAGCACGGCCTGATCGATATGGTCACCCACCGCAAGGACCTGCGCGAGACGCTCGGCCAGCTGATCGGGCTGCTCTGCGAGGGCAAGAAGGCAGCGTAAGGCCCGGGCTGGAAGCAGAGCCATGGCCGACCACGCCGTCTCCTCCGATCCGCATGTCCAGCGCCAGCTCGACCGGCTGACCGCGCTCTCGCCGGGTGCCGACATCCTCGGGCTCGACCGGATCACTCGGCTGCTCGAGCGGGTCGGCAGCCCGCAGCTTGCATTGCCGCCGGTGCTCCATGTCGCCGGCACCAACGGCAAGGGCTCGACCTGTGCCTTCCTGCGCGGCGCGATAGAGGCGTCGGGCATGCGTGCGCATGTCTATTCGAGCCCGCATCTCGTCCGCTTCAACGAGCGTATCCGCCTGTCGGGTGAGCTGATCGCAGATGCGATCCTGGCGCCCTTGCTCGAGGAAGTGCTCGACGCGGGCGGCGATATCGGCGCGAGCTTCTTCGAGGTTACCACCGCCGCCGCCTTCCTTGCCTTTGCCCGGGTACCGGCGGATGCGCTGATCCTCGAGGTAGGCCTTGGCGGGCGGCTCGATGCGACCAATGTGGTCGATCGGCCGGCGGTGACCGGCATTGCCCAGCTCGGCATCGACCACCAGAGCTTCCTCGGCGATACGCTGGAGAAGATCGCGGCCGAGAAGGCGGGCATTGCCAAGCCCGGGGTGCCGCTGGTGACGATGCACTATGCCCCGCACATCGCCGAGATCATCGCCGCCGCCGGCGCGCCGGTCTTCGCGCAGGGCAGCGCCTGGGATTTCGAGACGCGTGGCGATCGGCTCGTGTACCGCGATGCCCGCGGCGAGGTGGAGACGCCCCTCCCCGCCATGGCCGGGCCGCACCAGCCGGCCAATCTCTCGCTCGCCATCGCGATGCTGCGCCACCAGCAGGCGCTCACGGTGCCGGACGCCGCCTTCGCCGCCACGGCGACCGGCACGCGCTGGCCCGCGCGCATGCAGAAGCTCGGCGACGGCCCCCTCCTCCACCTCCTGCCCCCGGGCAGCGAGCTGTGGCTCGACGGCGGGCATAACGAAGCCGCCGCCGCCGCAGTAAGTGCCACGCTCGCCCAGGTCGCGCAGGGCCGCCCGGTGCAACTCGTGCTCGGCATGCTCGCCAACAAGGATGCGCAGGGCCTGCTCGCGCCCTTCGCGAAGCTCGCGGCCGGCCTGCACGCGGTACCGGTGCCCGGCCATGAGCACCACGTCCCCGCCAGGCTTGCCGAAGTCGCGCAGACGCTCGGCATCCCCCACGCCTCGGTCGCGCCCGACGTGCCTCGCGCGCTTACCGCGATCGCCCGCGAGGGTGGTGCGCCGCTCGTGCTGGTGCTCGGCTCGCTCTACCTCGCCGGCACCGTGCTTGCAGCTAACGAGGAATTGCCCACCTGATCCTGCTCCCGGTTTTCTCCGGGGAACGGTTCAAACACGACCAGTTGCATCCCGCATTCTTTGCTAATGCGATTGACTATCAATAGCGGATGCGCAAGATTTCCGGTCATAGTGATCGGAGTCCCCATGACCGTCAGCGCAACCCTCACCGCCCTGCCCGAACTCCAGCCCGAGGATCCCGGCGCGCGGCTGCTGTTGTTCGGCGTCCGCCAGATGGGCGCGCACGGCATCCACGACGCCTGTACCGCCCACGCCTTCGTCACCGCTTTCGGCAAGAGCTTCCAGCGCCCGCTGGTGCTGCTGCGCGCGCTGATGCAGGAGATGTCGGCGCTCTCCGCCGGGCCGATCCAGATCGCGCCCTGGTGCTGCGCCCGGATGACCGGCGCGGAAGCCGCGCTGCTCCAGGTGCTCGGCCGCGTCCGCACCCAGCCCCAGCTCTCCGCGGTGCTGCTCGCCGACATGCTCGGCGTGCGCGACGCCACCGGCGTGCTGATCACTGCCCATGCACTCGCCAACAGCTTCGCCGACATGGGGCTGGCGTTCGACGCCGAGGATTAGCTTGTACCGATTCCAAAAGGCAGTGCTGGCCTGGCTGTTCGCCGGCAAGTCGCGCCGGGCTAGAACACGTCCGGCGGCAGCTGGATCGCCTCCAGCTTCCAGGTCATCCCCCGTATCCGGAACTGCAGTGCGGCCCCGTCGCTCCGGGTCAGCTCGAAGCGATTGAGCGAGATCCGGTGGTAGCGCATCTCGTTCGCCTTGAGCTTGATCGTCCCCGGCCGCTCGGTCTCGGCCAGCGGCGCGGCGGCGAAGATGAAGCGCATCCCCTCCGGCGAGACCGCGGCATCGACCACCGTATCGCCGATCCCCGAGCGCACCAGCGCGCCCAGCACGCCGCCGCCCTCGCCCGGCAAATGCGCCGAGATCTGGCTCTTCACGCTGCCGCGCACCGCGTCGAAATCGACATGGCCGGCCAAAGCGTCGATATCGCGTGCCTCGGCCGCGCGCTTCATCTGCCACAGCGTGTAATAAGGCGAGCCCCATAGCCAGCCGCCCGCGGCGACCACGACGAGCACCAGCAAGGCAATGATCCAGCGCTTCCTCACGCGGTCACGCCCCTGGCACGCAGCCCGGCCAGCGTCTCGGTCGCCCAGCGATACATGTCCGCTTCCGCGGCGCGTTGCTGGCGATCCATCCGCTTCATCCGTTTCTCGACCTCTTCAAGCACCGCCAGCGCCTTGCGATCCCAGCCCTGGTCGATCAGCAGCGCGGCATAGCGGCAGCGCGCTTCCTCGCCCGGCATGCGGGTGACGATATCGGCATAGACCTCCAGCGCCTCGTCCTTGCGGTCCAGGTGCTCGAGGATCTTGGCGCGCAGCAGCGCCTGGCGATCGCGTTCGCTCTGGCCCATCGGCGCGGGCACTTCGTCGAGCAGCGCCAATGCCTCCGCGCCCTTACCGACCTCGTAGAGCGTGTTCGCCAGCTTGCCCTGGGTCCGTACGTCGGGATCGCCCACCGTCATCCGCAGAGACTCGCGATAGAGCGGCTCGGCCTCTTCATGTCGGCCCAGCGCGGCCAGCGCATCGGCGACGCGCAGCCGGTTGCCGGCGGTGTCGGCCAGGTCGAGCGCGCTCCGGGCGGCGCGCAGCTCACGCTCGGGGTCGAGCGCGGCCACTGCCTTGGCCCGCGCGGTGCGGACATGCCGGTTCTGCCCCAGGCCGGGGAGGATCTCGACGAAGAAATAGGCGATGGCGCTGACCACGGGCAGGAAGATCAACGCGGTAACCCATAGCGGGTTTCCGCCCCGCCGCATCAGGTGGACGATGCACGCCACCTGCAGCGCGATTACGAGGAGATAGGGCATCAGGCTTTCGCCTCTTCCCCGCCCTCGCCTTCGGTGCCTGCCGTGCCGATCGAGCGGTCGACAAGGCCCGTGCGCATCATCCACCAGTAGATGAACACGCCGGGCAGCGCGATCAGCGTGGTCAGCAGGTAGAAGTTCACATAGCCCATCGCCTCGATCAGGCTGCCCGCGGTGGTACCGGTCAGGAAGCGGCCGAGGATGCTCGCGCCCGCGGAGATCAGCGCATATTGCGCGGCGGTGAAGCGCAGATCGGTGAGTGCCGAGAAATAGGCGATGACGACCACGCCGCCAAAGCCGCTGGCGATGTTCTCGAAACCGATCGCGCCGGCCATGCCCAGGTTGGAATGGCCGGCCGCCGCCAGCGCCGCGAAGCTCAGGTTCGAGATCGCCATCAGCACCAGGCTGAGCAGCACCGATCGCTTCATGCCCATCCGCGCATAGAGCATGCCTCCGATGAACACGCCGATCATATAGGCGAAGAAGCCGAGCGCCACGTCGTAGAAGGCGATCTCGTCATTGGTGAAGCCGAGATCGTCGAACAGCAGGCGGAAGGTCAGGTTCGCCAGCGTGTCGCCGATCTTGTGGACCAGGATGAAGATCAGGACGATCCATGCACCCTGGCGCTGGAAGAACTCGACGAACGGCCCCCAGATCGACTTGAGCACGGTCGCCAGCCCCTTGCGTTCGGCGGGCGGACGGTGGCGCTCTGGCTCGCCGAGGATCAGGCCAGCGATGATCGCGGGCAATGCGAACAGCGCGCAGACCAGATAGGCCGCTTCCCAGCCGAACCGCGCCGCGACGACCAGCGCCACCGCGCCGGCACCGGCGGAGCCGATCCGCCAGCCATATTGTGACATGCCCGAGCCATAGCCGAGCTGGCGCGGCTCGAGGATCTCGATCCGGTAGCCGTCGATCACGATGTCATAGGTCGCGCCGGCCAGGCCGACGAGCACCGCGGCCGTCACCATCGGCCAGATATTGTTCGGATCGGCCTGGGTGAACGCCATGTTGGCGACGGCGGCGACCACCAGGATGCCCGCCACGATCAGCCAGGACACGCGCTGGCCCAGCTGGCCGAGGATCGGCAGCTTCACGCCGTCGATGATCCAGGCCCAGAGGAACTTGAGGTTGTAGACCAGGATGGCGAGCGCGAACGCCGTGATCGTCGCCTTGTCGATCCCGTCCTGCTTCAGCCGGCTGGTCAGCGTCGCGCCGATCATCGCGAAGGGGAAGCCCGAGCTCAGCCCGAGTGCGAAGGAAGCGAGCGGCGCATTCTCGAAATAGGGGCGCACGCCCTCGGGCAGGTCGGCGCGCCAGTCCTCGGGTGCCGCCTTGCGCCCGGCGACGAAGGCCGCGAGCAGGGCGACAAGGGCCAGCCAATAGCCGATCGCGGGCTGGATCGCGCTCGTCGCCAGCGCCTTGGGCGGGGAGAAGGCGGCGAACAGCACCGCCAGGATCACCAGCAGGCCACCCACGGCGGCACCGCCGACCATCAGGCTCGCGCCGCCACGTTGGCGCCAGACGAAGCTCAGCACCAGGCTGGCAACCGCGACCAGCATGCCGAGCACGAAGGTCATCGACGGCTTGAACGCGCCCGTGCCGGTGATGAAGTCATAGCCGCGCACCGCCAGCGGCGCCGAACCCGGCGTCGCCACGGTCAGCCAGGGCAAGGCGAGCAGCGCCAAGGCCACTGCCAATGCCAGCTGCGCCGCCGGATAAGCCCATTGCGGCCGCTTCACCTGCTCCATTCCTTCTTGCCCCCACGTACTTCCGGCGCGAAACTAGCCAAAAATACCAGGAAGGCCATAGGGAGGAATGCCATGAATGCGCCGACCGAGGGGCAATTGGCGCTGGCCGGAGCGCTGGCGCGGGGTGGATCGAAGGGCGAAGGCGAAATCGCCCATGTCGCCGCCTCGGTCTATACCAGCCCGGAACGCTTCGCCGACGAGCAGGCCTACATCTTTTCGCAGGTCCCGCTGGTCATTGCGCCCTCCGCGCTGCTGCCCGAACCGAACATGGCGATCCCGCATGACGGCTTCGGCAAGCCCCTGCTCATCACCCGCGACAAGGCGGGCCAGGCGCATGTCTTCCTCAATGTCTGCCGGCACCGCGGCACCAGGCTGGTAGAAGGCTGCGACGCGGTGAAAGGTGGCCGCCTGGTCTGCCCCTATCATGCCTGGACCTATAATTTCGACGGGCGGCTGATCGGCCTGCCCCGCGCCGATACCTTTCCCGGCCTCGACAAGGGCGAGTACGGCCTCAAGCGCCTGCCCACGCACGAGGCCGGCGGGCTGATCTGGTTCTCCTTCACCGAGGACGCCGATTTCGCCGAGGCCGACCTGCTCGCCCGCGATTTCGAGGCGTTCGACCTGTCCGCCCAGCATCTGTTCCGCCGGCGCACCCACAGTGTCAACGCCAACTGGAAGCTGATCATGGACGCCTTTCTTGAGGCGTACCACGTCCAGCGCCTCCACGCCGCGACGATCGCCCCCTTCTTCCAGGACGGTGTCTCGACCGCGGATACGATCGGTGCCCACCAGCGCTCGGCGGTCGGGCGCGAGGCGGCGCTGGCGGCGCTTTCCTCCAGCGACTGGGCGACGCTGCGCGCGGCGATCACCTATACCTACCAGATGTTCCCCGGCACGGTGCTGGTGGTCAGCCCCGACTACATCAACCTCATGGTCCTGATGCCCCAGTCCGAAGGCCGGGTGCTGGTCGAGGATTTCATGCTGATCCCCGAGCTGCCCAGCACCGAAAAGGCGCTCGCCCATTGGGAGAAGAGCTGGGAGCTTCTCGACGGCGGCGTCTTCGCCTCGGAGGATTTCCGGGCCTGCGAACTGGGCCAGCAGGGACTGGCATCGGGGGCGGTCGAGCGGGTGACCCTGGGCACGCTCGAGCTCGGCATCCGCCACTTCCACGATGCGGTTAATGCGCATCTCCGGTAGAGCCCTGAGGGTAATTCCTCTGTATATCCTCCGTTCCGGCGCGGGCGTACCTAAATTGGGTATTCGAGAGGATCATCCCATGCCGCTTCCGCTGCCGCCCCGCGAGTTCCTGGACATCAACGAGGAAGACCGTCTGCCGCGCGGCACCGGCCTTATCATCGCGTTCGGCATCGGCGCGGTGAGCTGGGCGATCATCGTCGCGGCCGCGCTCGTACTGCTGCGCCACTGAGCCCCAATTCGGGCTCGGCTGGCTAAGCCGCGCTCAGGAACAGGCTGAAATTCCCCGGTAGCCGCCGCGGCGCCTTGGCGCCTTCCAACACCGCCTCGATCGCTTCGATCGCCGCCAGCAGGTCCCGCTGCGGATAGGGCTTGGCCAGGCATCCCGCCGCCAGCGCCCTGGCTTCCTCGGGGAAGCTCCCAGTCACGAACAGCACCGGAAGGCCCCGTCCCTGCGCGGCGCGGGCCACTTCGAGGCCGCTGCCATCGGCCAGCATTACATCGGCAAGCACCAGGTCGAGATCGCTGTCCGCCGCGAGCACGCGGAGCGCCTCGGCCACGGTATCGACCGTCGCGGCTACCGCGAAACCTTCACCACTCAGGAAATGCTCGGTGTCGAACGCGAGCAACGGTTCGTCCTCCACCACCAGGAGTCGCGCAATCCGTCGCTTTTTCCGTCCGAACAACATGCCGCCTGAAGCCCGCCAAGTCTCTGAACCCACAGCGCTAACGCGCGAATCCCTTTCGAGGGCGCAATAATTTTTGAAGCGACCGCGACAATCGCTATATCGCCCCTGTGTCTCCATCCAATCCCAAAGAAGCGCAGCGCATCGCGAAGCTGCTGGCCCGTGCAGGAATCGCGTCCCGTCGCGATATCGAGCGCATGATCACCGACGGGCGAATCGCCGTGGACGGCAAGGTGCTCGACACCCCTGCCACGCTGCTCACTTCGCTGAGGGGCGTGACCGTCGACGGCAAGCCCGTCGCCGAGCCCGCGCCCGCCCGCCTGTTCCGTTATCACAAGCCCGCCGGCCTGCTCACCACCGAGCGCGATCCCGCCGGCCGCCCGACCATCTATGACCATCTGCCCGAGGGACTACCGCGCGTCATGCCGGTCGGCCGGCTCGACCTCAGCACCGAGGGGCTGCTGCTGCTCACCACCGATGGCGAGCTCAAGCGCGAGCTGGAGCTGCCCGCCACCGGCGTCGAGCGCAGCTACCGCGCGCGCGCCTATGGCAACGTCACCCAGGCCCAGCTCGAATCGCTGATGCTCGGCGTCGAGATCGAGGGCATCCGCTATGGCTCGATCAACGCCAATATCGAGCGGCGGACCGGCGCCAATGTCTGGATCGAGATGACCCTGACCGAGGGCAAGAACCGCGAAGTGCGCCGCGTGCTCGAATATCTCGGGCTCGAGGTGAACCGCCTGATCCGCACCCGCTACGGCCCCTTCTATCTGGCCGACATGCCTCCGGGCGATGTCGACGAGATCCGCAAGGCCGATCTCATCACCTTCCGGACCGTGATGTCCAAGCCCGGCGGCGGCAAGGCGGCCTCGAACCTGCAGTTCGCGGTGCGCTCGCGCGTCGTCGAGCCGGCGCCCCGGCCCGAGCCGGTGTCGACGGGCGGCAAGGAGCCGGAGGGGCGCCGCAGGGTCGCCAAGCCCGTGGCGGCGCCGAAGAAGCCGGTGTTCACCGCCCGCGTCACGCCCCAGGCCCGGAATGCCGAGGAGCCCCGTGTGCCCGGCAAGCCAGGCTTCGCGCCACGCGGCGAGCGCCCGGTGCGGGCGGAACGGTCCGAGGAACGGCCCCGCGGCCCGGGCAAGCCCGGCCTTGCACCGCGCGGTGCGGCCCCCGATCGTCGCGAGCGCTCCGAGGAGCGGCCGCGTGGTCCCGGTAAGCCTGGTATCGGGCCGCGTGGCGAACGCCCGGCACGGAATGAGCGCAGCGAGGAACGGCCCCGCACACCGGGCAGCAAGTTCTCGCCGCGCAAGCCGCGCGAGGAAGCCCCCGCCAATCCCGCCCGCGCAGCACGCGCGCGCGCCCATCGTGAGACGCGTGAGCCGCGTGAGGGCGATTTCATCGATCGGCCCAAGCCCGCGCGCCGCCCCGATCGTGGCCCTGCCGGTGGTCGCGGCAAGCCGGGCAAGCCCGCCCGCCCGCCAAGGACGCGCAAGTAATGCGGATCATCGCCGGAGAATGGCGCGGCCGCCCGCTCGTCGCGCCCAAGGGGGACACCACCCGCCCCACTGCCGACCGTTCGCGCGAGGCTCTGTTCTCGATGCTCGCCAGCCGCCTCGGCAGCTTCGAGGAACTGGCCGTCGCTGATTTGTTCGCGGGATCCGGCGCGCTTGGCCTCGAGGCGTTGTCGCGCGGTGCCGCCTCGTGCCTGTTCGTTGAGCAGGACAAGCCGGCGCTGGATGCCTTGCGCGCGAACATCGCCAAGCTGGGCGCCAAGGGGGCGGAAGTCCGCGCCGGTTCGGTGATGGCACTTGGCCCGGCACGCGCGCCGCTCGACCTGATCCTGATGGACCCGCCCTATGGCACCGGCGCCGGCAGCGTCGCGCTCGACAAGCTCGGCCGCCTCGGCTGGGCGGGACCCGCGACCTGGATCAGCATCGAGACGGCGAAGGACGAAGTGCCCGATGTCGCCGGCTACACTGTCGATGTCAGCCGCACCCATGGCAAGGCGCGGCTCACCTTGCTGCGGATGGCCTGACCGCTCACCTCCACTGTTCCCCGGCCTTTGCCGGGGAACTGACGAGCCGACTTCCTACAGTGCCTGGACCGCGACTCGCCAAAGTACACAAAGTACAGGCCAAGAAGCGGTTCTAGCGCCGCTCGATCACCCCAATTCGAGGCTGGCGTCGCGTGCCGCGCAATATGATTGCGTGCGCGTGATCCTATTTTCGCCAACCGCGTCAAAGAGCAGCCGGCCCGAAGGCTGGCTGCGCGAGCCCAGCAGGCTAAATCCTACATTGCAAGCCGGCGCTTCTGCACGAGCAGCAGCCCGACCAGGCTCAGCATCCCGGCCCCGGCGAGATAATAGCCGACCAGCTCCAGCCCGCCCTGCTGGACCAGCCAGGCCGCGATCAGCGGGGTGAGGCCACCGCCGAGGATGCCGCCCAGGTTGAAGGTCACGGACACGCCGGTATAGCGCACGCGCGCCGGGAACAGGCTCGGCAGCCAGGCGCCGAGCGGGCCATAGACGAACCCCATCACGAACAGCGCGAAGGCAAGCCAGATCGCGACGCTGGGCAGCGAGTCCGGCCCGAGCATGAGGGTCATCGTCAGACCCACCGGCACGGTGAACAGGCAGCCGAGCATCAGCACGCTGTTGGCGGTGCGCTTGTCCGCGCTGATCCCGGCGACGGCGATGCCGGCCGCCATGAACAGGATGGCGATCAGCTCGATCCCCAGGAACGTCTCGCGGTCATAGCCGAGCGTCTTGGTGCCGTAGCCGATGATGAACACGGTCGAGATGTAGAACAGCGCGAAGCAGGCGATCGTGCCGACGGTGCCGGCGAAAGTGGCGAGTGCGCTGGTGCGGAACAGCTCGCCGATCGGCACGGCGGGGGGTGCTTCCTTCTCGGTCGCCGCGACATATTCGGGCGTCTCGGTGATCTTGAGGCGTACCCACAGTCCGAGGAACACCAGCACCGCGCTCGCCAGGAACGGCAGGCGCCAGCCCCATTCGCGGAAGGTCGCCTCGTCCATCAACGCGCCCAGCACCAGGAAGAAGCCATTGGCGAAGATGAAGCCCACCGGCGCGCCCATCGGCGGGAAGCTGCCATAGCGGTTGGCCCAGCCCGGCGGCGCATTCTCCACCGCGAGCAGGCTCGCCCCGCCCCATTCACCACCGAGACCCAGCCCCTGGCCGAAGCGCAGCAGGCACAGCAGGATCGGCGCGGTGACGCCGACCAGCGCATAGCCGGGCAGGAAGCCGATCAGCACGGTCGAGATACCCATTAGCATCAGCGAGGCGACCAGCGTCGACTTGCGGCCCAGCCGGTCGCCGAAATGGCCGAACAGCACTCCGCCCAGCGGCCGCGCAAAGAATGCGACGGAGAAGCTGGCATAGCTGGCGAACTGCGCGATCCAGGGCTCGCTGGCGGGAAAGAACAGGTCGGGGAACACCAGCGCCGCCGCGGTCGCATAGATGTAGAAATCGTAGAATTCGACCGAGGTGCCCACCAGGCTGGCGAACAGGATGCGGCGGTGCGATGCGGCGGCCTTGGTCATGCCCTCTCCCCTTTGATCCTCTCCTTGGATCGATTGACCGCAAAGGGGAAGCCCGTTCATCGGCCGGACAGTTTCGCCCGCGTACCGGAAAATCCTCAGCGACCGGAAGTCAGGGAGACGGGCGATGCGCGAATCGGCAGGCAGGCGGCTGGCTTATGCCACGCTGTTCGCAATCCTGGCCGGGCTGCTCGTCGCCTTCTGGAACCCGATCGAGCATTTCAAGGCGGACCTGCGCGCCGACGGGCAGGGATTCAAGTTCAGCATCGAGCTGGCGAGCCATCTGCTCGAACTGGGCGCGAAGCGGCTCTAGCGCCTCTCCACTCAGGGCATCTCACACGCTACTCGGTTCCCCGGCGAAAGCCGGGGGCCAGCTGCAATGTCGCTTGAGAGGTTTGACCTCCCTATCGAAATACGCCGAAACCGGGCCCCGGCCTTCGCCGGGGAACGGCGAGGTTGAATATCGGCGAGCCCTACCCTCTTCGCCGCGATAGCGGATCGGTCTAGGCTCCCGAAAAATCGGGAGGACAGCATGCGCATCACCGGCCTGGCGGCATTCGCCCCGCTCCTCCTCGCCTCCGCTGCCCCTGCGCCGCATTACGCCGTCGTCCCTGGCTGGCCGAGCCTGCCCGAGGGGCGCGTGCTCGGTCCCTGTTCGGGCGTCGCGGTGAACAGCAAGGGCGAAGTGCTGGTCCTCCACCGGGGCAATCGCGGTACCGATGCCAAGGGGCTGGTGTCGGTGAAGGAGCCGGTGGTCGAAGTGTTCGACGCGGTGACCGGCAAGCTCAAGCGCGAATGGGGCGCCGGGCTGTTCGTGGTGCCGCATGGGATCAGCATAGGCCCCGGCGATCATGTCTGGATCACCGATACGGGCACCAGCCAGGTCTTCGAGTTCGCACCGGACGGCACATTGCTCCGTACGCTTGGCGAGCGGGGTGTGCCGGGTGCCGATGCGACGCATTTCGATCGTCCCACCGATGTCGCGCCGATGGCGGACGGGAGCTTCTATGTCGCGGACGGCTATGGCAATTCGCGCGTCGCGCGGTTCGCTGCTGATGGGAAGCTGCTCTTCCAATGGGGCTCGCGCGGTACCGGGACGGGCCAGTTCAATATCCCGCATGCGCTGGCGGTGGATGGATCGGGCCGTGTCTATGTCGCCGACCGGGTGAACGACCGCGTCCAGGTCTTCGACGGCATGGGGCACTTCCTCACCGAATGGAAGTCACCCGTGATCGGCCGCCCCTTCGGCCTGGCGCTGCTTCCCGGCAACCGGATCGCGATCCTCGACGGGGGATCGAACCCGGACAAGGTGCCCGATCACGACGGCGTGACGATCGCGGCGCTCGATGGCCGTCAGGTCGAGCATTTCGGGCGGATGGGCAACCAGGACGGCCAGTTCTGGATCGCCCATGACATCGCCGCGGACCGGGCCGGCAATATCTATGTCGTCGATATCGCCGGCCAGCGCGTGCAGAAGTTCGCGCGGCGCTGAGGCTTAGAGCCCCAGCACCTTCACGCCGTTGAGCATCGCCCAGTAGAGGCAGCCCGAAAGCGCCATCGCCGCCGGCAGGGTGAGCAGCCAGGCGAGCGCCAGGTTGCGCACCGTGCGGCCCTGCAGGCCCGCGCCGCTCGCCACCGATGCGCCGGCGACGCCCGAGGACAGGATGTGCGTGGTCGATACCGGCAGGCCGAAGCGATCGGCCGCCAGGATCGTGCCGGCTGCGACCAGCTCGGCCGAGGCGCCCATCGCATAGGTCATGTGCTGCTTGCCGATCTTCTCGCCGACGGTGACGACGATCCGCTTCCAGCCGATCATCGTGCCGAGGCCAAGCGCGAGCGCGACGACGATCTTCACCCAGAGAGGGATGAAGCGCGTGCCGGCTTCCAGCTTCTTCTGATAGTCGCCCAGCGCCTTGAGCTCCTCCGCCTTGTAGCCCTCGGGCTTCTTGGTCGCGAGCTTGGTGGTGTCGAGCACCAGATACATGTCGTTGCGGACATTGCCGGTGGCTTCCGCCGGAACCTTGCTCAGCGCGCCATAGCCCTGGACGCGGCCGGTGAGATCCCTGGACAGGCTCTCGAGCGCAGCGAACACCTCGGGGGTCTCGGCCTTGCGCTGCTGGAGCGCGCTGGTGAGCACGGTGCGGGCCTGGGCCGGCGCCAGGTCGGGCAGGCCGTTGCTGCGCGCGTCGAACACGGCCTCGGCGATGTTGGCGGTCTGCACATAGGCGGGCGTGGCGCTCGCCGACTGGGTGCGGTTGAGCGCATAGGCGGTGGGGGCGCAGCCGATCAGGATCAGCATGATCAGGCCCATGCCCTTCTGGCCGTCGTTCGAGCCATGGCTGAACGAGACCGCGGTGCAGGTGAAGATCAACGCGCTGCGGATGCCGATCGGCGGCGCGGTGTTCGGCATCGGTGAGGTGTAGAGCTTCTGGTTGCGCAGGAAGACCCGCATCACCAGCAGCAGCGCGATCGCGGCGAAGAAGCCGATCAGTGGCGCCATCCACAGGCCGGTGAGGATCTTGGTCGCCTGGCTCCAGTCGACGCCGGCGGTGCCGCCGCGCGAGCCCGCGTTGATGAGCTGGTTGGCGAAGCCGACGCCGAGCACCGAGCCGATCAGCGTGTGCGACGACGAGTTGGGCAGGCCGATATACCAGGTGCCCAGGTTCCACAGCACCGCCGCGAGCAGCAGTGCGAAGATCATCGCGAAGCCGCCCGAGGATCCCACGTTGAGGATCAGTTCGACCGGCAGCAGCGTGATGATCGAATAGGCGACGGCGCCCGACGACAGCATCACGCCGAGGAAGTTCCAGAAGCCCGACCAGACGACGGCGAAATGGGCGGGCATCGAATTGGTGTAGATCACCGTCGCGACGGCGTTGGCGGTATCGTGGAAGCCGTTCACGAACTCGAAGCCGAGCGCGATCAGCAGCGCCAGGCCGAGAAAGAGGAACACGCCGGTGGCCAGCTCCTCCCCTACCCCCTTGGTGTCGGTCAAAACGCTCCAGCCGGCAAAGGCCAGCCCGCCCACCATGATCGCCGCGAACAGCAATTTGGCGAGGGGATGCGTCTTGTAGTCGAATCGGGGGCCGGGCTGCGGTTGGTCAACCGGTGCGGCTTGGTCCAGAGCGAGTGATGCCATGATATGCGCGCCTCTGGCCGGAGGGTGTGACAGCCTTATGACAAACGCATGACAGGCCCATGGATCGGCCAGTTTGCGTCATTCCGGCACGCGATTACGGGTCCTGTTCGGGCCAGGGCGGATTAGCACCGAATGGGCCCCAACTCACTTTGCCAAAACCCGCGGGGCGTCGGACAACCGGAGTGCCTGATGTTGGCAAGGAGACAAGAATGAAGGAACTTTCATTGCTCGCCGCCTGTGCAACGCTTGCCCTGATGGGCTCCGCGATGCTTCCCTCTTCGCAAGCCATGGCGCAGACCAATCCGAACTGCCTGCCTGAGCTGACTCCGGACGCACCGCCGCCGAACCCCGAGGACAATTGCGACGAGGTCGGCAATCCCGAGGAAGGCGGCACCGACAATCCGCCGCCTCCGCCGCCGATTCCGCCCAGTGCTTTCGCACGGGCCGACGCGATCGCGCTCCGCGAGATCTACGTCTAGATCCGCTCCTGGCGAGACGGTTGGGCGAATCGCGCAACCGTCTCCATCCGCCGCCATCAGCGCGGCGTGTCCATCGATTTCAGAAGCGCAGCTGCATATAGGCCTTGGGCCCCGGCTTGATCCCGCGATTGCCGCCCGGCGCGCTCATGAAGCCGCGTCCGCGCAGCCGCCGCAGCCAGGCGAAGCCCAGCTCGACCTTGTCCGACGCCTCGAAGCTCAGCCGCGCCCCGGCATAATGGCGGGCATCGCGTACCATGCCGCGATCCGCATCGAAGCGCGGGGCCTGCGCCACGGCGCTCAGCCCCAGCCAGGTGTGCCCCAGCACTTCCTTCTGCACGGAAAAGCCATAAGAGGCCTTGGTCTCGTCCGCCCGCCAGGCTTCGCTCGGCTCGCGCACGGTCGCGCTGGTCCGCAGCCACAGGCCGGAGACATGCTCCTCGTTCTTCACCCGGATTTCCGGCCGCAGCACCAGATAGGCGGTCTGCGCCGCCGCAATCGCCTGAGCACATGCCGGCGCACAGGCGAAAACCGCCCCCGCCGCCGCAATCAGACTCGCCCCCCGAATCATCATTATCCCAGCTCCCCAGCTGCGGGATTTGGCCGCCAACCGATGGTTGACGGCAATTAGGTATTATTGCGGGTTTGTTGCAGGCGCTAGTGCATTGTTGCGATTGTATTTCCGATGCCTGTGCATAACTGCTCCTGCGCGCGGAGCTTGCGGCCGCCCAAAGCGTTCCCTAGTTGTTCGCCATGACCCTGCCCGTAGAGACCGACAATAACGCCCCCTATCTGAGCGGCCTGAACCCGCCCCAGCGCGAGGCGGTGCTCACTTCCGAAGGGCCGGTGCTCGTCCTCGCCGGCGCCGGCACGGGCAAGACCGCGGCGCTCACCGCCCGCCTCGCCCATCTGCTCTGGACGCGGCGCGCCTTCCCGTCCGAGATCCTGGCGGTCACCTTCACCAACAAGGCGGCACGCGAGATGAAGGAGCGCGTCGGCCGCCTCATCGGCGCTGCGGTCGAGGGCATGCCCTGGCTCGGCACCTTCCATGCGATCGGCGCCAAGATGCTGCGCCGCCATGCCGAGCTGGTCGGGCTGCAGAGCAACTTCACCATCCTCGATACCGACGACCAGCTCCGCCTGATCAAGCAGCTGATCCTCGCCGCCGATCTCGACGAGAAGCGCTGGCCCGCCCGCCAGCTCGCCGGGCTGATCGATGAATGGAAGAACAAGGGCCTGACCCCCGCCGAGATCGGCGCCGGCGAGGCCGAGCGCTATGCCAATGGCCGCGGCGCCGCGCTCTACTTTCTCTACCAGGAACGGCTGAAGGCGCTCAACGCCTGCGACTTCGGCGACCTGCTGCTCCACATGCTGGTGATACTCAAGACCCATCGCGACGTGCTGGAGAGCTATCAGCAGCGCTTCCGCTACATCCTGGTCGACGAATATCAGGACACCAACGCCGTCCAGTATCTCTGGCTGCGACTGCTCGCCCAGGAGCGCAAGAACATCTGCTGCGTCGGCGACGACGACCAGTCGATCTATTCGTGGCGCGGCGCGCTGGTGGAGAACATCCTCAAGTTCGAGAAGGATTTCCCCGGCGCCAAGGTGATCAAGCTCGAGCAGAATTACCGCTCGACGCCGCACATCCTCGCGGCGGCCAGTGGCGTGATCGCCAACAACAGCGGCCGCCTCGGCAAGACGCTCTGGACCGACAAGGACGAGGGCGAGAAGGTCAAGGTGCTCGGCGTATGGGACGGGCCCGAGGAGGCCCGACGCGTCGGCGAGGAGATGGAAGGCCTCAATCGCGGCGGCAAGTCATTCGACGACATGGCGATCCTCGTCCGTGCCCAGCACCAGACCCGCGAGTTCGAAGACCGGTTCATCGCGATCGGCCTGCCCCACCGCATCCTGGGCGGCCAGCGCTTCTACGAGCGCATGGAGATCCGCGACGCCGTCGCCTATCTCCGCGTCATCGCCCAGCCGGCCGACGACCTCGCCTTCGAGCGCATCGTCAACACGCCCAAGCGCGGCCTAGGCGACAAGGCGCTGGCGAAGGTCCACCAATATGCCCGCGCGGCGCAGGTGCCGCTCACCGTGGCGGCCGCGCGCATCCTCGATACCGACGAGCTGACGCCCCAGGCCCGCCGCGCGCTCGGCAACCTGGTCGGCGACATGGCGCGCTGGCGCGCCATGGGCAACGACCTCCAGCATCCCGACCTTGCCCGCATCGTCCTCGACGAGAGCGGCTATACCGCGATGTGGCAGGCCGATCGCACCGCCGAGGCCGCCGGGCGCCTGGAGAACCTCAACGAGCTCGTCCGCGCGATGGAGGAGTATGAGACACTCGGCGCCTTCCTCGAGCACGTCTCGCTCGTCATGGACAACGAGACCAATGCCGACGAGCCCAAGGTGACGATCATGACGATCCACGCCGCCAAGGGCCTGGAGTTCGACACCGTGTTCCTGGTCGGCTGGGAGGAAGGCATCTTCCCCTCGCAGCGCGCGCTCGACGAAGGCGGCCTGGCGTCGCTCGAGGAAGAACGCCGCCTAGCCTATGTCGCGATCACCCGCGCGCGGCGAAAGGCCTTCATCCTCCACGCCGCCAATCGCCGCATCTACGGCCAATGGAACTCGTCGATCCCCAGCCGCTTCGTCGCCGAGCTGCCCGAGGCGCATATCGACAGCGAAAGCACGATGACCGGCGGCGCGAGCCTGTGGCAGGCGAACTGGAGCGAACGCAGCGACCCCTTCGCGGATGTGTCTCGCGGAACGGGAAGAGGCCCGGGCTGGCAGCGCGCCGCGGGCGTGGACATGAAAAACCCCGGCGGCAGCTTCACCTCCCGCACCTTCAACCGCGAACCCGCCCGCGTGGTGGAAAGCCGTGCGTCCGCCGTGAGCTTCGGTGCCAAGGCGCGCGACGACCTGTCGCTGGGCATGCGCGTGTTCCACCAGAAGTTCGGCTATGGCGTGATCGCCGAGATCGAAGGCAACAAGCTGGAGATCGACTTCGAACAGGCCGGGCGGAAGCGGGTTATGGATAGTTTTGTGAGTCTAAGCCAATGAGCCTGCCCGAAAACTGGCACTTCAATTTCGGCCGAAACCTACATCTGGAGTTCAAGAAGTTTGAGCAGGAGCAATTTCCTGACCTAGCTTCCGATCTTCCCGGGTCAGGAGTTCTCGGAGTGCATGGTCATTATGACGACGAGATCGCTATCATACGTTGGGAGGTGAAGGGGGCTGGTTTTATTCTGGCCTTCGGGCCACTGGACGAAAATGAGTTCTTAGAAATTAAGCGTATTGCTGGCAGTGAGCGAGATTTTTCTAAGCTTAGAAACATTGATGGATTAGAAAAATACTATTCTCATCGAGAATTGATAATGCTCGCAGATATGAAGGGCGGCGATGCCAACTTCGATCAAATGCTTCGTCAGTCGGAAGATTGGTACAACGATATATGTTTAGCCAGGGCTGAGCAGTTAAATGTTTCTCGGATAACCCGCGTAATACCTAAGCCGCCAATCTGGGATGTTGATTTAATATCCAAGAGCTGCTGGGTTATTCAGAGTGAAATGGGTATTTCTCAGGGAACTGCGGTGGCGCTGGAGGGGGTTGGTTGGGTCACTTGCTCGCATGTTGTTAGCAAAGATGGAAAAAATATATATCCAGATTTGGATTTTTTCCATCCGTCGAACGAGAATGTTAAAATTAGGCCGAGATTAATATCTATAAATGGCGTTCTGGATTTAGCTGTGTTTGAAATTCCTGCCGGAACTTGTACATTGAATCTCTTTCATGGCCCAGAAATCGTCAGTCATGAGCATGTTGCGGTTTGCGGATATCCTAATTTTTCTAGTGGAGCCGGGTGTTTTATATCTCCGGGGTTGGTGGTTTCACATAGAATGCAAAGTGGGGTCCGGAGAATTTTAACAAACGCGGGCATTGTGGCTGGCATGAGTGGCGGGCCAGCGGTGGTTGGAAATAATCAGGTTGCAGGCATATGCGCGAATGGTGCGGAATATGCCTTCGATTTACGAGATACTGAGGATCAGTCTATAATTCCAATTGCAGCACTCCAGATAATGCTGAGCTGAATTCAGCGTAAATTTGTGTTGGGTATATTCGCAATGGCCGATGCCGCCCTGCAACTCGGCGTCCCCGTAGAACGGATCTGAAAACCCTTCCAATGTAGGAAATCGTCTGATCTACCCTCATAGATGGACGACACTCTCGACAATCCGCCTGATGACGGGCCCAGCCGGCTCGACTTCATTCCTGTACCGCTGGCCAATGTTCGCCACGATGGCTGGACGGAGCAGCGACAGCGCGACTTCGTCAAGGCTCTCCTCGCGATGGGCTCGGTGCGCCACGCCTGCCGCGCCGTCGGCAAGACCCGGCAATCGGCGTACAAGCTTCGCGATCGGCCCGGGGCCGAAAGCTTCGCCGAAGCCTGGGATGTCGCACTCTCGATGGGGTATTGCGACGCCTTCGACCGCGCACTGGAACGCGCGACGGTCGGCGTCACGACGCCGCGCTTCTACAAGGGCAAGCAGGTCGGCACGCGGCATCGGATCGATTGGCGCCTTGCCATGGCGGCGCTCAACGGCATGCCGCCCGTCCCTCCACAACTGCGCAAGAATGTTGCGAGATGAAGAGCGCTTGCGGGAACTATGTCAACTTCTCGCAGCTGCACGACACCAATGCGTATTACATAACCATTACACCCTTGACGCACGTCGCGCTACAAATGTAGCCTCGTAGGCGAAAGGGATCAAACCATGCAGCACAACGCCTACCGACCCCGCCTCAACCGCCGCCAGCTCCTCGCGCTGATGCCCGCTACCGCCGGCGCCGCGCTCCTGCCCGGCTTCGCCCGTGCCGCAACCTCTGCCGACCCGGTACAGGCGCTGGTCGATGATTTCGTGAAGAGCGGCAAGGCGCCCAGCGTGTCCGTCGCGGTGATCCGGGACGGGCGCACGCGCTTTCACAACGCCGGCATCGCCAATCGCGCCACCAGCACGCCGGCCAGCGAGCATATGGTCTATGAGATCGGCTCGATCTCGAAGACCTTCACCTCACTGATCCTGGCCCATGCGATCCGCGAAGGCCGGGCCCGGCTCGACGACGATGTCCGCAAATACCTCCCGGCGGGCTATGACAATCTGGTGCGCGACGGCCGCCCGGTGCGGCTGGCGGACATGGTCACCACCACTTCCGCCCTGCCCGACAATGTGCCCGACTGGATGGCCCGCTTCAGCAAGCTGCCGCCGAACGAGCTGGCCTTTGCGGTGGCGAAGCTGCTCGACGGCTATGACCAGCCGCAGTTCCTCGTCGATCTCAAGGGCGCGCAGCTGGTCGATATGCCCGGGCACCTGCCGCGCCACAGCAATGTCGCCTCGCAGCTCCAGGGCGTGGTCGTCGAGCGGATCTATGGCGCGCCCTATGATGCGCTGCTCGCCCGCTTCGTCGAGAAGCCGCTGGGCATGCGCGCCGGTGGAGCATCGGTGCCGCCCGCGCTGTTCGCCATCGGCTATGCCACGGACGGCACCGAACGACCCACGCTCGCAATGCCGGTGATCCGCGCCGCGGGCGGGCTGCATTATTCGGCGGCGGACATGGCGCGCTATCTCTCGGCCCAGATCGCCGCGACCGATCCCGCCATCGCCCTCACCCACCAGCCCCTGTTCGGCGCGCCGGGCGCCGGGCAGATCGGCTTCCACTGGGTGATCGGCAAGACGGCGGACAGCCAGACCTATCTGCGCCATTCGGGCGGGACGCTCGGCTTCTCCAGCTATTGCGACTTCTATCCGGCCCAGCGCTACGGCGTGGTCGTGCTCGCCAACAGCTCCGGCGCGCAGAGCACGGCGCAGGGGCTTGCCGATGCGATCCATGCGGCCTTGTTCGGGCCGCCCAAGGGGCTGGTGGCGCTCGAGGCCGCGCTCGAGAAGAGCGACTATGCCGATGTGCCCGGCACGATCGCGTCGATAAAGGCCCGCTTCCCCGAACTGCACCTCAACGAGGATTTGGTGAACGCCTGGGGCTATCGCCTGCTGCGCGACAAGCGTCCGGCGGCGGCGCGAGGCATCTTCGCCTGGAACGTGTCGGCCTATCCCGACAGCTGGAACGCGCATGACAGCCTGGCGGAAGCGCTAGCCGAGGCGGGCGACAGGCCCGGCGCGATCGCGGAGTATCGCCGCTCGCTCGAGCTCAATCCGGGCAACGACAATGGCAGGGAGGTTCTGGAAAAGCTGCAGAAACAGCCCTGAGCGACCGGGCGGCGCTAGACCTCGATCCCGTTCCACTCGGTGGTGGTGTGGAAGGCGGGCAGCGCCAGCCCCTCCTCCGTCTTGGCGACGAGATTGTGGCCCTGCTGCTGCAGCCCGGCCTCGCCAAGCACCTTGGGCGAGACCCGGTGCCGGGTAGTGAGCGCGCCGTTGCTGTCCTCGACCAGCGGCTGCTCGAACTCGATGCCCTGCTGGTGCTGCAGGGCGCGGCGGACGATGGCGACGACCATCTGGCCCTCGCCAAGGTCGACGACGAACTGAGTGCCCTCCGGCACATCGACAATGCCCTCGATCAGGGCGCCCGAGGCGGAGACGTTCTTGAGAACGGCGGGGTAGTAGTGATTGTCGTGGATCACGCCGACCTTGCGGAAGGTGGTGTGGCGGATGTGGCGCTGGCGGGCAGGCCCCTGGGGCTTGAGTACCCATTTGCCGTTCTCGAGGTGCTTGGCGAGGTCGGCCGCGGCAACGGCGCCGCTGTAGAGGAAGCCCTGGATATGGCTGACGTTCAGCCGGCGCATGGTCTCGAGCTGGTCGAAACTCTCGATGCCCTCGGCGGTGGTTTCCATGCCAAGGGCATTGGCCAGCGCGACGATGGCGGCGATGATCGCCTGGTTGCGGGCCCCTTCCTCGGTGGTACCGCGGACGAAGCTCTGGTCGATCTTGATCTTGTCGAACGGCGCGCTCTTCAGATAGCCGAGCGAGGAATAGCCGGTGCCGAAATCGTCGAGCGCCAGCCGGACGCCGAGCCGCTTGAGCGCGGCAAAGCGGGCGTCGGTCTCGGCGGTTTCGCCGAGGAACACGCTTTCGGTGATCTCCAGCTCGAGCCGCTCGGCCTTGAGCCCGGAATTGGCAAGCGCGCTCATCACGATGGCGGGCAGCGCCTCGCTGGCGAACTGGATCGGTGAGACGTTGACCGCGACGCGCAGCTCGCCGGGCCATTTGGCGGCGTCCATGCAGGCCTGGCGCAAGGTCCACTCGCCGAGCTGCGGGATCAGGTTGGCGTCCTCGGCGATCGGGATGAAGATCGCCGGCGAGATCCGCCCGCGCTTGGGATGGTTCCAGCGCAGCAGCGCCTCGAAACCGGTGACGTCTTCGCTGCGGGCGCTGAGGATCGGCTGGTAATGGACCGCGAGCTCGCCGTTGGAGAGCGCGTCGATCAGGTCCTGCTCGAGCAGCCGGCGGTCCTCGGCGACCTGGAGCAGGTCGGACGAGAAGAAGCGCGCACGGCCGCGCCCCGCCCCCTTGGCGGCATAGAGCGCGAGGTCGGCGTTGCGGACCAGCTCGTCGCTGGTGCTTGCGTCGAACGGGCTGACCGCGATGCCGATCGAGGCACCGATCAGGCAGCGGCTGCCGTTAATCGTATAGGGGTGCGAAAGCGCTTCGATGATGCGGTTGGCAAGGTCGGAGATGCCGACCCGGTTGTGCGCGTCGGGCAGGATCACCTGGAACTCGTCGCCGCCCATCCGGGCGATCTGCTCGGGATTGCCGACGATGGTCGCAAGCCGCTCGGCGACCTGCTTGAGCAGCGCATCGCCCACCGGATGGCCGAGGCTGTCGTTGATCGCCTTGAACCGGTCGAGGTCGATCAGCATCAGGGCGCAGGCGCGCTCCTGGCTGCGGAAGGCGGCGATGGTGCTGTCGAGCAAATTGCCCATCCGCCGCCGGTTGGGCAGGCCGGTGAGCGGATCATACATGGCGAGCCGGATGCTCTCGCGGGTGGCGCGCTGTTCCTTGGTCACGTCGACGCCGTGACCGAGATAGCCGGAGAACCCCCCGCGACTGTCGCGTGCCGGCTGGCCGGAGAGCGCCCACCAGCGCTCCTCGCCGACAATGTCGACCAGCAGCGGGATCGCGTCGAAACGGGCCTGGCGGGCCATCTGGAAGGGCATGGTACGACGGCGCTCGGCGTCCGCTTCGTCATTCGGGTTCTTGAACAGCGACACCAGATCCTGGCCGATCAGCGCATCGCCGGTCTGGCCAAGCGAGCGCGCGGCGCCCTCGCTGATATAGGTGATCCGGCCTTCGGCGTCGGTCGCCCAGAACCAGCCGAGGTTCATGGCCTCGTAGTTGCGGAACAGGCGGAGATGTTCGGCGGCAAGCGGGTCCGGGCCATTCCGGCGCATGAACGGGATGGCCGTGCCGTTCCCGATCGCCCTCGCCGCCCCGACACCCGTACCGCTCATTCCGCCTCGCCCGAGATTTACACCAATCCGGATGGGTTCCTACGCGTGGACCCTTTAGGTTGTGTGAAGGCGGGGCCCCGGAAAACTCGCTCGCGGACGGAAATCGGCGTGGGCGAGCGCATTGATGCGGGGTAAGAACGAGGCCGAAACACCCCCGAAAGGACCTGGACGCATGCGCCTGATGCTGACCGCCCTGCTCGCTACCACCATGCTTGCCGTGCCTGCCTTCGCGCAATCCTCTCCTTCCGACGTCGCCGACCTGGTCGGTGCCCGCGCGGCGGGCGGCGAGACGCAGCTCGAGGCGCGTGGCTATGCCTTCGTCACCGTGAACACCGTCCGCGACACGAAATGGTCGCTCTGGTGGAGCGGTCGCCAGCGCCAGTGCATCCAGGTGGCGACCAGTGAGGGGCGCTATTCGGCGATCCAGCGGGTGCCCGACGCGAACTGCCAGGGTGGCGGCGGCCAGCCCCAGCGCCCCGACTATGGCCCGCCGCGCCCGGACTATGGCAACGCCCCGGGTGGCGGCGACCGCTATGGTCCCTCGATCACTCTGGTCTGTTTCGGCGGCGGCAGCGCCCCCTCCGCGCAGTATCAGTCAGGCTATGTCTATAATTCGCGCAGTCACCGCTTCGAGCCGCAATATGGGACGACGCTCGGTCGCGAGGGTTTCGCGTCCGACCTGCAGATCGAGATCTGGCATGGCCGTGGCCGCATCCGGCCCGAGGGCAAGCTGGTCTCGCCGATCCACAGCGGCGGCGACAATGGCTGGTGGGACATCCAGAACCTGGTCGTCACCCCGGATCGCATCACTGGCGAATATCGCATGAACGGGTTGAACAAGCCGAAGTTCGAGATCGACCGTCGCAGCGGCATCATTCGCATCCGGGCCGCAACCAACTTCACGGGGCGGTGCGATGCAGGGGACTGGCGCGGGGGTGGCGGCTTCTAGGCCAGCAGGGCGGCGAGCAGCACGAACAGGATCACGCACTCCACCATCGTCATCGTGGCGATACCGAAGCCGCGAAGCTTCGAGACGGCCAGGGTGCGTGCGAACCACAGCGTCTGCAGCGAGCCATACCAGAGGAAGGCGGCAAGGATGATCGCGAGCCCGGCGCTGCGGAAGGCCGGGCCTCCCGGCATCTGCGTCGCGAGCGACCCGATCCCGAGCACCAGCGCGAACACGCCGGCGGGATAGCATTGCGCATAGAATAGAGGCTTCAGGCTGTCCCGGGTCAGCGGCGCCTTCTGCCGGCGCAGCAGCGCGACTGCCATGATCAGCGGAAAGATCGCGAAGAAGAGCAGCCGCATCAACAGCAGGCTGGTATCGTCGCTGATCAGTCCCGACAGTCCGCGCTTGTCCGCCACGATCGAACTTTGCCCGACAAGTGCCAGTTCGATCGTGTGGCTTAGCAGCAGCGTGAGCAGCAGGAAGATCGGCGGGCTGAGCACATCAGGATATTGCTGCTCGGCCGTGTCCTCCAATTCGCTGTCGGCATAGGCCATCATCACGAACGGGTGCCGGATCGTCCGCCACAGGGTGATCGGATAGAAGACCAGCCAGGTGATGATCTCGTACAGCAGGTCGTCGAGCGACTTGAGGAACTGCATGAAGTTCATGGGGCCGTTTCAGCACAGCCCCGGAGATCAGGCCACCGCCATCAGGGTCTCGCCCTGATATTTCTCCAGACTGGGATCGAACAGCGCGCTCTTGACGAAATCCCGGTCGGTCACGGTCATCCCGGTCAATCCGTCGAGCTTGAAGGTGCCGATCTTCTCCTCGCGCGGCGGCGCGCCTTCCTTGAGCACCACCACGCCATCGACATGCAGCGCGTCATGGCGGGTGTAGAGGATGTGCGGCGCCAGGATCATCGCCGTGCGATTATACGTCACGGACAGGCATTTTTGGCGCACGATCCCTTCCAACACCATCGGCGTGGTCGGAGCGGGAGCGGCGGTGGAATCGGTTTCATTACTCAACAGCATGGGGCCTTATGGCAACTCTTGCTGCGCCGCAGCAAGCTTTTGGCGTTCAGTGCAGGCTTTCCGGCTTCAAATCGGCCAATCCGTCTATCGGTTCCGTGCCAACTATCAAAGGCCGATCGGGTTTCGCGCTGGTGCGTCCTGCCGCACTTCATTACGGTTCCGTCGCATCTGCATCGTCCGTTCAGCCCGGCTTCACGCGGATGTCCGGAACGTTTCAGCGCCCCCGGCCGTATGGGCCTTCGGGAAGGAGAATAACATGAAGCATCTGGTAACCCTCGCCGCAGTCGCAGCGGCCAGCCTGGCGGTCGCGACGCCGGCGATGGCACAGCGCGCGCCCATCTATGCGCAGGACGAGGAAGCGCGTTTCGATGCGGCGCAGCAGCGTTTCGAGCGGGAATATGACCAGTTCCAGCAGGCGCTCGAGCGCTACCGCGCCTACAAGCAGCGTCCGGTGGCACCGCCGCCTCCGCCCCGTGGCGGCTATTCGGGCTATGACCCGCGCGACGACGAATATTATGATGCCGCCCGCGATTATCGCGCGCCGCCGCCCGGCTACCAGGAGCGCGTCCTGACCCAGGACGACCGCATCTATCGCGGCAATGACGGCAAATATTATTGCAAGCGCTCGGACGGCACGACCGGCCTGATCGTCGGTGCCGCGGCGGGCGGCCTGTTCGGCAACGTGATTGCAGGCGGCCGTTCCAAGACCGTCGGCACGCTGCTCGGCGCGATCGCCGGCGGCGCGCTCGGCAGCTCGGTGGACCGCGACCAGGTTCGCTGCCGCTGACGTTCCGGAGGCCCTGTCGCACCTGCGGCGGGGCCTCCGTAGCTTCCCCAATAGGGTTAGCTCCTGAGCCGCGATTTCACCCCTGGACAGGCATACTGCGCCAAAATGGGGGAATGAGGAGTCGCGTAATGCCCGTGGAGCGTGTGCTGAGACAGCACAGCCACATTCTTGCCAATGCCGATGCGCTGGAGACGATGGTTTCCGGGCCGCGGCCTGTCAGTGTCGACGGGCTGGGATTCCGCCGCTGGATGTTCACCCGCGACCTTCTGATGCACTTCGCGAAAATGGAGGGCCAGGTATATGGCCCCCTGATGGATGGCCTGGGCGGCGAAGTTGCGCAAGCGGCCAGCCAGGCGAGCGCGGAGACGGCGGCACTGGTCGCGGATTTCCGCGAGCATGTCACCCGCTGGCACGGTTTGCCCAGCGAGGCGCAGTGGGAAACCTATGCGCGCTCGATCCGCTGGCTGATGGGCCGCATCCGCGAGCGAATCGAGCGCGAGGCGGCCGATATCCTGCCGTTGATGCACCAGCTTCCCACGAACGACGAAGGCGCATGTCCCGGCAAGCCGGATCATCGCTACGTCGCCGATGCGTGGGAGATCCGTGAGCTGATCTTCACCGGCAACAACCTTGTCATCGAGAACGGTGCGGGCCGGAACAAGGCCGACCCAGCCTGATCGGCCTAGTGCCAGAACAGCAGGATAAGCAGGATGATCGGGATCGGAATGCCCAGCAGCCACAACAGGATGCCCTTGCCCATCAGTCTCTCCAAGTCTTTGGTTTAGATTGCGAAACAACCCATTTGGGTAAGGAAGAGTTCCCGCTGGAACCCGACGCGCTGTTGCGGCACTGAACGGCGATGACCGATGGCCTCCCCCAGCCCCGCCGCACCCTGGCCATCGCTGCCGTTTCGTTCGGATCGGCATTGGTGGTGATCGACGGCGCCATCGCGACCGTGGCTCTGCCCACCATCGCCCGCGACCTGCACATCGAGAGCTCTGCCGCGGTCTCGATCGTGACGGTCTACCAGCTCGTGCTGGTCATGCTGCTGCTGCCGCTTGCCGGACTGGGCGAACGGATTGGCCTGAAGCGGATGTACCAGACCGGGCAGCTCGTCTTCACCGTCGCGACGGTCCTTTGCTTCTTCGCCAAGAGCCTGCCCTTCCTGCTCATTGTCCGCGCCGCGCAGGCGGCGGGTGCGGCGGCGGCGCTCAGCGTATCTTCGGCGCTGATCCGCCAGATCTATCCGGCCAAGCATCTTGGGCGCGGGCTGGGCATCAACTCGGTGGTGGTTTCCAGCTCGGCCGCGCTTGCGCCCACCCTGGGCGGACTCGTGCTGGCCATTGGCCCCTGGCCCTGGGTTTTTGCCTCCGCCGTGCCTTTCGCCATCGCCAGCCTGTTGTTCGGCCGTGCCTTGCCTGGGAGCGAGCCGCGTGACGAGCCGTTCGACGTGCTGGGTGCGTTGCTCTGCGCCGGCATGTTCGGGTTGGTGATCGGCGGGCTGGAAAGTGCCGTGCACGGCGACAGCCCGGTGGTCTCCGGCGCGGTGGTGATCGCAGGCGCGACGATCGGCCTGCTGTTCGTCCGGCGGGAATTGCGCGAGCCCAAGCCGATCTTGCCGGTCGATCTGCTGGCGCGTCCGGTGCTCGCCTTGTCGGTGGTCGGGGCCTTCACTGCGTTCATCGCGACGATGACGCTGCTGCTTTCCCTCCCCTTCCGGCTCCAGCACGGCTATGGCTTCGCGCCTTCCGAAGTCGGCGCGGTGATCGCGCCCTGGCCGCTCACAACGATGATCGTCGCGCCGCTCGCCGGCTCGCTGTCCGATCGCTATCCGGCGGGTGCGCTCGGCGCGATCGGCATGGTGGTCGCGGTAACCGGATTGATCTTCCTCGCCTTCCTGCCCGCGGAACCGACGTGGTTCGATATCGCCTGGCGGATGTCGCTCACGGGGGCCGGCTTCGGCATGTTCCTGTCGCCCAATGCCCGGCTGATCATCGGCTCGGCGCCGATCGATCGGGCCGCGGCGGCAGGCGGGCTGGTCTCCACGACGCGGATGGTGGGACAGACGACCGGCGCGACGCTGGTGGCCGCGCTGCTGGCGCTGAGCATCGGCGGCGGAACGGTACCTGCCCTTGTCGCTGCCGGGCTGGCGACCATTGCCGGATTGTGCAGCTTCGCGCGGCTGCGCCCCGCGATCCGCAACCCGCGCAGTGCCGAGACCGAGGACGTCCAGCCGGCAAAGCTGCGCTGATCGGGCATATCTTGATGTGATTGGCGGCCGCGCCTGCAATCGTTCGTTGCGGTTCCGTCGCGGAAGGGCCTAGAGGCGCTTCCATGGCCGCCGAAGCAACGCATCCATTCGCCGTTCCCAACTTCCGCTATTATTTCCTGGCGCGCCTCTCGGCCACGCTCGGGCAGATGGCGATGGTGATCGTGATCGGCTGGCAGGTCTATGACATCGCCCGGCGGACGATGACGGTGAAGGAGGCGGCGTTTCAACTCGGGCTGATCGGCGTCGCGCAGTTCCTGCCCCTGCTCTTCCTCTCGCTGTTCGCCGGCTGGGTCGCGGACCGGCTTGACCGGCGCTGGATCGCCCGAGCCTCGGTGGCGCTCGAAGCATTCTGCGCGATCAGCCTGGGTGTGCTGACCTATACCGATACGATCAGCCTGCCGGCCCTGTTCGGCATTGCCGCGCTGCTCGGTGTCGCCCGCGCCTTTGCCAGCCCGGCACTGAGCGCGCTCTCGCCCAACCTGGTACCCAAGGCGATCCTGCCGACCGCGATCGCGCTGAGCTCGCTCTCCTGGCAGATCGGCACCGTGATCGGGCCGGCGATGGGCGGCTATCTCTATGCGGCGGCGGACTGGCTCTCCTATGCGGTGGCGGGGGGACTGTTCCTGCTGTCCTTGCTCATGCTCATGCTGATCGGACCCGTGCCGCGTACCGTGCGCAAGTTCAGCGGCAGCCCCTGGGCGCAGATGGTCGACGGGTTGCATTATGTCCGGCGGAACCGGCTCGTGCTCGGCGCTATCTCGCTCGACCTGTTCGCGGTGCTTCTCGGCGGCGCGACGGCGATGCTGCCCGTCTATGCCCGCGACATCCTCGAGGTCGGCTCGGCCGGACTCGGGCATCTGCGCGCGGCGCCGGCGGTGGGTGCGGTGCTGACGGCGGTGTTCTTCTCCTGGCGCCCGCTCAAGAGCGATGTGGGCGTGAAGATGCTGCTCGCGGTGGCGCTGTTCGGCTTCGCAACGGTGATCTTCGGCCTCTCGGCGCCCTTGCTGGTGCCGGTGCTGGGGCCGAGCGCAATCGGGCATGATACCGCTCCGGCGGTATTGATCGCATTGTTCGCGTTGTTCGTGCTCGGCGCAGCCGACATGGTCTCGGTCTATGTTCGCCAGTCGCTGATTCAGCTCTATACGCCGGACGAGATGCGTGGCCGGGTCGGTGCGGTGTCCACCCTGTTCATTTCGGGCTCGAACGAGCTGGGCGAGGCTGAATCGGGCTTTCTCGCCGCGCTCATCGGTCCGGTCGCCGCTGTGGTTGGCGGCGGCATCGGCGCGATCCTTGTCACGATCGCCTGGGCCAAGCTATTTCCGGAGTTGAGGCGGGCTCGAACCTTCGATCCTCCGGCCAATCTTGAGATTCCTCCCAAGGAGATGACGACATGAAGGCCAATACGATCCTCGAAACGATCGGCAACACGCCGCACATCCGGGTGAGCAAGCTGTTCCCGGACGCGGAAGTCTGGATCAAGTCCGAGCGCACCAACCCGGGCGGCTCCATCAAGGACCGCATCGCGCTGGCGATGATCGAGGCCGCCGAGAAGGACGGCAGCCTGCAGCCGGGCGGCACGATCGTGGAGCCGACCAGCGGCAATACCGGCGTCGGCCTGGCGATGGTCGCGGCGGTTAAGGGCTACAAGCTGATCCTGGTGATGCCCGAGAGCATGAGCCTTGAGCGCCGCCGCCTGATGCTCGCCTATGGCGCGACCTTCGACCTGACGCCGCGCGAAAAGGGCATGAAGGGCGCGATCGAACGAGCCATGGAGATCGTCGAGACGACTCCGGGCGCCTGGATGCCGCAGCAGTTCGAGAACCCGGCGAACATCGACGTGCATCACCGCACCACGGCGCAGGAGATCCTCAACGACTTCGCCGACACTCCGATCGACGTGGTGATCACAGGTGTCGGCACCGGTGGCCATATCACGGGCGTTGCCGAGACACTCAAAAAGGCCTGGCCGAATGTGAAGGTTTATGCGGTCGAGCCCGAGCTTTCGCCGGTGATCTCGGGCGGCCAGCCCGGCCCGCACCCGATCCAGGGCATCGGCGCGGGCTTCGTGCCGCGCAATCTCCACACCGATGCGATCGACGGCGTGATCAAGGTCGATGCCGGTGTCGCCAAGGACATGGCGCGCCGTGCGGCAAGGGAGGAAGGTATGCTGGTCGGCATCTCCTCGGGGGCGACTCTGGCCGCGATCCTGCAGAAATTGCCCGATCTTCCGGAGGGCGTCCGGGTGCTTGGGTTCAATTATGATACAGGTGAGCGCTATTTGAGCGTTCCAGACTTCCTTCCGGAGAGCTGAGGCACTGGAATTAACTCCCGATTAACGCTAGTTTTCCCGAGTCGGGGAAAACGTCGTTTCCGGGGGGAATTCGTCGTGCGTAATGCAATGATCCTGGTGAGCGTGATGCTTGCCATTTATCTGGGGTGGCCGCTGGCTTTCGGGGGGAAGCAGCGCGGGCTGGAAACGCCGGCCGAAGCGCGCGGTGTGGCGGCCGCCCCAGTCTCCGCCATCAAGCACAAGCCGGTGGCGCTGGCGGCCGCGGCGCCGGCGCGCCCGGAGAGCTGCTACAAGCGCTACCAGCGTGAAGTGAAGCTCTGCATCGGCGAGAGCACCGCAGCGGCCTGCAAACTGGGTGCGGCGGACCATTGGGATATGTGCGAGGCCACCGGCTTCTGGCCGGACTAAGCCCCGCCGTCCCACGCTGAGCCGAAGCCTGTGGCGTTTCGGCGCCGCAATGGTTCCAACCTGCGTGCTTCTGCGTTATGGGCGGCGACCCCATGGCGACCCTTTCCTTTCCTCGCAGCTTTGCAGGCTCTTCGCGCCCCGTCTCGCCCGTGCTCGTGGCGATGCTCGGACTTGTCATGCTCCTGGCGATCGCGGGGCCGGTCTGGCTCGTCGCGCACACGCCTCGGACCGTCATCGGCAAGGCCAAGGCGCCGGTGAAGGTCTCGCACCGGGTGGTGCCCAAGGACGAGTTGCCGGCCGTAGAACCGGTCGAGCTGCAGGTCGTCACGCCCGATGACGCGCGGGCGTGGAACGCCTCGGTGCCCTTCTCCACCCTGCCCAACCCCGCCGCCCGGCCGTTCAATATCTTCGGCGCCGAGGACAGCCGCGAACGTGCGGTCGATTGCCTGGCTGCCGCGGTCTATTACGAGGCCGGCGACGATGCCGTGGGGGAAAAGGCCGTGGCGCAGGTCATCATCAACCGCGCGAGGCATCCTGCTTTCCCGAAAACCATCTGCGGCGTCGTGTTCCAGGGATTCGAACGCTCGACCGGCTGCCAGTTCACTTTCACCTGTGACGGGGCGATGCTGCGCTATACGCCGACCGCCGCGGCCTGGGAGCGGGCGCGCTATGTCGCCCGCAGCGCGCTGACCGGATCGGTGTACAAGCCCGTCGGCCACGCCACCCATTACCACACCGACTGGGTCGTCCCCTATTGGAGCGCCAGCCTGGAGAAGATCACCGAGGTCCATACCCACCTGTTCTTCCGCTGGAGCGGCTGGTGGGGCACTCCCCCCGCCTTCAACCGGACCTATGCCGGTGTCGAGCCGAACATCGGCCTGATGGCCCGCCTGTCCCCCGCCAACTTCAAGAGCGACCCGGCACTCGACGCACTGCTGCCCGGCGCGGCGGGCGGCGACGGCGCGTTCATCGACCCCGCATCGATCCCGACCAGCGCGATCCCCGCGCCGATGGCGGTCGAAGGCGGCGGCGAATCGAACAACTTCATGCTCACCCTGCCCGCCGGCATGAACCCCGACGCCTTCGCCGCGCTCGCCATCCGCACCTGCGGCGAGCGCCCCTATTGCAAGTTCATGGCCTGGGCCGACCCCAAGCAGACCCCGGCGAAGCTGCCGCTCGGCAGCAGCCAGGTGTCGACCATGTCGTTCAGCTACCTGCGCGACGAGGCGCAGGGCTTTGCCAAGGCGCTGTGGAACTGCCAGCAGTTCCGCCGCCCGAGCCCGGTCCAGTGCATGCGCGCCCAGATCGCCGCCGCCCCCGAGGCAGCTCCCGCGCCTGCCGCGACGCCGCTGCCCGGCGCCGGCCCGCTCAGCGCGCCCGCGCCGCTGGCCGGGGTGCGCCGCAAGGTCGACGCGGTCGCCCCGCCGGCGACCGCGCCTGCCAATGTACCGGCCCAGGGCAAGGGTGCGGTGAGCTTCAGCCTGCCGGTGCCCCGGCCCTCGCCGACCCCGCGGCCGACGCCCGTTCCCTGACCGGTTGAAAGAGCGGCCGGCGCGAGGCCGGCCCGGTCAGCGGAACATCTGAAATCCTACATTGCAAGGGAGGAAGCCTCCTTCCTGCTCCCCTCCCTTCCAGGGAGGGGAAACAAGGGCGGAAATTCAGGCTAGTCCACCTTCGCCGCCAGCGCTTCGGCCAGCGCCAGCGCGGCATCCAGCGGGGCGTCGCTGACATTGGGGCGGTGCCAGCCGCTTGCGCCCGCCGTGTCGACCGAGACCGTCGCCACGCCGAGCCAGCGCTGGAGCAGGCCCTGGCGCACGGTGAGCGTCTGGATCGAGTCGAAGGGCACCACCCAGTCGCGCTGGGACAGCACGCCGCGCATCACCTGCAGGCTGGTGTCGCGCAGCGCATAGCGATGATGCGCGCGCTGGAAGAGCGCGACGATCACGGGGACCGGCACGAGCAGCAGCCCCCACCAGAGCAGCGGCAGGAACCAGCCCGCGATGGCGAAGACCAGCGCGACCGGCATGCCGTGGCGCAGCGCCGAGCGGAGGATATGGGCCGGGGCCACCGGGCGCAGGCCGACGCGCTCGAAGGTCGGCAGCGGCGTGGCGGCGAGCACCTCCGCCGCTTCCTCCTTCGTGGCGAAGGGCGCGAGCCCCTGGCGGCCCGAGGGATCGGTGCTGCCGCCGAGCGTCTGCACCTCGACGCTGTTCCAGCCCAGCCGCCCGGAGATCATGCCGCGATGGACCAGCCCGAGCTGGATGCGGCGATCGGCGATGACGACTTCCGAGCGGGTGAGCAGCCCGCGCACCCGGCGGAAGCGCCCGCCTTCATGGGTGAGCATGAAGCCATAGTCGCGCAGCAGGGTGCGGACGATGCCGGCGACCAGGCTGACCAGCAGCGCCAGCCCCGCGACCAGCACCAGCGCGACGATGCTGAACCGCGCGACGGCGACCCGCTGGGCTTCGCCGAACAGCTCCTCCCAATCGAGCTGGAGGATCTCTCCGAGATAATGGAGACCGCCATAGATTGCGGCGATCCAGACGAGCGAGAAGCCGAACACCCCCTCGATCAGCACGCGGCCGAGCGACATGGCGAAGATCGTGCGGCGCTCCGGGGCAGGTTCCGGCGCAGCGGCATCGCCGGCCTGCACCGCGGCGGCGGGCGTGTGGCTGCGGAGCAAGGCGCGCAGCCGCTCGGCCTCGGCGACCGAGACGCTGTCGAGATGGGCCTCCTCCTTCTCGCCGCCGCCGGTCTCCAGCTTGATCAGCGCCAGGCCGACGATCCGGGCGAACGGGCCGCGCTCGATCGAGACGTCCTGGATGCGCGCGCGCGGGATCGAGCGGCGGCTGCGGCGCAATACGCCCTGCTGGATCAGCACTTCCTCCGCGCCGATCCGGTAGGTGAAGCACCACCAGTCGAGAAAGGTCATCAGGATCACGGCGGCCGCGATCGCGCCGAAGGCCCCGAAGGCCAGCACCGGATGGAATTCCTTGCCGGCAAAGCCCAGCGCCAGCGGCGGGACGACGAGCGTCGAGGGCGCGCGCTTGATGAAGCGCAGGATCACGGTGAGGACGTGCAGCCGCTGGGGCCGCGCTTCGGCCTCAGTCATGCGCGGCGCTGCCGATGCGCTCGCGGATCGTGTCGCGGATTGCCTCGGCGGTGGCGCGGGCGATGCCGGGCAGGATCACGACATTGTCGTCGGTGCCGGCGGTATGGAGGACAAGGGTGGCGACCTTGAACAGCCGCTCCAGCACATCCTGCTGGACGTCGATATGCTGGACGCGCAGCACCGGCACGATCGTGTGGACCCGGGTGAACAGGCCATGCTCGACATGGAGCTCGGTGCCGGTGAAGGCATAGCCCCAGCGGCGCCAGCGGCGCGGCGGCGCGAGCACGACCATCCACAGCGCGAGAAGGATGACCGGGGCGAGGAACAGGCCCGGCATGGGGAGGTTCGGCACGAACCACTCGGCCGCCCCGGTTGCCACCAGCAGGACGATCGCGTTGCGCAGCGCGCGCAGGCGGATCACGTGAAGCTGCCCACGCTCGAGCGGCGTGAGCGGTACGATGGCCAAGGTCATGAAAACACTATCGCCTTCCCCGGGGTATGGCTCAAGTGTATTACTGCACCATAGCGGCGGTGATGGGATCATTGTTGCCGCTCCCATTTCCCGGCGGAGGCCGGAGGGATTGGAAGTGGATTGCGAGCGCAGCGCGTTCTTGCTGCTCCCCGGCTTTCGCCGGGGAAGCTGGAGGGTAGACGCAACGCTGCCTTGGGGTTCGGTGGCCTCGCTTCCACCGTCACCCTGAACTTGTTTCAGGGTCAAACGCGCCTCAGGCGAAATCCTGTGTGGTGCGTTGGATGCTGAAACAAATTCAGCATGACGATTGAAGGCGTCGTTCAGCGCTTCAACGCTATTCAGCTCCCCTCCTTCCAGGGAGGGGAGCTGGAGACGTTAGGCCGCCCGGAACAGGTCCGGGTCGAGCGCCATCACTGTCTCGCTGCCGGCTTCGATCTTGCGGCGCAGGCCGCTGGCGTCCGGGAAGAACCGTTCGGCGAAGAAGCGGGCGGTGACCAGCTTGGCTTCGTAGAATTTGGTGTCGCCCTCGCCCGTGGCCAGCGCGGCGGCGGCGGCCTTGGCCATGCGGAGCCACATCAGGCCGAGCGCGACCGTGCCGGTGAGCTGCATATAGGGATAGGCGCCGGCGCCGACGTCGTTCGGGTTCTTGAAGCCGTTCTGGGCGAGCCACATCGTCGCGCCCTGGAGATGGCCGAGGGTCTTCTCCAGCCCTTCGGCCAGCGCGGCGAGCTTCTCGTCGCCCTTGGCGGCGGCGGCTTCCTCGGCGACCAGCTTGAAGAAGGCCTGGACCGCGCGGCCGCCGTTCATGGCGAGCTTGCGGCCGACCAGGTCCATCGCCTGAACGCCGTTGGTGCCCTCATAGATCATCGAGATGCGGGCATCGCGGACGTACTGCTCCATGCCCCATTCGGCGATGTAGCCATGGCCGCCATAGACCTGCTGGCTGTCGGTCGCGACCTTGTAGCCGATATCGGTGCCGACGCCCTTGATGACAGGCGTGAGCAGGCCGATCAGGTCCGCGGCGAGCTGGCGCTCCTCCTCGGTGGCGGCGGCATGCTCGAGATCGACCTGGAGCGCACCCCAGAGGCAGAGCGCGCGCATGCCCTCGGTCTGCGCCTTGGCTTCCATCAGCATGCGGCGGACGTCCGGGTGGACGAACAGCGTATCGGCCTTTTCGTTCGGCTCCTGCGGGCCAGTGAGCGCGCGGCCCTGGCGGCGGTCATGCGCGTACTGGACGGCGTTCTGCAGCGCGACCTCGCCGACGCCGAGGCCCTGGAGGCCGACGCCGAGACGCGCGGCGTTCATCATGATGAACATCGCGGCGAGGCCCTTCATCTCCTCGCCGACGAGCCAGCCGGTGGCGCCGTCATAGTTCATCACGCAGGTCGAATTGGCGTGGATGCCCATCTTGTGTTCGATCGAGCCGCAGGTGACGGCGTTGCGATCGCCCAGCGAGCCGTCGTCGTTGACGAGGAACTTGGGGACGACGAACAGCGAGATGCCCTTGCTGCTCTCCGGCGCGCCCGGCGTCTTGGCGAGGACGAGATGGATGATGTTCTCGGTCAGGTCATGCTCGCCCGAGGAGATGAAGATCTTGGTGCCGGTGATCGAATAGCTGCCATCGGCGTTCGGCTCGGCGCGGGTGCGGATCAGGCCTAGATCGGTGCCGCACTGCGGCTCGGTGAGGTTCATCGTGCCGCCCCAGGTGCCGGCGACCATCTTGGGGACGTACTTCTCCTGCTGCTCGGGCGAGCCCTTGACCAGCAGGGCCGCGACCGCGCCGTGGGTGAGGCCCGGATACATGGCGAAGGCCATGTTCGAGGAGATCATGAACTCCTGGAACGCCGTCGAGATGACGTGCGGCATGCCCTGGCCGCCGAACGCCTCGGGGAAGCTCAGCGTGCCCCAGCCGCTCTCGACGAACTGATTGTACGCTTCCTTGTAGCCGGCGGGCGTGGTGACGCTGCCGTCGTCATGGCGCTTGCAGCCCTCCTGGTCGCCCGAATGGTTGATCGGGAACAGGACCTCGGCGACGAACTGGCCGCCCTGCTCGAGCACGGCGTCGACCGTGTCCGGGGTGGCGTTCTCGAAGCCGGGAAGATTGGCATAGCGATCGAGGCCGATCACCTGCTCGAGGATGAAGCGGGTGTCGCGCACCGGCGGAGTGTACTGGGGCATTTCAGGGTTCCTCGGGGTTAGTCGCTGCTCTTGAGCAGTTCGACGAATTGCTGGAGTTCGGCGATGTGCGCGTCGATGTCGCGCTTCTGGTTCTCGAGCAGGTCGATGCGTTCGAGGCAGCGCTCGAGCGTGACCTGCTTCTGGGTGCTGCGATCGTCGCCGACATCGTAGAGGTCTATCATCTCGCGGATCTCGGCGAGGCTGAAGCCGACGCGCTTGCCGCGCAGGATCCAGGCGAGCCGGGCGCGGTCGCGGTGCGAATAGATGCGGGCGGTGCCGCGGCGCTCGGGGGCGATCAGGCCCTCGTCCTCATAGAAGCGAAGCGCGCGGGGCGTGACCGAGAATTCGGCGCACAGGTCCGAGATGGTGAAGCTGTCGCGGTCCGGTCGCGGCTCGATCGGCGCCAGGGCTTCGAGCGGGAAAGCTGGTGCGTTCATGGGCATAAAATACTTTCCCCTTACGTGAACGTCAATTGCCTGCGCGGCCGAAATCGACCTTTTCCGTCATCCCGGCGAAAGCCGGGGCGCTCGTGCGGCGCCCCTCCCGCGCCTTCGCCTGAGATCCCGGCTTTCGCCGGGATGACGGCTTAGTCGCCGCCGCCGCAGAGCCTCTTGCCGTTCGCATCGCGCATCGCGGCGGCCTCGGCGGCCGACTCGCTGAGCCGGGTCACTTCGAGGCCGGCATAGGACGCGCGCTTTGCGCAATATTTGTTGCAGCCGTCCGGCAGCGCGCCGGGGAAAGCGATCTTGTCGCCGTCATATTTGGCATCGAACGAGCAGCTGCCGTCCTCGCCGAACTCGACATGGAGCGACTCCCCTACCCGGCTCGCCCGCCCGGTGCCGCTGCAGGTGATGCGGTCGCCATAGTCGACGAACGCGCCAATCCGGTAGCCGAGCTCGGCGTCGGGGACGATGCAGACGCGGTCGGTGTCGCGAGCGTAGAGGCCGGCGATGTCGGTGTCCGCCGGGTTGCGGACGAGGCCGCGCTCGATGGCGGCCTTTTCCAGGTCCTGGGGCGGCTGGGCCTTGTTGTCCGGCGCCGTGCCCGAGGAGCAGGCGGCGAGCAGCAGCGCGAGGAGCAGCCCGGCGCGCTTCATCCGCGGACGAGCTTTCCGCCTTCGACGATGCGGTAGAAGCAGCTCGGCGCGCCGGTGTGGCAGGCGGGGCCGTGCGGCTCGACCTTGAGCCAGACCGCGTCCTGGTCGCAGTCGATCCGGGCCTCGAGCACCTTGAGGATGTGGCCCGAGGTCTCGCCCTTCTTCCAGAGCTTGCCGCGGCTGCGCGACCAGAAGGTCGCCTCGCCGGTGTCGAGTGTCGCCTGGAGCGCCTCGGCGTTCATGTGCGCGAGCATCAGCACCGTGCCGTCGGGTGCGGTGCAGACCGCGGTGATCAGACCGGCGGCGTCATATTTCGGGTCGAGCACGAGGCCCGTTTCGCGTTCGTTGTCCACGCGCGCTGTCTAGCGCGGCGCGGGCCGCGCCTCAATGATCGCGGATGGCCTCGATCAGCTTGTCCTTGTCCATCTTGGAGCGGCCCTCGATGCCGATCTCCTGCGCCTCGTCGTAGAGCTGGTCCTTCGAGCGGCTCTCGAGCGTGCCGCCGGGATGGTCGAGCGTGCCTGCCGCCTGGGCATTGGCGATTCGCGCCGACTTCTCCTTCGAGTTCCCCTCATCGCGGAGTTTCTCGTAGAGTTCGTCGTTCTTGATCTGGGGTCCATGGTCGTGTCCGGGCATGGGAACGGCTCCTTTCGCCCTGAAAAACCACCGGAAAAGCCAGCAAGTTCATTTCTTTGTGACAAGCGGGCGACAAACCGGGACGAAGCGCCTATATGCCCGCTCGATAGTTCAAAACCCCTTGAGGGCTGATGCTTACCACAAACCCGTTCGATGACGACAAGCTGCGCGAAGAGTGCGGCATTTTCGGCGTTTCCGGCATGGACGGCGCTGCCGCCGCGGTCGCGCTTGGCCTGCATGCGCTGCAGCACCGTGGACAGGAGGCGGCGGGCATCACCAGCTTCGACGGCCGCCAGTTCCACATCCACCGCGCAATGGGCCATGTCGCCGGCAATTTCGACCGCGACGACGTGATCCGCGGGCTGCACGGCGACACCGCCTGCGGCCATGTCCGCTACTCGACCACCGGCGAGACCTCGCTGCGCAACGTCCAGCCGCTCTATGCCGAGCTGGCCAGCGGCGGCTTCGCGATCGCGCATAACGGCAACATCTCGAACGCGATGCGCCTGCGCCGCGACCTGATCCGCCGCGGCGCGATCTTCCAGTCGACCAGCGACACCGAAGTGATCATCCACCTCGTCGCGACCTCGCAGTTCCGCACGCTGATCGACCGCTTCATCGACGCGCTCAAGCAGGTCGAGGGCGCCTATTCGCTGATCGTCATGACCCCCGAGGGCATGATCGCCTGCCGTGACCCGCTGGGCATCCGCCCGCTGGTGATGGGCAAGCTCGACGACACGATCGTCTTCGCCTCGGAGACGGTGGCGCTCGACGTGGTCGGCGCCGACTATGTCCGCGACGTCGAGCCGGGTGAGCTGGTGATCGTGAAGGGCGGCGAGATCAGCTCGCACAAGCCGTTCGCGCCCGTCGGCGCCCGTCCCTGCATCTTCGAGTATGTCTATTTCTCCCGTCCGGATTCGATCAGCGACAACCGCTCGGTCTATTCGGTGCGCAAGGCGATCGGCGCGCAGCTGGCGATCGAGGCACCGGTCGAGGCCGACCTGGTCGTCCCCGTCCCAGATTCCGGCGTGCCGGCGGCGATCGGCTATGCCCAGCAGAGCGGCATCCCGTTCGAGCTAGGCATCATCCGCTCGCACTATGTCGGCCGTACCTTCATCCAGCCCGGCGACCAGATCCGCCACCTGGGCGTGAAGCTGAAGCACAACGCCAATCGCGAGCTGATCAAGGGCAAGCGCGTGGTGCTGATCGACGATTCGATCGTCCGCGGCACCACCAGCCTCAAGATCGTGCAAATGATGCGCGAAGCGGGTGCTGCCGAAGTGCACATGCGCATCGCCAGCCCGCCGACCCGGCACAGCTGCTTCTACGGCGTCGACACGCCGGAGCGCGCCAAGCTGCTCGCGGCAAAGCTGGACGTGGGCGGGATGACCGACTTCATCCATGCCGACAGCCTGGCCTTCATCTCGATCGACGGTCTGTACAAGGCGCTGGGCGAGGCGCACCGCGCGGATATCCATCCGAAATACTGCGATGCCTGCTTCACCGGCGAATATCCGACGACGCTGACCGACCAGGACGAGAACGGCCCGCCGACCGACCAGTTCGCGCTGCTTCACGAGCGCGTGGGCTAAGACCGGGATGAGCGAGGGGGCACTTTCGGGGCGCACCGCGCTCGTCACCGGCGCGAGCCGGGGCATCGGCGCGGCGACCGCGATCGCACTGGGCAGCCAGGGCGCGCATGTCATCCTGACCGCGCGCACCGCGGGCGGGCTCGAGGAAGTCGAGGAAACGATCTTCGCGGCGGGTGGTTCGGCGACGATCGCCCCGCTCGACCTGACCGAGAATGACAGCATCGCCCGGCTCGCCGAGGCGATCTCGGGCCGTTGGACGGCGCTGGACGTGCTCGTGCTCAACGCCGCCCAGCTCGGCACGCTGAGCGCGGTGCCGGCGATCGATTTCAAGGAATATGCCAAGATCCTGACGCTCAACGTCACCGCCCAGGCGGCGATGCTCGCGGCGTTCGACCCGATGCTCAAGGCATCGAGCGGTGCGCGAGTGATCGGGGTGACCTCCAGCGTCGGCCGCACCGCGCGCGCCTATTGGGGCGTCTACGGATCGTCCAAGGCGGCGTTCGAGAACCTGCTGCTCACCTATGGCGAGGAAGTCGCGCATATCAGCGGCATCCGCGTCGGCATCCTCGATCCCGGCGCCACCCGCACCAAGATGCGCGCCCGCGCCTTCCCCGGCGAGGATCCGGCGACGGTGAAGGCGCCGGAAGTGGTGGCGGAACGGATCGCGGCGCTGGCGGCCTCGGGGTTCGAGGCGGGGCATTTCGAGCGGGTTGAGGGCTGAGAGCTCTCGGTTCTTCCTGCTTCCCGGCAAAAGCCGGGGCCCAGGGTCACAAGCGGATCGGCAGAGAAACCCTGGGCCCCGGCTTTCGCCGGGGAGCAGTTTGACTTGCCAGGCCAGCGCTCGCGCTACTTCGCCGCGGCCTCGAACAGCCGGTTGAGGAACGCGGTGCGCGCCTTGCCATAATCGCTGTCGCTGGCCTTGGGCGCTGCTGCCGAGACCGCGATCACCACCTTCGATTTCGGATCGACGCGGATCGTCTGGCCGAAAATGCCCTGGGCGCCGAAGCGGCCTTCGGGATAGGTCCACCATTGATAGCCATAGCCGAAGCCCGGTACGCCGATATCGGCATGGGCGGTGGTCGACTGGCGATACCAGTCGGCAGGGACGACGCCCTTGCCGCCCTCGAGCGCGAACTGGCCGAGCCGGGCATAGTCGCGCAAGCTCACCGACAGGCAGCAGCCGCTGACCTCGTGTCCGGACGGATCGACCATCCAGAACGCGTCCTGCTCCATGCCATAGGGCTGCCAGATCTTCGCGCTGAGATAGGTGGCGAGCGGCTTGCCGGTGGCGCGCATCACCAGCACTCCGATCAGGTTGGTCTCGCCGGTCTTGTAGACCCACTTCGCACCCGGCGCGAACTCGCGGGGGAGCTTCTTCATGTAGTAGACGGTGGGGTCCTCCCCTGCCGGTACCGGCTCGAGGAACATGCGGGCGACGTCGGACTTGGCGTCGGTATAATCCTCGTTCCACTTCACGCCCGAGGTCATGGTGAGCAGCTGTGCGATCGTGACGCCGTCATAGCCGCTGCCGGCGAGTTCGGGGATGTATTTGGTGACGAGCTCGTCGACCGACTTGATATAGCCATCCTTGATCGCCGCACCGACCAGCGACGAGGTGAAGGACTTGGCGACCGAGAAGCTGGTCCAGAGTCCTTCCCGCGCATAGCCGCGGGCATAGCGCTCGAGGATGATCTTGCCGTCCTTGAGCACGATCAGCCCGGAGATGTTCTGCTGGGCGATGAAGGCGTCGAGATCGGCATCGGGGAAAGCGAGCGGCTTGCCCGCGGGAAGCGCGCGGACCCTGGTGCCGGCCTTGACGATATGGCCGGGGAAGAGCCGCTCCATATGCGGGAAATTGGCGTCGCGCTGGGCCTGGCTCCAGAACAGCACCTCGGCACCGACCTTGCGCAGGCCCGAATTGTCGCCGGACTGCAGCTTCACGTCGGACGACTGGACCGCCTGGGCGATCGCCCCCTGCCCCGCGACGGTTCCCAGCGCGAGTGCGCCGGCCAGCAGCAACTTCCTCATATCCCCTCCTCCTTCACCAAGGTGAGCTGGACGACGTCAATACCGCCGCCTCTGAACCCGCCTTCGCAATACATCAGATAATAGCGCCACAAGTCGATGAAATTCCGGTCGAATTGTGCAGGCAGCGTGCCCGCCAGCACGGCCGCATCGAAGCGCTCGCGCCACAGGCGGAGCGTCTCGGCATAGTTGAGGCCGAAACCGATGCGGTCCTGGGTGCGCAGGCCCCGCGCGGCGGCCAGGGCGGCGAAACGCCGCTCCGACAGCAGCAGGCCGCCCGGGAAGACATAGGCCTGGATGAAGTCGACGTTCGCGGCATAGTCCTCGAAGAACGCGTCGTCGAAGATGATGACCTGCAGCGCCGCATGGCCGCCCGGCTTGAGCGCACCGGCAATGGCATCGAGATAGGCGGGCCAATAGGCCTGCCCCACCGCCTCGGCCATCTCGATGCTGGCAACCGCGTCATAGCTGCCGGTGACGTCGCGATAGTCGGTGAGGGTGAAGCGGGCGTCGTGCGGCACGCGTGCCTCGGCCCAGGCCTTCTGCTCGGTGGACAGGGTGATGCCGTGGACCTTGCGCCCTTGCGCCACCGCCATTTCGGCGAAGCTGCCCCAGCCGCAGCCGATCTCGAGGATCTCGTCGCCGGGGCTGGTGTTGGTGCGTGCCAGGATCGCCGCGAGCTTTTCGTGCTGGGCCTGTTCGAGCGTCTGGCCGGGCGCGGTGAACAGCGCGCTCGAATAGGTCATGCCGGGGTCGAGCCAGAGCCGGTAGAAGTCGTTGCCCAGGTCGTAATGGAACTGGATGTTGCGTCGCGAGCCGCCGCGATGGTTACGGTTGCGCCAGTGGAGCAGGCGCTTGATGCCCTTGGACAGGCCGGTGGCGCGGGCCTGGCGGGCGAGCTCGGCGCGGTTGAGGCCGAACAGCGCGAAGAGCTGGACCGGATCGGGGCTGGCCCATTCGCCGAGTGCCCAGGCCTGGTACCAGCCGATCGAGCCGCCGACCGCCAGGCGGAGCAGCGCACGCCAGCTGCGCAGGTCGACGATCGCGGCGGGCCCCTCGGCGCGGCCGCCGAGCAGGCGGGCGGTGCCGTCCGGCAGGCCGAGCGACAGGCTGCCCCGGGCGATGCCGGCGTCGATCTTGTCGAGCTGGCCACGAAACAAGGGGGCGAGCGCGCGTGCGGACCAGTGGCGCGGCTTGTCGGGATTGGGCTGGCTCAGGGGCGCGTGCATTGCGTCGCGCACAATGCACGCGCCGGTGAGTCGGGCAAGCTAGCTTTTGCTACGCTTCTTCGGGCGCTCGCCGTTGAACAGGTAGCGCAGCGCCGGGCTCAGCTTGATGAGCTTCCAGATGCCGTAGGAGCCGAAAAAGGCAGTCAGGCAGAGCAGGATGAAGCGCGGCCAGAGCGGGATCGGCAACCGGTCGAGCAGTGGCGTGACCAGCACGATCAGCGGCTCGTGGAACAGGTAGATCACGAAGGAGGCAGAGACGAGCGCCTTCACCCAGCGGCGCTCGCCATGGATGAAATGCGCCAGCGCGCCGAGCGAGGCCTGGGTGAGGCAGAGCGCGGCGACGCCGGTGAGCACCGGGCGCCACAGGAACGGCACCGTACGCGGATAGAAGGCGACGATGATGCTCGCGGCCAGGCAGGTGAGGAACAGGATCCAGGAGAAGCGGGCGAAGCGCCGGTCGAGCGCGGGGATGCGCTGGAGGATCGCGCCGAGCAGGAACCAGGGCAGATAGTCGAGCGCGTAGCGGGCCGAGAGGAAGTTGACCGCGAAATTGTTCAGGTAGCGATAGCGCTCGAGCTGGAGCGAGCCCAGCCCGCACAGGCCGAGTACCAGGCCGGTGGCGAGGGTGAGCGGAATGAACCAGCGGACCAGGTTGCGCTGCTCGCCCTTGAGCTCGGCATGGGCGAGCGCGGGGAAGATCCAGACCAGGGCGGCGAGCCCGGCGGTGTAGTAGAGCAGCACCTGGACGAACCAGAGATGCTCGAACGGGTTGCGCTCGGTCATCGTCATGATTTCCCACCAGCGACCGAGCGGGTCGGGATTGCCGGTGATGCACAGCAGCAGGAAATGCATGAGCGGCACGAGCAGGAAGGTGCCGGCCAGGAAGGGCGGGACGAGCCGGTGGAGGCGCGAGGGCAGATAGCTCGCCACCGGGCGCTTCTGGAGCAGCATCGCGGCGAAATAGCCGGCGATCATGTAGAAGCCCGGCATGCGGAACAGGTGGAGATAATCCGCCAGGTAGATGAAATCGATCGAGCGATCGTGGAAATTGGCGATCCACGGCCCCGGGCGCGCGGTGAGCGAGGCGTGGTACGGGATGCCGAACAGCAGGAACACAGCCCGCAGCGCGTCGAGGTCGTGGCGGCGGGCGCGCTCGGCGGGGGTGCGGAAGGTGCCGTCGCCTGGCGTCATCGGGACAAGACGCTTGTCGCCGGCGCAAGTTCACGCGGAAAAAGGCCGGCGGATGCGCGGGTCAACATGAACGGGGCGATAGGCCAGTTCGCCGCCAATGCAAGCCGATAGCGATAACAGTCAGAGCTTGTGCGGCTCCTTGTCGACCATCCAGGTCTGGCCTTTCGACACCAGCTTCTGGAGATCGGCGGCCTTGCCTTCGCTCGCCGCCTTGTTCTGCGCGATCACTGCGCTTTCGAACGTGGGTGCGGGGTCGTCATAGAGCACGCCGAGCGCCATCGGGAACGGGCCGAAGGGCATCTCGACCAGCATGTGCGCGATGGCGCGATTGGTGATGTTGTGGACGATCACCCCCGCCCCCTGCCAGTCGCCATCGGTGACATCGACGACCTTGAGGACGAGCCGTTCGGGATCGAGCGCGAGGCCGCGGGTGCCGCCGGCGAAGAGCAAAGGCTGGCCATGCTCGGCCCAGAGCTGGTTGGCGGCGGCATTGGGCTTGGCGGTGAAGGGCTCGAAGACCTCGTCGTTGTAGACGATGCAGTTCTGGAAGATCTCGACGAAGGCCGCGCCCTGGTGCGCATGCGCTGCTTTCAGAACCGATGGCAGGTTCTTGTGGACGTCGATCCCGCGGGCGACGAAGCGTGCCCCTGCCCCCAGCGCGAAGGCGCAGGGCTTGGCGGGATGGTCGACCGAGCCGAAGGGCGTGGATGGGCTGCGCGTGCCTTCGCGGCTGGTCGGGGAATATTGGCCCTTGGTGAGGCCGTAGATCTCGTTGTTGAACAGCAGGAACTGGCAGTTCAGGTTGCGCCGGAGCAGGTGCATCGTGTGGTTGCCGCCGATCGACAGCGCATCGCCGTCTCCGGTGATGATCCACACGTCGAGCTCCGGATTGGCGAGCTTGACCCCCGTCGCCACCGCCGGCGCGCGGCCGTGGATGGTGTGGAAGCCATAGGTCTCCATGTAATAGGGGAAGCGCGACGAGCAGCCGATGCCGCTGACGAACACCGTGTTCTCGGGTGCGACGCCCAGCTCGGGCATGGTGCGCTGCACCGCCTTGAGGATAGCATAGTCGCCGCAGCCCGGGCACCAGCGGACCTCCTGGTCCGTCTCCCAGTCCTTGGGGGTGCTGGGGCGGATGGTGGTGATCTCGTTCATGCGATCTCCCTCAATTCGCTTCGGCGATGGAGAGCTTCTCCATCGTCACGCCGCCGAACAGGTCGCGGCGGATGGCGTCGAACACGCGGCGGCGGTCTTCGGCGCGGTAGATGGTGGCGAGCACGGTGACGCGGACGCCATCGACATCGGCGATCCAGCTCTGCTTGATGCCCTGCTTCGTCAGATAGTCGCCGAAGAAGTTGCGGCCAGGTGGGCGCCCGTCGAGGCTGAACTTGCCTTCGAACAGCGTGTCGATCACTCCGGCCTGGCGCGGGCTGGCGCGGCCATCCTCGGCCAAGGCATGCCAGTCGCTCATTCGCGGAGCGTCGGCAAAGACGACGGCGATGACCGGATCGAGGGGGTTGTTGCTCCGATAGGCCCGCATCGGGCCTCCATATCCGCTGCTGCTGTCGCCGTAATCGGGCGAGAGTCCAGCCAGCTGCGTGGGCAACGCCTTGATATGGGCAACCACGTTCGGGGACATCATGGTTCTCTGGGCCGCAGCGGGAGAGGCCGTGAGCATCAGCCCGATCAGCAAACTCGTGGCGCGGATCACGGGTTCACTGCCTCCGGACTGGGCAACTGGCTGTCGCTGGGCGGGAGTTCCTGGTCGAAGTCCACGCCGATATGCTGGGCGATCGCCCTTTCGATCTCGGCGATGCGGAACGGTTGGCCGGAGACCTTGGTGAGCGACCGGGCATCGACGAGATACTGGTCGCGCAGCAGCGTCTTGAGCTGGCCTGTGTTCATTTCCGGCACGAGGACATGCTCGTAACTCTTTAGCAGGTCGCCAAGATTTCTTGGAAGCGGCCAGATGTGGCGGATATGGATGTGGCTGACGTCATGCCCCTTTGACCGCGCGCGGCGTACCGCCTGGGCGATCGGGCCATAGGTCGAGCCCCAGCCGACCACCACCAGCTTGCCGCCCGCCTGTCCCTGCTCGACCGGCTGGTCGGGCACGTCGATGCCCATCACCTTGTCGCGGCGCATGTCGGTCATCGCCTGGTGGTTGGCGGGGGAATAATCGATGTTGCCCGACCCCTGCGCCTTCTCGATGCCGCCGATGCGGTGGAGCAGGCCCGGCGTGCCCGGCTTGACCCAGGGGCGCGCGCGCTTCTCGTTGCGGGCATAGGGCTGGAACTTCTCGCCCTCGGGCGGGACTTCGGTGTGGAAACGCACCGGGAACGGCGCGTAGCTGCTCATGTCCGGCACCTTCCAGGGCTCGGCGGCATTCTGGAGATAGCCGTCGGTGAGCAGCATCACCGGGGTCATGTACTGGGTGGCGATGCGCACCGCCTCGATCGCGACGTCGAAGCAGTCAGCGGCCGAGCGAGCCGCGAGCACCGGCAACGGAGCGTCACCATTTCTGCCGTAGACAGCTTGATATAGGTCAGACTGTTCAGTTTTTGTGGGAAGCCCGGTGGAGGGGCCGCCGCGCTGGGCGTTGACGATCACCAGCGGCAATTCGGTCATGATCGCCAGGCCGATCGCCTCAGTCTTGAGCGCGATGCCCGGCCCCGAGGAACAGGTGACGCCAAGGCTGCCGGCATAGGCGCTGCCCAACGCCGAAGCGACCGCGGCGATCTCATCCTCGGCCTGGAAAGTGGTGACGTTATATTCCTTGTACCGCGAGAGCGTGTGCAGGATCGCGCTGGCCGGGGTGATCGGATAGCCGCCGAAAAACATCGGCAGGTTCGCGAGCTGGGCCCCCGCGACCAAACCCAGCGAGATCGACTCCGCGCCGGTGACGGTGCGGTACAGGCCGGGCTCGGCAGGCGCGGCGGCGACCTGGCGTTGGCTGATCCCCATCGCGCCGAGCTCGGCGGTCTCGCCATAGGCGTGGCCGGCGTTGAGCGCGGCGATATTGGCTTCGGCCAGATCGGGGGCCTTGGCGAACTTGGCCTTGAGCCAGTCGACCAGGGGCTGGCGATCGCGATCGAACATCCAGAGCGCGAGGCCCAGCGTCCACATGTTCTTGCAGCGTAGCGCCTCCTTGTTGCCGAGGCCGAAGGGCTTCACCGCGTCGAGGGTCAGCTGCGAGATGTTGAGCTTGAGCAGCTGCCACCGCGCCAGGCTGCCATCCTCGAGCGGATTGGCGGGGTATTTTGCCTTGTCGAGGTTGCGCTGGCCGAACTCGCCTTCGTCCGCGATGATCAGGCCACCGGGCTTGAGCGCTTCGACATTGGTCTTGAGCGCCGCCGGGTTCATCGCGACGAGGACATCGGGCTGGTCGCCCGCCGTATCGATCCGGGCCGAGCCGAAGTTGATCTGGAAGGCGGAGACCCCGAACAACGTGCCCTGGGGCGCGCGGATCTCCGCGGGGAAATCGGGGAAGGTGGCGAGGTCGTTGCCGGCCAGCGCGGTGGAGAGGGTGAACTGGCCGCCGGTGAGCTGCATGCCATCGCCGGAGTCGCCGGCGAAACGAACCACGATCGCTTCAGGTGCGGGATGCGCCGACGCCTCTTCGGGCGTGAGCGTATGCGCGGCAGTCGCCACAGCCTGTCTCCTGCAATTTTATATCGTTGCGCAGATGTCTACGCTCCAATCTCCCTCAACCCAAAGCAGAAAATGCGGATCAGCTCCGGGGCACGCCCTGCCCCAGCGCCAGGATCGAGGCAACGTGGCGGCGCGAGACTTCGAGCGCATCCTCGCCATAGCCGCCACCCAATGCGCTGGCGAAGGGGACGCCGCGTGACGTCATGGCGGCGGAAATCCAGCGATCGCGCTCGATCAGCCCTTCGTAGCTGAGTCCGAGGCGGCCGAGCCGGTCGCCGGCGAGCGGATCGACGCCCGCCTGATAAAGAACCAGATCGGGTGCGAAACTTTCGAGCAGCGGGATGAGAGTGTCCTCCAGCGCCTCCAGATACTCCGCGTCGCCCACCCCGTCGGCCAGCGGCACATCGAGCGTGGAGCGCGCCTTGCGAACCGGGAAGTTCTTCTCGGCATGGATCGAATAGGTGGCGATCTCCGGGCGTCCCGCGGTCAGCGCCGCAGTGCCGTCGCCCTGATGGACGTCGCAGTCGACGATCAGGATACGATGCCCCTCCTCCGCCAGGCGCACGCCGGCGATGGCGAGATCGTTGAACACGCAGAAGCCCGCGCCGGTACTGGCGAGCGCATGGTGGCTGCCACCAGCGGTGTTCGCGGCGAAGCCATGTTCGAACGCGAGCCGGGCGGCGAGATAGGTGCCGCCGGGAACGGCCTGGGACCGGCGAGCGACTTCGGGCGTGACCGGGAAGCCGATGCGGCGCTCCTTCTCGGGCGGCACGGCGGCGCTGAGGACTTCCTCGACATAGTCCGGGTCGTGGACGGCCTCGAGCCAGGCGCGCGGCATCGGTTCGGGCTCGTGCCAGGTGAAGACCGGCCCTTCCTCGCGCAGCAGGTCGCGGACGAGGCCGTTCTTGTTCCATTGATATTGGCTGCGCGCTGGCGCCGGAGCGACGTAGTCTGGATGGTGGACGAGGTGGATCATTCGCTTGGAAGGTAGGTTGCGTCTCCCAATTCGTCATCCCCGCGCAGGCGGGGATCCAGGGTGACAAAGGACTGACTTTCTTGGCTCTGGATCCCCGCCTGCGCGGGGATGACGAGGGTGGTTTGGCTGTCCATCTCGCGCTACGAGGCCCCATGACCGATGCCGCCTCCCTTCCCTATCGCCCCTGCGCGGGCGTGATGCTGCTCAATCGCCACGGCCGGGTGTTCGTCGGCCAGCGGCTCGATTCCGTGGTCGAGGCCTGGCAGATGCCGCAGGGCGGGATCGATCCCGGCGAGGACGCGCTTGAGGCAGCCTGGCGCGAACTGTGGGAAGAGACCGGGGTGGCCCGCGAGCTTGCCGAGCTGGTCGCCGAGGCCCCGGACGAGCTGTTCTATGACCTTCCCGAGGACCTGGCCGGGCGGATCTGGAAGGGCAAGTGGCGCGGCCAGCGCCAGCGCTGGTTCCTGTTCCGCTTCCTGGGCGAGGACGGCGACGTCAACATCCAGACCGCCGAGCCCGAGTTCCGCGCCTGGCGCTGGGCCGAGCCGAAAGATCTCCCCGAGCTGATCGTGCCGTTCAAGCGGGCGCTATATAAGGAACTGTTGACCGTCTTTGGACAACATCTCGTCTGATCCTGCCCTAGTTTCGCTCTCATAACGGCGATACGGACCCTGTCATGCGCGCCTCGCTCCTTGCCCTGCCGTTGCTGTTTGCTGCCCTGCCGGCGATGGCCATGCCACTGGATGACGATGATGACGGTGTTGCCGCGGCGCTGGCCACGGCGAATGTTCCGCAGGCGCTCAAGCTGATGCTCGAGGCGGCGATGGAATCGGGCAACGAGAACGACGTTGCCGTGATCGTGAAATATGCGCGCACCGCGGCACCGGACGGCGCTGACCAGCTGGTGAGGATCGCGGCCGACTGGCGCGATTCCAGGACGAAGAAGGCGCAGGCCAAGATCCGCAGCGCCGATTTCTTCGCGCTGGTGAAGGGTCATGCCGAGCTCGGCGGCTATGTGACTACCGGCAATACCGAGAATGTCGGTATCGCGGCGGCGATGGAGCTGAAGCGCGACGGTCTGGAATGGCGCCACAAGCTGCGTATCCAGGGCGACTATCAGGAGAGCCTGGGGATCACCACGCGCGAGCGCTATCTCGCTGCATACGAACCCAACTGGAAGTTCGACGACCGCGCCTATCTCTACGGCGCCGCGCAATATGAGAGCGATCGCTTCTCGGGCTTTTCCGACCGCGTCTCGCTGTCGAGCGGGATCGGCTACAGCGCGGTCAAGTCGCCGGCGGTGAAGCTCGACCTCGAAGTGGGTCCGGCGTTCCGGTACACCCGCTTCATCGATCAGCCGGCCGAAAGCAATGCCGCGGCGCGCGGAAGCGTGGATTTCGGCTGGAAGATCACCAAGGGCATCTCGGTGACGCAGAATGCCTCTGCCTATCTGCAGAACGCCAACAGCACCGTCTCGTCCAAGTCGGCGCTGCTTACCAAGCTCTTCGGGCCGCTCTCGGCGCAGTTCAGCTATTCGCTGCAATATGAAAGCACCCCGGCGATCGGGCGCAAGAGCACCGACTCCACCAGCCGCGCGGCACTGGTCGTCGATTTCTGACCTGACGGCTCGGCCGGCTGCTTTCTTCCTTGTTCCCCGGCTTTCGCCGGGGAACCGAGTGGTAAGCGGTGCCATGCCTTGCCTGCATGAGATTCCCGGCGTTCACTGGGGTGACCGCAATAATATTTCGCGCTAGGTCCAGTGGATGACCGAGCTTTCCAAGACAGAACGCGCGGCAGTGGAGAGGGCCGCGGCCTCGCCGATGCTGGCGCGGACCGAGGCCTGGACGGCGATCAACAGCGGCACCCGCAATATCGCGGGGCTCGCCCGCATGGCCGATGCGCTGGCCGACGCATTCTCCGTCCTGCCCGGCCCGATTACGCTGGTGGAGCCCGAACCCGCCGACAGCGTGACCGTCGACGGCCAGGTGCTGCCCCTCGCCCATGGCCATCATCTTCACCTAGCGGTGCGTCCCGACGCGCCGGTGCAGATCCTGCTAACCGGCCATATGGACACGGTCTATGGTGCCGATCATCCGTTCCAGGCGAACAGCTGGCTGCCCGATGGCAACCTCAATGCGCCGGGTGCCGCAGACATGAAGGGCGGGCTTGCCCTGATGCTCGCGGCGCTGGAGGCAGTGGAGGACAGCACGCTCGCCTCGCATGTCGGCTATGAGGTGCTGATCAATTCGGACGAGGAGACCGGCTCCTTCTCCTCGGCCGGGCTGATCGCCGGCGCCGCCAAGGGCAAGATTGCCGCGCTCACCTATGAGCCTGCGCTGCCCGATGGCACGCTGGCGGGCGCCCGCGGGGGTACCGGCAATTTCTCGATCGTGGTCCACGGCAAGTCCGCCCATGCCGGGCGCAACCCCGATGAGGGGCGCAACGCGCTGGTCGCTGCCGCGGACCTGGCGATGCGGCTCAATGACGCCAAGGCTCCCGGGCTTGCGGTGAACCCGGCGAAGATCGACGGGGGTGGCCCCAACAATGTCGTGCCCGAACTGGCGATCCTGCGCGTCAATTTCCGGCCCAAGGATGCCGAGGCGATCACTCGCGCCCGGATCGCGATCGACCAGGCCGTGGCGATCGTTTCCGTGAAGCATGACGTACGCATCCATGTGCATGGCAGTTTCAACCGCCCACCCAAGCCACTGGATGCCGGTGCTGAGAAATTGTTCGAACTTGTGCGCGCATCCGGCGCCGACCTGGGCATTCCGGTCGCCTGGAAATTCTCCGGCGGGGTGTGCGACGGCAACAACATCGCCGCCTGCGGGGTGCCGGTGGTCGACACGATGGGCGCGCGCGGCGGCCTGATCCACAGCCCGGACGAATTCCTGATCCCGGAAAGCCTGGCCGAACGCGCCGCGCTTTCCGCCGTCACCATGTTGCGTATCGCCGAGAAGGGGAAGTTATGAGTTTCGTGATCCGTGCCGCCCGCGACGAGGATCTGCAGGCGCTCTACGAGATGGCGAAGCTGACCGGCGGTGGCTTCACCAATCTGCAGCCCGAGAAGGACGTGCTCCGCGCCAAGCTCGCGCGCAGCCATGCGGCGTTCGATCGCGCCGAGGACGAGAGCGGCGACGACGTGTTCGTGCTGGTGCTCGAGAATGTCGATACCGGCGAAGTGCGCGGTACCTGCCAGATCTTCACTGCCGTGGGGCAGCGCTGGCCCTTCTATTCCTATCGCCTCGCCACCGAGACCAAGCATAGCGAGGAACTGGGCCGAACCTTCCGCGCCGAGACGCTCAGCCTGGTCAACGACCTTGAGGGCTGCTCGGAGGTGGGCGGGCTGTTCCTGCATCCGGGCGAACGCGCCGGCGGGCTGGGCATGCTGCTGGCACGCAGCCGTTACATGTTCATCGCCCGCCACCGGGCGCGCTTCGCCGAGCGGATCCTTGCCGAACTGCGCGGGGTGATCGACGAGGCGGGCGGTTCGCCCTTCTGGGATGGCGTGGCGGGGCGCTTCTTCGGGATGAACTTCCAGGAGGCGGACAGCTTCAATGCGATCCATGGCAACCAGTTCATCGCCGATCTGATGCCCAAGCACCCGATCTATACCGCGATGCTCTCCGAGAGCGCGCGCGGGGTGATCGGCCTGCCGCACCCCTCTGGCCGGGCCGCGATGCGGATGCTGGAGAGCGAGGGCTTCGCCTGGGAGCGCTATGTCGACATCTTCGACGGTGGCCCGACAATGACCGCGCGGACCGACCAGGTGAACACGGTGCGCGATGCCAGGACCGCCAGGGTGTCGGCGATCGAGCCGGGCGGCGAGGCCGCGCTGGTCGCGACCGGGCGGCTCACCGGCTTCCGGGTGACGCAGGGGCGCGTGACGGCGCAGGGCGACGGCGTCGTCATCGATCCGCGCACTTCCGAGCTGCTCGCGGTCGGCTTGGGCGACGAAGTCATGCATGTGGGCCGCTGATGCTTACCGAGATCAATTTCGACGGGATCATCGGCCCCAGCCATAATTATGCGGGGCTGAGCCACGGCAACCTCGCGGCAACGCGCAACCGGGGCGAGACCTCGTTCCCGCGCGCTGCGGCGCTGCAGGGCATCGCCAAGATGCGCGCGAATATCGCGCTGGGGCTGACCCAGGGCATCCTCCTCCCCCATGCCCGCCCGGATCACCGCTGGCTGGCGCGCCTCGGCACCCGTTTCGAGGATGCGCCGCCGCACAGCCAGGCCCAGGCGCTCTCCGCCTCGCCGATGTGGGCAGCCAACGCCGCGACTGTCTCGCCGGCGCCCGATACCGGCGACGGGAAATGCCATCTGAGCGTCGCCAATCTGGTGACGATGCCGCATCGCAGCCATGAATGGCCCGAGACGCTGGCGCAGCTGCGCATCGCCTTTGCCGACCCCGCCTTCACGGTGCACGGTCCGGTGCCGGCGCCGTTCGGGGACGAGGGCGCGGCCAATCACATGCGGCTTGCCGCCGAGCATGGCGCACCGGGGGTCGAGGTGTTCGTCTATGGCATCTCGGGCGGCCCCTTCCCTGCCCGCCAGCATCCCGATGCCAGCGCGGCGGTGGCGCGCAAGCACCGGTTGGAACGCGTGCTGTTCGTCCAGCAGTCCGAGGAGGCGATCGCCGCCGGCGCGTTCCACAACGACGTGGTCGCCGTGGCGAACGGACGGGTGCTGTTCGCGCACGAACAGGCCTTTGCCGACAAGGACCGCTTCTACGCCGACCTGCGCGCGATGCTGCCGGAAGTGGAGATCGTCGAGGTGCCCGCGGCGAAGGTCAGCCTCGCCGACGCGATCAAGTCGTACCTGTTCAACGCGCAATTGGTGACGCTGCCCTCGGGCGAGATGGCGCTGGTGCTGCCGGGCGAGGCACAGGCGACGCCGAGCGTGTGGAACTGGCTGCAGGAGCATGTCGCGGGCAATGGCCCGATCCGGCGGCTCGAGGTGGTCGATGTCCGCCAGTCCATGGCCAATGGCGGCGGCCCGGCCTGTCTGCGCCTGCGCGTGGTCTGCGATCCGTCGACAGTTGATCCGCGCTTCTTGGTCGACGATGCAAGGCTCGATCGCATCGCATCCGTGATCGAGGCGCATTGGCCCGAGGCGATCCCGTTCGACTCGATCGCCGACCCGGCGCTGATCGCCCAGGTGGAGGCGGCACGGGCCGCACTGCTCGAGGCGCTGGACCTGTCGGATTTACTTACAGGTAACCATCCGTTTTAACGCGAAACTACGTATTTTGGCGCTTGGCCCGGGGCTTGCTTAACCTCTGGCATGTTCTACCGCATCGGCCGCCTGTTCACGATCAAGTCCAAGTTCGAGGCGTTCCTCGTGATCTACGGCCTTGCCTGCGGCGCGACGGAGCGCGGCGTGCACTATCTCGGCAAGTTTCCCGGGTGGGAGGGCTGGATGCTCTTCGCACTCTGCCCGATTGCTGTATTCATGGCGGGCGCCAAGATCCTGGACAGCTTCGATGTTCCGGATTGACCAGCGAATTGTTTCTGTAACGATCGGGGTTTAGCGGCCGTCGGGCTGGCCTGTGGGGAGGTTTTGAGCGCGTGCGTTTGTTCCGGGGTATATTTTCTTCTCTCGCAGCGCAGGCGCTGCTCGCCGCGGTAGTGCCGGGCGGCCTGATGGTATTCGTGATGCACGAGAGCCAGCAAGCCGAACTGGCCCAGCGTGACCGCGAGCGGCTCGATGCGTTCGTGCAGACCGCCGCGGAAGCAGCGCGCGCCGGGCGCCCGCTCGACCAGGTGGCGCAGCTCCCCGGGCCGCTTTCCGGGCGCGTGCTGCTCGTCGATCCGCAGGGCCAGGCCATCGCCGGCCCGACCACCAGCCTCGCCACGCGCGCCGAACGCCCGGTCCAGGTCGATGGCCGCACCGTGGCGACCGCCAAGATCGTCCGTCCGCCGGAGCTCAACGACCAGGATCGCCGGGTACTCGCCACCCAGTATATTGGCGTGGCGGCGATCGTGCTGGTGCTGTTCGTGCTGCTGCTGGTGATGGCCTATGTCTTCGCCCGGCGCTGGACGAAGCCGCAGCTCCAGCTCTACCGGATGAGCCGCGACGTGGTGAACGGCGATCTCGACCTCTATTTCGACGAGGAAGGCCCGGCCGAAGTGGTGGCGACGATGCGCAACCTGCGCCGCATCGCCAGCCAGTTCAGCCGCCTGGAGACCGCACGCCGCACCTGGCTGGTGTCAATCTCGGGCGAACTCAAGACGCCGACCGAGAATATGGGCGAGCATTTCATCAAGCTGTGCGAGGTGGATCCCCCGCTCCCGCCCGGACTGATCGGCGCGATCGAGGAGGATACCCGCCGGCTGATCCACATGGCCGAGGACCTGAACGCGGTGGCGCTGGCCGATCTCGGCCGCCTGCCGGTCAGCTTCGCCCAGGTCGATCCGCGCGCGCTGATCCACAACGCCATCTATGCCGACAGGAAGCGCGCCGAGGCACAGGGCGTGCGGCTCGAGACGAGCACGCTGCCCGAATATACGGTGATCGTGAAATGGGACGGCGCGCGCATCGAGCAGCTGTTCGGCGCGCTGATCGACAATTCGCTGCGCTACACGCCGAAGAACGGCCGAATCGTGCTCGGCTTCGAAAGCTCGCGCGATGCCTGGCGCCTGATCATCGACGACAATGCCCCGGGCGTGGATGTGATGCTCGCCCAGCGGTTGTTCGAACCCTTTTATCGCAGCTCGGACCGTTCGGACGAATCGGCCGCCTCCGGCCTTGGCCTGGCGACGGCGCGTGCGATCGTCGAGGCGCATCATGGGCGGATCGAGGCGAGCCGCTCGCCGATCGGCGGCCTGCGCGTGACGGTGATCCTGCCAGGCAACCCACCCACCGCCTGATTTGCCCTGTAAAGGCCGACAGACCCAAGCCCCGCCTGACCCCGGTCCGGCGGGGCTTTCTGTTTCGAAGAGCTTCTGGACGGCCCTGCGGCCGCCGCCGGAACGCGCAGAGCCTGAAACAGAAAAACCCCGCTAAGCCGTTGGCCTAGCGGGGTTTTAATTGGCGCACCCGGAACGATTCGAACGTCCGACCCTCAGATTCGTAGTCTGATGCTCTATCCAGCTGAGCTACGGGTGCGCTGTGGAGGGGAGCCTTTAGAAGCGCTTTTTGGATCGCGCAAGCCGTTGCGTGCACTTTTCCACAGGCATAAGGCACTTTCATGCGATTTATTCTGCTGCTCAGCCTTACCGCCCTCGCCGGATGCACCGAATCCACGGGGCGCTTCCCCTCGTTGCTGCCCCGGCCGATTGAATCGACCAGCCTGGCCGAGCCCGATCGCCCCGTGGCGGTGGCGACGCCCGACGCGGCGCTCGACAAGCGAATCGCCGAGATTCGCGGGACGCTGGCAGAGGGGATCAAGGCATTCACCGCCGGCGCTCAGGATGCGGAGGCCAAGATCGCTGTCTCCCGCGGGCTCCCGCAGGGGTCCGAGGCATGGCTGCAGGCGCAGGTAGCGATGGGATCGCTGGCCGAGTTGCGCCGCCCGGCGGTCTCGGTGCTCTCCGAGCTGGAGGAACTGGCGACGCAGCGCGGTGTGGATGGCTTGCCGCCCTACCCAGCGCTCGATGCGGCGGTCGCGGAAGCCGACCAGGCGGCCACGCAGCAGCAGAACCGGATCGATTCGCTCGAAGCCGCGCTGGGCGGCACCGGCAACTAGGCTCAGTCTTCCGTCAGGTCTGGGTGCAGAACGCGCAGCACCGGGATCACCGACGCATAGTCATCGGTCCAGGGCTGGAATTCCGGCCAGCTCTTGAGCTGCCGCCAGCCCCCGCCCCGTGCCGCCAGCCGCTGCAGCACCGCGGGATCGTGGCTGAGCGCAATCCATTCCGAAGCCGATTCGGCTCTTGGCTCGACCTGATCCACCTTGGTGCCCCCGCCCGGCAGCGGCGTGGCGATGAAATGCGGCGCAGGTTCATAGGACAGGCGAATCGCCTTCCATCCCCCGTCACGCGCTGCCGCGGACACCACCGGTGCCAGCGCCATGAACCGGTTCGAGATATGGACCAGCAGCAGCCCGTTCGGCGCCAGCACCCGGCTATAGGTGGCGAAAGCCTGGCGGGTGAGCAGGTGCATCGGCACCGAATCGGACGAAAAGGCGTCGAGCGCGAGCAGATCGAGGCTGGCGGTCTGCGATTCGGTAAGGCGCACCCGGGCGTCGCCGATCGAAATCCGGGTCTGTGGCGCACATTGGCGCAGGAAGGTGAACTTCCCCGAATCGCGGGCGAGCTGGACGATCGCCGGATCGATCTCGAAGAATCGCCACGCCTGGCTGGGCTTGGCATAGCAGGCGAGCGTGCCGGTCCCGAGGCCGACCACGCCGACACGAGCCGCCGGCCCGTAAAGCTCGGGCAGCGCCTGCATCGCCTGCCCCACGCCTGACCCGGGAACATAATAGGTGGTGGGCTGGGTCGACTGCGCGCCCTTTAGCTGGATGCCGTGCAGCGTGGTGCCGTGCGCCAGCTGGTTCTCGTTCTTGTACTCGGTGACGGTGTAGACACCGAAATAGCTACGGGTGCGCGCGTCGGAGAGCGAGAGCTGGATCGAGCGATAGCCGCCGAACAGGATCAGCCCGCCCGCCAGCGCCGCCAGATAGGCCGGACGCCGCCCTACCGCGACCAGCCCGAGCACGGCGACCAGCACAAAGGCGATCTGCTCGTGCATCTCGCCGAGCAACTGCCCCGGATTGGCGATGCCGATCCAGACCAGCAGCGCCACCAGCGCGCCGATCAGGACCGTCTTGCCACTGGCGCCGTGCAGCCAGAAATCGCGGATCACCGGCAGCAGGAAGATCTGCGGGCTGAGGATGCCGGCGGCGAACACCAGCAGCGGATATTCATAGGTCCAGTCGAACAGGATCGGCGCGAGCAGACCTGCGAACACGCCGCCCAGCACGCCGCCGAACGACATGGCGAGGTAGAAGCCGGTCAGCCGGTCCGGTGCCGGGCGCAGGGCATACATGCGGGCATGCAGCGTCACCGAGACGGTGAACAGCAGCAGCAGGCCGATGAGCGCATTGAGATAGGCAAGCTGCTGGTGCCCGGCGATCAGCGTGGCACCGAACATCAGGATGATCACCGGCGCGAAGCGGGTGAGGATGTCGGGCAGCACCGCATTGTCGCGGAAGGCGACCGAGAAGCTGAGCAGATAGAGGCCGAGCGGCAGCACCCATAGCATCGGCACCGCGACGATATCGGTGGTGAGGAAGGTGGTGGTGGCCAGCATCAGTCCCGAGGGGACGAAGGCCAGAATAATCCAGTGCAGCACGCGGCGGCGCGGCGGCGCGGGCGTGTGATGCGCGACGTGCGGCTCGCCCTCGGCCTGGCGTGGCAGGCGGGCGGCGCAGGTGGCAACCAGTGCGAGCACCAGGACATAGCCGGCGGTCCACAGCCAGCTCTGCCCCTTGAGCGCCAATGTCGGCTCGACGATCAGCGGATAGGCGATCAGCCCGCCGAAGCTGCCGATATTGGACGCTGCGTAGAGCGCGTACGGATCCCGGCCATGGCTGGCCAGGCTGTACCAGCGCTGGAGCAAGGGCGCCTGGGCCGAGATGGCGAAGAAGAGCGGGCCGATCGAGGCGATGAGCAGCCAGGGCACCCAGATCGCGGGCTCGGCATCGCCCGGCAACTCGGTGGCGCTCACGCCGATCGGCAGCCAGAGCGCGGCGACGATCAGCACGCCGATATGGATGCTCGCCTGCATGCGCGGCGGCACACGGCCGAGCCAGTGCGCATAGGCATAGCCGCCGAGCAGCAGCGCCTGGTAGACCAGCATCGCGCTGTTCCACACCGCCGGCGCGCCGCCCAGCCGCGGCAGCGCCATGCGCGCGACCATGGGCTGGACGAGGAAGAGCAGGAAGGATCCGGTGAGGATCGCTGCCACGAACAGCCAGCGCGTGGTGCGCGATCCGGCCTGTGGCGTCACGTCTTCGATGCTGCCCTCCATCCCGTCAGCGCCCCCTGCCGCTCTGGGCCGATTCGGCTTGCCGATCGCTGAACCGAGGTTGGGGGAAGGATTGTGCGGGATACGTAACGAACATACCGCGGAGGCAAGCAGAGGACGTCCTGCTAGTAAAGGGCCAGGATGTTTCCGCTACCTTTTGCGCCGCGCCATCAGTCCGCCGGGCGCGCGATCCGATAGGTGATGTGCGGGTTGAGCCAGTCGGGTGCATTGGGGTGGATGAAGTCCTCGTCCTGCGCGCGCGTCATGCCCAGCCGCTCCATCAGGCCCCAGCTGCGGGTGTTGCCCAGCACCGTCATCGCCGCGACCTGGGGCGTATCGAGATTTGCCCATGCCCAGTCCAGACTGGCCTGCGCGGCTTCACGCGCATAGCCCTTGCCCCAGCCGGTAGCGGCCAGACGCCAGCCGATCTCGACCTGCCCGAACAAAGGCGTGCCCTCGGGCCCGGGCTTGAGCCCGCAAAAGCCGAGGAACGCGCCGTCTTCCTTGCGCTCGATCGCCCAGAAGCAATAGCCGTGCGCATCGAGCAGCGCGTTCTGGCGCGCCATTGCGGCATCGGCATCCTCGGCACTGAGCGGCGGGCCGAGGAATTCCATCACTGCCGGATCCCGGCCCATGGCGTGCCAGGCAGGGCGATCGCTGTCTTGCCAGCGGCGGAGGATCAGGCGGGAGGTTTCGATCATCATGCTTCCTAGTCGGTCGTTCCGGGGCGCGTAAGGACATAGACGATCTGCGCGCCGACGGGGTCTCCGGGCGGATAGCCCTGGTGGTGGAAATCGAGATCGGGCCTGCGGGTCATGCCCAGGCGCTTCATCAGGCCCCAGCTCGCCTGGTTCTCGATCGTGGTCCAGGCCCCGATTGCCCGGGCATCGAGGTTGGCCCAGCCCCAGGCGATGCTTGCCTCGATCGCCTCGCGGGCATAGCCCCTGCCCCAATGCGGCTCCGCGATCCGCCAGCCGATCTCCGGCATGCCGGCGACCAGCGCACCCGGGGGATAGTCCGATGCGATGCGGATGCCGCAGCTGCCGATCAGCTCGCCGGTGTCGCGCAATTCGGTCGCCCAGTAGCAATGGCCGAAATGGGCATAGTCATTAAGCCGACGCGCGAACATCGCGTCCATCTTCGCCACGGGCTGGATCCCGCCCAGATACCGCATCATCGGCCCGGTATTGAAAATCGCATCGAACGCCGGGCGCTCCTCCGGCCTCCAGGGCCGCAGGCGGAGACGTTCGGTCTCGATCATGCCGGGCGGTCGATCGCGTAGACGATCATCGCGCCGAAGGGGTCTTCCGGCGCGAAATCGGGATGCCGGAAGTCGAGATCGGCGCGCCGCCGCATGCCGAGCCGCTCCATCAGGCCCCAGCTGCGCGTGTTGCCGATCACCGTCCAGGCGGCGATGCGCGGGCGGTCGGTATTGGCCCAGCCCCAGGCGATGCTCGCCTCGGCCGCCTCGCGGGCGATGCCCTGCCCCCAGAATTTCTCGCCGATCCGCCAGCCGATCTCGAGCTCGTCCGATACCGGCGTGTTCGGATGGCCACCGATGCGGACGCCGCAGACCCCCGCCATCTCGCCGGTCTCGCGGATCTCGACCAGCCACATGCAATGGCCGTGGCGGGCCTGCTGGTCGATCATCTTGTCGATGATCGCGTCGTGCTTGGCCTGGGGCACCGGGCCGCCGAAATGCTCCATCATCGCCGGGGTATTGGCGAGGGCATGGAACACCGGCTTGTCGGCCTCGACCCAGGGGCGGAGGCGCAGGCGGGCGGTCTCGATCACCGGGCGAGCAGCTTCGCCGCCAGCGGCGCATGATAGGTGAGCACGCCCGAGCAGCCGGCCCGGCGGAAGGCCATCAGCGTCTCGAGCACCAGCGCCTCGCGCTCGCCGGCGCCCGCTGCCGCCGCGGCCTCGATCATAGCATACTCGCCGCTCACCTGATAGGCGAAGACCGGCACCTGGAACTCGCTCTTCACCCGCAGGATGATGTCGAGATAGGGCAGGCCCGGCTTGACCATCACGCTGTCGGCGCCCTCGGCGATGTCGAGCGCGACTTCGCGCAGCGCTTCCTCGGCATTGGCCGGGTCCATCTGATAGGTCTTCTTGTCGCCCTTGAGCAGCCCGCGCGAGCCGACCGCGTCGCGGAACGGGCCATAGAAAGCCGAGGCATATTTGGCGGCATAGGCCATGATCTGGACGTTGACGTGCCCGTTCGCCTCCAGCGCCGCGCGGATCGCGCCGACACGGCCGTCCATCATGTCCGACGGGGCGACGATGTCCGCCCCCGCCTCGGCCTGGACCAGCGCCTGGTCGACCAGCACCGCGCTGGTCTCGTCGTTGAGGACATAGCCATTGGCGTCGACGATGCCGTCATGGCCGTGGGCGGTATAGGGATCGAGCGCGACATCGGTGAGCACGCCGATATCGGGCACCGCGTCCTTGATCGTCTTGATCGCCCGGCACATCAGATTGTCGGGGTTGAGCGCCTCGCGCCCGTCATCGGTACGCAGTTCGCGCGGCGTATTGGGGAACAGCGCCAGGCAGGGAATGCCGAGGTCGCGCGCCTCGCGAGCGCGGTCGGCAATGCCGTTCAGCCCCCAGCGCGAGACGCCGGGCAGCGAGGCGATCGGCTCCTCCCCTTCCCCTTCTGTGACGAAGAGCGGCCAGATCAGGTTGGCCGGGGTTAGGACGGTCTCGGCATGCATCCGGCGGCTCCATTCGGAGGCGCGGGTGCGGCGGAGGCGAAGCGCGGGATACTGACTCATGCTGGGGCTGATGCGCCCTCAGCAATTGGGTTGCAAGCGTCCGGCGGGTTCGGTGGTCGCCAGCGTCTCTTCCTCGACCTTTTCGGGCTCGGGCGGCACCACCAGCACCTGCGATCGCCAGCCGCCGTACCGGTAATAGAGCGAGGCGAACAGCAGCGAGAAGGCCGATCCGATCGGGAAGGAAAGCCATAGCGCATCGGTGCCGAACCAGCGCTGGCCGAAGAACGCGAAGCCGAAGCGGATCGGGAACAGGGTGAACGCCAGGATGACCAGCGGCGGCACGGTGGCGCCATTGGCACGCACGGTGGAGAACAGCACCATCGTCGCGCCGAACATCAGGAAGGTCCAGCTGGCGAGAAGCTGGATATGGCGGGCGATCGGGATGGCCGGACTCTCGGAACCGACGAACAGCGCCATTACCGGGCGATCGAACAGGATGATCGCGACGATCACGATCAGCGTGACGATCGTGTTGAAGATCAGCCCCGAACGGGTGATCGCGCCGACCCGATCCCATTTGCCCGCGCCGATATTCTGGGCGGCCATGCCCGATACCGCGACGCCGATCGCCATCGCGGGCATCTGGATATAGGTCCAGAGCTGTTGCGAGACGCCATATGCCGCGGCGGTATCGACGCCGAGCCGGTTGACCAGCCCGACCATGGTGAGGCCGGCGGTGGACATCACCAGCATCTGCGCCCCCATCGGCAGGCCCTTGGCGACGATCGTGCGGACCAGCGCGCCTTCGGGGATCAGGTAGCGCAACTCGGGTCCGCGCAGCCGCACCGGCAGGTCGCGCCAATAGACATAGGCGAGCAGGCCAAGGCTCGAGACGATCCCGGCGATCAGCGTGGCGGTGGCCGAGCCGGCGATGCCCATGCGCGGGAACGGCCCGATCCCGTCGATCAGCAGCGGGTTGAGCCCTGCATCGATGATCACGCTCAGCACCATGAACCACAGCGGCGTGACCGAGTCGCCGGTGCCGCGCAGGCTCATCTGGATCAGCACGCCGAGCATCGAGAACGGCAGGCCGAGGAAGATCACCCGCAGATAGGCCAGTGCCATCTGCTGCGCCTCGCCCGGCGTGGCGAGCAGGCGGAGGATCTGAGGAGCGAAGACCCAGCCGATGATGGCGATCAGGCAGGCGCCGCCCATCACCAGCCCGATCGCGGAACCGAAGGCGCGGCGGGCGGCCTCTACGTCGCGGCGGCCCATCGACTGGCCGATCAGGATCGTCGCGGCCATGCCGAAGCCGAACACGGCCGAGAACATCAGGAACATGATGATATTGGCATTGGCCGTCGCGGCCAGCGCCTGCTCGCCGAGGAAGCGGCCGACCCAGATCGTGTTGATCGAGCCGTTGAGCGACTGGAGGATGTTCGAGCCGAGCGTCGGTAGCGCGAACAGCAGCAAGGTGCGGCCGATCGGGCCCTGGGTCAGGTCGTGTCTGGGAGGAGGGCCGGCCATGATGCTCGCTTCGGTTGGGCGGGAAGAGAAACTACCCGCCTGCCCTTCACCAGCATTGGCCGGCGTTCAGGTCAAGCTACCCGAGTGCGTCGGCGACGCGTGGCCCACAGGCCGATCGCACCCAGTGCGAACAGGCCGACCGCCTCACCCGGGATCGGGCTAGGGCCGCCACCGCCGGGGGTGCCGGTGCTGGGCGGGTTATAGGTGCCGGTATAGGTGCCGAGATGGAACTCGCCATTCTGGGTCAGGCTGCCGAACACCGCCGAACCCTGGATGTAGTTGCCCGTGGTCGCCGCTGCCGTGGGCGCGAGGACCGAGCCGCCCCATGCGGTACTGGCGTTCAGCGTGGTGGCGTCGGGGAAGTTCCAGATGACATGCTCGCCCAGCCCCTGGGTGCCGCCGAGGAAATTGTCGTTCAGGTTGACGTTTCCGCCGCTGACATTGACGATCGCGGTGTCCGCGCCGTTCAGGTTGAACTGGATCTCGCCGATCTTGTCGAGATCGGCCGCGCTGATGTTGAACACCGCAACCCCATCCGCATTCGGCGTGGCGTTGAAGGTGCCGCGATTGCCGGCAATCACCAGGTTGCTGTTCGCGTCGAGGCCGCCGAGCGTCTTGGACAGGTCGGTCAGGCTCGAGCTGAGCAGGCTGCCCTGCTGCTTGAGGTTTACCGAGAAGCTGGGATCGCTCGCCGCAAGTCCCGACTGCACCGTGTTCTGGTTGACGTTGGTGTTGGCGATCGTGCCGCCGACCTTCACCGTCTGCGCCGCGCCGTTCAGGTTGAAGCCGCTGTTGACGTTGCCGCCGATCACCGCGCCCGAACCGTTGTTGAGGTTCTTGGTCGATCCGTTGACGTCGCCGACCACGGTGAGGCCGGGAATGCCGAGCGGGCTCGGGGTTGGATTCGCGATCTGATAATTGGAAGAATTGCCGTTGAGGTTGCCGCCGACAAAGGTACGCCCCTCGACTTCCGACGAGGAGGTCAGGTCGCCGAGCACCACCAGGTTCCAGGTCCGCAGCGCATCGAGCCCGGCGACGGACTGGGCGGAAGCGGGTGCAGCGGCGAACAGCGCCACGGCAGCAACGCCGGCGGACATCAGGAAGCGGCTCATGGAGAACTCCGAGGGGTTACGACTCGAAGTTGGTTAAAGACGCTGCACCGCAGCAGGGAAATTGCGAAGCTTGGTTAACGGCGTCCCGTATCGGGAGCAGCAACGAAACGACACCGTCGCCCCGGTCCCAAACATCGTCATCCCCGCGTAGGCGGGGATGACGAATTAGAGGTTAACCGAGACGAGCCAGCGCCGCGCTCAGCCGTTCGGCCTCAGCAACCTTCTCGGCATGGTCGGCGCGGGCCTTCTCGACTGCCTCGGGCTTGGCCTTCTCAACGAAGCTGGGGTTGTTCAGGCGACCGGCAAGCCCGTCCCGCTCCTTCTCCGCCGCTGCGATCGCCTTGGCGAGGCGGGTCTTCTCGGCTTCGATGTCGATTATGCCTTCGAGCGGGATAACAAACGTCGCTTCATCGACGACGATCTGAAGAGCGCCACCGGCTGGAGCTTCCTGATCATGAACATCCTGCAAGCGAGCAAGCTTGCGCAGCGCCGTGTAGAAGATGTTGATCCGGCGCTTCGTGTCTTTGTTACTGCCGCGCAGGTAGGCCGTGAGCATGACGCCCGGCGCAATACCCAGCTCGTTCTTGGCGCCGCGCACCTTGCTGGTCAAATCGATCAACCAATCGATATCGGCTGCGGCAGCTGGATCGATGCTGACAGCGTCAACGCGAGGCCAATCGGAAACAATCAGGTTCCGCTCGCGCGCCCCCATCGCCTGCCATAGCTCTTCCGTGATGAACGGCATGAACGGGTGGAGCATGACCAGAATCTGGTCGAATGCCCAGCCGGCAACCGCGCGCGTCTCGTTACCCATTTCCGGATAGACCTGAGCGTCTTCGTTCAGCACCGGCTTGATCAGCTCAAGATACCAGTCGCAGAAACGGCTCCAGGCGAACTGATAAATGGTATTCGCCGCTTCATCGAAGCGAAGGTCTGCCAATGCGAGATCGATCGCCTGAACGGTCGCCACCGTCTCAGCGATAATCCAGCGGTTTACTGCCAGCTTTGCCGTAGGCGGCTCAAGATTTTCCGACGCCGAGATGCCGTTCGACTGGGCGAAGCGTGCGGCGTTCCACAGCTTGGTCGCGAAGTTGCGATAGCCCTCGATCCGCTTCTCATCCATCTTGATGTCGCGGCCCTGGCTTTCCATTGCCGCCATGAAGAAGCGCAGCGCATCGGCGCCGTAATTGTCGATCAGCCCGAGCGGATTGACGACATTGCCCTTCGACTTGGACATCTTCTGCCCGTCCGCCGCGCGGACCAGGCCGTGCAGGTACAGGGTCCTGAAGGGCACCGCCTTCATGAACTGCAAGCCCTGCATCATCATGCGGGCATCCCAGAAGAACAGGATGTCGAAGCCCGAGATCAGTACGTCATTGGGATAGCGCCCGCCGAGCGTGGGATCGGGGTTCTCCGGCCAGCCCATCGTCGCGAAGGGCCAGAGCGCCGACGAGAACCAGGTGTCGAGCACGTCCGGATCGCGGCTAATTTTGATATTATCGCGATTCTTGGGACCGAGCGGAACGCTAGTCTGGTCCGCCGCCAGTTCAGTTACGGCATCGACATCAACGCCGTAATAGGCTGCAAACTCAGCGCGGGCTTCTTCGGCCGTGTTGGCCACAACGATATGACTCTCCGCCCAGTTGTGTGGGGGATTCGCGTCGATGCCTTCGTACGAGGCATCCTCGTAAGCCTGCTTATTGTGACCAAACCAGGCCGGGATCTGGTGGCCCCACCAGAGCTGGCGCGAGACGCACCAAGGCTGGATGTTCTCCATCCAGTTGAAATAGGTCTTTTCCCAGCTCTTCGGCACGATCTTGGTCGCGCCCGAGCGGACCGCCTCGATCGCGGGCTTGGCCAGCGTCGCGGCATCGACATACCATTGATCGGTCAGCCAGGGCTCGATCACGTCGCCCGAGCGATCACCGAACGGCGTCGCGATCGTGCGCGGTTCGGCGTCATGCTCCTCGCCGTCCTTGTCGACATGCGGGATCAGGAAGCCTTCTTCCTTCAGCCGCGCGACCACCAGCTTGCGCGCCTCGAACCGGTCGATGCCGAGCAGGTCGTCGGGGATCAGCCCGTCGGACGTCTGGGTGATGCGGGCCTTGGCATCGAGCATGTTGAGCATGTCGCGCGCCTCGATCCCGGCGCGGCGGCCGACCTCGAAGTCGTTGAAGTCATGCCCCGGCGTGATCTTGACCGCGCCCGAGCCGAGCTCCGGATCGGCATGCTCGTCGGTGACGATCGGGATCAGGCGACCGGTGATCGGCAGGCGGACCTGCTTGCCGACCAGCGCGGCGTAGCGCTCGTCGGTCGGGTGCACGGCCACCGCCATGTCGGCCAGCATCGTCTCGGGGCGCGTGGTCGCGACCTCGATGAAACCCGATCCGTCGGCGAGCGGGTATTTCAGGTGCCAGAAGCTGCCCTTGACGTCCTTCGTCTCGACCTCGAGGTCGCTGATCGCGGTGCCGAGGCCCGGGTCCCAATTCACCAGGCGCTTGTCGCGGTAAAGCAGCTTCTGCTTGTGCAACTCGACGAACACCTTGAGGACGGCCTTGGAGAAGCCCTCGTCCATGGTGAAGCGCTCGTTCGCCCAGTCCATCGAGCAGCCGAGCCGGCGGAGCTGCTGCGTGATCTCGCCGCCGCTCTCTTCCTTCCACTCCCAGACCTTGGCGACGAATTCTTCGCGCGTGAAGTCGGTGCGCTTCTGCTGCTTGAGGTTCATCTGGCGCTCGACGACCATCTGGGTCGCGATGCCGGCATGGTCGGTGCCGACCACCCAGCGCGCGTCCTTGCCCTTCAGCCGGGCATGGCGGACCAGGATGTCCTGCAGCGTATTGTCGAGCGCATGGCCGATATGCAGGCTGCCGGTCACGTTGGGCGGCGGGTTGACCAGCGTCCAGGGATCGGCGCCATCCCGCTCGGGGCGGAACAGGCCATTGGCTTCCCAGTGCTGGTACCAGCGGGATTCGAGTTCGGCGGGGTCGAAGGTCTTGGGGAGTTCGCTCATGATCGAGCGGCTTTAGCGGCGAGCCGGGCCCCGGGTCGATACAAAACTCGCGGATGATGCAGGTTGTTGATACAAATGCGTAACGACCGAGCCGAGGAGGGAGGCGATGATGCGTCTGGAAATGACCGTGCTGGTGTGGAGCTGCCTGTTGGCGCTGGTGCACATCTTCGGGGCCGCGCAGGTGAAGACCCGGCAATATGGCACCAAATGGAACATGGGCGCCCGTGACGAGGAATTGCCGCCCCCCGCCCCGATCGTCGGGCGGATGAGCCGCGCCCAGGCCAATTTCTTCGAGACCTTCCCGCTGGCGATCATCGCGGTCGTCGCGCTGAGCATCACCGGAACCCAGACCTTCTGGACCCAGCTCGGCGCCCTGCTCTGGCTGGGCGGGCGGATCATCTACCTGCCGCTCTACGCCGCCGGCGTGCCGGTGCTGCGGACGATCGTGTTCCTGGTCAGCCTGGCCGGCATCCTGATGATGCTGTGGCCGTCGCTGGCGCTCGGCATCGGCGCGAACACGATCCTGGGCTAGCTTCCCCGCGCTAGAGCGCGAGGTCGATGTCGACGATGGCGCGGTCGGCCAGCGCGTTCGGTCCCCAGACCGGCGAATGGACGATCGTGCCGTCGGCTTTGGTCCAGGACAGGCGCACGCTGATCGGAACGCCCGGCGTCACGACATAGCCGCCGCTCGCCGGGAAGCGGCTGCGGTCGCGCAGCAGCCATTTCGCGAAGCCGGTGAGCGGTCTGGCGCCGGTGATCTGGCCGGCGATCATCCAGTTGGTGGCGCCGCCCTCCCCCGCCGTGCCGATCTCGACGTCCACCGGACCGCTGGCGTCGATGCGGCGATGCTCCACCGCGATCCAGGCATCCAGCGGCTGCGGCACCGGGTTGCGCTCGGCAACCGGATCGACGGGGCGGATGCCCAGGTTGCGCAGCAGGCGGTTCACCCCCGCGCTGCCGCCCGCGAGCACCAGCGATTCGATGAGCCGGCAGAGGAAATGCGCATCGGCACCGCCGGTGTCATAGCCATAGTTCGCGAACAGCTCGATCAGCAGCACCGACTGGAAGCCGAAGGTCACCGCCAGCGCGAACAGGCAGGAAAGGATCGGCTTGATGTTCCGCCCGTTGAAGAAGGCCGCGACGAAGCCGAGGTTGAAGAACCATGCCAGGGCGGATTCTAGGATCGCCGCGAGCACGAACAGCACGATCAGCGCCTTGCCCGATTCGGTGATCACCTGCGGCGCTTCCGGATCACCTGCATCGGCGCCGGGCTGGTTCGCCTGGGGTGGAATGGCGGCTTGCGGCGCGGCCGCATCCACCGGCGCGGCTGTTTCATTGGCGACGAATACGCCGTCCTGCTCGTTGGCGACAAGGACACCGTCCTGCGCCAGCGCCGGCCCGACGACCAGATTGGTGGAAAGCAGGAACAGAATGGCGAGCAGGCTGCGCATCAGGTGTCTCCCCCAAAGACAAGGGGGATCAACGACCCGATACGCAGCCTGCTAGCTAACGGACTTCAAGCCATTTCCGAGCGAATTACTGCGCGGTCTTGCCGGTATACTGGTCCAGCCAGCCGAGCACATTGCCATACCATTGCATCGAGTTCTTCGGCTTGAGCACCCAGTGGTTCTCGTCCGGGAACACCAGCAGCTTGGACGGTATCTCGCGGCGCTGGAGCGCCGTGAACGCGGCCAGGCCCTGGGTATAGGGGATGCGGAAGTCCTTCTCGCTGGTGATCACCAGCTGCGGGGTCTTCCACTTGTCGACATGATTGACCGGGTTCCACTTCTCGAACGCGGCGGGGTCCTCGAAATAGGCCTTGCCGCCATGTTCCCACTCGTCGAACCACAGTTCCTCGGTCTCATAGGCCATGGCGCGGGCGTCGAACACGCCGTCATGCTGGACGATGCACTTGAACCGGTCGGGCCACTGTCCCTCGATCCAGTTCATCATGTAGCCGCCATAGGAGGCGCCGAGCGCGCAGGCATTGTCGGCATCGAGATACGCGAACTTGTCCGTCGCGGCCTTGAGGCCCTTTTGCAGGTCCTCGAGCGGCCAGCCGCCCCAATTGTTGCGGATCGCGTCGGTGAAGGCCTGGCCGTAGCCGGTCGAGCCGTGGAAATCGACCGCGACCACCGCATAGCCGGCGCCGGCGAACACCGCCGGGTTCCAGCGATAGGACCAGCTGTTGTTGCTCGAACCCTGCGGACCGCCATGGACGATGAAGGCGATCGGTGCCTTCTTGCCCTCGGCCAGGCTGGCGGGCTTCACCGAATAGCCCCAGACGGTGTCGTTGTTGGCGCCGGCGAAGCTGAACCGCTCGACCTTGGGCAGATCGACGCCGGCAAGCTTCTCGGCGTTGACCGAAGTCAGCCGCGTGCTGGCCTTGCCCTTGAGCGCGTAGAAATCGTCGGGCGCGGTCAGGCTGTTCATCGAATAGACCACGCCGCCCTTGGTCGGCACGATCGCCGAGACATTGCCGAGCTGGGTGAGCCGGGTGGCCTTGCCGGTCTTCGGATCGACCGACCAGATCGGATTCTCCTGCGTATCCTCGGCGGTGACGTAGATCATCTTCGAATCCGGTGCCCAGGCGATCGAGCCGACCGAACGATCCCAGGCCTGGGTCAGCGCCTTCACTTCGCCGGTGGCGAGGTTGCGCAGCTGGAGCACCTGGCGATCGGCCTCATAGGTTGCCCGCGCCATCGAGAAATAGGCGAGCCACTTGCCGTCCGGCGAAACGGTCGGGAGATTGTCCATCCCCTCATTCGCCTTGGTCAGGTTGACCGGCGCCGAGCTGCCGTCGGCGGGCGCCGCGAAGATGTCGAGATTGGTCGACTTGGACTCGATCCGCCCCGCCTCGCGCAGCGCGAAATAGACGGTCTTGCCGTCCGCGCTCCACGACACTTCCTCGCCCCCGCCAAAGGGCTTGGAAGGCGTGTCGCCGATCAAGCTGCCGACGATCGGGGTGCCGTTGCCGGTGGCGCCGTTCGGGCCGAAGGGCAGCACGAACAGCTGCGAGCGCTCGCCGTTCGACCATGTATCCCAGTGGCGCACGAACAGCTGGTCATAGGTGCGGCCCGAGCCGGCATTGGGGTCCTTCTTGACCATCGCCGGCTCGAGGCTGGGCGCGCCGGGTTTGCGATCGGCCCAGACGAGCAGCTTCGAGCCGTCGGGCGAAACCTTGAACCCGCTGAACCCGCCCGGGATATGGGTGAGCTGGGTCGCGGTGCCGCCGGTGATGGCGACGCCCCACACGGCATCGTCGCCGCCCTTGTCCGACTGGAACCACACGGTCTTGCCGTCGGCCGAGAATTGCGGGCTGGTCTCGTTGACATCCGCTTCCGCCACGAGCTTCTCGGGCTTGGCGCCCTTCACCGTCAGGTCGAGGCGCCACAGGTCGTAGCGCCCCTTGTTGGCGGCGAGATCGGTCTCGCGCTGCTGCCAGACGAGCCAGTGGCCGTCGGGCGACACCGCCGGCGCGCCGACGCGCGACAGGGTGGCGACGTCCTGGATGGTGAGGTCACGCGCCAGCGCGGGCGCGGTGGTGGCGGCGAGCGTAACGCTCGCGAGCAGGATGTGCTTCATGGCCACGAGGATAGCCGGAAGGTTGCGGGCGTTACAATCGGCCAGCACCATCAAACCAGCCATTTTCGTCATCCCGGCGAAAGCCGGGATCTCGTGCGGCTCTTTTCCACAATCGCCTAAGATCCCGGCTTTCGCCGGGATGACGGATTAGTCGTGGGATTGGAAAACAGCCCGTTACCGCCCGGTGATTCGCGAGATTTCCTTCGCGACCATGTCTTCCACCAGACGCGGCAGGTTGGCATCGAGCCAATCGCTCAGCATCGGCTTGAGCATCGAGCGGACCATGCCCTCCAGCGTGTCCGAGCCGGTCACTTCCGGCTTCACCACCATGCGCGACAGCGCTTCGAGCGGGCCGCGAGTCGCCTGTGCGGCGCTCTCCGACACGATCGGTTCGGCGGGCTGCTCGACCGGTGCTGCGGCGGCGGGCGCGACAACCTTCTTGGCGGGAGCTTCGGGCTGCGTGGGTGAACCCATCGACATCGGCGTCGGCGTCTCCAGACTGTCGTCTTCGACCGGTTGGCTCAGCTCAAGTATCTCGTCAACCGTGGCGGACTTGTCCGCCACCGCCGTCGTCGCGCGACCGGCACGACGCGTACGCGTCGCGATGGCAGCATCGCCTTCCTCGGCGATGATGCGCTTGATGGAGGAAAGGATCTCCTCCATCGACGGTTCGCTACTGATGTCCCCCATCAACCGGCTACTCCTGCAAGCCCCGGGGTGGGGTAATCACGGCTTTTTACGGTTAATGTCAACAGGCCGTGTGGTGTCGGTGCGCTGGAGCACCGGGTCGAGCGACGTGCCGCTGACATCCGGCGTCTGCACCGGCGTCTGGTTGGTGCGGGTGCCCACCGTCTGCGGCTCGGGATCGTCGTTGCGGTCCGACCAGCGATTCTTCACGCGCTTGTAGTTGATCTCGGGGTCGTAGAGCGGCCCGCCGTCAAGGTTAAGGTCGCGTGCCTCGGCCCGGCCCATCGCCGCCAGCAGCTGGAAGCCGGCCACATAGGCGTCGCGCTCCGCCGTGACATAATTGACCTGGCTGTTGAGCAGTTCCTGCTCCGCGTTCAGGATGTCGAGGATCGTGCGGGTGCCGACGCTGTTCTCGGCGCGGACGCCCTCGAGGCTGAGTTTGTTGGCATCGACCGCGACGCGGGTCGATTCGATCACCCGCAGCGAGGACTGGTAGTTCGCATAGGCCGAGCGGACCTGGGCGATCACGCCGCGCTCGGTGAGCGTGACGGTTTCCATCGCCGCGGCACGGCGCGCCTGGGCCTGACGGACCTGCGCGGCCGGGCGGCCGCCCTGGAAGATCGGCAGCGTCACCTGCGCGCCGACGCTGTTCGCGATGCCGTTGGCGTTGATGCCGTTCGCGGCGTGCAGCTGGTCGCTCAGCGAGCCAAGATAATTATAATAGTTGCTGCTCGCGGTCAGCGCGACCTGGGGCGAGCGCGTCGCCCTGGCGGCACGCACGTCGAACGCGGTGGCATCGCGCTGCTTCTGCGCCGCCTCGAGGTCCGGATTGCTCGCGATCGCGGCCTGTTCGGCATCCTGCACGTCGCCCGGCAGGTTCGGCAGCGCCGGCGGCTGGGCGAGCACGCCCGGAGGCGCGCCGATGATGCGGATATAGTTTTCGCGCGAACCGATCAGCCCGGCTTCGGCGGTGCGGAGCTGGCTCTGGGCAAGCGCGAGGCGGGCTTCCGACTGGGCGACGTCGGTGCGGGTCAGGTCGCCGACTTCGAACCGGTCGCGAGTCGCCTGGAGGTTAACCTCCAGCACATGGACGTTCTGCTGGTTGAGGCGAACGATCGCCTCGAAGCGCAGCACATCGACATAGGACGTCACCGCATCGGTGAAGAGCTGGGCTTCCGAACCGCGCAGGCTGGCCTGGCCGGCATCGACGCGGGTTTCGGCCGCGCGCACCGAGTTGCGCACGGCGCCGCCCGAATAGACCGGCACCGAGACGCTGAGGCCGGCGCGGCCCTGGCGGGTCGGCCCGGCGAACGGACCTGAAAGCGCGTCGCTGTCATAGATGCTGTCGGTGACCGACGCGGTGCCGTTCAGGCCCGGACGGCCCGCGGCTCGTGCGATCGGGACATTCTCGTCGTTCGCGCGCTGGGTGGCGCGGTCCGACTGGAGGCCCGGATTGGTGTTGTACGCCTGAACCAGTGCATCGCGCAGCGTCGTCGTCGGTTGCGCGGCCTCGGCCGGCGCCGCAGTGCCGACTTCGACGCGTACGGGCGTGCTGGTGCCCGAACGCGTCGTCGTGGTCTGCGCGGCAGCAGGCACGGCAATCGCAACAAGGCTGACGCCCAGGAACAGAGAGGAAATTCGCATGAGCCTCTTCTTCAGATCAGAATTTAAAGGTTCGTAGGCGTTCGAAACCAGGAAGCACTGCACATTCGATGTCGGCGAAGTCGGTGAGGCCGAAGCCCCCCTCGGTCCGCTGACCGGTGGCGAGACGGGTGACGCCCCGATCCACGATACCGGTGACCACGCGGCCATCGGGCTTGAGCTGGTCGAGCAGCGCGGCGGGAAGCTCCTCGACCGCGCCATCGACCACCAGAAGATCATATGGGCCTTCCGAGGCGTGGCCGGCGGCCAGCGGACCCTCGATCGGCTCGACATTGGCATAGCCGGCCAGCGCGGTGCGGGCGAGCGCGGCCAGGGCCGGCTCCTCCTCGACCGCGACCACCGACGTGGCGAGGTCGGCGAGCAGCGCGGCGGCATAGCCACCGGCGCCGCCGATCAGCAGCACCTTGTCGGTCGGGCGGACATTCGCGACTGTCAGCAGCCGGCCCGTCGCCAGCGGCAGGTTCTGGCTGCGGCCGCCGGGCAGCGGCAGCAGCGTGTCGCGATAGGCGATCGCGCGATTCTCTTCCGGCAGGAAGTCCTCGCGCGGAACGCGTGCCATCACCTCGACCACGCGAACATCATTGACCGCGTTGGTGCGCAGCTGGCTGGCGACCATCGCGTGGCGCATCACTTCGAAGCGGTTCGCCTCGGCAGGCGCGGTATCGACCGAAAGAGCCATCATCACTCCGGATATCTGGCACAACCGTATTAGTTGTGCAATACACTGTTTCTGTAGGCGGCTTGTATCCCCTTCATATGGCTTCGCCAAGCAATGCGCGCAGCTATTTTTGCACTGCAATGTTGACAGGACCGCAAGCACCTGCGCATTGCCGCCCCTCGCTCCGAGGCCCGATGGCGGAGTGGTGACGCAGAGGACTGCAAATCCTTGCACGCCGGTTCGATTCCGGCTCGGGCCTCCACTCTATTTCCCCACCATGGCGCGTCACCTTTTGGCTGTGCCGGTGTGGCTTTCCTGCAACTCATCTACGGATTCGCACGGCCCGTCGGCGACGTACCGACCCGCACGCGGAACAAATCACGATTCCGTGCCGTTGACCTCCCGATTATCGGGAGACGAGGCATGTACGATTTCGGCATCCGACACGCTCTTACCGGCTATCGTGTCGCGTATCGTCCGCAGCAGCAGAATTATTGTCCGGGCTGCGGGGGATCCCATTGGGTCATCGGCCGGCTGACCGCTGAATGCGCGTTCTGCGCGACGGCATTGCCGCTGATGGCGGGGGGCAGTTCCGGCAATGGTCTTATCCGTCGCCAGGGCGAGGCGGCGTTGGCCGCCTGAACCTCCCGCCTGCTCATGCGTTTCCGCGGGTCTGAACTCCGCGAACAGGAACGCTTATGACCGATGTTTCCGTTACCTCGCCCGTCGAGCGGATCGCGCGCGTGATCGCCGCCGAGATGCTGAGCCCCAATGGCGAGGCGTTCGAGGAACCGGTGGAACCGGTCGGGCTCATGGTCGAGCGGATCTGGCCGGTCGAGGTCGAGCGGGCGATGGCGATCCTGCGTACCCTGCGCGAGCCGACTCGCGAGATGGTCGCGGCCGGGCGCGAGGCGGGGGATGATCCGGCGTTGATCTGGAACGCGATGGTCCGCGCCGCGCTGGAACAGGCGGTGGAGACGGTGGAGACCGTGGCCGAACCCGCCTGAGGCTTGCAGCCCGGGCGCGAGCCGCTAATGCCTCCGGAATGACCGGCGCCCAGCTCACGCTTTACAATTCGCTCACCCGCAGTTTGGAATCCTTCCAGCCGCTCGACCCCGCGCAAGGCGTACGCGTCTATTCGTGCGGTCCCACGGTCTACAACTACGCCCATCTCGGCAATCTGCGCGCCTATGTCTTCACCGACACGCTCAGCCGGGTGCTGACCTGGAAGGGCTATCCCCTCACCCATGTCATCAACATCACAGATGTCGGCCACCTGACCAGCGACGCCGATGCCGGCGACGACAAGATGGAAGCTGCGGCCAAGGCCCAGGCGAAGAGCATCTGGGACATCGCCGCGCATTACACCGCAGCGTTCAAGCAGAACATCTCGGATCTCAACATCCGCCAGCCGAGCCGCTGGTCGGTGGCGACCGATCACATCGCCGAGATGATCGACTTCGCCGAGAAGATCGCGCCCGAGCATTGCTACGAGCTCGAGTCGGGCCTGTATTTCGACACGACCAGCGTGCCCGACTATGGCCGCCTTGCCGGCAACCAGGATGACGCAGCCGAAGGGCGGATCGATCCGGTGGCCGGCAAGCGTCATCCCCAGGACTTCGCGATCTGGCGCAAGTCGCCGCAGGGCGAGCAGCGCCAGATGGAATGGGACAGCCCCTGGGGCAAAGGCGCGCCGGGCTGGCACCTCGAATGCTCGGTGATGAGCATCAAATATCTGGGCGCTCCGTTCGACATCCATACCGGCGGCATCGATCACCGCGAGATCCACCACCCCAACGAGATCGCGCAGAACCAGGCGTTCTGCGGTTGCTCGGATACCGGCTCGCATTTCTGGATGCACAACAACTTCCTGGTCGACCGCCAGGGCAAGATGTCCAAGTCCAAGGGCGGCTTCACCACGCTGCAGTCGCTGATCGACGCGGGCGTGCATCCGCTCGCCTATCGCCTGATGTGCCTTTCGGCGCAGTACCGCAGCGAGCTGGAATTCTCGGCCGAGAACCTCGCCGCCGCCCTCACCCGCCTCAAGCGACTGGTGATGACGGTGAGCGCGCTCAAGGCGCGAGCCGAGGGAGACGGCACTGCCCCGGTCAACTGGCTGGAGCGGCTCGACGAGGCAGTGTCGGACGATCTCAACACGCCCAAGGCACTGCCCGCGCTCGACGAGATGCTTGCCGAGAAGAAGCTGTCGCCCGCCGATCGCCTCGCCGGCCTTGCTGCGTTCGATGCGGTGCTCGGCCTGCGCCTGCTCGAGCTGACCCGCGAGGAACTCCGCGTCCGCCCCGCCGGTGCGACGATCACCGCCGAGGAGATCGAGGATCGTCTGGTCGAGCGCAAGGAAGCCCGGCTGGTGAAGGATTTCCAGCGCTCGGACACGATCCGCGATGCGCTTGCGGCCGCCGGTATCGAGGTGATGGACGGCGATCCGCTCGGCTGGGACTGGAAGCCGGCGATTTAATCGCAGCGGGCAGGTTTCGCAGCGCCGGCGCCCGGCTTGGTCGATGCCGGCTGGGTTTCCGTCGCCATGGCTGCACGGGACAGGCGTCGTCCCTGTCCGGAGTTGCCCCGATGAAGCCCTACCCTGTCCTTGTCACGCTGCTCGTCGTCCCTGCCCTGTTCGCCGCCGCGACGGTCTGGGCCAATGGCGACGAACCAGAGCTCGCCGGCAGCTGGTCCCAGGCCTCGATCGGGCAGGAACTGGTGATCGCGCCGAAGTTCAAGCTGCAGCCGAGCATGACGCCCAACTACGGCACCAGCCTGGGCGGGACGGTCGGCACCGGCTCGTATACCAATACCACGATCGTCACCGAAGCGACGCCAATGCGTGTCGACCGCCGCATGAACCTGTCGATCCGCCCTGACGGCGGCTATAGCTGGCGCATCACCAAGGTGCAGCCGGAGGGCGCGCGTTGCGCCCGGACGATCGACCAGGTGAAGCAGGGGCGCGTATCGATCGCGGGCGGCAAGATCAGTTTCGCGACGAGCGGCGGCACCGAGACCTGGCGGAGCAGCTGCGGCAAGAGCGGCACTGGCGCCGTTGCGGCCATCACCGAGACCTATCGCTATTCGCTGGCCGCCGGCGTGCTCTCGGTTCGCGGTTCCGGTGGAGTGAACTGGCAGTTCCGCCGCAATTGACCCCTGGGTCAGCCCTGAAGCGTTGGCGGGCGCAGGCAGCGCCGATTTTGTCGCAGCGACGTTCCTTCTGGTGGCGGCAAATCACAAGGGCGGGGTGAACTTTCACCGCAGGGCCGTCCATGTCTCGATCGAACCACACCCGCCTCGCCGGCCTGTCCGCTTTTCTGGCTTTCCTCGTCGTCGCGCAGGGCAGTGCTCACGATGCGGCGCGAGCCGCGCCGCTCCCGATGCAGGACTGCGCGGCGGCGCTGCAGCAGGCGGCGGACGATATTTCGGCGCTGCCCTCCTCCACGCCTTCTGAGGTCAACGACCAGCTGCAGCTCGATTACGATGCGGCACAAGCGGCGACCAGTCCCGCCGCCTGCATGGCGATCGTCCTCCGCATGAACGAGGTCGTGCGGCGCTATCGCGTTACGGGCAGCGCGGACGGTGCAGGTGGTGCCGGACCGGGTGCACGAAGGTCCGGCCAGGGCAGCGACCGCGCAGCTGCGACGCCTGCGCCCTCCGCCGAGCAAATTGCCCGGGAAGATGTCGAGGAGCGGCGCCGCGAACGCCTCGAGCGGGCAACCCAGGACCAGAACGAAGACGTCAGCGCGGTCGCCGCCTATGGCGAGGCATTCGCTGCCTATCGCTTGGCGATCCACGCTGTCGCCAAGGCTGTGCAGCCGCAACCCGAGCTCGGAAGCGTGGATAAGCCGATAGCCGAGATTGGCGTGCTCATCGAGCGGATGGAGAACGACATCATCGTCAATGACAATGTCGATGCGCTCCACGCCAGGCTGGAGGATGCCTTCCGGCGGATCGACGAGCTGCGCAAGGCTGCCGATCGTGCCTCGGAGCGCTTCCGGGCGGCGAAGGCAGCCAAGGAGGCGGCGGAAAGCAATAAGCCTGGCGATGACCCTTTGCTGGGACCATTGGTTCCGCTGCGCTTCTACAAGAACTACAAAGTGTCGGAAGAGCGCTATCTCCAGGCCGCGCGCAGGCTCGCGCAAGCTGAATTCGCCGCCAAGCAGGCGCGCAACAAGATCGACCGCTGGATCCACTGGTACCAGCCGTTTCTCGACATGAAGCCCGGCTATAAGCAGGCCTATGACGCGGCCTATGCGCGGCATGCCGAGGAGCAGGAGAGTGTCAGGAACAAGTGCGACAATATTGCGCTCAGCGCCTGCGCCCAGCTGACCCGCACCACCAATGAGCGGCAGAAGCGCGAACTGGACGGCATCTTCAACAGCTATTTGATCCGGCAATAGGCCGTATCGGGCGGCCGGATTTCTCGCAGTTGCCCTTGCATCCCCCCGCCTGCTTTCGCCAAATACGGGCCTGAATGGTTAGGAGCAGGGCGATGCGGAAAGAGCAGCTGGAGCCGGCGGGCACAGGGCTCGGCCGATGAAGGCCGTCCTCCCCGCGCTCGCCCGGCCACTCGTCGAGCCGCAACTGCCGGCGGGCCTCGATATCGCCTGGTTCGCTACGCCCGAGGAAGCGCGCGCCGCGGTAGCCGATGCCGATATCGCCTGGCTCGATCACAACAATCCGCAGATCTGGGCGGAGAACGTAGCCGCGGCGACGCGGCTCCAATGGCTGTCGACCATCTATGCCGGGCTCGACGTGCTCGACACCGCGCTGCTGCGCGAACGCGGCACCCGGGTGACCAATGGCAGCGGGGTCAATGCGCATACCGTCGCCGAATATGCGGTTATGGGCGCGCTGGTCGCCGCCAAGCGCTTCGACCAGGTCGTCCGCGCCGCCGATCGCCAGGAATGGCCTACGGACGCGCCGGGCAAGCTCGAGCTGTTCGAAAGCAAGGCGCTGGTGATCGGCTATGGCACGATCGGCAGGCTGATCGGCGAGCGATTGCAGGCCTTCGGCGTTGAAGTGACCGGCGTCACCCGTTCAGGTGCCGAAGGCACGGTGGGCCCGGATGCCTGGCGCGCGCTGCTGCCCGAGACTGACTGGGTGTTCCTGGCCGCTCCGTCCACCGATGCCAGCCGCGCGATGATCGGCGCCGAGGAACTGGCGGCGATGAAGCCGAGCGCCTGGATCATCAATGTCGGTCGCGGCGAGCTGATCGACCAGGACGCGCTGATCGAGGCCTGCACCAAGCGGCGCATCGCCGGCGCCTTTCTCGACACTGTCACGCCCGAGCCGTTGCCGCCCGAGCATCCGCTGTGGACCACGCCCAACGTCATCCACTCGATGCACCTGTCGGGCCGCAGCCAGACGCGCATGTTCCTCCGCGCCGCGGCCCTGTTCGTCGAGAACATCAATGCGTTCGTCGAGGGGCGTCCGCTCCGCAACGAAGTCGATCTCGCCGCCGGCTATTGATTTCCGCTTGCCCAACCGGGGTGGTGAAGATTAGTTAGGTGTATGCCTAACCAAATCGACGCTGCCTTCGGCGCGCTTGCCGATCCCACCCGTCGGGCGGTGGTCGAGCGGCTGGGTGACGGCCCGGCCAGCGTCAGCGACCTCGCATCCGGCTTCACCATGGCGATGCCGAGCTTCCTCCAGCATGTCCGGGTACTCGAGGGCGCCGGGCTGGTCCGCACCGAGAAGCAGGGCCGCGTCCGCACCTGCACCCTCGAGCCGTTCGCCCTTGCGGCGGTCGAGCAATGGATCATCGAGCGCCGCCGCGCGACCGAAGCGCGTTACGATCGCCTCGCCAAATTCCTCGACGCCGAGGATCAGGAGAATTGAGCATGGCCGAAGCCGTCCACGACAAGTTCGTCATCGAGCGCCGCTTCAAGCAATCCCCGGCCCGGGTCTTCGCCGCTTTCGCCAGCGAGGAAGGCAAGGCGCGCTGGTTCTCTGGCCCGAACGAACTTTGGGACATGGTTGATCGCCATTTCGACTTCCGGGTCGGCGGCACCGAGCATCTGGAGGGCCACTGGAAGAGCGGCACGGTCACTCGCTTCGACGCCTCCTATCACGACATCGTGCCCGACAGCCGGATCGTCTATGCCTATCGCATGAAGCTGAACGGCAAGCCGATCTCGGTGAGCCTGTGCTCGATCGAGCTGCAACCAGACGGCGCCGGCACGCGTCTGCTCCATACCGAGCACGGCATCTATCTCGACGGCTATGAGGATAATGGCTCCCGCTTCCATGGGATCAGCCTGCAGTACGACAAGCTGGGCGAGACACTGCCCGACTGAGCCGGGCATGCCCCGCCCTCCCCGCGATCAGGCTCCCACCACCTCCGGCAGCGCCGCGGCATAGCGCTTCACGTCCTCGATCCTTCCGGTCGAGACGCGCGACCATTGCGACCATTTGCCATAGGCGCCGCGGATCTGGATTCCCTTGGCCGCCATCGCCTTCTGCACCGCATCGGCATCGGGCACCTTTACATAGACGAAGTTCGCCTGGCTCGGCGCGGCGGTCAGTCCCGCCTTCTTCACCGCATCGAGGATCAGCCCGCGCCCTTCCAGGATCCGGTTCTTCGAGAAGCCGGTAAAGGCGGTGTCGTTGTACGAGGCGATCGCCGCCGCCAGCCCTGCGGTATTGCCGCCGAAGCTCATCTCGTATTTCCGGATCGTCGCGATCGTCTCGGGCTGGCCGATCGCGAAGCCGACGCGCAGCCCGGCCATGCCGTAGATCTTGGAGAAGGTGCGGCAGACGAGCAGGTTGTGCCCCTCCTTCACCAGCGCCGAGACCGAGCTGTAGTCGGGCCTGTCGGTCAGCTCCATATAGGCTTCGTCGACCAGCACCGTCGCGCTCGGCCCGACCTTGCGGACGAACGCCCGCATCGCATCGCCGTCGAGCAGCCGCCCGGTCGGGTTGTTCGGGTTGCAGATATGGACGAGCCCGACATCGGGTCCCACCGCCGCCGCCATCGCATCGAGATCGATGTCGAGATCGGGCTTGAGCGCCACCCGCTTCAGCTTCGCGCCCTTGGCCTCGGCATAAAGCGCGGTCGTATCCCAGAACAGCTCGGGGCACAGGATCGCGCCCTTGCCCTTCAGCGCGAGCCCCGCCGCGCTCAGCACTTCGGTCGAGCCGCTGCCGAGCGCGACATGATCCGGCGTCACCCCGAAGCGCTCGGCGATCATCGCGGTCAGCTTCCTGGCGGCGGTGTCGGCGTAATAGCATCCCTTGGCCGACCATTCGGCGATCGCCGCGATCGCGCTCGGCGCGGGGCCATAGGGGTTCTCGTTGCGCGAGAGCAGCGCGATATCCGCCGCCGGCCCGAACAGCGGCGCTTCGGCCCCCGCCGCAGCATGGGCAAGGCGCGGCGGGAATGCAGCGCAGGCCGCGGTTGCGGCACCGCCGCGGATCAGCGTCCTTCTCGAAAGCTCGACCATCTTCGCCTCCATCATTTGAGTCCGTTGCGGATCATCACGATCCCGATCAGCACGAGGTACAATCCGAAGATCCGGCGCAGCAGCGACGGACTGAGCGCATGCGCGGCGGCGACGCCCCAGGGCGCCGAGATCAGCGTGGTCGAGGTGACGACCAGCGCCGCCGGCAGGTTGACGAAACCCAGCGAGCCGAACGGCAGCCCAGGCTTGCCCAGCCCGATCGCGATGAAGCCGATCACGCCGGGAATGGCGATGATCGCGCCGATGCCCGAGGCTGTGGCGATCGCGCGGTGGATCGACTTGCCGCACAGCGTCATCACGATGATCGCGATCGTGCCGCCGCCGATGCCGAGCAGCGAGGAAAAGGCGCCAAGCCCGCCCGCGATCCCCGCCCGCGCGGCACCGCCCGGCATGGCAGTCGCCAGCTGACGCTCGGCGAGCAGCGGGAACAGGAAGTGCAGCGCCATGATGAGCACGCCGGTGCCGAAGATCGCGGCCAGCCCCGCGCCCGGCACCCGTGCCGCCAGCAGCACGCCGCCGCCGACTCCGAGCACGATCCACGGCGCCCAGCTTTTCAGGACGTCGAAGTCCACCGCGCCGCGCTTGGCATGGGCGTGGACCGAGCGGATCGAGGTCGCGACGATCGTGGCCAGCGAAGTGCCGATCGCGACATGCGCGAGTTCGTCCGGGCTGCCGCCCAGCAGCGGCAGCACCGCGAACAGTGCCGGCACGACGACAAATCCGCCCCCGATCCCGAAAAGCCCGCCGGCGAACCCGGCTACCAGCCCGGCGGCAAGCATCGCCGCGAGCGCTTCCACCCAGGCAACCGCGGTCACCGGGCACTTCCTTCGAGACTGGGTACGCGCAAAAGAACTTTGGGCACGAAACTCTCCCGCTGAGCTTCCTGCCTCTCCTGTCGCAGCGCGCTTCCCGGTCCGCGCCCTTTGGGCCGTCGGACGGTGCGTGCCGCTATGTACGTTCCTTGCGACGCATGGCCGCGTCGCTGCCGGCCTGCGATTCCGGCGTATGCGAGGCTATCAGAGACCGTGGCGACTGCAAGTGCGCATGAATTACCCTGCTGGGGAAATTTTTCGCTTGCAGGATTTTACCCAGCGGGGGTAAGGCGCCTGCACTATGACGACACTTGCAGGCACCAAGATCCGCCGCTTCCGCGAGGAACGCTCCCTCACCCGCGCTGCCTTTGGCGCCTGGTTCGATATTCCGGGCTCTACCGTCCAGGGCTGGGAGAAGGATGGCAAGCGCGCCAATGCCAAGGTGGCGAACCTGATCGCCGCGCATGGCATTGCCGGCCATGCCGACTGGAATGTGACTGTGCGCGACGCGGAGAATGACATGCATGCAAGCTGGAGCCCCTCGAGCTGGAAGGCCGCCGAGGCGCGCCAGCTGCCCAATTACCCCGATCAGGGCGCGCTCGACGCGGCGACCAACCAGCTGACCTCCTTCCCGCCCCTCGTCTTCGCCGGCGAGGCGCGCGAGCTGACCAGCGAGCTGGCCAAGGTGTCGCGCGGCGAGGCCTTCCTGCTCCAGGGCGGCGATTGCGCGGAGAGCTTCGCCGAGTTCCACCCGAACAACATCCGCGACACCTTCCGCGTGCTGCTCCAGATGGCGGTGGTCCTCACCTTCGCCTCGAAGCTGCCGACGGTGAAGCTCGGCCGCATGGCCGGCCAGTTCGCCAAGCCGCGCTCGGCCGATACCGAGACGATCAACGGCGTCGAGCTGCCGTCCTACCGCGGCGACAATGTCAACGACATCGCCTTCACCCCCGAGGCGCGCATCCCCGACCCGCAGCGAATGCTCCAGGGCTATTCGCAGTCGGCGGCGACACTCAACCTGCTCCGCGCCTTCGCACAGGGCGGCTATGCCAATCTGCACCAGGTCCATAAATGGACCCACGACTTCATGGGTCGTAGCCCCTGGGCGAAGAAGTACGCCGATGTCGCCGACCGGATCGGCGAGGCGCTCGACTTCATGGCCGCCTGCGGTATCGATGCGGACAGCGTACCGCAGCTCAAGGCGACCAGCTTCTACACCAGCCACGAGGCGCTGCTGCTCCCCTATGAGGAAGCGATGACGCGCCAGGATTCGCTGACCGGCGACTGGTACGACACGTCCGCGCACTTCCTGTGGATCGGCGATCGCACGCGGTTCGAGGGGTCGGCGCATGTCGAGTTCCTGCGTGGCATCGGCAACCCGATCGGCATGAAGTGCGGCCCCAGCCTGGAGCCGGACGCGCTGCTGCGCCTGCTCGATACGCTGAACCCGAGCCGCACACCGGGCCGGATGACGCTGATCACCCGCTATGGCCACGACAAGATCGAGGCCGGACTGCCCAAGCTCGTCCGTGCGGTGAAGCGCGAGGGGCATCCGGTGGTGTGGAGCTGCGATCCGATGCACGGAAACGTCATCAAGGCCGCGAACGGCTACAAGACCCGTCCGTTCGATCGCATCCTGGCCGAAGTCCGCGGCTTCTTCGCCGTGCACCGTGCGGAGGGCACGTTCGCCGGCGGCATCCATGCCGAGATGACGGGGCAGAATGTCACCGAATGCACCGGTGGCGCGATCGACATCACCGAGCAGGGCCTGGCCGATCGTTACCACACGCATTGCGATCCGCGCCTCAATGCGGGACAGAGCCTGGAGCTCGCGTTCCTGCTTGCCGAAATGCTCAACGAGGAAATGGCTGAACGCAGAAAAGCCGCTGCTTGATCGAATATTACGGAACCGCTCCGTTAATTAACGGATTTACATCGCTGTCAGCATCCTGGATTGGCTACGCTTTGCGCGGAGTTTTGCTTGGCAACGGTGAGGGAGCGTCTGCCAGAGAATTGGTTTGCGTCGGTGCTCCCGGCGCTGCAGCTGTTCGTCGGTGCGCTGGCCGGCTGCATCGCCTGGGCTCTCTGGCATCGCTCTACCGGCCATAGCCCTCCCATCGGGCTCGCCATCGGCGTTTCGGTCGGCGGATTGCTGCTCACCAGCACGCGATTCTGGCCACTGCTCGCGGTGGCGGTGCTGCTCACCTATTGGCTGTTCCAGTCTCCCTTCCCGCTGATCGAACAGCTTTTCCGCGCATTGGGGCTGGCGCTCGGTGCATTGGTCACCGCGATGCTCATCAAGCGCCGTGGCATCAACCCGAACGAACTGCTTGATCCGCGTTCGATCCTCTGGATCTTCCTGGCCGCGGTTGCCGGCTCGCTCGTCGCGGCCACGATAGTCGCGCTTGGCGCGACGGTGGTGGGGCAACCGGCTACTTTCATTGACAGGTTCGCGCAGCAAGGGCTTGGCATGATCCTTGTGGCGCCGCTGGTGCTTGTGTGGGCGACGCCGCCGCGCGAGCGCTGGTCGCCCTTGCGCTGGGTCGGCTTCGTCGCGGTCATGCTGTTCTGCGGCGCCATCGCCGCCCATGCCTTCCTTACGACGACCGGCAGCCCGATGAGCTGGGCGATCTTCCCACCGCTGGTGCTTGCCGCGCTGGGATGGCACCTGCGGGGCGCGACGACGTCGGTGGTGATCAGCGCATTGATCGTGCTGTGGAGCACCGAGATCGAAACCGGCCCCTTCTCCACTGCGGCGTCCGACCATCGCCAGCTCCTAGCCCAGATATTCGTCGCGGTGACCTGTGCGACCATATTCCTGCTGGCTGCCTATGCCGATGAGCGCCATGCGGAGGACAAGCTCAGCCTGGCGGCGCGCAGGCTGGAGATCGCGCGGCTGAACCTGACCAACATGGTTCGCGATGCGACTTCGGCGGTGGCGATCCTCGACCGGAATCTGCACTTCGTCGCCACGTCCAAGCGCTTCATCACCGATTTCCGCCTGCCCGAGGGCGTGTCGATAGAGGGGCGCAGCCATTTCGAGGTCTTTCCGACCTGCGCTCCGGAGCGTCGGCAGCAATATGCGCGCGTGCTGGCGGGCGAGACGCTTTCGGGCAATGGCGATGCCTTGCATCATCCGGACGGCACTGTCGATTATGTCCGCTGGAGCTTCCACCCGTGGCGCGACGAAGACAGCCAGATCGCCGGCGTCGTGATAACCAGCGAGTTCATCACTGCCGAGATGGAGGCTCGGCGCAGGCTGGAGGAGGCCGAGCGCCGCTATCGCGCCGTGTTCGAGCAGGCCGGCGTGGGCGTCGCCCGCCTCTCGCTCGAGGGCGTCTTCCTCGAAGTGAACGACCGGATCTGCGAGATGACTGGCTATCCCCGCAATGAGCTGCTCGGGCAGAATTGCCGCAAGGTCGGCACCGCGGAGCAATGGCCGTCGACCGAGGAAGGCATCCAGGCGCTCGCCCGTGGTGAAATTCCGCTCTATTCGGACGATCGCATGCTGCGGCTGCCCGATGGTCAGCTGCGTCCGGTGCATTGCACCGCCAACATGGTGCGGGCGGGCGACGGCGCGCCGGATTATATCGCGGTGGTGATCCTCGACGTGTCGCGCCGCATCGCCGCCCAGCGCGCGCTCGAGGAAAGCGAGAAACTGCTCCGCCTTGCCCAGGAAGCCGCCGGCGTGGGGGTCTGGGAGATCAATCTGATCCGTGGCGGCTCGCGCCATTCGCCGGAAAGCGCGCGCCTGTTCGGGCTCGAATGGCACGAGGGCGAATATCGCCTGGCGGATGTCGCCGATCGGCTCGGGATCGATCAGGTCATCGAGCTGCGCAAGGCGATCGTCCATGCGCGGCGAACCCAGGGGCCGCTCGACATGACGCTGCGCCTCACCATGGCCGATGGCGAGATCCGCTGGGTGACGCTGCAGGGTCGCTATGATCCGCACAATGGCCAGCCGCGGCTGCTCGGCCTCATCATCGACATCACGCATGATATCGAGGCGGAGGCGCAGCTGCGCGAGGCGCATGAGAAGCTGCTCCGCCTCGCCCGCCTGAACGCGATGGGCGCGATGGCGTCGACGCTGGCGCACGAGCTGAACCAACCGCTGGCGGCGATCACCAACTATCTCGAGGCCTGCCGCTACCTCACCCGCTCGCGCGGCGATCCCGATCATGACATCCTCGACGCGCTCGACCGGGCTCGGGTGCAGGCGCTGCGGGCCGGCGACATCATCCGCAAGATCCGCTCCTTCACCGTCACCGGCGAGGTCAACCAGGCGCATCTCGATCTTGATCGCGTGATCCGCACCGCCTGCACCGCGGTGCGCCAGCTCAAGGTCTCGCGCGAAGTGACGATCGAGTGCGACTGCGACACCGGTGAGGCCGAGCTGATCGGCGATGCGCTCCAGATCGAGCAGGTGCTGACCAACCTGATCCGCAACGCGGTCGAGGCGACCAGCCATAGCCCGCTGCGTGAAGTCAGTGTGACGGCACGGACCGAGGAACATGAGGTGATCGTCCGGATCGCCGATTCCGGCCCGGGCCTCAGCGACGCGATCCTCGACAATCTGTTCGAGCCGTTCCGCACCACCAAGGAAAGCGGCACCGGCCTCGGCCTGCCGATCTGCCGCACCATCGTCGAGGCGCATGGCGGGCGGCTCTGGGCGGAGAACCGGCCCGAGGGCGGTGCGATGTTCAGCTTCGCGCTGCCGAGCGTCGAGGCCAGCGTAACAGCCTGAGGCACTGCGCAACAAACTGAAACACCGCTGCAAGACCCGGCCGGCAGAGGGAAGCGGGCCGGCGCCTTGCCCCTCTGTGACGCCGGTCCCCCAAACCTACGGGGCGGCCGAATCTCCCCCTGACATTACGGCCGCCCCGGCCTTTCCGGGCCCTAGGGAAACAGATCCACCACCTCGGCACCCTCGCCCTCCGCGGCGAGCAGCAGGGTGCGGTGGCAATGGGCCGGATCGCGCTCGAAACAGAGCAATGCGCTTGGCTTTTCCGCCGCCAGCGCCCGCATCCTCGCTGCTTCCGCCTGTGCCTCGGGCAGCTCGAGCTGGCCGGCATAGACGCCGCGCAGCGTCTTCACATCGCCCTTCTTGGCGGCGTCGCGGCCCAGCTTGGGCGTGCCGAGGTTCTTGAGCAGCACATAGTCGATCCCCGCGTCCTTCAGGCTCGCTGCGAGGATGTTCTTCGAGAAGCCCGGCCGCCGCGATAGCGGCACCGCCCGCACGTCGATCACCCGCTCCACCCCGGCCTTGCGCAACGCCGCGATGAACTCGTCCATCGTCGTCGCTTCATAGCCGATGGTGAAGATCTTCATGGCCTGGGCGCCTCCTGGTTCAGGGCATGAACGCCGCCCCAGGCGATCAGTGCCTGGCCGATGAAATAGGTCGGCCACACCAGCAGCGACGCGACCAGCGGCGGCAGCATCCGCCCTTCGTTGAGGAAGATCAGCCAGTCGGACACGAAGAACAGCAGCGCACCCGCCGCGACCAGCGTGCCGAGCCGGCTGAGCATCGCAGAGGCCGCCATCAGCGACAGGCCGAACACATAGAAAGCGAGCAGCTCGACCTGATAGCCGCCCTTGAACACCCACCAGGCGAGCAGCGCCATGCCCATCGCCACCGGCGGCGCGATCCACTGGGCGGCGGGTACGCGCTTGTGGCGCAGATAGAGATAGGAAGCGAGGAAATGCCCGGCGAGGAAGGCGAGCCCGCCCGCCGCCATGCCCTGCAGCTCGAGCAGCACGTCGCCCAGCGCGCCCAGCGCCAGCACGGCACCGAGCACCCGCCCGTCACCGTTTGCCGCCTTGCCCCGTGCCCAGAAGGCGAGCAGCGCCACGCCCGCGCCCTTCCACACCACCGCGGCGGTCCCGCCAGCCGACAGCCAGACATTGGCGTAATAGGTGGCGCCGGCGATCAGGGCGAGCGCGAAGAGCGGGTCGATACGGGTGCGGTCCATTCGCTCTTGATGCCGTGTGACTGGCGCATTGCCAAGCTTGGCGCTACCGGACGTCCCCATGCACGACATTCACATCATCGGCGGCGGTCTGGCCGGCTCGGAAGCCGCATGGCAGCTGGCCAACAAGGGCTTCAAGGTCCGCCTTTCCGAAATGCGCGGCGGCGGCACGATGACGCCGGCGCACCAGACCGAGGGCCTGGCCGAGCTGGTCTGCTCGAACAGCTTCCGCTCGGACGACGCCCAGAGCAACGCCGTTGGCCTGCTCCACCAGGAAATGCGCGACCTCGGCTCGCTGATCATGGCGCAGGGCGACATCCACAAGGTCCCCGCCGGCTCCGCCCTCGCCGTCGACCGCGACCGCTTCTCCGACGGCGTCACCGCCGCGCTGATGGCGCATCCGAACATCGAGATCGTCCGCGAGCGCATCGACAAGCTGCCCGAGAGCGGTCTGACGATCGTCGCCACCGGACCGCTCACCGCGCCTGGCCTGGCCGAGAGCATCGGCACCGCCACCGGCAAGGACCAGCTCGCCTTTTTCGATGCGATTGCCCCGATCGTGCATCGGGACTCGATCGACATGGACGTGGCCTGGTTCCAGTCGCGCTGGAACAAGGTCGGCCCCGGCGGCACGGGCAAGGACTATATCAACTGCCCGATGACCAAGGAGCAGTATTACGCCTTCCACGCCGCCCTGATGGCCGGCGAGAAGACCGAGTTCCGCGAGTGGGAGAATGTCCCCTATTTCGAAGGCTGCATGCCGATCGAGGTCATGGCCGAGCGCGGGCTGGAAACGCTCCGCTTCGGCCCGATGAAGGGCGTCGGCTTGGATGACCCGAAGACCGGCCGCTGGCCCTATGCGGTCGTCCAGCTCCGCCAGGACAATGCCAGCGCCACGCTCTGGAACATGGTCGGCTTCCAGACCAAGCTCAAATATGCCGAGCAGGTTGCGCTGTTCCGCACGATCCCGGGGCTCGAGAATGCCGAGTTCGCCCGCCTGGGCGGCCTCCACCGCAACACCTTCATCAAGTCGCCCGAACTGCTCGACGGCCAGCTCCGTCTCCGGAGCGCGCCGCATATCCGCTTCGCCGGCCAGATCACCGGCTGCGAAGGCTATGTCGAAAGCTCGGCGATCGGCCTGCTCGCCGGGCGCTTCGCCGCGGCCGAGCTCGCCGGCGAGACGCTGACCGCGCCGCCGCGCGAGATGGCGCTGGGCGCGCTGCTCTCGCACATCACCGGCGAGGCGGAAGCCGAGACCTATCAGCCGATGAACGTCAATTTCGGCCTGTTCCCGCCGATCCCGGGCAAGACGAAGAAGGCCGATCGCAAGCTGATGTACACCGATCGCGCCCGCGAGGCGAAGACCGGCTGGATGGCTCAGCCCTCGCTGTCGTCCGCAGCGTCCTGAGCCGCCGGCGTCTGCGCCTTCGCTCCGGCGGGCGCGCAGACGCAGCGCGGCTTGGGCTTGCGCTTCACGGCGGTGGTGGCGAATTCGGCGCGGGTCAGCACGCCTGACTTGTCCTTGTCCGCCCCGGCGAAGCGCTCCACCGCCTTTACCGACCATTCCTCGAAGCTCAGCTTCCCGTCCCGGTCGGTGTCGAGCCGGGCGAACAGCTTGCGGCGCAGGGCGAAGAACTCGTCCTTGCTGATGCCGTCATTCTTGTCCTTGTCGATCCGGTCGAACCGCTTCTGCTCGCGCGTCTTTGCGGCGGCGCTCGGCGGCTCCCCCGGAACATCCTGCTCCGTTTCGGACGCGATTGCCGCCACGGGCGCCTTTGGAAGGCTGTTTCCGGTACTGGCGGACCCGCGAAACAGGAAAAGACCCGCCACGACCAGCAGCAGTGCACCGCCCGCTCCCACCAGATAGCGCCACATTTCCGCTCTCCCCTCTGAGAAGAGCGAGGCTAACGCGGCACCGGGGTCAGCGTCCAGTCAGCCGGTGCCAGAGCAGACGGCCGACGCGCCCCGGCGCGCCTGCCGCCTGGGGTGCCTCGGCCAGGTCCATCCGCGCCAGATGCGCCAGCGCGCCCAGCGCGCGTCCCGCCCGGCTCCAGCGCGCGCCGCTGGCCTTGGCAAGCAGCGGAACCGCGAGATCGCGGGCAGTCGCCCTCTCGTCCTCCGCATCCAGGTTCCGGCCGAGATCGGCGATCGCCCAGCCCTGCCCCGCGACTGCCAACGGGTCGCCCTTGGCGCCCAGCAGCGCGCCCGCGGCAAGGAACAGATGCCCGCGCCCCTCGCCGAAGCGCCGGATCGCATCGGCGTCGAGCACTTCCTCCTCGATCAGCACTTCCCAGCCATGGACGATCGGCACCAGCGACGCGCCGGTAACGCCGCGCGGCAGCACCTCTGCCTCGATCGCGCGCAGCACCGGCTCTGCGGGCGCCGGCGCGCGATCGAGCTTCTCCAGCGCCTCGCGCCACCAGGCCAGCCGCATCTGGCCGACCGCCGGCTCGCGAGTAGTCCGCAGCAGCTGTGCCAGTGCGTCGTCCAGCGCGAGCAAGGCCACCAGGCCCGGGCGGCCGGCAATCGGTGCATAGCTCAGTGCCAGATCTCGTTCCGGCTGCTCCACGATCCCGTTCATGCCGCGAGTCCCAACGGTCTTAAGGCCCGCATTAACCTTCCGGATTTATACGTATTTAGCGACAACTGAGCCAAGCAGTCTCGTTGTCCGGGGATGAGGGGCGCAAAAATGAGTGACGGCCGGCCGATTGCGGGTGGTTCGATACGCGCTTTTCTGGGCGCGCTGGCACGTGATACGCGTGCGAACACGCTTGCCATCATGGCAATCGCGCTGATCCCGCTTGCGGGCATGGTGGGCGGCGGCATCGACATCAGCCGCATGTACATCGTCAAGACGCGTCTGCAACATGCATGCGATGCGGGCGCGCTCGCGGGCCGCAAGACGATGGGCGGCGGCACCTGGGCGCAGACGGTCAACGGCACCGCCAATTTCCCCGAGGTAACCGCGAAGAACTATTTCGACGCGAACTACAACAAGGACGCGTACGGCGCCGGCACCGTCACCAAGGCGTTCAGCGAGAATGCCGGCAAGGTGAGCGGCACCGCGTCGGCCGTGCTGCCGATGACGCTGATGCGCATCTTCGGCAAGACCTCCGAGACGCTCAGCGTCACCTGCGACGCCGAAATGCGCCTGCCTAACACCGATGTGATGTTCGTGCTCGATACCACGGGCTCGATGGATCAGGACGACGGCAAGGGCACCAAGAAGATCATCGGCCTGAAGACCGCGGTGAAATGCTTCTACGAGATCGTCGCGCGGCTCGACACCGATGCGACCTGCGAAGGCGGCGCGCCGAGCGGCGGCACCGGCAACCAGGTGCAGATCCGCTTCGGCTTCGTGCCCTATGCCACCAACGTCAATGTCGGCCGCCTGCTCAAGACCGAGTGGATGCCGGACAGCTGGACCTACCAGACGCGCAAGCTCGCCAACACGCCCTCGGGCAACTGGGGCAACTGGACCAGCCAGCAATCCACCTCGTGCGGCAACATACCGGAAGACACCGAATCGCGTCAGTACACGATCGACAGCCGTGATCGTTGGGGCAATTGCACCTATCGCTATCGCAACTGGTCGGGCACCGCCGCCAAGTGGAACTATGGCGCGCTCAGCCAGACGATCTCGGGCCTGAAGAACGGTACGAACTGGAATGCCAGCTTCACCCTGCCGATCGGCGCGGGCGGCGCGCAGACCACGCTTACCTGGGACGGGTGCATCGAGGAGCGCACCACCGTGCGCCAGTCCACCTATCAGCCGATCCCGAGCGGCGCCAAGGATCTCGATATCGATTCGGTGCCCGATTCCGATGCCACGCGCTGGGGCCCCGCGCTTCCCGGCATGATCTTCACGCGCAAGACAGGCGCGCGCAACGGCGGCAGCTATGACCTGGCGGCGGTGAACAACACCGACGCGATCTATAACAACACGTCCTACTACGCCTGCCCGACAGTGGCGAAGAAGCTCCAGTCCTGGACCGCCAGCGATTTCGACGATTATGTCGACAGCCTCACGCCCGAAGGCAACACCTATCACGACATCGGCCTGCTCTGGGGCGCGCGCCTGCTCTCGCCGACCGGCATCTTCAAGTCGGAGAACGCCTACACCCCGCAGGGCGGCGAGATTGAGCGCCACCTGATCTTCATGACCGACGGTGACACCTGCACCGGCACCGACAACTATACCGCCTATGGCGTGTCGTGGTTCGACCGCCGCACGACGGATGCCTCCTCGGCGCCGACCGATGGCTGCACCGACACCGGCACGCTCACCACGCAGGTCAACGCGCGCTACACCGCGCTGTGCGAGGCAGTGAAGAACAGCAAGATCACGCTGTGGGTGATCGCCTTCGGCAACCTTGCCGCGTCCACCGAGACGCGCCTCACCAACTGCGCGACCACCGGCCGCTATTTCAAGGCAACCAGCTCCAAGGACCTGCAGGACAAGTTCCGCTCGATCGCGGACCAGATCTCGCAGTTGAGGCTCACCAAATGATCCGGCGCCCCCTTCCCCGTCTTGCTCAGGACGAGCGCGGCGCGACGATCGTCGAGTTCGCGATGATCGCCCCGGTCATGGGCATCCTGCTGCTCGGCGCCTTCGACGTGGCTCACACGCTCTACATGCGCGCGGCGCTGCAGGGCGTGGTCCAGAAGGTCGCGCGCGATTCAACGCTGGAAAGCGGCCTCGACGTCAATACCCAGGCCACGCTCGATGCCAAGGTGACCGGCCAGGCCAAGGCGCTCGCCAATAACGGCACGGTGGCGATCACTCGCAAATGGTATCGCACCTTCAGCAATGCCGCGGCCGCGAAGTTCGAGCCGTTCACCGACACCAACGGCAACGGCACCTGCGACGGTCCCTCGGGCGGCACGCCGGGCGAGCTGTACGAAGACAATAACGGCAACAACAAATGGGATTCGAGCGGCGGCAACAGCGGCGCGGGCGGCGCCAAGGATGCGGTGGTCTACACCGTGTCGGTCAGCTATCCGCGCTTCTTCCCGATCTACCGGATCATCGGCGGCTCGAACCAGACAACGGTCACGGCCTCGACCGTGCTGCGCAACCAGCCCTATGGCGACCAGGGCGCTCCCACCGTGAGGAACTGCCCATGAGCCGCGTATCGGCCCTTCCTCGCCTGCTGCGGCGCTTCCGGGATGACAAGAGCGGCGTCGCGCTGCTCGAATTCGCCTTCTCGCTGCCGATCGTGCTGACGCTCAGCCTCACTGGCGCCGAGCTGACCAACTATATCATCACCAAGATGCGGGTGAGCCAGATCGCGCTTCACCTCGCGGACAATGCCGCGCGTATCGGCTCGGGCACGCAGCTCCAGGCCAAGACGATCAGCGAGGCGGACATCAACGACCTGCTCACCGGCGCGGACCTGCAGTCGGGCGAGCTCAAGCTGCTCGCCAATGGCCGCGTGACCATTTCGAGCATCGAGCCCGATCCCAGCAACTCCGGCAAGTCGCGCATCCGCTGGCAGCGCTGCCAGGGCGACAAGACCTCGCTGGGTTCGACCTATGGCGCTCAGGGCGACAAGAACCTGGCCGGCGTTGGGCCTTCGACCCGCCAGGTCGCGGCACCCGACAATGGCGTGACCATGTTCGTCGAAGTGCGCTTCCAGTACACGCCGCTGATCAAGACCTCGCTCTCGCCGACCAGCGAGTTGAACGAGATCGCCTCGATGATGGTGCGCGATCGCCGCGACACCACCGACGACAGCAGCCTGGGCAACGCCGCGACGCATCCGCGCGGTATCTACAAGGTGAGCGGCGTCAGCCCGTCGATGTGCTCCGCCGGCCAGGCCTATCTCGAAACCTAGGCGTCAAAGCTTCGCGCCTGCCGGTCGTTCTCCCTCGACCGGGCAGGCAAAAGAAAAGGCCGGGGTCTCCCCCGGCCTTTTCCGTGTTCGCTATGAAGCCGATCAGCCCTTGTAGGTAACCTTCTTCACTGCCGCGACCACCTTGTCGGCGGTGATCAGCGCCAGCTTCTCGAGGTTCGCCGCGTAAGGCAGCGGCACGTCCTCGTTGGTCACGCGCAGCACCGGCGCGTCGAGGTCGTCGAAGCCTTGCTCCATCACGACCGCGGCGATTTCCGACGCGATCGAGCAGACCGGCCAGCCTTCCTCGACCACCACCAGGCGGTTGGTCTTCTTCAGGCTCTCCAGAACGGTAGCCGTGTCCAGCGGACGCAGCGTGCGCAGGTCGACCACTTCGGCGTCGATGCCCTCGCCTGCCAGCTTGTCGGCGGCTTCCAGGGCAACGCCCACGCCGATCGAGTAGCTGACGATCGTCACGTCCTTGCCCGCCCGGACGATACGCGCCTTGCCGATCGGCAGGACATAATCGTCGAGCTGCGGGATCTCGAAGTGACGGCCGTACATCAGCTCGTTCTCGAGGAACACGACCGGGTCTTCCGAGCGGATCGCCGCCTTGAGCAGGCCCTTGGCGTCCTGCGCGTCATAGGGGGCGATCACGATCAGGCCGGGGACGCTGGCGTACCACGGGCCATAGTTCTGCGAGTGCTGCGCGCCCACGCGCGAAGCGGCACCATTCGGACCGCGGAACACGATCGGGCAGCGCATCTGGCCGCCGGACATGTAGTTGGTCTTCGCCGCCGAGTTCACGATGTGGTCGATCGCCTGCATCGCGAAGTTGAAGGTCATGAACTCGATGACCGGCTTGAGCCCGCCCATCGCCGCACCCGCACCCAGGCCGGCGAAGCCGTATTCGGTGATCGGCGTGTCGATCACGCGCTTCGGCCCGAACTCCTCGAGCAGGCCCTGGGTCACCTTGTAGGCGCCCTGATACTCGGCGACTTCCTCGCCCATCACGAAGACGCGCGGATCCTTGCGCATCTCCTCGGCCATCGCGTCGCGCAGCGCTTCGCGGACAGTCACCTTGACCATCTCGGTGCCCTCGGGGATCGCCGGGTCCTGGACCGTGGCGGCCTTCTCGCTGGCGAGCTGCTTGGTGCCGCTGTCGGCCTTCTTCGGACCACCATCCTCACCCGCAGCCGGCTCGGCCGCGGCAGGCGCAGGCGTCGGGGCCGGCGCAGCGGCAGGTGCCGGAGCCGCGGAGGCATCCTCGCCCTCGCCCGCGATCGTCGCGATCACGGTGCCGACCTTCACGTTATCGGTGCCCTCGGCGACCAGGATCTTCGCGATCGTGCCTTCGTCGACCGCCTCGAACTCCATCGTGGCCTTGTCGGTCTCGATCTCGGCCAGGATGTCACCCGACTTCACCGTGTCGCCTTCCTTGACGAGCCACTTGGCGAGCGTGCCCTCCTCCATGGTGGGCGACAGCGCCGGCATCTTCAGTTCGATCGCCATCTCAGTAGGACTCCACCAGCACGTCGGTATACAGTTCGGAAGCATCGGGCTCGGGCGTCTGCTCGGCGAAGTCGGCAGACTCGTTCACCACCTTGCGGATCTCCGCCTCGATCGCCTTCAGCTCGGCCTCGGTGACCTTCATGTCCTCGAGCTCGCGCTTGACCTGCTCGATCGGATCCGACTTGTCGCGGACCGACTGAACCTCTTCACGCGAACGGTACTTCGCGGGATCCGACATCGAGTGCCCGCGATAGCGGTACGTCTTCATCTCGAGGATGATCGGGCCCTTGCCCGCGCGGACCCAGGCCAGCGCTTCCTCGGCGGCGCCTCGGCAGGCGAGCACGTCCATGCCGTCCACCTGGATGCCGGGGATGCGGAAGCTCTCGCCGCGACGATAGAGCTGGTCTTCCGACGAAGAGCGGTTGACCGAGGTGCCCATGGCGTACTGGTTGTTCTCGATCACATAGATGATCGGAAGCTTCCACAGCTCGGCCATGTTGAACGATTCGTAGACCTGGCCCTGGTTCGACGCGCCGTCGCCGAAATAGGCCATGGCGACGCCGCCATCCTCGTTATACTTGTGCGCGAACGCCAGGCCGGTGCCGAGCGACACCTGCGCGCCGACGATGCCGTGGCCGCCGTAGAACTTCTTCTCGGTCGAAAACATGTGCATCGAGCCGCCCTTGCCGCGGCTGATGCCCGCCGCGCGACCGGTCAGCTCGGCCATGATGACCTTGGGATCGATGCCATAGGCGAGCATGTGGCCATGGTCGCGATAGCCGGTGATCACCGAGTCCTTCTCGCCGTCGAGCGCGGACTGCAGGCCGACCGCAACGGCTTCCTGGCCGATATAGAGGTGGCAGAAGCCGCCGATGAAGCCGAGGCCATAGAGCTGGCCGGCCTTCTCCTCGAAGCGGCGGATCAGCAGCATCTGCTTGTAGAATTCGAGCAGCTGCTCCTTCGAAGCCTCGAACCGCTTGGGCTCTTCGGGCCGCTCGCGGTTGGTCTTTGCGGGTTCAGTCGTTTTGCGTGCCGGTGCTTTGGCCACAGGAAATCCTCGTCCGGGGAGGGGGAAAGGCGGGTGCCTATAAGCGCGTTTTTGCCCGCCGCGCAACAACGCGCGAATAGCCGGTGCCGTGCCCCTGACGCGACGGCAATTGCACTCTATGCAACCAAAGATGCGAGTTGCGAAAGTTGCAATGCAGCATGATTTGGAGGCGCTGCGGCGTAGGAGAGAAGATGCCGCCGCGCGCGGTTCGCCCGCCCCTACCCGCTCGTTCCAACCCGCTCCCCGGCGAAGGCCGGGGCCCAGTCGCAATGCCGCCCGTGAGGCTCCCGCCCTTCCTACTCCCCTCCCTGCAAGGGAGGGGTCGGGGGTGGGTTGCGCCCCCGGACTTCCCGGGGCGCCCTGCGAGACGGCATCGGAAAAGAAAAGGCCGGGCATCGAGCCCGGCCTTGTTCTAACCCACCCCTGGCCCTCCCTTTGCAGGGAGGAGAATAGAAAAGACTACCGCCCGGTAGTCCCCGCCCCATGCTTCTGCAGCGGAATGACCACCTCGTCCGGCCGCACGACATTGAGCTGCTTGCGCGCCAGCTCATCGGCCAGGTCGGGATCGACGCCGCGCTTCTGGTCGAGCAGCTCGACGCGGTTCTTCAGCGCCGCGCGCTGCTTGTCGAGCGCGGCATAATCGGCCTGCTTCTGCTCGAACTCGGCCTTGGTCAGCTTGGTCTGCATCACGCCGGTGGGCCCGAGCACGGCGTTATAGCCGAAAAAGCCGATGGCGATCAGCGTCACCGCCGGCAGCCCGGCCCGGCGCAAAAGGGTCTGGAACGGAGAAGCAGCACGCGATCGCATTTGGTGTTTTTCGCTTAACCACGCCCCGGGCGCAAGGCCCGTATTGGTGCGGAGGACCGCCGTTTACCGCGCAGGATCCAATTTGCCGCGGCGGCCATCTGCCGATCATGGCCGGTTGCGACATCCGCCGCGCTCCGCGGCACGAGCATGTCGGGCATTATCCCGGCGTCCGGCGGCGAACCGCCCGGGAAATAACCGATAAGCGGCAAGTCGAATTCGATGCCGCTGGCCGGCAGGTGAACGAAGAAGAAGCAGCCGCCGTTGATACCGCGCCGGTTGCCGCCGGTCGCCTCGCCGAACAGGCGGACAAGGCCCGTCCGCTTGGCCACCTCGGCGAACTGGAAGGTCGCGGAGCTGTTCACCGGCCCGATCAGCGCGGCGACAGGCAGTGCCAGCCTGGGGCCCGCCGGTTCGATCACCTCGCTGCCGCGCTTGCCCGTCAGGCGCCGAAAGCCGCCGCCGATGGGCTGCGCTCCCACGCCAAGCGCATGAAAGCTCTTGTCCCAGGTATCGAGGTAGCGATCGATATCCGGCGGCGTCCGCTCGAAACGCACGCGGCGTTCCGCGCCGGGGTCGGTGATCGGCGTGCTGGCGATCCGCGCGAACAGCGCATTGCCGCAATCCTGGCCACCCTCATTCTCGCGCAGGTCGACAATGAGCCCCCTGGCGCCGGAAAGGGACCCCAGCCGCTCGTTCAGCCAGCTTCGCCAGTCCCATTTGCTGTCGTAGAGCGCCCAGCCAGGCATATCGAGCACCGCCACGCCGTCGGGGCGCATCCTCCAGCTCCACACCGGCTGATCGCCATCATAGGCACGCGGCTGCATCTGCGCCTGTCGCGCCGCCAGGCCCAGTGCCGGCACGTCGCGCACCGCCGTTGCGCCGTCCGGAAGACGAACCGTCAGGCGATGCAGCCCGCCACGCGGGGCGCCATAGGTCAGCCCGTGGAAGACATCGAAGAACTCGATCCGGTCTCCGCCGGCAACGCTCAGCAGCGCGGCTCGCTTGGCGTCATTATGGCCGTCCGCCCGCGCATAGCGCATCAGCGTCGCCAGCATGGCTCCCGCCGGTACGTCATTGATCGACAGCACCTCGGTCCCTTGCGCTAGGGTGCCGGTGGGATCGTCCGTGACGATCATGCGCCGGTCGATCCACGCGAACTGGAAGGGCAGCCGCGTCGGGCGATCGAATAGCGACTTTGCCACCCCGTCGCGCTGGTTGAAAAAGTTGCAATAGCTGTGGCCGCATCGGATCGTGGCGAGGAACGCCGACAGGATCAGATAGCGCGCCTCAAGCGTCGGTGCGGCGACGAAATCCCGCTCGAGCCGATCGATCCGCGCGTCGACCTGCGCCGGAGTGGCATAGCGATAGAGCCCAGGATGCAGCCCCAGCGCCTTGCGCAGGATTGCGATATCGCCGCGCAGGTCGCTCGTGGTGGCGGCACTGGCGCCAGGGAAGGTGGCGATGGCGCCCAGGGCACCGATGAAATGACGACGGTTCATGCGGCCATGCTGCCGCCAAAGGTCATGCCGCCGCGCCTCAAAACCCGCGTCTGCGGAACTATTCGTGATTTGAGCCGCGACGATATGCGCTCGGGCTAAGGCCGAACGCCGCGCGAAACGCCCGGTTGAAGCTTGCCTTGGAAGCGAACCCTGCCTCGAAGGCGATATCGAGCACGTCACGACGATCCCCCGCGCGCAACGCCGCGGCAACGGCCTCACTCCTGATCTGGTTGATGAAGGCGGAGAAGTTCACGCCAAGTCCATCGTTCAGCGCGCGCGACAGATAGTTGGTGTTGGTGCCGAGGTGTCGCGCGAGACTGGCAAGATTGAGTTCGGGATCGGCCACCCAGCCCGCTCCCCGGATCTCGGCTTCCCAGGCTGCGCCGATCGCCTGCCAGTCGCGTCCGGCTATCGCCGCCGGCTCCGGCTCCAGGCTTGCGAAATGCGGGAATGCCAGGCTCGCATGCCGCCACCCCTCGACGGCGAGGTACAGCGCGAATGCCGCGATCGCGAGGTGCAATCCCATGAGTTGGCGATAGCCGAGCGGCGATATCGCGTCCCAGATCGAATAACCCGCCCAGATCGGCAGCAGCAGCAAGGTTACCCCGATCGCCCTGCTCAGCCACCGCGATGCGAACCGCGCATCGTCGCTGCGCTGCGAAGCCAGCCTGACCCGGTAGCGACGAAGCAGGCGGAGGCCCGCGACACCATAGGCCGCCAGTCCGATGACGGTACCGATGCCCGTCACGATGTCGAATGGCGTCATCGCTAGATCGGCCCAGCGCAGCTTGACCGGCAAGGGGAGCAGGAAGCTGATGGCCAGGAAGATAAATTGCAGCGTCGGTGCGGTCAGGTGCCGCCAGGCCGCCTTGGGCCGGCTACCCTGCACCAGCGCCAGCACATAGAGCCAGAGCAGCGGACCGACCGCCAATGTGATGGCGAGCGGCGCGAAGGTCAGCCATCGCCATTTGTCATAGAAGCCGGCGAAACCGATCGCCCAGGGGGTCACGATCCCGGCCAGGACGATCAGCAGTGCCGACAGGGTGCGGTTCGCGGCGCGATTCGCGATCGGCCGGGTGAGCGCTGCGGCGATGATCAGCAGTTGCACGATCGCCACGCTCAGAAGCGCGGTACGCCACCCGAAAGTCAGATCCCCCATCGCCCGGCACTTTCATTGCCGAATGTCGGTCATGTCCCAACCCCTCCCGCCCGAAGGCAGGAGGGGCAGAACCAAAGCTTACTTCTTCAGCACGCTCCGCCCGGCATACACCGCGGCATCGCCCAGCTCTTCCTCGATCCGGATCAGCTGGTTGTACTTGGCAAGCCGGTCCGAGCGGGCCAGCGAGCCCGTCTTGATCTGGCCGCAGTTGGTGGCGACCGCCAGGTCGGCGATCGTCGCGTCCTCGGTCTCGCCCGAGCGGTGCGACATCACCGCGGTGTAGGACGAGCGCTGCGCCAGGCTCACCGCTTCCAGCGTCTCGGTCAGCGTGCCGATCTGGTTGACCTTCACCAGCAGCGAGTTGGCGTAGCCGCCCTCGATACCGCGCGCGAGGCGCTTCGGGTTGGTCACGAACAGGTCGTCACCGACCAGCTGGACCTTGCCGCCCAGCTTCTCGGTCAGCGCCTTCCAGCCTTCCCAGTCGTCCTCGGCCATGCCGTCCTCGATCGAGAAGATCGGGTACTTGGCGGCCAGCCCGGCGAGGAAGTCGGCATTCTCGAGCGACGAGAAGGTCTTGCCCTCGCCCACCATCTTGTAGGCGCCGTCCTTGAAATATTCGGTGGCGGCGCAGTCGAGCGCGAGCATCACGTCGTCGCCCGGCTTGTAGCCGGCGGCTTCGATCGAGCTCATGATGAAGTCCAGCGCCTCGGTGGTGCTGGCGATGTTCGGCGCGAAGCCGCCCTCGTCGCCCACGCCGGTGGCCAGGCCCTTCTCGTGCAGCTTCTTCTTGAGCGTGTGGAAGATCTCCGAGCCGCAGCGCACGGCCTCGACGATGTTCTCCGCGCCCACCGGCACGATCATGAATTCCTGGAAGTCGATCGGGTTGTCGGCATGCTCGCCGCCGTTGATGATGTTCATCATCGGCACCGGCAGCACGTGGGCGTTGACGCCGCCGACATAGCGATAGAGCGGCAGGCCGCGCGCATCGGCAGCGGCCTTGGCGGCAGCGAGGCTCACGCCGAGGATGGCGTTGGCGCCCAGCCGGCCCTTGTTCTCGGTGCCGTCGAGCTCGATCATCGCGGTGTCGAGATCGGCCTGGTCCTCGGCTTCCATGCCGACGACTTCCTCGAAGATCTCGCCGTTGACGTTCTCGACTGCCTTGTCGACACCCTTGCCGAGCCAGCGCGACTCGTCGCCGTCGCGCAGTTCCACGGCTTCGTGCGCGCCGGTCGAGGCGCCCGAGGGAACTGCGGCGCGGCCGAAGCTGCCGTCCTCCAGCATCACGTCGACTTCGACGGTGGGGTTGCCCCGGCTGTCGAGGATTTGGCGAGCATGGACGTCGATGATTGCGGTCACGAAACGGTCTCCCTAGATATGGGGTAATGAGGGCGCGACGCGGCCTCTAACGGCTCCGGATGGAACTCGCAAACGTGGCCGTTGTTGTTTCGCAAAAGGCATGGAGGGTTTTTGGCATGGCTGACGAAACGACGGGCGAAGTGATCGAAGGCGCGGCGGAAACCACCGCCGAGGCAAAGCGCAACGCCAGCGATACGATCCGCGAAAAGGCGAATGAACTCGGCAACCAGGCGGCGGAGCGCGCACGTGCCTTTGCCGGCGAAGGCAAGGAAAAGGCTACCGGCGCGCTCGATGAGGTCGCCAAGATGATGCAGTCGGCCGCGGCCGACGTCGATGCACGACTCGGCGAGCAATACGGCAAGTACGCGCGCTCGGCGGCGGACGGCATCGCCGGCTTCGCCGACAATCTGCGCGGCAAGGAAGTCGATGACCTGATCGACGACGTGACGGCGTTCGTCCGCAAGAGCCCCGCGGTGGCGGTCGGCGTCGCGGCGGGCCTGGGCTTCGTGCTCGCGCGGATCATCAAGTCGGGCATCGATGCGGCGTCCGACGCCGGCGACGCGCCCGAAACCCCGTCCGACAAGGCCTGAGGGGCCTGACGGGGGGTGGACGAACCAAAGCCTGAACTGCCGCCTGCCGGTGCGCCGGCGGCCGAGCCCAGCATCGGCGAGTTGCTCCAGCAGCTCGTCGATAATGGTCGCGCCTATGCCGATGCCGAGATCGGCTATTATCGCACCCTGCTCCGCTCGAAGCTGCGCGATGCGCGCTCGATGCTGTGGATGGGCGCGGTGGCGATCGCTTTGGCCTTCGCCGCCGCGGTGGCGCTGGTGATGGGGCTGGTCCTCACGCTGGCGCCGCTGGTCGGGCCCGGCTTCGCGACGCTGATCGTGGTGAGCCTGTTCCTGGCGATCTCGGGCCTGATGGGCTGGCTCGCCTGGACGCATGTGAAGCGTATCTTCAAGGAAAAGCCGTGAGCGAGAACCCGCATGATGTCGAGGCGGCGCGGGCTCGGATCGCGGAGGCCCGGGCGGCTTTGTTCGGCACGCTCGGCCAGGTCCAGTCACGGCTGAGCCCGTCGAACCTGGCGCAGGATGCGGTGGAGAGCGCGGCGCAGGGCGTCGCCAGCGTGGCGCGCAAGGGTGCCGAGGCGGTGCGCAGCCGTCCGCTGGCCGCGGCGGGCGTAGTGGCGACGATCGGGCTGGTGATGGCGCGCGGCTGGATCGGCGACATCCTGGCGAAAAGGCATGAAACTCGCGACCCGGCCACGGGTTTGAAGCGTAAAGGCAAGAAAGAAGGATCCTCGTGATGAGCACCAATCCCGCGAACGAGAAGCAGGGCGCCGGCGAGAGCCTCGCGTCCAATCCCTATGCGCTGGTCGCCGGCGGCATCGCGCTCGGCGTGGTGATCGGCATGCTGGTGCCGCGCTCGCAGAAGGAGCGCGAGCTGCTGGATGCCACCGGAAAGCAGCTCGCAGGCAGGGTTACGGGCACGGTTGCCGCGGTCAAGGAAGCCGGACGGGCAGAGATCGAATCCCTCCTCCCCGGCCGCGACGAGGCAAAAAATCGCGTCGGTGCGCTGTTCGGGAATGTGCTGGATGCAGCCAGGGATGCAGCGCAAAAGGCTTGAGGCCGGCGCGCCTGCTTCCTAAGGGCCTCTATAAAACCATAAAGTGTTTTTCGGAGGCCCAATGAGCAAACTGCACCTCGTCTTCGGCGGTCGCGTGACCGACCCGATGACGCTTGATTTCGTCGACCCCTCGAAGCTGGACGTGGTCGGCATCTATCCCGACTATGCCAGCGCAGAGAATGCCTGGCGCAGCGCGGCGCAGCGCACGGTGGACGATGCCGAGATGCGTTATGTGGTGGTCCATCTCCACCGCCTGCTCGAGCCCGATCTGGAGGCCTGAGCCCTTTCCGGACCGCTGTCCCCGCCATGCGGTGGGGATAGCGGTTCAGGCTTTACGCCAATGCCACATGAACAGCGGCCGCGCGGCTGCCAGGCCTGCTAGGAATCCGCCTATGGGGGCCGCGGCGCTCCAGGACAGGGATTCGAAGAGCGGGACGCCCTGGGGCGTGGGCTGGAGTAAACCGGTCAAAATCGAGATTACCGCCCAGGCCGCGGCGAGCCAGGCCACGTGGACCGTCCTTGCGGAGAATGGACCGACCGCCCGGGTGCGCGGCTGTCCGTAGAGCAGCGCATAGGCACCCAGCACCGCCGACACCGCGCCGTTCATGCCGAGCAGCGGCCACAGCGCATCCGGCGTCAGCAGATAATAGACCCCGGCCGACGCGAAGGCGCCGATGACGTAGAGCAGCAGGAACTGCGGCCAGCCGATCACCTGCTCGGTCTTCTGCCCGGTGATCACCAGGATCAGCACGTTGAAGAAGATCTGCAGCGCGCTGACATGGATGAACAGCGTCGTCAGCGGCGTGAGGATCGCGGGCACCGCCGGCGTGCCCGGGGTGAACAGCTCCGCCCCGGCCCGCGCCGGGATGAACCCGCCGAGCACCGCGGCTTCCTGCAGATTGCCGGTGATCAGGATCACGGCGCCAACCAGCGCCGTGATCGCCGAAATCAGGATCGTCGCGGGGAAGTCACGAAACTTCACGCTCAGATGAATTCGATCTTGGACACCAGATAATAGCGGTCGCCGGCGGGCACCGAGACCTCGACTTCCTCGTCCACCTTGCGCCCGATCAGCGCGCGGCCGATCGGCGAGTTGTACGAGATGCGGCCCTTGTTCACATCCGCCTCGGTCTCGCCGACGATCTGGTACTTGAGCGGCTTGTCGTCCTCGTCGAGCAAGGTCACCGTCGCGCCGAACACGACCTTGTCGCCCGAAAGCTCCTTCGGATCGATGATCTGGGCGCGGCTCAGCTTGCCTTCGATATCGGCAATCGTGGCCTCGTTCTGGCCCTGCTGCTCCTTGGCGGCATGATATTCGGCGTTTTCCGAGAGATCGCCATGTGCGCGCGCCTCCTCGATCGCATCCACGATCAGCGGGCGCTCGATTTTGAGGCGCTTCAGCTCCGCGGTCAGCTTCTCATAGCCTTCCTGAAGCATCGGCATCTTATCGACCGTCGCCATCCACCAAGTCCTTCAAAACGCCCCGTCCCACAAGCGCCCCCTTCGGAGACGCCCGCACATGGATACTGATGGGGGGAGATCAATTGTGCGAACGCGAATAATAAGCCTGCCGTTGCCGCACTGCAAGGCTAGGAAAGTTACGTCGCTGTGGAAGCTGCGATAATAATGCTCCCCAGCCCCTGCCGGGGAGCAGCATTATCGATCAGCCGCGCGAGGCGTAGAAGTCCTGCAGCGGCCGCACGTCCAGGCTGTGCTTCGACAGCGCCTCGATCGCCCGCGCCGCCGCGACGCTTGCCTGCGCCGTGGTGAAGTACGGGATCTTGAGGTTGAGCGCCGAGCGGCGGATGTCCGACGAGTCCTTGAGTGACTGCCAGCCTTCGGTGGTGTTGAAGATCAGCGCGATATCGCCGTCGAGGATACGATCGACGATATGCGGGCGGCCCTGCGCGACCTTGTTGACCCGCTCCACCGCGATGCCCTCGGCCTCGAGATAGTCCGCGGTGCCGCCGGTGGCGACGATGGTGAAGCCCATCCCGGCGAGCAGCTGCACGCCCGGCAGGATCACCGGCTTGTCGGTATCCTTCACGCTGACGAACAGGCGACCCGAGCTCGGCAGCACGGTCCCCGCCCCCAGCTGCGCCTTGGCGAAGCTGGTCGCGAAATCGAGGTCGATGCCCATCACTTCGCCGGTCGACTTCATCTCGGGGCTCAGCACCGGATCGACGCCGGGGAACTTGTTGAACGGGAAGACGGCTTCCTTGACCGCGATATAGTCGATGTCGCGATCGATCTTCGGCAGGTCGGCCAGCTTCTCGCCCGCCATCACGCGGCTGGCGATCTTCGCCACCGGCGCGCCGATCGCCTTGGCGACGAACGGCACGGTGCGCGAGGCACGCGGGTTCACCTCGATCAGGTAGACCTCGCCGTCCTTCACCGCGAACTGGATGTTCATCAGGCCCTTGACCTTGAGCGCGCGCGCCAGCGCATCGGTCTGGCGCTCGATCTCGGCGATGATCTCGGCCGGCAGGCTGTAGGGCGGGATCGAGCAGGCGCTGTCGCCCGAATGGACGCCGGCTTCCTCGATATGCTGGAGCACGCCGGCGACGACCACATCGGTGCCGTCGGCGATCGCATCCACGTCCACCTCGACCGCGTCACGCAGATACTGGTCGATCAGAACCGGGCTATCGCCCGAGACCTGCACGGCGGTCTGGATATAGTCATCGAGCTGCTGGGTGGAGTCGACGATCTCCATCGCGCGGCCGCCGAGCACGTAGCTCGGGCGCATCAGCACCGGATAGCCGATCCGCTCGGCGATCTTCACCGCTTCGTCACGGGTGCGGGCCAGGCCATTGGCCGGCTGCTTGAGGCCGAGCTTCTCGACCAGGTCGGCGAAGCGCTCGCGGTCCTCGGCCAGGTCGATCGCGTCGGGCGAGGTGCCGAGGATCGGGATGCCGGCATCTTCCAGCGCCTTGGCGAGGTTGAGCGGGGTCTGGCCGCCGAACTGGACGATCACGCCGACCAGTTCGCCCTTCGACTTCTCGACATGCAGGATCTCCAGCACGTCCTCGGCGGTCAGCGGCTCGAAATAGAGGCGGTCCGAGGTGTCGTAGTCGGTGCTCACCGTCTCCGGGTTGCAGTTGACCATGATCGTCTCATAGCCCGCGTCCGCCAGCGCGAAGCAGGCATGGCAGCAGCAATAGTCGAACTCGATGCCCTGCCCGATGCGGTTGGGACCGCCGCCCAGGATCACGATCTTCTTGCGGTCGCTCGGCGCTGCCTCGTTCTCGGGCTCGCCGAAGCTCGGCGCTTCATAGGTCGAGTACATGTACGGCGTCTTCGCCTCGAACTCGGCCGCGCAGGTGTCGATCCGCTTGAACACCGGGCGCACGCCCAGCTTGTGGCGGTGCGCGCGCACGTCATTCTCGTTCACGCCGCCGGTCATCGCCTTGACGACCTCGCCGATCAGGCCCGACGACTTCGCCATGGCATCGGTACCCGCGCGCAGGTTCGCCGACTTGAGCGCGAGGAACGCCAGGCGCTTGTCGCTGAAACCCATCGCCTTGAGGCGGCGCATGCCGGCCGCGTCCTGCGGCAGCCCCTCTTCCATCACCTGCGTTTCCGCAGCGATGATCTCGGCGAGGCGCTCCATGAACCACGGGTCGTACTGACCGATCGCGCAGACTTCGCGCACGGTGAAGCCCTCGCGCAGTGCCTGGGCGGCGATCAGCAGCCGGTCAGGCGAGCGCACGGCGAGCGCCGCCTCGATCTCGACGCGCGGCGCACCGGCCAGCTTGTCGACATTGTTGAAGCCGCTCAGGCCGGTCTCGAGGCCGCGCAGCGCCTTCTGCATCGATTCGTGGATGTTGCGGCCGATCGCCATGACCTCGCCGACCGACTTCATCGCGGTGCCGAGGGTCGCCTCGGCGCCCTTGAACTTCTCGAAGGCGAAGCGCGGAATCTTGGTGACGATATAATCGATCGTCGGCTCGAACGACGCCGGGGTGGCCCCGGTGATGTCGTTGTCGATCTCGTCGAGCGTGTAGCCCACCGCCAGCTTGGCCGCGACCTTGGCGATCGGGAAGCCGGTGGCCTTGGAAGCCAGCGCCGAGGAACGCGACACGCGCGGGTTCATCTCGATGACGATCAGGCGGCCGTCCTTCGGATTTACTGCGAACTGCACGTTCGAACCGCCGGTTTCCACGCCGATTTCCCGGAGAACCGCGATCGATGCATTGCGCATGATCTGGTATTCCTTGTCGGTCAGCGTCAGCGCCGGGGCGACGGTGATCGAGTCACCGGTGTGCGTGCCCATCGCATCGACATTCTCGATGCTGCACACGATGATGGCGTTGTCCTTGCGATCGCGGACAACCTCCATCTCATATTCCTTCCAACCGAGCAGCGATTCCTCGATCAGCACCTCGGTCGTCGGCGACAGGTCGAGGCCCGTCCGCACGATATTGATGAATTCCTCGCGGTTGTACGCGATGCCGCCACCCGAACCGCCCATGGTGAAGCTGGGGCGGATGATCGCCGGCAGGCCGACATGCTCGAGCCCGGCCAGTGCCTCGGCCTCGGTATGCGCGATATGGCTGCGGGCGCTTTCGAGCCCGATCTTGGTCATCGCGTCCTTGAACTTCAGCCGGTCCTCGGCCTTGTCGATCGCCTCGGCGTCGGCGCCGATCATGATGCAGCCGAACTTCTCCAGCGTGCCGTCATTGGCGAGGGCGAGCGCGGTGTTGAGCGCGGTCTGGCCGCCCATCGTGGGGAGCACCGCATCGGGGCGCTCCTTCTCGATGATCTTGGCGACGATCGCCGGGGTGATCGGCTCGACATAGGTCGCATCGGCCAGCTCGGGATCGGTCATGATCGTCGCCGGGTTCGAATTGACCAGGACGATGCGATAGCCCTCTTCCTTGAGCGCCTTGATCGCCTGCGTGCCCGAATAATCGAACTCACAAGCCTGGCCGATCACGATCGGGCCTGCGCCGATGACGAGGATGGAGGAGATGTCGGTGCGTTTTGGCATGTCAGGCCTTCAAGAACGATCGGATCGGAAGCGCAGCGATGCTGCCCTGCGGACACCACGGCGCCGAAGCGTCGTGATGGTGGAAGTGGAGAGCCCTGTCCAAGCTCATCCCCAGAAAAACATCATCAGGCTGTAGAGCAGCGCGACCACGAACACGCCGCCGGCCAGCCAGCCCGAGGTGCCGTCTATGGTCGGCATGTGCCAGCGCCGGACGACCGACTGGTGCATGCGGTCGGCCTGGTTGCGCGCCTTGGCATAGCCGGCCTCGGAAAAGGCGAAGAACAGGCGCCCGGCGCCGGTCTCGCGCTCATGCCGGCCATAGCCCGCCGCTTCCCATGCCCTGGCGCTCGCCTCGGCCTCGCCAAAGCCTTCTTCCCTGGCGAGCGTGGTGAGATCCACGCGCTGTCCGGCAGCGTCGGGGACGCTGTCGACTGCCTCCATGAAGAACCGATCGGCCGAGGTGAGGGCTTTCCCCACCATCACGCCGCCCGGATCATCCCGATGAACCGCTCGAACAGATACAGGCTGTCCTGCGGACCCGGGCTCGCCTCGGGGTGATACTGCACGCTGAACGCAGGGCGATCGGTCAGCTCGATGCCGGCGTTGGAGCCGTCGAACAGCGACACATGCGTCTCGCGGGCGTTCTCGGGAAGCGTCTCGCGCTCGACCGCGAAGCCGTGGTTCATGCTGGTGATCTCCACCGCGCCGTCTTCCAGCCGCTTGACCGGATGGTTGGCGCCGCGATGGCCCTGGAACATCTTGGTAGTCTCGGCGCCGACGGCAAGGCCGAGCAGCTGGTGGCCGAGGCAGATGCCGAACAGCGGCTTGCCCGTCTCAAGCAGCTGGCGGATCACCGGCACGGCATATTCGCCGGTCGCGGCGGGATCGCCCGGGCCGTTCGACAGGAAGAAGCCGTCCGGGTTGAACGCCATGATCTGCTCATAGGTCGCCTGTGCCGGCAGCACGGTCACCTTGGCGCCGGCCTGAACCAGATTGCGGAAGATGTTGCGCTTCGAGCCATAGTCGAGCGCGACGACATGCGGACGCGTGTCCTCCTGGCCGCCTTCATCATAGCCGAAGCCGAGGCGCCAGACGCCGCCTTCCCAGCCATAATGGGTCTCGGCGGTCACCGTGATCGCCAGGTCCATGCCCTCAAGGCCCGGCCAGGCGCGCGCCATCTCGAGCAGCAGCGGAATGTCGAACTTGCCCTCGGCCGAATGCGCGATCACGCCGTTGGGCGCGCCGGCAAGGCGGATGCGGCGAGTCAGCGCGCGGGTGTCGATGCCGGACAGGCCGATGCGGGCATGCTTCTTCATCCAGGCATCGAGATGCTCGGTCGAACGGAAGTTGCTCGGCTCGGTCACGTCCTCGCGCACGATCATGCCCAGCGCATGGGGATCGTCGGCCTCGATATCGTCGGGGTTCGCGCCGACATTGCCGATGTGCGGGAAGGTGAAGTTGATGATCTGGCCCGCGAACGACGGATCAGTCATGATCTCCTGATAGCCGGTCATCGCGGTGTGGAAGCACACTTCGCCGACGGCCTGGCCTTCGGCGCCAAAGCCACGGCCCCAGATCACGTCCCCCGACTCCAAAACCAGAACACCGGTAGCTCCGGCAGGCATGGGCGTAGGCGTGGCGTCGGCCATTGAGGGGTGGCTCTCCATTTGAGGTGCAGCAATGTCGCTAAGTGCCGCCCGCTAGACCCCTACCCCCCTCGCGTCAACCGGTTCGCGGGTCTATTGCGGGTTCAAATTCCGATTCACGAGAGATGAAATGATCCGAGACGATATCAAGGCCGCCCAGATCACCGCCATGAAGGCCGGCGACAAGGAGACCCGCGGCGCGATCAGCCTGATCCAGAGCGCGATCAAGAACCGCGACATCGAGGAGCGCACCAAGTCGGTCCAGATGGACGACAACGCGCTGGTGATCGAGGTGCTGCAGAAGATGGTCAAGCAGCGCCGCGAATCGATCGAGATGTTCGAGAAGGGCGGCCGCCAGGAGCTGGCCGACAACGAGAAGGCCGAGGTCGCGGTGATCGAGCGCTTCCTGCCCGCCCAGATGAGCGATGCGGAGACGACGGCGGCGATCGAGGCGATCAAGGCCGAGCTGGGTGCTGCAGGCATGAAGGACATGGGCCGGGTGATGGCCGAGCTCAAGGCGCGCCACGCGACGACGCTCGACATGAGCAAGGCGAGCGGGCTGGTGAAGGCGGCGCTGAGCTGAGGGCGAGGTAGCCCACATTATCCACACCCCGCCCGGCTTGCGGGTTGGGGCGGCGGGGCGCATTGGGATGGAGTGTCCCTTACCCCCGCCTTTCTCGACGAACTCCGCGCCCGCACCCTGCTGTCCGGGCTGATCGCCAAGACGACCAAGCTCCAGAAGGCGGGACGCGAGTTCCGCGCCTGCTGCCCGTTCCACAACGAGAAGACGCCGAGCTTCTACGTCAACGACGACAAGGGCTTCTACCACTGCTTCGGCTGCGGCGCGCATGGCGACGCGATCCGCTGGATGACCGACCAGCGCGGCCTGCCCTTCATCGATGCGGTGAAGGAGCTGGTCCAGGCCGCCGGCATGGAGATGCCCGAGCAGGACCGCCGCAGTGCCGAGAAGGCCGAGCGCGCCAAGGGCCTGCACGAGGCGATGGAGGACGCGGCCAGGTTCTTCGTCGAGAAGCTGGGCAGCATCGAGGGCGCCGAGGCGCGCGCGGTGCTCAGGAGGCGCGGGATCAGCGAGGAGACCGCCCGGACCTTCGGCATCGGCTATTCCCCCGATTCGCGCGGCAAGCTCAAGGAAGCGCTGAAGACCTACGGCGATGCGATGCTGGTCGAGGCCGGCATGCTGATCCAAGTCGAGAAGAAGGATCCGTACGACCGCTTCCGCGGCCGCCTGATGATCCCGATCCGCGACGTGCGCGGCCGCACGATCGCCTTTGGCGGCCGCATCATCGGCGAGGGCGAGCCCAAATATCTCAACTCGCCGGAGACGCCGCTCTTCGACAAGGGCCGCACGCTCTACAATCTCGACCGCGCCCAGGCCGTGGCGCGCAAGTCCGGGCGGATCATCGCGGTCGAGGGCTATATGGACGTGATCGCGCTCGCCCAGGCCGGGTTCGGCGAGGCGGTGGCGCCGCTCGGCACCGCGATGACCGAGCACCAGCTCGAACGGCTCTGGCGAATCGCCGACGTGCCCCTGCTCTGCTTCGACGGCGACTCGGCGGGCCAGAAGGCTGCCCTGCGCGCCGCGCACCGCGCCATGCCGATGCTCGAGCCGGGCCGCAGCCTCGCCTTCGTCACCCTGCCCGACGGCCTCGACCCCGACGACCTCGTCCGCGCCCAGGGGGCGCAGGCGTTCGAGGCGCTGCTCGGCAAGGCCCGGCCGCTGGTCGATCTTCTCTGGGAAAGCGAACTCGCCGCCGAGCCGCTCGACACGCCGGAGCAGCGCGCAGGGCTCAAGCGGCGCCTGGGCGAACTCGCCGGCGGGATCGGCGATCCCAATGTGAAGCACGAATATCTCGCCGAGTTCCGCGAGCGCGCCGACACGCATTTCGGCCGCGGCCCGCGCAATTTCGAGAGCGGACCCCGGCGCGGCGGCGGTTCGGGCCCTGCCCCGGCCCGCGGCAAGCGGGACAAGCGCGGCAACTGGCTCCCGCCCGAACCGCCGCTCACCCAGCAGACCCGCGCGGTCCAGGCCGGCGGGCTTGACCCGATCCTCTCCAAGGCGGTTCTCGCCGGGTTGATCCGTCATCCGGCCGAAATCGCCCGCCACATGGAAGTCCTCGGCAGTCTTCGCGGCGCATCGGGCGCGCTCGGCAAATTGTTCGAGGCGGTCGTCGATGTCGCGCTCGAAGACCGGCAGCTTGATCAGGGCAAAGTACTCACCATATTGGCGAAGTCCGGTTTCGATCAGATGGCGAGCGAGCTGCTCCGGGCCGATACCCTGCCCTTTTCCTTCACCCGGCCCCAGGCCGAGGAAAGAAAGGCGCGCGAAGACCTGAACGAGGCGATCGCAGTGATGGTGGCACGGCCCGCGGTGGACGCGGCGCTGGCGGAGGCAACGGCAGCGATGCTGGAGCGTTTCGACGATGAGTCGTTCGCGCGGCAGACGGCGTTGCTGCGGGAGCGGCAGGAGCTGGAAACGCGTCTCGCGAATCTGATGCTTGCGGACGAAGAAGATTTCGAGGATTAGGGCGGCGTATAATTGCCGCCATCCAAGTTTCGAGGATTTGAATGGCCAAGGCGAACATGGCGGACGTCACCGACACCGGCGAAGCGGGTGATGCGCCGCTGATCGATCTCAACGAAGGGTCGATCAAGAAGCTCGTCGCGCGAGCCAAAAAGCGCGGTTACATCACCGTAGATCAGCTCAACGAGATGCTTCCGCAGGACCAGATGTCCTCGGAGCAGATCGAGGACGTGATGGCGGCGCTCAACGATATGGGCGTCAACGTCGTCGAGAACGAGGAAGCCGGCGAGGACGCCGAGCCCGAGGACGACAGCCAGGACGAAGCTGATTCGAACGACAGCGGCGACGATTCGGCCCCTGCCTTCGAGACCAAGAAGAAGGAAACCGTAGACCGGACCGACGATCCGGTGCGCATGTACCTGCGCGAGATGGGCGCCGTCGAGCTGCTCAGCCGCGAAGGCGAAATCGCGATTGCGAAGCGCATCGAGGCCGGCCGCGACACGATGATCCTGGGCCTGTGCGAGTCGCCGATCACGTTCAACGCGATCATCGGCTGGTCGAACGCGCTCAACGAAGGCACGATGCAGCTGCGCGAGATCCTCGATCTCGACGCCATGCTCTCCAAGGGTCCGTCGGCCGAGCAGGTCGAAGGCGCCGAGGATGATGATTCGGGCGAGATCAGCGAGAAGACCGCCGGCGCTTCCTTCAAGGAAGAAGAGGAAGTCGAGGAAGTCCAGGACGAGGACGATGAGGACTCGATGACCGAGCGCCGCACGCCGCGGCAGTCGGACGACGAGGAAGAGGACAACACCCTCAGCCTCGCGCAGATGGAAGAGACGCTCAAGCCGCAGGCGCTTGAGAAGTTCGCCAACATCACCTCGATCTACAAGAAATTCTCCAAGATGCAGCTTTCGCGTCTCGACGCGATGGCAGCCGGCGGCGAGCTCGCCGCGTCGGAGGAGAAGAAGTACCAGAAGCTGCGCGAGGAGCTGACCGCCGAAGTCGAGTCGGTCCAGTTCCACCAGCAGAAGATCGAATATCTCGTCGACCAGCTCTACAGCTTCAACCGGCGCCTCACCGCGCTGGGCGGCCAGATGCTGCGCCTTGCCGAGCGCCACAAGGTCAGCCGCAAGGACTTCCTCGATCGCTATGTCGATCACGAGCTGGACGAGCAGTGGCTGCAGTCGGTTCAGGGCATCGACAAGAAGTGGGCGGCGTTCGCGGCCAATGAGGCCGGTTCGGTCGATCGCATCCGCGTCGAGGTCTCGGAGATCTCGCAGTCGACGGGCATGGCGCTCGCCGAGTTCCGCCGCATCGTGAACATGGTGCAGAAGGGCGAGCGCGAGGCACGCATCGCGAAGAAGGAGATGGTCGAGGCCAATCTCCGCCTCGTGATCTCGATCGCCAAGAAGTACACCAATCGCGGCCTGCAGTTCCTGGATCTCATCCAGGAGGGCAATATTGGCCTGATGAAGGCGGTCGATAAGTTCGAATATCGCCGCGGCTACAAGTTCAGCACCTACGCCACCTGGTGGATCCGCCAGGCGATCACCCGCTCGATCGCCGATCAGGCGCGCACGATCCGTATCCCGGTCCACATGATCGAGACGATCAACAAGCTGGTCCGCACCAGCCGCCAGTTCCTCCACGAGCAGGGCCGCGAGCCCACGCCGGAGGAAATGGCCGAGCGCCTGAGCATGCCGCTCGAGAAGGTGCGCAAGGTGATGAAGATCGCCAAGGAGCCGATCTCGCTCGAGACGCCGATCGGCGACGAGGAAGACAGCCACCTGGGTGACTTCATCGAGGACAAGAACGCCGTGATCCCGGTGGATGCCGCGATCCAGGCGAACCTCAAGGAAACGGTCACCCGCGTCCTTGCCTCGCTCACCCCGCGTGAGGAGCGCGTGCTGCGCATGCGCTTCGGCATCGGCATGAACACCGATCACACGCTCGAGGAAGTCGGCCAGCAGTTCTCGGTTACCCGCGAACGCATCCGTCAGATCGAGGCGAAGGCGCTGCGCAAGCTCAAGCACCCGAGCCGCAGCCGCAAGATGCGGTCGTTCCTCGACCAGTAACTACCCGTATCTTCACGGATACTTTCGAAACGCCTCGGAACTTGCTTCCGGGGCGTTTTTGCATTTCAGCCGGAACGGCGCCGGAACATTCGCCTTATCCACAGTAAATTCGCGATTTACCTTGTCTTTACGTGCTTCGGTATATCCCCGGGTTGCAAAACACTGCCCGTCGGCACGGGGCCGGCTGGAGGATGTGGGGGCTTATGCCGTTTGATTCCGTACAAGTTGCGCGATTGGGCGGTGCCTGGGGCTCGATGGGGGCACTCATCGCCTCCGATGGCAGCGCCAATCATCCCTATCTCCAGCGCCTCGCCCGCAACGAGGAGCCGCTGCGCGACCTTTCGGACGCGGCGCATCACATCTGCCTGCTCCACGGCCGCCATCCCGGCGTGATCGACCACGCGCTGGGCCATGCCCGGCTCGGCATCGAGCGCGACTGGCTGGAAGCCGCCGCCGACGCTTTCGTGATCGAGCGCGCCTATCTCGTCCGCATCGTTGCGGCCGCCGGCCCGCTGCCCAGCACCCCGGGCCATGCCGAGACCGAAGCCGCCACCGCGGCGCAGCGCCACGCCGTGGACATGCTCGCCCAGTCGGATCGTGCGGGCTGCGCCGCCGGCGCGTCGATCGCGATGGCGATGGACTGGGCGGTGATCCGCGAGACGCTGGATACCGCCGCCGAGCGCCTGGGCATAGCGCCCCCGCCCTCGCAGCTGCCGCTGGCCGAGGAAACCGTGACCGTGGTCGATACGCTGGTCCGCGAAGGCTCGCTCGAACGCGCCATGCTGTTCGGCGCCCAGCAGCTCTTTGCCCAGCATCGCGGCCTGTGGGATCTGCTTGAGGCCCGCGCCTCGGCCCGCGACAAGCAGTAACTGCCCTCACGCTTCCCGAGAATTCGTCACCCTGAACTTGTTTCAGGGTCCAACTCTCCACGCGCTATATCGCCAGCGGCACCTTGGATGCTGAAACAAGTTCAGCATGACGAGAAGGCTTGCTTCCCGGCCCCGCGGCCCTTTACGAATACGTCATGCGCTTCGAAGGCACCCAGAGCTATGTCGCGACCGAGGACCTGAAGGTCGCGGTCAATGCCGCCGTCACGTTGCGGCGTCCCCTCCTCGTCAAGGGCGAGCCCGGGACCGGCAAGACCGTGCTGGCCTATGAGATCGCCAAGGCCGTTGGCGCCCCGCTGATCGAGTGGAACGTCAAGTCGACGACCAAGGCGCAGCAGGGCCTCTACGAATATGATGCGGTGGCGCGGCTGCGCGACGGCCAGCTCGGCGATCCGCGCGTCCACGAGATCTCCAACTATATCCGCAAGGGCAAGCTGTGGGAGGCGTTCACCGCGCCCCAGCTCCCGGTGCTGCTGATCGACGAGATCGACAAGGCCGATATCGAGTTCCCCAACGACCTCCTCCAGGAGCTCGATCGGATGGAATTCCACGTCTACGAGACACATGAGACCGTCCGCGCCGCCGAGCGCCCGATCGTGGTCATCACTTCGAACAACGAGAAGGAGCTGCCCGACGCGTTCCTGCGCCGCTGCTTCTTCCATTACATCAAGTTCCCGGACCGCGAGACGATGCAGGCGATCGTCGACGTCCATTTCCCAGGCATCCAGAAGCTGCTGGTCAGCAAGGCGATGGATATCTTCTACGAGATCCGCGAAGTGCCGGGCCTCAAGAAAAAGCCCAGCACCAGCGAGCTGCTCGACTGGCTCAAGCTGCTCCTCCACGAGGAGATGCCGCTCGAAGTGCTGCAGAACAAGGATCCGACCAAGGCGATCCCGCCGCTCCACGGCGCGCTGCTCAAGAACGAGCAGGACGTGATGCTGTTCGAACGGCTCGCCTTCATGGCCCGCCGCCAGCAGGGCAAGGCCTGATGCCGTACACCGGCAGCTGTGCCTGCGGGGCCGTCACCGCGACGATCGCCGGCGAGCCGGTCGCGGTGCGCCAGTGCTGGTGCCGCCAGTGCCAGCGCGTCGCAGCAGGCTCACCCACGACCAACGCGATCTTCGCGACCGACGATGTCGAGCTGAGCGGCACGCTGACCACCACCAGCTATGTCGCGGAGAGCGGCAACACGCTGACCCAGAGCTTTTGCGGCCTGTGCGGCACGCCGGTGCTGGCGCAGAGCTCGGCGCGCCCGCAGTTCCGCACGATGCGCATCGGCTTCCTCGACCAGCCGCACGGCCTGGCACCCCAGGTCGCGATCTGGACCGACGACGCGCCTGCCTGGGCGCATATCGACCCCGCGCTGGAGAGCTTCGCGCGCCAGCCCCCGGCGCCCGTGGCGCGCCAATAACTCCTTCTCCCCCTGTGGGAGAAGGAAGGGGCCCGCTCGCGCAGCGAATGGGAAGGATGAGGGGGCATCGAGTCTCATTCCCCCTCACCCTTCCGCCGACTTCGTCGGCTCCCTCCCTCTCCCACAAGGGTAGAGGGATCGCAGTTAACCCCTCTTAAACCACCCATGGCTACGGTTCGCTTGGGGGGGACCTTGTATGGGTCCCGTGTATGCGTTTGCGTTTTGCGTTCCCTGCCCTTCTCGCCACCGCGCTCTGCGTCGCGGCGCCTGCCGGCGCGCAATCCCTTCTCGAATATGTCGGCGAGTGCGTGCCCTTCGCGCGCCAGGCTTCGGGCATCCAGATCTATGGCGATGCCTGGACCTGGTGGGATCAGGCCAGGGGCCGCTACCAGCGCGGCCAGGTGCCGAAGGTCGGCGCCGTCCTCGCCTTCTCCAAGAGCCCCCAGCTTCGCCTTGGCCATGTCGCCGTGGTCAGCCGCATCGTCGAGAAGCGCGTGCTGATGATCACCCATGCCAACTGGTCGCGCCAGAATGGCGAACGCGGCCATGCCGAGCAGGACGTCACCCTGTTCGACGTCTCCGAGCGCGGCGACTGGAGCCTGGTCAAGGTCTGGTATCGCGACAGGAACGGCCTGGGCAGCTCGATCTACCCGGCGCATGGCTTCATCTACGGCACGCCCGACCGCGATGCGCCCGCCGGCGTGCGCAAGGCCCGCCCTTCCGCCGAGCTGACGTCCCGCCAGCCCGATTATGTCGGCTCGCTGATCGACGCCTACGCCGCGCGCTGAGGGCTCTGGACGCTGGGCGGCGTCCGGTCCTAGAACAGCGTCATGTTCCTCTCCTTCCTCGACGAGCTGCGCGCCGCGGGCATCCCCGCCAGCCTGAAGGAGCATCTGATCCTGCTCGAAGCGCTCGACCGTGACGTGATCGAGCAGACGCCCGAGGCCTTCTACTATCTCGCCCGCGCCACCTTCGTGAAGGACGAGGGGCTGCTCGACCGGTTCGACCAGGTCTTCGCCAAGGTCTTCAAGGGCATCGCCACCAGCTACGGCGTGGCACCCGCCGAGATCCCCGAGGAATGGCTGCGCGCGATCGCCGAGAAATATCTCAGCCCCGAGGAGATGGCCAAGATCCAGTCGCTCGGCTCCTGGGAAGAGATCATGGAGACGCTCAGGAAGCGGCTCGAGGAGCAGCAGGAGCGCCACCAGGGCGGCAGCAAGTGGATCGGCACCGGCGGCACTTCGCCTTACGGCAACGGCGGCTATAATCCCGAGGGCGTCCGCATCGGTGGCGAGGGCAAGCACAAGCGCGCGATCAAGGTGTGGGACCAGCGCGAGTTCCGCAACCTCGACAGCACCCGCGAGCTCGGCACCCGCAACATCAAGGTCGCGCTGCGCCGCCTGCGCCGCTTCGCCCGCGAAGGCGCCGCCGACGAGCTCGACATCGACGCGACGATCGAAGGCACCGCCAAGCAGGGCTGGCTTGATGTCCGCATGCGCCCGGAGCGGCACAATGCGGTGAAGCTGCTGCTGTTCCTCGATGTCGGCGGCTCGATGGATCCCTTCATCAAGCTCTGCGAGGAGCTGTTCTCCGCTGCGACGAGCGAGTTCAAGAACCTCGAGTTCTTCTATTTCCACAACTGCCTGTACGAAGGCGTGTGGAAGGACAATCGCCGCCGCTTCCAGGAGCGCACGCCCACCTGGGACATCCTCCACAAATATGGCCACGACTATAAGCTGATCTTCGTCGGCGATGCCTCGATGAGCGCGTACGAGATCACCCATCCCGGCGGCTCGGTCGAGCATTTCAACGAGGAAGCGGGTGCGGCCTGGATGCAGCGCGCGCTCAACACCTATCCCGCCGCGGTGTGGATCAACCCGATCCCGCGCGAGCAATGGGGCTATACCCAGTCGGTGAAGATTATCCGCGAGCTGATGAGCGAGCGCATGTACCCGCTCACCCTGGGCGGCCTGGACGAGGCGATGCGCGAGCTCAGCCGCAAGCGCTAGGGCTTCTTCTCCTCGCCCGCGTCCTTCGAGTTCTTGACGATCCGCCGCGCGATCTCGCCGGACTGCTTGATCGAATTGACGTCCGCGCGGCTCTTGTAGAGCCCCTGGAGGAAGCCCTGGTCGAGCGCGGTCAGTTCGGGATCGCTGAACGTAGAGCCCTGGTCGAACAGCGTGATGATCGAGTCGACGGCGCTGCCGTCCCGCGGCGGCCGCGCGCCGGCCAGCGTGCGCATCGCCAGATAGTCCGCGATCTGCACCACCGACTTGCCGATCACTGCCTTGTCGTCGATCACCACGATCGACTTCACCGTCACCTGCTGGGTGCCCATAGTGATGGCCGAGGCGCTGAACCGCTCGACATATTTGATGCCGTCATCATTGCCGCCGACCTGGTTGCCCAGCTCGTCGCGCACCTCGATCGTGCTCCACGCGTGCACCGGGCCGTCGCGCAGCGCCTTGCGCAGATCGACCATCTTGAGGTTGCCGAAGAAGCCCGGGAAGCGCTTGTGCAACGCCTTCACGAAATCATCCGCGTCATGGGCGACCATCAGCGCGATATTGGGCCGGCAGCCGGCCTCGCCCACCGTGGCGCCGGCATCGAGCGCCACAGCCCGCAACCGCGCTTCGATCGCCTTGGCGGCATCGGGGCCGAGCCCGGCCACGATCGGGCAGACCGGTTCGGCGAAGCGGGCAAGCTGGCCTTCCACGCTCGAGCTGATCTGGCGGACGAAGCGCTTGGCCGCCTTGGGCGGCACGCCCTTGGCGCCGACCACGACGATATCGCTGTCGTCCTTCGGCTTTTGCTGCGCCGGCTTGTCCTGGGCAAGCGCCGGACCGGCAAGCAGGGCAAGCGCCAGAAGGGCAATCCGCATCAATGCTGCTTCCCACCAACCATGGTCCTGGAGATACGATAGGCCTGATCCGATCCCTGCTCATAGGGATTTCGCATCCGGTAGAGGCCGGCGAGCAGCCCGATGTCCATGTCGGTGATCTCGGCGGGCGGCGGCGCGACATTGGGATCGAACAGCGACAGGATCGATGCCGAGGCGATCGACCCCTTGGCGGGTGGCCGCGCGCCGACCAGCGTCCGCATCACGACATAGTCGCCCAACTGACGCACCGATTTACCCAGCGCGACATGGCGGTCCATCACCACCACCGCATTGATCGTCACCGCCTGGGTCTCGCCCTCCATCACCGGCGGATAATCGGGATCGTCATTGCCGGTGGAGAGATGGCCGACCTCGTCACGGGTCACCACCAGGCGCCAGGCATGGATCGGCCCCGCCGCGAAGGCATCGCGCAGGGCATTGTCGTCCAGGTTGGTGAAGGCCGCATTGCCCTGCTTGCGCATCGTGTCGAGCAGCGAATCGGCATTGTCGGCGAACACGATCATCAGGTTCGGCTCGCACTTGTCCTTGCCCATGCGGACCGATGCCGCCGCGCCGACGATCCGCACCCGGTCCTCGATCGCGCCCTTGAACCGCGCCGGCAGGCCCAGCACCAGCGGGCAGACGGGATCGACGAAGCGCGCAAGCTGCCCGTCCTCGGTGTCGAGCACCTGGCGGATATAGCGCTGTGCCTTCTTGATCGGCGGCTGCGCCTTGCCGGTGACGACGATGCCCCCGTCCTGGGCGGGCGGCCTGGGACTGGTGGCGCCATCCTGCGCGTGCGCAACCGGCATGGCGGCGAAGGCGGAAAGCAGGACAAGCGAATTCAGGCAGCAGCGTATGCGCATAACGATCGATCCCCTCACATTCTTCGGGACCCCGCATGCGCCGTCTTCTTGGAGTCGGTCGACTGCCCGATGGAAACCAAGGCGTATCGCGCCCTGTCGCCGCTGTCCATCGAGCGCGACCGCGATACCGCTAGTTGGGCTTCTTCTCCGCCGCGGCCTTGTCGCGGTCCCGCAGGATCTGGTCCGCGATGGTGCCGATCTGGCTCCCGCTCCTGCCATTGGCCTGCATCTCGTAGACGCCCTTCAGGAAGCTGCGATCGACCTCGGTCAGGCCTTCCGGGGCGTCCCCCTCGGCATCGAAGAGCGAAAGGATCGTGTCGAGCCTGGTGCTCGCCTTTGGCGGCCGCGCACCGGCCAGGGTGCGCATCGCGACATAATCGGCGATCTGCCCGACCGACTTGTTGTCGACCGCATTGGCGTCGAGCACCACCACCGCGCCAAAGGTCGCCTGCTGCGTCGAAAGCGAAATGCGCGAAGGCTGGGCGACGCCGTTGAAGCTGCGCGGCCCATTGCTCTCGAGCGCGCGGCGACCGTCCTGGTCGAGCTCCTCGGCTACCCGCCAGGCGCGCACGGGTCCTTCGTCGAGCGCCGTGCGCTTGTCGTCATAGGCGAGGTCGTCGAAGAAGCCGTGATATTTCTGGCGCAGCTCGGCGATGAACTTGCTGGCATCCGCCGCAACGATCACGAAGATGTTCGGATTGCATTTCTCGTCGCGATCGACCCGCGCGCCTGCTTCGGTGGAAACCTCCATAAACCGCTTGGCGACGGCCTTGGCATAGGCCGGCGGGAGCCCGAGCACGACCGGGCACACCGGATCCTCGAAGCGCGAGAGCTGTTCCTTGGTCGTGGTCATAACCTGACGGACAAAGGTCCGCGTTTCCTTGCGGGGGCCCTGCTTGCGGCCCTCGACGACGATGCCGGAACTATGGCCGCCGGCGGGCGCGTCCTGCGCCTGGGCAGGCATCGCCGCCAGCCCCGCCAGCACGAAAGTCAGCCCCGTAACCATCTTGTGCATCGGTCGATTCCCCATATTCCGCCGGACCTTCGCCGGGGCGCCGGCGAAAGTCCACGGGGCAACGAAGCCGATTTTACGGGGATCAGAGGCGATCGACCGCCCGGTGCAGGCGCCGAAGGATCGCGCCGTCATTCGCCTGGCCATTGGCCGCTTCGCTGGCCAGCGCCATCAGGCGGATCGCGCCGAAGCTCGCCGAAAGGCCCTTGAGCCGCAGTGCGGCCGCGGCCCAGCCATCCGGATTGTCAGCGGACTTCATCGCTTCGAGGCACCGCTGCACCCCGTCGAGAAACGCTTCGCGCAGTTCTGCGATCAGCGCGGGCTCGTCACCCACTGCCGCCGCGAGAGTCGCATCGATTGCACCCGGATCATACGCCATGGTTCAGGGATATAGCCGAACGAGCGTTAACGCCCCGTTTCCTTGTCGCTGTTGGACCGGCGCCGAAATGTGGTAAATGCGCGTCATGATTGGGGGAAAACCTGCCGAACCGCTGCCCGCGCATAATGACGCGGAAGAGCGGGTCCTGTCCGAAACCGCCGCAGCAGTGGCTGCGCCGGCGGAGCCCGAAGCCTGGTACGAGGCTGCGGAAGAAGAGGACACGCCCCGGCGCGCCGGCTGGGTGCTGCCCGTGCTTGCGATCGTCGCTGTCCTGGGCTGGCTCGGCGCGATGGGCTGGCTGCTCCGCGGCGCCTTTGCCGCCCCCATGGCGCCTGCCGCGCTGGTCCAGCTGATCGCCGCGCTCTGCGTCCCCCCTGCCCTGATCGGCATCCTCTACCTCCTCGCCCTGCGCACGAGCCGGGCCGAGGCCCATCGCTTCGGCGCCACGGCGCGGGCGATGCGCGCCGAGGCGGCAAGCCTGGAGCGCGTGGTCGCCACCCTCTCGCGCAAGATCGAGGAAAACCGCGCCGCGCTTGCCGAGCAGACCAACATCCTGATCGCCATGGGCGAGCGTGCCTCGGAGAAGCTCGAAAGCGCCGCGGGCAGCGCCGCCCAGCATGCCCGCTCGATCGACGCCAGCACCCGCCATTTCGGCGAGGCCACCGCCGATGCCGAGCATCGCGTAGCCGTGGTGCTCTCCTCGCTGCCCAAGGCGCATGAGGAAATGCGTGGCCTGTCCGATCGGGTCGATGCCGCCGGGCTGCTCGCCAGCGAGCGTGCCGCCGCGCTCGATACCCAGCTCTCCGCGCTCGCCGAGCGCGGCCGCGAGGCCGACCAGATCGCGGGGGGCGCCGCCGATCGCCTCGCCGCGCACATCGCCCGCATGGAAGCGACCAGCGAGACCGCCAGTGCCCGGCTCGAACAGGTCACCGGCGAGATGTCGACCCAGGTCGATGCCGTGCTCGATCGCGCCGCCAATGCCGTGGACGAGGCACGCAAGGGCATCGCTACCCAGGGCGAGGCGATCCTCGCCATGCTCTCCGCCAACCAGGCCGCGCTCGACCGCGCGGGCCGCGACAGTGCCGAGGCGATGGGCGCCCGCATGGCGTCGATCGAGGAAGCGATCGGCCGCATCGGCAATCGCCTTTCGGAGGAACAGGGCCGCGGCGACAAGCTGTTCGAGGGGCTGGCGAGCGGCGTCGATCGGCTCGACCGCGCGATGGACGACCTGCATGTCGCGGGCACCGAGCGCACGCGTAACCTTGCCGCCTCGATGAGCGCGCTCCACGGCTCGGTCGAGGCGATGACGATCGCGCTGACCGTCGGCGACGAGACCGCCCAGAAGGTGATCGGCACCTCCGAGGAGCTGCTCACCGCGCTCGATGCCTCCGCCCGTGAGATCGACGAGACCTTGCCCGAGGCACTGGCGCGTCTCGATGCCCGGATCCTGGCGAGCCGCCAGGTCGTTGCCGCCTCCAAGCCCGAGCTGCTCGCGCTGGTCACCGCCGCGGAGAGCACGCACGACGCGATCGAGGCCATCGCCGACGTGGTCGGCCAGCAGCGCGATACGCTCGCCAAGACCCAGGCCTCGCTGCTTGAAACGCTGGCGACCGGCGGCGAGCAGGCCGAGCAGCTCAGCGCGATCGTCGATGAGACCATCGCCACCACCCGCCGCTTCGCCGAAAGCGCCGCGCCGCAGCTGGTCGATGCGCTGCTCAGTGTCCGCGAGACCTCGAGTGCCGCTGCCGGCCATGCCCGCGAGGCGCTGTCGGCCATCGTGCCGCATGCCGAGCGCGCGATCGAGGAAGCCGCGGGCGATGCGCTGCGCCGGGCGGTCGATGCTTCGATCCGCCGCCAGCTCACCGACCTTGCCGAGACGACCGAGGCGGCCGTGGTCGCCGCCACCCGCGCGTCGGAGCGCCTGACCCAGCAGATGGTGGCGCTGGCGGACACCACCGCCCAGGTCGAGGCGCGCATCGCCGAGGGCCGCAAGGAGCGCGAAGAGTCGGACAGCGACAATTTCGCGCGCCGCGTCTCGCTGCTGATCGAAGCGCTCAACTCGGCGTCGATCGACATCACCAAGGCTTTCTCGGCCGATGTCACCGACAGCGCCTGGGCCGCCTATCTCAAGGGCGATCGCGGTGTCTTCACGCGCCGTGCGGTGCGCCTGCTCGATCCCTCGGATACCCGCGAAATCCACCGGATCTACGAGGATGACGAGGGTTTCCGCGACAACGTCAACCGCTACATCCACGATTTCGAATCCATGCTCCGCCAGATCCTGGCCCTGCGCGACGGCTCGTCGATGAGCGTGACCCTGCTCTCCTCCGACATGGGCAAGCTGTACGTCGCGCTGGCCCAAGCGATCGAGCGCCTGCGGACCTAGTCACGCCGTTCATGCCACTCCTGTTCCCCGGCGAAGGCCGGGGCCCAGTCTCGACGAACCTGGCGGCGGCGGTCGAACCTCTCGACCTACATGGCAACCGGGCCCCGGCCTTCGCCGGGGAACGGGCTTGGCTGGAGCCCGTCGCTTGTCTTGCAATGTAGGATTTCGCCTGCTTGGCTCTCGCGGTCCGGCGCTTGCTTGCCGCTCTTTGGCCTGTAGGGAAAATAGGATCACGCCCACGCAATATCCTTGCGAGATGCGCTGCGTTCCCGTTGATAAGGTCAAAATTCCGGCGGCGAGAACCCGCTCCTGGCCTGTACTTCGTGTACTTTCGCGAGACGCCAACCGCCGGCTGTAGGAAGCGCTACGAGGCCTTTTCGGGGTGCATATGCGCCCACCAGTCGAGCATCTCGGTGGTCACCCAGCCATTGACGTAATTGAGGTAGAACAGCCCGAACAGGATCGTCGCGACGATCGTGGTGCGCAAGGCAATGCGCTTCACATTGAACTCATGCGGCGCGCTCGGCGCCTGGCCGGGAACCAGTTCCACGCCTGCCTCCTCGCTCGTCTTCACGCCGAACGGCAGGACGAGGAACACCGAGAAGGCCCAGAACAGGAAATAGATGGCGAGCGCGGACTTCCAGGGCATGGGATGGTGATAGGGCGGCCAATCTGGAAGCGGAAGCCTTCATCGTCATCCCGGCTTTCGCCGGGATGACGGCCAATACCGCTATTGCTCGATGATCAGCACGTCCACCACGGGCTTCTTGCCGGTGAAGCGCACCGCCGCGCGGCGCACCGCGAGCCGCACCGACTCGCGCAGCTTCTCGACATCGCCCTTGCCGTCCTTCTTCACGGCTTCGCGCGCAGCGTCGGACGCCTCGGCGATGAAGTCCTCGCGGTCTTCCTCCACCGGAATGCCCTGGAGGCGGATCTGCGGCTCGCCGGCGAGCTTGCCGTTGCGGATCGCCACCGCGGCGCTGATCTGGCCGTAGAGCGCCACCCGTCGGCGTTCGTTGATCGTGGTGCCGTCCGCCGGCAGGATGATGTCGCCGTCCAGCACCAGGCGCCCGACCGGCGCCTCGCCGATCTTGGACGGCCCGTCCGGCGCGAGGCGGATGATGTCGCCGTTCACCTGGCGGATCGACTTGGGCACGCCCTGCTCCAGCGCGAAACGGGCCTGCTCGTACATGTGGCGCACCTCGCCATGCACCGGCACGACGATCTCGGGGCGGATCCACTTGTACATCGCCGCCAGCTCGGGGCGACCCGGATGGCCGGATACGTGGATGAAGGCCTGGCGGTCGGTGATCAGCTCGACGCCCTTGGCGGCCAGCGTGTTCATGATCCGCCCGATCGCGATCTCGTTGCCCGGGATCTGGCGCGAGGAGAAGACGACGGTGTCCCCCTCGGTCACCTTGAGGACATGGCTGCCCTCGGCGATGCGGTTGAGTGCGGCGCGGGGCTCGCCCTGCCCGCCCGTGGCGACGATCAGCACCTTGTGCGGCGGCAGGTCCATCGCCGCTTCGAAGTCGATCGTGTCGGGGAAGTCGCGCAGATAGCCGGTCGACTTCGCGACACGCAGGATGCGGTCGAGCGAGCGCCCGGCGACGCAGAGCTCGCGCCCGGTATCGCGGGCCACTTCACCCAGCGTCTGCAGGCGTGCGGCGTTCGAAGCGAAGGTAGTGACCAGCACCCGGCCCTTGGCCGCGCCGATCACCTGATCGAGGCCCTCGCGCACCGCGCCTTCGGAGCCCGATGCCTCGGGGTTGAACACATTGGTGCTGTCGCAGACCAGCGCGAGCACGCCCTTGTCGCCGATCGCGGTCAGCTCCGCCGCGGTCGAGGCGCCGCCCAGCGCTGGGCTCTCATCGAGCTTCCAGTCACCGGTGTGGAAGACGCTGCCGTACGGCGTCTCGATCAGCACGGCATTGCCCTCCGGGATCGAATGGGCCAGCGGGGTGTAGGTGATGCGGAACGGGCCGAGGTTGAACGGACCTTCCTCGTTTACGACGTTGAGCTCGACCTTCTCCTCGATACCCTCTTCCTCGAGCTTGCCGTGGATCAGGCCCGCGGTGAACGGGGTGGCATAGAGCGGCACGCCCAACTCGCCGGCGAGATAGGGCAGCGCGCCGATATGGTCTTCATGGCCATGGGTGAGCACGATGCCCAGCAGATCATCGAGCCGCTCCTCGATGAACTGCAGGTCGGGCAGGATCACGTCGATGCCCGGATAGTTGGCATCGCCAAAGGTGATGCCACAATCGACCATCAGCCACTTGCCCTGGCAGCCATAGAGATTGACGTTCATGCCGATCTCGCCCGAGCCGCCGAGCGCGAGGAAGAGGAGTTCTTTTTCAGGGGTCACTTGATTTCCTCGGTCAACGGCTGCGTTCCCACAGCATCGCCAACCCTTGAATGGTCAGATCGGGTTCGATCACATCGAATATGGGGGTGTGCTTCTCGAAAAGCACGGCCAGGCCGCCGGTTGCGATAACTTTGACCGGGCGGCCTATCTCGGCCTTCATCCGCGCGACCAGTCCCTCGATCATCGCGACATAGCCCCAATAGATGCCGATATGCATCTGGTCGACGGTGTTGCGGCCGATGACACTGGTTGTGGCCGGCGCGGTGATCGCGATGCGCGGCAGCTTGGCGGCTGCGGTCACCAGCGCGTCGAGCGACAGGTTGATGCCGGGGGCGATGATCCCGCCCTTGTACGCGCCGCGATAGTCGACCACCTCGAAGGTGGTGGCGGTGCCGAAGTCGATGATGATGAGGTCGCCGGGATGGCGGGCATGGCCCGCGATCATGTTGAGCGCGCGGTCCGCACCCAGGCCCTGCGGCTCCTCGACATCGAGCGGGAAGCCCCATTCGGCCTTGCCCTGCCCGGCGATCACCGCGTCGGTCTTGAAGTATTTGCTGCTCAGCACCTGGAGGTTGTGCAGCGCCCGCGGCACCACCGTGCCGATGATCACGCTGGTCACGTCGGCGCGGTCATAGCCCTCAAGGTTGAGGAGCTGGCTGAGCCACACCGCATATTCGTCCGCCGTGCGGCGCGGGTCGGTAGCGATGCGCCAGCGCGCGCGCACTTCCTGGCCCTCCAGCAGGGCGAAGACGACATTGGTGTTGCCGGCGTCGATGGCTAGCAGCATTTCCGGGCCTCTCAGAGCAGGAACACGTCTGCGGCGTGAATGACATGGCTGGTGCCATCGGCCAAGCGCAGGATGAGCGCACCCTCGCCATCAAGGCCACCGAACAGCCCGTCGATGCTCGATCCGTCGGCAAGCCGGGCGGTCAGCGCCGTGTCGATGGGGTGCGCCCGGCCAAGCCAGCGTTCGCGCACGGGGGCGATACCCTCACGCCAGCGGGAAACCCAGCGAGCGAAGCTTTCGGCGAGGGTTTCGGCGAAGATCTGGGGATCAGGCGCCGGGCCAAGCGCGGCAAAACTGGTGGTGGCGCGGTCCAGCCCCTCGGGATGATGCGCCAGATTGACCCCGAAGCCCAGGATCACCGCATCCCCCACCCGCTCGAGCAGGATGCCGGAGAGCTTGGCGCCGTTCACCAGCAGGTCATTCGGCCATTTGAGCATCGGCTCGACGCCGAACACCCGCGCCGTCTCGTCGAGCGCAACGGCAGCCACCAGCGCCAGCGTCGCAGGGCTGGGCTCCCCCGCCCGCGTCCGCACCAGCGTGGAGACATAGAGATTGCCGAGCGGCGACTGCCAGGCACGGCCTTGTCGGCCCTTGCCCGCGGTCTGCCGCTCGGCTCTCAGCCACAGGCCCTCGCTCGCCCCGCTGCGGGCGAGCTCGGCCATGTCGGCATTGGTGGATCCCGTCTCGGCGACGGTCCGTACGGTGGCGATCAGAACAGCGCCTTCGCAGCGGCGCCGGTCCACACCTCGAGATAGCCGAGCAGCGGCCAGCCCAGCGGCGAGATCACCACCGCCGAGAGCACGAGCAGCGCCCCCTCGATCGGATCGGTGCGGCCCGGGAAGGCCGGCGCCGGCTCGTCGAAGTACATCACCTTGACGACGCGGAGATAGTAATAGGCACCGATCGTCGAGGCCGCGGCGGCAACCGCAGCGAAGACGTACAGGCCCGCATGCACCGCAGCCAGGAACACCTGCAGCTTCGAGAAGAAGCCGAGCAGCGGCGGGATGCCGGCGAGGCTGAACATGAAGATCGCCATCGCCACTGCGAGACCCGGACGGGTCCGCGACATGCCGGCCAGGCTGTCGATGGTCTCGACCGGACGGCCCTCCGCATCGCGCATCTGCAGCACGATCAGGAAGCTGCCGACGGTCATCACGACGTAGATCGCCATGTAGTAGAGCACGCTCGACACGCCTGCTTCGCCACCGGCGGCGAGGCCGACCAGCGCGAAGCCGACATTGGCGATCGACGAATAGGCAAGCAGGCGCTTGATGTTGCTCTGGCGGATCGCCGCGACCGAGCCGAAGATGATCGAAGCTAGCGAAGCGAAGATCACGATCTGGCGCCAGTCGGCGATCGCCGGGCCCATCGCGTCGATGGCGACGCGGGTGGCAAGCGCCACCGCGGCAACCTTCGGCGCCGAAGCGAAGAAGGCCGTGACCGGGGTCGGCGCGCCTTCGTACACGTCCGGCGTCCACATGTGGAACGGCACGGCCGACATCTTGAAGGCGAGACCGGCGAAGACGAACACCAGGCCGAACAGCAGACCGGTCTTCTGACCACCCGAGGCATAGGCGTCGGCGATGCCCGAGAACAAAGTGGTGCCCGAGAAGCCGTACACCAGGCTGATGCCGTAGAGCAGGATGCCCGAAGCGAGCGCGCCCAGCACGAAATACTTCAGGCCTGCTTCCGCCGAACGCGCGTCGCGGCGCATGAAGCTGGCAAGGATGTACGAAGCAAGGCTCATCAGCTCGAGGCCGACATAGAGCGACATCAGGTCGCCCGCCGAAACCATCATGCCCATGCCGGCGGCCGAGAGCAGGATCAGCACCGGATATTCCGGACGCAGATCGTCACCCGAGGTCTGCTGGAAGAAGCGCGGCGCGATCAGGATCGAGACGCCGGCGGCCAGGAAGATCAGCGCCTTGGAGAAGGCAGCGAACATGTCCGCGCGATAGAGACCGCCAAAGGCTTCGCCCCCGGCCGAAGCCGGGCCGGCCAGCGCGATGCCCGCGCCGATCAGCACGGCGATCGAGGCCCAGCTGACCAGTTTGGTCGACTGGTGGCCGCCCCAGGCCGCCACCAGCATCAGGGCGATGGCCCCCAGGCTGAGCACGAGCTCAGGAAGGGCCATCATCAGTTGCAGCGAATAGTTCATCAGTGCGCCTCCCCGTGCGCAGCAGGGGCAGCGGCGTGTTCGCCATGTTCAGCAGCGGCAGGCGCGGGCTTGCCGGCAGTCGGAGCCGAGTCACCGGCAGGCGCGGCACGCTCGAGGCGGGCAACCAGCTTCTCCACGTCGCCGCGCATCGGCTTCATGAAGCTCTCCGGATAGACACCCATCCAGAGGGTCACCGCAGCCAGCGCGCCAAGCATCGCGAACTCGCGCAGGTCGAGATCCCGCATCGCCTTCACATCGTCCTTGGTCAGGTCGCCAAAGGCGACGCGACGGTAGAGGTACAGCATGTATGCCGCGCCCAGGATGATGCCGGTGGTGCCGAGCAGCGCGTAGAGCGTCGAGACCTGGTACAGGCCGGCAAGGCTCAGGAATTCGCCGATGAAGTTGCTGGTGCCCGGCAGGCCGACAGAGGCCATGGTGAACAGCAGGAACAGCACGGCGTAGCGCGGCATGTTGATCGCGAGGCCGCCGTAGCGGTCGATCTCGCGGGTGTGCAGGCGATCGTAGATCACGCCGACGCAGAGGAAGAGCGCGCCCGAGACCACACCGTGGCCGAGCATCACCATCATCGCGCCCTCGATACCCTGCGCGTTGAGCGCGAACAGGCCGAAGGTCACGATCGCCATGTGGGCGACCGACGAATAGGCGATCAGCTTCTTCATGTCGCTCTGCACGAGCGCGACCAGCGAGGTGTAGACCACTGCCACGGCCGAGAGCGCGAACACCAGCCAGATGAACTGGGCGGACGCTTCCGGGAACATCGGCAGCGAGAAGCGCAGGAAGCCGTATCCGCCGAGCTTCAGCAGCACGCCCGCCAGGATGACCGAACCTGCGGTCGGCGCCTGGACGTGCGCGTCGGGAAGCCAGGTGTGGACGGGCCACATCGGCATCTTCACCGCGAACGAGGCGAAGAAGGCCAGCCATAGCCATGTCTGCACATGCGCCGGGAAGTCATGCTGCATCAGCGCCGGGATCGACGTCGTGCCGGTGGTCAGGATCATGTAGATGATCGCGATCAGCATCAGCAGCGAGCCGAGCAGCGTGTACAGGAAGAACTTGTACGACGCGTAGATGCGGTTGGCGCCGCCCCAGATGCCGATGATCAGGAACATCGGGATCAGGCCGCCTTCGAAGAAGACGTAGAACAGCATCAGGTCCTGCGCCGCGAAGGTGCCGATCATCAGCACCTCGGTGGCGAGGAACGCAGCCATATATTCCGGCACGCGCTTGGTGACTGAGAGCCAGCTCGCCCCGATGCAGATCGGCATCAGGAACACCGAGAGTGCGATCAGCAGCAGCGCGAAGCCATCGATGCCCAGCGCCCAGGCGAACTCGGCCTGGCCGATGCCGAACAGGCGGACATGCTCGACGAACTGCCACTGGGCAGCGCCCTCGCCGGTCTGGAAGTTGGCCCAGAGCAGGATGCCGAGCGCCAGGTCCACGAAGGTGGCGGCGAGCGCCAGCCAGCGTGCGCCCTGCGCGTTGAGGAACAGGCAGGCGACCGCGGCAATCGCGGGCACCGCCAGCATGACGGTTAGGATCGGGAAGCCGCTCATCGCGCGATCACCCAGGTCAGTGCGGCAGTGAGGCCGATCAGCATGATGAAGGCATAGGCGTAGACATATCCGGATTGCAGCTTGGAAGCGCCGACGCTGCCGAGCTGGACGACCGCAGCGGCGCCATTCGGGCCGAACCGGTCGATCGTGGCTTCGTCACCCTTCTTCCAGAACTGGCGACCGATCCAGAAGGCCGGGCGCACGAACAGGAAGTTGTAGAGCTCGTCGAAATACCACTTGTTGAGCGAGAAGAGGTATAGCGGGCGGAACGCCTCGGCGAACTTCGCGGGGAAGCCCGGCGACACGATATACGCGCCATACGCAATGGCCAAGCCGCTCAGCATCGCGATCGTCGCGCTGAGCTTCACCCACACCGGCACCTCGTGCATCGCGTGCATCAGATGCTCGTTGAAGGCGATGGCGCCGTGCCAGTAGGTCTCACCCGCCGTCGGCTCGATGAACGCGCCGTGGAAGATGAAGCCCGCGGCGATCGCGCCGACGGTAAGCACCAGCAGCGGGATCAGCATGACGATCGGGCTCTCATGCGGGTGATAGCCCGCCGTGCCGTCGCCGTGCGCGTGATCATGATGATGATCGTCGTGGCCATGCGCATCGTGAGCGTGCGCGTCATGGGCGTCGTGCGCATGATCGTCATGACCATGGCCGTGCGCGTCATGCACTGCGTGCTGGATATGCTCCGAACCGGCCCAGCGCGGCTTGCCATGGAAGGTCAGGAACACCAGGCGCCAGCTATAGAAGCTGGTGAGCAGCGCCACGAACACGCCCACCCAGAACACGCTGGTGTGGCCGGCGGCATAGCTCGCCTCGATGATCGCGTCCTTCGAGTGGAAGCCGGCGAAGCCGAATGCCACCGGGTTGCCGAACAGCGCCGGGATGCCCACGCCGGTGATCGCGAGCGTGCCCGCCATCATCGTCCAGTAGGTGACCGGGATCTTCTTCCACAGGCCGCCATAGAAGCGCATGTCCTGCTCGTGGTGCATCGCATGGATCACCGAGCCGGCGCCGAGGAACAGCAGCGCCTTGAAGAAGGCGTGCGTGAACAGGTGGAACATCGCCGCGCCATAGGCACCGACGCCGGCAGCGAAGAACATGTAGCCCAGCTGCGAACAGGTCGAATAGGCGATCACGCGCTTGATGTCGGTCTGCGTCGTGCCGACGGTCGCGGCGAAGAAGCAGGTGGCGGCGCCGACGACGGTGACCACGGTCATCGCAACCGCGCTCTGCTCGAACAGCGGCGACATGCGGCAGACCATGAACACGCCGGCGGTCACCATGGTCGCGGCGTGGATCAGCGCCGACACCGGGGTCGGGCCTTCCATCGCGTCCGGAAGCCACGTGTGCAGGCCGAGCTGCGCCGACTTGCCCATCGCGCCGACGAACAGCAGCAGGCAGAGCACCGTCACGGTGTCGAAGCGAGCGCCGAGGAAGCCGATGGTCGAGCCGTGCATGTTCGGCGCAGCGGCGAGGATCGTCGGGATGTCGATCGTGCCGAACACCAGGAAGATGCCGAAGATGCCGAGCATAAAGCCCAGGTCGCCGACGCGGTTCACCACGAACGCCTTGATGGCGGCGGCATTCGCGCTCGGCTTGCGGAACCAGAAGCCGATCAGCAGGTAGGACGCGAGACCCACGCCTTCCCAGCCGAAGAACATCTGGACCAGGTTGTTGGCCGTCACGAGCATCAGCATCGCGAAGGTGAAGAGCGAGAGGTACGCGAAGAAGCGCGGCTGATCCGGCTCCTCCGACATATAGCCCCAGCTATAGAGGTGGACGAGCGCCGAGACGCTGGTCACCACCACGAGCATCACCGCGGTCAGGCTGTCGACGCGCAACGCCCAGTCGACCTGCATCGAGCCGCTGAGCATCCAGGTGAAGACCGGGGACACGCTCGGCTCGGCATTGCCGCCGAGATAGCTGATGAAGATCGGCCACGACAGGGCGCACGCCACGAAGAGCGAGCCCGTGGTGACGACCTTGGGGAAGGTCTTGCCGAAGGCCTTGTTCGAAAGCCCGGCAACGGCTGCCGCGAGGAGCGGCAGGAATACGATGAAATAGATCGCCGACATCAGCCCTTCATCCGATTGACGTCTTCGACCGAGATCGTGCCGCGGCCGCGGAAGTAGATAACGAGAATGGCGAGACCGATCGCGGCCTCACCGGCGGCGACGGTCAGCACGAACATCGCGAAGACCTGGCCGACCAGGTCGCCGAGCGCGTTCGAGAACGCCACGAGGTTCAGGTTCACGGACAGCAGGATCAGCTCGATCGCCATCAGGATGACGATGAGGTTCTTGCGGTTCATGAAGATGCCGAGCACGCCGAGCGTGAACAGGATCGCGCTGACGACGAGATAGTGCGTAAGGGTGATCACAGCTCGACCCCCTGCCCCACGGGTTGGTTCACGTTGCGGGTCGCGTCCTTGGCGCGGCGTTGGACCTGACGGCTGATCTTCTGCGGCTTGACGTCGGTGCGCGGACGCAGCGTCAGCACGATCGCGCCGATCATCGCGACGAGCAGCACCAGGCCGGCGCCTTCGAACACGAACAGGTAGCGGGAATAGAGGAGCTGGCCGATCGCCTCGATGTTGGGCACCTTGGCATCGATCGGCGCGATACGGCGGCCCAGCTGCAGCGTGCCGGCGCTATAGGCGCCCACCGCGATCAGGATCTCGGCGACCAGCGCGATGGCAAGCGCGAAGCCGACGGCCGCGTACTTCATCACACCCGCGCGCAGCTCCGCGAAGTCGATGTTGAGCATCATGACCACGAAGAGAAACAGCACGGCGACGGCGCCGACATAGACGATGACGAGCAGCATCGCGATGAACTCGGCATTGGCGAGCACCATCAGACCCGCAGCGTTGAAGAACGCCAGGATGAGCCACAGGACGGAATGGACCGGGTTGCGGGACAGGATGGTGAGAGCGCCGGAGACGCACACCACTGCCGCAAACAGGTAAAAGGCTAGAAGCTGGATCACGGAATCTGATGGCCCCTGTAGATTGGCGTGCGCTTAACGATACGGTGCATCGGCGGCAAGGTTCGCGGCGATGGCGCGCTCCCAGCGGTCACCGTTCGCGAGCAGCTTTTCCTTCTGATAGATCAGCTCCTCACGGGTTTCGGTGGCGAACTCGAAGTTCGGCCCTTCGACGATCGCATCGACCGGGCATGCTTCCTGGCAAAGGCCGCAATAGATGCACTTGGTCATGTCGATGTCGTAGCGCGTGGTGCGGCGGCTGCCGTCCTCGCGCGGCTCGGCTTCGATCGTGATCGCCAGCGCCGGGCACACCGCCTCGCACAGCTTGCACGCGATGCAGCGCTCTTCGCCATTGGGATAGCGACGCAGCGCATGCTCGCCGCGGAAGCGGGGCGAGAGCGGGTTCTTCTCATAGGGATAGTTGATGGTCGCCTTGGGCTTGAAGAAATACTTCAAGGTCAGGGCGTGCGCCTTCACGAACTCCCAGAGAGTCCAGGTCTTGATGAAATGGGCGACGGTGCTCATGCGGGCACTCCAACCCGGGTCAGCATGAGGTACCCGGAAACGAGGAAGACGAAGAGAAGCGACAGCGGCAGGAAGATCTTCCAGCCCAGGCGCATCAGCTGGTCATAGCGGTACCTGGGCACCGTGGCCTTGACCCAGCTGAACAGGAAGAAGCCGAAGCTGATCTTGAGCAGCAGCCAGATGATGCCCGGGATCCAGTAGAGGATCGGGAGATCCAGCGGCGGCAGATAGCCACCCCAGAACAGCGTCGCGTTCAGCGCGCTCATCAGCAGCACGTTGCCGTACTCGCCCAGCCAGAACAGCGCGAAGGCCATCGACGAATATTCGGTCTGATAGCCCGCGACGAGCTCGCTCTCGGCCTCGGTAAGGTCGAACGGTGCGCGCTGGGTTTCGGCGAGCGACGAGATGAAGAACACCACGGCCATCGGGAACAGCAGCGGGTTCAGCGCATAGAAGTTGAAGATGCCGAGGACATGGCCCTTCTGATGCTCGACGATGTCGGTCATATTGAAGGAACCGGTCCACAGCACGATCGAGATCAGCACGAAGCCGATCGAGACTTCGTAGCTCACCATCTGCGCGGCCGCACGGATCGCCGAGTAGAACGGGTATTTCGAGTTCGAAGCCCAGCCGGCGAGGATGATGCCGTAGACGCCGAGCGACGAGGCCGCGAGCACGTAGAGCAGGCCGACATTGATGTTGGCCAGCACCACGCCGAACTGGAACGGCACCACCGCCCACACGATCAGCGCGACCGTGAAGGTGATGATCGGGCCGAGCAGGAAGAGCGTCTTGTTGGCGCCCGACGGAATAATCGTTTCCTGCAGGAAGACCTTGAGGCCGTCCGCGAAGGACTGGAGCAGGCCGAGCGGGCCGACCACGTTCGGGCCGCGGCGCAGCGCCATGGCGGCCCAGATCTTGCGATCGACATAGATGACCATCGCCACGGCCAGCATCAGCGGCAGTGCGATGACCAGGATGTCGATCAGCGTGGCGACGAACCACGCCAGGCCGAACGGGAGGCCGAGATAGGTAAACCAGGACGTCATTCTGCGGCCTCTGCGAAGTCTTCGCCGTGGATCAGTTCGGCCGAGCAGCGCTGCATGGTCGGCGAGGCACGGCAGATGGCGTTGGTGAGATAGAAATCGGCGACGGCATAGCCGACCGGGCCCGATGCCTTGGCGGCGAGCTTCGGCGGCGAGAACTCGTAGCCGGCAAGGCCTTCCTGGCCCAGCGCCGGAACTTCGCTCGCCATCTGGGCGCGCAGCTGCTCGAACGTATCGAACGGGAGCGTGTGGCCCAGGCGATCCGAAAGTGCGCGCAGGATCGTCCAGTCCTCACGAGCGTCGCCCGGCGCGAACACGGCACGGTCGGCACGCTGCACGCGACCTTCCAGGTTCACATAGGTGCCCGGCTTCTCGGCATAGGTCGCGCCCGGCAGGATGACGTCCGCATGATGCGCGCCATTGTCGCCGTGGTGGCCGACATAGACCTTGAAGCTGTCCTTGAAGCCTTCGAAGTTCACTTCGTCGGCGCCGAGGAAGAAGGCGAGCTTAGGCGCGGCGGCAACGATGTCCGCGATACCGCCCTTCTGGGCATAGCCGAGCATCAGCCCGCCCATGCGCGCAGCGGCGGTGTGGACGACGTTGAAGCCGTTCCAGCCATCACGCTGGAAAGCCGAAGCCATGGCGAGCGTGGCGCCCTGCCCTTCCTTGAGCGCGGCCGGGCCGACGATCAGGACAGGCTTCTTCGCTGCGTCGATCGCCTCGGCGGCCGAAGCCGGCAGCTTGGCGAGAAGGCCCAGGTCGTTACCCAGCCATTCGACCTTGTAGGTCAGGTCGGTCTCTTCGCCGATCGCGAAGACCTTCGCACCCTTCTTGATCGCCTTGCGGATGCGCGTGTTGATCAGCGGGGCTTCGAAACGCAGGTTCGAGCCGACCAGCAGGATCGCGTCCGCTTCCTCGATGCCGGCGATGGTCGTGTTGAACGCCACCGAGCCGAGGTTCGACACGTCATAGGACAGGCCGGTCTGGCGCCCTTCGAGCAGGTCCGAACCCAGCGCCTTCACCAGCGACTTGGCGGCGAACATCGTCTCGCAATCGACCAGGTCGCCGGCGATCGCGGCAACACTCGAGCCGGCGCCCTTGGCAGCAGCAGCGATCGCGTCGAACGCTTCGTCCCAGCTCGCTTCAACCAGCTTGCCGTCCTTGCGGACATAGGGCTTGTCGAGGCGGCGGCGAACCAGCGCGTCGACATGATAGCGGGTCTTGTCGTGCGCCCACTCCTCGTTGACGTCCTCGTTGATCCGCGGAAGCACGCGCATCACCTGACGACCACGGCTGTCGAGGCGGATGTTGGTGCCGACCGCGTCCATCACGTCGATCGAGAGGTTCTTCTTCAGCTCCCACGAGCGATACTCGAAGGCGACCGGCTTGTGGGTCAGCGCACCGACCGGGCAGAGGTCGGCGACGTTGCCCGAGAGCTCGCTCTTGAACGCCTTCTCGAGATAGGTCGTGATCTGCATGTTCTCGCCGCGATAGATCGCGCCGATATCCTCCACGCCAGCCACTTCCTCGCCGAAGCGAACGCAGCGGGTGCACTGGATGCAGCGGGTCATGATCGTCTTGATGATCGGACCCATGTACTTCTCGGTCACAGCGCGCTTGTTCTCGGTGTAGCGCGAGTGGCCGCGACCATAGGCGACCGACTGGTCCTGCAGGTCGCACTCGCCGCCCTGATCGCAGATCGGGCAGTCGAGCGGGTGATTGATCAGCAGGAACTCCATCACGCCTTCGCGTGCGGCCTTCACCATCGGCGAGTCCGTGCGGATTTCCTGGTTGTCGGCGGCGGGCAGCGCGCACGAAGCCTGGGGCTTGGGCGGCCCGGGCTTCACCTCGACGAGGCACATGCGGCAATTGCCGGCGATCGACAGGCGCTCATGATAGCAGAAGCGCGGAATTTCCTTGCCCGCGGCCTCGCAGGCCTGGAGCACGGTGGCGCCCGCAGGCACCTCCACTTCAATTCCGTCGACGGTTAGCTTTGGCATCTCAGCTATTTCCCTCGGACGCGGACAAGCCGCCGCGCGCCCTGAACAATGCTTCCGCGATCAGCCCGTGCAGGGTGACGCGATCGAAATTGACCTGGCGGCCATTCGCACAGGTCTGGAGCGTGGGCAGCAGCGCATCCGCGGCCGCGACTTCCTCGGGCGAATGCCACTGAGTGCGGAGCAGGCGATCGGCCGCAACCGGATCCTTCTCAGCGGCGCACTGGACGACCGCATAGGCAGCGTGCGTCGGCTGCTTCAGCCAGTCCGGCTGCGCGGCACCCGAAGCGGGGCCGGCATCGCGGAAGGTGCGCACATACAGCGCCTCGGCAAGCACGCCGCGCAGGTTCACACCCTGCGTGTTCACCTTCTTGCCGCGCGGCACGCACATGCGGGCACTGTCGAACAGGCCCATGAATGCCTTACCCTCGGCCTCGGAACCGGGCTCGAGCCCGATCACCGCGGCGGCCTGGCGCTTTTCGCTGCGCGCGAGGCAGCCCATCAGCTCGATGGCATTCCGTTCGGCGTCGCGGTTCTTCCGCGCCTCGGCACCACCGTCGCTCTGCGCATGCGCAGGCGCGACCGCGCCGAGGGCACAGCCCGCTGCAAGGATAAAGGCCAGTGCGGCCTTCACTCCGCGGCCTCCTGCATGCCGTTGCCGGCCTGGCGCTCGTTGATGCGGCGCTCGAGCTCGGGGCGGAAGTGCCGGATCAGACCCTGGATCGGCCACGCCGCTGCGTCGCCGAGCGCGCAGATCGTGTGGCCTTCCACCTGCTTGGTCACCTGCTGCAGCGTGTCGATCTCGCTGATATCGGCGTCGCCGGTGCGCAGGCGCTCCATCACGCGCCACATCCAGCCGGTGCCTTCGCGGCAGGGCGTGCACTGGCCGCAGCTCTCGTGCTTGTAGAAGTACGACAGGCGGCTGATCGCGCGGACGACGTCGGTCGACTTGTCCATGACGATGATCGCCGCGGTGCCGAGGCCGGAACCGAGGGCGCGCAGGCCGTCGAAGTCCATCGGGCAGTCCATGATCTGCGCTGCCGGAACCAGCGGCACAGAGGAACCGCCCGGGATCACCGCGAGCAGATTGTCCCAACCGCCACGGATACCGCCGCAATGCTTCTCGATCAGCTCGCGGAACGGGATCGACATGGCCTCTTCGACCACGCACGGCTTCTCGACATGACCCGAGATCTGGAAGAGCTTGGTGCCGCGGTTGTTCTCGTTGCCGAAGCTGGAGAACCACTCGGGGCCACGGCGAAGGATCGTCGGGACAACCGCGATCGACTCGACGTTGTTCACCGTGGTCGGGCAGCCATAGAGGCCCGCGCCCGCCGGGAACGGCGGCTTCAGGCGAGGCTGGCCCTTCTTCCCCTCGAGGCTCTCGAGCATCGCGGTCTCTTCGCCGCAGATGTACGCGCCGGCACCGCGGTGCACGAACACGTCGAAGTCATAGCCCGACTTGCACGCATTCTTGCCGAGCAGGCCGGCGTCATACGCTTCCTTCACGGCTGCGAAGAGCGTCTCGGCCTCGCGGATATACTCGCCGCGGATGTAGATATAGGCGGCACGCGCACGCATCGCGAAGCCGGCGATCAGCGCGCCTTCGATCAGCTTGTGCGGATCGTGGCGGATGATCTCGCGGTCCTTGCACGAGCCCGGCTCGGACTCGTCGGCGTTGATCACCAGGAAGTTCGGCCGATCCGGGCGCGGTTCCTTGGGCATGAAGCTCCACTTCATGCCGGTCGGGAAGCCCGCGCCGCCGCGGCCACGCAGGCCCGACGCCTTGATCTTGTCGATGATGGCGTCCTGGCCGATCGACATCAGATCCTTGGTCTTGTCCCAATCGCCGCGCTTCTGGGCAGCCGGCAGGTTCCACGGCTGGAAACCGTAGACATTGGTGAAGATGCGGTCCTTATCCGCGAGCATCTATCGACCCTTCCCCACCATGTTCTGAATGAAAATATATGCGAGCACGGCCAGGCCGAGCACGATCGCGATGCCGACCAGCTTGAACGCCAGCTTGAGCGCCCAGCCGAGCACGACGATGCCGCCGATGATCGCGAGGATGACGAAGACAAGGTTCTTGGTCTCCTGCTTCATCACCACTCACCCCGATAATCGTGGTTCGCGGTTTCCATCGCGGCCAGATTGGTCGGCGCGCCGAGCGGCTCGACCGTGTGGCGGCCGGGCTCCTGCGTGCCGGGCCTGGGGCTCTCGCCCCTGGCCAGCGCGTCGAGGATCGTCAGCGTGCGATCATAGGTGAGATCTTCGAAGTTATCGTCGTTGATCTGCACCATCGGCGCCGAGGAGCAATTGCCCATGCACTCGACTTCAGTCAGCGTGAACAGGCCGTCCTCGGTGGTGTGGCCCTTCTTGAGGCCCCGCGCCTTGCACGCGGCCATCACGTCGTCCGAACCGCGCAGCATGCACGGCGTGGTGCCGCAGACCTGCACGTGGAAGCGGCCGACCGGCACCAGGTTGAACATGGTGTAGAAGGTCGCGACTTCGAACACGCGAATATACGGCATGTCGAGCTGCTTCGCGATGAACTCGATCACCGGGATCGGCAGCCAGCCCTGGGTATTGGTCTCGGCGCCGACCTGGCGCTGGGCGAGATCCAGATACGGGATGGTGCACGACATCTGCCGGCCCGCCGGATAGCGGCCCATGATCTCGCGTGCCTTGTCGGCGTTCTCCGGCGTCCACTGGAAATTGCCCCAGCGCGCGCGGACCTCCGCTTCATCGGGGAGTTGAGGTGCGTCAGCCATTAACGAATGAACTCCACGCGATCGACCTTGCCGTCGGCAAAGGAATAGATCGACATAACTTCGAACGGATCGCTCTCGGGCGACCGCGCGACCTTCTCGTGCAGGACCACGGTATCGCCCAGCGCATAGCTGGTCAGGATTTCGGCGCGGTTCTGCGGGAACTCGGCGAACATCGCCTTGAGGCCCGAGCGCACGCCTTCCTTGCCCTCGCGCAGCACCGCGCCGCGATAACCCGCCTCGCAGGCACCGTCGGTCATCAGCTCGACATAAGCGTCGGCGTCCTGCGCATTGTAGTGCGCGATCATCTGATGGGTGATCGCAATGCGGTCGGCGCTCACCGGTCGCACTCCCCGAACACGATGTCGAGCGCACCCAGGATGGCGGTGATGTCGGCGAGCATGTGGCCCTTCGACATGAAGTCCATCGCCTGGAGGTGGCTGAATGCGGTCGGGCGGATCTTGCAGCGATACGGCTTGTTGGTGCCGTCCGAGACCAGATACACGCCGAACTCGCCCTTCGGGCTCTCCGTTGCGACATATACTTCGCCGGCAGGCACGTGATAGCCTTCGGTGAAGAGCTTGAAGTGGTGGATCAGCGCTTCCATCGACTGCTTCATCTCACCGCGACGGGGCGGCGCGACCTTGCGATCGAGGGTGAGCACAGGGCCTTCCGGCATCTGCTGGAGGCACTGCTTCATGATGCGCGCGGACTGGTAGACTTCCTCGACGCGGACCATGAACCGGTCATAGCAGTCGCCGCGGGTACCGACCGGCACTTCGAAGTCCATGCGGTCGTACACGTCATAGGGCTGCGACTTGCGCAGGTCCCACGGAATGCCCGCGCCGCGGATCATCGGGCCCGAGAAGCCCCAGGCCACCGCGTCCTCGCGGCTCACCACCGCGATGTCGACGTTGCGCTGCAGGAAGATGCGGTTCTCCGCGACCAGGCTGATCGCGTCACCGAACAGGCGCGGCAGGCGCGTGTCGAGCCATTCCGCGATGTCGGTCAGCAGCTTGAGCGGCACGTCCTGACGGACGCCGCCCACGCGGAAATAGTTCGAGTGCATGCGCGCGCCCGAAGCACGCTCGAAGAAGTTCAGGCAGTCCTCGCGGATCTCGAACATCCACAGGTTCGGCGTCATCGCGCCAACGTCCATCACGTGCGAACCGAGGTTCAGCATGTGATTGCAGATGCGGGTCAGCTCGGCGAAGAACACGCGGAGATACTGGCCGCGCAGCGGAACCTCGAGGTCGAGCAGCTTCTCGACCGCCAGCACATAGCTGTATTCCATGCCCAGCGGCGAGCAGTAATCGAGGCGATCGAAATACGGCAGCGCCTGGGTGTAGGTCTTGTACTCGATCAGCTTCTCGGTGCCGCGGTGGAGCAGACCGACGTGCGGATCGACGCGCTCGATGATCTCGCCGTCCAGCTCGGTCACCAGGCGCAGCACGCCGTGGGCCGCCGGGTGCTGCGGGCCGAAGTTGATCGTGTAGTTCGCGATCTCCGTGTCGCCCTTCTCCGGCTTGCCGCCGTCGATGACGCCTTCGATCTCGTCGAGATAATCAGCCATTACGCTTCACCCTCCGGCGCCTTCTTGACGCGCGGCTTGCGGGGTTTCTTTTCGGCGGGCTCCGGGCCGGCCTCGGGACCCGACTTGCCCGCGCCGGTGTCGGCGGTGCTGTCGCTGGTCTTGGGCTTGGTCACCTTTGCCTTGGTCGGCTTGGCCGCCGGAGCCGGCTTGCGAATCTCGTCGGCGGTCAGCGGCGTCGGCGCGCCCTTGGCCTCGGGCTGCGGCGCAGCGGCCGGAGCAGGTGCGGGCTTGGCAGCCGGTGCAGGCGGCGGGGCCGGCGGCGTCGGCGCGACATATTTCTCGTCGCCGGGCAGGATGTACTCGGCGCCTTCCCACGGGCTCATGAAGTCGAAGGTACGGAAGTCCTGGGCCAGCGTGACGGGCTCATAGACCACGCGCTTCGCTTCTTCCGAATAGCGCAGTTCGACGAAGCCGGTCAGCGGGAAGTCCTTGCGCTGCGGATGGCCGACGAAACCATAGTCGGTCAGGATGCGGCGCAGGTCGGTGTTGCCCGAGAAGAGCACGCCGTACATGTCGTACACTTCGCGCTCGAGCCAGCCGGCGACCGGCCAGATGCCCGTGACGGACGGAACCGGCTGCTCCTCGTCGGTGATCGCCTTCACCTTGATGCGGTGGTTCCGCGTCAGGCTGAGCAGGCAATAAACCACTTCGAAACGCTCGGCGCGCTCCGGATAGTCGACACCGGCGATTTCCATGAGCTGCTGGAACTCGAGGCCGGGCGTGTCACGCAGCAGCGTCATGCCCTCGACCACGCGGTCGCGGTCGAGCGTCAGGTTCACTTCGCCGACCTTGTCCTCGGCGTGCACCAGGATGTCACCGAGCGCGGCCTTGGCCGCGTCGATCACGCCTTCGTTCGACGCATAGCGCGGCGCCACGGTCTTCACGGCGCTCATCGTTCGATCGTCCCGACGCGGCGGATCTTACGCTGCAGCTGCATGATGCCATACAGCAGCGCTTCGGCGGTCGGCGGGCAGCCCGGGACATAGATGTCCACCGGCACGATCCGGTCGCAGCCGCGCACGACGCTGTAGCTGTAGTGGTAATAGCCGCCGCCATTGGCGCAGCTGCCCATCGAGATGACGTACTTCGGCTCCGACATCTGGTCATAGACCTTGCGGAGGGCCGGAGCCATCTTGTTGCACAGCGTGCCGGCGACGATCATCACGTCCGACTGGCGCGGCGATGCGCGCGGCGCGGCACCGAAGCGCTCCATGTCGTAGCGCGGCATGTTGACGTGGATCATCTCGACCGCGCAGCAGGCGAGGCCGAAAGTCATCCACCACAGCGAACCGGTGCGGGCCCACTGGAACAGCTCCTCGGTCGACGTGACCAGGAAGCCCTTGTCGCCGATCTCGGCATTGATGTCGTTCAGGAAGCCGACGTCCGGGAGGGTTCCCGGCGAGGGCGGCGTCGTGGTGAGCTCTACTCCCATTCGAGCGCTCCCTTCTTCCAGGCGTAGACGAGGCCGAGCGTGAGCTCGGCGATGAAGATCATCATCGAGATCCAGGCGGTCCAGCCCAGCGAGAAGACCGAGACGGCCCACGGGTACAGGAACGCAGCTTCGAGATCGAAGATGATGAACAGGATGGCGACGAGGTAGAAGCGCACGTCGAACTGGCTGCGCGAATCCTCGAATGCGGGGAAGCCGCACTCATATTCGCTGAGCTTTGCTTCCGTCGGCTTGTGCGAGCCCGTCAGCCGGCTGACCAGCATGGGCAGGAACACGAAGGCGCTGGAAAGCGCGAGGGCGACCCCGAGGAACAACAGGATCGGCAGATATTGTGACAGGTCGACCAATGGCCTTCTCTTCTCGCGACTGCGGAATCTGACGGGGGCTTTAGGACGATGAGCCGAGTGCGGCAAGGGTTCTAACCCCTGAGAATCACTCGCAATAAGTCCACATGGGCCCCAAACGGAAAAACCCGGCAACGCGGCCGGGTAAATCCTTTGAAATGCGTTATTTTATAGGAGAGCTGCTCAGCGCAGCGCGCTGGCCACCAGCTTGTGCAGCTTCGAATGCAGGACGTCATTGGCGGCGAGATACTGGTTACGCTCGCGCGCCAGGTCCTGGCCACGGTAATCGGTTACGAACCCACCGGCTTCCTTCACCAGCAGCATGCCGGCAGCGACGTCCCAGGGCTTGAGGTCCGATTCCCAGAAGCCGTCGAAACGACCGGCGGCGACCCAGGCGAGATCGAGCGCGGCCGCGCCGAGCCGGCGAATCCCCGCCACTTCCGGCGCGACCGCACCGAAGATGCGGCTCCATTCGGCGAAATTGCCATGGCCCAGGAACGGAATACCCGTCGCGATCAGCGCTTCGTCGAGGTGACGGCGAGCCGAAACGCGAAGGCGCTGGTCCTGCAGCCAGGCGCCGCGGCCCTTTTCCGACCAGAAGCTCTCGTCGGTCAGTGGCTGGTAGATATAGGCGTGCGTCACCTCGGGCTTGCCCTGGGCGCCCCGCGGATCCTCGACCGCGATCGAGATGCAGAAATGCGGGATGCCGTGGAGGAAATTGCTGGTGCCGTCGAGCGGATCGATGATCCAGCGCGGCTTGTCCGGATCGCCGGCGATCTCGCCGCGCTCCTCGACCAGGAAGCCCCAGTCCGGACGCGCCTTCTGCAGCTCCTCGATCAGCGTGTCCTCGGCGCGCTTGTCGGCAATGCTGACGAAGTCGGCAGGGCCCTTGCGGCTGACCTGGAGGTGCTGGACCTCGTTGAAGTCGCGACGCAGGCGCGGGCCGGCCTTGCGGCAGGCGCGCTCCATGACGGTGATGAGGCCGGAATGGGCTACCAAGTCGAATTCCCTACAACAAACTTCCAAACGGCCCGGCGCAGGCGAAGCCTGTGCCGTCGGTCGAGCTCTGCTCGCCGGCCCGGGCCGGCGGATCGGACGGATAGCGTGGCTACCCGCCTCGTCCGCTCGTCCTTAGTCCGCGCGGCGGACGTACGCCTGCTCGTACACATCGACGACGATGCGCGTGCCCGAGGCGATATGCGGCGGGACCATGATGCGCACGCCATTGTCGAGCACGGCCGGCTTGTACGACGACGAGGCCGTCTGACCCTTCACCACCGCATCGGCCTCGACGATCGTCGCTTCGATCGTGTCGGGCAGCTGCACGCTGATGGCTTCCTCGTCATAGAGCTCCATCACCACGTCCATGCCATCCTGCAGGAAGGCGGCCGCGTCGCCGAGCAGGTCGCGCGGCAGCGTGGTCTGGTCGTAGGTTTCCTTGTCCATGAAGACGAGCGTGTCGCCCTCCGGATACAGGAACTGGAAGTCCTTGGTATCGAGGCGCACGCGCTCGACCGTTTCCGCCGAGCGGAAGCGGACGTTGTTCTTGCGGCCGTCGCGAAGGTTCTTGAGCTCGACCTGCATGTACGCACCACCCTTGCCGGGCTGCGTGTGCTGGATCTTCACGGCACGCCAGATGCCGTTTTCATATTCGATGATGTTGCCGGGACGGATGTCCACGCCGCTGATCTTCATGGTCGAGACCTATGGAACTGAGAAAGAGCTGAGCGCGCGCCTTTAGCCGCGTGCGGCGTCTTCGGCAAGCCATCCCGCGCGGGTGAAAGCCGGGGCCTCGTGCCGCACGCTGTCCCTTTGCGGCGCGAGATACCGGCTTCCTGCCTGTTGACGGACTATCGATCGGCATCCCGCAGCAGCGGATAGGGATTTATGTTCTGGCCCTGCCACCAGCCCTCGCCCGGCTGCATCAACTTGATCTCGAAATGGAGATGCGGCGCCCCGCCCTGCGCGCTGCCGGTATTACCCACCGTGGCGATCCGCTCGCCCTGGCGTACCGCCTGCCTCTCGGCGACGAGATAGCTGTCGAGATGCGCGTAGTAATGGATCGTCGTTCGGTCTCGCGTGCGGACATAGATCGTGTGCCCGCCATTCACGCTCTCGAAGATCTTCTCGACCGTGCCCGAGGCGGCGGCGAGCACCGGTGTGCCCTGGGGTGCCATGATGTCGATCGCGTGATGCTCGCGGGCACCCCCACCCCGGCTCTGCCCCCAGGTGTCACTGAGCTGGCGCGCCGCGACGCCTTCCACCGGGATGATCAGCGCTACCGGGTCGCCATTGGCTGCAACGGGCTGTGCCGTCGGCTCCACTGCAGCCGATTGCGACACGGGCGCCGATGCTGGCTGGACGGTGATCCGGACCAGCGAGAGGAAGGCCAGCGCAAGCAGCAACAGCAGCGCGCCCATCCCCCAGCCGATCCGTTTCGCCCAGACCAGCATCGCCTCTATTCCTGGAATACGGCTTTGGTGCCTGGCTTGACCATCAGCGCGAGCCGGGCCGCATCCCAATTGGTCAGGCGGATGCAGCCATGGCTTTCGGTGCGGCCGATCAGCTGCGGCTCGGGCGTGCCATGGATGCCGTAATGCTCCTTCGACAGGTCCAGCCACACCACCCCCACCGGGCCATTGGGTCCCGGCGGCAACATCGCCGGGTCACTGCCCTTCCTCGCGTCCCAGAACAGCTTGGGATTGTAGTGGAACTTGGGGTTGGTGTCCGCCCCATAGATCTTCCACGTGCCGATGGGCAGCGGATCATGTTCGCTGCCCATGGTCGCGTTGAACTGCGCGACCAGGCGATCCTGCTTGTCGAACACCTTGAGCACCTTCTCGCTCTTGTCGACGACGAGATGGTCCGCCTCCGGCACCTTGGCCTCGACGTTGAGCATGGTGAGCGTCGCGCGCCACTCCGGCTTGATGTCCGCCGGATAATCGCGCGATGCGGGCAGCGCATTGGGGAAGACGAACTCCGCCCCGGGTCCGATCGCCTTGCCGCCCGGGTTCAGCTCCACCAGCACCTCCGGCGTGGTGTGGAACATCTCGGCCAGCTTCTCGAGCGGACGGGTGTAACCGAGCGACGGCAGCTTCGCCTGCTTCCCCGGATCCTTCGGGATCGGATTGATGTACGGTCCCTTCAGGGTCTCCGCATCAAGCGTCAGCTTTCGCACTGGCCGCAGCGAGGCATAGGGCGCCAGCGCCTTGAGCGTCGACGCATCGAGCTCGCCGCTGGGCGTTATCCCGCGCGAAGTCTGGAATCCCTTGAGCGCCGCAGTGAGCGACTGCCCATCCCGCCCATCGAGGATGCCCGGCGAAAAGCCGAGATGATCGAGGATCACCTGGGCATGGAGGATGGTATAGTCGATCGGCGGTTTGCCCGAAGTTCCCGCCTGCGCGAGGGCGTTGGGACCGAGCGAGGCACAGGCGAGATAAGCCGACAGCCCAAGGAATTTCCGCACCAAATCAAGCTCCTGCAGACGACGTTCCGCAAGAACAACGGCTGGAACTCTAGGTTGGTTTCGAAAGCATCGTCATCCCGGCTTTCGCCGGGATGACGGAATAGGTCAGCCGGCCAGCACCGCCGCGAACGCCTTCACCGCCGCTTCCTCGTCCCCGCCCCATACGGCGTTGGAAACCGCCAGGAAGTCCGCGCCTGCCTTTACCAGCGGCGCGGCGTTGTCCGGCGTGATCCCGCCGATCGCGACACAGGGCAGCTCGAACAACGCCGACCACCAGCTGAGGATCACCGGCTCGGGCCGGTGGTTGGTTTCCTTGGTCGTGGTCGGATAGAAGGCGCCGAACGCGACATAGTCGGCGCCGGCCTCACCCGCTTCCATCGCCAGGTGGCGGCTGTCATGGCAGGTCACCCCGATCTGCACCTGCGGGCCCAGCACCGCGCGCGCCTCGCGCGGATCGCCGTCGCCCTGCCCTAGATGCACGCCGTCGGCATCCAGCCGCTTGGCCAGGCTGACATCGTCATTGACGATGAATGCCACGTCCGCATCCGCGCAGATCCTGCGCAGCGGCTCGCCGAGACGTGCCGCCTCGTGCTGGTCGACGCCCTTCACCCGCAACTGGAAGGCCGCCACCGGCCCTGCGCCGAGCGCGCGCTTGAGCCGCTCCGGGAATGCCCCCGCCACATCGAGCGGCGAGATCAAATAGAGCTGGCACTTCGGGCGGCGCACGTCGCGCACGAACTGGTCGGCGAAATTCGGGTCGAGCGGCGGCAGGCCATCTTCATCAAGGTCGGTCATTCCGGCTGCCTTAGCGAAACCCGCCTGGCTGCACCACTGTCGATCGAAAGGGCGTGACAGCCCGTCCCGCGCCAAGGCAGGATCACTCCGATCAGCAGGCGAAAAGGGGGATTCGCATGTTCAGCATGTTCAAATGGCCGATCGGGCGCTGCGGCCGCGGCGCGATGTTCCTGTGGCTGGTACTCGGCAGCCTCGGCTTCTCGGCGATCAAGTTCTTCGCCTTCCAGCAGATCGACATCGGCGCGATCCAGTTCGGCTTCCGCCCCGGCGCGCTCACGCATCCGGCGGCCTTCCCGCTCTGGTATGTCGCGCTGGAGGCAGCTTTCGACCTGGCGCTGATCGTCGTCGCCATCGCCCGGCTCCACGACATCGGCAAGCCGGGCTGGTGGCTCCTCGGCTTCGTCGGGCTGGCAGGGCTCGCCGCCTTGCCGGGGTTGAGCATCCTCGTCGTCGTTGCGCTCGTCCTGTGGCTCGCGCTGCTGTTCTGGCCTGGCACCTTCGGTCCCAACGCCTACGGCCCGCATCCGCTCGGCTGGGAATCGCGCGAGCATTATGAGCGGCAAATGCGCGAGCTCCGCGAGCATGTCCCGCCGGGCAAGGCCTAGCCGCCGCGCACCATCGCCATCAGGAAGCCGTCCCAGCCCTTGTCGCCCACCGTCTGGATGGCGGTGGCGTCGAGGCGGGGCTCGGCGGAGACCGCATCGAACAGCGCCCGCGTGCCGATCACCCGCGGGTCGGCATTGTCGGGATCGAGGATGTTTCCCTCGCGGATCACATTGTCGACCAGGATCATGCCGCCCGGCCGGGTGAGCGCCAGCGCTGCTTCCAGATAGGCGACATTGCTCGGCTTGTCGGCATCGATGAAGACCAGGTCGAACGGCCCCTCGCCCGCCGCGACCATCGCCGCCAGCGTATCCACCGCGGGCCCGACCCGAACCTCGCAGCGGTCCCCGATCCCGGCCCGTGCAAGATTGACCCGCGCTACCTCGGCATGATGCGGCTCCAGCTCCAGCGTTACCAGTTGCCCGTCCGCAGGTAGTGCCCGCGCGAGCCAGATCGTGGAATAGCCGCCCAGCGTGCCCACTTCGAGGATGCGCCGCGCGCCGGACATCCGCGCGAACAGCTCGAGCATCCTGCCCTGCGCGGCCGACACGTCGATTGGCGGCAGTCCGCCCGCCGCATTGGCCGCGAGCGCGCCCTCCAGCACCGGATCGTTACCCAGCAACTTCCCGGCGATATAGCCGTCCACTGCGGCCCAATCCTGCGTCATCCCCGCTTCCTTCATGCCGATTGCCGTTCCATCCTCGATGGCCCAAAGTCACGCCAATGGGGAGAGGGATGCGCGGATTCTGTCGAAGGGGCGTTCTAGCGGGCTCTTTCGCGCTGGCCGCCTGTGGAACGCCGGCGCCCGTGCCGAAGAAGTACCCGGCCCCAGTCCCCGCGGCGGAGCTGGCCCGCTTGCTCCCCGGGCACCTCATCCGTCTCTCACCCACGGCCCCTTGCGATTCGGGGCCGCTCAGCTTCCCTGCTCCGGGCAAGTTCCTCTGGTACAACGGCTTCGGAAACGCCTCCGGGACCTATCGCATCCTTGATGGCGCAATAGAGCTCGACGGCAAATGGGGCAGAAGACGCGATCAGGTCCGGATCCGCTTCGCCAGGGACGCAAAGGGGACGCTTCTCCACGCCTTCCCTCAAAACGAACTGCGCCCGGCCCAGCTCGATCCGATCAACGCCAGCACCCTGGCGACTGGCTGTTACTAGCGCCTAACCCCTTATGCCGGCGCCCGTCACAGGCCGCGTCTCGACATGCGTCTCGAACCCCGCGATCAGCGGCCGTCCCTTGGCGATCGCGTCGCGCACTGCCGGCAGCTTGAGCGAGTCGGCGTGGAACTGCTTCGTCTTCCAAACTTCGGTGATCCAGATGCCGTCGGCATCGCCCAGATCCTCGGCGATCAGATAGGCGATGCAACCCGGCATGTCGGCGGTGCCGCCGCTCAGCAGCGCGACCAGTTCGGCGCGCTTGCCCGGCTGCGCCTTGATCTTGCCGACCATCCCGTAAAGCTCTTCTTCCATCCGGAACTCCCTGGCCAGGGCAGGCGCGCCCAGCATCGCGAGCGCGAAGCCGGCCAAAACGGGTCTGCGGGCAATGGTCATGCGGCCACCCTAGCCGCTTCCAGCGCCGCGATGAAGGCCGCCGGATCGTCGAAGCGGTGCGCCACCGCCCGGATCGCCCTGCGCCGCCGTATGACCGGTTCGTCCAGCTCGACCAGCACATTCGGGTAGGCGATCAGACCGAGATTGAGCGCGTCGCGCCGCTTGATCTCGGCGCCCTCCCAGCTGGTGCGTATCGCGGAGACATGCGCCACCGGAACCTCGACCCCGGCGATATGGCCCGCCCGCAGGACCAGCCGCTCGCCATCCACCAGCACGGGCAGGCGCCGGAACGAGTGGATCGCGCGCACCAGCCACACCACGCCTGCCAGGCTGGCGAGCGTGACGGCCAGCGCAGCCCGCCAGTCCCACAGTGCCAGCAGGAAATGGACGACCGCCAGCTCCAGCCCGGCCAGCGCGGCGAACACCCACATCATCGGCGCGAGGCTGCGATGATAGGGGTGTTCGCTCGCGGCCAAGCTTATTGCTCGCCCTTGTAGATGCCTACCAGCTTGTCGAGCATCGCCAGCGCCTCGGCGCGCGGACGCTGGAAGGTATTGCGCCCGATGATCGAGCCGTTGCCGCCACCATCACGGATGTCGATCGCATCCTGGTAGACCGCGTCGGCGCCCTTGGCCGCCCCGCCCGAGAAGACCACGATGCGGCGACCGTTGAAGCAGCTCTTCACGACATGCTTCACCCGGTCGGCCTGGCTCGACCAGTCGGTGCCTTCATACACCTTCTGCGCGTCCTTCTGCTCGATATGCGCACTCGGCAGCTTCACCTTGATGATGTGCGCGCCGAGCAGCGCCGCGATGTGCGCGGCATAGGCGCCGACGTCGAGCGCCAGCTCGCCGTCCTTGCTCAGCTTGCCGCCGCGCGGGTACGACCAGATCACCGTGGCGATGCCGACCGAAGCCGCTTCGGCGCGCAGTTCCTTGATCTCCTCGATCATCTCGAACACGTCTTCCGAGCCAGGATAGATGGTGAAGCCGATCGCGGCGCAGCCCAGCCGCAGCGCGTCGTCGACGCCGCCGGTCACCGCCTGGTTGTTGCTGGTCGCCCAGCTGTTCGAGCTGTTGACCTTCAGGATCGTCGGGATCTGGCCGGCAAAGGTGTCGGCGCCCGCCTCGATCATGCCCAGCGGCGCGGCATAGGCGCTCAGGCCCGCGTCGATCGCCAGCTGGTAGTGGTAATGGGGATCATAGGCATCCGGGTTCACCGCGAAGCTGCGCGCAGGGCCATGCTCGAAGCCCTGGTCGACCGGCAGGATGATCAGCTTGCCCGTGCCGCCCAGCTTGCCCTGCATCAGGATGCGGGCGAGGTTCGCCTTCACGCCGGGATTGTCGGATTCATAGTTCGCGAGAATGGCTTTTACGGCCGGCGTGATCGACATCTGTATCCCCTTGCATATCTGGTGTTGGGGAGCCCCTATCGCCCGGATTTGCAGGCGAAAAGCCTGACAACGCTGCCACCGTGCAAGCTTTTCTGCAAGCGGCGATGAGCGGTTCCGATCCCGCGCTTGACGGCGCCGTGGGCCGGAGACAGCATGGCCTGGGCTAGAGGGGGAAAAGCCATGGGGATTTCTGCACTTTGCGCGCGGCTGGCGCTTGCCGCGCTGCCATTCTCGCTGCTCGGGGCCGCACCGGCGCCGGTGCCCATGGTCGCAGCCGTCAAGATCGGCCAGCCCGCCCCACCCTTCACGCTCCGGCTGATCCGCGGCGGCAACAAGGTCTCGCTCGACGAGCTCCGCGGCAACGTCATCGTCCTGAACTTCTGGGCAACCTGGTGCGCGCCCTGCCGCAAGGAGCTGCCGACGCTCGATCGCTATTATGAGCTGCGCAAGGATGCCGGGCTGCGCGTCTACGCCGTCGCCACGGAAGATTCGCTGCCGGTCTATCAGCTCAAGAAGCTGTTCGACGTGATGCACATCGATCCGGTGCGCTCGATCAAGGGGCCGTATGACGTGGTGGGGAACGCCGTGCCGACCAACATCATCATCGATCGCAACGGCGTCGTCCGCTACGCCAAGGCCGCGGCGCTAGACCTCGACCGGCTGAACGAACTGCTCGTGCCGCTGCTCAACGAGAAAGTGAAATAGCCCGGGCGGGGACGCCGCAGGGCGCCCCCAGGGCCGGTTTCAGCCTGCCAGCGCGGCGACGCCGGGCAGCTCCTTGCCTTCCATCCATTCGAGGAAGGCGCCGCCCGCGGTCGAGACGAAGGTGAAATCCCCCGAGACGCCGGCCTGGTTGAGCGCCGCCACCGTGTCACCGCCACCGGCGACCGAGACGAGCTGGCCTTCCTTGGTCAGCGCCGCGGCGGTCTTCGCCAGCGACACCGTCGCGGTGTCGAAAGGCGGGGTCTCGAACGCACCGAGCGGGCCGTTCCACACCAGGGTGCGGCAGGTCTTGAGTACGTCGGCAAGCGCTTCCGTAGCCGCCGGGCCGATGTCGAGGATCATCTCATCGGCCGCGACTTCGTGGACGTTGACCGTGCGCAGGCTCGGCGGGTTCGCCGCGAACTCCTTCGCCACCACCACGTCATAGGGCAGGTGCACGGTGCAGTTGGCGCGGTCGGCCGCGTCGAGGATCTCCTCGGCGGTGCCGGTGAGGTCATGCTCGCACAGCGACTTGCCGACATCGACGCCGCGCGCCGCGAGGAAGGTGTTGGCCATGCCGCCGCCGATGATCAGGTGATCGACCTTCTCGACCAGGTGGCGCAGCACGTCGAGCTTCGACGAGACCTTGGCGCCGCCGACCACCGCCGCGACCGGATGCTCGGGATTGCCGAGCGCCTTGTCGAGCGCGTCGAGCTCGGCTTCCATCTGGCGACCGGCAAAGGCAGGCAGCTTGTGGGCCAGGCCCTCGGTCGAGGCATGGGCGCGGTGCGCAGCCGAGAAGGCGTCGTTGACGTACAGATCGCCCAGCGACGCAAGCGCCGCGATCGTCTCCGGCGCGTTCTTCTCCTCGCCGGCGTCGAAGCGGGTGTTCTCGAGCAGAGCGATATCGCCCTCGCCCATCGCCGCGACTGCTTCGGCCGCGCCATCGGTGTCGATGAAGCGGACTTCGCGGCCGAGCACATGGCTGAACGGCTGGGTGACGAGCGACAGGCTCATCTCCGGATTGCGCTGTCCCTTGGGCCGGCCGAAATGCGCGAGGACGATAACCTTCGCGCCCTTGTCCGCCAGCTCGGCGACGGTCTGCACCGCAGCGCGCAGCCGGGTGTCGTCGGTCACCTGGCCATCGGCCATCGGCACGTTCAGGTCCTCGCGGACCAGCACGCGCTTGCCGGCGATATCGCCCATGTCGTCGAGCGTCTTGAAGGGGCGGGTCATGTTCTTCCTCGCGGTTGGTCGTTGATGCGGGGGGCAAACATGGCCTCCCCTCCCACCGTCACCCTGAACTTGTTTCAGGGTCCAACTCTCCACGAACGATACCGTTTGAGGCGTGTTGGATGCTGAAACAAGTTCAGCATGACGGCAGGTGTTGAGGGCAGTCCTTAGCCCAGCTTCGCCATCGCGGTGGCCGTGTCGACCATGCGGTTCGAGAAGCCCCACTCATTGTCGTACCAGCTGACGACGCGCACCAGCTTGCCGTCGATCACCGCGGTCTCCAGGCTGTCGACGGTCGACGAAGCCGGGGTGTGGACGATGTCGATCGAGACCAGCGGCTCGTCGGAGAAGAGCAGGATGCCCTTGAGCGGGCCTTCTTCCGACGCCGCCTTCAGGATCGCGTTCACTTCCTCGACGCTGGTATCGCGCTTCGGCGTGAAGGTCAGGTCGACAAGGCTGCCGTCCGGAACCGGAACGCGGATCGCCGAGCCGTCCAGCTTGCCCTTCAGCTCCGGCAGCACCTCGCCCACGGCGCGCGCGGCGCCGGTGGTGGTCGGGATGATGCTCATCGCGGCGGCACGGGCGCGGCGCAGGTCCGGGTGGATCTGGTCGAGGATCTTCTGGTCGTTGGTATAGGCGTGGACCGTGGTCATCAGGCCGCGCTCGATGCCGACGGTATCGTTCAGCACCTTCGCGACCGGCGCCAGGCAGTTGGTGGTGCACGACGCGTTGGAGACGATCGTGTGGCCGGCCTCCAGCTTGTCATGGTTCACGCCGTAGACGACGGTCAGGTCGACATTCTTGCCCGGAGCCGAGATCAACACCTTCTTGGCGCCGGCGTCGATGTGCTTCTGGGCCGAAGCGCGGTCGGTGAAGAAGCCCGTGCACTCCAGCACCAACTCCACGCCGTTCTCGGCGTGCGGCAGGTTGGCGGGATCGCGCTCCTTGGTCACCTTGATGCGGGTGCCGTCGATGATCAGGTCGTCGCCCTCGGCAGTGACGGTGCCCGGATACTTGCCGTGCACGCTGTCGCGCGAGAAGAGCCACGCATTCGACTTGGCATCGGCCAGGTCGTTGATCGTGACGAGCTCGAGCCCGCTATCCGGACGCTCCAGGATCGCGCGCGCGACCAGTCGACCGATGCGCCCGAACCCGTTGATCGCAACCTTCGTCATGCCTGTTCTCCGTTCAACTTTTCGACGATCTGCGGAACGATGGCTCCCGCAGTGAGCCCGAAATGCTCGTAGAGCTTCAGATAGGGGCCGGAGGCGCCAAATCCATCCACCCCAAAGTTCAATCCATCAATGCCGGTATAGCGCTCCCAGCCCAGCGTCGTGCCGGCCTCGATCGAGACCTTGAGCGCATGCGCCGGCAGCAGGTCGCGCTTGTACTGTGCGTCCTGCGCATCGAAGCGCTCCCAGCACGGCATCGAGACGACGTCGGCGCCGATGCCCTGGGCTTCCAGCTCATCACGCACGGCGACGGCGATCTCGACTTCCGAGCCGCTGGCGATCAGCACCACCTGGCGCGGCGCCTCGGCCTCGCGGATCGCATAGGCACCACGTGCCGAGCGGTTTTCGCCGGCCTCGAGGCGCAGCTGCGGCAGGTTCTGGCGGCTGAGCGCGAGCAGGCCCGGGCCGTCCGCGCGCTGGAGCGCCAGTTCCCAGCACTCGGCGGTCTCGACCACGTCGCACGGGCGATAGACGTCGAGGTTGGGGATCAGGCGCAGGCTGGTCAGGTGCTCCACCGGCTGGTGGGTAGGGCCGTCCTCGCCCAGGCCGATCGAGTCGTGCGTCATCACATAGATCACGCGCGCCTGCTGCAGCGCCGACAGGCGGATCGCCGCGCGGGCATAGTCCGCGAACACCAGGAAAGTGCCGCCATAGGGGATCACGCCGCCATGCAGCGCCATGCCGTTCATCGCCGCCGACATGCCGAACTCGCGGATGCCGTAATAGACATAGCGGCTGGCGTAGTTGTCGGCGTTGAACGCGCCCAGGCCCTTGGTCAGGGTGTTGTTCGAGCCGGTCAGGTCGGCAGAGCCGCCGACCGTGTCGGGGATCTGCGCGTTGATCGCCTCGAGCGCCATTTCGCTCGCCTTGCGCGTCGCAACCTTCTGCGGCGCGTCGATCAGGCCCTGGATATGATCCGAGAGCGAGAACCAGGCCGGCAGCTCGCCGCGCATCCGGCGCTCGAACTCGGCGCGGTCCTCATGCGCCGCGAGGCGCTGCTTCCACTCCGCATGCGGCGTTGCACCGCGCTTGCCGGCTTCCAGCCAGGTCTCGCGGATATCGCCCGGGATCTCGAAAGCCGGGTGGTTCCAGCCCAGCGTCACGCGAGCAGCGGCGACTTCGTCGGCGCCCAGCGGCGAGCCGTGTACCTTGGACGAGCCCTGCTTGTTCGGCGCACCGAAGCCGATGATCGTGCGGCACTTGACCAGCGACGGCAGCTCGCTGGCGATCGCCTCGTCGAAGGCGCGGGCGATGTCGGCGGCGTCATGGCCGTCGCACTCGACGACCTGCCAGCCCGATGCGCGGTAGCGCGCCGGGATGTCCTCGCTCGACGAGAGCGACACCGCGCCGTCGATCGTGATCTTGTTATCGTCCCACAGCACGATCAGCTTGCCGAGCTTCAGATGCCCGGCGAGACCGACCGCCTCATGGTTGATGCCTTCCATCAGGCAGCCGTCGCCGGCGATCACCCAGGTGCGGTGATCGACCAGGTCGTCGCCATAGACGGCGTTGAGGTGGCGCTCGGCGGCGGCGAAGCCCACGGCCATCGCAAGGCCCTGGCCGAGCGGACCGGTGGTGCACTCTACGCCTTCCAGCTCGAAATTCTCCGGGTGGCCGGCGCAGGGGCTGCCGATCTGGCGGAAGTCGCGGATGTCCTGCAGCGTCGGGCGGGCATAGCCGGTCAGGTGCAGCAGCGAATATTGCAGCATCGAGCCATGGCCGGCCGAGAGCACGAAGCGATCACGGTCCGCCCATTTCGGATCGGCCGGGTCGTACTTCAGGTAATTCTGGAACAGCACGGTGGCGACGTCGGCCATGCCCATCGGCATGCCCGGATGCCCCGAATTGGCCGCCTCCACGGCGTCCATCGACAATGCCCGGATGGCATTGGCGCAGTCGGTGAAGCTTGCGGTCACTTGGAGTCCCCTGATGCTGGCGCGGACGCCTTTGGTGCCCTTGCGGGCCCACGTCAACCGCCTCGGCACTGCGAAACCGTGCAGGACTCGAACCGGCGCTGCTTCGCTTCAGCTCGGCGAACCCGTCGTGGAACCGGTGCCATTCAGGGGTTGCGAGGTTCGGATGGGGTGCGTAACGCTTGGATATGGCAAGTACGCCCGCCGATCGTATCGAACAGGCCCTCGTCCGCATCGAGAAAGCCGCTGCAGCGCGGGCCTATGCCTGCGAACGCATCACCCAGCGCCACGCCAAGCTGCGGTCCCGCATCGAGGATGCGGTGTCGTCGCTCGACGCGCTGATCGCGCGTGAAACTCAGGCGGACCAGGACTGATGGCCGACATCGATATTTCCGTCGCCGGCCGCAGCTATTCGGTCGCCACGCGCGAAGGCGACGAAGCCCATATCCGCCACCTCGAGTCGATCCTGCAGCGCCACGCCGACACGGCACTACGCGCCTCGGGCGGGCTCAATGCCGAGCGCACTCTGGTCTATCTGTCGCTGATCCTCGCCGACCTGCTCGACGAGACCGAGCGCAACCCGCCGGAAGGCGTGTCGCCGGTACTGCTCGAGCGCATCGCCGACCGGCTCGAGGCCGTGGCTGCCGCGCTCGAGGAAGACGCCAGCGAGGCGTAACCCTTCGACCCGCACGGTTCCCCGGCGAAAGCCGGGGAAAGAAGTACCTCGTAACCCGTTGCGGACACCCGCCCCGCCCCCTATATCCATAGGCGGCGGGCACTGCCCGGTACGAGCCTTGCAATTATCCCTGAGGCTATTCATCTTCCATGGGGGCTGTCCCTGTGCGGATCCTGGTCCGCGGCACATGGTCCCCACCTGACGTAACGGGCGTCGGAGGATATTCTGGCAAACGGCCATGGCGGTCCCGCCACCGCTCCCCTACACTGTCGGCATGATCGACAAGCTAGCCCTTCGGGCGCAGCTCCGTGCGGAGCGTGACGCCTTCGCCATTGAAGCGAGCGAGGCGATCCTCGCCCCCGAGCATTTCATCGAGCATCTCCAGCCGGGCATGACGGTCGCCACCTATGTCGCGATCGGCAGCGAGGCGGATCCCACCCAGCTCGCCGCCGCGGCCGCCCAGGCTGGCTGCACGCTTGCCCTGCCCTTCGTCGTCGGCCGCGCCGAGCCGCTGCGCTTCCTCGCCTGGCGGATGGGCGAGCCTCTGGTCGATGGTCCCTTCGGCCTGCGCCAGCCCCAGGCAGACAGCCCGGAAGTCGCCCCGGACGTGATCCTCACCCCGCTGGTCGGCTTCGATGCGCGGCTCAATCGACTCGGCCAGGGCGCCGCCCATTATGACCGCGCCTTCGCCCGCTATCCCGATGCCTGGCGCGTCGGCGTGGCCTGGTCGGTCCAGGAAGTGCCTGCCATCCCCAGCGACATCTGGGACGTGCCGCTGAATGCGGTGATTACCGAGAAAGGCATGACGTGGCACGCGGAAGCATAGAGCCGAGCTGGCGCAAGCCCGCCGGCGCGCTGGGCATCGTCGCCTGGGTATTCGCCTGGGTGATCCTGGTCGCCAGCTTCTCGGGCTGGATCGGCCGGCTGCACATCCTCGCCCAGCTGCCGATCTACGTCGTCACCGGAATCATCTGGATCCTGCCGCTCGGCGGCGTACTCCGCTGGATGGAAACCGGTCGCTGGCGGCGCGCCTGAGCGTCCATCAGGCGTTCTGGTCTCAAACGGGAAGAGGTGAGTCACCGCCATCGGTGGCGGGAGGGGCCATGCGATGCATGGCGCGAGTGACGGGGCTCGAACCCGCGACCTCCGGCGTGACAGGCCGGCGCTCTAACCAACTGAGCTACACCCGCATCTGCGTGTGAGAGAAGACCGCTCCCCGTATCCAATCGTCCGGTCGAAGCACGCACGGGGCGCACCCTGACAGTCAGACCATGGGGAATGGCGCGAGTGACGGGGCTCGAACCCGCGACCTCCGGCGTGACAGGCCGGCGCTCTAACCAACTGAGCTACACCCGCTCTCTCGAAGCGAGGAGGCGGGCACTAGACGCGACTTTTGGGGGTGTCAACCGGATTGGTCGCGACTTTTTCGCCGCAGCGGTCGATTATCCACAGGATCGTTCACCAAGGTGCCGTGCTCGAACAGGAAACCGGCGATATCCGGCTTGCCCGCGGCGTTGACCACGGTCTGGATGATGATGAGCAGCGGCACCGCGAGCAGTGCGCCGGTGGTGCCCCACACCCAGCCCCAGAAGCTCAGCGAGATCAGGATCATGATCGGGCTGATCGTCAGGCGGTGACCGACCACCAGCGGGGTCACGACATTCGCCTCGATCAGGTGGCAGGCGATCATCACGATCGGCGGCACGAACGCCCAGCCCAGGTCCGGGAAGGTCATCAGCCCGCCCATGGCCAGCAGCAGCGCGGCGAATACCGGGCCGAAATAGGGGATATAGTTGAGCAGCGCGACGATGCCGCCCCACATCAGCGGGGTCGGCATGCCGATCGCCCAGAGCACGCCGGCGACGATCAGGCCCAGCGTCATGTTGATCACCGTGATCGTGCCGAGATAGGCCGAGGTATCGTCGACCACGTCCTGGATCACCCGCGCGGTCGCCATCGCGCCGCCGAAGCTCGCCCGGCTGGTGATCGCGTTGCGGCGCAGGCGGGTCCAGCCGGAGAGGAAGAAGTAGATGACGAGGATGGCGAAGAACATCTCGACCAGCGCCGACGGGGCCGAGGTGGCGAACAGGTCGATCAGCGAACGCGGCGGCGTGGCCGCCATCACCTCGGGCTGCTTCATCGGCGCCGAGGCGAAGTTCATCACCGTCTTGTTCACGAACGAATCGAGATTCGCGTAGAATTCGATCAGCGGCTTCAGGTTTTCCTGGATCTGCGGGATCTTGGCGGGCAGGTCACGGATCCACTGCCATGCCGGAACGACGATCGATGCCAGCGCGACATTCGCCGCGATCAGGAACAGCAGCACGCAGATGAACGCCGCGATCGGCGCCGGCAGCCGGTGCCGTTCCAGCCATTCGAGCAGCGGCACGAGCGCGATCGCGATCACCAGCGCGGTGGTCAGCGGCAGGAAGAACACCGCGCCCGCCTGCAGTGCGAACGGCAGCGCGAGCACCAGCCCGAGCCCGGCGATCAGCGTCAGCGCGGCCATAAGCCGATCGCGCTTCTGCCCGTCGCCCATGCTCTCCTGGGTGGACGGCCCGAGCAGCGGCGCCCGTGCCGGCCCCGAGGGAAGTCCCTCGTCCATGGGTTCGCCGCCAATGCTGCCCGAACGATCGTCCACTTCTGCCCTTCCCTTTCGCTCCGGTAACCCTAGCGCTTCGCTCGTCTTTCGTCATCCCATGCACGGCATTGTTCCCCGGCGAAAGCCGGAGCCCAGGGTTTCTCTGCTGCTTCCCCGGTGCCCCCGGGGCCCGACTTCCGCGGCGGAATAGCATGCTTCCAACCGTCGAGACCCTCCGCTAGCCTCGCGCGATGGGCGAGAACATCCTGGTCCTCGACGAGGGCACCACTTCCACCCGCGCGATGCTGTTCGCGCCGTCGGGCAAGTGCCTGGGCAGCCACAGCGCCGAGCTCACCCAGCATTATCCGGGGCCCGGCCTGGTCGAGCATGATGCCAATGAGATCTGGCGGCGCACCCTCGAATGCGCCCATGCCATGGTCCGCGAGGCCGGCGGCGCGGACCGGATCGCGGCGATCGGCATCACCAACCAGCGCGAGACGATCGTCTTCTGGGACAAGACGACGGGAGAGCCCCTCGCCCCTGCCATCGTCTGGCAGGACCGCCGCAGCGCCGCGATGTGCCGTGCCTGGCGCGATGCCGGCGAGGAGCCGGGCGTGCAGGCCCGCACAGGCCTGCTGCTCGATCCCTATTTCTCCGGCACCAAGATCGCCTGGGCGATGCAGCACTGGCCCCAGCTCAAGGGCGTGGGCAACCGCCTCGCCATTGGCACGATCGAGAGCTGGCTGGTCTGGAAGCTCACCGGCGGCCTCCATATCACCGACGCCACCAATGCCTCGCGCACCCTGCTGATGGGCCTCGGCTCGGGCGGCTGGAGCGACAGCTCGCTGGAGATGTTCTCCGCTCCGCGCGATGCGCTGCCCGAGATCGTCGATTGCGCAGGCCGGTTCGGCACCACGCGCCTCTTCGGCGGCGAGATTCCGATCTGCGGCCTAGCCGGCGACCAGCAGGCCGCGACGATCGGCCAGGCCTGCCTCGAGCGCGGCGATACCAAGGCGACCTATGGCACCGGCGCCTTCGTCCTCACCAATGCCGGCACCGCGCCGCCCAGCTCGAAGAACCGCCTCCTCGCGACCGTACTGTGGCAGCTCGGCGGGCGGCGCACCTATGCGATCGAAGGCTCGGTGTTCGTCGCCGGCAGCCTGGTCCAATGGCTGCGCGATTCGGTACAGCTGATCGAGAAGGCGCAGGATACCGAGCCGCTGGCACGCTCGGTGAAGGACAATGGCGGCGTCTATCTCGTCCCCGCTTTGTCCGGCCTTGGCGCGCCCTGGTGGGAGCCGGAGGCGCGCGCATCGATCTCCGGCCTCAGCTTCGCCGCTACCCGCGCCCATATCGTCCGCGCTGCGCTGGAAGCGATGGCGCACCAGAGCCACGACCTGAAGACCGCCTTCGCCGCGGACGGTGCCGACTGGTCGCGACTGCGCATCGACGGCGGCATGGTCACCAACGACTGGATCGCGCAGGACCTGGCGGACATCCTCGCCATCCCGGTCGACCGTCCCGACTTTGCCGAGACCACCGCTCTGGGCGCCGCGATGCTGGCGGGCATCGGCTGTGGCATGTTCAGTCGCTTGGAGGACGCCACGAAGATGCGCGGCGCGGGGCTGACATTCGAGCCGAAGCTGGATGCTGAAAGCCGCAAAGCCCGCCTCATGGGGTGGCGCCAGGCCGTCCTCTCCGTCGTCACCCCCGCAAGAGTGGAGTGAGGACGGGGGCACCTACCCCAGGAACAGCTTCACATAGTCTTCCACCGGGCGGCGCAGCAGCGTCTCGTTGACGAAGAACGGGATCGATCCCTTGTCCCACCGCCCAATCCGCACGCCAGCGGCGCGACCGCGCTCGAACGCAGCCTCTGCCGCCGCCTGCGGCATTTCGAGCCGATAGATGTTGGACGCGTCGGGGTTCGCCACGCGCTTGACCTTGCCGCTGTGCTCAAGCGCGGTGAACAGCGTCTCTGCAACGCCGTGCGCCTTGGCGATGCGCTCGGGGAAATGCTGCAGTCCGTCAAGCGCGAGCAAGGCTGGTGCCCAGCCCTGGTAGATCAGCCCGCCATAGAGGTGCCGCCACTCGCGCGCGCTGGCGATCGTCGCCGCCGGTCCCGCCAGCACCGCTCCGAACGGTGCGCCCAGATATTTGTAGAGCGAGACATAGACCGTCTCGAACGGCGCGACATAGGCGGCTCGGTCGATCGAGGGCGGCGCAAGCAGCAATCGCGCGGCATCCAGGTGCATCCGCGTGCCATGCGCCGCCGCGAGCACCGCGATCTCGGCGATCCGCTTCGACGGGATCAGTCCGCCCTCGAGCCGGCGCACCGGGCTCTCGAGCGAGATCGCCCCCACCTTGAGCGCGTACGGCCCCTTCTCCGCGGCATCGAACGCCGCGACCAGTTCCTCCTGCGTCGGCGTCACCTTCCCCGCGCCCAGCGGCACCAGATTGATGCCGGCCATGCGCTGCGCCATGTTGCTTTCGTCGCGATAGAGATGGCTGTCCTGCTGGCAGAGCGCATGCGGCGCATCGCCGCACAGCACCCGCAGCGCGACATTGTTGGCCAGCGTGCCGGTGGGGAAGAAGGCACAGGCCTCCTTGCCCAGATGGGCAGCGAACGCCTTTTCCAGCGCCTCGACCGCGCCGCCGTTCAGATAGCCGTCGCGCACCGATCCGCTGCCCGCCAGCTCCGCCAGCCGCGCCGACATCGCAACCGGATCGGGCGGCGCGGAATCGCCGACCAGCCAGACGCTGTGCGCATCGACTGGCGGAAAGGCCGGCGCGGACTGCCACAAGCCCGCCGCTCGGGCGAGCTGCGGAATGGTCAGTGCTGCGGCCGTGGCACCGAAAAACGCCCTGCGGTCGATGTGCATCCCTCGGTCTCCCTTTCGGATGCCGAGCTTAGCGCGCGCCGCCCTTTCGGCCAGCGCTATTGCGCCTCAGGCCGCGGCCTCGCCCACGAACAGCTCGCGCAGGTCCTTCTTCAGGATCTTGCCATTGGCGTTGCGCGGCAGGGTGTCCGCCACGAAGCGCACCTGCACCGGCACCTTGAACCCTGCCAGCCGGGCGCGGACGAAGTCCTGCAGCTCCGCCTCGCTCGCATTGGTGCCCGGCGCCAGATGGACCACCGCCACCGGCTCCTCGCCCAGCGTCTTGTGCGGCACGCCGATCAGCGCGGCGTCCATCACGCCGGGGAAGGCGTAGAGCACGTCCTCGACTTCGCTCGAATAGATGTTCTCGCCGCCGCGGATGATGATGTCCTTCGCCCGGTCGACGATGTAGAGGAACCCCTCCTCGTCGAGCCGCGCCAGGTCGCCGGTGCGCACCCAGCCGTCGACAAAGGTCTCCGCCGTCGCCTCGGGCTTGTTCCAATAGCCCTTCACGATCATCGGCCCCTTGGCCCAGAGTTCGCCGACTTCGCCAATGGGAAGTTCGCGATCGCCCTCGACGGTCATGATCTTGAGGTCCGCCGTCGCGACCGGCTGGCCGGCGCTGGTCGGGCGGGTCAGGTAATCCTCGCCGCTATGCTGGGTCACCGTCGCCATCGTCTCGGTCATCCCCCAGCCATTGCCGGGGAGCGCGCCGAACTCCTCATAGATGCGCTTGACGAGCTCGGGCGCCGAGGGCGCGCCGCCATAGGAGATCGCCTCCAGGCTGGAGAGGTCGTATTTCTCGCGCGCCGGATGCTCGAGCAGCTGCCAGGCGATCGTCGGCACGCCGCCGGTGAAGGTCACCTTCTCGCGCTCGATGACCGCCATCGCCTTCTCGGCATCCCAGCGGCGCATGAACACCACCGTCTGCCCCGTGGCGATGCCGCCCATCAGCGCCGCGCTGCACGCGGTGACGTGGAACAGCGGAATGACCAGCAGCCCCACCTTGTGCGGGATCATCGCCGGCGGCATCTCGCCCCGGCGCAGCATCGCCCTGGCCGCGCTGTACCCGCTCGACAGGATGTTGGTGCAGATGTTGCGGTGCGTGCCCAGCGCGCCCTTGGGGTTCCCCGTCGTGCCGCTGGTATAGAAGATCGTCGCGTCGTCCTCGGGCGTCACCGCCACCTGCGGGAAGGGAATATCGGGCAGGCTCGCCCAGTCATGCCGCGTGCCGATCAGCACCTCGAGCCGGCTGGCATTGCCGTCCAGCTCTTCGTCGCAGCGGCTCACCACCACCCGCTCCAGGTCGGGCAGCCGCGCGTAGCAGTCCTTCAGCCGGGCATGCCGCTCGGCATCGACGAACAGCACCTTGGATCCCGAATCCTTCATGCCGTATTCGAGCTCGCCACCCGTCCACCAGGCGTTCAGCGGCACGATGATCGCCCCTAGGCTGGTCGCAGCGAAGAAGATCGTCGGCCATTCGGGCAGGTTGCGCATGGCGAGCGCGACACGGTCGCCCTTCCCCACGCCCATCTCGCTCAGCTTCTGCGCCAGATGGCACACCGCCCGGTAGTTCGCGTCATAGGTGACACGCTCGTCCTCATAGACGGTGAACACCCGGTCGCCATAGAGCCGCGCCAGCTGCGCCAGCACGCCCAGGGTGGGCGGCGCGCCCTTCCACACCCGCGTCGGCACGCCGCGGATTTCCACCTCGTCCATCTCGAAGCGCTGGCCCGGAGCGGTCAGTGCCCCCTTCACCTGCTCCAGCGACATGGCAGGCCAGTTGGGGTCGAGCGGCACGATCGGTTCGGGGGCCAAGGCGATTCTCTCCAAATCTATGTGCGTTATGTTTCTAGAATGTTGGGTTTGGCATCGGATGCCGTACCGTAAACAACGTTAGTGTTGATTCATCGCGCGCTCAAGGCAATAGGGGAAGCGTGTCCTTGAGAAGACGCGAGTCATCGCTTTCGAATGAGAGGTATGCCAGCCGCATGAAGATTGCCAAGCCCGAAAACCACGGTTTCGATGCGGTCCGGCTGGCGCGGATCGATGCCTATGTGAAAGCGCGCTACCTCGACTCGGGCAAGCTGCCCCATGCCCAGATCCTGATCGCCCGGGGCGGCGAGATCGTCCATTTCTCGCATCAGGGTGCCGCCCGCGAAGGCGGCGCGGCCGTCGACCAGACCACGATCTTCCGTATCGCCTCGATGACCAAGCCGGTCACCAGCCTCGCCTTCATGATGCTGGTCGAAGAGGGCAAGGTCGCGCTCGACACGCCCGTCCACCACGTCCTGCCCGAGTTCAAGAATCTCGGCGTATTCAAGGCGGGTGGCGGCGGCGTGCCCTTCCAGACGATCCCCACCGGCGAGCCGATGCGGATGGTCGACCTGCTCCGCCACACTTCGGGCCTGACCTACAGCTTCCAGAACCGCACCAACATCGATGCCGCCTATCGCGAAGGCAAGATCGAGAACTGGCACGGCAATCTGACGCTCGACGAGTTCGTCGCGGCGCTGGGGCGGATACCGCTCGAATTCTCGCCCGCCACCGAGTGGAACTACTCGGTCTCCACCGACGTGCTCGGCGCCGTGGTCGAGCGTGTCTCCGGCATGGGCCTTGCCGACTTTTTCGAGCAGCGCATCTTCGCGCCGCTTGGCATGCACGACACGGGCTTCACCGTGCCGGCGGAGAAGACCGATCGCCTCGCCGATTGCTGGACTATGGTCCAGGGCAAGGGCCGGGTGATGTACGATCGCGGCGCCGAAAGCGCCTGGTCGAAGCCCCCGCGCCTCGTCTCGGGCGGCGGCGGCCTCGTCTCCACAGCGCTCGACTATCACCGCTTCTGCACCTTCTTCCTGAACAAGGGCGAGCTGAACGGCACAAGGCTGGTCAGCCGCAAGACGGTCGACCTGATGACGGTCAACCATCTGCCCGGCAGCGGCGATCTCGCCAGCCTGTCCAAGTCGCTGTTCAGCGAGACGACCAACGCCGGCACCGGCTTCGGCCTGGGCTTCGCCGTCACCACCGATGTCGCGAAGACGCTGATGCCCGGCTCGGCCGGCGAGTTCTACTGGGGCGGCATGTTCTCGACCGCCTTCTTCATCGATCCCGTCGAGCGCATCTCGATGGTCTTCATGACGCAGCTTTCCCCGTCCATGCTCTACCCGATCCGGCGCGAGCTGAAGACGATGATCTATTCCGCTTTGAACGACTGAACTTATCCGTTGGAGACTAGAATGACCTCCCCCATCACCACCACCCGCCAGGGCGACGTCCTGGTCATCACCTCGGACAATCCGCCGGTGAACGCGCTCGGCGCGGCGGTCCGCCAGGGCATCCAGGCGGGCATCCAGGAAGCGAAGAACGACGACAGCATCAAGGCCGTCGTCATCACCTGCGCGGGCAAGACCTTCTTCGCCGGCGCCGACATCACCGAGTTCGGCAAGCCAATGCAGGAGCCGTCGCTCCCAGTGCTGGTCGATGAGATAGAAGCGCTCGACAAGCCGGTGATCTCGGCCGTGCACGGCACCGCGCTCGGCGGCGGCTGCGAAGTCGCCCTCGCCTCGCACTATCGCATCGCCGTCCCCTCGGCGAAGTTCGGCCTGCCCGAAGTCAAGCTCGGCATCCTGCCCGGTGCCGGCGGCACCCAGCGCATGCCGCGCGTCGCGGGCGTCGAAGTCGCGCTCGAAATGGCGACCAAGGGCGATCCGATCTCGGCCGAGCAGGCCAAGGCCGCTGGTCTGGTCGACCGCCTCGCGACCGAGGGCAATCTCGTCGCCGATGCGGTCGCCTTCGCACAGGAAGTGATCGGCAAGCCGGTCTCGCGCTCCTCCGAGCGCCCGGTCACCGTTGACGCCGCCGTGTTCGAGGCGTTCCGCGCCAAGAACGCCAAGCGCTTCCGCGGCATGGACGCACCGAACACGATCCTCGACCTGATCGAGCAGACCGCCGGCAAGCCCTATGCCGAGGGCGTCCAGGCCGAGCGCATGGGCTTCATGAAGCTGATCATGGGCACTCAGTCCGCCGCGCTGCGCCACATCTTCTTTGCCGAGCGCAAGGCCGCGAAGATCGACGGTATCGCCGAGGACATTGCTCTCCGCGACATCAAGCGCGTCGGCGTAATCGGCGCCGGCACGATGGGCGGCGGCATCTCGATGAACTTCCTCTCGGCCGGCGTGCCGGTGACCATCGTCGAGATGGCGCAGGAAGCGCTCGATCGCGGCACCGGGGTCATCCGCAAGAATTACGAGGCGACCGCCGCCAAGGGCCGCATGACCGCCGAACAGGTCGAAGGCGCGATGGGCCTGCTCAACCCGACGCTCGATTTCGACGCGCTCGGCGAGTGCGACCTGATCATCGAGGCCGTCTATGAGAATATGGACGTCAAGAAGGACATCTTCGGCAAGCTGGACAAGATCGCCAAGCCGGGTGCCATCCTCGCCTCGAACACCAGCTACCTCAACATCGACGAGATCGCTGCGGCCACCTCGCGTCCGCAGGACGTTCTCGGCCTGCACTTCTTCTCGCCGGCGAACGTGATGAAGCTGCTCGAGATCGTCCGCGGCGCCAAGACCGCCGACGACGTGCTCGCCACTGCCATGGCCGTGTCGAAGAAGATCAAGAAGGTCGCTGTCATCGCCGGCGTCTGCTACGGCTTCATCGGCAACCGCATGCTGATGCCGCGCCAGGTCGAGGCCAACAAGATGCTGCTCGAAGGCGCCACGCCCGAGCAGATCGACAAGGTCCATGTCGCTTTCGGCATGCCGATGGGTCCGTTCCAGATGGCCGATCTCGCTGGCGTCGATATCGGCTGGCACCGCGACCCGAACCGGATCGAGAACATCCGCGACGCGCTCGCTGCCGAGGGTCGCTGGGGCCAGAAGAAGAGCGCCGGCTTCTATGACTATGACGAGAAGCGCACCCCCTCGAACTCGCCGCGCGTCGCCGAGCTGATCGCCGAGTGGCGCGAGAAGCTGGGCGTGCCTCAGCACGAGATCACCGAGGAGGAGATCGTCGTCCGCACGCTCTACACCATGGTCAACGAAGGCGCGCTGATCCTCGCCGAGAAGATGGCCCAGCGCGCGTCGGACATCGATGTCGTCTGGGTGTACGGCTATGGCTGGCCCCCGTACCGCGGCGGCCCGATGTTCTGGGCCGACACCGAGGGTCTCAAGAAGATCGTCGAGGGCCTCGAGAAGTACGGCTTCGAAGTCGCTCCCCTGCTCCGCGAAAAGGCGGAAAAGGGCGAGAAGTTCAACAAGTAAGGAACCACTCTCCCTCTCCCATTGGGAGAGGGAGGGAGCCGACGAAGTCGGCGGAAGGGTGAGGGTCGGCCAAGGCCGAAGAGATCAACGACCCTCACCCTCCCACTCGGCTGACGCCGAGCGGGCCCCTCCCTCTCCCGCCGGGAGAGGGTTTTGGAGAGGATGAATGGCAGAGGATCTGGAAACCTTCCGCGCCGAAACCCGCGCCTGGCTGGAGGAAAACTGCCCGGCCGAGATGCGCACCCCGCCCAAATCGGAAAAGGAAACCACCTGGGGCGGCCGCAATCCGGAATATGCGCATCCCGACCAGAAGGTCTGGCTTGATCGCATGGCCGCGCGCGGCTGGACCGTGCCCGATTGGCCCAGCGCCTATGGCGGCGGCGGGCTCTCGCCGGCCGAGACCAAGGTCCTCCGCGAGGAGCTGAAGCGCATCAAGGCGCGCAACCCGCTCAACAGCTTCGGCATCTCGATGCTCGGCCCGGCGCTGCTGAAGTACGGCACCGAGGAACAGAAGCTCGAACATCTCCCGAAGATTGCACGCGGCGAAATCCGCTGGTGCCAGGGCTATAGCGAGCCCAATGCCGGCTCCGATCTGGCGGGCCTGCAAACTTCCGCGGATGATGCGGGCGATCATTTCGTCGTCAACGGCCAGAAGGTCTGGACCAGCTATGCCGACAAGGCCGACTGGATCTTCTGCCTCGTCCGCACCGACAAGACCGTCAAGCAGGCGGGCATCAGCTTCCTGCTGTTCGACATGGCCTCGCCCGGCGTCTCGACCAAGCCGATCCTGCTGATCAGCGGCAATTCGCCCTTCTGCGAGACTTTCTTCGACAATGTCGAAGTGCCCAAGGCCAATTTGCTCGGCACCCTCAACAAGGGCTGGGACGTCGCCAAATACCTGCTCGGCCATGAGCGCGAGATGATCTCGGGCTTCGGCCTGGGCGGTGCCGGCAAGGACCCGCTGGTGGAAAGCGCGCGCAAGGGCGTCGATCCGATCCTGCGTGCCCAGATCGCGCTGTTCGAAGTCCGTTCCAAGGCGTTCGCGGCGATGTCCGAGAAGTTCATCGACGAGCTCAAGGCCGGCCAGGCGCACCCTGCCCAGCCCTCGATGATGAAGTACTATGGCACCGAGCTGAACAAGACCCGCCACGAGCTCCAGATGGCCGCCGGCGGCAGCGACGCGCTCGAATGGGAGAGCGCGGACTCGCACCAGGGCGCCGCAGCCCGGTCATGGCTACGCACCAAGGCCAATTCGATCGAGGGCGGCACTAGCGAGATCCAGCTCAACATCATCGCCAAGCGGATTTTGGATTTGCCGAGCTGACCAAATTCCCTCTCCCATTGGGAGAGGGAGGGAGCCGACGCAGTCGGCGGAAGGGTGAGGGTCGCCACAAACGGAAACGCATGTGGAGACCACCCTCACCCAACCCTCTCCCAAAGGGAGAGGGCTTAAGGAAGAGAAGAAATGCCCCTCTACCTCAACGAAGACCAGACCATGCTCCGCGACACCGCGAAGGACTTCGTCGCCGCGGAAGCCCCGGTCAGCCACATGCGCGCGCTGCGCGACGCGAACGACCCCACCGGTTTCAGCCGCGCGCTCTGGAAACAGTTCGCCGAAATGGGCTTCACCGGCATCCTGATCCCGGAAGCGGACGGCGGCCTCGGCCTCGGCCATGTCGAGGCGGGCGTGGTGCTCGAGGAGATCGGCCGCAACCTGTCGCCCTCCCCCTTCCTCGCCACGGCGGTGGCGGCGGTCGAGGCATTGAAGGGCACTGGCCATGCCGGGCGCTGGTTCCCCGGCATCCTCGCTGGCGACACGGTCGCGGCGCTTGCGATCGATGAGACGCCGAAGTTCACAGGTCAGGTTTCGCTCGCCGCCGAGCGCGCGGGCAACGGTTTTCGGCTGTCGGGCACCAAGCGTTTCGTCGCCCACGCCCATGTCGCCGACCTGATGATCGTCGCCGCGCGAACTTCCGCGGCTGGAGCGTCCAGTTCGGGCGTAACGCTCTTCGTAATCGACCCGAAAACCCCCGGAATCGATGTCCGTACCGAGCGCCTGGCCGACTCCAGCCTGGCTTCCCATGTCACCTTTGCCGATGTCAGTGTCGATTCCGATACAGTCCTGGGCGAAGTCGACCAGGGTGACGGCCCCCTCGGCCGCCTGCTGTCGGCAGGCCGCACCGGCGCCTCGGCCGAGCTGGTCGGCGTCGGCGGCGGGGCGATGGACATGACGGTCAATTACCTCAAGGATCGCAAGCAGTTCGGCGTCGCGATCGGCAGCTTCCAGGCCCTGCAGCACCGGGCCGCCCATCTCTACAGCGAGATGGAAGTCGCCCGCGCCGCCGTGCTCAAGGCCCAGCAGCTGCTCGACGCCGGCCAGGACGCGGTCGAGGCGGTGGCGGTCGCCAAGGCGATGACCGGCCTTGCCACCACGCTGGCCGTGCAGGAAGGTGTCCAGATGCACGGGGGCATCGGCATGACCGACGAGTTCGACATCGGCTTCTTCATGAAGCGCGCCCGCGTCCTGGCCGAGATGTTCGGCGACACCAACTACCACGCCAACGCCCTGGCCGAGGCGTCCGGCTACTGATGGACACCACCCCACCCGAACGCGCCGAAGACCCCCGGGGCCTGGTCGACCAGCTCACTGCCCTGCTCGATGTCGAGCGCATCGATACCGATCTCTACCGCGGCCCCCGCCAGCCCGGCGGGGTCGGCCGCGTCTTCGGCGGCCAGGTCGTGGCGCAGGCGCTCCAGGCCGCGCAGCGCTCGATAGAGGATGACAAGCTCGCCCACTCTCTCCACGCCTATTTCATGCGGCCCGGGGACGAGAACCACCCGATCATCTACCGGGTGGTCCGCGATTTCGAGGGGCGCAGCTTCGCCAATCGCCGGGTCATCGCGATGCAGGGCGGCCAGCCGATCCTCAACATGACCGCGAGCTTCCAGCTTCCGGCCGAGGGCCTGCACCATCAGTTCGACATGCCCGACGTACCCGATCCGGACAGTCTCGTCTCGGAACGCGACCTGCGCGAGGCGATCCGCGACGAGGTGCCGGAGAAATTCCGCCGCTTCTTCCTGCGCGCGCGGCCCATCGAGATCCGCCCGGTCAATCCGCGCAACTGGTTCAAGCCCGTGGCGCAGGAGCCGGTCCAGCACAGCTGGTTCCGCGTCGTCGCCCCCCTGCCCGACGATCCCGCGCTCCACCGCGCGATGCTCACCTACGCCACCGACATGACCCTGCTCGGCACCTGCCTGCTCCCGCACGGGGTAAGCTGGATGACCGGCGGCGTGCAGACCGCCAGCCTCGATCACGCCGTCTGGCTGCACGAGCCGTTCCGCTTCGACGAGTGGCTGCTCTACACCACCGACAGCCCCTGGGCTGGCCATTCGCGCGGCTTCAATCGCGGCCGCATCTACAGCCGCGACGGCCGCCTCGTCGCCAGCGTCACCCAGGAAGGACTGATCCGCGTAAAGGACTAGGAACGCACGGGCTTTCCCCCGCGTTGGCAGGGCAGGACATATCGCGGGGAGCTCGCAGCCATGATGATCGCCACGGTGCTGGCACTGTTTTCACAGGATCTGGCGACGGTCACCGCCGACGCCGCCGATCCGGTCGAGATCGCCAGCAAGCTGGACGTCACCAGCTTTCCGAACTCCACCGGCCCACGCCGCAAGGAAGGGCTGCGCACCCTGGCGGATTACGGGTTCACCAACCCGATCCGCGACGGCAATTCGGCGGTGTTCGAGCTGGCCGACAAGAGCTGGACCTTCCGCGTCAGTCTGCTCGACCGGAGCGACAAGGCGCTGAAGCTCTGCATCCTCGATCGTGCGCTTGGCGGCGGCAGCTATTTCAGCGTCAAGCCGATCGAAGTCGCACCCGGCAAGGACGGCCTCTACCGCGCCACCGGCAATCCGGTCGCCGATCCCAATTGCGCCTGAGCCGCCAGCCGCTAGACCGGCGCAATGGAAACCGCACCGCGCCGCTTCGCCTATGTCACGCTCGACGTGTTCACCGAGACCCGCTTCGGCGGCAATCCGCTCGCGGTGTTCCCCGATGCCGGCGGGCTGAGCGACGCCGAGATGCAGGCGCTGTCGGCGGAGATGAACTATAGCGAGACGACCTTTGTCCTGCCTGCAGCCGATCCGGCACACACCGCCCGGGTCCGCATCTTCAACCGCACCGCCGAGATGCCCTTTGCCGGCCATCCCAATGTCGGCACCGGCTATGTCCTTGCCGGTCTGCGCCCGGAGGCGGGCGACACGCTCCGCTTCGAGGAAATCGCCGGCCTGGTCGAGGTGCGCATCGAACGCGACGCAAGCGGCAGTCCCCTTGGTGCGGAGATCGACGCACCCCAGCCGCTTCAGTTGCTTGGCACGCTGCCCGTCCAAGGCATTGCCGCCTGCCTGAACCTGGATGTCGCTGACCTGGTAACAGCCTCCCACCTGCCAACCCGCGCCACCACCGGCGTCGACTTCGTCTTCGTCGAGGTCACCGAGGAAGCGCTGAGCCTCGCTCAACCGGATATCGCAGCCTATCGCCGCCTCGCCGATACGGAGCGCGACAATGCCGAGCGCCTGTCGATCTTCCTCTATGCCCGCGAGGAACAGCGCATCCGCGCCCGCATGTTCTCCCCGCTCAGCGGCACCTGGGAAGACGCCGCCACCGGCAGCGCCAACGCCACGCTCGGCGCGCTGCTGCTCTCGCTCGGCGAGGCGGAAACCGCGCGCTTCCAGGTGCGACAGGGCGTCGAGATGGGCCGCCCCAGCAACCTGACCGTCATCGCCCGCCGCACCTCCGACGGCATCCGCAGCAGTGTCGCCGGCCGCTGCGTGCCGGTGTTCCGCGGCGAGGTGACGCTTTAGAACGCCGGCTTGCCGAACTCCTGGCGTGTCACCGGATGGCTGGACGAAAGTCCGCCATCCACCACCCAAGCCTGGCCGTTGACATAGCTCGCCTGGTCGGAAGCGAGGAACAGCGCCACCCGCGCGATCTCTTCGGGCTGGCCCGCCCGGCGCAGCGGGTTCAATCGGCCGAGCTTGTCCTCCTTGCCGGTCTCGCGGGCATAGGTGAAGGCACGCTCGGTCATGCCGGTCTCGATCAGCCCCGGGCAGACCGCATTCACGCGCACGCCCGATCCCGCGAACTGCTGCGCCGCAGTCTGGACCAGGTTGATGACACCCGCCTTGCTGGCCGAATAGGCCGGGCCACCGGCACCCGAACGCAGCCCGGCGACGCTGGCGGTGCAAAGGATGGCACCACCGCCGCGCTCGACAATCCGCGGGCCCGCATGCTTGATCGCCAGCGCCGGCCCGATCAGGTTTACGCGAAGCACCTCGGCCCAAAGCTCGGTCGGCGTGTCGAAGATGCCCGTCGCGCCGCCCGAAATGCCGGCATTGGCGTAGAAGATGTCGAGCCCGCCAAAGCTATCGACCGCGGTGGCGACCACCCGCTCGACATCGGCCTCGTCACCGGCATCCATGTGCACCGCGATCATGCCCTCGCGCCCGGCGATCGTCTCCCCGACTGCCTCGCTCAGGTCGGCGGCGACCACCTTGGCGCCTGCATCGGCAAATGCCCGCGCCGTCGCGCGTCCGATCCCCGAGCCAGCCCCGGTAACGATCACAACCTTGCCCGCGAACTGCATCAGATCGTCACTCCTCCGTCGATGACCATCGCCTGGCCCGTCATGAACGCACTCGCCCGGCTGGCGAGATACACCACGGCCCCGGCAATCTCCTCAGGCTCGCCGATCCGCCGCAGCGGCGTGGTCGCGTTGGTTGCCTTCGCCCGCTCGGGATCCTCCCACAGCGCGCGGGCGAAATCGGTCTTGATCAGCCCCGGCGCGATGCAGTTGACCCGCACATTGTCCGGCCCGAACTCCACAGCATAGTTGCGCGCGAGCTGCAGGTCCGCCGCCTTGGAGACATTGTACGCGCCGATCACCGGCGATCCGCGCAAGCCCCCGATCGACGAGATGATCACGATCGATCCCTCGCGCCGCGCGCGCATCTCCGGGGCCACCATCTGGATCAGCCAGTGGTTGGAGAGGATATTGTTGTCGAGGATCTTGCGGAACTGGTCGTCCGCGATGCCCTCGAGCGGCCCGTAATAGGGGTTGGAAGCCGCATTGCAGACCAGCACGTCCACCCGCCCGAACACCCGCCGCGTCTCTTCAACGAGATGCTTGAGCGCTTCCTTGTCCGAAATGCTCGCCGCCACCGCCAGCGCAGTGCCTTCGCCGTGCTTCGCGTTGATCTCGGCCGCGACCGCGTCGCAGGCATCCTGCTTGCGGCTCGAGATCACTACCTTCGCGCCCGCATCCGCCAGCGCCTCGGCCGAAGCCTTGCCGATCCCCCGCGAGGAGCCGGTAACGATCGCTACCTTGCCGGCCAGGTCGAACAATCCGCTCATGCCCCTGCCTCCTGCGCGAAGTGCCAGGCCTGTGCGACCAGTCCAGGCAGCCGCTCCACCGTCGCGGCCGCATTGGCGGAGGAGGCGTTGCCGTCGATCATCCGCTTCTTGATCCCCTGGACGATCCCCGCCAGCCGGAACAGGTTATAGGCGAAATACCAGTTCAGGTCGGGCACGCCGTCGCGCCCGGTCGCCGCGCAATAGCGCGCCACCACATCCTCGATCGTCGGGATGCCGGTCTCCGGTCCGGTGAGTCCCTTCACGCCCGATCGCCCCTCGGGCTCGGTCGCCCAGCTCATCAGGAAATAGGAGAAGTCCGCCAGCGGATCGCCAAGCGTCGACAGCTCCCAGTCGAGCACCGCCACGATACGCGGCGCGACGGGCGCGAAGATCATGTTGTCGATACGGAAGTCGCCATGAACGATGCTCGTCCGCGTCTGCTCGGGCACGGTGCGCGGCAGGAACGCGATCAGCTGTTCCATCTCGGGCAGCGCATCGGTCTCGCTTGCCCGATACTGCTTCGTCCAGCGCTCGACCTGGCGGGCGAAATAATTGCCCGGCTTGCCGTAGCTGCCCAGCCCCACCGCCGCATAGTCCACCGAATGCAGCGCCGCGAGCGTATCGATGATCGCATGATAATGCGCCGTCCGCTCCGCCGGCGTCATGCCCGGCAAGCCGCCGTCCCAGAGCGTTCGCCCCTCCACCATCTCCATGATGTAGAAGGGTGCCCCCAGCACCTCGGGATCCTCGCACAGCCCATAGGGCCGCGCGACCGGGAAGCCGGTCGGGTGCAGCGCCGCGATCAGCGCATATTCGCGCTCCACCGCATGGGCCGAGGGCAGGATCGGCCCGAACGGCTTGCGCCTGAGCACATAGGAAGCTCTCTCCGCATCGATCCGATAGGTCGGGTTGCTCTGCCCGCCGGGGAACTTGGTAACCGCGATCGGCCCACCAAAGCCGGCAACGTTCGCCGCCAGCCAGTCCGCCAGCTTCGCTTCGTCGAGGTCGCTCATGCGAACTCGATTACCGATCGCACGCTGTCGCCCTTGCGCAGCTTGTCGAGTGCATGGTTCACATCCTCCAGCCTGATCCGCTCGGCGACCATCGTGTCGAGGTCGAGAAGCCCGTCGAGATACATCTGCACCAGGCGCGGCATGTCGATCGGGAAGCGTGTGCTGCCCAGCAGCGAGCCCTGGATCTTCTTGCCCGTCAGGAAGGTCGGCCCGGGCAGGCTGACATTGCCGCCCGGCGCGATCATCCCGAGGATCGTCGCGGTGCCGCCGCGGCGCAGGATGTTCCAGGCCAGCTCGGCGGTATTCGGCCGCCCGACCGCCTCGATCGCATAATGGACGCCGCCGCCGGTCAGCTTGAGCACGTCCTTGGCCAGCCCCTCGGCCATCGCATCGAGTGCATGGGTTGCGCCCAGCTTGAGCGCCAGCTCGCGCTTCTCGGGCACCGGGTCGATCGCCAGGATCGTCCCCGCCCCGGCGATCTTGGCGGCGTTGATCGCAGCAAGCCCGATCCCGCCCGCGCCGATGATCGCCACGCTCTCGCCGGGCCGCACCCGGCTGTCGTTGAAGATCGCCCCGGCCCCGGTGATCACCGCACAACCGAGCAGCGCCGCGCGGTCCAGAGGCATTTCCCTCGAAATCGCCACACAGGCGTTTTCATGTACCAGCATCTGCTCGGCAAAGGCCGAGAGGTTAAGGAACGGCGCCAGCCCGGTACCATCCTGGAGCGACAGCCGCGGTTCCGCATCGGCCGGGCGCCGGGTCGAGGGATCGATGCACAGCGAGGGCCGCCCGGTAACGCACATCTCGCAGCTGCCGCAGAACACGGTGAAGAAGGTGATGACATGATCGCCGACCTTCAGATGCGCGACATCACTGCCTACCGCCTCGATAACGCCCGCCGCCTCATGCCCCGGCACGGTCGGTACCGGATGCGGGAAGGCGCCATCGACAAAGTGCAGGTCGGACCGGCACACGCCCACCGCCTTGGTGCGGATCAGCACCTCGCGCGGCCCAGGCTTGGAGACGCGGATATCGGTGATCTCGAGCGGCTTGCCCGCTTCGTAGAGAACGGCTGCTTTCATCACTCTCCCATCCCAATTTCCGTCATCCCGGCGAAAGCCGGGATCTCGTGCGGCGCTTTTCCCGCGCCTTCGCCTGAGACCCCGGCTTTCGCCGGGGTGACGATTAACGCGAAACCCCCACATCTCCCGACGAAGCCCGGTCCGCTTTGAAGTCCGCATACTTCCCGAACTCGTTCCGCGCGATCGCCCGGGCGTGAACCTCGTCCGGACCATCCGCGAGCCGCAGCGTGCGGATGCCGGCCCAGTCATGCGCAAGGTGGAAGTCGCCCGACACACCCGCGCCGCCATGCGCCTGGATCGCGTCGTCGATGATCTGCAGCGCCATCTGCGGCGCCTGCACCTTGATCATCGCGATCTCGAGCTGGGCGGCCTTGTTGCCCGCCTTGTCCATCATGTCCGCCGCCTTCAGGCAGAGCAGCCGCGTCATCTCGATATCGATGCGCGCGCGCGCGATCCGCTGCTCCCACACCGAGTGGTCCGAGAGGCGCTTGCCAAACGCCACGCGGCTGACCAGACGCTTGGCCATCGCCTCGATCGCTTCCTCGGCAACCCCGATGGTGCGCATGCAATGATGGATGCGCCCCGGCCCAAGCCGGCCCTGCGCGATCTCGAACCCGCGTCCTTCGCCCAGCAGCATGTTCTCGATCGGCACGCGAACATTCTCGAGAACCACTTCGCCATGCCCGTGCGGCGCATGATCATACCCGAAAACCGAAAGCATCCGTTCGATCTTCACGCCGGGGGCGTCCATCGGCACCAGGATCATGCTCTGCTGGGCATGCTTGGCGGCACCGGTGTCGGTCTTGCCCATCACGATGGAAACCGCGCAACGCGGGTCTCCCACGCCCGAGCTCCACCACTTGCGCCCATTGATCACATAATGATCGCCGTCGCGCACCATGCTGGTCTGGATGTTGGTCGCATCCGAGCTCGCCACCGCCGGCTCGGTCATTAGAAAGGCGGACCGGATCTCGCCCTGCATCAGCGGCTTGAGCCACTGGTCCTTCTGAGCCCGGGTGCCGTAGCGATGGAGCACCTCCATGTTGCCCGTGTCGGGCGCGGAGCAGTTGAAGCACTCCGACGCCCAGCCCAGCCGCCCCATCTCCTCGGCGCACAGCGCATATTCGAGGTTGGTCAGCTGCGTGCCCTGGAACTCGAAACTGTCGTCGACATGGGACTGGCCCGAATGCGGCGGCATGAAGAAATTCCACAGTCCCGCGGCCTTGGCCTCGGCCTTCACTTCCTCGATCACCGGCAGCACCTTCCAGCGATCGCCCTCCTTCTGCTGGGCGTGATAGTCGCCGTCGCGGGGCCGGATCCTGGTGTCGATAAAGGCCTTCACGCGGTCGCGGAAATAGGTCTCGCGCTCGCTCAGCGTGAAATCCATGGCGCATCCTCTCCGTTTCTGCTTCACGGATCGGCGTAGAGCATACCGGATATTCGGTAAAGTCGGGCCGGCGCGAAAATCGGCACAACCTCGATTCAAAAAACCGCTTTGGCTAGCCGTCAAATCCGCTAGACTGGTTGCAATGAATGCACCGGGGAAACTAGAAACCGCAAGCGCGACGAAACGCTTTCAGGCCAAGCGGGATGCGATCCTCGCCGCGGCCGCGGACGCGATCAACGAGCAGAGCGCCAAGGGGATGACCTTTGCCGACGTGGCACGCCGCGTCGGGCTCAACACCACGTCGGTCACCTATTACTTCAAGCGCAAGGAAGACCTTGCCGCCGCCGCCTTCGAGCAGACGCTCGACCGGCTGGAGGCGATGCTCGACGATGCCGGCAAGGAGCCGACTCCCGAAGCGCGCGTCGCCCGCTATCTCAACATCAACATGGAACGGCTCGCCCGCATCCGCCGAGGCGAGGAGCGCGATTTCGCGATCCTCTCGGATCTCCGCGCCATGGAAGATCCGATCAAGCGCGAGCTGCTCGATCGCTGGCGGGGCGTTTTCCGCAAGACGCGCACGCTCTGGGGCCCCGCGACCACGCGCGCGGAGACCGATCTCCACGGTGCCCGCGCGCACGTGTTGCTCGAGAACACCTTCTGGCTGACCGCCTGGCTGCCGCGCTACGAGGTGGACGAATATACCCGCGTCGAGGCGCGGCTGATGGACGTGTTCCGCACGGGCATCGCTGGCCCAGGGGAAGCCTGGACCCCGCATATGCTCGACCTTGAGCATGACGAGCCCGAGCCCGGCCGGGAAGCCTTTCTGCTCGCCGCCACGCGCCTGATCAACGAGCTCGGCTATCGCGGCGCCTCGGTCCAGAAGATCGCCAGCGAACTCAACGTCACCAAGGGCAGCTTCTACCACCATCTCGATGCCAAGGACGATCTGGTGATCGCCTGCTACAAGCGCAGCTTCGACATCATCACCGATGCGCAACGCCTGGCCGAGAATGCCGGCGGCACCCATTGGGAGCAGCTCGAAAGCACGATCGCGACTTTGCTCGACTATCAATTCAGCGAACGCGGCCCGTTGCTGCGCACCACCGCGCTCTCCGGCCTGCCGCCCCAGGTCCGCTCGACGATGATCGACCGTTCGAACCGTATCGCCCGCCGCTTCGCCGGCATGCTGTCCGACGGCATCGCCCAGGGCTCGATCCGCGCGATCGACCCGCTGGTCGCCTCGCAGACGCTGATGGCGCTGCAGAACGCCGCCTTCGACATGCGCAAATGGGCCAGCACCATGCCGCGCGAGAAGGCGGTGGCGTATTACGCCTCGACGATCGCCTTCGGCCTGTTCGACGATCGCGTTCTGGCGGGATAGTCGGCTTTCGTCGCATCGCGCTGTCTCCGCGTATCCAGATCTCTAATCCATCCGAAATGGCTGGAATGGAGAATAAGATGCGGCAGATTCACTTTGTGTTGCTGCTAGCCAGTGCGCTGACGCCTCCCCTTGCTGCCGTTGCGCAGACCACGCAGGCCACGATCGATCCCGCCGCGATCGAAAGAGACAAGCTGCTCGCCCGCGACCTGGCGGCGGCAGTGAACGCGGATGCCCGCGCACGCGCCGAATGGGCCGCGAAATATCATTCGCAAAGGGAGGGAGCCTATAGCCAGAGCGACCTCGCGAAAATGCTCGAGGACATCGCGCGGGTCAGCCGCGGAGTCACGGTGACGGGGAACGATCGCAAGAATGGCTGGCTTCGCATCGATCTGCGCGCCGCGAACGGCAAGAGCGGCAAGCTGCTGCTCGATACCGACGGATAACCGTCGAATGGCGTAACCCGGTTCAACGCCTACGCACGCCCGTCCGCCTACCCCACGCAGCTCATCGCGCAACCGGTTTCCCGCGCAGCGCTGCGCAAGGCGATCGACGACCGGCTGCGCTTCGCTGCGGCGCGCGACGAATTCTCGGGCTCGGTGCTGGTCATGAAGAACGGCGAGTTGATCTACAGCGGCGCCTTCGGCCAGGCGAACAAGAACTTCAACGTTCCCAATACGATGGACACCCGATTCCACACCGGCTCGATGGACAAGATGTTCACCGCCGTACTGATCGGTCAGTTGATCGAGCAGGGCCGGCTGACGCTCGATACGCGTGTTGTCGATGTGCTGCCGGATTATCCCAACGCCGACGCTGCCAAGGCCATTACCATCCGGCATCTGCTAAGCCACCAGTCCGGCGTCGCCTCCTCGTTCGGAGACCCCGAAATCGACCGCTTCCGCCCCTTCGAGCGAGTCAGCGAATTGCTGCCGCGCTTCGCCGCCAAGCCGCTCGATTTCACGCCGGGAACGCAGGCCGGTTATAGTAACGAGGGTTTCATTCTGCTGGGCGCGATCGTCGAGAAATTGACCGGACAGAGCTATTATGATGCGGTACAGAGCCGCGTATTCGATCGCGCCGGCATGAAGAACACGATCTATTATAGGGTCGATGAAATCTCGCCCCTCAGGGCAGAGGGGTATCGCTTCCCGGACTCCGACTTTCTCGGTTTCGGAACGAGAATCGGCAATTCGACTTTCCAGGGTCGCGGCTATCGGGGCAACTCCTGCGGCGGCGCCTATAGCACGGCTGGAGACATGACGCGGTTCCTGCAGGCCCTGCGCGCAGGCAAGCTGCTGTCGCCTGCCATGGCCGAGGAGATGACCGGCCTGCAGAAGGGCTATAACCAATATGGCTATGGCTTCCTGCACCGAAAGATCGGCGACAAGACGGTGCGTGGGCACAACGGTGGCGGTGCCTTTTCCGGCATCAACTCGATGAGCCGGATCGTCTGGGAGACCGGATATACTGTCGTGGCGATGGGCAACTACGATGCGCCACTGATTGAATGGGTCGGCGACGACATCGTGCATATGGTCGCGGCGCAGTCTTAGGCCTTCCGCACCGCCTTCTTCGGCTTGGGTCGCTTGAACCAGAAGCTCCACACCGCCAGGCTGCCGAGCAGCAGCATCGCCAGCCCCGAGCAGGTCATCACCAGCCGGTAGAGCAGCCCGCCCACCTTGGCGGCGTGCAGCGGATAGGCGCCGTTGAACACCTGCGCGCCCTTGGGCAGCGCCAGCGCGTCGATTGAGCCGAGTATGTGCCCGTCCGCGGCGTCGAACCAGATGTTCGAGCGGCCATTGGGCAACCACTCCCCGGCGCGCTTCATCCGCACCAGGATCGGGTCACCGGCCTTGCGCGGCAGCGAGAGGATGCGAATCTGCGCATCGGGGAAGCGCGCATAGGAAGCCGCGATGATCCCACGCCAGTCCGGATGCGCGGCCAGCGGCCCGCTCTTCACCTTGGGCGGCTTCATCGCCGCGGCATCGGCCGAGGGCGAAGAGAAGGGCATGGTGATCAACTGCGCGAACGGCTTGAAGATCATCATCGTGCCGGTCACTGCCGAGAGCAGCAGCAAGGGCGCCATCACGACGCCCAGGTCGCGGTGCTGCATCACGATCATCGGCCGGCTCAGCCGCTTGGGCCAGAGCCGGAACTTGAAGGTCTTGCGCGTCCGCCACCACAGGATCGATCCGGTGATCACGAACAGGATGCCCGCCAGCCCGGCGATCCCGATGATCGTCTCGCCGAAATCGCCAGTGAACAAATGATGGTGCAGGTCGAACAGCCAATGCTCGGGCCGGCTCCACTGGCTATCCCACCGCGTCACGACATTGCCCGCCTGGTCGGCATAGGCGCCGGCGCCCCTGGCCATCCGCACCTGGTGCAGCCCGAGCCCGTCGCTGGCATAGGTGATGCCCTGCGCCTTGGGTTCGGCCGCCATCAGCTTCGCGGTGGTCGCCGCGATCACGTTCGGATCGGCCACGCGCACGTCCGCGGCATGCGGCAACGTCCAGCCCAGCCAGCTATCCTCATGGACGAGGATCGCGCCGGTCAGCCCCAATGTCGCCAGCACCAGCCCGAGCACGCCGCCTGTCCAGCGGTGGATCAGGTCCAGCCATCCCATCACGCCGCGCTGCATCAGAAGCGATAGTCCCAGCTCAGGGTGAAGGTGCGCCCGCGCCCCGCATAGAAGACGGTGTTGTCGTTCGGCAGGCGAGTGTCAGAGGCGTAGTCGATGTACATCTTGTCGAACAGGTTGGCGACGCTGAGGCTCAGCCCGCCCAGCTTCGTCTGGTAGCGGACATATGCGTCGGTCAGCACATAGCCGCCAAAGTCGTTCATGTAGAGCTTCTGCGGATGCAGCGGGTTGGCATCGTCGATCGCCCGCGCCTTACCGTTGAAGTGGCGCGAGAGGTAGAACTGGGCCTGCACACGGGCGCTGAACGGACCCTTCTGATAGTCCGCCGCTAGGTTGACGCGGTCCGGCGAGATGTTGGTGCCGTCGAGATCGGTATCGACCTTGCCGTCCGGCACCGTGTCGGCGTCATAACGGCCGCTCAGATGCGCATAGCCGACGCTCGCCTTGAGCCCCGGCACCGGCAGCTTCACGCCCAGATTGACCTCGAGCCCCTGGATCTCCACCCGTTGGCGCTGCACGTCGAAGATGCCGGCGGCGCGCGCGATCAGCAACTGGCCCTTGTCGCTCGATGACCAGAAATAGGTGACGGAGCCATCGAGCGGCCCGCGCTTCACTTCCACGCCGATCTCGCGGTTGTTCGAGACGATCGGCGAGATGTCGAGATAATTGTCGAGGTCGACGCCGGTCACCCGGATCGCCCGGGTGATGCGGCCGATGTCGGGCACGGTGAAGCCCTCGGCATAGCTCGCGTAGGCGCGGATGCCGGTAACCGGCTCGACGATCACGCCTCCGTTGAACAGCAGGTCCTCGAACTTCGGCTTGCCGCCGGAGACCGCAACGCCGCCATAGGTCGCCTTGTTCGGCGCGACATAGGTGGTCGAGGCGAGCGTGTGGTAATCGTCGATCTTGATTTCGACATTCTCGTAGCGCGCGCCGCCTGCCAGGCGCAGCTTGCCACCGAACAGCTTCAGATTGCCCTGCACGAACGGCGCGAGGCTGCGGAAATCGCTGGGCGGCACCCAGACGCGATTGGTCGCGATCAGCCGCTGCTCGGTCTTGTCGACCAGCGCGTCGAAGCCGATGGTCGCGGTCAGCGCCTCGAAGCCGGGTACAGCGCGCTCATAGCTCAGCTTGGCGCCCAGCTTGCGCGAACGGTTCTCCGACTGGTCGAACAGCTTCTCGGTCGGATCGAGCGTCGGATCCTGGAAGGTCGCGATCGGCAGGATCTCGCCGCCGAACGTGTCATGCGTGCGGTTGAAGAAGATCTGGCCGACGAAGTTGCCGCCGCCCAGCGACGTGTCGGTATAGGTCAGGGCTACGCTCTCGGTGCGGCTCGCCGCGGCCTTGCCCGGCGCATCGCCGCGCGTCGCGCTGGTCGGCAGGCCGGTGGCACGGTTGCCAACCACCGCGATATAGTCGCCATCGCCCTTCAGCTCGAAGCGGCTGGCGATCAGGTCGATCCGCCCGGTATCGCCCACCTGATAGCCAATGCGCGAGAACAGCGAGACGGTCTTGGAATCCTGCGTCTCGCCCTGGGTGAGGTTCAGGCCGACGCGGCGCCCGTCGCCGTCATAGAACACACCGCGCTTCTCATAGGCCGCGCCGAAGGTCGCATCGAAACGGCCCGACTTCCACTGCACCAGCCCGGCTGCCTTGCCGCCCAGCCCGTCCTTGCTGAAGTCATTGTCCGCCGTGCCCTGCAGCAGCACGCGCCCGCTGATCCCTTCGGTCTTCGGCGCACCCACCGTGACCTGGTTGACGATACCGCCGGTGCCGCCAATCCCCTGCAGCGCGTTCGAGCCGTAGATCAGCTCGACCCGATCGACGAAGAAGCCATCGATCGTGAAGCCGTCGCGGCTGCCATCGCGCATCGGGGTCGATTGCGGAATGCCGTTGATCGCATAGAGCGGCGAGCGCCCGCGCAGCGTCTCGCCCGCGCCCGACAGCTTCTGGCGGGTCGGCGAGAAGGACGGGGTCAGGTTCGCCACCGCATCGGTCACCGAGCCCGAGATCGCGATCTGCTGATCGAGCCGCTGCTTGTCGATCACATCGATCGTAAGCGGCAGCGCATTCGGCGGCAGCACCGTGCGTGCGGCGGTGACCACGATCTCTTCGCTATCCTCGGCGTCCTTCTGCGGTTCGGCCTGCTGGGCGAACGCGACCTGCGGCATCGCGACGGTGAGCGCCAGCAACGGCAGGGAAAGCAGCGAGAGGCGCGAACGCACGGACATGATTTTGGGAACCCCCGAATTTGGTGCCGCTCTCAGGCGGAGCAGCTTGATCGGGGGTGCGGCTAGCAGCGCAGAGGTGCTATTGCAAGCTAGTCGCAATATCGTGTGGCTTACCGGCCTTCGTCTCGTGCATATCCGGTCCGACCGCGCCATGCTTGGCTTTGCATCGATGCCGGGGGACCATACGCAATGGCGAGACTCACCCTGATCCTGGGCCCGAAGAACTATTCCTCCTGGTCGATGCGGGCCTGGCTGCTTCTGCGCTGGCTGCAGCTTCCGTTCGACGAGGTCACCATCCCCCTTTACGGCGAGCATAGTCGGGAGTGGTTGCTCCGCTATTCGCCCACCGCCAAGGTCCCGGTGCTCATCGATGACGGTGTGACGATCTGGGACACGCTGGCGATCATCATGCACCTCGCCGATGCCCATCCCCATATCTGGCCCGCGGACCCCGCAAAACGCGCTTATGCCCGCGGTATCTGCGCGGAGATGCATGCCGGCTTCCAGCATCTGCGTAATAGCATGTCGTACAACGCACGCGGGCGCGATCGTCAGGTCGAGATGACCCCCGATCTTGTCGCCGACATCGCTCGCATTCGGGAGATCTGGACAGAGGGCCGCCGCCGCTTTGGCGGAGGCGGGGCCTGGCTGCTCGGCGAATTCGGTGTAGCGGACATCATGTTCGCACCGCCCGCGATCCGCTTCGTCACCTATGGGGTCGCGCTGGACGGGGTCGCGGAGTCCTATTCGCGCCGATTGCTCGGCCACCCGCTGGTGCGCGAATGGCTCACCCTCGGCCAGGCGGACGCGGTAATCCCCGCCTGTGAGCTGGGCGGCACAGGCATCGCCTGAGCCGGCTCGGCCGATTTCAGGCCTGCGCCGCGCGTGTGGTCCGCCGGGCAGTGAACGGCACCAGCAGCAACAACACCGCCAGTATCCAGAACGCGGCTCTGAGCCCGACCGCCTCCGCCACCACGCCGATCCCGGCAGGCCCGGCGAGAATGCCGGCATAGCCAAGCGTCGTGATGGCCCCGATCGCCAGCGCGGGCGGCATTTGCGTCTGCTCCCCGGCGATGCGGAACAGCACGGGCACGATGTTCGATGCGCCCAGCCCGATCAGCAGGAAGCCGCCCAGCGCAATCGGCGCGACTGGCACGCTCAGCAGCACCGCGAAGCCCGCAACCGCAACCAGTCCGCCGCCCAGCAAGGTGCGGTAATCCCCCAGCCGCGCGGTCAGCGCATCTCCGAGCAGCCGCCCGGTGGTCATCGCGATCGCGAACAGGATATAGCCAAGCCCACCCTGGGTCGCGCCCACCAGCCCCATCTGGGTGATGAGCAGGGCGCTCCAGTCGAGCATTGCCCCTTCGGCCAGGAAGGTCGCCATGGCGAGCACGGCCAGCAGCACCACCACGCCATGCGGCCGCACGAACAGCGGCCCCTCTTCGCCCCGCACCGCCGGCAGCAGCCGTGGCCAGGCAATGAGCATCGCTCCCAGCATGATCGCCGCGCAGACCAGGCTGCCGGCGAGCGCGCTCACCTTGAGCGACAGGAAAATCGTCATCAGCGCCGCGCCGGCAAAGCCGCCGATGCTGAACAGCGCATGGAATCCGGACATCAGCGGCACGGGCGCCGCCCGCTCCACTTCCACCGCGTGCACGTTCATCGCCACGTCCAGCGAACCCAGCGCCGCGCCGAACAGCAGCAGCGCACCGCCCAGGGTAACCGGGGTCGCCGCGATGGTCAGCAGCGGCAGGATCAGCGCCAGGGCGATGCCGCTCGTCACGATCACCGGCTTGCCGCCATAGCGGGCGCTGATCGGCCCGGTCGCCAGCATCGCCAGGATCGATCCGATGCCGATGCAGAGCAGCAGCAGCCCCAGCATAGCGCTATCGATCTGGAGCCTCTCCTTGGCAAAGGGCACCAGCGGCGCCCAGCAGGAGATTCCGAACCCGGCGACCAGGAACGAAAGGCGCGTGGCCAGCCGCGTGGCCGGGCTATCGGCGGAAGTCGTCATGCCTCGCCCCCTGCTTAGGCCGGATCGGCGATCAGGATGGTACGGCAGCCTGCGGCATCGAGTGCGCCGCGCTGCATGTCGGTCGCGCTTGCCTCCACCACCAGCATGTCGATCTGGCCCAGCCCCGCAACCCGGTACGGCGCTTCACGCTCCAGCTTGTCGTCGGTAACCAGCACTACCGTCCGCTTCGCCCCGGCGATCACCGCGCGCTTGAAGGTGGCGTCGTCCAGCTGGAAAGCCCCCACCCCTTCGTCGGAGGCCGAACAGGCACCGATGAACGCCCGATCGAAGCGCATCTGCATCAGCGCCTGCATCGCCACCGCATCCACGCAGCCGCCGATGATCGGATCGACCTGCCCGCCGAGCACGATCAGTCGCAGGTCCTGCCGCCGCAGCATCGCCGCGGCGATATCCACCGAGTTGGTGGCAATGGTCAGGTCGGCATCCTCCGGCAGGAACTCGACCAGCGCGAGATTGGTGCTGCCGCTGTCGAGGAACAGGAACTCGCCCGGCCGGATCGTCGTCACCGCCGCGCGGGCCAGCGCTCGCTTCCGCCCCTGATCGCCCTCGATCCGCGCGGCCATCGGCACGGCGACCGGCGAGACCGGCAGCGCCCCGCCATAGACGCGCCGGCACTTACCCTCGGCCGCCAGCGCACGCAGGTCGCGCCGAATTGCATCCTCGGAAACTTCGAACTCGGCGGCGAGGGTACCGGCCGACACCGGCTGTCCATTGGCCAGCCGGGCCGCAATCACGTCACGCCGCGCATTGGGGGGATCAACAGTCATGAATCCGCATTATCGTGTATAATCATGCGAGTCAATTCGCACGATCGTGCACGATTCAATGAGCTCGTGGTGCCTCGAACCGCAAACCGCCCCGCGCCTCGACCACGATCGGCCCACGCGGCCTGGCCGGCAGCACTGCCTTCACCCGCCCGAAGATCCGCCGCGCGTCCCCGGCCTTGCGGGTTTGCACGCAGAGATTGGTCTCCCCTTCCCGCCCCCAGCGCCGCGCGTCGATACTCCGCACGCCACGATCGCGCTTGAGCAACGCCTGCACCCGGTCGAAGGCGGGCCGGTCGATTCCCATCGCATAGCTGGCGAACTGCACGCTGACCGCGCATTGCGGCGCGGGGTTGCCCTGTGCATGGGCCGCAGCCGGCAGCGCCAGGATCGTCAGGGCAAGGGCGGGAACCAGCGAACGCATCGAGCATACCTCCAAGGTCGATGCCCCGTCCTCGCGCCCTTCGCCTGAACGCGGTCTGAAAGCCTCAGGGCCTCGCCGCCTCCGCCGCGCAAAGTCCTTTGGGCTGCCAGGCCTGGGTCAGCGTCGTCGGCGGTTTGGCCATATCGTGCAGGATCAGTGCGAAGCCCTTTCGCGGTTCCTTGCCGATCGCCATCAGCAGCATTGGCGGGCCGCCCTGAATGACCAGATTGTTGCCCGGCCCCTTACCGGTCCGCGCGCCCTCCGGCGTCTCCAGGCAGGTGTCGCCGCTGACCGCGAAGAACGCTTCCGGCCCGGAATGGACATGCAGCGGCGCCGTCATCCCCGGCGTGAACACCGAGCGCAGATATTCGGCGGCAAAGCTCGGCGCCGGCTCGACTGGCAGCGGCCCGATATCGGCGACATGCGTGCCGCCCTTTGGCCGCCAGCCTTCGCCTTCGATCGTGAACAGCCACACCGCACCGAATGCCTCGACGACCGTGCCATTGGCCGTCGCCGCCTTGCTCGCCGCCTCGCGGGTCGGGAAGGTGTCGAGATGCCAATAGACCGGTTTCGCCGGCAGGGCCGGCAGCATCTGGTGCACCAGCAGGCAGGCCGGCCCCACGCTTTCCTCGGCACCACAGGTCCGCGCCGTCGCCTGGGCAAAGGCGGGCGTGGCGAACAGGCTCAGGCACAATGGCGTCAGGACGCGCAGCAACCGGATCACGAGCATCTCCCCATCCGCGAAGCCGTGAGGATGTCCATTTTCACCCGCCCCGGCAAGCCACGCCCAAACGGAAACGGGCCCGCAGGTTGCCCCGCGAGCCCGTTCCACACCCCTGCCTTGCAGGATCAGAAGCGCGAGCGCAGCGTGATGCCGTAGGTCCGCGGCTCGGCCAGGAAGGCCGAGAAGATCTGCGAACCACCCGGGAAGCCCGGGGTCGGCGTCGTGCTCACCGCCTGGAACGGCGAGTTGAAGCCAACCTGCATGTAATTGGCCTTGGTCGCGTTCTGCACCCACAGCTCGAGCGCCCATTTCTGGTCCTCGCTGCCGATGCCGATGCGGCCGTTCACCACCACGAAGCTGTCCTGCGTCTTCTGCGGGAACAGGTCCGAGCCGGTGTTGTAGTTGTCGGCCAGGCGGCTATCGACATAGAGCAGGCCGCGCAGCCCACCGCCCAGCGACGGCGTCCAGGCCGCCGAACCGGTCGCCACCAGTTCCGGCGCGTTCGAGAGCAGCTGTCCCGGCAGCAGGCGCAGCGCCGGATCGAGCGGCGCACCCGTCTTCGAGCCCACCAGGTTGTTGGCGTACTTGGTCTTCGCGTAGGTCAGGCCGAAGTTGAAGTTGAGCGCACGCACCGGCGACAGGCCCATTTCGATTTCGAAGCCGGTCGAGACCACGCCCGGCTTGGTCTGGCCCGCCGGACAGGCGCCCGTCGTCGCGCTCAGGTCGCGATCGCCGCCGCCCAGGCTCGTCTTGCAGCCATTGATGTTCTGGACGAGATAGACCGTGCCATTGAAAGTGTTCAGCTGGAAGTTGCTGAATTCCTGGCGGAAACCGGCAACGTTCAGGTTGAAGCCCTTCGTCGAGTACTTCATGCCCGCCTCATAGGCGTTCACCGTTTCCTCGTCGAACTGGAGCACATCGGCGTAGTAGCCGGCATTGGCGGTGCTGATCGGGAAGATCGGCAGCGGCTGGGTCGCGCTCGGGTTCTTGAAGGCCGAGCGATCCAGGTTGAAGCCACCCGCCTTGTAGCCGCGCGAGTAGCTCGCATAGATCATCACGTCGTCGCTCGGCTTGTACGACAGGATCGCCGTGCCGGTGAACTTGTCTTCCTTGCGCGTGTCGTTGAGCGTCAGCGCGTTCAGCGCCGAGGACGATCCGCCCTGGCAGCTCAGCGTGATGATGCCACCCGCCAGCGGCGCCAGCGCCGCGACGCCCATATAGGGCAGCAGCGCCGCCTGCTGCGCCGGGCACACCGTGTTGTTGTTGTTGAAGTTGGCATTCAGCTTCTTGGTTTCGTTGGTGTAGCGCGCGCCCAGGGTCAGGTCGAAGCCCTTGGCGATGTGCACGATATTGTGCGTGAAGAACGCGAAGTTCGAGCTGGTCTGGTCGAAGTTCGCGGTGTCGTCGCCGACATTGCGCACCGTGTCGAGCCGCTGCAGGCCCTGCACCATCGCCGAGCCCGCCGCGCCGAGCGGCCCAAGCGTGTTGCTCAGCACCGCAACGCCGGTCGGCGTCAGGCAGCCGACATTGTTGGGGTTATAGAAGGCGCTGAACGAACCATAGACCACGCGGCAGGCGGCGAAGCGGCCATAGTCGTTGCCGAACTTGAGCTCACTCTTGGTGTCGAGGTCCTCATGCGCGTAATAGCCGCCGACCAGCCAGTCGAGCTTGCCGCCGAACGCATCGCCGTGGAAGCGCAGTTCCTGGGTGAAGGTCTTGAAGTGGCGGCCGCTCTTCGGCCCGAAATAGAGGATGTCGGCCAGGCCGTAATCGGCATCCGACGCCTGGGTGTTGTCATAGTCGCGATAGGCGGTGATCGAGGTCAGCTCGACATCGCCCAGGTTCCAGTTCACTTCGCCCGAGAAGCCCCAATCCTTGGTCTTGCCGGTATAGGAACGGTTGGCACTGGTCGCGATGCGGCGCGAATAGGCGTTGTTGTAGCCGGGGAAATACTGCGCGAAGGTCGTTCCGGTGATCCCGGTCAGCACCGTCGCCACCGGCGTGCCCGGCGCGATCAGCCCGGCATTGGTGGAGGAGACATCGGCCGTCGCATAGACGGCGGCGCAGCAATCCTCCTTGCGGTGGCTATAGTCGGCGATCAGGCGGACCGAGATGTCCGAATTCGGCTGGAACAGCAGCTGGCCGCGCACCAGATAGCGGTCGCGATTGTTGATGTCGCGACCGGTATTGACGTCGTGATAGAAGCCGTCGCGCTTCGAATAGAGACCGTCCAGCCGGAACGCGACCTGCTCGGAAAGCGGGCCGGTCACCGCGCCCTGCAGGCGCCACGCATCGTAATTCCCATAGGTCGCCTCGGCCATGCCGCCAAAGGTGAACTCGGGCTGCTTGGTGGTGACGCTCAGCATGCCGGCCGAGGCGTTGCGCCCGCCCAGCGTACCCTGCGGGCCGCGCAGCACTTCGATCCGCTCGATCTCGCCCAGGTCGTTGAGGCCGAGGCCGGTGCGCGAGCGATAGACACCGTCGATGAAGGTCGCGACCGAGCTTTCGAGGCCCGGATTGTCGCCCACCGTGCCGACGCCGCGGATGCGGGCCGAGGTGTTGGCATCGCTGCCGGTCGAGGAGACGAGCAGCGACGGCGCGACCTGGTTGAGCGCGCGGATGTCGTTGGCGCCGGTGCGCTCGAGCTGCGTGGACGTCACCGCCGAGACGGCGAGCGGAACATCGGCCAGCACCTGGGCGCGGCCCTGGGCAGTGACGACGATCTCATTGGGGTCGGAGACGCCCTGATCCTGGGTAGTTGCGTCCGCCGGCGTTGTCTGGGTGTTCTGGGCAAAGGCCGGGGCAGCAAGCGCAATCGAAAGCGCCGGAACAGCAACGCACGACAAAAGGCGTAACCGCATCATCATCATCTCTCCCACCACGGGCCAGAGCACTTTACGGCTCCATACCCTATCCTCGAATACTGACACTTCCCCGAGGGACGTCAAGCAGAACAAAGGTTGCAAAAGGGGACTGAACTAGCAGTGTTGCGCAAATGTCATATGTTGCAGGGGCGTTTCCGATACCCTTGGCCGAATCGATCTTCGAACAGTGAATTCGCAGCCCTTATAATTCGTCATCCCCGCCGCTGTTTCCTCAGTACCCGTTCAACCGCGCAAACCGCTCGCGATGCCAGGCCGCGTTCCCCCACTGCGCTTCCAGTACCCGCGCGCGCTTCAGATAGAAGCCCGCATCATGCTCGTCGGTCATGCCGATGCCGCCGTGCAGCTGGATCATCTCGCGGCTCACCAGATGCAGCGTCTCGTTCGCCACTGCCTTGGCCAGGCTGACTTCCTGCGCGACATTGGCCCGCCCGCTGTCGATCGCCTCCAGCGCGCCTTCCACGGCGGAGCGGCACAGTTCGAGCTCGGTGAACATCTTCGCCATGCGGTGCTGCAGCGCCTGGAAACTCGCCAGCACCTGGCCGAACTGGACGCGCGTCTTCAGATAGTCATTGGTCTGGGCAAAGGCGCTCTCGGCCATGCCGAGCATCTCCGCCGAAGCCGCCGCCGCCGCGCGATCCGCGACATGGCCGATCAGTTCGGCACCGCCGTCGAGCACCTCGGCCGGGGCATTGTCGAACGTCACCTGCGCATGGCTGCGGCCATCGGTCAGGTAGCGCGGCGAACGCGTCACCCCGGCATCGCCAGCGACGAGATGGAGCCCGTCGGTCGCCGCCACGACGAACAGCTGCGCGCTGTCGCCCTCGGGCACGAACGCCTTCACGCCGCTCAGCGTGCCGCCGCTCACCGTCGTGGCGATCTTCGAAGGGTCGAAGCGCGGCCCTTCGTCGATCGCCAGCGTCGCGACCACTTCGCCCGCCGCGATCCTGGGCAGCCATTCGGCCTGCTGCGCGTCGGATCCGCCCATCAGGATCGCGCTGGTCGCCGCCGCCGTGCTGGCCAGCGGCGTCGCAACCAGGTTGCGGCCCAATTGCTCGAGCACCAGCCCCAGCGAGACATAGCCCATGCCCGCCCCGCCCTGCGCCTCGGGCACCAGGATGCCGGCCCAACCCATCTCGGCCTGCGCCCGCCACATGTCCGCGTCATAGCCGGCAGCCGGCGCGGCATTGCGCATCTTGCGGAACGCGCTGACCGGCGCCTCATTGTCCGCCCACTCCCGCGCCATGTCGCGCAGCATCGTCTGTTCTTCGGTCAGGATAGCCATTTTCACCTCGTCATCCCGGCGAAGGCCAGGATCTCGTGCCGCGAGCGCACGCTGATTGGAGAGAGACCCCGGCTTCCGCGGGGGTGACGGCACTATTGATGGTCCAGCATCCCCAGGATGCGCTTGGCGATCACGTTGTTCTGGATCTCGGTCGAGCCGCCATAGATCGACACCGCCTTGCCGAAGAGCCAGCTGCGCACATCCTTCAGCGCATCCTCCTCGAATCCCTCGCCCTCCCAACCAAGGCCGGCGAGCCCGCGGATCTCGATCAGCAGTTCGGAGCGTTCCTGCATGATCCGTGCGCCGACATTCTTCATGATCGAGGTGGCGGCGCTCGGCCCCTGGTTCGATTTCGCCTCCAGCGCGGTGCGGCGCAGCGTCAGCATGAAGCTGCGCAGGTCCATCTCGTGCCGCGCGATCCGCGAGCGCAGGTCCGCATCGGCGATCCGCCCCTCGGCATCGACGCCGACATATTTCTTGGCGATCTGGCCGAGCGACGCGCCCGAGAACATCCGCCCCGCGGTCGATCCGCCGCCCGACAGGCTTGAGCGCTCATGCTGGAGAAGGCGCTTGCCGATCGTCCAGCCCTCGCCTTCCTGCCCAACCCGGTTGCTTTTGGGCACCTTCACGTCGGTGAAGAAGGTCTCGCAGAAGGGCGAGCTACCCGAGATCAGCTGGATCGGCCGCACTTCCACGCCCGGCGCATCCATGTCGCACAGCACGAAGGTGATGCCCTCGTGCTTCTTCGACTTGTCGGTGCGGACCAGCATGAAGCATTTGTCCGCCCATTGGCCGCCGCTGGTCCAGGTCTTCTGGCCGTTGACGACATAATGGTCGCCATGATCCTCGGCGAAGGTCTGCAGCGAGGCCAGGTCCGATCCCGCGCCCGGTTCCGAATAGCCCTGGCACCAGCGCACCAGCCCCTTGGCGATCGCCGGGATATGCTCGCGCTTCTGCTCCTCGGTGCCATATTCGAGCAGGGTCGGGCCGAACATCATCACGCCCATGCCGCCGATCGGGTTCCACGCGCCCGCGCGCTGCATCTCCTCCTGCAGCACCCGCGCCTCGGCCCGGCTAAGCCCGCCCCCGCCATATTCCTTGGGCCAGGTCGGCACGCCCCAGCCCTTCTCGCCCATCGCCGTCTGCCAGGCATCCTCCTCGGGCGAGTTGGTATGCGGCCCCTCGACCGCGGACATCGCATTGTCCTTGCCCTTCAGGCTCGGCGGGAAGTTCGCGGCGATCCACGCGCGCGCTTCGTTGCGGAACGCATCCAGCGGATTCACCGGCGCATCGATATCGGGGGCCGTGGCCATCACTCTCTCCCGGGATAGTCTTCTTGCTTGTTTCGAATTTGCGGTATGGCTCAGCAACCGTCAAGCCACAACTGTCACCACTCCATTCCGTCATCCCCGCGAAGGCGGGGATCCATTGCCGCCAAACAAAGTGAGACCCACGAAAACCAGCGAGAATGGATTCCCGCCTTCGCGGGAATAACGACGAAAAATGCCGCGCGCCGGCACGAACCTCTGCTAAGCATTTAGCGAAGAGGGGATACCAATGAAGTTCGAACATCGCGCGGTGCCGATCGTGCTCGTCGCCGTGCTTATCGACGTGATCGGCTTCGGCATCGTCATGCCGGTCCTGCCGGCGCTGGTCACCGAGCTCGGCCATGTCGGGCTGGACGACGCCACCCGCATCGCAGGCTGGATGCTCGCCGCCTTCGCCATTGCCGGCTTCTTCGCCGGCCCGGTGCTTGGCAATCTCGGTGACCGGTTCGGCCGCCGCCCGGTCCTCATCCTCTCGATGATCGCCTTCGCGATCGACTATGCGCTGATGGCCGCCGCGCCCAGCCTGGTGTGGCTGTTCGTCGGCCGCGTAATCGCCGGCATTGCGGGCGCCACCTTCGGCCCGGCGAGCGCGGTGATCGCCGACGTCACGCCGCCCGAGAAGCGCAGCGCCGTGTTCGGCCTCGTCGGCGCGGCGTTCGGCGTCGGCTTCATCCTGGGTCCCGCGCTCGGCGGCATCAGCGCGGGCCTCGGGCTGCGCGCGCCCTTCCTGATCGCCGCGATCTGCGCCGCCTTGAATGCGGTCGTCATGTTCTTCTTCCTGCCCGAGACGCTCGCCCAGGAAAACCGCCGCCCGTTCCGCTGGTCCGATGCGCACATCATCGGCGCCTTCCGCCCGCTCTTCCATGCCGGCAATGCCGGCCCGCTGCTGCTCGCCTGGTTCTTCTGGCAGCTCGCCGGCACCGTCTACCCGTCGACCTGGTCCTTCTGGGCGGCGATCCGCTTCGGCTGGGACGCCACCGCGATCGGCTGGTCGCTTGCCTATGTCGGCTTCCTGACGGTGCTGGTCCAGGCGCTGCTCACCGGCCGCGTCATCAAGCGCGTCGGCGAGCGCAACGCCGCGCTGATCGCGCTCGGCTGCGCCTCCTTCACCCTGTTCTCCTACGCCTTCATCCAGCAAGGCTGGCAGGTCTATGCCTTCTTCCTGATCGGCGCGTTTGGCGCCTTCGCCTATCCGGCTCTCAACGGGACGCTGTCGAACATGGTCGGCCCGTCGCACCAGGGCGCGCTGCAGGGCGGGGTGTCTAGCATGAACAATGTCGCGGCGATCCTCGGCCCGCTGATCGCCACCCAGGCGCTGGCCGCCGGATCGCATCACGGCTTCGACGGTGCCGCCTTCCTCGTCGCCGGCGCGCTGATGGCGATCGCCGCCCTCATCATCGCGCTGTTCGTCCATATCCGCGCGCCCGAGCCCGAACCCGCGACCGAGTGATTTTTCGAAAATTGCGTATGGCGTTCGCGCGGGTGCTCTTCTAGTCCTGCCGGTAACCGGGAGGATGCATGCGTACCGAGGAAATGCTGGCGGGCGAATTCGCCACGGTCTCCGATCTGATCCGCGGCCATGCCGCCGAGCGGCCGGACAAGCCGGCGATGATCTTCGAAGACAAGTCGATCTCCTATGCGGGACTCGACGCCCTGCTCGATCGCCTCGCCGCCGCGCTCCAGCGCGAAGGCGTCGGCAAGGGCGATGCGGTCGCCATCCTCGCCGCCTCCTCGATCGAATATGGCGCCGCCTTCTTCGCCACCCTGCGCGCCGGCGGCGTCCCCGCGCCGCTCCAGCCCTCGGCCACGCCCGCCCAGCTCGCCGCAATGGTCGCCGACAGTGACGCCAGGATCCTCTTCCTCGACGAGACCGGCATCAAGGCACTCGGCGATGCACAGGTCACGGCGAAGCCCGTGCGCCTCGAGGCGCTGGACGATTTCCTTGCCCCCGAAGGATCGAAGCCCGCGCCGGTGACGATCGGCCCCGACGACCCCTTCAACATCATCTACAGCTCCGGCACCACCGGCACGCCCAAGGGCATCGTCCAGCCCCAGTCGATGCGCTGGATCCACATCGCCCGCGCGCCCGGCGGCTTCGGCAGCGCGGTGACGATGATCGCCACGCCGCTCTATTCGAACACCACCCTGGTCAGCTTCATCCCGACGATCGCCTGGGGTGGCACCACGGTACTGCTCGGCAAGTTCGACGCGCGCACCTTCGTGACCCAGGCGGCAAAGCACCGCGCCACCCACGCAATGCTCGTCCCCGTCCAGTATCAGCGGATCATGGCGCTCCCCGATTTCGACAGCTTCGACCTGTCGAGCTTCCAGCTCAAGACCTGCACCAGCGCCCCATTCTCCGCCGCGCTCAAGGCCGACATCCTCGCCCGCTGGCCCGGCCTGCTGGTCGAATATTACGGCATGACGGAAGGCGGCGGCACCACGGTTCTGGTCTGCAACGCCAACCCGACCAAGCTCCACACGGTGGGCGTGCCGCTTCCCGGCCAGGATCTCCGCCTGATCGACGAAGACGGCAAGGAGGTCCCCCGAGGCGAAATGGGCGAAGTCGTCGGACGCTCGGGCGCGATGATGACCGGCTATCACGGCCGCGCCGACGCCACTGCCGATGCCACCTGGCATGACGGCGATGGCAATCGCTACATCCGCCACGGCGATGTCGGCCGCTTCGACGAGGACGGCTTCCTGATCCTGATGGACCGCAAGAAGGACCTCATCATCTCGGGCGGCTTCAACATCTACCCCTCCGACCTCGAGGCGATCCTCATCACCCACCCCCAGGTCACCGACTGCGCGGTGATCGGCGTGCCGTCCGAGCAATGGGGCGAAACCCCGGTCGGCTTCTTCACCGGCCCCGGGGACCCCGCCGAAGTGCTGGCCTGGTTCAACGCCCAGGTCGGCAAGACCCAGCGCCTCGCCGATATCCACAAGCTCGACGAACTGCCCCGCAGCGCGATCGGCAAGGTACTCAAGCGCGAGCTGCGCGACCGGATCGCCGCGTGACCCCGCTCGCCACGATCCTCGCCGAGGCCATCCGCACCGAATCCGGCTTCACCAGCACGGTCCACACCGACTGGATGCAGGGGCGTACGGCATACGGGGGCTTATCCGCCGCGCTCGCGCTCCAGGCGGCGCTCGAGGTCGAGCCCGACCTGCCGCCGCTCCGCTCGGCCCAGGTCGCGTTCATCGGCCCGCTCGCTGGCCCGATCACCGTCACCGCCACGAAGCTGCGCCGCGGCCGCAACGCCGCCTTCCTCCAGTCGGACGTGACGTCGGAAGCCGGCCTCGGCCTGCGCGCCACCTTCGTGTTCATGGCCCCGCTCGCCTCGACCATCGCGCATGACGCGGCGAAGCGTGCGCCCGTAACGCCCCCGCCGGCCGAGGCCGAGCTCTATACCGGCCCCGACGACTTCTTCACCGGCAACTTCAACTTCTTCGACGAGAAGGACGGCACCGGCCCGGCCGAATGGCTCCGCTGGGCCCGGCTGCGCGACCATGCCGGCCTCCACCCCTTTGTCGAGCTGATGGCGATCGGCGACGCCCTTCCCCCCGCCGCCTTCAAGCTGCTCGAGGAGAAACGTACCCCGCTCAGCTCGCTCAACTGGCAGATCAACTTCCAGACCGCCGCGCCCGCCACCACCGACGGCTGGTGGCTGCTCCACGCCAATGCCGACACGGCACGCGACGGCTATTCCACCCAGCGCATGTCTATCTGGAACGCCGCCGGCGAGCCCATCGCCGAGGCCATGCAGGGCGTCGCCATCTTCGGCTGATACAAGTTGCGACAGTTTCCCGCGCGGGTGACAAACCCGTGCGACAGCGTGCCGCGAAAAGCGAACCCTGTCGGGGGCTTGGGACCTCCGAGACCAAGGAGTTCGCACCCGATGAAGAAGTTCCTCCTCGTCGCCTTCGCCGCATCGGCCATCACCGCCCCGGCCTTCGCGCAGGATACCCCGCAGCGCGGCGGCGGCATGCTCAGCCGGCTCGACACCAATGGCGACGGCATCGTCACCAAGGAAGAATATAACGCCGGCATCGCCGCGCGCTTCGCCGCGCTCGATACCAACAAGGACGGCAAGGTCAGCGAGGCCGAGCGCGAAGCCGCCGGGCGCGGCGGCGGCATGGGCATGCGCGGCATGACCGGCGACGTCACGCTCGATCAGATGCAGGCCCAGGCCGCCCAGCGCTTCGACCGCATCGACGCCAATCACGACGGCAAGATCGACAAGGCAGAGATGGACGCGATGATGGCCCGCATGCGCGATCGCCAGGGTCCCCCGCCGGGCAGCTCGGGTAACAACTGAGCCAGCCCGGAAACTCGCCCGGGCAGGCACCTTGCCTCCTCGCCTGCCCGGGCACCCCCTCTTGTCTTGCGGCCCGCCCATGACCTACGAACCCGATATGTCGGAAACGCCGCACCTGCTGCTCGTCGAGGATGAGCGCTCGATCCGCGAACCGCTCGCGCAATATCTCACCAAGCAGGGCTTCCGGATCACCCAGTCCGGCGATGCCGAGGGCGCCCGCGCCCGCATGGCCGCCTATGCGATCGACCTGGTGGTGCTCGACATCATGATGCCCGGCGAGGACGGCCTGTCGCTCTGCCGCCATATCCGCGAGACCAGCGACACGCCGGTGATTCTGCTCACCGCCCGCGGCGAGGAGACCGACCGGATCGTCGGCCTCGAGATGGGCGCCGACGATTATGTCGTGAAGCCCTTCTCGCCGCGCGAGCTCGCCGCCCGGATCAAGGTGGTGCTGCGCCGCCTCCAGGCCGGCGGCACCCGCCAGCACGCGCCCGACGCGGGCAGCTTCGCCTTTGCCGGCTGGGTGCTCAAGACCGGCGAGCGCGCGCTCGTGGACCGCGAAGGCGTCTCGGTTCCGCTGTCGACCGGCGAGTACAATCTGCTCCACGCCCTGGTCACCCGCCCCCGCGCGGTGCTCACCCGCGACCAGCTGCTCGATCTCACCCAGGGCCGCGAAGCCGCCGCCTTCGATCGCGCGATCGACAACCAGGTCAGCCGGCTGCGCAAGAAGATCGAGCCCGATCCCCGCAACCCCGCGATCATCAAGACCGTCTGGGGCGGCGGCTACACCCTGGCAGCCGAAGTGACGCGGCTTTGAGGGCTCCCTCTTCTGCTTCCCCGGCGAAAGCCGGGGCCCAGGGTTTCTCTGCCGTGTCGCTCCGTTACCCTGGGGCCCGGCTTTCGCCGGGGAACAAGTAAGGGCATGACAACAGCCGCATGACCCGCCTCTTCCCCCGCTCGCTGACCGGCCAGATCGCCCTCCTCGTCGCGGTCGCGCTGTTCCTTGCCCAGGCGATCAACTTCGGCCTGCTCGTCCGCGAGCGCCAGAATGCCCGTTTCGCCCAGGTCATCGTCCCCACCGTCACCCGGCTGATCGATGCTGCCGAGCGCCTCGGCACCCCGGTGAACCCGCGTCCCGCTCCTCCGCTGCCGCCAGGCCCCGCCGGCCGCCAGGACGGACACGATCGCGACGGTCGGGAACGCCGCCAGACGCGCGGCGGCCGGGTCGATTTCGTCCCCGCCAATCCGATCCCCGCCGAACTCGGCCGCCGCGCCGATATCGAGCGCGACCTGCGCCGCGGCCTCACCGATGGCGGCGTGCAGGTCGGCCAGGTCATCGCGGTGGTCCGCCCGATCGACGACAGCCGCCCGCTGCTCAAGCGCATGGACCCGGCCCGTGCCGAGCGCCTGCGCCGCCTCGGTGCCGAGCTGATGATCGCGGTCGAGCTGCCCGGCAAGGGCTGGCTGTCGCTCAGCTCGGCCTGGCCCCGTTCCGAGCGCGCGCTGATCTGGCAGCTGCTCGCCCAGACCTTGATCCTCTACATCGTCGTGCTGGTGCCCGTGCTCTGGGCCGGCCACCGCATCGCCCGGCCGCTGCGCAAGCTCGCCGCAGCCGCCAGCGCCTTCCATCCTGGTGAAGACGCCGATCCGGTCGAGGAAAGCGGCCCCAGCGACGTCCGCGCGGTGATCGCTGCGTACAATGCGCTCAGCACCCGCGTGACCGCGATGCTCGACGAAAAGGACCGCATGCTCGGCGCGATCGGGCACGACCTGCGCACGCCGCTTGCTGCGCTTCGCGTACGAATCGAGTCGGTAGAGGATGAAGAGGATCGCGCCCGCATGGCGGACACGATCGACGAGATGAACCACACGCTCGACGACATCCTCAGCCTCGCCCGGCTCGGACGTCCGAGCGAACCAGCCACCGATGTTGACTTGTCCGCCTTGATCGACGCCGTCGTCGAGGATTTCCGCGATCTCGATCAGGACGTCACCTTCGAGGAAGCGCCGCGCCTGCGCATGCATCTCCGCCCCACGCTGATGCGCCGCGCGGTGCGCAACCTGATCGAGAATGCGGTGAAATATGGCGGCGGTGCCACAGAGGTCCGCCTGCGCTCGGACGAGCGCCATGTCCGCATCGAAGTCTGCGATCGCGGCCCCGGTATCCCCCCGGAAAAGCTTGAGAAAGTCTTCGATCCCTTCACGCGCCTGGAGGAATCCCGCAATCGCGAGACCGGCGGCGCCGGCCTGGGCCTCGCCCTGGCTCGTGCAATCGTCCGCGACGCAAGCGGCGAGATCGGCCTGGCCAACCGTGAAGGCGGCGGCCTGGTGGCAACGATCACGCTCCCGCGGAGCTAGCCGCAAAAACCTTCGTCACTCTGAACTTGTTTCAGCATCCAACGCTCCACAAAGGATATCCTTGGCGGCTCCTTGGATGCTGAAACAAGTTCAGCATGACGGCGTACTGTATCCACCATCCCCCAAAGCTGACACACGCCCCCAAACACGAAAAAGGCCGGTGCTTTCGCCCCGGCCCTTCGCATCCAAAACGGTGCAAGAAAGTCAGCGTTTAGCCGACGATCTCTTCCGGCTTGAAGAAGAACGCGATCTCGATCGCGGCGTTCTCGTCCGAGTCCGAACCGTGCACCGAGTTCGCCTCGATCGATTCGGCCAGCTCCTTGCGGATGGTGCCGGCATCGGCGTTCGCCGGGTTGGTGGCGCCCATGATGTCGCGGTTGCGCTGCACGGCGTTCTCGCCCTCGAGCACCTGCACCACGACCGGACCCGAGATCATGAACTCGACCAGGTCGTTGAAGAAGGGGCGCTCCTTGTGGACGCCGTAGAAGCCCTCGGCCTGCTCGCGGGTCATCTGGATGCGCTTCGAAGCGACGACGCGCAGGCCGGCCTCCTCCAGCATCTTGGTGACGGCGCCGGTGATGTTGCGGCGGGTGGCATCGGGCTTGATGATCGAAAAGGTCCGGTTCGCGGCCATGGCCGTGCGGCTCCTGCTTTATGGTTGTGGAAAAGTCGCGGCTCCCTAGTCCCGCGTTGCGCCGGATGCAAGCGCGGCGTGCTGTCCTACAGGCGCGCGTTCCGCTATTGTTCCTGCCGACGCTCTTTGAACCGTGAAGAAGATGCGATGTCCTGCGGCTGCGGGATCGCGGGCGCGTACCCATTTTCCGTCACCCCGGCCTTGAGCCGGGGTCCCTCTAGTCTCGATCGCGGAAGGAGCGGGATCCCGGCTCAAGGCCGGGATGACGATGAAATAGAGAGCCGTGCAAGCTTCCGCGTCCAAACCGTCCGCAAGTGCAACACCCCACATGGAGGGAAACAGCCGCAGAACTTTATCAAACCGACCGGCCTCAAGCCGCCGTTACGCACAACCTAAGCAAATATCGGCGTACAGAAGCGTACACTCAGGCCGCTTTCTCCCAGCGCCCCTGCTCGTTCTGCTTCCAGTAGTTGCGCTCCACCCCCTCGCGTCCGGCCAGTCCCTTCCAGGCGGCCCGCGCCTCGGCGATGCGGTCCTCGTCGAAGAAATGGAAGGCCCGGTCGAAGCCCAGCGCCTCCTCACGCCACACCCCGTCGGCCAGCGCGATGTTGCGCGCGCCATTGGCCGGCGTTTCCGGCTCGCCGGCGATCAGGATCGGCTGGCGGTCATCGTCCGGCCCGCCCGCCTGGCCGTGCGGCAGGAAGCTTTCGGGGGTATAGGTCCATAGCAGCTGGTCCAGCCTGGCCCGCTGGCTCGCCTCGCCGGCGACGATCAACAGCCGCCCGCCGGTCTCGACCACGCGTTCGGCGATCCGGGGCAGCGCACGTTCCAGGGGGAGCTGCGTCAGATGGTAGAAATCGACCTGCATTGGCTCCTGTTAGCGCCTCCGTGCGTTCGGGCCAACGCACGTGACGTTGCGGAGCCGCAACCGCTGCGATAGGGCAAATAATTGCCGCGTGCACGGGAGTGAGAAACAAAGGTGGGAATCGAAGTGACGCGCAAGGCCTTGCTGCTGTCGGCCGCTGTCGGCCTGTGCCTGTCGGCAGAGGCGCGCGCGCAGCAGACGACCGCGCCGGCCCAGACCGCGCCGCAGCCCGCGACTCCGGCGCCGTCACCCGCGCCCACGCCCGCCGCTGGCCCTGACCTGCAGACCCCCGCGGTCGAGCCGCCGCCGCCTTCGCCGAGTGCGCTGCCCGAGGGCGACGACCAGATCCAGTTCACGTCCGACCAGCTCGAATATGACGAGAATCAGGACGTGGTCACCGCTACCGGCGATGTCCGCCTCTATCGCCGCAGCGAGCGGTTGCGCGCCGACAAGGTGACCTGGAACCGCAAGAGCGGGCAGGTCTTCGCCGAGGGCAATGTCGTCGTCGTCAATCCGCAGGGCGATTCGGCCTATGGCGACAAGGTCGAGCTGACCGACACGCTGAAGGAAGGCGTCGTCCAGAACATGCTGGTCGTGCTCGACGCCGGCGGCCGCATCGCCGCGGCGCAGGGCCAGATGCACGAGGATGGCAGCTTCACGGTCGAGAACGCCGCCTACACCCCCTGCTCGGTCACCAATTCGGACGGCTGCCCCAAGGAGCCGAGCTGGAAGATCACCGCCAATCGCGTGGTCTATGAGCCCGCCAAGAAGCGGCTGCGCTACACCGGCGCGCGCATCTCGGTGTTCGGCTTCGCGACGATCCCGCTGCCGGTCTTCTCGCACCCGGTCGGCGGCCAGAGCGCCAGCGGCTTCCTCGCGCCCGATCTTCGCTACAACCGCGCGAACGGCGTGCAGTTCGCGCTGCCCTATTATTTCAGCTTCGCGCCCAATCGTGACCTGACCGTCACCCCGCGCGTCTATTCCAGCGTGCTGCCGATGCTGCAGGCTGATTATCGCGAACTCAATTCGCTCGGCGCCTTCCGGGTCAGCGCCTATGGCACCTATAGCCGCCGCGCCGACGATCTCACCGTGCCGGTCACGCCTACCACCTCGAAGAACGATTTCCGCGGCTATCTCGATGCGGTCGGCAATTTCCAGCTCGATCCGAACTGGAGCGCCAGCGCCTCGATGCGCCTGACCACGGACCGGACCTTCCTGCGTCGGTACGACATCTCGCGCGACGATCGACTGCGTAATAACTTCCGCGTCGAACGCATTGATGCAGATAGCTATTTCTCGATCAACGCCTGGGTCGTGCAGACGCTCCGCGTCGGCGAGCGCCAGGGCCTCCAGCCCTATGCCCTGCCCGAGATCGACTATCGCCGGCGCATGGATGACGGCATCATCGGCGGCCGCTTCGAGTTCCAGGTCAACACGCTGGCGATCGGCCGGTCCGACGGCCAGGATTCGCAGCGCGCCTTTGCCAGCGCCCGCTGGGACCTGCGCCGCCTGACCAACTGGGGCCAGGAAGTCACCCTCACCGCCTATGCCCGTGGCGACGTCTACAATGCTTCGGACACGATGCTGACGACGATCGCCAGCTATCGCGGCGAGGAAGGCTTCCATGGCCGCGGCATCGGTGCGCTGGCGGTGGACGTGAAATGGCCGCTGGTCGGCAGCCTGTTCGGCGGCACGCAGCGCATTACCCCGCGTTTCCAGATGGTTGCCTCGCCCAAGATCGCCAATCTCGAGGTGCCGAACGAAGATGCGCGCGCGGTGGACCTGGAGGATTCCAACCTCTTCGCGCTCAATCGCTTCCCCGGCTATGACCGGTTCGAGGATTCGACCCGCTTCACCTGGGGCCTCGACTATGCGCTCTACCTGCCGGGCTTCTCGATCGACGCCAATGTCGGCCAGAGCTATCGCATTTCCTCGCGCCCGACGCTGTTCCCGGATGGGACAGGTCTGAACGCCCGGGTGTCGGACATTGTCGGCCGCACCGTCGTGCGCTTCCGCGATTTTGTCAGCTTCACCCACCGCTACCGGCTCGACAAGGACAGCCTGGCCTTCCGCCGCAACGAAGTCGACATGACGCTCGGTTCGCGCTCCACCTATGCCCAGATCGGCTATCTGCGCCTCAACCGGAACATCAACGCGTCGCTCGAGGACCTGCAGGACCGCGAGGAGCTTCGCCTCGGCGCCCGCATCCAGATCGCGCGTTTCTGGTCGCTCTCGGGCTCGACGCTGGTCGATCTGACCGATCGCAAGGAAGATCCCACCTCGCTCGCCGACGGATTCGAGCCGGTGCGCCACCGCCTGGGCATCACCTATGAGGACGATTGCCTGCGGCTGGGCCTGACCTGGAAGCGCGATTATGCCACCACCGGCGACGCTGCGCGCGGCAACTCCTATCTGTTGACGCTGGCGTTCAAGAATCTGGGGCGCTAGGCTGCGCCGCTAGAGGGGAACCGCCGGTAAGCCTAAGTTCAGGCACAATTGAACATTATGCGCCACTCTCCGGCAGATTTGAGGGTACGGAATCACGTGAACATTGGTGTTAGCAAGGCGATCCGCGCAGGCCGCTTGTCCGTTCTCGCGCTCGTCGTCTCCAGCGTAGCGCCGGGGGTTGTGGCGCAGACGGCACAGACCGCTCCCGCGCCGAAGCCGGCCGCTCCGGCCCCGCAGCAGTCGGCTCCAGCCCCGCAGCAGGCAACGCCCGCGCAGCAGGAAGATGCTGCCGCCGCGCTTGCTGCCCAGCTCGATCTTCCGCCCGATCTCAAGCTGTTCGGCAAGGCCGATCCCAACATCCGCAAGCCCACCGCGATCGTGAACAACACGGTGCTCACCGGCACCGATGTGGACCAGCGGCTCAACCTGATCATCGCGCTCAACAAGCTCAACCTGAAGCCGGAAGAGCGCGATCAGTATCGCATGATGATCCTGCGCCAGCTGATCGACGAGACGCTGCAGATCCAGGAGGCCAAGGCCAACGAGATCAATGTCGATCCCAAGGAGATCGACCAGAGCTTCGGCGGCGTCGCCCGCCGCCTGAAGATGACTCCGGAGCAGTTCCGGGTCTTCCTGCGCCAGTCCGGCGCTTCGGAGCGCACGATCCGCAAGCAGATCGAGGGCGAAGTCGCCTGGGGCCGCGTGCTGCGCCGCAAGGTCGACATCAACGTGAGCGACGAGGAGGCCGATGCCATCATCGCCCGCCTCAAGGCCGCGCAGGGCAGCGAAGAATATCACGTCTACGAAATCTACATGAACGCCACGGACGACCGTAAGCAGGAAGTCTATGCGGGCATGCAGCGCATCATCCAGCAGATGAAGGAGGGCGCGCCCTTCGATTATCTCGCCAAGACCTATTCGGAGAGCTCGACCAAGGGTCAGGGCGGCGATCTCGGCTGGGTCCGCCTGGCGCCGGGCATCCTGCCCGACGAGATGGCCAAGGCCGTGGAAGAGATGTCGGCCGGCCAGGTCGCGGGTCCGATCCCGCTGTCGACCGGTTTCTCGATCGTGTACCTGGCGGACAAGCGCAAGATCGGCATGGCCGATCCGCGCGGCGCCAAGCTCTCGCTCCGCCAGATCACCATCACCTTCCCCAAGGGCACGAACGAGGCGCAGGCCCAGGCGCGCGCCGGCCAGTTCGCCCAGGCAACCCAGGCGATCAAGGGCTGCGGTGACGCGGCCAATGTCGCCGCCGCGCAGAATGCGGAAGTGGTGGAGAAGGACGGCGTCGTGATCGGCGACCTGCCGCCCGCGCTGCAGCAGATCATCCTGCCGCTCCAGGTCGGCCAGGTGACCCAGCCCTTCGGCACGATCGAGGACGGCGTCCGCGTGCTCGTGGTCTGCGGTCGCGACGATCCGCCGCCCCCCGGCCTGCCGACCCGCGACCAGATCCAGGACCAGGTTGCCGAGCAGCGCACGAACCTGCGCGCCCAGCGCATGCTTCGCGACATCCGCCGCGACGCGCTGATCGAATATCGCTGAGGTGATCCGGCCGCTCGCCATATCGATGGGCGATTCGGCCGGAGTCGGCCCGGAAATCACCGCCAAGGCATGGAAGGCGCGCGAGCTGCATTCGCTCGCGCCCTTCTTCGCCATTGGCTGTCCCGACGCCGTCGAGAAGGTTTGGGACGGGCCGATCGCCCGGATCACCAATCCCGACCAGGCCGCGGCCGCCTTTGCCGAGGCGCTGCCGGTACTGCCGGTCGGCGACACCTGCGCGGTGACGCCCGGGAGCCCCGACGAGGCCAGTGCCAAGGCCGCGCTCCAGTCGCTCGAGCTGGCGGTCGGCCTGTCCAACGCCGGCGCGGCGGGGGGCGTGGTCACCGGTCCGGTCTCCAAGGTCCAGCTCTACAAGATCGGCTTCCGGCATCCCGGCCAGACCGAGTTCGTCGCCGAGCGCTGCGGCATCTCGCCGGAGAATGCGGTGATGATGCTTGCCGGCCCGACGCTGCGCGTGGTGCCGATCACCGTACACGTCGCGATCGCCAGCGTGCCGGGCCTGCTCACCATCGAGCTGGTACTGGCCAAGGCCCGCGCCACGGCGCGCGGTCTGCTGCGCAACTTCGGCATCGAGCGGCCCCGCCTCGCCTTTGCCGGCCTCAACCCGCATGCCGGCGAGAGCGGCGAGATCGGACGGGAGGAGATCGACGTCCTCCTGCCCGCTATCGCCCAGCTGCGCGAGGAAGGCATCGATGCGATCGGCCCCTTCGCCGCCGATGCGATGTTCCATCCCCGCGCCCGCGCCGGCTATGACGCCGCGCTCTGCCCCACGCATGACCAAGCGCTGATCCCGATCAAGACTCTCCATTTCGACGAAGGCGTGAACATCACCCTCGGCCTGCCCATAGTCCGTACTTCGCCAGACCACGGCACCGCGTTCGGCATCGCCGGCAAGGACGAGGCCAATCCCGGCGCGATGATCGCCGCGATCAAGATGGCCGCCAGCGCCGCCCAGCGCAGGGCAGACGCGGCGGCGTGACCGAGCTTCCGCCTCTCCGGGACGTCATCAGCAAATATGGTCTCAGCGCGAGCAAGGCGCTGGGCCAGAATTTCCTGTTCGACCACCAGCTGCTCGCTCGCATCGCCAAGGTGCCGGGCAAGCTCGACGGCGCCGAAGTGTTCGAGGTCGGCCCCGGCCCCGGCGGTCTGACCCGCGCGCTGCTCCAGGGCGGCGCCAGCGTCACCGCGGTGGAGCGCGACCGGCGCTGCATTCCGGCGCTGGAGGAGCTTGGCAGCTTCTTCCCCGGCAAGCTCCACGTCATCGAGGGCGACGCTCTTGAGGTCGATGCCCCGGCGCTGTTCGAAGGCAAGCCGCACGTCGTCGCCAACCTGCCCTATAATGTCGGCACCGCGCTGCTCGTCGGCTGGCTCTCGGCCGAGTGGGAGCCGTGGTGGGCCAGCCTCACGCTGATGTTCCAGAAGGAAGTGGCCGAGCGCATCGTCGCTGCGGCCGGTACCGAGCATTATGGCCGGCTCGCCGTGCTCTCCCAATGGCGCTCCACGCCCAGGATCGCGATGAACGTCCATCGTTCGGCCTTCACGCCGCCGCCCAAGGTGATGTCGGCCGTCGTCCATATCGTCCCCGCCGAAGCGCCCGAGGGCGTGCGGCTCAAGACGCTGGAGAACCTGACCGCCGCCGCCTTCGGCCAGCGCCGCAAGATGCTGCGCCAGAGCCTGAAAGGCGTGCCCGGCGCATTGGAGGCGATGGAAAGCCTGGGCATCGACTCCGCCCGGCGTGCCGAGACGGTGACCGTCGCCGAGTTCGTCGCACTTGCCCGAACGCTGGGCTGAGCGGCCCAAAGTACACGAAGTACACGCCAAGAAGCCGTTTTCGGCGCTGTCCTGATTGTCAAAGAGCGGCCCGGCATCCGCCGGACCGCCCTTTCCAATCAGACGAAATCCTACATTACAAGCCGATCAGGGCTTGGCCGTCGGCGACGCCGCAGGGGCCGGGGCCGGTTCGGCCTGGGCGGTGACCACCGGCGGGCCCTTGGCGATCGCGGCGGAGAGCTGGGCGGCGTCGGCGCAGCCCTTGGCGCAGAGCTTCTCGATCTTGGCGAGGTTCTCCTTGGCCCGCTCCATCGCGCCCTTGGCAACCATCGCCTCGCCCTGCCCGCGCAGCGCGGCGGTGTCGTTGGGCTCGAGGCTCAGCGCTTCACGATAGAGGCGGATCGCCTTGCCGGGCAGGTTCACCTTGCGGGCGATATCGGCGAGGACGAGATACGCGTCGCGATTGCGCGGATCGACCGCCAGCGCGCTTTCGAGCACATCGCCGGCACCCTGGACATTGCCGCCGGCGAGCATCGCGCGGCCCTGCTTGACCATTTCCACCGAGCGCGGATCGATCTGGTCGTCGGCACGCTGCGCCATCAACGACGTGGAAACCGAGAGCAGAAGCAACGCACCGGCCGCCCCAATCGCAGTGAAACGCATCACATTCTCCGAAATCTTGCCGGTCGCTATCATGGCCGCCGCATCCTCGCGACAAAAAAGCCGTCGGTCGAGTCCCTTAGCGGGGTGAAGCGCACGCCCGGGCCACGCGGTGTGCCGGCGCCGAGCGCCAGCGGCTCAACGGTCCAGCCGGGATTGCGCTCCAGGAACGCCTGGGCCTGCCCCGCCCCTTCGGCATCGAGCAGCGAGCAGACGACATGCACCAGCACCCCGCCGGGGCGGACGAGATCGGCGGCGATGTCGAGCAGCGCGCGCTGTGTCGCGACATAACGGTCGAGCCGCTGCGGATTGAGCCGCCAGCGCGCCTCCGGGTTGCGGCGCCAGGTGCCGGTGCCCGAACAGGGCGCATCGACCAGCACGACATCGGCGCGGCCGGCCTGGTCGGCCAGCATCGCGCGTTCCTGGTTGGGGTTGAGCAGGCGGGTCTCGACGATGCCCACCCCTGCCCGCTCGGCACGCGGCATCAGCCGGGAGAGCCGGGGGCGATCGATATCGCAGGCCAGGATGCTGCCGTGATTGGCCATCGCCGCCGCCAGCGCCAGCGTCTTGCCGCCGCCGCCGGCGCACAGGTCGATGACATGCTGGCCGCGCTCGACGCCTGCCGCGAGGCTGACGAACTGGCTGCCGGCATCCTGCACCTCGAGCTTGCCGTCCTTGTACGACGGCAATTGCTCGATCGGCGCATCCGAAGGCGCGCGCAGCCCGGCGGGCAGGCACGGCAGCGGCACCGAGCCGGGAATCTCGGCCTGGATGACCGCGGGATCGGCCTTGAGCGTGTTGACCCGGATGTCGAGCGGGGCGCGCTCCAGCAGCGCATCCTGCTCGTCGCTGTCGAGACCCGAGGCGGCAAAGGCCTCGGCCAGCCAGCGCGGCAGCACGCCGGCTTCGGCGATTGGCTCACCCGGCGCGATCGGCGCGGGGCCATAGGGCGAGCCGTCGAACCATTCGACCAGTTCCGGCCGACGCCCGACCAGCGCCAGCATCGCGGCGCGGCCGGTTTCCGGGCGCTCGCCGAGCATGCGGATCGCGTCATAGACCAGCTCGCGGATCGCCCGGCGGTCCTTGGAACCGGCATAGCGACGCTCGGCGAACCACTTGGCGATGATCGTGTCGGCCGATCCACCCTGGTCTCGGGCGGCGGTAGTGATCTTGTCGAGCAGGTCGATGGCGGCCTGGATGCGGGCGGCGGGGTTCATGACGTTAAACCGCCCGGTTGAGCAAAATGTTGAATCTCTTGAGTCTCCACGCGGGTGCGCGGGAGGGCAAGAGTCAGGGAATTCGCGCTCGGCATAGCCGGAGCAGAAGCAGAACATTGCCTACATTGGTAGTGGAAATTGCGGGAGCGGGGCTCAAGCATCTTTACTCATCGTCACCCTGAACTCGTTTCAGGGTCCAACTCTCCACGAGCGATAAAGCCGGGGGCGCCCTGGATGCTGAAACAAGTTCAGCATGACGGAATATGGTGAGGGGAATGGACAAGCAGGCGCCATCCCGCCACAGCCGCGCCAACCCCATCAGGAAGGCAAGCACATGGCGTTCACGGCGAAGATCCTGCTCCTCGGCTCGGGCGAACTCGGCCGCGAGTTCGTGATCTCCGCCAAGCGGCTCGGCGCCCATGTGATCGCCTGTGACGCCTATGAAGGCGCGCCTGCCATGCAGGTCGCCGATGGCTTCGAGGTGTTCTCGATGCTCGACGGCGAGTTGCTGCGCGCCGCGGTGGAGAAGCACCAGCCGGACTATGTCGTCCCCGAGGTCGAGGCGATCCGCACCGAGGTGTTGGCCGAGCTGGAGGCCGAGGACTTCACCATCGTCCCGTCGGCGCGCGCCACCCAGATGACGATGAACCGCGACGGCATCCGCGAAGTCGCCGCGGTCGAGCTGGGCCTGCGCACGTCGCGCTATCGGTATGCCGAGAGCCTTGAGGAAGTGCTGGCCGGCGCCGGGCACACCGGCCTGCCCTGCGTGATCAAGCCGGTGATGTCGTCCTCGGGCAAGGGCCAGAGCACGGTGCGCGAGGCCGGCGCGCTGGAGGCCGCCTGGGACTATGCGGTCGCCAACATGCGCGGCGACCGCAAGCGGGTGATCGTCGAGGAGTTCGTCGACTTCGATTACGAGATCACCCTGCTGACGATCCGCACCCGCAACGGCGTGCTGTTCTGCCCGCCGATCGGCCACCGCCAGGAGCGCGGCGACTATCAGGAAAGCTGGCAGCCCGCCGCGATGTCGGCGCAGGCGATTACCGACGCGCAGGAGATGGCGCGCAAGGTGGTCGACGATCTGGGCGGCTATGGCATCTTCGGGGTGGAGTTCTTCGTGAAGGGCGAGGAGGTGATCTTCTCCGAGCTCTCGCCGCGCCCGCACGACACCGGCATGGTGACGCTGATCTCGCAGAACCTCAGCGAGTTCGACCTGCACGCGCGTGCGGTGATGGGCCTGCCGATCCCGGCGATCACGCTGCGCGGGCCCTCGGCTAGCGCGGTGATCCTGGCGGACCGGGCTTCGGAAACCTTGTCCTATGCAGGGCTGGCCGAGGCGCTGGCAACCGAGGGCGGCGAAGTGGATGTGCGGATATTCGGCAAGCCGAATTCGCGGCCCTATCGCCGGATGGGCGTGGCGCTGGCGCTGGCGGGGGATACCGATGCGGCGCGGCGGGTGGCGGCGGAGGCGGCGAGCAAGGTGCGGATCGGGTATGGCGACTAAGGCCAACCCCTAGACCAAAGCGGCGGGCGCCCGCGCAAACCGGCCGGGCGAGCAACCAAGGCGCTTGCGGAATGCCGTGCTGAAGGCGCTCGCCGATTCATAGCCGATCTCGTCGGCGATGCGATCGAGCGACTTCACCCCCCGGCTAAGCGCATCCTTGGCAATCGCCATGCGCCAGCGGGCGAGATATTCGATCGGTGCGCAGCCCAGTCGTTCACCGAACCGCGCCGAAAAGGCGGACCGCGACATGCCAGCGATCCCGGCGAGCTCCGCGACCGTCCAGCCCGCCCGGACATCGGCGTGGATCGTCTGGAGCACGCGAGCCAGCGCCGGATCGCGCATGCCGTTGAGCAGCCCCGCAGGCATCGCCTGACTGCCGATGCCGCGCCAGCGCAGCGCTTCGACCAGCAGCACCTCGAGCATGCGCTGGACGATCAGCTCCTTGCCGGGTTGATCGCCCCCACATTCCTCGGCAAGCAGCTCGATTAGCCGGCCGAACCGGGTCGCCCTGCCCTCCGTCGCCGGAATATGGATGCGGCCCGGCAGCAGCGCGAGCAGCAAGGGTGCATTGACGCGCTCGAACGCGAAGCTTCCACCAAGCGATACAAAGTCGGGCTCACCTTCCTGCTCTCCGTGCCGGACGGGCTCGGCACTCGGCTCGACTGGGACGCAGGCGATATCGGGCGCACTGCCCAGCGTGAAGGCCGGGGTCGTTGGCAACAGCAGGAAATCGCCCCGTGCCAGCCGGATCGGTTCGCTGCCCTCGAACCTGACCCAGGCCTCACCGGCGAGAACGAGGGTGAAGCCGGGCGCGTCATGCGCGGCATAGCGAACGCCCCATTGCCCGCGCGCCGAGATCGGCTTGGAGACGGCGGCACGCGGCCGGAGCAGGGCAATGATCTCGCTGAGCGGATCCATATTGGACGATCCATAATCAAATAAGGATCATCAATTATATATCGTATCATCCGGCGCGTCTATCTCCTGGTCATCAACATCAAGGGAGACAGGCAATGACCAAGACGATCCTCATCACCGGCACCTCGTCAGGCTATGGAAAGGCGACAGTGGAGCTTTTCCTTTCGCGCGGCTGGAACGTGATAGCGACGATGCGCCGGCCCGAAGCTGCCCGGTTCGCGACGCCAACCGAACGGCTGCGGGTGCTGCCGCTGGACGTCACCGACGAACGGAGCATCGCGACGCTGATCGAGACGGCGGGGCCAGTCGATGTGCTGGTCAACAATGCCGGCGTGGGCGGCGTGGGCGCTTTCGAGGCGATGCCGATGTCGCTGATCCGCCAGCTGATCGAGACCAACACGATCGGCGTGATGGCCATGTGCCACGCGATCATCCCGCAAATGCGCGCACGCCGATCGGGCATGATCGTCAACGTCACCTCGACCGTGACGCTCGGCGCTTTTCCGCTGGCCGCGGCCTATACCGGGTCCAAGCAGGCGATCGAGGGGTTCACCGGCTCGCTCGCCCATGAGCTCGGCCATTTCGGCGTGCAGGTGAAACTGGTCGAGCCGGGCTATGCCCCCACGACGCGGTTCGGCGCGAACGCCATTGTGCCAGTCGAGGATCTGCTGCCTGGCGAATACGCCGATTTCGCGCGACCGATCCTCGAAGCCTTGGCAACGCCGGCGATGACAACCCGGGAAAGCGAGGTCGCCGAAGCTGTCTGGGACGCGGCGCACGATATCGCGGGCGCGCTGCACTTCCCCGCCGGAGCGGATGCGGTTGCCCTCGCCAAGGCGCGCTGAGATGCGGGTTCCCGTGCCGGCGGCCCCCGCCGGTACGGGAAACGGATCGGCGCGTCCGGTCGCTGCTTTCAGGCCGCCACCGCGCTGCGCCCGAACCGCCCCACAAGCCTCCCCGCCAGCACCAGCGCCACCAGCGCCACGGCTGCCCCGATGATCATGTCCGACAGGTAATGCGTCCCCTCCACCGGGGTCGCCAGCAGCATCGCCAGGGTGAGGAAGGTCAGCGGCCAGCGCAGGTTGCCGCAACGCCAGGCGGTGGCGATGTAGACGACGCCGGAGGCGGTGTGGAAGCTCGGGGCCGAGACCAGGCCGCGCAGCTCGTTGAGATTGACCTGTCCGATCTGGTGGGCGCGGAGCGCCGGGATGAGCTGTTCCTGCCAGATCGCGCTGGTTGGCATATAGGGGATCGGGCCCTTCCACAGATAGGTCAGCGGGCCGACGGCGGGCATGAACAGGTACAGGGTCAGGGTCAGGATCGCGGCCAGCCAGAAGCTGGCGAGGAAGCGGTGCGCCTCGCGGCGCTGGCCGCGGATCGCAAAGGCGATGAGCAGCGCGGCCGGGGTCACATAGATGCACTGATAGGCGGCCACGCCGAGCCGCTGGAGGCTGGGATGCGCGACGACCGTCTCGTACCAGGCGAGCCAGTGGAAATGCAGCGCCTCGTCGATCCGCTGGAGCGGGGCATCGGCATAGCCATGCGACAGCGCCGCCAGCGGATAGGTGGCAACCGCGCCGGTGAGCGCCATCGCCATGAACAGCCCGACATTCTCGGTGAGATCGGCCAGGCCCGGTGCCCAGCGCCGGCTGGTGCGGGACAGAGCGGGCCGGACGGCGAAGAGCAGCAGCAGCGCCGCGACATAGGCCAGGTTGGACGGCAGCAGCGGATCGATCCGCAGCCCGGCCTTCCACATCAGCGCCGCGCAGATCGCCATGCTCAGGCCGATCGCACCCCATAGCTGGGCGGGCCGGAAGCCGGCGGCGGATCCCGCGGGTCGGTTGGGCGCTACATCGGGAAGCGGCGGGAAAATGGCGGTGCCTGGCATGAGCCGGGCGCGAACGAAACTTGGCACCGGGCGCAGCGTAGCGAATTACCAAGGCGGCGCAATCGGATAGAAGACAGCCCACCGTCCCGCCCCGGGGCTGGGGCAAAGCGACGCTCTCAGGCGGCCTGACCGCTGCTCCAGCCCTTGCGCAGCTCGCAGACGTGCAGGATGTGGTCGTTGACCCGCTTCATCATGAGATTGGCGCTCAGGCGGTATTCCGGCCAGTTCTCGAGGACGTGGCGCCGCGCCCAGCGCAGGCCGAAATCGTCATAGTCGCGCTGGAGCTGGATGCAGTCGATCTTCAGCGCCCGCGCGTCGCGACGCGCTTCCGCCGAGCCGATACCCTGCTGGGCGGGCTCGTAAATCTCTTCGTGGACAAAGCGCTGATAGGCAGCCAGCGCCTCGACCATCTCACGGCGGAGATGGCGCAGCGCATCCAGATCGGCACCCTTCACGGAGTCGGTGATCTGGGTGCGGGCGGTGGCCATGATCTCGATCAGTCGATCATGATGCCGGGTGAGAATATCGAGACGCCGTGACATTGCTTCATAATGGAGCAAATATCTTGCCAGAGCTTTACCGCCCGGCGGGCCGCGCCGCCCGAAGGAGCGACGCGGCCGGCGGTATCACGGCCTATCGCGTCGGGTAGTTCGGCGCCTCGCGGGTGATCGTCACGTCGTGGACGTGGCTCTCGCGCAGGCCGGCATTGGTGATGCGGACGAAACGGGCCCTCTTCTGGAACTCGTCGATGGTCGCGGCACCGACATAGCCCATCGACGCCTTCACGCCGCCGACCAGCTGGTGGATCACGTCCTTGGCCGGGCCCTTGAACGCCACCTGGCCCTCGATGCCTTCCGGCACGAGCTTGAGCTGGTCCTTGACGTCCTGCTGGAAATAGCGGTCGGCCGAGCCGCGCGCCATCGCGCCGACCGAGCCCATGCCGCGGTACGACTTGTAGGCGCGGCCCTGGTAGAGGAAGGTCTCGCCCGGGGCTTCCTCGGTGCCTGCCAGCAGCGAGCCGATCATCGCGGTCGAGGCACCGGCGGCGATCGCCTTGGCGACGTCGCCCGAGGTGCGGATGCCGCCATCGGCGACCACCGGCACGTCATGCTTCGACGCTTCGTTGGCGGCTTCCATCACCGCGGTGAGCTGCGGCACGCCGACGCCGGCGACGACGCGGGTGGTGCAGATCGAGCCCGGGCCGATGCCGACCTTGATGCCGTCGGCGCCCGCGCCGATCAGCGCCTTGGCGGCTTCGGCGGTGGCGATGTTGCCGGCGATCACCTGGACGCGGTTGGAGAGCTTCTTCACGCGCTCGACGGCGCGGCTGACCTCGACATTGTGGCCGTGCGCGGTGTCGATCACGATCAGGTCGACCTCGGCATCGACCAGCGCCTCGGTGCGGGCAAAGCCCTTGTCGCCCACGGTGGTGGCGGCGGCGACGCAGAGGCGGCCGGCAGCGTCCTTGGTGGCGGACGGATAGTTCACCGCCTTCTCGATGTCCTTCACCGTGATCAGGCCGACGCAGCGATAGGCATCGTCGACGACCAGCAGCTTCTCGATGCGGCGCGAATGGAGCAGGCGGCGCGCCTCTTCCGAGCTGACGCCGACGCGGACGGTGGCAAGGTTGTCGTGCGTCATCAGCTCGGCAACCGGCTGGTCGAGCCGCTCGGCGAAGCGGACGTCACGGTTGGTGAGGATGCCGGCGAGCTTGCCCGACGCCTCGACGATCGGAATGCCGCTGATCCGGTGCTGGGCCATCAGCGCACGGGCCTCGGCCAGGGTGCCGGTGGGTGCCATGGTGATCGGGTTGACGACCATGCCGCTCTCGAAGCGCTTGACCGCGCGGACCGCCTCGACCTGCTCCTCGATGTCGAGATTGCGGTGGAGGACGCCGATGCCGCCGAGCTGCGCCATGACGATCGCCATGTCGGCTTCGGTGACGGTGTCCATCGCCGAGGAGAGGATCGGGATGTTGAGCGAGAGGCCGCGGGTTACCCGCGTACGGGTGTCGGCCATGCTCGGCAGGACTTCGGATTCCCCCGGATAGAGGAGAACGTCATCGAAGGTGAGGCCGAGGGGGATGTCCATGGGGTGCGCCAATGTCCTGATTCGGAAGTTGGCGGCCCATGTAACCGCGAGGGTCGGAAAGCGCTAGGGGGTCGGCGTCATCTTGTCGGTCGCAAAGCAACGCCTGCTCGACCATGACCTGCTGGCGGATGCTGCGCGAAAGCTCGACCGAGGCACGGCAATAGCCCGGCCAGTCGGCAGCGACCTCGCGCAGGCCCCAATTGCCGACATGCACGGTATACTCGATGCGCTTCTCGATGTTCGACTGGCGCAGCGCGGCGATCTGCTGGGCATGGACGCCGGTCGCCTCGCGCTCCAGCGCCTCGCAGAGCCGGTCGACCGTGGTGCGGCGCTCGCCATTCACCTTGGAGATGTAGAGCCGGACGCGCGACAGGCGCAGCTGGTCCAGCGTGGGCTGCGCGAGGAGATGTTCGAGCTCGTCGAGCGCGGCGAGCAGATCGCTGTGAAGCTTGGGCAGTCCGGGCATGTAGCTATAATAGACGCTGCCCGGCCTAGGTGGTCCTACCTAGGCAAGGAAATCATCCGATCCGGCATAATCCATCGCGCGATCGAGCAGCGCGCGGGCCTGATCGACGTGCATCGCCTCGATCATCCGGCCGTCATAGCGCTCGGCCCCGCCCGTAGCGGCGGCAACGAGGGCGCGGGCTTCCGCCAGTTCGGCCTCGCTGGGGCCGAATGCCTGGCCGGCGATGGCGATCTGGTTCGGGTGGATGAGCGACTTGCCGTCATAGCCGAGCGCCCTGCCCTCGCGGCATTCGGCGGCGAGGCCCTGGGGATCGTCGAGCTTGTTGAACACGCCGTCGAGCGCCCAGACGCCGGCGGCGCGGGCGGCGAGGACGACGCTTTGCAGGGATACGCCCATCTGCGCACGCCCGCTGGAGGGCGGGAGGCGGAGCGAGGCGGCCAGGTCGTTGGTGCCGATGATGAGCCCGGCCAGGCCCGGTACCGCGGCGATCTCGGCGGCACCCAGCACGCCGCGCGGGGTTTCGATCATCACCAGCAACGGCTTGCCGAGCGCCCTGGCGACCTGCGCGACCTCTTCGGCACTTTCCGCCTTGGGCAGCACCGCGAAGTCGGCGCTGGAGCCCGCAATCGCCGCGACATCCTCGCCATGCTCGGCGGTGTCGATCGCGTTGATCCGGATCGCCGAGAGGCTGGCGGCAAAGCCCTGCCCCACCGCTTCGACCGCCGCGACGCGGGCGCTCACCTTGTCGGCCTGCTTCACCGCATCCTCGAGGTCGAGGATCACCAGATCGGCGCCGAGCCCCCGCGCCTTCTCGATCGCGCGCGGGTTCGAGGCCGGCAGGAACAGGGCGGTGCGCGGTGCGAGACGGGCTGTGGTCATGCCCCCTCTCTATGCTAGCAAGAGGCAAATCGTGAAGGGGGAGTCGGATGCTCGTACTCAATGTTTTCCTGGGCGCGGTCGCCGTGGTCGTCGTGCTCTACCTCTTCTCCAGCGTGACCATCGTCCGCCAGGGCTATCAGTACACGATCGAGCATTTCGGCCGCTTCACCAGCGTCGCCGGGCCGGGCTTCAACTTCTTCCCCGCCTTCTTCTACCGGGTCGGCCGCCGGGTGAACATGATGGAGCAGGTGATCGACATCCCCGGGCAGGAGATCATCACCAAGGACAATGCGATGATCTCCACCGACGGCGTGGTGTTCTTCCAGGTCCTCGACGCGGCCAAGGCGGCCTATGAGGTGAGCGACCTCTACATCGCGCTGCTCAACCTGGTGACGACCAACCTGCGTACCGTGATGGGCGCGATGGACCTGGACGAGACCTTGTCGAAGCGCGACGAGATCAATGCGCGACTGCTCTCGGTGGTCGATCACGCGACGACGCCCTGGGGCGTGAAGATCACCCGCGTCGAGATCAAGGACATCCGCCCGCCGGCCGACATCGTCAACGCCATGGCCCGCCAGATGAAGGCCGAGCGCGAGAAGCGCGCCAACATCCTCGAGGCCGAGGGCAGCCGCGCCGGCGCGATCCTGCGCGCCGAGGGCGAGAAGCAGTCGAAGATCCTCGAGGCCGAGGGCCGGCGCGAAGCCGCCTTCCGCGACGCCGAGGCACGCGAGCGCTCGGCCGAGGCGGAAGCCAAGGCGACCCAGCTGGTGTCCGACGCGATCGAGGCGGGATCGAGCCAGTCGCTCAACTATTTCATCGCGCAGAAATATGTCGAGGCGGTCGGCAAGTTCGCGACCAGCCCCAATGCCAAGACGATCCTGTTCCCGGTCGAGGCGACCCAGCTGATCGGCACGCTGGGCGGGATCGGGGAACTGGCCAAGGATGCGCTGGCTGGTGGCGGTGGCGGCAATGGCGGCGCCCCGCGCCCGCCGGCACCGCCCGCCCCGCCGCGCCCGCGTCCGTTCGAGCCCAAGGAGGGTTGAGATGAACCTGCAGGAGCTGCTCACCGTGAACACCGGCCTCGCCTGGCTGATCCTGGCGGCGCTGCTGGCCATCGCCGAGCTGCTGGCGCCGGGCATCTTCCTGGTGTTCATCGCCGCCGGCGCCGCGATCACCGGCATCGTCACATTGCTGGTGCCGGGCTTCGACCTGGTGTTCGAAGTGTTCCTGTTCGCCGCGGCATCGGCGGCGGCGGTGGCGCTCGGGCGCGGCTGGTATCGCAGCAACCCGGTGCCGAGCGCCGACCCGCTGCTCAACGACCGCGTCGCCCGGCTGGTCGGCCAGGTCGTCACCGTGGTCGAGCCGATCACCGCCGGCCAGGGCCGGGTGAAGGTGGGCGACGGCGAATGGCCGGCCAATGGCCCGGACACCCCCGCCGGCGCGCATGTCCGCATCACCGGCGCCCGCGACGGCTCGCTCGACGTCGAGCCGGCCTGAAGACTTTCGTTTCGAGGAAAATTGCATGGATACCACTCGTCGCCAGTTGTTGCTTGGCGCAGGCTCGACTCTGGCGCTCGCCGGCATGCCCGCTACGGCCCGCGCGTTCGCCGCCGGGAATGACGCGCCCGCCCAGGCGCTGCTCGACCGGGTCGCCGAGCAGATGCTGCGCGACTATCCCGAGACCGCGACCACGCTGGGCGTAGACAAGGACAAGCGCGCCAACCTGAAGCACCAGCTGATGGACCGCTCGGCCAAGGGCCAGGCGAAGATCGCCGCGAACCTGAAAAAGGCGCTGGCCGACATCGCCAGGCTCGACCTGAACGCGCTGAGCCCGGCGATGCGCACCAATATCGACGTTATCCAGGCGAGCTTCTCCAACGCGCTCAAGGGTTTCGGCTTCGGCTATGGCGATGTCGCGACCGGCAGCTGGCGCAACTCGCCCTATGTGGTGGTGCAGAATGTCGGCGCCTTCCTCGACACCCCGCGCATGCTCGACAGCGACCACCAGATCGCCGTGCCCGAGGATGCGGAGGGCTATCTCGACCGGCTGGAGAGCTATGCCGAGCAGCTGGACGGCGAGACCGAGCGGCTCAGGATCGCTGCCGCCAAGGGCGTGATCGCGCCCGACTTCCTGCTCGACAAATGCCTGAAGCAGATCAGGCAGGCGCGCAGCGGCGATCCGGCCGGCTGGGGCGTGGTCACCTCGCTGGCGAACCGCACCGCGGGGATGGACGGCGATTTCGGCGAGCGCGCCTGGCTGCTCGCCAAGGACAAGCTTACCCCGGCCCTGGATCGCCAGATCGCGGAGCTGGAGAAGCATCGCAAGCGCGCGACCAGCGATGCCGGCGTGTGGAAGTTCAGGGACGGCGACGCCTATTACGCCTGGGCGCTGAGCGCCGGCACCACCACGACGATGACGCCCGACGAAGTCCACCAGATGGGCCTCGACCAGCTGGCCAGGATCCAGTCCGAGATGGACGCGATCCTCAAGAAGGAAGGCTATTCTCAGGGCTCGGTCGGCGCGCGGATGGAAGCTTTGGGCAAGGATTCGCGCTTCACCTTCCCCGACAATGACGCCGGCCGTGCCGAGATCATCAAGTTCATGCAGGAGCGCGTGAACGACATTCGCGGGCGGATGCCGCAGGCGTTCCACACGCTGGTGAAGGGCAATCTCGAGGTCCGCCGCCTGCCGCTGGAAGAGGAGCCCGGCGCACCCGGCGCCTATGGCGGCGCGGGCTCGATCGACGGCACCGTGCCGGGCAAGATCTGGCTCAACCTGCGCACTACCGCGCTGCACACGAAGTTCAGCCTGCCCGACCTTGCCTATCATGAGGGCATTCCGGGGCATGTGTGGCAGGGCGAATATGCCAACCGGATGCCGCTGATCCGCAGCATCCTGGCGTTCAACGCCTATTCGGAAGGCTGGGCGCTCTACGCCGAGCAGCTGGCCGACGAGCTGGGCGTCTATGCCGAGAACCCGGCGGAGAAGCTCGGCTATCTCCAGTCGCTGGGCTTCCGCGCTTGCCGCCTGGTCGTCGATACCGGGCTGCATGCCAAGCGCTGGAGCCGGCAGAAGGCGATCGAGTGGTTCGTCACCGCCAATGGCTCCTCGGTCGAGGAAGTCTCGGGCGAAGTCGACCGCTATTGCTCGTGGCCGGGCCAGGCCTGCGGCTACAAGGTGGGGCATAGCGAGATCAATCGCCTGCGCGACAAGGCCAAGGGCGCGCTGGGCGACCGCTACGACTTCCGCGCCTTCAACGATGCCGTGGTGCTCGGCGGGAACGTGCCGATGACCGTGCTCGGCCATGTGATCGACCGGCATATCGCGGAGCGTAAGGCCTGACGCTGGGCCTGACCTGGCGCTGGGGCTATGCGCTCGCCGCGCTCCTGCTGTTCGCGGTGGAGGTGGCGATCGCGCTGTTCGTGCGCGATCGCTTCGTGCGGCCCTATCTGGGCGACGTGCTGGCGGTGATCCTGGTCTATTGCGGGCTGCGGGCGGTGCTGCCGCTCCGGTCCCTGCCCGCCGCCCTGAGCGCCTTCGCGATCGGCGCGGCGATCGAGATCGGGCAGGCGGCGCATGTGCTCGACCTGCTCGGGGTGCAGAACCGGGTGATCCGCGTGGTGCTGGGCGGCAGCTTCGAATGGCTCGACTTCCTGGCCTATGCCGCCGGTGCCGGGATCGCACTGGTGGTTGATCGGCGCGTGTTATACAGATAACACAGCAAGAAACCGGATCGGGGATCGGCAACAGTGGCTTTGCGTCGGGCGCGGCATGAATTCTGGGGCGATGGCCCTGCCTATCGCGCGATCGGCGGCTTCACCTATCACCGCCTCGCCGCCACCGCGCCCGAGCATGAAGTCGAGACGCACACGCATGACGAGGCGCATTTCGTGCTCGTCCTGTCGGGCGGCTACAAATCCTCTGCCAGGGACGCACCGGCGGTGTCGCGCACGCCGCTCCTGGTGTTCAATCCACCCGGCACCACGCACCGCGACCGTTTCCATCAGGGCCAGGGCAGCTTCCTCGCCATCTCGGGTGGTTATGAGCGCGGCGAAGGCCCGGCGGTGCGCGTGCTCGATCCCTATGCGATCTGGACCGCGCATGCCGTGGCGGCGCAGTTCGACCGGTCGGCACCCTCCCCGCTCGCCTTTGACGGGCGGGCGCACCAGCTGGTCGCCACGATGCAGCCGCTCTCCTCGGACGAAGCCCGCAACGCCAGCAAGCCGCCGAGCTGGCTGAAGCGCGTGTTCGAGATGACCTTCACCGCCGACGATCCCGAGCTGAGCGTCGCCGACCTCGCCGCCGAGGCGGGCGTGCATCCGGTGCATCTGGCGCGGGTCTTCCGCCGCTATCTCCACTGCACCCCGGGCGAGCATCTGCGCGGGCGTCGGCTCGAGCGCGCGGCGGCGATGCTGGGGAACGGCACCGCCTCGCTGGCGGAAGTCGCCTATGCGACCGGGTTCGTCGACCAGGCGCATCTCAGCCATGCCTTTCGCGACGCCTTTCGCGCCACGCCCTCACGCTGGCGGCGGGAGGTTGCGCGGATACAAGACGGCGGCGCATCGGCATCGCAGAGCGGCTGACGCAACAGATGAAAGCGTTTCGATGCGTAAAGCCCTTTTCTCCGCCCTTCTCGCCTGCGCGATGACCCTTCCCACCTCCCTTGCCGCGCAGGACGCGAAGCCGGAGCTTGTCGGCCTGTGGGCCGCGAAGAAGCGCTTCGGCCCCGATGTGCGCGGCACGCTCACCCTGGTGCGTGACGGCCCAAAATGGCGGGCCGAGATCGCCGGGCGCGAGGCGGTGGTCGAGCAGGCGGGCGACACGCTGCGCTTCACCCTGCCCGGTGAGCGCGGCAGCTTTCGCGGGCGGATCGAGGGCACCCGCATCCGCGGCCACTGGGTCCAGCCGCGCATGGCGACCAGCGGCATGCGCTTCTCGACGCCGGTGGTGCTGGAGGCGGCCGGCCCGTCGCAATGGCGCGGCGAGGTGCGGCCGCTCGACGACAGCTTCACGCTCTATCTGAAGGTGGATCGCGAGGCCGACGGCCGGCTCGGCGTGTTCATGCGCAATCCGGACCGCAATGTCGGGCGCAATGTCGACCTCAAGCATATCGAGCTGAAGGACGGGCGCGTCCGGCTGCTCGGCACACCCGGCGGGATGGCCGAGGAAGTCGAGATCGCCACCGGCAGCTTCGATGCGGAGAACAGGCTGCTCTCGATCGTCATCCCCGGGCGCGGCAACACTTATGACTTCGAGCCCGCCGACGCGCTGAGCGACTTCTATCCCCGCCCCGGCCTCATCGCGCCTTATGCCTGGCGCGCGCCGCTGGCGAAGGGCGATGGCTGGCCGGTCTCGACGCTGGCGGCGGAGAAGATCGACCGGGCGGCGATCGAGCGCTTCGTCCAGATGCTGATCGACGAGCCGATCACCTCGGTCCATTCGCAGGAGATCCATGCGGTGCTCGTTGCCCGGCACGGCAGACTGGTGCTCGAGGAATATCTCCACGGCACCGATGGCGACGCGCTGCACGACACGCGCTCGGCGGCGAAGAGCCTGACCTCGGTGCTGGTCGGCGCGGCGATGCAGGACGGTGCGCGGATCGGGCCGGAGACGCCGGTCTATGCGACGCTGGAGAAGGCGCTTCCCGCCGATCTCGATCCGCGCAAGCGGGCGATGACGCTGGGCGACCTGCTCAGCATGGCCTCGGGCTTCCACTGCGACGACCGCGATCCCAAGGCGCCGGGCAATGAGGATGTGATGCAGAGCCAGGACGCGCAGCCGGACTGGTATCGCTATGCGCTCGACCTGCCGATGGTCGCCCAGCCGGGCGGCGAACGGGTCTATTGCAGCACCAATCCCAACCTCGCCGGCGGGGTGCTGGCGAAAGTGACGGGCGAGCCGATCGAGGACAGTTTCGACCGGCTGATCGCGCGGCCGATGCAGTTCGGCCCCTATGCGCTCAACCTCCAGCCGACGGGCGAGGTCTATATGGGCGGCGGCGCGCAGTTCCGGCCGCGCGATTTCATGAAGCTCGGCCAGCTGATGCTGAACGGCGGCACCTGGCAGGGCAAGCGCATCCTGAGTGCCGACTGGGTGCACCGCGCCACCGCGCCGCGCGGGCAGTTGCGCGGGCTGCATTACGGCTATCTCTGGTGGGGGATCGACCTGCCCTGGCAGGGCCAGACGCTGCCAGCCTATTATGCGGCGGGCAATGGTGGCCAGGTGGTGATCGTGGTGCCGAAGCTGGACCTGGTCGTCGCGATCTTCGGCGGCAACTACGGGGACAAGGTGATGTACGTGCCCCAGGAGAAATACACGCCGGAGCATATCCTGCCGGCGGTGCGCTGAGCGCAGGGGCTCGCCGGCGCACGGCGAGCCCCTGCTACGGATCAGCTCTTGCCGCCGAGGAAGCCCGAAGCGAGCCCGCCGAGCTGGCCGAGCACGCCTTCGCCGTCGCCTTTCAGCAGGTTGGCGAAATGGCCGAGCGAGCCTTCGCCGCCGATATGGCCGATGATCTCCTGGAGCTTCTCGACCGGCAGCCCGGTGGCGCCGGCGGCGCCTTCGGCGGTGTCGGTGTCCATCGGATGGAACTTGGCGAGCGCCTGCACCGCCTGCTCGACATGCTCGGGCGAGAGCCCGACCTTTGCCGCGAGATTGGCGATGTCCACATTCTGCGTGACCTGGCCGAGGATGCCGTCGAGGATGCTCATACTATTACCTCCCAATGGGTGATTGGAACGGCATCGTATCTAGCACGCCGACTCGTCCGCGCCCAACGGCAATGGTGCCCGGTCCGGCGGAACGAAGCCGCGGCGCGCCGGGACGGAGAAAAGCAGCTCGCGGCTGTAGAAGCCGAGCGGCCAGTCCCGCCGCCCGACCCGCGAGCGCAGCAGCCCGTTGACCCGCTCGACCAGCCCGGTCTCGCCGGTCTGCGCCAGGAACAGGCGCACCCCGGCGACATAAGCCCGGGTGATCGTGTCGTGATAGCCGCCCTTGTCGTCATTCACCCCGCCCACGCTTTCGTTGAAGCGCGAGATCAGCCCGGCGATCTCGGCATCCACGTCCACATCTGGGCGCTCGGCGATCAGGTAGAGGCAGGCGGCGAGATGCGCCTCATGGGTCCACTCCTCCTTCGCGAGCGAACAGGCGAGCAGTCCTTCGCCGAGATGGATGATCTCGGCGTCGGTGGCGAACAGTCTTGGCGAGAACTCGGTCATCGATCGGGCTCCTATCGCCCGATCGATGACCGGGCCAGTTATGCTGTGGTTACCTGCGGTGCCGCTTCGCGCACCCCTTGATCGACATGATCCGCGAACTGGGCGAAGTTCTCGACGAACTGGTCGACGAGCCGGCCGGCCGTGGCGTCATAGTCGGCCTTGTTCGACCAGGTCGCGCGCGGATCGAGGATCGCGCTGTCCACGCCGTTGACCGCCACCGGCACCATGAACCCGAAATTCGGGTCCTTGCGGAATTCGGCCTGGGCCAGGCTGCCGTCGAGCGCGGCGTTGAGCAGCGCGCGCGTCACCTTGATCGGCATGCGCTTGATCCCCGGATCGGTGGCGCGGCCGCCGCTCCAGCCGGTGTTGACCAGCCAGCAATCGACCCCGCCCTTGGCGATCCGCTCCTTGAGCAGATTGCCGTACACTGCCGGATGGCGCGGCATGAAGGCAGCGCCGAAGCAGGTCGAGAAGGTCGCCTCGGGCTCGGTCACGCCGATCTCGGTGCCGGCCACCTTGGCGGTATAGCCCGAGAGGAAGTGGTACATCGCCTGGTCGGGCGTCAGCTTCGCGATCGGCGGCATCACCCCGAAGGCGTCCGCGGTCAGGAAGATGATGTTGCGCGGCACCGGCCCGAGATTGTGCTTGGAGGTGTTGGGGATGAAGTCGATCGGATAGGCGCCGCGGCTGTTCTCGGCCAGGCTGTTGTCCGCCAGGTCGAGCGTGCGGCTCGCCTCGTCCATCACGACATTCTCGAGCACCGTGCCGAAGCGCCTGGTGGTCGCGAAGATCTCCGGCTCGGCCTCGGCCGAGAGATTGATCATCTTGGCGTAGCAGCCGCCCTCGAAATTGAAGACGGCGGTGTCGGACCAGCCATGCTCGTCATCGCCGATGAGCGTGCGCGACGCATCGGCCGAGAGTGTGGTCTTGCCGGTGCCCGACAGGCCGAAGAACACCGCGGTGTCGCCTTCAGGTCCGATATTGGCCGAGCAGTGCATCGGCATGATGCCATCGACCGGCAGCAGATAGTTGAGCAGCCCGAAGACGCTCTTCTTCATCTCGCCGGCATAGGCGGTGCCGCCGATCAGGATCAGCTTCTCGGTGAAGTTGACCGCGATCACCGTCTCGCTGCGGGTGCCGTGGCGATCGGGATCTGCGCGGAAGCTCGGCAGGTCGATGATCGTGTATTCGGGCACGAACCCGGCCAGCTCGGCGCCCTCGGGACGGACCAGCATCGTCCGGATGAACAAATTGTGCCAGGCCAGCTCGTTGATCACGCGGACGTTGACCCGGTGCTCGGGCTGCGAGCCGCCATAGAGGTCCTGGACGAACAGCGTATCGCGATTGGCGACTTCGGCGAGGAAGTCGGCCTTGAGCGCCGCGAAATGCGCCGGACTCATGTCCTTGTTGACCTTGCCCCACCAGATGCTGTCCTCGGTGGTGGCGTCACGGACGATGAACTTGTCCTTGGCGCTGCGCCCGGTGTGCTTGCCGGTGGTGACGACCAGCGGACCGTCCTTGGCCAGCTTGCCTTCGGCGCGGGACACGGCCTGCTCGACCAGCTGGGCGGTTTCGAGATTCCAGAAAATATCGGCCCCGGTCCCGATGCCCATAGCATCGAGACCGTGGCGCGGCGTGCGCTCAGTCAAATTTGCCTCCGTCTCCAAACACCCTGTGGGTGATCTGCCCAGGCTGTTGCCGCCCGGTGCAATATTATTGCGTGGCCATAAGCCCCTGCCGAAACTAGGGTCAACCCGAGTAAACGTTGTCAGCCGATTGAGCGGCGAAGAAGTTTCGGTTACGCCGTCAAATCAATGGTTCCGAGTGTCGCAAACGCATGACCGCTACGATCGCGCTGGTCGATGATGACCGCAATATCCTCACTTCCGTCTCGATCGCCCTGCAGACCGAGGGCTTCCTGACGCGCGTCTATTCCGACGGTGAGAGCGCGCTGAAGGCGCTGATCGACAATCCGCCCGACCTGGCGGTGCTCGACATCAAGATGCCGAAGATGGACGGGCTCGAGCTGCTGCGGAAGCTGCGCGAGAAGAGCACGATTCCGGTTATCTTCCTGACCAGCAAGGACGACGAGCTCGACGAGGCACTCGGCCTGGCGATGGGCGCGGACGATTACATCGCTAAGCCGTTCAGCCAGCGCCTGCTGATCGCCCGCATCCGCGCGATCCTGCGCCGCACCGAAGCCGCGCAGCCGAGCGCGGAGGGTGGCGAGGAAGTCACCGCCGAGGCGCTGGAGCGCGGCCGGCTGACGATGGACCCGGCACGCCACCGCGTAACCTGGAACGGCACCAACGTGACGCTGACCGTCACCGAGTTCCTGATCCTCGAGACGCTGGCGCAGCGCCCGGGCATCGTGAAGACCCGCAACCAGCTGATGGATGCCGCCTATCAGGACGACATCTATGTCGACGACCGAACGATCGACAGCCACATCAAGCGCGTCCGCCGCAAATTCCGGCAAGTCGATTCGGAATTCGATGCTATCGAGACGCTCTATGGCGCGGGCTACCGGTTCTCGGACGAATAGGGACGAGCGCGACCTCGCGCTCAAATGGTCCAATCGCGTCAGCCTGACGCCGCGCATCCTCGCGGTGAACATCTTCGCGCTCGCGCTGCTGGGCGGCGGCTTCTCCTACCTCGATTCGTACCGCAGCCGCATCGTCGACAGCCGGGTTGAGCAGGCCGGGCGCGAGGTGCGGCTGATCGCCCAGGCGCTCGCCTCCGCCAAGGACGAGAAGCGCCGCGACCTGCTGGTGCTCAGCCTCGCCCGCGATACCGGCACCCGCATCCGGCTGTTCGACGAGAAGGGCAAGCTGCTTGCCGACAGCAAGGCGCTGGGCCTGCGCAACGTGGTGCTGCGCGATCCGGACAAGGATCCCTGGGGGCTGGAGGCGGCGCGCATCCTCGACGCGGTGATCGACACGGTGGCGGGTGCGGACCGCGCCCCGCTCTATCGCGAGCGCCCGGTCGACCAGGGCCTCGAATGGCCGGACGTGCGCACTGCCATGTCCGCCCATGGCACGCCGGCGACCGTATGGCGCGCGCCCGATCGCACCCCAGTGATCACCGCCGCCGCGCCGATCACCGAGCTCGGCGTGGTGATGACCACGGTGAACGCCCGCGACATCACCCAGACCGTCCGCGCCGAACGTTTCCGGCTCGGCATGGTGCTGCTGTTCGTCTCGGTCTTCTCGATCCTGCTCTCGCTGTTCCTGGCGCGGACGATCGTGCGGCCGCTGCGCCTGCTCGCCCGCGCCGCGATCCGTGTGCGGCTGGGGCGCGCGCGCGAAGTGGTGGTCCCGCGCCTGCCCGACCGCAGCGACGAGATCGGCCTGCTCGCCCGCGCGCTTTCCGACATGACCGGCGCGCTGCGCGCCCGGATCGACGCGACCGAAGCCTTTGCGGCGGACGTGACGCACGAGCTGAAGAACCCCCTGGCCTCGCTCCGCTCTGCCGTCGACAGCCTGGCGGCGGTGAAGAAGCAGGAACATCGCGACCAGCTGCTCGAGATCGTCCGCGACGACGTGCTGCGGCTCGACCGGCTGATCACCGATATCTCCGAGGCCTCGCGCCTCGACGCGCAGCTCAGCCGCGCGACCTTCGAGCCGGTGGACATCGGGGCGATGATCCGCGCGCTGCTCGACCAGCGCGAGGCACGCGGCATCCCGAACGGCATCCGCATCGCCTTTGATTGCGCGGCGGGGACCGAGCTTACCATCTTGGGCGAAGGCGCCCGGCTGGAGCGCGTGTTCGAGAATCTGATCGAGAATGCGATCTCCTTCTCGCCGACTGGAGGCCTGATCGCGATCTCCGCCTCGAGCGACGAGGAAGACCTGACTATCCGGGTGGAGGACGAAGGACCCGGCGTGCCCCAGGAAGCGCGTGAGAATATCTTCCGCCGCTTCCACTCGGTGCGCCCCCAGCAGGAGGCCTTTGGCCAGCATTCCGGACTGGGGCTTGCCATCGCCCGTACGATCGTCGAGGGCCACCAGGGGAGCATTTCAGTCGAATCGCGGGAGGATCGATTGAGCGGGGCGCGTTTCGTGGTGCGACTGCCTTTGGCGGGACGCAATTAATGGCAGAGCTGTCTTCTGAATCGATCCTCGCGGCCTGCGTGGCGATCGACGGGCGCGGCGTGCTGATCGAGGCGCGCGAGGATGCGCAGCGCGTCGACCTGCTGCTCCGGCTGCTCGATCGCGGCGCCACGCTGGTGGTCGATCCACGCACGGTCTGTGTGCGCCGGGGCAAGGCGCTCTACGCCACCGTGCCGGTGGGCCTGGGCGGCAAGGTCGAGATTCGCGGCATCGGCCCGGTGGCGATGCCCAACCTCGAGGAAGCGCCGGTCGCGCTGGTCGCGGTGGTGCTGGATGCCTCCCCGCGCCTGCCCGAGGATCGCCGCACCCGACGCATCGCCGGGGTGGACGTGCCGGTGATCGCGCTGGGCCCCAATGAGCCGTCCGCGCCGATCAAGGTGGAATATGCGCTCAAGGCGCTCGCCAAATGAGCAAGGCACGGCCGAAACAGATATTGCTCGTCACCGGCATGTCCGGCGCCGGCAAGTCGACGGTGCTGCGCACGCTCGAGGACCTGGGCTGGGAGACCGTCGACAATCTCCCGCTGCTGCTGCTCAACCGCCTGCTCGATACCGCACCTGCCGAGGCGGATGACGACCGCCCGCTGGCGATCGGCATCGGCAGCACGACGCGCGGCTTCGATCCCGAAAGCATCGTCCGCCGCATCAAGAAGCTGCGCGAGGAGCATGGCCATGATGTCGGCACGCTCTTTCTCGAATGCGCGGGCGCCGAGCTCGAGCGCCGCTATTCGGAGACGCGCCGCCGCCATCCGCTGGCGCAGGACCGCCCGGCGCAGGACGGCATCGCCCATGAGCGCGAGCTGCTCACGCCGCTGCGCCGCTGGGCGAACCGGCTGATCGACACCACCGATCTCAGCGCGAACGAACTGGCCCAGCAGATTCGCAGGACCTTCTCGGGCGAGGGCCTAGGCGAGACGGTGATCTCCGTCCTATCCTTCGGCTTCGCCCGCGGCCTGCCGCGCGACGCGGACCTGGTGTTCGACATGCGCTTCCTCAGAAACCCGCACTGGGTGCCGGAACTGCGCCCGGGCACCGGCAAGGATGCCGATGTGTCGGCCTATATCGCCGCGGATCCCGCCTATCCGGCATCGATGGAGCAGATCGAGTCGCTGCTGCTTTTGTTGCTCCCGCGTTACCAGGCCGAGGGAAAGGCGTACGTTACGATAGCGTTCGGATGCACGGGGGGCCGTCACCGCTCGGTGCATGTCGCCGAACGGATGGCCGCCCGGTTGCGCGACGCGGGTTTTTCGCCCACGGTGACGCATCGTGATACCAAGACCGCGCCGCAGGACTCGCTGGAGGGGCTACCGGTGACCGTGGCAGGGGGCGGAGTTTGAGATGATCGGTTTGGTGCTCGTGACGCACGGACGACTCGCGGAGGAGTTCGTAGTCGCGATGGAGCATGTAGTCGGGAAGCAGGAGCAGATCGCTTCGATCTGCATCGGCCCCGAGGATGACATGGAAGGTCGCCGCGCGGACATCGCGGCGGCGATCAAGGGCGTCGATTCGGGCCGCGGCGTGATCGTGCTGAGCGATCTGTTCGGTGGCACGCCTTCGAATCTCGCCATCTCGCTGATGGAAGCAGGCAAGGTGGAGGTGATCGCCGGCATCAACCTGCCGATGCTGATTCGCCTGGGCAGCGCGCGCAAGACGATGAAGGTCACCGAAGCGGTGGCCGCGGCGCGCGATGCGGGCCGCAAGTACATCACCGTCGCATCCGAAGTCCTGGGAGAGGCTGCCGCTTGAGTCGCACGATCCGAACCGTCACGATTGAGAACAAGCGCGGCTTGCACGCGCGCGCCAGCATGGCCTTCGTGACGCTTGCCACCGCCCAATCCGTGGAACTCACCGTCGAGAAGGACGGCAACACCGCCTCGGGCACGTCGATCCTCGACCTGATGATGCTCGGCGCCGCCAAGGGCGACACGATCTCGATCAGCGCCGAGGGCGATGGCGCGGACGGCGCGGTGCAGGCGCTGGTCGAGCTCGTCGAAGCGCGGTTCAACGAGGAATAGCCCTGCCCCGCTCAGGGACGGATGCCGGCATCCTCGAAATCCAGCACCACGCTTGACCGCGCGGCGATCGCCGCCCTGGTATCCGCCGCGCCACCCGCATCGCCCAGCTTCAGGCGCGCGATGCCGCGGCCATAGGCTGCGTCGACCAGCATCTTGTGCTGCATGTCGCGCATTTCCCGGTTGCCGAGCGCTTCGTTGAAATCCGCCAGCGCTTCCTTGTAGAGGCCCAGCGCCAGTTCGACACGGCCGCGATTGACCAGGGTCCAGCCTTGCCGGCCGGTGCCGTCCACCGCCGCGTTGCAATAGGGCATGGCGTTCTCGACATCGAAACCATAGCGGCCGCGGGCGAAGCACGACATGTTTGCCAGGCTCTTGTCCTCGGGGTGATCGCGGACATTGGCGTCCGCGATCGACAGCATCGCCTCGGGATGCCCGGCGGCGGCGGCAACATAGGCCTTCTGCGTAGCGGCGGAACCGCTTCTCTCCGGATGTTCGCTCGCAAGCGCGTCATAGGCCGCGTCGATCTGCTGGCGGCCCGCTGGCTCGGCGACCACGCGCTTCAACGCCCGCCAGGGCAGGCCGCACAAGCCCTTCTCCCGCTTGATATTGGCGGTCATTTCCTTCGCGCTGGTCTTGTCGCCATTGGGGAATGAACAATCCGGCGCGGCCGCGGCCGAGTACATAAGTAGCATCGCACCGATCATGACTGCCCTTCCCCCTATCTCTCCCCCCGCATAGGAACGGCCGACGCGGTCGGGCAAGTCATTCCGGTCGTGACTTCGCATCGTTCCTGGCGCAGGGATGCCGCATGCCTCGCGAGATCACTGCCTTTTCCAATCCGCTCATCAAGCGCGTCCGCAACCTTCGCGACAAGAAGCATCGCCGCGAGGAAGGGCTGTTCCTCGCCGAGGGGCTCCGCATCCTCACCGAGGCGCATGAGGCGGGTCGCGTGCCCGAATATCTGTTCTTCTCGAAGGACATGGCCGGCCATGCGCTGGTCCGCACCCTGGTCGCCGCCACCGAGGCCGCGGGCGGCTGGGCGGTCGAGACCAACAACGACATCCTCTCCAAGCTTTCGGGCAAGGACAATCCCGGTGCGGTGGTTGGCGTCTATCCCGATTTCGCCGTCACCCTGGCAGATCTCGATCGCAGCAGGTCGGGCATCTGGCTGGTCGCGGAGCGGCTGCGCGATCCGGGCAACATGGGTACGATCCTGCGCACCGCCGATGCGGTGGGCGCCGGCGGCCTGATCCTGATCGACGATTGCGTCGATCCGTTCTCCGTCGAGGCGGTGCGCGCCAGCATGGGGGCGCTGTTCACCGTGCCGGTGGCGCGGTCGAGCTGGGGCGATTTCCTCGTCTGGCTGCGCAAGGGACCCGGCCAGCTGGTCGGGCTCAGCCTCGATACCGAGCATGACTATCGCGCCCCGGTGTACCAGGCACCGACCTTCCTGCTCACCGGCAACGAGGCGCAGGGCATGCCCGGCTTCATGGCCGAAGCCTGCGACCTGCTGGTGAAGATCCCGATGCTGGGCAAGGCGGACAGCCTGAACGCCGCGATCGCCACCGCCGTCATGGCCTATGAGGTGCTCGGCCAGCAGCGAAGCTGAACGGTCGATAATCGTTACGGCCATGGAGCGTTCAGCCCGAGCCGCGCATTGTGCCTCTCAGAGAGGGAGTGAACCATGCGACTTTCGACCATCGCCGCCGCCAGCCTGATCGCGCTGACCGCCCTGCCCGCCACCGCGCAGGCCCAGGCACAGCCCGACTATCGCGCCAGCGGCACCGAGCCATTCTGGAGCCTGACGATCGGCGCGCGGACGATGCGCTTCGAGGCGCCGGGCCGCCAGCCGGTCAGCGTGGCGACGCCCAGGGTGATCCACGGCTTTGCCGGCGAGATCTGGCAGACCCGCCGGATCAACGTGAACACCAACCATATCAAGTGCTCCGACGGGATGAGCGACCGCTCCTATCCTGATACGGTGACCGTCACGGTTGACGGCCGCACCTACAAGGGCTGCGGCGGCGAGCCGACGGCCTCCGCCGGCACCAGCCTGATCGATGGCAGCTGGCGGATCGAGGCGCTGAACGGCCGCCCGGTGGCGCGTGGCACCAGCCCGACCATCGCATTCGACAATGGCCGCGTCTCGGGCAATGCCAGCTGCAACCGCTTCAACGGCAGCTTCACCTTCGCGCGCGGCCGGCTGACCACCGATCGCGTCGCCAGCACGCGGATGGCCTGTGTCGATCGTGCGCGAAACCGGCAGGAACAGGCCATCCTCGGCCTGCTCGGCGACCGGCTGGTCGTGTCGACCGGCAATCGCGGCGGCAACCGGCTCGTGCTGACCGGCGCCCGTGGCCGGACGATGACGCTGGTTCGCGGCCGACCCTGAACCTTCGCCGCCGATCGCCCGCCCCGGCCGGTCGGCGGCCTCAGCTCGCTTTCTTCTTCGCCCGCTGCTCGCTGATGTACTGCAGCTCGTCCTTCACCTTCTGGTCGTCGGGCGTCAGCTCCAGGCATTTGCGGAACAACACCTCCGCCTCGTCGAGCCGGCCCAGCTCGATCTGGTCATAGGCCATGCCGAACCAGGCGCGGCGCAACGACTTCTTCTGCCGCTCGCCACTCTCGCGCTTCGCCGCATCGGCGGCACGCGCATAGAGGTCATAGGAGCGCTGCCATTGCTTCTGCGCCTGATAGGCATAGCCGAGCTCGGAGAGATAATGCGGGTGGAGCGGCGCCATTGTCACCGCACGCTCGAGGAACAGGATCGCGCCGTCCAGCTGGCTGAGGTCGATCATCGCGAACCCCTTGCCCCATAGCGCGATGCACCAGCCGCCATCGACCAGCATCGCGTCCTTGCCGCCCGGCAGGCCGGCATAGGCAGCGGTCTCATAATCCTCGACCTGGCAGAGCTTCTGCTTCTCGCCGCGATACAGGCCCTGATACTCGACGATCAGCGGATTGAGCAGGTCGATCGCCTGCTGCGGCTGGCCGCCCTGGATCAGGCGAACCGCCTGGCCGAGCTTGTCATTGCGTGCCGTCTCGGCCGCATCCTGTGCCAGGGCCGGGCCGATCGGTGCGGCGGCGAGCATGAGTGCGAATGCCAGCTTCATCGAATTCCCCTCCGTTTCGATTCCGCACCAGCCTAGCGGCAATTTCCGGCGCCGCCATAGCCCAGCTTATTCGGCGGCCTCCGCCTCCGGTTCGCCGGCATGGCTGGCGAGCAGCTCGACCGCCGGCACCGCCTCGATCTCGCGCGCGCCGGTTTCCACGTTCAGCTCCTTGAGCTTGCGCGCCGAGACCAGCGCCCGTGTCTCCAGGCTGGTGGCGAAGGTGTTGAAGTTCTTCACCGCGGTATTGAGCCCCGAGCCGACCACGCGCAGGTCGCCCAGCGCCTTGGCCAGGCGGTCGTACAGTTCCTTGCCCAGCTCACCGATCTGCCGTGCTTCCTTGGCCAGCTTCTCCTGGCGCCACACCGCCGCGACCGTCCGCGCGATCGCGATCAAATTGGTCGGGGTGGCGAGCAGCACGCGCTTCTCGAAGGCGAAGTCCCACAGCCCGGGATCATATTCTAGCGCGGCGGACAGGAAATGCTCGCCCGGCACGAACATGATGACATAGTCCGGCGCTTCCTCGAACTGGGTCCAGTACGCCTTGTTGCCCAGCCCGTTGATATGCGCCTTCATCGCGGCGGCATGCGCGGCAAGGCCGATGCGGCGCTCTTCCTCGTCCACCGCGCCGAACGCATCCTGATAGGCGTTGAGCGAGACCTTGGCGTCGATCACCAGCGCGCGGCCGCCGGGCACCCGGACGATCGCGTCCGGACGCAGCCGCCCGCCTTCCTCTCCGGCGACGCTCACCTCGGTCTGGAAATCGGTATGCTCGGAGAGGCCACAGGTCTCGAGCACGTTGCGCAGCTGCTGCTCGCCCCAGCGGCCGCGCGACTTGGGGGCGTTGCGCAGCGAATTGACCAGCTTGGCCGCCTCCGCGCTCACCCGCTCCTGCCCGATCCGCATCTGCTCGATCTGGCCCTTGAGGTCGCCGAATGCGTCGCGCCGCTCGGCCTCGACCTTGGCGACGCCCTCCTCATAGCGCTGGAGCCGCTCGTTCACCGGCTGGAGCAGCGCCTTGAGGTTCTGGCCCGAAGTCTGCTCGGACTCCTTGAACCGCTCCTCGGCGCGCTTGAGGAACGCTTCCTGCGTCTCGGTGAGCATCGTGCCCGCCAGCTCGCGGAACTGGCCCGCCATCGCCTCGCGCGCGCCCTTGAACTCGGCGAGCCGCTCCTCGAACGCTTCCGCCTTGGTACGCAGCTCGGTCAGCTGGAGCCGGGCATCGTCGCGCTCGTCGCGCAACATCTCGGCCTGGGTACGCAGCGCCTCGACATGGCTGGCCCGCTCCTCGGCCGCGGCAAGCTCGGTGATCGCCGCCTTGAACTGCGCCTCGCGCGCGTCGCGTTCGCTGCGCATCTGCGCCGCAGGGCGCCCGCCCAGGAACATGCCGAGCCCGAGCCCGATGACGAGCGCGGCAACCGCGATCACAACCGCCACCAAATCCAAACCCAACCTCCAATATCCAGAAAAGCGCGCCAACACCCGCGGGCACACGGAACATAACTCGAACGATCGCGGGAGGACAGCGCGAATTTGCCTCGCGCAAACAAAAGCCGCGGGCGTTGCCACCCGCGGCTCGATTGCGTTCCTGGTCCTCGGGATCAGGCGGCGGCCTTGCGCGCCTTGTTGAGCTTCTTGAGGATGATGTCGCGCTTCAGGCGCGAGAGGTGATCGATGAAGACGATCCCCTGCAGATGGTCCATCTCGTGCTGGATGCAGGTGGCGAGCAGGCCCTCGAACACCTCGTCATGCGCGGCGCCCTTCTCGTCGAGCCACTTCACGCGGCAGCGCGCGGGGCGCTCGACATCGGCGAACTGCTCGGGGATCGACAGGCAGCCTTCGGTATAGACCGACTGCTCCTCGGCCGGGTCGAGGATCTCGGGGTTGATGAAGACGCGCGGCTCGCGGATCGGCTTGCCTTCCTCGTCCTCGCGCTCCTGGAGGTCCATCACGATCAGGCGCTTGGGCACGCCGACCTGGATCGCCGCAAGGCCGATGCCCGGCGCGTCATACATGGTGTCGAACATGTCCGCGATCAGGTCGCGCAGCTCGTCCGTCACCTCCGCAACGGGTTCGGAAATGAGGCGCAGGCGCGGATCGGGTATCTCGACGATGGGTAGAATTGCCATGCGGGTAATTTAGGCCCGTACGGCTTTTCGGGCAAGAGAGGGGAAAAGCCCTAGGTGCGACTTACCGCCTTTCTGTTCCCCGGCGAAGGCCGGGGCCCAGTATCGACGAACTGCCGATAGCGCGGGAGACTCACGAACTGCGTTGCAACTAGGCCCCGGCCTTCGCCGGGGAACAGCGAAAGCAATGCACCTTCCGCTCTATGCCACCGGCCGCCGCGCCCGCAGCGCCTGGGCCAGCGTGCCCTCATCGAGATAGTCGAGCTCGCCGCCCACCGGCAGGCCATGGGCGAGCTGGGTGACGCGCACCGGATAGGTCTCGATCCGCTCGGCGATATAGTGCGCGGTGGTCTGTCCCTCGAGCGTGGCGTTCATCGCCAGCACGACCTCGTCGATCCCGCCCGCGGCGATGCGCGCGACGAGCCTGTCGATCCCCAGGTCCTCGGGCCGCACCCCCTCCAGCGCCGAGAGGCGGCCGCCCAGCACATGGAAGCGCCCCGGGAACAGCCGCGAGCGATCGAGCGCCCACAGGTCCGCCACTTCCTCGACCACGCAGAGCGAGCGCACGTCGCGGCGCGGATCGGCGCAGATCTGGCAGGGATCGCAGGTATCTACATTGCCGCAGGTGCCGCAGGTGGCGAGATTGCGGCTCACCGCTCCCAGCGCGGATAGCAGGGGATCGAGCGCCGTCTCGCGCTTCTTGAGCAGATGGAGCACCGCGCGCCGGGCAGAGCGGGGCCCGAGGCCGGGCAGTCGCGACAGGGCCTGGGTGAGCGCTTCGATCTCGGGAGATGCCATGCGGGGGATGTAGCTATCCGGGAACGAAAAGGAAACTGGCCGTCATCCCGGCGAAAGCCGGGATCTCGTGCGGCTCCTTTCCCGCACCTCCGCCTGAGATCCCGGCTTTCGCCGGGATGACGGTTGGGGCTAAGGGCTCCGCATGCGAGTGATTTTCATGGGAACGCCCGAATTTGCCGTGCCGGTGCTCGATGCGCTGGTGGAAGCCGGGCACGACGTCGTGGCGGCTTACAGCCAGCCTCCGCGCGCCGGCGGGCGCCGGGGCAAGGCGCTCACGCCGTCGCCGGTGCACGCACGGGCCGAGGAACTGGGGATCGAGGTCCGCACCCCGCTGTCGTTCCGCAAGGATCCCGAGGCGCTGCCAGCCCTGCGGGCGCTGGACGCCGATGTCGCGGTGGTCGCCGCCTATGGCCTGATCCTGCCCCAGACGGTGCTCGACGCGCCGAAACATGGCTGCCTGAACGTCCATGGCTCGCTGCTGCCAAGATGGCGTGGCGCCGCGCCGATCCAGCGGGCGATCCTTGCCGGCGATGCCGAGACGGGCGTCGGCATCATGCAGATGGAGGCCGGTCTCGATACCGGCCCGGTGCGGCTGGAGGAGCGCACCCCGATCGACGGCAAGACCGCGGGCGAACTCACTGCCGAGCTGAGCGCGATGGGCGCGCGGCTGATGGTCGAAGTGCTGGCCGACCTGGGCGGGCATCCGGCTGTCGCGCAGCCCGAGCAAGGCGTCACCTATGCCTCGAAGATCGACAAGGCCGAGGCACGGCTCGATTTCACCCGGCCGGCGATCGACGTCGAGCGCCAGGTGCGGGCCTTCAATCCGGCGCCTGGGGCGTTCTTCGAGTTCGCCGACGAGCGCTTCCGGGTCCATGCGGCAGAGATCGTCGAGGATGCGGGCGCACCGGGCGTGCTGCTTGACGAAGCGCTCACCATCGCCTGCGGCGAAGGCGCGATCCGTCCCACCCTCGTCCAGCGGGCCGGACGTGGCGTCATGACGTCACGCGAGCTGCTCAATGGCCTGAAGATCCCCAAGGGCACCCGGCTTTGACGCGGTTCTCGCTGACCGTGGAATTCGACGGCCGGCCCTTCATGGGCTGGCAGCGGCAGGACCACGGCCCGAGTGTTCAGCAGGCGATCGAGGATGCCGCCTTCGCGGTCACTGGCGAGCGCGCCTCGGTCCACGCCGCCGGGCGCACCGATGCCGGCGTGCACGGCCTGGGCATGCGCGCGCATATCGATATCGAGAAGCCGATCACCGCCTTCCGGCTGATGGAAGCGCTCAATGCGCGGGTGCGGCCCAACCCGGTGGCGATCCTCGATTGCGTCGAGGTGCCGGACGATTGGCACGCCCGTTTCTCGTGCGTTGCACGCCATTATGAATACAGAATCTCAACAAGACGGGCGCCGCTCACCTGGGAAAAGGGGCTCGCCTGGCGGGTGATCCCGCCGCTCGATGCCGGGCTGATGGCCGAAGGCGCGGCGCGGTTGATCGGCCGCCACGACTTCACCACCTTCCGTTCCGCCCATTGCCAGGCCGACAGCCCGCTGCGTACGCTCGACCGGCTCGAGGTGGTGGCGGACGGCGAGCGCATCAGCGTCTTCGCCTCAGCGCGCTCGTTCCTGCATCACCAGGTCCGCTCGATGGTCGGCTGCATCGTGCTGGTCGGCCAGGGCCGCTGGACGCCCGACGACATGACCACGGCGCTCGAAGCGCGCGACCGCGCCGCGCTGGGGCTCAACGCACCGTCGGACGGGCTGTTCTTCCTGCGGGCGGATTATCCCTAGCGGCTGAACTTCGCCGCCAGCTCGACATGCGTCGACCAGCGGAACTGGCCGACCGGCTGGATCCAGTCGAGCCGATAGCCGCCTTCGCACAACATTTCCGCATCCCGTGCGAACGTATTGGGATTACAGGAAACATAGGCGATCACCGGCGCCCTGGCCTTCGCCATCTCGCCCGCCTGCTCGCGCGCGCCGGCGCGCGGCGGATCGATCACCAGCGCCTCGAACTTGTCCAGATCGGCAGCGGTCACCGGGCGGCGGAACAGGTCGCGGTGGTCGGCGAAGACCATGCGGCGCGCGCTGCCGGCCGCGGCCTTGAGCGACAGGATCGAGTCTCGCGCCGCCTCGGCCGCATAGACTTTCGCCTTGGGGAAGGCGAAGGTGAAGGTGCCAAGCCCTGCGAACAGATCGGCGACCGTGGCGGCATCCCCGGCGATTTCGCGCACCGCGGCGACCAACGCCGCTTCGCCCTCGGGCGTCGCCTGGAGGAAATTGCCCTGGGGGAACGGCACCGGCACCCCGCCCAGCGTGATGGTGACGGGATCGGGCTCCCAGCGCGCCGTCGGCCCCAGCCCCTCGTCCATCGAGAAGCGCGCGAGCTGGTGGCGATGGGCGAAGGCCGTGATCGCCTCGGCCGCGGCAAGGCCCTCGGCCTCGAGGCCATCGAGCAGCACGTCCACGCCTTGGTCGGCCTTGGCGAGATGGACGTTGATCCGCCGCGAGGTCGGCAGCAGCGCGGCGAGCAGCCCCCGCAGCGGCGCGAGCAGCGCGAACAGCTCGGAATCGAGGACATGGCACTCCGCCAGGTCGATCAGGGTATGGCTGCCCTGCCCGGTGAAGCCGAGCAGCACCTGGCGACCGCGACGCTCGGCATGGAGCGTGGCGCGGCGGCGGGTCCGGGGCGGCGAGAGCGCGGGCGGGCGGATCTCGGTCACCAGCTTGTGCTGCGCGAGCGCACCGGCGATTCGATCGACGATGAACCCGCTCCAGGCGATGTCGTCGAGATGCTGGAGCTGGCAGCCGCCGCATTCCGGGAAGTGCCGGCAGGGCGGCTCCTGGTGGTGCGGCCCGCGGGTGATCGCGCCGTGCGCGTCGACCATGTCGCCTGGGGCGGTGAAAGGCACGAAGCGGCCATCGGCGGTAACGCCCTCGCCGCGCCCCGCGATGCGGAGGACTTCGCTTACAGACATTCGGAGATCGCTTGGGGAAGATGCATCGGCAGCGCATCGGCGATGAAGGCCGGTCCTGCAAGTGCCGCCGCGCGCGCATGGAGCCAGACGGCAGCTTCGGCGGCCTGTTTGTTGCCGCCCGCCACCTGCGCCGCGAGCGTGCCGGCGAGCACGTCGCCGGTGCCGGCGGTGGAGAGCCAGGACGAAGCGCGCGACAGCACCCGCACTTCGCCGCGCGGAGTGGCGATCACCGTGTCGGCGCCCTTGTGGATCACGGTCACGCGCGCTTCGGCAGCGGCCATCAGCGTGCGGGTAATCTTGTCGCCCTCGCCTCCCTCGAACATCCGGTCGAACTCGCCCGAATGCGGGGTGAGCCAGGTCGCAGCGGTGCGGCGCTGGAGCCAGGCCGCGGCGGACTTGCCGAGCAGGGTAAGCGCGTCGCCGTCGAGGATCAGCGGGAGATTGGCGTTCAGCGCTGCCTTGAGCAGTCCCTCGGCCCGGCGGTCGCGCCCAAGGCCCGGGCCGACCACCACCGCGCCGATGCGGGTCTCGGTCAGGAAATCGGCGAGATCGTCACCGCTCGCGATGCGCTGGCGGACGAGCGCGTCCGGTCCGCCGCTGGTCTCGCCGGCGCTGGCCAGCACGGTATAGCCCGCCCCGCCTGCCATCGCGGCGTGGGCAGCCAGCCGCGCGGCACCGGGCATGTCGCCCTCGACCACCACGACCAGCCCGCGGCTGTACTTGTGCGCCCACGCGCCCGGCGCCGCCAGTTGCGGCCGCGATACGCTGCGCCACGGGCTCTCCACCGGAATGCCGATATCGGCAAGCAGCACATGCCCGCAGCGCTCCAGCCCCTTGTCGAGCAGATGCGCCGGCTTGAGCGCGCCCAACGCCAGCGTCGCGCTGATCCCCCTCGGCACGCCGAGATCGGCACCGGTATCGGTAGCAAGGCCCGAGGGCAGGTCGATCGCAAGGCTGAACCGGGCGGCGGCAACCAGTTCGGCCAGCACCGGCGCGATCCCGCGTTCGAGCGGGCGGGTGAGCCCGGTGCCGAACAGCCCATCGACCAGCACCGGCCGTGGTCGCGCCTGGTAGAGCGAGCCCACCTCCCCGTCCCAGCGGCCATGCATCGCCCGCGCGGCGCCCGTGCCCGGCTCGCCCGAGGCGGCAATGGCGACGTCATGGCCGGCTGCCTTCAACAGGCGCGCGGCGACATAGGCGTCCCCGCCATTATTGCCCGGTCCGGCCAGCACCAGGACCGGAGCGCCCTGGGCGAAGCGGGCGACTTCGCGCGCAACGGCGGCACCCGCGCGCTCCATCACGTCTTCCTGGGGCTCGCGCCGGAACACCGCCTCCTCGGCGGCGCGCATCTGGGCGGCGGTTACGATCGGTGCGCCGGGCGGGATCATTCGCCCGGTTTGGCCCCGCGCACCGTCGCAGGCAAGCGGTAGCGCGCACCGCCGATCGCGACTTCGATCTGGTCGGGCGCGAGGATCGTCACCTCGGCCTTCTCGGCACCGTCGGCGGCGATCACCCCGCGGCCGTCGGTGGTGACCAGCAGCCGCCGGAACCCGCCGTCCGGGTGGCGCAGCGTGAGGAACAGCCCGTCCTGCGACTGGGTGCGGTCGATCGTGCAGGCATAGGAGAAGCTCTCGGCCCCCGGCGGCGCGCACTCCACGCGGCCCTCGGCCCTTTCCATCTTCTCGGCATGGATCTCGTTGCGGGCCTCGGCGGCCTTGTCGCGGACCTGGGTATTGCAGGCAGTCAGGGAAAGAAGGGCCGCGAGCATGGATGCCCGTCGTGCCCTTCCCCTCTCCCCAGCCCTCTCTCCACCGAGAGGGCGAACTTGATCAGATATCGGCAAAGACATGGGTTTCGGCGCTGGCTCCGGGATGCGTGACCGCCCCCTTATAGGCCGGGCCGACATTTTGCGAGAAGCGCCACAGCGCGCCCGCCTGATAGTCGTTCATCCGCGGCTGCCACTTCGCCCGGCGCGCGGCCAGCACGTCCTCGGGGACGTTCAGATCAACCGTGCCGGCCTCGGCATCGATGCTGATCTCGTCGCCGTCCTCGACCAGCGCGATAGGACCGCCCTCGGCCGCCTCGGGGCCGACATGGCCGATGCAGAAGCCGCGCGTGCCACCCGAGAAGCGGCCGTCGGTGATCAGCGCCACCTTCTCGCCCAGCCCCTGGCCGTAGAGCGCCGCGGTGGTCGACAGCATCTCGCGCATGCCCGGGCCGCCCTTGGGCCCTTCATAGCGGATAACGACGACCGTCCCCTCGGTGATCGCATTGGCCTCGACCGCGGCGAAGGCATCCTCCTCCCGCTCGAACACCTTGGCGGTGCCGGTGAACTGGAGACGCTTCATGCCCGCCACCTTCACGATCGCCCCCTCGGGCGCGAGGCTGCCGCGCAGGCCGACCACGCCGCCCGTCGGGGTGATCGGCGTCTTGGCGTCATAGATGACCTTCTGGTCGGGGTTCCAGGTCACTTCCTCGATATTCTCGCCCAGCGACTTGCCGGTCACCGTCAGGCAATCGAGGTGGAGGAAGCCTTCCGCCGCCAGCGTCTTCATCAGCATGTAGATGCCGCCCGCCTCGTGCATGTCGCGCGCGACATAACGGCCGCCGGGCTTGAGATCGGCGATGTACGGCGTGGTCTTGAAGATCTCGGCGACGTCGAACAGGTCGAAATCGATGCCGCACTCGTTCGCCATCGCCGGCAGGTGCAGCGCGCCGTTGGTCGAGCCGCCGGTCGCCGCGACGATGCGCGCGGCATTCTCGAACGCCTCGCGGGTGCAGATGTCGCGCGGGCGGATCTGCTTCTCGATCAGCGTCATCACCTGACGGCCCGCCGCAATCGCGATCTCTTCACGCGACTTGTAAGGAGCAGGTGCCATATTGCTGTTCGGCAACGACAAACCGATAGCCTCGGCCACACAGGCCATGGTGTTCGCCGTGTACTGGCCACCGCAGGCGCCATGCCCCGGGCACGCCGCCTTCTCGATCGCGGTGACTTCGGACAGCGGGCATTTGCCGGCGGCATAGCGGCCAACCACCTCGAACACGTCGATGACGGTGAGGTCGCGCTCCTGATAGCGGCCCGGCAGGATCGAGCCGCCATAGACGAAGATCGACGGCACGTTGAGGCGCAGCATCGCCATCATCATGCCCGGCAGCGACTTGTCGCAGCCCGCGAAGGTGACGAGCGCGTCATAGCAATGTCCGCGCACCGAAAGCTCGACCGAATCGGCGATGACCTCGCGGCTGACCAGCGAGGACTTCATCCCCTGGTGCCCCATCGCGATGCCGTCGGTCACGGTGATCGTGTTGAAGCGCCGCGGCATGCCGCCCGCCTCGTTCACGCCGATGCGGCACCAATCGGCCTGCTGGTCGAGCGTGGTGTTGCACGGCGCGCTGTCATTGCCCGCCGAGGCGATGCCGACGAACGGCCGGGCGATCTCCTCCTCGGTGAGGCCCATGGCGTAGTAATAGCTGCGGTGCGGGGCGCTCTCGACGCCGACGGAAACGTAGCGGCTGGGGAGCTTGGACTTGTCGAATCGCTTGGTCATGATGCGCAAGCCTATGTCGCCAGAAGGCACTTTTACGCAAGACTATTGCGCAAACTTTTTGTGGCGGGTCGGAAAGCGGAACCTCACTACCTTTACGTCACCCCGGCCTTGAGCCGGGTGACGGAGTGGAGATCAGGCGAGCGCCGCCCGCAACTCCCCCACCAGCTCCGCCAGCACCCCTGCCCACGCTTCCGCCCCCGCATCCTCCCGGATCAGGTCGTTGCGGATCTCGATCGCGAGCGAGGGAATGCCCTGCCCCTCGCCATGCCGGTTGAGCGTCGCGTTGAGCAGCCGGCCCGAATAGGGCTCGTTGTCGCCGGTGACGAAGCCGCGCGCCCGAAAGAACTCCACCGCCGGCAGCGCGGCACGGGTATCGCGATTGTAGAGCACCCCCACCTGCCACGGCCGATCGGTGCCGCCGTGCTCCAGGCAGGGGGTGAAGCTGTGCACCGACAGGATCAGCCGGGGCCGCTGCGCCCGGATCCGGTCGCGGATCAGCCGGTGATAGGGCGCATGGAAACGCGCGATGCGCTCGAAGCGATCGACGGTGTCGTTGCCGGGGATCAGGTGCCCGTCGCTCCGGTGCGGGATCAGGCCGACATGATCGGGCTCGCGGTTGAGGTCGATCACCAGCCGCGAGACATTGGCCAGGATCGCCGGCGCGCCCAGCCTCGCGGCAAGGCTCCGGGCCACCGCGGCGCTGCCGATGTCCACCGCGATATGCTTGTCCATCAGCGCGGGATCCACGCCGAGGTCGATATCCGCCGGCACGGCATTGGAGGCATGATCGCCGAGCAGCAGCACCGGGCCGCTGCCCGGGATGATCTCGGCCACGCTCACCAGACCGGATTCCGCCGCTCGCGGAACGAGGCCAGCCCCTCGGCGAATTCGGCCCCGCCGAACGCGTCCTCGAAGCCCTGGTCGGTCTGCTCCCCGCGCAGCGTCCGCTTGAGCAGCCGGATCGCCTCGGGAGCATTGCCGGCGATCGCGCCCGCCATCGCCGTGGCGGTCTCGATCGCCTTGCCAGTCTTCAGCTCGACCAGCCCGATCTTGTGCACTTCGTCCGGGCGCAGCTTGTCGCCGGTGAACAGCAGCAGCGACGCCATGCCCTTGCCCACCTGCGCCTCCAGCCGCGCGACATCCGCGCGCGGATAGCCAAGGCCCAGCCGCGCCGGGGTGATCGCGAATTCGGAGAGCTTGCCGGCGATCCGGATATCGGCGGCGAGGATCAGTGCCACCGCCGCGCCGAAGCAGCCGCCATCGATCGCGGCGATCACCGGCATCGGCAGCGCGGCGATCGCCTCGATCCCCTCGCGCATCGCTTCACGGAACCTGGTGCGCAGCGCCGGATCGCCCTGGAGCTGCTCGAACTCGCGGACATCGGCGCCGGCGGAGAAGATGCCCGCGACATCGGACTTGAGGATCACCGCCCGCGCATCGCCCACGTCGCGCGCGGCGGCGGCCAGCGCCTGCCAGGCGGCGGTGGGCAGCGCGTTCCTGGCCTCGGGACGATTGAGCGCGATCGTGGCGACGGGGCCGTTGCGGGTGAGCTGGATCATGGCCCGGCTGTGCCCGATTGAAGCGGCGCTGTTAAGGGGGCGGGAGTTGGGAGGGATGGGGCGGGCTTGCGCCCGCGCCACCGACAGACGTTCTGCTCCCGGCAGTCGATCCGCTGGGGACTATCTACCGCCCAAACTGCGAAGGACCGGTTCGCGAGGGTGGTTAATCTGTTTCCACCAACTCCGCCCAGAACCAGAACTGATCCCCGGCGAAGGCCGGGGCCCAGTCTCGGCGGATTATCGATGGCGCGGGAGCCTTACGAAGTTCGTGGCAACTGGGCCCCGGCCTTCGCCGGGGAACGGCTCTAGGGACCCGCTTTGGGTAATCAGGTGAGGCTGGAAGCCAGCATCCACCAGCCGCGACCTGCCAACGCCGCGCAGGCAGCATCCCGGCTGCCATCGCTGTCGAACAGCGCGAAGCACGTCGCCCCCGACCCCGACATCCGCACCAGCCCCGCCCCCGGCGATGCTGCCAGCGCCTCCAGCACTTCATCGATCATCGGCGCGATTGCGCGCGCCGGCGGCTCCAGGTCATTGCGCCCCTCGCGCGGATCAACCGGTAACGGCCCGCGGTCGACGCCGTCCCAGCGCCGGAACACCTCGGCAGTGGACACCCCCACCCCCGGATTGACCAGCAGCACCGGCATCCCCGGCAATCCGGCGACCGGCTCGAGCTGCTCGCCCCTGCCCCGCCCGATCGCGCTGCGACCGAACAGGCAGGCAGGCACGTCCGAGCCGAGCCGGTCGGCAATGTCGAACATCTCGTCCACCGCGACCCCGTGCAGCACGCCCAGCGCCCGCAGGGTCGCCGCCGCATCGGCCGAACCGCCGCCGATCCCCGAGGCGACCGGAAGCCGCTTGTCGAGCGCGATCGCATGCGCGCCGCCGCCGAAGCGCTCCCGGAATGCCGAAGCCGCCCGGGTGACGAGGTTGTCGCCCTCCCCGCTCAGCAGCGCGCCGAACGGCCCGGTGATCGTGAAGCGGTCGCTCTCGGCGGGCTCGACCTGCACCACGTCCCCGTCCGCGACGAACGCGAACAACGTCTCCAGCTCGTGATAGCCATCGGGGCGCCGCGCGCGGACGTGCAGCGCCAGGTTGAGCTTGGCCTTGGCGATTTCGGTGACCATCAGTTCAGCCCGTTCGCCAGCTTGCCCTTGATCCGCTCGGCGTCCTCGGCCTCGGCGGCGACTTCCGCAGCCCGCCACGCATAGCGCGCTTCCATCCGGCGGCCGAGCTTCCAGTAAAGGTCGCCCAGATGCTCGTTGGGCCTGGTCCCGCCGGGGTCGAGCTGCACCGCCTTTTCCAGCAGCGGCAGCGCCTTTTGCAGGTCGCCATCGGCATAATAGGCGCGGCCGAGCGAATCGATGACTTCGGGATCTTCGGGCTTGAGCTTGCGGGCGCGCTCGAGCAGCGCCTGTGCGCCGGGCAGGTCCACGCCGCGCTCGGCCTGGGCATTGCCGAGCCAGGTCAATGCCTCGGGCTCGTCGGGGGCAAGCTGCACCGCGCGCTGGAGCGCGGGCAATGCCGCGTCCCATTTACCGGCCCGGTCCAGCGCGGCGCCGTGCAGGTAATTGAGTTCCCAGCCGCCATCGCCGTCGGACTTGCCCAGCGCGCGGCCAAAGGCCTCGGCGGCATCGCCATAGCGCTCCGCCTTGAACAGCAGCTCGCCATAGACGGTGATCTCCTGGGCACTGGCATTGCCCGCCGCCGCCAGCGCCTTGGCCTCGGCCAGCGCCTCGGGCAGGCGGTCGGCCCGGCTCAGCGCCGAGATCCGGCCCGCCGCGGCACCCCGGGCGAAAGGACCGTCGGCGCGGATGCCGGCAAGCGTCTGCAGCGCCAGGTCGGTCGCCCCGCTCTTCGACAGGGCCTCGGCAAGCAGCAGCCGGGCCCGCTCTTCCTGCGGATCGAGCAGCAGCGCGGCGCGGGTGAGCAGGATCGACAGCGGCGCCATCTCCTCGCCGCCCAGATCGCCGGCAAGGTTCAGAAAGGCATGGGCGGCGCCGAACGCGGCATCGGGCTTGCCGGCCTTGGCCTCGCGCTTGCGCCACGCCTTGGTGGCGCCGGCAAAGTCGCCGAACACGCGGTCGGCCTCGCGCTTGCGGCCGGTTCGGAGCAGCGCGATCCCGGCATCGATCCGGACATCTGGGGCATCTTCGGTGCCTCGCGCCGCGGCAAGCGCGAACAGGCCCTGGTCGGGCTTGCCGGTGGCGATCAGCAGCAGCGCGCGGTGGCGATTGGTGAAGCGGGCCGCCAGCGGATTGCCGCGCGCGGTGTCGAGCAGCGGCAGCGGGTCCTCGCCCCGGTCGATCGCCAGCCATGCCGCGAGCACCGGCACCAGGAAATCGAGCTGCGCCTTCGACATCCGCTCCAGCGCCTTCTCCGCGCCCAGCCGGTCGCGGCCGTGCAACGCCGTGGCGAAGGCGAGGATATCGGTATCGGGGGGCGCTGCCTTGGCGCTTACCAGCGCGGCGGCGGCGCGGTTGGCAAGGGCATAGTCCCCGGCCGCCAGCCCCTGGCGATAGGCGCGCATCGCCAGCACCTTGTCGTCGGGGACTGCCGACAGCGCCCGGGCATAGCCGGGTGCGGCCAGCACCGGCTCCCCCGCCGCATCGGCGGCGCGGGCGCGGGCATAGTCACGCAGGTCGATCTCCGGCACCGCCTGCTGCTGCGCCGCCGCCGGCAGGGCCAGCAGCAGCGCGAGCGCAAAACTACATGTTCGGGTAATTGGGTCCGCCGCCACCTTCGGGCACCACCCAGTTGATGTTCTGGGTAGGATCCTTGATGTCGCACGTCTTGCAGTGGACGCAATTCTGCGCGTTGATCTGGAAGCGCAGATCGTCGCCTTCGCCGACAACTTCATAGACACCCGCCGGACAGTAGCGCTGGGCAGGCTCGGCGTACACCGGAAGATTGTAGCCGATCGGAATTTCCGGGTCTTTCAGCGTAAGATGGACCGGCTGGTCCTCCTCGTGATTGGTGTTCGACAGGAACACCGAGGAGAGCCGGTCGAAGGTCAGCACGCCGTCGGGCTTGGGATAGTCGATCTTGGGCGCCACCGAAGCGTGCCACATGCCCTCGTTATCGGGCTTGTGCTTCATCGTGAACGGCCAGCGGATGCCGAGCAGCTCGCTCCACATCGCCACACCGGCGAGCATCGTGCCCCAGGTGTCGCCGAACTTCTTGACCAAGGGCGCGACGTTGCGGACGCCGCGCAGCTCCTTGTAGACCCAGCTCTTCTCGTACGCCTCGGGGTACGCCGCCAACTCGTCCGCCTCGCGGCCGGCACCGACCGCGGCGAACGCCGCCTCGGCCGCCATCATGCCGCTCTTCATCGAAGTGTGGGTGCCCTTGATCCGCGGCACGTTGAGGAAGCCCGCCGCGTCGCCGATCAGCGCCGCGCCCGGCGCGACCAGCTTGGGCACCGCCTGCAACCCGCCGTCCGAGATCGCGCGGGCACCATAGGAGACGCGCTTGCCCCCCTTGAGGATCGCCGCGATCTCCGGGTGGGTCTTCCAGCGCTGCATCTCCTGGAAGGGCGAGAGATAGGGGTTCTTGTAGTTGAGCCAGGTGACGAAGCCGAGCGCCACCTGCCCGTCGGCCTGGTGATAGAGGAAGCCGCCGCCGTTGGCGCCGTCGGTCAGCGGCCAGCCCTGGGTGTGGATCACCCGCCCCGGCACATGATTGGCCGGATCGATATCCCACAGCTCCTTGATGCCGATGCCGTAGATCTGCGGCTGGCTGTCCTTGTCGAGCTCGAAATTGCGGATCAGCTGCTTGGTAAGGTGCCCGCGGCAGCCCTCTGCGAAGAAGGTGTACTTGGCATGCAGCTCGAGCCCGGGCTGATAGTCGCCCTTGTGCTCGCCGTCGCGCGCCACGCCCATGTCGCCGGTGGCGACGCCCTTAACCGAGCCATTGTCGTGGTAGAGGATCTCCGCCGCCGCGAAGCCCGGGAAGATCTCGACACCCAGCTCCTCGGCCTTGCCCGCCAGCCAGCGGCACAGATTGCCGAGAGAGCCGGTATAGGTGCCCTTGTTGTGCAGGAACGGCGGGGTGATGAACTCGGGATAGCCCGACTTGCCCTTCTCGCTCAGCACCCAGTGGTGGTTCTCGGTCACCGGCGTGCTGGCCAGCGGGCAGCCATCCTCGCGCCAGCTCGGCAGCAGCTCGTCGAGCGCCTTGGGATCGATCACCGCGCCCGAGAGGATATGGGCGCCCACTTCGGAGCCCTTCTCCAGGATGCACACCGAAAGCTCGCTGCCCGCTTCCGTGGCCAGCTGCTTCAGCCGGATCGCCGCAGAAAGGCCCGCAGGGCCCGCCCCGACGATCACGACGTCATAGGGCATCGACTCCCGTTCGCTCATCATCGCATCCTTCTAATCTTGGTCTGGCACACGCCGCACGCCTGTCTCGTCGCAAGCTGGCAACGTCCTGTCCCTTGGTCGATGAAGGCAGATTGACCCGCCCGTCAAGCCGTGACTCTTAGGAGCGGTGGGAGGCGAATACACAGCAGATTGGGGGCGTACCCTCGCGAGCGCACTCGAATGGTGGCGCGATGCGGGCGTCGAAACCCTTCAGGAGGACGAGGCTCGTGACTGGCTCGCGCGGCCCGCGCCCGTGCAGGCGGCGCAGGCTGCCGTAACGTCGCCCCAGCCAGAGGTCCTGCCCGATACGCTTGCCGCCTTCACCGCCTGGCGCACCGGCGAGACGGTGCCCGAGGCCGGCTGGCTCACCCCGAAAATCGCGCCCGCAGGCCCCGTCAACGCCCCGCTCGTCGTGCTCACCGACATGCCGGAAAGCGACGACCAGGGCGCGCTTCTGGGCGACAGCCCGGCCGGAAAGCTGTTCTCGCGCATGCTCACCGCCGCCGGAGTCGCGCGCGATTCGGTCTATTTCGTCTCGCTCGCCGTCGCCCGCCCGCTGGCCGGCCGCATCCCGCCCGACCAGGAGGCGCGGCTGATCGAGATCACCCGCCACCATTTGAAGCTGCTGCAGCCCGCTAAGCTCTTGATTCTGGGTCAAACGGCGAGCCGTGCGGTAGCCGAGACGAATGACGGCCCACCGGCAAATGGTTTAGTGGATGTTAACCATTTTGGCGGACATACACAGGCTGTTGCGAGCCTGCATCCACGCTTCCTGCTGGATCGACCGGCCGCCAAAAGCGAAGCCTGGAAGCATTTGTTGCTGTTGACCCGGGGGAGCCTGTGACCATGCGTATCCTGCTTGCCGCCGCGCTGCTCGCGTCGCCGGCGCTAGCCCACGCCGCCGATGTTTCGGGCGGCGACACTGCAAGCCCCGCCGATGTTTCGGGCGGCGACACTGCGAACCCCGCCGATCTCCCGGCCGGCAGCACCACCTCCAGTTCCACGCCCGCCGAGGACGGCGCCGGCGCGCCTGCCCTGCGCGAAGGCGACGGCATCCCCTCGCAGCTCGACAGCGACCAGAAGGATGGATACCGCAAGGTGTTCGCCGCGATCCGCGCCCAGCGCTGGCAGGACGCGCAGATCCAGCTCGATTCGATGAAGCCGGGCCCGCTCCACGCGATCGCCCGCGCCGAGCTCTACACCGCCAAGAACTCGCCCAAGGTCGAGCTCGCCCCGCTGCTCCAGCTGATCAGCGACGCGCCCGAACTGCCCCAGGCCGACCAGCTCAGCCGCATGGCGAAGACCCGCGGCGCGCTCTCCACCCCCGCCATTCCCGCCGCCGCCCGCCTCGTCTGGTATGACGGCGCCCCCGTCCGCCAGCGCGCCCGCTCGATCAAGAGCGACACCGCCGCCACCGAGATCGCGCTCGCCATCCAGCCCTATGTGAAGGCCGACCAGGGCCTTGAGGCCGAAGGCGTGGTCAGCCGCTTCGAAGCCGATCTCACGCCCGAGGCCCGGACCGAGTGGCAGCAGAAGGTCGCCTGGATCTATTATGTCGCGGGCGACGACAACAATGCCCGCCGCGTCGCCGCCAAGGCGCAGGACGGCGCGGGCGACTGGGCCCCGCAGGCCGACTGGGTCGCCGGCCTCGCCGCCTGGCGCGAGCAGGATTGCGCCGGCGCCACCGCCGCCTTCGAGCGCGTCGCCACCCGCGCCGCCGATACCGAGCTGCGCTCCGCCGGCCTCTATTGGGGCTCGCGCGCCGAGATGGCGTGCGGCCATCCCGACAAGGTCGAGGTCAAGCTGCGCGCCGCCACCCAATATGGCGAGACTTTCTACGGCCTGCTCGCCAAGTCGGCGCTCGGCATCGAGGATAGACCCGCCAAGGCCGAGAAGTTCGTCGCCGAGGACTGGCGCGCGCTGGAGCGCCGCCCGAACGTCCGCGTCGCCGCCGCCCTGGTCGAGATCGACGAGGACGGCCTGGCCGACGAGGTGCTGCGCTACCAGGCCAAGATCGGCTCGCCGTCCGAGCATGTCGCGCTCACCCGCCTCGCCGGCCGGCTGAGCCTGCCGAGCACCCAGCTCTGGCTCACCCATAACTGCCCCCAGGGCACCCAGCCGCTTACCGCCGCCCGCTATCCGGCGCCGAACTGGACCCCGGCCGGCGGCTGGCGCGTCGACAAGGCTTTGGTCTTCGCCCACACGCTCCAGGAATCGCGCTTCAACTCGGAGATCCGCAGCGCCGCCGGCGCGATGGGCCTGATGCAGGTGAAGACGGGCGCCGCGATCGACATCGGCCGCCGCCACGGCGTCAACTATGCCGCCAGCGACCTGACCAAGCCGTCGGTCAACATGGAGATCGGCCAGTCCTATCTCGAGCAGCTGCGCGACCAGCCCTTCACCGGCGGCCTGCTGCCCAAGGTGATCGCGTCCTACAATGCCGGCCCCACCCCGGTCGCCAACTGGAACGCGCTGATCAAGGACGGCGGCGATCCGCTGCTCTATATCGAGAGCATCCCCTATTGGGAGACGCGCGGCTATGTGATGGTCGTGCTCCGCAACTACTGGATGTACGAGAACCAGGAGGGCCGCAAGTCGAGCAGCCGCGAGGCGCTGGCCCAGGGCATGTGGCCGAAATTCCCCGGCATGCAGGGTCCCGCGGCGGTGAAGCTCAGCGCGCGCAAGCTCGCCTTCCACCAGGACGGCAATGCCAATCGATAACGCGATCGCCTTCCGCCCGGTGCGGATCGCGGTGCTCACGGTTTCCGACACGCGGACCCTGGCCGACGACCGCTCGGGCGACCGCCTGGTCGAGCGCCTCTCCGCCGCCGGCCACATCCTGGCCGCCCGCGAGATCATCACCGACGATGCCGACCGTATCGCCGCCCGGCTCACCGGCTGGATCGACGATCCCCAGGTCGAAGTGATCCTCACCACCGGCGGCACCGGCGTCACCGGCCGCGACGTCACGCCCGAGGCGGTGGCCCGCGTCCAGGAAAAGGAGATTCCGGGCTTCGGCGAGCTGTTCCGCTGGCTCAGCTACCAGTCGATCGGCACCTCGACGATCCAGTCCCGCGCCACCGCCGGCGTCGCCCGCGGCACCTATATCTTCGCCCTGCCCGGCTCGACCGGCGCGGTAACCGACGCCTGGGACGGCATCCTCGCCACCCAGCTCGACATCCGCCACAAGCCCTGCAACTTCGTCGAGCTGCTGCCTCGGCTGGAGGAGCGCTGAGGGGAGAGTCCTCCCCCCACCCACCCCCGTCGTCACCCTGAACTTGTTTCAGGGTCCAAGGTGCCCCAGGCGATATCGCTGGAGGAAAATTGGACCCTGAAACAAGTTCAGCATGACAGGAATGGGCATCGGACCACCGCCACGTCCTCCCGGCGAACCTCCGGCGAATACCCTCCCGCTTCCCCGGCGAAAGCCGGGGCCCCAGGGTTTCTCTGCTGTCTCGCTTGTGGCCCTGGGCCCCGGCTTTCGCCGGGGAACCGCAATGCAAGCCGCTCGCGTCACCCGCCACTTCGCCCCTCGCCCCGCTCCCCTCATCCCCCCGCAGGCGAGGATCCAGGGTAGTTCGGGACTCGCATGGAAATCAGCCGCACAGCCACCGGAAAGGTCAGCCCGAGCCCCGCCCGGGGATGACGATGGAATCAGCGCATCCCCGCAGTTCCCCGGCGAAGGCCGGGGCCCAGTCTCGGCGCACTATCGATGGCGCAGGAGCCTCTCGAACTTCGTTGCAACTGGGCCCCGGCCTTCGCCGGGGAACGGGAAACCAGGACTGATCCTTCCCCAACCCCTCCGTGCAAGCGACGCGAGCAGGAAGGCCGCGCCGGAGAATTTCGCGCAGCTCTATTTCTTGGGCGCCGCCGGCGGATTCAGCTCCGCCTTGAAGAAGTCCCTCACTTCCTCCAGCTGGTTCGTCCACCACGCCAGGACATCGCTGAAATTGCGCTGGTTGAGCCCGCCGACCATTGCCACGTCATAGGCGAAGCCCAGTTGGCCATCGGCATGGACCGACGCCTGGAGGAAGCGCTTGCCGGCATTCCACTTGTTGGCAAAGGCCGGCGTGTTCTCCGGCGCCTTCGCGAACAGCGCCTCGAAGCGCAGCGAATCGCAATTCACGTGCTGCTTGTCGCAGCCATAGAAGAAGACGTTGAAGCGAAAGACGCCCTGACCCTCGATCATCGGATCGCCGTCCCTGTCGGCGGACATCTTGGGCTTGAAACCCGCCCTCTCCATCGCCGCGAGCACGGTCTGTGGCGCGTTGGCGCAGACCAGGTCCTTGGCGCAAGGGGGCTGGCCTGCCGTCTGCGCCGCGACCGGCATCGTCCAGCCACCGGCCAGCACCGCCGCCGCGATCATCAAATTGCGCATCGATCCCCCCTCGCTGCTCCCATTCCGATCGTTCCGGTCCAGGCCCGCCGCCGCGCACTCGCTGACAGCATGCCCGCGGCAGGACCGCCGCGCGTCGTCACGCGCAGGCAGTCCTTCACTTCTTCTGCGCGAACGCCCCTTCCTCGTCGTCCATGAAGGTGAACAAATCCCCGGTCATCGACGACCACCAGTCGATCACATCGGCGAAATTGGCGTAGGTCGTCTTGCCGATGCTGGTGACGTCCATCCAGGTCGAGAGGTCGCCGTCCTTGTCGATCACGATGCGCAGGAAGCGCTTCTTGGCGTTCCAGCGATTGGCCATCTCGACCGAGTACCAGGGCTTCTTCTTGTACCAGGAGAAGAACTGCATCGAAGTGCAGCCCTTGGCCGATTTGCAATCGTAGAACTCGATCGTGAAGGACGAGCCGTTGGCGGCGCTCTGGATGAAGGGGTCGCCGCTGTCGGCATGCGTCTTCAACTCGGCCTTGTAGCCTTCGCTCTGGAGCAGCTTGGCCACTTCCTCGGGCCGCGAGATGTCGACCAGCCGGTCCGGATCGCCCTTCTGCGCCATCGCCGGCGCCGCCCACAGGCCGGCCGCCAGTGCGGCCGCGATCAACATCCCACGCATACAATCCCCCCTGCGCTCGCGAAGAAATGGGTAGCTTCGCCCTGACTTTATCGAGCTACCCTAACACGGCGCAGGCGTTCGGCAATCATTCCGCGTCCGGCTCGTTCACGAACACGCCCAGCCCGTTCCCTGCGGGATCGCGGAAGTGGAAGCGGCGGCCGCCGGGGAAGCTGAAGATCGGCACGACGATCTCGCCGCCCGCCGCCGTCACCGCCTCGAGCGCGGCCTCCAGGTCCTGCACCTCGATGATCGGCAGCAGCTGCTCGATCACATGGTCGGTGCTGCCGTTGATGCCCAGGTCGGTGTCGCCGGTGGTGGTCGCGGCATAGTCCGGGCCGAAGTCGGTGAACTGCCAGTCGAACGCCTTGGCGTAGAAATCGCGGGTGCCGGCGACGTCCTTCGCGGGCAGTTCGAGATAGCTGATCCGTGCCATGAAATCCTCCAATGTTCTTGCTATGTTCTGATGCCGCGCCTAACTTCTGTCAATGGCAAAGAGTCGGCCGGTGCGCGGCGCCACCCTCAACGAGGCGAGCAGCCGCTTCAACCTCCCCGGGCGCGAGGCGGACGGGGACTGGCTCGACGCGCGCGCGGATCTGGACGACGCCCCGCCCCCGCTGCGCACCACGGTAACGGTCGAGCGGGCGCGGACGATCATCACCCGCAACCAGTCGCCCGACATTTCCTTCGATCGCTCGATCAACCCCTATCGCGGCTGCGAGCATGGCTGCATCTATTGCTTCGCCCGGCCGACCCACGCCTATCTCGACCTGTCGCCGGGGCTGGATTTCGAGAGCCGGCTGTTCGCCAAGCCCGATGCGCCCGCGCTGCTGCGCGCCGAGCTCGGCAAGCGCGGCTATGTCTGCCGGCCGATCGCCTTCGGGACCAACACCGATCCCTATCAGCCGATCGAGGCGGAGTGGCGGATCACGCGCGGCTGCATCGAGGTGCTGGCCGAGCATGACCATCCGCTGACGATCACCACCAAGTCCAACCGGGTGACGCGCGACCTCGACATCCTGGCGCCGATGGCGGCGAAGGGGCTGGCGGCGGTGATGGTCTCGGTCACCTCGCTCGATCCCAGGATCGCGATGACCGTCGAGCCGCGCGCGCCGCATCCGGAGAAGCGCCTGCAGGCGGTGCGCCAGCTCGCCGATGCCGGGGTGCCGGTGTTCGTCTCGCTGTCGCCGGTGATCCCGCATGTCACCGACCACGAGCTCGAGCATATCCTGGAGCGGGCGGCGGCGGCGGGGGCGCGGACGGCCTTCTTCCTGCCGGTGCGGCTGCCGCACGAAGTCTCGCCGCTGTTCCGCGCCTGGCTTGATGCGCATTTCCCCGATCGTGCGGGCAAGGTGATGGCGACGATCCAGTCGATCCGCGGCGGCAAGGACAACGACCCCAATTTCCACACCCGCTTCCGCGGCCACGGCCCCTGGGCCGAGCTGCTGCGCACGCGGTTCCGGATGGCGGCGAGGCGCTACGGGCTCGACCAGCAGGTGCTGCGGCTGCGGACCGACCTGTTCAGGCCGCCGAGCGGTCCGCAGGGGGAGCTGTTCTGAGCGCTATTTGCACATCGTATCGAGCGGAAGCAGTTGCGGCGCCTTGGGCAGTTCGAATCCCTTGCCTGTCGCGACCTGCTCAAAATTCTGGGGTTGCGGCGGCAGTGCCGGGTTCATGTCCGCGGCATAATAGGGATCGCGCTGGGCTTCCTCGATCGACACGAAGCGATAGCCCTTCTCGCGGTACAGGGCGATCAGCCTGGGCATCATGTGCGCATCGAACGCACCCAGGTGCATCAGCAGCACATAGGGCACGTCGCGGCCATACAGCTTCCGGGCCAGCTCGCGCGAGCGATCGGCCTGGACCGATGCGGCGCCGAGCCAGGCATGCTCCATGGCGAGGATGGCGTCGCTGTCGCCCTTGGCGATGCAGCGGGGATAGGCGTTGTTATAGGCCCAGTCCGAGAAATCCATGGTCACTGCGGCGACCTTGTAGCCCTTGCCGGCCAGCAGCTTGCGGATGCGGGCGCGGCGTTCCGGATCGGCACTGGCTTCGGACAGGAAGGGATAGCGGAACCAGTGCCAGTCGCTGGTGCCGGCCCTGGCCTTCAGGATCGGCTCGTTCTTCTCGAGCTCGGCGAGGAATTGCTGGTCGGTCAGGTCGTTCAGATTGGCATGGCTCCAGCCATGGTTCCCCAGCGCCAGCCCGGCAGCCCGCCACTTGTCGAGCACCGGCGCGGAGGCGGGCTCGTTGGTGAGCTGGATGCCGTTGAGGAACCCGATGGCCGGCGCCCCACCGGCCTTGAGCGCAGCGATGATCTGCTCGGCAATGCCGACGCGGGTATATTCCTGGGGCAGCGGCGCATGCGCGGTGAGGTCGTCGAAGGTGAAGGCGATCATCGGCGCCGGGGTGGAAGGCGCGGCAGGCACCCTCCCCTTGTCGGTCACCTTGGCCGACAGCAGTGACAGGGGCACCGCATCCGCCATCGCCTGGTATCCGGCGACGGAAGGGTGGAGCCCATCATTGTCATAGGCCTTGAGGAGCTTCGTCGGTGCAGCAGGGTCGCGCATCGCCGCGTCGAAATCGATCACCCCGTCGAAGTTGCCGGGGGTACGGATCCAGGCATTGACCGCGGCACGATCGGCCTCGTTCTGGGCATCGGGGCGATAATAGCCCGAACCGCCATAGGGCGTGATCGTCGCTCCGATCACCTTGATCCCGTGCGCACGGGCCCGCGCGACCATCTGGCGATAGGCGCCGATCATCCCCTCGACCAGCGCGGCATGCGCCTCGGGCGCCGCCGGAGCATCGCGGGTCAGCGTGCCGAGATCGTTGACGCCCTCGAAGATCACGAGATGGGTGACGCCCGGATAGCTGAGCACCTCCCGATCGAACCGCGCCATCGCATTGGGGCCGAGCCCGTCATTGAGCAGCCGGTTGCCGCCGATCCCGGCATTGAGCACCGCCATGTCCGCCAGCGCCGGGTTGGCGCGCAGGCGGAGCTGCAGCGCGTCGGTCCAGCGGGCGTTGCTGTTGGTCGGTACGCCGTACCCGTCGGTAATCGAGTCGCCGAGGATCACCACCGCCGACGCCTTGGGCGAAGCCACCTCGATCGCGCCGATCTGGAACCAGCGATCGACCTTCTTCGCGTCCGCCAGATCGGCGTCACGGCTATGATCGCCGTGCAGATAATAGCTCGTCGCGCGCGCGCCAGGATGCCCTGTCTGCTGCATCGGCGCCTCAGGTAGATAGAGCGTGATCGCAAGATCCGCCCCAGCCTTCACAGGCAAGTCGAAGGGATCGGACCAATAGTCCGCCCCCGCGGGGATGGTGACACTCTTCGCCCCGCCAAAGGTAAGCGAGGCCAGGCTGGCGGCGTCGATCCGCGCCGAGGCGAGGTCAGCGCTCCGCGCTATCGTGGCCGCACCGATCCGCAGCGGCTGGGTGCCATAGGCATTGGTCAGGCGGACGCGGAGCTTCTGTCCGGCAATCTGGACGCGGACGATCTGGCGAAGCGTCGCGTCCTTCAGATCCTCGGCAGGGAGTGCATTGTTGCCCGGGATCATCTGGGACGTCGCCCATGCCGTTACCCAGCGCTCGCCCGGCGGTGCCGCGGCGCCCAGCAACAGGACCAGCGCCGCAAGGCGCGCGATCAGCCCCATATCCCTCTCCCTAGCCCATTATTATGATAGCGCTACCATAGCTACCCCATACCAAGGCGCAATGGCGATCTTCTCGGGAACGAGCGGATAAAAAAATGGCCACCGCAATGGGTGGCCTGAGAAGGATAAGACCGGACGGCGGAAAGAGGGATCCAACGCCGCCCGGAGATCCGAAGATCTGAAGGGACAATATCCCTGTTTCGCACACTGACACATTACGGAAACATACAGTAGCCGAAACTACCTAACACGCCGATTGCGCTGCTTCGGCCGCAGGCCTAGGCCATCGCCAGACCACAAGGATACTCCATGCGCGCGCTTGCCTTTGCTTTCGCTCTCACGCTTCCCGCCATCGCCTATGCCCAGGACGCCCAGCCTACCGGCAAGCTGCCGGACACGGTAACGCCCCTCGCCTATCGGCTCGACCTCACCATCATTCCGGAAAAGCCGCGCTTCAGCGGCCATACCGAGATCGATGTGAAGCTGAATAAGGCAGCGCAGACAGTCTGGATGCACGGGCGCAACCTGAACGTCACCAAGGCGGTGGCGCTGGTCGGCGGCCGGGAAGTGCCGTTCACCTTCACTCAGAAGAGCCCCTATGGCCTTGCCCAGATCGATTTCGGCAAGACCGTGCAGCCGGGCAAGATCACGCTGAAGTTCGATTATGACGCGGCGTTCGGCGGTGGCGCCTCGGGGCCCTATCGCATCAACGTGGCAGGCGAGTGGTACAGCTGGACCCAGTTCGAGTCGATCGATGCCCGCGCGGCCTTCCCGGGCTTTGACGAGCCGGGGTTCAAGACACCCTTCACCGTATCGCTCACCACCAAGCCGGGCTTCGTCGCGCTGACCAATGCACCGGAGACGGGCAAGGCAACCAAGGTGGGCGAGCTGGTCAAGCATCGCTTCATCGCCACCAAGCCGCTGCCGACCTATCTGGTCGCCTTCGTCGTCGGCCCGTTCGAGACCGTGGGCACCAAGGTCGCGCCGACGCCCCAGCGCAAGACCCCGCTGCCGCTGCGCATCGTCGGCACCAAGCCCTACAAGGACGAGATGCAGTTCGCGCTCGACAATTCGGGCCCGATCGTCGCGCTGCTGGAGAAGTATTTCGGCCAGCCCTTCCCCTTCCCCAAGCTCGACCAGATCGGCTCGCCGGTGATGCCGGGCGCGATGGAGAATGCGGGCGCCGACATCTATGGCGACGGCATCCTGTTCGTCGACGAGAGCGACGCCACTTCGCGCAAGCAGACCTTCGGCATGGTCGTGGCGCACGAGCTGTCGCACCAGTGGTTCGGCGATCTCGTCACGCCGGCCTGGTGGGACGATATCTGGCTGAACGAGAGCTTCGCCAACTGGATGGGCTACCGGATCGGCAATGAATGGCGCCCGGACCTCGACATCGGCGTCGATGCCATTTCCGAGGGCTTCGACGCGATGGACCTCGATGCGCTCGTCGCCGGCCGGCCGATCCACCAGAAGATCACCAATGACGCCGATATCGACGCGGCGTTCGACCAGATCACCTATGGCAAGGGCGGCCAGGTCGTCGGCATGATCGCTGCCTATATGGGCGACGACAAGTTCAAGGCTGGCGTCCGCCTCCACATGTCGCGCTACAAGTACGGCAATGCCAGCACCGAGCAGTTCTTCGGCTCGCTCGCCGATGCCGCGCATGACCCGCGCGTGCTCGCGTCGCTCAAGAGCTTCGTCGACCAGCAGGGCGTGCCGGTGGTCACCTTCCACCGCCAGAACGGCATCCTCACCGCCAGCCAGCAGCGCTTCGCCTATTTCGGCACCAATGCGCCCGCCGAGCAGTGGATCGTGCCGGTCTGCGTCCGCCAGGGCGAGACCAAGAACTGTACCCTGCTCGACAAGCCGAGCGCGCCGATCGTCGCCAATGGCACCGGCACGCTGGTGCCCAATGCCGGCGGCTGGGGCTATTATCGCTTCGATCTGGACCCGGCGGACTGGGATTCCCTGATCACCGCTGCACCGACGCTGCCGACCGGCGAGGCGCTGGCGCTCGACGACAGCCTTTGGGCCAGCTTCTATGCCGGCAAGGCGAAGACCGCGCAACTGGTCTCCCTCGCCCGCTCGATGGCCGCCCATCCCAAGACCAAGATGCAGCTCGACAACGGCACCCGCCTCGCCGGCCTGCGCGAGCGCGGGCTGATCGGGGCGGCTGCCCAGCCCGCCTATCGCAAGCTGTTCGTCGACATCTACGGCCCAATGCTCGCCAGGATCGGCTTCGACCCCAAGGCCGGCGCGCATGAGGGCGACAATGCCGACACCGCCGAACTGCGCGAGCAGCTGGTCGGTTTCGTCGCCGATAACGGCCATGACGCAGCGCTCCGCGCGAAGCTGAGCGCTGCCGCCGATGCCTGGCTGGCGGGCGACGCCAAGGCGCTCGACAGCGATTACGCGCCGCTCGCGCTGGCGGTGACGGTGCAGGATCGCGGCGTGCCCTTCGCCAGGACGCTTGCGGAGACGGCACTGGCCGGCAAGACGCCGGGCCTGCGCCAGGCCGCGTTCCGCGCGATCGCCTCCTCGGGCAACGCCGATGTCGCGAAATGGTATTTCACCGAGTTCAGCGACGCGCGCTACACCCCGCGCGAGCGGCTGTTCGCGGCGGCGACCTTCATGAACGATGCCGACACCCGCGATGCCGCGCTCGACTATATGCTCGCCCATTTCGACGAGTTCGCGAAGCTCACCGGCGGCGGCGGCATCTTCTCGGGCCGCTCGGCACAGATGTTCAAGTCGCAGTGCAGCCTTGCCGCGGCCGACACGGTCGATGCCAAGCTGCGGGCGGAGGGCGGCAGCACCTTGTCGCTCGATCGCGCGGTCGAAGGCATCCGCAACTGCGCCCGCTTCAAGGACGCGAAGGCGGGTGAAGTCACCGCCGCCTTTGCCGGGATGTAACGATCCAGCCTCCTCCCCGCCCCCCGGGGAGGAGGTCAGGACAAGATCAGCCGTCCGTCCTTGCGGGTGAAGGCGACACCCGTCGCTTCGAACAGCCCGGCCAGGAAGGCGGCAGGATCGTCCACGCCCTTGTCGAGAGACTCGCGGACCTTTGCGGTCAACGCCGGATCGCTCGCCGCCGCGAAGGCCGCCAGCCAGTCGGCCTGATCGACCTTCCCATCCGCCCGATTGGCATCGATCAGCCCGCGGATCCAGGTGAAGGCATCGGCATTGGGATCGCGCTTCCGCGCCGCCGCTTCCGCCGCGAGCAGCAGCGTAGCCCCGCAGGCATAGTTGGTGCGCATGTCGCCCCGTGCCGAAGCACCCGACAGCGGTAGTCCGGGGCCATTGTTCTTGATGCAATCGTCGACTTCGCGCTGCAGTTCCCCGCGCGCATCATAGCCGGGCACCAGCTGCTGGAGCGCGCGGATTGCCAGCACATCGGCCGTGCCTTCGGTGATCCAGGCATCAGCGCGGCGCTCATAGCTGACTGTCTGCCCCATCCAGAAATGCGCGCTTTCATGGCCGATGAACCAGCGCAGCCTGGACAGGCCAGCGGGCGAGGAATCCGCCGTCTTCGTCCCGCTGATCCGCATCACCACGGTACCTTCAAGTACGCTGCCGCCATAGGACTGGCCAGGCATGTCCGCGCCGCCCCAGGCAACCAGCGCCATCGGTCGGCCGGAAGCATTGGGCCCGAGCCGGTCGCGATAGAGCGCGAACAGGCGCGGGGTGAAATCGTTGAGCTCGGTGCGGATCCATGCCGGCAGGCCGGGATCGAGGATACCGGCAAACGCCGCAGTCTCAATCGGCCGGGCCGGGCCCGAATAGGCATAGGCGCCCGCCCCTTCGAAATCGCCTCGTGCCTGGTCCGGGGTCGTCATGCCCTTGTAGAGCAAAGTCCCGCCCGGATTGGCGATGGCCAGCGTGCCGCGCGGGTTCTCGATCTTCAGGTCGTTGAGGTCCGAGGGCAGCGCCGCGGCATCGGCCGCCGCCTTGAGCGGCACCAGCCCGTAATGCGCGTCATAGACGGCAACGCCACCGTCCGAGAACAGCAGGTACGGCGTGTAGTCGGCCTTGAGCGACTGGCCATAGGGCCTGATCCGGATGCGGACGCGCTGCAGCATCCCCTTGCCGGCGGCGAGCACATCGTAATTGCCTTGCCGCTCCAACCGCACGCCCGGCGTCTCCACCGTCCAGCTGTCGAGCCGCCAAGAAGCGCCGTCGAGCTTGGGGAAGGAGCGCAGGAAAAACCATGCCGGGGCCTTGCGGCGGAAGCGATAGTCGAGAACCCAGCTGCCATCCCTCTGGCGGGTAAGCGTCGCGTCGAAATCCGCCCTGGTCGTGGCGACCGGATACATAGCCGGTTTCGCAACCGCAGGGGCCGCGAGCAACATCAGGGCGCCCGCCATGCCCAGCAGGATCTTACGCTTCACAAGTCCCTCCACCCTGGTGTGTTATTATTACACCACACCAGATGGAAGGAGTCACCCGAAATCAGGCGGCCGCCAGCTTGAAGTCCTTGTAATGCGCCCGGATCGCGGTCTTGAGCAGCTTTCCGGTGGCGGTGTGCGGCAGGCCCTCGACGAAATGGACCTCGTCGGGCAGCCACCATTTGGCCACCTGGCTCGCGAGATGCGCCTGCACCTGCTCGGCGGTCACGTCGCTGCCCGGCTTGCGGACGACCAGCAGGATCGGCCGCTCCTCCCATTTCGGGTGATAGACCCCGATCGCCGCCGCCTCCGCCACACCCGCGCAGCCGACCGCCGCATTCTCCAGGTCGACAGAGCTGATCCACTCGCCGCCGGACTTGATGACGTCCTTGGCGCGATCGGTGATCTGCATGGTGCCGTCCGGATGCAGCACAGAGACGTCGCCGGTGTCGAACCAGTTATCGGGATCGACCGCGGATTCATCCGCCTTGAAATAGCGCTCGACGATCCACGGACCGCGCACCTGGAGCCGGCCCGAGCTCTTGCCGTCGCGCGGCTGCACATTGCCCTCGTCATCGACCACGCGCAGCTCGACGCCGTACGGCACCTTGCCCTGCTTGCAGACCTGGTCGACCTGCTCCTCGAAGCTGAGATCGTCCCAGTTCCACGAAGGCGCACCCATCGTGCCGATAGGCGAGGTCTCGGTCATGCCCCAGGCGTGATTGACGCGGATGCCCATCTTCATCAGCCGCTCGATCATCGCGCGCGGCGCGGCCGATCCGCCGATGGTCACGATCTTGAGGTGCTTCGGTTCCTCGCCGGTCGCGTCCATATGCTGGAACATCGCGAACCAGACGGTGGGCACGCCGGCGGTGTGGGTCACCTTCTCGCGGTTCATCAGGTCGCACAGCACCAGCGGGTCGTTGACCGCCGAGAAGACGAACTTGATCCCGGCAGCCGCGCCGGCCCAGGGCAGGCCCCAGCCGACCGCGTGGAACATCGGCACGATCGGCATCGCCACGGCCCGCGCCGACAGGTCGAACACGTCGGGCTGCATCTCGGCGATCGCATGGATCACGCTGGAGCGGTGGGTATAGACCACGCCCTTGGGATTGCCGGTTGTGCCGCTGGTATAGCAGATCATGCAGGGCTCGCGCTCGTCGCCCTTCACCCAGTCGTAATTGCCGTCCTCGGCCGCGAGCAGCGCCTCGAAGCCGTCCGGCCCGTCGCTGTCGAAGCAGTAATAATGCTCGATCGTCGTCCATTGCGGCTTCAGCTTCTCGACCAAAGGCGCGAAGGCGCGGTCGTAGAACAACACCTTGTCCTCGGCATGGTTGGCGATGAAGGCGAGCTGGTCCTCGAACAGGCGCGGATTGATCGTATGGATCAGCCCGCCCATGCCGGCGGTGCCATACCAGGCGACGAGGTGGCGGCCATGGTTCATCGCCAGCGTGGCGACGCGGTCGCCCCTCTTCACCCCGAGCCGTTCCAGTGCCTGGGCGAGCTTGCGGCTGTCACGGGCGATGCCGGCCCAGGTGGTCCGCGTCTCGCTGCCGTCGGCCCAGCGGGTGACAATCTCCCGCCCCCAATGCTCGCGCGCGGCGTGATCGAGCAGCGTGGTAACGCGCAGCTCGAAATCCTGCATTCCACCCAGCATCCTGGCTCTCCATACCGATTTTTCGATAGCGTAACCTGCGGATGGCGCGGGTGTCGAGAGCGGGGCGTGTAAGGAAGGGTTTCGCCCCTCCGTCAGCCAATTCCCCTCCCTGGAAGGGAGGGGCGTTTCAGGGCTAAGCCGCCTCGGCCAGCTTCGCCGCCGCGCTCTTCAGCGTTGCCCAGCGGATGCCAGGGACATTCTCGATCTTCTGGCGCAGTTCGCCATCAAGCCGGAAGTCGCGGCCCAGCACGATATCCGCCGTGCCGCCCGGAATGCCGACATGCACGACGACTTCGCCGCGCCCGCCACGCTGATCGCTGATGATGCCCGCGAGGATCGCGACCGCATGAACATCGTCGATGGTCACGTCGAGCACCAGCCTTGCCGTGTTGGCAAGGCTCTCGATGCTCTGGACGCGCTTGATCGAAACGCGCGGCGTATCTTCGCCGGCGCGCTTGTCGAGCTCCACCGTCAGCACCGCGCAACCGCCTTCGCGGGCGCAGCGCTCGAGATCGGGGACGGCGCTGTCCTCGAAGCAGCTGGCGATGGTCTGGGCCGACTTGTCCGAGATCGACGCCATCACGTAGCGATTGCCGCGCGCCGAGGTGCGGGGACGGCAATCCTCGACCAGCACCGCAAGCGTGGCGCCCACGCGCGTGCCGGGCGGCACGTCCACCTCGTTCAGCGACACGATATCGATCGCGCCGAAAGTCCTGGCGAGGTGCTGGAAACGATCGAGCGGATGCGCCTGGAAATAGAAGCCAAAGGCTTCCCGCTCATACCCGGTCCGGTCGGAGGTCGACCAATAGACATCATCGGCAACGCGGATCTCGTCGCCGGCAGGCTTGGTGAGCATATCGAAGGACGCCTGGAAGCTGTTCCGCTCCCCATGCGAGCGCTGGCAGACCGCCATGATGAGCTCAGCCGCGCCATAGACGCCGGCCCGATTGTCGTTGATCGAATCGAAAGCGCCCGAGGCAGCCAGGGTTTCGAGCTGCCGCTTGTTGATCAGCTGCGGATTGGTGCGCAGCGCGAAGTCGTCGAGCGACTTGTAGACCCCGCGCTCCTCGCGATCGCGCACCAGCTCTTCCATCGCGCCTTCGCCCACGCCCTTGAGCGCGCCGAGCGCATAGCGGACCGCCAGCCCCTCCTCGGTCTTCTCGACGAAGAAATCGGCCTGGCTGCGATTGATGTCGGGTGACAGGTAGCTGATCCCGAGCCGCTTCATGTCATCGACGAAGATCGCCAGCTTGTCGGTCTGGTGGATGTCGTACGCCATCGACGCGGCGAAGAATTCGTGCGGATGATGCGCCTTGAGCCACGCCGTCTGATAGGCGAGCAGCGCGTATGCGGCCGCGTGCGACTTGTTGAAGCCGTAGCCGGCAAACTTGTCGATCAAGTCGAACAGCTCGTTGGCCTTGGCCGGCTTGATGCCGTTATGCTCGGCGCAGCCCTTCACGAAGGTCTCGCGCTGGGCATCCATCTCCGCCTTGATCTTCTTGCCCATCGCGCGACGCAACATGTCTGCGCCACCGAGCGAATAGCCGGCCAGGATCTGGGCGGCCTGCATCACCTGCTCCTGATAGACGAAAATCCCGTAGGTCTCGTTCAGGATCGGCTCGAGCAGGTCGTGCGGATAGATGATCTCCTCGCGCCCGGCCTTGCGGTGGCCGAAGCTCGGGATGTTGTCCATCGGGCCCGGGCGGTAGAGCGACACGAGCGCGATGATGTCGCCGAAGTTCGTCGGACGCACCGCGGTCAGCGTGCGCCGCATGCCTTCCGATTCCAGCTGGAACACGCCCACCGTGTCGCCGCGCTGGAGCAGGTCATAGACTTCGGTATCGTCCCAGGGCAGCGCATCGAGATCCACGTCGAGCCCGCGATCGGCGAGCAGCTCGACCGCCTTCTTGAGCACCGACAGCGTCTTGAGGCCGAGAAAGTCGAACTTCACCAGGCCCGCGCCTTCGACATATTTCATGTCGAACTGAGTCACCGGCATGTCCGAGCGCGGATCGCGGTAGAGCGGGACCAGCTGCGACAGCGGGCGATCGCCGATCACCACGCCGGCGGCGTGCGTCGACGAGTGGCTCGGCAGACCCTCCAGCCGCATCGAGAGATCGACGAGGTACTTGATCTCTTTGTGGTTGTTATACTCGGCCAGGAACTCGCCGACGCCGTTCAGCGTGCGCTCGAGCGTCCAGGGATCGGTCGGGTGGTTCGGAATCTGCTTGGCCAGCCGGTCGATCTGGCCATAGCTCATCTGCAGCACGCGGCCGACGTTCTTGACCACCGCGCGCGCCTTCATCGTACCGAAGGTGATGATCTGCGCGACGTGATCGGCGCCGTATTTCTGCTGGACGTAGCGGATCACTTCGCCACGCCTTGTTTCGCAGAAGTCGATGTCGAAGTCGGGCATCGAGACGCGTTCCGGGTTCAGGAAGCGCTCGAAGAGCAGGCCGAGCTTGAGCGGGTCGAGATCGGTGATGGTCAGCGCCCAGGCGACCGCCGAGCCTGCGCCCGAACCACGGCCCGGCCCCACCGGAATGTCGTGCGCCTTCGCCCATTGGATGAAGTCGGCAACGATCAGGAAATAGCCCGGGAAGCCCATCTGGATGATGATGTCGAGCTCGAACTGGAGCCGTTCGTTATACGCTTTGCGTTCTTCCGGATCGGTGATCCCGGCCTTCTCAAAGCGCTTTTCCAACCCCTGCCAGCTGAGATCGCGCAATGCCTGGGCCTCGCCCTCACGGTCGCCGGCAAGGCTGGGCAGGATCGGCTTGCGCTTGGGCGCGGTACAGGCGCAGCGCTGGGCGATGACGAGCGTATTCGCGATGGCCTCGGGCAGGTCCGAGAACAGGCTTTTCATCTCGTTCGCCGGCTTGATCCAGGCGTCGGGCGAGGAACGCGGGCGATCGTCGGTCGCGATGTATGAGCTGTTGGCGATGCACAGCATCGCATCATGCGCTTCGTGGAAGGTCGGCTCGGCGAAGCAGCTTGGGTTGGTGGCGACCAGCGGCAGGTTCCGGTCATAGGCCAGATCGAGCAGCCTGGGCTCCGCCCTGCCCTCGATCTCGTCCAGGCGCCGGACGATCTCGATATAGAGCCGGTCGCCGAACAGCGACTCGAGTCGGCTGGCATAATAGGCAGCCGCGCTGTCCTGCTGCTCGGCATAGAGCCGCGCCAGCGCACCCTCGCGCCCCGCGGTCAGGCAGATCAGGCCGTCGGTTCGCCCTTCGAGCGCGTCGAAGGGGATATGCGCCTCTTCCTCGAGCGGGCGATCGAGATGCGCCATCGAGACGAGGTCGCACAGGTTGAGATAGCCGGCATCGTCCTGCGCATAGAGCGCCAGCCAGTCGATCGGCGCCGCGACTCCGTCGGGCATGTTCGGGCGTTTGACCGCGAGCAGCGTGCCGATGATCGGCTGGATGCCCGACTTCATCGCCGCATCGCCGAAGCTCATCGAGGCATAGAGGCCGTTGCGATCGGCCACCGCGATCGCCGGAAAACCGAGTTCCTTCGCCCGCTTGGGGATCGCCTTGGGTTCGATCGCGCCCTCCAGCATGGTGAAGGACGAGAAGACCCGAAGCGGAACGAAGCCGGAATGCATCGCCCGATATTAGGGGGCCGCCCTCCGTGGCGCTACCCGTGGGGAGCGTTTTCCACAATTTTCAAGCGTTTGGGCTCAGGATTCTTCCCTACGCGCGGACTCGGACGGGTGCTCTCCTGAATGGAAGCCCGCGCCGGGCTGGTTCAGAACATAGTTAATGGCAGTAAACATTTCGTCGATGGAACAGAACGGTTCATCGGCGGATCAGAATTGGGCGTTATTATGGCAACTATAAGGCAAGCAGAGAAACCCGATGAGGTTTCAGTGACTTACCAGCATGAAAACCCTGTTTTCTGACGAGTCGAAACCCATGAACGCTCTTTACCATGGTAGCGAACTTTGCGAGGTCGATGCGGACGGAAACGTCGCCATCCCGGCCTTTCTCGAAGCCGCCCTCACCCCCGAAACCAGCCCCGAGATCATCGTCGCCAAGCATCAGGGCGACAGCTGCCTGGTCGGCTATGGCCGCGAGCATCTCGCCACCCTTGCCGAGCGCGCCGAGCGCCGCCGGCTGGCGGAGGAAGCCCGGGGCGAGGAAGCCCGCAGCCACTATCAACGCATGCGCGGCACTTTCGGCCTTTCCGAGCGGATGAAGCGCGAAGGCAAGGGCCTTCGCATCCCCGCGGCGATGCGCCATCTCGGCCGCATCGACGATCTGGCGTTGTTCGTCGGCGCCGGAGACAGCTTCGAAATCTGGAACCCCGCGCTCGCGCTCGAAAGTGACGACGAGCATTTCCGCGCCCTGGCCGAATTCCGGCTGCGGACGCGCGGCACCAAGTCCAAGGGAGTGCATTGAGATGAGTATCCGCTGCAACATGATGGGCCACACCGCCGGCACGACCCATCACCACAACCAGGGCCTCGATTTCGCAACCTGCCACCATTGCGGCTGCGACCTGATCCGCCCGGACGGTGGCGAGTGGAGCGAAGTACCCGAGGGCTTCCAGGTGGTGTGGCGCGAATTCGGCCGGACCGGCGACGCCGCCTCGGTCGCCGAGCGGATGGCCCGCATGGCGCCCCCACCCCGCCGCCGCGAAGCGCGCAACGCTCGCCCCAAGCCGCGCCGTGATGCGCGCGGTCGCCCTTTCTCGGCAGGTTTCGGCATGGTCGGCGCGCTCGCCAATCTCGGCAAGCTGGTCGGCAGCGATGTCGAGGACGACACCACCGGCATCGAGGCCAGCGGCCAGTATGTCATCCGCCTGCCGCACACCGGCACAACCCATTAAGGACCGCGCTTCCGCGTAGCGTACCGGTAGTACGCGCGGTCCCGGACCCGGTGGCGGGGTGCACCTCCTCCCGCCCCGCCACCGGCCTCTCTCATGCGACGTTGGTGCGCAACACCTCCCGTCCCATACCGCGCCTGGCCTTGCGCGCTACCGGATCGGCGGCACCCAGAACTCCGGACAGGCCGGCAAGGCACAGCAGGTAGCCGACAATGGCACTGCCGCCATAGCCGACGAGCGGCGTCGGATAATTGCCCATGGCCGCCGCCAGGATGATTGCCAGCCATACTCCGCCAAATGCCGCTAAGCCGGGATCACGCCGCCACCCCGCGAGCGCCGGCACCAGCAGAAGCGCCGATCCCGCGAGCACCATCATGCCGGCAAGCGGATGGAGGTAGAATGCCGTGAAAAGGATCTGATCGACATAGGGCATCGCCGGCTGGACGTCGGGCTGCAGCATCGCGGCGACAAAGCCGATCATGACCACGGACAATGCCACAAGGACATTTCGCTCGGGCCGGACCAACGCCAGCGCGGCCAGTCCGGCCGCCAGCGCCCCGGCCATGGCACGGTCGGGCTGCAGGGCCAGCGCGAGTGTCGCGGCCACTACGCCGAGGCCGGACAGTCGATCCCGTACGCGCGCAAAGCCGATCACCAGCACCGGGACGAGAATCAGGCTCGGCTGGATGCCCAGCCCTCCGATCGATACCCAGCGTGTCGCCCCGTCATGGGAAACGCCGACCAGAGTGGTCGCAAGGAGCACCAGCCCGAGCGCGAGCACCACGGGGCCGGTGCCCAGCCAGCGAGTCTGCGGCAGATGGGTGACGATCCCGACCGCCAGGAAACCGATCGCCAGCGCCGTCAGATTGCGGAGCGGATACCCAAGCGGCGCCCCGCCGATCATCATATAGCCGATGCCAAGTCCGGTCGCGCCAATCGCGCAGAGCCCTATCAATCGCCTCGCCGTCATCCGCCCCTCTCCCATGTGAACTAGCAACGCTTCGCCAGCAGCGCCCCAGAGGCAACCAAGGGCAAAGCGCAACGCTTCGCCCGACTGCTCAATCTCCGCCGTTTCCCGGCGCATCGCCTCGCCCCAGTGGCTCAGCCGCGCCGGGAGCAGCGCCGCGGCGAGATCGGCCAATGCGGTCGCCAGCGGCCGGATCATGCCCGGTTCTCCGCCAGACCGGGCGCACCATCGCGCAGCAGTTCGATAGCGAAGGCCCGCCCTTCCGCAGTCAAGCGATAGGCATGACGCGCCGGGCGCCCGGACTCGCTCGGCGGCTGCCATTGCGCCTCCAGATGCCCTTTCTCCTCCAGCCGGATCAGCAGCGGATAGAGCGTGCCCGATTTGATCCCGGCGGCCCGCCCCAGCGAATAGCCATGCGACCAGTCCGCCCCGGCATCGAGCAGGATGGCGAGGACGTTGCGGGCAGCGGGTGAAAGCGCTCGATTTCGGACCATACGCAATAAATCTACCTAGGTAGATTTAGAGTCAATCCCCCGCCCAATGAAGTTATCCACCGGTTTCTCACGCGTACGCGCACGCGCGCGGGCGGGGTTGGCAGGATGCATCGGCACCGCTAGAGCCGTAGGTCACACTCAAGAACCCGAAAGCGGTGAACACTTTGACCGACGAGACCATCCTCGCCGAAGACCCCTCCGACATCACGCCGATCTCGATCGTCGATGAAATGAAGACGAGCTACCTCGATTACGCGATGAGCGTGATCGTGGCGCGCGCGCTCCCCGACGTTCGCGATGGCCTGAAGCCCGTCCACCGCCGCATCCTCTACGCCGCGCAGGAAGGCGGCTATGTCGCCGGCCGCGCCTATCGCAAGTCGGCCCGCCTGGTCGGTGACGTGATGGGTAAGTACCACCCGCACGGCGACAGCTCGATCTATGACGCGATGGCGCGCATGGCCCAGGACTGGGCGATGCGGGTGCCGCTGATCGACGGCCAGGGCAATTTCGGCTCGATGGATCCCGATCCGCCCGCCGCGATGCGTTACACGGAGGCGCGCCTTGCCAAGGTCGCCTCGGCGCTGCTCGACGATATCGAGAAGGACACGGTCGACTTCGTTCCGAATTATGACGGGTCGGAGAGCGAGCCGGCGGTCCTCCCCGCGCGCTTCCCCAATCTGCTGGTCAACGGTGCCGGCGGCATCGCGGTCGGCATGGCGACCAATATCCCGCCACACAATCTCGGCGAAGTGATCGACGCCTGCCTCGAGCACATCAAGGCGATGCTCGGCCAGCGCGAGGTGCTGACGCTCGAGGAGCTGATGGAAATCGTCCCCGGTCCGGACTTCCCGACCGGCGCGCTGATCCTCGGCCGCACCGGCTGCCGCAACGCCTATTCGACCGGCCGCGGCTCGATCATGGTCCGTTCGCGCCACGAGTTCGAGCAGCGCGGCGATCGCCGCTCGATCGTGCTCACCGAGATCCCGTACCAGCAGGGCAAGAACGCACTGGTCGAGAAGATCGCCGAGGCCGCCAAGGACAAGCGCATCGAAGGCGTGAGCGACATCCGCGACGAATCGTCGCGCGAAGGCGTCCGCATCGTCATCGACCTCAAGCGCGATGCGACCCCCGAGGTCGTTCTCAACCAAGTCTGGCGGAACACCCCTGCCCAGTCGAGCTTCCCGGCCAATATGCTCGCGATCCGCGGCGGCCGCCCGGAACTGCTCAACCTGCAGGACATCATCGAGGCCTTCGTCAAGTTCCGCGAGGAGGTCATCACCCGCCGCTCGAAGTTCGAGCTGGCCAAGGCCCGCGAGCGCGCGCACATCTTGCTCGGCCTGGTGATCGCGGTCACCAACCTCGATGAGGTGGTTAAGATCATCCGCGGTTCGTCGAGCCCGGCGGACGCACGCGACAAGCTGCTCGCGCGCGAATGGCCGATCGCGGAGATCGCCCAGTACATCAAGCTGGTCGAGGCAGTCGAAACCGAAGTCACCGGCGACATCTATCGCCTGTCGGACGCTCAGGTCCGCGCGATCCTCGATCTGCGCCTGCATCGCCTGACCGCGCTCGGCCGTGACGAGATCGGCGACGAGCTAAAGGAACTGGCCGACTCGATCGCCGAGCTGCTCGAGATCCTAGGCAACCGCGCCAAGCTCTATGAAGTGATGGTCGAGGAGCTGACCACGGTCCGCGCCCTTTATGCCACCCCGCGCCGCACCGAGATCGCCCCCGCCGCCGACGGCATCGAGGACGAGGACCTGATCGAGCGCGAGGACATGGTCGTCACCGTGACCGTGCAGGGCTATATCAAGCGCACCAGCCTGGACAGCTTCCGCGCCCAGAACCGCGGCGGCAAGGGCCGCGCCGGCATGGCGACCAAGGACGAGGATGCCGTCACCGAGCTGTTCGTCACTTCGACGCACACCCCGGTGCTGTTCTTCTCGACCCTCGGCAAGGTCTATCGCATGAAGGTCTGGAAGCTGCCCGAGGGCGGCCCGGCCACCCGCGGACGGCCGATGATCAACATCCTGCCGCTCGCGGCTGGCGAGACCATCTCCACCGTGCTCCCGCTCCCCGAGGACGAGAGCGAGTGGGCGAACCTCCATGTGATGTTCGCCACCGCCAAGGGCTCGGCACGCCGCAATGCGATGGACGCGTTCAACAACGTGCCCTCGAACGGCAAGATCGCGATGAAGTTCGAAGGCGAGGACGCTGACGATCGCCTGATCGGCGTGGCGCTGCTGGAGGAAGGCGACGACGTGCTGCTCGCCACCCGCCAGGGCCGGGCGATCCGCTTCGCCGCCGATGACGTCCGCGAATTCCAGAGCCGCAACTCCACCGGCGTGCGCGGCATGAAGCTGGCCGAGGGCGACGAGGTCATCTCGCTGTCGATCCTCCACCGCGTCGGCACCACCAGCGAGGAGCGCGAGACCTATCTCCGCTTCGCGCCGTGGAAGGCCGAGAAGGAAGGCCAGCCCGATCTGGCGCCCGAGCGCTTCGACGAGCTCAAGGACCGCGAGCAGTTCATCCTCACCGTTTGCGCCAATGGCTATGGCAAGCTGAGCTCGGCCTATGAGTATCGGCGTACCGGCCGTGGCGGCCAGGGCATCACCAACATCGACAATATCGGCCGTAACGGCCCGGTGGTGGCGAGCTTCCCGGCGAGCAAGGGGCACCAGCTGATGCTGGTCACCGACCAGGCCAAGATGATCCGCATGTCGCTGGGCGACCTGCGCGTGATCGGCCGCGGATCGGCGGGCGTGCGCCTGTTCAACGTGGCGGACAACGAGCATGTCGTTTCCGCCGCGCGGATCGAAGAAAGCGAAGGCGATGCCGAGGCGGAGCTGGGTGACGGCCCGACCATCGGCGAAGCCACGCCGGACGGCACCACGAGCGAGGATCTCGCCCGTGGTCCGGAGGGTGGGCAGTAAGACACATCATTGAGTCAACTGTTCCCCGGCGAAAGCCGGGGCCCAGGGTTACTTCGCGATGTCCTGCTTGACCCTGGGCCCCGGCTTTCGCCGGGGAACCGAAACACCAGGAGACGCGCCATGCCCGACAACACCGCCTATAAGATCCTCACCGCCGAGCAGATGCACGTCCTGGAGCATGAGGGTGTGTTCGAGGGTGCGCCGATCGACTTGGCTGACGGCTATATCCACCTCTCCACCGCCGCGCAGGTCGAGGAGACGCTGGACAAGCATTTCGCCGGCCAGATCGGCCTGTGGCTCGCCGCGGTCGATCTCGAAGCTATGGGCGATGCGGTGCAGTGGGAGCCGTCGCGCGGCGGCCAGTTGTTCCCGCACCTCTACGCGCCGCTGCCGCTTGATGTCGTGACGGCCTATAGCCAGGTCGCGTACGAGCCGGACGGCACGCTGCGCCTGCCTGTCACCGGCTAGTCCGCCGGCAGCACCGAGGCGCTCGGCGGCAATAGCGGATACCAAGGAAATACCTCCCTCCGCCTGCTACTCGCAGCCGGTGCCCGGCCGGGCCTGCCACCGAAAAGCCAAGGCGAAATATTATTCCGCTTTGGCGCTTGACGGCTTAGCCACCTACCCGTAATTGCCCGCTTCCGCAGCGCTAACGGCCCCTTCGTCTAGCGGTCAGGACGTCGCCCTCTCACGGCGAAAACACGAGTTCGATTCTCGTAGGGGTCACCAGCGATTTCAAGCGCTTAGCTGCCTTATAGCTGCACATTCGTGCAACTTACTGCAGATTTACTGCAAAACCGTAGCTGGAAATCGGCGGATTTTCACGGATTGTTCCCGGATGGACGGCGTTCGCCTCCGGATCGGCGGACGCAGGCGAGTGTATGATTCGCACTCAATTGCGGTCTTCAGCATCCGAACTGAAAACCCGAAACCGGGCATTGTTAATCGGTCAGCGAGACGGGTCGCGTGCGCGTAAGATGACGGGCTTCAGCTGCCATTCGGCGGATCAGCGCGGTCTAGGTTGAACCACCCGGGTCCGTCCTCGGCTAGGCCATACTCAACTTGGCGCTCGCTTAGCCAGTTACTCCAGCCGCGCAAGAATTGCTGATAGCCATCGACTGAGATTCGCAGGAGTTGGAGCGCCTTTCGGTCCCGTGTCCTGGCGACAAAAGCCAGCATATCCGTAGCGTCGTCTGTCTGTTGACCGTGCGCGTCGAGATAGGCGATCCCGCCATGAGCAAGCGCGTTTCGCAAGCATTCCAATATGTCAGCGGCAGGAGCGGAAGCCGCCGCAGTCATCGCCTCAGGCGCAGAGAGCGCAGCGAACTTTTCCTGGGGCCATGTCTTAGCTACCGGAAAGACGTCCGTCACCGCGACGTAGGCCCAGCTGTCAGCGACAAAAAACGACGCGCTTCCGAAGGCACGGTCATGACCGAAGGTATCGCTTACGCGTGAGGCGAGAATCGGATCGAGCTCGAGATCGCTGGCCACGCCACCTTTGCCAAATAAAGGTCGAAAGAGTCGCTCCATTGGCAGAACCAGCATTGGTGTCGACATCGCTAGCAAGAACGTGGTGCGCAATGGTCCGCCCCATTCGTCGACTAGGCGACGATCCTCGCCAACTTTGTCGTTCAGTTGCTCGATCAGGCGCTGGCAACGCGTGGCAATTTCGAGGCTGTAATGCTGAGGCCGGCCCATCGTCGCTCCTTAGCCCTTAATTATTCCGAACCAGATACCGGCCTGCCAGATGCCGACGCCAATCGTCACGGTCGTGCCGAACAGCCCGACCGTTTTGGCCGTGCGACTCTCAAAGATGCGGTCGAGGGCAACTCCCCAGCCGCGGGACGCTGTATGGAGCTTTCCGCTGACCAGCTTCTTCATTACGCTGAAGTAAAAGCCCACCTTCGCCAGGGTGGAATTGTGCATCCTGATGAACTCGTTGTTCTGGAACGCCTGAACCTCCTCCTTCCCGTCGAGAAAGTGCCGGTGGACGCCGCCGTTCAGATCCCAGAGCGACTTCATCTTGGGATGAGGCGCGTATTTTCCGCCATAGCGATCGGCTAGGAGGTCGTTGAGGTTCAAGCGCCGCTCGACCGGTATGACTGGCGCGCTGACGCCCCCAAGCACCCGATAGCGGTGTTCAAGATGCTCGAACCCAAAGGTGAGGTTTCGCATGTTCCAGTGAACCCAATGCTTGTCGCGGCGATCCCGGACGAACTCGTAAAAGTCCGTCAGAAGTTTCTTCTCGATCTCGTCGAACCTGTCGCGCACGTGCTCGCGCGCAATATGCAGCTCCTCCGCGATCGCGTGGGTGGAGAAGCTGACAGTCTGTTCGGTCGCATAATGCGTCACCGCAATTGAAGTGATCTTGGGCGAAAGGGCCTCGTTCTCGTCGTAAAGACTTTCGCACGAATAGTGGACGATGTAGAAGTTCTCCGGGCGCTCCTTCAGCTCCTTTATGAACCGATCACTGTTGTAGATGCTCAATCTGCCCCTCCTCCTCTGGCCATGCAGGATTCTACGGTGTCGCGTGCACCCTGTACGGCAGCCCGGCATACTCGAACGTCGGATCCCTCCAAGAGGATTTCAGTTCGGGTCGCGCGACATAGCTTCTAAGCTGGGCCTCGATGTCGGTTGACGAAAACGGCGCGACGCCGATGGCCGCCTCGCAATCTATCAAACTTACGGGTGCCGATTCGACCGTCGCAAGACCGTGCCGGAATGCGCCCGTAATCTGACCTAGCGTCCTGCCGCCTTCGCAGCTTGGTTAGCCCAGTAGAGAAGAAGACGGGATCCGTTCTGGCTTTCATAGTCGTAGATCGGCGCCCCAGAGGAAAGCTGCCGCACGTAACCCGGTGATACCGGCTGGAGCCACCTAGGCCAGCGCATAAGCTGCTTCGTCATCGTAGGCATCTTGTTCCAGCCCCCGTCCATATACTCGTAGACGTAGATGCGAGCCTGATCGTCCCTTCCAACCGCTATGTAGTCGAGCGGGTTCGGCCCTGGGGTCCCGTAGCAACGTTGGCCGATGCAATAGAGGTGGTCGATCCGGACGGCAAAGACCCCATTGCCGTTGAGTAGCGATCGGGCAATTTCAAACCGGCACCAAGGCCGCCTCCATGTATGCTCACCGGTGAGAACACAGGTCGCGCTAGTGCCCACGATGTTCTTGGCGATCGATCTCCGAAGATATTCCTCGTTGATGCTCTTCTTACCCTCCCACAGGCTCCGGTCCTCGACGGTTTTAACCCGTTCGCTGTCGATGGGTCTGATCTTGCCAGACTGCCGAACCTGATTGACCCGGTTCACGTCCGCATAGTGGAAGGAATAGAACACGCGTCTCACACGCGGCGCAGGAGCAGGGAGACTAGCGGATGGAGTTGCTTGCGGCCTCAGCCCGAATAGGCCGCCCAGAGCGCTCGGCTGCAGGTTCGCTCCGAACAATCCCCTCACCGCCGGCGGTGCCGGTGGATTGTCCAGATAAGTGCCCAATATCCCCCTTGGCGCGGGAGGTGGGCTGAGTAGACGGCTCAACGCGTTTTCCTGGGGTGGCGGCCCCGGCGTCGGCGGGTTGCTCAACGCACGTAGTATCTGGTCGAGGAAGTCGTTCGGTTTGTCGCTCATGGATCAAGCCATATCCGATAACGAAGACACAGGCGAACAGAACTGGTCCATAGAAAAGCCAGTTTGACTTGCTATTGATGGCCTTCTTGGTGTCTCCAGGGTTGACCGATGGCGCGATTTTCAAATCGCCAGCTTGGTCCAAGTCGCGCCCGGCAACCTCGTCATAGAAATTACGGAAGCGCACTTCCAAGGTCATGTAGTAGCTATCGACGAGGAACAGCGTGATTGCTGCGATCATCGCAATCACGCCCAGCTGCACGGCATCCGCTTGGAGCGATATGGCAGCAAGACCCGCGAGGATGGTGATGGTGAAAGTCTTAGCGCTGGCGCTGAACCCTGACATGCGGGTGATGACGCCCTGGATCATGGCCAGGTGCGCCACTCTAAGTGCCACTAGGCTCTCTTCTTTCAATCCCATACGTCCCCTTCATGCGCGATAGGCGGAAATAGATTAAGCACGAACATCAAGCAGACGATTGTCGACAAACTTGCAAACTGCCGCCTCTGGAAAGGCCTAGAGACATGAGACATTAAAGGCCAAAGACAGACGATCAATGCTTAAGGGGGCCCGATTTTGAAAGATGCAATCGGCGAGGCACCGAGAGATGTCATTTTTCTCAGTCATGCCATGCCAGAGGATACCGAATTCGCTGCCTGGCTCGGCATGCAGCTGGCCAACGCCGGATATCGTGTCTGGTCAGAAGCGACTCAGCTGATTGGGGGAGAGCGGTTTTGGAGCGGCATTGAACAAGCTTTCGATACGGTGATTGGAAAAACGGTCGCTATCGTCTCAAAAGTAACGCGCTCGAAAAACGGCGTGCTCGACGAAATAGAACGGGCCGCCGCGACCGCGGAGCGCCTCGGGATAGAGCACGATGAATTCATCGTCCCTGTTACGCTGGCGCCGCTCCAGCGCAGTGATCTTCCCATGCAGGTCGCACGCCAGAATGCGATCGCTTTCCATCCTTCGTGGGCTGACGGGCTCGCCAGGCTACTTAAACTGCTCGCGCGCGACGAATTTCCCAAGAGCGCCGAGCCGCAGGCCGTCGGTCAATGGGTCACCCACTGGTTCGAGGGTCGGCATCGGGTAATCGAGCGGAACACCGAACTCATGACAAACTCGCTCGGGCTCGAAGCGCTGCCGCCTCATGTGCGCTTTTACAATCTGCGAGTGAGTGCTGACACACTCAAAAAGATTCCTGACATGCTCCCGGTGCCGAGCGTCAGAAATGACGCCCTGCTTGTCACCTTCGCAGGCTTAGAAGAGGTACGATCATACCTGCCACCTGAAATGCAGATCACACTGCGCGCCGAGACGAGTATCGAAGCCTTTCTGGAAGGGCGGACTAAGCAAGGCGATCCGATAGTTTCCAGGCGAGACGCTTCGAACCATGTCGTCAACATGCTGCGGCAGGCTTGGGACCATTTCTGTCTTGGTCAAGGTCTTGAACCTTTGACGCTGGCGTCCGGGCGCACCGGCTGGTTCTGGCCGGCCGGCACCATTGAGGGCAATTTCGTGCGGTTCACCGACTTCGACGGGCGACCGCGCAAGCGCTTCCTCTATGGGGTTAAGACTAAGAAATCGGGCGAGACGCGGGTCATTGCGATGCATTGGCATTATGCGCCCCGACTGCAATTCTCGCTTGGCGACGTGGATGAGGCCCATGTCGAGGCCCATGTCGCCTTTACCACCAACGGTCGAAACCTGCTGGGTGATCCAGACAAGGCGCACAAAATCCGCCGCAGTTTCTGCAAGCAGTGGTTCAACGAGCAATGGCGAACGCTGCATCTCGCCTATTTTGCGCGGCTTTCTGAGGATGGGCGCATCGAACTGCCTGTATCGCAAGACCAGGTGTGCATTATCGACACGCGACCTGAGCGTTACACGAGCCCGGTGTCGTTCGATCCGCCAGCCACCAAGCCGCGCATCCGACCAGTGGATACTAAGCCGGTTGCTGAGACTGAGCGTCAGCCGGGGTCAGATGACGAGGTTCCGGAGGAGGATCCGGAAGCCGGTACGGCTGTCGACGGCTGGGATGATCTTGAGGACGAGGACGCGCAATGACGGCTCTATGGTACATCCCGGAGCCCAGATGTGTGTTCGGCTACGGGCAATCGATGGAGCATCCCAAGGATGGCCTCACGGCTTTCGGACCCGTCCATGACCACCGTCAGCCCAAGGAATTGCGGGTCGGCGCGATAGGAACTCCGGAGGGCCTTCGTTATTTGCGACAGTGGATCGCCTCGATCCAAGGCGCGGTGTCGGTCTCGCGGGAAGGAGATCCCAAACAGTCCATGTTCCCTGGCTTCGAGGCCACGTTTAAATGTAGCTGGTCGGAGCGGCCTGTCGCCTCGCTCGTAATTGATCCGAAGGAGATTGAGGAGGCGCTTCGGCACGCCGACGGCCACCAGCGAATCTACAACACGGTCGGCCTCTACCAGAGCCGGATCGCGCGCTACATAACCGAGGAAGACTATCCGGTCGACATGTGGTTCGTGGTGATCCCAGAGTCGATTTATGAGCGAGGCCGGCCACAATCCACGGTTCCTGTGGCCGAACGCACCAATCAGGATGAGGCTCTCAGCCGCAAACAAGCGCAGACTCTGGCCTCCGCACCCTATTTCGCCTTTCTTGAAGAGGTAAACAAAAGTGCTGAGATGCACCGTTACGCTCGCGACTTTCGCGACCAGTTGAAAGGACGCTTGCTCGCTTCACGCGCCGTGATTCAAGTCGTGCGCGAAACGACGCTCGCTCCCCACGCCTTCACACGGCCCAGCGGCGCACCGGCGCGCATGTTGCAGGATCCTGTCGATATCGCCTGGAACCTGGCGACCGGGGCCTTCTACAAGGGAGGGGGCCAGCCCTGGCGCCTCGACGGCATCCGACACGGCGTCTGCTATCTCGGGATGGTCTATAAGAAGCTCGACGAACGGTCGGGTAGCCAAGCGTGTTGTGGCGCGCAGATGTTCCTGTCCGACGGCGATGGCCTTGTCTTCAAAGGCGCAGTTGGCGATTGGTACAGCGACGACACGCGGGAATATCATCTCGACGAGGCTCATGCTGAAGCGCTGATCCGCAAGGCCATCGCAGGCTACCATTCGCAACATGGAGAGGCGCCGAAGGAAATTTTCATCCACGGTCGCGCGCGGTTCAACGATGCCGAATGGGCAGGCTTTCAGGCGGGTGTTCCTGAAGGCACTACCCTCGTCGGCGTCCGGATCAAACGAAACGGCTTGCGCAAACTCTATCGCGACGATCGCTATACATCGCTCAGGGGAATGGCCATGCCCTTCTCTGAACGGATGGGCCTGCTCTGGACTCTAGGTTTTGTGCCGCGGCTGCAAACCTACCAGGGACGCGAGGTCCCGAACCCGCTGCTCATTGACATCTGTCGCGGTGATGCAGACTTGCGCACTGTAATGACAGATGTCCTCGCGCTCACGAAGGTGAACTTTAACGCCTGCCTATATGCTGACGGCATGCCGGTTACTCTACGATTTGCTGATCGCGTTGGTCGAGTGCTTACGGCAATCCCGCCGGAGCTCGATCCGCCACCCTTGCCGTTTCGACACTATATCTGAGCGCTTCATCCCACTGGGCGCGAAGCGCTGCACGGAATTTAAAAAAAGGGGCGTAAACGGCGACCGGCCGCCCCGCCGAATTCGAGCATCTCACCTTCGTCAAACGCACCAGGACCATCGCGATCGTTGCTTCGGTCGAAGCCGTCTTTTCCTTGAGGAGATCGATGCGGCAGGATGATACTGCGGCGCAAGCCGGCACACAGCCTCTTGCTTGACGACAATTTCTAGGGAACGCCACGGCTGAGACCTGTTGCAAAATGCCGGGCAGTTAGCCCTGTATCGGACAATGGCTAGGTCGCGAACATGCTATCGCCGCCGACGATCTTTTCGATGATCATCTGCATGATGAGTGGGTAGGGCACGCTGAACTCCTCTAGCTCAATCCGGCGCTGATCGAACTCGAAGATGGTGCTGTCGAGCCGCGATCGGGTCCGGCTCCGCACTTGTTCGGCGACGGCAACGTCAAACGAAAAGTCGAGGCCCAAATGGGGGTCCGCGGCGATCTGGGCTGCGGCTCCGCCCGTCGTCTTAAGTGCGAAGATAGGGCGGTCGGGGGCCTTCTTCGCGAAAGTGTGCGCCTGCTCCCGGACCTCGGCACCGCCGCCTATACAGATCAACGCGACGGGATAGGTGCGCGCGATCATCGTCGCTCCAAGCGAGTCCTCGAAGCTTCCGTCCGGTCTGTCGTCGCCTACCTCGATCAGACGGAAGCGCTCAAGCAAAGCTTCGTCCTTGCTCTCACGGTCCGATCTGGCGCTGTGGCGAAAAATCTGAACAGCAGGCATGAGATCAGTTTCGCCGGGTCCGGCACCCTCGGCGAACCGCGTTGTCTGGTATTCGCCGGCGACCATGCCGAGAAGCAGCGTCAGCGGAGCGTCACCTTGGACGACGAGTCTACCGCCCTCCGCGAAGACCGCGCGTGCGAGGGCGACGATCGCTTGGTCGATGTCCCATAGGTCTGGCGTGAGCGTGTCGCTTTTGGCGAGATCTGCGTTGGGAACTCCCGTTGCTAGCATGACGGAGCGGCCGCGCAGCCGCAAACCACGCTTTACCCTGCTCAAAGTCTGCCTCCCACCATGTCGGCAGCTGCGCTCGCCATCATACCCTCGTCGACGAGTGTCATCCGACACAGCCCGGCGAGCCAGTGGTGCTGGCGCTGACGCGACACTTCCATCAGCTGCGAGAGGCCAATGATAACCCCGGCGGCCGGCGGCAGCGTCGCCAGGTGCGCGCGGTGATAATCGGGCAGCTCCGGCGGTCGTGGAGTCAGCCAGGCTTGGTAGGTTTTCCCCGGCCCACCGACCCGGAATGATCCGTCGGGCTGACGCTGGGGCACGTTGCCCCCGGCTTGTATGACGGCCTGCTCAAACGACTGCTCAAGCATGATGCGTCGCCGAAGCAACGCTCGATCGTGTTGGCTGCGCACGAAGGCGCGGACGTGATCGAGGCAGATGCCGGCAATGGTTCCGTCGGCTTGGATGTCGGACGCCCGAAGTTGATGGCGCAGTTTGGGGTCGATGCCAGCGACAATCGGTGCGCCAGTGAAATTGAGCGCAGCTAGGCCGAGGCCGCACGCCCGCGCTTCGGCGATTTCGAAGGCCACCCACGGAGAAGCGGCGAGGTTAGCCGACTCAAGCACCAGCACCATTGCTTTGTCGCCCAGCTCTTGGCGCAGCCGTGCCTGAAAATTGACGCCGGGCGGCACACGGAAATGATCAAGGAATACTTCGAAGCCGTCGTGCGAAAGCGCGTCGAAGAGCTGGATTGCAGCAGCGGCGGTGTCGCTCTGCCGGTAACTGATGAAGATCCGCGGCTGTGCCGCAGTCACACCCGATGCACCGAACAACGCTGGCAGGGTTTCCTCAACCGTACCACTCCAGAACGCGACGTTGATCGCGCTGAGTGGGTGCGGGAGCAGGGTCGAGGCGTTCGGGCGTGCGCCCTCGGGCAACACGGGCAGTACCTGAAAGTTACCGAGCGCGGAGAGCCATCGTGGGTCTATTGCGCCAGGCGCGGCGGCCCTAACGCCGTCCCCAACGAGAACCAAGAGCTTGTGGCAATCAGCTTCCTCGATCGCATGGCAGCTTTTGGCCGTCCCTTGGCAAGGCGGTTGCAAGCGGTTGGCGCCGGCGGCACTTTGCAGTTCGGCGAGGAGCGCGGCGGCCAACCGGTCCATAAGACTGCGCGCAGTAGGTGAGCCGACATGTTCGAATTGGATAAGAACCGGATGAGGTAGTGCCAGCCCGTCGAAGGCGGCGCAGTTGTACGCCCCGGCGCCATTATCGACCGTGACAATCAGTTGAATACCCATTTGCAATGGCATGACGCTCCCCACCGGCACTGATCTTTCGACAAATCGAAAATGCCATCGACGCAAATTGTGAAAAGGACAAATAGTGCCGCAAGTCATTACATGGCCCTGCTCTGCAATCCACACTCTTCGGCGCAGGCTCCTACGGATTCCCGTTATCGCGAAGTTGTCGGGTTAGAGGACCGTTTGCTGCTGTTCGCTTCCCGTGTAGACGGAATGTCCGCTTTGGGGCGTCGGCTCGAGGGGCCCGAGCGGCGCCTATTGGGCCACTAAGCGGTCATACGCTCTTTGTCCTGCGCCTCATAAAGCCCCGCGATCATTCGCTTCACGATACCGTTTTCTGCTTTCGTCCGCGTTGCCTCGTCCTTCGACAACAGGTCGCGGCGAACTGACTCCGACATTCCCGCGATGCTCGCGGTCAGTATGGCGTTCGCCAGAAACGGATGCATCGCTTCAACCAAGCTGGCTTGCGCGCGCTCGGCTGTCGTTGGGCGGCCACGCTCAAGCAACGCCTTGATGCCGGACATCGGCACGAGCGTAATTGCGCCGACTTTGATCACCTCGATCTCGCCAGCCTTGATCAGCTCGTAGAACTTCGATCGACCGATGCCGGTGACGCGGCATGCGTCGGCAATCCTCAACGTGATGGGTGACAGGTCGCCGAGCGGGCGACGCGGCAGGTGACGCATGATGCGTTCCTTCATTTGTCTATCCCCATTTCTGGGGGGTTGACGGTGGGTAAGCTTTGTCCCGGCGCCGTGCGGGCGAGCATGCGCCCAACGAGCTTCATGAACTCGTCGAAGCGAAGGCGGCCGAGCCGGTTGGTCTCGGCATCGAACGCCGGCTGGTGTGCGGTGAGGGTAAGCTGGTGCCGGATGAAGAGGCCAAGCGCCTCGGTGAGGTAGTCGAGCTTCTGCTCCGTCCGGTCGGCGATGCGATTCTGCCGGTCGAGCCGGGCGCCGAACCGCTGGTCCAGTTCATGACCAGCGCGACGATCGAACCAGGCGGTCAGCGCGTCGGTCAGGATCGCGGTCTTGGACGAACCCGGCTGCGCCGCCATCGCGTCGAGCTTCGCCGACAGGTCGTCGGGAAGGTAGAATTGGTGGCGGGTCTTACGCGTTTGCATACGCGCAGAATCCGCCATTGCACGACCGGAGAACAGTACCCCAGTGGTGTCAGCAAGTGCCTGCTCGGGGCAACTCACGCCACCTGTCAGCCGATCTCCGGGCCGGAACGCTGCCGTCCAAAGGACCAGCTTATCGAGTCGCCTCGGCCAATACCGGATACGTGCCGGCCGATCTGCTTCTCGAGCACCGGGCGCCAGGGTACGAGCGTGAACTCCCTCGATTTCTCGATCACCGCGAACTTGGCCGAGCCAACCTGCACCGCCTTGCGATAGGTGCCCTCGACAGTGCCGCCGTGGTGCTCGGCGTAGCCGAGGCCCATCTCTTTCGAGAGCTGACCGGCCACCTGCCGCAGCTCACGCCGGCGCAGCACGTCGATCATGCCGGCGCGGAAGTGGATCGCATCCCCATCGCGCCAAGCGAGATCCTGCTCGACCAGCCATTGCTGGCGCAGCGCAAGCGCCTGGCGGACCTGTGCGCCGAAGCCGCGCTCGAGCGTTTCCGGCTCCTTCGCCAAATTCTGCTCGTCCAGCCAAGTCACGCCGTCGTGCCGCGCAAGCTGCGCGAGCGGCAGCTGGGACAGGGTTTCTACCTCTACGGGCAGCGCCGCAGCCGCGCTGCGCTCAAACGCAAGCACCCGATCGACATGATCGGGCGCGATCTTCCAGCTACCGTCGGGCAGCCGCTCGACGTCTCCTCCCCCGCGCCGCATTGCTTCGAGCCGTCGCACATGCGCTTCGGCAAAGCGCTGATTGGCGGTCGGATCATGCCGGAGATGCTGTTCCACGTTGTAGATCCCGTCATTGGCGGCGGCGACTTCGGCAATGATCCGGTCTGCCGGTCGGACGACCGCGACCACCGGGGTCACCTTCACAATCTCAGGATGGTCGAGCATTTCCGAGATCGATCGCTCGCCAAGCTCGACATAATGGCTGCGTCCGTCGGTCGCCGCGACGATCATATAGTGGCGGTCGTGATGCTCGTCGGAGAGCCCGCGGGCGATAACGCGCCCGACCAGCGGCCTTCCTTTGGCGGGATCGTAGATCGCATAGTCCTGCAGCGGCACTTCGGGCGCCCGCTGCTTGAGCTGGGCGTGCATGGCGGCGATGATGTCGCCGCGGCGGCCCATGGTGCGCAACGTGTCCTCCAGATCGTCGGCAAGCCGGAAGCGCCCCCTACCCTCGTCTGTCGCCAGTCCCATTCTCGCTAGCGTGCCCAGGCGGGCCGCGCGCAGGCTCTGCTCGATGCTGTCGCTGTGCCAGGACGATGCCAGTCCGTCGGTCTCGCGGGCGAGCAACAGCTTGCGGTCGATCCCGGTGAACCGCTCCTGCGTGATCTCGCGCTGGCGGGCTTCGAATATCTCCCGATCGGTGCGCGGCCCGAGGTCGAGGTTGACCAGCTCGGCGGCACGACCGGCCAGCCCGCGACTGATATACTCGCGGGCGACGATCAGGTCCTTGCCGCGATCGTCCACCCCGCGCACCAGCACGTGGCTATGCGGATGGCCGGTGTTGAAATGGTCGACCGCCACCCAATCGAGCTTCGTGCCAAGATCCTGTTCGACCTGGGCCATCCAGCGCCGCACCAACGGCTTCAGGTCCTTATATTGCGCGCCATCTTCGGGCGCGACGATAAAGCGGAACTGATGTCGATCGCCGGCCCCATGATCGAGGAATGCTTTGCCGTCGGCAACGTCGTGATCGGCAGCGTAGAGCGTGCCACGCTCGCCTTCGCGTGTAGTGCCGTCGCGCTGCAGGTACCGAAGGTGCGCGGCCGCCGCTTTGGCGCCCTTGCCGGCAAGCTTCACGAACCGCGCCTTCACGACCACGCGCCGCGACCGGAATCCGGCAAAACGATCCGACGATCCTAGCACCCGACCGACACCGGCGCCGCGCCCGATCCGACTGCCGTCGAAGCGCCGCGCGCGGGCGACCGAAGATCGCTGCGCGCCGCCGGCCAAATTGGCCGCTTTGCGGAGCTGCTGAGCGAACCGGCGATCCTTGCCAATTGACCTCAACCAAAGCTCGAAATCATCTTGGGCCATGACACTTCCTCACCGGAAAGCGTCAGATGAGGGTGCGCCTGAGCACACCTTCAAGGGCCTCCATTTGGGCTCGGCGCAGACCCGCAGAAATGCTGGGATTGTCGAGGATCAGTCCCGCGCTTGGAGGTATGGCCCTGGCCATGCCTCCATAGAAAACGACGTGCAGACGCCACTTACAGGGCCTCGTGGAGGCACCGCTTTTATCTTGCCTTACCTGCCCAATCTCCCCTGCCCGCCCAGCTTCCGACACTAGAAACGTCACTGGATGCCAGTGGACACACTGGCCCATTGTCATGCGCTTGCCGTAGGTATCGCCGAGGACTGCATCACGGCGATAGCGCGTACCTGCATTGAAGGGGGTTACGACATTCAGACCGAGCGACTGAGCCGCCAGGAGCTTTACGATCTGGTGTGGAGCGAGCCGATGAAAACGGCGGCGGCTCGCTACGCCCTGTCCGATGTCGGGCTTAAAAAGATCTGCGTGAAGAACCGAATTCCGGTGCCGTCGAGGGGCTATTGGCAGCGCCTCGAAGCCGGTCAGTCGCCGAGCAAGATTGCGCTCCCTGAATGGTCTGGTGCCGGCGAAATCGACATCCGCGTGAAGCCGAAAGGCTTGATTGCGGCGCCGGGTTCGAAGCCACAGGAACCGGCCAGTGTCGCGGAAGCGGCGGAAGCTGCGATCACGGTTCCGGAGCGACTTGATCGTCCGCATGTGGCGACACAGGCGCTGCGAAGGGCGCTCGGAGCAAGAAAGCCCGATGACTATGGCGCGATTCACAGCGTCGTGCAGGACGCCTTTCTCGTGCGCATTCACCCCGATTCCAAAGACCGGGCGCTCAGGATCGCGGATGCTTTTGCCAAGGCGTGCGACGAGCGCGGGTTCGAGTTTCAACCTGGGTGCGAGGGATCGCGCTGGCAGGGGCAGTTACGCATCGTCGTCGACGGAATGGACTTCGCATTTTCCATCGAGGAGCGAATGCGCCGCGAGCCCTATCGGATGACTGCCGCTGAGCAGGCAAAACAAGATCGCGGAGGGTTCGTCTGGACGCCGAAATCTCAGCATGTGCCGACCGGCGCGCTCACGCTCAAGATCGATCCGGCCTATGGGTCCGGGCTGCGACAGAGCTGGACGGACGGGCAATCCCGGAAGGTCGAAGACTGCCTCGGCGATGTCATGCTCGGGCTGCGCAGGTTGGCCGCGTGGCGAATTGCCGAGCGCGATGAGCAGCGCCGCAAGCAGGAGCGCCACGATCGTGAACAACAGCGCCGCGCCGCGCTCAGGGACCGGATCGAAGACGAGCGTGAGGCTGTCGCCCAGCTCAAGGACGACGCCCGCGACTGGCGGCGCGCTGAAGAAATCCGCGCTTTCGTGGCCGCGCGCAGCACTTCCGATGCGGATGGGAGCTGGGCTGCATGGGCGTTAGCACAAGCAGATAGAATCGACCCGCTCCGTAAATCGCCGCCGTCGATTCTCGACACTCCGGAGAAGGACTATCGCCCGTTTTCGATCTGGGACCTCGGGATGTATCCCGAGGAGGAAGATGGCGAGATGGAGGAAGAGTAAGGGTCAGGCGGCCTTCGCGAGGCCATCGATCCGTTCGTTGCAGACCGCCATCACGATGCGCCCGAGCTCTTCGACGCGTTCGCCCAGCCAAGCAAGTTCCTCGGCACTGATGCGATAGTGCTTCGAGTAGCGCGCCTTCACATAGGCTTCCTTGAGCTTCTCGAAACGGGCGCGGTCGGCGCGATTGTCGCGCGGCCAAGCGTCTATCAGGCGCGGATCGATGCGCTCAGCCTGCGTGCGGAGGAACCCAAGATTGTGAACGTGCGGCGTGTAGAAGGTGCAGACCAGAAGCACGCAATGGTAGAGTTGCTCACTCGCTTGGTGCAGCAGAAAGGCCGCACGCTTGTACCGACCTTTCGCGATGAGATGGTCTGCGCTTTCCTTAAAATCGACAGCCGCGGGGTAAAATTCCGAGAAATACTCCTGGGCCATCGCGACCGCCTGCTCGGGCGTCTTCGGCTTGGGCTGGTGCAATTCCGTGTCGTCGCTCTCGTAGAGCGCGATGCCGTCGTGGGCGACATCCATGAAGAAGTAGCGCCCGTGCGCGAGCCCGTCATTCACCTCAGCCAGCGTATGGACGATGAAGTTGACCGGGGTCCGGAGCGTCTTCGTGATCGCGAGTTCGCGATTGAGCCGCTCCTCGGCGCGCAGCCAGAATTCAACCCGGTCGGTGAGCTTCTCGTTGTTGACGATGAGCAGCAGATCGAAGTCGGACTGATAGCCTTTGGCAGTATGCGGCTCATCGACCCAACCGCCGCGCGCATAGCTGCCGTAAAGGATGACCTTGAGGATGCGCGCCTGCCGCTTCCAATCGACCGTCGCCGTCGCGGTCGCGTCGCCGAATTCCTCGAAGAGGATCTGGACGACGCGTTCCAGCTCGCGCTGCTTTGCAGGGGGCAGATGATCGAGGCCGGTCTTCATCGTTTCAAACTCGCCGTTCGGGCCGAAAATGCCAAGTGGTTATGTGGAAACGGCGGGCTCAAGGCCCGCCGATCCCGTCCACAAAGCGAAGGATATGCAGCATCGCGGCGGCCAGATAGCACTCGACCTCGGCGACTTCGATGTGGAGTTCTTCGGCGATCCGGGCATAGTCCAGATCGCGGAAGCGGTACCGGTCGAACACTGCTCGAGGCAGTTCGTCCATTGTATCCAGCGCCTTGCGGATGCGCCGAAGCAACTCGGTGTGCGGCAGCTCCTGTTCCATAGGTTCGAATCCTACTCAGGGAGCCAGCACCGCCGATTGACGGTGCTGGCATAGACAGGAAGGTCATGCGGCCTTGCGGACCGGCTCAACCACGGGCTCCGTCGTCTCGGCCCTCTGAGCAAGCAAGGCCGCCACCGAAGCCGAGCGATCGGCAGCGCCGACACCGCCGCGCGGCGTGTAGCTCGACGCCGGGAAGCGCAGCCAGCGCGGCACCCATCCCTCGACCTTGGCCCGCCCGTTGCTGCCGTTCAGGCAGTCGCGGATGATGCCCTTGAGCACCTTGCCGGGTTCCTTGGCGTTGGCGTCGGCGACCTGCTTGCCCGCGACTTCTCCGACCATGGCGAGCAGCACCTCGCGGTCGCGGATCAGGTCGAACAGGGCATCGTCAGGCTGCCAGACCGGGGCCATGTCCACCGGCAGATGCACCCCGAGCAGGTCCACCATCTCGCTGCGCGCCCAGAGCGTCTCGCCCATGACGATGGTGAGGGTAGCCATCACCTGCGCGTCGTCGAGCGGCAGGAGGCGGACGAACAGGGCAACCATCCCCTCGCCTTCCCCGCCGGTCACCGTGGGCGTGTCGGCGTCGAAGCCGAGCAGCGCCAGCACCTCGCGCCGCTTCGCATCGAACGCCGTCTCGGAAGCCGAAAGCTCTACGCTCTCGGTCACCGTATCGCTTGCCGAACGATGCTGCTCGACCTTCACCGACCAGAGCGGCGAACCCGCGATCATGTGCGCAACCGCCAACCGCAGCGCCAAGCTAGGCGTGTCCGCCAACTTGGCGCGCACCGCCGCATGGCGATGCAGGTCGACATAGTCGTTGCCCGCAGCGGTGATTTCGGGACGGCTCGGCTTCTCGGTCGCCGCTTCGCCAGATGCCCCCTTGGCGAGCGCACGCGCTTCCTTGATGCCGATATAGCCCTCGTGGAAGGTAACATCGCCATGATGGCCGATGGCGATATAGACCTTGCCGCCCTTGCGCTTCGCGCGGCGCTCATGCTCCCAGCTGTGGAAATACTGGCCGGGATCGAGGGTCACGACCTCGCGCCAGCCCGCTTCGCGATAGGCCTCGGCGCGCTGCTCGATGGCAGCGTTCTGCGCGGTCCAGAATTGCTCCGCGCTGGCGAAATAGCTGTCCTCGCCGAACAGGTCGGCGACAACCTCACCATCGAACCCGGCGAGGTCGAACAAGGCCATCTTGGTCGGGACCGACGCGCCGCCGAACAGCCACGCCTTGAGAGATTGGCCGACCGGCGCGCGCCCGTCCGGATCGTCCACCAGCGCCAGCCAGTCGCGCTGCTGCGCCTTGGAGGCGAGCGTCAGGTGCTGGACGGTCACCGCGTCGATCTTCTCGGAGCGATAGAGCGTGCGAATGCGCGGCAGCAGATTGCCCAGCGCCAGGGTGCGCCTGACCTGCACGTCGGTCAGCCCGAACACGATGGCGATGTGCTCGGGCCTGCGGCCTTCGCGAACCAGCCGCGTGAACGTCTCCCAGCGTGTCACTTCGTCAGGATCGAGCCGGACAACATTCTCGATGAGCGAGGCTTCCAGCGCCGCTGCGTCGTCGCCCGCTTCCATGACGGCGCAGGGCAGCGCGTCGATGCCCCCGCCCTCTTCGGCGACCGCGAGTGCCGCATGGTAGCGCCGCCTGCCAGCCACGATCTCGAAGGTGTCAGGCGACCCGTTCGCCCGCACGATCAGCGGCACCAGCACGCCCCGTGCCCGCACGGACGGGAGGATGTTGGTCAGGTCCGGCGCCTTCCTCCCGCCCCGCATGTTGACGGGCGAGACGCTCAGCTTGGCGAGGTCGATATGCTTGAGTTCCATCTGTCCTACTCCTCTTCAAACACCGCACCGGCCCCGGAAAAGGGGGGTGGGCGGCAAGGAGCGGACCGGCAGTCCCGCTTGAGCGGCGGGCGGCACCCGCAGGGCCGCAACGCAGTGGAGGACCCGCGCAGCGGGTTGCGGCGCGCCGCGGCGGGACTAGAGGGCAGCGACGCCCACCCCCCTTGGCCGCGGCCGGCAGGCAACGCCGGCGCATCAGCGCCGTCCGCATGCCGGCGTTCCGCCGGCGCTCGCGTTAGTGATCGTCGCCGCGTGAGCGGCCGAGACCCGCTAGGGGCTCGGTGGAGCGAAGCGTAGTAGAGCACGGTCGCGCCACAGCGCGAAACGCCGCGTTATTATCTTCTGTCAGTGCAAGAGCTTTGCGTTCAATCGGTGTCTGCAAAACCGAAAGACGTGATACTGGCAATGCGCCTCCGTCAGGGAGCCGACTAGCACATTTGTCGAGACCACACGGAGCTGAGAGGCCTGACTCCCAACATGGAGCAACTACGCGTGCTCACCTGAATGATGCAGATGTAGCCTTATCTACCCAATCGACTGCGCATACCCTGACTGCTTAAATTAGGCCTTTTGCTTCGGGCTTGGCTTGCTTTAGAAGAATCACGGTTCTGCATCGTTGCTTTTGGGGAGGAATGAGGTTCGTGCCTTCGATCATCTTGCATCAAACTGCCCCAGACACGATCGCTGAGGTTCGCATGTTACTTACCTCCGCAGGCCTCGCGTTGGACGGCGAGTTACCGCCTGCGAACGCGCCAGTCTGCCTCAATCCCAACCCCGTATTGCTGGTCCTTCTCGATGCAAGCTTGGATGACGATGCCGGATTTGAAGCCGCGATGATCGCTGCAGCCAACGCGGGACGCAGGATCATCGGTATTTGGGCGAAGGGATTCGATGGCGAAGCGCCAGCCGCGTTCAAGAAATATAGTGCCGATCAGGTAATCTGGGACGCGGCGCGCGTGCGCAAGGCTATCTGCGGCATGGACGAACCAAGCTATGACACGCCTACCGGTACGCCGCAGGACGCGCCAAAAACCGACAGAAACTGCTGACTTGAAGCTCCATAGCTACGTGATCGAGCACGATCTCGGGTTCGCGCCAAATCCGTTTTTCGGCGCGTGCACCTTGGCGTGCTGCAAGCCAGATATTCGCAAGCAGGCGAAGCTCGGCGACATCGTCATGGGGACAGGCAGCGCCAAGGTAGGGCGCCAAGGGCATCTTAGCTATTGGATGCGCGTCGATACGATTATCAATTTCGACGATTACTGGGGAGATCCACGCTTCGTTTTAAAGAAACCAGCGATGCGCGGAAGCGCAATGCAGCGACACGGCGATAATATCTACCATCGCGATGCGGAAACTGGCGCCTGGCAATGGCTGGACTCATTCCACAGCGAGCCGGGAGGTGAGTGCAGTGCATCCAACCTCAAGCGCGATACTGGGCGGACCGACAAAGTGCTAGTCGGGTATGATTTCGCATATTGGGGCGCTAAGGGCCCAAAAATCCCCGATGCACTTAGCGATTTCGTGGTCAAGCGGCAGGGTTGGAAATGCAATTTCTCGCCGGAGCGGCTCGCGGCGATGCTGGATTGGCTCGATGCACAACCCGAGCGCGGTTATCTTGGTGAGCCAGCGGACTGGCAACGGATCGCTCTTTAGCGGACCTCACTCACCAGGATCTGCCATACCCAACGCCGTGCAATGTATCGCGCTGCCAGAGCGCGCGAGCGTAGTGCGAAACCGCACGATGTGGCGTCCGCGCAAGGCACTTTCGACGACGCCGGTTCCCCGAACGCTGATACGATGCGTATCTAGCGGAGTGACGTCCAACGAGCTGTGCAGCGCATCAGCCTGTTCACCTAAGCCGAGCGCATCGAGGATCGCACACTTGCGCACGATCTGCACGCGCAGGCTCTCTAGATCGGCAAATTCTGTGCGATCCTTCTCGACATTAGTAAGCAGAGCCCGAAGTTCGTCTTCACTGGAAGTGTAAAGCACCACGGCCGAACCGAAGGCAGCAACGGACCCATTAATATCGATGCAGACTTCTGGTCGAAATACGAGCGACTGCTTGTCCATATCGACCGTGATCGTTCCCTGCCCTTCGGCCCGCAACCTGTGGAACATCTCGTGGCCCGCGAAGATCGCCTCTTCCCATTCCCAAAACGAATTTCCCCTCGCCTCCAGGTCAGAAACGAAAGTCCTGATAAGCCTCAAAAAGCGGAAGCTGATATCGTTGCGGTCGGGGAAGAGTCTGGCTTGCTCAGCATCTTCATCTCGTTCGAGACGTGCCAAGCGAAGCCCTTCGGAATGAATCGCCTTGATGACCGCTTCCTCGACGATCTGCGCCCGGGCGCCGTCTTCAACTTCGTCAACTTTGGGCTCACTGCGCCGTTTCTTGCCCAGAAGCTTGCGCAGAACTGGTGACCAACCGAGGACAGCGGCATTCGCGAGATGCATCACATCGTGATACCGATAGCCATCATCTTCATAGCTGTTGTCGGTCAAAGGGTCGCCGAGCCGCTTGCCCTTATAATACATGCGCGCGCGATCATCGCCGAGAGTGACGAAGGCAATTTCGAACTGGCGCGGCAACTGCTCGGCGGGCTTAAAGCCATCGTCGAATAGCGGGGTGCGCGCGCCCCTGCGCCGCGCTCCAACCTTCTCCATATTCCGCTTCAAGATATCACTGAGGCTGAGTGAATAGATGCTTGCTAGTGCCGACAAATGCCAGATCACTTCCCCAACGACGTCATTCATATCCCGGTCCGGTAGCGTGCGGTTGAGCTCTCGCTCGATCTCGGGAAGCTTTTGCCGCAGCAGCTCCGCGTTCAGCTGCCAGAGCACCGCGAGGCAAACTTCGACCAGTGTCGCGTCACCGGTCCTGGCGGTAAGAAAAGCCAGCACTTGGTAACTGTCGACCTCGATCTCCCCCGCATCACGCGGAAAGTCCCTGGCCTCGTCTAGAAACCTCTGGCTGCGCTCGGGAGTGAGCACACCCTCAATCCGACGCGCACGGACATTTTCGGCGCCAATCTCAGCGCGTAGATGGTCGATATCGTGAGTGAGAATATTGACTGATCGATCAGCGCTGAGAATCTCGGCGAGCTGGAAGCTATACCAAAAGGCATCGCCTAGTTCTTCCTCAATTTCCTCATTGGTTAGCTGCCAATTGGATTCCTTTTTGCCAAGCAGGCGCTTTTTAATCGCCGCAACGACAGAACCGACCTCACCAGCCAAGCCATAGAGCGCAATGTCGAGCCTGTCAGACTGCGAACGATCTTCGAATTGATCGCTCTCGATCACGAATCGCTGATATTCCGATACGAGCATCGGTGCCTCCCCATGCACCAACGTGCACAGGTCAAAACTTATGTATCAAGCAGAAATATATCCAAGCGTCCCAAAACAGACGCTTCAGAGAAGCCGTGGCTGATCCCCGTAGCTGCCTAAATCATTGTCGGTTGATGCATTTATCGGCCCCACCTCAAGATGCCACTTAGGTGGAAAGAATGGCTTACTGATTGGACGATGCGTGCGCCGATATGCCTGCTTGATACGCTGGCGGTTGGCTATGCCTTTGATTTCGGGATGCGCGGCACGCGAATATTTCGAGATTTCGCAGAACAGGTTCTGGCAATCAATTGGCTGAAGCGAACGTCCGTACAGTCCAGGGAAAACAATGCCGCGCTGTTTAAATTCTTCCGTTTGGCGTTCGGTAACCGCCATAATCAGGCGCTCCGCGTCGGCCGGTGAAGCTCCAGGGAAGCATTTAGATATGCCGTCATGCGCTCCGGGGCCCGCCACGACAAACTCAGATTCAGCAAAATCGAGCATGGACGAGTAGTTCAGGTCGATCGTGAACTGAAATGCCAGGAACTTTCCGATACCCGAATAGCCCAGCAGTTGCTCATACACCGATCTAAGGCTAGTCGCGGCCGCGATGCGCGCCGGCAACCCATCATCCATCATTCGCGCCAGCAAACGCAGATGATTACTGTGTTTGCGCTCGCCGCCAAAAGCAGGGGACGGCATGATATAAGCAGCGGAATAGATGCGTTGGCCTTGGCCGATGAGGCGATGCAAGGTGCGATCAAGACGTTCGAGATCGGCGCTTTGCCAGCCGATTGGGCCAGTTTCAGCTTCCAGCGCCTCCCAAGTTTCGATCTTGTTGAAAAGCTTGAACAGCAGAGTGCGAAAAAAGACCTCGTCGAGAGCCTGCGACCGGCCATCGCCATATTGCACTTCACGCACTAGGTACTGGCTCACGCGGTCAGTGACTCGATAAACATTCGTGAAGCGGTGGGCTTGAAGGATCTGATCTGCGGTCCAGGGCGATGAGGCCCCTGCAAGCCGACGATAATACATATTCAGCCGCTCCGCTGCGAAGTTCCAGTACGTATCGAAAACGCAGGAGCGTTCCGCGGAATAGGGCTGCGGCATGACTTGAAAAAACATCCGTGTGTGGCTTGAGTCGATTTAGCGCTGATAACGGACGGCAACCGATCCGGCCACAGCGTGCAAAACCTGAGGGCGCCGTTGATTGCACCAGTCCGGATTTAGCAGAGAAAAGCAGCACCAACGTGGCAGCTAGATCTAGCCAGCATCCTGCTTACTGGACGAGGCGTAGGCCCGCAGGCTTCTTCACAATTCCATAGTCTCCCAACCCCGCCCGCACCGCGTCGCGAACGTAGGAGGGGCATAAATGCGCATAGTGCTTGCGCGTAATCCGCTCGTCGGCATGTCCTAGCGCCTCCGCGATTACCGCCATTGGCACCCCGGCCATCGCCAGCCGCGACCCATAAGTGTGGCGAAGAATGTGGAACCCGGCCGGCTCGACGCCGGCTGCCTCGCAGGTCTCGCGCATCGGCCTGATCTGGTGCGACGTACCGAGCTCCCGGTCATGCTGATTCAGGAAGACGAGCTGGTCGGTCCTCTTGCCCATGCACAGTCCACGGAAGAGCTGGATGCCCTCATCGCTCAGATGCACGAAGCGGGGCCGCCCGCTCTTGGTGTCCGGGAATGTCAGCACCCCACTCATCAGGTCGACATCGCGCACGCGCACGCGGTGAATCTCCGACCAGCGCGCGCCCGTTAGTAGCGCCGCCTGTATCAGCGGCCGGAACCAATCGGGCGCGTGCTCGACCAGCCGGTAAATTTCGGGCCCGGTGAAGTATCGAATGCGGGGCGCACTAACCTTGGCGTAGGGCTTAACCCTGCGCCAGGCGCTGTCGTCCGCAACCTTGCCCAGCGCGAACGCCCGGTTGAGCGCCGCGCGAAGCGGCGTGAACGCACGATTGGCGTTCGCCTGCTGGACGCGTGCGGCGTCGTCGCGAACCGTCCGCTCCTTGCGCACGCCCTTCTTGTTGGCGCGGTAGACCGAGCGCCGCGCAGCGAGCTTCGCCATGAACTCGCGCAGCCGTTCGGTGGTGAGATCGCTCACCTGCACGTTTTTGAATTCGGGCCGCACGAGCCGATCGATGACGTAGCGGGTCTTCTCGAGCGACTTGCCGGCGAAGTTGCCGATATAGTCGTCGAGCGCGTCCTCGACAGTGTAGCGCGGACGCCGCCTGCCGGCGTCGCGATCCAGCGCCTCGAACCAGTCGCGCGCCTTCCCTTGCGCAGCGGCAAAGCTCAGCACGTCGGAGGTCTCGCCATCGAAGGCATCGTCGGCGGGGCCGAGCAGCAGTTGTTCGCGCTTGCCGTCGGCGGTGCGGTACTTGGCGATCCAGATGCCGCCCTTTGGGCCTTTGCGATAGCCGAGCGCCCTGCCCCGCGTCAGCGGATGCCAATAGGGCGCGTGGCGCCTGGGGAGCAGCGCTCGTGCGCTTCTGCTGTCGAGCCGTTGGTTGCGTACGATGCGCGCCATGCCAAGCCTCACGGACTTACTGCAAATTTACTGCAAAACCGTAGCAGAATTCGCGTGGACGCGGTAGGATCGAAATGTCCATAACAGATTGAATTACAACGGATACATAGGTGTCCGGACGGACTGCCAGACCCCCTTCCGGCCGTACTCTCACGGCGAAAACACGAGTTCGATTCTCGTAGGGGTCACCAGCGTTTTCAAGCGCTTAGCTTGAGAAATTCGGTTGCAAAATGCAACACGCCTAGTTCTCGTCTATACGCGGACAAAACGTCGGGTTACGCCGGATTTGGCCGCGCGATTCGCCTTCTTCGCTGGTCAGGCTACCGGTTCAGGCACCGATGCAGAGGGATCGTTTGCCAAAGCTCTAGCCAGGCGACGAAACACGACATCTACCTGACCGTCAGCACTCACGTTGCTGATTTCCCTCCGCCAATCAATCGAACCTGCCTCGCGGACCGTTGACAGTGCCCTCGATTGGGGCCCTCGGCGCTAGCTTCCGCAACAGAACGCGACAATGGCGGAATTGCCCTCAGATCAGTTTCATCGGGCGTAGCAACCGCCTTCACCGATGATTGCTTAACGAAAATCACTTCCGCCCGTTTCGCATTCGCGCCGGCCGCGCGTTATTGATCTTGGAGGACGTGCAGCCATTGACCCGACGGGCGCGACAGGAATTGACGGATGACGACCGGCGACTGCGCCGCGCCCTGATCGCTTTCTTCGCGCGTCGGGTCGCGACGCCGGCTGAAGCGGAGGACCTGTCCCAGGAAGTCTTCATCCGCATCGCGCGCGCGCCGCGTGGCGTCGCGCCGATGCCCGATGCCTATATCTTCCGGATCGCCGCCAACCTGCTGCGCGACAAGGGGCGCCGCGACAAGGTGCGCGCCGGCTATCGAGAGGCGCGTGCGCTCGACGATTTTCTCGGGATCGATCCCCTCGATCCGCACCGCGTCGCCGAAGGAAGGGAAGACCTTGCCCGCGTCGCCCGCGCGATCGCGGAATTGCCCGACAAGACCCGAAGGATCTTCACGCTGTACCGCATCGAGTCCATCGACAAGCACAGCATTGCCGAGAGCTTCGGCTTGTCGGTGCGCATGGTCGAGATCCATGTCCAGCGCGCGCTGGTGGTGCTGAGCGCCTCGATCGAGGAACGGCGATGAGCGGACAGGAGGCAAGGAATGCGCGCGAGCGGGCCGCAGCATGGCTGATGCGGCTGCAGGACGGGCCGATGACTCTGGAGGAGGAGCTCGAGCTGGAGCTTTGGCTCGAGGCGGCTCCGCACAACCGCGCGGCGCTGACCGCGCTTGCTCGCGCATGGCGGCTGGCGGGGGAAGCGGCGGACCTGCCCATGCTGGTCTCCGCGCGTGCCGACGCATTGACCGCGCTCAGCAAGGCCAGCCCGCATGCGCCGTCGCCGCATCGCCGCCGCGCCTATTACGCCGTGGCGGCGATCGCCGCCTGCCTGTTGCTGGTCGTCATGGTGGCCATCCATCTCCAGGGCCGCGGCGAGACCTACCGGACTGCGATCGGCGAGCGGCGCATCATCGCGCTAGCCGACGGCTCACGGCTCTCGCTCGATGCCGCGAGCGCGGTCGAGGTTCGTTATGATGGCGAGCGCCGGGCGCTTCGCCTGCTTTCCGGGCGTGCACGGTTCGAAGTCGCCAAGGATCCGCGGCGTCCCTTCACCGTCAGCGCCGGGGACCGCATGGTCGTCGCCACCGGCACGGCGTTCAGCGTCGAGTTGTTGCGCGCGGAGACGCGCGTGGTCCTCTACGAAGGATCGGTCGCGGTGCTGGAGGACGGGCCGGCGAACCAGGCGCCCCGGCATGTGATGCTGCAAGGAAAGGCGTCCGCCCCGGCGGAACGGGCGCTTGTCCCGAACACCGCGCTGGTCATCCCGGCATCGCCCAAGGCGCTTGCCCGGCTCGAAGGGGTGGATGGCGTGCGAAGCGCGTCGTGGGAACAGGGGCAGCTGGTTTTCTCGGACGAACCGCTGGGCGTCGCCATCGAACGGATCAATCGCTATTCCGCGACCAAGCTATCGACCGACGGCCCCGCGACCGCCGCTCTGCCGGTCAGTGGCACTTTCAATGCGGGCGACACCGATGCGTTCGTGGATGGTGTCGCCACGCTCTACGGGCTGCGCCGGCGTCAGGACGGCGACGCGATCCTTCTGGGCCCGGCCAGGCGCTAGCCATTTCGCGATCCGGGGGCTCGTGCGTTTTTCCTCGCAAGGCTCCCGATCATGCGGAGGAGCGGCACAGGGGGAATTTCGATGAAGAACGTGACTGCGCTGCTGGGCGCCGCAACCGCCGTGATCGTGCTGTCCGCGCCGGTGGCCCCAGTCTGGGCACAGGCCCGGACCAGCTATCGGCTCGACATCCCCGCCCAGGACATGGAGTCGGCCCTCAAGGCTCTCGCGGCTGCAACCCGCGAGCAGATCATCTTCCGCAGCGACGTGGTGCGCGGGAAGCGAAGCAATGCCCTGAGCGGGGCCTATACGGCGGAAGGCGCAGTTGCCGCGCTGATCCGCGGTGCGGGGTTGAGCGTCTCGCGAAGCCCGCGCGGCGTGTTCGTGGTGGTGGCCGCGTCGTCCAGCGCGCAGCAGGCAACGTCCGATCCCGAAGAGGCCGCGCCCTCCGGGGAAATCGTCGTCACGGGAACCCATATCGCCGGCGCGCAGGTCGCCTCGCCGCTTGTGCGGATCGAGCAGCGCCAGATGCGCGAGGCCGGCCAGCGCGACCTGGGCGACGTGATCCGCAGCCTCCCCAGCAACTATAATGGCGGGCAGAATCCCGGCGCGCGCTTCCAGGCCGGCACGAGCAGCAACACCAATGCCTCCGGATCCTCGGCGCTCAACCTGCGCGGCTTGGGGCCCGACGCCAGCCTGACGCTGCTGAACGGCCGCCGGCTTCCCTATGACGGCACCGCGCAGGGCGTCGATCTGTCGGCCATTCCGCTCGATGCCGTGGCGGAGCTGCAGGTCATGCCCGACGGCGCATCGGCCCTCTACGGCTCGGACGCGGTCGGCGGCGTCGCCAACATCATTCTCAAGCGCGATTTCTCGGGCGCTACGGCCTCGGCCCGGCTGGGCAGCTCGACCGATGGCGGCGGGTTCGAGCAGGAATATGGCGTGGTCGGCGGCGGCCGCTGGGGGAGCGGCGGCGTGCTGGTCGCGCTGCAATATGACCATCAGGACGCGGTGCGATCGGACCAGCGCGACTATACGCGCTATGTCGTCGGCCCGAACACGCTGCTCGATGCGCACAAGCATTTCAGCGGGCTGGTCACCGCGCACCAGGACATCACCGACAGCCTGACCTTCGACATCGACGGGCTCTACAGCTGGCGGCACAGCGAGGGCGCCGAATATTCCACTGCGGACTTCGCCGCGACGACGCGCTTCAGCAACGAGAACTACTCGATCTCGCCCCGGCTGACCTTGCGCCTGCCGAGCGACTGGTCGGCCTCACTGAGCGCTTCCTATGGAGCCAACAAGACGACGCGCTTCGACGATTATATCGACAAGGTCAGCGGCGAGAATGACGGCGGCAGCAGCATCTACGACAATTACGCCTATGGCGGCGAGCTGGAGGCTGAAGGGCGGCTGTTCACCCTGCCCGGCGGCGACGTCCGCCTGGCGGTGGGTGGCGGCTATCGCTTCAACCATCTGCGCGTCTATGCGGCGACCAACGCAGTGCCGACCGGCGACGGGCGCGGCAACTATTATGGCTATGGCGAGCTCTCGGTGCCCCTGGTTTCGCCGGCGAATGCCGTACCGCTGATCAATCGGCTGAGCTTCACCGCAGCGCTTCGCCATGAGGAATATGACCGGTTCGGCGGCGTCACCACGCCGAAGCTCGGCCTGGTCTATGCGCCGGTGCCCGATTTCGATCTCAAGCTCTCCTGGGGGCGCTCGTTCAAGGCACCGACGCTGCGCAACGAGTTTCAGCTGTTCAGCGTCGTGCTACAGCCCTCCTCCTATTATGGCGGCAATTACCCCAGCGGCTCGACCATCCTGTTCACCTCGGGCGGCAATCGCGACCTGAAGCCCGAGCGCGCCCGCACCCTGTCGTCCACGCTCGACCTGCATCCCCGCGCCCTGCCCGGATTGAAGCTCTCCGCGACCTATTTCGACATCGATTATACCGACCGGGTCGTCCAGCCGGTCAGCAACGCCACGCTGAAAGTACTCGACAATCCGGCACTGCAGGAATTCATCGACTATGCGCCGACTCAGGCGCAGCAGGCCGCGGTGATCGCCCGCGATTACAACGGCCTCGGCAACTATACCGGCACGCCCTATAATCCGGCCAAAGTGGTGGCGATCGTTCGCAACCAGCTGGTCAACGCAGCGCGCCAACGCATCCGCGGCGTCGATCTGAACGGCAGCTACCGGATCCCGATCGGCGCGGACGACCTGACGCTCTCCGGCCAGGCGAGCTGGCTGCGCAGCAACCAGCGCAATACCGCCGGCGCGCCGCTCACCCAGCTTGCCGGCACCAACTTCAACCCGCCGCGCTTCCGCGCGCGCGGCGGCGCCACCGGCCATTTCGGGCCGCTCACCGCAGCGCTGTTCGGCAACTATACCGGCCCGATCACCGACCTGAACGTCGCTCCGCCCGTGCAGCGCGGTGACATGACGACGTTCGACCTGTCGCTGATGTGGAAGGCGCCGGCCGCCCAGGGCCTGCTCAAGGGTTTCGAGATCGGGCTGTACGTCAACAACCTGACCAATGCGCGGCCGCCCTATCTCGAGCCGTTCGACGACACCACGATCAACTATGACTCGACCAACTATTCGCCGCTCGGCCGCTTCGTCAGCGTCTCGCTGCGCAAGGCGTGGTGAGCGGGATGAAGAACCGCTCGCTCCGCCCCACCCTTCTCGCCAGCCTGGCGCTGACGCTCGCCCCCGCCGCTGCACGCAGCCAGGCAGTCGATCTCGAGATGACCGATCGCATTGTCGACGAAGGCCAGCGGCGCAGCGAAGTGATGAATATCGCCCGTTATCTAAGCGACGAGATCGGTAGCCGCCTCACCAATTCGCCGGGTGCCCGCAAAGCCGAGGCCTGGACCCAGGAACAGTTCCGCGCCTGGCATCTCTCCAATGTCCACAAGGAGGGATTTCTCTTCGGGCGCGGCTGGTGGGCGGAGCGCGTCAGCGTTCGCATGACCGCGCCGCGGCCGCTCGCGCTCACTGCCATTCCGATCAGCTGGACGCCCTCGACCAATGGCGTGATCACCGCGCCGATCGTCTTCGCGCCGATGGCGAGCAAAGCCGATTTCGCGCAGTGGCGCGGCAAGCTGGCCGGCAAGATCGTCCTGATCTCGGGGACCGACGACATTCAGACGCCGCCGGCTGCATCGCGCATTTCGGCGGACGAATTCGCCAGGCTCGCCGTCTACGAACCGCCGAAATTCTCGTCAGATGCCGCCGCCCGGCTGGAAAAATCCTACTTCTTCCCGCGCCAGATGGAGGAATTCCTGAAGGTCGAGGGCGCGCTCGCCTATGCCCGGATCACCAAGCGCGACGGCAAGCTGGTGATGGGCGACGGCTATCGCTTCGCGGCGGGAGATGAGTCCCCGCTCCCCGGCGTCGAGATCGCGGTGGAGGATTATCGCCGGCTCGTGCGGCTCGCGGATGCCGGGCGAGCACCTTCGCTCTCGATCGAGACCGTAGTCCATTACGACTACAGCGATCCCCAAGCCTACAACATCCTCGCCGACATTCCCGGCAGCGACCCCAAGGCCGCCTATGTGATGGCCGGCGCACATCTCGACAGCCCTGCGGCGGCCGACGGCGCGGCGGACAATGGCGCCGGAGTCGCGATGGTGATGGAAGCCGCGCGCATCCTCTCCCGGATGCCGCGTCCGCGCCGGACGATCCGCTTCGCGCTATGGGGTGCCGAGGAACAGGGGATGATCGGCAGCTCGGCCTATGTCGAACAGCATTTCGCGCGGCGTGTGCCGCCCGCCGAGCCCAAGGTCGGGGCCAATGGTGCCTTCTGGCTGCATGCGTCGAGCTGGCCAATCGAGAAGCGGCCGGGCTGGGACGAGATGTCGGTCTATTTCAATCTCGACAATGGCTCGGGCAAGATCCGCGGCGTTTACGCCTATCGTAATCTCGCCGCGGTGCCGATCTTCCGCGCGTGGCTCGCGCCGTTCGAAGCGATGGGCGCCAACACGGTCGCCGCCTCGGACAATACCGGGCCCGACAATGAATATATGCAGCTGCTCGGCATTCCCGGTTTCCAGTTCATCCAGGACTGGAACGACTATGGCCGGCAGCACCATACCTCGATGGACACGTTCGATCATCTCGATGCGGAAGACATGCGACAGGCCTCGGTCATCCTGGCCAGCTTCCTCTGGAATGCCGCAAACGCCGACAAGCCTTTCCCGCGCCGTCCGCTTCCCACCGAACCAAAGCGCTAGTCCTACGGAATAGATGCAAGCGTTGGGGGCCGCCTCTAGCAGGGCGGCCCTCTCAGTGCCTTCTCTACGTTCGTGCGCAAGCGCTCTCGGACACGCGCCGATCGGAAGCAGCGAAAACGCCTGACGAGTCGGGTATTTCGGACCGGGGGGAATGTTACGACTACCTCATGAATATCCGGCGGAAAGCTCCGTTTCGGTATCGAAATCGATTGCCGAGGGTATTTGGGTAGTTCCTCTATCCGCCCAGGACTCCTCATCTCCGCGCTGGAATTCGCCCGATGACTGCGACGACATCCATCCCGCTTGCCGCCACCCTCTGGGTCTCGCTGGACGGCGACGATGCCGCGCCGGGGAGCCGTTACGCACCGTTACGCACGCTTGCCGCCGCGCATGCCGAGATCCTCCGCTTCGCCGCGCTGGCGCCGCCGGAAAGCAGGGTCACCGTCGTGCTGATGGATGGCACGCACCAGATCGACACGCCCCTCCTGTTCGGCCCAGAGCTATTTGGCCCCGACGGCCTGGCAGTCCGCTTCGTCGCCGGAGGAGATGCCGTACCGGTGATATCGGGCGGCCGCCGCATCGAGGGCTGGACCCTCCATGACAGCGAAAGGGGCATCTACACGGCCAGCGCTCAGGGCCTGCATTCGCGCCAATTCTATGTGAACGGACGCCGCGCCATCCGAGCCCGCACGACCATGGCCGATGGCGGCATTCCCGCCGGCTTCCGGCCCAATCCGATCCTGCCCGCCGAGACGCCGCCCGCCGGCACGCCCTATGTCATCGGCGGCGGAATCGATTTCCTTCCAACCAATCTCAACCCCGCGGGCTGGCGTGATCCCGCGCAATGGCACGACATCGGCCAGATCGAAGCGGTGATCGACACGCAGTGGAAGTCGATGCGGATCCCCCTACGATCACTCACACCACCCGACGGCAGCACTCCCGGCAGGCTCCATATTGCCCAGCCCGGCTGGACCAACGCCAATCTGTTCTTCACCCCGACAACTGCCAATCCCACCGGCGTGCCGGGAATCTGGAGCTTCTGGCAGGTTACCCGGTTCGAGAATGGCTATGCGTTTCTCGACGAGCCCGGCGAGTGGGTGCTGGATACCGAACAGGACCGGATCTTCTACATACCGCTTCCCGGAGAGGACATGGCCGTTGCGGAAGCGATCCTGCCCGCGCTGGAGGTGCTGGTGGATGCCTGCGGCACCGCCGAGCGGCCGGTGACCGGGCTTTCGTTCGAAGGCATCGGCTTTGCCAACGCGACCTGGCTCGAGCCGAGTGGCGATGATGGCTATGTCGCCGACCAGAGCGGCTTCCACCTGCGCGGCAACGGACACCTGCCCAACCTTACCGGGCACGACCCGCATGTCGTCCGCACACCAGGCAATCTGCGCTTCACCCATGCCCATGGCATCCGGTTCGATCGCTGCCGGTTCGAGCACCTGGGTGCCGTAGCGGTAGACTTTGGCACCGGCAGCCAGCGCAACAGCATCACCCGCTGCAGCTTCGACGATATCGCATCGGCGGCGATCCAGGTCGGCGGCATCGACCGCCGCGACTTCGAGCCGAGCCCGGCGGATCACACGCGCGAGAATGTCATAACCGACAACTCCATCCGCCGTACGGGCCGCGACTATGCCGACGCCGCGGCGATCTATCTCGGCTTCACCACCAACAGCAGGATCGCGCACAACAGCATAAGGGAGACGCCCTGGGCTGGCATTGCGCTCGGCTGGGGTTGGGGGCTGCTCGATCCCGGCAGCTTCCCCGGTATCTCCAACGCCGTCTCGGGCATGTGGGGCCTGCCCGCGCCGCGCACGGTCAATTGCGGCAATGTCGTCGCCAACAACCATATCTCGCATTTCCTCGAGAGGCTGTGGGACGGCGGCGCGATTTATTGCTGTGGCTGGCAGGGCAATTCGTTCGAGGATGCGCTGCGGATCGAGGGCAATGTCGCCTGTGACAAGCGGCCCGAAGGCGGCGGCAATGTCGTCTACACCGATGGCGGCAGCCGCTATGTCAAAGTCATCGGCAACGCGCTGTTCGACAACCAGATCGGCCAGGTCGATCTCGGCCCGCCGCCGAGGCCCGACGATCCGCTTCCCTATATCGCCGGCCCGAGCAAGCTCAACGGCATCCCCTACGGCGGCGATATTGGCGGTTGCCGTACCTATGGCGATATCCATTATTCGGGCAATTACTGGGCGGCCGGCCTGATCCCGATCGAGGAAGCGCTGATCGATGCAGCCGAGCTAGTGATCAGCAAGATCGCAACCGGCAAGGCTGTGGACACCTATTCGCCCCAGGGCTTTTTCGATGTCTGCCCCTATTCGCAGGGCGGCATCTCCTACCCCACCGGTTTAACCTTCGAGGACAATCACAAGCTTCCGCTCGGCCGTGCCTCGGTTCCCGACGCGATCCTGGAGGGGTCGGGCATTCGCGGGCACGCGGGTGATTATGTCGCAACCGGCCCCGCGCCGTGTGGCGGCGGCGCCGCCTTTCCCCCGCTCTATCCGGGTCCGAGCTGGAACGTGCCCCGCGTCTCGCTGCCCGGCCTGTTCGGGATGCAGAAGGCATTCGCCCAGGAATGGTGGTATTATGTCGGCATTGCCGAGGATGATGCCGGCCGGCGCTTCGGCCTCCAACTCGAGATTGGCCGCTTCGCCATGGGCAGTATCCAGCTCTGCATGGGGCTGACCGGCATCGGCTGGCGCGACGATGCGGGCGATGACCACTATCTGAGCGGCGAGGGTATCGGCTTCGGCGCAGCGACCGGACGACCAACCCTGGCTTCCGCGGTGATTCCGGCGGTCAGCGACACGGCCTATAGTGCGCATTTCCGGCCGCTGATCGAGGTCCTCGGCCGTTCCGGCGATCTTTCGCGCGACGTGCGCTGGAACCTGCCTTTGATCGGCCCGAGCAAAGGCTGGAAATTCGACTATCTGCAGGGTGCCTCGCAAGGTGCCCCTGTGGGGACGCCGGGATCACGCTATGCGCTCGCGGCGCACGGCCGCGGTTATGTAGCCGGGGCGGACAAAGCCGTCACCCGACCGGCGAACTATTCGGTCGATCTCACGCTCACCGATCGCCGCGGCACGGTGATGGAGGGGCTATCGGGTTATGTCGGCCCGTCGATGTTCCAGAATGACGATATCGGCCTGAGTTCCTATGAATGCGCGCAGCCGGTGCTCGACATCGCGCGGGGCGGCATCACGCTCGACGATCGCGTCCACAGGATCACCGGGGGTACCCTGTGGCTCGATCGGCAGATGATCGCGAAAACCGCAAGCGACGCCGCGCCGGCCGGGGGCGTATCGGCGGCTTTACGGGGCCAAGCGCCTTCGTCACACGAACTCTATCTCGGGGATTGGATCGCGATAACGCTCGATGACGGGCTGTCGCTGGCGCTTGCCCTGTTCTGGCAGCCATCGAACCCGCAATGGATCACTGGCACACAAGTGGGGCGGCCACCCAAACAGGGCTTCGGAAACCTCTATTTTTCGGTCCATGGCACTGCACCGCATGGCAATGGAGGCCTGGCGCTCACGCCCCGCACCGCGATCGCGGGCGACGATTGGGATTTCGACGTCAATATCCTCGATGCCGATGATCGTGCGAGATCGCCACATTGGAAGTCGCCAGCCTCGGGCAAGACCTACGCCACGGCTTGGCGCATCGACTTTGCGCGCCGCGCGCAGCGCCAGGGTCTGCCGCCGGTCCTGTATCTCCACACCGTCAGCGACAATTGCGAGATCATTCCCGCTACCGCGTCGGGAGCCTTTTTCGAAGGCGCCGCATTGGTGTACGGCGACCCCGAACGCCGGCGGCAGATCGGCCAGGCCTTTGTCGAGCAAATGGGATTCAATTGACCGCTCTGCCGGCGGTTCAAGCAGTGAACCCTTATGGCAGGCCAAGAACGCGCGTCATCGTTCGTGCGCCGCCAGTGCGGCATCGCCCGGGACGCGCTCCATCCGATGTCAACCAAGGATAGTGCCTAAGTTCCCTAGCGCTGGCACTTCTTTCTGACCGATGCTGGCGCGACATTCCCGGCTCGCGCCTCACCAGGCTGCCCACCCGGGTCCGAAGCCTCCCGCCCCTTGAGCCGTTCGAGGCGTTTTCGCCGCTTCTCGAAGAACAGATCTCGCCGCGCGGCATAGGGATCTTCGCTCGCTTTCACCCTGGCGAGCTCGTCCTCCTGCTCTGCCCGCCGATCGAGCACGCGATAGACATTGGTGCCGATCAGATAGGGTTTGGAGCGAAAAGGCCCACCCAGCGCGAATGGCGAGGCCAGCCGGTCGATCGCGCCGCCTACCAGATCCCGCACGGTGGTTGGCCCGATCAAGGGCACGAAAATGAAAGGGCCGTTGCCGACCCCATAGACGCCGAGCGTGTCCGAGAAACCATTGGGCCGCCATGGCAGGTTGAACGGGCATCGTTTCGCGATATCGATCACCCCACCCAGCCCTATCGTCGAGTTGAGCGCAAAGCGCCCAAGGGTCTCGGCGGCCTTGCCGGGCTTCAGCTGGAGCAGATAGTTCGCGAAGACCACGGGCTCGCGCAGATTGTTGAGAAAATTGCGGAACCCGCTGCGGACCGGCTTCGGGACGATATACTTGTAGGCACGCGACGCGGGCGCGGTGATGGCATCATCGACCTTCTGGGTAAGGGCAAAGGAGAGCGCATTGATCTGTTCCAGGGGATCGCCGGGAGTATGCCGATAGCTCCCGCTGACGACGATCTCATTAGCCGCCTCGTCCTGCGATGCCGGAGTGCCCGAGGATGTAGGGGAGGCCGGGATCGCCGGCACCTCCTTAGACGGCACGTCCTGCGGCGGGGCGGCCTGGATGGGCGTGCCGCTGGCAAGAAGCAGTGCTCCGATCGCAGTCGGGACGCTCATGTCTGATTCTCCGCCGCTTCCCGCAAATCCCGCATCGACCGGTCTCCTTGCTGTGTCATGTCGCTGTGACGCCGCAGAAAGGCGCGTCCGCAGTGGGAAGCGCCACGGCGCGGACTAATTTCGGAAAAGGGCCGACAGACGCGCCATGCGGGCGGCAAGCCAGGCGTCGACATAGCCTGCACCGTGGTTGACGCTACCTAGCGCAAGGAGCGCGGCGACGCCGATCCAGAGCAATGCGTGGAGCGTTGCGCCCAGGATCGGAAATTCCGCTGCTGCCTCGACCGCAGCAGCGCTCTTGATATGCAGGACGATCAGCAGAAGCCCCAGAAACAGGCCGGCGGCGCCCGCGCGCCTCTTGGGCGGCGCGGCCAGCGCCATCGCGAATATCGGCAGCAACAGGCAGAAAAAGGCGCTCTCGATCCGACCGGCCATGGCGGCGGAGACGGGCCGTTCCCTCCCCGTCTCCCCGCCCATTGCGGCGAGCAGCGCGGCGGACCCGAGCCGGTCCATGCGCTCGACCGCGCCTTTCGGCGGCAGACCAGCCATCCCCGGAACCCGGACATGATAGCGATCGAACAGGATTTTCTGCTCGCGGCCCTCGGGATTGCGCCGGAGCCAATGGCCATCGGCTAAAGTGAGCTCGAAATCCCCGTTCGGGGCGATCGCGACGACTGCCTGGGCCGCGGTGAATATGTCGCTCGCACGCTGGAGCAAGACATTCTCGAGCACACCCGGGCCCGCATCCTCCGCGCGCTCCGCCACCAATGTGATATCGCCGCCCAGCTGGATCGCCTCGCCGGGCAGGAAATGCACGCCGTGAAAGCCGCGGGCAATCTCGAGCGAGATCCGGTCGAGCGCGCTTTCCCCCGCCGGCTGAATCTCGAGCCGCACGCCGAGCTGGACCAGCGCGGACAGGAGTGCGAGCGCCATCGGCACCACCATGTAGCGGTGCGGCGGCAGCCCCAGCGCCTCCAGCATCTGCCATTCGCTGCGCTGACTCAGGGTGCGGATCGCCAGCGCGACCGACAGGAAGGTCGCGATCGGGATGGCGATGCCGAGATATTCGGGAACCAGCGTCGCCATCAGCCGTCCAAGCAGCAGCCCCGGGGCATCCGTCCCGGTCACCGCATTCGCCAGGCGAATGGAATTCTCGAGCGAGAGGACCGTGATGATGACCAGGATGATCAGCAGATAGTTCCGCGCGATCGCGTGCGCGACATAGCGATCAAGGATGCGCAGCATCGCTCAGGCGGCGCGGATCGCTGCGGGCCGCAGGCCGGCATAGGCACCGAACAGCTCCAGGAAGTGCTGATCCATGGTCCGCGGCGCCTCGTCCAGCACGCCCGGTACAAGCGCGGCACGGTCTTCGGCAAAGCCCAGGACCGCATCACGCAGCGCCTGGGCGTCGCCGGCGCGGTAGCACCTGCTGGGCGCACGGTCGGCATGATCGGCCGCACCGCCTCGGTCGGGCACGATCACCGGCAGACCACTCGCCCGCGCCTCGGCGGCGACCATGCAGAAGGTCTCGGCCTCACAGCCATGGACCAGGGCATCGCCGCTCGCCATCAGGCGCGCGAGCGACGCCCGGTCGCCCAAAGCGCCCGGTATCCGGATGTGAGGTGAGCCGCCGGCGCGGGCGCGCAGCCGGCCGCGCAGGCGCCCCTCCCCGATCAGCAGCAGCCCGATCGGACTGCGCGTACCCGCGGACAGCGCCGCGTCGATAACCATACCCCAGCGCTTCTCGGGCGCGTGGCGACCGATACCCAGCAGCAGCGTGGCGGACGGGCCAAGACCGCATTCGGCGAGCAGGGCCGCGCGATAGGCAGGGTCACGGTGTTGGGCTGAGAAGATGCCAGGCTCTACCCCCATCGGCACGGTGATCACGCCGGGCATCCCGCCATCGCGCAGCCGCGCCGTCAGCCCGGCGCTTGCACCGACGACCAGGTCATAGGCCTGACCCAGCCTGCGCAAATGGCGCCAGAAAAAGTCGAACCCGCGATCGATCGCCTCGATGCTCGCGATCGGGCCGAACCAGCGATAGGGATAGGCGGAGAGCGGGTCGGAATGCATGACGAGGGCGCGCGGCGCCGGACCGTCCCAGCGCGCCACCATCGACGCACTGCTCCAGGGCGAGGACGCCTCGACGAAGTCGGGGTTCCAGCGGGTTAGCGCGCGGTGCAGCGCACGCTCGTCGTCGAAATAGCGATAGCGCTGGTCGAGCGGAAACGGCGGCGAGGCCAGCGTCTCCAATATCGCACCGGGGCCACGCGGGACCACGGCATCGGTCTTGCCCGGCGCGAGCACGATGATCTCATGGCCCAGCGCGGCCGCGGCCGCCAGCTTCCGATCGACATAGGCACGCACCCCGCCGCCCTTCGGGGCGTAGAAGGCGCTGACATCGACGATCCTCATCCGGCGCAGGTCCTGGCATCGGTGCGACCCGAGGTTGGCTGCCGCAGGACAGGGATGATTTCGGTTCGGTTCTGCATCGCTGCAGCAAGGACGCCGCCACCGCGCGCGACCGCAGTCCGAGGGCAAGATTTTTGTTTGGAGCCGTAGAAACGCCGGCTTGCCGGATACCGGGACATGGGGCAGACGGCGCCTCCGAAGGAGCCGAGCGATCTCCACACCTGCTTCCGGACTGGCCCAGCTTTACCAGGAACTGCGCGGCGAATTGCTGCGCTTCCTCGTCGCGCGCACGGGCAATCCGGCGGAGGCCGAGGATCTTCTCCAGGAGCTCTGGCTGCGCGTGCGCGATGCGGCCCCCGGCCCCGTCGCCAATGGCCGCGCCTATCTCTACCGGGCCGCCCAGAACCTGGTGCTCGAGCGGCTGCGCGGCGCGCGGCGGCGCGAAGCGCGCGACAAGGACTGGAGCGATACCCAGGCCGATACGGTCGCCGGGGATCGCGTCGATCCGCAGCCCCAGGCATTGGACAGGCTGATCGCGCGCGAGGATCTCGACGCGCTCCGCGCGGCGATTGCCCAGCTGCCCGAAGGTGCGGGACGCGCCTTCCGGTTGCACAAGCTGGAAGGCCTGCCGCATTCCGACGTCGCGGCGCGCCTCGGCATCAGCAGGAGCGGAGTGGAGAAGCATATCGCCGTCGCGATGGCACATCTGCGCCGTACGCTGGGCAACTCGGGTGGGGACAACTGAGGTGATGGCGGTGCCGCGGCATCTCATGCAACAACAGGGATGGCACCGGCACCCGCCGATGCCGGGAATTGGGCGATGAGCGAGGATATCCACGAAGCTGCCGCGCGCTGGCATGGCGCGCAGCAGCATGACGACATGGACTGGGAAGGCTTCACCGCCTGGCTGGAAGCGGACCCGCGCCACCGCCTCGCCTATGACGAGATCGCCCTGCTCGACCTGCAGATCGACGCGGCCCGCGAAACCTTGCAGCCCGCCACGCCTGCCCTCGCCCCCATCTCCCCCCCGCGCCGACTGCCGCGCTGGGCGATCGGGTCCGGAGTCGCCGTCGCTGCCGCCCTGGCGCTGACGGTCGGCATCGGCTTCCGGCAATCGGAGCCCGACAAGCCGGCGGTCCGCGAGTTCGCCAGCGCCGCCGGCACCTCGCGCACCGTCCGGCTGGCGGAAGGCGTGACGGCGACGCTCGGCGCCGGCTCGCGGCTCGCGGCAGCCGGGACGGACGGGCGCATGCAGCTGACAGGCAGCGCATTCTTCAGCATCCACCACGATCCGAAGCGCAGCGTCATCGTCGATGTGGGCGGCGCCCGGATCCGTGACGTGGGCACTCGGTTCGCGGTCAATTCGGCCGATGGCGTGCTCAGCGTCTCCGTCGAGGAAGGCCGCATCGCACTCCAGCTTCCCGGGCAGACCGTGGAAACGGAGGTCGACGCAGGGCAGGAAGCGCTGGCCCAAGGCGGCAAGGTCGTGCTCCGGCCGGTTCGCATCGCGAGCATCGCCGCCTGGCGGAGCGGGCGCTTCGTCTATGACCAGGCCCCACTTGCACTGGTCGCTGCCGATATCGCCCGCTACACGGGGCAGCCGGTCGCGGTCGCCGGATCGGCAGCGCAGCGCCCCTTCTCCGGCGTGCTCGCACCGGGTGACCGCGCGGCAATGGTTTCCACTCTCACCCAATTGACGGGGCTGCATGCGGAAAGCGATGGTCGGACGATCCGGTTGGTCGATCGTACTGGCGGCTAGCGCCCTGCTGCCGGCGCCAGCCCAGGCGCGGGACGAGAGCTTCGCGATCTCCCTGCCCGCCGGCAACCTGGCCGACACCCTCGAGGCACTCGCGGCGCAGACGGGCATCTCGCTCGTCTATGAGGCGCGCCTGCCGAGCGGGCGCACCCATGCGGCACGCGGGCGGATGCCGGCCCGCGAAGCGCTCGACCGGATATTGCAGGGCACCTCCGTCCGCGCCGTGCGCATCGGCCCGCGCGCCTTCCGGATCGTGGCACGACCACGCGCGGTGCCGCACGCAGCAACCCGCGCCGAACCCGAGCCTGCCATGCGGCCGGGTGAGGAGATTGTCGTCACAGCTCGCAAGCTGCCCGAGGTACTGTCCTCGATCGCCGGCTCCGTCGCCGTCTACAGCCCGCGCGACCCCGCACGAGGCGACCGCGCCGCAAGCGCGAGCGATGTCGCGCGCGTCCTCGAAGGCCTGAGCATCACCGGCGGCGGCCCCGGCCGCGAACGGCCCTTCATCCGCGGCCTGGCCGACAGCCCGTTCAACGGCTTCAGCCAGTCCACGGTCAGCGTGCGGGTGGACGAAGGCCGCGTAACCTATGACGCGGCGGAGCCCGGCCTCTATCTGGCCGATATCGCACAGGTCGAAGTCCTGAAGGGGCCCCAGGGCCCACTCTACGGCACCGGCGCGTTGGGCGGCGTCTACCGGATCGTCACCAACCGGCCGGTAATCGGCTCGACCTCCGGATGGGCCGGCATCGGCGCCCAGGCGGTCGGCTCCGGCGGGCTCGGTGCGAACGCCGAAGCCATGCTCAACCTGCCGCTGGTCGGCGACCTGGCCGCGCTGCGCCTCGTCGGCTACGCGCGCAGCGACGCCGGCTGGATCGACGATGCGGCCGGCCCCGCGAACATCAACCGCACGCGCATCGCCGGCGGGCGCGCGGCGCTGCGCGTTGCCCCCGCGACCGGCTGGACCGTCGACCTGATCGGCGCCTATCAATCGACGCGGACGGCCGACAGCCAATATGTCGACCGCGACTATGAGGACCTGACCCGCGGCATCACCCAGCGCGAGCCGCGCCGCGGCACCTTCGGCCTCGGCCAGGCGATCGTCTCAGGCCCGATCGGTGCCCTCCGCCTCACCGCTGTAACCAGCCATGCCTGGCAGGACCAGCACGACAGTTTCGACGCGAGCGATGCGGCGTCCCAGCTCGGCGTACCGGGGGCGCTACGCTATCATGACGGCCGCGCCTACCGGGTCTTCGACCAGGAAATACGGCTCGGCTCTGCGCCGGGCAGCGCCTTTACCTGGACGGCTGGCGTCTCCTATGTCTCCGCAGCCACGCGCGCGAGCGGGGTGATCGACACGGCGACTGGGATCGTTCCCGACTTTTTCAATCTGCACCGCCGTGTGACCGAGACCGCGCTGTTTGCCGATGGCGTTTATCCGCTCACGCCCCGCCTGAAGCTGGCCATCGGCGCCCGGCTGTTCCGGGCGACGACCGAGGACGAGCGCCAGGAGGAACTCGATGCGCAGACCGTCAGCCATGCAGCCATCGGCCTCACCCCCAGTGCCTCGCTCTCCTATCGCTTCACCGACGACCGGCTGCTCTATGTCCGTGTGGGCACCGCCTTCCGGCCCGGCGGCATCGACCCCAGCAACAGCCGGACGGGCCGCTATGACGGAGACTCGGTCCGCAGTATCGAACTCGGCGGCCGCGCCGCGTTCGCCCGGGGCCGGCTCGATATCGCGCTCGCAGGCTTCCAGACGGCGTGGCGAAGCGTCCAGTCCGACTATCTCGAGGACAATGGCCTGATTGCCACCCGCAATGCCGGAGATGCCGCCATCCTCGGGCTGGAAGGCAGCGTTACCTGGCGCCCCGGCGGCGGATGGCGGCTGCGCGCCGGCTTCACAGCGCAACGCCCCAGGCTTGTGAATGCCGCGGACGGCGTAGACCTGCCCGAGGATCGCCGCCTGCCCGTCGTTCCCGACCTTGCCGGCAATCTCGCGGTCGAACGCCCCGTGCGGCTGCTCGGGCATGCAGTCACCCCCTATGCCGCGTTCAACTATGTGGGTCCGTCGCGGCTCAGCTTCGACGACGGGCTGGATCGCCGCATGGGCGGCTATGGGCTGGCCCGGATCGGGGCGACGGTGACGGCGGGACCGTTCGTCGTGGCGCTCGATCTCGACAATCTGCTCGATACGCGGGCGGACAGCTTCGCCTATGGCAACCCTTTCTCGCTACGCAGCGAGCGGCAGTACACGCCGCTTCGCCCCCGTACCCTCAGCCTCTCCATCCTGCGCGCCTTCTGAAGAAAAATCCGGTCGCCGGACTGCGGTGCCGGCTGTCGGCGGCATCCTGGCAGCGTGACCAGATCCCGACAGACGCCCCGCCGCCTCCTCGCCTCGATCCATGACGTGTCGCCACGCCACGAGGCCGCGGTCGACCGGCTCCTCGAGGAGCTTGCCCTGGCGGGCGTCACGCGCCTTGCCATGCTCGTCGTGCCGGATTTCTGGCGGGAGGCGGAAATTCGTCCCAGTTCCCCCTTTGCGGCGCGCCTTCGCCGCTGGAGCGAGGGCGGGATCGAGATGTTCCTCCATGGCTATAGCCACCGGGACGAGACCGAGCACGCCTCCTGGCAGGACCGGGTCAAGGCCAGCCAGATGACCGCCGGCGAGGGCGAGTTTCTCGGCCTGGATGCGGACGAGGCTGAACTCCGAATCCGGGCCGGCCGGAGGCTCCTCGAGGACATCACCGGACAGCCGATTGCCGGCTTCATCGCGCCCGCCTGGCTCTACGGCGCCGGGACGCACAGCGCGATGAAGACGCTCGGCATCCCACTCGCCGAGGATCATATGCGTGTCTGGGATCCGGCGGGCGGGCGAGTGCTGGTCAACACGCCGGTCCTCACCTGGGCGACCCGCACCCGCGCCCGCATGCTCTCCTCTCTTGCGGTCGCGAGTGTTGCGCGCGTCATCCCCTTGCCGAAGATCGTGCGTATCGGCGTCCATCCCGGCGACGTCACGGTGCCCGCAACCCTTTCGAGCATTCGCCGGACCGTCGGCAAGATCGCCCGGACGCACGTCCCCAGCCACTATCGCGACATGGTCGGAGACCTGGCATGCGCGTCCTGACCTTCCTGCACAGCTTCGAGCTGGGCGGCGTCGAGCGCGTCGCGCTGCGGCTCGTCCGGTATTGGCGCGGACTGGGCGTCGATGCACCGCTCTTTGTCGGGCGCGAGGACGGGCCGCTTCGCACGGAACTGGCGGACGACCTGGCCTATACCGTCGCTCCCCAGCCTCTGATCGGCACCGCCTGGTGGGAGACCTTCTGGATGATCGGCCGGCTGCCCGCCGAGATCCGCCGCACCCGGCCCGATATACTCTTCGTCTCCGGCAGCACCTATACCATCGTCGCCGCCGCCATGGCGCTGCGCTTCGGCAGGCGCTGCCCAGCGATCGTGGTGAAGATCAGCAACGACCTCCCACGCAACGATCTGCCGCCGGTCGCGCGCTTCTTCTGGCGCTTCTGGCTCGGCGTGCAGGCGCGCTTCGGCTGGACCTGGGTCGTCATGGACGAGGCGATCGCCGCGGACCTCCCGCCCGGCATGCGTCCCAGGTTCCGCGTGATCCACGACCCCGCGATCGAGGCGGCTCGGATTTGCTACCCGGCGCCGCGGCAGGCGGGTGGTGCCAGGCGCTTCGTCGCGATCGGACGCCTTACCTCCCAGAAGGACTATGCATTGATGCTGCGCGCTTTCGCGCGCGGCGCACACCCTGACCAGACGCTGACCATCTATGGCGAGGGCCCGGAGCGCGAAACGCTCGAGGCCCTTGCCGCCGCGCTCGGTATCTCGGATCGGGTCGCCTTTCTCGGCCATGTTGCCGATGCCGCCTCGCATCTCGACGGCTTCGACACCTTGTTGCTGTCCTCCCGCTACGAAGGGGTGCCGGCGGTGCTGGTCGAGGCGCTTGCGGCCGGACTTTCGATCATCTCCACCGACAGCGGCTCCGGGGTACGCAGCCTTCTTGGAGACGGGCGCTACGGAAAGATCGTGCCGCGCAACGAAGACGCGCTCGCCACCGCGATTTCCCGGGCCGATGCGGCACCGACGCCCGATGCGGCCCGCCTGGCGCATGTGCACCGCTTCACGCTTGAGCATTCCGGCCAGATCTATCTCGATACCTTTGCCGAAGCGGCGCGGCCCTCCGCGCTGGTCGACGCCACCGCCGACCAAGCCGGTGGGCTCGCATGGCCGGTGCCGCCCGCCCGATGAACACGCTCGCTATTCAGACGCCGCCCCTGCCACCCGTCTCCGCCTCCGCTCGGGAGTGGCTGATGACCTTGGCAGGCCTTGGCCTTTCCGCCGCGATCCTGCTCGCGGTCTTCGCTCAGTTGGGGGGGATCGACCCTTCGCACTTCAAGGCAGCACCGGCGAACCCCTGGTTCTGGCTATGCTTTGCCCTGGTCTATGCCGTTGGGCCCATGATGGAATGGCTGATCCTGCGCCGGCTGTGGCAGCTGCGTGCGGACGCCTTGCCGGCACTGTTTCGCAAGCAGGTCGCGAACGAGATCGTCTTTGGCTATTCGGGCGACGCGCAATTCTACCTTTGGGCACGACGGCACCAGCACCTCCAGGGCTCGGTGTTCGGGACGCTGCGCGATGTCGCGGTGCTCTCGGCGCTGGCCGGCAATCTCGCGACGCTGGTGATGATGGTGCTCAACGCCCCACTGCTCTATCGGGTCGCCGGCGGCACGCTCCTCAACAGCTTCGCCGCCTCGGTCGCGGTCATCATCCTGTCCTCGCTCGTGATCCTCGTCCTGCGGCGTGCAGCGGCACTCCTGACGCTGTCGCGCCGCGATCTCCTAATTACCTTCGGGCTCCACGGCCTGCGGATCCTCCTCAGTCTGGTGCTGACGGCCCTGCTCTGGAAACTGCTGCTGCCAGGCCTGCCGGCGATGATCCTCGTTGCGGTTGCCACGCTGCGCATGATGGTCCATCGCCTCCCCCTGGTGCCGGCCCGCGACGCGCTGCTCGCCCCGCTCGTGCTCTCCTTGCTCGGCTCGAGCTCGGGGCTTGCTGCCGCAACCATGCTCGTCGCGGCGCTGACCCTGGTGACGCATGTCGTGGTCGGTGGGCTCACGGCGGCGACCTCCTTCCTCCCGGCTCGGCGCGCGGCGCGATGACCCTTGTTCGAGGATGGAGGCCAGGTCTTGCCTGCATCGCCACCATGTTGCTGGCGACCGCGGCGTTCGCCCAGGATCAGGATTTCGCGGCGGCGCGCAGCGCGATGGTGGGACGCATCCGGACGGCGGTCCGGAACGCCGCGCCGAGCGCGGATAACGCGGCGCTGGCGCGCGCACTTACCGCCATTGGCTCCGTCCCGAGGGAAGCCTTTGTGCCCGCAAATCTGAGGGCCGATGCCTATCGGGAGACTCCGCTCCCGATCGGCTATGAGCAGACGATCTCGGACGCCTATATCGTCGCGCTCATGACCGCCGCCGTCGATCCGAAACGGGGCGCCAACGTCCTCGATGTCGGGACGGGGTCGGGCTATCAGGCAGCCGTGCTCGCAAAGATGGCCGATCGGGTAGCCTCGATCGAAATCGTACCGCAGCTCGCCGATACGGCGCGTACGCGGCTGCATGCGCTCGGTTACGCCAATGTCGAGGTTCGCGCGGGCGACGGCTATGCGGGTTGGCCGGAACGGGCGCCCTTCGATGCGATCATCGTCGCGGCCGGCGCCGCGCGCGTGCCCCAGCCCCTCCTGGACCAGCTTAGGGTCGGCGGAAGGCTGGCGATGCCGGTCGGTCTTAGCTGGGCGACCGAGCAGATCCTGATCGTGACGCGCACGGGGCCCGCCAAATATGAGCGATGCTCGCTCGGCTGGTCCATGTTCGTGCCGCTGACCGGACAAGGCAGGCGGCAGGAAAATTCGACAGGGCCGTTCGATAAGATACCATTCTGCTTCGAGGACGAAGTGGCCCATCCGGACTTCCAGGCTACCTCGCCCAAATAGCAGCAGGCAGGCTCGCACGCCGAGATGGACGAATTGTATAGTCAGCGGGACCTGCACCCAACGGCGCTTCGCTAACCCCGCCCGGTCAACAGTCCGGGTCTGCCATGCAACGCGCCTTCCTTCCCTTTCCGTTCATCGCCGCTTCCGCGCTCGCCGCATGCGGTGCCGAATCCCCGGGCGCTTCGCCGGCCAAGGCCGTTCATTCCGAACCGGTCGCGCATGAGGCCGAGCTTCTCAAGCTGACCCTGGCGCCGCAGGCGGAGGCCCGGCTCGGCATCGCGACAGCGCAGGTCGGCGCCGGAAGCGCCCAGTCAAGACGCGAGACCGCGGGAGAAATCGTCGCGCCCGCATCAGGCGGTGGCGTGCCGGCCGGGTCCGGGACCAATCTCGGCCAGCTCGGCGCGCAGCAGGTCGCCGCGGACGGCGAGGTCCTGCGAGCCGCGGCACAGACCCGCCTTGCGCAGATCGCCCTCGCGCGTGCCGAGGCACTCGTCCGGGAAGAGGCGGGCAGCGCCCGTGGCCGTGACGAAGCCGCTGCCGCGCTTGCGACCGCCCGCGCCGCCGAGGTGACCGCGCGGCGCCAACGCGCGATGCTCGGGCCGGCCATCGCATCGCTCGACGCCCAGCCGCGCCTCTGGGTACGGGTGATCGTGCCGGCCTCCGACCTGAGCGGCCTCGGCCGCCGTGCGGCGGTGCAGGTCCGACCGCTTGGCGGCCAAGGTTCGCCGCGCATGGCGGTGCCCGTCGATGCGCCGCCTTCGGCCAACGCATTGGGTGCGACCGTCGATCTCTATTACGCGCTCGACAATCGGGACCACGCCTGGCGCGTCGGCCAGCGCGTTGCGGTCTCGCTGCCGATGGCAGCGGGCCCGGTACAGGGACTCTCCATTCCGACGGCAGCGATCCTGCGCGACATCTATGGCGGCGAATGGGTCTATCTGCGGACCGCGCCCCATAGCTATGTCCGCCGACGGGTCGAGATCGCCTCGAGCGACGGCGGCTTCGCTCTTGTGACGCGCGGACTGGCGCATGGCGACCATGTGGTCACCGACGGGGCCGCCGAATTGTTCGGCACCGAATTCGGCGTGGCCCACTGACATGCTCGGCTGGATCGTCCGCAATGCGCTCACCCAGCGGGTACTGGTGCTCGCGCTCTCCGTACTCCTCGTCCTCCTCGGGCTGCGCGCCTCGAGCGATGTGCCGCTCGACGTGTTTCCCGAATTCGCGCCACCAATCGTCGAGATCCAGACCGAAGCACCCGGACTCTCGACGGAGGAGGTTGAGAGCCTGATCACCGTTCCCCTGGAAGTCGCCGTCAATGGCGTGCCGGGACGCACCACGCTGCGCTCCAAATCGGTGCTCGGCCTGTCCTCGGTCGTCATATTGTTCGCGCCCGGGACCGATGTGATCCGCGCGCGCCAGTTGGTCCAGGAACGCGTCGCCCAGGTCCAGGCCCGTCTACCGGCAGCCGCGCGTGCGCCAGTGCTGCTGCCGCCGCTCTCCTCGACCAGCCGGGCGATGAAGATCGGGATCAGTTCGAAGACGCTCGATCAGATGCAGCTGTCGGAGCTCGTCCGCTGGACGATCCGCCCGCGCCTGATGGCCGTGTCCGGCGTGGCCAATGTCGCTTCCTGGGGCCAGCGCGACCGCCAGCTCCAGATCCTGGTCGACCCCGACCGGCTGCGCACTGCCGGTGTCACCCTCGCCGAGTTGCGCGCCGCGGCAGGCGACGCCGTGCCGGTGGGCGGTGGCGGTTTCGTGGATACCCCTACCCAGCGCCTTGCGGTCCAGCAGGTCGGAGCGATCCAGAGCGCCGAGGATCTGTCGCGCACGCTCATCAAGCTTTCGGGCGGTGCGCCCATCCGGATCGGCGATGTGGCACGCGTCACCGAGGATCACGCCGCCCCGATCGGCAATGCGATCATCAACGACGGTCCAGGCATCATGCTGATCGTCGAGAAGCAGCCCACCGCCAACACGCTCGATCTCACAAAGGGTGTCGAAGCCGCGCTCGCCGAGATCAAGCCGGGGTTGAAGGGAGTCGAGGTCGATACCTCGATCTTCCGTCCCGCCACCTTCATCGAGCGCTCGATCGACAACCTCACCCGAGCGCTCGCGATCGGTTGCATCCTCGTGGCCGCAGTGCTGATCCTGTTTACCCGGGACTGGCGCCAGGCAGTGATCAGCCTGGTCGCGATCCCGCTGTCGCTGGTCGGCGCCGGACTGGTGCTGCTTTGGAGCGGCGCCACCATCAACACCATGGTGATCGCCGGGCTGGTGATCGCGCTTGGCGAGGTCGTCGATGATGCGATCATCGATGTCGAGAATATCGCCCGCCGGCTGCGCCTGAACCGCGAGGCCGAGCATCCCCGCCCGGCGCTCGAAGTGGTGTTCGACGCCTCGATCGAAGTGCGCAGCGCAGTGGTGTTCGCCTCGCTGATCGTGATGCTCGTGTTCCTGCCGATCTTCTTCCTTGGCGGCCTCGCCGGCACCTTCTTCCAGCCACTCGCGATCGCCTATATCCTCGCCATCGCCGCCTCACTGCTGGTCGCGCTCACCGTGACCCCCGCGCTCAGCCTGATGCTACTGCCCAAGGCCCCGCTCGGTGAGCATCGCGACACCCGCTTCGTCCGGATTCTGAAGCGCGGCTATGCCGGGCTGCTGCCCCGGCTGACCGATCGCCCGCGCCTCGCGATGAGCCTGGTTGCTGCCGGGCTTGCGATCTCCGCGATCGGCTATGCGAGCTTCAAGGACGAATTCCTTCCGCATTTCCGCGAGACCGATTTCCTGATGCATTGGGTCGAGAAGCCCGGCACGTCGATCGAAGCGATGGACCGCATCACGATCCGCGTCTCGAAGGAGCTGCGCGCGATCCCCGGGGTACGCAATTTCGGCGCGCATATCGGCCGTGCGGAGGCGGCCGACGAAGTGGTCGGACCCAATTTCACCGAGTTGTGGATCAGTCTCGACGAGACGGCCGACTATGACGCCAGCGTCGGCAGGATCCAGGAGGTGATCGATGGCTATCCGGGCCTGTTCCGCGACGTGCTCACCTATCTGCGCGAGCGGATCAAGGAAGTGCTGACCGGCGCCGGTGCCTCGGTGGTCGTGCGGATCTTCGGCCCCGACCAGACCGAGCTGCGTGCCGCCGCCGAGCGGGTGCGCACCAGCGTTGCCGGCATCGACGGCGTCGCCGACCTCAAGGTCGAGCAGCAGGTTCTCGTCCCACAGATCCAGATACGCCCGCTGCCCGTGGAGATGGCTCGGCTCGGCCTGACCGCCGGGGAGGTCCGGCGGCAGGCAGCCACCCTGGTCGCTGCCGAGAAGGTCGGCGAGATCTACCGCGACCAGAAGTCCTTCGACGTCGCTCTCTGGGGCGAGCCGGCGGTCCGCGACGACCTCCACGCGCTCGCCGGCCTCGCGCTTCAGGCGCCCGATGGTAGCCAGGTTCGGCTCGGCGATGTCGCGGAGATCCGCATCGCTCCAGCGCCCAACGAAGTGAAGCGCGAGAATGGCGAGCGCCGCATCGATGTCACGCTGAACGTGAAGGGGGCCGACCTGGGCTCGGTAGCGCGCGCCGTCGAGCAGAAGGTGGCGGGCCTGCCGTTCGCGCAGGGCTATCATGCCAAGGTGCTCGGCGAATATGCCGCGCTAAAGGAATCCCGCCAGCGGCTCTGGACCACCGGACTGCTCTGCCTGATCGGCGTGCTGCTGCTCGTCTGGCTGGAATTTCGGTCGCTCAGGGTCACCGCGCTGGTGGCGGCAAGCCTTCCGTTCGCCCTGGTCGGCGGCATCGTCGCGGTGGCATTGACTGGCGGTACGATGTCGCTCGGCTCCCTGGTGGGCTTCGTGACCGTGCTCGGTATTTCGGCGCGCAACGGGATCATGCTGCTGTCGCATTATGCGCATCTCCGTAGTGTCGAGGGCGAAGCCTTTGGTCCTGCCCTCATCCGCCGCGGCGCCGAGGAGCGGCTCGTCCCGATCCTGATGACCGCCGCCTGTGCGGGCCTCGCGCTGGTACCGCTGATCGTGGCCGGGAACGCGCCGGGGCATGAGATCGAGCACCCGATGGCGATCGTCATCCTTGGCGGGCTGGTCTCCTCGACGCTGCTCAACCTGTTCCTGATGCCCAGCCTCTACGCCCGCTTCGGCGAGCCCCGTGCAGCCAGCCCCTCACCCTCCCCGCAAGGAGCGCTCGCATGATGCGCCGCTTCACCTCTCTCCTGGCGCTGACGGCCGCCGCCTGTGCGGCACCGGGCGCCCAGCCGCCCCGCACCATCCCACCCGCGGGCACCGAAGCCCCCTTTGCCGCGCTGCCCTCGGCATCGATCGCGGCGGTGCCCGCCCATTGGTGGCGGCTGTTCGACGATCCCGAGCTGGACCGGCTCGTGACGGCGAGTCTCGCCGCCAACGCCGATCTGCGCCTTGCCTATACCAATCTGGACGCGGCGCGTGCGGCGCTCCGTCAGGCCCGCGCCCAACGCCTGCCCCAGGCGACACTCGAGAGCAGCCTCGGCGTCGACAGTCCGGCAGACCAGCCCAGCGCGACGACGGTTTCCTCCTCCGACTATGACATCGCCGCAACGATCAACTGGGATGCCGATCTGTTCGGTCGGCTGCGCAGCGGTGCGCTTGCCGCCCGGGCGGATGCGGCCGCAGCCGATGCGGCCGCCGACGGCGTCCGGGTCGCGGTCGTGGCCGACACGGTCCTCGCCTATGTCGATCTGTGCGGGGCGAGGCGCGGCGAAGCAGTGGCACGCGAAATCACGGCCGCGCAGGCACGCGCGGTCGAGACCCTGCGCGATCAGCTGCGCGCCGGTGAAGTCTCGCCGCTCGAAGTCGCGCAGGCCGAGACCCTGCTTGCCGTCGCCGAGGCGGATGTCCCCGGTTTCGCCGCGCAGCGCGACAACGCACTCTATCGCCTGGCCACCCTCCAGGGGCTCGCACCCGCAGCGGCGCGTGGCTGGACGCTGACCTGCACCGCCGTTCCCCGCCTGCCTGGCGCGGTACCAATCGGCGACGGCACGGCGCTATTGCTTCGGCGTCCCGATATCCGCGAGGCCGAGCGCAGGCTGGCTGCCGCTGCCGCGCGGGTCGGCGTTGCCCATGCGGAGCTGTATCCCCGGATCAATCTCGGCGGTGCGGCCGGGCTGTTGCGGGGTGACTTCTCGGCCGCGCTCTCGCCGCTGGTCAGCTGGGTGCTTCCCAATGTCCCAGGGCGTGCCAAGCTCGCGCAGGCGCGCGCCACCGAAGCCGGCACGCTGGCGAGTTGGGACATCGCGGTGCTGCGGGCACTGCGCGAAGTCGAGACGGCGCTGGCCGAAATGGACGCCGAGGTTGCACGCAACCGCCGCCTTGCCGATGCCGAAGCGGCAGGCGCGCTCTATGCGCGGCGCAGCGCCGCACGCGTCAGGCTCGGCGACGCCGCCCCGTTGCTCCGCATTGACGCAGAACGCAGTCTCGCCACCGCGCGGCTCGCACGTGCGCGATCGGATCTTCTGGTCGCGCGCAACCAGGTGCTTCTGTTCCGGGCGCTGGGTGGCGGTTGGCAAGTCGCCGGCGGGGAGGCACGCTGATGCGTATCCTGATCGTCGAGGATGACCAGGAAACCAGGGACTTCATCGCCCGCGGCCTGAGCGAGGCTGGCCATTCCGTGGCGATTGCCATCGATGGGCGCGACGGGCTGTTCCAGGCGACCGAAGGCAGTTTCGACGTCCTGGTGATCGACCGTATGCTGCCGGTCATCGACGGGCTGTCGGCGATCCGGATGCTGCGTGCCGGCGGCTGTACCATTCCCATTCTCATCCTGACCGCGATGGGCAGCATCGAGGATCGGGTCGAGGGGCTGGAAAGCGGCGCGGACGACTATCTGGTCAAACCGTTCGCCTTTTCCGAGTTGAGCGCCAGGTTGCTGGCGCTGGGTCGGCGCCTTCCCGCGAGCCTCGCCGAGCCCAATCGCCTCGCCGTCGGGGATATCGAGCTGGATTTCGAGCGCCGTACCGTCCGTCGCGCCGGCCGGCGGATCACCTTGCAGCCGCGCGAGTTCCTCCTGCTCGCCGAGCTCATGCGAAATCCTCACCGGGTCGTCACCCGAACCATGCTGCTCGAGCGGGTCTGGGATCTCGATTTCGAGCCCAAGACGAATATCGTCGAAACCCATCTCAGCCGGCTCCGGGCAAAGCTCAACGCCGGCTTCGAAGAGGACGCGATCGAGACGGTGCGGGGCGCCGGCTATATGATCCGGGGCGGCTGATGCGGCGGACAGGAAATTCCACTTTCGGTCTCGCCTTGCTGGTCAGCCTGGCGCTGACGCTGGGTGCGGTCGCGATCGGTGCAGTCTCCTACGAGGTCACGCACGAGGCGCTGGAGCAGCAACTCGACCATCGGACTGCAACCGAGACCCGCGCCCTGCTCGCCGAGCCCGGCGCGCACCGAACCACGGCAATAGCCACGGGTATCCAGCGGCGCGAAGCGGTCCCCGGTCCGGAGCATCTCGACTATCTGCTGATCGACGCGCGCGGCCGACATATCGCGGGAAAATTGGCCGCAACTCCGCCCGCCCAGCCAGGCTACTCCGAATTCCTCCGGTACCGAGATGGACGCGTAGGTCAGGCATTGGCCACGCGGCTATCCGATGGTGCGATGCTGATCGTCTCCGCCGATCGGGCAGTACTCGACGAGACGGATCGCCACCTCCTCACGCTCTTCACCTGCGCATTCGGGGCCATGCTGTTACTCGGCCTGGGGGGCGCCTGGACGCTGGGGGCGATCACCCGGGTCCGGTTGCGGAAGATGGACCGCGCAGCCTTGGCGATCATCGGCGGCGATCTGTCCATGCGCATGCCGGTCGACGCATCGGGCAGCGAGTTCGACCGCTTGTCGGCAACGCTGAACCGCATGCTCGACCGGATCGCGGCGCTCATGGCGAATCTTCGCCAGGTTTCAGGCGACGTTGCCCATGACCTGCGTACGCCGCTTACCAGGCTGCGCAACCGGCTCGACGAAGCGCTGAACGGTGCGGAAGCGCAGCGCGACGCCGCGATCGAGGCGGCGATCGCCCAAGCCGACGAACTGCTCGAGATATTCGCTGCGCTCCTGCGCATCTCCGAAGTGGAAGGGCTCGGCGTCCGCAAGCAATTCCGCCCGGTGGCGCTGGGCGCGGCCCTTGTGGAATTCGCCGAGACCTATCGCCCCGATGCGGAGGCGAGCGGGCATCTCCTCGACACCGAGATCGACCCGGCAATTAAAGTGCTTGGCGATCGCCGCCTGCTCATCCAGCTCGCCACCAATCTGTTCGACAATGCACTGCGCCACACACCGCCCGGCACCCGTGTTCGGGTGGTGCTGGCCAGCGAGAGCGGTCTCGCCTGGTTGCGGGTGACGGACGACGGCCCGGGAGTCGCGGAGACCGCACGCGACCGGCTCTTCGAGCGGTTCAGTCAGGCCGAGCAGAGTCGATCCTCGGGCGGGCACGGCTTGGGCCTGGCGCTCGTCGCGGCGATCGCCGCAGCCCATCGGGGCGAGGCCGCGCTGCTTCCCGGCCCCGGCTTCGGGATCGCGGTGTCGCTAGGACCTATCCTCGATTAGGCTCCTAGTTCCTCGCGCGAAAGCGTCAGGCGAAGCAGTGCCGGCATCGCGATCAGCACGAGCGGATATTGCAGCATCAGCCCCGCGATGATCGCCACTGCCAGGGGCTGTTGGATTCCCGATCCCTGCCCGATCGCGAGCGCGAGCGGCAGCAGCGTGAGGATCGCCGCGAGCGTCGTCATGGTGATCGGCCGCAGCCGGTTGCGGCTCGCCTCGCGTACCGCGGCCAGCGGCGGCATGCGATGGCGCAGTTCCTCGAACTCGGAGACGTAGAATATCGCCATCTCGGTACCGATGCCGATGATCATCGTCATCCCCATCAGCGCCGTGATGTTGAGGTCGAGCCCGGCCAGCCACAGGGCGGTGAACACGGCTGTGGTCGAGAGCAGCGAACAGCCGATTATGATCAGCGGTATCGCGAAGCGGCGATACAGCACCAGAAGCAGGATGAACTCGGCAATGAGCGCCGCGACGAACACCTTGGCGAGGCCGCCAAACGCAATCTGCTGTTGCTGATAGAGACCGCCCATCTCATAGCGCACGCCGGGGGCGAGCACACCGGGCTGGTCGATCGCCCTGGTCACGTCACCCACTGCGGCACCGATACCGCGCCCGGTGATGCGGCCGGTCACCGCTACCATGGGCTCAAGATTCTCGCGGCTGATCTGGGGCTGGCCGCTAACCGGCGCCAGCGTCGCGATGCGCGAGAGCGGAAAGACATGGCCGTCGGATGCGCGGATCGGCAACTGGGCGAGCTGGTCCTGTGTGAGCGTGGTGACGCCCGGTAGCCGTACGCGCACATCCACCGCTTTCGATGGCTGCGGAATGGAGGTCGCCACGACGCCAGTCAGCGCGGAATCGAGGGCCGTCTGGACATCTGCCGGGGTGACGCCCTCATAGCCCGCCCGGATCGGATCGATTTTCACGTCGATCGCGTCTCCCGCCAGTTGCAGACCGCTTTTCACCTCGACCACGCCGGGAATCTTGCCGATCAAAGCGGCGATCTTCTCAGCCTGCGGGCCGAGCGCGGCGGCATCCGAGGAATAGAGCTTCACCTCAATCGGTTGCGGCACCGCCGTGAGGTCGCCGATCAGGTCCTCCATCAGTTGGGCGACCTCGACTTCCACTCCGGGAACCTTGCGCGCGACCTCTTCGGCGACCGCGTTCATCTTCTCCTCGGCGGTCATCGAATGGTTGGGCTTCAGCCGGACGAAATAGTCGCCATGGTAGCTTTGCCCGAGATCCCCTCCCAGGCCAGTGCCCAGGCGCCGCGAGAAGGTCGCAACATCCTTGTCCGCGCGGAGCAGGGCATCGACCTGCGCCATCCTCCGGCTCGACTCGTCGAGGGAGGTCCCCGGCGGCGTGAAATAGTCCATCACGAAGCCGCCCTCGTCGACCTTTGGCATGAACCCGGTCGGCACGTTGGAATAGGCGACATAGCCGAGGATCAAGAGCGGCACCGCGACGACGGCGAGCAGCCAGGGCCGCCGCATCACGCCGTCGATCGCCTGGTCGTGGTGGCGAGTCATCCAGCCTTCGTGACTGCCATGCGCCGTATCCTTGCCGTCGAACCGGAGCAGGCGCCGGGCGAGCACCGGCACCACGAAAGCGGTCATCGCCCAGGAGATCGCGAGCGCAGCCGCCATGGTGAGCGACAGCGCCTTGGAGAAGGCGCCGGTCACCCCGGTGAGAAAGGACAGCGGCAGGAATACCATCAGCGTTGCGAGGCTAGATCCGGTGAGCGGCGCGAGGAATTCGCGTGCAGCGGGTAGGATCGCGGCCTGACCGGTCTCCGCCCCGGGGGGAGAGCCATCGCCTTGCGCACGGCGGACGATGTGCTCGATCATCACGATTACGTCGTCGATCAGCAGGCCCACTGCTGCGGCGATGCCGCCCAGCGTCATGATGTTGAAGCTCATGCCCGCGATCGACAGCACCAGCACGGTCGCCATGAGCGTCGCAGGAACGACGATCAATGCGACCAGCGTCACCCGCCAGCTGCGCAGGAAGACGAGCAGCACGATGGCGGCCAGCACCAGCCCGATCAGCACCGCGTCGCGCACGCTGGCGAAGGACTGGGTGACGAGCTCGCTCTGGTCGTACCAGTTGAGCAGCTTGACCCCTGGCGGCAGCTTGAACCCGGCAAGCCTGGCCTGGACTTCCTTCGCGATCTGCACGGAATTGCCGTCGGGCTGCTCATAGATGTTGAACAGCACGGCCGGCTTGCCGTCCTCCGACACCCGCAGCCATTGCGGAACGATCCCGTCCTGCACCGTGGCGACGTCGCGGACCCGCACCACCCCGCCGGGGCTCGACTTGACCACCACGTCGCCGATCCGCTCGGGCGAGGCGATCGTGTGATCGGCGATCACCAGCGACAGGCGGCCACGATCCTGCACCTGGCCAACCGCGCTCAGCACATTGCCGTTGGAAATCGCGGTCGAGAGATCGCTCATCGCGAGGCCGAAGCTCGCCAGCCGTGCGGGATCGGCGAGCACCTGCACCTCCTGAGTCTCGCCTCCTTGCACATCAACGCGGGCGAGACCCGAGATGCCCGAAAGCAGGGGCGTGATCTGGTAGCGGCCAAGATCCTGGAGCTGGGTCGGGGAATGCTTGTCCGAGATCAGCGCATACGAGATTATCGGAAAGACCGTGGGGTCCATTCGGCGGACATTGTAGCTCGTGCCCGGAGGCAAGGCCGCGACCGCGCGGGCCATCGCCGCGTCGACCTCCAGCGTGCTTGCCACCATGTCGCGGCCCCAGCCGAAGTCGATCGAGATCTGCGCTGCGCCGCGCGATGTTTCGGAACGCACATTCTGGACGCCGGGGACCGAGCGGAGAGCCTGCTCCACAGGGCGAGTGACGATCAGCGCGGTCTGGTCGGCCGGGCGGCTCCCCGCATCGATGTCCACGACGACGCGGGGGAAGGAGACTTGCGGAAACAGCCCGATGGGCAGCGACAGCGCGGCGACGAGCCCGGCAAGCGCCAGCGCGACCGCGATGACGACGAAAGCCCGTGACTGGCTGGCCAGCAGCTTTGAGAAATTCACTTGGCGTCACCCATGCGGACGGCATCGCCGTCTGACAGCTGATAGGCACCATCGACGACCAGGGGCATGCCGCTCGTCATTTGCCCGCTGACCACGTCGCTGTCGGGCGTGGAAACAAGGACTTTCACCGGTACGGCGCGTGCCTTTCCGCCCGTCACCTGAAAGACCATGGCCTTGCCTTCGGCATCCATCGTCACAGCCTTGTGCGGCACGACCCAACCTTGCGCCTGACCTGTCACGATCGCGACACGCACGGCTTCGCCGGTCAGGAAGCTGCCGGCCGGATAGGCTACATCGACATCCACCTGGCGCGTGGTCGCATTCAGCATCGCGTCGATGCGCACGACATGGCCGGTCACTGCCGCGCCGCCATCCAGCCGGGAGAGCCGCACCTCCGCCCCGACGCGCACCTGATTGCGTAACGCCGGATCGACGCCGGTGGTGATCACCAGCGACCCGTTTCGCGCGACACTGGCCAGCGCCGCCCCCGGCTGAGTGCGATCGCCCTCGGCCACGGGGACCGCCGCAATCACGCCTGCAAATGGCGCGCGGAAGGTAATGGTACCGGAGCCGGCACCCTCGGCCCGGAGCGCGGCAAGCTGGACGCGCGCATCGGCCAGCGCCTTTTCCGCCTGGGCGAGCTGGTCGCGCGTTGCGAGCTGCTGGGACAGTAATTGGGCGGTGGAATCGCGCTGCGATTGCGCCGCCTTCACCGCATCGGCCGCCTGGGTGTAGGCACCACGCGCGGTCGGCGCGACGGCGAAGATCAGCACGGGCTGGCCGGCCTGTACGGCGACACCCTGGGTGACCAGCAGTTTCACCACCTGGCCCGGCTGCGGCGTGCTGATCGTCTGCTGTCCATTGCCCGAGGGGGCGGCCGATCCATAGGCTTCGATCAGCATCGGCAAGCTGCCCTGGCGGGCCTGGGTTACGGTAACCTGCGTCACTGGCGCTGCCTGGTTGCCCGGCTCGCTGGCGCCGCAGCCAGCAAGCGCGACAGCGAGCGCCAGACCCGTAGCGATACGCGCGGCGTTCACTGTGCTGCTCCGTTCGCCCCGGGATCGGGGAAACCGAGGGTATCGACTGCGGGCAGTCCCGCGCCGATCAATGTCTGGATCGCGACCTGGCGGTCGAACAGTGCGAGCTCGAGCGTCATCACTTCCTGTTCCTTGGAAAAACGGCTGCTGAGGAGGTCGACGAACGATCGCTCGTCGAGCGTGCTGGCTGCGAAAGCCTTGCCCGCGCGATCCGCGGCGGCCCGCGCCTCGTCCAGATCGTGGCGGGCCGCGGCGAGCTGAAGCGCGATCTGGTCGCGCTCGCTGAGGAGCGCTCCGACCTCGCCGGTCACAGCGGCGAGCCGAGCGGCATATTCGCGATTGAGCTGCTCGCGGGTCGCCCGGGCGACCGCGATATTGCCCTGGTTACGGTCGAACACGGGCAGGCCGATCTGCACATTGGGCCCGCCGCTGATCACCTTGCTGTTGTCGCTGGAAACCGAAGCGCCGAACACCAGGTCCGGAAATTGCGACAGGATCGCCACGCGCAGTTGTTCGTCCTGCGCGGCATAGCCGGCACGCAGCGCGAGCAGGTCGGGACGACGCTGGGGCAGCGTTCCCAGCATTGCCCGAACCTCGATCGGATCAAAGGCAGGCAGATCGATTGCGTCGGCAAGCGGCAAGGTCACATCCGGCGCAATGCCGAGCAGCGCGTTGAGCTTGTGCCGGCTGGCAAGCTGGGCCTGATCCTGCTGAAGCATCGCAGCCCGCGCCGCCTGCAGCGCACCGGCGCTGGGCGCCAGGGTCGACAGCGTGGCGTTCCCCGCCTCGAGCGCCTTGCGGTTCGCGCCATAGCGCTTTGCCATCAGTTCGTAGGCCCGCTCGAGCATGGGGCGCAGGCGCTCGCCGAGCACGATGTCGCCGGCAAGCTGGCGGGCCTGGCCGGCGACCTGCCATTCCTGCCAGAGCAGATCGGCATGGACCTGGTCGAGGCTGTCCCGGGCGGAACGCCGCTTGGGCTTGAGCACGATCAGCGCCTTGATGTCCTGCGACAGGCCGAGATTCCAGCCCGGCACCGATCCTGCTCCCGAAAGAAGCGGCAGGATCGCCCCGCTGAGGCTCGGATTGGGTAGCACGCCCGCCTGGACGAGCTGGGCCTCGGCGACGCCGGCCTTGGCGCGTGCCGCCAGCAGATCGGGGTTCCGCGTCACCGCCAGGGCGGCCACCTCGCTGACCGTGAGCGGGCGCTTCGGCATATCGGGTATGGCGGCAAGGCTCGGCGCAAGCGGTGCTTCGGTCTGCAACGGCAGCGGCGCGTAATGCTGACAACCCGCGAGCGGCACGGAGAGCGCTAGCAGCAGCGCGGTTCTGGATCGAAGAATTGGGGGCACGAGGTACCTCGGCTGAAGTGGAGGACGCCGCCGCCAAGAGGGCCGGGCGGCGGCGTCCGGACCGAAAGCTGGAATCCGCTTCGGTCAGTCCGGGTTCGGGCCTTCGACGATGTTCTCGAGCACCTTGCCCGTCACCGCATCAACCCCGACCTCATAGGCCTTGCCACCCGCCTTGATGTCGAACGAATAGCGCAGTCCGCTGCCACCCTTCTCCGCCTCGAGTTCGTGATCGGTGACCTTGCCTGCCCGCGCCTTCAGCGCGATCACCTGCGCCTGGGCGAGCGTCAGCTTCGGCTTGGGTGCTTTCTGCGTCGGACTCGCGACGGCCACGAAAGGAAGGCTGGCGGCCAGGCTGGCCAGAAGTGTGAGACGCCCAATCTTGTGCATGATCTTGCTCCAATGCTCCCCCGGCCCTGCCCTTCTACAAGGCGCGCATTGGCTGCGCGTGAGGTGAACATTGGGAATCCCCAACTTGCCCGGGCCGCGCTTCAGGAGTTTAATCGCGTGGCCTCGCCTCGGGCTCTGATAGCTTGGGACCCTGATGGCCTGAGACCCTGATGGATCGTGCCGGTGAAACTTCTGCTGCTTGAAGACGATGCTGAGACGCGAACGCACATCGCACGGCTGCTCCAGGCGGAAGGGCATGTCGTCGATACTGCGAGGACCGGTCCGGACGCGATCTTCCTCGGCACCACCGGCAGCTATGCCGTGCTGATCCTCGACCGGATGGTGCCCGGGGTGGACGGGCTCGGGGTCGTCCGTTCGCTGCGGGCCGCCGGCATCCAGACCCCCGCGCTGTTCCTCACCGCACTGGGGGAAGTCGATGACCGGGTTGCCGGGCTGCAGGCGGGTGCCGACGATTATCTGGTCAAGCCCTTCGCTGCTTCCGAACTCCTTGCCCGGGTCGAGGCACTGGCGCGTCGCGCCCCGGTTGCGGAGGTGGCGACGGTCCTGCGCGCGGCAGATCTCGAGATCGATCTGCTCCGGCGCCAGGTAACGCGCGCCGGCCGGCGCATCGAACTGCAACAGCAGGAATACAAGCTGCTGGAGTATCTCCTGCGCCACGAAGGCAAGATCGTCACGCGCAGCATGCTGCTCGAGAATGTCTGGTCCTTCCATTTCGACCCGGGCTCGAACCTGATCGAGAGCCATATGAGCCGGCTTCGCGCCAAGGTGGACAAGGGCTTCGACCGGGAACTGATCCACACCATTCGCGGCGCTGGCTATCGGCTCGATGCAGACGCCTAGGCTGCTGGTCAGCGGTGCGTTCCGCTTCGCGATCGCCCTTGCCCTGGTCTTCGCGCTCGGAGCCGTGGCCTTGCTTGCCATCGTCGAGCATTCGGTTTCCGCATATGCGGTGGAAGCAGCCGGCGACGGCATCCTCGCCGAGCATGACGTGCTGGTGAGCGAGTTCGAGACCAGCGGCCGCGCCGCACTGGTCTTGGCGATCAACCGACATGCCCGTGCCGTGCGAGAGGACCAGTTCCACTATCTCCTGTTTGATTCCGCCGGCGCGCGCCTTGCCGGCTCGCTTCCCGCAGCGGCGGCCCGCACCGGATGGCACGAATTCCAGCTACTCGATCCGGACCAGGGCGGCTCCGGCAGATCCGTGCCGGTAAGGGCGTTCGGATCGCGCCTTACGGACGGCACACTCCTGGTTGTGGCGAATGACGTCTCCGACCTGCAGGACCTGCGCACCGGCCTGCGGGCATCGACCGTCGCCTTCGGAGTGCTTATATCACTGCTGGCCTTGGCAGGGGGGCTGGTGGTCGGCACCCTGTTCCTGCGAAGGCTCGATCAGGTGAACGGCGCGATCGCGCGGATCAATGACGGTAGGCTCAACGAGCGACTGCCGCGTATCGGAATGGGCCCGGAGTTCGATCAGCTGTCAGGCAATCTGAACCGGATGCTCGATCGGATCGAAGTGCTGATGGATGGACTCCGCCAGGTATCGACCGACATCGCCCATGATCTGCGCACGCCGCTTACCCGCCTGCGCCAGCGGCTCGAGCGCATGCAGATCGGCACCGATCCGGCACCGATGCCGGAACAGATCGAGGGAGCGATCGCCCAGATCGACGAGATTCTCGGCATTTTCAGCGCCCTGCTCCGGATCGGCGCGATGGAGGCGCGAGGCATCCAGGCAAGCCTGGCCCGCGCGGACCTGAGCGAGATGCTCGAGCGGCTTGCCCAGATCTACGCGCCGGTGATCGAGGATGCGGACCATGTGCTGGAGGACGCCATCGCGCCCGGCATCCATGTACGCGGCGACCTCGAGTTGCTGACCCAGGCCGTGACCAACCTGATCGAGAACGCGATCCATCATACTCCCGCAGGCACGCGCATACGGCTCGAACTGACGCGCGCTGGAAATGACGTCCGGCTGGCGGTTTCCGATACGGGGCCCGGCATCGCCGCCGAGGAGCGCGCGCGCGTGCTCGGCCGCTTCTACCGCATCGACACCAGCCGCAGCACCCCCGGCGCGGGGCTCGGTCTGGCCCTGGTGGATTCGATTGCCAAGCTGCACGGCGCCACGCTCACCCTTTCCGACAATGGCCCAGGCCTGCGGGTAGAGCTGCTATTCGCCCGCGGCTGAGGCGAAGGATTGTTTTTCCCCAATGTTCGGCAAATCCTGAGCGAACCTCAGAGGCGCTATCCTCCGATCCTCGACCGACGGAGAATCCCATGTGCCCGCTGTTCCTCGTACTCGCTTCGCTGCTTTCTACCACCGCCGCCGATGCGCCGAACTATGCCGTGACCGGCAGCATTGCGGGCCCCGATGGCGGTTGGGACTATGCCCGCGTCGATCCGGCGGCCCGCCGTCTTTATGTCGCGCGGGGCGACGGCGTGACTGCGATCGACCTGTCGACCGGCAAGCTCGTCGGCACGATCGGGAGCGCCAGCCGCGGCCATGCCGCGGTTCCGCTGGACGGCGGGCGGTTGCTCGTCACCAGCGGCAATGACGCGACGGTGCGTTTCTTCGATGTGAAGTCAGGCACCACGCTGGCTAGCATCGCCGTCGGCAAGAAGCCCGACGCGGCCATCCTGAGCGCCGATGGCCGCACCGCCTTCGTGATGAATGCGGATAGCGGATCGGTGTCAGAGATCGACACCGTCGCGATGAAGGTCACGCGCACCATTCTGGTGAAGCCAGCGCTCGAATATGGCGCGCTGGTCGGCACGACCCTGTATATCAACGACGAGGACGCGAACGAGATCGAGACGGTCGATACCGTCCGAGGCACCGTCAGCGACCCGATCGCGATGCCGGGCTGCGAGGGGCCGACGGGCCTTGCCTATGACGCCCCCCATGGCCGGCTGATCAGCGCCTGCGCCAATGGCAAGGCGGCGATCGTCGATGTGCATGCCGGGCGCATGACCGCGCTGGTCGATATCGGCGAAGGCGCGGACGCGGTACTGCTCGATCCGGCGCGCCAGCTCGCCTTCATTCCCTGCGGCAAATCGGGCGTGCTCGACATCCTGTCGCTTTCGGACAGTGTGGTGACCCGGACCGGCCGGGTCATTACCGAGCCCGGCGCCCGAACCGGCGCCCTCGATCCGGCCACCGGCACAATCTACCTGCCGACCGCCCGCTTCTCGCCGGCGCCTGCGGGTGAACGCCCATCGGCGATCCCGGGCTCCTTCCACATCCTCGTGGTGAAGCCGCAGCGAGGCTAGCCGCTGCCATCCGGCCACAAGCCGCGCGGTATGGCAAAGTCGGCCGCAACGCCCTTCAGGCGTCGGCCCAGCGGCGTAGGAGATTGTGGTAGACGCCGGTGAGCTCGATCACCGAGCGATCGTCATTGCCCAGCGTCGCCACCAGCCGCTGCACCGCCTGGTCCATCTCGAACAGGATGCGCCGCGCGCCATCGTCACGCACCATCGACTGGATCCAGAAGAAGCTCGCCACCCGCCGCCCGCACGTGACCGGTTCCACCCGGTGGAGGCTCGATGAGGGATAGAGGATCGCATGCCCCGCAGGCAGCTTGACCGATTGCGCGCCGAACTGCCCCTCGATCAGCAGCTCGCCGCCGTCATAGGCAGCGGGGTCCTCGAGGAACACGGTCATCGACAGGTCGCTGCGGATGCGGAAGTCGGTGCCGCGCTGGATGCGCACCGCATTGTCGACATGCGTGCCGAACTGCTGCCCGCCACCATAGCGGTTGAACAAGGGCGGGAAGACCTTGAGGGGCAGCGCCGCCGCGATGAACAGCGGCGAGCTACCCAAAGCGTCGAGAACCATCGCGCCGGCGCGGCGATGCGCGTCGCTGCCCTCGGGAAGCTGTTCATTGTCCTTCGCAAGTGCAGACTGCGCGCCCGAAGTGGCGTTGCCGTCCACCCATTCCGCAGCGTCGATGATTGCACGCAGCTCGGCCACCTGCGCGGGCGGGAACAGCTCGTGAATGGCGATCAGCATCGGAGCGCCTCCGCAAGCTCGGGCCAGGCCGAACCAAGGAGCCATCCCCGCATCTTTGCGGCGAAGGCGGGGGTCGCAGTGGTCCGGGCTTCGACGATCCAGCGCCGCGCTTCGGCAGGCTGCCCCTGGCCGAGCAGCATCCGGGCATGGTTGAACATGCCCCGGAAATCGCCGCCTGCGGCTGCCTGCGCATAGAAGCCGGCGGCCTTGGCCATGTCGCGTTCGACTACCCAGCCATCTTCATGGAAGCTGCCGACATAGTTGATCGCCTTGGCATTGCCCTGCCCCGCCGCCTTCTCGAACCAGGCGAGCGCGGCAGGCCGATCCTCGGCCAAACCTTCACCGAGCGTCAGCGCGGTCGCATAGTTGTACATACCCCAGTCGAGGCCCCGTTCGGCTGCGACACGGAAGCATTCGGCGGCGCGTGTTTTGTCGACGGGAGTACCCCAGCCCAGATCGTAGCAGCGCCCGACCATGTTGAGCGCCATCAGATGGCCCTGCGCCGCCGCCTTGTTGAACCAGGCAAAGCCCTCGCGTGCCTCCCCGGTATCGAGCAGCATCTGCCCCAAGACCGCCTGCGCCTCGGCAACGCCCTGCTCGGCACCCGCCCGAATGAGCGCTGCCCGCTCCTCCGGCGAACCAGAGAGGCGGGCAGCGACCTCGTGGGAGGCAAGGCTGTTGACGTCCTCGCTCAGAACTTCACCCCGAGCGTGGCGAAAGCCGAACGACCCGGCGCGATCGAGGCATAATGCGCCGTATAGGCCTGCGGGAAATAGACCTTGTCGGTCAGGTTCTGCACGTTGACGCTCACATCGAAATGCTCGTTGATCGTGTAGCCGATACGGGCGTCGAAGCGCCAATATTCGGGCACGGTACGGATCAGCACCTTGGTGGCGGGGTTCACGGTAACGACGCCAGCCGCGTTCTGGGTCGCGGTGCGATTGTCCGCATAGCCGCCGAACACGCGGCTCATGTAGAAGGCACCGCCCCCGATGCTCAGGCCCTTGGTGGGCGTGACGTTCGCCCAGAGGGTGAAGCTGTCCTTGGCGGTCTGGGTCGCCTGGCGTCCATTGTTCACCGACGGGACCAGCACGACCTTGGCCGCCTGTGCGCCGACCGCTGCTGCCGTCAGTGCGGTGAATCCGCCATCGACGATCTTCGGATCGAGATGGGTGTAGCCGCCGAACACGTTCAGCCACTTGGTGACGTTGCCGTTGAAGCTGAACTCGATGCCGCGGATGCGGCGCTTGCCGATGAACTGCACCGTATTGTCCTCGCCGGTGGCGCGGGCGTTGTCGGTGTCGGTCTGGAACGCGGCGAGCGTCAGCGAGAGCTGATTGTCGAACAGCCCGGCCTTGGCACCAATCTCATAGCTCTTGGTCTTCTCGACCTTGAGGCTGTCGAGCAGCGCGAGGTTCGCCGTCGTGTTCGTCGTCGGCAGCGCATTCGCTTCCTGGCCTTCGCCGAGCAGGCTATTCGGCGGCGTGGCTGCCGTCGCGTAGCTCGCATAGAGGCTGGTGTTGCGGGTCGGCTTGAACACCAGGCCAGCCTGCCAGTTGAAGATATTGTCGGTGCGCTCAAGGCTGAAGCCCTGGCTGCCTGCCGGGATGGCCGGAGTCAGCTTCGAGGTGAAGCGATCGAAGCGTCCGCCCAGGTTCAGGATCAGCGACGGCGCCAGCGTGATCGAGTCGAAGGCATAGGCCGAGAGCGTGTGCGCGTCGTTCTGGATCTCGGTGGTCTGGCCACCCTTTACCACCGGCACCACCGTCGTCCCGGTGTCGCTGTTATAGTTGACCCACGGATCGTTCGGGTTCGGGTTGAACAGGCTGGTGCAGTAGAAGCGTGCGAGCGCCGCCGGCGTGCAACGCGGGCTGATGCCCGACCCACTGGCGGTTACATAGGTGCCGCGCCGCGCCTTCTCCCAACTGATCTCGAAGCCGGTCGCGAAGCTGTGCTTGATCGAACCAGTCTCGAAGCTGCCAAACAGATCGGTCTGGTTGGTCAACGCCTCGGCATAGCCGTAGCGCGTATTGTTGCGGCGCCAGACCAGGCCGCCCGCCGTGGCCGTGGCTGCGGCGTTGGTGCCATAGACATTGCCCTGCTGGTCGTCGGGCTGGGTGTAGATATAGTTCTGCTCGTTGTAGCTGTAGCGGCTGCTGTTGCGCAGCGTGACGCCGCCAAAGTCATGCTCGACGCGCAGGGTCGCCTGATGGGTATAGGCGTCGCGGAAGTCGCGGCTCTTCAGGCCGTAGAAGCTGCTGCGGTCGACATGGCCGGTCACACCCGCGATCGTCTTCACATCGCCCATTGCCGGCTCGGAGTAGATCTCGCCCGTGCCTGGCGCGTTACCGATCGTGTAGAGATAGGGGATGCCGCTGTCCGGCAGCTCATGCGTCTCGAGATAGTAATAGGACGCAGTCAGTCGGGTGTCGGTGCCAAGTCCGATCGTCACCGAAGGCGCCACGCCCCAGCGACGCTGCCAGATCGCATCGCGACCGGCGAAATCCTGATCATGCCACATCGCCGCGACGCGCACGCCGACGGTGCCGCCCAGATACTGGTTCACGTCGAGCGAGGCGTGCTTGTAGTCGGCCGTGCCGACACTTGCGCTGGCGCGGACGAAGTTGGTCGCCTGCGGGGTCTTGGTGATGATGTTAATCGAGCCGCCGGCGCTGCCGCGGCCGCCCAGCGTCGAATCCGAGCCGCGCACGACCTGGACCTGCTCGATCGCGAAGGTGTCGCGCGCCTGCGCGGCAGTATCGCGGACACCGTCGACAAAGGTCGAGCCCTGGCTGTCGAAGCCACGGATGAAGGGGCGGTCACCGACCGGGTTGCCGCCCTCGGCAGCACCGAAAGTGATGCCCGGCACCGTGCGCAGCGCGTCCGCGAGCGTGGTCGAGCCTGTCTGGTCGATCACGTCCTTGGGCAGGACGATCACCGAGCGCGGGGTATTCTCCAGCGTCGCAGTCGCCTTGGGGCCCTGCAGCTCGGTGCGGGCGCCGGTGACGATGATCTGCTCGCGATCCTGCGCGCTGCGGTCCTGGCCATCCTTGCTGTCGTTCGCGGGCGCCGGATCGTTCTCGGCTGCATAGGCAGTCGCCGAGGTGGCGATGAACCCCACACAGGCAAGCGCGAGGAAGGACACGCCGGAGCGCGTGGCGGAAACGGTCATAGAAGAAACCCCTTTGCTCAATATCTCGACAGCGGCCTTATGATCTGGCTGTCACTTATGATTCTAAGTCGCATTAGCGATAAAGGCGAAGATTTCGCCGATATTCCAATGGCTTCTAGGAAAGAACGTGATCGAAACGCGGTGCCAGCCGCGACCGGCCATGCGCGACACGCTCCAGAATGCCGCGCTGCCGCAGCTGGCTCGCATAGGCCGCCGAGATGCCGGCCTCCCGCAACTCGGCGGCGGAAACCGTACCGCGCCCACGAAGGCGCTTGATCACCTCGCCAGCGCATAGCGCTTCGCGCGAAGAGGCTGCCGGCACGCCCACAGCGGCCCGAATTCGCCGGGCGGCAGCGCCGCGCATGGCAATTTCGGTGAGCACTATGGCTTGCGGCATCTGGGTTTCCTGCGACAGCTAATGCGACTTGATCGCAACTAAGTGTCGCCTTTACGCTTCGCGGCCAGCCTGCCAATCGGCAAAGCACAACATTGGGATATTGTATGGAAATGCCAATGTTATCCCAATGTTTTGGCTCGACGCCCTTCCTGGTTAGGCCGGCAACCCGCCCGGCATCGAGGCTGAAGCGGCACATCCAGCCGGGGAGTATTCGGTCGAACGCAACACCGGCGGTTGGCATCGGGTGCCGGTCCGGCGATAGAGTTCGGAAATGCGTATTCTGATCGTGGAGGATGATCCCGAGACCCGCGCCTTCATTGCGCGTGGACTCACCGAGAGCGGCCATGTCGTCGTGGCGGCGAACGACGGCCGTGACGGGCTTTTCCATGCCACCGATGGCAGCTTCGATGTGCTGATCATCGATCGTATGGTGCCGGCACTCGATGGGCTTTCGCTGGTCAGGATGCTGCGCACCGGCAATTGCGCTACGCCCGTCCTGATGCTGACTGCGATGGGCAGCATCGACGACCGTGTCGAGGGACTGGAAGCCGGGGCCGACGACTATCTGGTCAAGCCTTTCGCCTTTTCCGAACTGGCGGCGCGGGTCCAGGCGCTCGCCCGGCGCCCTGTCCTCCAGGCCGATCCGGCGCGGATGACGGTAGGCGACATCGATCTGGACTTCGCGCGTCGCCAGGTGCGCCGCGGTGGACGGAAGGTAACGTTGCAGCCGCGCGAATTCCTGCTGCTGGCCGAGTTGATGCGCCATCCGGGCCGCATCGTGACTCGCACCATGTTGCTGGAGCGGGTCTGGGATCTCGACTTCGAGCCTCGAACCAACATCGTCGAGACCCATCTCAGCCGCCTGCGCACCAAACTCAACGCCGGGTTCGACGAGGACGCCATCGAGACCGTCCGCGGTGCGGGCTATCGGATGCGCGCGGATTGATGCGCTTCGGTCGCTCCACCTTCGGACTTGCGGCGCTGATCAGCATCGTGCTGACGCTCGGCACCCTTGCGATCGGCCGCGCTGCCTATTGGATCACCCATGAGGCGATCGAGCGGGAGCTCGACCATCGGGTCGATACCGAGACGCGCGCGCTTCTTGTCGAGCCGGGCGCAGACCGCGGCGTGGCGATCGGGGCCGCCATCGCGCGGAGACTGGCGGCACCAATCGCCAATGACCTGGACTATCTGCTGGTCGATCGCGCGGGAAAGCGGCTGGCGGGCAATCTGGATCCGAAGACGAAGCTCGTTCCAGGCTATGAGGAATTCTTCCGCGCGCGCGACGGTACCGTCGGTCAGGCAATGACCACCCGCCTGCCCGACGGGACGCTGCTGATCGTCCGGGCAGACCGGGCAGGCCTGCGCGCGATCGATGGCCGCCTGCGCGAGCTGTTCAACTGGTCGATCGGTGCGATGCTGCTTCTCGGCCTGGGTGGCGCCTGGACCCTGGGCGCGCTGACCCGGGCGAGGCTGCGCAGGATGGATCGTACCGCGCTTGCGATCATTGACGGGGATCTGGGCCAGCGCATGCCGGTCAGCGGATCGGGTAACGAGTTCGACCGGCTCGCCACGACGCTGAACCAGATGCTCGACCGTATCGCCGCCCTGATGCTCAACTTGCGCCAGGTCTCGAGCGATATCGCGCATGACCTGCGAACGCCCCTTACCCGGCTGCGCCATCGGCTAGAGGAAGCCGCAGAGGGTGGCGATTCCGATCGGTCGGCCGCCATCCAATCCGCGATCCTCCAGGCCGACGAGATGCTCGACATTTTCTCCGCGCTGCTGCGCATTTCGGAGGTCGAGGGGCTCGGCATACGCAAGCATTTCCGCAGCATCGACCTGAGTGCGACACTCACCGACTTCGCCGAAACCTTTCGTCCGGATGCCGAGCAGCGCGGCCATCTATTCGAGATCGACGTGCAACCAGGCATCACCGTGCGAGGAGACCGGCGCCTGCTGATCCAACTGATATCGAACCTGCTCGACAACGCGCTGCAGCACACTCCGGCCGGCACCCGGATCCGGCTCTCGGCCAGCAGGAACGAGCGGGAGATAAGGCTCGCCGTCAGCGACGACGGTCCTGGCGTGCCCGCGCAGGCTCAGGCGCGCCTGTTCGAACGGTTCAGCCGAGCGGATACCAGCCGTTCCTCGACCGGGCACGGGCTGGGCCTCGCGCTTGTGGCGGCAATCGCGACCGCCCATCATGGGACGGCAAGCCTCGCAACAGGCCCCGACTTCGGCATCGACGTCATCCTTCCGCTGCCCTGACCCGAAGCTGCAACCGCAGGCTGGTTGCTGCCGAAGCGGGTCCGGCCAGCCTTGGTCCACCGACATCGAAGCAACGCTTCCGTGCCGTGAGCAGCAGAATTCGTCGCGTTCATTCGATCCGATACACCGTGTGGACCATGCTCCGGACGAAGCATGGAACCTCGGCATTGAAAGCAGGATCGAGCGCGAAATCGTCTTGTCGGCCCGTCCAAACGCCGTTTGATCCGGCGGCGCGACACCGGGCCCGTCGCGCTGTTCGTCATCCTCGTCGCAGCCACATTGCCGGTAAGGCGCCCTGACGGCATCGATTGTCCGTCCGGGCCTTCAGCAAAGGCTGCTGCAACCCTGCGGACGGGCAAATGACCCCGCCTTGCCCGCAGGAGCCATTGTTCCCAGCCCGGCAAAGGGCGGCGCCGCGTGTGGTTCCGCGGCGCCGCCCTTCCCTTATTCGAACTCGAGAATCGCTGCGTCGACCGCCAGGCTGTCGCCGGGCCCGAAATTGGCGGCCTTCACCACCGCGGCCTTCTCGGCGCGCAGGATGTTCTCCATCTTCATGGCTTCCACCACCGCAAGCGGCTGGCCGGCCTCGACCCTGTCGCCGGGCGACACATGGAGCTGGGTAAGCAGGCCCGGCATCGGCGCGAGCAGGAACTTGCTCATGTCCGGCGGCACCTTCTCGATCATGTGATGCCGGAACTGCGCGATGTGCGGCGGGTAGACTTCGACCAGGTGCGAGGCGCCGTGCGCAGTAAGCTTCCAGGCGGCCCCCTTGCGCACCACCCCGACGCTGAGCGGCGCCCCGTCGACCGTCGCGGAAAGGATCAGATTGTCCGCCTGCCATTCGCCGTCGATCTCGATCGGCTGGCCATCGACGGTGACGTCCTCGTCCACCACGACCGCGAACCGCTCGCCTCCGATCAGTACCACGCGTTCCTCGCCGACATCGACCGGGCCGTTGAGCTGCCCCGAGGTCGCCGCGGCGCGCTCGGCGCGTTCGAGGTCGATCACTGCCGCCAGTGCCGCCAGCTTGCGCTTCAGAGCGTCCGATGCCGGCGCACCGTGGAAGCCCTCCGGATATTCCTCGGCGATGAACCCGGTAGTGATCGCGCCCGAGCGGAAACGCGGATGCTGCATCAGCGCGGAGAGGAAATCTATATTATGGCCGATGCCGTCGATCCGGAACCGGTCGAGCGCCGTGACCTGCAAATCGGCAGCCTCATCGCGCGTCTCGCCCCAGGTCACCAGTTTGGCGATCATCGGATCGTAGAACATCGAGATCTCGCTGCCCTCGGTCACGCCGTCGTCAACGCGGACATAGCCGTGGTCGCCGCGCGTGCCAGGCACGCCATAGGGCGTCTCCTCGCTCGCGGGCGGGCGATAGCGCACCAGCCGGCCGGTGCTCGGCAGGAAGCCCCGATAGGGATCTTCGGCATAGACGCGGTTCTCGATCGCCCAGCCGGTCAGCTTGATGTCGTCCTGGGTGAAGGCCAGCTTCTCGCCATAGGCGACGCGGATCATCTGCTCGACCAGATCGAGCCCGGTCACTGCCTCGGTCACCGGATGCTCGACCTGCAAGCGGGTATTCATTTCGAGGAAGTAGAAGCCCTGCCCGGTCTTGTCGGCACCCGAGACGATCAGCTCGACCGTGCCGGCGCTGAAATAGCCCACCGCGCGCGACAGCGCGACGGCCTGCTCGCCCATCGCCTTGCGCATTTCGGGCGACACGAACGGCGATGGCGCTTCCTCGACCACCTTCTGGTGGCGCCGCTGGATCGAGCATTCGCGCTCGCCGAGATAGACGATGTTGCCATGTTGGTCGCCCAGCACCTGGATCTCGATATGGCGCGGGCTCTCGATGAACTTTTCGATGAACACGCGGTCGTCGCCGAAGCTCGCCAGGCCCTCACGCTTGGTCGCCTCGAAGCCCTCGCGGACATCGGTTTCGCTCCAGGCAAGCCGCATGCCCTTGCCGCCGCCGCCGGCCGAGGCCTTCATCATCACCGGATAGCCGATCTCGTTCGAGATGCGGACGGCATGCTCGGTATCCTCGATCACGCCGACGAAACCGGGCACGACGTTGACGCCAGCGGCCTTGGCCAGCTTCTTGGACTCGATCTTGTCGCCCATCGCCGCGATGGCCCTGGGCGGCGGCCCGACAAAGGCGATCCCGGCCTCGGCGCAAGCCCTGGCGAAGCTCTCGCGCTCGGAGAGGAAGCCATAGCCGGGATGGATGCAATCGGCCCCGGTCTCCTTGGCGGCCAGCAGGATCAGCTCGGCCTTGAGATAGGACTCCGCCGCCGGCGCCGGCCCCAGCCGCACCGCTTCATCCGCCATCAGCACATGCGGGGCACGGGCATCAGCGTCCGAATAGACCGCCACGGTGGCGATCCCCATCTTCTTGGCGGTGCGCATGACGCGGCATGCGATCTCGCCCCGATTGGCGACCAGGATCTTCTTGAACATCAGTTATTTGGCTCCACGTATTCACGCAGCTGCTTGGTTCGTTCCTGAGTAAGTTCGGTCAGGCAACCGTTGCGCATAAGCGGCCACATCGATCCGCCGATTTCGCGCGGCCCCGTTGTCGCCGCACAATGCGCATCGCGGAACGTGATCCAGGCACGCTGCGCGACCAGGAGCCTGCCATGCTCCTTCGGATCGCCCAGAACCTCGGTTCCTCCGCGCTTCGCAAACCCCGCTGCCCTGCTCCAGGCCTGGTTCATCGCGATATCCGCGCGCAGGAAGTCCCGGTAGGAACAGATATTCATTTCGGACTGGGTCCTCTGCGTCTCGCAATCGACCCGCCGCACCTTTAGCGATTCCGCAAGCCGGCACTGATCCTGCGCAATGATGCCGACAGCCTTGCCGCAATCCGGCCCTGACGCCACCGCTTGCGCGAGGAAGAGGGCGGCCAGGATCACTCCGCCGCCTCCAGCTCCACCTTCACCTCGGCCTGCATCGGCACCACGCCCAGCCGGGCGAACAGCGCCGAATCCCTGTCGTCGCCGGCATTGCCCGCGGTGAGCAGCTTGTCGCCGGTGAAGATCGAGTTGGCGCCGGCCAGGAAGCACAGCGCCTGGGTCGCGTCGCTCATGCTCTCGCGGCCGGCCGACAGGCGGACCATGCTCTCCGGCATCGTGATCCGCGCCACCGCGATCGTGCGGACGAACTCGATATCGTCGATCTGCGCCAGCGGCGTGTCGGCGAGCATGTTGCCCAGCACCGTGCCCTTGATCGGCACCAGCGCGTTCACCGGCACGCTGCCCGGATGCACCGGCAGCGTCGCCAGCGCATGGATGAAGCCGACCCGGTCCGGCCGGGTCTCGCCCATGCCGACGATGCCGCCGCAGCAGACGTTGATCCCCGCCTCGCGGACATGCTCGAGCGTGTCGAGCCGCTCCTCGAACGTCCGGGTGGTGATCACTTCGGCATAACGCTCGGGCGAGGTGTCGATGTTATGGTTGTAGTAATCGAGCCCGGCATCGGCGAGCATCTGGGCCTGCTTCTCGCTGAGCATGCCCAGCGTCATGCAGGTTTCCATGCCCATCGCGCGGACGCCCTGCACCATCTCGACGATGGCGGGCATGTCGCGATCCTTGGGATTGCGCCAGGCGGCGCCCATGCAGAAGCGCGACGAGCCGTGATCCTTGGCCTGGGCCGCAGCCTGCAGCACCTGGCGCACGTCCATCAGCTTGGTTGCCTTCAGGCCCGTCTCGGCCGAGACCGACTGGCTGCAATAGCCGCAATCCTCCGGGCAGCCGCCGGTCTTGATCGAGAGTAGCGTCGAGAGCTGCACCTCGTTCGGCGCGTGGTTGGCGCGATGGACCTCGGCGGCGCGGAACACGAGTTCGGTGAACGGCAGGTCGAACAGCGCGGCGATCTCGTCGCGGGTCCAGTCATTACGGGTCATGGTTGCAGGGTCCGGGTAAAAAGATAAACGAACATGCCGACCCCGACGGAAAGCAGCACGGGTGCGGCGATCCGGCAGAGGTTCAGGCTCTTGTGCACTGGCCTGCGCTGGAAGCGCGCGCGGACGATCTCTCCGGCGCCCGAGAAGGACAGCAGCCCCGCCAGCGCAAGCACCAGCAGCACCGCGATGACCGCATTGGGCGGCAGGTTCTTGCCACCGGATACCAGCGCGAGCACGCCGCCCAGCGAGACGATGCACAGCGAGGTCAGGTGCTTGAAATAGTCGTAGAGCAGGGTCTCGCCGTCGCCGGCTTCCACCAACTCCTCATCGATTTCGCTCATTCGGCGGCTTCCTCCACAGGGGGCATATTGTGCCCTAGGAGCCTGAGCACTTCTTCGGCGGCTTTGACAAGGTTGGTGCCCGGCCCGAAGATCGCCTGCACGCCGGCTTCGCGCAGGAACTCATAGTCCTGCGCGGGGATCACTCCGCCCGCGATCACCTTGATGTCCGCCCTGCCCGCATCCTGCAGCTCGCGGATCAGCTCGGGGATCAAAGTCTTGTGGCCCGCGGCGAGGCTGGAGGCACCGACGACATCGACATCGCTCTCGATCGCCAGCGCCGCGGCTTCCTGCGGGGTCTGGAACAGCGGGCCCGGCACCACTTCGAAGCCGAGGTCGCCGAACGCCGAGGAGACGAGGTTCGCGCCCCGGTCATGCCCATCCTGGCCCATCTTGGCGACGAGTATGCGCGGCTTGCGGCCGAGGCGGCGTTCGGTGGCGTTCACGCCATCCTTGAGGCGCTCCCAGGTCACGTCGTCCTGATAGGCACCGCCATAGATGCCCTGCACCGGCGTCGGCTTGGTGGCATAGCGCCCGAAGCCCGCCTCCATCGCCGCGCTGATCTCGCCGAGCGTGGCACGCGCACGCGCTGCCTCGACTGCCAGCGCGAGAAGATTGTCGCCGCCCCGCGCGCCCTCCTGCAGCGCAAACAGTGCCGCCTGGCAGGCGGCTTCGTCGCGCGATGCCTTCACCCGCTTGATCCGCGCGATCTGCGCCTCGCGCACGGCATGGTTGTCGACATCGAGGATGTCGATCGGCTCTTCCTCGGCCTTGCGATACTTGTTGACGCCGACGATCACCTGCTCGCCGCGATCGATCCGCGCCGCGGTCGCCGCAGCAGCCTCCTCGATCATCGCCTTGGGCCAGCCGGCCGCCACGGCCTTGGCCATGCCACCCTCGGCCTCGACGCGCTCGATGATCTCCCAGGCTTTGTCGACCAGCTCCTGGGTCAGGCTCTCGATATAGTAGGAGCCACCCAGCGGATCGACGACATTGCACATGCCGGTCTCCTCCTGGATGACCAGCTGGGTGTTGCGCGCGATGCGGGCCGAGAAGTCCGTCGGCAGCGCGATCGCTTCGTCGAGTGCGTTGGTGTGCAGGCTCTGCGTGCCGCCCAGCATCGCCGCCATCGCTTCGATCGTGGTGCGGATGACGTTGTTGTAGGGGTCCTGCTCGGTCAGCGAGACGCCGCTGGTCTGGCAGTGCGTGCGCAGCATCTTGCTCCGCTCGTCCTGCGCCCCCAGCTTCGTCATCACCCGGTGCCAGAGCACACGAGCTGCCCGCAATTTCGATACTTCCATGAAGAAGTTCATACCGATTGCGAAGAAGAAGCTCAGACGCCCTGCAAACTTGTCGATATCCAGCCCGCTGGCGACACCATACTTCACATATTCCATGCCGTCGGCGATGGTGAAGGCGAGCTCCTGCACCTGCGTCGCCCCGGCTTCCTGCATATGATAGCCGGAGATCGAAATGCTGTTGAATTTCGGCATGTTCGCACTGGTATATGCAAAAATGTCCGAGATGATCCGCATGCTCGGTTCGGGGGGATAGATATAGGTGTTGCGGACCATGAACTCCTTGAGGATGTCGTTCTGGATGGTCCCGTCGAGCAGGCTCCGGTCGACGCCCTGCTCCTCGCCCGCGACGATGAAGAAGGCGAGGATCGGGATCACCGCGCCGTTCATCGTCATGGAAACCGACATCTGATCGAGCGGGATCCCGTCGAACAGGATCTTCATGTCCTCGACACTGTCGATCGCCACGCCCGCCTTGCCGACATCGCCGGTGACGCGCGGATGGTCGCTGTCATAGCCACGGTGGGTGGCGAGATCGAAGGCGACGCTCAGCCCCTTCTGCCCGGCCGCCAGGTTGCGGCGGTAAAAGGCGTTGGATTCCTCCGCGGTCGAGAAGCCGGCATATTGGCGGATCGTCCAGGGCCGCCCGGCATACATCGACGCGCGCACGCCGCGCGTGAACGGCGCGAGGCCCGGCAGGCCGGGATCGATCCCGGCCACGTCCTCGGCCGTATAGAGCGGCTTGACCTCGATGCCCTCGGGCGTGTGCCAGGTCAGGTCGCGGCCCTTCACTTCCTTCGAAGCGGCGGCAGACCATTGGTCGAGTGTCGGCTTGTCGGTCAAACTCCTTCTCCCCTTGTGGGAGAAGGAAGGGGCCCGCTGATGCAATCAGCGGGAAGGATGAGGGGGACGTGGGGAGACACAGCCCCCTCACCCTTCCGCGACTGCGTCGCTCCCTCCCTCTCCCGCAAGGGGAGAGGGAATACAGGATCAATGATCACGCGGCGTCTCCATAATCTCGGTCAGCACCCCGCCCATGTCCTTGGGGTGGACGAAGAAGATCGGCGTGCCATGCGCGCCGATGCGCGGCTCGCCGAGCACCTTGGCGCCCTTCGCCTCGAACCAGGCCTTGGCTTCGTGGATGTCGGGCACCTCGTAGCAGAGGTGATGCTGCCCACCCGCCGGGTTCTTCGCCAGAAAGCCGTGGATCGGCGAGCTTTCGCCCAGCGGCTCGATCAGCTCGATCTGGCTGTTCGGCGTATCGACGAAGCAAACCTTCACGCCCTGCGCCGGCAGGTCGAACGGTTCGCGGATCACCTCCGCGCCCATCACGTCGCGGTAGAAGGCGATCGACGCTTCGATCGAAGGCGTCGCAACGCCGACATGGTTGAGGCTGCCGAGTTTCATAGTCCGTTTCTCGCAATCAGGCTCAAAGTCGCGAATGAAAACACGCCCATCCCAGCGAAGATCGCGACCAGGATCGCAAACCATAGCCAAAACGACTTGGGCGATCTGGTGCGTTCAATGAAACCGGCCTGAAATCGCACGCGTCCTTCCGCGATTCCTCGCCTGATCTCCCAGCCCGAAACCAGCATGCCACCCAAGGTCAAGGCGAGCAGGAAGCCCATTACAGCGGAATATTGTCATGCTTCTTCCAAGGGTTCTCGAGCTGCTTGTTGCGCAGCTTCCGAAGCCCCAGGGCGATCCGCCGGCGCGTCGAATGCGGCATGATCACTTCGTCCACGAAACCCTTCGATGCCGCAACGAACGGATTGGCGAAGCGTGCCTCATATTCGGCGGTCCGCTCGGCGATCTCCTCCGGCGTACGCCCACGGAAGATGATCTCCACGGCACCCTTGGCGCCCATCACCGCGATCTCGGCAGTCGGCCAGGCATAGTTGAGGTCGCCGCGCAGATGCTTCGAGGCCATCACGTCATAGGCGCCGCCATAGGCCTTGCGCGTGATGACGGTGATCTTGGGCACTGTCGCCTCGGCATAGGCGTAAAGCAGCTTGGCACCGTGCTTGATGATGCCGCTATGCTCCTGGCCGACACCCGGCAGGAAGCCCGGCACATCGACAAAGGTCACGATCGGGATCCCGAACGCGTCGCAGAAGCGCACGAACCGCGCCGCCTTCTTCGAGCTGTTGATGTCGAGGCACCCGGCCAGCACCATCGGCTGGTTGGCGACCACGCCCACCGTGCGCCCCTCGATCCGGCCGAAGCCGATCAGGATGTTGCCGGCATGGCTCGGCTGCAGCTCGAAGAACTCGCCCTCGTCGAGCGTCTTCTTGATGAGCTCGTGCATGTCGTACGGCTGGTTCGCGCTCGGCGGGATCAGACTGTCGAGGCTGGGCTCGAGGCGATCCCAGGGATCGTCGCTCGGCCGCTCGGGCACCTCTTCGCGGTTCGAGGCGGGAAGGAAGTCCACGAAGTCGCGGGCCGCGAGCAGCGCCTCGATATCATTATCGAAGGCCACGTCGGCGACCCCCGACTTCGTGGTATGCGTCACCGCACCACCCAGTTCCTCCTGCGTGACGATCTCGTTTGTAACGGTCTTCACTACATCTGGGCCGGTGACGAACATGTACGATGAATCCTTCACCATGAAGATGAAGTCGGTCATCGCGGGGGAGTAGACCGCGCCGCCGGCGCACGGGCCCATGATCAGGCTCAGCTGCGGCACCACGCCCGATGCCAGCACGTTGCGCTGGAACACCTCGGCGTAGCCACCGAGCGACGCGACACCCTCCTGGATGCGTGCGCCGCCGCTGTCGTTGAGCCCGATCACGGGCGCGCCGACCTTCATCGCCATATCCATGATCTTGCAGATCTTCTGCGCGTGACGTTCGCTGAGCGAACCGCCGAACACGGTGAAGTCCTGGCTGAACACGAAGACGAGGCGGCCGTTGATCGTGCCCGATCCGGTAACGACGCCGTCACCAGGGACGATCTGGTCCTGCATGCCGAAGTCGACGCAGTTGTGCTCGACATACATGTCGAGTTCTTCGAACGATCCCTGGTCGAGCAGCACTTCGATCCGCTCACGCGCGGTGAGCTTGCCCTTGGCGTGCTGCGCGTCGATCCGCTTCTGCCCACCGCCCAGGCGGGCGGCAGCGCGGCGGCGTTCCAGTTCCTCGATCGTCGACGACATGCGGTTCCCCTTGGAATTGGCTGCCTCTGCATCGGGACATGCGTCCTTCGCAAATGCAATGTTGCAAAGTTGTATCGTGCGGGTTTGCAGATATACTGCGGACATGCGCAGATCGCTCCGCCTCGCCCTTCTTGTCCCCCTCCCTGCAAGGGAGGGGCTGGGGGTGGGTACTTGCCCGCGATACGGAGGGACCAAGTTCATCGGTGGAAGTATCGCCAGGCCCACACCCACCCCTAACCCCTCCCTTCCAGGGAGGGGGATTTGACGACCTCCCCCCGCCGCCGAGTCTTCGAAGGTTTTCGCCTGCGCGAGCTGCGCAAGCGCGCGGGGATCAGCCAGGCAGCCATGGCCGCGCGGCTCGGCATCTCGGTTTCCTATCTCTCGCAGATCGAGAACAACGACCGGCCGATCACCGATATCGTGCTGGTAGCGCTGTCCCGCGAATTCCCGCTCGAGCCGTTCGGTGACGCCGAGTCCAGCACCTCCCTGCTCCGCACGATCGATGCCGCCACCGATGCCAGCGTCCCCGCCGAGCGGATGGAGGAAAGCGATGTCCGTCGTGGGATCGAGCAACAGCCCCTGCTCGCCCGCCGCATGGTCGCGCTCCACGAAGCCTGGCGCCGCAGCCAGGAACAGCTTCGCGTGCTCGACGACCGCTACGACAGCGGCTCGAGTGATGCAGCCCCGCTCCCCTGGGAGGAGGTACGCGACTGGTTCCAGGCCGAGGGCAACTATATCGACGCCGTCGATCGCTCGGCCGAGACGCTCGCCGGCGACCTCGATCCCGATCGCCCCACCCGGGGACTGGAGGATCGCCTGCGCTGGCACGGCGTGCGCGTGGTCGGCGAGGATGGCGACGGCAGCCAGCTCAGCCGTTTCGATCCGCGGGACCGCACCCTCGCGGTCAACAGCGCGCTTCCGCCAGAGAGCCGTGCCTTCCTGCTTGCGCACCGGCTGGTCCGCTATGAGTTCGAGAATGAGATGCGCCAGGTGGTCGACGACGCGGGCCTGGCCTCGCCCGCTGCTCGAGAACTGCTCAACATCGGCCTGGCCAATTATGCCGCCGGTGCGCTGCTGATGCCCTATGGCGCGTTCAGGGATACCGCGCGCGACGTCCGCCACGACATCGATCGCCTGCGCCAGCGCTTCGGGGTGAGCTTCGAGCAGGCCTGCCACCGGCTCTCGACACTCCAGCGCCCGGGCGCCGCCGGCCTGCCCTTCTTCTTCTGCCGGGTCGACATGGCCGGCAACATCACCAAGCGGCATTCGGCGACGCGCCTGCAATTCGCGGCGCTGGGCGGCGCCTGCCCCCTCTGGGTGGTACATGAGGCAGTGGCGATCCCCGACCGAATCCTGGTCCAGCACGCCGAGATGCCCGACGGCACCCGCTACGTCTCGATGGCGAAGGGTCTGGTGAAGCCTTCGGGCAGCTACGCCCGCCCCTCGCGCCGCTATGCGGTGGCGCTGGGTTGCGAGGAGCTGCACGCGGCCGACTTCGTCTATGCCGACGACCTCAAGCCCGGCGGCGCGGCCACACCGATCGGCGCCAGCTGCCGCATCTGCCCGCGCACCGATTGCGACCAGCGCGCCTTCCCGCCCGCCGCCTCCGCCATCGCCATCGATCCGGACCGGCGCAGCGTGGTGCCTTACGCCTTCCGCTAGGCCTCCCGACGTGGCATACCCGATCCACGAAAAAGCCTTGGGAGAGGTAACATGGCCACCGCGCTGGCAAGCAAAGTAATGACCGAAGCCGAGTGGGAGGCGCGCCAGCAGCTCGCGGCCTGCTACCGGGTGTTCGACATGCTCGGCTGGTCCGAGATGATCTACAACCACATCACGCTGAAGGTGCCGGACGAGGAAGGCGCGTTCCTCATCAATCCGTTCGGGCTGCACTTCTCCGAGGTGAAGGCCTCCAACCTCGTCAAGATCGACATCGACGGCAACAAGCTCGACGACTCACCCTATCCGGTGAACCGCGCCGGCTTCGTCCAGCATTCGTTGTTCCACCGCCACCTGCCCGACGCGCATTGCATCGCGCATACCCACACCACGGCGGGCATGGCGGTCGCCAGCGTCGAGGGCGGCCTGCGCCCGACCAATTTCTACGCCTGCAACTTCGCCGGCCAGATCGCCTATCACGACTTCGAGGGCGTCACGGTACGTGACGAGGAAGGCGAGCGACTGCTCGCGCATCTCGGCGACAAGCGGGTGATGCTGCTCAAGAACCACGGCATCCTGGTGATGGGCCGCACCGTGCCCGAGGCGTTCATCAAGCACTGGTCGCTCCAGCGCGCCTGCGAGATCCAGATCGCCACCGCCTCGATGGGCGAGCCGCTGGTGGTGCCGGACGAAGTCGTGGCAGTGCACCAGCGCGACCTCCATATGGCGCAGGTTCCCGGCGGCCCGGGCGCGGCGGACTTCGCGGCAATGGTGCGGCTGGTGGACCGGACGGACAAGAGCTGGCGGGAGTAGCGCCTTGGGTGTCGGAGCTAGCCGAAGCGGTAGCCCGACACCGTCCATCCCATCACATGGTCTCGGTAATCGCACACCGCCGGCCCCTCGCCGCCCGCGCCGAGCGCGACCATCAGCGGAAGGAGATGCTCCTCACGCGGATGCGCGAAATGGGCGTGGGGCAGCTTGTCCCAGGCAGCGACACGCTCGGCCCGGCGCGCCGGATCGGCATCGGTCACCGCCGCGGTAAGCGCGTCATCCCATTCGTCGGCGACCGGCGTTACCTGCGGCCCGCGGGCGCGCAGGTTGTGGAAGCTCATGCCCGAGCCGACGATCAGCACGCCTTCATCGCGCAGCGGTGCCAGCGCCTTGCCCAGCGCGATATGGTCGGCGGGATCGAGGTCCTTGCGCAGCGAGAGCTGGACGAGCGGGATGTCCGCCCCCGGCACTGCGACCATCATCGGGATGAACACGCCGTGATCCCAGCCGCGCTCCCGCTCCTCGCCCACCGGGAAACCGGCGCCCTCGAGCAGTTCCTTCACCCGCACCGCGACTTGCGGCGAGCCGGGCGCATCCCAGCGCAGGCGATAGGTGTGCTCCGGGAAGCCATAATAGTCGAACAGCAGGGGCTGGCCGTTGCCGGCATGCACCGTGACCTGCTCCTCCTCCCAATGGCCGGAGATCAGCAGGATCGCCCTGGGCTTCTCCGGGAGCGAGTCGATCAGCCCGGCCAGATAGGCCTGCATCGGCTGCCACATCGGATCCGGAGGACCACCATTGGGGTCCATGAAGAAACAGGGGCCGCCGCCATGGGGCACGAAGAGCGTGGGAAGTGTCATGCACTGGATGTCGCGTGCGCCACGGCCCGGCGCAATGCCGGTTTCGGAAACGGCTGGTTTCCCGCTACACCCCTCCCATGACTCGCTTTACCGTCAACAACCAGCCGGTTGCCTACAAGATGGACCCGCGCACGCCCCTGCTCTGGGCATTGCGCGACGCGTCGAACCTCACCGGCACCAAATATGGCTGCGGCACCGGCGATTGCGGCGCATGCACCGTCGATGTCGATGGCACCGCGCGGCTCGCCTGCGAAGTGACGATCGGCGCGCTTGAAGGCACGTTCGTCACCACGATCGAGGGCCTGTCCAAGGATCGCAGCCATCCGGTGCAACAGGCGCTGATCGCCGCCAACGTGCCCCAATGCGGCTATTGCATCCCGGGCGTGGTGATGGCCGCATCCACCCTGATCCGCGCAAACCGCAATCCCAGCGAGTCGGACATCAAGGAAGCGATCCCCAATATCTGCCGCTGCGGCATTTACCCGCGACTGATGGAAGCGATCCAGAATGCCGCCCGCATCGCCCGTGGCGACGCGCCCGAGCCTGCATCGCCACCCGCCGCTCAGGAGGACCAGCCGGCGGAACCCTGAACTATTTCAGATGCTTTCAATAAGCTGACAGATGAATTCAGAGTCATGTCAGCCACTGGGCTTTAGAGAGTGTTTACCCTCGAAGCCCGGCGTGTGTGCCGGTCCAGCGGAGACACTAGATGAAGAAGACCTTGCTCGCGGCGATCATCGCCGCAACTGCTCTGGTCCCGCCGGCACTGGCGCAGGACCGTGGCCGCCACTGGGGTGGCGGCGACCGCAACGGCGGCAATTCGGGCGCCTCGCAGCCCTCTCAGGATCGTGGCGATCGCGGGAACCGCGGTGATCGTGGTGATCGCGGCGGCAACCGTGGTGGCTGGGGCCAGTCCTCGGCCCCGCAGCAGCAGGCGCAACCCCAACCCCAGCAGCAGCCGCGTCGCGACTGGAATGGCGGCGGCAATGTCGGCAACGGCTGGGGCCGTGGCGGCTGGAACCGTGGTGGCGGCCAGCCCGGCGGCCAGCAGGTTTCCCCGCCCCAGGCCCAGCCGCAGCAGCGCTGGGACGGCAATCGCGGCGGCAATGACCGGCGCGACTGGAACCGCGACAATAATCGCGGCGGCCAGTGGGATCGCGGCAACCCGAACTGGAACGATCGCAACCGCGATCGCAACTGGAACAATGATCGCCGCGGCAACGACTGGAACCGCAACAACGATCGCGGCTGGAACGACCGCAACCGCGGCTGGGACAACAATCGCGGCTGGGGCGGCAATCGCGGGAGCTGGAGCAACAGCTGGCGCAACGATCGCCGCTATGACTGGCGCGGCTACCGCACCTCGAACCGCAGCCTCTACCGTCTGCCGCGCTATTATGCGCCGTCGGGCTGGGGCTATGGCTATCGTCGCTTCGGGATCGGCTTCACGCTGAACTCGATCCTGTTCTCGTCGCAATACTGGATCAATGATCCCTATTATTACCGCCTGCCGGACGCGTACGGCCCCTATCGCTGGGTCCGCTACTACAACGACGCCCTTCTGGTCGATGTGGACACCGGCGAAGTGGTCGACGTGATCTACGACATCTTCTGGTAAGCCAGCCCGCATCTTGCCAGACAGAGGAGGCCCGGCCCGCAAGGACCGGGCCTCTTGCTTTTGCAGCCCGCAGGCGCGAATTGGCCGGTGTGAGCAAGCAAGTCGGCAAAGTGTCGGGAACCCCGTCCCCCAATCGCGCGCGCATCGGCCGCGAAGTGGTGGCGAAGCTGGAAGCCAATCCCGCGGTCAAGCGCGCGAAGGTGGAGACCGCGCAGATCTTCACCTATCCCGATTTCCTCAGCGACGCGGACTGCGACATCCTGGTCGGCATGATCGATGAGTCCGCCCGGCCCTCCACGCTGCTCGCGGCGCATGAGGATCCCGAATTCCGCACCAGCAGCTCCACCGATCTCGATCGCTGGGCTGCCGATGTCTGGCGCATCGACGACCACATCGCCAATGTGCTGGGCCTTCCGCCAGCCAATGCCGAAACGCTGCAGGGCCAGCGCTACGCCCCCGGCCAGCAGTTCCGCGCGCATTGCGACTATTTCCACGAAGGCGCGGAATATTGGGAGAAGATGCTAGAATTCGGCGGGCAGCGCACCTGGACCGCGATGATCTACCTCAACGATGTCGAGGAGGGCGGCGCCACCTGGTTTCCGCGCGCCGGCGTCCGCTTCCGCCCGAAAAAGGGGCTGATGCTGATGTGGAACAACATGATGGAAGACGGCACGCCGAACTATGACACGCTGCACGAAGGCATGCGCGTGCTTGAGGGCACCAAATATATCGTGACCAAGTGGTTCCGCGAGAACGCCTGGATCCGCGGCCATGTGCCGACCTACTACGCAGGCGGCGAACAGCGGACTTAAGGTCTAAACTCCCCTCCCTGGAAGGGAGGGGAATAAGAGCTAGACCAGGCCCGCAAACTCCAGCGCGGCGTCCACGGCCTTGCGGCTCGCTTCCCCCGCCGGCGTCATCGGAAGGCGCAGTTCCTCCGGGAAGCCTTGGCGCACGCGGGTCATTGCGTATTTCACCGGGCCGGGCGACGCATCGGTGAACATCGCGATATGCAGCGGATAGAGCCGGTCGTGCAGTTCCAGCGCCAGCGCGTGGTTGCCCGCCGCCCAGGCGGCCTGGAACTCGGCGCAGAGCTTTGGCGCGACATTGGCGGTCACCGAGATGCAGCCCGTGCCGCCCATCGCATTGAACGCCAGCGCCGTCTCGTCATTGCCCGAAAGCTGGATGAAGTCGTGGCCACAGCCTGCACGCTGCTCGGAAACGCGGGCGAGCGCGCCTGTCGCATCCTTCACGCCGATGAACTTGCCCGGAAACGCCTTGACGATCCGCGCCATCGTCGCGGGCTGGATGTCGGTCACGGTGCGACCCGGCACATTGTAGAGCACGATCGGCAGCTCAGCCTTCTCGGCGATCGCCGCGAAATGCTGGAAGATGCCTTCCTGGCTCGGCCGGTTGTAATAGGGCGGGACCATCAGCACCGCATCGGCGCCGGCATCCTGCGATGCCTTCACATTCTCGATCGCGACCAGCGTGTCGTTCGAACCGGCACCGGCGAGCACCGGCACACGGCCTTTCGCCTGGTCGGCACAGACGCGGACGACTTCGAAATGCTCGTCTTTCGGCATCGTCGCGGCCTCGCCGGTGGTGCCGCACGGCACCAGCCCGGCAGAGCCCTCAGCAATCTGCCATTCAACGAACGCACGATAATCTTCATCCGCGAAGATGCCGCTACGGAACGGCGTCACAAGCGCGGGAATGGAGCCGGAAAACATGGTCTCAAAATCTTCCCTAATTCCCCAATTCGGGGCTGGCAGATAGGAGCGACACGCGTATCATGTCCAGTATGCTTGCTCCGCTGCTCAAAAGTGCGTTGCTGTTCGCGGGCGTTTCCGGGCTCGCCGTCTCGTCGCAGCTCACGCAGGAACAGATCCAGTGGTACAAGGTGGCGCTCGAAGCCGGCGTTCCCCGCGTGCCCCCGCCCTATATCCAGGCCGATCAGCTCGGCGACGCGCTGATCGAATGGAAGCGCCTGCAGCAGTCGGATAACTATCCCTTTTCCGACTACGCCAACTTCCTGCTCATGCATCCCGGCTGGCCCGGTGAGAAAAGCCGCCGCGCCGCTGCCGAGACGGTGCTGGAAAGCGGCACCTGGGCCCCAGGGCTGGTCATCCGCTTCTTCGAGCGCTTCCCGCCGCTGACCGCCGCCGGCCGCATCCGCTATGCCGAAGCGCTCGCGGCTTCCGGCAAGCGCGCCGAGGCCGAACAGCAGGCACGCCAGGCCTGGCGTCACGGCGTGCTGCGCCCGCGCGACGAAACCGCGCTGCTCGCCGGCTTCTCGGCCGCGCTCACCCCGGCGGATCATGATGCGCGTATGGACCGGCTGCTCTGGGCAGGCTCGCTCAGCGCGGCGCAGCGCCAGCTCGCCTATGTCTCGCCGGCGATGCGTCCGGTCTTCGATGCCCGAATCGCCTTCCGCACCAAGGCGGCGGATGCCGATGTGAAGGGCTCGAACGCGCTTGCGCTCGGCCGCACCAATCCCGGCTTCATCGCCGATCGCGCGATGTGGTTGCGCGATACCGGCCAGAGCCCGGCGATGCGCGCCTATCTCGCCCAGCCGCGCCAGCTCGCTTCCACGCCCGGCGACGCCGAGGAGTGGATGGAAGTGCTGCTTACCGCGGCGCGCGGCGCCCAGTCGGATGGGCAGTTCAGCCTCGCCTATCAGATCGCCAGCCAGGTCGATGACGCGTTCCCGGCGGGCACCGATATCAGCGCCCAGCCGCTCGGCGAGCGCGACGACTATACCAGCCTCACCTGGCTGGCGGGCACCGTGGCGTTCAACAATCTCGGCCGCAGCCGCGACGCGGTCGGCATGTTCGATCGCTATGGTCATGGCTCGAAGACGCCGACAACCCAGTCCAAGGGCTTCTACTGGGCCGGCCGCGCCGCCGAAGCCTCTGGCGACCAGACCGGGGCGACCAGGTTCTACACCCAGGCCGCCGGCTTCCCCGACGTCTTCTATGGCCAGCTCGCCACCGAGCGGCTCGGCAATCCGCTCAAGCGCCCGCCCGATTTCAACGCACGGGTCGGCGATCCGGCGGTGCGCGATGCCTTCTTCAAGAAGGAGACGGTGCGCGCCGCACAGCTGCTCGGCACGATGGGCAATCGCCAGGACCAGGGCCTGTTCATCCGCCAGATCGCCAATGATGCGACTTCTGACAGCGACCATATCCTCGCCGCCGAGCTGAGCCGCGCGATCGGCCGCCCGGACCTGGGCGTGCTGGTCGGCAAGAGCGCGCTGCAGAACGGCCTGTCGGACTATACCGCGGCGGGCTACCCGACCGTGGCGGTGCCGGCATCGCAGCAGGATTACTGGACGATCGTCCACGCCATCGCACGCCAGGAAAGCCAGTTCGATCGCGACGCGGTCAGCCATGCCGGCGCGCGCGGGCTGATGCAGCTGATGCCGGGCACGGCCCGCGAGGTCTCGACCAAGCTGGGCATGAGCTACAGCCCCGGCACGCTCAATTCCGATACCGACTACAACATCCAGCTCGGCTCGACCTATTTCCAGCGGATGTACAATCTCTACGGCAGCTATCCGCTGGCGATCGCGGCCTACAACGCCGGCCCGGGCAATGTGAACAAGTGGATCCGCGCCAATGGCGACCCCCGCCTGCCCGGCGGTGACATTGTCCAGTGGATCGAGCAGATCCCGATCTTCGAGACGAAGAACTACGTCCAGCGCGTGATCGAGAACGCCGTGGTCTACGACCTGCTCAACCCCGAGCGCTCGCGCTCGCGCGGGCCGGCGAACACCAGCTGGTATCTGGGCAAGAACAAGCCGGGCTGATAGTCCGGGCGGACGATGGACCGCCCCAACTACATCACCCCCGCCGGCTATGCGACGCTGCGGGCCGAGTATGAGCAGCTCTTCGCCACCGAGCGCCCCGCCCTGGTCGAGACCATCTCCTGGGCCGCCGGCAACGGCGACCGCTCGGAGAATGGCGACTATATCTACGGCCGCAAGCGCCTGCGCGAGATCGACCGGCGGCTCGGCTGGCTGTCGAAGCGGATGAAGGCGGCCAAGGTCGTCGATCCGGCGCAGCAGGAAGACAAGAGCCGCGCCTATTTCGGCGCCACCGTCACGATCGCCGACGAGGACGACAACCACCGCACCCTCACCCTGGTCGGCGATGACGAGGCCGATGCCGCCAGGGGGCTGGTCGGCTGGAACGCTCCGCTCGCCCGTGCCCTGCGCGGCGCCGGGATCGGCGACCTCCGCCGGGTCAGCCTGCCCGCCGGCGAGCGCGAATATGAAGTGATTGCGATCACTTACCCCTAAGGCGCGACGAGTCGCCGCGCCCAAGGATTCCCTCGAATCTGCAAGTTGATACAAGTGCAACCAGGCCGAAGGGTTGCGGCCGGGTAGAATAATGAGCTGGGGATATATGACGGCACAGCGTATCTACGTGTCGGGCCGCGTGCAGCGCGTGGGCTATCGCGACTGGGCGGTGCGTACCGCCAAGCTGCTCGGCGTGAAGGGCTGGGTCCGCAATCTCAAGGACGGGCGGGTCGAGTTGCTCGCCGAGGGCGATGACGAGGCGCTGACCTCGCTTACCGAAGCCTGTCGCGAAGGGCCGCCCCTGGCGGTCGTCGATCATGTCGAGGCCTTCCAGGCGGCGGAGGACAAGCACGCCAAGGGCTTCACCAAGCGCTTCACGGCCTGAGCCACTTCGGAAACGGATGGTTTCCCGGGCGTCGGTTGACCGTTCGGACATGAAGTGAAACATTTCAGCCTCGAAACGGCTCGCAAGGACGCGCGCCGGTCGAGGAGAAAACCTCATGCCCATTCCCGCAAGCTGGTCCGACAAGCTGCTGAGCGTCCTGCGCATCGTCGCCGGTCTCGGCTTCCTGCAGCATGGCCTTTCCAAGTTCTTCGGCGTGCCCCCCTTCCCCTATCCGCTCAACGGCCTGCTCACCGCGGCCGGCGTGATCGAGCTGGTCGGCGGCGCGCTGCTGCTGATCGGCCTGTTCACCCGTCCGGTGGCGTTCATCGCTTCCGGCATGTGCGCGGTCGGCTATTTCCTCGTCCACGCGCCGCAGGGCTTCTTCCCGGCGGTGAACGGCGGCGAGGCGATCATGCTCTACTGCTTCATCTTCCTGTTCTTCGCGGCCGCCGGCGGCGGTTCGTGGAGCGTGGACGCGCTGACCGCCAAGAAGGGCTGATCCGTCCAGGGCCGGCCGTGCAGGACGATTCCACGGCCGGTGTCCACTTCTCTCCCGGAAGGCGCTATGGACCTCCCATGCGCCTTCCGATGAGTCTCGCCGCTGCCCTGCTCGCCGCCACTGCCGCCCATGCGCAGGACCTGCGCCCGCTCTGCCCGGACCGGCCCGGCCTCGACACGCCCGCCTGCACTGTCGACCAGGGGCATCTGATCGTCGAGAGCGGCCTGGCCGACTGGTCGCTCGACCGCGACGCGAGACAGCGCACCGACAGTTTCACCTTCGGCGACCTGCTGCTCCGCTACGGCGTCACCTCGAACACCGAAGTCCAGCTCGGCTGGACCGCGCTCGGCACCGTGCGCACCCATGATCGCATCGCCGGCACCGTCACCCACGGTAGCGGCGTGGGCGACACCACCCTCGCCGTCCGCCACAATCTCTCGCATCCCGACGGTTCGGGCTTCGCCGCCGCCATCATGCCCTATGCCAGCCTGCCGACGGGCGGCGCGACGATCGGCGCGGGCGACTGGGGGGCCGGCCTGGTGGTGCCGCTCAGCTACAGCCTGAACGACACGCTGAGCCTCTCGCTTACCCCCGAAGTCGATGCCGCGGTCGACAGCGACCGGCATGGCCGCCATCTCGCCTATGGCAGCGCGGCCGGCATCAGCGCCACGCTGGCAAAGTCGCTGACCAGCGCGCTCGAATTCCAGGCGATCCGCGACGAGGACGCCGCCGGCCACGCCACCCAGGCGCTCGCCAGCCTGTCCTTCGCCTGGCAGCCCCGCTCGAACCTGCAGTTCGACATCGGCGCCGTCGCCGGGCTCAACCATGCCAGCCCGGATGCCGAGCTCTATATGGGGATCGCCCGCCGCTTCTAGGCGGCGAACGATCCCCCGGGTGGATCCTCAGGCGGCCACGCTGTGGAGCTGGACCACCTTGCCGCGCGGCGCGGAAGCCGAAGCACCGTCCCCGGTGCGGAAGCGACCGGCCTGCTCGGCCAGGTTGCCGACTTCCTCGGCCAGGTTGCGCGAGGCAGCCGAGGTTTCCTCGACCATCGCCGCATTCTGCTGGGTCGACTGGTCCATCTCGTTCACCGCAGTGACGATCTGGGTGATCGCGGTCGACTGGGCCTGGTTGTCCGCCGCCATGGCGTCGAGCAGCTTGTGGACCGCGCCCACGCCGCCCGAGATCGCCTCCAGCGCCGTGTCCATGCGCTGCACCGCATCGACCGCCGTGCTGACCTCGTCCTGGGTCAGGGTCAGCTGTTCGCGGGCGCGCTTGGCTTCTTCTTCCGCCCGCATCGCCAGCGCCGAGACCAGGTCGGCGACCACCGCGAAGCCACGACCGGCCTCGCCGGCGCGCCCGGCTTCCACCGCGGCGTTCATCGCGAGCACCCGCGTCTGGAACGCGATCTTGTCGAGGCCCTCGATCACGTCGTCGATGCCGCGGGCGCTTTCGCTGACCCGACCCATCGCCGTGACTGCCTGCTCGGCGAGCGAGCGGCCGTCTCCGACCACGCGGATCGCCTCATCGGCGCTGCGCACCGTCTCGTTCGCCGCCCGGGCGGTGCCGCGCAGCCGCTCGTCCATCTGGCTGAGCGCAGCCGAGGTTTCCTCGAGGCTGGCGGCATTGCCTTCGGTCCGTCGCGCCAGGTCTTCCGAAGCCTGGGCGATCTCGTGCGAGCCGGTCTGGATCGCCGCCGCGCCTTCGTTGACCGTGGCGATCAGCGTGCGCAGCGCGGTCAGCGCGCTGTTGAAGTTGGTCTTGAGCGTCGCATAGCTCTCCGGGAAGGCCACGCGGATTTCCTCGGTCAGGTCGCCTTCGGCCAGCGCCGACAGCCCCTGGCTCAGCGCCGTGGTGACGATGCGCTGCGTCTCGGCGGCGGCGGCCGCCGCGTCGCGCTCCTTGGCGATCACCGATTCGAGATAGGCATCGACCGCACGGGCGATATCGCCGATCTCGTCAGCCTGGTCGGTATGCGGCACCTGGGTCGTCCCGCTGGAGCGCGCCATGCCATGGATCACCTCGGCCAGGCCCTTGATCGGCGCCACCACCTTGCGGGTGACCATGTAGAAGGCGCCGCCCAGCACCGCGAGCGCAATCAGGCCCAGCGCGACCACGATGCCGGTGGCCACATTGGCCCAGCCCAGCGCATCGGTGGTCACGTCGCTGGCGATGCTGATCTGCATGGTAACCAGCTTGCCGACGGTATCCGAAACCGGATCGACATCGGTATAGAGTTCGGTGGCGAGGAACTTGTCGATCCCTTCACGATCGCCGGCACGCAGCATCGCTTCCAGCCGGCCGATGCCGTCATTCGCCTTTGCCATGGCGTCTTCGGCCTGCTTGGCCAGCGCTTCCTCGTCGGGCGTCGCATCGGTCGCGGCATAGCGCTTCCAGGCCGCATCGAGATCGGTCTTGCCCTTCTGGATATTCTCCAGTGCCTGCGCGTAGCTGATATTGCCGTTGCGCGCCTTGTGCGCCGCATCGACGATGTGCACCGCATAGCTGTCCGCGACGAGCTTGAGGTCCTTCAGCGGGATCACGCGGTCGGCGAGCACGGTGTGCAGCGCCTGGCGGCTGGTCGCCGCGGACCAGGAAAAGCCTGCGATGACGGCGCCGAGCACGACCCCCAGCATCACCAGTGCGGAAAGCAGCTTCTGCTTCAACGTCATGGTTGAACTCCGAAAAATAAGATGTTTCTCGGAATTTATAGGAATCCTTGCGGCTCTAGCTCTGTTGCGAAACATTTCTGAAACGAGAAATCCGGGCCTTCGCCGGTCGTGCAACCTCCAGAAAATCCGTATTTTACGTATTAACGCAACGGCTTGCGCTGGATCACTACCGGCATGCCGTTCGTGTCGTTTTCGAAGCCGGCAATCTGGAATCCGTGACGCAGATTGAGCAGGATCATCGGATTGTTCGCCGCCCGGGTACGGGTCTCGGCGAAGCGATAGCCGAGCATGGCGGCATCCGCATGCTGCCGTCGCATCAGCTCGGAAGCCACGCCCCGCCCCCGCAATTCGGGCACCACGCCGCCCAGCCAGCTGTAGAGCAGCGCATCGCCGCGCCGATAGCTGAGCTTGAATCCCTTCCAGCTGCCATTCTCGATCGCCAGCCAGAGCAGCGGGTCCTCCAGCCGCGCCAGCCGGTCGAGCAGATACCCATCCGTGAAATCGGGGAAGACCGCATGGCACAGATGCAGCAAGGGCGCGGCGGCATCTGCCACCGCGCCCTCGAAGCGTTCATAAGTGATCGGCACGCCGATCAGCGCGTCAGCTTCTTGTAGGCCAGTGCGGTCGGACGATCGGCGGCATCGCCCAGGCGACGGCGCTTGTCTTCCTCATAGGCTTCGAAATTGCCCTCGAACCATTCGACATGGCTGTTGCCTTCGAAGGCGAGGATGTGCGTGGCGAGACGATCGAGGAAGAAGCGATCGTGGCTGATGACCACGGCGCAGCCCGCGAAATTCTCGATAGCCTCTTCCAGCGCGCCCAGCGTTTCGACGTCGAGGTCGTTGGTCGGTTCGTCGAGCAGCAGCACGTTGCCGCCCTTCTTGAGCATCTTGGCGATGTTGACGCGGTTGCGCTCACCGCCCGACAGCTTGCCGACATTCTTCTGCTGGTCGGCGCCCTTGAAGTTGAAGGCACCCACATAGGCGCGGGTCGAGGCGTCGTGGCCGTTGACCTTCATGTAATCCAGGCCGTCCGAGATCTCTTCCCAGACATTCTTGGTCGGGTCGAGGTGATCGCGGCTCTGGTCGACATAGCCCAGGCGCACGGTCGAGCCCATCTCGATGGTGCCGGTGTCCGGGGTCTCCTGGCCGGTGATCATCTTGAACAGCGTCGACTTGCCGGCGCCGTTCGGGCCGATCACGCCGACGATGCCGCCGGCGGGCAGCGTGAACGAGAGGTTCTCGAACAGCAGCTTGTCGCCGTACGCCTTGGAGATGTTCTCCACTTCGATCACCTTGCCGCCCAGGCGCTCGGGCACCTGGATGACGATCTGGGCCTTGCCGGGCGCGCGGTTCTGCTGCGCCTCGACCAGCTGGTCGAACTTGGCGATACGCGCCTTCGACTTGGTCTGGCGACCCTTCGGGCCCTGGCGGATCCACTCGAGCTCGTCCTTGATCGCCTTCTGGCGACCGGACTCCTCGCGGTCCTCCTGCTCGAGGCGCTTGGCCTTCTTCTCGAGATAGGTCGAGTAGTTGCCCTCGTACGGGAAGTACTTGCCGCGGTCGATTTCCAGGATCCAGCCGACGACATTGTCCAGGAAGTAGCGGTCGTGGGTGATCATCAGCACCGCGCCGGCATATTCCTTCAGGTGGTTTTCCAGCCACTCGACGCTCTCCGCATCGAGGTGGTTGGTCGGTTCGTCGAGCAGCAGGATCGACGGCTTCTGGATCAGCAGGCGGGTAAGCGCGATGCGGCGCTTTTCACCGCCCGACAGGTTGGCGACTTCCCAGTCCGACGGCGGGCAGCGCAGCGCTTCCATCGCGATCTCGAGCTGGTTGTCGAGCGTCCAGCCATCGACCGCGTCGATCTTCTCCTGGAGCGTGCCCATCTCTTCCATCAGGGCGTCGAAATCGGTGTCGTCCTTGGGATCGCCCATCTCGGCCGAGATCGCGTTGAAGCGATCGACCATGTCGGCGACTTCGCGGGCGCCGTCCTTGACGTTCTCGAGCACGTTCTTCGTCGGATCGAGCTCGGGCTCCTGCGGCAGGTAGCCGACGGTGATGTTCTCACCCGGCCAGGCCTCGCCCGAGAAGTCCTTGTCGATGCCTGCCATGATCTTCATCAGGGTCGACTTGCCGGCGCCGTTCGGGCCGACGATGCCGATCTTGGCACCCTGGTAGAATTGCAGGTTGATGTTGTTGAGCACCGGCTTGGGAGCGCCGGGGAAGGTCTTGGTCATGTCCTTCATGACGAAGGCGTATTGGGCGGCCACGTGGCGGTCTCCGTTCGCAGGTCTGGATATGCAGGAAGTTTGGCGGCGATGTAGCGAGCGGACGGTCAATTGGCAACGCGGGCGCGTCGGAACGCCCCGCTTGCAATGTAGGATATCCTCTGCTGCCCTCCGGCGGGCAGCGGCGGCACTGATTCAACCGATCCGGTTGCGTGCCGGCCACACGTGTAAACGATTCAAGGGATTCAACGAATTGGTCAACCAGCTGGTTGAATATCGGCCCGTGACGGCATCGGAAATGCCGTGGAAACCGTCGGCGCATTGCCGAATGTTTCGGGGGCGGTTAGCGTCGCCGGCCATGACCAAGCGCACCCTGCTCGCGGCCGTCGCCGCCCTCGCCCTGCCCTTCCCTGCTCTGGCCCAGAGCGCCGCGCACGATCCCGTGGCGCTGCGCGACGCCGCCTTGAGCGACAATCTCGCCTGGGAGATCACCGAGGGGCTTACCACCGAAGTCGGCCAGCGCCTCGCCGCGACCGAGGCCGAGGCGCGGGCGCGTGCCTGGGCGGTGAAGAAGCTCACGGCGCTCGGCTTCAAGAACGTCCATATCGAGACGTACAAGATGCCGCTGTGGGAGCGCGGGATCGAGACCGCCGAAGTGCTGGGCGGCGCCGCGCAGAAGCTCGCCATCGCGGCGCTCGGCAATTCGGGCTCGACGGGTCCGAAGCCGATCGAGGCCGAAGTCGTCGCCTTTGCCACGCTCGCCGATCTCCAGGCGGCGCCTGCCGCGGCGGTGAAGGGCAAGATCGTCTATGTCGGCAATTCGATGACGCCGACGCAGGATGGCTCGCAATACGGCTATTTCGGCGGCGCCCGCCGCGCGGGGCCGAGCATTGCGGCGAGCAAGGGCGCCGCGGCGATCCTGATCCGCTCGATTGGCACCGATTATCATCGGAATCCGCACACCGGCGTGACAAGCTGGGCCGCAGGTGTGAATCCCGTCGGCGCCGCCGCCCTCAGCCTCCCGGATTCCGATCAACTCGAGCGGCTGCTCAAGCGCGGGCCGGTGAAACTGCGCGTGCAGATCACCGCGGGCATGAAGGGTGAGGCCGAATCGGGCAACGTCATCGCCGATGTTCCGGGCAGCGATCCTTCGGCCGGGATCATCCTGATCGGCGGCCATCTCGACAGCTGGGATCTCGGCACCGGCGCCATTGACGATGCCTCGGGCGTGGCGATCACCACTGCCGCCGCCAAGCGGATCATGGACGCCGGCCAGCCGAAGCGTACGATCCGGGTCGTCTGGTTCGGCGCGGAGGAACCGGGTGGCTTTGGCGGCGCGGCCTATGCCAAGGCGCATGCGAACGAGCGCCATGTCCTGGCGCAGGAATCGGATTTCGGCGCCGACCGCGTCTGGAAATTCGAGGTAAACCTGCCCGCGGGCGCCAAGCCGATCGCCGATCGCCTCGCCACCGTGCTTGCGCCGCTCGGCATCTCGCGCGGACGCGGCACCGCGCATGGCGGCACCGATGTCGGGCCGGTGATCAATACCGGTGTCGGCGTGGTCGATCTTTCCCAGTCGGGCCTGCGCTATTTCGATTATCACCACACGCCCGACGACACGCTCGACAAGATCGATCCGGTGCAGCTGCGCCAGAATGTGGCAGCCTGGACCGCGATGCTCGCGGTGACCGCCAACGCTCCCGAGGATATCGGCCCGATCCCCAAGGGTGAGGGCGAGTGAGGGAACCGAATGGCGGGCCCACTCATTGATGGCCGCTAACTGGCAAGATTTAGGCAAAAAAATGTCCTAAATTTTGCCAGTGGGTGAATTTGCGATTGACGCAAACGCAACGACCGCTATGCCAACGGTTCGCGACGGCTAATCGGGCCGGATGCGAAACGTTTGAGTTCCTTTAGGAGCACCACATGAAGAAGATCCTCATTGTTGCTGCGACCGCCGGCCTGATGTCGCTCGCGGCTTGCGGTGGCGCCACCACCAACACCACCGCCGAGAACGTCGCTGCGGACGCTGCTGCGAACGCCGCTGCCTATGAGGCCGCTGCCGACAACACCACCAACGCCGCTGCCGAGGCCGTTCTCGAGAACGCCGCGAACGTGGAAGAGAACAAGGCCGACGCCGCCGAGGCGAACGCCCACTGATCTCTGTTCGGCACCCGGCCTCTGGTCGGACCGAGAGATAGAAGGACGCTCCCGCAAGGGGGCGTCCTTTTCCGTTTGGGCCCATCGCGCGCTCCGCTATGCCGGTGCGGATGTGGGGGGAGGATTGAGAATGGGCGCAGTCACGACCAGCTTTGCCGAACAGCCAGCCAGGCCGCAGCGCTGGTGGCAAATGCTCTATGTCCAGGTACTGATCGCCATCGCGGCGGGCGTGCTGGTCGGCGCGATCTGGCCCGCATTCGGCGCATCGCTGGAGTGGCTGGGCATCGCCTTCGTCAACCTGGTCAAGATGATCATCGCGCCGGTCATCTTCCTTACCCTGGTCACCGGCATCGCCGGCGCCCGCGAGCTGGGCTCGCTCGGCCGGGTGGTGATCAAGGCCCTCGCCTATTTCCTGTTCTTCTCCACGCTGGCCCTGATCCTCGGCCTGATCGTCGCCCATCTCGTCCAGCCCGGGGCGAGCATGCATATCGATCCGCACAGCCTGAGCGAGGCCAAGGTGGTTGGCTTCGAGAAGCAAGCGCACGAGACGACGGTCCAGGGCTTCCTGCTCGCAATCATCCCCACCACCCTCGCCTCCGCACTGACGAGCGGCTCGATCCTGCAGGTATTGTTCGTGGCCGTCCTGTTCGGCGTGGCGCTGGCGGGGCTCGGCGAACGCGTCCGCCCGCTGGTTGACCTGCTGGAGCAGCTCGGCACCGTCGTGTTCCGCCTTGTCGCGATCCTGATGCGCGCGGCGCCCGTCGGCGCGTTCGGCGCCATGGCCTTCACCATCGGCAAGCACGGCCTGGGCGCGCTGTGGAACCTCGGCGGCCTGGTCGCGACCTTCTATGCCACCTCGGCGCTGTTCGTGCTCGTCGTCCTGGGCATCGTCGGCTGGCTGGCGGGCTTCTCGATCCTCAAGCTGCTGCGCTACCTCAAGGCCGAGCTCCTCCTCGTCCTCGGCGCCTCCTCCTCCGAAGCCGCCCTGCCCGCGCTGATCGACAAGCTCGAGCGCGCCGGCTGCGACAAGGAAGTGGTCGGCGTGGTCGTGCCCGCCGGCTATTCGTTCAACCTCGACGGCACCAACATCTACATGACGCTGGCCGCGCTGTTCATCGCCCAAGCCACGGGCGTGCACCTGTCGCTGGGCGAACAGCTGATCCTGCTCGGCACCGCGATGCTCACTTCCAAGGGTGCAGCCGGCGTCACCGGCGCCGGCTTCGCGACGCTGGCGGCGACGCTGATGGTCGTGCCCTCGATCCCCGTGGCAGGCATGGCGCTGATCCTCGGCGTCGACCGCTTCATGAGCGAATGCCGCAGCCTGACCAACTTCATCGGCAACGCCGTGGCGACGATCGTGGTGGCGCGCTGGGAAGGCCGGCTCGACCGCGACGCGCTGCAGCGCGCGCTCGACGGCAAGGCAGACAGCGGTCCGGCGCGGGTCGCAGCCGAAACGGATCCGGACTGAAATCCGGGAAAATGGTCGGGGAGACAGGATTCGAACCTGCGACATCCTGCTCCCAAAGCAGGCGCGCTACCAGACTGCGCCACTCCCCGACGCGGATCGCGGCCCTAGGGCCTTGGGGCCGGGCACGCAAGCAGTTGCTGGTGGGCCCGGCAGGACTTGAACCCGCAACCTAGCCGTTATGAGCGGCCAGCTCTAACCAATTGAGCTACAGGCCCCCAGCAAGACGGCCCTAGCGGAACCTCAGGCCGGCCTGCAAGCCGCCGCGACAATCTCGTCCACAGATGCCGAGCGCACCCCCAGCCTGTCGAGCAACGCCAGCACCCCGTCCCACCACCGCAGGAAAGCCGCCAGATCGGCTTCGGTCCGGACATAAGGCGTATGACCGGGCTCTACCGAGGGGGAATGGAAGGCGAAGTTCAGCAGCCGCAGCCCCTCACCCACCGCGACCCGTATCGCTTCCTTGGCCTCGCCGAGCGGCATGTCCTCGGGCGTCAGCGCGACACGCGAGAGAAGCCCAAGCCGGGACGCTACGCCGATGCCATGCGGCAACCGCCCCAGCCCGCGGTGCAGCGCCGCCCCGCCCCGCCGCATTCGGCCGGTGAACACCGTGGTGAACGGCAGCTCGATCAGCGAACCGATCCGGAAGGCATCATTCGGCACCGCCGAGAAATCAGGACCGCCCTCGTCCGAATAATCATAGGCCGAGCGCATCGAGCTATCGATCCGATAGCCAAGCTCGGCCAGAAGCGCCGGCGTATCCGGCCCGATCCCATAGCGCCCCGCACGATAGACAAGCGGCCGGCGGCCGGCTGCACCTTCCACGGCTTCGGTGAGCGCCACCAGCTTGGCCCGCTGCAGCTCGAGCGGGAGATTGCCGGTGAAGCTGTTGAACCCGTTCACGTCCTCGACATGCGGAGGATTGACCCAGGGATGAAGCTGCGTGCCGATCGCGGAACGCCCGTCACGGATCACTTCGCGCAACACCTCGATCGCGAGCGGCGAGGTCGCGATCGGATAGTCGATCAGATAGGTGAGCGCAGCGCCCGCCGCCGCGAACCGGGCATGCACCGGCGGCAGGGCGGCCATATGGCGCGTGCCATCCGCATCGGCGCTGAGCGGCGCCCCCCAGTCAAACTCTTCCTCGGTGTCGACGAAGATGGTGAAGCGGGTGCCGAAATCGTCCGGCCACTGCACGCGCGCATCCGGAACGGGCGCAGGCACGCGATAGCCGCTGCCCTGCTGGTCCCCGTTCCCCATTTCAGCTCAGATGCGCTTGGCCCACCTGCTCGTTTACGGCGGCCGGAAGCCGCAAAGTCAAGCTTTCCCGGCCGATGACGAGGGCGCCTCCCAGTTCGCGGGAGAGATTGCGGGCGAGCCGCAACGCGAAGCCGGTGCCGAGCAGCGTGATATCCTCGCGCTCGTCATCGATATCGAGCACCGAATCGCCGGGATAATCGGCAAGCGCCTGCGGGCGATCGATCGTGATCGCCACCATGTCCTTGCCATCGGGCGCAACATGCACGCCGATCCGCTCGCCTTGCCCGCTCGCCGAGACGAGCGTGGCAAGCAGGCGGGCGAGCAACCGCTCCACCGCACGGCGATCCCCCATGACCGAGAGATCCGCGATCGGCAGCGCGACCACCGAGCCGCGCAATTCGGCAAGGGGTGCAAGGTCGTCGACGATCATTGCCAGCACCGGGCGAAGCGCGATCTGGCCCGGCACGAGCGACAGCGCGGCGCTGTCGATACGGGCGGCAAGATCGAGATCGTCGATCGCGCCAAGCAGCTCGCGGGCCTGCGAACGGATCACCTGGGCACGATCGCGATAGGCGTCGCCGACCGGCCCGAGCATCTGGGCCTCGATCATCTCGGCGAAACCGGCGATCGCGTTGGTCGGCGTACGCAGCTCATGGACCAGCTGGCGAAGGGAATCGGCGGGCATTGCCGGGCCGGCAAGCGGACGCAGCGGCTCGGCACGCTCATCGACACGCGGACGGCGCGCCGTGCCACGATAGCCGGTGAAACGACCGTTGGAGGGATCGAACACCGGGATCGCCGAGATCAGCCAATCCCCCGCGGCATCCGAATCGCCCTCGACCGAGAGGCGGGCATTGGAGAAGCCGGCACGGCGGCGGAAGGCACCGCCGGCAACGCCATCGACGCGCGAGCTTTCCGGGCCACCCGGCACGGACTGGCTGTCGAGCGACACGCCCACAAGCGGCGCTCGGCTGACACCATCGACCCAACGGATCATGCCCTTGGCGTCGGTCTCGAAACGGAATTCATCGGCAGGACGAAGCGCCGGCAATTCCTGCGGTCCGGCTTCCTCGCGATGGCGCCAGAACGCATCGATCCTCGCGACGACATCGGCGATCTCGAAGGTGCCGTCATCCTCGCCCGCGGCTTCTGCCGCCATCTGCCGCACTTCGGCGACCAGGACATCGCTATGTTCCATCGCCGAACCCTGCGCCCGGCCTTCCAGTGGCGCAATCGCTTCGACGGGAAGCGGTGACTCGTCTGTCCCGGATTGGACCGCACGGACCGGAATCGAGGGCGCTTCTACCGCTTGCGCAGCATCGGCAATCATCGACGGCGCAAGACCGGCAAGCGCAATGAAGGAGAAATCCTCATCCTCGCCGCCCGCGACGACAGGCTCGGGCTCGACCAACGGTTCAGGCACCTGCTCGGCGACGGGCTCCGGCGCTTCGGCCAGTTCCGCATCGAGGATTTCGACGGCGGCGGGTACCGATTCGGCCGCCTGCGTCGCCTCGGGCAGGCGCGCCAGCAAGGCGGCAAGGGTCGCCTCCTGCGCCGGAAGGCGCAGCGGGGCAGTGGCGCTCCAATAGACAAGGGCCGTGTCTTCGGCCTCGTCCTCGGACGCCTGCTCGGGCTCGGCCACCTGCTCTACAGCGTCCGCAAGAGGCTCGTCGTCGATTTCAGCCGAAGCCGCTTCGGCCGGCGGCCCGTCGACGACCTCGGACCAGTCGATCGCGATCGCGCTGACCGCTTCCTCGACAAGCACAGGCTCCGGATCCGCCGCCACTTCCGGCTCAGGCTCCGGCAACTCGACCGGCACTTCCTTCACCGTCTCGTCCGGCAGCACGAAATCGATCGGCCCGAAACTCTCGAGCGCGCGGCGCACTACCGGGCTCAGGTCACGCCGATTGCGGAGGACCGCGCGCGATGCTGGCGCGAGCTCGGGAAGAAGCTGGATCCATTCGCTGGAATTCATCCGGGCGCTGCGCAGCACCGGCAGCGCGACCTGCAGCTCGTCGAGCGCGAACAGGCGGACGAGCGGCGGCGGGGGATCGGCGAATTCGAGTGCACGCCCACTGGCAGCGCGTACCGGCAAAGGCACCGAGTCGCGGATCGAGCGCAGCACGCTCATCGCGCGATGCCCGGCCACGGCGCGACGGCGACCGATCAGGTCGACGAGCTGTCGCCATGCGGACTGGACGCCATATGGCGTGCTCAGGTCCGAGGCGAGCACCGTCTCCAATGTATCGTCGAAGCGCAACGCGTGCTCACCCTTTACCCGGCACCGCGACGCGGGCCGTAACGATTCCTTAATGCGCCGGCCGCCCGTTCGAAACCGTCCATTTCGGCACGTCGCATTGTGGGACAATTGCGTTGCGGCGTAATAATATTATGTCTAAACGCAACACACGGAAACGAATCAAAAGACAGAAGGAACATAAATGCGATTCGACGATATCGACGTACGGATTCTAGGCCTGCTTCAGGATAATGGCCGGATGACCAATGTCGAGCTTGCCGAACGCGTTGGGCTGACGGCGCCGCCGTGCCTGCGCCGCGTGCGTGCGCTTGAACAACAGGGGGCCATCACCGGCTATCATGCCGCCCTCGATCCGGCTGCACTTGGCTATAATCTCACTGTCTTCGCGATGGTCAGCCTGAAGAGCCAGGCGGAATCGGATCTGCGTGCCTTCGAGCAGATGGTGGCGGACATTCCCGAGGTTCGCGAATGCCATATGCTCAACGGCGAGATCGACTTCATCCTCAAGATCGTCGCGCCCGACCTGCAGAGCTTCCAGCATATCCTGACGACGCGGCTCACCCCGGCGCCGAACGTGGAGCATGTAAAGACTTCGCTGACGATCCGCACCTCCAAGGCCCTGCCCGGCGTGCCGGTCGCCTGATCCGCTGCATCCAGGCGGAGAAAGAAAAAGGGGCGGCCCGAAAAGCCGCCCCTTTCCTGTTTCGGGCCCGATGGCCGCGCTCAGCTGAGCGGCGGCGTATCGAGCGAGACCTGCCAGAGCAGCGCGACATTGACGAACGGGCCGGTCTTCACCGCCTGGAACGCCGCCTTCGCCTCTTCCTTGCGGCCGAGGCGCTGGAGCGCGATGCCGCGGTGCAGGTTGATCTCGTTGGTGTCCGCACCGCCCTTGGCGAGCGCCGCGTCATAGAGCTGGAGCGCGCGGGCGTTGTCGCCGGCGGCCAGCAGCGCATCGCCATTGCCCGCGCCGCCCTGCTTGGCGAGCGCGTCGAGCGCCGGGCTGCTCTTCACGCCGGCCTGGGCCGCCGTGTAGGTGCGGTTGCCGTCGGCATCGGTCGCCGGCAGCTTGCCGTTCTTGCGGCCTTCCTCGATCACCGAGATCGCTTCCCAGGGCAGACCCGAGGACTGGGCGGCATAGGCATAGTCGGCATAATCACCGCGATCGGCGAGCGAGTTGGTGATGCGGCGCAGGCGATACAGATCGATACGCTCGGTCTTGGCGGCGCGGTCGACACCCTTGGCACCCTGGCCGAGCACTTCGATCGCCCAGCGCCAGTTCTTCACCGTCGGATAGTCCTTCAGGTAATAAGCCAGCCAGTCATAGGTCGCCTCGCGGTTGCCGGTGGCGGTCACCTTCGGGATGGCGAACTGGTACCATGCTTCCGGCGCCTTCTGGCCGGTCGACTTGGCATATTCGATCGCATTGCGCGCTTCCGCGGCGGCTTCGGCGTTCTTGCCGGTCGCCGCGTAGGCGTTGGCCATCATCAGCGGGATATCGACGTTCTTCTCGCCGCCTTCGCGCGCCTTGGTCATGTAGCTGATGACGTCGGCATGCTTCTTCTGCGACGCGGCTGCCTTGCCCATCAGGAAGTTGAGGCGCGCGGCATAGGCTGCCTTGGCTTCCGGGCTGGTGCGCGGGCTGACGCTCAGCGTCTGCAGTGCCGGGATCTGCGCGGCTTCATTGCCGCGGCTCAGCTCGAGCTGAAGGCGCAGCCACGACGAATAATATTTCTCGTCGTCATTCTTCGCGGCGGCTTCGGCGGCGGCGATCTGCGGCTCGGCCGTGGCCCAATCCTTGGCCTTCACCGCAGCCTCGGCGAGGCCGGCGGGCTTGCGGAACTCGTCGCTCACCTTGAGCGCGTTGGGGTCGGCCTTTTTATCATCCTTCTTCTGCGCGGCAGCCGGGGCCACGGTGAGCGCAGTGGTGCCCAGCGACAGCACGGCGGCCAGCGCGAGCTTGGAAGCGAAGTTCATGCGAAACTCTCCTAAACGGGGAAAGAGCGGGGGCTTTCGGGGCACCTCTAGTTGCCCCTCTCGCGCCGTTCAAGCCGATCACCGCAGCCGATGCCGCGTTTGCGATGAACGCGCGTTTAACAGGCTGGCTCCTTCCCGGCACGTAATGAAGTGTTTCGACATGGCCTGCGGGCGTTAACCATCATGTCCGGATATTTTGGTTGATGTGAATTAACCCTGTGGATAAGTTCGCGATCAGTTGGGGTAACCTGTTGCGTTAGAGGGGTAAAACATGGGGTCGCTGTTTCGCGGATGCGCACTTTGCGAGGTCGATGCAGAGGGAAATCTGCTCCTGACCGAAAGCACCGCTCAGGCCCTTGGCCTGCCCGCGACCGACGAGCCCCTGGTCCTTTCCGCGCATGAACGCGATCAATGCCTGGTCGGCTATGCACGCGCCGACCTGCAGGAAATCCGCACCCGTTCGGGCATGGATGCGCGGGTTGGCGACGCGAGCATGCGCCGCATCCTCGGCATCGTCGATGTGGCGCCGCGCAGCGCGCAGGGCCTCACCCTTCCCGCCGCGATGCGCCATCATGGCCGAATCGAGAGCGTCGCGCTGGTCGTCGGCGCCGGCGATCGCTTCGAGATCTGGAATCCCCAGCTTGCGGCCGCCCAGAACGGCTTCAGCGTCAGCGCGTACGCGTTTCCGCCGGTCTCCTGGCGCCACCCGCCGCGCGGCGGCTCGCGTCGGCCCCGCCCGGCACGCTATTGATGCGCTCGCTACGCTGCCGGCTGCTCGAACACGCCGCGATGCCCGGGCGGCTTCGCGACGGAGAGCATGAATTCGCCATGTGCGTCCGTTGCGGCGCGGATCTGCAGCGCCTGCTCGGCGGCGAGGAGTGGGCGGAGGTGCCGGCCGGCGAGGCGATCGACTGGCGGCGGCGCGATGTCGGCTCCAGCGCCTCGGCGGTGGCGGCGCGCATGCAGCTACCCCCTGCCCCGCGCCGGCACGCACCACGCAACGCTATCTCCGCGGAAGGACGCGGTCAGCGCCGCATGCGCCCGCGCCGCAGCGCTTTGCTCGAACTTACCGGCCAATTCGTGCTCGACACCATCGTAGATCGAATCCGTCGCCCCGCACCAGCCGCTAGAGAAGCTTCTCGATCTCTGGCCCGATCGCGTCGGGGCTAGTCGTCGGCGCGAAGCGCTCGACCTTCCGGCCTGATCGATCGACCAGGAACTTGGTGAAGTTCCACTTGATCCCCTTGGAGCCTAAAAGGCCCGGGGCGGCTTGCTTTAGGGATTCGAAGAGCGGTGCGGCGTTTTCGCCATTTACGTCTATTTTGGCGTAGACCGGGAAGGTCACGTCGTAAGTGAGCGCGCAGAAGCTCGCTATCTCCGCCGCATCGCCCGGTTCCTGCGCGCGGAACTGGTTGCACGGGAAGGCCAGCACCGAGAAGCCGCGATCCCGGTACTTGCGATACAGCGCCTCGAGCCCCGCATATTGCGGCGTGAAGCCGCATTTGGAGGCCGTGTTGACGATCAGCAATACCTCGCCGGCGTGATCGGCAAGCGTGACCTGCTCCCCATCCGCCCTGGTCACGGGGATATCGGTGATCACGGTCATGCGGGCGCTCCCTCGTAACGGGCCATCAGCAGCTCGATATTGCGGCGAACCCCCGGCCACTCATGCGCGAGGATCGAATAGACCACGCTGTCGCGGTGATGGCCGTTCAGGATCAGATGCCCGCGCAGCACCCCGTCCAGCCGCGCGCCCAGCCGCTCGATCGCGCGGCGCGAGGCGACATTGAGGAAATCGGTGCGGATCTGCACGCAATTGACCTCCAGCACCTCGAAGGCGTGGCGGAGCAGCATGAACTTGGCTTCGGTATTGAGCCCGGTGCGCTGGACCCGCGGCGCATAGAGCGTGCCGCCGATCTCGACCCGGCGATGCCCCTTGCTCATGCGCAGGAAGCGCGTGGCACCGGCAATCCGCCCCTCACTATCGAGCACCGTGAACGGCAGGCCGCGCCCGGCCGCGACGTCATTGTCGATCCGGTCCATCCACGCATCGATACTCGCATCACTCGGCACCGTGGTGTGGAACAGATGCCGAAGCCCCGCAAAGGCATCGAGCAGCCCCGCGCGATCCTCGCGCACCATCGGCCGCAGCGTGACGTGACGCCCCGCCAGGGTCGGCACTTCCCGCCACGGGTTCATTCGAGATGCCCTTCGTGCAGCCGCACCACCCGGTCCATCCGGGCAGCGAGCCGCTCGTTATGCGTGGCGATCAGCGCGGCCGATCCCTGGGTGCGAACCAGGCTGAGGAACTCGGCGAGCACCTTGTCCGAGGTCAGCTCGTCGAGATTGCCCGTCGGCTCGTCCGCCAGCACCAGCGCCGGCTTGTTGGCGAGCGCGCGGGCAACAGCAACGCGCTGCTGCTCGCCGCCCGAAAGCTGGTTCGGCCGATGGGTAAGCCGATGCCCGAGACCCAATGCGGTGAGCAGCTCCTCCGCCCGCTTGTCGGCATCGGCGCGCAGCGACCCGTGGATCATCTGCGGCAGCACGACATTCTCGAGCGCGTTGAAATCCGGCAGCAGGTGGTGGAACTGGTAGACGAAGCCGAGGTGATCGCGGCGCACCGCGGTGCGGCCCGGGCTGTCGAGCTGCGCCGCTTCCTTGCCGGCGATGCGGATCGATCCGTCGAACCCGCCTTCGAGCAGGCCAACGGCCTGGAGCAGGGTCGACTTGCCCGAACCCGAAGGGCCGAGCAGCGCGACGATCTCGCCCGGCTGCACGTCGAGATCGACGCCGCGCAACACTTCGATCGTCTCGCCGCCCTGGCTGAAGCTGCGCTTGAGGCCGCGCGTCTGGAGAACCGGCCCAGCGCCGTTCACGGCGCCCACTTCAAAGTTACTCATAGCGCAGCACCTGGACAGGATCGGTATTGGCGGCCTTCCAGGCCGGATAGAGCGTGGCGAGGAAGCAGAAGACCAGCGCCATCACGCAGATGCCGATCGTCTGGAACGGATCGGTCTTCGCCGGCAGCTCGGTGAGGAAGCGCATCGACGGGTCCCAGATGTTCTGGCCGCTCACCAGCCCGATGAACTTCACCACGGATTCGCGGAAGGTGATGAAGAGGAAGCCGAGCACGCCGCCGGCGGCCACGCCCAGCGCGCCGATCGTCGTGCCGACGGTGACGAAGATCCGCATCAGCCCGCCGCGTGTCGCGCCCATCGTCCGCAGCACCGCGATATCCCGCGTCTTGGCGCGCACCAGCATGATCAGCGAGGAGACGATGTTGAACGCCGCCACCACCAGGATGATCGAGAGAATGGTGAAGGAGACAGTGCGGTCCACCGCCAGCGCCTCGAACAGCTCCGAATTCATCGTCCGCCAGTCGGTGATCTGGCCGACCTGGCTGACCTTGTCGACGAGCGGCTGGAGGATCTCGCCGACCTTGTCCGGGTTGCTGGTCTCCAGCTCGATCATCGAGACGCCATCGCCGAGCAGCAACAGCGTCTGCGCATCCTCGATCGGCATGATCGCGAAGACCTTGTCGTAATCATAGACGCCGACCTCGAAGATCACCGCCACCTTGTACTTCACGATGCGCGGCATCGTGCCGAAGGGCGTAGCGGCGCCGGCGGGATTGAGGATCGATATCTCGCTGCCCACCGTGGCACCCAGCGATTCCGCCAGGCGCGAGCCGATCGCGACCTGCTGGCCGCCCGGCTTCAGGCTCTTGAGCGAGCCGATCACTTCCTTGCCCTTGAGCGTCGGGTTGCTGAGGATCTCCTCCATGCGCATGCCGCGCAGCTGGAGGGCCTCGGCCCGGCCATTATAGGTGGCGAAAAGCGGCTGCTCGATCAGCGGGGTGGCACTGGTGATGCCCGGCGTCTTGCGCGCCTCCTCCAGCACCTCGCGCCAGTTGCGCAGCTGGCCGCCATAGCCCTGAATCACGGCATGGCCGTTCAGCCCGGTGATCTTGTTGAAAAGCTCGGCGCGGAAGCCGTTCATGACGCTCATCACCACGATCAGCGCGGCAACGCCGAGCATGACGGCGACAAGGCTGAACCCGGCGACGACGGCGATGAACGCCTCGCTCCGCCCCGGCAGCAGGTAACGGCGGGCGATCATCCGCTCGTAGCGTGAAATCAATAGCATGGGGGTCTGGTAACTCGCCCGTAAAACAGCTCTGACGCCGATCTAGGGTAGATGGCGGCGAATTCCTACTGCCAACCGACATGTTGCCGATTCAACACAGGGTGACACCAAACTGCGGCTACCCCTTGTAATGCAAGTGACAAAGCCGGTCCGGGAGCCTAGCAAAACTCTTGTCGAAACGCAGGCGAAAGGCCGTGGTTCGGGGAGGCTCCAAGCCCCGCTCGTAGGCAAGTACGAGTGTGTGGGCTGGGCCTGACAAAGGGGGCTGACGAGCATTCGTCACGCAGGCGCCCGGATCGGAAACGGTCCGGGCGTTTGCCGTTTCAGAGCCCCTGGAACCGCACCGGATTCATCGCAACGCCGAAAGCGGACGCCATTCCGCCTGCTGCTCCGGCGTGGGCAGGTTAATGATGTGGTTGACCACGCCCGGGTGCAGCTGCTCGAGGAACTGCAGCCCGGCCGCATCGCGATTGCTCCAGACAACCCGAGCGGCGAGCGGCTTGAAGCCGGGAAGACGGACCACCGTCTCCATCCCCGGCGCAAGCAGAAAGCCTGTCTCGATCCGGCAGCCCAGTCGCGAGATTTCCACCAGTCGCACATCCTGGAAGCAGAAGCGCGATTCCTTCACCGCAATCAGCACGGAAACCGGCCAGCGCATCGCCTCGCGCCGGTCCACACCCTGGGTAATCTTCAATCCTCTACGATCGCCACGCATCATCACGCCCCACGCTCACTCCCCTCACCCAACCAATATCGGCTTGCCGCACCGCACGCCGTTCACCCGCACATCCGCCTGCCCGACATTCACGCCGAGCAGGCCGGTAAGATCGTTCAGAAGCGAATCCAGCGGCGCCGCCGCCCCCTGCAGCACCGTTCCCACCGTCGAGGTCACCAACGAGAGGTTGATGCCGAACCCCGGCGAGCCGACCTGCACATCCAGATCGCGGACCAGCGAGGCGGCGACTCCGCCCGCCAGATCGTTCGTCGATACGGTGCGGGTCTTGCCCGCGGCGATCTCCTGGGCGGTGAAGCTCACCTGTTGCGGGCTGGCCCCGCCCAACTTGATATTCGATTCGCCCGTGACCTCACCCAGCCCGAGCAGCTTGACCAGCGTGGCCCGCCGCGGCGCGACCGGGGTGTTGAAATTGCCAAGCACGGCGGCATCGACGTCGCCGATGGCGACCTGGCCCACCGCCGTGGTGACATTCAGGCTCACCGTGGCGGTGGACGGCGTGGGACAGGAGACGCTGCGAAGCGACGCCTCCGCCGTGGCGAGCTCGACGAACAGCGGCAGGTGCACCTGGGTCGCGGAAAGCAATCCCGATCCGCCCACCTTGGCATCGACATACAGCCGCGACTGCGCGGTATGCAGCTTGACGCTCTGGTCCTTCGCAACGGTGAGCCAGGGCGATTGCGCCGCCCGCTCGCCGATCGCGAGCGTCACCTTCGTCGAGGCAACGCCCGGGAGCCCCGCCGCGAGATCCAGCTCGACCTGGCGCTTACCGGTCGCGATCTCGAGCATTTCGCGAACCAGCGCATAGCCATCCGCCTTGATCGGGCGGGCGGGATCACTCTGCGTCTCACCGGACAGCGGGCCGAGATTGATGATCTTCGACAGTTGCACCGTGACCGGCGGAACGCGCGCCGCGATGGCGCGGAGTGCCGTTTGCGCTGCTGAATTGCCGGTTGCGGCGGCCATCGCGGCCAGTGCCTTGGGCAGCGGCACCTGCGTGGCCAGCGTCTCCCCGAAGGTCAGCCCCTGCAGATTGGCCTGGGTGCGCAGCGCATCGGCATAAGCGAGGATATCGATGTCGGCGTTGACCAGCCCCTGCGAGTCCATCGCGGTGAGATTGAGCTCGGTCCCGGCCAGCCCCGACAGGAGTTGCCCCGGCAGGCCGCCGCCGACCGAAGCCAGGCGCGAGCCGATCGAGAAGGAGGCCAGGTCGACACGCGCGGCCAAGGCCGTCACCGATACCCGGGCGGTCGGCCTGCCCGTCAGGAACTTGCCGAAGAACAGCGGCACATCGCGCCCGACGGTGAGGCGAACCGCATTCCCCCCGCCTCCCGAGGCGACGAAGCGCGCGGCGGGCGCGATGCTGCTGTCGGGCGAATAGGCGCCCTGCTCCAGCTTCTCGATGCTGGCGTCACCGGCCTGGTTCGCCGCCATGGCCGAACGCGCCGCGGCATCCGCCCCCTGGCTGTTCGCCGCGCTCAATGCCGCGGCATCCGCTACGCCCTGGAGCCGCCGCTTCTCGAGATAGAGCGATCCGGTATCCACGGCGAACGCCGCCGACCCGGCAAGCATCACGAAGCCACCGGCGAACAACATGGTGATGTTGCCGCGGCGATCCCCCGCAAGGGCACGAAGGAACAAGGGCGCGCGCACCGCCAGCCTCACGGCGCCGACAGCGTGACCGTCGCGCTGCGCTCGATCACCTTGCTCGGCGGCGGCACGAGCTTGATCGAAAGCAGCGGGTCATTCGACGCATCGTAGGAAAGGCGCACCGTCACCGTCCTGCCGTCATCGTCGACAAGCGCGTTCATCTGGTCCGGCTTGAGCGCCCCGGTCTTGCGGATATTGGCGTCGAGCGCGGTGCGGACCAGCGCCGCCCGCTCCGTGGGATCCAGGCCGCCAACGGCGGCACGCGCCGCCTCGTTGGCCGCCTGCTGCACGCTATGGGCGCAAAGGAACCAGCCGCCATAGGTGACGATGCCGCTGACCAGCAGAAGCAATATCGGCAGCGAGAAGGCCATCTCGATCGCCGCCGCGCCGCGCCTGTCCGCCCACAACCGCCGGCCGGAACAGGCCGCCCTCGAAGTGGAAAGGAACCAACGCGAGCACATGCGCATCTTTTCGCATGTCGTAGCTTCCAAATTGCTCCCAGGCAGCGAAGCGCGATATTCGGATTTTCAGTAAAGATCGGACATAGGCAAGGAGCGCCAAAAGCACCTTGATTCGAACGATACTCTTGATTTTTCGCTCCATTTTCGACACAGCACGGCTTGATTTACGTTAACGGTGCTATATTGTCCTCGTAGAAAACACATTGGTCAAAATACGTAATTGCTCGAACTTGTCGCGACCGAGCCGTAACAACTGCCGACGCCCGAAAACATTCGAGAGTTTTCAGTTATGCAACGACCATCGGCCCAGACCGTTTCCTCCGCTGAACTTACCCGCAATTTCGCGTATTGGCAGGATAGGGCCATGCATGGCCCGGTGACCATCACTTATCATGGTCGCCCCCGCTATGTTCTGCTCGCCGCGGAAAGCTGGGATGCCGAACAGGCAGTCGTCGAACGGGACACGACACAGCGTGATCTCGAATACCAGTTCCTCGTGGAGCATATGGACGGCGGCCTGCTCGTGATCGATCCCGAGCTGAAGATCACCGACGCGTCCAGCGCCGCCGCGATGATCCTGGGGCGGGCTCCCGCGGCGCTGGTGGGCATGCCCGTCGCCGATGCGCTGCCCGCGACGACGCATTCCACGCTGCTCTCCAGCCTGCGCCACGTCCTTCGCAGCGGCGAGCAGGCGCAGTTCGAGCTGACACTCGACGAGGAGAATGGCACGCGGCTGCGCGTGCGCGCCGTGCCCTGGGTGGAAGGCCTCGCCCTGCTCGTCCGGGTCAGCTACGAGGGCGACGAGGAAGCACGGCTCGCCGAGCAGACCGCCCTGGAGAAGGCGCGGGTTGCGCATGGGCGGATCGAAGTGATCCGGCTCACCGTGCGCGGGACGGTGACGATGGTGGAGCCGGAATTCGCCCGGCTGGTCGGCTTGCCGCGGGACCGGATCCTGGGGCTGCGCTTCGTCGATCTGCTGGCGGTACGGGACCGGGCGCTCGCACGCGACGCGATCGAACGGGTGCTCAGCGGCCGCTCCGAGGCCGAGGCCTTCGACACCAGGCTGTTGTGCGGGGGCGCCGAGGAGATCGGCGCGCGCATCTCGATCGCGCCGCTCGCCAGCGGCTATGCGGTGGGCGGCGCCGTGGTGATCGTCACGCTCGACCCGGGGACCGAGGCGGCCTAGGCCTAGTAGCAGGACGGGCGCTTGAGCGCGGCGGTGCGCGACACGGCGCGCCTGAACGTATCCACCACCTGATTGGTGAGCTCGTCCGGCCGGCGCGTCATCCCGGTCAGGCGGCCGCAGGACAGGGTGACTCCCGCCCAGGTCACTGCCCAGCCGATGCGCGGGCGCTCGATGCTGTGCCCCTCCAGCGTGACATTGCCGTGGATCTCCGCGGGCGCGCCGTCGTCGATGCGGGTCAGGGCGGCCTGGTTGAGGCGGGTGGCCCAGCCGCCGTCCCCACCCTCGCCCGGCCGCAGATCGATACGCGCCGCACCCGGTCCTCGGCGCAGGCGCGGGTCGGCGGCCTGGTCCTCGGGCTGGACGACGCCCTTCGGGCGGGCGCCCATCGCGGCGGACACCATGTCGCCCACCTGCTTCACGCCCGACACGTCGCTGCGCACCGCCACGCCGAGCAGCACGGCGATCATCCCGAGGATCAGCGCGATGCGGACCAGGTTCGGGATGGTGAGCCGCGACAGCACCAGCACCGAGATGCAGAGCGAGGCGATCAGCGCGATATTGGCATAGCCGCCCGGCGTGAAGGCCGGCGAGTTCACCCAGACCAGCGCGCCGGCGATCTGGCATGCCGCCACCAGCGCGGCCAGAAGGCCTGCGCCACTGAAGCTCGGCACGGTGTTCGGCGAAACGCGCATGATCTTCTCAATGTAGAAGATCCTACTATTCGATTCCGGTTAAGACGCGGCAAATCCTCCGGAATGAACAGATAACAAGAAGGGAGGCGGTGCGGGCGCCGCCTCCCTTCCCCAACCTCCCCCGGCCATGGCAGGAGGTCAGTATCGCGAAGATCAGAAGCTCTTGCTGATCGTCAGGCCATAAGTCCTCGGGTCGCCGGGCTGGCCCACGATCAGGCCGGTGCTGCCCGACTGGACCGAGAGCAGCTCGAAATACTGCTTGTCGAACACGTTGCGGACCCAGCCATAGATGTTGAGATCCGCGCGCCGCCAGCCGAGGCGGACGTTCGACAGCGAATAGGCGTCGATCCAGGTATAGGCCGAGGGCGACGGGTTGGACGAGAATTTCGAGCGCCAGTTGCCGTCATAGCCGAGATAGACCGTGCCATCCCCGGCCGGCTGGCGGATCTCGCCACCCCAGCTGAGCGACCATTTCGAGATACCCGGCAGCACCTGGCCCGAAATGTCGCAATAGGCGGGGCTGCGGCCGCCCGGCGTACCCGCCGGATCGGTGACGCCGCCCGGCGCGGTCGCGGTACCGCCGGAAAGCTCCGGCGGGCACGGCGCGTTTTTGAAATCGGCGTATTTCGCGTCGGTATAGGCGCCGTTGAAGTAGAAATTGACGTTCTGGGTCGGACGGGCCGAGAGATCCCATTCAAAGCCCTTCACCCGCACCTTGCCGGCATTGGCCAGATAGCCGCGGATCACGTTGATCGCGTTGTTGTTCACCGTCGCCTGATAGTCGCGGATCTCGGTCCAGAAGGCAGCCGTGTTGAAAGTCACCTTGCGATCGAGGAACTGGGTCTTCAGGCCGATCTCGAAGTGATCGACCTTCTCCGGCTTCACCGTCTGGGTCGAGAGATCGACACCCGTGCTGGTCGAATTGAGCGGCAGCCCCGAGAGGTTGATGCCGCCCGACTTGAAGCTGCGCGCATAGGTCGCATAGCCGTGGACGTCCGGCGAGAAGTCGTACGACAGGGTGATGTCGCCCGAGACGTTCCAGTCGCTGAACTTCGGGCTGTAGCGCTGCGGGGCCAGGGTGTTCAGCTGGTCCGCGGTAGCGGTGCCATTTGCGAGCAGCGCGGCGACATTGGCCGCCGTCGCGACGAAATTGTAGCGCGCGTTGCTGATGCTGACGACCGACTCGTAGAAGCCGGACTTCTTGTCATAGTTCAGGCGCAGGCCCGGCTGGATGTGGAAGCCGTCCACGGGCTCCCAGTTGAGCTTGCCGAACAGCGCGAAACTGGTGTTGTCGAAATTGATCGTGTTGGTCGAGGTCAGCCCGTTCAGCACCAACGGGTTGCAGGCGGCTGCCGTAGCCGTGGCGCAGCCGGTCGCACCGATCGGAACATTGCCCGGATTGAGCAGCCAGCGGCTTGCCGCCGCCCCCTGGACCTGCGAGCCTTGGGTATCGATCGTCTGGTGGAAGAAGAAGGCGCCGATCGTGTAATCGAGCCGGCCGTCGCCATTGGAGCTGAGGCGCAGTTCCTGGCTGAACTGCTTCTGCTGCGACGGGTTCTGCGAGACGGTAGTGATCGGCAAGCCGATGAAATCGCGATCGTTCTTCGGCTGCCAATCCCAATAGCGCCACGCCGAGACCGAGGTCAGCGTCGCCGGGCCGAGATTCCAGTTGGCGACCAGCGAAGCGCCGCCGATTTCCTGGCGCGAGTTGATCTGGGCATCGAGATCGACCTTGCGATCGAACGGATCGGTACTGGCCGGCGCATAGCCGAACGCGGCTGCCAGCGCCGTATACTGGCGGGAGATCGGCCGCTGGGTAGCGCCGACCCGCGCATAATATTGCACGCAGCACAGCGGGTTCTGGAGATTCCAGTCGCCCGCCAGGGTGAAATCGAGATCGTCATTCACCTTCCACAGCAGCTGGCCGCGGAAGCTGCTGGTGCGCTGCTTGTGAAGATCCTCGCCGGTGCGGACATTCTCGATCGTCCCCTCGCGGCTGGTGAGCGCGCTGGAGATGCGGATCGCGAGCTTGTCGCTGAGCGGACCCGAGACCGATGCCTTGGCCGAGATCAGGTCGTAATTGCCGACGCTCAGCTCGACCTTGGTCTCCGGCGTGAAGCTGGGCGCGCGAGTGGTGATGTTGATCGCGCCAGCCGTGGTGTTCTTGCCGTAGAGCGTGCCCTGGGGCCCGCGCAGCACTTCCACCCGCTCGACATCGACGAAATCGAAGGTCGAGGCGCCGATACGGCCGATATAGACCTGGTCGAGATAGAAGCCGACGCCCTGCTCGATGCCGTCATTGGTGAGACCGAACGGTGCGCCCAGGCCGCGGATGTTGATCGCGGAATTGCGCGGGTTGCTCGAATAGAACTGCACCGCGGGCAGCGAGGTCTGCAGACGGTTGAGGTTGGTCGCGCCGGTGTTCTCGATGGTCGCGCCGCCGATCACCGAAATCGCGATCGGCACGTCCTGGGCCTTTTCCTCACGCCGGCGGGCCGTGACGACGATCTCGCCGCCATCCTGAGGCTTCGCCTTTTCCTGCTCATCCGCATCGGCGTTGGCGCTGGCGTTGGCAGCGGCGGGCGCCGGATCGTCACGCAGAACTCCGGCAGGTGCCGGAGCCGCACTGGCTAGGAGTAGCAGTGAAAGCGAAGCAAGGCTCATGATTATCCCCTCTGGCCGTGTTGCGCTTAATCTCCACTCAATTGGGGGATATTAGCGAGCAAGGAGATGTTTAGCGATACCTAGCCTGAGTTGGCCGGCGCTTGCGGGGCCCGTTTCGCCGCATCTTGAAAGGCAGAATCTCCGACACAATCTGTATCAAGCGGCGCCGTAACGGGCCGCGAAAACCACGGCGTCGCGGGCATCCGGGCGCCGGCAAGTTCATCAATTCGCTCAAGAATAGAGGTCTTGATATGCGCCAGTTCGATTTCACCCCGTTCCGCCGCTCGACCATCGGGTTCGACCGGCTGTTCGACCTGCTCGAGGCCAGTGCCCGCGCGCAGGCATCCGAGAATTATCCCCCGTTCAACCTCGAGCGCGTTGCCGAGGACCGCTACCGGATCACGATCGCCGTCGCCGGCTTCAAGGCTGACGAGATCGACATCACCGCGCAGCAGAACCTGCTGCTGGTGGCCGGCAAGAAGCGCGAGGAGAACGAGAACAACCAGGGCGCGTACCTGCACCTGGGAATCGCCACCCGCAGCTTCGAGCGGCGCTTCGAGCTGGCCGATTTCGTCCGCGTAGAGAGCGCCGACCTTGCCGACGGCCTGCTGGTGATTGAGCTGGTCCGCGAAGTGCCCGAGGCGATGAAGCCCAAGAAGATCGCGGTGAACGGCGGCTCCGCACCGAGCCCGATCGAGCATCGCGAGGCCGATGCCGCATAACTGACCGACCACGGCTAGCGACGTCTTCCTCCCTTTGGACGTCGCAGCGGGGGGCGCTCGGGCGATGGTCCGGGCGCCCTTTGTGTTTGCGCGGACCTGCCCTCCAGCAGCCTTGAAATGCGAAAGGAGGGAAGGACTTGCGTCCTCCCCTCCCCATATGCTCGCAGTTTCATTATAGGAAAGCCTGCGTGCAAATCGCGTATTTCACGAAAAATATGATTTAAAACGTCGCCCAATCGTCCGACGGGGTGAGTGCGGCGACGGCGGCCGCCGGAAGCGGCTTCACCGGCGAGACATAGCCCGGCGCAACCTTGGCGCGGATGCTGCTCGCCGCCGGCTTGGCGGGGCGGCGCGGCGGGGCCTGGCTGGCACCGATATTGAACGCCGAGGCCTGTTCCGAGAGCAGCTGGACTTCCGAGCTCAGGTTACGCGATGCGGCCGAAGTTTCCTCGACCATCGCGGCATTCTGCTGCGTGGCCTGGTCCATCGTACCGATCGCCACGGCGATCTGCGTGACGGCCGCCGACTGCGCTTCGTTGTCGCTGGCGATATTGGCGAGCAGGTCATGGACCTGGCCGACATCGCCCGAGATATTGGCAAGCGCGCCATCGACCTTTTGCACCATCTCCACCGCGGCGACGATATCGCCCTGGGTTGCGGTGAGCTGGTCGCGGGCACGGCCTGCCTCTTCCTCGGCGCGCATGGCGAGCGCGCTGACGAGATCGGCGACGACCGCGAAACCGCGACCCGCCTCGCCCGCACGCCCCGCCTCCACGGCGGCGTTCATTGCAAGCACGCGCGTCTGGAACGCGATCTTGTCGAGGCCTTCGATGACCGAGTCGATGCCCTTGGCGCTATCAGCGACGCGAGTCATCGCCTGGACAGCGTCATCGGCGATCGAACGGCCATCGCTGACGGTGGAGATCGCCTGATCGGCGCGGGTCAGCGTATTGCCGGCGGCCCTGGCCGTCGCCTTGAGGCGATCGTCCATCTGGCTGATCGCGGCCGACGTCTCCTCCAGCGAAGCGGCGTTGCTCTCGGTACGGCGGGCAAGATCCTCCGACGCCTGGGCGATCTCGCCCGAGCCGGTGCGGATGGTGGCCGCGCCTTCGACGACCGAGCCGATCAGCGTGCGCAGTGCAGTGAGCGCCGAGTTGAAGTTGGTCTTCAGGGCAACATAGTCGGAAGCGAACTCGCTGTTGATCTCGGTGGTGAGATCACCCTTCGCCAGGCTTTCCAGCCCGTCGGTGAGCGCGGAGACGACATGCTTCTGCTCGGCGTCGGCGACCAGCTTCGCGGCATCCGCCTTTTCCTTGGCGACCGCGGCATCGCGGAACACCAGCACGGCGCGCGCCATGCCGCCGACTTCGTCCTGGCGATCGGTGCCGGGCACGTCGATCGTGTTCTCGCCGCCGGCGAGCCGGCCCATCAACCCGGTCATCCGCTTGATCGGATGCGCGATCATCGTGGTGAGCAGCCAGCCGAACAGCGCGGCCATGGCGATGCCGAAGGCGCCACCCAGCGTGAGCGCGGTGATCGCAGCTGCACGCGCAGAGGCCTCAACCTTCTGGGTCGCGGCGACGCGCTCGTCCTGCACATCGTTGATCTCGCCAATGATCTTGCGGATCTTGCCGAGCTGCTTGACGCCCGCGAGCTGCTGCGCCTCGCCCTGGGTGGCGGGATTCTTCGCAAGCGCGATCATGTTATCGAGCTTGCCGCGAAGCTCCGCGATCGCGGCGACCAGATTGTCCATACGCGTCTTCTGCTCGGGAACCGCGGTTCCTGCGCGGAACGCGTTGGCCAGTTCCTCGATCTTCTTCCCCGCCTCATCATAGGTCGTGAGGAAGTCGGCGTTGCGCAGGATGACATAGGCGCGGACAGCGCTCTGCTGCTCCAGGATCTGGCCCATGATGTCGCTGACATGCTCCGACATCTCGGACGCACGCTGCTTGTCCTCGGATGCTGCGCCGACGGTCTGCAGGCTCGAGAAGAGCAGCCAGCCTACGCCGGCGAAGATGCAGACGAGCAGGACGAAGGCCGCCGCGAGCTTGCGCGGTATCGACATATTCTGAATTATCATATTCCCTCCCGACCGGCCCCCGAGAGGACCGGCATCCGAAAAACATTCGGGCAAGACGCGAGAAGCCTGCGAGCGGAGGGCCGGTTCGATCTAATCCCATTTCCGTCATAGGAACCGGGCGGCCGATCGATCCGAAACGGCGTGAAATATTTTTCCGGAACGTGTCCGGCTTGCGACCAAGTCTTTCCGCCGTAGGGGAAATTCGGTTACTTCGGCGTGCCGATCAGCCAAGGCTTCACATAGCCGGTGGGCCTGGCGACGCCGTCCAGGCGGACGGCGCGGAGGATCTGGACGGGCTTGAGGATCATCTGGTCCTTCATCGCATCGCGGCCGCCGCCGGTGGGCATGGCGAGCATCCGCTTGACCACGTCCATGCCGGTGACGACCTTCCCGAACGCCGCAAAGCCGCGATAGCCGGCCTTGGCATCGAGCCCGGGATTGGGCCCGACCATGATCGAGAAGTTGCAGTTCGCTCCGTCCGGGTTGGGGCCGTGCGCCATCGAGATCGTCGCGTCGAGATGGCGGATGCCGGTCTGCAGCGTCGATTCCAGCGGCGGCGACGGCAGCATGCGCCGGGCATCGGTGCCGATCCCGCCCTGGACGAAGCCGTGCGCCGGATCCCCCTTGCGCCGGGCGGAGCGGTAGAACTGGGTACCGTCGAGCCGGCCGTCATCGACATAGGCCATGAAATTGGCGACCGTCTTCGGCGCGCGCCTGGCATCGAGCGCGAGGACGATGTTGCCCGCCGAGGTGACCAGGCGGACACGCACCGTGGCGGGCTCCTGCGGGCCGGACGCGGCGGTGAGGAACAAGGCGAGGACGGCAATCAGGATACGCATGCGGCTTCGCTAGTCGATGCCGGCCGTCGAAGGAAAGGTCCTTGTTGCGGCTGCGAAGGCATTTGCGACCGTGCGAGCTTCCGCGAACGAAGCGCTCTAGAGGAGATAGACCACGACATAACGGGCCACGAGGGCGGCCATCACCACCCTCGCCCAGCGGTTGTTGGGCACGAACATCGCGGCGAGCATCAGCGCGGCGAGGATGACGGTGAGCGTGAGCGCGAGCGGGCGGAACAGATGCGGCGCGATCTTGGGCAGGCCGGCGTAGAAGCCGAGCTGGCAGATCAGCAGCGCGAGCATCACCCCGATGACGATGCGGCGGACGCGGAAGAAATGCGCGTCGAAGTCCGCCTCCTCCTGCACTTCGCGCGGGAAGACGAGGTGCGCGGCGAGATAATAGGCGCTCGCGAATACGGTGATCGCCATCAGCGCCTTGCCCGAGACGAGTACGAGCTCGCGCACCGTCCAGGCCGCCTGCCAGAAGGAGAGCAGGTCGAGGATCACAAAGGCGCCGAGCAGCGGGGTGAGCCAGCCGATCCGGATCGTCGAGCCGGGACGCAGACGGGCTTCGATCGCCCGGGCGAGGCCGCCGAGCACCTCGGCAAGCGAAAGCCCGAGCAACAGTCCGTAAAGTGCGAAGATGAACTCGAAATCCGACATGCGGCTTGTCCCCCTGCCCGGCTGTTAGCGCGAGGGACGGGCAAAAGAAAAGGCCGGGCGTTGCGGCCCGGCCTTCCTGTTCCTGCGGGACTGGGCCTAGACCAGCCGGGACTGCCGCACCGCCGCCTCGATGAAGCTGGCGAACAGCGGATGCGGCTCGAAAGGCTTGGACTTGAGCTCCGGGTGGAACTGCACGCCGACGAACCAGGGATGGTCGGGCCGCTCGACGATCTCGGGCAGCGAGCCGTCGGGCGACATGCCGGAGAAGACCAGGCCGCCCTGCTCCAGCACCGGCTTGTACGCGGTGTTGACCTCGTAGCGGTGACGATGGCGCTCGCTGATCTCGTCCGAGCCGTAGATCGACGAGACGACCGAATTGCCGCCGAGCTTCGCGGTATAGGCACCAAGGCGCATCGTGCCGCCGAGATCGCCGCCCTCTTCCCGCTTCTGCAGGCCCTCAGCGGTCATCCACTCGGTGATCATGCCGACCACCGGCTCCTCGGTCGGGCCGAATTCGGTGGTCGAGGCATTGGCGATGCCGCCGGCGCGGACGCCTTCGATGCAGGCCATCTGCATGCCGAGGCAGATGCCGAAGAATGGCACGTTGCGCTCGCGGGCGAACTTCACGCCGGCGATCTTGCCTTCGCTGCCGCGCTCGCCGAAGCCACCGGGGACAAGGATGCCGTGCAGCGGCTCGAGCTGCGCGGTGATCTCTTCCTCATTGTCATGCTCGAACAGCTCGGCGTCGAGCCAGCGGATGTTGACCTTCACCCGGTTGGCGATGCCGCCATGGGTGAGCGCCTCGGTTAGCGACTTATAGGCATCCGGCACGCCCATATACTTGCCGACCACGCCGATCGTGACTTCGCCCTCGGGATTGAGGACGCGGTCCTCGATCTCTTCCCAGCGGGCGAGATCGGGCGAGCCGGCGACGTCGATGCCGAAGGCCTTGAGCACTTCGACGTCGAGACCCTCGGCATGATATTGCAGCGGCACGCCGTAGATGGTCGGTGCGTCGAGTGCCGGGATCACCGACGAGGCGGGCACGTTGCAGAACAGCGCGATCTTGGCGCGGTCGCTCGCCGGCAGCGGCTTTTCGCTGCGGCAGACGATGACGTCGGCATGGACGCCGAGCGAAGCGAGCTCGCGGACGCTGTGCTGGGTCGGCTTGGTCTTCAGCTCACCGGCGGCCGCGATGTACGGCACCAGCGTCAGATGGACGCTGACCGACTGGTTGCGGCCGAGATCGTTGCGAAGTTGGCGGATCGCCTCGACGAAGGGGAGGGATTCGATATCGCCTACGGTGCCGCCGATTTCGCAGAGGACAAAATCGAGATCCTCGGTGTCCGCCTGGGCGAACGCCTTGATCGCGTCGGTCACGTGCGGGATCACCTGGACGGTGGCGCCGAGATAGTCGCCGCGGCGCTCGCGCTCGATGATCGTCTTGTAGATCCGGCCCGACGTGATGTTGTCCGACTGCCGCGAGGCGACACCCGTGAAGCGTTCATAATGCCCGAGATCGAGATCGGTTTCCGCCCCGTCGTCGGTCACATAGACCTCACCATGCTGGTGCGGCGACATCGTGCCGGGATCGACGTTGAGATAGGGATCGAACTTGCGGATGCGGACCCGATAGCCACGCGCCTGGAGCAGAGCCGCGAGGCTCGCTGCCATGAGACCCTTGCCTAGCGAGGAGACCACGCCGCCGGTGATGAAGATATACCGCGCCATGGGAGAAAACGCCTAACGTGAATGGACGCGCGCCGGAAGCGTGCGAATCACGCAACCGGGCACAAATTTATGTGGACAGACCCGGACCAGGCCGGGACCGGCGGATTTACTGGGCCAGCGGAACCGAGCTGTTGCCCTGCGCGGCCGGAGCCGGCGCCGTACCAGTCGGGGCCGAGCTGTTGCCCGGCGCGAAGGGAACCGCACCGCCCGCGGGCGCGCTGGTCGGCAGCGCCTGGGGCGCCGCAGCCGGAGCCGCACGCTGGAGCGAGGCGTCGATCGTCGCGCCGTGGCGATTCGCCGCCAGGAAGGCGAGCAGGATCGACATGGCGATGAACGCGGTCGCGAGAATCGCGGTGGTCCGCGTCAGGAAATCGGCCGCGCTGCGCGCCGACATCAGGCCCGACGGGCTGCCGCTCGAAGTGAGGCCGCCGCCCTCCGACTTCTGCACGAGGATCACGCCGACGAGACCAGCGGCGATGAATGCCTGAACGATGAGCAGGAAGGTGAACATGAAATGTGCGGACCTCTTGGAGAAAGGCGGCACATAGGGGAGCAACCCGCTCCGATCAACCTTCGAGAGGCGTCCACTCATCTCGGTTAATCAACAAAGCTGTAACATTTCGCATCCGGACTGAAACCGGATCGGTTCACGCGCGTTATGACGTGTGGCCCTGGCGTATCGGGGGCGTAACAACAGAGTAGATGCCGTGAACGCAATGACCGACAGCTCGCTTTCTTCGTGGAAGAACACGCTGATCGACTATGTGCGATCGGGAGAACCGGACCTGACCAACCGGCAGATGGCCCTGCTTATGCTCGTCTATCTGGAACCTGGCCCCCATACCGTGCGCGGTTTGGCCCGGGCTTTGAACGTATCCAAGCCCGTTGTAACGCGTGCCTTGAATAGACTGGGCACGCTCGGCTATCTGCGCCGCCAGCGCGACGACACCGACAAGCGGAACATCTTCGTCGCCAAGACCGCGGAAGGGGCAGAGTTTCTTGCAGAATTCGGGCATTTCCTCGCTGGGGGGCACATCGCCGAACCAGTCGCCCGCAGGGCCAGCGCGTAAGCGTTTCGCGCTGAAGGGCCGTTCGGTTCCCATCGATCCCAGGGTCGATGCGGTTCGTCGTGATCTGGCAGACGTGCGTCTGGCGGATCGCGTTTTCGCACCCCATTATGCGGCGCCTATGCCTCGCATGATCGCCTCTGCCGTGCCCCTGCGCGCCGGCCCCAAGCTCGATTCGGATACGCTGGTGGAACTGGCCGCCGGCGAATCGTTCGAAGTGCTGGAATTCGCCGGCGATCACGCCTGGGGCGTGGCACCCGGGCACAATCTGGTCGGCTATGTGCCGGCCACGGTCCTGGAGCGCCCGGCGGCATGACGATTCGCGTGTTCATCGACGGCGCCGTGGGCACCACGGGCCTGGAGATTCGCGAGCGGCTGGATGGCCGCGCGGGGATCGAGCAGATCATCCTGGACGACAAGGACCGCAAGGACGCCGCCAAGCGCGAGGACGCGCTCAATTCGGCGGACTTCGTGATCCTGTGCCTGCCCGACGACGCCGCCCGCGAAGCGGTGGAGATGATCAAGGCCAGCAAGGTCCGCGTGATCGACGCATCGAGCGCGCACCGCGTCGCCGATGGCTGGACCTATGGCTTTCCCGAGCTGGAGCCCGGACAGAGCGCGCAGATCGCCGAGTCGGCGCGCGTCTCCAATCCCGGCTGCTATCCGACCGGCTTCCTCGCGCTCGTCCGCCCGCTGATTCGCGCCGGCCTGGTGCCGCACGACCATCCGCTGAGCGTCAACGCGGTCTCGGGCTATTCGGGCGGCGGCAAGAACATGATCGCCGAGTTCGAGGACGCCAAGGGTGCGACCTATACCGAGACGGCGTTCCGCAACTACGGGCTCAACCTTGGCCACAAGCATGTGCCCGAGATGACCAAGCATGCGCGCATCGTGCACCCGCCGATCTTCCAGCCAGCGGTGGTGCGGACCTATCGCGGCATGCTGGTCGAGATTCCCCTGCCCCTCCACGCCTTTACCCGCCGACCTTCGCTCGACGCGATCGAGAATGCGCTGCGCGAGGCCTACAAGGATTCGCCGATCGTCCGCGTGCTGCCGGGCGACGTCGCGGCGGTGACGATCGAGGAGGACGCAGGCACCGACCGGCTTTCGCTGCGCGTGTTCGGCAATGCCGAGACGGGCCAGGCACGGCTGGTGGCGACGCTCGACAATCTCGGCAAGGGCGCCGCGGGTGCCGCGGTGCAGAACCTCAACATCATGGCCGGATTCGAGCAGACCGAAGGGCTGGTGCTCTAAGGGGCTTGTCTGGTTTTGGATTTTGAAGAGGCCGGGCCCTTGGGTCCGGCCTTTTTCGTTTTCAGCGGCTGGTGCGGCTGTTCCCGGCGAAGGCCGGGGCCCAGGGTCATAAGCGACACGGCAGAGAAACCCTGGGCCCCGGCTTTCGCCGGGGAACATGAAGGGTTGGCGGCCCGACAAGTTCGTCATCCCGGCGAAAGCCGGGATCTCGTGCGGCTCCTTCCCGCGCAACGGCATGAGATCCCGGCTTTCGCCGGGATGACGGTTTTCCGATGCGCCGCGGCGAGCGCACGCCCGTCCGCGCGCACGATTTCTTTCCTCCCCACCTCGCCGCGAGCAATCTTCCGCCACTCCGCTTGCCGCTGCCACCGGTTACCCTATCTAGAGCGCTCCACCCGGCCTTGATCTTTGCGCGCCATTGGTGTCTCGCGGGCCCGAAACGACGATTAAGAGGCGATCCATGCGACAGCCCGCGGGCAAACTGCTTTTGTTCGGCGCCACCGGCGACCTTTCCCAGCGGATGCTGCTCCCCTCGCTCTACGGCCTGCATGCCGATGGGCTGCTGCCCGACGGCCTGACGATCACCTGCACCGCGCGCTCCGAATATGACGATGCCGGCTTCCGCGGCTTCGCCCGGGAATCGCTCGAGAAATTCCTGCCGGCCGACCGCAAGGATGACAGCGCTGTCGCCAGCTTCCTGGAGCGGGTCTTCTACCAGCGGCTCGATGCCTCGAAGACCGAGGGCTTCGCCGCGCTGGCCGAGAAGCTGGGCGACATCTCGGACGGGCTCGCCATCTTCCTGTCGACCGCGCCTTCGCTGTTCGGCCCGACGATCAAGGGGCTGCAATCGGCCGGGCTGACCGGCGACAATGTCCGCATCGGGCTGGAAAAGCCGCTGGGCGTCGACCTCGCCTCCAGCCGGATCGTCAACGATATCGTTGCCGAAGCCTTCCCCGAGGACCGCACCTTCCGGATCGACCACTATCTCGGCAAGGAGACGGTGCAGAACATCCTGGCGCTGCGCTTCGGCAATTCGCTGTTCGAGCCGGTGTGGAACGCCCAGGGCATCGAGAACGTCCAGATCACCGTTTCCGAGACCGTCGGCCTCGAAGGCCGTGCGGGCTATTATGACGATGTCGGCGCGCTGCGCGACATGGTGCAGAACCATATGCTCCAGCTGCTCGCGCTGATCGCGATGGAGCCCCCTGCCCGCTTCGACGGCACTTCGGTGCGCGACGAGAAGGTGAAGGTGCTGCGCTCGCTCCGCCCGATCGCCGGGGCCGACGTGCCGAACCTGACCGTGACCGGCCAATATGGCGGCGGCGCGGTGAAGGGCGAGATCGTGCGCTCCTACGACACCGACCTGGAGAAGAGCTCGGACACCGAGACCTTCGTCGCGATCAAGGCGCATGTCGACAATTGGCGCTGGCACGGCGTGCCCTTCTACCTGCGCACCGGCAAGCGGCTGGCCGAGCGCCGCAGCGAGATCGTCATCACCTTCAAGCCGGTGCCGCACTCGATCTTCGAGGATCGCGGCGGCGCGCTGAAGCCCAATGTGCTGGTGATCCGCCTGCAGCCCGAGGAATATATCCAGCTGCTGGTGATGGCGAAGGAGCCGGGCCTCGACCGCGACGGCATCCACCTGAAGGAAGTGCCGCTGAACCTCAGCCTCGAGCATGAGTTCGCGGGCAGCCGCCGCCGCATCGCCTATGAGCGGCTGTTCCTCGACCTGATCGAGGGCGACCCCACGCTGTTCGTCCGCCGCGACGAGGTGGAGGCGCAATGGGCGTGGATCGATGCGATCCGCGAAGGCTGGAAGACCGGCAATGTGAAGCCCAAGCCCTATGCCTCGGGCAGCTGGGGCCCGAGCGCCGCGATCGCGCTGACCGAGCGCGACGGGGTGACGTGGAACGAGTAGGATTTTAGAGGACCGTCACCCTGAACTCGTTTCAGGGTCCAGCGCGCCACCGGCGACGGTTTCCCGAGTGGAGCCTTGGGTGCTGAAACAAGTTCAGCATGACAGTGATTTTTGGGCCAGGAATACCCACCTGAAACGCAAGGAACGAACATGACGACCGAAATCGAATGGTGGGACTATGAGAGCGCCGACGAGATGGCCGATGCCGTCGCCGGCGATATCGGCTTCATCATCGAGAGCGCGATCGATGCGCGCGGCGCGGCGGTGATCGCGCTGGCCGGGGGCAAGACCCCGCTGCCGATCTACGAGAAGCTCGCCAAGGCCAAGATCGACTGGAAGCGCGTGACGATCATCCCGGGCGACGATCGCATCGTGCCGCTGGGCGATCCGCTGTCGAACGTCACCGCGATCGGCAAGATCTTCATCCCCAAGGGCGCCCGCGTGCTCCCGCTCGTCTCGGACAAGGCACCCGACTACAAGGCGGCGGGCCGCTCGGCCGACGCGCTGCTCCAGGACGTGCACTGGCCGCTCGACCTGTGCCTGCTCGGCGTGGGCGGCGACGGGCACTGCGCCTCGATCTTCCCGGGCCCCGATTACGACGAAGCGCTGAACGGCCCCAAGGAGCGCCGCGCGCTGGGCGTGATGCCCGATCCGCTGCCGCCCGAGGCGCCGGTTGCCCGCGTGACGCTGAGCCGCGCCGCGATCGTCTCGGCCCGCGCGCTGATGATCGCGTTCACCGGCGAGGCGAAGAAGGGCGTGCTCGAGACCGCGATCGAACAGGGTGCCTCGTCGAGCTACCCGGTCGGTCGCGTGCTCGCCGATGTCGAGCTGCCGGTGGATATTCACTGGGCGAACTGAGGCTTGCCTGATCCCCGGTGAATGCCGGGGGCCAGGGTCACAAGCGACGCAGCCGAGAAACCCTGGGCCCCGGCTTTCGCCGGGGAACGGTAGTGTAAATGGAATGAGTATATGACCCTGCACCCCGAAATCGCCGCCGTCACCGACCGGGTGATCGAGCGCTCCAAGGCCAGGCGCCGCGCCTATCTCGCGCTGCTCGATGCCGAGCGCGAATCGGGGAACGACCGGCCGAAGCTCGGCTGCGCCAACCTCGCCCATGCCTATGCCGGCACCGACGAGCAGCGCGAGCAGATGAAGGCCGGGCGCTCGATGAACATCGGCATCGTCAGCGCCTATAACGACCTGCTCTCGGCGCATGCGGTCTATTATCGCTATCCCGAGCAGATGAAGATCTGGGCGCATGAGGCCGGTGCCACCGCGCAGGTGGCGGGCGGCGTGCCGGCGATGTGCGACGGCGTGACGCAGGGGTACCAGGGCATGGAGCTGTCGCTGTTCAGCCGCGACACGATCGCGCTGAGCACCGCGGTCGCCCTCTCCCACCGCACCTTCGAGGGCGCGGCGCTGCTCGGCATCTGCGACAAGATCGTGCCGGGGCTGCTGATGGGCGCGCTGCGCTTCGGCCACCTGCCGATGGTGCTGATCCCGGGCGGGCCGATGAAGTCGGGCCTGGCCAACAAGGAAAAGGCCAAGATCCGCGAGCTCTATGCGGAGGGCAAGGTGAGCCGCGACGAGCTGCTCGACGCCGAGATCGCGGCATACCATTCCAAGGGCACCTGCACCTTCTACGGCACCGCCAATTCGAACCAGATGATGATGGAGGCGATGGGCCTGCACATGCCGGGCGCCGCTTTCGCCAATCCGGGCACCAAGCTGCGCCAGGAGCTGACCCGCGCCGCGGTGCACCGCCTGACCGAGATCGGCTGGAACGGCGATGATTACCGCCCGATCGGGCATGTGGTGGATGAAAAGGCGATCGTGAACGCGGCGATCGTGCTGCTGGCGACCGGCGGCTCGACCAACCACCTGATCCATGTGCCGGCGTTCGCGCGGGCGGCGGGGATCACGATCGACTGGGACGATTTCGACCGGCTCTCGCGGATCGTGCCGCTGCTGACGCGGGTCTATCCGAACGGCTCGGCCGATGTGAACGGCTTCGAGGATGCCGGCGGGCCGAGCTTCGTGATCCGCGAGCTGCTCGGCGCCGGGCTGATGCATGGCGACACGCTGACCGTCGGCAAGGGCGGCATGGCGGACTATGGCCGCAAGCCCGAGATGGCCGGCGACACGCTGGTGTGGACCGAGCATGGCGAGAAGAGCGGCGACGACACGATCGTGCGCACCGCGTCCGATCCCTTCTCGAGCGAGGGCGGCTTCCGCATCCTCAAGGGCAATCTGGGCCGGGCGTGCATCAAGGTCTCGGCGGTCGAGCGCGAGCGCTGGACGATCGAGGCGCCGTGCCGGGTCTTCGCCGACCAGCTTGAGGTGCAGGAAGCGTTCAAGGCCGGCGAGCTGGAGCGCGACGTGATCGTCGTGGTCCGCTTCCAGGGCCCCAAGGCGAACGGCATGCCCGAGCTGCACAAGCTGACGCCGCCGCTGGGCGTACTGCAGAACCGCGGCTTCAAGGTCGCGCTGGTCACCGACGGACGCATGTCGGGCGCGAGCGGCAAGGTGCCGTGCGCGATCCACCTCAGCCCCGAGGCGCTGGGCGGCGGCCCGATCGCCAAGCTGCGCGACGGCGACGTGGTGCGGCTGTGCGCCGAGAGCGGCGAGCTGAGCGCGCTGGTCGACGCGGCGGAATGGGAAGCGCGCGAGCATGTCGCCGCGCCGCCGCCGGCGATCGGCACCGGCCGCGAGCTGTTCGCGATGCTGCGCCACCACTGCGACGAAGCCGAAAAGGGCGCGTCGGCGATGCTGGCGGAAGCGGGACTGTAAGACCCGGACCGCACCCCGGCCACGGCCGGGGTGACGGTTATCCTTTACTTCTGCGTCGCACGCGGGAAGAAGGGCCCGGCCGGGTATGGCAACGTTGACAGACCCAGGCGGATGAGAGGATCAGGAGCCCGAATGGAAGTCGTCGCGGTCGATATCGGGGGCACGCATGCCCGCTTTGCCGTTGCCGAAGTAGCGGAGGGCCGCGTCGTCTCGATCAGCGAGCCGGTCACGCAGAAGGTCGCCGAGCACCCCAGCCTGCAGCTCGCCTGGCAGGCCTATGGCGAGGAACTCGGCCGGCCGCTGCCCAAGGCGGCGGCGCTGGCAGTGGCCTCCCCGGTGGGCGGCGAGATCATCAAGCTCACCAACAATCCCTGGATCATCCGCCCCGCGCTGATCCCCGACCGGCTGGGCGCCGACACCTGGACGGTGGTCAACGACTTCGAGGCGATCGGCCACGCCGTCGCGCAGATGGGCGACGAGCATTTCCTGCACCTGTGCGGGCCCGACCAGTCGCTGCCCGACAAGGGCTCGATCACCGTGTGCGGCCCGGGCACCGGCCTGGGCGTCGCGCAGGTGTTCCGTCACCGCGCCGGCTATGACGTGATCGCCACCGAGGGCGGGCATAGCGACTTCGCGCCGCTCGACCCGATCGAGGACGCGCTCGTGAAGCGGCTGCGCAAGATCTACAACCGCGTCTCCAAGGAGCGCGTGGTAGCCGGTCCGGCGATCGTCTCACTCTACGAGACGCTGGCCGAGCTGGAAGGCAAGCCGGTAAACCGGCTCGACGACAAGGCGATCTGGGGCCTCGCGCTCGAAGGCAAGGACGAGCTGGCGGTGGCCGCGCTCGACCGCTTCTGCCTGAGCCTGGGCGCCGTCGCGGGCGACCTTGCGCTGAGCCACGGCCCCAAGGGCGTGGTGATTGCCGGCGGTCTGGGGTTGCGACTCAAGGACCATCTGTTGCAGTCGGGCTTCGGCCAGCGGTTCATCGCCAAGGGCCGGTTCCAGGGGCTGATGTCTTCCATTCCGGTGAAGCTCATCACGCACCCGCAGCCGGGCCTCTACGGCGCCGCCGCGGCATTCGCGCAGGAGCATGCCCTTTGAATATCGAAGCCATCATGAAGACCGCGCCGGTGATCCCGGTGCTCGTGATCGAAGACGCCGCCACGGCAAGGCCGCTGGCGGAAGCGCTGGTGAAGGGCGGCCTGCGCGTGCTCGAGGTGACCTTGCGCACCGAAGCGGCACTGGAAGCCATCGCCGAGATGAAGAAGGTCGAGGGCGCGATCGTCGGCGCCGGCACGGTGGTAAACACCGACCAGTTCGAGCAGGTGATGAAGGCCGATGCCGAATTCATCGTCTCGCCGGGCCTGACCGATCGCCTGGGCGACGCGATCACCCGCAGCGGCGTGCCGTACCTGCCTGGCGTCGCCAATGCCGGTGACATCATGCGCGGGCTCGACCTCGGCCTCACCCATTTCAAGTTCTTCCCGGCCGAGACCTCGGGTGGCCTGAAGGCCCTGAAGGCGCTCGCCGCGCCCTTCTACCAGTGCAAGTTCTGCCCGACCGGCGGCATCACGGCGGCGACCGCGCCGGAATGGCTGGGCTTCGACCCGATCCTGTGCGTCGGCGGCTCCTGGGTCACGCCCAAGGGCGCGAGCTACGAGCAGGTCGAGACGCTGGCACGCGAAGCGGCTTCGCTGGGGCGGTAAACAACCGTCATCCCGGCGAAAGCCGGGATCTCAGGCGGCTCTATTCCCGAATGTCGTCGAACAGATCGCGCCATTCGGGATTGGAGCGCTCGATCAAATCGATCTTCCATTCGCGCTTCCATTCCTTGAGCATCTTCTCGCGGCGGATCGCGTCGTCGATTGTGTCGTGGTGCTCTGCGAGGACGAGTAGCGTCAGGTTGTATCTGGCACAGAATTTGGAGCCTCTACCTTCGCGGTGTTGCTGGATGCGTTGCGCAAGCGACGCCGCGACTCCGATGTAGAGAACCCCGCGCGACTTGTTGGCCATGATATAGGTCCAGCCGGCCACCACTCCCCTCCATCGCCTGAGATCCCGGCTTTCGCCGGGATGACGATATCGTAGCTCTGACTGCGTGTCTGGGACGGAATGTCCCATTTCCGTTTCGCGTCGGCATCCCCAGATAGCCGCCATGGAAAAGACCGGCACGCCCTCCCCCCATGCCATCCAAATGCGAGACGAGAAGCGGCGCGCGGCGGCGGAAATGGGGATCGACGATGCGTTCGTCTCCGAGCTGGTCGAGCGCTTCTACGCACGCATCCAGGCCGATCCGGTGCTGGGGCCGGTCTTTGGCGAGCGGATCACGGACTGGGCGCCGCATCTCGCCCAGATGAAGCGTTTCTGGCGCTCGATCCTGTTCAGCAGCGGCGAGTATCTGGGGCGGCCGATGCCGCTGCACCTGGCCATCCCCGGGCTCGACAAGCCGATGTTCGCGCGCTGGCTCGACCTGTTCGGCGCGACGCTGGCCGAGATCGGCGGCGGCGATGCCGCCGAGCATGTCCATGAGCGCGCGCGGATGATCGCGAACAGCTTCCTCAACGGCATCGCCATCCACCATCACGGCAAGATGGGCCTGGGACCTGGCGAAGGGTTCGCCTGAGCCCCGGATCAGGCTCCAGCGTCAGTTCTTACCCGCCTTCGCCTCCGGACGCGCGGGCGGGCTGCTCGAGGCGCCAGCGCGCAGGGCATCGTCATACCAGGTCGAGAGATCGCGGTGCATCTGCGGCAGCGTTTCCGGGTTCAGATACACCATGTGCCCAGCATCATAATAAGTGAACCGAATGTTCTTCTGGAGCTGCTGGTCGAGCAGCATGTGGCTGACATCGAATTCGGCGCCGTAAAAGGGCGTGGCGAAATCATAATAGCCGTTGATAAACAGCACCTTGAGGTACGGATTGGTGCGCATCGTATAGGCGAGATCAACGGCGCTGTCCGGTGCGAGATGGGTGCCGTCCCCCGGCGCGCGGTGCTTCCAGTCCCATTCGAATCCGGGGCCCCGCGCGCTCATGCGATAGGGCATGTCGGTCTTGTAGCCGAGCACGCGGGCCGCATAGTCCTGGAAGGTCGCGACAAAGGCGCCCGAGACCGCAGTCGACGAGGGATCATCCTCGGGACTGTCGGCATTGGCGTCGGTGACGTTCAGCAGATAGCGCGAATCGAGCCGGCCCACGGCGACACGGCGATCGCGCAGCAGCTCGGTCTGGAAGCGCGGCAGCGTGAGGCGCAGGTCGGCGCGCAGGATATAGGCCTCGCTGATGCCGGTATAAGCGGCCATCTTCGCTGCGACGGCGGCCTTTTCCTCGGGCGAGATCGTCGATCCCTTGGCCAGCGCGGCGGCATAGGCGCCGCTGGTGAAGGCACGGACCTCGTCGAGGAAGGCACGCAGATCGGCCGAGCGGTTCTGCAGACGGTTATGATACCAGGCCGTCGCCGCCATCGTCGGGAACAGCGTCAGGAAATTCTGGTCATAGCCCGGCTGGCGCACGCCATAGTTCATGATCGTCGAGAACTGGACGATGCCGTTGAGGCTGAGGCCCGCCGACTCCAGCTTCGCCGCGACCACCGGGTTGCGCAGCGTGCCATAGCTTTCGCCGAACAGGAATTTGGGCGAGGCCCAGCGGTTAAACTTGCTGGTGTAACGCAGGATCGCGCGGGCAAAGCCGTCGGCGTCCTGGTCGACTCCCCAGAAATCCTTGCCGGTCTTGTCGCCGAGCGGCCGCGACCAGCCGGCCCCGATCGCATCGATGAACACCATGTCGGTCTTGTCGATCAGCGAATCGGGATTGGGGCCGAAGCCATAGGGCGCCGGGCGGATATATTCGGGATTGGCGGTGGTCACGCGGACCGGCGCGAAACTGCCCATGTGCAGCCAGATCGTCGGCGAGCCGGGACCGCCATTGTAGAAATAGGTGACCGGGCGCGGCCCCTTCGCCTCGTCGCGGGTATAGGCGGTGTAGAAATAGGAGGCGGTCGGCTTGCCCTCGTCATCGCGGATGGTGAGCGTACCGGCGGTGGCGGTATAGGCGATGTTCTGGCCGCCGACCGTGACCGCACCGTGGCTGACCGCGCTGGCTTCCTCGACCGGCGGACGCGCCCATGCCGCCTCGGCCTCGGCCTTCATCTGCTCGCGATAGCCCTGCCCCTTTGCCGCCGGCTGCTCGGCCTTGTCCTGCGCCCAGGCGGGCGCGGCAGTGGCGAGCAAAAGGCTAGTCAGGACAAGGCGGCGCATGCGGTGATTTCCCCGGTTTCGTGGCGATTGCGAAACAAGGTTCGCATGGGGTTGCGGGGGAGGCAAGCAGGGTTCCCCAACCCTCTCCCGCCTGCGGGAGAGGGAAAGGCGATCACATCTCGCCGCGTGCGCGGCGGATGGCGTACCACTTCTGGACGTTGGCGTTGTGCTGCTCGAGCGTGTCGGCGAACACATGGCCACCGGTGCCGTCGGCAACGAAATAGAGCGCCGAGGAGGTCGCCGGATCGAGCACCGCGTCGATGCTGGCGCGGCCCGGATTGGTGATCGGACCGATCGGCAGGCCGGTCTTCTCATAGGTGTTGTAGTCGTTCTTCGCGTGCACTTCGGAGAGCAAAGGACGACGACCGAGCGGCTTGCCCCGGGTGATCGGGTAGATGAAGGTCGGGTCCGCCTGGAGCATCATGTTCTGACGCAGGCGGTTCGAATAGACCGCGGCAACCGTCTTGCGCTCCTCGGGCTTGCCGGTTTCCTTCTCGACGATCGCGGCCAGGTTGATCGCCTCTTCGGGGGTGTTGACCGCGATGCCCGGCTTGCGGGCCTCCCAAGCCCTGGCGAGATAGGTCGCCATCGCCTTCTGCATACGATCGAGCACCGACTGGCGGGTGTCGCCGCGATTATAGGCATAGCTGTCCGGCAGCACCGAGCCTTCGGCCGGCACCTGGATCTCACCGCTGAGCTGCGGCGCCTTCATCAGCGCCTCATAGACCAGGATCGAGGGCGTGCCCTCGGGGATCGTCACGAAGCGCTGGAGCGTCTTGCCGCCCTGCATCATCTTGAGGATGTCGGACTGGCTGAGATGCGCCGGCACGCGATATTCGCCCGCCTTGATCGGATCGCTGCTGCCCAGCACCTTGGCAAGGATCAGGAACTGGCGGGCCGAGCCGATCGCCCCGGCCTTTTCCAGCTCGGTCGCCGCGCGCGACAGGCTGGAGCCTTCGGGAATCAGGACCGAGACATTCTGCTTCGAAGGCCCCGCCCCGCCCCAGAGCTGGAGCACGGCCATGCCGAGCGCGACCAGCACCAGGATTGCGACCAGCAGCGCGCAGCCGCCCAGACGCCGCTTGCGCGGCTTCCGGACGGGCTGTGCGGCAGCTGCCGGCGCAGGCGTGTCTTCAGACAGCCTTCATCACCAGGCTGGCATTGGTGCCGCCAAAGCCGAACGAGTTGTTCAGCACGGCCTTCACCTTGCGTTCCTTGGCGACGTGCGGGACGAGATCGACGCCCGCGCAATTCTCGCTCGGATTGTCGAGGTTGAGCGTCGGCGGCACGATCTGGTCGCGCAGCGCCAGGATGCAGAAGATGCTCTCCACCGCGCCGGCACCGCCGAGCAGGTGGCCGATCGCCGACTTGGTCGAGCTCATCGACAGGCCGCCGATCGCGTCACCGAACAGGCGGCGGACCGCACCGAGCTCGAGCTCGTCGCCGAGCGGCGTCGAGGTGCCATGGGCGTTGATGTAATCGATGTCCGACAGCGCCAGGCCCGACTTCTTCACCGCCATCTGCATCGAGCGGAACGCGCCCGAGCCTTCCGGATGCGGCGCGGTGACGTGATAGGCATCGCCCGACAGGCCATAGCCGACCACTTCGCAATAGATCTTCGCGCCGCGCGCCTTGGCGTGCTCATATTCCTCGAGCACGACCACGCCGGCGCCTTCGCCCATGACGAAGCCGTCGCGGCCCTGGTCCCAGGGGCGGCTGGCCTTGGTGGGGTCGTCACGGAAGCCCGTGGAAAGCGCGCGGGCCTGGCCGAAGCCGGCGATGCCGATCGGGCAGACCGTGCTCTCGGCGCCGCCGGCGAGCATGATGTCGGCATCGTCCATCGCGATCATGCGCGCGGCGTCGCCGATCGAGTGGGCGCCGGTCGAGCAGGCGGTGACCACGGCGTGGTTCGGGCCCATCAGGCCGTACTTGATGCTGACCTGGCCCGAGATCAGGTTGATCAGGCGGCCATGGACGAAGTGCGGCGAGACGCGCTTCGGGCCCTTTTCGGCGAGCACGAGCGATTCGCTCTCGATGCCCGGCAGGCCGCCGATGCCCGAGCCGATCGAGCAGCCGGCGCGGAATCGGGTCGCCTCGTCCATATCGAGCAGGCCGGCATCCTCGATCGCCTGGCCGGCGGCATCGATGCCGTAGATGATGAAGGGATCGACCTGACGCTGGATCTTGTGATCGACGCGCTTGCCGGGATCGAAGCCATATTCATGGTCCGGACCCTTCACTTCGCAGGCATAGTTGCTCTGGAAATCGGTCGCGTCGAAGCGCGTGATCGTGCCCGCGCCGGACTTGGCGGCGATGATATTCTTCCAGGCAGTCTCGACGTCCGCGCCCAGCGGGGTGACGAGGCCAAGGCCGGTGACGACTACACGGCGCATCCGATTTCTCCGTCAAACTTCATAATATCGCGCATGAAAGCGGCTTAAATGCCTGTTTTCACCGCCAAAACAAAACGGCTCCCCGCCCAACTCTTTTCGAGCCCGGGACGGGGAGCCGCTGGATTCTCAAGCTCGGCCCATAAGGGCACGATCGCCTGGAGGGCGATCAGCCCGCCTGGTGCTCGGAGATGTAGGAGACCGCGTCGCCGACGGTGCTGATCTTCTCAGCCGCGTCGTCGGGGATCTCGACACCGAATTCCTCTTCGAACGCCATCACCAGCTCGACGATGTCGAGGCTGTCGGCGCCTAGGTCATCAATGAAGCTCGCCGTCGGCGAAACGTCGCCTGCGTCGACACCGAGGTGATCGACGACGAGCGCAGTCACGCGGGTGGTGATCTCTTCCTGAGTGGCCATGGTCCCTGTTTTCCTTTGTAGCTAGGGGCTCAATATCGTTGGAACGCACCTAGATCGCACATGGTGCCGTTGCAAGAGGGTGCGCGCACCGGCTTCGACGTCAGGCTTCGGAAAACTGCCAGACCGAGTAGCGCACGGTGCTGAGAAACAGGAAATATTTGTTGAGAAGCGCGGCGTTGGCGCGCGTCTGCTTCGCTTCGTCGGTGACCGAGGCGATCACCAGCTGCTGCATTTCCTGGTTGGTAAGCGGGCGGTTGCGGGCGTCTTCGGGCAGCGCGTCGAACTGCGATTCCAGCTCGCCGACGTTGAAACCCTGCGCCGAAACGAAGGTTTCCGCGATCGGCAGGCCGAGCTTGGCGAGCGTGTAGACCCGGGCGGCTTCCAGCGCCGCATCGGACCATTTGTTCGCGTCCGCGCATTCCTTCGCGGCGATAGAAATGCCGCTGCCCACCGCTGCATCATAGGTAGGGCGCACGGCGACGCCCTCCCCCATGTTGCGCGTGACATCGCCGGAGATCTGCGCCTGGAGCGCGGGCTTCAGCTTGCCGATCACGCAATCGATGGTGGCGAGGTCGGCGGCATGTGCCGGGGCCGCGAAGGCTATGGCCGCAAGGGCCGCGAATCCGAAAATACGCATAGAATTCAAACTCCAGCCCCCGGACACGGTTTACAGCATCGCCATGCCGCCGTTCACATGCAAGGTCTGACCGGTGACATAGCCGGCTTCCTTGCTTGCGAGATAGACGACGGCAGCGCCGATATCCTCGCCGGTACCGAGATCGCCCGCCGGAATGCGGGTGAGCAGCGCGGTCTTCTGCGCTTCGGGCAGCACGTCGGTCATCGCCGAGCGGATGAAGCCCGGGGCGACGCAATTCACCGTGATGTTGCGGCTGGCGAGCTCCTGGGCGACCGCCTTGGACATGCCGACCAGGCCGGCCTTGGAGGCGGCATAGTTGGCCTGGCCCGGGTTGCCGGTCGCGCCAACGACGGAGGTGATCGAGATCACCCGGCCGAATCGGGCCTTCATCATCGGCTTGGCGGCGGCGCGGATCAGGCGGAAGGCGGCCTCGAGGTTGACCGAGATCACCTGATCCCACTCCTCGTCCTTCATCCGCATGGTGAGGTTGTCGCGGGTGACGCCGGCGTTGTTGACGAGGATATCGAGCTTGCCGAGCGCTTCCACCGCCTGGGGCACCAACGCATCGACCTGCGCCGCGTCGGACAGGTTGCAGGGCAGCGCGACATGGTCGCCGCCGAGCTCGGCGCGGAACGCCTCGAGCTTCTCGACATTGCTGCCGGACACGGCGAGCCGCGCACCCTGCGCGGCCAGCGCCTTGGCGATCGCCGAGCCGATACCGCCCGAAGCGCCAGTGACGAGTGCGGTCATGCCAGTGAGGTCGAACATTTGATTCTCCTACTCCGCCGTCCCGTCGAAAGCCGGGATGACGGCCAAAATTACAGGCTCTTCGCCAGCGCTTCGATGTCGTCCATCGTCACCACGCTGACCGGGGTTGCATCCGGCGTGATGCGCTTGACCATGCCGCCCAGCACCTTGCCGCCGAACTCGACATAGTCGGTCACGCCCGCCGCGAACATCGCCAGCACCGATTCGCGCCAACGGACCATGCCGGTGACCTGCTCGACGAGCAGCGCGCGGATCGCGTCGGGGTCGGCGGCCGGGGCAGCGGTGACATTGGCATAGACCGGCACCAGCGGCGCCTGGAGCGTCACGGCGGCGAGCGCTTCGGCCATCGCATCGGCAGCAGGCTGCATCAGCGGGCAGTGGAAGGGCGCGGAGACCGGCAGGAGCAGCGCGCGCTTGGCGCCCATTTCCTTGGCGATCGGCAGCGCCCGCTCGATCGCCTCGCGGTGGCCCGAGATCACCACCTGCGACGGATCATTGTCGTTGGCGACGGTGCAGACCTGGCTCTCGGCCGCGGCGTCGGCGATCGCCTGGGCCTTCTCGCGGTCTGCGCCGAGAATCGCGGCCATCGCGCCGACACCAACGGGCACCGCCGCCTGCATCGCGTCGCCGCGGATGCGCAGCAGCTTCGCCGTGGTGGCGAGATCGAAGGCACCGGCGGCGCAGAGCGCGGTATATTCGCCGAGGCTGTGGCCGGCGACGAAATCGGCCTTGTCGGCCAGACGAATGCCGCCTTCCTTCTCGAGCACGCGCAGCACCGCGATGGCATTGGCCATGATCGCCGGCTGGGCATTGGCGGTGAGAGTCAGTTCGTCCTCGGGGCCTTCGCTCATCAACTTGAAGAGATTCTGGCCCAGCGCGTCATCGACTTCCTGGAAGACTTCGCGGGCGGTGGCGCTTGCTTCGGCAAGGGCCTTGCCCATGCCGACGGCCTGGCTGCCCTGGCCGGGGAAGATGAAGGCGCGCATGTGTCTCTCCTGTCAGCGGCTGCGTGCGATTGGGGCCGCGCGTTAGGCCTGCACCATCCGCGAGGCAAGCGCCAAGCTGAACGGACCGGACAGGATTGCGAAACATTGCGACCATTTCGCAATGCCGGAGACAAACGTCTGCGACACGCCATCCCCAGATTGCCCTCAACGCCGAAACAACCCGGCGCCAGAAGAACTAAAGAGGAGCGCAATCATGAAGAAGTTCATTCTCGCCGTCGTCGCCATGTCGATGGTCGCCACGCCGGTGCTCGCCGCTGCCCCGCAGCAGCATGGCCGCCCGCCGGCGCACCAGGTGGTCACCAAGAAGAAGGTGGTCGTCACCAAGCAGGCCTATCGCAGCAACTGGCGCAAGGGCGAGCGCTTCGACAGCCGTCAGGCGCGCAACTACCGCCAGATCGACTATCGCAAGTATCGCGGCCTGAAGGCCCCGCCGCGCGGCTATCGCTATGTCCAGTCGGGCAACGACGCGGTGCTGGTCGGAATCACCTCGGGCATCATCGCCGCGGTGATCGCGGGCGCGATCCGCTAAGCAAAACGCCGAAAGCGTTCATGAAACGGCAGGGCCATGCCCTGCCGTTTTACATCTGCAACACGAATCCGACTCCTCGTTTCGCTAGCGTTAGTGTTATGGTTAACGCGTTCGACTGGGAGGAGTGCAGGATGTTCCGGGCAACCCTTACGGCCCTTTCCGTGGCCATGCTCATGCCGTTCGCCGCACAGGCCCAGCCGACGCCACGGGACCGCGACGATCCCGCCCTCGCTCCGGATTTCGAAGGCCAGGTCGCCTATTTCGGCAACTATACCGGCAAGACCTCGGTCACCGCAGATCTGCGCCGGCGCGAGCAGACCCCCTGCCCCTATCCCGACCAGCGCTGCTACCAGCAGGTCGTCGGCGGTGGCGTGAAGGTGGTGCTCAGCTTCGATGGCGAGCATATCACCGGCTTCTACTATTCGGTCGGCGGGTTCGAAGGCCCCAATGGACTGCGCGAAGGCACGCTGATCGGCCGGCGCACCCCGGTGGGCTGCGAGCTCTACGAGGCGGACGGCACGATGTGGCAGGCGACGACCTGCGGCAGCAAGGGATTCCAGGGCCAGATCGTCTCGGTGCGCGGCATCCCCAAACAGTCGGAGGTGACCTTTTCCACCGTCGGCATGTTCGTGCGCGACACCGGCTGGATCACCCGGCTGGGCGAGGAAGAGGCCCGCCGCGACCGGCGGATCAACTGGCTGACCCAGAAGCTGGACGGCCCGGGCGGCGCGGAAGGCCGTTTTCGCGCCGCGATCGAACTCGACAGCTATTCGCGCCACTTTCGCGGCATCGACATGGGACGGGTTTCGGAGCCCGTGCAGTCAGGCAAGCGCAAGAAGAACCGCGAATGGTATCTCGACAGCAGCTATAGCCGGCCTGACGGCAGCACCGGGAATATCCGCGGCGTGATCTACAATGAGCGGCTGCGCTGCCTCCAATGGGACGATGATCCCTGCGGCCCGATCCACCCGCCGGCGGATTTTCCCAAGCCGAGGCTCGACGATGACGGCGGCTGGCTTTCGCGAAGCCCGGCCCCGATCGTGCCCAGCGACACGCGCCCCGCGCCGCGGCCACGTGGGAATGGGGATCGCTACTAGGCTTGCCAGCAGCCCCGCCCTGAGCTAAGGGCCCGCCTTCGTTCGAGTGGGGACGCGATTCCCGCTCGCGCGACCATTGAATTGAGACGACAGCCGGAGGGGCGTCACACGGGGTGGCGTCAGCGATCGGCCAACAGTGAGAAAGACGCATGGCTCTTTACGAGCACGTGTTCCTTGCGCGCCAGGATCTGGCACAGGCGCAGGTGGACGCTCTGGCGGAAGCCGCCACCAAGATCATCGAGGACAACAACGGCAAGGTCGTGAAGACCGAGACCTGGGGTCTTCGTTCGCTTGCCTATCGTATCGCGAAGAACCGCAAGGCGCACTACGTGATGCTCGAAATCGACGCCCCGGCGGGTGTCGTCGCCGAGCTCGAGCGCCAGACGCAGATCAACGAAGACGTGATCCGCTACATGACCGTCAAGGTCGATGAGCTGGAGCAGGGTCCGAGCGTGATGATGCGCAAGGGTGACCGCGAGCGTGGCCGTGGCCGTCGCGATCGCGACGAAGCCGGCGGCAACACCGGTTTCGGCGGCGAATAAGGAGATATAGACCATGGCACGCCCGTTTTTCCGCCGCCGCAAGAGCTGCCCCTTCTCCGCGAAGGACGCTCCCCGGATCGATTACAAGGACGTCCGTCTGCTGCAGGGCTTTGTCTCTGAGCGCGGCAAGATCGTCCCGTCGCGCATCACCTCGGTGAGCGCCAAGAAGCAGCGCGAGCTGGCCCAGGCCATCAAGCGCGCCCGTCACCTGGGCCTGCTGCCCTACATCGTTAAGTAAGGGAGGCTCGACCCATGGAAGTCATTCTGCTTGAGCGCGTCGAGAAGCTCGGCGCCATCGGCGACGTGGTGAAGGTCAAGGACGGGTTCGCCCGCAACTACCTGCTCCCGAACAAGAAGGCGCTCCGCTCGAACGCCGCCAACCGCAAGGTCTTCGAGGCCAACCGCGCGCGCATCGAGGCCGACAACGCCGCTCGCCGCACCGACGCCGAGAAGGAAGCCGGCACGTTCAACGACGTGTCCGTCACCCTGATCCGTCAGGCTTCGAACACCGGCCAGCTTTATGGTTCGGTTGCTGTGCGTGACCTGGTCGAAGCGCTTGTCGCCGACGGCCACAAGATCACCAAGTCGCAGGTCGTCCTCGACAAGCCGATCAAGGCGATCGGTGTGTACGAAGTGCGCGTGCAGCTGCACCCGGAAGTGTCTGTGACCGTCAAGGTCAACGTTGCACGTTCGCCGGAAGAGGCCGACATGCAGGCGCAGGGCGTCGACGTGATGGCTCAGATGTTCGAGGAAGGCCGTGACACCACGGGCTTCGTCGAGGATTATGATCCCAACGCCGAGCCGGGCGCGACCGCCGAGGCCCGCGAGGAAGCTCCGGCCGCCGACGAAGGCGAGACCGCCGAGGGCTGAGCCCTTCGCAACGGTACAAAGTGAAAGGGCCGTTCCGGTATGCCGGGGCGGCCCTTTTCTTGTGCGACCCTCCGGGGGAATTGGGGGAGGGATTCGAAACTTCAGGCTATTCGCGGCCGAAACCAAGTAAATCGCGGCTCCCCGCCAGCATCGGGGAGGAAAACCGGCCCGGTCAGGGGCAGGATACACAGGCGCCGATCACCGCCGCGAGCGGGATGAGGGCCAATACCACTGGCAGAACCTTGTTCATCGCAACCCGAACCTTTGTTGTCGCTCGGGGTATGAAACGAGCCCAGTCGAGCAAGGTTGCAGCGCGCGTTAATCTTTTGTTCGGAGACCATTCATCCCGCCCTGCTCTATAGGCGGGCGATGCTGCCGTTCCTGCCCCTCGCTCTGACGCTCGCTACGCCCGCGCCCGCGCCGCTCCAGGCCGGACTGGAGGCCGCGGTGCTCGCCGAGATCAACTTCGCGCGCACCCGCCCCCGCGACTATGCCGAGCGGCTCCGCGAATATCGGAAGTACTTCAAGGGCAAGATCGTCTGGTATCCCGGCAACCCCGACGGGCTGCGCACCGAGGAAGGCGTACGCGCCGTGGACGAGGCGATCCGCTTCCTCGAGCGCCAGACGCCGCTGGAGCCGATCGCACATGCCCCGCTGCTCGCCCGCGCCGCGCGCGACCATGTCCGCGAACAGGGACCGCGCGGCGGCACCGGCCATTATTCCGCCGACGGCGCCGATCCGCGCGACCGGGTGCAGAAACGCGGCGGCGGCCCCTATGTGGCGGAAGTCATCACCTATGGCCCGCCGAGCGCCCGCGAAGTGGTCCGCCAGCTGATCGTCGATGACGCCGTGCCGGGGCGCGGGCACCGCAAAACGCTCTACGCCGCCGAGATGCGCTATGCCGGCGTCGCCTGCGGCCCGCACAATGGCTACCGGATGATGTGCGTCGCCGACCTGGGCCGCAAGCCGGACGGCCAGCCCTGACCGCGGAGTAACAAGCGGCACCGCAGAGAAACCCTGGGCCCCGGCTTTCGCCGGGGAACTGCCAGATCAACCGCCGCCCCCTAAGGTTAACTCCCGAATATCCGCTTGCCTTCTCAGCCGGTTAAGCGGAATGCGCTACCGGTGACACAACGGACGGGCGCGGGGCCCGGACCGGCTCCGGGGGGAGCTCTACGTGACTGCCAAGGGCCGACTGACCGCCGCGCTGGGCGCGTGCGCCATGTTCTTCGCCGGCGCCACCGCCCAGGCGGGCGAGCGCGCCACCACCGTCTCGCGGCTCGAGCGCGACGTGCTCACCGAGATCAACTATGCCCGCCAGCATCCGCAGGACTATGCCGAGACGCTGCGCGACTATCGCCGCTATTTCGACGGCCGCGTGCTGTTCCTGCCCGGCGATCCCAATGGCGTGATCACCAATGAAGGGCTCGACGCGGTGGACGAGGCGATCGACTTCCTCGAGCGCCAGGAGCCCCTGCCCCCGCTCAGCCGCGGCGACCTGCTGGTGCTCGCCGCGCAGGACCATGCCGACGACCAGGGGATGAGCGGCGCGAGCGGCCATGTCTCGCGCAACGGGATGAGCCCGGGCGACCGAGTGAAGCGGCGCGGCGGCGACATCTATGTCGGCGAAGGCATCTGGTACGGCAACGGCGACGCCGGCGCGGTGGTGCGCAGCCTGATCGTCGACGACGGGGTGCGCTCGCGCGGGCACCGGGCGCTGCTGTTCCAGGCGGACTTCCGCTTCGCCGGCGTCGGCTGCGGCACGCATCGCCGCTTCGGCAATATCTGCGTGGTCGATTTCAGCGGCACCGCCGACGGCTCGCCGGTGGTGCCGGGCTGGGCCAAGGCGCGCGGCGGGCAGGTGTTCCGGATGCGGGATACCACCAAGCGCTGAGGGCGCAAAAACTGAGACATCGCGCTCTTTTCTCCCCTCCCTGCAAGGGAGGGGCTGGGGGGTGGGTGGCGAGCGCAGCGAGCTCAGCTAACCGGCGGAGACAAAGAAAACGCCGGGCATCGAGCCCGGCCTTTTCTAACCCACCCCTAACCCCTCCCTTGCAGGGAGGGGAATTGAAAGCCACCCAAGCCGGATTGCCAGATGCTCTCATATCGGTGAGGATCACCGCCGATGGGGTATCTCGTGCTTTTCCTCGCCGGCGCCTTGCTCTGCAACGCGATCCCGCACCTTGCCTCCGGCCTGCGCGGGGAGCCCTTCCCCACTCCCTTTGCCCGTCCGCGCGGCGTGGGGCACTCCTCGCCGCTGATGAACTTCTATTGGGGCACCGCGAACCTGCTGATCGGGATCTCGGCGCTGCTCAGCTACTCGCTGCACGACTATGGCGTATGGCCGGTGATCGCCGGCTGGCTGGTGCTGGGGAGTTACTGCGCGTGGCATTTCGGGAAGGTGCGGCGGTAGGGCGCAATCAATCCGGAGCCGCCCAATTCTGCGGCTCGAAGGGAATTGCACCAGTCGCGGTGAGCGAGGCATGCACGCGATCGGCATAGCGATGGGCGAATGCCTCGCGCTCGCCCCGCGGACGAGCGAAATAGCGATCCCGCAGCATCGAGAAATCCTCGCCCTGTGCCGCCGGCGTCTCCACCTTTTCCAGCCAGTCGAACCAATGCCCGACCTCGTGCGGCACCGTGCGATAGAGCTGGGTGGCTCTTGCCGACTCCGGCGTGACGCGAATGATGTAGCGATTGCCCGACCGTTCGACGCCATGGCCGTCCGCCTCGAGGCGAGCCAGCTCGGCCTGGTCATCGAGCGCCAGCCCGGTTCGCCAAGTGAAGTGACGGCCCTGCTCGATGGCGTCGAGCAGGAGCATGGGGCCGTCCGCGACCACCCTGCCGCGGGCCGTGACGATCTCTCCGAAGTAGAAGAGCCGGCCCCAGCTCGGATTCAGAAGGCTCTGCTTCCGGCTAGGCTGGCGGAAGACGATCGTCCTGATACCCGCCCAATCGGACTGCGGGATACGCTCAAGCAGGCGGATCACATCGCCGATCGTACAAGGATGCAGCCAGTTCGCCCGCAACTCCTCGACAACGAAGCGGATTTCCCCCGATCCGACGCGCCAATGGGTCGCGACATGCGCACCGATCCGCTCGATCGGTGAGATCAGGCGCCCCGGATTGGGCACGACCATGCGGTTGTCCTGCCCATGGCCCTGGCTGGCCGTGCCGATGTTGCGATTCCGGCGAGCTGGATTGAAGCCCGGCCGCATCACTTCCGCCCGAACAGCTTCTCGATGTCACCATGCGCCAATTTCACCCAGGTCGGGCGGCCGTGGTTGCACTGGCCCGAATGCGGGGTGACTTCCATCTCGCGGAGCAACGCGTTCATCTCGGCGACCGAGAGCACCCGCCCCGCCCGCACCGAGCCGTGGCAGGCCATGGTCGCGGCGACATGGTCGAGCTTTTCCTTGAGGCTGAGCGCTTCGTCGAAGCTCGCCAGCTCGTCGGCGAGGTCGGTGGCCAAGGCGTGGACATCGCCCTTGCCGAGCGCGGCGGGAACGGCGCGGACCAGCACGGCGTGCGGGCCGAAGCGCTCGATATCGAGGCCGAAGTCGGAGAGCTCGCCGGCGCGCGCCTCGAGCCGGTCGCAGCCGGGTTCGTCGAGCTCGACCACTTCGGGGACGAGCAGGCCCTGGCTGGCGACACCGCCTTCGGACATCGCCCGGCGCATCCGCTCGAGGACGAGGCGCTCATGCGCGGCGTGCTGGTCGACCAGGACCAGGCCGTCCTCGGCTTCGGCGACGATATAGGTCTTGGCGACCTGGCCGCGGGCGACGCCGAGCGGGTGCTGGACGCTTTGCGGCACCGGCGCGATTGCCGGCTCGGCGCGGGCGAGCGGTGGCGGAGCGGCGAAGCTCGGACGGCGATCCTGGACGCTCGAATAATTGTAGGACGGTGCCGGACTGTATTGCGGTGCCGGGGTGAAGGCCGGCTCGGCATCCCAGAGCTGCGGCGCGGGTGCCGGCGGCGGGCTGGTTTCGCTGGTCCACATCCCCAGCGCCGCTTCGCTCGGGCGCTGGACGCTGCGGTGGCCGGCCTCGTCGAGCGCACGGCGCAGGCCCGAGACGATCATCCCGCGCACCAGTGCCGGATCGCGGAAGCGGACCTCGGTCTTGGCGGGGTGGACGTTGACGTCGACCTGGTCGGGCGGGACGTCGAGGAACAGCGCGACCACCGGATGCCGGTCGCGCGCCAGCATCTCGGCATAGGCGCCGCGCAGGGCGCCGATCAGCAGGCGATCCTTCACCGGGCGGCCGTTGACGAAGAGATACTGGTGATCGGCGACGCCGCGATTGAAGGTCGGCAGGCCGGCGACGCCGCCCAGCACGATGCCTTCGCGCTCGAAATCCACCGCGACGCTGTTTTCGGCGAGCGCGCGGTCGGTGAGGCCGGCGACGCGCTCGGGGCCGCTCTCATTGCCCTGGACATGGAACGCCTTGCGCCCGTCATGCTCGACCGAGAAGGCGATATCGGGCCGCGCCATCGCCAGCCGCTTCATCACATCGAGGCTGGCGGCATATTCGGCGCGCGGCGAGCGCAGGAACTTGCGGCGGGCGGGCACGCGGGCGAACAGGCTCTCGACTCGGATCCGGGTGCCCGGCGGCAGTGCGGCGGGGCCTTCGGAGACGACTTCGCCATTATCGACGATCCGGTGCCAGCCCTCGGCGCCGCGCACCCGGCTTTCGAGCGACATGCGCGCGACGCTGGCGATCGAGGGCAACGCCTCGCCCCGGAAACCCAACGTCGTGACCTGATCGATCTCGTCATCGGGCAGCTTGGAGGTGGCGTGGCGCTCCAGCGCGAGCGCCATTTCGGGCGGCGACATGCCGCATCCGTCGTCGGTGACTTCGATCAGATCGGTGCCGCCACCGGATAGCTTGACGGCGATCCGGGTCGCCCCGGCGTCGATGGCGTTTTCGACCAGTTCTTTCAGCGCGCTGGCGGGGCGTTCGACCACTTCGCCTGCAGCAATCCGGTTGACAAGATGTTCGGGTAGACGGCGTATTGACATGGTCGTTGCTCTAGCCCAAGCGACGGCATCCCGCGACCCCAACCGCACCGCACCAGGCCGGATTCTTCAGTCCGTCCCGGAAGGGGCCGGACTAGATTTTTTTGAAGAGCTGCGCGGCGGGCGCCCGCGCCGCAGGACGGAACCATAGATGGCATTTCCCCGCTTGTTCAATTTCATGTCCCACGACATGGCGATCGACCTCGGCACCGCGAACACCGTCGTGTATCTGCGCGGCCGCGGCGTCGTCCTCAACGAGCCGTCGGTTGTGGCGGTCGAGACGCTGAACGGCGTCAAGCGCGTGAAGGCAGTCGGTGACGACGCCAAGCTGATGATGGGCAAGACCCCGGGCAGCATCGAGGCGATCCGCCCGCTGCGCGACGGCGTGATCGCCGACATCGACATCGCCGAGGAAATGATCAAGCACTTCATCCGCAAGGTACATGGCCAGCGCCGCTTCATGCGCTGGCCGCAGATCGTGATCTGCGTGCCGTCCGGTTCTACTTCTGTTGAAAGGCGCGCGATCCGTGACGCCGCGTCGAACGCCGGCGCCTCGCAGGTGTGGCTGATCGAGGAGCCGATGGCGGCCGCGATCGGCGCCGACATGCCGGTGACCGAGCCGATCGGCTCGATGGTCGTCGACATCGGCGGCGGCACCACCGAAGTCGCGGTGCTCTCGCTGCGCGGCCTCGCCTATTCCACGAGCGTGCGCGTCGGCGGCGACAAGATGGACGAAGCGATCGTCTCGTACGTGCGCCGCAACCACAACCTGCTGATCGGCGAAGCCACGGCCGAGCGCATCAAGCAGGAAGTCGGCATCGCCAAGCCGCCGGCGGACGGCATCGGCCAGACGATCCACATCAAGGGTCGCGACCTGGTCAACGGCGTGCCCAAGGAAATCCAGATCAACCAGGGCCAGATCGCCGAAGCGCTGTCGGAGCCCGTCGGCACGATCGTCGAAGGCGTGCGCATCGCGCTCGAGAACACCGCACCGGAACTGGCCGCCGACATCGTCGACCAGGGCATCGTGCTCACCGGCGGCGGCGCGCTGCTGCAGGGCATCGACGAAGTGCTGCGCGACGAGACCGGCCTGCCCGTGACGATCGCCGAAGACCCGCTGACCTGCGTGGCGCTGGGCACGGGCCGCGCGCTCGAGGATCCGGTGTTCCGCGGCGTGCTCATCCAAGTCTAAGCGAGGATAAGGGGAGATGGCGCCGCCACGCAACCGGCGCCCGGGTTTTTCGCGGCGGGCGCAATACGGGCTCTTCCTCGGCTATGTGGGCGCGGTCGGCGGCATGCTGATCGGCGTGGCCTTGCTGCTGCTCTCGACGTTCAACCCGCCGGCCTTCGCGGCGGTGCGCGGCTTCTTCTCGGAGATCACCACGCCCGTCGCCAGTGGCCTCACCTGGGTGCGCACCAGCGTGGCCGGGGTGCCCGGCGGCGTCTCCAGCTACTGGAACGTGCGCGGCGAGAACGCGCGGCTGAAGAAGCAGATGGCGGATGACGCGCTGCTGGTCGATCGCGCGCGCACGCTCAACCAGGAGAATCGCCACCTGCGCGAGATGCTCAAGCTGCGCGACGTCTCCACCGATGCGGTGGCGGTGGCGCGGCTGGTGGCGAGCTCGATCGGCAGCACCCGCCGCTATGCCACGCTCAACGCGGGCGGCTGGCAGGGCGTGAAGTCGGGCCAGCCCGTGCGCCAGCCCGACGGGCTGATCGGCCAGGTGGTGGAAACCAGCCCGAACACCGCGCGCGTGCTGCTCATCGTCGATTCGGAGAGCATCGTGCCGGTGCGCCGCACCCGCGACGGCCTGCCCGGCATCGCCACGGGCCGTGGCGACGGACTGCTCGACATTCGCTCGGCCAGCGTGGCGACGATGATCTTCCAGCCGGGGGATACCTTCGTGACATCGGGCACCGGCGGCATCTTCCCGCCGAACATCCCGGTGGCGCGGGTGATCCGCACCGCGCGCGACATTGCGGTGGCAGCACCCTCGGCCAATCCGGACGCGCTTGATTTCGCGCTGGTCCAGCAGACCTTCCTGCCCGAGCCGACGCCTACGCCGAGCGCTTCGCCCAGCGCGAAGCCGGCGGCGCAGAAGAAATAGCGGTGACCGACTATATTCCTCTCGGCCGCAGCGAGAAGATCCCGCGCAGCGTCTGGCTGGCGCCGCTCTCGGTGGTGCTGGGATCGATGACGGTGCTGCTGCCGATCATCGCGACCGTGCCCTTCCTGCCGCCGTTCGGGCTGATGATGCTGCTCGGCTGGCGGCTGGTGCGCGGCGATGCGATGAAGGTGTGGATGCCGGTGCCTCTGGGCTTTGTCGACGACATGCTGAGCGGCCAGCCGCTGGGCAGCGCGATGGTGCTGTGGACGCTGGCGATCCTGATGGTCGATGTGCTCGACACGCGGTTGGTGTGGCGCGATTTCTGGCAGGACTGGCTGATCGCATCGGCGGGGATCGGGCTGGTGCTGATCGGCGGGCGGCTGCTGGCGACGCCGTTCAGCGCGCATGTCGATACCGCGCTATTGCTCCAGATTGTCGTCTCGGCGGCACTTTTTCCAGTGATTGCCCGGTTCTGCGCATGGCTCGATCGGGATAAGAAGCGACAATAATGGCCCGGATCACCGAAGCAGCGCAGGCTTACAGTTTCTCCCGCCGCGCGCTGGTGCTCGGCGGGCTTCAGGGCACTGCCGCGCTGGTGCTGGCCGGGCGGATGACCTGGCTCGCCGTGTTTGAGAACGAGCGCTACCGGCTGACCGCCGAGAGCAACCGCGTGCGGCTGACGCTCACCCCGCCGCGCCGGGGGTGGATCGTCGATCGCAACGGCATCCCGATCGCCAACAACCGCACCGCGTTCCGCGTCGACATGATCCCCGACCGGATGGAGGACAAGGAAAAGACGCTGGGCATGCTCCAGCAGATCCTGAGCCTGGGCGAGGAGGAGATGGCGCGGATCCGCACCGACCTGAAGCGCGCGTCGGGCTTCCAGCCGGTGCAGGTCTCCGACAAGCTCGACTGGGAGCATTTCGCCGCGGTCAGCGTGCGCGTGCCCGAGATGCCGGGCGTGCAGCCCACCCGCGGCTTCTCGCGCAACTATCCGCTGGCGGCGGGCGTCGCGCATCTGGTCGGCTATGTCGGCACCGCCTCGGCCGAGCAGTACAAGAAGGAAAAGGACCCGCTGCTCGTCGCCCCCGGCTTCAAGCTGGGCAAGGACGGGCTGGAAAAGGTGCTGGAGGACCGCCTGCGCGGCACGCCCGGCGCCAAGCGCGTCGAAGTCACCGCGCATGGCCGGCTGGTCAAGGAACTCGCCACTCGGCCCGACCAGCCCGGCGAGACGGTGAAGCTTACCATCGACGCGCTGCTCCAGGAATATGTCGCGCGGCGGCTGGGCACCAATTCGGGCTCGGCGGTGGTGATCGATGTGAGCAATGGCGACATCCTCGCCATGGTCTCGATGCCGGCATACGACCCCAACAGCTTCTCCGATGGCATCAGCCGCAACGAATGGAAGATGCTGAGCGAGGACGACCACGTCCCCTTGATGAACAAGGTGCTGCAGGGTCTCTATCCGCCGGGCTCCACGGTGAAGCCGATGAACGGCCTGGCGCTGATGCATGCCGGCGTCGATCCCAATGCCCGCGTCGTCTGCTCGGGCGCGATGCGCGTCGGCAATGGCGTGTTCCACTGCCACAAGCGCGGTGGCCATGGCCCGCTCGACCTCAAGCATGCGATCATGCAGAGCTGCGACATCTATTTCTACGAAATGGTGCGCCGCGTGGGCTATGACGCGGTGGCGCCGATGGCTCGCGCCATGGGGCTGGGCCAGAAGTTCGACCTGCCCTTCTCCACCCAGCGCTTCGGCACGGTGCCGGACAGCGCCTGGAAGCTGAAGCGCTACAAGCAGCAATGGACCGTCGCCGATTCGCTCAACGCGTCGATTGGCCAGGGCTATGTGCTGGCCAATCCGCTGCAGCTGGCGGTGATGGCGAGCCGGCTCGCCTCGGGCCGCGAGCTGATCCCGAGGCTGATCGCCGATGCCCCGCGCATCGAGGCCCCTCCCCTTGCCGCCACACCGGAGCAGCTCGCGATCATCCGCGACGCGATGTTCGGCGTGATCAACGGAGGCGGCACCGGCGGCGCGGCGCGCATGCTGGTCCCCGGCATCTCGCTGGCGGGCAAGACCGGTACCGCCCAGGTGCGCCGCATCACCATGGCCGAGCGCCGCTCGGGCGTGCTCAAGAACGCCTCGCTGCCATTCAAGCTGCGCGACCACGCGCTGCTCGTCTGCTTCGCGCCGGCCGACAATCCCAAATATGCCGCCGGCATCGTGCTCGAGCATAACGGCCACACGATCCGCAATCTCGACACGCCGCAGATCGGCCGCGACATCATGACCTTCCTGTTCGACCGGAAGCGCGCGATGGACTCGCTGCACGCCGAGGAGCCGACCTGGGGTGGCGACTATCGCACCCGGATGGCGGCCCAGTCCGCGGCGTTCAGGGCCGCGCAGAGCGCCCCGCCCCCCGAGGCACCCGAGGACGCGGCGGAGGCAGCGAGCACCGTCGCCTCCGAAGCGGCCAACGCCACGACCAGCAACACCATCGACAGCAGCGCGGCCGAACGCGGCAGCGTGGAGGCAGACTGATGTCCACGCTCCAATCCTCGGGCCTTGGCCCCTCGGGCATCGTCCCCGGCCCGCTTGCCCAGCTTCCCTGGCGGATCATTGGGCTGGTGGTGGCGATCGGCATGTTCGGGCTGGTCGTGCTCTATTCGGCGGCGAGCGGCAGCGTGACGCCCTGGGCGTTCAACCAGGGGCTGCGCTTCTTCGTGTTCCTGGCCATGGCGATCGGCATGTCGCGCGTGCCGGAGACCTTCTGGGCGCTGGGCGCCTTCCCCATCTACATCGTCGTCGTGCTGATGCTGGTGGGCGTGGAGCTGCTCGGCGCGGTCGCCGGCGGCAGCCAGCGATGGCTCGACCTGGGCTTCATCCGATTGCAGCCTTCCGAGCTGATGAAACCGGTGATCATCATGGCGATGGCCCGCTTCTACGAGATCCTGCCCGCCGGTGAGATCCGCAAGTTCGGCGCGCTATGGCCCGGCTGCGTGCTGATCGGCATCCCGGCGGCGCTGGTGATGCTGCAGCCCGATCTCGGCACCGCGCTGGCGATCAGCTTCGGCGGCGTCGCGGTGATGTTCCTGGCCGGCCTGCCACTGCGCCTGTTCATCGGCGGCGCGCTGGCGCTGGCGCTGGCGATCCCTTTCGCGGTGAACTTCGTCCTGCACGACTATCAGCGCAACCGCGTGCTGATCTTCCTCAACCCCGAGAGCGACCCGCTGGGCACCGGCTATCATATCAGCCAGTCCAAGGTGGCGATCGGTTCGGGCGGCGTGTTCGGCAAGGGCTTCCTGCAGGGCACGCAGAGCCATCTCGACTATCTGCCCGAGGGGCATACCGACTTCGCGCTGGCGACGATGATGGAGGAATGGGGCCTGATGGGCGGCTTCTTCCTGATCATCGGCTTCAGCATCCTGATCCGCTGGGCGATCGGCGTGAGCATGCGCGCGCAGAGCCGCTTCGCCCGGCTGACCGCCTCCGGCCTTGCCGCGACGATCTTCTTCTACTGCGCGATCAACATGGCGATGGTGATGGGCCTGGCGCCGGTGGTGGGCGTGCCGCTGCCGCTGATCAGCTTCGGTGGCACCGCCGTGATGACCTTCATGATCTGCTTCGGAATCCTGCTTTCGATCGACCGGAACAGCCGCCGCACGCAGCGTTGGTGATTTTTTCAAAATAGGGGGTTTACAAGCCGCGAACCTCGCAGCTAAAGGCCCACCTCCACTGCGGAGGCGCACTCACCAAGGGCGCCGAAACAACCCGGAATGGACGCATAGCTCAGTTGGTAGAGCAGCTGACTCTTAATCAGCGGGTCCTAGGTTCGAGCCCTAGTGCGTCCACCACCTCCTCCTTACCAAATAACGATTTGATGCGGTTGTGAGGTGAGATTTGAATGCAGCCGGGGGCTATGCGTTCCGCGCCTCTAAGCTTCAAATTTGAACGGGTTGTCGCCAGCGAAATGCGGGTTTGCGACACCGCCTAGACGGAAATCCATTTCGATCATGCCGTTCCGGCCAGCCGGGATGGTCAGCTTAGTATCGGCCAACGAGATCGACATGATCGCGGCAAGCGAGGTTCGCTGCCGGCCCACTCGCACGAGAGCGTTATGCGAGAACCTAGCCATGTCGTTAGCGAGGTTCTTCCTGAAACCTGTGGCAAAGAGGACAAGGCCACCGACCCTGTTCCGATTGATTTGCGCCTTTGATCGATCGACGATCTGCTTCACGGCAGATTCGACCATGCCCGGCGGGTCCGCCTCCCCAATAGTTTGAAGCGCTTGCGGAGCTTTCACCTCCAAATAGGTTCGACTGCCCTGAACACCTCGAACGTACAGATCAGGGTTCGGCTCGCCATACCTGTCCTCTAACGCCAAACCGACAATCGAGGCGTTCTGATACATGATAAATGCGGTCGTGAATAACCCGGCTGTGTGCAAGAACGACTTCGGCTTAGCGAAACCTCGCGCGATGAGATTGAAGCGCGGATGGCGCTTCCATCTGCCGTAGATACTGCCGAAGGTGCTTATGTAAATTAGCGCAGAGCAGGTGTCGGCGTCGCGCACATCGAGCACATTCGCCGCCAAGCGATCTCTCAATATCCCAATCGCCCAGGCAAAAGTTAGATCGTGCCGGAACTTTGCGGGTGACCGTTCAACGATCTTTCGTTGGGCCGCGAAATCCCCACCCGTCGTTTCGGCATAAATCTCGACGAGCCGGTCGAGCCCCTTAAAATTAAGCTCGAATGGAATTCCCGCTTCGGCTGGAGTGGTCATTTCGATATTCGCGTTGAACGCCGCACTGCTCGCGATCATCAACCCGGCCCGCTTCGTCACGGTACCGCCGATCAGATACCCACCTTGGTCCGGGAACGTCATTGTTCGGGCCGAAAAGATCTCTCCCAGCTCAATATCAGGCGTGAAGCTGACGTGCTTGCATTGGAAGCACTGGATGCCGACCGCAATGTAATCCTCTGCAAGATAGTGGTCTATCAAAACGTGTCCGCATTGCTCGCATAGAAATGTAAGTCCGCTCTCGGGTTCGCCGCGAAAGACAGGAGCCGCGCTCCCTTGCACAAAACGGACGGTGCTCGACTGCTGATTCGACTCCATTGATCGAATCTAAGGTTTTGACCTGCAGCGAGCGAATCATTCCCTTCACGTTGCGCTACATCGTTGGATGCAAGTCCTTATAGCTTGTAAATGTCCCTCTATCGCAGGCGCTATCCCACGGGCGCGCCAGTGGCACCAAAAGGTTGCAGCGGGCCGTGAGGCCGCCGCGGCGCGGCAGCCCCTGTCCTATCGATCGCAGGTGCAATGGCTTGCCGGCCTTACGCGATTCCGTGCGGCTGAGCCCCAGCATCAGCCGCACGCCTTCAAAGCCTCAGGCTGAAGCTGGCGCGCACCGACTGGTCGGAAGCGTTCGAACCGAACTGGCCGCCATAGGCGATGCCGAGCGCTGCCCGCGAGGTAAGCGCGACATCGATCCCGGCATCGAGCGCGGCGGCATTGCGCGCGATCGGGGTGCCGGCGATCCGGAAGCTGTCGCCACCGCTCGCGTACTGCATCGCCGATAGCGGCGTCACATCGCCGAACGCATGGCGCCAGCCAAGTGCACCGCGGGCCGTGAACTTCGCGCTGCCCAGCGAGAAGGACGGCGCGGCGCGCAGACCGAGCGTGGTGAAGCTGGTGCCGCTTTCCGCCGAGGCGATCCGGAGCGCCGCCGCCCCGCCCTTCTCGGTGGCACCGTCGGTGCTCAGCCAGACATGGGCGAAATCGGCGAAGGGCTCGAGGCGCGTGGCGCCCAGCTCGATACGATAGGCGAGCTCGCCAAAGGCCTGGGTGGTGCGGGCATCCTGCTCGCCCTTGAGGCCATCCGTGAAGCCTGGGAAGGCGACCAGGCGCGTCGTGTCGAGCTTGTGCCAGCCATGAGACAAGCCGATCCGCACGGCTGCCCCACCCAGGTCCGCGCCGCCATAGATGCCGATCTCATAGCTGTCGCGCGTGCCGGACGAACCATGTGCCCGCGTGTCGAAGCTGGCACGGTCATAGCTGCCGACCAGGCCAAGCCGCGCCTTGCCGAGGACCGTGGCGTCGGCGCCGAGCACGAAGCCGTTGACCGAACGATTGAGGCGGGCGGCGTTGCCGTCGCTTCCCCAATGCCCCCAGGATCCGAAGCCATTGCCCCAGATGGCGAAGCCGGCGTCCGCCGCGCGCAGGCGATCGGCGACCGCGTCGCGCAGGAAGCGGCTGTCTTCGATCAGCGCGGTGCGTGCCGAGGCGTGGACTTCGCCGGAAAGCTGGTCGAACGCGGCGCGGGCCTGCTCGGCCGAGAGATTGGCCACCGCCGCGAAGACCGGACTGTTCCAGCCCAGGCCCTGGGTCGCGGTGCCGGTCGCGACCTGGTTCGGCGTGGCACCGACGCTGGCGAAACTGATGTCGTTGCGCCGCAGCCGCAGATAGACGTTGTTGCCATCATAGCTGAGCGAGGGATCGAGGAAGGCGAGGTTCGAGGTGACGCCGCCGAACCGGCCGGTGCCCGCGATGCCGCCATCAGCGTGGAGGATCAGATAGCTGGTCTCCGGCCGGTAGCTGCCGGCACCGGCAAGCACCGAGACGGTGCCGCCGTTGAGCGTGGCGGTGCCCGTGGCGACGATGCGGTCGGCCAGGCCCGCGGCGTCGGCCTCGACCTCATAGGTCGAGCCGGTGTTGAAGACGATGTTCCCGGCGACGTTCAGCGTACCGATCGAATTGCCCGGCGCGATGGTGCCGGAGACGATGGTGTTGCCCATGGTGCCGGTGCCCTGCAGACGTCCGGCGGCCAGCACGGTTACCGTGCCTCCGAGCTTGCCGTTCACCGCCAGCGTGCCGTTCGCGACGCTGGTCGTCCCGGTATAGCCGCTCGAATCGCCGGTCAGCTCGGTCTTGCCCGAACCCGCCTGTCGGATGCTGCCGGCACCGCTGAGCACGCCGGCGAAGACAAGATTGTTCGAGCGGTTGAAGGCCAGCGTGCCGCCATTGGCGACATTGCCGGTGATCCCGCCGGTCGTGCCGCCATCGCCGAGCTGCAAGGTGGCGCCCGCGGCAATGCTGGTGCCGCCGGTATAGCCGCTGTCCGCGGTGAAGGTGACGCTGCCGCTCAGGATGCGCACCGCTCCGGAGCCCGAGATCGTGCCGGCAAAGTTGTTGGAGCTGGAACGGGCAAAGGTCAGCGTGCCGCTGTTGGCGACATTGCCGGTGATCGAACCGGTGGTGCCGCCATTGCCCAGCTGCAAGGTCGCGCCGGTGGCGATGCTGGTGCCGCCGGTATAGCTGTTGCCGGCGGTGAGCGTGAGGCTGCCGCTCAGGACCTCCACCGCGCCCGAGCCCGTGATCCTCCCCCCCAGAGTGCCGGCATCGGAACGGGCAAAGGCGAGCGTGCCGTCATTGGCCACAGTACCGACGATCGAGCCGGTCGTACCACCATTGCCGATCTGCAGGATCGCACCGGTGGCGATGCTGGTGCCGCCAGTATAGCCGTTGTCGGCGGTGAGTGCGACGCCGCCGCTGAGGATGCGCACCGCGCCGGTGCCGGAGATGATGCCGCCGAAGCCGATCTCGTCCGAACGTCCGAAGGCGAGCGTGCCGTCATTTGCGACATTGCCGGTGATCGAGCCCGTCGTGCTGCCGCTGCCCAGCTGCAGGGTCGCGCCGTTGGCGATGCTGGTGCCGCCGGTATAGCTGTTGTTGGCGGTGAGCCTTATGCTGCCGCTCAGGACCTCCACCGCGCCCGCGCCGGAGATGGTGCCGCCGAAGCTGCTGGCATCGGAGCGCGTGAAGGCGAGCGTGCCGTCATTGGCGACGTTGCCGCCGATCGAGCCGCTGGTGCCGCTGCCGACCCGCAGCGTCGCACCCGCGGCGATGCCGGTGCCGCCGGAATAGCTGCTGTCGGCGGTGAGGGTGACGTCGCCGCTCAGCACGCGCACGGCCCCGGTGCCGGAGATGATGCCGTCAAAGCTGGTCTCATCGGAGCGCGCAAAGGCGAGCGTGCCGTTGTTGACGACATTGTTCGTGATCGAGCCGGTCGTCCCGCTATTGCCGATCTGCAGCGTGCCGGCCTGGATGGTGGTGCCGCCCGAATAGCTGTTGGTGCCCGTGAGGATCAGCGTCCCCGCCTCGGTCTTGATGAGGGCGCCGGTTCCGGTGATCTCGGTGGCGATCTCGGCGCTGTCGGCGAGCACGCGGATCTCGCTGCCGGCCGGATCGGTGACCAGCTGGCCGCTGCCCTGCAGGACATAGCCCTTGTTGACGAACTGGAGGCCGAGGAAAGACTGCGCGCCCGCAACGGTGATCGTGCCGCCGACATAGCCGTCGTCATCCTTGAACACGGCGTAATTGCCCGCCCAGCTCGCCGGGGCGGTGCCGCCCTGGTTGAGCCACTGGGTGTTCGCGGCGTTCCAGGTGCCGTCGCCGCCCTGCCAGTGCTGCAGCGTATCGTCTCCGGGGATCAGCGACGGGCTGATGAACAGGTCTACACTGCCGCCGCCGACCTGCAGCTCGTAATTGACGTTGCTGAGCCCGGGCGTGGTGCCGATCACCGCGGTGTTGCTGGTGATCTGGTGGGTATAGGTGATCAACCGGTAATAGCCGATCCCCGCCGCACCATCGGCCGGGTTGCCGCTCTGGCTCAGGTTGATCGTGCCGTCGAGCGCGAGGTCGCCGCCCGAGACGACGATCCGGTCGCTGATTCCGAACAAGGCCAGGCCGCCGGGTTGGCCCAGCTCGAAATCGAGATTGGCGCCCGCCGCGACCGTGAGGCCGCCGACGACGTTCAGCGTGCCGATCGAGTTGCCCGGCGCGAGATGGCCACCGCTCTGTACGGTCGTGCGGCCGATGGTGCCGGAGCCGCCGACTGTGGCGCCGGAGGCCACGGTGACGCTCGAGCCGAGCCGACCGTTCACTGTCAGCGTGCCTTCCTCGACAAAAGTCGTACCGGTCAGCCAGGATGAATCCCCGGTCAGCGTGAGCCGCCCGCTGCCGGTCTTGTGCAGGTCGCCGGCGTCGAGGAGCGTGCCGGCATAGCTGGCGTTGCCGGTCTGGTTGAAGGTCAGCGAGGCACCGGCCAGGATCTTGGCGTTGCCGGTGAAGTGGTTCGCATCGGCGATCACACCGCCCTGGTTGATCGCCCAATCGACCGCGGAGCTGCCGGTCAGGGTGACCGTGCCGCTGCCCATTTTGAGCATGGTGCCGGTGCCGGAGATCGTGCCGGCATAGCTGCCGTCGAAATTCTGGTTGAACGCCACGACGCTGGTGAGCGGGGCGGAGGTGAAGGTCAGGTTGCCGCCCAGGCTGTTGGTGTCGCCGACCAGGTTGCCGCCGGTGATCCGCCAGTCCTGATTGCCGGTGCCGGTGAGCGTCCAGGTGCTCGACCCCGATTTCTCGTAGGTGTCGAAGCCCAGATAATAGTTGAAGCTGGCAGTGGAGCCGATCTCGGTGACGTCGAAGCCCGAATCGGTGCTGCCACCCAGTGCCAGGACATTGTTGACGCCGCCGGCCTGGACCACGACGCCGCCATCCATATAGGAGCCCGCCCGCAGCTCGAGCCGGTTGTTGTCGCCGAACAGGCCGATCGCAAGGTTGCGCTGCGACGATGCGTTCACGCCGCCACGGATGATGCCCGAATTGATGATCGTGGAGCCGCCACCCGCGGCGCACACCACGCCCATACCACCCGCACCGACCGCGGTGCCGAACGCATAGCGCGGGCCACCCGCGCCGCCATTGATCTCTCCGGCGTTGATCAGTGTCGCGGCCTGGCCATCCATCAGGCGTACGGCCGCACCGCCGGCGCCGGTATAATGACTGGGGTTGCCGCTATTGTTGTAGCCGCCCCGGCCGCCGGTGATGGTTCCGGTCGCGCTGTTCTGGATCGTGCCGCCCCAGGCCTGCACGCCATCCCCGGCGCGTCCGCCACGGGAATAGCCATAACCGCCTTCGCCGCCGGCGATCGCCCCTTCGTTGACCACCGTGCCGAGATTGCTGAGCACCGCGGCGCCACCGGTGCCACCGTCGGTAGTGAAGGTGCCGCCCTCGCCGCCAGTCACCTTGTTGCCGTTCCGGATCGTCAGCGTGCCGCCGTCATAGAGGAATATGCCAGCACCCGAGCCGCCATATTCCTGCCCGATGCCGCCGGTGATCGTGCTGAATGCACCGCCCGTGCCGCCATCGACCGTGACGCTGCCGCCATTGAGCAACACCAGCGCTGCGCCGCCGCCGCCGCCGCTGCCCTGGCCTGAACCGCGGCCGCCATTGCCGCCGGTCACGTCATAACCCTGTGTCGTGACCTGGACATTGGCGCCAGTCAGCACGAGCCCCGCGCCACCGCCGCCAGCCGAAGCGCCGGAGCCGGAGCCGGAGCCGCCGTCACCGCCCACATAGTCGATCGAGAAGGCGAAATTGCCGGTGGCCGTGACCAGATTGCCGGCGCCGCCATCGCCGCCCGTCGCCCCGGCGCTACTGCCGCCCGTGCCCCCGCCGCCAGCCGCGATATCGTTGGGTGTGCCGGGCTGGCCACCCGCGGCCCCGCCCGAACTGATGCCGCCAGCCGACGCCGTGCCATCCGGGGTCTGCGCCGCCGAACCGCCGGCGCCCCTGCTGGCGCCGCCGCCGCCGCCGGCGATGCCGCCCTGTCCGATGGTTCGGCCGGAGATCCAGGCGCCGTTGCCGCCGCCCTGGGTGATCCGCTGGGCCTGCGCCATCGAAGGCGCCAGGCTGATCGCCACGGCGAGCGCCGCCAGCGAAGTCGAACCGCGAACCAGACGCGCCGACCGCGCCTTGAGAAACTGATGCTGCATGGCTCACCCCGATGGCGGCCCGTCTCGCCGGGCCGGAATTGCATGTTGAAAGTCGGGACCCATGCGCCGCGGTTCCCCGGACCGGCGGCGATGTCCCGTCCGGCGCTTGCCACGGGGGTGCGGCGGCTCACTATGCGATTCCGGCATGAATGCCCGAGGGGCGGGAGATAGGCATTCAGCCCTTCAAGTTCCCCGGCGAAGGCCGGGGCCCAGTCTCGACGCAGTTGGTTGGGCGCGTGAACTTCTCGACCGACATTGCAGCTGGGCCCCGGCCTTCGCCGGGGAACTGAAAGAGCCGAATGCCGGTACGTGCTAGTGCGCGTTCCTGCGCAGCGTATCGGAGGGGCGCTCGCCGAAGCGCAGGCGATAGGCCTGGGCGAAGCGGCCGAGCTCCCAGAAGCCGTAATGCATCGCGACGCTGGTGATCAGCGTGCTCGACGGGTCCGACGCCATCAGAGTCTCGCGCACCCGGTCGAGCCGGCGGTTGCGGGCATAGTGCATCGCGCTCTCGCCCAGGAACTCCTGGCAGGCGAGGTTGAGCGTGCGCTGCGGCACGCCCACAGCCGCGCAGATCGCGCCGAGCGAGAGCATCTCCTCCGGCCGCTCCTCCACCACGCGCTCGAACCGCGTGACGATGTCGCGGTGGCGGCCAAGCGCGGCGCGGTCGGCCCTTACCCGGCCATGGGCAAGGCAGGCGAGCAGGCTGTCGAGGATGGTGCCGGACAGCGCCTTTGCCGGCTGGGGCGCATCGACGATCCACGGCGTGTCGCGGATCACTTCCGCCATGTCTCGCATCAGGTCGGTGAGCCGAGTCAGCGCGGCCTCCGGGGCGTGGAACATCCGGTCGTCGTCGAGCGGCACACCGTGATCGGTGCCGATCAGGTCGGGCGCATGGCCGGCGAGCCGGTCGAACGGCATGGCGACAATGCCGAAGGCCCAGGGCATGCCGTCGGGCGAGCCGGTGACGGTCCGCTCGTCCGGGCGGAAATGGAAGATGCGCCGGCCGAACAGCTTCCGGCCCGAAACCTGGCGGACGATGCCCGGCTCGGTGGCGAACATGAAGGTGTGGACATTCGGGATGGCCGCGGTCTGCGGGATGCCGCGCGCGAACTTGCCGATGCCGATGTTGAGCCCGTCGAAAACCGCGCGGGCCAGCATCGCGTGGAAGTTCGGCCCGGAGCCGCCCAGCGGATTGGGACTGCTCCCCGAGTTGATCCCGCCGATTGCCGATGCCATCGCGTCAGGATCGGAGAAGGTACCGAAATAGCTTCGGGAAGCAGTTTCGGTTCGAGGGGCGAGCGACATCGTTACGGGGGTAGCCCTGTCCGGCGGTCTTGCCAACCGGATGTGGTTTTATCCTTTCGACTGGCCAAGCCAGCTTCTGACCTGGTTGAGGGTTCGCCGTTCCTGATCCGCCTCCATCACAAAAGGCGTCTCGATCCGGGCAGCTGGCGCATGGCTCGCAAGTACCGACGCAGCGTTGCCGATGCCGTAGCCGCCATGGGTGATGAACGGCCGGATTGCGCGCCCACGCAGATCATGCATCTTCAGGAACGATCGGATCGGTGGGGGCACGGTTTCACCCCAGATGGGAAAGCCGAGATACAACTCCCGGCAATCCGCCAGATTTTCGATCTTCGCCGCCAGCACGGGCTCGAAGCCGCTATCCCGCTCCCTTGTCGCCTGCGCGACGTGCTGCTCATAATCCTGGGGATACGGGCGGGCCGGTCGGATCTCGAACAGTCCGCAGCCAAGCTCCCGGTGAAGCGTCTCGGCAATGACGCGCGTGTTGCCCGAGCGTGTGAGATAGGCGACGAGCATCTTGGAACCGGTCATCGCCGCCCCCCCGTCCTTCGCACAGGCGCCCGTGCTGGTAAACGCGAGGACCGCCGGCGCGGCAAGCATCGCGCGACGGGAGAAGGCATCGCCCTTCCCCGTCACGGTCGCATCGGGGCTTCCACCCCAGAAAACGCCTGCACCGCCAGTGGCAGGCGATCGCCCTTGACCGTGATCGCCGTCACCGCCCCGGAAGCGTCCGGGGCGCCGGCGATCTGCGCCGACGCAATAGTCCCCGGCGCAATCAGCGGGGCCATAGCCAGCGTGCCTCCGGCCAGCAAGGCGCGGCGGCCGATCTTCGGTTGCCCGGTCATTCCGCCACCTCCTGCCTGGCAGGTGCCTCGCGGCCGGCCATTGCCATTTGCGCAGGTGCATAGCGCTCGCCGGCGGGCTCGATCCGGGATGCTGCCTCATTGATGTCGCGCAGTTCATCGTCGCCCAACACCACTTCGGCCGCCGCAATATTCTCCTCCAGCCGATGGAGCTTCGTCGTGCCCGGGATCGGCACGATGTACGGGCGCTGCGCCAGCAACCAGGCGAGGGCAATCTGGGCAGGCGTAGCGCTCTTCTCGCCGGCGACGCGCCGCAGCAGATCCACGAATGCCTCGTTCTTCGCCAGCGCGTCCGGCTGGAAGCGCGGCGTCGTTGCGCGGAAATCGCCCTGCGGCAGCGTCTGGTTCGACATGGCGCCGGTCAGGAATCCCTTGCCGAGCGGGCTGTACGGCACGAAACCGATGCCGAGCTCGTCGCAGGCCGCGAGAATTCCGTTGGTCTCCGGCGCACGCCACCACAACGAATATTCGTTCTGGACTGCCGTCACCGGCTGCACCGCATGGGCGCGGCGCAGCGTCTGCGCGCCGGGCTCGGAAAGCCCGAAGTGCTTGACCTTGCCCTCGGCGATCAGATCGCGAACGACGCCCGCGACATCCTCGATCGGCACATTGGGATCGACGCGGTGCTGATAGAGCAGATCGATGGTCTCGATCCCGAGCCGTTGTAGCGAACGGTCCACGATGCCACGGATGGCTTCGGGACGGCTGGAGACGCCGCGGTTCTCGGCTGTTTCCGGATCGATGTCGAAGCCGAACTTGGTGGCGATCACCACCTGATCCCGCACCGGCCGAAGGGCCTCGCCGACCATCACCTCATTGGTGAAGGGACCATAGACTTCTGCCGTGTCGAAGAAGGTGACGCCGCGATCCACGGCCTGGCGGATCAGGGTGACGCCCTCATCCTTGCTCACCCGGGTGGCGTAGCCGAAGTCCAGGCCCATGCAGCCAAATCCGAGTGCCGAGACCTGAAGGCCCTGACCAAGCGTACGTGTCTTCATCGAAATTCTCCGGTTTGTCGGTTTGAAATCAGTTGCGGGCCGTGCGCGGCAGCAGCCAGGTGCAGAGGAGGCAGGCCGCCCCGGTGAGCGCCATCACCAGGCCCAGCGGACCCGGCGTTCCATCCGCCAGCAGGCTCACCAGCGCCGAACCCAGGATGCCGCCGCCATATTGGAACGCACCGATAAGCGCGGAGGCGGCTCCGGCCCGCTCGGGAAAGGCATCCAGCGCGCCTGCGATGGAATTGGCCACGATCAGTCCGTTCATGCCGCTGAACAGGATCAGCGGGACGGCCAGGCCGGCGAGCCCACCGAAGCCGGTATAGCCCGCTACCGCCGACGCCAGCCCGGCAATTGCCGCGATCATTGCCCCGGAACGGATGAGACGGTTCATGCCGAGGCGTGGCACCAGCCGGGCATTGAGCATGTTCATCAGCATGATCGCCAGGATCGCCAGGCCGAACAGAAAGCCATAAAGCTGTGGCGAGACGTGGTGGACGCGGATGTATGCGTCGGGCGAACCGGCGATATAGGCGAAGGCACCGGCATAGAAGAAACCGCCCACGCCTGCCGCCGCGAGGATCCGCCGGTCGCCCAGCAGAGCGACGTAGCGCGAAAGGGCGTGGCGGACGGCACTGGCGTCCCGCCGCTCGGATGCGAGCGTTTCGGGAACGGTGAACAGCGCCGCCATCGTGATCGCCCCAATGCCGACGAGCAGCCAGAAAATCAGATGCCAGGATCCGATCGACAGCAGCTGGCCACCGATCAGCGGCCCGACCAGCGGCGCCACCGCCATGATCGTGATCAGGGTGGAGAGCATCTGCGCCGCCCGGTTGCCGGCGAACAAGTCGCGCACCATCGCGCGGGAAAGAACGACGCCGGCGGAAGCGCCGGTTGCCTGCACCAGCCGCCATGCGATCACTTCCGGCACGCTGGCGGAAAGTGCGCAGCCAGCCGAACCGATCATGAAGAGCGCGATGCCGATCGCGACGGGTATCCGGCGTCCGATCTGGTCGCTAACCGCGCCCCAGAAGAGCTGGCCAAGGCTGAAGCCGACCAGATAGGCGGACACCGTCAGCTCCAGCGCGCCCGGGCCGCTGTGCAGGTCGATCGCCATCGCGGGCATTGCAGGCAGATACAGGTCCGTGGAAATCGAACCGAACGCCATCAGCGTCGCCAGCACCGCCAGTATCCGCAGAGGGTTGCGAGCTGCACTTGCCGCCTCCGACGGGAGACTGATCGACGGGGAGGTGACTTGCATCGTCATGTCGCGGTCCTTCACGAGCAGGACGGTGGGCCACTGCCGCAGCGTTCCTGATCACCGCCCATTTACGCCTTTGGACCCTTGCCGATTAGACAGGCAATGCAACTTGAGCCTATGAATGTCAGTCATGAAACTTTGAGGAACCGGCATGAAACGCGAGGACATGGCGGACCTCACGATGTTCCTGGCAGTCGCCGAGGAGGCGAGCTTCACGGCCGCCGCGAAGAAGCTGGGCATCTCGCAATCCGCGCTCAGCCATACCGTCCGCCGACTTGAAACCCGGCTTGGCCTCAGGCTGCTGACCCGGACCACCCGCAGCGTTGCCCCCACCGAAGCGGGCGAACGCCTCCTCGACACGCTCCGACCGGCCCTGGAGGAAATCGACCAGCGGCTGGCCTCGCTGACCCGGCTGCGTGAACGGCCGGCCGGCACGGTCCGCATCACGACGTCCGAACATGCCGCCGAAACGATCCTCTGGCCCGCGATCGACCGGTTTGCCCTCGCGTATCCGGACATCAACATCGAGCTGAACGTGGAGTCCGGCCTGACCGACATCGTCGCCGGCCGCTTCGATGCCGGGGTCCGCCTCGGCGAAGCGCTCGCCAAGGACATGATCGCGGTCCGCATTGGTCCACAGGTCAGGATGATCGCAGTCGGCGCGCCCGGCTATTTCACCGAGCATGGCATGCCGGCAACACCCCAGGATCTCGCCCAGCATCGCTGCATCAATCTGCGCATGACCAGTGCGGGTGGCATCTATGCCTGGGAGTTCGAGAAGGACGGACGCGAACTGCGCATGAAGGTGGACGGCCAGCTGGTGCTCAACCGGGTTTCGCTGATCCTCAAGGCTGCGGCGGCGGGGCACGGTATCGCGTTCGTCATGGAAGACCGGGCGAATGAAGAACTGCGCTCAGGATCGCTCGTGCGAATACTTGAAGATTGGTGCCCGCCTTTCGACGGCTATCACCTTTACTATCCAAGCCGCCGGCTGGTGTCGCCGGCATTCAGGCTGTTCATCGAAGCTCTTCGCTACCGGCAGCCCTGAGCCCCCTAGCAAACCCGGCGCCTTCGACTAGGAAGCAGAGGCCGTCGGCAAGCACGAGACAAGCGGGCTCGGCACCCGCTAGCGGTCTCGGCGTACCACCGTCCAATCATGAACCCGCTCAGGATGCTGGACAGGCGTGCAGATCCTCACGACCCGACGCATATCGAAAAATAGCGAAAAACCAGAAGATAATTTACAGACAATATTACGGTTATTACGCAATTTCTACATCAAATTACGTAATTTCTACGTCAACATACTTACTCGCAAGATCACGGCTAGGGATTAACCACGGTATACACTTACAGTTTAAATTAATTCGTCGAGCGCAATTTACCCCTGCGATTTCAGGGGGAAAATTGCTTGCAGGTTACTCGTGTCAGACATGAAAGGGAGCGCAGGGCAGTATTACTGTCTGCGGCAGCCCTTTCTTGTATCTGTACGATGCCCGCCTTCGCGCAGACGCGCGCGGGAACCTGGATCACCAATACCGCGCGCCTTGACTATTCCATGGACGGCGCGCCCGAGCAGGTCAGCTCCAACCCCTCGACGCTGCAAGTCGCAGAGTTCATCGGCAGCCGGATCGTCGCGCGCCCGCTGCGCATGGCGGTGGTGCCAGGCCAACTCACACCCCTTCCCTTTACCCTGACCAATATTGGCAACAGCCGCCAGGCCTTCTGCCTCAGCGCCGAGTATCCCGACGGCACGGTCGAGGGCTTCGCGATCGATGGCGACAGCGACGGGCTCTACGATCCCGCGCATGACAGGATGCTGCCTGACGGCTGCACCGAAGAACTCGAGCCCGGCCAGTCGGTCGACTTCCTCGCGTTCTTCCGCAGCAGGCTGGGCACGGTCCATACGCTGACCCTGATCGCCCATCCCAAGGGCAGCAGCGGCGGGACCATCGGCACAGGCCCCGTCTCCACCGTCGTAACCATCGAGCCGGTGGTGGACGGCGGCGATCCGACGCTCACCAAGAGCCAGTCGGTGCTCGATCCCTGGGGGGGGACCATTCCCGCGCATGGCGCGGTGGTGACCTATACGCTTGTCGCCACTTTCCCCGGCCTCACCGCCAATGCCGCGGTCATCGATCCGATCCCGGCCGGGACGCGCTACCTCCCCGGCACCCTCATGCTCGACGGCACCGCGCTCAGCGACGCCAGCGACGGCGATGCCGGCGGCTTCGACGGCACCGGGATCCGGGTCGCGCTCGGCGATGTGCCAGCGGCCACCACACACAGCATCCAGTTCAAGGTCACCATCCAATGACGAGGAGTTTCACCATGCGCCATGCCTTGTTGCTCGGCAGTCTGTTGCTGACGACTGCCGCCGTCGCCGCGCCCACCGGGCCGGTGAACATCACCACGACCGTACTCGCCGAAACGCGTGCCGATGCCGCCAACGGCATCACCCAGGTCAAGCTGGTGCCGGCCAGGCGCGTCGTGCCCGGCGACCATGTCGTCTACCAGATCAAGGTCACCAACAGCGGCGCAAAGCCCGCCAGCGGCGTGGTGATCGCCAATCCGGTGCCGGCCGGCATGCAATATGCCGGGCCCGCCGCCAATTCCCCCGCGCCCGAAGTGTCGGTCGATGGGAAGAGCTTCGGCCAGCTCGCTTCGCTTCGCATCGCCACCGCCGATGGCCGGGCTCGCCCCGCCACCGCGGCCGATGTGCGCGTGGTGCGCTGGCGGTTGGCCCAGCCGGTGCCCGCCGGCGGTGCGCAGCAAGTCGCATTCCGCGCACTTCTTAAGTGATATTAGTATTTTATCGTCAGTAATTGGGGTATTTTCTCATGAGCATCCATCCTTTGCGGGGGGCATTGTTGGGGGGCAGCGCACTCGCGGCAACGACCCTGGCAGCGCCTGCCTTCGCCCAGTCGCAGACCGCGTCTGGCACCACCGTCAACAACCAGGCCAGCGTCAGCTATGACGTCGGCGGATCGACCCAGTCGGTCTCGTCGAACGTCGCCAGCTTCGTGGTCGACAAGAAAGTGAATCTGGCGGTCGCCGAAGTCGGCGGCGCAGTGACGCAAACGGCGATCGGCGCCACCGCCCAGGTCACGACCTTCACCGTCACCAACCTGACCAACGCGACCCAGGACTTCCGCCTGGATCCGGACCAGCAGAGCGTATCGATCCCGCTGCTCGGCAGCGACAATTTCAATGTCACCAACATGCACGCCTATGTCGATAGCAACGGCAACGGCACCTACGACGCCGGTATCGACACCGCGACCTATATCGACGAGCTCGCGCCGGATGCCTCGGTCACTGTGTTCATCGTCGCCGACATACCGAACACCCCGGGGATCGATACCGCAATCGTCTCGCTCAACGTCGTGGCAGCGACCGGCGGCACGGGCGGCGCGCTCGGCGCTGACCTGATCGCCAGCTCGACGCTCTTGCCGGATTCCGCCGGCACCGTCGAAATCGTCTTCGCCGACGGCTCGGGCGCGCTCGACCTCGCCCGCAACGGCCAGGCCCGCGCGTTCGACGCCTATCACATCTCCACCGCGGTGGTGACGCTGGGCAAGACCTCGCGCGTGATCAGCGATCCGATCAACTTCCTGGTCAACCCGCATGCCATCCCCGGCGCGACGATCGAATATTGCATGACGATCAACAATGCGGGCCCGGGCACGGCGACCAATCTCACTGTGACCGACAATGTGCCGGCGAACACCACCTTCGTGCCGGGCTCGATCCAGGTCGGCACCTCGGCCGGCGGTGGCGGCTGCATCCTGATCGGCACCACCGAGGACGACAACAATACCGGCGCCGACGAGACCGACCTCTATGGCGGTTCGTTCGACGGCACCACGGTGCGGGGCACGATCCCGTCGGTAGCGCCGCTCGGCGCTTACGCCGTCGCGTTCCGAGTCACGATCAACTGATCCGCATAAGTGATTGAAAACCCATGCCGGTGTGCAGCTTTGCGCTGCGCACCGGATCGGGAAGATCAATGAACCCACCGTCTCGTCTCTCGCGCCTGTTCACCGGCGCCCTCGCGCTCGCAGCGCTTGGCTCCGCATTCCTGGGGAATGCGGAGGCGCAGACGATTCGCAATACCGCCACGCTTCAATTTGCCGACGGCTCCGGCACGCGCGCGATCGCATCGAATGAAGTGACGCTGGATCGCCTCAAGAAGCCGACCGTGCTGGGCTTCCGCCAGCTCCCTGCCGGCTATCAGTTCGTCGGCATGAAGTGCGAGACGAGCCCCAGCCTTCAGTTCACGCCCGCCGAAGTGACCGTCGCGCAGCTTGCCGCCGCGCCGCAGCTCCAATCGCATGACGTGCAAAACGCGATGATCGTGACGCTCGAGGCCGAGGCCGAGAATCGCGACCCCGAGACGCGCGAAATCGCCTGGATCACGGCCACGATCGGCACCGCCTCGGTGCGCCTGCCGCTGATGGAAACCGGCGTGGATACCGGCATCTTCGCCGGCGCGGTGCCTGCATCCGGCACTCGTCCCGACCTGGCCGCCTGCAACATCCGCCTGACCGGCATCGGTAAGCTATATGTCAATTTCGACGGCGACGACCTCAGCTTTCCCTCCGACGCCTCGCTGCTGATCGATCCCGAAGGCTATGTGTTCGATTCGCAGACCGGCGCGGTGATCGACGGCGCGACGGTCACGCTGATCGACAACGCCACCGGCAAGCCGGCCGCGATGGTCTATGGCGATGACGGCATCAGTGCCTATCCGAACACCGTGGTCACCGGCACGACCGTCACCGACGCGGGTGGCGGCGTCTACGCCTTCACGCCGGGCAATTTCCGCTTCCCACTGGCGCCCGCGGGCAGCTACCGGCTGCAGGTCACCCCGCCCGCCGGCTACACCGCGCCTTCGGCCCGCACGCCGGCCGAGCTGGCCGATTTCACCGGCCCGCCGGGCAAGTACCGGATCACCGACGCCTCCTATGGCGGCGATTTCCTGCTGGCGGACCCGGAACCCGTGCACATCGACGTGCCGCTCGATCCGCCCGCCCGGGCCGCCGCGACCGCAAAGCTGGTACTGACCAAGACCGCTTCGGTGAACGACGCCAGCGCAGGGGACTTCGTCGCCTATGCGCTCGAGCTCAAGAATGTCGGCGGCGCCACTGCGCAGGCGCCGGTGGTGACGGACGTGCTCCCGCGTGGCCTGCGCTATCGCCCGGGCACGGTCAAGGGCGCCCCTGAACCACAAATATCCAGTGATGGCAGCACGTTGCGATTTACTCTCGCAAGCATTTCTTCAAATAGTGCCCGAACTATATCCTATCTCACCTCAGTTGGGCCCGATACGCCGCAGGGCGTGGCGGTGAACCGCGCCTCGGCAACCGACGGTGCGGCCGCCAGTCCGGAGGCCAGTGCCGCCGTCCGCATCCACGCAGCCCTGTTCACCGACGCCATGACGCTGATCGGACATATCACCGAGGGAGATTGCCGGAACCCCGACCGGAACCGCAAGGGCGTGGCCGGCGTGCGCGTGCTGCTGGAGGATGGAACCTTCACACTCAGTGATAAGAATGGCCTTTATCACTTTGAAAGTGTCCGCCCGGGCACGCATGTCGTCCAGCTCGACACCGGTGCGCTGCCGTCTGGCTATGCTCCGGTCACCTGCGACCGCGACACGCGCAGTGCCGGCAGCCACGGCACCTCGCGCTTCGTCGAGGGCATGGGCGGCAGCCTGCAGCGCGCCGACTTCCAACTGCGCCGGATCGCCCTGCCCGCCGATGCCGGCCAGGCCGCACAGCCCGCCGTGCTGGATGACGCCACCGCTGCCGGCAGCGGCATCGACTGGCTTGCCGCCGCGCAACCGGGCGCACCTGCCTGGCTGTTCCCCGACGCGAGCCACAATCCGCGCTCGCCGGCACTGCGTATCGTGATCCAGCATGCGCCGGGCCAGGCAGTTGCGCTGACGCTCAATGGCCAGCGGACCGATCCGCTGGCCTATGACGGCAGTGATGAAGATGTCGCGCGCGGCGTCGCCGTCTCGCGCTGGACCGGCCTGCCCCTGATCGAAGGCGACAATCATCTTCAGGCGCGCGTGCTCGATGCCCAGGGCAATCTGGTCGCAACGCTCGAGCGCACCGTCCACTATGCCAACACGCCGGCGCAGCTGACCTATGTCGCCGAACGTTCGCAACTCGCCGCGGATGGCCTTCGCCAGCCCCAGATCGCCGTTCGGGTCACCGATCGCGACGGCAAGCCCGTGCGCGCCGGGGCGATCGTCGCTTTCCGCATCGATCAGCCCTATGCCGCCGCCCAGGCCGATGCCGCCGAACAGACCCGCCAGCTGGCCGGGCTCGACCGGGCCGAGGCGACCGCCCGCGTCACCGGCGACGAAGGCATCGCCCTGCTCGCACTTGCTCCCACTACCCAGGCCGGCACCGCACGCATCGCGGTCACGCTGCAGGGCGCGGACGGCGAGAAGCACGTCACCGAGATCCGCCCCTGGCTCTCCGCGCCGGCACGCGACTGGATGATCGTCGGCTTCGGCAAGGGCACGATCGGCTATCAGACGCTGAGCAAACACAGCAATCCGACGGTCCGCACCCATGACGTCGTCACCGATGGCCAGCTCGCGCTCTATGCCAAGGGCCGGATCAAGGGCAGCTGGCTGCTCACCCTCGCCTATGACAGCGATCGCCGTTTCGATCGCGATCGCGGGCTGCTCGGCAAGATCGATCCGGATCGCTACTACACGGTCTATGGCGACGGCACCGCCCAGGGCTATGACGCCGCCACGCGCGGCAAGCTCTATCTCCGCCTCGAGCACAAGGCGTTCTACGCGCTGTTCGGCGATTTCGAGACCGGCTTCACCGACACCCGCCTCGCCCGCTACAGCCGCACGCTGAACGGCGCCAAGGCCGAGTACGCCAGGGACGGCGCGCACGTCGCCGTGTTCGCCGCCAATATCGACGAGCGCTACGCCCGGGACGAGATCCAGGGCAATGGCCTGTCGGGCCCGTATCGCCTGTCGCAGCAGGATATCGTGCCCAACAGCGACAAGCTGCGGCTCGAGACGCGCAACCGCTATCGCCCCGACCAGGTGCTGGAGAGCATCACGCTGACCCGCCATATCGATTATGACATCGACCCCATCGCCGGCACGATCCGCTTCCGCGAGCCGGTGCTGAGCCGAGACGGCGCGCTCAACCCCGTGTTCATCGTGGTCGATTACGAAACCTATGGCCCGGGCAAGAAGCGCGTCGGCGGAGCGCGCGCATCGGTCACCGCCGCCAACGGCAAGGCCGAGTTCGGCGCCACCATCCTGCATGACGAGACGATCGGCAGCGCCACGGTTGCCGCAATCGATCTCAAGGTCCGCCCGCTCCAGGGCACCGAGATCCGCGCCGAGGCGGCGACCGGCGGCAAGGGCGGGCTCAAGGCCGGCCAGGCCTTCTCGGCGGAGATCGAGCATCACGGCAAGAGCGTCGATCTCCTCGCCTATATGCATCAGCAGGATGCCGGCTTCGGCCTCGGCCAGCAGAATTTCGGCGAAGCCGGCACCCGCAAGATCGGCACCGACGGCCGGCTGCGCATCGGCGAGCGGCTCAGCGCATCGCTCTCCGCCTGGGTGCAGGACGACCTGGTGACTGGTGCCGGCCGTGTCGCCGCCGATGGCCGTATCGAATATCGCCGCGACAATGGCACCGTCTTCGTCGGCGGCCAGTTCGCTTCGGATGTCGGCACGGACGGCAAGCGGCGCGTCTCGCAGCTGTTCACCGTGGGCGCGACCCAGAAACTGTTCGGCGGTGATGTCGAGCTTCAGGGCCAGGGCCAGGTCGCGCTGGGCGGCAAGGATGAGAGCACCGACTTCCCGGCCCGCCAGCAGATCGGCGCCACCTGGAAGATCACCAGGGATATCCGCCTTCTCGGTCTCTACGAGATCGCCAGGGGCGACACCTATACCGCGCACGCCGCACGGCTGGGCTTCGACGTGGCGCCCTGGGCTGGCGCCCGGCTGATGTCGAGCATCAACCAGCAGGCGATGGGCGAGAACGGCACGCGCACCTATGCCCAATATGGCCTCAGCCAGTCACTGCCGGTGAGCAAGCGCTGGACGATCGATGCCACGTTGGATGCCAGCGGCACGCTTTCGGGGCATGTCGATCCTGCTGCGACGATCAGCCCGTTCCAGCCACGCGCCACCGGCGGGGTGCTTGGCCAGGACAGTCGGGATGGCGATTTCGTCGCGGTGACGCTTGGTGCCACCTATCGCGGCAACCGCTGGTCGTGGACCGGCCGCGCCGAATATCGCAATTCGGACCTGAGCCGCCGCGTGGGGATCACCAGCAGCCTGCTGCGCACGCTCGGCGAAGGCAGCACGCTCGCTTCGAGCATCAACGCCTATCGCGTCACCGACAAGAACGGCGCCACCGTCTCCTACGCCACCGCCGACCTTGCCCTCGCCATCCGTCCGGCCGACAGCCGCTGGGCCGTGCTCGAGCGCTTCCAGCTGCGCCACGAACAGGCCGATGCCGGCGTCTCCTCGCGCAACGTGCTGGCGGTGCCGACCTTCGCGATCGGCGACCAATCGACGCTCCGCGCGGTCAACAACGTCGCGCTCAGCTACCGCACCGGACCTGAGGGTGCATCGCATGGTTTCGAGGCAAGTCTCTATTACAGCGCGAAATTCGTTCGCGGCCGCTATGCCGACGAGACGATCGACGGGTTCATCGACGTGGTCGGCATCGAGGTCCGCAAGGATCTGCGCCGCAATCTCGACATCGGCGTTTCCGCCAGCGTCCAGCACAGCTGGTCGAGCGGCAACGCCACCTTCTCCTATGGCCCATCGCTCGGCTTCTCGCCGGGCGGCAACACCTGGATCAGCGCGGGCTACAATGTCTCGGGCTATCGCGACCGCGATTTCGAGGATTCGCGCTACACCCGCCAGGGCCCCTATCTCACCATGCGCGTCCGGCTCGACAAGTCCCTGTTCGAGCAGGCCGGCCAGTTATTCGGAGGCAAGTGATGCGGCGCCTTCTCTCCCTGCCCCTCATGCTCCTGCTGCTCGTCGCCGCGGTGCCGCTGACGATCACCAAGACGTCGAGCGTGGTCTCGGACCCGACGGGGCAGCTCTTTCCCAAGTCGATCCCCGGCGCGCTGGTCGACTACACGATCACGATCACCAATCCGGCGGCCAATTCGCTGACGACGGTGAAGACGATCGACTTCAAGGACGCGGTGCCCGCCAAGACCAAGCTCTATGTGGCGGACCTGAACGGCAACAACAGTGGCCCGATGGTGTTCACGGGCAGCCTGGTCCCCGGCACCGGGCTCACCTATTCGTTTCTCGGCCGTGGGAACATGTCCGACAGCCTGTCCTTCTCGTCGGACAATGGCGCGACCTGGACCTATATCCCCTCGCTCGACGCCGATGGCTGCGACGCGGCGGTCACCAATATCCGCGTCCAGCCGACCGGCAACCAGACGGCGGGCAGCAATTTCACCCTGCGTTTCCGCGTGATGATCAAGTGACCCGCCGCCCCGGTCAGAATGCCAGGCGAAGCCCGCCAACGCCCTTGAGGCTGTAGCTCTTGGCGAAGTCGTGGATCGCGGTGTTGGCGGAGAGCTCGCTGAACAAGGTGACGCGGCCCACCGCCACGCTGCCGCCCAGGCCGAGTTCGCTCCACAGCCGCTCGTTGCTGCGCGCGATCGGCGTGCCCGAGACCTCGGTCACGGTGCCGTCGAGCCACTCGTAGCTGAGGTTGACCACGCCATAGATGTGGCTGCGGTCGTCCTGGCGATCGAGCGAGATTCCCCAGCGCGTCTTCAGGCTGTCGCCGAGGCGCGACGAGATCGTTGCGCCGTTCGGATCGGTGAAGCGATCGAACCCGACGGTCGAATAGGCCATCTGGATCTGCGGCGTCACCGACAGGCTGCCCGACAGCGGCGAGCGCTTGCCGACTTCGACGCTGTAAGCCTGGCCGGTGCCGTTGTTGCTGTCGGCCAGCTTGCCGAGAATGGTCGATTTAAGCTTGCTATCGAACCAGGTGAACTGCGCCCGGCCATCAACATAGAATCCCTGCGGCCCGAACCAGCTAAGCGTCGCACCGACGCTGTAGCCCTGCGTCTTGATGCTGCCGTTGCCGAAAGGCGAAGCGATGTTCGCCCGCGCTTCGCCATAGCCACCGAGCAGGCCGACCACGAGGGTTGCGCCGTCGCTGCGGGTGCTGACGACCTGGTCCGCGCCAAGCTCGACCGTCCAGCTGTCGACATTCACGTCGGAAAGGCTGGTCGACTGCACGGCATTGGGGCGCGAGCGGGCGCTTTCCATCCGGCCCCAGATACCCGAAATGCCATCGCTGCCTGCGCTCCAGCGGCGATTACCGACGCGCTCCTGCATCGTACCGATAGTGTTGAGCGTCGCCAGCGTCTGGCCATAGGCTTCGTAGACGGGAACGCCCGGCTGGTAGAGCGGCGTTGCCGGCGGGGCCACCGGGCTCAGCAGGCTCGAGCGAAGATACCAGTCACCATCGGTCGGCGTGGATACACCGTTCTTGTAGAGCCGGTAGCCATAGGCACCGGCGATCAGCGCCGGGGCACCCTCGAAGACATAGTCGCCGTCGAGCGTGAACACGCCGTTCGAGGCTCCCGCGACATCGACGATCTTGATGCCCTCAATAGTAGGTGCGCCCGTACCGCCCACATTGGTAACCTTGACCAATGTGGTGCCCGCAGTAGCGCCACCGACGACGAGCCGGTCAGCCCGCGCGCCGTCGCCGCCAAGCTCGGCTTCGATCTCAAGCGTACCATTGGAGCCGGTGTAGTTGCCGGTAAGGGTAAGCGTACCGACCCCGGAAAGGCCCGGCGCGATCGTACCCGCATTGGTGACCACGCCCACGGTGCCGGTGCCCTCAAGACGCCCGGCCGCATCGATATTGACGGTGCCGCCAAGGACGCCCGTCACCGCCAGCGTGCCCCCCGCTACCCGGGTGGTGCCTGCATAACCGGTGCTGGTGCCGCCCAGAACCAGCGTGCCGGCGCCGGCCTTGGTGAGATTGGCCGTGCCCGAGAGCAGGCCGCTCAGGGTGAAGCTCGTTCCGGTGGCTGTCGAAACGATGCCAGCGCCCTGGAGGCCGAGGTTGCGGGCGCTGGCGAGCGACGCGGTGGTGGCAAGGGTGCCGCCATCGAGAGTGACGCCACCCGCAGCCGCGCCCAGATTGGCATCGCTTGCGATCTGCACGGTTCCGCCGGTGACCAGCGTGCCACCGGTGTAGCTGTTGGTGCCGCCCAGGACGAGCGTGCCCGCATCGGTCTTGACCAACTGGCTCGCGCCGGTGAGCGCGGCATTGATCGTCGCGGTATAGCCCGCACCCGCGGTGCTGCCGTCGCCGACGCGGATCACCGCCTGGGCACCGGTGAGCAGGATCGCACCGCCGGTAACGGTGTAGCCGCCCACCGTGAACTGCATGCCCGAAGCAGCGACCTGACCAAGACCGTTGTCGACCGTGACGGTGCCGGCGGTACCGCCGAACACTGCGAAGGCGCCGTTGCTATAGGGTGCGTTGACCGCGCCCGAGGCATCGGCCCAGTTGTCGTTGCCGGTGCTGCCCTGCCAGGCGCCGGTGCCGCCATTGATCGCGCCATTGTTCTTGGGGCCGGCGGCGCCGTCCCAGAAGTTCAGCGTGAGGCCGGCGAAGTTGACCAGATTGACCTGGCCGGCGATCGAAGTCTGCACCGCAACGTTGCTGCCGGCCGGCAGCGCGCCGAGAGTCAGACCATTATCGGTGAGCGCGCCGCCATAGTTGAAGACGCGGTAGACCCCGGCGCTGAACAGGCCGCCGGTAGTCTGGCTTACGTTGATCGTGCCGTCGAGCACCAGGTTGCCGCCGACATTGACCAGATCGTTGAGGGCGCCGCCTGCGACGTTCGCCGAGCCGAACTCATAGCCAAGTGTCGCGCCCTGGGCGATCGACAGGTTGCCGCCGATCGTCAGAGTGCCCGCACCGCCGGCACCGGGCGCCAGCGTGCCGTTCAAGGTCACGTTACCGCCGAGCGTGCCGGTACCGCCGAGCGTTGCACCCGCGGCGATGCTGGTAGTGCCGTTCGCCGCGGCATAGTTGCCGTTCACCAGCAACGTACCCTGCACGACCTGAGCGCCACCGGTGAAGCTGCCGGTGCCGCCAAGCACCAGCGTACCCGCACCGGTCTTGCCGAGGCTGCCCGTGCCGCTGATCGCGCCGGTCAAGGCCAGCGTCGTACCCGTATCGGTGGAGAACACGCCCTGCCCGGCAAGGGCAACGGCGCGTGCGGAGCTGATATTGGCGGTGGTGTTGAGCGTGCCGCCATTGAAGCTGAGGCCGCCCGAAGCCGCGCCCAGATTGGCGTCGCTCGCGATCTGCAGCACGCCACCGTTGATCGCGGTGCCGCCGGTATAGGTATTGGTGCCGCCCAGGATGAGCCGGCCGATATCGGCCTTCACCAGCTGGGTGTTGCCGACGATCACCGACTGGATGTCGGCAATGAAACCATTGCCCGCTGCGCTGCCATCGCCGACACGGATCACCGATTGCGGGCCGGTGAGGGTCAGCGCGCCACCCTGGATGACATAGGTTCCGGTGGCCGCGAACTGCAGGCCCGCGGCAGTCACCGCGCCCTGGCTGTTGTCGACAGTCACCGTGCCGGCCGTGCCGGCGAAGATCGCGACCGCACCGTTGTCGAACGCCGAGTTCACCGCGCCACTGACATCGGTCCAGTTGTCGGTGCCAGTCGCTTGCCACACGCCGCTGCCGCCGGCGATCGCGCCATCGAACTTCGGGCCGGCAGCACCGTCCCAGAAGTTGAGCACCGCCGAGCCGGTGTTGACCAGGTTGACCTGGCCCGCGATCGCGGTCTGCACGCTGAGCTCGGCGCCCGCCGGCGTCGTCCCGATGGCGAGGCCGTTATCGGTCAGCGTGCCACCATAGTTGGCGATCCGATAGAGACCGATATCGAACGCGCCGCCCGCGCTCACCGCGACGTTGATCGTGCCATCAAGCACCAGGTTGCCGCCGACATTGACCAGGTCGTTGAGCGGGCTGCCAACCGCATTGGCCGCACCGAACTCATAGGCCAGGGCCGAACCCACCGACAGGGTCAGCCCGCCATTGATGGTGAGCGTGCCCGGGCTGTTGCCCGGTGCGAGGGTGCCGCCGTCCCCGATCAGAACGTCGCCGCCGAGGATGCCCGAACCGCCCAGCGTCGCGCCGCTGCCGATGCTGGTCAGGCCGGTTGCCGCCGACTGGTTGCCATTGACCAGCAGCGTACCGCCGGTGACGCTGGTGGTACCAGTATAGCTGTTCGCGCCCGACAAGGTGACGGTGCCTGTGCCGGATTTCACCAGGCCGCCGCTACCCGAGATTGTGCCGGCGAAGCTGGTGCTATTGGCGGTGCCGAAGCTCAGCACGTTGCCACCGAGCGCAATCGCGCCCGCACCCGACAGGTCGCCGACTACAGTGCCCGGGCCAGTGACGCCGCTGATGTCGAACGCCGCGCCGGTGCTCACCGCCACCGCGCCGCCCGCATAGAGCGCACCATTGCCGATCAGTGCAAGCGTGCCGCCATTGACTGTGGTGCCGCCGGAGTAGCTCTGCGCCGTATAGAAGCGCACCGCGCCGCTCGGCGCCTGGATCACAACGCTGCCGCCCGTGCCGCCGGCGATGCCGCCATCGGCGATGCTGCCGGACCAGTCGCTGAACGAGAGGGTGGCACCGAGCGTCAGTACCTTGGAGCCGAGCGCGATTGTCCCCGCCGCCCCGCTGTTCAGCTGGATAACCCGCGCGCCCGTATTCACCTGGGAGATGTCGAACACGGTGCCCGCGCCGACGATCAGGTTGCCCGCGCCGATCGTACTCGCGCCCGCCAAGGCCAGCGTGCCGGCCGCGATCAGGGTCCGGTTCGAATAGCTGTTCACGCCGGCGAGAGTCAGCGTGCCGGTGCCCAGCTTGTCGAGGAAGTTCCCCGTCATGTTGCCGGCGCCGTTGCCGATCACGCCGCCCAGCGTGACATCGAAGCCTTGGACGTCGATCTGGTTGGAAGTGCCGCTGCCGAGCGTAATCGCACGGTTCGAGGTGAAGGAGGCGCCGGCACGGAGCGTGCCGCCCTGTAGCGCCAGCAGGCCGGTCGTTGCGCCGAGATTCGCGTCGCTCGAGATCTGCAGGATGCTCGAACCCGTGATCGTGGTGCCCCCCGAATAGCTGTTCACACCGTTCAGGATCAGCGTACCGCCGCCCGACTGAGTGAGCGTGCCGCTGCCCGAGATCGCGCCGTCCAGCGCCAGCGTGCCGGTGCGGTTCACCGCCAGCGCGGCGTTGTTCACGACGTCGCCGGTGATGCTGCCGCCATTGCCGATCTGGAGCGTGCCGCCCTCAATCCGGGTACCGCCCGCATAGCTGTTGGCACCCGTCAGCACGAGCGTACCCAGATCGGTCTTCACGAGCTGGCTCGCGCCGGTCAGAGCACTCGCGATCGTCGCGGTATAGCCCGCGCCCGCGGCAGTGCCGTCCCCAACGCGGATCACCGCCTGCGTCCCGGTGAGCGTCACTGCGTCGCCGGTGATCGCATAGCCGTTGGTGGCGAACTGCATGCCCGAGGCGGTCACCGCACCCTGGCTGTTGTCGACCGTTACCGTTCCCGCATTTGCGGTGAAGATGGTGATCGCGCCGTCCGAGAAACCGGCGTTGAGCGCGCCGCTCAGTTCGGTCCAGTTGTCGTTGCCAGCATGCGCCTGCCAGACGCCGTTACCACCGGCGATCGCGCCGTCGAACTTCGGACCGGCGGCGCCGTCCCAGAAGTTCAGCGTCAGCCCGCCGATATTGACCAGGTTCACCTGGCCCGCGACCGAAGTCTGGACGAAGGTGTCCGCTCCCGCCGGCTGGGCGCCGATGACGAGCCCGTTGTTGGTGAGTGAGCCCGCATAGTTGAGGATGCGGTAGATACCGACGTCGAAGCTTCCGCCCGTCGAGGTCGTCACGTCGACCGTGCCATCGAGCACCAAACTGCCACTGACATTGACCAGATCGTTGAGCGGTCCGCCCACGGCATAGGCCTGGCCCAGCTCGAAGGCGAGGTGCGCGCTCGAAGCCAGGTTGAGGTCGCCGCCGATCGTCAGCGTGCCGACGCCGTTCGAACCAGCCGCCAGCGTGCCGGCCAGGTCGACGCCGCCGCCAATGATGCCCGTGCCGCCCAGCGTGCCCGCCGCCGCCACAGTGGTGAGCCCGGTCGCCGCCGACTGGTCGCCGTTGATCAGCAACGTGCCGCCAGTGACGTTAGTGACGCCGCCATAGCTGTTGGCGCCGCTCAGGATCGTCGTACCGGCGGTCTGGTTGAGACTTCCGGTGCCGCTCAGCAGTGCGGCGAAGGTATAAGCCGGATCGGTGTGGTTGAAATTGATCCGCGAAGTCGTGCTGCCCAGGTTGAGCGACCCCGGACCAAACAGGCCCGCCGCGGCCGCCGCCGCACCCTCGGCGCCGCCGATGTTGAGCACGCCGGTGGCCCCGGCATTGTCGGCCAGGGTGAAGGCGCCGCCCACCGCGATGCTGCCGCCTGCGGCAAGGGTGAGCACGCCAGTGCCTGCACCGGTCCCGACCGTAAGGTCACCGCTCGTCGTGAAGACGGAGGCCGGGCCCGAGACCAGCAGCGCGGCCGGTCGCGTGGTGGCCGATCCGATTACGGCGGAGGTGAAGCTCGCCGCGCCGCCGTCGAGCAACGAGAAGTCGCCATTGGTCATCGCCAGCGTGCCGGTGCTGGTCCAGTTTGAACCGGTGCCGGTGATCGTGAGCGTGGGAACGGTGACGTTGCCCACCGCCGCGCCTACCAGGTTGGCACCGGCGGAACGCAGCGCGCCGCCGCCACTGATCGTGACGTTCCCGATCGACGTCCCTGCGCTGCTGGCGACGGTCAGCGGGCCGAGCAGGTCGGCCAGCGAGCCGGCGCCGGTGATGTTGAGGTTCGCTGCGGCAGCGGGCGCCGGCGGCCCCGACCGGAGGGCAAGGCCGCCCAGCGTGGTCCGCAGTACGCCGCCATTTTCCACATTGATGGTCGATACGCCGTTGCCGCTGCCCGATACGTTGATGAACCCGGTCGTGAAAGTCGATCCGGTACCGGAGACGGTGAGCGTACCGCCATTGGTGACCCCCGTCTGGTTTGCGGCGGTCACGCTGTTGCCGTTGGCGATGCGAAGCTCACCCTGCTGGATCAGCGCGGAGCCGGTCCAGGTGCTGTTGCTGGAGAGATTCAGTTGTCCGGCGCCGAGCTTGCTGAAATTGCCCGAACCGGTGATCGAACCGGCAAAAGTGGAGGCATCCGCGCGATTGAACTGGATATTGGCGTTGTTGACGATGCTACCCGCGATCGTGCCGCTGGTGCCGCCATTGCCGATGAGCAGTGAGCCGGTACCGGTGATCGTGGTGCCGCCGGTGTGCGCGACGTCCCCGGTCAGCGTCACGGTATTGTCGGTGCTGATCGTGAGCGCGCCGGCGCCGCCGACATTGCCGGTCAGCACCCAGTCCGATCCCGCGGTGGTGGTGACCGCCGCCGCCCCCGCCAGCACCACGCCGCGGTTCGACGTCATGTCGCCGGCGACCCGCAGCGTGCCATTGCTGAAGCTCACCCCGCCCGCCGCGTCGCCCAGACTGGCGTCGCTCGCCACCTGCAGCACGCCGCCATTGATCGCGGTGCCGCCCGTGTAGCTATTGACGCCGGTCAGCACGAGCGTGCCGAGATCCGTCTTCACCAGCTGGCCCGATCCGCCCAGCGCGCTGGCGATCGTCGCGGTGTAGCCCGCCCCCGCCGCGGTGCCGTCGCCCACCCGGACGATCGATTGCGGCGCGACCAGCCCGATCCCGTCGCCGGTGACCAGATAGCCGCTGCTGGCGAACTGCATGCCCGACGCGTTCACCGCGCCCAGGCCGGCATCGACCGTCACCGTGCCCGGCGCAGCCATGAAGATCGCGAAATTGCCGTCGGTATAGGCGCTGTTGGCCGCGCCGGTATCGAGCGTCCAGTTGTCGTTGCCGCCACCGGCCTGCCACACGCCGGTGCCGCCGGTGATCACGCCGTCGCCGCGCGCGCCGTTGCCGTCCCAGAAATTGAGCGCGGCACCGGCATAATTGACCAGGTTCACCTGCCCGGCGACCGAGGTCTGGGCGACGACGATGCCGCCTGCCGGCACCGTGCCGATATTCAGGCCATTGTCGGTGAGCGATCCGCCATAGCTGAGCACGCGGTAGACACCGACACCGAACTCGCCGCCCGGCGTGACGGTGACGTCGATCGTGCCGTCGAGCGTCAGGTTCCCGCCGACTTGCGTGAGATCGTTGAGCGGGCCGCCGACCACGTCGGAATGGCCGAACTCGTAATCGAGCAGCGAATTGTTCCCGAGGCTGAGATCCCCCGCAATGGTGAGCGTACCCGGGCTGTTGCCGGGGGCCAGGATGCCGTCGGTGACGACGACGTTGCCGCCGATCGTGCCGGCGCCGCCCAGCCGGCCGCCGTTCGACACATTGACCAGGCTGGCCGCATTGCCCAGCGTGCCATTGACGCGAAGCGTGCTGCCGTTGCCAGTGCTGTTCGAGACGTTCACGGTGCCGGCAAAACCGTTGCTGTTGCCGGTCAGGTTGGTGACGCCCTGAACCTGGTTGATCACCCCCGCGCCCGAGATCGCGGCGCTGAACAGATAATCGCTGTCGGTGTGATTGAAGCTGAGGCGCGAGGTGGCGCTTCCCAGGGTGACCGCCGGCGCGGTGAACGCACCCGCCGCGACACCGTTCTCGCCCTCGGCAGCGCCGATGCTGAGGATGCCGGTCGCGGTGCCGGCATCGGCCAGAACCAGCGATCCGGCGAGAGCCACCGAGGCGCCATTGCTGAGGACGAGCTCGCCGGTGCCCGCGCCGCTGCCGATCACCAGATCGCCGCTGGTGGTGGTGAAGCTGGAATTGGCGTCCGAGATGGTGAGCTTCGCCGGCAGCGTCGCCGTTCCGAAGGTGGCAGCGGAGAAGCTCGCCGCGCCGCCCTGGCTCAGCGTGAAGTCGCCATTGCTCATCACCAGCGAACTGGTGCTGATCCAGTTCGATCCGGCGCCCGTGATCGTGGCCGTCGGCACCCCGCGGGTGTTGCCCGTCGCGAAACCGATGGTGCTGGCGCCCGCGGTGCGGAGCGAGCCGCCCGCGCCAATCGTGAGCTTGCCGTTGGTGACGCTCGAGCCGGCGAGCACCAGCCCGCCCGCCACATCGGCCCGCGAGCCCGCCCCGTCGACGAGCAGCTCGGCCGTGTTGGTCGAGGCGGCCGAGACCGTGGAGGCCCGCAGCGAGATGTCGCCGGTCGTGGTCGTGAGATGGCCACCATTGGTGACGCTGACCGTCATCGTCCGGTTTAGGTTCGCCGCGCCGGTGATCGCGGTGGTGCTGAAGGCCGAGCCCGCCCCGTCGACGCCGAGAATGGCCGGGACGACCGTGTTGACATTGATCGAGGTGGCGCCGCCGGAGGTGGTCGTTCCGCCCCCAGCGATGAGGAGCTGGCCTCCGGAAATGGTCGTCCCGCTGCCGTAATTGTTCTGGCCGGTGAGCGTGAGCGCCCCGGTGTTCGGCTTGGACAGGCCACCGGTGCCGGTGATCGAACCGGCATAGGTGAAGGCATCCGTCCGGTTGAACGCCAAGGTGCCATTGTCGATGATATCGCCCAGGACCGAACCGGTAGTGCCGCCATTGCCGATGTTCAGCGTGCCGGAAGCGATCGTCGTGACCCCGGTGTAGCTGTTGTCGCCCACCAGGGTGAGTACGCCCACACCCGATTTGACCAGCGCGCCGCCGCCCACCAACTGGCCTATGGTCAGATTGCTGCCGGCAGTAGTGATCTCGAAGCCGCCGCCGCTCGCGCCCCAGTTGAGCGTGCGCGCTATGCTGCCGCTTGCCCCGGTCCACTGGAGCGTACCGCCATCGATCGTTAGCGCGCCGGATACATCCCCGAGCGCGCCGTTCGAGCTTATCGACAGCTTGCCGCCGGTGATCGTCGTGCCGCCGCTATAGGTGTTGGTGTTTGCTACCAGCGTCGTCGTGCCCGATCCGCTCTGGACGATCGATCCGATACCGCTGATGAAGCTGCTCACCGTGTTGGCGGCGCTGCTGTTGAAGACGAGGATGCCGTTGTCGACCAGCTGGCGGAATGCCACGCTCGCGGCGCCTCCGTCGCCGACCTGCAGCGTGCCCTGGTTGATGGTCCAGTCCATCAGCATCGCGTTGGTGCCGGTCAGCGTCCAGGTGCTGGCGCCGTTCTTCTCGAATTTGTCGGAAGTGTCGAAGTTGCGATACTTGCCGGTGGGCGAGACCTGGGAGATGTCGAAGCTCGCATCGGTGGCGCCGCCGAAGCCCAGGACTTCGGTGCCGCTCACGCTGGCGGTCACGTTGCCCTCGATGTTCGAGGTTGCCCATAGCTCGAGGTAGAGGCGGGTGCCGCCATTGGTATCCATGCGGATGGCATCGGTACTGCCGGCGCCCGCCCGGATCGTGCCCGTGTTGATGATCTTGACCGACCAGGCCTGGTTGAAGCTCTGGATCGCAGCGGCGCCGTTGCCGCCTTCGATCGTGCCGGCATTGGTGAGCGTCAGCAGCGAGGAGCCGATGCCGCGGATCGCCGCGCCGCCGGTGAAGGCGGGATCGCTGTTCGATCCGCCGCGGATCGTCCCGTTGTTGATGATGAAGGAGGTCTGGCCGATGTTGCGCGAATAGATGGCGAACCCATCGCTGCCGCTCTGCCCGTTCGAACCCTGGATCAGGCTGTTGTTGATCAGCGTGCCGCCAGTGTTGATCGATACGGCCACGCCCGAATTGTCGCCCGTCAGGCTGTGCGCATAGGAGATCGAGTCGCCGGCCGCGATCGTGCCGTTGTTCACGAAGGTCCCGGTGCCGTTCAGGCTGAGGGCGATGCCCGGATCCTGGCCCGCATTGCTGACCGAGTTGCCGCGGATCGTGGCGCTGCTGGTGACGATGCCCGTGCCGGTCAGCGACAAGGCGCCCGAGGTCGCGCCGGCATTGCCGGAGAAATTGCCTGCCAGGACCAGGGTATTGGAGCCCGAGGGCCCAGCGATGAGCATGCCCGGACCGGTATTGGGGCCGGTCAGCACGAAGCCCTGGGTGTCGATCGTGACCGGCTTGTTCGGCAGGGTGAAGGTGGCGGTCGATACGCTGAAGCTGGCACCCAGCACGATCCGGGGATTGGGGTCCGCATTGCCGGCGATGACGGTCAGCGCCGCCTGCAGCTCGGCTTCGCTGGTCACGACATAGTCGTCTGCCCAGGCCGCCGAGGGCAGGAACAGCGCCAGGGCAAGCGCCGCGCCGCCCGCACCCGCCAGCAATTTCCGGCGGCGAAACGGAGAAACATTCGTGGCCTTGCGGATCGATCCAGCGGTCGTGAACATCGTTACTCTCCTGACGCTACGCAGACGTGCAAACGCGCCCTCCACGGCAAGCCGGGAAGACTGGGACGCTCGTGGGATCGCCCATCACGCAATTCGTTCGAGTGGCACTCGTGACATAGGTGAAACGTTCGATGTCCCGGTGCGGCACAAGGTGTTAACGCAATCTAAATCGACCGCGTTGAGATGCATTTACCCTACGTTTTTCAGGAAAAATCGCTCGATCGGGTGCCTGAGGACCGGCACGATCCGTGCGGTTCGCAGGCCCGGGCACCGGAGTGCCCTCTCCTCCAAGGGCCGTCCCGAAAACGCGGATCGCGTCAATCCGCGACGATTCTGGGCCCGGCAATGCTCCGAATCGAGACGATGCGCGGCAAGCGAAAGTTCGGGCGAAAATAAAGCGAATGATATCAGATCATTGATCTGTGTATTATCGATATAATACGCAATTACCGACATGTGGAAGACCACAAGTTCTACCTAACGGTTTGTTCACCATCCTTCTGAGCAAGGCGCGATGCCGAGAGTGTCGCGAACCAGAAGGGTGAGGACATGCGCACAAGGACGCATCTGGCATTCGCGGTCTGCATGGGGTGGGTCTCCGCCGCCTCTGCCCAGACAACCGCATATTCCCCCGATTCGGGCCGCACGCCCAATCAGATCGTCCTGTCGATCCCGGTAACGGCCTCAGTCGGCGGCCGATGCGGCTTCGGCACGGGCGGCACGCCGAGCGGCTCCTACAACCAGAATGATTTCGACGTGAACGGGCTGCAGCACGACTTCGCCTTCGTGCTCGATTGCACCGGCCCTTCGCGCGTCGCGGTAGTGTCGCAAAATGGCGGCCTGCTCACCACGGGGACCGCGCCGACCGGCTATACCGTTCGCGCGCCCTATGATGTGAGCCTGCATCTCGTCGCCAATGGCGGCGGGACGACGGCGGACGCCACCTGCGCCGCATCGACGCTGCCCACCGGCTCCACCTGCAGCTTCCTCGGCCCGGCAAGCACCGCGCAGGGGCTGCGCCTTTCCGCCGCATCGACGCTGCAGGCAGGCTCGTACCTGCGCGTATCCGCCCCACCCTATGCCGGCGCATCGGCGCTGGTGAACGGTACCTATTCCGACGTCCTGACGGTGACGCTCAGCGCATCGCCCTGACGGCGACCTGCCGGTTCGGCCCGGCGGCCGGCGCCAGATACCCCGGGCTTCTACCCCAAGTGAAAAATGGCAGCCGCGCCGCTCCGGCCTGACCTGCCCGACTTCAAATAGGAGAGCATTATGAAGAAGCTTCTGTTCACCGCCCTTCTCGCCGGTTCGGCGCTGGCGGCGGTCCCGGCAGCCGCGCAGAGCGTGTCGGGCAATGTCACGGTGACCGGCACGGTCGCCGCCAAGTGCACTTCCGCGGGCGGCCTGAACGGCAGCATCAACCTGGGCGAACTCGCCGTTGCCGACGGCAAGGTCAATCCGACCTTCTCGGCGAATGTGGGTGGCCTGAGCCGGTCGTTCACGGTCACCTGCACGAGTGCCAATCCGCAGATCTCGGTGGATGCCTCGGCACTGGTCAACTCCGCGATCGTGACCCCGACCGCCGGCTATACCAACACGGTGCACTACACCGCGACGATGGTCGCCTCGAAAGCGGCCGGCGGCACGACCTCGGCGATCGACACCTCGAACGTCGCCGGCGCGACCACGGCGCTTGTCGGCGATCACCTGGCCAATGCGCCGAACAACATCGTCCTCACGGTCTCGAACGGCAACACCACCACCGCGACCGACATGCTGGAGGCCGGAAATTACTCGGGTGTGATCGCGCTCACCGTGAGCCCGTCCGCCTGACCCGTGCTGGGCGAGGGAGGCCGCCCCCTCTCCTCCCTCGTCCAGACATTTCTGCTGGAGAACGACCATGCGCATTTCTTTCCTGCTCGCCGTTCCGGCCGCGCTGGTCGCGACTCCGGCGCTGGCGCAGTCGACTGGCACGGTGAACGTGAACGGATCCGTCGCCGATCGCTGCCTCTTCACCGTCCCCTCCGCGGTCATCGCGCTCGGGGAGATCTCGCAGAGCGGCACCGGCGCGGCTGCCGGCAGGCTCGACACCGCCCGCGTCGACAACCAGTTCCGCGATCTGGTCGGCTGGTGCAACGGCACCGCGGCGACCATGACGGTCGAGGCGCAGCCGCTGCTCAACCTCGACTATGGAGGCCCCGCCATCTCCGGGTTCGACACCCGGGTCGACTATCTCGCCACGGCGGCGGCCAACAGCACCTCGACGACCGACAGTTCGCTGGCAGCGAGCCCGGGTCCGGGCGGCGCCGTCAATGTCGGGCTCTTCTCGGGCAACATCCGGGTGACGCTGTCCCAGTCCTCGACGCCGGGGAGCGGCCTGCTCGTCGCCGGCAATTATGGCGGCCAGGTGATCGTCACCCTCACGCCCAACTTCAGTGGCGGCGGAGACTGATCCCGCCAGGCACCTCACCCGACCGAATTGGGAGGCTAGCATGAACAAGCATATGGTTTTCCGCGCTGCCCTGACCGCCTCGATGGTCATCTGCGCGCCGGCATGGGCCCAGACCACGGGCACCACCTCCAGCGGTACGGTTACGGTGACCGGCACGGTACCCTCGCTCTGCTTCGGCGGGACGCTGACGGGCGGCAGCAACATCGATCTCGGCGTGCTCATCGACACGTCGACCGGATTGCTGCGCACCGACCTGCCGGCGCCGACCCGGACCCTGACCGGGGCGTTCTGCAGCACCCGCAGCGTGATCTCTGTCGAGGCGACGCCGCTATTGTCGCAGAACGCGACGGGCACGCCGCCGGCCGGCTTCTCGCGGACGGTGAACTACCGCGCCGCCGCCAGCGGCTGGACCCCGACATCCGCGGTCTTCACCACGGGCGCCGCCAGCAACCCGGCCGCCTCGCAGAACCGCGCCACCGCGTTCCAGAGCGACATCACCATCACGCTCGACAACTTCCTGACCGGCGGAGGCACCGGGCTGCGGCTCGTCTCCGATCCGCTGTATCGCGGCGCGGTCACGGTGACGCTGTCGGTGGCCGATTGAGGGAGTGCACGACATGCGCAGCCACCCCTTGTTCGCGATCGCGGTCCTGCTCCCGCTCCCCGCCGTCGCGCAGACGATCAGCGAGGTCCGGGCAATGGACGTGACCGGCCAGGTGCCAGGCACCTGCACGCTCGGCGCTCCGCGGCTGGGTGGCGCCCAGGCCAATTTCCGCGGGATCAACGGCAACAGCCTGCCGATCGATCAGCTGGTCGACGGGACGACATTGTCGACCCGCCCGGCATCGGCCGAGATCAGCTTCGACGCGGTCTGCGCGTTCCCGCACCTGCTGCGGGTGGAGAGCCAGAACAACGGGCTCTGGCGCACCAGCGAGCGGGTGGGCAACGCCCCGGAAGGGTTCGGCGACGCGGTTCCCTACCGCGCCACGCTCTACTGGGCATCGCAGACCCTCGCGTTGTTCGCCGATGCCCGGCTGCGCCGCATGGCCGAGACCAGCCTCTTCGTCAGCGAAACCGCGACCGGAACGCTGCAGCTCCGCCTTGAGATCGATGCCGGTGCCACCAATCACCGCGCAAACGCGCCGCTTGTCGCCGGCACCTATGGCGACACGCTGCGCATTACCCTGGAGCCGCAGCAATGAAGAGGATCCTGATCCCCGTCGCGCTGGCAATGCTTCCGGCAGCCGCCCTGGCCCAGAACCAGCCGCAGCCGGTCACCGGCCACCTCGACATCATCGGTGAAGCGCCGGCCGCCTGCCTGATGAAATCCCCCGCAGGCACCAGCGGCACCAATGCCAGCTTCGATCCCGTGTCGTCCGGCACCGGCCGCATCCGGATCGACCAGCTGGCGAGCCTGAACGATGCGACGCCCCTGGCGGCGACGATCCGGGTCGAGCTGCCGGTCATCTGCAACGCGCCCCACCGCATCGTGCTGCGCAGCGGCAATGGCGGGCTGCGGCGGGACGGCGCGGCGGTGGCGAGCGTCGCCCCCTTCCGCCAGCTGCTGCCCTATCGGCTGGGTGTCCGCTGGGGCGCCGACCAGGCCGAGCGCGGCACCGATGACGGCACGCCGATCACCATCGACGCAAGTGGCGCCCGCTCGGGCGACCTTGCGGTCCTTTTCACCCTCGCCAGCGGCGGCGCCCCCCTCGTGGCGGGCAACTACACCGACGAGATCGTCCTGGAGATCCAGGTCGCCGACTGACGCACCCCACGCATTCCGGGAGGAAAACAGATGAAGAAATGGGTCCGTGGTCTCGCTCTTGGTCCGGCACTGGCCGCCGCCATGCTCGCGAGCACTCCGCTGGTACAGGCGGAGACGGTGCAGCCGGTCGTCGTCGATCTGACGCCCACTGGCAGCGGAATGAGCCAGACGATCACGGTGGAGAACACCTTCACCCAGCCGCTTCCGGTGGAGCTGCGCGTCGAGGAACTCACCTTCGACCAGGCCGGACTGCACGGCACGGGCAAGGACTCCGGCGACTTGCTGATCTTCCCGCCCCAGGCGATCATCCAGCCCGGCCAGACCCAGTCCTTCCGCGTGCAATATATCGGCGACCCCGCCCTTGCCCGCAGCAAGCACTATTACGTCACCGTCGCCCAGCTGCCGGTGCAGCTGCCGCAGGGCCAGTCCGCCATCCAGATCCTGTACAACTTCCAGGTGCTGGTCAGCGTGCGGCCCGCCGGCGCGAGGCCCGAGCTCAAGATCGCGAAGAGCGAAGTGGCGCTCGACGAGAAGGGTCAGGCGATCGCCGCGATCACCCTGACCAACGACAGCCCCGCCCATGGCTATCTGTCCAAGGGCCGGCTGCGGATCGTCGAGCGCGATCGCAGCGGCAAGGAAGTGTTCCGTCGCACGCTCGCCGGGCCCGAAATCCAGCAGACCGTAGGCTTCGGCCTGGTCGGCGCAGGACAGACCCGCCGGCTGCTCATCCCCATCCAGCTCCCCACCAGTGAAGGCACGATCGATGCCCAATTCACGCCCGAGGGCTAGGCGCCCCCTGCGCTGGTTCGCCATCGTCCTGATGGCGGGCTGCGCGCCCTTCGCCATCTCGCCGGCCGCTCGCGCCAGCGAGGATGGTCCCAAACAGACGACCCAGGAGCAGGAGCGCCACATCGTCCTGCCCAAGCCCAGCGCCGGCGGTGACGCGCAGGCCAGGATCAACACCACCGGCAAGCCGGTGACGCTGACGGTGGCCGCGAAGGATGGCCCGGTCTATCTCGGTGACATCGTCGTCACCATCCAGCCCGACGACTCGATCGAGTTCTCGTCGCGGCGGCTGATGGACCTGCTCTCCAACGTCCTCGACCCGGACGTGCTGCGCAACCTGCAGGCGAGCTTCGCCGGCAAGGCGGCACTGGGCCCGGAAGCGTTCCAGGCATCCGGCATCCAGCTCCACTATGATCCGCAGCAGCTGGCGATCGTGCTCGACATCGCGAGCGAGCGCCGCGCGACCCGCACGGTGATGGTCAGCCCGCTCGAGCGGGACAAGATCGGTACCTATGTCAAACCCGCCGATTTCAGCGCCTATCTGAACATCCGCGGCAATGTCGATTACCTCTGGAGCGGCGCGGACAAGGGTGTGCAATCGCCGGTGCTGTTCCTCGACGGCGCCATCCGCACCATGGGCGTCGTGCTGGAGAGCCAGGCGGTCTGGCAGCCCGGCAGCAACGCCACCGACTTCCAGAGACTGGGCTCGCGCTTCGTCTATGACGATCCGAAGCGGCTGGTCCGCTGGACCCTTGGCGACCTCCAGCCGGTCACGCGCGGCTTCCAGTCGGTGCCCGATATCGCGGGCGTTTCCGTCTTCCGGTCGTACAGCGTGCTGCAGCCGCAGGAAATCGTGCGGCCGCGCGGCGACCGCAGCTTCCAGCTCACCCGTTCATCGACCGTCGAGGTCTATGTCAATGGCGAGCTCGTGCGACGCCTCCAGCTGGCGCCGGGCACCTACAACCTGCGCGACTTCCCGTTCACCCAGGGCGCGAACGACGTTCGCCTGAACATCCTCGACGATACCGGCCGCAGCGAGGTCCTGCGCTTCAACGTCTTCCTCGACCAGTCGCAGCTTTCGGCCGGGCTGAGTGAATTCGGCCTCTATGCGGGCGTGATGGCGCCGCTCGAGGCGCACGGCCCGCATTATACCAACAAGCCGGCGGTCTCCGCCTTCTTCCGGCACGGCATGAGCGACGCGCTCACCCTGGGTGCCAATATCCAGGCCGATAACCGGGTGGTGATGGGCGGCGTGGAAGCCGTATGGGGCACGTCGCTCGGCACCTTCGCGGGCAGCTTCTCGCTCTCGCATATCGACGGTATCGGCATGGGCCGCGCCGCGCTGGCAACCTTCCAGCGGCTGATCCAGCGCCCCAATGGCCGCTCGGACTCGATCACAATGTTCTTCGAGAGCCGCAGCCGCGACTTCGGGCCGATCGGCACGGTGATTCCGCGCAACCCCTTCGCCTGGGAGGCCGGTGGCGGCTATTCGCACACCTTCACCGACTATATCTATGGCGGCATCGACGGGCGCTACTCGCGCGGACGCGACGGCCAGCGCGACCTCTACACGGCGCGCGCCACCATGGGCTGGCGGATCAACGACCGCCTGACCATGACCGGCGACCTGCGCTACGAGCGCGACAATGTCCGCAAGGGGCTGGGTGGACTGCTCAGCCTGACCCTGCGCCTCGGCCGCTACTCCAACTTCCGCGCCGACTATGACACGCGGACCGAGCGGGCACGCCTGTCGTACAACATGATGCACGGCCAGGGCGTCGGCTCGTACAACATCGCCGCCGATATCGAGCGCGACAAGAATGGCGCGGGCGTCAGCGTAGCCGGCAATTATGTGGGCAACCGCGCCGACCTCGGCTTCAGCCATTTCGGCACGTTCGACGACGATTTCGGCCGCTCCACCGGGCAGCGGACTTCGTTCCGCTTCGGCACCGCGATCGCGCTCGCCGACGGCGCGCTTACGATCGGCCGGCCGATCTATGACAGCTTCGCGGTGGTCAAAGGGCATGAGAGCCTGAAGGGCGCCAATATCCGCGTCGATCCGACCGAGTTCGGCTACACGGCCTCGACCGGTGCGCTGGGCACAGCGCTGCAGCCGAGCCTCAGCTCCTATGCGGAGCGCACGGTCAAGATCGACGCGCCGAACGCGCCCGCTGGATACGACCTTGGCCAGGGTGCCTATCGCCTCTTCCCGCCCTATCGCAGCGGATATCGGCTGGAGGTCGGCTCGGGCTACAATCTGACGGCGATGGGCCGGATGACCGACCGCAACGGCGATCCTGTTTCGCTGGTCACCGGCAAGGCGACCGAGCTGGCGCATCCGGAGCGTGAACCGGTTGTGGTGTTCACCAACCGTGAGGGCCGCTTCGCCGCCACCGGCCTCGCCGCCGGTCGCTGGCGGATCGACATGCTCGATACCGAGAAGAGCAGCTACGTCATTGATATCGCGGAGAAGGCCGAAGGCGTGGTGCGCCTTGGCGAGCTCACGCCTGCAGCGAAGGACGGAACCAAGCCATGAGCAAGATGATACCGCTGCTCGCAGCTGTCTGCGGCGTCCTCGGCATCGCCGGGGCCGCGCCAGCCTGGGCGCAGGGCAAGGGGACCTGCGGTGTATCCGGCCAGGCACTGGCCTCGCCGACGATCACCTACGATCCCTTCTCGCCCACCGGTTTGACGCAAGTGACGATCCCGTTGATCCTGACCCGCTTCGGCACCGGTGCGGCCAAGACCCAGACGGTCAACTTCGTGCTGACCAAGCCGGTGGGTACGCCCAACTACCAGATCCTCTACAATGGCACGAGCATCCTCTACACAGAGGGCAACACCATGGGGCACCCGACGATCAACTCGCAGTCGGCGGGGGAGATCAACTACAATTTCGGTGGCGCCTCGCAGCCCGACCAGTCGACGCCGTTCAACCTGGTCGTCACGGTGCCGGCGAATGTCGATCTCTCGGCGGGCAACCCGATCGACTTCGACATCCTCTATGTCTGCAACGGCACCGGCGGCATGGCCGATGTCACCACGCCGACCAAGCTGTCGAGCGCGATCCACATCAACGTCAATGTGCTGAGCGCGCTGCAGGCCAGCTATGCCGGCCCGGCGCTGGATTTCGGAGAAGTCGGCGACAAGACCGATACCGACGTGACGAACACGCCGATCATCCGCACCGGCTATGTCCGCGTCGCCAGCTCGGGTCCCTATTCCATCAGCGTCACGTCGCAGAATGGCTACAAGCTGACCTTCCCGGGCGGCAACCCGGCGAATGCGACCCAGTCGATGAGCTATTCGGCGACCTTTGTCGGGCAGACGCGCAGCCCGTCCAACACGACGCCGATCAACCAGACCTGCACCCGCGCCGGCCTGGCCGGGTCACCACCGAACCAGGGCATATTACTGCCGGTGAACGTGCGCCTGCTGCAAGGGGGGCAGACGCGAACGCCCGCCCCCAACTATCAGGACATATTGACCGTCACCATCTCCCCGCTGGCCGCGGGTACGCCGGGAACGATCTGCTCGTGATCCAGCCCGGGCTGGATCAGAGCGCCGTAACGCGGATCGACAGCGTGCCGTTGGCCTGGCCGTTCTCGGTGACCAGCGACACCTTGTGCGCTGCGATGCCCGGCTGCGCGGCACCCGAGATGACCGTCGAACCGGCGTCGGAGAGGCGCACGGCAGTGCCGTCGATCATCAGGGTGGCGCCGGCCAGCTCGGGCGAGTGATCGACCGTCACCTGATAGCCATTCGCGCTGTTGCAGAATTCGTGCAGCGTGCCGAGATCGACCTGGTTGCCGCTCGACGCGGCAACCGAATTGTCAAGGTTCGCGCGGCAGACAACCGGCACATAGCCGCTGACCGTCAGCCGGTAGCCGTCCTGCGACGGATCGGCAAAGGCCGCCGGCGTCGCCGCGATCAGCGCGCCGAAAGCGGCCGCTGCGCCAACCCGGCGCACGAAGGAAGAAACGCTGTTGTTGTACTGCATGATGAAGAACTCCCGCCAGAACGGTTCTTTCTCCACCCAAAGCGGTTGATGTCCGGTTAAACCGGGCATCAGTAACCCGACGCATCGGGTGCGTAACGGCGTGGTTCTGCGGGTTTCGGGAGCGGTGTGGCCGGGTTGCTACGCTCTGGGAGCTGCGGCGAGCACCGGCCGCCCCTGGCCCATTCCGGCCGCGAAGGCGATCCGAAGCGCTTCCGACAGGCTGCGCGCATGCAGCTTGGCCATGATGTTGGCGCGATGCACCTCGACGGTGCGGCAGCTTATGCCGAGGTCGAACGCGATCGTCTTGTTGGGCAGCCCCTGCGCCAGCCGCTCGAGCACCTCGCGCTCGCGGCAGCTCAGGATACCGAGCACCACGCCGGCCTCGGCGACCCGGGCACTGATGTCCTTGCCTGCCGTGATCCGGTCGAAAGCCCGGCCGATCGCGTCGAGAAGCGCATCGGTGTCGAAGGGCTTTTCGAGGAAATCGACGGCGCCCGCCTTCATCGCCTTCACCGCCACCGACACGTCGCCATGGCCGGTCAGCACGATGACAGGCATCGTCACGCCGCGCGCGCCGAGCTGCTGCTGCACCTCGATGCCGTCCATTTCAGGCATGCGGATATCAAGCAGGATGCAGCCGGGCTCGACATGGCGAACCTCTTTCAGGAAGGCGATGCCGGACGCCCATACGCGAACCGCATAGCCGGAGGCGCTCAGGAAGAACTTGGCGCCCCGGCGCACGCTTTCTTCGTCATCGATGACATGGACCAACGGTTTGTCGCTCATTCCAGGGACTCCGCATCAGCACGAACAAGGGTGAAATGAAAACGGGCGCCGTCGCCGCTGTCCGGCTCCAGCCAGATGCGTCCGCCATTGGCTTCGACGATCGTCCGGCAGATCGACAGCCCCAGCCCCATTCCACTGCTCTTGGTGCTGTGGAAGGCGCGGAACAGATTCTCGGCGATCCCCGGCGGAACCCCGGGCCCGGTATCGGCGACGGTAACGCGGACGAAGCCGGGATCGTCGGGCGCGGTCGATATGGTGAGCGAGCGCCGGGGCGCCCCGATCATCGCCTCGATGGCATTGCGCATGAGATTGATCAGCACCTGCTGGATCTGGATGCGATCGACGAGGACGCTGTCCACCGACAGGTCCAGCCGGAAGCTCGCCTCCACGCCCCTTTCCCGCGCGCCGATCAGCGCGAGTTCGGAAGCGTCCTCGACCAGTGCGGAAAGCGCCTCGATCGACTTCTCGACCTCGCCGCGCGCAACGAACTCGCGCAGCCGACGTACGATGCTGCCAGCCCGAAGCGCTTCCTCGAACGCTTCGTCCAGCCCTTCCTCTATCGTCTCCCGGTCCTCGGCATTGCCGTCGCGCAGCATGTTCCGGGCGCCGCGCACGAAGGTGACCACGGCGGTTATCGGCTGGTTCAGTTCATGGGCCAGCGTGGATGCCATGGTGCCCATCGCGCTCACGCGTGCGGCATGGACCAGCTCGGAACGCAGCGCCTCGATCCGCTCCTCGTCCGCAACCTTCTCCGTAAGGTCGCGGATGAAACCGATGAAGACCCGGCCGCCCTCTGACGTGGCCTCGCCGACCGACAGGTCCATCGGGAAGGTCGTCCCGTCGTGGCGCTGCCCCAGCACGATCCCGCCGACCCCGATCATCCGGGCCTCGCCCGTCTCGAGATATCGCCGAAGATAGTCGTCGTGCCGATCGCGGTCCGGAGCCGGCATCAGCCGGCTGACGTTTGAACCGACGACGTCGGCCTCGCACACGCCGAAGAGTTTCTCCGCCGCGGCGCTGAACGACAGGATCTTGCCCGTCTCGTTGATCACCACCATCGCATCGGGCACCGCCGCCAGGATGGAGCGGAACTGCGCCGCGCTCGCCTGGAGATGCCGTTCCGCCGCGCGTTGCTCGGTCACGTCGCGAACGACCTTCGCAAAGCCCCGCAGCGCACCTTGCTCGTCATAGAGCGGCGTAAGCATGGTGTGGGCGAGGAATTCCGAGCCGTTCTTGCGAACGCACCAGTCCTCCTCCTCCAGGCAACCCTCGGCGCGGGCGCGATCGAGGTCATGCTGCGGCTTGTCGAGCGCCAGCGCCGTGTCTGGGTAGAAAATCGAGCAGTGCCTGCCGACGACTTCGCGCTCGCTCCAGCCCTTCAGCCGTTCGGCCGCCTTGTTCCAGATCGTTATCCGCCCATCCGGATCGAGCATGTAGATGCCATATCCCTCGGCACCGTCGATCAGCAGGTTCAGCGTCTCCGCCAGGTCATGCGCGCGGTTTGCCCGGCGTTCCGCGACTTGCTCGCTGGCGCGCAACCGCCATTGCAGGCGCATGATATAGGATACGACGAGGATGATGACCGAGCAGGCGAACAGGAAGACGACTCGCTCGAGAATGGCGGCCTCGCCGCTTGCCCAGCCCATCAGGGCAACCGCCGCCACCGATGCGAGGGCGGCTGCCAGCGCGGGCCCCGAGCCGGCAAAGGCACCGGTGACGAGCACCGCCACCGCATAGAGCAGATAATGTCCGTGACCGTTCAGCCAGGGCTCGAGGGCCCAGCGCAGAAGCGTGGCGACTACGACCGAGCCTACCGCCAGACCATAGGCGGCAGCGAGGTCGCGCGCCGATGTGCTTGGGGCACCGGCCACCGCAATCTCCGCCGCTGAAGCGCCCGAGCCACACCCGATAGTGGGTTCCCTCGTTCAGCGGGTCGGATGTCGATAGCACGAAAGAAATTGGTCGGAAATGGTTTGGAAACTATACGGACACATCAAATCCCGCGCCCGATGCCGCGAAATGGGACGCAGTTAGACTATCGGCTCGACGACTCGGGCTAGTTCCTCGAGCAGTACGTCATCGCGAAACGGCTTGGGCAGCACTTCGACGAAACCGGCGGAGATCGCTTCGCTTCGCAGGCTTTCGGAAAAATGCGCGGTGATCAGCACCGCAACGCCGTCCCAACCCCTCTCCTGGAGCGTGCGGAGGGATTCGATACCGTCACAGTAGGGCATTGAATAATCGACCACGAGATGTGTTGCCTCGACCGATACGGGATCGGCGAGCGCGGCGGCGGCGCTGGCGAAGGCGATGACCTGATATCCCGCGCCCTGGAGCATGAGCTGCAGCCCCCGGCGCACCGAGGCATCATCCTCGATCAGGAGCAGCGGCGGCATGTTCTTCTTCCGCGACGACGTCATTACAACCTGCGCCTAGCTAGCGGGTTCGACACTGCAACGGGCTTCGCGCGATTCCCGCGCCCGGTTACCATATCAGCCTTCGGGGAGGTGGCGAACAGGGCAATGCACCAAACCGGTCCCGATACGCCACACGAGCCTAAGGCGAGCACCGAACATATGGCGATTGGTAGTCTTACTTACACGTGCCCCTCCGCCTCGATCCGTCCCGCCCAACCCTCGCGCCGCCGCTTGACAGCGCCAGCCCGCTGGGCTCTTTTCGAGCCATGGGGAACGCGATCTCCCCACGAGGCGTCAGCCGAAGCATCGCGTCCTGTTCCGCAATGAAGGACGCCCCATGCCCACGCCCAACAGCATAGCCGCTGACAAGCTGTCACGCCTGATCGGCACCGCCGCCGCCCCAATGCTCCTCGACCTGCGCGAGGATCGCGGCACCACGCTGATACCCGCCTCCCTTCCCGTCCCCGCCGGCGCGATCGGAGAATGGACCGCCCGCCTGACCGGCCGCGCCGCAATCATCATCGACGAGGACGGCACGCGCACCGCGCCCGGCCTGGCCGCCTGGCTGCGCAGCGACGGGATCGATGCCGAGATTCTGGAAGGCGGTTTCGCCGCCTGGCAGGCCGCCACCCTGCCCCTGCTCGCGACCGAGCGGCTCCCGGGGCGCGACGCCCAGGGCCGGACGCTCTGGGTCACCCGCGCGCGGCCCAAGGTCGACCGCATCGCCTGCCCCTGGCTGATCCGGCGCTTCGTCGACCCCGCCGCACGCTTCCTGTTCGTCGCCCCCGGCGACGTGATCGAGACCGCCCGGCGCTTCGACGCCGCCGCCTTCGACGTGGCGCATGACGAGGTGTTCTGGAGCCATCGCGGCGAGCGCTGCACCTTCGACCTGATGGTCGAGACCTTCGGCCTCACGGCCTTCCCCGCACTCGAACATCTGGCGACGATCGTGCGCGGCGCCGACACCGCCCGGCCCGACATCGTGCCCGAGGCAGCCGGCCTGCTCGCCCTCTCGCTCGGCCTCTCCCGCGTCCATGCCGACGACCTGGAGCAGCTCGAGGCCGGCATGCCGATCTACGACGCGCTCTACCGCTGGTGCCGCGACGCGCGATCGGAAACGCACGACTGGACCTCGCACAAGCCGCGCGCGGTGCAGGCATGAGCGCGGCGGCTCTCGACGGGGCCGCAGCCCCGGCCCGACCTGCTCCCGTCACGCTTGGCCAGGCCTTCTGGGTGTGGCTGCGGATCGCAGCGCTCTCCTTTGGCGGACCGGCCGGGCAGATCGCGGTGATGCACCGCATCCTGGTCGAGGAGAAACGCTGGATCGGCGAGCAGCGATTCCTGCACGCGCTCAACTATTGCATGCTGCTGCCCGGCCCCGAGGCGCAGCAGCTCGCCACCTATATCGGCTGGCTGCTCCACAAGACGAAGGGCGGCGTGATCGCCGGCACGCTTTTCGTGCTGCCGGGCATGGTCTCGATCATGGCGCTGAGCTGGATCTATGTCCTGTACGGCAAGCTCGGCTTCGTCGCGGCGCTGTTCTTCGGATTGAAGGCCGCAGTGCTGGCGGTGGTGCTCCAGGCGGTCGTCCGGATCGGCGGACGGGCGCTGCGCAGCGGCGCGTCACGGGCGCTGGCGGGCGCCGCCTTCGTCCTGATCTTCTTCCTGGGCGTGCCCTTCCCACTCATCATCCTCGCCGCCGGCCTGATCGGCTGGTGGACCGGGCGCAGCGGTTCGAATGCGTTCAAGGGCGGCGGGCATGGCGGGCCGAAAGGAGGTGCCGTGGTCGCGGATGCCGATACCCTGCTGGGCGAGGAACTGCCGGCACACGCCCATGCCTCGTGGCGCGAGACGTTGCGGACGGTGGTGACCTGCCTGCTGCTATGGCTGGTGCCGGTCGCCGCGCTGGTGCTGCTGCTCGGGCCGACCAACACCTTCTCCAGCATCGCGATCTTCTTCTCGAAGATGGCGGTGGCAACGTTCGGCGGCGCCTATGCGGTGCTCGCCTATGTCGCGCAGCAGGCAGTGGAGGAATATCACTGGCTCACCCCGGGCGAGATGCTCGACGGGCTCGGCATGGCCGAGACCACGCCGGGGCCGCTGATCATGGTGCTGCAGTTCGTCGGCTTCCTCGGCGCCTATCGCACACCGGGCGTGCTCTCTCCGCTGCTCGCCGGCACGCTGGGCGGGCTGCTCGCGACCTGGGTGACCTTCCTGCCCTGCTTCCTGTGGATCTTCCTGGGGGCGCCCTATATCGAGCGGCTGCGCGGCAACGCGGCCGTATCGGGCGCGCTTTCGGCGATCACGGCGGCGGTGGTGGGCGTGGTGCTCAACCTTGCCATCTGGTTCGCGATCCACACGCTGTTCCGCCAGACGCTGCCGGTCGAGCTTGGGCCGATCCGCTTCGCCGCACCCGTGGCCGCGAGCATCGATCTGTGGGCGCTGGTGCTGGCCGGTGCGGCGATCGTGGGGGTGTTCGTGCTGCGGGCCGGCGTCATCGTGACGCTGGCGGCGACATCGGCGGCGGGCATCGCGCTGCACCTGCTCGGGCTGCTCTGACTTCTGCCCGGAAAATCAAGGACGTCGCGAAAACCCGCACCGCAAACGTGACGCCAAGCCGTCCAAGATGTGCGCGTGGTTCCAATAACTTGAGCGCCGTGCCGGCCATGGGTGCGGCACGGCGCCCTCGACTCACCCCCATATGGCGTATTGACTCCTGTTCGCCGTGGGTAATGGCTCCCTGAAAGGGGGAATTTTCATGGCCAGCAGCATCGAGTCGTCCGGGATCCTGAGCATCGCGGGGCGGAAATCGCGCAAGGGCGTCCGTCCGGGACGCTATCGCAGCGCGACGGCGCTGGCCGGCGGCCTGGCCGCGACCATCCTCCTCGCGGTGCCCGCGATGGCGCAGGATACGCGCGGCGGCGGCGGCGGCCAGGGCAACAGCGCGCCTGGACCAATCGGTGGCACCAGCAGCAGCACCGGCGCGGGCGGTGCCGGCGCGGGCACCAGCGAAAGCTATGAGGGCGCCGCCGGCGGCGGTGCCGGCGTGACCGGCGGAAATGGCGGCAACGCTTCGGATGGCGGCCTGGGTGGCGCAGGCGGCGCCACCGCCGGCGCAGCGGGCGGCGACGGCGTGGGTGGCGGCATCGGAAGCCGCGCGAGCGGCGGCGGCGGCGGCGCGCATGGCGCCTATCTTTCCGGCGCACCAGGCTCGGCAGTGAGCGGCGGCAAGGGCGGCGCGGGCGGCACCTCGAGCGATGGCGACGGCGGCGGCGGCGGTGCGGGCGGCTATGGCGCGGTGGCGACCGGTACCGGCACGATATTCTTCAACTATGCGATCACCGGCGGCAATGGCGGCGATGGCGGCGGCGGCTATTTCTATGGCGGCAGCGGCGGTGATGGCGGCTATGGCCTGGTGTTCACCGGCACCGGCGCCACCGCCTCGATCAGTGGCGCGATCACTGGCGGCAATGGCGGCGTGCGCGGTGGCTTCTCGGCCGCCGGCTGCTGCGCGGTCGGCCAGAACGGTGCGGGCGGAATCGGCCTGGTCGGCAGCGATGTGGCCATTGTCCTTCATGCCACGATCAGTGGCGGCCTCAATGGCAACGGCGTTACGCGCGCGCTTGCGATGCGACTGGGCGGGGTCAACCAGATCGCGCTCGCCAGCGGCTGGGGCCTGGTCGGCGGCATCGAGATCGCCGGGACCAGCCTGGAATTCGTGCAGGGCAACAACCAGACGCTGTCCAACGACATTTCCGGTGTCGGCAAGCTGATCAAGAGCAGCATCGGCAACCTGACGCTGAGCGGCAACAACAGCTATGCCGGCGGCACCGAAATCCGCGGCGGCACGCTGACGATGGGCAATGGCGGCACCACCGGCGTGCTCGGCAGCGGGCTGGTCAGCATTTCCAGCGGCGCCGAGCTGGCCTTCAACCGCTCCGACAACATCACCGTCGCCCACCAGATCACCGGCGACGGCCAGTTGCGCAAGCTCGGCACGAACACGCTGACGCTCGGCAACAGCGGGAACAATTATACGGGCGGGACGATCGTCGACGCCGGCACGCTGGCGCTCAACAACGCCACGGCGGCCGGCACGGGCACGATCTGGCTCCGCGACGGCACCACGCTTCGCAATCTGGTGACGAGCGGCACGCCCTATTACGCCAATGCGATCCGGATCGACGCCGGCGAGAGCGCGACCATCAACGGCAACACAAGCGCCGGCGCCGCTTTCAACGGCGCGGTCACCGGCGGCGGCGACCTGACGATCTCCGGCCTGGTCGCGCTGCTCAACACCAACAGCTACGGCGCGACCACGATCGACAGCAACTCGCAGCTGCGGGTGGGGGTCACGACTTCGGGAACGCTGGGCAGCGGCAACGTCACCAATAACGGCCTGCTGGTATTCGGACGGTCGGACACGGTGACCGTCTCGAACGAAATCAGCGGTTCCGGAGACGTGCGGAAGACGAATGGCGGCACGGCGATCCTGACCGGCGACAACAGCTATCTGGGCACCACCACCATCACCAGCGGCACCCTCCAGGTCGGCGATGGCGGCACCACCGGCTCGCTTGGATCCGGCAATGTCTCCAATTCCGGCAACCTGGTCTTCAACCGGGCCGATGACATCACCGTCGGCAACGCTATCGGCGGCACCGGCACCCTGACCAAGCTGGGCGCCGGCATGCTGACCCTGAGCGGCAACAGCAACTATCTCGGCAACACCACGATCAGCGCGGGCACGCTGCTGCTTGGCAGCGCCAATGCCTTTGGCAACGGCAGCATCCTGCTCGACGGCGGCACGCTCGATGTCGGCGATATCGCCTTCAACCTCGCCCGCCTGGGCAGCGGCAACGGCACGATCGCCGCTTCCGGCACCGGCAGCCTGAATGTCGGCGCCGGCCAGACGGTAACGTTCGGCAGCACGGGCAATTCGATCGACTCCGATGTCATGCTGACGATCGACCCGAGCGGCACGCTGACGCTGCTCGGCAACAACGCACTGACCGGCGGCATCACCCTGGCCGGCCGGCTGGTGATCGGCGAGAGCGGCGCGGCCGGCGGCACGAGCAATACGATCTTCACCGCCGGATCGGTGATCAGCTATGCCGACGGCGTCGACAATGGCACGGCGATCGGGCTCGGCTCCGACACCACCCAGTTCGAAGTACTCGGCGCCGATGTCGCCACCCAGAGCGGCGCGATCTACGAGGACCTGCAGAGTCGCGGCTTCGAGAAGATCGGCGCGGGCACGCTGATCCTGACCGCAGCCAACAGCTATACCGGCACGACCCTGGTCTCCGCCGGCACGCTGGGCCTGGGCGACGACTTCGCGGCGGGCACCGGCTCGATCGAGCTGGCCAGCGGGACCACCCTGCTCAACGCCGGCAGCTGTGGCTGCGGGCTGGCCCTGGCCAATGCCATAAACGTCATCACCACGGCGACGATCGACAGCGGCGGCGGCCAGACCTATCTCGACGGCCCGCTGACCGGCGGCGGTATCCGCTTCGCCGACAGCAGCGGCGGCGGCACCATCACCCTGACCGCGGACAACAGCTATGGCGACACCGTGGTGGGCACGCTGGCGACGCTGGTCGTCGGCGATGGCGGCACCACCGGCACGCTCGGCACCGGCAGCATCACGGTCGAGGACCTGGCGATGCTGGCGTTCGACCGATCGGACACGGTCACGCTGGCGGCGGAGGTTTCGGGCGACGGCCTGATCGGCCAGTTCGGCAGCGGCACGCTGATCCTGACCGGCAACAACAGCAATGCCGGCGGCACGGTGATCCTCAATCCCGACGGCATCCTGCAGGTGGGCGATGGCGGCACCAGCGGCGCGCTGGGCGCCGGCACGGTCTTCAACATGGGCCAGCTGGTGTTCAACCGCTCCGACGACATCACCGTCGCGCAGGAGATCGCCGGCGACGGGCGGATCACCAAGCTGGGCGCGAACACGCTGACGCTGAGCGGCGACAATCTCAACGGCAGCTACGGGCCGTTCGCGGGCACCGTCTCGGTCCAGGGCGGCACGCTGGCGATCACCCAGTTCGCGCTGGGCGCCAGCGAGCTGCTCGAGATCGACAATGGCGCGCAGGTGAAGCTGCTCGAGGACAGCTATGCCGGCAGCATGGCGATCCTCTCGGGCGGTGGCACGATCGATACCGGCGCCTATACGCTCGAGGCGTTCGGCGGGGTGGATTTCCAGGGCGAGCTGACCAAGACCGGCTCGGGCACGCTGCTGCTCGTCGACTTCCCGGAGGAAGGCACCGGCAGCGGCGGGATCAACGTCATCGCCGGTACGCTCGGGCTGGGCAGCGACTTCGCGGCGGGCACCGGCACGATCAAGCTGGCCGACGGCACGACGCTGCTGAGCTGCGGCTGCGGGCTGCTGACGGTGGGCAATGCGATCCAGGTCGCGCCTGGCGGCACCGCGACGATCAGCGGCGACGGCGGCGACATCGACCTGACCGGCGCGATCAGCGGCGGCGATGTCAGCTTCAGCGCGGGCAGCAGCCCGGGCGCCGCGAGCACCTTCACGCTGACCAACGCGAACAGCTATGGCGCCACCCGGATCGGCGCCAATGTCGAGCTGGTGCTGGCGGGCGGCACGCTGGGCACCGGCGACCTCGTCTTCGACGCGGCGCCTTCGGATCCGGGCTCGCCGGCTAGGGTCCGCTTCGAGAACAGCAGCGACTATGGCTTCGGCGGCAGGATCGTCGGCAGCGGGATCGTCGACATCGATCCGGACGCGGCGGCGAAGGTGACGCTGACCGGCTCGAACAGCGCGGCGGAGAACTTCACCGGGACGCTGAACCTGCTCCAAGGCACGCTGGTGCTGAACGGCGCTATCGGCGACATGGTCGGCAACGGCGCCACGCTCAGCATCGCCGGCGGCGCGCTGGGGGGCAGCGGCAGCTTCCATGGCAGCGTGGACATCGACAATGCCGCGCTCAACCCTGGCAACAGCCCGGGCACGCTGGCGATCGCCGGCAATCTGACGCTGGGCGCGGGCACGATCCTCAACTTCGAGCTCGGCGCGCCGGGCACGGTGGGCGGAGCGAGCAACGACCTCGTCACCGTCGGCGGCAACCTGCGGCTCGACGGCACGCTCAACGTCGCCGCCTGGGGCGCGGGCTATGGGCCGGGCTATTACCGGCTGTTCAACTATGGCGGCAACCTGGACGACCAGGGGCTGGACATCGGCACGATCGCCGGCGGGCTCGCCCCGCAGATCCTGACCAATATCGGCGGCCAGGTGAACATCCGCCTGGGCGGGTCGCAGGCCATCCAGTACTGGGACGGCGCCGACATGGGCTCGACCACCGGCGTGGCGGGCGGCACGGGCAACTGGAAGGGCGCGAACACCAACTGGACCGGCCCGACCGGCTTCGCGATCAACGACGCCTGGCAGGGCCAGGTCGGCGTGTTCGGCGGCGCCGCGGGCGGCACGGTCACCGTCTTCGGCAACGCGGATTTCGAGGAACTGCGCTTCGTCACCGACGGCTATGTGCTGCGCCCCTCCGACGCCAGCGCAAGGCTGGGCGTGACCGGCGGCTTCTCGATCATCGACGTCGCGAGCGGGATCACCGCCGATATCGGCGTGGTGATCCAGGGCAATGCGGGCCTCGACAAGACCGGCACCGGCACGCTGATCCTCTCGGCGGCCAACAGCTATGAAGGCGCGACCGATGTCGCGGCGGGCACGCTGCGGCTGGGCGCCAACAACGCGATCGCCCAGCAATCCGCGCTCAACGTCCAGTCGGGCGCGACGCTCGACCTGGCCGGCTTCGACACCAAGTCCGGATCGATCGCCGGCGCGGGCGCGATCCTGCTCGGCGGCGGCCAGCTCGAGACGGGCTACGACAACAGCTCGACCATCTTCAGCGGCACGATGACGGGCGCCGACGGCAGCGAATCCACCCTCATCAAGAATGGCATCGGCACGCTGACCGTGAGCGGCACCGTGGCGCTGGGCAACGGCGGAGGCGCTCTGAAGTCCTTCACCCAGATCAATGCCGGCACGCTCCAGATCACCGGCACCGGCAATTTCGGCGTTGACCAGGTCCAGAACCTCGCGACGGTCGAGAACAGCGGCATGATCAATGCCCATGCTACCCTGCAGAACTTCGGCACGGTGACCAATGGCGCCGTCGGAACGATCAACGGTACCACCCAGAATTTCGGCACTATCGACAATTACGGCACGATGGGTCCGCTGATCTCGCTGGGCGGCACGGCCACCAACTACGCCACCGGCACCATCAACGGCGCGGTCCAGAACTTCGCCAGCTTCACCAGCGCCGGCATCATCAACGGCGACCTCAGCAACTTCGGGACGATGCAGCTCGAAGGCCAGCTGAACGGAGCGCTGCTCAATCTGGGCACCGGCGCCAGCGCAACGCTGACCGCGGCGGTTACCGGCATCACCCGTTACGAGGGCGGGACCGGCGCCACCTTCGACCTCGCCGGCATCGATACCCAGGTCGGCGGCCTTGCCGGCACCGGCGAGATCGACCTCGGCAGCGGCCGCCTGACGGTGGACGGCGGCAACGGCAACTGGAGCTTCGAAGGCGCGATCAACGGCAGCGGCGGTCTGACCAAGACCGGCACCGGCACGCTGACGCTGGGCGGCGCAAGCAACTATGGCGGCACGACGTCGATCAGCGGCGGCACGCTCTCGCTGTCGGGCACGATCGGCAGCGGCGCGATTTCGAACAATGCCACGCTGGACCTCAGCGGTGCGACCGACCGCGTCTTCGCCAACAGCATTACCGGCACCGGCAAGCTGACCAAGAACGACAGTGGCGTGGTGACGCTGACGGGCGCCAGCGCCTATGGCGGCGGTACCCAGGTTCTCGGCGGCACGATCGGCTTCAACAACGGCCAGTCGCTCGGCGGCGGCGGCGTCGAATTGTCCGACGGCACCGCGCTGCGCAACGTCCAGGCGGGCGCCGTGACGCTGGCGAATAGCATCGCCATCGTCTCCGGGACCGCGACGCTTGAGGGTGTGGGCGGATCGAGCACGGTACTGGGCGGGCCAATCACCGGCGGCAGTGTCAGCTTCGGGGTATCGGGCGCGGGCAGCGCCAGCTTCACGCTGACCGGCGCCAACAGCCATGCCGGCACCCAGATCGGCGCCGGCGCCACGGTGAACCTGGCGAGCGGGACGCTCGGCACCGGCAACCTCGTCCTGGCCGACAGCAGCGCGACGATCAACTTCACCAACGGCGCGAACTACAGCTATGCCGGCGTGATCTCGGGCAACGGGCATATCGGCGTCAACACCGCCGGCGGCGCCTCGGTAACTCTCTCCGGCTCGAACGCGGCGGGCAGCGACTTCACCGGCACGGTCTCCGTGGATGCCGGCAAACTGGTGCTCAATGGCGATTTCGGCGACGTGACGGGCAACACTGCCAGCCTGACGCTGAACGGCGGCACGCTGGGCGGCGGCGGCACCTTCCATGGCGACGTGACCCTGGGGGCCGCCTCGCTGAATCCCGGCAACAGCCCGGGCACGCTCAGCATCGCCGGCAACCTGACCCTCGGCGCCGGCACCATCCTCAACTTCGAGCTGGGCGAAGCCGGCACCGTGGGCGGCGCCAATAACGACCTGGTCAATGTCGGCGGCAACCTGACGCTCGACGGCACGCTCAACGTCGCGGCGCTGACCGGGTTCGGCGAAGGCTATTACCGACTGTTCAACTATGGCGGCACGCTGACCGACAACGGCCTGCTCTTCGGCGCGCTGCCGGGCGGCTATAGCAGCACGCTGCTCACCAATATCGGCGGCCAGGTAAACATCCTGTTCGCCAGCAGCCCGCAGGCGATCCAATATTGGGATGGCAGCGACCTGACCGGCAGCTCCGCCGCGAGCGGAGGCAATGGCGGCGCGGGCGTGTGGAGCAGCACCAGCACCAACTGGACCGCGCCGACCGGCTATGGCGTCAACGACAGCTGGCACGGCCAGGTCGCGGTATTCGGCGGCACGGCCGGCGGCGCCGTCACTGTCCAGGGCAGCCAGGTCTTCCAGGAACTGCGCTTCACCACCGGCGGCTATACGATCAGCGGCGCGACGGCAGCCGCAGGGCTGGCGACGACCGGTGGCTTCTCGGTGATCGACGTCGCAACCGGGATCGGCGCCACGATCAACGCCACCATCTCCGGTACGGGCGGTCTGACCAAGACAGGCACCGGCACACTCAGCCTGGGCGGCGCAAACAGCTATGCCGGCGTCACCACCGTCTCCGCCGGCACCCTTATGCTGACCGCGGGCGGTTCGCTGGCCGGGGCGGTCCAGAACAATGCGACGTTCAACAACGCCGGCACCGTTGCGGGGGCCGTCACCAATACGGGCACACTGACCAACACCGGCACGTTATCGGGCGCGGTCCAGAACAACACGACGTTCAGCAATAGCGGCACGGTCGCCGGGCTCGTCACCAACGCCGGCACCCTGACCAGCACCGGCACACTCGCCGGTGGGCTGCTCAACAACGGCACCGCGACGCTGACGGGCACGATCGGCGCCGGCATCGTCAACAACGGCACGATCAGCCTGAGCGGCGCGACCTCGATCGCGGCGCTGCAGCAGGCCGCCGCGGGCAGCTTCAACCTGGCCGGCTTTGGCACATCGGTCGGCACGCTGACCGGTTCGGGCGCGATCACCCTGGGCAGCGGCACGCTCAGCATCGGCGCGGGCAACGGCAACTCGTCCTTCGCCGGCACGATCGCGGGCGCGGGCAGCCTGACCAAGACCGGCACCGGCACGCTCGTCCTCACCGGCGCCGCGACGCAGACGGGCGGCACGACGATCTCGGGCGGCACGCTGCAGATCGGCAATGGCGGCACCACCGGCTCGCTTGCCGGCGCGATCACCAACAACGGCGTGCTCGCGATCAGCCGCAGCGACGCGGTGACGCTGGCCAATGTGATGTCGGGCACCGGCGGCTTCGTCCAGGCGGGCAGCGGCACCACCACCCTTACCGGGGCCAACAGCTATAGCGGCGGCACGCTCGTCTCGGCCGGCCGGCTGCGCGGCGACGTCGCCTCGCTCCAGGGCGCGATCCGGATCGACGGCGCGCTCGAGTTCGCCCAGACCGGTGCCGGCACCTATGCCGGCAGCCTGTCCGGCGCGGGGCTGTTCGAGAAGACCGGCACGGGCACGCTGACGCTTACCGGCAACAGCGCGACCTTTAGCGGCGCGAGCAATGTGCTGGCCGGCACGCTGGCGGTGAACGGACTGCTCACCCGCTCGCTCGTCACCGTCTCAAGCGGCGCCACGCTGGTTGGCACCGGCACGGTCGGCGGCATCACGGTGCAGAGCGGCGGCACGCTGGCGCCGGGCAACGGGGTCGGCACGCTCAACGTCGCGGGCAATGTGCTGTTCCAGGCCGGCTCGCTCTTCGCGGCCGAAGTCCAGGCGAGCGGTGCCGACAAGGTGCAGGCGACGGGCACCGCCCAGCTCGGCGGCACGCTGCAGGTGCTCAACCTGGGCGGCAGCTATGCGATCAACAGCACCTATGTGCTGCTCCATGCCGATGCCGGCGTCAGCGGCACCTTCGCGGTGACCAACCTCGCCAGCTTCGGCCTCGCCTATCGGCCGAGGATTATCTACACCGCCAATGAGGTGCAGCTGTTCCTCGCCGCGAACCAGCTTTCCGCAGTGCTCGGCACCGGCGTTCCGCTGACCTATAACCATGCAAGCGCGATCAGCCGGCTCGATGCCGCGGTCGTCACCGGCGGCTATGATCCGACGGCGCTCAGCGCGCTGTACAGCCTCTCCCCCGCGGCGATCCCCGCCGTGCTCGACCAGCTTTCCGGCGAGATCTACGCCGATGCGACGCGCGCCGCGCTCGAGGACGAGCGGGTAGTGCGTGAGGCGGTGCTGGGACGGCTCGGCGAAGCCGCCGATACCGGGCTCACCGGCACCGGCAGCTGGGGCCAGGTGATCGGCAGCTGGGGTGGCGTCGACAGCGACGGCAATGCCGCCGGCTATGACGTCGATCGCACCGGCATGATGATGGGCATCGACAATGGCGCGGAGACCGACACCGGATCGTGGCGCGCCGGCGTGATGGGCCATTATACCCGCATCACCCTGCCCGCGAATGCGCGCGGCAGCCGGGCGACGATCGATCGCACCGGCGGCGGCGTCTATGCCGGTGTTGCGGTGAACAACTGGCGGATCCGCGCCGGCGCCTCGCTGTCGCTGCTCGACATGAAGGCGCGGCGCGCGATCGCGGTGCCCGGCCTGACCACCAGCGAGCGCGGCAAGGCCCGCGGCGTAATGCTGCAGAGCTTCGCCGAGATCAGCTACCGCATCGATGCTGGCGGGAATGCGTTCGTCGAGCCCTATCTGGCGGGCAGCGCGACGCGGGTGACCTTCGGCCAGTTCGCCGAGAGCAGCGGCCCGGTGGCGCTGCTGGTCCATGATCAGAAGAGCGTGCTTGGCATCGGTGAACTGGGCCTGCGCGGCGAGACGGCGCTGGCGGGCGGCGGCAAGGGCAGCGTCCGGCTGGGCGGCAATATCGGCCTGCGCACCGCCTTCGGCGACCGTGCGCCCGATCCGGCGATCGCGCTGGCGGCTACGCCCAACCTGGCGTTCAACATCCGCTCGGCGGAGATCGATCGCTTCTCGGCGGTGGCGAACCTGAACCTGATCGTCGATGTCAGCGACAAGCTCAGCCTGCGGCTCGGCTATAGCGGCGTGCAGGGAGCGGGCGTGCACGAGCATGGCGGCCGCGCCACGCTGAGCCTCAGCTTCTGAGGCTTGCCGGTTGGCGCCGGCGCGGGACGGTCCCGCGCCGGCGCCGAACGGGTCAGGCGAAGATCGCCTCGAGATCGGAAGGCGCGATGCCTTCCTTGAGCTGGCGCAGCTCGACATAGATGCTGGCCTGCACCGCCACCATCAGCATGCTGTAGAGCGCATTCACCGCACCCCCGACCAGGGCGACCAGGAAGAGGTTGCCCGTCGCGGTCATCGCGGCGTTGAGGAAGCTCACCGGGATGCTGAGCACCCAGATCAGGACGAGGACGATCAGCATCGTCAGGAAGATCCGCCAGCGCGAACCGCTGGTCAGCGCGGCGCTGCGGCTGAATGCCTCGAAGACGCCGATCTTCTCCTGGACATAGGCCGGGGTGACGACGCTCCAGACCAGCCAGAGGATGATGCCGGGCACGATCAGCAGCGCGAAGCCGACGATCAGGCCGATGCCCATGAGAATGCCGATGCCGATCATCGGCAGGATCAGGCTGATACCGACCGCCAGGCACGGGCCGAACTGCGGGGTTTCCCCCGACAGGCTCATCACCGTCGCGCGGGTGAGCGAGGCCTGGAGAATCGCATTGGCCACGACGCCGACCAGCATGGCGACCAGGATCGGCGTCCAATAGGCGGACGTGAAGAAATAGGAGCCGTCGACCAGATTGGCGTTCAGGCCGATATTGGTCGCCTGCCAGAAGCCCAGCAGGAATTGCGGAATGCCGGCCAGCACGAGCGCGAGCCCGCAGAACAGCACGATATTCGATCCGATCGTCTCGAACGCGCGCGATATGACCGCGCCGATCTCGAAACGCGCTTCACCAAATTCAGAGTCAGCCATGTTCCCCTCTTTCATCGAAGTGCTTCGACGCCGGAGAAAAGCTGACCAAAAACGGTTCTAAAGTCCAGTGTCGGCGGGCTTTCCTGCGACACAGGCTTCCGGTAGCACTACGAGCGTGGGGGATTCGGCGTGAGCGTACAGGGACCGGCTGCACAGTCCGTCGCCAGGGCGCATGAGGCGCTGCGGGCGCGATCCGATATCCAGTTCGAGATGGCGACGGCCAAGCCGCCCGAGATTCCGCCCTGGATGCGCTGGCTGGGGCGGCAGCTGGCCGAGGTTTCGCCCTATCTGGGCTGGATCCTGCTGGGCGTGCTGCTGCTCCTCCTCGCGATCTTCCTGTTCATGCTGTTCACCACCTTCGTGCGCGGCCGCGCCTCGCGCGATGCCCAGGCCGAGACAGCGCAGGACGCCGCGAGCTGGCGCCCGACCGAGACCGCGGCCCGCGCGCTGCTGGCCGAGGCCGAGGCGCTGGCCGGGCGCGGCAACTATGCGGAAGCGGTCCATCTGCTGCTTCAGCGCAGCCTGGAGGATATCCAGCGGCACCGCCCGCGGCTGCTGCGCCCCGCCCTCACCAGCCGCGAGATCGCCGGATCGGACTGGATGCCCGAGATCGTTCGCCGGGCCTTTGCCGCGATGGCGGCGCCGGTCGAGCGCAGCCTGTTCGGCGGCCTCAGCCTGATACGCAGCGACTGGGAAGAGGCGCGCGCCGCCTATGGCGAGTTCGCGCTGCCAAAGGCCTGGAAATGAGCGCCGACACCACCGCCTCGCCCTTCACGATGCGCACCGTGCTGGTGCTGGTCGCGCTGGGCGTGGTCGGCTTCCTGTCGTTCCTGCTGATGACCGCCTATGGCGAGGACCTGCAGCCGAGCCAGCGCCCGGGCAACCACGCGCTCGCCACTTCGGCGATCGGCTTCTTCGGCGCGGCGGAGCTGGTGCGGCAGGTGCACGGATCGGCGCGCATGGTGCGGCGCGACGGCGATCTCGATACCTCCGACACGCTGGTGATCACGCTGGAGCCGACCACCGATCCGGAAACGGTCGAGAAGCTGATCAAGCGCCGCGCGAGCCAGCCGACGATCCTGGTCCTGCCGAAATGGCTGACCATGCCGCGGCGCGACAAGCCCGCCTGGGTGACGTCCTTCGGCACGATCCCGACCGGGACGGTCTCGCAACAGATCGCGAAGGTCACGAGCGCCAGCATCTCGGAAACCCCGAACGGCCTGCGCACCCTGAGCGGCGCAGGGCTGGAACCGGTGCTCGAGGACAGCGGCGGCAAGGCACTGGTCGTCACCATGAAGGATCAGCCGACGCTGATCGTCGCGGATCCCGACCTGCTCGACAATCAGGGTCTGAAGACCCTGGCCGGGGCGGCACGCGCGATGGAAGTGCTCGACTGGTTCGATGACGGCCAGCGCGGCATCGCCTTCGACCTCACCCTGCACGGCTTCTCCAGCAATCCGAACCTGCTCAAGCTCGCCTTCGAGGCGCCGTTCCTGCCGCTGACCCTGTGCCTGCTGGTCGCCGCGCTGCTCGCCGGCTGGCACGCGCTGCTGCGCTTCGGCCCGGCCTTGCCAGAGCTGCGCGGCGTCGCCTTCGGCAAGCGGGCGATCGCCGAGAACGGCGCGGCGCTGCTCCGCCTCGCGGGCCGCCGCCACCGCACCGGCGACCGCTATGCCGCGCTGATCCGTGACAGCGCCGCCGGCGCCACCGGCGCGCCGCCCAACCTGCCGCCCGAAGCGCTCGACCGCTATCTCGATCGGCTCGACAAGGACGGCGAGCCCTTCACCGCCATGGCCGAACGGGCGAGCCATGCCCAGGACACGCGCGCGCTGCTCGATGCCGCCCACGCCCTCTATCAATGGAAAAGGACCGTCACGCGTGAACATTGAGGAAGTGAAGGCGCTGGGCGATGCGATCCGCGCCGAAGTGGGCAAGGCCGTGGTCGGGCTCGACGAGGCGGTGGAGCTGATGCTCGTCGCGCTGTTCGCCTCGGGCCATATCCTGCTCGAAGGCCCGCCGGGCACCGCCAAGACCTTCCTCGCCCAGTGCTTCGCCCGCGCGGCGGGGCTCGACTATGGCCGCATCCAGTTCACGCCGGACCTGCTGCCTGGCGACATCCTGGGCTCGAACCTGTTCAACTTCCAGACCAGCCAGTTCACGCTGACCCGCGGCCCGATCTTCACCGAGCTGCTGCTCGCCGACGAGATCAACCGCACCCCGCCCAAGACGCAGGCGGCGCTGCTCGAGGCGATGCAGGAGCGCACCGTCACGATCGACGGGATCGACCACAAGCTCTCCGACCGGTTCATGGTGGTCGCGACGCAAAACCCGATCGAGAGCCAGGGCGTCTATCCGCTGCCCGAGGCACAGCTCGATCGCTTCCTGTTCAAGTTCGAGGTCGGCTATCCCGACCTGGAGCAGGAGCGCAGGATCGTCGCCCAGCAAGGTGCACGTTTCGGCATGCCCAAGCCCGACGAATGGGGCGTGAGCCGGGTCGCCGATCACGCCACGATCAGCGCCGCAGCGGATGCGGTGGCCGGTGCCCGGCTTGCCGATGAAGTGGTCGACTATGTCGTCCGCCTCGTCCGCGCGACCCGCGCGACCGGCGACCTGCAGATCGGCGCCAGCCCACGCGCCGCCGCCACCCTGGCAGCCGCCGCCCGCGCCCATGCCGCGCTCGACGGGCGCGATTTCGTGCTGCCCGACGATGTGAAGAAGCTCGCCCCGGCGGCGCTGCGCCACCGCGTGATCCTCTCCCCCGCCGCCGAGATCGACGGGCGCACCGCCGATGCGATCATCGCCGGCCTGATCGAGCAGGTCGAGGCACCGCGTTGATCCGACCCAGCATCCGCTGCGTGCTGCTGATGGCCGCGGGGGCGCCGCTAGCGCTGCTCGTCGGCGTGTTCGCGCCGCAGTTCTGGTTTGCCGGGCTGGCCTGGGTGCCGATGATCCTCGCCTTCGCCGCGATCGACGCGGCGCTGGCACCGCGCGCACCGTTGCTGAGGACGAGCTGCCCGGGGTCGATCGAGATCGGCGCGCCGCTGATCGTCGAAATCACCGTGGCGGACCGGCCGATCGACGGGCTGGAGCTCGCCGTGGCGACCGGCCCGAAGCTCGCACCGCGCGCCGAAGGTCGCATCCGCCTGGGCAAGCGCGAGAACCACGCCGCGATCGCCTTCCTCCCCGTGCGCCGCGGCACCGACAAGGTCGAGGCGCTGTGGAGCCGCTGGACCGGCCCGTTCGGCATGATCTGGCGCCAGCGCGTCGAAAAGCTCGACCGGACGGTGGTGATAACGCCCGATATCCGCCCGGTGCGCAACTCGGCGCACCTGCTGCTCCGCGATGCCCAGATGGGCGAGATGGCCCGCGTCGATCGCGGCGAAGGCAGCGAGTTCGAGGCGCTGGCCGAGTGGAAATCCGGCATGGAGCGTCGGACGATCGACTGGAACCACAGCGCCCGCCACCTCAAGCTGCTGGCGCGCGAGAACCGGATCGAGCGCAACAACCAGGTCGTCTTCGCGATCGATACCGGCCGAGTGATGTGCGAGCCGATCGACGGCCTGCCCCGCGTCGACCGCGCGATCACCGCCGCGTTGCTCGGCGCCTATGCCGCGCTCAAGCTCGGCGACCGGGTGGCGCTGTTCGGCTTCGACTCCCAACCCCGCGTCGCCTCGGGCGCAGTCTCAGGCACCCGCGCCTTCCCGCTGATGCAGCGCCTCGCCGGGCAGCTCGACTACAGCAGTGTCGAGACCAACTACACGCTCGCCCTTGCCACCCTGGCGGGCGACCTTACCCGGCGTTCGCTGGTGGTGATCTTCACCGAATTCACCGATCCCACCGGCGCCGAGCTGATGATCCGCGCCGCCACCAACCTGCTGCGCGGCCATCTCGTGCTGTTCGTGATCCTCGCCGATGACGAGTTGGAAGACCTGGCCGGTACCGAGCCGGTGGCGATTGACGATGTCTCGCGCGCGGTGATCGCCGCCTCGATGCTGCGCGAACGCCGGATCGTCGCCGCGCGGCTGCGCCATGCCGGCATACATGTGCTGGAGGCGAAGCACGACCAGGTCGGCGCTGCGCTGGTCCGCCAGTATCTCGATTTCAAGCGGAGGAACCTGCTGTGAGCAGCGCCGCATCGAGGCAGTTCGCCAGCGCGCGCTTCCGCGAGGAGCGCACGGTCGACTGGCTGGAGCTGGAGCAGCGCATCCTGGAGATCGAGCGCGGCCGCGCCCGTACCTTGTCGGACGAGGACCTGCTCGAGCTGCCGGTGCTGTATCGCGCCGCCCTCTCCTCGCTTTCGGTCGCGCGCGAGACTTCGCTCGACGCCGATCTGGTCGCCTATCTGGAGGCGCTGTGCGCCCGCGCCTATTTCGTCCTCTACGGCGTCCAGCCACCACTCCGCCGGCGCATCGCCGCCTTCTTCCTCTCGGGCTGGCCGCTGGCGATGCGGTCGATCGCGCGCGAAACGCTGATCGCGGTGCTGATGATGGCCCTGGGCGCGGTCGCCGCCTATTGCCTCGTCGCCAGCGATCCGAGCTGGTACCATTCGATCGTGCCCGAGGGGCTTGCCGGCGGCCGCGGCCCGCAATCGAGCGCGGCCGAGCTGCGCCAGGGCCTGTATGACGGCGGCGGCTCCGGCCTGCTCGGCGCCTTCGCCACCTATCTCTTCACGCACAACGCCCAGATCTCGCTGATGTGCTTCGCGCTCGGCTTCGCGTTCGGCGTGCCGACATTGCTGCTGCTCGTCTATAACGGCTGCATTCTCGGGGCATTCATGGCGGTGTTCGCGTCAAAGGGCCTTGCCCTGCCCCTCTCCGCCTGGCTGGCGATCCATGGCACCACCGAACTGTTCGCCATCGCCATCGCCGGTGCCGCCGGCATCCGCATCGGCATGGCCCTCGCCTTTCCCGGCAAGCTTTCGCGCACCGCCGCCACTGCCAAGGCCGGCCGCACCGCCGCCTTCGCCATGATCGGCGTGGTGCTGATGCTCGCCGTCGCCGGCGTGCTCGAAGGCGTCGGGCGCCAGGTCATCACTTCGGACGTGATCCGCGTCGCGATCGGCGGCACGGCATTGCTCGGCTGGCTCGCCTATTTCTACCTGATCCCCGTACGCGGCGAGGCGCTGGATGGCTGAGGTTCGCACGGCGTCCGGCAAGGGGCACGACCAGGACAGGAATCGCCGCACCTTCGTCACGCCCGAAGGGGTGGACCTGAAGCTCGACATCGCCACGGTGGGCGAGCGCATCGGCGCGTTCATGATGGACCTGGTGCTGATCGTGCTGACGCTGGTGCTGTTCACCATCGCGCTGCTGTTCATCCTTGCCGGCACCGGCGCCGTGCTTGCCCAGGCGCTGATCATGGTCTGGCTGCTCGGCTTCTTCGCGCTCCGGAACGGCTATTTCGCCGCGTTCGAGCTCGGCCCGCGCGCCGCTACCCCGGGCAAGCGGCTGATGAAGATGCGGGTGGTGTCGCGCGACGGCGCGCGGCTGCGCGGGCACCAGATCGTCGCCCGCAACGCGATGCGCGAGCTGGAGCTGTTCCTGCCGCTCTCCTTCCTCGGCTATCAGAGCGCGCAGGGCATGGCGAGCTTCGCCACCGGCCTGTTCGGGCTGCTCTGGACCGGCATCTTCGCCTTCTTCCCCTTCTTCAACCGCGACCGGCTGCGCGTGGGCGACCTGATCGCCGGCACCTGGGTGGTCCGCATGCCACGCCGGACGCTGAGCAACAGCGTCGCCGCGCGCGTCGTGTCCGAGGAGGCGCGCTACAGCTTCAGCGACGCCCAGCTCAGCGTCTATGGCGAGTTCGAGCTGCAGAAGCTGGAGGAAGTGCTGCGGCGGAACGACGAATATTCGATGATCGTCGTCGCCCGCACGATCCGCGAGCGGCTGGGCATGGAAGATGATGGCGGCGGCGACCACGCCTTCCTCGAGGCCTATTACACCGCGCTGTGCCAGCGGCTGGAACGCGGCATGCTGTTCGGCAAGCGCAAGAAGGACAAGTATCAGCGGTAGGTGGAGAGCGCCCTTACCTCCGTCATGCTGAACTTGTTTCAGCATCCAAACCTCCCCAACCGAAGCCGTCGCCAGTGGAGGGTTGGACCCTGAAACAAGTTCAGGGTGACGAGCATTTGGGTGACTACATCAAACCGCGAACAGCTGCCCCAGATCCCGGAACGCCTTGAACTCCAGCGCATTGCCGGCGGGATCGAAGAAGAACATCGTCGCCTGCTCGCCCGGCTTGCCGACGAAGCGGACATGCGGCTCGATCACGAACTCGGTCCCCGCCGCGCGCAGCCGCTCTGCCAGCGCCTCCCATTCCGCCCAGCCGAGCACCAGCCCGAAATGCGGCACCGGCACGGCATCGCCGTCCACCGCGTTCCGCGCCCTCACCCCGGCTCCTTCAGCCTTGTGGACGACGAGCTGGTGGCCGCGGAAATCGAAGTCGATCCAGTGGCCCGGATCCTCGCGCCCCTGCGGGCAGCCGAGCGTGCCGCCATAGAAGGCGCGCGCCGCCTCGATATCGTCGACGGGAATGGCAAGGTGGAAGAGCGGTGCGGTCATGTGCGCCAGCCTAGGCCGATGCGCGCGCCCGCGCTATGCTCGTCTCCGGGCTATTGGGGGACGGAAAATGGCGGAAAGCCGGATCGAGCGCCACTTCGCGCTGGCCGAGCGCGGCACCACGGTGCGCACCGAAGTGCTGGCGGGCGGCACAACCTTCCTGACCATGGCCTATATCATCGTGGTCAACCCCGCGATCCTCGGCGCGGCGGGCATGCCGGTGGCCGCGGTCGCCGCCGCGACCTGCCTTGCCGCCGGGCTTGCCAGCATCCTCATGGGCCTCACCGCCAATGTGCCGCTCGCACTGGCGCCCGGCATGGGGCTCAACGCCTATTTCGCCTTCACCGTGGTGCAGGGCATGGGCGTGCCCTGGCCGGTCGCGCTGGGTTGCGTGTTCCTGTCCGGCATTGCCTTTCTGCTGCTCACCTTTGCCGGCATCCGCCAACTCATCATCGCCGCGATCCCGCCCCAGCTGTTCGCGGCGGTCGCGGGCGGCATCGGCCTGTTCATCGGCCTGATCGGCCTGAAGAACGCCGGGATCATCGTCACCAGCCCGGCGACTTCGGTGACGCTGGGCGACCTCCATGCCCCCGGCGCGGCGCTCGCATTGTTCGGGCTGGTCCTCACCGCCGGGCTGGCGGCGTGGAAGATACGCGGCGCGATCCTGATCGGCATCGCCGCCACCACGCTGGCCGGATGGGCAACCGGCCAGGTTTCCTTTAAGCCCGAACCCTATGACCTAACCGCGATCGGCCAGGTCGCCTTCCATCTCGACCTTGCCGGCGTGTTCGGCCTGTCGGGCAGCCATGGCCTGGGGCTGTTCGAGATCCTGTTCGTCTTCCTCTTCGTCGATCTTTTCGACAATGTCGGCACGCTGGTCGGCGTCACCCGCCGTGCCGGGCTGATCGACGCGCAGGGCCGCATTCCGCGGCTCAACCGCATATTGTTCACCGATGCCGTGGCGAGTATCGCCGGCAGCCTCGCCGGCACCAGCACCGTCACTTCCTATGTCGAGAGCGCTGCCGGCGTGCAGGCGGGCGGACGCACGGGCCTCACCGCCGTGGTCACGGGCATCCTCTTCCTGCTCGCGATGTTCGTCGCCCCCTGGGCGCAGCTGGTGCCGCTGGCGGCGACCGCGCCTGCGCTGGTGCTGGTCGGCGGGCTGATGATGGCCCCGCTCGCGGACGTGGACTGGGACGATGCCGAAATCGCAATACCGGCCTTCCTCACCGTCGCGATGATCCCCTTCACCTTCTCGATCGCCAACGGGCTGGCCTTCGGGATCACAGCTTATGCGCTCATCCGCCTGATTAGAGGCAAGATTACTGCCGGAGACTGGCTGCTGCTGGTGCTTGCCGGGCTGTTCGTGATCCGCTTCGCCTGGCTGGCGGCCGGCTGACGCTACGTAGTGGAAACCGGTTTCCATGCAGCCGGCGCGGACCTATATCGGCGCACATGACGCTCGCCCTGTTCCGTATCGCCCCCAATGACAGCACCGCCACCGCGCTGCGCGACCTCGAAGCCGGCGAGCAGGCGCTGGGGGTGACGCTCGCCGCCCCGGTGGCCAAGGGTCACAAGGTCGCGGTCAAGCCGATCGCGGCGGGCGAACCCGTGCTCAAGTTCGGCTTCCCGATCGGCGTCGCCACCCGCGACATCGCGCCGGGCGAGCATGTCCACACGCATAATGTCTCGACCGCGCTCAAGGGCAGCGGCGACTATGCCTTCGCGCCCTCCACGCACGACGATTCCGGCTTCGAAGGCCCGGGCTTCCTGGGCTATCGCCGCGCCAATGGCCGGGTCGGCACGCGCAACGAGATCTGGGTGATCCCCACGGTCGGCTGTGTCGGACGGACCGCGCAGAAGATCGCGGAGCGCGCGGCGGTGCTGCACGCCGGCAAGATCGACGGCGTCCACGCGTTCCCGCATCCGTTCGGCTGCTCGCAGCTGGGCGACGACCTGCAGGGCACCCGCGCGATCCTGTCGGCGCTTGCCAACCATCCCAATGCCGGCGGCGTGCTGATCGTCGGGCTCGGCTGCGAGAACAACCAGATCAAGGGGATGCTGGAAGGCATCGACCACCCGAACCTGCGCACCCTCGGCGCCCAGATGGCAAGCGACGAGATCGAGGAAGGCCTGGCGCTGGTCGAGGAACTCGTCGCCGGTGCCCAGGCCGAGCGCACCCCCGCCCCGCTTTCCGAGCTGGTGCTCGGCGTGAAGTGCGGCGGCTCGGACGGTTTCTCGGGCCTCACCGCCAATCCGCTGGTCGGGCGCATGGCCGATGCGGTCACCGGCGCCGGCGGCACCGCGATCCTCACCGAGATCCCCGAGATCTTCGGCGCCGAGCAGCTGCTGATGGCCCGCGCCAGCGACGAAGCGGTATTCGACGGCATCGTCCACCTGGTCAACGACTTCAAAGACTATTTCGTCCGCAACGGCGAGCCGGTCTCCGAGAATCCCTCGCCGGGCAACATCGCCGGCGGCATCACCACGCTCGAGGAGAAGTCGCTGGGCGCGGTGCAGAAGGCGGGGCACGCCATTGTCACCGACGTGATCCCCTATGGCGGGCAGGTCCGCCGCAAGGGGCTAACTCTGCTCGAGGCACCGGGCAACGATGCAGTTTCCTCGACCGCGCTGGCCGCCGCGGGCGCGACCGCGATCCTGTTCACCACCGGCCGCGGCACGCCGCTGGGCTTCCCGGTGCCGACGATCAAGATCGCGTCGAACCATGATCTCGCCACCCGCAAGCCGGGCTGGATCGACTTCGACGCCGGCCAGGTGCTCGAAGACGGCATGGACAGCGCCGCCGACGCGCTGCTCGACACGATCGCCGCGATCGCATCGGGCAAGGAAACCGCCGCCGAGCGCAATGGCGAGCGCGAAATCGCAATCTGGAAGCGCGGCGTAACCCTCTGACCCCACAAGAAATGCCAACGAATTAGCCTCGGACCTTTCGGAACGGGTGAGTCATGACTGTGCGGCCCGCGCATTTCTGTTAACCATATCCTCCGCGACTCAGGGGGGATGACGTGGCGACTATTCTGGCTTCGATCGGCAACCTGGCGACGAGCGCGACCAAGGCCGCCGCCGCCCAGCCGATCAGCGCCGATGCGATCTACTGGCCGGCCTGGATCCTGGTCGGCGGCGTGTTGCTCGCGCTGCTGGCGGTGATCGGCATCCTCACCTCGCTCAAGTCCGCCTTGCTCGCCAAGCCGAAGAAGCGCGACGAGGAATTCACCCGGATGCTGGCCCGGCAGGTGTGGAAGCACACCGCGACGGTCACCGACATCTTCGCCCAGCGCCTGCGCCACCCCCAGCGCGACGTGGTGACGCTGCGCGTGCTGCTCCGCCTGTTGCGCGAGGACATTGCCGGCCCGGTCAATTTCGTCGAGCAGATGCGCCCGCACGCCCCGGCGAGCTGGCCCGATTACGAGCTGTTCGCCGCCTTCAACAACTGGAGCGGCCAGATCGCGGCGATGGAATCGCAGCTCGCCGACATGCAGCAGATGCTGAGCTATCCGGCTGTCCGCGAGCCGGTCGACGCGCACCGCGACGCGATGCTCGTCCATTTCTACGCCACCGAGCAGGTCGCGATGGGCCAGACCGTCTCGACGCTCGGCAACCACGCCATCGCCGTGTGCGAGGCGGCAAAGAAAGTGCTGAAGAAAGAGCCCGGCGGTTTCAAGTTCGGCGGCGCCGGCCACGATCCTGACGAGGAGCACGACCATGGCTGCCCGGCCTGTGGCGGTGGCCCGCACAGCGCCTATGCCGGCGCCAATGCGCGCGATCTGCTGCCGCTGCCCGATCCGCCCGAGAAGCCGAAGAAGAAGGAAGAGCCCAAGCCGGCCGCCGCGCAGCTCTGCTACTGCGTGACGCCGCAGCCCTGCCATGTCTGCACGCCGGTGCCCTGCGCCTGCACGTGCAGCTGCAAATCGGCCCCCGCGACGGCGCATCACTAGGTCGTTTCGGCGGCGGCGAAACCTTGCTGCACTGCGATAAACCGGAGGTGCCCGGCATTGAAGCGTTAACCCTCGTCCCCTAGAGTCCCCCGGGGATTTTGGGGTGGGTTGATGACCGAGTTTCTCGTCTTCGCATATGCAATGCTGGCCATGTTCGTGATCCAGTCGATGGCGCGCAACCATCGCGAGCAGCGTGCCAATTCGCAGGTGGTGACGATGGTCGGCTGGGGCCTGTTCTCGCTCTCCTCGACGCTGGCGGTGCTGCTCGGCGCGGTTGCGCTGGCGCTGGCGATGGGCGCCAACATTCCGCTTCCCCAGGGCTTCGAAGCGCCGCTATTCTGAGCGGCATGCCGCTATACGAATTTGCCGGGCGCCGCCCGCTTGTCGCCGAGGATGCCTGGGTCGCGCCGAGCGCGGACCTGATCGGCGACGTCAATCTCGCCACGCTCGCCTCGGTCTGGTTCGGCGCCGTGATCCGCGCCGACAACACTCCGATCCTAGTCGGCGCCCGTTCGAACATCCAGGACGGCGCGATGCTCCATTCCGATCCCGGCGCGCCCTGCACCGTGGGGGAGGATGTCACCGTCGGCCATCACGCGATCCTGCACGGCTGCACGATCGGCAGCCGCACGCTGATCGGCATGGGCGCGACGATCCTCAACCGCGCGGTGATCGGCGAGGACTGCCTGGTCGGCGCCGGCGCGCTGGTCACCGAGGGCAAGGAGTTCCCCGCAGGCCACCTGATCGTCGGCAGCCCCGCCAAGGCGATCCGCCCGCTCGACGACATGCAGAAGGCGATGCTCAAGGCCAGCGCCGCGCTCTACGCCGCCAAGCAGCGCGAATATGCCGCCGGATTGAAGCGGATCGACTGAGCCGCTTACCGACAACCGTCACATTGCCGGTCTAGCCCAAGCCCTGGATTCGGTTTCGGGAGGTGCGCGATGGGCTTGTTCGACTGGTTGAAGCGCTTCGCCAAGGCACCCGCCGCCGCCGCGGCGGAACTCACCCCGCCCGCACCCGCGCCGGAGCCCGAGAGCGGCTGGCACACCGGCTGCGAGGGCGACACGCTCTGGGTGCTCGATCCCGACGGCAAGCGCCACACGCTGCCGCTCTCGCATCTCCACGCGGTTGCGATCGAGACCAGCGACACCGGCCCGCTGGGCGACGATTTCTGGTGGCTGTTCTACGGCCCGGACGAGGACGTCGCCTTCACCCTGCCCGGCGGCGCGAGCGGCGAAGGCGCGATGGCGGAGAAGATCGCCGCCCTGCCCGACTTCCATCACGACATGTATGCCGCCGCGATCCGCTCGACCGACGTCGATACCTTCGTCGTCTGGCAGCGGCCGTTCGACTAGTTGTCGAGCCGCTTGGTCACCTCATAGCCCGCCTTGCGCAGCGCCATCACCGCGGCCAGCGCCTGGTAATGGCTCTCCTGCCCCGGTTCGTAGAGCTGGCCGCTCTGCTGGCCGGCGGCTTTGATCGCGTCGCGGACGATGACGTAGATTTCGTTGGTGACCATGGCGCTCCCCGGAACATTGCGTGCCGTGGAAATGGGGAGGCTTCGGGCAGGCTTCAATGCGATTCGGTCCGAGTCGGCCCTATCGCTGCACTGCAGCATGCGCGCGCACCCCGCGCTTACGTAGCGTCGCCTGCACCGGGCTGGACGGCCATTCCGGTTTCGCTACAAAACTGATCCATGGCATTGCCTCCGCTCTTCGATCGCCTTCGGCTCCCGGTCATCGGCTCGCCGCTGTTCATCATATCGGTACCCGAGTTGGTCATCGCCCAGTGCAAGGCGGGGATCGTCGGATCCTTCCCGGCGCTGAACGCCCGGCCGGACACCCGGCTCGACGAGTGGCTGCACCAGATCACCGAGGAACTCGCCGCCTGGGACCGCGACAATCCGGACACGCCGGCCGCGCCCTTCGCGGTCAACCAGATCGTCCACCGCTCCAACCCGCGGCTCGAGCATGACGTCGCCGCCTGCGCCAAGTGGAAGGTGCCGATCGTCATCACCTCGCTCGGCGCCCGGCCCGAACTGAACGACGCGGTGCACAGCTGGGGCGGCATCACCCTGCACGACGTGATCGACGATCGCTTCGCCCACAAGGCCGTGGAAAAGGGCGCGGACGGCCTGATCCTCGTCGCCACCGGCGCCGGCGGCCATGCCGGGCGCCTCAGCCCCTTCGCGCTGGTCCAGGAAGTGCGCGAGTGGTTCGACGGGCCGGTGATCCTGTCCGGCGCGATCGCCAATGGCCGCTCGGTGCTGGCCGCCCAGGCGATGGGCGCCGACCTCGCCTATATCGGCTCGCCCTTCATCGCCACCGACGAGGCCAATGCCCAGCCCGACTACAAGCAGGGCATCGTCGACGGCACCGCCGACGACATCGTCTATTCGAACCTCTTCACCGGCGTGCACGGCAACTACCTCAAGGCGTCGATCGTCAATGCCGGGCTCGATCCCGACAATCTGCCCGAGAGCGATCCGAGCGCGATGAACTTCGGCGGCGCCAAGGCCTGGAAGGACATCTGGGGCTCGGGCCAGGGCATCGGCGCGGTCCATGCGGTCGAGCCGGCGGCGGTGAAGATCGAGCGGATGAAGGCGGAATACGCCGCAGCCAAGGCGGCGCTCTGCGGCTAACCACGTTTTAGTGGCAGTTCCCGGCCTGGACGGTGAAACCCAGCTGTTCCCCGGCGAAGGCCGGGGCCCAGTTGCAATGTCTTCCGAGAGGCTCCAGCGCCATCGATAGTGCGCCGAGACTGGGCCCCGGCCTTCGCCGGGGAACCGAGAAGAAACCAACGCCGCGGTTGCCCCTCCCGCAAGAGGGAGGCGGATTTAGAAAGCCGCCGCCAGCCGGTTCATCATGCTGCGCGCCGGGCTCTCGATCACGACATTCTCGTCGAGCGTCTCGTCGAGCCGGGCGACGCGGCGATACAGGTCGATGCTGGTGGTGATGATCCCCACTGCGTTGGGCGGCATCGCGTCGAGCAGCGCCGCCTCGGTCTCCGGCGCATCGCCCAGCCGGCGCGACGGCATCAGCGCGTCCCCGGGCTGGATCTCGCCGGCGTCGACCGCGCGTTGGGTGAGCAGCCAGGCGATGATGTGCATCAGCCGCGTGGTCACCTTGAGCGATTCGCAGGAGAAGGCGACGCGGTTGAGCGCTTCCAGCGACTCGCGCTCGTCCCGGCCCAGCTCATCGAAATAGCCGCGCGCCTCGTCGGCCAGCAGCATCGCCTCGACATAAAGCGAGTCGATCAGCTTTCGGTGGATCTGCGCGGTGCCCTGTTTCCCCATATGGCAACGCTGCCACAGCCTCGATGGTAACGAAATGCTTAATTTCGCAGTGATTTCGTCCCGATCCGGATCATGGCCGGATCGGGGCCGAATCAGGCGATGATATCGGGGATAAGCTGGTCCTCGAGCTGCACGATTTCATCGCGCAGCATCAGCTTGCGCTTCTTGAGCCGGGCAACCTGAAGCTGGTCGGACGTGCCGGTGGCGAGCAGTGCATCGATTGCCGCATCCAGATCGCGATGCTCGGTCCGCACCGCTTCGAGCCGCCGCACAATCTCTTTCTCGTCCATCGCGAACGCCCCCGTACTCGGATCTCCCTGCACCACGCCGGAAAGCTCCGCAACGGATCATCGCGCTAATTTTGCATATCGTCGATTAGGCAAGATTCACCCGCGACAAAGCTGTGGAAAAGTGATCTATTCACAGGTTCCGGCCACCGATGAAGGAGACTGCTTCCATGCAGAACGCGCATTTCTCGGCACTCTCGGCCAAGCACTCCGTGCTCGACCAGCGAATCGCCGCCGAATCGCAAAGGCCCCAGCCGGACCATCTGGTCCTGGCATCCCTGAAGAAGCAGAAGCTTCGCATCAAGGAAGAGATGGCGCGCCCCTAGGCTGCGCCGCGCAAACAGGGGTGTGGCCAGGCCGCACCCCGACGGCGCGAAAGTCACCAAACAGCAAGACCAGGGCGGAGGCCCGCGCTTTTCGCGCCTTCCGCTCCTCCGTCATTTACGTCCCCTCTCCCGTCATTCCCGCGAAGGCGGGAATCCAGGGTGGCTTGGGATGTCCGATGCATTGAGCGTCCGGTTCGCCGGATATGCCGAAGCGAGCAGCAAGCGTGTCGCTCGGGACTGTGGATCCCCGCCTTCGCGGGGATGACGACCTGAATGGGAAATCGCGAACAGCGAACGCAGCGGGCGCGACTCAGCGCCGAGTGAAGATCGGCTTCACAAAGGCCGGCGTATGCGTGCCGCCGCCTACCGGCTTGCGCGCCAGCATCGGGTCGATCGGCGTATCAAAGGCAACGCCCACCCGGCCGTCGGTCGCCCAGGCGATGCGGCCGCTCACCCAGCCAACGCCGCGCACCTCGACTTCGACGGTAGCGCCACGCTCGATCGGAAGGGCGTATTCGGCCATCAGCCCGCCCTGGGAAAGGTTGCGGACCCGCACCTGCTCGACCGGCCGCCCCGCCACGCGGAACTGGGCCGCCAGCATCAGGCTGTCACGCGAGCCGCTGCGCTGGCTGGAGAAATCGTCCGCCGACAGCGCCGTCAGGGGATCAAAGGAAAACTGGTCCATCGTGTCGCTCGAAACGCAAGGGGGTTACGCGCGGAGAATACACCCGCAAACCTTGTCGAAAGCGTAAACAAAAGACGAAAATGTGCCCCCACGGCTGTCCCGCGGAGGCACAAAAAAGGAGGCCATAAGCCCCCTGCTATTCTTCCCGCGATACCTTCTCGTTGCGCTCGTGCCGCTCCTGCGCCTCAAGCGTCATCGTCGCGATCGGCCGGGCTTCAAGGCGACCGAGGCTGATCGGCTCGCCGGTCACCTCGCAATAGCCATATTCGCCGTCCTCGATCCGCCGCAGCGCCGCGTCGATCTTGGAGATCAGCTTGCGCTGGCGATCGCGGGTGCGCAGCTCGATCGACCAGTCGGTCTCGCTCGAAGCGCGATCGGTGAGATCGGCCTCGCGCAGGGAATCCGTCTGGAGCTGATTGAGCGTGCCCGCGGCTTCGCGGAAGATATCGTCCTTCCACGCGTTCAGCTTGTCACGGAAATATTCCAGCTGACGCGGGTTCATGAAGGGTTCGTCGTTGCTCGGCCGATAGCCGTTATCGCCGTCATTTGCGGCGGGAGGAACGCGTTTACCCGGTTCGTCGAAGCGATCCAAAACAGTAGCCATCCCCACTCTCCACTCCGGTCCCATTCGGCCCGAGCCGTACGGAGACCGTTTGCCCTGCGCGGCCCTATACTTTCGCGCGAGGACGTTAACAAGCGTGTGGTTTTTTTAATCCACAGGTCTAATACCCCGTAAATGGAAGGAAATTACCGGGGGCTGAACCGGGCGGGAAACGGGCCCGGATTCACCACGAATGTTCACACTTCGCCGCACAGGAAACCTCTCGATCGTACCGAAGTAGAACATTAACCATCACAGAAGAAATCCACCGCCCCAAAATCGACCGCAAATATGGTTAAGCATCACTTACCGCGTTGCACTTAACAGTTTGTTTTGCACTTTTCCGGCATTGAGAGGCGTGAAGCTGCTGACGATCCTGTGGGGAGCGGCACGCCAGCAACAGGAAGAGTGGGGACAATGTCGGTTCGCATGGCCTTGGCTAAACTGTGCGCCTGCACTTGCGGGGGCGCGGTGATTGGCGGCGGTGGCGTCTATGTCACCGAACGCATCCACCAGCCGCGTGTCGTCAAGCAGGTCACCGTCGCGAAGAAGCGAGTCGTCAAGCGCACGGTGGCACGCCCCGTGAAGCGAGTCGTCAAGCGCACGGTCACCACCACCACCCAGGGCCAGCCCCAGGTCGTAGTCGTCACGGCACAGGGCGCTCCGATCCCGACGCCCCCGCCCTATTTCGGCGGCGAGATGCCGGTTGTGTCGTCGAGCAGCAGCGGTTCGTCCTCCGGCGCCGTGATCGGCGGTTCGGGCGGCGGCGGCTTCATGGGCGGCTTCTTCGCCGGTGGATTCTTCGGCGGTTCTTCCTCGTCGGGCAGCTCCGGCGGCTCGAGCGGCATCAATATCGAGATCTCGTCGTCCAACTCGTCCTCGTCGGGCGGCTCGACTTCCACCTCCACCGGTGGCTCGTCGACCTCGACGGGCGGTTCCTCGACCTCGACTTCGACCGGTGGCTCCTCGACCTCCACGTCGAGCGGCCAGGTGAGCTCCACCTCGTCCTCGGGCGAGATCAGCTCGACTTCGTCCAGCTCGACCTCGAGCGGCCAGGTCAGCTCGACCTCCTCGTCGAGCGGCGACGTGTCTTCGTCGACCTCGTCGTCGTCCAGCGGCGACGTCTCGTCCTCGACCAGCTCGTCCACCAGCTCTTCGTCGAGCGGTGACGTGTCGAGCTCGTCGTCCAATTCCTCGTCGACCAGCTCGTCCAACTCGTCGTCGACTTCGTCCTCGTCGAACGGTTCCAGCAGCCACTGGAGCAATTCGAGCGGCTGGGGCTCGAGCGGCCATCACGGCTCGAGCAGCTGGGGCGGCAGCAGCAGCTGCGGTCGCGGCTGCGGCGGCAGCAGCTCGGGCGGCCCGGCCCCTGTGCCGGCACCGCCGATGATCCTGCTGTTCGGCGGCGCCGCCGCGGCGCTGGTCGCCCGCAAGCGCTTCGCCAAGAAGAAGCCGGACGACTCGACCGACGCCTGACACGAGAAAACCGTCATCCCCTCGAAAGTCGGGATGACGGAACAGGTTATTCCGCCCGGAGCAGCGCCTGCTCGATCTCCGGGATCGGATGATCGGTCAGGTCCTTGGCAAGCTCGCCGGCCAGCCGGTCGCTCACTTCCTTGTGATAGTGTTTGCGCAGCTCGCCCAGCGTCTTGGGCGGCGCGATGATGATCAGCGACTCGAAGTCCTGGCGAAGCGCCCGCTCCTTGAGCAGCGCGGCGGTGTCGGCGGCGAAGCGGTCTTCTTCCAGCTGGTGGAAATCGACTTCGTCCATGTTGCCGCCGCCCCATTGCGCGCCCGAGGTCCGCGTGCCCATCGCGCCGCCGGCAAGGTCGGTCGCCTGATCGTGATGCGCGGGGTTGTGCTTGTCGACGACCTTCTTCTCGACCTGCAGGTTCGGATATTGCGCGTCGCCCTCGTTCCTCAGGAACAGCATCTTGCGCCCATCCGCCACCACCACGACTGCGTCATGCGGAACCTGCATCTCGATTCTCCTATGGTTTGATATCTCCGTAAACGCCCCCATGCGCGCCAGGGTTGCGCCGCGGCGGGCGCGAAGTCATACGCCCGACATGCACGATATCCGCGCCATCCGAGAGAACCCCGAATCCTTCGACGCCGGCCTCGCCCGCCGCGGGCTGGAACCGCAGTCCGCCGCGCTGCTGGCGCTGGACGAGAAGCGCCGAGCGCTGATCACCGAGGCGCAGGCCGCGCAGACCCGCCGCAACGAGGCATCCAAGGCGATCGGCGCCGCCAAGGCGCGCCGCGACGACCCCACCGACCTGATGGCCGAAGTCGCCGAGCTCAAGGAGCGGATGCCGCAGATCGACGCCGAGGAGAAGGCCGTCGGCGCGGAGCTGACCACCCTGCTCGCTGCGCTCCCCAACCTGCCCTATGCCGATGTGCCCCAGGGCGCCGACGAGGAAGCCAACCAGCTTGTCGCCACCGTCGGCGAACCAACCGCCCTAGCCTTCGAAGCCAAGGAGCATGACGCGTTCGGCCCGGCGCTCGGACTGGACTTCGAGACCGGCGCCAGGCTCTCCGGCACGCGCTTCACCCTGGTCCGTGGTGCGGCCGCCAAGCTTCACCGCGCGCTCGGCCAGTTCATGCTCGATACGCTCGAAGCGCATGGCTATGAGCAGGCGATCCCGCCGCTGCTGGTGCGCGAGGAGACCATGTTCGGTACCGGCCAGCTTCCCAAGTTCGCCGAGGACAGCTTCCAGACCACGGACGGCCGCTGGCTGATCCCCACGGCCGAAGTGAGCCTGACCAACATCGTCCGCGAGCAAATCCTGTCCGAGGAAGAGCTGCCGCTGCGCTTCGCCGCGCTCACCGCCTGCTTCCGCTCGGAAGCCGGCTCGGCGGGCCGCGACACGCGCGGTTTCATCCGCCAGCACCAGTTCGAGAAGTGCGAGATGGTCTCGATCACCACGCCCGAGCAGAGCGAGGCGGAGCATGAGCGCATGACCCAGTGCGCCGAGGGTATCCTTACCGCGCTCGGCCTGCCCTTCCGCCGGATGAAGCTGTGCAGCGGCGACATGGGCTTCACCGCGGCGCGCACCTATGACCTCGAAGTGTGGCTGCCGGGCCAGTCCCGCTACCGCGAGATTTCGTCCTGCTCGACCTGCGGCGATTTCCAGGCGCGCCGGATGAACGCACGCTTCCGTCCGGCCGGCGAGAAGGGCACCCGCTTCGTCCACACGCTCAACGGCTCGGGCCTCGCGGTCGGCCGCACCCTCGTTGCTGTGCTGGAGAACTATCAGCAGGAAGACGGCTCGGTGCGAGTTCCCGACGTGCTCAAGCCCTATCTGGGCGGCCTGGAAGTGCTCGCACCGGCAAACTGAGACACCTCCGCATTCAGACGTACCTGACGCGCGCGGAAATGCGCGCTATGGAGCGTCGGAGTATAGTTAATGCGGGGGTCGTTTCGATGGCGGTAAAGCGGATGGCGCCGGTGGCGCTGCTGTTGCTCGCTGCCTGTATTCCACAGCGCGGCACGGCCTATGAAGAGCCCGGCTACCGCCCCGCCCCGCAGTCGCGCCAGGATCGCTATCCTCAGCCGCAGCAGGAACGGTGGGAGCGTCCCGCGCTCGGCAACGAGCAGGACGTCCGCCGCCTCCCCGCACCGCCGCCCGCCTGGCAGGCGCGCAAGGTCCAGGCGGATTCGCGCGTCATTTCGGGCCGTACCTACACCGTCCAGCCCGGCGACTCGCTCCGCTCGATCTCGGGCAAGACCGGCGCCGGATCGGAAGCGATCGCGCGGGCCAACAACATCCCCTCGCCCTTCGTCATCCGCGTCGGGCAGAAGCTGGTCATCCCGGGCGGCCGCTACCATCTGGTCCGCGACGGCGAGACCGGCATCGCCATTGCAGTGGCGTACGGCGTCGCCTGGTCGCGGATCATCGCGGTCAACGACCTCGAGGAGCCGTACATCCTGCGGACCGGCCAGCGCCTGCTGATCCCGGACGACACGCTGCCGCCGCCGCCCTCGGGCCGCCCCGAGACGATCGAGCAGCGCGCCGCGCGCTTCCACCTCGATCTCGGCGTCGACGACATCGTCACCGGCGGCCAGCCCGCCATCGCCGAGAAGGCCCGCCCCGCCGCGCCGACCGCTTCCTCGGCGCGCGTCCTGTCGCCGACCACCCCGGTCGCCGCCCCGGCGCGCCTCGCCGGCGGCTTCCAATGGCCGCTCCGGGGCAATGTCGTGAAGCGCTTCGGCCCCGGCGCGAGCGGAGAACGCAACGACGGCATCAAGATCGCCACGCCGCTCGACACCCCCGTGCTCGCCTCGGCCGACGGCGTGGTCGCCTATGTCGGCTCGGACATCCCGGCGCTCGGCGGCCTCGTCATCCTGCGCCACGGCGACGGCTGGACGACCGTCTATGGTCATGCCGGCCAGCTGCTCGTCCAGCGCGGGCAGGCGGTGAAGAAGGGCCAGATGATCGCGCTGTCCGGCAATTCGGGCTTCGCCGACCGTCCGGAGCTCCATTTCGAGATCCGCCAGGGCCGCACCCCGGTCGATCCGCTACCGCGCCTCCCGGCCCGCTAAGGTCTCGCCAGCGCTGCGAATCACGCCGGCGGACACCCCGCCCGGCTCCATTCGTCGCGCCCCAGGCCCGAACCAACCGCTCCGGCACGGTGCTTGCGGCATGTGTTCATCTGCGGGACAGCTTCCCCCGAACAGGCATGAGGCAAGCCGGCGGGGGCAGTCAGTTTAGAGGAGGTTGCCTCAATGCGTGTTGTTTCCAAAAAAACCGGGGTTCGCTTCCTGGTCGCCATGCTGGCCATCTCGGCCGCGCCCAGTGCATTCGCGCAGCAGGAACAGAATACCGGCCGTGACGACATCGTCGTCAACGGCGCGGCCCAGGGTCCGATGACCGAGGGTCCCGAGATCAAGGGCGTCATTGCCGCCCGCAGCGGCGATCGCGTCAAGATCGCCACCGCCGATGGCGCCACCACCACCGTCGCGATCACCGAAGCCACCCGGATCAAGACCGGCGGCGGCCTGTTCGGCGGCGGCAACAAGCTCGCGGCCAACCAGCTGCTCAACGGTCTGCCGATCACGGTCAAGACGATGCAGTCGCCCGAGGGCGGCGATCTCGTCGCCAGCCAGATCAGCCTCAAGAAGAACGACCTGCGCACCGCCACGATGATCCAGACCGGCACCTCGCAGCGCTTCGACGAGCAGGCCGCGGCGACCGAGGCCCTGCGCGGCCGCATGGGCGATATCGACAAGTACAACATCAAGAGCACCACCAACGTGCACTTCGATGTGGGCCGTGCCGACATCTCGCCGCAGGACAAGGCGCAGCTCTGCAGCACCGCCAACCAGGCCAACCAGACCGAGAACGCGCTGATGCTGGTGGTCGGCTATACCGACTCGACCGGCGGCGAGGACCTCAACCAGACGCTCAGCGAGAAGCGGGCGGCCAAGGTCATCAACTATCTGCAGCAGGCCTGCGGCTGGAAGCCGTACCGCATGCTGACGCCGACCGGCATGGCCACGGCCGATCCGCTGGCCAGCAACGACACGCCGGAGGGCAAGGCCCAGAACCGTCGCGTCGCGGTGAACATCCTGGTCAGCAAGAGCGTCGACGGCCTCTGAGCCACATTTCGGGGGCGGGCCCGGCTCGCCCCCATTCGGCCGGGAAGTGGCACGCCATTCCCGGCCATATTCGCCATGGCCACGGTCCGATGACCGTGTATGGTCCCGCTGACGGGCCGCTCCCGGCCAGCCAGTGAGAAGGGCCGGATGATCGCGCTTTACGGCACTGCCGCCGATCCGCTGCCGGGTCCGTCCGCCCGCTGATGGCGCTCAAGGCCCCCGCCACGCTCAAGCGCAAGTCGAGCATGCCCGTCTGGGCTTCGATCGGCTGGCGCGTGCTCGCCGTGGTCGGGCTGCTCGCGCTTGCCGTTGGCGTCCATTGGATCGAGCGCGACGGGCTCAAGGACACGGCCGACGGTCATGTCAGCTTCCTCGACATCCTCTATTTCACTTCGATCTCGGTGACGACCACCGGCTATGGCGACATCGTGCCGGTCAGCAATTCGGCGCGGATGTTCGATGCGTTCGTCGTCACCCCGATCCGCGTCTTCGTGGTGCTGCTCTTCCTCGGCACCGCCTATAATTTCGTGCTCAAGCGCACCTGGGACAAATGGCATATGGCAGTGATCCAGCGGAACCTTGCGCGCCACATCATCGTGGCCGGCTATGGCACCACCGGCTCGGAGACGGTCGACGAGCTGATCGCCCGCGGCCGCGATCCCGGCAGCATCGTCGTGATCGACCAGAATGAGGGCAATATCGCCCGCGCGAAGGAATGTGGCTGCATCGTCCTCCAGGCCGACGCCACCCGCGACCAGGTGCTGAACGACGTCCGCATCGCCACTGCCGAGTCGATGATCGTCTGCGCCGGACGCGACGACACCTCGATCCTGATCACCCTCACCGCCCGCCATCTGGCGCCCGCGCTGCCGATCAGCGTGATCGTCCGCAACGAGGACAATGAGCTGCCGGCCCGCGCCGCCGGGGCCACCACCGTGGTCAACCCGGTGAGCTTCGCCGGCCTGTTGCTCGCCAGCTCCTGCCAGGGCCCGCACCTCTCCGACTATCTTATGGATCTCGCCTCGATCCACGGCCAGGTCGAGCTGTCCGAGCGAAAGGTGCGGCCGGAAGAGATCGGCCAGCCGCTCTCTGCGATCGCCACCGGCCTGGGCGTCCAGATCTACCGCGACGGCCTGCCGCACAGCCACAAGGCCGCGGAGGCGCAGGCGCTGCTCGCGGGCGACACGATCCTGGAGATCGTGACGCGGTAGCGTGCGACCCAATATGCGTCCTTCAGTTCCCCGGCGAAGGCCGGGGCCCAGTTTCGGCGAATATGGTGAGGCGCGCGTACCTCTCGAACGACATTGCAACTGGGCCCCGGCCTTCGCCGGGGAACAATTGAAGCAACCAGCCTCAAAGACTCTCCCGAGCCTCGTCGCACTCCTCGCAGGCCTCGTCGGCGCCGTGCAGGAATATCAGCGGATCGGCCCTCACCTTCGCCGCCGCGATCCGTACGAGGTCCTCCGCCTCCATCAGCCGCGCCTCGGCATGCCCTACCCGCCCGGCGCGCAACGCCCCCTCCGCGCGCAGCCAGCCGTCCGCCAGCTCGAACTTCTCGCAGCAGCTGTCATTCTCGCCATAATGGACCTCGCGGCCCGCATCATCGATGTAGTGGAAGTCGCTGCGATAGGGCGCCCCGCCGACCAGCTCCGCCAGATGCAGCATCGTGTTGGCATGATGCCCCACCCCAAGCAGCAGCACCTGCCCGCCCGCCTGCCGGATGCGGTCGATCGCGCTTTCCGGCGCCGCCGGCGGCAGTACGAACGGCCCGCCGGTGATCCATTCCGCCTTGGGCCCGCGCGCGGAGACCGCATCGAAATGCGGGCTGCGCACCACCCCCGGCATCCGCCAGAACAGGTCAGCGACGATCCCCAGATCGTCGCGATTGCCGGTGGTCGCCGGGTCGAAGACGGTTTCGTCGTCGCCTGTCGCCGAAGGCATGGCCAGCGTCCCTTCCGGCCCCAGTGCCTCGCCCAGCGCCGCGATCAGTCCTTCGGGCCCGCCCTCGACCGGCCGGACCTCGCGGAAGCTCATATGGACAAGCAGCACCCCGCCCTCGCGCACGCCGAGGTCCCGCAGCTGGTCGACCAGCGCCTCTTTCGAAATCGTCTCCATCTTGACCTTGATGCCATCCCGGACAAGGTCGCGCCATGTCGGAAATGCTCTTCGCCCGCCTTCTGCCGATCCTGCTGCTGATCGGCTCCAACGTCTTCATGACGATCGCCTGGTACGGGCATCTCAAGTTCAAGAGCGCGCCGCTGCTGCTCGTGATCCTGGCGAGCTGGAGCATCGCGCTGGTCGAATATTGCCTGGCGGTGCCGGCCAATCGCTGGGGCAGCGCGGTCTATTCGGCGGCGCAGCTCAAGGCGATGCAGGAAGTCATTACCCTCACCGTATTCGTCGGCTTCTCGATCCTCTATCTCGGCCAGAAGATCACGGTGAACCACCTGATCGGCTTCGCGCTGATCGCGGCCGGCGCCTGGTTCATCTTCAAGGCGCCGGCCTGAATCTTCAGCGCGCCGCGTAGAGCAGCGCGAAGGCGGCGGTTGCCGCCACCGCCAGTATCGTCAGCAGAGCAATCCTGCGATGGCCACCGTACCGTTCCGACACCGGCATGCCGAACAGCGCGCCAATGCCCTCGATGATCGCTCGCATGTAACTCCCCGTTCGTTCCGTGCTCAGGTCAGCAGCCCGAAAATCGCGCCCATTACCAGGTACATCACGATCCAGTAGCCCGCGTCGATAAGGAACAGCGAGCGCGGCAGGCGCGAGAACAGATAGTTCACCCCCACCGAGGTGGCGATGAAGCCCACCCCGATGATCCCGGCGATCACCAGCGAATGGTGCAACCCGACGTGTGTGTCATAGGTGTTGTAGAGGTGATCGAGCGCGAAGGCGGCGATCAGGTTCAGCACGAAGGTCGTGCCGAAGATCTTGCCCATGTTGGCGCCGGACTTGAGCTCCTCTTCGCTCAGCCCGCGCGCCTTCATCCAGGCCTTGCCGAACAGCGGGCCATACCAGAGCCCGCCGACCACAAAGCCCGCCACCGCCGCGGCGAGGATCGCCAGCCAGTGAATCTGCATCTTGCCTCTCCCCTGTTCAGTTGCAGGGGTGTGAAGCTACGCCTTGATGGGCCCGCTGGCTAGAACCGCCGCTCCAGCAGGACGAGGGTGGAATCGCCCTCCACCGGCCGCGCCTCGAAGCCCATCTCGCGCTCCAGCGAGATCGCCTGGTGGTTCTCGCGGCTCTCGATCGACATCACCGATTTCACGCCGCGGCGCTCGGCCTCGTCGGTCAGATAGTCGAGCAGCGACCAGCCGATCCCCTGCGCCTTGCGGTCCGATCGGATCGAGATCGCCACTTCGGCGCTGGTCATCGGCTTGTTGCAGGCCAGCACCGCGCTCGCCACCAGCTCGCCATCGGCAAAGGCCAGGAAGCTGTCGGTCTGCCAGTGATCGACCTGGGTCATCGCCGCGATCTGGGCGTTGGAAAGCTGGTCGCAGGCGGTGAGGAAACGGAAGCGTCGGTCGTCGCTGGAAACCGTCTCGAACAGGTCGCGCAGCGCGCCTTCATCCGCCGGGGTGGCGGGGCGAACGTCGAGCGTCACGCCCGAACGCGTGGTGAGTGTCGTCTCTTCCGCAAGCTCGGCAGCCATGGAAACCTCCTCGCAAATACCGGTGCCGCGGATATGGGATGCGGCACGCGATCTTCCATGCCCGCAAGCGGCCGCGCACACCTTGTCGGCGGTCAAACCTGCCCCCGGAAAAGCCCCGGCCTAGCTTTTTTGCCGGAAATCCCTATGTGCCGCGCCAATCATGGCAACTAAACTTCCCGAGGCGCCCCGCGTGGGCATGGTGTCGCTCGGCTGTCCCAAGAACCTGGTCGACAGCGAACGGATCCTCACCAAGCTGCGCAGCGACGGTTATGCGATGTCCCCCGACTATGCCGGGGCCGACGTCGTGCTGGTCAACACCTGCGGCTTTCTCGACTCGGCGAAGGAAGAATCGCTCGAGGCGATCGGCGAGGCGATCGCGGAGAATGGCCGCGTCATCGTCACCGGCTGCATGGGCAAGGAAGCCGAGGTCATCCGCGCACGCTTCCCCAACGTGCTGGCCGTCACCGGCGCGCATCAATATGAGGAAGTCGTCGGCGCGGTGCACGACGCGGCGCCGATGCCGCCCTCGCCCTTCGTCAATTTGGTGCCGGATGCGGGGCTCAAGCTCACGCCGCGCCACTACAGCTATCTGAAGATCTCGGAGGGCTGCAACCACCGCTGCTCCTTCTGCATCATCCCGGCGCTGCGCGGCGACCTGGTCAGCCGCCGCCCCGACGCGATCCTGCGCGAGGCGGAGAAGCTGGTCGAGGCGGGCACGAAGGAGCTGCTGGTCATCAGCCAGGACACCTCGGCCTATGGTGTCGACATCCGCAAGGAGCCGCGCGCCTGGAAGGGCGGCGAGGTCGTGCCGCACATGACCGATCTGGCGCGCGAGCTCGGCAAGATCGCGCCCTGGGTGAGGCTCCACTATGTCTATCCCTATCCGCATGTCGATCAGGTCATCCCGCTGATGGCCGAGGGGCTGGTGCTCCCCTATCTCGACATCCCGTTCCAGCATGCCTCGCCTTCGGTGCTGCGCGCGATGAAGCGCCCGGCCAACGAAGCCAAGGTGCTCGAGCGGCTGCGCAAGTGGCGCGAGATTGCCCCCGATCTGACCATCCGATCGACCTTCGTGGTCGGTTTTCCCGGCGAGACCGAGGCGGACTTCCAGTATCTGCTGGATTGGCTCGACGAAGCCCAGCTCGATCGTGTCGGCGCATTCCGCTTCGAGCCCGTGGAAGGTGCAGCCGCCAATGATCTGCCCGGCGCGGTGCCGGAAGAGGTCAAGGAAGAGCGCTATGCCCGGATCATGGAGAAGACCGCGGCGATCAGCGCGGCCAAGCTCCAGGCCAAGATCGGCCGCACGCTCGAAGTGATCATCGACGAAGTCGGCGAGGAAGGCGGCGCGACGGGCCGCAGCCAGGCCGACGCGCCGGAGATCGACGGCGAGGTGTTCCTGCGCGACGCCGGCCATCTCAGCCAGGGCGACATCGTCATGGTCGAGATCGAGGATGCCGACGAGCACGATCTCTACGGGGTGCCGCTGGCCTGATCGGCGTCGGGTCGCCCCGCGGGCGGCCCGGCTTCCAACATCGCAGACCAACCGACTCGCGAAAGTACACAAAGTACAGGCCAAGAGCGGTTTTGCCGTGCCCGTTTTCCCGAAAACGCGATGCATCTCGCAAGATTCTTGCCTCCGCGTGATCCTATTTCTCCAACAGCATCAAAGAGCGGCCGGTTTGGACGCCGGCTGCGCAAGCCGAACAGACGAAATCCTACATTGCAAGCAGGGCATGGCGCATGCGCCAAAGCGAAACGTCCGGCGGGGATGACGCCCGCGAAACCCTGGCCTAAGCTCGCGCCATTCCATTCCGGAGGCCCGATGTTCCGTTCCGCCCTCGCCGCCGCCCTTCTGATCGCTACGCCTGCCGCCGCGCAGCAGCTCTCCGCCGATGAAACGGCGAAGGTCGACACCATCGTCGCCGACGCACTGAAATCCTCCGGTGCGCCCTCCGCTTCGGTCGCGATCGTGCGGGACGGCAAGATCGTGTTCGCCAGGGCCTATGGCGACCAGGGGCCGGGCATGAAGGCGACCAGCCCGGCGGCGAAATACCAGATCGCATCGATCTCCAAGCAATTCACCGCCGCCGCGATCCTGCTGCTCGAGGATGCTGGCAAGCTCAGCCTCGACGACAAGGTGTCGAAATGGGTGCCGGACATCACCGACGCCGACCAGATCACCATCCGCCAGCTGCTCAGCCATACCGCCGGCATCCAGGACTATTGGCCGCAGGACTATGACTTCGCCGCCATGTCGAAGCCGGTGACGCCGCAGCAGATCCTCGATCGCTGGGCGAAGAAGCCGCTCGACTTCCGCCCCGGCACGGCCTGGCAATATTCGAACACCGGCTATGTCGTCGCCGGCATGATCATCGAGAAGGCTTCGGGCATGAAGCTGCTCGATTACCTGAAGGCGAAGATATTCAAGCCGCTCGGCATCGATGCGATCGACCAGGACATCGCGGTGGGCAAGGGCTTCCCGCAGGGCAATCACCGTTTCGCGCTCGGCCCGGTCCGCGCCGCCAGGCCTGCTGCGCCGGGCTGGCTCTGGGCGGCTGGCGAGCTTGCCATGTCGGCCAGCGACCTCGCCAAGTGGGACATCGCGCGGATCGACCGCAAGATCCTGAGCCCCGAAGACTGGCAGACCCAGGAGACGCCGGTGCTGCTCGCGGACGGCAGCAATACCCGCTACGGTCTGGGCGTCTCGCTCGGCGGCCGTGACGGCGTTCGCACCGTCGAGCATGGCGGCGAGGCGGTGGGCTTTCTTTCCGATAATTTCGTGATCCCCAAGAAGCGCTTCGCCGTTGTCGCGCTGGTCAATGCCGATTTCGGCGGTGCGCAGGACGCGATCACCGGCGGCATCACCGACCTGCTCCTGCCGGCGGCCCCGCCCCCAAGCCGGCCGATGACGCTCGACGAATATCGCGATTCACTGGCGAGCCTGGTCTTTGGCCAGCTTCGCGCCGGCACGCTCGATCGCGAGAAGCTGACCGAGGATGCCAACTATTATTTCACCCCCCAGGCGACCGAGGACTATCACACGAGCCTGGCCCCGCTCGGTGATCCGGTAAGCTTCACGGCACTCGGCAAGCCGCGGCTGCGTGGCGGCTTCGTCAATCGCAACTACAGCATCGCCTTTGCCAATGGGCAGAAGCTGATCGCGATCACCTATGCGGAGCCCGGGATGAACGGGAAGTTCGAACAGTTCCTGATCCAGCCGAGGGACTGATGCGTCTGATCGCCCTCGCCGCCGCCGCGCTGTTCACCGCCACGCCCGCCCCCGACGCGGTGACGGTCCGCCCGGTCGATCCGCTCACCGTGCAGGACGATGACTTCGCCCGGCACCGCGATCCGGCGGAGTGGAAGGGCCTCCACGTCTCCGAACTGACCTTCCGCGAAGAGCGCGCGCCCTGGCGGTTGTGGCGGATCGCCAATGTGAAGCATCCCAGGGGACCGCTGTTCTTCGTCCCCCATGACAATGAGAATGCCGGGTTCGAGGCGGGTCTGGTGGCGCTGCGCAAATATGGCGGCGTGCTGATCGCGGTCGATTCGGGCGTTTCCCCCGGCAATGACGGAGTCCGCTACAACCGGGCAGTGGACTATGGCCGGCCGATCGATCCCAACCGCAACTTCGATACCGCCCTTCCCGGCTATGCCCATAATATCCTGGCCGACCTGGCAAAGGGCGCATGGCCGATCATCGCGCTGCATACCAATGCCAAGGGCTTCGAGTCCGGCTCGTCGCGCTGCAACAAGGGCGACCCCGAGGGCAGCGGCGTGATCTCGATCCGCTTCTGCGACGACACGCTCAACCCCAGCCCCTCGGTGTCGAAGACCTATCCGTTCGATGACGACGACACCGTCGCCTTCGCCACCTATCTCGCCCGCAACCAGCCGAGCGACGCATTCTGCCGCGATGCGATGGTAGGCGCGGATTTCAACGTGGTGCAGGAACGCGTGGTGACCAGCGACGGATCGCTGTCCAACTACGCGGTCCTGCACGGCCTATCCTATCTCAACTTCGAGACGCTCGACCGGGGGTTGGACCCGGCCGAGCTCGCGCTTGCCCGCGATCGGCTGAGCTTCATGATCGACCATGCGATCGCGATGTGCGCGCCGAAGGTGAAGGCGGTCGGACGCTAGCCGGCGATCCCGTCGAGCACCTGCACGGCCTCCGCCGGCAGCACCAGATCCCGCACCGCCAGATTCTCGCGCAAATGGCCGAGCGAGGAGGTGCCCGGGATCAGCAGCAGGTTCGGCGAACGCTGGAGCAGCCAGGCGAGCGCGACCTGCATCGGCGTGGCGCCCAGCCGCTTCGCCACCTCGTCGAGCGTGCCCGACTGGATCGGCGAGAAGCCGCCGAGCGGGAAGAAGGGCACATAGGCGATGCCCGCCTCGGCCAGCGTCGCCAGCAGCGCCTCGTCCTCGCGGTGGGCGAGGTTGTACTGGTTCTGCACGCAGACCACCGGCGCGATGCCGCGTGCTTCCTCGACCTGCTTAGCCGTCGCGTTGCTCAGGCCCAGGTGGCGGATCAAGCCCTGCTCGCGCAGCCGTGCAAGCCGCTCGAACTGCGGGGCGATCGGGCCTTCGCTGGGCGCGTGGATGTCGCCCATGATGCGCAGGTTGACCACATCGATCGCCTCGAGCCCGAGATTGGCGAGGTTGTCGTGGATCGCCGCCTCGATCTCGTCGGGCGTCCAGGCCGGCAGCCAGGACGCATCGTCGCCGCGCCGCGCGCCGACCTTGGTGACGATCACCAGATCGTCCGGATAGGGGTGCAGCGCCTCGCGGATCAGCCGATTGGTGACGTGCGGGCCGTAGAAATCGCTGGTGTCGATATGGTTGACCCCCGAGGCCACTGCTTCGCGCAGCACCGCGATCGCCTGGTCATGGTCCCTGGGCGGGCCGAACACGCCGGGGCCGGCAAGCTGCATCGCGCCATAGCCGACACGGTTCACCACGCGGTCGCCAAGCTGATAGGTCATCGGGAAGTCGGTCATCGCTGTTCTCCGTCTGGATGCACAACGTCCATCTAGGCCTTGCGGCATCGCGCGATAATCGGGCACAATCCGCACGGGCTGTGCGGAATTTCGAACAATGGATCTCGACCTCGGCGAATTGAACGCCTTTCTATCCGTCGCCCGGGCCGGCGGCTTCCGCGATGCCGCCCGCGCAACCGGCGCCAGCGCCTCTGGACTCAGCGAGGCGGTGCGGCGGCTCGAGGCGCGGCTGGGCGTACGCCTGCTCAACCGCACCACCCGCAGCGTCGCGCCAACCGAGGCAGGCGCTCGGCTGATCGAGCGACTGGCCCCGGCGCTTGGCGAAGTCGAAGCGGCGCTCGACGTGGTCAACATCTTCCGCGATCGGCCCGCCGGCACGCTCAAGCTCAACGTGCCTATCGGTGCGGCGCGGATCGTGCTGCCGGCGATCCTGCCCGGCTTCATCGCCGCCTATCCCGAGATCCAGGTCGAGATCGTCGCGCAGGACAATTTCGTCGACCTGCTCGCGGCGGGCTGCGACGCCGGCATCCGCTATGACGAGCGGCTGGAGCAGGACATGATCGCGGTGCCGATCGGCCCGCGCGTCCAGCGCTTCGCGGCGGCCGCCTCCCCCTCCTATCTCGCCGCGCACGGCACGCCCGTGCATCCGCGTGACCTGCTCGAGCACCGCTGCCTGCGTGGCCGCTTCGAGAGCGGGCGACTGATTCCCTGGGAGTTCGAGCGCGACGGCGAGATCCTGGTGGTCGAGCCGCCACCCGCGCTGATCGTCACCGTCGGCAGCGCGATCGACCTGCTGCTCGACGTGGCTGCGTCAGATGGCGGGATCGTCTGCCTGTTCGAGGACTGGCTGAAACCGAGCTTCGCCAGCGGCGCGCTGGTCCCGGTGCTCGAAGATTGGTGGGAGAGCTTCCCCGGGCCGTTCCTATACTATCCGGGACGGCGGCTAGTGCCGGCGCCGCTCAGGGCGTTCATCGATTATGTGAAGGGGCAGGCCGCCTGACCGTGGCCTAAGTTGCGACGCTCCCAACCCCGCCCACTTCCGCCGTCACCCTGAACTTGTTTCAGGGTCCAACCCTCCACGGGCCGTCTCGCTGGTGGAGGGTTGGATGCTGAAACAAGTTCAGCATGACGAAGCTATTCACGGCAATGCATACGCCACCACCTCGTCCCCCACCGGCGTCTCCATGAAGTGATGCCCGCCGGCGTAGATCACCAGATACTGTTTCCCGTTCGCCTCGTAGGTGATCGGCGTCGCCTGGCCGCCGGCGGGGAGCACTGCCTTCCACAAAGTCTTGCCGGTCTTGAGGTCGATCGCGCGGATCAGATTGTCGGTCGCCGCCGCAACGAAGATCAGGCCGCCCGCGGTGACCACCGAGCCGCCATTGTTGGGCGTGCCGATGGTGATCGGCAAATGCGAGGGGATGCCGAACGGCCCGTTGGTCCGCGCTTCGCCGAGCGGGCGGTCCCAGATCGTCTTGCCCGTCGCCATGTCGATCGCGCGGATCCCGCCATAGGGCGGCTGCTTGCAGAGCATGCCGGTGCCCTCCGACTTGGGCCCGTCGAACGGCCAGAACTTGTTGCGCCAGCCGGCATTGACGTCGATCGCATAGGGGGTGTGCGCTTGCGGATCGCCCGCGCCTTCGTTGCCGCCGATCTGGCCGCGCGCCTGGTCACGCGGCGCCCAGCCCTTCCTGTCCGCCTCGGCGCGCGGCACGAGCCGCACATAGTTCGGCATGTCGTTATAGTTGGCGACGATCACCCCACGCTGCGGATCGACCGCGACGCCACCCCAATCGGTACCGCCATTGTAGCCGGGATACTCAATCGAACGGCGATCGGCCTCGGGCGGGGTGAAGAAGCCCTTGTAGCTCGCCCGGCGGAACTGGATGCGGCAGAGCAGCTGGTCGATCGGCGACATGCCCCACATGTCGCGCTCGGTCAGGTCGGGCTTGCGCAGCGTATGCCAGAGCGAAACGCGCTGGGTGGCGGCGCGCTGCTGCGGCTCGACGCCGCCGCCCGGCACCTTCATCTCGCCTACAGGCGTGAGCGGCTGGCCGGTGCGGCGATCGAGGATGTAGATGTCGCCCTGCTTGGACGGCAGCACCAGCGCCGGCGCGCCCTTGTAATCGACGAGGGTCGCCTGCGCGCCGAAATCATAGTCCCACACATCGTTGCGGACCGCCTGGAAGCGCCATTTCGGCTTGCCGGTGGTCACGTCGAGGGCGACCAGCGAGGTTGCGTAGAAATTCTCCTCGGGCCGGCGCAGCGACGAGTAATAATCGGCCGCGGCATTGCCCATCGGCAGATAGACCAGCCCGAGCTGCTCGTCGCCGCTCGCCAGCGTCCACATGTTCGGCGTGCCGCGCGCCCATTCCTGGCCGGCCGGCGGGGCGCCGTTCCAGCTCGGGTGCATCATGTCCCAGGCCCAGCGCAGCTTGCCGGTGACCGCGTCGAAGCCCTGGATCACGCCCGAGGGCGCCCACCGGTCCTGCCCGTCGAGCACCTGATGCCCGGTGACCAGCACGCCGCGCACCAGGGTGGGCGGCGAGTTGATCGAGACGAAGCCGTCGGGAACCTTGCCCATGCCCTGCTTGGCATCGATCTGGCCATTGGTGCCGAAATCGGCGCAGGGCCGGCCATTTCTGGCATCGACCGCGACCAGCCGGGCATCGAGCGTCCCCTCGATGATCCGGGTGGCGCAGGCCTGGTTCGTCGGTGCGTTCGGCACCGCATAATAGACCACGCCACGGCAGGCCGCGGTGTAGGGGATCGCCGAATCCGGCACCTTGGGATCGTAGCGCCATTTCTCCATGCCCGTGGCCGCATCGAGCGCCAGCAGGATGTTCTTCGGCGTGCAGATATAGAGGCTGTCGCCCACCTTGAGCGGGGTGTTCTCCGCGCCATAGGTCTTCAGGATCATCTCGGACTTGGGCAGGTCACCCGTATGCGTCAGCCACACCTGCCTGAGCTTCGAGACATTGGCCGGGGTGATCTGGACGAGCGGCGAGTAGCGGCGCGCGCTGGCGGTGCCGCCATAGACGGGCCAGTCGGCGCCGGTCTGCTGGCCCGAGGGATCGAGCATTTCCGCGGTGCCCGGCGCGGGCAGCGCGGCGAGCACCGGGTTGGGCTGGCCGGCGATCGCCACCCAGAAGTTGATGCCGGTCAGCACCAGCGCGACGACCACCCCGCCCAGCGCCAGCCGCCAGCGGCCGGCCGAGCGGGTCAGCGTCGGCAGGATCAGGATCACGGGAATGGCGAGCACAACCGGCGCGATGACGCGCGGCACCTGCGCCCAGGGATTGGCGCCGACTTCCCACCACGCCCACAGGATCGTCGCGACAACGAGCGCGAGATAGATCCAGCCGCCACTCATCCGCCCGCGGATCAGCAACACGCCCGACCAGGTCATCAGCGCGCCGGCGATCAGGTAGTAGAGGGAGCCGCCCAGCGTCATCAGGTACGCGCCGCCTGCAGCGATCGGCAGGCCGATCAGGACGAGCAGCGCACCGACGATGATGGCGGCGATGCTCCAGCGCGGTCGGGGCGCCTCCTCCACCGGCTCGAGATAGGGGATGCGTTCCCCTTCATAGCGGGTGTCGGTCATCGGTCTCTCCCGGGAGGTGCTTGCGGACCTTCGGGAAACCGGTTGCGAAACGAGACGGTTCCTTCATGAACGAAAATTCATGTGCCGCGAAGGGGCTAGCCCTCGCCGCCCCCATTACCTAGATCAATGCACATGCCTGATCCCAACACGCTCGTTCAGCCCGACAAGGGCCAGTCCGCCCGCACCATCCATGTGATCGACGCCAAGGGTTTCGATGCCTGGCTCAACGCCCAGCCGCCGCGCCACCGCACTGCGGCCGCCGCGCAGAAGCTGGCACCCAGCGCCTATTCGAGCGCGATCCTGCCGGGCGACGGGCCCGAGGACTGGTCGGTGGTGACGGTCGTCGCAAATGCCGAGAAGCTGTCGCCCTGGTGCCTCGCCAAGCTCGCCGAGACGCTGCCCGAGGGCGCGTACCGCGTCGAGGGCGTCGAGCCCGGCAAGGCGATCCATGGCTGGCTCGTCGCCCAGTACAAGTTCGACACCTACAAGAAGGACGAGAAGGCGCCGACCGGCGCGCGCGTGCTGCTGACCACCGATGTCGCGCGGATCGAGGAAGCGGTTCGCATCGCCAATGCCACCTACAAGCTGCGCGACCGGATCAACACCGGCGCCAACGACATGGGCCCGGCCGATCTCGAGGCCGCGGCCGCTGATCTGGTCAAGGCCTATGGCGGCCAGCTCAGCGTCGTGAAGGGCGACGAAGTCGAGAAGGGCTATGGCCTGCTCTGGGCAGTCGGCAAGGCCGCCGGCAAGGGCCGCGAGCCGCGCCTGATCGAGATCGAATGGGGCAATCCCGAGCATCCCAAGGTCGCGATCATCGGCAAGGGCGTCTGCTTCGATTCGGGCGGCCTCGACATCAAGCCGGCCTCGGGCATGCGCCTGATGAAGAAGGACATGGGTGGCGCCGCGCACGCGCTGGCCACCGCCGAGCTCATCATGTCGTCGCGTCTGCCGGTGCGGCTGCACATGCTCGTCCCCGCGGTCGAGAACTCGATCAACGGCGAAGCCACCCGCCCGGGCGACATCATGCGCTCGCGCAAGGGCATCACGGTCGAGAACAGCAACACCGACGCCGAGGGTCGCCTGATCCTGGCGGACGCGCTGACCAAGGCCGAGGAGAAGACCCCCGAGCTGGTGATCGACTATGCCACGCTCACCGGCGCCGCCCGTGTCGCGCTGGGTGCCGACCTCCAGGCGCTGTTCGCCAATGACGACACGCTGGCGAGCGAGTTGATGGCCGCGGCCGAGACCGAAGCGGATCCGATGTGGCGCCTGCCGCTCTACGATCCGTACAAGGAGATGCTGAAGTCCGACGTGGCCGACATGGTCAACGCGGCCGAGGCCCCGTTCGGCGGCGCGCTGACCGCGGCGCTGTTCCTCAAGGAATTCGTGCCCGAGAAGGCGCAGTGGGCGCATCTCGACATCTTCTGCTGGAACGGCAGCCACAAGCCCGGCCGCCCCAAGGGCGCCGAGGCGGTGAGCCTGCGCGCCGTGTGGAAGGTGCTGAAGGACCGCTACGCGAAGTAAGTCTTGGCTTCCCCTCCCTGGAAGGGAGGGGCGCTGCAGGTCGGCCATGCCCCCGGCATGGCCTGAACCGCGTGGGACGCGGTTCACCTGCTGCGGGGTGGGTAGAGGCCTGGCGATACGAATGCCGTGTCGCCGGGCCTCTTCGTATCGCGCGCATCCACCCACCCCCGGCCCGTCCCTTCCAGGGAGGGGAGTAACGTTAGAACACCAGCGTCCGCGCAAAGAACGGCAGCATCTCCGAATAGATGCGCCCGTCTTCGCCCCAGTGGCGCTCGCCCCAGCCGCCGCGATATTCCTCCGCCTCATAGGGCACGCCGAAACTGTCCAGCGTCCGGGTGAAGGCCAGGAGCGAAACGATATGGTCGGGGTTGGAGTCGCCCCGCGCCCAGTCGAACATGAAGCCGCGCAGGCGCTTGAGATTGCCCGCATGCGCCGCGACCTGGCGATCGAGGAAGAAGCTGGCGTTGAGCTTCTCGGTAAGCGCCGGATCGACCGCCAGCCGCCCCTCGGCCAGCCGCGCCGGCGGATCGAAAAACAGCGGCGCGCGCGTGGCGTTGGGCAGATGCGCCTGGAAGATCGAAGTGAAGATCAGCGAGAAGCCGTCGCTGCGCAGGTCCTCGATCCGCCTGGCATCCTGCAACAGTTGCCAGTTGGGCCGCGAGAACATCGTCTGCACGCCCGGTCCCATGCCGATCGGGTGCAGCGCATAGACCGCGCCGAAAACTTCCGGATGCCGCATCGCCAGCCGGATCGCGCCGTGCCCGCCCATCCGGTCGCCCGCAATGCCGCGTGAATCCCGCGAGGCCAGCGTCCGGTACCGCCCATCGACCCAGGCGACGAGTTCGCGGCTGACAAGGTCCTCCCAATTCCCGGTCACCGGCGAGTTGACGTACCAGGATCCTCCGACGGGGGTGGTGCAGTCGATCGTCACCACGATCGCCGGCCCGACCACCTTCCTGTCGATCGCCCGGTCGAGCAGCGCCTGCGCACCATTGTTCGCCCAGGGCGCACGGTCGTCCTCGAAGAAACTCGTCAGGTAATAGAGCACCGGGAAACGCCGTGTCGGGTCGGCGGCGTAGCTGTCGGGCAGATAGACGGTGACGCCCCGCGCGCTCGGTAAACCGGCGGCATTGCCGCGAAGGCTGGCGGCGTCGATCGTGCCGCGCTCCAGCGTACTGGCGGCAACCGGCGTGGCGATCAGAGCGAGCAGGCAGGCAAACCAGGCGAGAAGCGGCATCGAACCCTCCCGTGAGCCCGGCGATGCTACGCCAACCCCTTCAAAAAAGGGAAGGTGATACGTGCACAACTCTCGGGGAAAAGCCCGAGATGCCTTCCAGTATTCCCGTCACCCTGAACTTGTTTCAGGGTCCAACTCTCCACGAGCGATATCCCGCGCGGCTGCCTGGATGCTGAAACAAGCTCAGCACGAAGAATTGCGCTTTCACGCAAAGCCTCAGGCCGCGACTCCGCCGCCGACCGCCGCGATCCCTTCCACCGGCATCGGATGGCCGAAATGGAAGCCCTGCCCCATCGCGCAGCCGAGCCGGGCCAGCGCCTCGGCGGTTGCCGCATTCTCGATGCCCTCCGCCACCACCGGCAGTTCCAGCGTGTTGGCCAGAGTGACGATCGCCAGCACCAGCCGCATCGCCTGGGGATCGCGGCCCATCGCGGCGACGAAGGAACGGTCGATCTTGAGCCGGTCGAAGGGCAGCATCTGGAGGTGCTGGAGCGAGGAATAGCCGGTGCCGAAATCGTCGAGCGCCAGCTGGATGCCCTGGTTGCGCAGCGAGGCGATCGCGTCCTGCGCACTCCCGGCATCGACGATCAGCGCATTCTCGGTGATCTCCACCGTCAGGCGCCGCGCCGGGAAACGTTCGCGGATCAGCACGCCGAGCAGCTTCTGGCTGAACCACGGATCCTTGAGCTGGGTCGGCGAGACGTTGATCGAGATCGGCACCTGCCAGTCACGCGTCTCGCGGCAGGCACGGCGGAGCAGGCGCAGCATCAGCGTGTCGATCAGCCCGCATTCCTCGGCGATGGGGATGAACTGCTCGGGGCCGATCTCCTCGCCCTCCGCACGCCGCCAGCGCGCGAGCAGCTCATAGCCGACAACTTCGTGGCTCTTGAGGCAGACGATCGCCTGGTAATAGGGCACGAACGCATCGGTCTTCATCGCCTCGCGCATCTCGCGCTCGATCTCGGCACGGCGGCGGATCTCGGCGTCGAGCATCGGCTCGAACGCGCAATGCTGGCTCCGCCCGCTATGCTTGGCCTTGTAGAGCGCGATGTCCGCCTTGCGCATCAGCGTGTCGAGGTCGAGCGCGTCCTGCGGATAGAGCGAGATGCCCACGCTGGCGCCGATATGATGGACCAGCTCCGATCCGGCGAAGGGCTTCATCACCGCGTTGACGATGGCATGGGCAATGCGCCGCGCGCCTTCGCCGTCACCGTCGAGGATCACGGCGAACTCGTCGCCCCCCAGGCGATAGCTCACGCCCTCCTCGCCCACCACGGCGCTGACGCGGGCGGCGACGTCGCGCAGCAGCTGGTCGCCGGCGGGATGGCCGTGCACGTCGTTGATCGACTTGAACCGGTCGAGATCGATGATCAGCAGCCCCAGCGATGCGCCGCTGCCGTCGGGCGCCATCCGCCGCTCGAGCGCCTCGGCGAGCGCACGGCGATTGGGCAGGCCGGTCAGCGGGTCGTGATAGGCGAGCTGGTGCGCCCGTTGCTCGGCACCCTGGGCGCGTGCCTGTTCGGCGGCCATGTGCGAGCGCGAGGCGAGCATCTCGACGAAACCCGCATGGCTGGTGCGCATCATCCGCACCGCCACGAAGCTGGCCACCAGGATGTTGAAGCCCAGCCCGCGCAGCGACCAGTCGGGCGACAGGATCAGGCAGAACGTCACCGGCGCGGCACCGCACAGCAGCACCGCCTGGCCGGCGCGCGGCACCGACTGCAGGCAGTAACAACAACTTATCGCACCGATGAAGATGTAGAGCGCGATGCACGCACGGCGCATCAGGTCGCCCTCCGCGTAGAGCAGCAGCCCCCACCCGCCAAAGGCAAAGCTCAGCGTCGCCGCGACAAGGATCGTGCCGCGCAGATAATTGGGGATCAGCTCCGGCCGCGGAATATCGCCGCGGCGCTTGAGCCAGAACGCCGCGCGCACTGCCGAGAGCACGGCCAGCAGCGCCGGCATGCCCAGGCTCCACCAGGGGCTCACCGTGTCATAGGCCGTGAAGGCGAGGAACGCGGAGTCCGCGAACATCATCAGGTACATCAGCGGCACCTGCCGCCGCAGCGCACGGAACTGCTCGACCAGAATCATCTGATTCCGATCGGCATCGACAGGCCAGGCGGGAAGCGAGAGCCTCGGCATATCCATATATAGCAAGCCAATCCCTGCGGGCGGCGGAAGATTTGCGTAATTTCAGTATATTACCTTAGCCCCAGGGCGGATGCACCCTATCCGTTCGCCCACCCTCCCGGACCGCGGCCGGCTCTGCTAGAGCGGTGTCATGCAGGCCCGGCACCCGAACCTTACCCTCACCGCCTGCATCCTGGCGTCGAGCCTCGCGTTCATCGACGGATCGGTGACCAATGTCGCGCTGCCGGCGATCGGCGCCGACCTGCACGCCACCCCGGCCGAGCTGCAATGGACGATCAACGCGTACATGCTGCCGCTCTCGGCGCTGCTGCTGATCGGCGGCGCGGCGGGCGATCATTTCGGACGACGCAAGCTGCTGGTGCTCGGCATCGCGCTGTTCACCATCGCCTCGCTCGCCTGCGCCGTCGCCGCCGACCTGACGCTGCTGCTCGCCGCCCGCGCGTTGCAGGGCATCGGCGCGGCGATCCTGCTGCCCAACAGCCTCGCCACGCTGGGCCATGCCTTTACCGGCGAGGCGCGCGGCAAGGCGATCGGCACCTGGGCGGGCGTCGGCGCGATCGCGGGCGCGGTGGGGCCACCGCTCGGCGGCTGGCTGGTCGACATGATCGGCTGGCGCGCGATCTTCTACGTCAACGTGCCGGTGGCACTCGCGGCGATCGGCATCGCGCTCTTCTATGTCGAGGAAAGCGCGGAAGGCGACTTGCCGCTCGACCTGCCCGGCGCCTTCACCGCAACGCTCGCGCTCGGCGCGCTGACCTGGGCGCTGACCCTCTGGTCGAGCCACCACGCGATCGACACCACCGTCGCGATCGGGCTGGCCGCCGGGCTGGCAGCGATCGGCCTGTTCCTCTGGGTCGAGCATCATCGCGGCGACCGTGCGATGATGCCTGTGGCAATGTTCGGCTCGCGCGCCTTTGCCGGGCTCACCCTGCTCACCTTCCTGCTCTATGGCGCGCTGGGCGGGGTGCTGCTGCTCCTGCCCTATGTGCTGATCGAGGCGGGCGGCTATTCGGCGCTGCACGCCGGTTTCGCGTTGCTGCCGATGCCGCTCGGCATGGGAATCGCCAGCCGCATCATGGGACGGATCACCGCCCGGGTAGGCCCGCGCTGGCCGCTCACCATCGGGCCGATGATCGTCGCGATCGGCTTCGCGCTGCTCCTGCTGGTCGACGAGGATGCGCCCTATTGGACCTCGGTCTTCCCCGGCGCGCTCGCCATCGCGATCGGCATGGCCAGCGTCGCCGCGCCGCTGACCACCGCGGTGCTCGCCTCGGTCGACGACACGCACACCGGCACCGCCTCAGGCTTCAACAGCGCGATCGCCCGCACCGGCGGCCTGATCGCCACCGCCATCGCCGGCGCGGTGATCGCATCGGCCGGCACGGGACTGGTCAGCGCCTTCCACATGGGCGCGCTGGTCGGGGCAGCGGCTGCCGCGCTGTCGGGCGTCACGGCGTTCCTTACGTTGGGTCGCCCCGCAGACTGAAATTCACCCAGGCAGCTCCCCGGCTTTCACCGGGGAAGCAGGGAGCAAACAGTCACGAAACCGAAGCCGCCGCCTCGATGATCGGCACGAACTTCTCCGCCGTCAGGCTGGCCCCGCCGACCAGCGCGCCATCGACATTGTCGAGCGCCAGGATCTGCGCGGCATTCGCGCCGGTCACCGACCCGCCATAGAGAATCTGGATGCCGTCGGCCTTGGCGTCGCCGATCATCATGCGCAGCTTGGCACGGATGATCGCATGCATCGATGCGATCTCGTCGGCTGTCGGCGTCTTGCCGGTGCCGATCGCCCAGCGCGGCTCATAGGCGACGGTCAGCCAGCTCGGATCGGCATCGTCGGGCAGCGACTTCTCGATCTGCGACTGGACGATTCGCTCGGCGCGGCCGGCGGCACGCTCGGCCTCGAGCTCGCCGCAGCACAGGATCACCTTGAGCCCGTGCCGGTGCGCGGCGGCAGCCTTCATATAGGCGTCGTGGCTGGTCTCGTGCTGGTCGCCGCGACGCTCGCTATGGCCGACGATGGTCAGGGTCGCCCCCTCCTCCACCAGCATCGGTGCCGAGATGCAGCCGGTATGTGCCCCCTTGTCGGCCTCGTGCAGGTCCTGCGCGCCGATCGGCAGGCTGCCCGCCACCTGGGCGGCGGGATGGATCAGCGTAAAGGGCAGGCAGAGCGCGGCATCGACCGACGGATTCGCCGCAGCAGCAGAAGCAATCGCCTCGACCTCCGGCAGCTGCGCCCGCAGCCCGTGCATTTTCCAGTTACCCGCCACCAGCTTGCGCCGCATCACCCCAACCTCCAATTTTGTTTATTTCGTTCGCGGATAGCAGGCGGCGGCGTTCGCACAAGCTTGTCGGCTGCGCCGGGCCGCCCTAAAGCACCCGCAAACCATTCCAACGATCGGCACTTCATGCTCAGCTTCTTCCGCAATTTCACCAAGTCGCGCTACGGCCTGATTGCGGTGTTCCTGTTCCTCGGCCTGATCGCCATCGCCTTCGCGGCCGGCGACATCACCGGCATCCGCAACGGTGGTGGCGCGACGAGCAGCACGCTGGCCACGGTGGGCGGCGAGAAGATCTCCGACACCGAAGTGAAGGACCGGATCGAGCGCTTCATCCGCAACCTGCAGCAGCAGGGCCAGACGGTGACGATGGAGCAGTTCCTCGCCCAGGGCGGTCTCGACATCGCGATCGACGAGATGATCAACCAGGCCGCGCTGGTCGAATTCGGCCGCAAGTCGGGCATGTCGGTGTCGAAGAAGCTGATCGACACCGAGATCGCCAGCAACCCGGCCTTCGCCGGCATCGACGGCAAGTTCAGCCAGCAGACCTTCGAGAAGCTGCTCGCCGACAATCGCCTCGCCCCGGCGCTGTTCCGCGACAGCATGATCCGCGAGCGCTACGGCAACTGGCTGGTCAACCGCGCCACCATCGGCACCGACGTGCCGAACGGCGTCGTCGCGCCCTATGCCTCGCTGCTGCTGGAGCGCCGCGCCGGCGTGGTCGGCATGATCAACACCGCCCAGATGGATCCGGGCGCCGATCCGGACGACAAGGCGCTGAACGCCTATTATGTCAGCCACCGCGCCCGCTACCTCGTGCCGCAGCGCCGCATCGTGCGCTACGCCGTGGTGATGCCGGACCAGATCCGCGCCCAGCAGACCGCGACCGAAGCCGAGATCGCCGACGCCTACAAGAAGGCCGGCGCCCGCTATGCCGCCGCCGAGAAGCGCGGCGTGCGCCAGCTCGTCGTGCTCGACAAGGCGACCGCCGACAAGGTCGCCGCCGAAGTGAAGGGCGGCAAGCCGCTGGCCGACGCCGCGAAGGCCGCCGGCCTCGACGCGACCAATTTCGAAGGCATCGAGAAGCCCGAGCTCGCGCGCCAGACCACTGCCGAGATCGCCAACACCGCCTTTGCCGCTGCGCAGGGCGCGCTGGTCGGCCCGGTCAAGTCGCAGCTCGGCTGGCACATCCTGGTCGTCGAGAAGATCGAGAAGATCGCCGCCAAGTCGCTCGCCCAGGCGCATGACGAGCTCGCCTCGGAAGTCACCCAGCGCAAGACCGCGCAGGCGCTGGCCGATCTCCGCCAGAAGATCGAGGACGGCGTCGGCGACGGCAAGAACTTCGCCGAGCTGCTCGGCGATGCCAAGCTGACCGCGCAGGTCACGCCGGCGCTCGCCGCCGGCGGCACCGATCCGGAGAATGAAGCCTATAAGCCCGATCCCGCGATGGTGGCGATCATGCGCAGCGGTTTCACCTTCGAGAACCCGGACGACGACATCCAGATCGCCCAGGTCTCGCCGGAAGGCGGCTTCGCGATCGTCAAGCTCGACCGGATCGTGCCGGCCGCGCCGCGCCCGCTCGCCAGCATTCGCGATAAGGTGAAGACCGACTATCTGGTCGACAAGGCTCTGGAGAAGGCCAAGGTCGCCGCCAATGCCGTGGTCGCCGCGCTCAACAAGGGCGTGCCGATGGACAAGGCGCTTGCGGACGCCGGCGCCAAGGGTCCGCCGCCCAAGCCGTTCGACTTCCAGCGCAAGGACATCGCGGACAAGGAACAGTTCATCAAGATGGCCTTCAGCATGCAGCCGAAAAAGGCCCGCCTGCTCGAAGCGCCCGATCGCAAGGGCTTCTACGTCGTGCTCCTCGACAAGGTGGAGCCGCATGATGCCTCGGGCGATCCGATGGCGATGGCGAACATGCGCAGCGGTCTGCAGCAGCAGATCCCGGCGGAATATGCCCGCGAGTTCATCCGCGCGATCCGCAATGACCTGAAGATCACCCGCAACGAAGCGGCGATCGCCCGCCTCCGCGCGGACCTGACCCGCCAGGGCGTCCGTTAAGGGCGTGCCGCAGGGCATCGAGGGGATCGAAGCCGCCCGCGCGGCGCTGGCCGCAGGACGGCCGGCGCTGCTCTGGCGGCGCCAGATCGCGGATACCGAGACTCCGGTTGCCGCCGCGCTCAAGCTGATCGAGCCGGGCCGCGGCGATTTCCTGCTGGAATCGGTCGAGGGCGGCTCGGTCCGCGGGCGCCACAGCCTGATCGGGCTCGCACCCGACCTGGTCTTCCGCGCCACCGGCAACGAAGCGGCGATCAATCCGGAATGGCTGACCAACCGGGACGCCTTCAAGCCCTGCGCCGAGCCCGCGCTCGACGCGCTGCGCGCGCTCGCCGCGCGCTGCCGCACCGAAGTGCCGCCCGAGCTGCCCAAAGCGCTCGCCTGCCTGGTCGGCTATTTCAGCTATGAGACGGTCGGGCTGGTCGAGAAGCTGCCCCGCCCGCCCGAGAACCCGATCGGCGTGCCGGACATGATGTTCGTTCGCCCGACGGTGGTGCTGGTGTTCGATCGCCTCGCCGATGCGCTCTTCCTCGTCGCGCCGGTCTGGCCGGACGGCGATGTCGACCTGTCGGCCGAGCGGATCGAGACCGTTGCCGCGCAGCTCGCCAGCGCGCCCCTGCCCGCCCCGGTCCGCGCCGAGCCGGAGGAAGTCCAGCTCACCCCGGTGCTGCGCCCGGGCCGCTATGGCGAGATGGTCGCCGCGGCGAAGGAATACATCTCCGCCGGCGACATCTTCCAGGTGGTGCTCGCCCAGCGCTTCACCACGCCGTTCGCGCTGCCGCCGTTCGAGCTTTACCGCGCGCTGCGGCGAATCAACCCCTCGCCCTTCCTCTACCATCTCGACCTGCCGGGCTTCGCGCTGACCGGCTCGAGCCCCGAGATCCTGGTGCGGGTGCGCGACAATGAAGTGACCATCCGACCGATCGCCGGCACTCGTCCGCGCGGCAAGACCGCCGCCGAGGACGAGGAGAACCGCGCCAGCCTGCTCGCCGATCCCAAGGAATGCGCCGAGCACCTCATGCTGCTGGATCTCGGCCGCAACGATGTCGGCCGGGTCGCGGACGCGGGCACGGTCAAGGTGACCGACAGCTACACGGTCGAGTTCTACAGCCACGTCATGCACATCGTATCGAACGTGGTCGGCAGGCTGGCACCGGGCAAGGACGCGCTCGACGCGCTGTTCGCCGGCTTCCCGGCGGGCACGGTCAGCGGTGCGCCCAAGGTCCGCGCCTGCGAGATCATCGCCGAGCTCGAGCCCGAAACGCGTGGGCCATACGCCGGCGGCGTCGGCTATTTCTCGCCCGACGGCTCGATGGACAGCTGCATCGTATTGCGCACGGCGCTGGTGAAGGACGGCATGATGCACGTCCAGGCCGGCGCCGGCATCGTCGCCGATTCGGACCCGACTTATGAACAGCGCGAATGCGAGGCCAAGGCCGGCGCGCTGTTCGCGGCGGCACGCGAAGCGGTAAAGCAGGCCGGCGAAGCGGGCTTCGGGCAGTAACTTCTAAAATCCTCCCCCAGCTCGCTGGGGGAGGAATAAGGGCCTCAAGGAATCGCGGCGTTCTTGGCCTTCTGCTCCAGCCGTTCCTGGTACCACTGACGGATCGCGGCGCGGGTGCAGCCGGTCTGGCCACCGGTGCCCACCGGCGAGCAGCTGTTCGGCAGCCCGGCGCGGTTCACGTCCTCGACCATCTCGACCCGGTTGGTCCAGGCCTGCGACGCCGCGTCGTTCTTCGGTTGGTTCCGGAATTCCTTGGGGATGCGATAGGGCGATTCGCCGCCATTCGCGCAGACCACGATCTCTTCCTCGCTCTGCGGCTTGGGGCACTGCTCCTGCCCATAGAGCAGCACGCTGCGGACCCGCTTGGGCGGCCCCTGATTGTCCTGCGACGACTGCTTGGCATCCTGCGCGATGGCAGGCGTCGCGAGCAGCGCGGCGGCGGCGAGCAAACGAACGATCATGAACACTCCTTCTGGCGTAACAACGCCCCTCGCCGCTGGACGTGCCGCCGCACTGTGGCAAGCCCAAGGCACGCGCATGGCTTGCCTGAACGCGATTTCATCCTAAGTGGCACGCATGATCCGGCCGATCGCCGTTGCCGGCGCCTTCCTGACGCTGACTGCCTGCGCTTCCAGCGGACGCGTTGATGATGCCTGCCGCAAGATCAGCTTCGAGGGCACCAGCTTCACCGTCTGCCGCGCCGATCCGCAGAAGCATGACGTGCTGCTGGTCGACAAGGGTGCCGACGGCCGCCCGATGCGCGACTTCACCGGCCTCCAGCCGCGCCTCGGCGATCGCTATCCGCGCATCGCCTTCGCGATGAACGCCGGCATGTTCGACGCCGCCGGCCTGCCGATCGGCTATTATGTCGAGGACGGTGCCGAGCAGAAGCCGCTCAACCGCCGCCCCGGCCCCGGCAATTTCCACATGCAGCCCAACGGCGTGTTCTGGGGCGATGCCAAGGGCTGGCATGTTGCCACCACCGATGATTTCGCCGCGAACAAGCCCGATCACGTCCGCTTCGCCACCCAGTCGGGGCCGATGCTGCTGATCAACGGCCAGCTCCATCCGAAGCTGGCGGAGAACGGCACGTCGCTGACCATCCGCAACGCCGTCGGTGTGGGGCTGAACGGCAGCGCCTGGTTCGCGATCAGCAACGAGCCGGTGTCGTTCGGCCGCTTCGCCCGGCTGTTCCGCGACAAGCTCGCCGCGCCCGACGCCCTCTATCTCGACGGCGCCGTCTCGCGGCTCTGGGATCCCGTATCGGATCGCCTCGACGGCGGCGTGCCCATCGGGCCGATTGTCGTGGCGCTCCAGAAGCAGTAGCGCAGGCATCATGATCCTCGTCATCGACAATTACGACAGCTTCACCTGGAACCTCGTCCACTATCTGATGGAGCTGGGCACCGACGTGCAGGTGGTGCGCAACGACGCGCTCACCGCGCGCGACGCCGTTGCCAGCAATGCGCAGGCGTTCCTGATCTCGCCGGGGCCCTGCACGCCCAATGAAGCGGGGATCAGCCTCGACCTGGTCGCCGCCTGCGCCGATCTCGGCAAACCGCTTCTGGGCGTTTGCCTCGGCCACCAGGCGATCGGCCAGCATTTCGGTGGCTCGGTGGTCCGCGGAGGCCTGATGCACGGCAAGACCAGCCCGGTTACGCATGACGGCACCGGCCTGTTCGAATCCCTCCCCTCCCCCTTCACCGCCACCCGCTACCACTCGCTGATCGTCACCGACATTCCGGAGGAGCTGGTGGTCAACGCCACCTCGGACGACGGGCATGTCATGGGCTTCCGGCACAGGGAGCTGCCGATCCACAGCGTGCAGTTCCATCCCGAGAGCATCGCCACCGAGCATGGCCATGCGATGCTGGCCAGCTTCCTCAGGCTCGCCGGGATCGAGGCGCACGCGCTCGCCTGAACCTGCAAATATTTGCGACAATTTCGGGCGCGCGGTGACATAGCCGCGCGACGTGGCGCCGCCACTGTCTCCACCATGGCCCGATCCCGGGCCCGATGGAGAGTGCAAATGAACCACAAGCTGCAGCTGGTCGCCGCGACGCTGGCCGGCGTGCTCGTCACGGTAGCCGCGGGCGGCATCGCGATGGCGAGCATGGGCCGCGGCCCGATGGGCCCCTTCGCCCGCGCCGATGCGAATGGCGACGGCGTCGTCACCCGCGCCGAATGGGTCGCGGCGGCGAATGCCCGCTTCGACACCTTCGATACCAACCATGACGGCAAGCTGGTCATCGGCGAGATTCCGCCCGCCCCGCGCGGCCATGGCCGCCATCACGGACCGCACGGGTTCGACGGCCCGGAGGATGGGCCGGACGATGCCGCCCCCGCCGCCACACCGGCGCAGGCGCAGCCGGGCAACGCGAACTGAGCCACCGGCTTCCGTCACCCCGAACCTGGTCCGGGGTGGCGGAAGGCCGCTCATCCATCAGTAGGATTTGACGCGGGAGCGCAACGAGCTAGCCTCTCTCCCGTGACCTTCTTCGAGAGCCTCGTCGCGCTGCTCGCGCTGGCGGTCCTGCTGCTGCAGGTCTCGCGACGGACTCCGATTCCCTATCCGACGATGCTCGCCGCCGCCGGCGTGATCGTCGCGACCATTCCGGGCTCGCCCAATATCGCGCTCGACGGGCACACCGCGATGGCATTGTTCATCGCGCCCGTCCTGCTCGACGCCGCCTTCGACTTTCCCCTGGCGGCGATCCGCCGGCTGTGGCGCCCGCTCGTCTCGCTCGCCGTGGTCGCGGTGCTGCTTTCCACCGCCGTGGTCGCCTGGATCGGCTGGGCCTTCGCCGGACTGCCGATCGCCGCCGCGATCGCACTCGGCGCTATCGTCGCCCCGCCCGACGCAGCCGCCGCCACCACCGTCCTCCAGTCCGCCGCGCTGCCCCGGCGCACCGTCCAGGTGCTCACCGGCGAGAGCCTGCTCAACGACGCGACCGCCCTGCTGCTCTTCGGCGCCGCGCTCGCGGTGCAGAGCCATGGCGGGATCGACGCCATGGTCGCCACCCGGCTGAGCCTCGCGGTGCCCGGCGGCATCGCGCTCGGCCTGTTCTGCGGCTGGGCGATGGGCAGGCTGATGCCCTTCGTCCGCGGCTCGTTCGGCGGCAATCTGTTCGAGTTCGTCAACACCTGGATCGCCTGGATCCTCGCCGAGCGGCTCGGCCTCTCCGCCGTGCTCTGCGTCGTCACCTGCGCGATGTACGTCGCCAATTCGCCCAACGTGACGATCAGCGCGCGCAACCGCGTCCAGTCCTTCGCGGTATGGGGCGTCGGCGTCTTCGTGCTCAACGTCGTCGCCTTCCTGCTGATGGGCATGCAGGCGCGCCAGATCGTCGCCGAGATGGAGCCCGATCGCCTGCGCGAGGCGGCGATCTTCGCGGGGCTGGTGGTACTCGGCGTGATCGTCACCCGCATGGCCTGGTCGCTGGCCTATAACGGCATCGTCCGCGCCTTCCCGATGATCCGCGGCAACCTGCCCCCGCCCAGCTTCGCGCAGAGCGTCGTGGTCGGCTGGTGCGGGATGCGCGGGCTGGTGACGCTCGCCACCGCCTTCGCGCTGCCGCACGACTTCCCCCAGCGCGACCTGATCGTGCTCTCCGCCTTCGCCGTGGTGCTGGCGACGCTGGTGCTGCAGGGCCTCACCCTCGCCCCGCTGATCAAGCTGCTCGGCCTGGCCGGCAAGGGCGACGGCGAGGAACTGCTCAACAAGGCGCGCCGCAAGCTCGCCGAAGCCGCGATCGCCGCGCTGGAAGTCGAGCAGGGGAAGGTCGCCGACGAGACCCGCCGCCAGTTCGAGATCGACCGCAACGGCGCCGACAATGTCTGCCCCGAGTTCGACGCGCGCCAGCGCCTCCAGCTCTGCGCCGTCGCCGCCCAGCGCGACAAGCTCGACGAACTGCGCGATACCGATGTGATCGGCCAGGACCTGTACGAGCAGCTCCAGGAAGAGCTCGACTGGCGCGATCTGGCGATCAGCCCCGAGGGGCGGCATTTGATCGAGCAGGGGTGACCCCCTCAACATCAGCCAATCCAGTTCCCAGTCGAAGGCCGGGGACCAGTCTCGGCGAAGTGGGTTGGGGTGGTCAAACCTATCGAACGGCATTGCAACTGGGCCCCGGCCTTCGCCGGGGAACATTCAGGAAGGCAAGGTAAAGCAGAATTTGCTCGATTTCCCCGTCTGGGAAAATCATAGAGCCCAAGTGACCAATTTCACCCTCCTCCCCGATCCCGCGTCCCCGCTCGCGCGCGAGTCCGCCGCCCAGGCCTTTGCCGACATCCTCGACGGCAAGGTGGCCGAGCCCGAGATCGAGCGTTTCCTGATCGACCTGTCGGTGCGCGGCGAGACCAGCATCGAGATCGCCGAGGCCGCCCGGGCGATGCGCGCCCGCCTCATCCCGATCTCGGCACCCGAAGGTGCGATCGACGTCTGCGGCACCGGTGGCGATGGGCATCACACGCTCAACGTATCGACCGCGGTCAGCCTGGTCGTAGCCGCAGCCGGCGTGCCGGTCGCCAAGCATGGCAACCGCGCCGCCTCGTCCAAGTCGGGCGCGGCGGATACGCTCGAGGCGCTGGGGCTCGACCTTGACCGCGCCGGCGCCCGTGCCGAGGAATCGCTCAACGAGCTCGGCATCGCTTTCCTGTTCGCCCAGGCGCACCACCCTTCGCTCGCCCGGATCGGCCCGCTGCGCCGTCGCATCGGCCGCCGGACGATCTTCAACCTGATGGGCCCGCTGGCGAACCCCGCCCATGTCCGCCGCCAGCTGATCGGCATCGCCCGCCCCGATTACGCGCCGATCTATGCCGAGGCGCTAGAGCAGCTCGGCGTCGACAGCGCCGCGATCGTCTCGGGCGAGGAAGGGCTCGACGAGCTCTCCACCGAGCATGCCAGCGTCGTCGTCAGCATCGGCAGCTCGGGCCTGCCCAAGCGCATCACCCCGGAGGATGCCGGCCTCCCCCGCCACCCGCTGGTCGCGATCCGTGGCGGCGGTCCGGAGTATAATGCCCTCGCCCTGCACCGCCTGCTCGAAGGCGAGCATGGCCCCTATCGCGACGCCGTGCTGCTCAACGCCGCTGCCGCGCTCGTCATCGCCGGCGAGGCCAGCGACCTGCGCGCCGGCGCCGAGGAAGCCGCCGAGACGATCGACAAGGGCCTTGCCAAGGCGCTGCTCGCCTGCTGGATCGCCTTCTGATGTCCACGATCCTCGATACCATCATCGCCACCAAGCACGGCGAAGTCGCCACGCGGCGCAAGGCGACCTCGCTGGCCGATCTCCAGGCCCTGGCGCTCACCCGCACGCCCCCGCGCGGCTTCAAGGCCGCGCTGGACGCAAAGGCAGCCGCCGGCGGCTATGGCCTGATCGCCGAGATCAAGAAGGCCAGCCCGTCCAAGGGGCTGATCCGCGCCGATTTCGATCCTCCGGCTCATGCCCGCGCCTATCAGGCAGGCGGCGCCGCCTGTCTCTCGGTGCTGACCGACCTGGAGTATTTCCAGGGGCATGAGGATTATCTGATCGCCGCCCGCGCGGCCTGCGATCTGCCGGTGATCCGCAAGGACTTCATGGTCGATCCCTGGCAGGCGCTCGAATCGCGCGCGATCGGCGCCGATGCGATCCTGATCATCGTCGCGGCGCTCGAGGACGGCCAGATGGCCGAGATCGAGGACGCGGCCCTCGGCCTCGGCATGGACGTGCTGGTCGAGGTGCACGACGCCGACGAGCTCGAGCGCGCGCTGAAGCTGCGCTCGCGCCTGATTGGAGTGAACAACCGCAACCTCAAGACCTTCGAGGTCGACGTCCAGAAGACCTATGACCTGGTTGGCCAGGCACCCAGGGACTGCACCTTCGTCGCCGAAAGCGGGCTGAACAGCCGCGCAGACCTCGACGCGATGGCCGCGCACGACATCCGTTGCTTCCTCGTCGGCGAGTCCCTGATGCGCCAGGACGATGTCGAGGCGGCGACCCGGGCGCTGGTCGGGTGAGCGACCTCACCCATCTCGACGAGACCGGCGCCGCGCGCATGGTCGATGTCGCGGGCAAGGCCGTCACCGCGCGTGAGGCGGTTGCCAGCGGCCGGATCGAGATGTCGCGCGAAGCCGCCGCCGCGATCCGCGCCGGTGCGGTGAAGAAGGGCGACGTCCTCGCCACCGCGCGCATCGCCGGGATCATGGCCGCCAAGCGCACCGCCGAGCTGATCCCGCTCTGCCATCCGCTGCCGCTGACCAGGGTCGCGGTAGACCTCGCCCCCGACGAAACCGGCGTCACCGTGACGGCTACCGCCGCTACCGAGGCCCAGACCGGCGTCGAGATGGAAGCACTCACCGCCGTCTCCACTGCGCTGCTCACTCTCTACGACATGGCCAAGGCGCTCGATAAGGGCATGACCATCGGCGAGATCCGCCTGCTCTCCAAGAAGGGCGGCAAGTCGGGCGACTGGGTGGCCTGAGGGGCTTCAAATTCCCCTCCCTGCAAGGGAGGGGTTAGGGGTGGGTTAGAAAAGGCCGGGCTCGATGCCCGGCCTTTTCTTTGTCACCACCGGCTCGCTGGGCTCGCTACGCTCGCAACCCACCCCCGGCCCCTCCCTTGCAGGGAGGGGAGAAAGAAGGGCCGCAGCGAAAAATTCGCGTGACAGCACCCCCACGCCAAGATACTTAGCTTAATACCTAACTATAAGAGGATGCCATGCCGCTCCAGCTCTTCGGCCACCCCTTCTCATCCTACACCTGGAAGGCGCTGATCGCCTTCTTCGAGAACGACATCCCCCTCACCTTCCGCAACCTCGAGGAACCGGGCGCCGCGCAGGAGCTCGAGGCCCGCTGGCCGCTCAAGCTCTTCCCCGTCCTCGCCGAGGGCGATCGTACCGTGGTCGAGGCGACCGCGGTGATCGAATATCTCCACGTCCACCATCCGGGCCCGGTCGCGCTGATCCCCGCCGACCCTGATCTCGCCGTGCAGGCGAGGATGCTCGACCGGATCTTCGACAACTACGTCATGGGCATGATGCAGAAGCCCGTGATCGACGCGATGCTGCCCGCGGAACGCCGCGACCCCATCGCGCTCGACGAGGCGATGGCCCGGCTCGACACGATCTATGCCTGGCTCGACGCTCATCTCGCCGGCCGGGAATGGGCCGTCGGCGACAGCTTCACCCTTGCCGACTGCGCCGCCGCGCCCTCGCTCTTCTATGCCGACTGGGTCCGCCCGATCCCCGCGGCGCTGGCCAGCCTCCGCGCCTATCGCGCCCGGCTGCTCGCCCGTCCCTCGGTCGTCCGCTGCGTCGAGGATGCCCGCCCCTATCGCCATTATTTCCCGCTCGGCGCGCCCGATCGCGACTGATCGTTTCGGGGGTATATTAGGGATTTCGCAACCCTGCGGCTTAACCCCGCCTTCAGACCCGGCCCCGCACTATCACCGTCGAGCGGGGTCGGGAAAAAACATTTATGCGACAGGGACTTGCGTCCTCCACCATCTTCAGCCTCTCGGGCGAAGCCCCAGGGGCGCAGATGCTTGCGGAGCCGGGCGACCACGCCGCCTTCGATTCCGCCGTGCTGGTCGGCGAGACCACCCGCCTGCCCTGCTCGCTGCGCAAGCTGAGCGCTGCCGGTGCGATGCTCCATCTCGACGATGAGATCGTCGAGTCCGAGGGCCTCCACCTCGCGCTCGCCAACGGCCAGTCGCTGCCGGGCCGCATCGCCTGGACCGAGCAGGGCGCCGCCGGCTTCCTGTTCGAGACGCCGATCGACGTGGTCAGCACGCTCGCCCGCAACCTCGCCTGCCTCCCTGCCGAGCGCCGCAGCGTGCCGCGCGTCGAGCTGCACCAGACGATCTGCGTGCGCCGCGGTAACCAGGTCGAGTTCACCCGCAGCCGCAACCTCTCCCAGGGCGGCTGCGGCTTCGAGACCGACATCGCGCTGCAGGAAGGCGATCCGGTCCAGATCAATTTCGACGGCCTGCGCCCGCTCGACGGCGTGGTGAAATGGTCGCAGGGCAGCTTTGCCGGCGTCGCCTTCGGCGAGGACCTGCCCTGGCAGGTGCTGATGCCCTGGCTGCGCCAGGCCCAGCAGACCCCGTCCCACCACACTCGCATGGCCGTGATCCAGGAGCCGACCGGCCTGATCCCGGACAAGCAGGCGATCCGCCTCGACGTTCCGGCCCGTGTCCGCGAGGGCGTGCGCTGGTGGAACGTCAAGCTGCGCGGGATCACCCCCCAGCTCGTCGAGTTCGAAAGCCGCGCGCCCTTCGCCAATGGCGCCCAGCTGTGGATCTCGCTGCCCAATATCGGCGGCGGCCCGGCCTCGGTGATCGAAACCGACGACCGCCACCGCTTCCTCTGCGAATTCCGCCTGCCGCTCAAGGCCGGGGACCTGCAACGCATCGGGGCCTAGAGGCCCTTTCCCGAAAGCCGGCATTGTAATCCTGCGCGCTGCTTGCGCCAGTGGGATGCCGCGCGCGCCATCCGCGCTGTCCCTGGCGCGCGAGACGCACGCACTCCTCGTGCTAAATAACCAGCTAGGGATTTTATCGAAAGCTTCTGCCGCAAGCAGTTAGGCGGATTTCGCCCGCACTTTGCACCAAAAGGCACAGTGTAACTGCATATCGGTTCCAAAAACTGTTTTGTCTTCTTCCCAATAATGCATGCTTGGCCAACGAGTCGCAGCAAATGATCTGGGCAGGACCGCCAGTATCTGGCGCCTGGCGCAACAAGAACCGGCGGTGATCCTTGGTCGCCAGCCGCCCGGGATTTTGAAATTCACTGACGGATCCTGTCCGACGGATCCCGGGGGGAGAGCGACATGTCGACCAAGATCAGCCGCGCGGATTTTCTGCGATCGCATCCCGATGCCAGCGCATGGGCCGAACTGGACGACGCGACCAACGAGCAGCTGCGGATCACCCCGGGGCCGGTCCGGCTGGACGAAGGCAGCTTCAAGGGCAAGCGCGCGCTGATCCTCGGCGCCGGCGTGGGCGGGCTGACCACCGCCTATGAGCTGCTGGTCCACAAGACCGGCATGGAGGTCACCGTTCTCGAAGCGCAGAACCGCACGGGCGGGCGATGCATGTCGCTGCGCACCGGCGACACGCTGACCGAGGACAAGGACGATGCGCTGTTCGGGTCCGAGCCGGGCGAGACGCAGGTCGTCCGCTTCGAATGGCCGGTCGGCGACGCCGAGCCCTATCTCAACGCCGGCCCCGGCCGCATCCCCTCGGCGCACAAACGGCTGCTCAGCTATCTTCGCGAATTCGGCGTCGCGGTCGAAGTCTATGTGATGAACTCGATGTCGAACCTCGTCCAGATGGACAAGGGCGCGCTGCGGGGAAAGCCCCGCGTCTATCGGCAGATCGATCACAATCTGCGTGGCTGGATCGCGCAGCTGGTGCATGAGAACGCGGCCCAGCTTCTCGAGGCGACCAGCCTCGATATCCCCACGAACGAGCGCCGGGGGCTGGCGGCGAAGCTCAAGTCGCTGATGATCAGCTTCGGCGAGCTCGACGAGAACGGTAATTATGCGCCCACCTCGGGCAATCCGGGCTTCGAGAACGCGATCTCGCGCGCCGGCTTCGACGTGCTTCCCGGCGTCGCGGCGGGCGAGATCTCCAAGGCGATCAAGCTCGAGGACCTGCTCAAGTCCGAATATTGGGCGCAGACCCGCTTCTACCAGCCGGTCGATTTCCTGTGGCAGCAGACGATCTTCCAGCCGGTCGGCGGCATGGATCAGGTCCAGCGCGCCTTCGCCCGCCAGGTGGCCACCCTGGGCGGGACGATCCACCTGAACAGCCCGGTGACCTCGATCGCCTGGGACGCGAAGACCAGGGAATTCGTCGTCCAGGTCGCCAGGATCGGCAGCAAGGAGACGATCGAATACCGCGCCGACTATTGCTTCTCGAACATCGCGATCCCGTTCCTCGAGAAGCTGCTGTCGAAGGAATTGCAGGGCGGCGGCGACAAGAGCGGCTTCGACCTGCCGTTCAAGCAGGGGCTCAAGGCGGTCTATGCCGCCCAGGCCCGCCCCCGCATCAACGACAAGGGCGAGTATCAGGACAAGTTCCTCGCCGCGACCACCAAGGTCGGCTGGCAGGGCGATCGCACGCTGTGGCAGGGCAAGCTGATCACCGCCCGGCACACCGGCGACCTCAAGCTCACCACGCTGGTCGCGCCCGATGCCGAGGAAGGCGTCGTGCCGATCTTCGGCGGGATCAGCTGGACCTCGCATGAGATCGTCCAGATCTGGTATCCCTCCACCGCCTATCACGACCGCAAGGGCGTGCTGACCGGCGCCTATAATTTCGGCCAGGTCGCCCATGAATGGGGCCAGATGACGGTCAAGGACCGGCTCGACCTGGCGCGGGAGGGCGCGCGGAAATTCGGCGTGAAGTTCGGCAACGGCCTGCACGACGGCCTCGCGATCGCGTGGCAGAACATGCCCTATATCAAGGGCGGCTGGGCCTATTGGCAGTCGGTCGGCCCCGCGAAGGAAGCCGCCGATCATTTCAACAATCTGAGCCAGGGCACCGGCATCCACGATGCCAGGGGCAAGCTCTCCGATCCGGTGTTCTTCGTCGTCGGCGACCAGCTCTCCTCGCTGCCCGGCTGGCAGGAAGGCGCGATCGCCGCGGCGCTCAACGCGCTCACCCGCATGGCGCGGCCCGACCTCGAGATCCCGCGCCTCGAGAAGCTGCCCGACACCAGGCTGCTGGTCGAAGGCATCTAGCCGCAACCAATCCGATCATCCGGGAAAAGGGGAACAGCGATGGCATTCAGCAAGAAGACGCTCATGGCCCTCAAGGGCGGCGGCCGCGTCATCCGGGCCGCACAGGAGGGCGAAGCCCTTCTCGGCCCGCTCGGCCTGCTGCCGGGCGTCTGGAAGAACGAAGGCGGGCTGGAGGGCCATGGCTGGAACATGATCGCCCTGCCGTTCGAATCCGAACCCGGCTCGATCCTCGATTATCGCCTGCTGATGAACCAGTATAACGAGACGCTCGTCTTCGACCTTGTCGACAAGGGCGTCCCCAATCGCGGGCTCAACGCGCTGGGGAAGCAGGCAGACCAGTCGCTGATGGCGCTCGACTATGAGCAGGTCACCGACCAGATCGCGACGGCGGACTTTCCGCACAGCAATGTCCTCGGGCCGACCAGCCCGCCCGGCAACACCATCCACCACGAGCCCGGCCTGTGGCTCAACATGCTCGACCAGTTCACCGACGGCTTCGACATCGCCCGGCTGTCGACCGTGCCGCACGGCGACGCGGTCCTGGCGCTCGGGCGGAGCGTTCCGCCGATCGACGGCCCGCCGGTCATTCCCGATGTCAGCGGACTGCCGCTCAAGGTGAAGCAGGACCTCGATAGCCGCTATCTCGCACCCTACAGGCACTTCCACGACAACCCGTTCATGGGCCTGTTCGATCCGGTCCACCCCGCCGCGCTGCTCCAGGCCGCCAATCAGGGCGTCGACATCGTCCGCACGACCGTCCTCGACGTCGATACCGAGGCGGAGACCGGCGGGATCCACAACATCCCCTTCGTGGTCAAGCATGCCAACGCATCGTCGATGCGATCGACCTTCTGGATCCAGGAACTCGCCGAGCAGGATGCCCGAGGCAAGCCGAAGCTGCGCCTGCAATATCTCCAGATCGTGATGATCGATTTCGATCCGCGGACGGCGGGCCTGCCCGGCCGCATCGTGTGGCCGCATATCTCGATCAACACGATGCAGAAGGTCGAGGACACGCCCGAGGAGAAGGTGGAACTGCTGACGGCGTGAGAGGCGCGCGGGCCGGCCAAGCGATGCTGCCCGGCCCGCGAGGCGATCCGGTGTCGGGGGTCGAGCCCGGGGGTCGGACTGCTGCCTCTGCGAACTCCGCCTGCCCATCAGGGCGGCGAATCTAGGCTGATCGCGGGGTAGGTTAAACCCTCGTGCGCTAGGGGTTGTTCGCTACTCGTCGGCCAGCAGACGGCTTCACATTTGTCCGCCGAACATATTGCAATCCATAGCCATCCTGCTTGACCTCGACCGGAAAGAGACGACTAAGATCGATGTGTTCGGCAGGTCCCGGTCCGGGCGGCGACTTCACACCGAACACGCCCCGCGCCGTATATTGATGCACGATGCAGCGGTTGCCGCCATCGGCCGAAAGACACAATCGGTGCGCTCCCTTGCAGCCCGCGCTGGTCCGCTGATTGCACGTCGTCCAATCGACCTCACCGCCGTCATCACGATAATTCGCGAGCCACACCGGCAACCCATGATAGGTAGCGAAATCGTCGATCCGGCCATTTATCAAATAATCTGTGAACACGCTTGGACTGGTGTAGAGTACAATAATCGCGTCGGGAAAGGCCGCGCGAAATTCCTGGATCCAACCCGCAACTTTGGACGCGTAGAGGCGAGAATAGCGCAGGCGGGTCGTGGTCTCGCGATTGATCTCATCACCACGCACTGGGAGCGGCGCATAGGAACCAAGCCCATGCGCCGCACGCCACCTCATCGCCGACTTGCCAGAGGTATCGAGCTTGTCCTCGACATCAAGGAAGACCACGCGTCCGGAGATTCCCCCAAAAGAGCCCTGAAGCGCGCCATTCGTGGCCGAGCGATAAAGGACTATCATGTCGCGCGCTTCCGCCCGCCCCGTCTCCGCCATTGCGGCATAATCGGCGTTGCTCGGATCGGCCGCTTCAAAACGTTCCCGGTTAAATCGATAGGCGCTGTCCATTCCTAAGTAGAAATAGGGCCACACCGGGATACCTACACGTGCAAGGCCAGCGGCATGGCTGGCAAAAACGTGCGCTTGGTTCGGGGCATATTTGAGGATCGCGAATTGCGTTCCGCAGCGCTTCAACTCATCATAGTCCGCGTGGGCCTGATAGCGATAGAGATCCACGCCGTGGCTGACTTCTTGTGGCCCGGAAGAACTTGCGAGATCGAGAAATCCGTCGACGACGACTCCCCCGTCATTGCCCCACGGATCAGGAAGATCAAACTTGCCTGGTGCCATAGCGCGCGGATGCGAACAGGGCGCCGCCACCGCAATGCCGTAGCTGAACAAGAATGTCAGGCCAAGGATCAGGGCCTGCTGAATGCTGCGCATGCGCGAACCTCCCTAGCGATAGAGTTGGAGATGGGATCGCAGATCTGCCTCGCTGCCGAAGAAGCGATTGACGTCGAGCACGGCATCGTTGCGATAAAGCGCGAAGCCACCGTACGAAGAATATTGCTGGAAGATGCAGCGATCGGGCCGCGAATCCGGGCGACAAAGCCGATCCAGGTCTTTGCGCTCCATCGGATCATCAGGTGATGGCGCTCCCGCGCTGGCCAGATGGTAGCTGATCCAGACTGGCAGATCAGCGAGGCCACATATGTTCTGGGCGAGGTCGTAGTCTCGCCAGAAATCAGCCGATACGAACAGGATAACGGCACTGGTTTTTGTTTTGGGCCGTGCGTGCACCCTGGCAATGAATTCGCATGCCATGCGTCCGATCACAGCGCCATATGCGCGTCGATCTTCCGCAGTCGCGCCAGGCAGAGGATCATAGCTGAGATCCAGCGCGATCGGCAGGAATGCCGGCACATCCGTTTCAGTCAACCGATCCGGCAGGGTTTGGAGGCGCAGCACCTGATCAAGATGATCAAGGAAGATATCTGCCTGCATCTGCGCAATTGCAGCCGCGTCGTTCATAATCGCCCGCATGAGACCATCCTTCGCATCCGCGGTGGCGGATGCCCAAGATTTCGCCCTTGCCGGAAGGAAACTCATGTTGTGATAGGGGCCGGTCAACAGCCCAGCATCGCGGGCTGCCGCCCAATGCAGGCGAAACAGCTGGCTTTCATTTGCTTCCTGCGTGCCAGCCGACAAGCGCACATAGGCGAAGCGCGCACCACAAACGCGCGCAGCGTTGAAGTTGGTCTCGTCCTGATACTTGGAAACATCAATGCCAGGCACCGATGGTCGTCCCCCGGGCAGATCGACGAAACCTTGGAGCCTCGGCCCGCTATTGCCCGGCATGCCAGATCGCGTGATACGTGCCGGAACCGCTTGCACGTTGATCGGCGCTACAGATCGCCGACAATCAAGCTCGGTGTCTTCATGCGTCGGAACCTGCTGTGACGCTACGGCCAACAGAGCGCTAGAAAGTAGTGCGAACATGGCCAAGCCCCCAGAGAGCCAAATGCACGCATACCAGAGAAAAATATCGGTATTGATACCGATGAAACTCCAATCAACTCTGCCTGCTCCAATTCCATCCCTCAAGTAAAACCCTTGGCAAAATTGAACCATTTCGGTTTCTTGTCATGCGGCCACGGCATATCTCCTATCACCTGAACCACTTCAACAACCCACCATCGCTAGAATATCGCCTCTCCATATCTTTACGACCTAAGAAGCGCTCCCCACTTGGCTGACAATGTCAGGAGCACAACGAAATCAACTTCTCGGGATGATGACCGCGTAACTCCCGCACCACCTACTGGCGCACCCCCGCCCGCTTGCCCTAGGCAGGCGCCATGCCCGCCGCTCTCCTCCCCGTCGCCGAAGCCCAGCAGCGCCTGTTCGCGCGCGCCGCCCCGCTCGCCGAGGAGGCGGTGCCGATCGCCCTGGCCGCCGGACGCTGGGCCGCCCGCGATGTCCTTGCCCGCCGCACCCAGCCCGCCTCTGCCCTCTCGGCGATGGACGGCTATGCGATCCGCTTCGCCGATCTGCCCGGCCCCTGGCAGGTGATCGGCGAGAGCGCTGCCGGGCGCGGCTTTGCCGGCGCGGTCGCCCCGGGCCAGGCCGTGCGCATCTTCACCGGCGCCCCGCTGCCGCCCGGCGCCGATACCATCCTCGTCCAGGAGGAAGCCGCGCGGGAGGGCGATCATCTCGCACTGGCCGGCGAAGGCCCGCTGCGCCTTGGCGGCAATGTCCGTGCGCGCGGGCTCGATTTCAGCGAGGGCGATGTATTGCTCCGCGCCGGATCCCGGATCACCTCCGCCGCCCTCGCGCTTGCCGCCCTGGCCGGCCACGCGACCCTGCCCGTCCGCCGCAAGGTCCGGGTTGCGCTGCTCTCCACCGGCGACGAGCTGGTTCCGCCAGGCGCGCCGCTCGGGCCCGACCAGATCCCCGAGACCAACCGGCTGCTGCTCACCGCGATGCTGGCCGATCTTCCGGTCGAGCTGATCGACCTCGGCATCCTGCCCGATCGCCTGGGCGTGCTCGAGGCCGCGTTCCGCGCGCTCGACTGCGATCTGCTCGTCACCACCGGCGGGGCCTCGGTCGGCGATCATGACCTGGTTCGCCCGGCGCTGCTCGCGGCGGGAGCGGAGATCGATTTCTGGAAGATCGCGCTGCGCCCGGGCAAGCCGATGATGGCCGGGCGGCTCGGCGAGGCGATGCTGCTCGGCCTGCCCGGCAATCCCGTGTCGGTGTTCGCCACCGCGACTTTGTTCGTGCGGCCGCTGGTCGCGCATCTGGCGGGGGCCGCCGATCCCTTGCCGCGCAGCCGGTCGGTGCCGCTCGGCGAACCGCTGCCCGCCACGGGCGCGCGCGCTGACTATCTCCGTGCCGAGCTGGTGGGGGGCCGCGCCTTTGCCGCGACGATCCAGGACAGCTCGATGCTGCGCACGCTGGCACGGGCGACGTGCCTGATCGTGCGTCCGGCCGGGGCGCCGGAGGCGAAAACGGGCGACTCGGCGGAAATCCTCGACATCGCTTGACAAGCGCGCGGAACATTGCATAAACGTTCGCAGTCTGTTCCACGCCAGGAGAAACCGGATGCTCACGCGCAAGCAGCACGAGCTCATCTGCTTCATTGCCGATCGGCTTGCCGAGACCGGCGTCTCGCCTTCGTTCGAGGAAATGAAGGAAGCGCTCGATCTCAAGTCGAAGTCGGGGGTGCATCGGTTGATCTCTGCGCTGGAGGAGCGCGAGTTCATTCGCCGCCTGCCGAACCGCGCCCGCGCGCTCGAAGTACTCCGCATGCCCGAGCGCGGCGATGCGAAGCCGGCCGCTGCGGCCAGGTCCGCCGCCCCCGCGGTGGCCGTTTCGAATCTCTCCCCCTCCGCGCCCCTGCCATCTCCCGCGAACGATGTGATCGAGATTCCGCTCCACGGCCGCATCGCCGCGGGTACGCCGATCGAGGCGCTGGAAGGCTCGTCGATGCTCCCGGTTCCCGCGGCCTTGCTGGGCGCGGGCGAGCATTATGCGCTTGAGGTGGCCGGCGATTCGATGGTCGAGGCCGGTATTCTCGACGGCGACTATGCGCTGATCCGCCGTACCGAGACGGCACGCGACGGCGAGATCGTCGTGGCGCTGATCGACGATGCCGAGGCGACCTTGAAGTATTTCCGCAAGGAAGGCGCGATGATCCGGCTCGATCCAGCCAATCGCGACTATAACGCCCAGCGCTACCGTCCCGATCAGGTCCGCGTGCAGGGCCGGCTGGCCGGCCTGCTGCGCAAGTACTGAGGCTCAGGCCAGGAACTCGTTCCAGGCGACCTTGCCGTCGCCATTGCGGTCGAGTTCCTGGAACGGCGCCACATCGGGCTGCCGGCCGAGGAATCGGAACAGGTTCCACGCGGCGGCATATTCGGCGGGCGAAAGCGTGCCGTCATGATCGGCATCGAGCAGGTCGAAGCCGGCGCGGAACATCCTGAGCCGGTGCGCCGCGAATTCGGCGAAGCTGACCCTGCCGTCCCGATTGGCATCGGCCTTGGCCAGGGTGAAGTCGGACGCGGAAATGGCAAAGGGCCGCAACCCCCGAATATCGGGCATCGAGGCCCGGCGCAGCGGCAGCGCCATCACCCGATGCTCCCCGCACCAGATTCGCGGCTCGGCGCGCTTCGGACCGAATTCGTCGGGGGTGAGCACTCCGTCATGATTGCGATCGAACGCGGCATAGCTCGGCCGGAAATCCGGTGCGGCAGTCACCGCGACAGGCATGGCCAGCCCGATCGCCCCGATCATCCCTACGGCGGCCAAAGGGCGACACCAGCGGCGCAACCGGCTTGGCGCAGGCGCGTCGCCGGCGAGATGCGCATCGACATAGCCGCGCACCACATCGCTCGCCGTCCGCCCTTCGGCCCGGCATTGCTCCATGAAGGCGCGCTTCACCGCATGGGGCAGCCGCACTTCGATCGTGTCGCTTTTCTTCGGGTTCCGGATCATGCTGCGAGGAGAGCCCGAAGCCCCTGTCAGCGCCAGCGATTTCGTGTCCGGACAGGTGCAAGTCCCTGCTCCGGCACATAGACCGGCTGCACTTTCGGCGGGTCGCGCCAGGGATGCCGCCCTCCGCCACGCACCATCGCCACCCGACCGCTGGCAAAGGCGATCGCCAGCCCGCCGGTCCTGTCCAGCTGCGGCCGATCGAGCTTTAGCCAGCGCGGCGCGCAGCCCGCCGGCAGGCGCCGGTCGCTGATCACCACATCGACCTTGCGACATAGCGTAGTGAATTCGGCCCAGGGCAAGGCATAGCCGCTCCGCGTCGCCGCAACCCGCCACACCCGCCCCCCGGCACGATGCTCGATCAGGCACAAATCGAGGCTGCAAGCAGCCCCCGGCTGGTCGGACAAGGCAACCGGTTCGACATCGCTGCCGCCGGTTTCCGCGAGCATGTCGCGGGTATAGTCACCCGCCCGATCGCGCAGCAGCGCCATGCTGCCATCGGCCATGCGGATCGCGAGGTGCCGTCCGTCGCCGGTCACGATCAGATCCGGCGCCGGCGTGGCGAGCATCCAGCCCAACCCCATGACAAGCGGCACCGCCCCCGCCCAGCGCACGTCCGTCCGCCAAAGCGCCAGCCACAGCCCGCCCGCGACCATCAGCGCAAAGGCGCCGCCCGGCATGGTGGGGAACGCCGCGACCGCGCCCGGCGCGGCAGCCGTGGTCCGTGCTATCCAGAGCAGCAGCTGCAGCGCCTGATCGGTAAGCCACCAGGCCGGCCAGCCCAGCCCCACCACATCGAGCAGCAGCGCCAGCGCTTCCAGGGGCATGATCACAAAGGTGGTGAGCGGGATCGCGACGATATTGGCGAGCGCGCCGTAAATCCCGGCCTGGTGGAAATGAAACAGCCCGATCGGCATCAGCGCGAGCTCCACCGCCACGCCGGTCAGCAGCAGCGAACCGATACCGCGCAGCAACGCCGCCCCCCGCCCCTCCTCGCGCTTGCCGAACCAGCGGTGCATGAATGGACTCTCGTGCAATGCGACGATCGCCGTCACCGCCGCAAAGCTCAGCTGAAAGCTCGCGCCCGCGAGCGCCTCGGGCCAGAGCAGCAGCACGATCACCGCACCCGCCGCAACCAGCCGCAGCGTGATCGCCTCACGCCCCAGGCTCAGCGCCAGCAGCACCAGCAGGGCGGCGACGCAGGAGCGGATCGTCGGCACTTCCGCGCCGGTGAGCAGCGTATAGCCGATCGCCGCCAGCGCGCCCGCCCCCGCCGCAACCAGGGGCAGCCGCCAACGCAGCGCCAGGGTCGGGCTCAGGGCGAGCAGCTTGAGCACCAGCAGCATTGCCGCCGCGGTCACCGCGGTCACGTGCAGCCCACTCACCGAAAGCAGGTGCGCGAGGCCGGAGCGCTGCATTGCCTCCACATCCTCTTCCGCGATCGCGCCCTGATCACCGGTCGCGAGCGCGCTGGCGATACCGCCCGCGCTGCCCTCGACTCGCGACTGGATATGCGCCGAAAGCGACGCCCGCAGATCGGCGCCCGCCGCCCGCGCCGGCGTCACAACCTCGACGGGATCGAAGCCCTTTCCGGTAGCGCCAAGTCCAGCGAACCACGCCGTACGCGCAAAATCATAGCCCCCCGGTACCGAGGCCTCGGCTGGAGGCATCAGCCGGGCACGCAGCTTCACCACCGCATCCGGCGCCAGGCCGGCAGGCACGTCCCGCGTCTCGAGGTTCACCCGCACCCGCGGCGGCAGGTCTGTGCGGCCCGGCAGCAACGTCACCCGCACCACCTCGCGTGCGGGCATCCGCTCCACCCGCACCACGCGTCCGGTAATCTCCACCACCGCGGGACGCGCCAGCACCGGCGCCGCCACCCGCTCGGCCCGCCACCAGATCAGCGTGCAGCCGACTGCCATCGCAAGTCCGCCGAGCAGCAATGCGCGCCCCAAACGACCGGGCAGTGCCAATCCCAGCACCGCCACGGCGCAGGAAGCCAGCAGGAAACCGATCCAGCGCGACGTGTCCGGCAGCAGGAACCAGGCGGTGATCCCGCCGCCCAGCGCCACCGGCAGCCAGAGCGGCAATTGCGCGCGCTCGGCTTCCAGCCAATGCTCGATTGCAGCTCCAATCTGGCGAAACACTGCCCCTCCCCCCATTTGAAGGGAGGTGAACCCCGTGCTAGGGGCGCCCTCGGTGGCTGAATGGGCCATCGGAAACACAGTTTGGGAGCAAGCTCGGTTGGGCGCAACATCTGATACGGGTGCGAAACAGGTTGTCACGCGGTTCGCGCCGTCGCCTACGGGTTTCCTTCACATCGGCGGTGCGCGCACTGCGCTGTTCAACCTGCTGTTCGCCCGCCACCATGGCGGCAAGTTCCTGCTGCGCATCGAGGATACCGATCGCGCGCGCTCGACCGATCAGGCGATCTCGGCGATCCTGGACGGGATGCGCTGGCTGAACCTCGATTGGGACGGCGAGGAAGTCTATCAGTTCTCTCGCGCCGCGCGGCACGCCGAAGTGGCGCGCGAAATGCTCGCCAATGGCCACGCCTATAAGTGCTTCGCCACCGCCGAGGAACTCGAGGCGATGCGGGCCGAGCAGAAGGCGAACAAGCAGCCGCTGCGCTACGACGGCCGCTGGCGCGACCGTAACGAGAGCGAAGCCCCCGCAGGCGCACCCTATGTCATCCGCCTCAAGGCGCCACGCGAAGGCGCGGTGACGATCGAGGATCATGTCCAGGGCCCGGTGACCGTCAACAATGCCGAGCTCGACGATCTCGTCCTGCTCCGTTCGGACGGCACGCCGACCTATATGCTCGCGGTGGTGGTCGACGATCACGACATGGGCGTGACCCATGTGATCCGCGGCGACGATCACCTGAACAATGCCTTCCGCCAGCTGCCGATCTATCGCGCGATGGGCTGGGAGGAGCCCGAATATGCGCACATCCCGCTGATCTTCAATCCGGACGGCACCAAGATGTCGAAGCGGAAGAACGCGGTGGCGGTCGACGAGTATCGCGACGCGCTCGGCATCCTGCCCGAGGCGCTGTCCAACTATCTGCTCCGCCTCGGCTGGGGACATGGCGATGACGAGATCATCAGCCGCGAACAGGCGATCGAGTGGTTCGAGCTGTCCGGCGTTGGTCGCAGCCCCTCGCGCTTCGACCTCAAGAAGCTCGAGAGCCTGAACGGCCATTATATCCGCGCGTCTGACGATGCGCGACTGGCCAGCCTGGTTGCCGCGCGACTCGGTTTCGAACTTTCGGAATCGCAGGCCGACCTTCTGCGCCGCAGCATGGCGGCCCTGAAGCCGCGCGCCGCGAATCTCCTCGAACTCTCCGAGGGAGCCGGTTTCCTTTTTCGCACTCGCCCACTGGAATTGGACGAGGGCGCAAAGGCTCTGCTAGAGGGCGACGCGCGGGCTCTTCTGGCTCAGTTGCACACCGCGCTTGACGGCGTGGAAAGCTGGGATACGGAGGCGCTCGAAGCAGCGGTACGCACCGTTGCGGAAGATGCGGGTGTCAAGCTTGGTGCGGCTGCGCAGCCTCTGCGCGCGGCGCTCACCGGGCGACGGACATCTCCGGGCATCTTTGACGTCCTAGCGCTGCTTGGACGCGAAGAGAGCCTGGCTCGCATCGCAGACCAGATGACCGTGCCGGCCTGATCCCAGGCCCGGCCCAAACATAGGACGACGTTTATGAGCGACACCGCGAAGCTGCAGGTTCCGGGGAAGGATGTTGAATATCCGATCCTTTCGGGCAGCGTCGGACCGGACGTCATCGACATCCGCAAGCTCTATGGGCAGACCGGCAAGTTCACCTATGACCCCGGCTTCACCTCGACCGCGTCGTGCGAATCGGGCCTGACCTATATCGATGGCGACGAGGGCATCCTGCTCCATCGCGGCTATCCGATCGGCCAGCTTGCCGAGCATTCGAGCTTCATGGAAGTCAGCTACCTGCTGCTGAACGGCGAACTGCCGAACCAGGAAGAGCTGACCGCGTTCGAGAACACGATCACCCGCCACACCATGCTGCACGAGCAGCTCGCGACCTTCTATCGCGGCTTCCGCCGTGACGCGCACCCGATGGCGGTGATGTGCGGCGTCGCCGGCGCGCTCTCGGCCTTCTACCATGACTCGACCGACATCACCGATCCGAAGCAGCGCATGATCGCGTCGCATCGCCTGATCGCGAAGATGCCGACGATCGCGGCGATGGCCTACAAGTACAGCGTCGGCCAGCCGTTCCTCTATCCGGACAACAAGCTCAGCTACACCGGCAACTTCCTGCGCATGACCTTCGGCGTGCCGGCGGAAGAATATGAGGTGAACCCGGTCATCGAAAAGGCGATGGACCGCATCTTCATCCTCCATGCCGATCACGAGCAGAACGCCTCGACCTCGACCGTGCGCCTCGCCGGTTCCTCGGGTGCCAATCCGTTCGCCTGCATCGCGGCCGGCATCGCCTGCCTGTGGGGCCCGGCGCATGGCGGCGCCAACGAAGCGGCGCTCAACATGCTGCGTGAGATCGGCCGTCCGGAGCGCATCCCCGAGTACATCGCCCGCGCCAAGGACAAGAACGATCCGTTCCGCCTGATGGGCTTCGGTCACCGCGTCTACAAGAACTACGATCCGCGCGCGACCGTGATGCAGAAGACCGTGCGCGAAGTGTTCGACGCGCTCAAGGTCAACGATCCCGTCTTCGAGGTTGCACTGCAGCTCGAGGAAATGGCGCTCAACGATCCGTACTTCATCGAGAAGAAGCTGTTCCCGAACGTCGACTTCTATTCGGGCGTCATCCTCTCGGCGATCGGCTTCCCGACCACGATGTTCACCGCGCTCTTCGCCCTTGCCCGCACCGTGGGCTGGGTCGCGCAGTGGAACGAGATGATCTCGGATCCCGAGCAGAAGATCGGCCGCCCGCGTCAGCTCTACACGGGCCCGACGCAGCGCGACTACGTGCCGGTCGGCCAGCGCTAAGGCAAACCCTTCCCGTCATTCCCGCCAGACAGGCGGGGATGACGGGATACAGGCCCAAAGCCTGTCATGCTGAACTTGTTTCAGCATCCAACTTTCCTCCAGCGATATCGCCCGAGGCACCTTGGACCCTGAAACGAGTTCAGGGTGACGATGTGATTTGGCCGCGCGTTTCCCGCCTTCGCCAGCCCCGGAAATTGGGTTAACCATTCCACGCCTCGTTGGAGTCGCCCGAATGCGCCAGAACATCCTGCTCCTGATCGGCATCCTCGGCTTCATTGCCGGCGTGGTGTTCATGCTCCAGGGCCTGGGCGTGCTGCGTGCGCCGATCTCCAGTCCGATGATCGGCAGCCAGACCTGGGTCGTACGCGGCGGGATCATCGCATTGCTCAGCGCGATCCTGGTGGGCGGCGTCCGCCTCGTCCCCACCCGCGCCGAGCGCAGGGCCGCGCGCCGGGCGGAGCGCGATCTACCTTAACCTCCGCCTACCAACGGGTTCAGCAACGCGACTCGATCGCGACTCTAACGTTCTCTCTTGCGGGAATAGAGAGGAATGGAGAGTTGCAATGAACCTTGCCAAGCTGATCGCCGCGGCCGCGCTTGCCACTGTCGGCATCGCCAGCGCCGCCACGCCGGCCGCCGCCGCGCCGGCACCGACCGCCAGCGTGATCGCGCTCGCCGCAGCGGCGCCCGCCGCGCAGGACTGGCGCTACCGCGAGCGCTATCGGGATCGTCACTATGATCGCCGCCATTGGGATCGCGGCCGTCACCGCGGTTGGGATCGTGGTCGCGGCTATGGCTATGACCGCCGCTATTATCACAGCCGCCGCGTCTGCTGGAACGAGTGGCGCCGTGGCCATCGCGTGACGGTCTGCCGTCGCTAACCCGGAATAGTGATGGGGCGTCCGCCAGACCGGCGGGCGCCCTATTGCCGGATCGGCAGGCTGAACACGAAGCGGGCACCCTGCCCCGGCGCGCTGTCGACCATCAGGTCGCCGCCCATCGCCCGGGCAAGCCTGCGGGCAATGTATAGGCCAAGGCCCGAACCGCCCGGCTCGGTCGGATCGACCCGGCCGAACTTCTCGAAGATCTTCTCCTGGTCCGCCTCGGCGATGCCCTTGCCCTGATCGGCGACGATCACATGGCCGTGGCTGTCGTCGCGCTCGAGCCGGATCCACACCATCGCTCCCGTCGGCGAATAGCGCACCGCATTGCCGATCAGGTTGACCAGCACCTGCAGGGCCCGGCGAAACTCGCCGTGCACGGGCACATGCTCGTCCATCGCCGGCCGGTCGATCCGCACCTCGGCCTGGGCCGCGCGCACCGCGAGCAACCCGGCGGCGCGACGCGCGACATCGGCCAGGTCGATCTCCTCGTCCGCCGTGTCGAAATCGTCGCGCTCGATCGCCTGCAGGTCGACCAGGTCATCGACCAGCCCGAGCAGGTGCCGCCCGGCATTGGCGATGTCGCTGGCATATTCCGCATAGTCGGGCTTGAGCGGCCCCTCGGTCTGCGCGCTGATCGAATCGGCGTTGGCGATGATCTTGCCGAGCGGCCCGCGCAGCGCACGATCGAGCCGCTGGCTGAAGGAATCGGGGAAGCCCCCGAACGGCACCGCGGCGGCCGGTACCGGCGCATCCATCTTGGGCGCGGCGGGACCCACCTGGTCGAGCATATGCGCCGCACCGACGAACCCGGCAAAGCGCCCGCCGGGATCGGTGCGCGGCGTCGCGGCGAGGCGAACCATCCGCCCCGTCCCGCGCAGTTCGGCCTTCTGCCCGTCGAACCGGCCCTGCGCCGCCACCGCGGTCAGAATCGGCAGTTCGCCGGCCTCGTCCTGCTCCAGCCGGAACAACCGGGTGAGCGGCTGGCCCAGCATGGTCGAGCTGTCGAACCCATAGCGGGCGCCGGCCTCGATCGAGAGGAAGGTGATGCGCAGCGACGCATCGGTCTCCCACAGCCAGTCGGCCGCCGAACGGAAGAAGTCCCCGTCGCGCTCGGGCTCGCTCGCCGGCGCGCGCCAGCCCGGCCGCAGCCGCCAGCCGCTCACTTCGAGCCGCACGCCGCCCTGTTCGGGCTCGGCCCGCACCCAAAGCTCCAGATCGTCCTCGCCATCGGCGGCAATCACATTGCGCGAGATCGCGATGCCCAGCCGCTGCGCGAGACGCGCCAGCGTCGCGATCTGCGGCACCGCCAGCGGGGTACCGATATTGCCGCCGGCGCGCATGTTCAGCTCGAACAGCCGCGCTTCGGCATCGATCAGCCGCCCTTCGGCATCGAGCCGGGCGATCGACAGCGGCAGCGAGGGATCGATGATGTTCACTTCGCCCCTCCCCGCTGGAGAGCGATCAACGCAGCGCGATAATCCGGATCGAGCTTGAGCGGCGCCAGCGCGGCGCGCGCCTCGGCCGGAGCGATCGCGGCGATCGTATCGAGCGTGTCGGCGAATTTCTCGAGGTCGCGGCGCGGATCGGCTTCGCTCAGCGCATAGCCGACCTGGGCCACGCCCTCGCGACCGATATCCAGCGCCCGCAGCGCAAGCCATAGCCGGTCCGCCGCCGGATCCAGCACCAGGTCACGCGCCAGCTCATAGGGCACGCCCATGCCGTGCCCGAGCAGCGCGATGAACAGCACGATCCGCCGGTCACCAAGCGACTCGACGAGCATGGCCGGGAGCTCGCCCGGCTGGGCATCGATCGCGGCGGCGAAGCGCATCGCGGCGGCTTCGAGCCGATCGCCCTCATCATAGGCGGCAAGGCTGCGCTGCGCCGCGTCGCACAAGACGCGATCGAGCGATTCACTGGCATCGACCACGCGCTCCCGAAGCGCCGCCGCCGTCCACCACACCAGCCGGTGGTGCAGCTCGGCGGGCAGCTCGGTCTGGAATTGTCCCACTTCGGGACTGCCCCGGCGCCGGCTTTCGGCGATCAGCACCGCCATCGCGCTGGCGGCGACGACCCTGTCCGGATGCTGGACGAATCGGTTGATCAGGCTCGGCCGCTCGGGATCGTCCGGCGCGCTCATCGGCAGCGCCGCGCCCAGCATCTCCTGGCGCACCCGCGCGATCAGCTCGCCCATCAGCTCGCCATCACGGAGCAGCCCGGAATTCCACAGTCGTGCGAGCACCGAATTGCCCGGCTCGATCAGCTTGGCGACCAGCAGGGTCTCGCTGCGCCCGGTCAACAACCGTACGGCATGCTCGCGAATCTCGCCTTCCACCGTCTCCACGAGCCCGCGCAACAGCGCGGCCAGGCCTGCGCGGCTATGCTCGTCGAGCCGGGCCTCTTCGGGCAGGAAGAAATCATCAACGGCGACCATCAGACCCTTATAGGCGCGCAACTCCGCAGCCGCCGCACGTGCGAGCAGCTCCCGGGCGCTGACAGCCAGGCCATCGCGCATGTCGATGGGATTCTCCGACATCGACCCCAAGCTAACGGAAATGTCCTTAAGACGAGACTAAGCTTTTTCGCGCGTACCCTCAACTGCCGCAGCGAGCGTGGCGAAGGAATATATCGCAACTGCAGCAAGCCCGATTGTCGCGAATCCGGACAATGCGAAGGGCGAAAAAACCAGCAGGTGCGCCGAGGGGCTCGACCACCAGCGCTTCGGCCGGCTTGGCACGCGTTCGACCAGCCATTGCGCAGCTGCGGCAACCAGCGCGAGCACCGGCGGCGTCGTGCTCCCGCTGGCCGCGAATTCCACCCAGCCACTGAGCAGCACGATCAGGGCGAACAGCGCGAAGATCGCCCATTCGAGCAACCCGGCGCGCTTGTCCTCACCGCGCAGCACCGCCATCGCCGCGCCCGTGGCGAGCGTCGCGGTACCAAGCAGCGCGACGACGCTGCCCGCACCGACCCAGCCCATCGCGGTGCAGACCAGCGAAATCGCCGAAACCACGCCGCCACCGACGCTCACCGCCCAGCCCCGCACGTTCCGCCCGACCAGTTCCGGCAGGACGATACGCGCGGCGCGGGTGAACACCCAGCGATCCGCCCAGTCGGTGCGGCGCTCGGTAAGTGCTGCGAGCACACCGGTGTTGCGCGCAGCCAGCCCCTCGATGCTGCGCTCGACGGCATGGCCGCCCTTCAGCCAGCCCGCGGTCAACCCTACATGCTCGGCGCCCGATTGCGCGGCGACCCGCAGTAGCGCCGACTGGAAATCATAATCCTCGGGCATCTGGGCGATCTGGGTGAGTTGCTCCAGCGAGATGCGCGCGATCCCCGCCCAGCTGTCCCGCATGTCGAGTCGCTCGATCGCGGCGGGCGATGTCGGATCATCCGTGACAAGCAGCGCCTCGCCGCCCGCCTTGGCCATCCGGTCCATCACCGGATCGGTGGTGACCAGCCCGTCAGCCATCACCAGCACCTGCGCGCCGGGCGCGATCTTCTCGGCGGCTTCCTCGGCCGATCGGACGATCTCGATGCGGGGATGGCGCTTGGCGGCGCGATTCACCGCCGCGAGCAACGCCGGGGTCATCTTGCCGACCGCGACCAGCACCTGCTCGGTGCCGGCGCCGAACAGCAGCCGCGCCTGATATTCGAGCAACGTCATGCCGCCGAACGGCAGCGTCGCCATCAAAGTCCCCGGGCGGCCCTCAGCCTCCTCGACCGCAAATATCAGCCCCGCCAACATGATGCGGTGGTTAGGCGCATTGCCGTTGCGAGGCAAATGCCGAGACGGATGCGGTAACACGCCGCGTTTCGGCGGAGCATATGGCACCCCAAGATTACGTCAAATTCATTTTATAATATAACAAAATCATTATCGCATCGTAATTTACAATATTAAGTCACGTATATATTTCATCGCCATTTGCGACGCAAATTCACTTGAACATTCTTAAATCAAGTCGCAGCCTATTCACGGATTTGCTTTATCAGAACTTTCGAGTCGCGGCGCACAATCGCCACGCTGGGGCATTTTGCGTCCGAAATGAAGCAAGTCGCCGCATATCAGCGCAAAGTACGGCTTTGTTTTTCGAAAATGGAGATTTGCGATGACCATATCGATCCTTCTCGCCGTCTACGCGTCCAATTCCATGGGGGAAGACGTCACCTCGCAAGTGGCGGCCATGGTTGCCGGCGGCAATGACGACGTTGCCGTGAACAATGGCAGTTTCGGCGATCCCGATTCCGGGGCGACCAAATATTTCCTGGCCTGGTACACCGCCACCGGCCTCAACAGCGGCAACCCCATCGGTCTCGCCGCGGTCGAGAACACAACGGTCGATCTGATCCCCTCGCCCGGCTATCCGGCCTATTATTTCAACACCGCGCCGCAGCCGAGCGTGGCGCAGTCCGCGAACACGCCGTTCCAGGTGAAGCGCGCTATCTATGGCTCGTCCAATAACGGCTTCGACGTGACGGCGATCTGCCAGGCGATCCTGAACCAGGGCGGCCTGATCGTCGATCAGGGCACAACCAACTTCCAGCTCGCGCTCAACAACGAGACCTTTGGCGGCGATCCCGATTACGGGAACTCCAAGTATTTCGCGATGCAATATGAGGTCAACGGCGTCACCGCCTATATCGGCGGCGCGGAAGGCCAGACCCTGTCGCTGGGCCTGATCCCGGCGATCGCAAAGGCGGAACTGGCGGACGCCTGACGGAATTCCGGCGGGTGGTGTTCTCCCTCCCGCCCGCCGGAACCCGTTCGTTCAATAGAGCAGGTGCGGCCGTCGTGCCTCGATCCAGGCAGCCTCGTCGGGCAGCGTCCGCGCGTCGAGATCGCCGGGCTCCGCCGCTGAGTCGTCCACCCATTCGCGCAGGTCAGTGCCGCCGTTGATGACGTCGATCGCCAACTTGTCGAACACATATTCGTACGGGAAATCGCGCCACAGCGGATAATCCCCATAGAGCTTGCGGATCGCCTTGAAGCCCAGCGCCTGCAGCCGCCACGGTCGGAACGCCTGATGGTCATAGGCAGCACCCTCGGCATGGATGAACACGCCCGAGCAAAGCTGCCCCACATGCTTGTGAAACGTCGGCTGGAACCAGAAATCGCGCAGCGTGCATCCCGCCAGCCATTGCGGCGCCAGCGTGTACATGGCGACGATCAGCTTCTTCGCGTCGATATCGGGCGCACCGAACAACTCGAGCGGGCGCGTGGTGCCCCGGCCTTCGGAGAGCAATGTGCCTTCCAGCATCACCGTGCCGGCATAGGCACGCGCCATGTTGACGTTGGCAGCATTGGGGCTCGGATTGATCCAGGGGCGTTCGATCGGCCAGCCGAAGCCGGGCGCGGCGTCGGGCTGCCAGCCTTCCATCTCGATCACCCGATAGTCGACATCGAGGTTGAACTGCCGGATGAACCAATGGCCCATCTCGCCCAGCGTCATGCCGTGGCGCATCGGCATCGGCCCGGCGCCGACGAAGCTCTCCCAGCCTGGAAGCAGCGTCGTGCCCTCCACCGGGCGGCCGGCGGGATTGGGGCGATCGAGCACCCACACGCCCTTGCCATGCTCCGCTGCGGCTTCGAGCACATAGAGCAGCGTGGTGACGAAGGTGTAGATACGGCAACCCACGTCCTGCAGGTCGATCAGGATCGTGTCGAACGTGCCCATCGACTGACCGGTCGGGCGGCGGACCTCGCCATAGAGGCTGAACACCGGCATCCCGTACGTCGGGTCGGTATAGTCCGGCGACTCCATCATATTGTCCTGCAGGTCGCCGCGCACCCCGTGCTGCGGACCGAACACCGCCGAGACGTTGAGCCCGGTCGCGACCAGCGCATCGAGCGAGTGCGTCAGATCCTCCGTCACCGAGGCGGGATGGGCGAGCAGCGCGATGCGCTTGCCTTCGAGGGGGCGACGAAGCTCAGGGTCGGCGAGCAGCCGGTCGATGCCGAATTTCATGCGCTGCTGGATGCGGGGAGTTCGAGCATGACGCAAGCCGGATCGTCGCCCGCTCTCATCGGTTTAGCTTGCTATCCTATAGGGAGAGCGCAACTGGCCCTGCCGCCTGCGCTCCGTCAGAAGGCGCTCGCCTGCGCCTGTGCCGGCAATTCCACCACAAATCCCGCCTCGGCATGGAAGTCCGGCTTTCCAGGGCCATGCTCGGAGGACCAATAGGATTTGGTTCCGTCGCATTCCTCGATCACCGCGGTGATCGCCAGCTGCCACGGGCCTTCGAGCGGCAATTCCACCTCCGCCGCCATCACGCCGCCGGACATCCAGGTGCCTCGCGGGCTGCTAACCGGAGCATCGGCCATGCCTTCGCGGTAGCCGGTGAAGCTGTATGCCGCCCAATCGCCCGAGGGCGCGAAATTGAGCTCGAGATACCCCTCGCCCTCCCCGCGCACGAACGCTTCAAAGCAGGTCGACTTCCACAGTTCGTCGCGCCGCGCCGTCGCCTCCGCGGCCGGCGGAAGCACCAGCTGGTCCAGCGGGCCGAAGACGAAATAGCGCAGGCCCAGCAGCTGCGGGGCAAAACGCGTCACCTTCACTTCGATGCGATCGACCGCACTCGGGAAATCGGGATGCGGGTAAAGTGGAACGCGAAGGTGCATGGTGACCTGGTGGCGGTTTGTACGCGCGCGAAGATGCGTTACGGGCCGCGCGTGTCCAGTCCTTTCTACCAGTCCCGCACCGGTGTCTTCCTGCTCGCCACGCTTTGCTGCGTGCTCTGGGGCAGCGCCTATCCCGCGATCAAGAACGGCTATGCACTGTTCGGCATCGCCAGGGCGGATACCGCCGCGCAGCTGCTGTTCGCCGGCTATCGCTTCGTCCTGGCGGGTACGATCCTGCTCGCTTTCGCTGCGGCAACCGGCAAGCGGGTTTTTGCCCTGAGCGCAGGCCAGTGGCGCCAGGTAGCGCTGCTCGGCCTCACCCAGACCGGCATCCAGTACGTGTTCTTCTATGTCGGCCTCGCCAATGCGTCGGGCGTGAAGTCGTCGATCATGAACGCCACCGGGGTGTTCTTCAGCGTGGTGATCGCCCATTTCCTCTATGCCGACGACCGGCTGAGCAGCCGCAAGGCGCTGGGCTGCCTGGTCGGATTCCTCGGCGTGGTAGTGGTCAACCTGGGCGGCAACGGCCGTCTCGACTTCGATTTCAGCCTGCTGGGCGAGGGCTTCGTCATCATCGCAGCCTTCGTCCTCGCCGCCGCCTCGATCTATGGCAAGCGCATCTCGCGCGACATGGATCCGCTGGTGATGACCGGCTGGCAGCTCGGCATCGGCGGTCTGATCCTCACTTCGGTCGGCCTTGGCGGCAACGGCCATATCGCCACACCCAGCCTGCCTGCGGCCGCGCTGCTGCTGTATCTGGCGCTGTTGTCCTCGGTCGCCTTCGCGCTGTGGAGCCTGCTGCTCAAGCACAATCCCGTCGGCCTGATCGCCGCGTTCAACTTCCTGATCCCGGTGTTCGGCGTCGCGCTGTCCGCGGTCTTCCTCGGTGAATCGCTGCTCCACTAGAGCTATCTCGCCGCGCTGCTGCTGGTCTGCGCCGGCATCTGGATGGTGACGCGACCATCTGCGCCGAAGCCGGTTGCGGGATGAGGCCGGGTCGCCCCATCCCGCCCCAAGCTCAGCGCAGGCCGCCGCTGGCGGTCAGCTTCTCGCCGGTCAGCCAGCGCGCATCGTCCGAAGCCAGGAACACGGCGATCGCGGCGATGTCGTCCGGATAGCCGACGCGGCCGAGCGGGGTCTGGCCGATGATCGCGTCGAAGAATTCCGAACCGACAAAGCCCGCGGCATGGGTGCCCTCGGTCTCGACCACGCCCGGGTTGATCGCGTTGACGCGGATCTTGCGCGGACCGAGCTCATTGGCGAGCACGCCGGTGATCGCGTCCACCGCGCCCTTGGTGCCCGTGTAGACTGCGGACTCCGCCGGGAAGAGGCTGGTGACCGCTGACGAGATGTTGATCACGCTTGCGCCCTCGCCGAGATGCTTAGCCGCCGCCTGGGTGGTGAGCAGCACGCCGAGCACGTTCACGTCGAAGGTGCGGCGATAGAGTTCCTCGGTCGTCGCATCGAGCGAGGCGAATTCATAGACGCCCGAATTGTTGACCAGCACGTCGAGCCGGCCGAATTCCCTGATCGCAGCATCGACCAGCGCCTGCGCCTGGTCGGCCCTGGCGACATCGGCCTGCACGGCGATCGCCTTGCCGCCGGCATCGGTGATGTCGCGCACCACCGCATCGGCGCCGGCCTTGCTCGACGCATAGTTGACCACCACGGCGGCGCCTTCCGCCGCCAGCGACTTGGCGATGCCGGCACCGATGCCCTTGGATGCTCCGGTAACGATCGCGACCTTGTCTGCGAGCTTCGACATGACTGAAATTCTCCATGGGCCGGTCGCCGATATGGCCCCATACTCCCATAGTTCAGGATTTCGGAACTGTTGAACCAAGCTTCAAGAGCCCCTAGATAGAATTCATGCGACCCCTGTTTCACCCTTCGATCGAAGACGTGTCGGTGGAGGCGATCCTCCACGCGCTGTCCGATCCCACGCGCGCGGCGATCTTCGCCCAGGTCGCCGGCCAGGGGTGCGTCCAGGGCTGCTCGACCTTCGCCAGGGTCGGCGATCGCGACATCCCCAAGTCCTCGCTGTCCCAGCATTTCAAGGTGCTGCGCGACGCCGGGCTGATCCATTCGGAGCGCCAGGGCGTCGAGATGCGCAACACGACGCGCTGCGGCGAAGTCGACGCCCGCTTCCCCGGCCTGCTCGCCGCAATTCTCAGCGCGTATGCCGGCAACAAGGACTGCGATACGTCCAAGGCATGACAGGGCCGCTCGGCTCGGCTATGCGGCCCGCATTATGACCGAATTCAAGTCCGATCTGCTCCGCCTGCTCTCCGAACGTGGCTATATCCACCAGGTCACCGACCCGGAGGCGCTCGACGCCCTTGCGACGAAGCAGATCGTCCCCGGCTATATCGGCTTCGACCCGACCGCGCCGTCGCTGCACGTCGGCAGCCTCGTCCAGATCATGCTGCTGCGCCGCCTCCAGCAGGCCGGCCACAAGCCGATCGTGCTGATGGGCGGCGGCACCGGCAAGATCGGCGATCCCTCGTTCAAGGACGAGGCGCGCAAGCTGATGACCGACGAGGTGATCCAGCAGAACGTCGCCTCGATCAAGACCGTGTTCGAGAAATTCCTCACCTTCGGCGACGGCCCCACCGACGCAGTGATGGTCGACAATGCCGAGTGGCTCGACAAGCTCGAATACATCCCGTTCCTGCGCGATATCGGCCGGCATTTCTCGGTCAACCGCATGCTCAGCTTCGACTCGGTCAAGCTGCGCCTCGACCGCGAGCAGTCGCTGTCGTTCCTCGAGTTCAACTACATGATCCTCCAGGGCTATGACTTCCTGGAACTGTCGCGCCGCGCCGCGTGCCGCCTGCAGATGGGCGGGTCGGACCAGTGGGGCAACATCGTCAACGGCATCGAACTCGCCCGCCGCGTCGATGGCACCGAGGTCTACGGCGTCACCACCCCGCTGATCACCACGGCGGACGGCGGCAAGATGGGCAAGACCATGTCGGGCGCCGTCTGGCTCAACGACGACCAGCTCTCGGCGTTCGATTACTGGCAGTTCTGGCGCAACACCGACGACCGCGACGTCGGCCGCTTCCTGCGCCTGTTCACCGACCTGCCGCTCGAAGAGATCGCCCGCCTCGAGGCACTTGAGGGCGCCGGCATCAACGAAGCCAAGAAGGTCCTCGCCAACGAAGCCACCGCCATGTGCCGCGGCCGCGCCGCAGCCGATGAAGCCGCCGAGACCGCCCGCAAGGTGTTCGAGGAAGGCTCGGCCGGCGGTTCGCTCCCGACCTTCGCGGTCGAGGGTACCGGCATCAACGTGGTCGACGCCCTGATCGCGCTCGAGCTCTGCGCCTCCAAGGGCGAGGCCCGCCGCAAGATCGCCGAGGGCGCGATCCGCGTAGACGACCAGGTGGTAAGCGACCCGGCCTATGACATCCCGGTGACGAGCCAGGTCAAGCTCAGCTTCGGCAAGAAGAAGCACGGCCTGCTCGTACCTGCGTAACCTTCCGGATGCTCCGATAAGTCGGTGTTAAGCAGCTTCGTTGCAATGAGATTCACGCGGTAACAGTATCACCGCAACCGTACCTCAAGCGTTTTGTGAGGCGTGGCGTGAGTTTTGGATCGAACCTGGCTTATTCGGAGCCCCGGCGGGAAGGACGCGAAGACGTCTACTACCGCGCGCGCGCGTTCGGTCCCGACGCGAAGCAGCTGAATTTCATCATCGTCAACATCTCGCCGCACGGCCTGATGGCGCGCTGCGAAGACGAGTTCCAGACCGGCGACCGCATCCGCGTGGTCCTGCCGCATGCCGGCACGGTGGTGGCGGAAGTCCGCTGGGCGCTGGGCGGCCGCATTGGCTGCCAGTTCGAGCGCGCGATCGACCTCGCCAGCTATTACGAGCTGATCTCGGTGATGGTGAAAGCGAAGTAGGTTCCCATTCCCCTTCCTTCCAGGGAGGGGAGAATTTACCCCGCCCGCAACAGGCTCACCGCAGCATCCCGCTCGAACAGGTACAGCGCCACCCTCGCCGCCTCCCCGCGCGGCGATCGTAGCGCCCGGTCCTGGTCCTCCAGCAGCCGCGCATCGCCATTCGCTGCCGCGATCAAGGTCGCCAGGCTCTCCGGCGTCGCCAGCCGAAAGGTCTGCTCGCCCGACTGGCGCGTGCCGAGGATCTCGCCCGCGCCGCGCAGTTCGAGGTCGCGCTCGGCGATCAGGAAGCCGTCGGTGGTGTCGCGCATCAGCGCCAATCTCGCCCGCGACGTCTCGCTGAGCTTGTCGCCGCGCAGCAGGATGCAGTGCGACTGCCCCCCGCCCCGCCCGACGCGTCCGCGCAGCTGGTGGAGCTGGGCGAGGCCGAACCGGTCCGCCGCCTCGATCACGATCAGCGTCGCATTGGGGACGTCCACGCCGACCTCGATCACCGTCGTCGCGACCAGCACGCCCAGCTCGCCGCTGGCGAAGCGCGCCATCACCGCGTCCTTCTCCGGTCCCTTCATCCGGCCGTGGACCAGCCCGACCTTGGCGCCGAACTTGGCGGTGAGCGTCGCCGCGCGATGCTCGGCCGCGGCGAGATCGGTCTTCTCGCTTTCCTCGACCAGCGGGCACACCCAATAGGCCTGCTTGCCCGCCTCCAGGTGCCGCCCCAGCCCGGCAACGACCGCGTCCAATTTGTCCTCGGCGATCACCGTGGTCTGGATCGGCTGGCGGCCCGGCGGCATCTCGTCGAGCCGGCTCACATCCATCTCGCCATGCGAAGCGAGCTGCAGCGTGCGCGGGATCGGCGTCGCGGTCATCACCAGCAGATGGGGCGGCACCTGCGCCTTGGCCTGGAGCATCAGCCGCTCGGCCACACCGAAGCGGTGCTGCTCGTCCACCACCACCAGCCCCAGGTCGCGATACGTCACGCCCTGCTGGAAGATCGCATGGGTGCCGACCAGGATGTCGATCTCGCCCGCGGCGAGCCCCATCAGCGTCGCCTCGCGCGCCTTGCCCTTGTCGCGCCCGGTCAGGATCGCGATCCGCACATCGAGCCCGGCGAGCATCCGCGACAGATTCTCGTAATGCTGCCGCGCCAGGATCTCGGTCGGCGCCAGCATCGCGCCCTGCGCCCCCGCCTCGGCGGCGATCAGCAGCGCCATCGTCGCGACCAGCGTCTTGCCCGCGCCGACATCGCCCTGGAGCAGGCGAAGCATCGGCTGGCTCTGCGCCATGTCGCCCTCGATCTCGCGGATCGTCCGCGATTGGGCGCCGGTCGGCGTGTACGGCAGCTGGAGCCTGTCGCGCAGCCGCCCGTCCCCCTGCAGCGAGCGCCCGCGCTTGGCTCGTGCCTCGCCGCGCACCAGCATCAATGCGAGCTGGTTGGCGAACACCTCGTCATAGGCGAGCCGCTCGCGCGCCTTGGCGTCGGCCGGATCGGCATGGATGCGGGTCAGCGCTTCCTTCCAGCCCGGCCATTGGTGCCGCTCCTTCAGGCTCGGCTCGATCCATTCGGGCAGGTCGGGCGCGCGCTCGATCGCCTGGGCGGCCATCGCCGCGATACGCTTCGAGGTGATGCCTTCCGAACAGGGATAGACCGCCTCGCGCCCGCCGCCCTCGGCCTCTTCGGGCACGACGACCTCGGGGTGCACGATCTGCAATTCCTGGCCATATTGGTCGAGCCGGCCGGACACCCAGCGCTTCTCGTTGAGCGGCAGCAGCTTCTTCGCCCAGCCCGAATTGCCGCCGAAAAAGACCAGGCTGACGAAATTGCCATGCGTGTCGACCGCCTGCACCCGGGCGGGCGAGCGCGGGCTGCTGCCGAAGCGATAATTGGCTGCGGTCAGCTCGATCGCGATGATCCGGCCGACATCGGACGCCATCAGCTCGTCGCGCGGGATACGGTCGATGAAACCGGTCGGCAGATGGAAGGCGACATCGACCACCCGCGCCAGCCCGAGCCGCTCCAGCGGCTTGGCGAGCGCGGCGCCAATGCCCTTCAGCGCCGTGACTTCGGCGAAAAGCGGATTGAGAATGTCGGGCCGCATTGGCCCCGACCTAATCGCTGCAACGGCGCGCCGCTAGGGGGCGATATGAGCCAGCCGGGCATTCGGGATGCAAAGCCCGAACCTGGGTCGGGAACGCATGTTCTTATCGTCATCCCCGCGAAGGCGGGAATCCATTCTGGCTGCCCGAAGTCAGTCCCATTGCCCGCAATGGCAATGGATCCCCGCCTTCGCGGGGATGACGGGAGCAATTCCGAAGACTCGTGCAGGCTCTATGGCCAGCCTTAAATCCAGAGCTGGTCCCCGGCCTTCGCCGGGCAACCGAAATGGAAAATCTAGCGCCTCACGCCGCGTTGCGCGCCGGCGCGATCGCCTGGCCGGCCGCCTCGATCGCGGCATGGACTTCGTTGACGGTCGATCCGACCACCACTTCATGCGCGCCGTCGAACGAGAGTACGCCCACATCGTCGCCCGCCATGTTGATCGTCGCCACGGTACGAACCTCGGCGATGTTCACGAGGATCGGATCGCCATTGATCGACTTCAGCATCACGAAACGCATTTGGAACTACCCCTACCCAATGTATCCCCCATCATAGGAAGATCGCCGGCCAATCGGGCTGCAATCGCCCGATAATGGCGCGATTAAGTTGTGGACTGGCGTTTCGCCCCCCACCGACCTATCTGCACATCCCTATTCCCCTCGCCGACTGCGCCGTTTCGCGCTGCCGGCCATTTGCCGTTGAGGACCCGCATGGACCGCGAAATCCGTCTCAAGCGCCTGCACTTCCGCGCATGGCACCGCGGCGTGAAGGAAGCCGACCTGCTGATCGGCGGCTTTTTCGACAAGCATGGCGCCAGCTGGAGCGATGCCGAGATGGACCTGTTCGAGGAACTGCTCGAGGAGCAGGACGTCGACATCATGGCCTGGGCGATGGGCGTCGAGCCTGCCCCCGAACGCTTCGCCGGCACGTTGATGACCGCGCTCAAGGAACTGAACTACGTGCCGATCAGCGAGTAGCCGTCATCCCGGCGAAAAGCCGGGATCTCGTGCGGCTCCTTCCCCGCGCCTTCGCCTGAGATCCCGGCTTTCGCCGGGATGACGAACCAAGAGCCAAGATGCCCGACCTCAAGACCATCCTCTCCGCGCAAAAGCCCCTCACTCTCTCGGGCGCTCCCGCCGGCTTCCTTCCCTGGATGCTGGCCGATCTGGCGCGCACCGGGCGGATGGCCGTGTTCGTTGCGCCCGACGAATCCGCGATGCGCGCCGTGGCCGGCACCGCGCCCTATTTCGCGCCCGAGCTTGAGGTCCTGAGCTTCCCCGCCTGGGATTGTCTTCCCTATGACCGCGCCAGCCCAACGCTGCGCGTCATGGCCGAACGCCTCGCCACGCTTCACGCGCTGCAGAGCAAGAGCGACAAGCCGCGCCTGCTCGTCACCACCGTCAACGCCGTCACCCAGCGCACGCTCACGCCCTTCCGCATCCGCCAGCTCGTCGCCCGCCTCGCCCCCGGCGAGCGCATCGGCTTGGACAAGCTCGCGGTACTGCTCCAGGCGAACGGCTATGTCCGCGTCGACACGGTGAACGATTCCGGCGAGTTCGCGGTGCGCGGCGGCCTGGTCGATCTCTTCCCCTCGGGCGCCGAACAGGCACTCCGCCTCGATTTCTTCGGCGACGAGATCGAGAGCGTCCGCACCTTCGATCCGTCGGACCAGCGCACCACCGGGCGGGTCGATGGCTTCACCCTGCTGCCCGCATCCGAAGCCCTGCTCGACGAGGAATCGGTCAAGCGCTTCCGCACCCGGTACCGCGAAAAGTTCGGCGCCACCGCCACCGGCGATCCGCTCTACCAGGCGATCAGCGACGGCCGCCGCCTCGCCGGCATGGAGCATTGGCTGCCGCTGTTCGAGGATCGCCTAGAGACCCTGTTCGAGCATCTCCCCGACGATGCGATCCTGATCCGCGACGCGGGCGATGCCGGCGCCGCCGAAGCCCGGTTCGAAGCGATCGCCGACTATCAGTCGAACCGCGTCCGCGCCCAGTCGGCCGACCCGGGCAGCTATCGCCCGCTCGCAGCCGATGCGCTCTACCTGGTCGCCAGCGAATGGGAGAAGCGCCTTGCCGACTGGCCGGCGCACACCGCCACGCCCTTCCACGAGCCCGAAAGCGCTACCGTCCTCGACTTCAACGTCGATGGCCCGCGCGATTTCGCGCCCGAACGCGCCGCCGGCACCAATGTCTATGAGGCGGTGGTCGAGCACATCGCCAAGCTGCGCAAGGCGGGCAGGAAGCCGATCCTCGCCAGCTATTCGGGCGGCGCCCGCGAGCGCCTGACCGGGCTGCTCGCCGATCACGGGCTTAAGACCGCGCGCAAGGCGGACAGCTGGCATGAGGCGATGGGCATCGCCGACAGCGCCGTCGCAATGATCGTGCTGCCGCTCGATCACGGCTTCGCCGCGCCCGACGTGTCGGTACTGACCGAGCAGGATATGCTCGGCGACCGTCTCGTCCGCCGCTCGAAGCGCCGCAAGTCGACCGACGCGTTCCTCAACGAGCTGGCGACGCTCTCGCCGGGCGACCTGGTCGTGCACGTCGATCACGGCATTGGCCGCTATGAGGGGCTCACCCAGATCCCGGTGCAGAAGGCGCCGCACGACTGCGTCGCGCTCACCTATGCCGGCGGCGACAAGCTTTACGTCCCGGTCGAGAATCTCGAGGTCCTGAGCCGCTACGGCGCGGGCGAAGAGGGCGCGACGCTCGACAAGCTGGGCGGCGAGGCGTGGCAACGGCGCAAGAGCCGGATGAAGGAGCGGATCCGCGAGATCGCGGGCGAGCTCATCGCCACCGCGGCCAAGCGCGCCACCCGCCCCGCCGAAGTCGCCGAGCCCGATGCCGGCGGCTACCCCGCATTCGTCGACCGCTTCCCCTATGAGGAGACCGACGACCAGGACCGCGCGATCGGCGACGTGCTCGAGGATCTCGCGGCCGGCCGCCCGATGGACCGGCTCATCGTCGGCGATGTCGGCTTCGGCAAGACCGAGGTCGCGCTGCGCGCCGCCTTCGTCGCGGCAATGGCCGGGATGCAGGTCGCGGTGGTCTGCCCGACCACGTTGCTCGCCCGCCAGCACTTCAACAACTTCACCCAGCGTTTCGAGGGCTTCCCGATCAAGGTCGGCCGCCTCTCGCGCCTGGTCGGCGCAAACGAGATGAAGGCGACCAAGGACGGCGCGGCGGACGGCACGATCGACATCGTCGTCGGCACCCACGCAGTGCTCGCCAAGAATGTCGAGTTCAAGCGGCTCGGCCTGGTCATCGTCGACGAGGAGCAGCGCTTCGGCGTCACCCACAAGGAGCGGCTGAAGGCTATGAAGGCGGACGTCCATGTCCTCACCCTCACCGCCACCCCGATCCCGCGCACCCTGCAGATGGCGATGTCCGGCCTGCGCGAGCTGTCGGTGATCCAGACCCCGCCGGTCGATCGCCTCGCGGTGCGCACCTATGTCATGCCCTGGGACCCGGTGGTCCTGCGCGAGGCGCTGCTCCGCGAGCATTATCGCGGCGGCCAGGCCTATTTCGTCACCCCGCGCATCTCCGACCTGCCCGAGATCGAGGAGTTCCTGCGCAACGACGTCCCCGAGATCTCCTATGTCGTCGCCCACGGCCAGATGACGCCGACCGAGGTCGAGGAGCGCATGTCCGCCTTCTACGACCGCAAATACGACCTGCTCGTCTCGACCACGATCATCGAGTCCGGCATCGACATCCCCTCGGCCAACACCCTCATCATCAACCGCGCCGACAAGTTCGGCCTCGCCCAGCTCTACCAGCTGCGCGGCCGCGTCGGGCGCTCCAAGACCCGCGCCTATGCGTACATGACCACCCCCGCCCAGCGGCTGATGACCGAGGCGGCGGAGAAGCGCCTCAAGGTCCTCTCCGACCTGGAGAGCCTGGGCGCCGGTTTCCAGCTCGCGTCGCACGACCTCGACATCCGCGGTGCCGGCAATCTGCTCGGCGACGAGCAGTCCGGCCATATCAAGGAAGTCGGCTACGAGCTCTACCAGTCGATGCTCGAGGAAGCGATCATGGACGCCAAGGCCGGCGGCCTGCGCGACGAGCGCCCGCGCGACCTGTCGCCCCAGATCACCGTCGACGCGCCGATCATGATCCCGGAGGACTATGTCCCCGACCTCGACCTGCGCATGGGCCTCTATCGCCGCCTCAACGACGTCGAGGACCGCGCCGGCATCGAGGCCTTCGCCGCCGAGCTGATCGACCGCTTCGGCAAGCTGCCCGAGGCGACCGAGAACCTGATCACCCTGATCGAGACCAAGCTCAACGCCAAGAAGGCCTGCATCGCCAAGATCGATGTCGGCCCCAAGGGCGCGCTGGTCAGCTTCCACGACGACAAGTTCCCGAACGTCGAGGGCCTGCTCGCCTATGTCGACAAGCTGGAAGGCACCGCGAAGCTGCGCCCGGACATGAAGCTGGTCATCAACCGCGCCTGGGCCACGCCCCAGGCCCGGCTCAACGGCGCGCTCCAGCTCTCGCGCGGACTCGCCAAGGCCGCCGGCTGAATTTTTGATCCGGATCAATATCCTGCGCGCGGCGGCACCGCCCTTGGGTTCGCTCTCCTAGAATAGGGGGGCATCCCAAGGAGAATCCTCGAAGTGACCGATCATCTCTCGTCCCGTCTCGCGTACATGGAGATGGGACCCGCGCAGCGTGCCACGCTTTCCGCCAACAGCACGCTGATCCGCTCGGTAATCGGCAAGGCCCTTGATCGTTTCTACGCCCGTGTCCGCGCCACCCCGGAGACCGCGCGCTTCTTCTCGAACGCCGATCACATGCGCGGCGCCCAGTCGGCCCAGGAAAAGCACTGGGGCCGTATCATGGACGGCAATTTCGACGAGCAATATTATCAGAGCGTCCGCCGCATCGGCGCCACCCATTCGCGCATCGGGCTCGAGCCGCGCTGGTATGTCGGCGGCTATGCGCTGGTGCTGGAGCACCTGATCGAAGCCACGATGGCGCGCACCCCGCTGTGGCGCCGCCTCGTCAATGCCTTCCGCCCCCGCGCCGCCGCCGCCCTGCCCGCCGCGCTGAGCAAGGCCGCCCTGCTCGACATGGAGCTCTCCATCTCGATCTATCTCGAGGAAGAGCAGGTCGCCCGCGAAAAGGCCGTGCAGGCGCTCGACGAGGCGCTGGCCGCGCTCGCCGATGGCGACCTCACCCGCCAGCTCGCCAACATGCCCGCCACCTATGCCTCGCTCGAGCGCAGCTACAACCACACGCTCGCCAAGATGCAGGACATGATCCGCGCGGTCACCGCCGGCTCGCAGCGGATCAACGGCACGATCCACGAGATCGCCCAGGCGTCGGACGACCTCGCCCGCCGCACCCAGGCCAATGCCGCCAGCCTCGAGGAGACCAACGCCGCCGTCTCGCAGATGGACAGCCGCTCGAGCAACACCGCCCGCGCCGCCCAGTCCACCGTCGCCCGCGCCGACCAGGCGATCGCCACCGTCGATGACGGCCGCAGCGTCGCCCATCAGGCGGTCGAGGCGATGAACCGCGTTTCGGAAAGCGCCAAGGGCATCGACACGGTGATCGAGGGTCTCGACAAGATCGCCTTCCAGACCCGCGTCCTCGCGATGAACGCCGCCGTCGAAGCCGGCCGCGCCGGCGAGGCGGGCCGCGGCTTCGCCGTGGTCGCCGACCTGGTCAGCGCGCTCGCGATGCGCGCCGAGGAAGAAGCCGGCCGCGCCCGCGACCAGCTCACCACGACCCAGGCCGAAGTGGTTACCGCGGTGGATGCGGTGATGAAGGTCGATGGCGCGCTCGCCAACATCTCCAGCGATGTCGGCGAAGTCCACGCCCTGCTCGGCACCATGGCGCAGGACAACAAGGCGCAGGCGGTCGCGATCGGCGAAGTCAGCACCGCGATCGGCGCGATGGACCGGGGCACGCAGCAGAACGCCGCGATGGTCGAGGAAACCTCCGCCGCCACCCGCACGCTCGAGCAGGAAGCCGAAACCCTGGCCGAGCTCACCAGCGCCTTCCGCACGGATGCCGCAGCCGCTCCCGCACGCGCGAACGGTCGCCACCCGATCGTCAGCGGCGTGGTGCGCAACCTGCCGGCAGCGGCGGTCTCCGCCCTGCGCGCCCCGAACTGAGACAGGGCAAATCGACCTGTATTTTTGCGTAATTGCGCATGCTGCAACTGCGTTCAGGATGCAGGATGAGATTCTGTCGCTCGGCGTCAGGGCCGAACCTCGGGGGAGGTTTGGCCCCGGTGCGGCTTCTTTGTTTTGAAGCCGACCCGTTTCGGCAGATCTCGTGTTGAACCGATAATCATAAGGCTGCGTATCTGGCCGTGACGGATGTGATTGAATCAGGCGCGCCCCTGAACGGGGCCGCTCGCGAGGAGCTTGGCTTGAGGGAGCCGGACGGTTTCGAGCAACGTCGACTGCTGACCGAAGCGATGGCCCGGCTGTCGCATGCAAGCTCCATTGACGAGCTGGTCACTGTGCTGCGGGATTGCGCGCGCACCATTGCGCGATGCGACGGGGTCACCGTGATCCGTCGCACGGGCAATCGTGTGGCCTATATCGCCGAAGACGCGATGTCCCCGCTCTGGGCAGGCTCGGATTTCCCGATCGAGAATTGCATCTCGGGCCTCGCCATCCTCGAGGCACGCCCGATCCACATTCCCGACATCTACGAGGATGATCGGGTGCCGGTGGACGCCTATCGCCCCACCTTCGTGCGCAGCATGTCGATGTATCCGATCGGGCTGATGGGCCCGAGCATGGCGATGGGCGCCTATTGGAAGGACGCAGGCGCCGCCGATCCGGCGACCAACGCCCTGCTCGCCAGCCTGGCGCGCTATGCCGGCGTCACCCTCAACCGCGTAACCGAAGGCCGCGGCGCGGACCCGGAGGGATAAATCGCGCCGCCGATCCCGATGGACCGGCCTCCCCTTTCCGCCATCTCCCAAGCCGTTCCCCTCACGCCCCGCTCGTCATTTCCTCTCTTCCGCCATTCCGTCTTCCGGCAGTGCCCCCTCCGCCATCCCCGCGAAGGCGGGGATCCATTGTCGCTGAAGGCAATGAGTCCCACCCCGGCCAGCCAGAATGGATCCCCGCCTGCGCGGCGATGACGACAAGAATTCGCAAGGATGGGCAATGGACAGCAGAGCCCCCTATCGGATCTCCAGCACTTCCTCTTCCTCGGCCTCCAGCTCCTCGACCGAGAATTTCTCCCGCTCCATGCTGAATCCGCCGGTGGTGCCTTCGTCGAGCCGCCAGCGCCCATTCGCCTCGGTGCCCTGATCGTCGATCTGGCCCTCGTAGAACACCGCATGGTGCCACCGGCCGCGATATTGCTTCACGAACTGGATCAGCCCGCTGCTCCGCCGCCCGGCAACCGATGCGTTGCGGATGCCGCCCTGCCCGTCCGGCTCGCTGATCGATCCGGAGAACACTCCGCCCGCTTCCTCGAGCACGGCGATGAAGCCATTGTCCTGGTCGCCTCCGGTGCTGGCATAGCGGCCATACCAGACGCCGCTCATCTCGCGCGGATCGCTCATGCCCGGCTCACCAGCTGGGCCAGCGCCGGCACGTCCACCGGACCGGCGCACAGATAGCCCTGGAAATACTGGCAGCCTTCCTTGGCGAGCAGGTCGAGCTGCTCGGCCGTCTCCACGCCCTCGGCGACCACCGACAGCCCCAGCGAGCGCGCCATGTCGATCACCCCGCGCACGACCACCCGGTCACGCGCCGATCCCGTGATGTCCTGGCTCAGCTTGCGGTCGATCTTCAGATAGTCGAGCGGCAGCGCCTTGAGATAGGCCAGGCTCGAATAGCCCGTGCCGAAATCGTCGATCGCCACCCGGCATCCCGCCGCGCGCAGCATGGTGAGCAGCCGCGCCGCCTCCCCCAGGTCGGACATGATTCCGCTCTCGGTGATCTCCACCGTCAGCCGGTTGCGCGGGAAGTTGCTCGCATCGATCCGCCCGAGCAGCGCATCGAGGAACCCCGATCGCGCGACATCCCCGGCAGTGACGTTGATCGACAGCCGCAGCTTGCTCAGCGACATCGGCCAGTTGGCCGCCGCCGCCAGCGCCCGGCGCTGGACATGGTCGGACAGGGTCGCGTCGAGCCCGGCACGCTCCGCGGTCGCGAACAGGGTCTCCGCGCCAAGCTCGCCGAATTCCGGGTGGTTCCAGCGCGCCAGCGCCTCCACGCCGATGATCTGCCCGGTCGCGATCGCCACCTGGGGCTGGAACAGCACGCCGATCTCGCTGCGCTCCAGCGCCCGGTGCAGGCTGTCGACCAGCACGTCGACCGGAGGTGCCCCCTTTTCCAGCGGCACGTCGCCGAGCAGTGCCTCGCTCGCCCGGCGCAGCATCGCGGCGGCGGTGTCTCCCGCCTGGCTCGCCCCGGTCACCAGCCGCGCCCCCAGCGGGGCGATGTCGCCGCCCGCGACGAAGGGCCGGGCCAGCGCATCCTCCAGCCGCGCCGCCGCGGTGCCGATCCGCGCGGCATCCGCATCGTCGCTGGCGACCAGGAATTCCGAACCGCCGATCCGCGCGACGATCGCGCCCTTGCCGAGCGCCTCGCGCGCCACTTCGCCCACCCGGCGCGAGACGCTGCGCAGCAGCTCGTCGCCCACGGTGCGGCCATAGGCGGTGTTGACCGTCTCGAACCGCGTCAGCCCGATCAGCACGATGCCCACCTTGCCGCCCTCGGCCAGCCGGCGGTCGATCCAGCGGCGGGCACTGGGCCCGTCGCGCGCGCCGGTCAGCGCGTCGCGCACCGCCGCATTGGCATCGGGCGCCACGCCCAGCGCCTCGACCAGCGCGTGCAGCCGGTTGGTCTGCGCGTCATATTGCAGGTGCTGCACCACCCGCCCGACGCCGGCCAGGTCGTGCGCGAACGCGGTGGACGGGGTCTCGGCATTGAGGCGGCGCAGCGCGCTGCGTGCCAGCACCCGGTCGGCAAGATCGAGCTTGGCGAAGAAGCTGCGGGTGCCCGGTGCCTCGGGCAGGCCGAGCAGGCTCGCCAGCGCCGGCGTCACCTGGAGCGAGCGCATGCCCGGATCGAAGCGCCAGCCGAGCGGCTCGGCCGGCCCCTTTTCCTGGCCATGCCAGCCCGAGAGCCGCTCGACATGGCGCTGGGCGAAGCGGATCGCATGCGCCATCGCCGCCGAGGACATTGGGCTCGACAGGAAATGCGTCGCGCCGGCGTCGAAGAAATAGCGCATGTGCACCGTGTCGCTCTGCGACACGAGGATCAGCATCGCCGCGCCATGCGCCTCGATCGTCGGGCCCAGGACCTTCGCGGCGTCGAGCCCCTCGGAAAGCGCGCCGCGCGCGTCGATCACCGCGACGGCGGCGCCGCTGCCCAGGAAGCGGCGCTCCAGCGCGTCCGATCGCCGGGCCGCCACGACCCGCCAGCCGCCTCCCGCCGCTGCCGCCGCGACTTCGTCGCGCTGGCGGAAGCTGAGGACGAACACCGGTGCAGCGTCTGCATTGGCGCCTTCGATGACTGTGAAATCTTCAGACATTCCGCCCTCGATAACGCGAACGCTTGCCCACCGCTATCTTCATGCTTACCTGCCTTTACATGGCAGCCGCGTCCGCCTTGATCGATGCCCATGGCCGCGCGATCCAGTATTTGCGGATTTCGGTGACGGATCGCTGCGATCTGCGTTGCCGCTACTGCATGTCGGAGGACATGCGCTTCCTGCCCCGCAGTGAATTGCTGAGCCTCGATGAGCTGGCGCTGATCGCCGATCGCTTCATTGCCCGCGGCGTGCGCAAGATCCGGCTGACCGGCGGCGAGCCGCTGGTGCGCAGCGACACGATCGAGCTGGTCCGCCGCGTCGGGCGGCATCTCGGCCAGGGGCTGGACGAAGTCACGCTGACGACGAACGGCACGCGGCTGGCGGAGCATGCTGCGGCGCTGCGCGATGCCGGGGTGCGCCGGGTCAATGTGAGTCTCGACAGCCGGGATCCCGCGGTTTTCCGCCATGTCACCCGGCATGGGGACGTGGCGAAGGTATTGGCGGGCATTGCCGCGGCGCAGGATGCCGGGCTTGCGGTCAAGCTCAACATGGTCGCGCTCAAGGGGCTGAACGAGGGCGAGGTCGCGCCGATGCTCGCCTGGGCGGTCGAGCGCGGCATGGACCTCACCCTGATCGAGACGATGCCGCTCGGCCAGATCGACGAGGATCGGGTGGATCGCTTCCTGCCGCTGGGCGGGGTGCTCGCCGATCTGCGCGATCGCTTCGATCTCGTGCCCGATACGCATCGCACCGGCGGCCCCGCGCGCTATTGGCGCGTCGCGGGCTCGGACACGCGGCTGGGCCTGATCACCCCGCTCACCGCCAATTTCTGCGACGGCTGCAACCGCGTCCGCCTCGCCACCGACGGAAAGCTCTATATGTGCCTGGGCCACGATGAAGGCGTGGATTTGAAAGCCGCCCTCCGCAGTTCCGAATCCCTCGCCCTGGACGCGGCGATAGATGATTCGCTTCGCCGAAAGCCTGCCCGGCATGATTTCCGCATCGCCGCCGGGGCTGCTCCGGCCACGCGTCGCCACATGAGTGTCACCGGCGGATGAGCCAGTTGCGCGCGCTTTTCGCTTCCCCCACCGAACCCGCCCAGCTCGCCGCGGACGAGTTGCGCGAGGCCTATGAATGGGTGCCGCTGGACCAGGCCGAATCGATCGTCGCCCTGGGTGGCGACGGCTTCATGCTCCAGACCCTCCACACCCTGCTCGAAGGCCGCCGCAACCTGCCGGTGTTCGGCATGAACCTCGGCACGGTCGGCTTCCTGATGAACGACTGGCGCCGTGAAGGGCTGGACGAGCGGCTGGCCCGCGCCAAGCCGTTCAAGGTCAGCCCGCTCAAGATGCACGCGGTCAACACCACAGGTGAGCGATTCGAGCTGCCGGCGATCAACGAAGTCTCGTTCCTGCGCGAGACGCGCCAGACGGCGAAGCTCGAGGTCACGGTCAACGATCGCGTGGTGCTGCCCGAGCTGGTGTGCGACGGCATGCTGATCGCCACGCCTGCGGGCTCGACCGCGTACAACCTCTCGGTCCAGGGACCGATCCTGCCGCTGGGCTCGGGCATGCTGGCGATGACGCCGATCAGCCCCTTCCGTCCCCGGCGCTGGCGCGGGGCCATCCTGCCCGACAAGGCGCGAATCACGATTCGCGTGCTGGAGGCCGACAAGCGCCCGGTCAGCGCGGTCGCGGACCAGCGCGAAGTGCGCGATGTGGCCCGCGTCGATATCGAAATCGACCACCACCGCGACCTCACCTTGCTCTTCGATCCCGAGCATGCGCTCGATGATCGCATTACGATGGAACAATTCGTCGCCTGACCCCTTGCAATCCTCGAAAACCCGCTGCATAGGGCCGCCTCCGCCGCGGTTCACCGCGCGGAAAGATGGTGATCCCTGATAGCTCAGCGGTAGAGCTCTCGACTGTTAATCGAGCGGCCGTAGGTTCGAATCCTACTCAGGGAGCCACCACAAACCCTTCAGAAACAAAGACATTCAGCACCGCAGCGCAATCGCGCATGCGGCTCTTCGCGTTTCCACGCGCCCGAGATCGTTTCCCGATTCCAACGAAAAAGCCCCGCCCGTGAGGGGACGGGCGGGGCTTCAGAGGCCCGGTGGGGGGATGGGCCTCTCGGGGGGTAACTCAGATGAACTCGGGTCCACGCGGCAGGGCGAGAACGAACACGGCGCCCTCCCCCGGCTCGGCAGGTTCGATGGTCAGCGTGCCGTCATGGGCGTCGACGATCGTCTGCGAGATGGCGAGGCCGAGGCCGGTGCCGTCCACCTTGGTGCTGACCATCGGCTCGAACAGATGCTCCTGCACGCCGACGGGAATACCAGGCCCCGTGTCCGCCACGCGGATGCGGACGCGCTCGCCTTCGGTCCAGCTCGAGATCTCGATCTTGCGGACCGGGCTGTTCCACATCGCCTGCGCGGCGTTGAGCAACAGGTTGGAGAGCACCATCTCGATCTGGATGCGATCGGCAAGCACGCAGGTCGATCCCGGATCGAAGCTGCGAACCACCTCGACATCTTCAAGGCACGAAAGCCGGGCGCTGACGGCGTCGAGCATCTCGACCAGGCATTCCGGGCGCACATCGACGCGACCCGTCTTCACGAAGGTGCGCATCCGCAGCACGATGTCCGACGCCCGCGCGGTCTGGGCCGCGGCGTCCTCGATGAAGCCGAGCAGTTCCTCCAGCCCGTGGATGCGCTGGCGGATGACCGAGGCGCAGCCCAGCATATAGTTGCTGGCCGCGGTGAGCGGCTGGGCAAGTTCATGCGCCATTGCCGCTGCCATCGCGCTCATCGCGGTAAGGCGTGCACGTGCGGAAGGATCGCTTGGCGAGCATGGCTCGGGGGGCGAATCATTTGCAGGAAAGCGAACCGAATCGGGCGCTTCAGGCAGCCCATTACCTTCGGCGCCAGCGTTACGCCTGGCGGCCGAAACCCCATCGAACCCCATTTTTTTCTCCGTGCCCCTGGTTTCCTGCCCATGGAAACCGGTGTCCCCGATATTAATACGACAAGCTGCGCCTGACTGCTTTGCATTTCGCGCCAGCTACTTGGCAGTTCACGCCACCAGGCATAGGATTCGCAATGTTCCGGATGCACTCCGGGCATGGGGAGGGTCCTGCATGGCGTCTGCACGTGCGGCCATACTGAGGAACTATGTTTCGGTCGCCCTGGACGTTGGCCTCGATCCTTATCGCATACTTGCCGACACCGGCGTCAGCCCATCACAACTTCGCAATCCTGAGGAAAGACTACCCAGGGGCGCGATCGCCTCGATCCTCGAACGCTCGGCCATCGAGGGGAATTGCCCGCATTTCGCGATGCTTCTCGCCGAACGCCAGGATCTGTCCTCCTTCGGCCCCATAAGCCTGGTGCTGCAGCAGCAGGAAACGCTGGAAGACGCCATCCGCATGCTGGTCCGCTACCAGCACCTGCTCGGCGACCTGCTGACCTTCAACTTCGAGCTCGCCGGCGACAGCGCGCTGGTGCGGACCCAGATCATCAGCAACATCGACTTCGTGCCCCGCCAGGCGCATGAAGCGGTAGGCTCGATCCTGTCGCGCGCCTTCACCGAGATCGGCGGCGAACGGTGGAAGCCGGACTGCCTGCACTTCATGCATGCCGCCCCCCGCTCGCTGGAATTCCATCACCGCATACTGGGCTGTCCGGTGGTCTTCGGGAGCGATGTGAACGGGATCGTCTATAGCCGCGAGGCGCTGCGGGCGCGCAATCCGAGCTACCGCGCCAACCTTGCCGCATACGCCAACAGCTATTTCGAGGCGCAATTCCCTTCGGCCCCGCCACAGAGCCAGACGGACCGCGCCCGCCAGGCGCTCTACCTCCTGCTCGCCTCGGGCAACGCCTCGATCGAGAGCGTGGCGCGCCATCTCAGCGTTTCCCCGCGCACCCTCCAGCGCCGCCTCGAAGCCGAAGGCACCGGGTTCAGCGCGGTGCTGAACGCGGTCCGCAAGGAGCTGGTGGTCCGCCACCTGCTCAACAATGTCCACGCGCTCGCCACCGTCGGCGAGATGCTGGGCTACACGTCGCCGGCCGCGTTCACTCGGTGGTTCAGCTCGGAATTCGGCATGTCGCCCAGCGCGTGGCGACGTTCGAGCAATGACGATCACAAGGATGCCGACCCACCCGACGAAGACGAGTCCGGGCGGGCCGGCCAACAGGGACTGCCCGCACCCCATCCCCTCTGAGGGCAACCGGCGCGCCCTCCCCTTGCGACTCTCTCGCGCGCCTGCGATGTTCCCGCGATGCGAGACCTCGACACTTTCATCGCCGGCCTGCCCAAGGCGGAACTGCACCTTCACATCGAAGGCAGCCTCGAGCCCGAGCAGATGTTCGCCTTTGCCCAGCGCAACAACGTCGCCATCCCCTTCGCCTCGGTGGAGGAAGTGCGCGCGGCCTATGAGTTCTCGAACCTGCAGGACTTCCTCGACATCTATTATGCCGGCGCCGACGTGCTGCGCACCGAGGAGGATTTCCGCGACCTCGCCCTCGCCTATTTCGAGCGCGTCGCGAAGGACGGCGTGGTCCATGCCGAGATCTTCTTCGATCCACAGACCCACACGCACCGCGGCATCCCCTTCGGGGTAGTCGCCAACGGCCTGCTCGCCGGCATGGACGAGGCCGAGAGCCGGCTCGGCATCACCTCGAAGCTGATCCTCTGCTTCCTGCGCCACCTCGACGAGGAAGACGCCTTCAAGACCCTGACCCAGGCCCAGCCCTGGATCGACCGGATCGCCGGCGTGGGCCTCGACTCCTCGGAAGTCGGCCATCCGCCCTCCAAGTTCGAGCGCGTCTTCGCCGCCGCCGCCGCGATGGGCCTCAAGCGCGTCGCCCATGCCGGCGAGGAAGGCCCGCCCGCCTATGTGGAGGAAGCGCTCGACCTTCTCGCGGTTGACCGGCTCGACCATGGCAATCGCAGTCTCGAGGATCCCGCGCTGGTCGCGCGCCTCGCCCGATCGTCGATGACGCTGACGGTATGCCCGCTGTCCAACGTCAAGTTGTGCAACGTCGCTTCGGTCGATGTGCATCCGATCGACCGGATGCTCGAGCTCGGCCTGCGCGCCACGGTCAATTCGGACGACCCGGCCTATTTCGGCGGCTATGTCGCCGACAATTACCGCGCGATCGCGCAGGGCCGCGATCTCAGTCGCCGCGACCTGGTGACGCTGGCGCGCAACTCTTTCCTGGGCTCGTTCCTTTCGGACGACGAAGTCGCCACCCATCTCGCCCGGGTAGACGCCTATGCGGAGGAACACGCTTGAGCATCGTCTTCACCCATTTCACACACGAGGAGATGGTCGCGGGCATCCACGCCATCGCCGGCGAGGCCGAGGCCTGGAACCCCACCCTTCTGGTCGGCATCGGCCGCGGCGGGCTGACGCCGGCGGTATTCCTGTCGCACCGCATGGGCCTGCCGCTGGTCTCGATCGACTATTCGACCAAGATCGCCCAGTTCGGCGAGGAACTGGTATCGGTGCTCGCCCGGCGGACGCGCGACGGCGACCGGCTGCTGTTCGTCGAGGACATCAACGACAGCGGCAAGACGATCGGCGAGCTTCGCGCCGCACTGGCTACCGAGGGCGCGATCGCCAGCCGCATCCGCTTCGCCGTGCTGCTCGACAATATCCGCTCGTCGCAGCAGGTCGATTATCGCTCGCGCCGGATCGACCGTTCGGTCGACAAGGACTGGTTCGTCTTCCCCTGGGAGGCGATGGCCCCGCGCGACACGCTGGCGGAAGACGCCATGGAAGTTCCCGAACGACTCGCGTGAGTTGCCCGTAACCGTTCAGGCGCTGTCAATCGTACTTATGGCACGCTCCGTCGCGGACACATCCCTGTCGGCACGCGTTCGTTCCGTCATAGCAGTGACCAGACCTAACCCTCGGAGAGAAGCATGTTGAGAACTCCCAAGCGCCCCCGGATCGCAGCGCTGGCTCTCATCCTCGCCGGCAGCATCTCGCTGTCCGCCTGTATGACCGCGACCCCCTATCAGCCGGCGACGGGCAACGGCACTGCCGCGCGCAACGGCTATTCGGACACCCAGATCGAAAGCAATCGCTTCCGCGTCAGCTTCGCGGGCAACAGCCTGACGGCGCGCGAGACGGTCGAGCGCTACCTGCTCTATCGGGCGGCGGAGCTCACCCTGCAGCAGGGCTTCGACTATTTCGTGCTCGCGGATCGCGACACCGAGAAGAAGACCGACGTCGTCCGTACGCCGGGCGCATGGGGCGGCCCCGGCTGGGGCGGCGGTCCCTGGGGTTATTGGAGCCCGTCGTGGCGCTTCTATCGCGGCCCGCGCTGGGGCTGGCGCAGCTGGGATCCCTTCTATGACGATCCCTTCTGGCGCGATCGCGACTGGGACTATCGCACCGTCACCCAATATGAGGCCATGGCCGAAGTGGTGATGGGCAAGGGCCCGAAGCCGGCCGACAATGTCCGCGCCTTCGACGCGCACGAAGTGGTCAATCGCCTTGGCCCGTCGATCCAGATGCCGACCGCAAAGTAAGCGGGCACGAAAAAACCTCCCGCCTGCGCGGGAGGGACTTTCGAGAGGGGGGGCCGATCAGCCCTCCCTTTTCTTTTGCCTGAAACCGCGCCCGTTCCAACACCGGCAGCAAGGACGACTCGCGAAAGTACACGAAGTACACGCCAAGAGCCGGTTTCCGCGGCACCGAAGCTGACATACGTCCCGGAGTCGCCGCGCATCACGCAACTTTCCTGCGCGCGCGTGATCCTATTTTTCCAACGGAATCAAAGAGCCGCCGGCCATGAGACCGGCTGCCCGAGCCGAGCCGACGAACTCCTACATTGCAAGGATCGAACCGGCTCCCTGTCCCGCACTTCGTACCCTGCTTCCCCGACGAAGGCCGGGGAACGGGGACATCTGAAAGGCCGCTCGTCCCCAGGAATCGTTATCCCCGCGCAGGCGGGGATCCAGGGTTACAGGCGATGCGCCCTTGGCTCTGGATCCCGCCTTCGCGGGGATGACGGGATTTGGGAGGGCGGACTCAAGGTCCGCCCCAACCGGATCAGGCCACCTGGCCGTGGCAATGCTTGTACTTGCGGCCCGAGCCGCACGGGCACGGCGCGTTGCGGCTGACCAGCCCTTCCCACTGCGCCGGATCGGTGCCGAGATCCTCGGGCGACGGCTGGGGAATCCCCAGCTGCGGCAGCCGCGTGGTGACCAGGCCGGCGGCACCGCCGTCATAGTCATAGGTATCGTCGTCGCCGGTCAGCGGATCGATATGCGTGGTCAGGAAGTCGGGCAGCTGCGGCAGCTCGGGAGCCGGCTCCATGCGGAACTGGGCAAAGGCGAGCGTACGGGTCACGTCCTCGCGGATCTGGCCGAGCATGCGCTCGAACATCGCGAACGCTTCGTGCTTGTACTCGTTGATCGGCGTCTTCTGGGCATAGGCACGCAGATGGACGACCTGGCGGAGCGCATCGAGCATCGCGAGATGCTCCTTCCAGTGGTGGTCGAGATTCTGCAGCAGGATCGACTTCTCGATCTGGCTCCAGGTCTCGGGCTCGAGGTCGGCCGCCTTGGCTTCGACCAGCTGGTCGGCCGCGGTGCGGATGCGCTCCTCGACCATTTCCGGCTCGATCTGCGCTTCGTCGCGGATCCACTGATCGACCGGCGCCTCGACGTTGAGGGTGCCGACCAGCTTCTCCTTGAGCTCCTCGACCTTCCACTGCTCGGGGTAGGAGCCGTGCGGGCAATATTCGCCGACAATGGCGTTGACCGTTTCCGCGCGCATGTCCGCGACGACGTCACCCACCGTCTCGGCATCCATGATGTCCGCGCGCTGCTCGTAGATCACCTTGCGCTGGTCGTTCATCACGTCATCATATTCGACGACCTGCTTGCGGATGTCGTAGTTGCGCGCCTCGACCTTGCGCTGCGCGGTCTCGATCGCCTTGGACAACCACTTCGAGCCGATCGCCTCGCCATCCTCGATATTGTTGCGCATCATCTTGGCGAACAGCGTGTTCGAACCGAAGATGCGCAGCAGATCGTCGTCAAGGCTGAGGTAGAAGCGCGACAGGCCCGGATCGCCCTGGCGACCCGAGCGGCCACGCAGCTGGTTATCGATGCGGCGGCTCTCATGGCGCTCGGTACCGAGCACGAACAGGCCGCCGGCTTCCTTCACCTTCTGCTTCTCGGCATCGATCTCGGCCTTGATCTGCTGGATCGCCGCTTCCTTGGCGGGGCCTTCCTCCATTTCGGAAAGCTCGTCATGGACGCGGAATTCGAGGTTGCCGCCCAGCTGGATGTCGGTACCGCGGCCGGCCATGTTGGTGGCGATGGTCACCGCACCCAGGCGACCCGCCTGCGCGACGATATGCGCTTCATGCTCGTGCTGGCGGGCGTTGAGCACGCTATGCTCCACGCCTTCCTTCTCCAGGAACTCGGAGAGCATCTCGCTCTTCTCGATCGAGACGGTGCCGACCAGCACCGGCTGGCCCTTGGCGGAGTGCAGCTTGATCTTCTTGGCGATCGCCGCGAACTTCTCGTCGAGCGTCTTGTAGAACTCGTCCTCCTCGTCGACGCGCTGCACCGGCAGGTTGGTCGGGATGGTGACGACGTTCATCTTGTAGATGTCGAAGAACTCCGGCGCCTCGGTCGCCGCGGTGCCGGTCATGCCGCCCAGCTTCGGGTACATGCGGAAATAGTTCTGGAAGGTGATCGAGGCGAGCGTCTGGTTCTCGGGCTCGATGTTGACGCCTTCCTTGGCTTCCACCGCCTGGTGCAGGCCGTCCGACCAGCGGCGGCCATCCATCATGCGGCCGGTGAACTCGTCGATGATGACGACCTTGTCGTCCTTCACGATATAGTCGATGTCGCGCTTGAACATCACGTTCGCGCGCAGCGCCTGGTTCAGGTGGTGGACGACCTGGGTGTTCTCGAAGTCATAGAGATTGGCGCCCTGGAGCAGACCGGCGGCCTCGAGCATGCGCTCGACCTTCTCGGTGCCATCCTCGGTCAGCACGATGGTGCGCTGCTTCTCGTCCTTCTCGTAATCCTCGGGCACGAGCTGCTTCACGACCACGTCCACGCCCATATAGAGCTCGGACTTGTCGTCGGTCGGGCCCGAGATGATCAGCGGCGTGCGCGCCTCGTCGATCAGGATCGAGTCGACTTCATCGACGATCGCGAAGTTGAAAGGGCGCTGCGTCATCGACGCGCGATCATATTTCATGTTGTCGCGGAGGTAGTCGAAGCCGAATTCGTTGTTCGTGCCGTAGGTGATGTCCGCGGCATAGGCCTCGCGGCGCTCATGATCCGACAGGTTCGGAATGATCACGCCGGTGGTGAGCCCGAGGAAACGATAGACGCGCCCCATCCAGTCCGCGTCACGCGAAGCGAGATAGTCGTTGACGGTGACGACGTGCACGCCGTCGCCCGGCAGCGCGTTGAGATAGGTGGCGAGCGTGGCGACCAGGGTCTTGCCCTCGCCGGTGCGCATCTCGGCGATCTCGCCGCGGTGGAGCACGATGCCGCCGACCATCTGCACGTCATAGTGGCGCTGGCCGAGCACGCGCTTGGCCGCCTCGCGCACCGTGGCGAAAGCTTCGGGGAGCAGCGCGTCGAGCTTCTCGCCATTGGCGAGGCGCTCGCGGAACTTCACGGTCTGGTTCGCGAGTTCCTCGTCGCTCATCGCCTGCAGCGCGGGCTCGAAGCCGGCGATCTTCTTGACGATACCGTCGAGCGACTTGACGTAGCGATCGTTCGAGGAACCGAACAGGGTCTTGGCAAAACCGCCGAGCATGGATTTTCCAGTCTATGTCTTAAGGTGGTCGGACGGGCGCGCAGGCAATGCGCCAGCGCCCGTTTGGATGCGGAAACGGAAAAGTGCGGCTCCGCGTTTCAGCGGGCCGCAAAAAAGCTCATTCGAGCCGGCGCTCGAAAGGCAGGTGCGACGCGACAAGCGCGGTCTGCACGGCCGCAAGCGGCCTGGCCTTTTCGGGGCGAAGGAGCGGCACTGCGGGTGCCGGCGCAGCGCGGCGGGCCGGAAGCACCGCAGCCTGAGCCGACTGGGCCGCCTGGACCACCGCGATGCCCTGGACCTGCCGGATTCCACCGCGATCGGCCTGACCGATGCCGGTCAGGCTCGCGAGGAAGGCAGTCAGGAGAAGCAGCAGTTCCAAAGCAATCTCTGTGACGTGACTAGCGCCCGCCAGCCAGGCGGGCGCAACACAGACATAGTGACTGCTATGGCATTCGTCTAACTAAAAGCTCGGCCGGACGTGTCGCCACGCCGCTGCCGGGTCACTCGCCCCATACCGCCCAGGCACAATAGGGCTGATGCGGGAAGCGACGCAGGCGCAGATTGCCGATCCCGACGATCTCATCGAGTGCTCGCGTTTCCCCCGGGAAATGCGGGCAATTGAGCTCGTCGAACACGAGCAGGGAACCACGCGTGAGGCGTGGCAGCACCAGCTCGAGCGCGTCGCGGGTCGGCTTGAACACGTCCATGTCGAATATCGCCATGGAGACGACCGCCTGGGGGTTCTTCTCCAGCCAGTCCGGCAGCGTGGCACTCACATCGCCCTTCACCAGCTCATATTTCTGGATCTGCGGGATCGGCGAGAAGCTCTCATGCAGCGAGAGCAGCTCGGCGAGCTGCGCCTCATATCCCTGCGACGTCGAATAATCGCCCGCATTGGAGAAGCCGCCATCCTTGGCGTCGACGCCAACAAAGCCGCTGAACGTGTCGAAGCCGACGATGCGGCGGCTGTGATTGAACGGCTCATACATGCCGCGCAGATTGACGAGCAACGACATGGTCGCGCCCCAGTGCACCCCAAATTCGCAGATGACCCCGGGCACATCGAGGATCTGACGGTAGAGCATGTCCTGATAGAGAATCCGCGAGATTACCTGCCGCTTGAGGAACACCATCGAATGATAGTTCCACTGCGGCCCGAATCCGCCCTCGGCAAAGCGTGCCCTGGCCAGGGCATGGAGCTTCGCGTCGTTATCGGATTCGGTCGCGGCACGCTGCGTGAATTCACCTTCAATTTTCTGAAGCTCGGTATGCATAAATTCTCCCTGCCGCTGCCCCCCCAATTGGACTTCCGCACGGAACTGACTTCACGCTACTTCGCCGGAGCTCCCGTGACGAACTCGACCGCGGCCGAGCGCGATTCCGGTGCCTTGCCCTTCTCGACCGGCAAGGTCAGGCTCTGCACCTGCTGGCAGGCAACCTTGTCGATGCCCGGGCTGCCGCTGGACTGCTCGAGCGTGCACGTCGAAACCGTGCCCTTGCTGGTAAAATCGAGATGAACGATCGGCGCCTTGGTATAGGTGGCCGGAAGTTTCTGCACCGTAATCGTCATGATCGGAGCCGGCGCAGCAGTCTGGCCGGCAAGCGCCAGCAGGGTAGCGAAGATCATTTTTCCCTCTCGATTCTCTTAGGTACCGGTCCCTAGGTACCGGCGCATTGGTAACGGGTACTGGACCTTTGTCTACGCGCTCCTTCGTACCTTCGACACACTTAACCGCGATTGGTCAGGGTGCCTTGGGCACATCGACGGAAACCAGCACCATGCGGGTATCCGGCCGCAGTCCGTCCGGACGGGGATCGGGGCGCACAGCCTGCGCCATCGCCTGGTCGCACGCGACCTTGTCGAGCGGGACGCTGCCGCTGCTGACCTCCGCGCGGCATGAATCCGGCTTGCCTTCGGTGGTGAAATGCACGCGCAGCAAGGCGGGGCGCTCATAACCCGTCGGGATCTTCTTGAGGTTCAGCTCAATGCCGAGCGGCTCGGGCTGCATTTCCTTTATGCGCTTGTCGCTGTCGCCGGGGAACTTCCAGGTGAAGCTGCCCTTGTAGATACTGACGATGGCCACGCCGCTTGCATCGCGGGCCGGCTGAAACTTGCTGCGTGCCAGCAGGACCCCGCAGGTGGTCTGATCTAGCTCTATGAAACCCGATGTCGCGGCGACGCGGCAGTCCGTCACCTTGCCGGTGGCATCCACGCGGAGCAGGAAGCCCGTCGTCCCATTGGCGTGCTGGGCAAATGCCTTTGTGGGATAATCGTCATCGCTCAGCCACCGCAGCGGCGTGATCGGCGTCGGTTTCGGCTCGGCGCTCGCCCCCGCGTCCTGCGCGGCGAGCGCCGTCGCCAGGATCACCGACACACTTGCCCCCAAAACCATTGATCTTTCCCCCCGCTTGCCCGAAGCGGTCGGCAACTTAGCAACAGGTTGGCCCATGTCCATCGAACCTTCCCCGCTCGCGCTGCCCTTCCCCGCCCTGCCGGTGATCCCCGGCGTGACCACGCGCGTGGCGCGGGCGCGCTACAAGAACTGGGACCGCTGCGACCTGACCTTTGTCGAGCTGGCGCCGGGCACGGCGGTGGCAGGCGTGCTGACCAGCAGCAAATGCCCGTCGCCGGAGGTGGAATGGTGCCGCAAGGCGCTGCCGCTGGGCACCGCACGGGCGCTTGTGGTCAATGCCGGCAACTCCAACGCCTTCACCGGCAATCGCGGCCGCGCCGCCGTGGAGGCGATCGCCGCCCGCGCCGCCGCGCATCTCGGCTGCCAGCCCTCCGACGTGTTCGTCGCCTCCACCGGCGTGATCGGCGTGCCGCTGCCGATCGACAAGGCCGAGGCCGGGCTCGACAACGCCTTCACCGCCGAGCCGTGCGGCTGGGAGGACGCCGCCGCGACGATCATGACCACCGACACCTTCGCCAAGGGCGCAGTGACCCGCGCGGTGGTGGGCGGCAAGACCGTGCAGCTGGCGGGGATCATCAAGGGATCGGGCATGATCGCGCCGGACATGGCGACGATGCTCGGCTTCATCTTCACCGATGCGGCGGTCGACCCCGCCTTCCTGCAGACCGCGCTGAGCGACGCCAATGGCAAGAGCTTCTCGTGCATCACCGTGGACGGCGACACCTCGACCAGCGACACCGTGCTGGCCTTCGCCACCGGCAGCGCGGGCAACGCGGTGCTGGCGAGCGACGAGGATGCGGGCGCCGACGCCTTCCGGGCCGCGCTCAAGGACCTTTGCCACCAGCTGGCGCTGCTCGTCGTGCGCGACGGTGAAGGCGCGCAGAAGCTGATCGAGATCACGGTGGAAGGCGCCGAGAGCGACGCGAGCGCCCACCGCATCGCGATGTCGATCGCCAATTCGCCGCTGGTGAAGACCGCGATCGCCGGCGAGGACGCCAATTGGGGTCGCGTGGTGATGGCCGTGGGCAAGGCGGGCGAGCCTGCCGAGCGCGACAAGCTGGCGATCCGCTTCGGGGCCACCCAGGTGGCCCGCGATGGGCTGGCGGTGGAAGGCTATGACGAGGCGCCGGTTGCCGAGCACCTCAAGGGCCGCGAGATCGAAGTCGGGGTCGAGCTCGGGCTGGGCGAAGGCCGCGCCACCGTGTGGACCTGCGACCTGACGCACGGATACATCTCGATCAACGCGGATTACCGCAGCTGATCGGCGGGCTCCCGGTCCAGCTCCTGCCGGACCGGGATGCAATCAGCTCAGAGCTTGCTCTGCACCCACTGCTTGATCGCGCTCTTCGGCATTGCGCCGACCTGGGTGGCGGCCGGCTGGCCGTCCTTGAACAGGATCATCGTGGGGATGCCGCGCACGCCATACTTGGTCGGGGCATCGGGATTCTCGTCGATGTCGATCTTGATGATCTGCACCTGATCGGCCAGCTCCTCGCCGAGTTCCTCGAGCGCGGGGGCGATCATCTTGCAGGGGCCGCACCACTCCGCCCAGAAATCGACGAGCACGGGCTTGCCGGACTCGAGAACGTCGGTTGCGAATGTGGCGTCGGTGGTAGCCTTGGTGGCCATGGAAGAACTCCTGATACGATGTCGGGGTCTAATCTATGATCGACCCGCGCAGGGTCAAGCGCGCAGGGCCAAGCTTTGCTCCGTGGGCACGAAGCCGGGCTTGTGCGCCGCCAGCACCTCCTCGGGCAGCAGATGGAGGACCGGGCCCGCCGCGTAGAGCAACCCGGCCTCGACCGTGCGCCCGGGAAAAATCACCCTGAGCGCAGCGACATAGGCGGCCATCTGGCGGAGGTGATAGGGCGGGATCTCGGCCAGTGTCGCGGGGGCGCGGCGGCCGGTCTTGAAGTCGATCACCCGGACATTCTCCGGCGTGACCACGAGCCGATCGACCGTGCCGGAGACGACCACGCCCTCTCCCACCACGGCCGCGATCGGGGCCTCGCCGAGGGAATCAGGTCCGAAAAGCGCGGCGAAATCGGGGTTCTCGGTGACGCCCAGGGCTGCCGTGACCAGTTCCGCCCTGAGGGCGGCATCGGCCACGCCGCCTGCCCCGGCCAGCCAGCGCTCGGCTGCGGCATGGCGATCCGAAGGGCTAACCGACGGCAATCGCTCGAAAAGCGCATGGAGGAGACGGCCGCGCTCCGCCGCCGCCCTGAGGGCCGGCGTAGGGGGCGGATCGGCGACCGCATCGTCACCCAGCGACGACGGCGCGAGGGGACGCGGCGGGCGGGCTTCCTCGGGCGCCGGGCGGCGGGCCCAGTCGGGGAGCCGCGCCACCTCGGCCGCGACCTCGGCCGGGCGCGGCTTCACCGCCACCGGCGGCTGGGGCTTCAAGCCCTTGAATTCGCGTACTTCTCCCTCGGGCACGCCGAGCGCGTCGAGGGCGGCGGCGCTGGCGGCGTACCAACTCTTTGCCGGGGGCACGCCCTTGGCCATGGGGCCCAAAGCCCCGGCAACGACCAGCTTTTCCTCGGCGCGGGTGGCTGCCACATAGAATAGACGCCAATGTTCACTAAGTTCACGCGCATCGGCCGTTTCGATGACTTCGGCCAGCACGCCGCGCTCAGCGGCGCGGGGCCGGAAGATGGGCAGCTTTCCGGACGCACCAGACGGTTCCCATCCCAGAAAGTCACGCGGGGAGCGCGTGGGATCGACGGTGGCGTCCGCAAGGATGACCAAAGGCGCCTGCAGGCCCTTGGCGCCGTGGGCGGTCATCACCTGTACCGCCGCCTGGGGCTGGGCCGCATCGCGGACGATCTCGACATCGCCACGATCGAACCAGTCGAGGAATCGCTGCAAGGACGGGGTCGCAACCTTTTCGAAATTGAGCGTCGCATTGAGCAGTTCTTCGATCGGATCGCGGGCTTCCTCGCCCAGCCGCCGCAACAGCTTGCGGCGACCATCCAGCGGACCGGAAAGTATTTCTTCCAGAAAGCGATAGGGGGTGGCGATGTCAGCGCGTGCGAGGAGTGCATAGAGCGGCGCGAGGCGCTCCTCGGGCTGGGTTCGACGCAGGTGACGCCAGAGTCCGCCACTGGTGCGGACAGAAGCGTCCATTAGCTCCTCCTGAGTCCAGCCGATCAAGGGGGACACGAGCAGGGAGGCGAGCGACAGATCGTCCTCTGGCTGGAGCGCGAAGCGGATCGCGGCGAGCAGGTCCTGCACCGCCAAAGGCGCATTCAGCCGCAGGCGATCGACGCCGGCCACCGGCACGCCCTCGGCATAGAGCCGCGCGACGATCAGCGAGGCCAGCTCGCCGCGGCGCTTGACCAGGATCATCACATCCTCGGGCTGGAGCGGACGACCCTTGCTCTCCAGCATCATGCCGCCCTGCCACCATTCGCGGACCTGCCGCGCGATGCGCCCGGCCAGCTCGCGCGTGGCATCGCTGACCCATTCCTCCTCGTCCGCCTCGCTGCCGCCCTCGGTGACCGGCGGCCAGAGCGTGACGGTGCCGGGTCCCGGCACTTCGCTGGCATGTTCCTGGCTGTCCGACAGCTCGCCCATGCCGGGCGCGGGCAGCGCGCCGAGCGCGGCATCGACGAATTCGAGCACCGGCCGGGTCGAGCGGAAGCTGTGGGTGAGCGACAGCTCCTCGACTTCCCGGGGCTCGGGCTTGTCCTCGTCGAATTCGTAGTCGGGATCGGCCTCGACCCGCGACAGCGCGAGGAAACGCTCGAAGGCGGCGCGGAAGAAGATCGGATCGGTGCCCTGGAAGCCGAAGATCGCCTGCTTGTAGTCGCCGACGGTGAACAGCGTGCGCATCGTCGTGGCGCGGACGCCCTCGCCGACAAAGAACTCGTCGGCGATCGCGCTGACGATTGCCCATTGCTGGGGATTGGTGTCCTGCGCCTCGTCGATCAGGACATGCTCGGTCGCGGTATCGAGCTTGAAGCGCACCCACTCGCCCATGCCCGGCTCGGCGAGCAGCGCGACCGTGCGGTGGATAAGGTCGTTGAAGTCGACCGCGCCGAGGCGGCGCTTCGCCTGGCCATAGGTCTCGGCATAGACGCGGCCGGCCTCCAGCCCGCGGGCGAGCAGGTCCGCGTACGCCGCCTGGGTCTTCATGCCGAGCAGCTGGCTGCAGCTGTCGAACAGCCGCATGGCGTAGTCGGCGTAAGACGGGTCCTGCGGGGCCTGGCCCTTGCCGAACGAGCGCGGCTCGCCCTTGGCGGTGGCCCAGATCGAATGGAGATCGGCGAGGCTGGCGGCGCGGGCCTCCGGGCTCCTGCCGAGCCAGGCTGCGGCGATGTCGGCGCGCTCGAGCCCCCTGCCCGTGCCCCAATCCGCGTTCATCACGGTGAGCGCGCGCAGGCTGGCGAGGTCGAAGCTGTCGTCGGCGCACCGGCGGGCGATCTCGGCGTCCACGTCTCCGAGCGGCAGGCCAAGGGCTTCGCGCAGATAGGGCTGGATCAGGATCGGCAGTGCGGCAAGCGCTTCGCCTTCGCGGGCGCAGGCCTTGAGGAAATCCTCGGCCTTGCCCTCGCCCAGCCGCAGCGACAGCGCGCCGACCGCATCGACGATCCAGCCGCGCCCATCGCGTTCGGCATCGACCAGCATCTCGGCCAGCGCCTCGCGGGAGAGCACGGCTTCCTCGCGCTGATCGAGCGGACGGAAGCCTGGGACGAGGCCGGCTTCCATCGGGAAGGCGGCGAGCAGCGACTGGCAGAAGCTGTGGATCGTCTGGATACGGATGCCGCCGCCCGGCGCGTCGAGCACCTTGGCGAAGAGCTGGCGGGCCTTTTCGCGGCCCGCAGGCGAGATGTTCTCGCCCAGCGCTTCGAGGTCGGCGGCGAGTTCGGCGTCCGACGCGCGCACCCAGCGGGCGAGCCGACTGGTGATCCGCTCGGACATTTCCGCCGCGCCCGCCTTGGTGAAGGTGAGGCAGAGGATCGCGCCGGGATCGGTGCCGCCGAGCAGCAGCCGCCAGACGCGCGCGGCGAGCACCTGGGTCTTGCCGGTGCCGGCCGAGGCGGAGAGCCAGATATGTCGGCCGGGATCGCTGGCGGCCTTCTGGTTGCCCTTGAGTTTGTGGAGGGGGCGGACTTCAGACATTTTCGGTACCTTCGGTCACCCTCACCCTTCCCATCGCTGGCGCGATGGGCCCCTTCCCGCTCCCAAGGGGAGCGGGAGAGAAATCCCTCTCCCTTTGGGAGAGGGAGGGAGCCGCCAAAGGCGGCGGAAGGGTGAGGCTTGAGCGCAACTCACTCACGGCCATACCATTCGTCCAACCGCATCAGCTGGTCATACTCGGCATAGGGCGCATATTCGGGGTGGAGCTTGGCGGTGAAGGGCTCGTCGCCGGTGAGCCACATCCGCACCGCGTCGGCGAAATGGTGCGCGGCGAGGTCGACGAAATCCTCGACCGGGATCGGCTCCTTCTTCTTGGGATCGACGGGGCTGTCGACATAGCCGAAGCCGCCGGTGCGCGGGGAGCGGGCGAGCGACCAGTACTCAAAGGCACGCGCGATGCCCTCGATGTCGGCAAACCCGCCACGCTCGGCGATCAGGCCGAGCAGACCCAATTGCAGGCTGAACCCGGCGCGGACGGCGCGAGTGCTGGGAGGCTGGCCGGTCTTGTAGTCGATGATCGCGAGGCTGCCATCGGCCAGGCGATCGATGCGATCGAACTTGCCGCGCAGCTTCACCCCTTCGAACTCGATATCGCCGTCGAGCTCGACCGCGAGCACCTTGCGGTCCGGGCTCTCGGCGATCTGGCGGGCGATCCAGTCGATCGCTTCCATCAGGCGCGGCTGCCAGAGCGCGCGCATCATCGGATGGGTGCGCTCATCGACCAGCATCGCCTCGGCGCGGGCACGGAGCCTGGCCGGATCGCAATTATCGAGCTCGAACCATTTCTGAAGAACGTCATGTACTGCCGTGCCCCTCCACGCCGCGCTGGGATCGGCATCGACCGGATCGAGCGGCGCGAGCTTGAGCATGCGGCGGGCGTAAAAGGCATAGGGATCGGCCTTCAACCGATCGACTTCGGTGACCGAGATCGCCTTGGGGCGGGCTTCCACCGGAGGCTTTGGCGCAGGCTGCTTGGCGTACTCATGGATGCCGGGATTGTCGATTGCGCGAACCCAGGCGGCGAGATCGAGCCCGCGATCGAGGCCTCCGGACAGTGCTTCGAGGCGCAGCCAGAAGCGCGAGGCAATCGTCGGCGCGGTGGCGTCGCGACGGGCGCGGGTGAGCAGCACTTCGGGGGCGCCGAGCGCGCCGGCAAGGTCGTGGGCGGCGAGGCCGATGCGGCGTTCGAGGCCCGGCAGGTCGAGCTCGGCGCGGATGCGCGGGGCGAGCCAGGGGTCGGGCGCGGGCAGACTTGGCCAGACGCCTTCGTTGAGGCCCGACAGGATCATCAGGTCGGCGGTCTGCAGGCGCGCTTCGAGCTGGCCGAGAATGGCGAGGCGCGGATGGCCGCCCTGGGGCGGGCGCACCGCGATGCCGTCCATCAGCGTGCGCAGCATCGGGGCGAGCGTTTCGGGGTCGGCGCGCTGGGGGCCGTCCACCGCTTCGCGTTCGAGATCGTCGAGCAGGGTCGCGGCAGCGCGGCCCTCGGCGCGGCTCCATAGCGGATCGCCGCCCAGCGCCTGGGCGGTTTCGCGCAGCGCCGCGAGCAAGGCGGGGATCGGCTGGGTGCCGGCGCCGAATGCGGCTTCGAGTGGGGCGAGCAGCGCCTTGGCGGTCGGCCACCAGGCCTGCGCCGCCTTGCGGATCGGCGCGTCCCTGCCCTCCTGCTCGGCCAGATGGCGATCGATGCCGGCAAGGTCCGGCGCGGGGCGTGGACCACGCAGCGCACGATCGAGCAGGCGGGCGCCTTCCAGCCATTCGGTGCGCGCCTCGGGCATCACCAGCGGATGCTTGAGCAGGGTGAGCAACGGCAGCGGGGCGAAGCGCTGGGCAGCAGCGTCGGCGAGCGCGAGCAGCAAGGTGCCCGGCGGCAGGATCGACAGCGGCTGGCCGGCGGAATCGTCGACGGTGATGCCCCAGCGGGCGCAGTGCGCGGCGACGCGGCGGGCAAGCGCGCGGTCCGGCGTGACCAGCGCGGCGGTGCGCTCGGGGGTCTCCAGCACCTGGCGGAGCGCGAGGGCGATCGCCTGGGCTTCCTCGGCGGGCGTGGCGACTTCGAGGACGCGGACGCCGTCGAGCCGGCGCTCATGCTCGGGGAGCGTGGTCCAGCCATGGGTGAGTTCGGGCGGCTGCATCGCCGAGGCGATCGCCTTGCTGCGCGAGGGCGCGGCGTCATGCTCGCTGGCGAACATCCACGGATCGAACTCGCTGCGGTGGACCGACATCCGCTCCAGCAAGAGTTTCAGGTGGAATTGCGGATGGGTCTCGAGGTTGCGCTTGCGGCGACCGGTGACGGGATCGGGCGCGTGCGGGCCGAGCATGTCCCACTCGGCCTCCGAGATGGCGATGGCGAGATCGGGGAGGACGACCATGCCCTGGGGCAGCCCGGCGACGACGCGCTGGAGCCGGGCGATCGCCGGCGCGCTGGCGGTGATGCCGGCGGCGCAGACAAAACCTTGCGGCGGATTGGCGGTCCAGCGCTTCGCCACCTTGTCGATCAGCCTCCGGCGGCGATCGGCGAGATCGATGCGGCCGAGCCGGGCGAGTTCGCCGGGCCAGCGCTCGAGGACGATGCGGAACAGGTTGAGCGACTTGTCCCAATGGCTCTGCAACTCGCCTTCGAACTTGAGATCGGTCAGGCGGGTGAGCGGGACTTCCTCGATCAGCAGCTGGTCGAGCGTCTCGGCAAGCTCGCCGGCGAGGCGGACGGCTTCGGCGGCGTCGTGGCGGGGTTCGGCCTGCTGGATGAGGCGCGCGAGGATGAGCTGGCGCTGGAGCGGGGTGACCGCGGGAGGCACGGGATCGGGATCGGCGGCGGCATCGAACACCGCTTCGTCGAGCTCGGGATCGCCGACCGCGACGAGGCGGGGCAGCAGCAGGCCGCCGCCGCTGGCGCGGACGAACGCGTCCTGGATCGCCTTCTTGGCGCGGTTGTTGGGGAGCAGGACGAGGCCGCGGGCGAGGCCCATCGGGTCGCTACCGAAGCGCTGAATCAGCCCGTTCGCCAGCGCATCCGCGAAGGCGCGGTGCGGGGGGATGGTGTAGAGGTGGAGGGCGTCGGGCATGGGTTCGGGGAAGCCTAGAGCATCGCCCTTCTATCGTCATCCCCGCGCAGGCGGGGATCCATTGTCGCTGAAGGCAATGGGACTCATTTCGGTCAGCCAGAATGGATCCCCGCCTGCGCGGGGATGACGGAATGTGTTGAGGGGTCGGGATACGGCCTGAGAGCCCGGCGTTCGCCGGGATGACGGGTTTAGACCGTCGCCAGTATCTCTTCGGCTTCCTTGACCGCGCCGGGGGTGCCGACGTCGAACCACAGGCCCTGGTGGACCGTGCCCCACAACCGCCCCTGCTCCATCGCGCGGTTCCAGAACAAATTGGTCGAGAACGGGCCCTCGGGCCAGTCGTGGATCACGCGGGGGTGGATGATCTGGGCGCCGGCGAAGACGAAGGGCGCGAGGCGGCCGGGCTTGCGGCGCTCGGTGATGCGGCCGAGCGGATCGAGGCGGAAATCGCCCATGCCCTTGTGGCTGTATGCGCGCGCCAGGGGCACGAGCAGCAGCAGCGCGTCCATCTTCTCATCGTCCCAGGCGGCGGCGAGCGCGTTGAGGGAGCCGATCGGGCCGTCGACCCAGAGCGTGTCGCTGTTCACCGTGAAGAAGGGCTGGTCGCCGAGCATCTCACGGGCCTGGACGATGCCGCCGCCGGTCTCCATCAGCTGGGCGCGCTCGTCCGAGATCTGGACGTCGATGCCGCCGGCGCGGGCCTTGAGGTGCGCTTCAACCTGGTCGGCGAGGTAGTGGACGTTGACCACGGCGCGCTTGATCCCGGCCTCGCGCAGGTGATCCATCGTATGGTCGAGCAGCGGCTTGCCGGCGACTTCGACCAGCGGCTTTGGGCGCGTGACGGTGAGCGGGCGCATGCGCTTGCCGAGGCCGGCGGCCATCACCATTGCGGTCTCGGGCATGGCGACGTCCGGGTTCGGGCGCAGCGAATAGGTGGCGGAGGGTTTCATGCCTTGGTGAGGGCCAGCGGATCGCCGCGCAGGTCGAGCGGGATATTGGCTTCGAACCAGTCGGCGACCGGCTTGAGCGCGGGGTGCCGGAGGTCGCGGTTGAGATAGGTCCAGACGCGCGGGCACAGGCCCGGATAGCGCGGCTTGCCGTCGCGCTGCCAAAGGCGAGTGAAGATGCCGACGATCTTGGCGTTCCGCTGCGCGCCGAGCACGTGATAGGCGACATCGAACGCGTCGCCGGCGCCGGTGATGCGCTTGTAGCGATCGAGCATCGCGGTCTCGAGGCTTTCGGGCACGTCGCGGCGGGCGTCCTGCAGCAGCGAGACGAGGTCATAGGCGGGATGGCCCGCCAGGGCGTCCTGGAAGTCGAGCAGGCCCAAGGTTTCCGCGCTACCGTCGATCAGCATGAGATTCTCGACATGGTAGTCGCGCAGCACCGTGACAGGCGTGTGACCCGCGAGCACCGGCGCCAGCGCTTCGTCCCAGGCCTTGCGGTATCCGTCGATGTCGACCTCCAGGCCGACCGCGGGGCAATACCATTCGGGGAGCAGGTCCGCCTCGCGGTGATACTCGGCCAGGCTGTAGGGCTTGAGGATGTCCGCGGCCGGGTATTCGGCGAGGCGGATGAGCAGGTCGATCGCCTCCTCGTAGAGGCGCAGCTCGCTCTCGGGCGCGGCGTCGACGGTCTCGCGCATCCGGGCGTCGCCGAAATCCTGGATCAGGACCAGGCCCTCGGTCAGGTCCTCGTGGAGGATCTCCGGCGCGGCGAAGCCGTGGCTGGTCAGCCAGCGGGCGATGTTGATGAAGGGACGCGGATCCTCATGCGGGGGCGGCGCGTCCATCAGGATCGCGGTGCGGTCATGCTCCACCACCCGGAAATAGCGGCGGAACGAGGCGTCGCCGGCGAGCGGGCGGATCTCGGCTCCGCCCCAACCAGCGGCAACAAGGAAGTCGGGCGCCGCGGCGGGCGGATTCATGTCAGAAACCATCGGTCCTTCCATGCCGCCGGCACCTTCGCTGTCAAGACGCGCGCGCCGTCCGGTGCCACATCGAGGGACAACCACAGCGCATCGTGCCATGCTGTCTCGCCCAGCCGCTCGGGCCATTCGACGATCAGCAGCGAATCATAGCGGGCATCGTCGAGGCCCAGTTCCTCGACCTCGGATGGATCGTCGAGCCGGTAGAGATCGACATGGAGCACCGGGAAACGGACCTCGGGCGGCTCATAGGGCTGGACGATCGCGAAGCTGGGCGACGGCGCCTCGCCTTCCAGTCCCAGCGCGGCGAGCAGGCCGCGGGCGATGCTGGTCTTGCCGGCGCCGAGCTGGCCGGAAAGCGCGATGACGTCGCCGGGGCGGGCGAGCCCGGCGAGACGGCGGCCGAGTTCGAGCGACTGATCGAGGCTGGAGAGGATCATCGCCGCGGCAGTTCCACGGTTACCAGCGTCCCCTCACCCGGTTCGGAGATCAGCTCGATCCGCCCGCGATGCGCCTCGACGAACTGCTTCGCCAGCGGCAGGCCCAGGCCCAGCGAGCGCTGGCTGCCGCGGGCGTTGCCGAACTGGGCGAAGCGATCAAAGGCGGTGGCGACCTGCTCGGGGGTCATGCCCGGGCCATTGTCGGAGACGATCACGCGGGCGACGCGGCTGTTGCCGTCGAGATGGAGCAGCACCCTGCCCTGCTCCGGCGTCTGCGAGACGGCGTGGCGCAGCAGATGCTCGATCACCTGGCGGACGCGGCGCGCATCGCCGGTGATCGCACCGGCGGTGCCGGCATTCTCGACCACCAGCTCGATATGCTTGGCCTTGGCCAGCGGCGCGATCGCTTCGGCGGCATTCTGCGCGGCGTGCTCGATATCGACCGGCGCCTTCTCAAGTGGCGAACCTTCGCTCTGGGTGAGATCGAGCACTTCGTCGATCATCGTGCCGAGCCGGTCGACCGAGATCAGGATCGCGTCCGAATATTCCTGCCCGCTCTCCGAAAGCGGGCCGGCGAACCCGCCATTGAGCATCTCGGCAAAGCCCTTGATCGAGGTCAGCGGGGTGCGCAGCTCATAGCTCATGTTGGCGAGGAACGAGGTCTTGACCCGGTCCGCCGCTTCCAGCGCTTCGTTGCGGGCGCTGAGCGCGCGCTCGGCGCGGTGATGATCGGTGGTATCGAGCATCGTCACCAGCGCATTGCCGTCGGGCAGCGGCACCGCGGTCACGTCGAAATGGCGGCCATCGGCAAAGGCGATGCTGGAGCCGCGTGACTGGCGCTCCTGCGCGGCGATGCGGATCAGGTCGCCGATGATGTCAGCGCGAGACGCCTTGACCAGCTTCGGCCCAAAGGCGCGGACCAGCTGCGGCACCTGCGGATGGCTGTCGAGGAAGCTGTCCTCAAAGCCCCAGACCTGGCGGAACTTGCGGTTCCACAGCTGGAGCCGCCCCTTGCCGAACACGGCGACCGCTTCGGCAAGGCTCTCCAGCGTAGCGGTGCGCACCTGCTGCATCTCGCCATGCTCGCGCTGCAGCTCGAACTGCTGGGTCTGGTCCTCGAACAGCAGCAGCAGCCCGCCTTCGGGGAGCGGCTGGGCGACGACGCGCATATGGGTGGCGCCGAGGCTCCAGGTCTCCTCGATCGCATCGGGCGACACGAACCAGTGCGCCCGCTCCGCCCGCCAGGCCGGATAGTCGCGCACTTCCGGCAGGCGATTGGCCTCGCGCATGCGATCGAGCACGCGATCGAATTCGGGGCGATCGGCCAGCCACTCGTTGCGGATCGCGAACATCCGGCGGAACGGCTGGTTGGAGAAGATCAGGCTGCGATCGGCACCGAACTGGGCGACGCCGGCCGAGATCCGATCGAGCATCGCACGCTGGGCAGCGGCGAAGCGCTTGAGACCGCCGCGCGCCTGCTCCAGCTCCTCGATATCGACCGCGAAGCCGGCGACGCCACCGGTGGGCAAGGGCATGTCGTGGAGGCGCAGCATCCGGCGCTTGCCGCCGATCGTGGCGGGCATCGCCGCGGTCTGCGGTTCACCGGTGTCGCGGGCGATCGCGGCATTGGCGAGTGGGCCTCCCAGGCCGACGCCCTCGATCAGCTCGAGCCCGCGCTCGACGACATCCTCGGAATCCTTGCCCTCCACGGCCTCGACATAGGCCGAGTTGACCATGAGCAGGCGAAGGTCGCCGCCGCGATACCACATCGGCATCGGTGCAGCCTCGATCAGCGCGGTGAGCGCGTCGAAGGCGGCGCGCAGCCGGGTAGCCTCGCGCTGGAGGCGGTTGATCTCGTCCTGGCTCTCGGTCGCGTCGAGGAACCAGAGCACGACGCCGCCAGGAGCGTTGACGGTCTGCGGCGCGCGCTCACCGATCACCAGCAGCGCACGTTCCGAGCCGAGCGCACGGACGGAAAGGCTGAACGGCTTGCCGGCCTTTTGCGCGGCCGCGACATGCGCGCCGAGGGCATCGGCATCCTCGGGCAGCAGTCCCGTCCCTGCTCCGGTCAGTTCGTCCAGCTCGCGCGGCAGATCCTGGAAGCCAAGCCAGTCCCCCAGCCGCCGCGACAGCTCGAGCCGGCCATCGGCACGCACCAGCATCGCCTGGGCCGGCGAACCGCTGACCAGCGCGGCGAGCCGGGCATTGGCCTCGGCGATCGAGGTCGCGTCGGCACGGGCACGCAGGCCGGCGAACAGCGCCCAGACGCCGCCGATCACCAGCAACGCCAGCGCCGCGCCCGCGAGCACCGCGGCCGATTGCGTGATGTGGATCAAAGCGCGCCGTTCCGGGGGATCATCTCCGTCCCTTAGGACAGTTTGTCGCCAAACGAAAAGGGCCCGGCATGCCGCCGGGCCCTTCCTTTTTTCGCTTCAGGGCGAAGTTGCCGATCAGAACAGGTTCGGCAGCTTCACCTTGGCGCCGACATAGCCGAAGCGGCCGACGGCGTTGACCGGATAGATGCGCGTGCCGAGTTCGGGCATCTGGCCGAACAGGTTGCGCACGCCGCCATAGATCTGGAAGCGCTGGTCGATATCGTAGCTCAGGTAGATATCGTGCTGCCAACGCTGCTTGAGGTACTTGTATTCCTCCGCGACGATGGTCGGATCGCCGGCCATCTGCTGGTTGGTGTAGCGCGAGGTCTTGTCGAACCACAGGATGCCGTAGTTCGCGGTGAACCCGCCCAGCTGCCAGGTGAGATCGGCGTTGACCGTGTACTTCGGGGCATAGGTCTCGCCGCGCGAGTTGGTCACATCGGCGCCCGGGGTGCCGATGAACTCGAGGCGATCGAGATAGTTGCCGACCACGCTCAGGCTGAAGGTGCCGGCATTGTCGGTCTTCAGGCGGTAGTTGAAGTTCACGTCGAGGCCCGCGGTGCGGAACTGCGCCACGTTCTGCGGCACGACGTTGAAGCTGACGATGTTGCCCGCCGCGGCGTTGCCGGTCGCGCCGTTCTGACGGGTGATGCCCGCGCAGAACGGGTTGCTGAGCGTCGGCTGGTCGACGCAGAGCTCGGCGAGCTGCTGCGAGGTGACCTGGTTGATCGCGTTCTTCAGCTTGATGTCATACCAGTCGGCACGCAGCGACAGGCCCGGGATGAAGCTCGGCTGGAGCACCACGCCGGCGGTCCAGGTCGTCGCCTCTTCCTGCTTCAGGTTCGGGTTGCCGCCGGCGAAGCCCGGCAGGTTGGTCGAGCGCGCGTCGGTATAGGTCGCCGGGTTGGCACCCAGCGAGCTCAGCAGCGCCTGGCAGTTCGCCGCGCGATACTGGGTACCGAACTGGATCTCGGCCGGGAGGCACGGATCGGTGATGAACTCGAAGGTCTGCGAATTGCCCGCATAGAGCTCGCCGATGTTCGGCGCGCGCACCGCCTTCGAATAGGTGCCGTTGAAGGTGATGTCGCGCACCGGCGCGAACTTGCCATCAAGCTTCCAGGTGGTGGTGTGGCCGATCGACGAATAGTCGGAGAAGCGCACCGCGCCGCCCACTTCGAGGCGGTGGACGATGGTGTCGGTGAGCAGCGGCACGTTGAGCTCGCCGAACACTTCCTTCACGTCATATTCGCCGCCATCATTGCTGAGCGAGTTGGCGAAAGTCAGGCCCTGCGCCGCCAGCGGATCGGCGGTGAAGCTGCTCTTTTCCTTGCGATATTCCGCGCCGACCGAGAAGCCGACCTGGCCACCGCCCGGCATGGTGAACAGGCCGCCAAGGTCGCCCGACAGATAGGCGGTGGCGACGTGCTGCTGGATGCGGGCGCGATCGAGCGTGTCGGCCTTGATCCAGTTATAGGCCGCCTGGCTGCCGGCGCCCTCGCCGAACAGGTTGAGCGGCACGCACTCGCCCGGACGGAAGGTGGTCGGCGAGAAGACGTCGCGGCTCGCATAGGGCTGGTCGGGCGTCCAGGCCGGGTTGACGTTGACGCGGCAGGTCGGGCCGTTCGCGCCCTGCACCACGTCGATCGCGGCATAGAAGCGGTCGTCGAGGATGTCGTTCAGGTAGCGGCTCGACACGTCGGTGCGGCCATAGGTGTACGACACTTCGTAGTTGAGGTGGCTGCTCAGGTCGCCCCGCACGCCGAACACGCCACGATAGGTCTCGCGGGTGATGTCCTCACCGCGCTGCCCGAAATCGAAATTGTCGCGGTTCATCAGCACGCCGCCATTGCCGGTGGCGGCGATCAGCGGCCGCAGCGCGGCCGGGATATAGGGGTTATCCTCCGGGATCAGGAGGTAATAGTCGAAGGTCGGCTGGGCGAGCGAATAGCTGTGCGTGCGCGCGTACTTCGCCTCGGCGAAGACCGAGAATGCCGGGCTGACGTCGAAATGCGCGATCGCGTTGACGACATGGCGGCTCACTTCCGGCAGCAGGTCGTTGCCATAGTCGGAGACCAGCGTGCCGCTGCCGCCCTGCTGGAAGGCGGTGCGCACGAACTTGCCCGGATCATAGGGGGTCAGGCCGTTGGCGCCGACAAAATAGTCGGGCAGGCCGTCGAAATCGAGATCGATGCCGCCCTGACGCGCGGTGTCGAAATAGCGGATGTCGTTGAGCGGCACATAGGTGGGCGTGGTGCCGTTCGGGTTGCGATAGAAGCCGACCTGGTTGGTGCCGCTGTAGCGCTGGCGATCGTGCGAATCGAGGCGATCCTCCTCGCCATATTCATAGGCGATGGCGATGTTGCCGCGGCCGTCGGCGAAGTTCTTGCCGGCGGTGATCGAGAACATGCGCTGGCCGGCATCGCCATATTCGGAGATGCCCGCCTGGGCGCGGGCGCTGATGCCCTGGAAGTTCTTCTTCATGATGAAGTTGACGACGCCGCTGACGCCGTCGGCACCGTAGATGGCCGAGGCGCCGCCGGTGAGCACTTCGATGCGCTCGACCAGGTCGTTCGGGATGGTGTTGATGTCGACCGACGCGGTGCCCGGCACGCCCGAGACGTGGCGGCGGCCGTCGACCAGCACCAGCGTGCGCTGGGTGCCGAGATTGCGCAGGTCGAGCAGGTTGAGGCCGGTATAGCCGATGCCGGCGCGGTCACCCGAGTTGTTGCCCGAAGTCGCCGAGCCCTGCAGCGCCGGATAGCCGGTGAGGAAGTCGGTGAGGTTGGTGGTGCCCGATTCCTGGAGCGTCTGGGCGCCCAGGGTCACGACCGGGTTCGGCGTCTCGAAATCCTGGCGGCGGATACGCGAACCGGTGACGACGATGGCGCCTTCCTGCGGCGCGGCCTGATCGGCCTGTTCCGGAACCGCGGCCTGCGCCTCGGCGGGCGCCGGCGTCTGGTCCGCGGTCTGCGCGGCTGCCGGCGTGGCGATCTGGGCTAGAGCAAGAACGGCGACCGACGCGGTAAAGGACAGGCCGCGCCGGGTGAGCGCACAAGAGCTACGCATGATACATCCCCTTTAATAAACTGACCGTGCGACCTCGGAGCCGATTGTTGCCGGCTTTTGTCCCTGACTTTGCCATGACGCGGAAATGCGGGTTTTGGTTGCCTTGCGACAACAGTTTGTTGCGGCGTGTTGCGAGATTACAACAGTACGGCAGTCGGCCCGCGCCAACGAAAAAGGCCGCGCCTCCCGGGGGGGAAGCGCGGCCCTTTCATTCGCCTGACGGCGAAGGATCAGTAGCGATAGTGATCCGGCTTGAACGGACCCTCGACGGTGACGCCGATATAGTCCGCCTGCTTCTGGGTCAGCTTGGTCAGCTTCACGCCGAGCTTGTCGAGGTGCAGCGCCGCGACCTTCTCGTCGAGGTGCTTCGGCAGGACGTACACGTCGTTCTTGTACTCGTCCGACTTGGTCCACAGCTCGATCTGGGCGAGGACCTGGTTGGTGAAGGACGACGACATCACGAACGACGGGTGGCCGGTCGCGTTGCCGAGGTTCACCAGACGGCCCTTCGACAGCACGATGATCTTCTTGCCATCCGGGAACTCGACTTCGTCGACCTGCGGCTTGATCTCGGTCCACTTGAAGTTCGCCAGGCCGGCGATCTCGATCTCGCTGTCGAAGTGGCCGATGTTCGAGACGATCGCCATGTTCTTCATCGCGCGCATGTGGTCGACGGTGAGCACGGCTTCGTTGCCGGTGGCGGTGACGAAGATGTCGGCGCGGGTGGCGGCCTCTTCCATCGTCACGACTTCATAGCCCTCCATCGCCGCCTGCAGCGCGCAGATCGGGTCGATCTCGGTGACCAGAACGCGGGCACCGCCGTTGCGGAGCGACGCGGCCGAACCCTTGCCGACGTCACCGAAGCCGGCGACGCAGGCGACCTTGCCGGCGAGCATCACGTCGGTGGCGCGACGGATCGCGTCGACCAGCGATTCCTTGCAGCCATAGAGGTTGTCGAACTTCGACTTGGTGACGCTGTCGTTGACGTTGATCGCCGGGAACGGGAGCTTGCCCTTCTTCGACAGCTCGTACAGGCGGTGCACGCCGGTGGTGGTCTCTTCCGAGACGCCCTTGATCGTGGCGACGGTCTTGGTGAGGTAGCCCGGACGCTCGGCAAGGAAGCGCTTCAGCGTGGCGACGAAGATCTCTTCCTCTTCGTTCGACGGGGTGAACAGTTCCTCACCCGCCTCGACGCGCGCGCCCCACAGCGCGAACATGGTGGCGTCGCCACCGTCGTCGAGGATCATGTTGCAGGTCTGGTCCTGGCCCCAGTCGAAGATGCGGATGACGTAATCCCAATATTCTTCGAGCGTCTCGCCCTTGACGGCGAAGACGGGGATGCCGGCCTCGGCGATGGCGGCCGCGGCATGGTCCTGGGTCGAGTAGATGTTGCAGGTCGCCCAGCGCAGCTCGGCGCCGAGTTCCTTGAGGGTCTCGATCAGCACGGCGGTCTGAATCGTCATGTGCAGCGAACCGGTGATGCGCGCGCCCTTGAGAGGCTTCGAAGCACCGAACTCGGCGCGGAGCGCCATCAGGCCCGGCATTTCGGTCTCGGCGATCTCGATTTCCTTGCGGCCAAAGGCGGCAAGCGAAAGGTCCTTGATGACATAGTCCTTGTCGAGCACGGTAGCCACGAGCTGTCTCCAGATGTGAATCGGTTACGCGCCGGGAATCACCGGCGGCGGATGCGGGCGCCCTACAGGCTTCGCCCTGGCCGCGCAATCCCGATATAAAGATATCTTTATATGTCACGGCGAGCCGGTCTTTGTGCGAGGCACAGCGCCATGATAGCCTCGCCCCATGCACTGGCTGTTTCTTCCGCTCGTGACGCTCGCGACACCCGCCGAACCGGCTCAGCAGCGCTACCCCCTCCCCTGCTTCTACGCCCCGCGCGGCGGCGAGCTCGACACCTTCCCGGACTGCGCGGCGCAGGACGCCGACGGCACGATCCGGCTGGCGCCGGCGCATCGGATGAAGCTCGACCATGACCGGGATGGACTGGCTACCGTCCATGTCGGCAAGAGCTTCCATTATGTCGCCCGCGACGGCCGCAGCGCGCCGGTGATGGCGATGGACAATGGCGCCGATCCCTTCGTCGACGGGCGTGCACGTTCCGAATGGAACGGCAAGATCGGCTATATCGACCGCGCGCTGCACCTGGTGATCGCGCGGCGATACGACGGGGCGATGCCGTTCGAGAAGGGTGTCGCCGAAGTTTGCATCGGATGCACGCTGACCGGGGACGGCGAGCATCACTGGTACACCGGCGGGCGGTGGCTGCGGGTGGACCGGCTTGGGCGGGAACTGGCTGGGAAGCGGTGATTTCCGCTTCCAATCCTCCGTCACCCTGAACTTGTTTCAGGGTCCAACGCGCCTCGAGCGGTATCGCTGGGGTAGAGGTGGATGCTGAAACAAGTTCAGCATGACGGAATAGAGGCTCTCCCGAAACCATCATATAAAGAATTCTTTATATCACCCTTGACGAACCACCCCGGCAGGCGGATGCTTAAGCGGTCGAGGTTCTTCCGCCGGGCCAAATCCGCGCGGAAGCTAAGACGGGAAGCCGGTGCGATTCCGGCGCTGCCCCCGCAACTGTAAGCGGCGAGCGGCGGTCCAGCATGTCACTGGGGGCAACCCTGGGAAGACGGATCGTCCGCGCTGACCCGTGAGCCAGGAGACCTGCCTTTGACGCGATAACGTCCACCGGCGGGGTGCCCGGTCTGGCCGCCTGCTTGCCGCGGCCGGGCTATTCGTTCGCGGTGCGTGTGCGTGTCCATGCCGGTCTCCCCCGCCCTTCATCGGGGTATGAAGACCATGACCGTCACTGTTGCCACGCTCGGCTTTCCGCGGATCGGTCCGCGACGCGAGCTGAAATTCGCTCTGGAGAAGTTCTGGAGCGGCAAGTCCACCGAAGCCGAACTGCTAGATTCCGCCGCGGGGCTGCGCGCCGCCGCCTGGGCCCGCCAGGCCGCGATCGGAGTCGACTGGCTGCCGTCGAACGACTTCTCCTTCTACGACCATGTGCTCGACACCAGTCTGATGCTGGGCGCGATCCCGGAGCGCTACGGCGTCGCCGCCGGCACCGCCGACCTCGGCACCTATTTCGCGATGGCGCGCGGCACGACCGGGGAGACTGGCGGCTGCGCGCATGGCCATGGCCACACCGCGCAGGAAATGACCAAATGGTTCGACACCAATTATCATTACATGGTGCCCGAGCTGGTCGCCGGGCAGAAGCTCGCCCTCTCCTCCGCCAAAATCGTCGACGAATATCGCGAGGCCAGGGCGCTCGGCTACGAGACGCGGCCGGTGCTACTCGGGCCGGTCACCTGGCTGAGCCTGGCCAAGGGCCGCGATATCGATCCCTTCGATTTCCTCGACGAAGTGCTGGGTCTCTATTCGGCGGTGCTGACCCAGCTGCAGCATGCCGGGGCCGAATGGGTGCAGATCGACGAGCCGATCCTCGTCACCGACCTGAGCGAGCGCCAGCGCGCCGCGATCACCCGCGCCTATGCCAAGCTTCCGCGCCTCGGCCTCAAGATCATGCTCGCCACCTATTTCGGGGCGCTGGAGGACAACCTCACGCTGGCGGTCAACCTGCCGGTGGCCGGGCTGCACCTCGATCTCGTCCGCGCGCCGGACCAGCTCGACAAGATACTGGTCGCTGCGCCCAAGGGACTGCTGCTGTCGCTCGGCGTGATCGACGGACGCAACATCTGGCGGGCCGACCTGGAGAGGCTGCTCGACCGGATCGAGCCGATCGCAGCGACGCGCGACCTGGTGATCGCGCCGTCCTGCTCGCTGCTCCATGTGCCGGTGGACCTGGCGCTGGAGCCGAAGCTCGACGACGAAGTGAAGCAGTGGCTCGCCTTTGCCGTGCAGAAGATCGACGAGCTGGCGACGCTCAAGGACGCGCTCAATGGCGGGCGCGAATGGGTGGCCGCGAAGCTCACCGCATCGGGTGCGGCGGCTGCGGCGCGCAAGGTCTCGCCGCGCATCCACGATCCGAAGGTCGCGGCGCGGATGGCGGCGGTTAGCGCGGCGATGCGCGAGCGGACCTCGCCCTATGCCGAGCGCACCGTGGTGCAGGCGGAGGTCCTCGACCTGCCGCCCTTCCCGACCACCACGATCGGCTCCTTCCCGCAGACCGCCGAAGTGCGCCACGCCCGGGCCGAGCATAATCGCGGCAATCTCGACAGCGCCGCATACGAACAGTTCCTGCGCGAGGAGACCGAGCGGACGATCCGCTGGCAGGAGGAAGCCGGGCTCGACATGCTGGTCCACGGCGAGTTCGAGCGGAACGATATGGTCCAGTATTTCGGCGAGCAGCTCGCCGGCTTCGCCTTCACGGTAAATGGCTGGGTCCAGTCCTATGGCTCGCGCTGCGTGCGGCCGCCGATCCTCTATGGCGATGTCTCGCGGCCTGAGCCGATGACGGTGGAGTGGTGGCGCTATGCGCAGTCGCTCACCGACAAGCCGATGAAGGGCATGCTCACCGGCCCGGTGACGATCCTCAACTGGAGCTTCGTGCGCGACGACCAGCCGCGTTCGGCATCGTGCCAGCAGATCGCGCTGGCGATCCGCGACGAAGTGCTCGACCTGGAAGCGGCTGGCTGCAAGGCGATCCAGATCGACGAAGCGGCGCTGCGCGAGGGCATGCCGCTGCGCCGGCGCGACTGGGATGCCTATCTCGACTGGGCGGTCGATGCCTTCCGCCTGACCGCGGCGGGCGTGGCTGACGCGACGCAGATCCACACCCACATGTGCTATTCGGAGTTCAACGACATCCTGCCGGCGATCGGCGCGATGGATACCGATGTGATCTCGATCGAGACCGCGCGCTCGCAGATGGAGCTGCTCGAGGGCTTCGCCGCCTATCGCTACCCGAGCGCGATCGGGCCGGGCGTGTACGACATCCACGCGCCGCGCGTGCCGACACAGGACGAGATGGTCGAACTGATGAAGCTCGCCCAGGCGCACCTCGCGCCCGAGCAATTGTGGGTGAACCCCGATTGCGGGCTCAAGACCCGCAAATGGGAGGAAGTGAAGCCGGCGATCGACGCGATGGTCGCCGCGGCACGGGCGCTGCGCGTCCGCGTGGCCGAGCCGGCCTGACAATTGGTACCGCCCGGCTGTGGTACGGTCGGGCGGTAACTCCGCCGGAAATGGTGGTACCCCAATTTTTGGGCGGTGACGAAAGCCGCGGGACCGGGCAAATCGTGGCTCGCGTCACAATCCACATTGCGAGTTCACCCATGCTCAGGTTCCTTGCGTCTGCGTTGCTCCTTTCGCTCGCCCCCAGCCTGCCTGCCCTTGCGCAGGACAGCGCCGGCATCATCCGCGATGTCGGCGACCCCGGCGGCGACGCGCGGGCCTGGGCAGCGATGATGCGCAACTATCCCGAGCAGGTGAAGGTCAACTGCTGGAAGCTCGGCTGCATGGTCATCATCAACGAGACCGCGAATTACGACGTGGTCGGCTTCTATGTCGATTCCGCCAGCCCGGGCCGCTCGCCGCGCTGGAGCGACAACCAGATGGGCAATGCGCTGGAGCCGCTGAAGGCGACGCTGCGCTTCAAGAATGGCGGGCCGAAGACCTGCGCGCTGCCGGTACGCTTCGTGCTGCGCCAGCGCGACACGCACGAGAAGATGGACGTCAACACCACCGGCAGCTTCTGCTCGACCCCGCACCAGGACACGGTGGTGCGGATCAAGGTGCTGGAAGGCAAGGTCTATGTCCGCGGCGACGACGAGACGCCGGCGGACCCGACGCACTAGGGCGTCAGGCGGTCCCCGCGCTGTTCGAGAGCAGGCGGGGATCGATGCCGGCGCCGGCAAAGGCGACTGCCCAGCGGTCCTCGGCGTCGATGTCATAGATCAGGTCGGGCGTGCCGGCGGTGTTGAACCAGCCATGGCGCGCCATCTCGCTGTCGAGCTGCCCCTCGCTCCAGCCGGCATAGCCGAGCGCGACCAGATATTTGGCGGGGCCGGTGCCCTCGGCGATCGCCCGCAGCACGTCGATCGTGCCCGACAGCGCCCAGCGGCCGTCGACATCGATCGTGTCCTGTCCGCCCCAGTCGGGCGAATGGAGGACGAAGCCGCGACGCGGCTCGACCGGGCCGCCGAAATGCACCGGCGTGTCGGGCGCGTCGCCCGGCTCGATCTCGAACTGCTTGAGCAGGTCATGGAGGGTCAGCCCCTCGATCGTGTCGCCGATGCCGATGCCGAGCGCCCCCTCATCGTCGTGCGCGCACATCGCGATCACCGCGCGTTCGAAGCGCGGATCGCCGATGCCCGGCATGGCGAGGAGGAACTGGCCGGTGAGGAAAGGTGTCGAGTCCATGCCCGATCAACGTAGCCGCACCACTTCGGCTCCGCACGCTTGAAAATCACCCGCCACAAGCCGATGGAGCGGCACGACTCATTTCCAGGAGAGAAGAATGACCATCCAGGTTGGCGACCGCATTCCCAGCGTAACCTTCGTCAAGGTGACCGAGGCTGGCCCCGACCAGATTTCCTCGGACGACTATTTCGCCGGCCGCAAGGTGGCGATCTTCTCGGTACCGGGTGCCTTCACCCCCACCTGCTCGGCCAAGCACCTGCCGGGCTTTGTCGAAAAGGCCGACGAGATCAAGGCGAAGGGCGTGGACGAGATCGCCTGCACCGCGGTCAACGACGCCTTCGTGATGGGCGCCTGGGGCAAGGCCAGCGGCGTCGAGGGCAAGGTGACGATGCTCGCCGACGGCAATGGCGATTTCCCCAAGGCGCTGGGCCTGACCATGGACGGCTCGAAGTTCGGCATGGGCACGCGCGGACAGCGTTTCTCGATGCTGGTCAATGACGGCGTGGTCGAGCAGCTCAACGTCGAGGCGCCGGGCCAGTTCGAAGTGAGCTCGGCCGAGTATCTTCTCGGCAAGCTGTGAGCCGAGTATCTTCTCGGCAAGCTGTGAGCTGAACACGGCAGCGTAACGGAACCTTGGAAGGCTCGCCGGAGTTGATCTGGCGAGCTTTTCAGAAAGGGACCGACATGGCCGATACCGAAACCGCCAACGCACTTCCCGAGACCGTCGCCGAAGCCAGGGACGAGGCGAAGAGCTTCCTCGCCCAGGCGCAGGAAGCGATCGGCGACGCAGTCGATGCGACCGTCAATGCGGTGAAGGAGCATCCGATCGCCGCGGCCGGCATCGCCGCCGGAGTCGCTGCCGCAGTGGGCGGTGCCGCCTATGCCGCCACCCAGCTGGGCGGCGACAAGGAACCCGCGGCCAAGCCGGCCAAGAAATAAGCCGGAAAAAATTCCTCCCCTATGGGGAGGGCCAGCCTGGGCCGGGGCTTGCCTCGGCCCATGGTCTTGCCAGAGTCATTTTTGGCGCTTAGCCCTGCAAGATGACTCAAGCATCCGACATCGTCGCCGATCTCGAGCGCCTCTACAACGCCTCGGTCGATCGCCTCAAAGCCGCCCTGAACCGCTATATCAGCGAAGGCACGCCGCCGAGCCCGGAAGACCGGACCGACGGCAGCTTCGCCTATCCCGAGCTGCGCGTCACCTATCGCGGCGGCACCGACCGCAACCGCCCCACCCCGCGCCGCTCGTTCGGCCGGCTGGTCGAGGAAGGCGAGTATCGCATCTCGGTCACCCGCCCGGCGATGTTCAGCCGCTACCTGATCGAGCAGCTGACCTTCCTGATCGAGGACTATGACGTCGAGGTCCATGCCGTCACCGGGCGGCAGGAGATCCCCTTCCCCTATGTGCTCGATCCCGGCCACATCGCGGCGATGGACCAGATCTCGGTCACCGAGCTGGGCCGTCACTTCCCGGCGACCGAGCTGGCGCATATCGGCGACGAGATCGCCGACGGGCTGTGGATGTCCTCGGACTCGACTCGGCCGCTCGCGCTGTTCGACGGGCTGCGCACCGATTTCTCGCTCGCCCGCCTGCGCCACTATACCGGCACCCCGGTCGAGCATTTCCAGCAATACATCCTGTTCACCAACTATCACCGCTATGTCGACGAGTTCGTCCGCTGGGCGGTCGACCAGCTCGGTGAGGGCTCGCGCTTCACCGGGGTCTCGGGCGCGGGCGGCCTCCTGGTCGAGGCCGGGGACGATACCGACCGGCTGCTCAACGACACCTCGGCGTGGCGTCGCCACCAGATGCCCGCCTATCACCTGATGGCGAAGGACGGCTCGGGCATCACGCTGGTCAACATCGGCGTCGGCCCGTCCAACGCCAAGACGATCACCGATCACCTCGCGGTGCTGCGCCCCGAGGCCTGGCTGATGATCGGGCATTGCGGCGGCCTGCGCCCGAGCCAGCGGATCGGCGACTATGTCCTCGCCCACGCCTATCTGCGCGACGACCACATCATGGACGACGTGCTGCCGCCGGAGATCCCGATCCCGGCCATCGCCGAAGTCCAGCTCGCCCTCGCCCGCGCCGCCGGTACCATCTCCGGCCAGTCGGGCGACGAGCTCAAGCAGCGGCTGCGCACCGGCACGATCGTCACCACCGACGACCGCAACTGGGAGCTGCGCTACTCGCAATCGGCGCTGCGCTTCTCGCTCAGCCGCGCGGTCGGCATCGACATGGAGAGCGCCACGCTCGCCGCCCAGGGCTATCGCTTCCGCGTGCCCTACGGCACGCTGCTCTGCGTCTCGGACAAGCCGCTCCACGGCGAGCTCAAGCTGCCGGGCCAGGCGAACCTGTTCTACGAGCGCGCGATCGCCGAGCACCTCAAGATCGGCATCGAGACCTGCGAGGAGCTGCGCCGCGAAGGCGCCAAGCTCCACTCCCGCAAGCTGCGCGCGTTCAACGAGCCGCCGTTCCGGTAAGGCTGTCCGCCGTCATCCTTCCTTCGGGTAGGATGACGGGACCGGGCGGACAGCTTATCTCGGCGGTGCGTTCAGCCCTGTTGAGGAGAGTCACCATGATCGACCCCGAGGAACAGCCCGAAGCCGAGGCGCCGCACGCGCACCAGTCCGACGGCACCGACAGCTCAGCCGAATGGGACGCGCAGATCGCCGACGAGGGCATGATCCCCGACAGCGACCCGCCGGCCTGAGCCGCCGCCGCGTCACCGGCAAGGGCCGGGGCGCCACCGCGCCGCGATCCGCGGCTAGGGCGTGAGCGCGAACTCCGCCATGACGCTCGCCTCAACCCGCACGAAGCCGGGCTTGGCGGGTTCCGTCCGCAGGCGATAGGGCGGCGCGCTGGCTTCGAGCATGCGCGCGAGCGCCGGCGGCGTCAGCTGCCCCGCCTCATCGATGAGGACGAGGCGAACCGCCTTCAGGCCGAGCGACGCGGCATAGGCATCCGCGTCTGCCCGTGCGGCGGTGACCGCCCGCGTCTTGGCCTGGCGGCGCGCGGCCGCTTCATCGGCAAGCTTGTATTGTTCTGTACCCAGGCTGATCGTCGAAGCGGCGAGCAACCGGCGCAGCTCCGCAAGCTGGTCGGCATTGGCGAGCGTGACTGTATAGCCGCCCGTGGCATTGGGCCGCCGCACGGGTGGCGGCGGCATGGTGATGCGCGGCGTGGTCACGATCGGCGGCGCCAGGCGCGCGCCGGATGAGGATGCCGGCGGCGGCGGTGGCGGCGGCGGGGCCTTTACGGTCGGCACGGTGAGAATGCTCGTCGTCGGCAGGAGAGCCGTCGGCCTCGGCTCCCGGACAAGCGCGCTCGCCGGCAGGCCGAGCTTCGCGACCGCACGGGCAAGCGCGTCGTAATTGGCCGCCAGGGCAACATCCGCCTCGGCCTGGCTCTCGCCGTCCTTCCAGAAGGTGCCGGTGACCACAATCGAGCTGGCCGGCGCTTCATATTGCCCGGTGCCGACGATCCGCACCCGCACTTCCTGCGATGCCGCGGGCTGCACCGCCGCGACGAAAGGCAGCGCCATCAGCGCTGCGAAAACCAGGCGAATCGACATGAACCCCTCCCTGCGATGCGCATAGCCTAGCGCATCGCAGGGGTAGTGGAATGGCCGTATTTCAAGGCTTACCAGCCCTGGGGCTGGCCCTTGTTCTGCTCGTCGAGCCACTTCTTCAGCGGGGCGAAATATTCCGCCATCGCCTTGCCCGACATCTCGCGCGAGCCGGTGAATTCCTGCAGCGCGTCCGGCCAGGGCTTGGACGCGCCCATCGCCAGCATCTTGTCGAGCTTCGCGCCCACTTCCTTGTTGCCGTAGAAGGAACAGCGATGGAGCGGGCCCTTCCAGCCGGCCTGGTCGCACGCCGCCTTGTAGAACTGGAACTGGAGCACCCGCGCCAGGAAGTAGCGCGTATAGGGCGTGGTCGCCGGGATGTGGAACTTGGCGCCCGGATCGAAGCGGGTCTCGTCGCGCGCCACCGGCGGCACGATGCCCTGATATTGCAGGCGCAGCTTGTCCCAGCCGGCCTGGTAGCCGTTCGTCGGGATCTGGCCCGAGAACACGCCCCAGCGCCACTTGTCGACCAGCAGGCCGAACGGCAGGAACGCCACCTTGTCCATCGCCTGGCGGAGCAACAGGCCGATGTCCTTGTCCGCGCTCGGCACCTGCGACTTGTCGAGCAGGCCGATCTGGACGAGGTAGTCCGGCGTGATCGACAGTGCGATGAAGTCGCCGATCGCCTCGTGGAAGCCGTCATTCGCGCCGTCGAGGTACAGGGTCGACTGCTTGTTGTAGGCGCGCTGATAATAGTTGTGGCCGAGCTCGTGGTGGATGGTCACGAAGTCGTCGGCATTGACCTTGATGCACATCTTGATGCGCAGGTCGTCGACATTGTCGATGTCCCAGGCCGAGGCATGGCAGACGACTTCGCGGTCCGCCGGCTTCACGAACTGCGAGCGCTCCCAGAAGGTGCCCGGCAGCGGCGCGAAGCCGAGCGACGAGTAGAAGCCCTCGCCGGCCTTCACCATCTTGAGATGGTCATAGCCCTTGGCCTTGAGCAGCTCGCCGACGTCATAGCCGACGCTGCCGGCGCCGGCGGGCGCCACAATGTCGTAGATATTGCCCCATTCCTGCGCCCACATGTTGCCGAGCAGGTCGGCGCGGATCGGGCCCTTGGCGGGCTGGACGGCGCTGCCATATTTCTCGTTGAGCTTGCGGCGCACATAGGTGTGCAGCGCGATGTAGAGCGGCTTGAGGTCGTTCCAGATCTTGTCGGTGGTCGCGGCGAAGGCGGCCGGATCCATGTCGTATCCCGAACGCCACATCGCGCCGACATCGTCATAGCCGAGGCCCGTCGCGCCCTTGTTGGCGATGCCGACCAGCTTGGCATAGTCGCCGCGCATCGGCGCGCCGACATTGTCGTTCCAGCTGACCCACATTTCCTTGAGCTTGGCGGGATCGCGCTCCTCGCCCATCGCCGCCTCGATGTCCGATCCGTTGATCGGCTTGCCGTTCAGCGTGCCCTTGCCCGCGCCATAGATGCCGGTGATCTTGGCCGAGAGGCCGGCCAGCTCCTCCGCCGCGCCCGGGGTGGTCGGCGCCGGCAGCACGATCTTGTTGCGGAGCATCGCGAGCTTGCGACTGGTATCATAGTCGAGGCCCGGCACATTGGCATACTTGGCCGCACCCAGCGCGAGATCGACCTGCAGCGACGTGAGCTTGGCGCCCTCGCGCGCGGTCATCGCCTCGGTGTCCTGGTTGATATAGGTGCTGTACACCCAGTCGGCGCGCGCGGCGACGACGCCCTGGGCGCCGAGCTTCGCCTCGGCATCGGCGACGAACGCCTTGGCCTCTGCAGCGGTCGGCGTCTTGTCCTGCGCACCTGCTGGCGCGACGACTAGGGCGGCCGCAAGCGCGAGCGCCGAAATACCGGTACGGATCATGGGAAGGCCCCTCTTATATCTGGATGGGGCCGACGATGGAGATGCGTTCCCGGGCGGTCAAGCCGCGAAGAAATCGGCGATCGCGCGCCCCAGCTCCGGCCGGGTGACGGCGCTCATGTGGTTGCCTGGAATCTCGACGAAGGTGGCGTTGGGCAGCAGGTCGGCAAGTTCATGCGCCGAGCCGTTATGATCGTCCTCCACGCCGGCGACGACCAAGGTCTCCTCGGTCAGCCGGGCGAGATGCGCTTCCTGGGTATCGACAAAGGTGTCGAGCACCGGCAGCAGCGCCAGCGGATCGGCCTTGGAGGTCTTGAGGAAAGCTTCGGTCAGCCATTCGCTCGAGCCGCGCTCGAAGGTCCCGAGATTGGTGAGCACGCGGCGGAAATAAGTGCCGGTGCGCGAGGCGGCGGTGAGGCCCGAAAGCCCCATGCCGGCGAGCATCACCTTGCGCGGCGTGGCGCCGCCGTCGACGATCATCCGCACCGTGGTGCGCGCGCCGAGCGAATAGCCGCCCAGGTCATAGTCGGTGAGGCCCAGATGCTCGACCAGCGCCAGGCCGTCACGCGCGGTCACATCCGGCGGATAGCTGGCGGCATCGTGCGGCGCAGCGCTCATTCCGTGCCCGCGCAGATCGGGCATGATCACCCGGAAGCCCTTCTCCGCGAGCCTGGCGGCATGGCCGTACTTGATCCAGTTGATCTCCGCGGTGGAGGCATAGCCGTGGATCAGCACCGCATCGCGCCCCTCGCCCATCACATGCCAGGCAAGCTCGGCGCCGTCGAAGCTGGTGAAGCGATGCGTTTCAATCGGGAAGTCGGCCAACTTTATCCATCCAGCGTTTGACGAGGCTCGGGTTCTCGTCGGTCCGTGATGCCGGCAGGTGGCTCGTGTCAAGCCACGCCCGGTGCCAGCTTTCGCATCCCGAATGCTCGGTGGGGACGAAACCGTCCGGATCGTCGAAGCTGCCGACAGTCAGGTCGAGCCGGTCATGGCCGTGCGCTTCATAGGTCAGCGGCGTGCCGCACTGGTAGCAGAAGCCGCGCCGGGCGATCGGGGAAGACGGGTAGCGCTCGGGCTCGCGCTCCCAGCGGACATCGGCTTTGGCGACATTCTTGAACGCGATCGAGACGCCGCCGGTGGCGCGCTGGCACATGCGGCAATGGCAGAGATAGGCCTCGTCGTCACGCACCGTCACCGAATAGCGCACCCGGCCGCACTGGCAGCCGCCGGTCATTTCCGTCTCCATGGTCCCTCTCCGTTCGTCGTCTCTGTGTCTCTTCGTCCCCACACGACGTCATCCCCGCGCAGGCGGGGATGACGGAAGGATGATTGCAGCCAACGCAATTGCCGCATCGCACAATGCACTCTGGTTGCAGATTGCAATCTATAAGTGTGCTTATTATGTGCGCGCTATGACGGAGAGTCTTGGATTCCTCTTGAGCGATACCGCTCGCCTGTTGCGCCGCCGTTTCGACGAGCGCGCGCGTAGCAGCGGCGCGAGCGTGGCGCAGTGGCGCGCGCTCAAGATCCTCTCGCGCCAGCCCGGCCTCAACCAGGGCCAGTTGGCCGAGCAGCTCGAAGTCGAGCCGATCACCGCGTGCCGGATGGTCGACCGGCTGGAGGAGGCCGGTTTCGTCGAGCGCCGCCGCGATCCCGCCGATCGCCGCGCCTGGCGGATCCACCTCACCGACAAGGCCGATCCGGTGCTCGACGAGCTCCAGGAGCTGGCCGGGGTGATGATCGAAGACGCGCTTCAGGGGTTGAGCTCCGTGCAGCGTGAAGAACTGGTCGGATCGCTCCAGGCGATCCGCGCGAACCTGAGCAACGTTCAAGAGGGCAAAGAGGCCGCAAATGGCTGACGCAGATCCCAAGATCGAGAAGTCCGAAGAGACCAGGATCACCATCCCGACCGAGGGTACGACCGTGCCCGAGGCGCCGGAGGCACCGGCCAGGCCGAAGCGCGGGCTGCTGCGTCCGCTGCTGATGTTCGGCGTGCCGGCGATCCTGCTCGCTATCGTGGGCTATTTCTACTTCACCGGCGGCCACAGCGTGTCGACCGACAATGCCTATGTGCAGCAGGACAAGAGCTCGGTCTCGACCGACGTCGCCGGGCGCATCGTCTATGTCGGGGTGAAGGAGAACCAGGCGGTCAAGGCGGGCGACGTGCTGTTCCGCATCGATCCCGAGCCCTACAAGATCGCGGTGGCCCAGGCCCAGGCCGCGATCGCCGCGGCGCAGGTGCAGCTCAATACCGACCAGGTGAGCTTCCAGGGCAAGGGCGCCGACATCCAGGCGGCGCAGGACGCGATCCAGAACGCCCAGGAGAATTACGACCGGCAGAACGCGCTGATGAAGCAGGGCTTCACGACACGGGCGAACTTCCAGTCGGCCCAGCATGCGCTCGAGCAGGCACGTGCCCAGCTGCAGAATGCCCAGGCCAGTGCCAATGAGGCGCGGGCCAAGATAGCCACTGGCGCCGCGGTGCCGGGCGAGAACCCGCAAATCGCGGCGGCGCGGGTGCAGCTGAGCAAGGCGCTGCTCGACCTGCAGCGCACCACCGTGGTCGCGCCGGTCAGCGGCGTGGTCAGCCAGACCAAGAGCCTCCAGGTGGGCCAGCAGATGATCACCGGCCTCGCGGCGGTGACGATCGTCTCGGACAAGCCGGCATGGGTCGATGCGAACTTCAAGGAGACCGATCTCAACAAGATGCGGGTCGGCCAGTGCGCGATTGTCGGCTTCGATGCCTATCCGGGCCTCGAGCTGCGAGGGCATGTCGAATCCCTCGGCGCAGGCACCGGCAGCGAATTTTCCGTCCTCCCGGCCCAGAATGCCAACGGCAATTGGGTGAAGGTGACGCAGCGCGTGCCGGTACGCATCGCGATCGACGAGAAGAGCCCGCGCGCGCTGATCGCCGGCATCTCGGCCGACGTAAAGGTCGTGTTCAACGGCCCCTGCAAGTAACATGGCGTCGGCAGCCCCCGGCCGCGCCACCAGGGCGGGTGAGGCGTCTCCCTCTACGCCTCCCCGCCCGCAAGCCGCCCCCCCATCGGGGGGCGGCGCAGCACTGCCCGTAAAGTACAAGGGCTTGCTGACCCTCGGCGTCATGATGGCGACGATCATGCAGATCCTCGACACGACAATCGCCAACGTCGCCATCCCGCACATGCAGGCGTCGCTCGGCGCCACGCGCGACACGATCAACTGGGTGCTGACCAGCTATATCGTCGCCTCGGCCATCGCGATCCCGATCACCGGCTGGCTCTCCGACCGGATCGGCTCGCGCAACCTCTTCCTGATCTCCACCGTCGGCTTCGTCATCGCCTCCGCGATGTGCGGCGCGGCGCAGACGCTGGAGGAGATGGTCGCCTTCCGCATCCTGCAGGGCATCACCGCGGCGTTCCTCAACCCGCTGAGCCAGACGGTGATGCTCGACATCAACAAGCCCGAGGACCAGCCCAAGGCGATGTCGATCTGGGGCATGGGCATCATGGTCGGCCCGATCATGGGCCCGCTGATCGGCGGCTATCTTACCGACAATTTCGACTGGCGCTGGGTGTTCTACGTCAACCTGCCGGTGGGCGTGGTGTGCTTCGCGATCCTCTGGTGGCTCCTCCCCTCGCGACCGATCCGCAAGCGCCAGTTCGACGCATTCGGCTTCTCGCTGCTCGCCATCGCCATCGCCTCGCTCCAGCTGATGCTCGATCGCGGGCAGGACCAGGACTGGTTCTCCTCCACCGAGATCTGGGTCGAGATGCTGGTGTCGATCATCGCCTTCTGGATGTTCTTCGTCCACCTGTTCACCGGCAAGAACCCGATGTTCGAGCGCGAGCTGTGGAAGCATCGCAACCTCGTCACCGGCATCTTCTTCATGATGGTGATCGGCCTGGTGATGATGGCGACGATGGCGCTGCTGCCGCCGATGCTGCAGAGCCTGTACGGCTATTCGGTGTTCGACACCGGCCTGTTGCTGATGCCGCGCGGCGTGGGCGTGATGATCACGATGTTCGCCGGCGCGCAGCTGATCCAGCGCGGCTGGCTCGATCCGCGCTGGTCCGTTGGCATCGGCCTGGCGATCGCGGCGGTCTCGCTGTGGGAGATGTCGGGCTGGACGATCGAGATGGGCAGCACGCCCTTCATCGTCTCGGGCTTCGTCCAGGGCCTGGGCCTTGGCCTGGTGTTCATGCCGCTGAACGGCCTGGCCTTTGCCGGCCTGCCCCCGCATTTCCGCACCGAGGGATCGAGCCTGCTCAACCTGACCCGCAATATCGGTGCGTCGGTGGGCATCTCGGCGGTGAGCGCGATCCTGGCGCAGAATATCCAGCGCAGCCACCAGTATCTGGGCGAGCACGTCACCGCGACGACCATGAACGGCATGGGCTCGCTGATCCAGGGCATGGGCCAGCAGGGCGCGATGATCACCGGCATGATGGACGCCGAAGTGAACCGCCAGGCGGCGATGATCGCCTATCTCAACGACTTCTGGCTGATGGCGATCGTGACCGCGATCAGCGTGCCGCTGGTGGTGCTGCTGCAGAAGCCGGGCGGGAAAGTGGAGAATGATCCGGCTGCGGCGGGGCACTGAGCTCCGCCCGCCGGAAAGGCTGCGGCTTCACATAGGCCAGGCTGCGCCACGCCCATTCGAGCGGGCCGCTGACGAAGTGGCGCATCCATAGATTGGCGAAGGCGACCAGTGCGACGATCCCGATCGTCGAGATCGCCGCCATCTCGGCCCAGCCGAACCGGCCCCACAGGTTGAAACCCCAGGGCGCGAACAGGATGTACATCCCGACGATCTGCTGGAGGAAGTAGAGCGAGAAGGCCATGCGGCCGGGCGCCTTGAACAAGCCCAGCACCGCTGCGCCGCTCCGGCTCTTCACCGCCAGATTGACCAGCGCGAGATGGCCGAGGCCGATCGCCATCCGGGCGAACTCGCCGGTGATCCACAAGCTGCGCGGACCGGGCGAGAAGCTGAGCGTCTCGGCCAGCCCGATCCAGCGCGCGGTGAGCCCGAACCCGTAGCCAGCGACCATCAGCAACAGGTAGAAACGCGCGCTCCTGAGGCCCTGGATCACGCCCCATTTCCACAGCGCGACGCCGATCAGCATCGTGCAAAACGCCTCGAGCACATCCCAGACCAGCCATTCGCTGGCGAGATAGCTCCAGTAGCGCCACGCATTCTTGGCATAGGGGAGCCAACCGCCCTGATGCGCCGCATGCTCGCGGGCGACTGCCTGGACATCGGGCGCATGGGTTTCGAGCTTGCGCCATTCGGTCAGCGCCGCTGCGTCGCCCGCCTCGACCTTCTGCACCAGCTCGGTTCGCGCGACATATTCGCGCGCGCCATATTCGGGGATGCCGAGCCCGGTAAACACCGCCCAGCCGAGCCCCAACACAACCAGCGTCTTTGGCCCCAACGTGCGGAACGGGAACAGGAACAGCGCGGCGAGCGCGTAGATGTGGAGGATATCGCCCGGCCAGAGCAGCACGAACACGTCGAACAGCCCGAACGCCAGCAGCCACAGGTTCCGGCGATAATAGAGGTCGGCGACCGCGACCGGCCCGTCGGGCTCCATCGCCTTGCGCGCCAACACCATCATGCCCGCGCCGAACAGGAATTCGAGCAGGCACCGCTGGGTGCCGGCGAAGAACAGGTTCACCGCCCACCAGGCATCGCGGTCCGCCGCGCTCCAGCCGATCAGCCGGACATCGGCCGAGAAGGTCCAGACGCTGGCGGCCATGTACGGCACATTGATGTAGAATATGCCGAGGATCGCCAGCCCGCGCAGCATGTCGAGCACATCGATGCGGGCCTTGCCCCGCACCGGCGCCAATTCGGCATTGCCCGTTTCCACCACGCGTTGCGACCCACCCCAGAGAAGGGACCGGTCTAACCTGGATCAGTCAATTCCACGTAAATATCGGGCTTCGTCGTGCGCGGGTCGGCGCCGGTCGAAGCAGCTCGCGAATGTCACCGATCGGCGCTATCATCGCACCCTTATGGAGGGGATGCTTATGTTGGGACGCGGACTTGCCCTGGCTTCGGCCGCACTGCTGCTGGGTGCTGCCGGCGCACCTCGCCCTGCCCCCATCGAGCAGCTCGACGTCGCGCTGCACGAACTCACCCCCAATGGCGGCGACTTCACCCTGGCCACCATCCCGGCCGACGAGCGCGGTGTCTTCGCCCGCGCACGGGTGGACCGCATCGAAGTGGATCCCGACGCACTCGCGCTGGTCGAGGACAAGCAGAGTGCCCGTGCGCTCGCCGCGCTGCTGCTCAGCTATTATGCGATGCCCGATCCTGCCCGCGTGACCACCAGCCCGTCGCGCGTCGGCACCATGGCTGCGGCGGCGGGTGCGATCCTGCTTGGCACCAAGGTGATCGATCCGGTCGACAAGAAGGCTTATCGCGACGACGAGCGCGCCCTTCCCGCCCTGCAGCTCGGCTGGTTCCTGCCGCCGCGTGAAGGCCCGGAGGATGGCGCGATCCGCGCATCGCGGATGGTCGCGATGCTCAACAAGGCCGGCGGCTGCTCGGGCCCGCTCGCCGATGTGCTGGACAGTGCCGAGAAGCTCGGCAACCACGAGGCGACCGACCTCGCCCGGCGCGTGCGCAAGGACCTGGGCCGTTCGATCTACCCGCCCGACTATAGCTGCGGCGGCTGATTTCCGCCGCGACGGCACGCGCAACAAATTATTACACTTGCGTAACTTCGCACCCGCAACATGTAACCGTGTAACCGCCCTATAATGATGGAAATTCCGCTTTTTCCTGCGCCATCCTGGCGTGGCCAAACGAGATTTCCATGCGCGACCGAATTGCCAACCTTCCCCTCGCCACCAAGACCACGATCATCACGATCTCCAGCCTGCTGGTGCTCGCGCTCGCCACTTTCGTGCTGAGCGACCGGGTGCTCACCGCCGACGCCGAGCGCGTCGCGGCCGAGCGCCAGGAGACCAACATGCGCGTCGCCTGGAAGGTGCTGAACGACGAAGGCGCCTTCCGCGCCGACGGCACCGATCTCTATGTCGGCGAGCACAAGCTCAACGGCTGGACCCAGCCGGTGGACGAGATCAAGCGGCTGGTCGGCGGCACCGCGACCGTGTTCGCGGGCGACACCCGCATCACCACCAATGTGCTCAAGCCCGATGGCAGCCGCGCGGTCGGCACGCCGCTGGCGGCGGGGCCGGCGAAGGATTCGGTTCTCGGTCAGGGCAAGCCCTATCGCGGCACCGCGGAGATCCTCGGCAAGCAGTTCTTCACCGCTTATGATCCGATCAAGGACGCCAGCGGCAAGGTAGTCGGCGTACTTTATGTCGGCATTCCGCGCAGCGACGTGCTCTCGGCGATCCAGTCGGTCCGCTCGTCGATGGCGATCACCGCAACGCTGATCACGCTGCTGGTCACCGCGATCGGCTTCCTGATCGGCCGCGCGATGTTCCGCCCGCTCGCCCAGATGACCGAGGCGATGGGGCATCTCTCGGCCGGCGACACCGCCGTCACGATCCCGGACCGCCGCAGCGAGGACGAGATCGGCAAGATGGCGCGCGCGCTCGAGCGCTTCCGCGTCGCCGCCAACGACAAGGCCGCCGCCGAAGCCAAGCACCGGCTGGGGGAAATCGAGCGCGAAAAGGCGATGGCGATGCTGGGCGGCGCGCTGGAGCGCGTGGCCGGGGGCGACCTGACCGCCGATGTCGGCAAGGACTTCCCGAGCGACTATGCCGAGCTGGGCGGCAACTATAACGGCGCGCTCTCCAGCCTGCGCGCGCTGATCGGCACGGTGATGGAAAGCACCGGCGCGATCCAGACCGGCTCGATGGAAATCGCCGCCGCGTCGGAGGATCTCGCGCGCCGCACCGAAGGCAATGCCGCGAGCCTGGAAGAGACCTCGGCCGCCGTCACCCAGATGAACCAGCGCCTGCGCGCCACCGCGGATGCCGCGAGCCAGACGGTCACCCGCGCCGATGCGGCGATCGCAGTGGTCGGCTCGGGCCGCGAGACCGCCGATGAGGCAGTGCAGGCGATGAGCCGGGTGAGCGAGAGCGCCAAGGGCATCGACTCGGTTATCGAGGGGCTCGACAAGATCGCGTTCCAGACCCGGGTTCTGGCGATGAACGCGGCCGTCGAGGCGGGCCGTGCCGGCGAGGCGGGCCGCGGTTTCGCGGTGGTTGCCGACCTCGTTTCCGCGCTCGCCATGCGCGCCGAGGAGGAAGCCAAGCGTGCGCGCGACCAGCTGACCGTCACCCAGGCCGAGGTCGAGACTGCCAAGGGCGCGGTAGAGCGCGTCGATGGCGCGCTTTCGGAGATCGTCGATACGGTGGGCGAAGTGCACCAGCTGCTCGGCACGATCGCTTCGGACAACCAGGCCCAGTCGACCGCGATCGGCGAGATCAGCACCGCGATCGGCACGATGGACCAGGCGACCCAGCAGAATGCGGCGATGGTCGAGGAAACCTCGGCGGCGGCGCGGGCGCTGACCGACCAGGTGAGCCGCCTCGATGCGCAGGCCAGCACCTTCCGTATCGACGATGGCGGGCGCCGCCCGGCCGCGGCTTCGGCTCCGCGCGGGTTCAAGCCGCTGGCGAGCACTCGTCCGGCGCCGGCCAAGCCGATCGGCGATGCCGAGGCCTGGGCGAGCTTCTGATCTCCGGTTCCCCGGCGAAAGCCGGGGGCCAGGAACGGCACGGCAGAGAAACCCTGAGCCCCCGGCTTTCGCCGGGGATCCGCTACTCCGCCGCTTCCCGGGGAAACAGCAGCGCCGCGAATTCCGCCATCGGCGCGCTTTCCGGCCATTGCGGGACGTCGTCGGCGATGACGATCCAGGGCTGCTTGCGGCTGGTCCAGATATGCAGGCGCGGGCTGGGCTCGTCGCTGCGGTCGAGCGTGCCTGCACGTACGATCGCCAGGCCCGGCCGGCCGCTGTTCACATTGTAGAGACGCGTGTGGCAGATGCCGCAGGCGAAGTGGCGCGAGATGGCGCCGTTCGAGGTGGGCAGCGTGAAATCCACCACCTCGCCTTCCACGATCGCCAGCGCGGCCTCGCGCACCGGCGCCTGCTCGGCAAAGGCGCTGCCCGAACCCGTCTGGCAGTCGCGGCAATGGCAGCAATAGACGGCCGGCAGGTCGTCCATTGCCAGGGTGTAGCGGACGGCGCCGCAGCGGCAGCCGCCCGCTATCATCCGGTCAGGCCTTCTTGAGGTGACGGCGGCCCAGCAGCTCGGCGATCTGCACCGCGTTGAGCGCGGCGCCCTTGCGGAGATTGTCCGAAACGCACCAGATCGACAGGCCGTTCTCCACCGTCGAATCCTCGCGGACTCGGCTGATGAAGGTGGCATATTCGCCGACGCATTCGATCGGCGTGACGTATCCGCCGTCCTCATGCTTGTCGACGAGCATGATGCCCGGCGCCTCGCGCAGGATGTTCTTGGCCTGCTCGGCCGAGATCTCGTCCTCGAACTCGATGTTGATCGCTTCCGAATGGCCGACGAACACCGGCACGCGCACGCAGGTGGCGGTGACCTTGATCTTCGGATCGAGGATCTTCTTGGTCTCGACGACCATCTTCCACTCTTCCTTGGTCGAGCCGTCGTCCAGGAAGCTGTCGATGTGCGGGATCACGTTGAAGGCGATCTGCTTGGTGAACTTCTTCGGCTCGGCGCTGTCGCCGACGAAGATGTTGCGCGACTGCTCGAACAGCTCGTCCATGCCCGCCTTGCCCGCGCCGGAGACCGACTGGTAGGTCGCGACGACGACGCGCTTGATCTTGGCGGCATCGTGGAGCGGCTTCAACGCCACGACCATCTGCGCGGTCGAGCAGTTCGGGTTGGCGATGATGTTGCGCGCCTTGTAGCCGTCGATCGCTTCCGGATTCACTTCCGGCACGATCAGCGGCACGTCCGGGTCCATGCGGTAGAGCGACGCATTGTCGATCACCGTGCAGCCGGCGGCAGCGAACTTCGGGGCATAGAGCTTCGAGCCCTCCGAGCCGATCGCGAACAGCGCGATATCCCAGCCGGTCGGATCGAAATGCTCGATGTTCTGGACTTTGTAGGTTTTCCCGGTCTCGCCGAAGTCGATAATATCGCCGGTCGAGCGCGACGAGGCCAGCACAGCCAGGTCGTCGATCGGGAATTCCCGCTCGGCCAGGATGTTCAACATTTCGCGCCCGACATTGCCGGTGGCGCCTGCGACGACGACACGGTAGCCCATCACTTACTCCAGGGTGGAAACTGGGGCCGCGCTACGCGCATCCCAGCATATGCGCAAGCAAGCGCTGCTTGTTTCACGCGATGGCTGGGCTTTTTGTCGATTTCACGCAAGACGCGTTTCACGTAACTTTGTTACCGACCCGAAAAGAGTGGAGGGGATGATGCGGCGGATCCTGCTGATCGTGCTGATGGGGCTGAGCCTGGGCAGCTGCGCCTTCAAGGGCGCGCTCAAGCTCGATTGCGCCAATTTCGCCAGCTTCATCCATCCGATCGAGCTGACCCCGCTGGAGCGCCAGATCCGCGCGCTCGACCTGGAGACGCTGCCGCCGGCGGAGCGCGAGCTGGCCAACCGGCTCGCTTCCGCCGAGCTGGCGCGGCTCGCCGCCGATCCTGCTGCCCCCCCTGCCCCCGAACGGCCGGTGCTGCTGCTCTCCGGCGGCGGGCAATGGGGCGCGTTCGGCGTGGGGCTGATGAACCAGCTGGTCGAGAACCGGCAGTTCCCCGATTTCGGGGTGGTGACCGGGGTGAGTACCGGCGCATTGCAATCGCTGTTCGTCGGCGCCGGGCTGGATCGGCAGGATGACGAGGGTGTGGCGATCCGCGCTGCGCTGACCGCGGCCTATTCGCCGGCGAAGGAAAGCGACATCGTCGATCGCGAGGGGCTGCAGGCGATGGCGGCGATCAACGGCGCGCTGGCCAATCTCAAGCCGCTGCGCCGCCGCTTCGAGCAGCGCATCTGCCCGGCGATCTACGATCCCAAATCGCCCCAGGGGCGCGCCGGGGTGTGCATCGTCAGGACGCTGCGCGACAGCAAGACGCGCAAGGTATTGCTCGGGCTGATCGAAGCCAATTCGGGCGAGTTCGGCTATGTCGATGTGCAGGAGCTGCTCGCGCCCTATGGCAACAGCGATGCGGACCTGGCCAGGGCGACCCAGTGCCTGGCGGGCGCAGCGCTGGCATCGGCGGCAGTGCCGGTCTTCTACCAGCAGGTGCGGGTGGACGGGAAGACCTATTATGACGGCGGCGTGCGCCAGTCGGTGTTCCTCGCCTCGGTGGCGGATGCGCAGCGGGTCGCGAGCGAGATCGTCCGCCGGGAGCGCGCGCGCTTGACCGGACGCCAGCCTGAAGCCGCGCCCGCCAAGCCGGGCGAGATCTATGTCATCCGCAACGGCTCCACCTGGCTGCCGCCCGATCAGGATGTGATGCCGGGCTATCCCGCCGAGATCGACAAGAAGGCCGACGCACTGCGCGCCGCCCAGCGCGGGCAGGCGATCATGGTCAACCAGCTCGAGGTCGGCTCGATCGCCGCGCTGCGGCTCGGCCGGCCGGGCGGCGCGATCTGGTTCGTCAGCGCGGACGGTTATCGCAACTACCGGCCGACCTATGACGGCAGCATCACCTGCGGCCCGCTCAAGGAAGCCAAGCGTGGGGCGATGTTCATCCCCGAATTCATGCACTGCATGATGGACTATGGCCGCAACCGCGCCACCGGCGGCGAGCCCTGGATCGACCTGTGCCACTATGACGGCACCGAGACGCGGGCGGTGTGCCGGCGTCCGGACGGGACGATGCCGGGCGCGGTGGGGCGGCGCTAGGCTTCCACCGGACTCGCGCGCCGGAGGAAGGGCTGCCAGCGCAGATAGGCCAGACTGCGCCACAGCCATTCGAGCGGGCCGGTGCTGAAAAAACGCAGCCAGAGATTGGCGAGCAGCAGCTGGCCGCCGATCACCAGCAGCACCGTGCCCGCCAGGTCCGACCAGCTCTGCCGCCCCCACAACCCAAGGCCCCAGGGGGCGTAGAGGATGTAGATCCCAATGATCTGCTGCAGGAAATAGAGCGAGAAGGCGGTTCGTCCCGCTGCCTTGAACGGCCCGAAGATCACCCGCCCTACCCCGCTCTTCACCGCCAGGTTGACCAGCGCGACATGGCCGATCGACACCGCCATCCGGGCGAATTCCTGCGTCATCCACAACAGCTTGGGGCCGGGCACATTGGACAGGAATTCGTGGCCCGCAACCACCCGCATGGCCATGCCGGGGATGTAGCAGGCGAGCATCAGCAGCAGGTAGAAGCGCGCGCTGCGCTCGCCCTGGATCACGCCCCATTTCCATAGCGCGATGCCGATCAGCATCATGCAGAACGCCTCGGCCACGCTCTTCAATATCTCGGGCCAGAGGAACATCTGGTAGAAGCCGATCTGCATCCCGGCATAGGCCAGGAAGCTGCCGCCGTGCCCCTTGGCCTCCATCTCGGCGATGCCCTTGATCTCGTCGCCACCGGTGCGCAGCCGCTCGACCTTCTTGCGCCACTCCTCGAGCGCCTTCTTCTCCGCGGGCGTCACCGGCTGATGCGCGGCAAGCTTCCGCTCGGCGACCTGCACCCGCTCGACCAGCGCCGCACGCTCGACATAGCGCAGCGCGCCGGTGCCTGCCGTGTAGAGCGCAAAGCCCAGGCCGAGCACCACCAGCCATTTCGCGCTCAGCCGGCGGAACGGGAAGAGCAGCAGCGCGGCCAGCGCATAGATGTGGAGGATGTCTCCCGCCCAGAGCAGGATGAACAGATCGAAGATGCCGAAGCCGAGCAGCCAGAGGTTGCGCCGCAGATAGAGGTCGGCGACCGCGACTGGTCCATCGGGCGTCATCGCCACCCGGGCGAAGACCATCAGCCCGGCGCCGAACAGCATTTCGAGCAGGCCGCGCTGCGTACCCTCCAGCACCACCTGGATTCCCCACCAGCTCGCCTGGTCTAGCGGGTCCCAGCCGATCAGGCGCGGATCGCGAAACAGCCTGGAAAGCTGCGCCCCCATGAAGGGGATGTTCATGAAGAAGATGCCGAGGATCGCCAGTCCGCGCAGCATGTCGAGCACGTCGATCCGTGCCTTGCCGCTCACCGGCGCGAACGCCGCCCCTGTCGCATCCGTCATCACTCTTCCCCCCGCCGAAGCGAGGGGAAGGATAGGTCAGCAAGATATCTGCGTCGAGTCGCAGATATTGAGCCAAATCGATATTCGGCCCTCCGTCCCATGCCGTCATGCTGACCTTGTTTCAGCATCCAACGTGCCCGAGGCGATACCGCTCGCGGAAAGTTGGACCCTGAAACAAGTTCAGGGTGACGGAGGAGTTGGCTGGACCGGATCCAACTCCTTACCGACGGCCGTTCACCAGAGGCTTACTTCGCCCCGGTCTTGCGATCGAGGAAGTCGAGGATCGTGTTCCAGAGATGGACGCTGATGCCCGGGCCGCCGACGCGGTGGGTGTGGCCGGGGTAGAACATCATCTCGAACGGCACTTCGGCCTTTTGCAGCGTCGCGGCCATCGCGGTGCTGTTCTCGAACACGACATTGTCGTCGGCCATGCCGTGGATCAGCAGCATCGGATCGGCGATCTTCGCCGCCTCGCCGATATTGTCCGACGCCTTGTACGCCTCGGGCACCTTGTTCGGGTCGCCCATATAGCGCTCGGTATAATGGGTGTCGTACAGCTCCCACTTGGTCACCGGCGCGCCGGCGACCCCCGCGGCGAACACGCCCGGCGCCTTTTCCAGCATCTTGAGCGTCATGTAGCCGCCATAGGACCAGCCATAGGTGACCACCTTGCTCGCATCCACATAGGGAAGCGTCTTCAGGTACTTCGCGCCGGCGACCTGGTCCTCGACCTCGACGGTGCCCATCGCGTGCCAAATCTGGCTCTCGAAATCGACGCCGCGATTGGCCGAGCCGCGATTGTCGAGCTGGAACCAGATATAGCCGCGCGACACGAGATACTGCTGGAGCGCGCCGCCCCAGGCCTTGCTCACCGTCTGCGAATGCGGGCCGCCATAATGCTGGAAGAACACCGGGTATTTCTTGCCCGGCTCGAGCTTGGGCGTGATCATCTCCCAGTTGAGCGTCGAGCCGTCGGCCGCCTTGATCGTGCCGAAGGTCCGCTCGCGATGCTGGGCGAGATAGGCACTATAGGGGTGATCGGGCGCGGTTACCGCGTTCTCGTTGACCCAGGCGATGCGCTTGCCGGTGGCGTCGGCCAGATAGGTCTGGGCGGGCTGTCCGGTGTTCGAGCGCTTGACGATCGCGCGGGTGCCCGAGGGATCCATCGTCGCCTCGTTCCACCAGCCGGCTTCGGTCAGGCGGGTGATCGCCCCGCCCTTCTTGTAATCGACCGAATAGAGGTGCCGTTCGAGCACGCCATCCTTGTTGCCGAGGAAGAAGACGCGGCTTTTGGCCTCGTCCACGCCGACGACATCGGGGGTGACTTCCCAATCACCCTTGGTGATCTGGGCGAACTTGCCCTTGGCGAAGCGGTAGAGATGGCCATGACCGTCGCGCTCCGACCACCAGAGCAGGCTGCCGTCGTCGAGCGGGGTCAGCGCGGTGGACAGGTTCACCCAGCTCTTCGCACGCGCCTTCTCGCTGAACAGCACGGTCGATTTGCCGGTGGCGGGATCGACCTGGAGCAGGTCGAGCACGGTCTGCTCGCGATTCTCGCGCTGGACGTAGAGCGTCTTGCCGTCCTTCGACCAGTCGACGCGGGCAAGGTAGATGTCCTTGTCGGTCCCCAGATCGACGCCGACCTTGTGGTCGCCGTTCGGATCCATGACGTAGAGTTCGACATTGGCATTGGGCGTGCCGGCCTTGGGATAGCGCTGCTGGAACAGCTGCGTGCCCTCGGCGCCGATCGCGGCGCGGGTAACCACGCCCACCGGCGCCTCGTCGAAACGCTCGACGGCGACATAGCGATCGTTCGGTGCCCACCAATAGCCCTTGAACCGAGCCATTTCTTCCTGCGCGACGAACTCGGCCTCGCCCCAATGGACGGTACCGGCGCCATCCTCGGTGATCGGCTTCGGATTGCCGTTCGCTAGGCCCATCACCACCAGGTTCTGGTCCTGCACGTACGAGACATAACCGCCCGCAGGGCTGATCTCGGCATTGAGCTTGGGACCTGCCTTGGCAGGCAGCTTGGCGACGCTGCCATCGAGTCCGGCGCGGTAAAGTTCGCCGTCCAGCGGCACGAGCACCGACTTCCCGTCGGGCGCCCAGTCATAAGCGACGATACCCTTGGTGCCGGCGATGCGGGCCCGCTCGCGCTGCATCTTCTCGGCCTCGGACATCTCGGCGCCGCTGCCGAACTTCTTCGAATCGACGAGCATCCGCCATTCGCCGGTGCGGGTGTCCATCGCCCACAGGTCGAAGCGTTCCTTCTCGTCGGCGCGGTTGCGCAGCAGCGTGAGGAACTTGCCGTCGGGCGAGAGCTTGGCGGCGCGCGGCTGCGGACCGTTCAGATCGGGGCTGGCGAACACGCGTTCGAGCGTGAGGTCCTTGTTCTGCGCCAGCGCTTCATTCGCCATCAGCGGCGCTCCCATCATTGCAAGCCCAACCAAGTATTTCCGCATAAACCCCGATCTCCTTGGGGCCGCGTTATTGCGGGGTACGGGCGCGGGGTAAAGCCGTAGCCCGAAGGAATCTTGCGCTGCCCCGCAACAAAATCACGCGCTCAATCCAGGCCGAGCGCTACCTTGCGCGAGACCAGGATGAAGCGCGGGCCTGCGCCGTTGCGCGCGGCGCGGTCGTCGGGATTGTAGAGCGCACATTTCTTCAGGCTCAGGCAGCCGCAACCGATGCAGCCGTCGAGATCGTCGAGCGTACGCTGGAGCTGGGCGATCTGCACTTCGATCCGCTTGCGAATGCCGCGGCTGATCCGCGCCCAATCCGCACTGGTGGGCGTGCGCCCCTCGGGCAGCTTGCCCAGCTCCTCGGCGATCTGCGGCAAGGTGAGGCCGAGCTGCTGGGCGATCAGCGCGAAGGAGATGCGGCGGATGTCCGATCGCAGGAACCGCCGCTGGTTGCCGCTGGTGCGGATCGGGTGGACGATCCCCTTCCCCTCGTAGAAGCGCACCGCCGACACCGCGATTCCGGTCCGTGCCGCCAGTTCACCGATCGTCAGCAGTTCGTTCCCGCGCACCGCAATTTCCCGCTTGACCTCAACTTAGGTTGAGGTTGTAGCTGCTCGCGGCATGGCATCCAATGAGGAAAGGAAATCCATGTCCCAGCCCTATATCGAGCATGTGAATGTCACCGTGCGCAGTCCCGAGCGCGCCGCGAAATTGCTTGGCGACCTGTTCGACTGGCATGTCCGCTGGGAAGGCCCGGCACGCGACGGCGGGCGCACCATCCATGTCGGCGACGAGCGCACCTATCTCGCGGTCTACACCCCGCCCGAGACGCCCGACCAGGCGACCTTCGAGAAGGGCCGGCCGCTCAACCATGTCGGCATCCTGGTCGATGATCTCGACGAAATCGAACGGCGGGTGGTGAAGGCCGGGCTGATCCCGTTCGCCCATGCCGACTATGATCCTGGGCGGCGCTTCTACTTCCTCGACCATGACGGCACCGAATTCGAGATCGTCAGCTACGCGTAAATGTCTGGCTAACCTTCATTTTCGGCAACCCGCGGGCGGTGCGCGGGGTTCTCTTCGCTACCAGTTTACAAGGAGAGCCCGCGTGACCACCAACCATGACGTGTCCAAGCTCGACGACCTGATCGTCACCACCATCGACAGTGTGCGCGGCTATGAACATTCGGCCAAGCACGCCGATGCCGGCCGCTTCGTCCAGTTCTTCGAGGACATGGCCGACGAGCGCCGCCGGGTGATCGACGCGCTGTCCGCCAAAAGCCGCGAACTGGGCGGCACGCCGGCCGAATATGGCTCGACGGCGGCGACGATCCACCGGCGGGTGGAGGATTTCCGCCGCGTGCTCGGAGGCGGAGATACTGCGATCCTGAGCGAGATCGAGCGTGGCGAGGATTATCTGAAGGAAGAATTCGACCGGGTACTCAAGGACGAGCGCATGTCGCCGGGCGCGATGGGCGTGGTCCGCGAATGCTACACCTCGGTGCTGCGCGGCCACGACACGACGAAGAAGCTTCGCGACCTGCTGCAGGCGGTGGACTAAGCCTCCCCGCCCTGCTTCCGCCGCCGGAACTCGGCGACCTTGGCCTTGTTGCCGCAGCGCTTCATCGAGCACCAGCGGCGCTCGCCGCCGCGCGAAGTATCGAGGAACAGCATCGCGCATCCGTCCGCCTCGCAGCGACGGATGCGCGAGGCCTGATCGCCGCCGAGCAGCAGGGCTGCCTCCCCCGCCAGCGTGGCGAGCAGCGCGGATGTGCCGCCCTGCAACCGTACGCGGCCGTCCTCTCCGATCTGCGGAATAGCAGGCGCCCCGGCGGCCGCGACATTGACCTGGGCGATATCGGCCGGAGTGCCCTCTCCACCAGCCAGCCGCGCGTCGACGATTGCGTGGATCGCCTCGCGGAGTGCTCGCGCCCGCTCCAGATCCCCGGGCGTTGCAGCGAGCGGCGATCCGGCGAAACCCGCCGCGACCAGCCAGCGTGCCAGATCATCGGTCTCGGCGAGCAGCTCGCGCTGCGCCGGCTTCAGACGCCCCGTTACCGTCGCCACCAGATCGAGTGCGGGATGCCCGCCCCGGAAGTGAAAACCGTCGCGCAACTCGCCGTCATGGAATTCCTGCATGCCCATGAAACCCCATTGACAGGTTACGAGTGTCGCCGCAACACACCCTTGTAACCGACTCGACAGGTTACATGGAGGAACAAGAGATGGTGAAACAACTCATCCTCGCCGCCGGCATGGTCGCCGCGGCGGGCAGCGGAGACGCGCGCGTGACAGACGAGGCGTCGAGCCTGGCCGGCACCTGGGTGATGGATTCTGCCTATGAAATCCTCGCCGACGGGCGGCGGGTGACCAATTATGGCGAGCATCCGCTGGGGCTGCTGATCGTCGACTCCGCAGGACGCTACAGCCTGCAGATCTTCCGGCGCGACCGCCCGGCCTTCGCCACCGGCGACAAGGCGCGCGGGACACCCGAGGAGTTCCGCGCCGCAGCGCTGGGATCGAGCACCCATTTCGGCCGCGTCCGCATCGATGCCGCCGCGAAGCAGCTCGTCTTCGATGTCGAGGGCGCTTCCTTCCCGAACTGGGAGGGCCGGCGCCAGGTGCGCGACTATGCGCTGCAGGACGGGCTGCTGCGCTATGCCGTGCCGGCCAGCGCTTCGGGCAACGGGACGACCGCCTATTCCATCTGGCGGCGCGTCCGGGAAGGCGGCGGCGATGGATGATTTCTACGGCCGCGAATGGGTGGAGCATCGACGCGCGCTGTTCGACGCGATCGGTGCGCTTGTCCGCTGGCTATCACGACGCCGGAAATGAAAAAGGGCGCGGTAGCCATCGCCACCGCGCCCTTTTCGTATCCGTGGAAGCCGAAGCTTACTCGGCGGCTGCGACCTCGGTCGGACGCGGATCGCGACGCTCGGCGATACGCGCCGACTTGCCGGTGCGGCCACGCAGGTAATAGAGCTTCGCGCGACGCACGACACCGCGGCGAACCACCTCGATGCTGTCGATGTTCGGCGAATAGAGCGGGAAGACGCGCTCGACGCCCTCACCGAACGAGATCTTGCGGACGGTGAAGCTCGAACCCATGCCCTTGTTGGCACGGGCGATGCACACGCCCTCATAGTTCTGCACGCGGGTGCGCTCGCCTTCGACGACCTTCACGCCGACCTTGAGGGTGTCGCCCGGGCGGAACTCCGGAATCTTCTTCGCCTCGTTGAACTTGGCGATCTGCTCGGCTTCGAGCTTCTGGATCAGGTTCATTTCTTGTCGTCCTGTTTTCGTCGCCGCGCGCCAGAGGGAGGTTGGGCCCGAGCGCCCTCATGGCGCTCCCAAAGGTCCGGCCTCCGTAGCCGTGTGTCGGTCTCGGCACGGCTTCTACGCCAGGCCTCGATCTTCGCATGATCCCCCGATCGCAGCACTTCGGGGATCGTGCGCCCTTCCCATTCAACAGGTCGGGTATATTGCGGATATTCGAGCAGCCCCGTTTCGAAGCTCTCGTCCATGCCGCTGGAAGGCGCGCCCATTACTCCGGGAATGAGGCGAATGCAAGCGTCAAGCATGGTGAGCGCCGCCATCTCGCCGCCGGACAGGATATAGTCGCCGATCGAGACCTGCTCGATCTCGCGCGCTTCGAACAGCCGCTCGTCCATCCCTTCGAACCGGCCGCAGATTACCACTGCGCCAGGGCCCTCTGCGATCTGGCGAACCCGGTCCTGAGTGAGTGGCTTGCCGCGCGGCGTCATGGCGAGGATCGGCCGACCAGGCGCCACGCTGTCGAGCGCGGCGGCGAGCACGTCCACCCGCATCACCATCCCGGCTCCGCCCCCGGCCGGCGTGTCGTCGACCGAGCGATGCTTGTCGGTCGCGAAGTCGCGGATCTGGACGGCTTCCATGCTCCACAGCCCTTCGCGCAGGCCGCGCCCGGCGAGCGATATGCCGAGCGGCCCGGGAAACATCTCGGGGTAAAGCGTTAGAACGGTTGCAGCGAAAGGCATGGGAGCCTTTCCCCTCCGGGAGCGCGATTGGCAAGTGGACGATTGCATCATCATCGGCGGTGGCCCTGCCGGCCTCACCGCGGCGATCTATCTGGCGCGGTTCCATCTCGGCATCCGGCTGTTCGATTGCGGATCGAGCCGGGCGGCGCAGATCCCCTGCACGCGCAACCATGCCGGGTATCCCGAAGGCATCTCGGGCAAGGAGTTGCTCGCCCGCATGCTGGCGCAGGCGGAGAAATATGGCGCAGTGCGCGAACTTGCCGAAGTCGAAGGACTAAGGCTGATCGAGGGCGGATTCGGCGTGCGCGTCGGCGAGCGGGAGCATGCCGCGCGCACCGTGCTGCTCGCGACCGGCGTGGTGAACAACCGGCCGGACATGCCGAACGAGCTGCACGACACGGCGCTGGCCCGCGGACTGCTGCGCTATTGCCCGATCTGCGACGGCTATGAAGTGACCGACAAGCGGGTCGGCGTGATCGGCACCGGCAGCCACGGCATGGCCGAAGCGCTGTTCCTGCGCGGCTACAGCGCGGACGTGACGCTGATCGCTCCGGAAGCACATGCGCTGTCGGACGAGGAAGTGACGCTGCTCGACGAGGCGGGGATCGCCCGGATCGAGGGGCCATGCGGCGGCTATGCGATCGAAGGCGAGCAGATCGCGCTCGATACGGCCGAGGGACGCAAGGACTTCGACACCCTCTACCCCGCGCTGGGATCGGTGATCCGCTCAGGCCTTGCGATCCAGGTCGGCGCGCGGGCGGATGAGAATGGCTGCCTGGAGGTGGACGATCATCAACGCACCAGCGTCCCCGGACTGTTCGCGGCCGGGGACGTGGCACGGGGACTCGACCAGATCAGCCATGCGATGGGTGAGGCCGGCGTCGCCGCCACCACCATCCGCAACCTGCTGGCCGAGCAGAAGCCGATCCGGCGCTAGCTGCCGCACCCGCCGCAGCCGCCACCGCCGCAGCCGCTGCTGCCACCGCCGTCGCCGCCACTGCTGCCACTCCCGCCATCGCCGCCCGAGCTTGCCGCCCGAGCCTGGTGGAAGCCGCCCCAGTCCGAGCCGACCAGCACCACCGTGCCGAACAGCGCCACGCCCAGATCGGCCTCCCCGCCGGCCGGTGCCCGGCGGAGACGTTCATGGCGTTCGCGCGCCTCGGCCAGGACTTCCTGCCCGGCGCGGGTGCGCCGGTCGAGCGCGGCGAAGCGGATGAAGGCCAGGATCGCCGTGAGGACCAGGAAGAGCGTGAGATAGCCGACCGGCCTGCCCCGCGCCTCGCCGATCAGCAGCTTGGTGTAGCTGAAGCCGAGCAGCAGTAAGTAGGGCAAGGTCTGGAAGAAGCGCAGCTGGAGCGCCTCGCCGGTGCCGATCAGCAGCTGGTCGGAAATCAGCCGCTGGCGAATGGCGTCGGCATGCTTGCCGATCGCTCCGGCGACCCGGCCCCAGCTCGAGCTGTCGGGCAGCGCCAGCACGCTGCGTTCCATCGGCGTCGAGCCACCGAGATGGCCGGGCGTGTAGCGATCCTTGCCGTCCATCACGAGCTGACGGCTGGCGAGCAGCCGGGCGGCGACGGTCTCGGCAAGGCGGGTGCTGCCGCCGGCCAGAAAGGCGAGATGGTCGGCATCGATGTTGCGCGGGGTGCGGCCCTCGGGCCGGAGCCAGCGCGCTATGGTGAAACCGGCGATGATGGTGACTACCAGCAGGGCGCCATAGAGGATGAGAAACGGCCCGCCGGTAAGGTCGAAGGGTCCGAGCGACATAAAGTCCTAGCTCCTCAGAAAGGCCCATAGGACCAGCAGGAAGAGCGCCGCAAACGCTACCGGCAGCGCGATCCGGAATGGCCTCCGGGGCACGATAAATGCGTCGCGCGGATGCACGCGGCGCGCTTTGTGGTCCAGCAACAGGCGCCGCCCCGCGTCGGGCCACAGATCCGCGGGCGGCGTGCCGAAGACGTGCTCGTAGCTGCGCAGCGTCTCGGCATATTGGGTGAAGTAGCGATGCCCCTCCTCGCGCCCGCCGGCCGTAGGGCCGTGATGGAGTGGGCGGCCGAGCACCTGGGGGCAGAAGCGCTCCCAGTAATCCCGGGTATAGGTGAGGTGCAGGTGCCAGGCCTGGTCGACCTGGTCCGACGGGGTGACCGGATGCTCCGCCGTCACCGCGAGGAAGCAGAAGCGCTTATACTCCTCGATCACCCGTTCCGCCTCGGCAGGGCTCCAGCCATTCTCGCGCGCCAGCCGCCCGGCGAAGCTGAGCGCCGCGTCCTCGGGGCCGATGCTGTAATGGGAAAGCGCCGTCCAGACCGGGTGGTCGGTAGGGGCTCGAGACAGACCAGGGGCCTTGCTCATCTAAATTCCTACTAACATGGTAGGTTTAATTTGTCAAGGCTTCGGCACGGGTGTGAGCTTCAGCGACTGGATCGTGCTCGGCGTGGTCGGCGCGAGCAGGATCGTGCCGTCGAGCATGCCCTTGTCGCACTGCCAGCGGAACGCGCCGGAGAGCCGGCCGGTGGGATGTGGCGGCTCGCCCTTGCCGGTGCAGGCACCGAGCTGCGTACGAAGTGCGGCGAGGTCACTCCTCCAGTCGGCAGCGGAGCGGTCCATGAGGAAGTTCATCGCCAGCGATGATCGGGCAACCGCCACGTCTCCGGCGGCATAGATCGCGCGTGCGGTATCGAGCGCAGCAGCGAGGTCGGGGCTAAGCGGGGTCTCGGAGAAGGCCAGAGCACCGGCCTTGTCGAGCCCGAACATCGCGTCCCAGGCGATGCCCGCCGCGCCGGTATAGGTGCGGTTGGTGAAGACGAAGATCCCCACCCCCGCCTCCGGCACCAGCAGCATGTGCGATCCATAGCCGGGATAGCCGCCGCCATGGTGCAGCATCATGCCGAGCTCGCAATCCTGCGAGACCCGCAGGCCCTTGCCATAGGCGGTGCCCTGCATGCAGCCGGTCTTGGCGGTGGCGCCGTAGCGCGGCGTCATCCGCACGAAGTTCAGCCCCTGCGCCAGTTCGCGCACCGTGGCACGCTTTACCGGTCCTGCGTCCGGCCCGTCGCGCGGCGGCCAGGCGGAGAGCAGGAAGGCGATCCACTTGGCATAGTCGTTCGCACTAACCTGCAGCCCACCCATCGGACCGAAGGCGCCGTTGCGCATGGTCGGCTCTTCCGTCCACGCCCCCTTCTCGAAGCGATAGCCGATCGCACGCCGCTCGATCGGCCATTCGCTCACTTCGAAGCCACTGGAAGTCATGCCGAGCGGCTTGAGGATCATGCGCTCGACATAGCTGCGATAGGGCATGCCCGAGACGTTCGCGACGATGTGGCCGAGCAGCGCATAGCCGAAGTTCGAATATTCATGTGCCGTATCGGGCACCCGGCTGAAAGGCACACCGGTCTGGAGGAGTCTGGTGAACTCCGCTTCGGGCATCGGCGTCTGGCGATCGCCCCAGGGATCGTCGGTGACGAAGCCGGCGACGTGCGAGAGCAGGTCACGGATCCGGATGCGCGGACTGTCGCTGGTCGGGTATTTCCAGGCACGCATCTCGGGCACATATTTCTCGGCATAGTCGTCGAGCGAAAGCTTGCCTGCATCGCGCAGCGCCAGGATCGAGAGCGCGGTGAAGGCTTTGGTCATCGACGCGATGCGGAACAGCGTATCGGGCGTGACCGGGCGCCTGGTGACGACGTCCTGCACGCCGAAGCCGCGGACATGGACGAGCTTGCCCTCGGCAACGATGCCATAGACCAGGCCGGGCGTCGGCGTGTCGCGCTGGAAGTTCTCGACCTGGCGGTCGATCGCTTCGAACTGCGGCTGCAACGCAGTGGCTTTCGTCTGCGCCGCCGCGGGTGCCGCCAAGCTACAGAATGCGGCTGCGGTGAGTGCGGTGCCGAACCAGTTCATGTGCTTCCCCCGATATTTGCCGGGACGATAGCTGGCCAACCGGGACGCGTCACTCGTGCGCTTGAGCTACATGCTTCCCTGGCGAAAGCCGGGGAGCTGCCAGGGATTCAGCACATCCGTCCCGTCGCCAGTGCGATCGCCCAGTCTGAGCGCCCTTCCACCTCCGCCTTTCGCGCAGCGGCAAGGTGGTCATAGGCGACCGTGTGAAGGCTGATCGCCTCGCCATCGATCACCGCATAACGCGCCAGCGGATCGCCATTCTCGACGCGGTAGGGCCGCGGATGATCGTCGTCATAGGCCTGCAGCCCGACGCTGCCGGGGTTCAGCACGCGGCGCCCATCGGAAAGCGCGAGCAGGCGCGGGACATGGGTATGGCCGCACAGGGTGAGCAAGGCCCCCTGCCCGCCCAGCCGCGCGGTGAGTTCGGCCTCGCTGGCGACACGCAGCGTCTCACCTTCAAGCGTATCGGTGAGCGGAGACACGTCACTTGTCGGCGTGCCGTGGCAGAGGAACATGCCATCCAGCGCCAAAGTCTCGGGCAGGTCCGCCATCCAGGCCAGCGCCTCGGGACCCAGCGCCGCCCTGGTAAAGGCATCGGACGCGTTCATTCGCTCGGGCGGATCGGTGAGGACCTGGCGCTCGTGATTGCCGGCGATGGTCGGCCAGTCGCGCGCCATCAGCCAGGCAGCGGTCTCCGCCGGCCAGAGCGGGCCTGACAATATGTCACCCAGGTTGAGGAAGCGTGTGCAGCCGCGGGCCTCGGCATCGGTGACGGTCGCGATCAGGGCCGGCAAGTTGCCGTGAATGTCGGAAAGGACGGCGATCTTCGTCATTCGACGAAGGCGGTGCTCACCACCAGCCGCTCGGCATCCCATTCGGGCACCGCCGCAACGTTCATCGGCACCATGAAGCGCTTGGCCTTGCCATTCTCGTCGGCTGGCCGTTCGATCTCGATCACGTCGCCCGCGCCGAAATCGTCGATCGCAACGACCTTGCCCAGCACTTCTCCTGCATCGGAGACGGCAGGGAGGCCCAGCAGGTCGACATGATAATATTCGCCCTCGCCCAGCGGGGGCAGTGCCGAGCGCGGCACGCGCAGCTCGGTGCCACGCAGGGCCTCGGCCGCATTGCGGTCAGCAACCTCCGCGAAGCGCGCGATCGTGCCGTTGGGCCCGCCGCGTACCGATTTGAGTGTCAGCGCACCGCCATTGAACTGGCGGTGCGTAGACAGGTCCTCGGCGAAGACCTTCAGGCGGACCTCGCCCGTCACGCCGTGCGCACCAATGACGACGGCAAGCGTGACGGGCTGATCGCTCGACAAGGCTTATGCCTCTGCCGGCGGGGTCTCTTCGGCGGTCGCCTCGGCGACCTGCTCGGCTTCCGCGGTCGGCTCCTCGGTGGCAGCCTCGACCTCGGCCGCGATCACGGCTTCGGCCTCAGCCTGCGTGTCCTCGGCCGGAGCAGCGGCGGCAGCGGCCTCGGCAGCCTTCGCCTCGGCAGCGGCTTCCTCAGCGGCCTTGATCTTCTCGGCACGCTCCTCAGCGCGCTCGACGGCCTTCTCGCCCGGCTTGCCCTTGTTCGGGTTGCTGCGCGCAGCGCGCTCCTTCAGGCCGGCGGCGTCGAGGAAGCGAGCGACACGATCGGTCGGCTGCGCGCCGACGCCCAGCCAGTACTTGGCGCGCTCACCGTCGAGCACGACGCGCTTGGCATCGTCCTTGGCGAGGAGCGGGTTGTAGGTGCCGATCTTCTCGATGAACTTGCCGTCGCGGGGCGAACGGGCGTCCGCAACGACGATGCGGTAGTACGGACGCTTCTTCGAGCCGCCGCGCGACAGACGCAGGGAAATAGCCATTACAATCTTCCTTCTTCGTATTCGTCAGCCCGGCCACGACCGGATCTGCTTTGGTTGCTGCCCCGCCGCCTGACGGCTGGGCGGGGTAATCACTTCTTCTTGAGCAAATTCTCGAAACCGGGCGGGAGCTGCGGTGCGCCGGGGCCACCAAGGCCCGGAAGCCCGCCGCCGGGGCCATCCAGCTTGCCCATCATGTCGCCCAGCCCGGCGCCACCCAGCGCGTTGCCGATGCCGCCCATGCCGCCGCCGGGGCCACCCTTGCCGAGCATGCCCAGCATGCCCTTCAGGCCGCCCATCTTCTTCAGCCGCTTCATCGCGGTCTGCATTTCCATATGCATCTTCAGGAGTTTGTTGACGTCCTGCACGGTCGTCCCCGAACCCTTGGCGATGCGGATCTTGCGCTTGGCGTTGATCAGGTCCGGCTTGGCGCGCTCCTTCGGCGTCATCGAGGTGATCATCGCGTCCATGCGGATCAGCACCTTGTCGCCGCCGACCTGGTCGACCGCTGCCTGCGCCTTCTTCATGCCCGGCATCATGCCGGCGAGCGCACCCAGGCCGCCCATGCGGCGCATCTGGGCAAGCTGGTTGCGCAGGTCGTTCATGTCGAACTGGCCCTTGGCCAGCCGCGCCGCCATCTTCTCGGCGTCTTCCTCCTGGATCGCAGCCGCCGCCTTCTCGACGAGGCTGACGACGTCGCCCATGCCGAGGATGCGGCCGGCAACGCGCTTGGGATGGAAGGGCTCGAGCGCGTCGAGCTTCTCGCCCATACCGGCGAACTTGATCGGCTTGCCGGTGACCGCGCGCATCGACAGCGCCGCGCCGCCACGGGCATCGCCGTCCATGCGGGTGAGGATCACGCCGGTGAGCGGCACCTGCTCGGAGAAGCTCGATGCGACGTTCACGGCGTCCTGACCGGTGAGCGAGTCGACTACGAGCAGGATCTCGTTCGGCGTGGCGATGTCCGCCACCGCCTTCATCTCGTCCATCAGCGCCTGGTCGACGTGCAGTCGGCCGGCGGTATCGAGCATCAGGACGTCATAGCCCTGGAGCTTGGCGGCATTGAGCGCGCGCCTGGCGATCTCGACCGGCTGCTGGCCGGCGACGATCGGCAGCGTCGAGACCTCGGTCTGGGTACCCAGCACCGCGAGCTGCTCCTGCGCGGCCGGACGGTTCACGTCCAGCGACGCCATCACCACCTTCTTGCCCTGGCTCTTGAGCAGCCTGGACAGCTTGGCGGTGGTGGTCGTCTTGCCCGAGCCCTGGAGACCCACGAGCATGATGACGGCGGGCGGAGTGACGGCGATGTTGAGCTCGGCCGTGTCCGGACCGAGCATGTCCACGAGCGTGTCGTGGACGATCTTGACCACCTGCTGGCCCGGCGTGACCGAGCGGAGCACTTCGTGGCCGATCGCCTGTTCGGTCGCCTTCTCGACGAAGTCGCGCGCCACCGGAAGCGCGACATCGGCCTCCAGCAGGGCGATCCGCACTTCGCGCATGGCGGTGCGGACATCGGCTTCGGTCAGCGCGCCACGACCACGCAGGCGATCGAATACGCCACCCAGCCGTTCGCTCAGACTTTCGAACATGAACCCAGACACTCCAATTCCCGACCGCGAATCACCAAACGCAAAACACGCCGGCGGACGAAACCTCGTCGGCCGGCGTCACCCCTTGGGGTGGCAAATGTCTCGCGTTCAAAGAGAACGGTCGCGGCGGCCCCTACCCGATCCGCCCGCGCGAGGCAAGCCCGGGGCACGGGCGCAAAATATTGCACGAAGGTGTCACGGGCTTAACCCGTTCTATACCCTGGCCATGAGAAAACGCCCCGATCACAGTTGGGGATCGTCGCCGGCATGCCGCTGGACTTCGAAGAACAAGCCGTATCGCAAAGCGCCCAGCGCCCGAACCTGCTTTCGGGCGCGATCAGCGTTGCCGCGATCCTTTTGTTCGTCGGCATCGGCAGCGCGGTGCTGTCCAAGACGCTGCAATTCTATTTCGAAGGCGGCGAGCCGGCGGACCGCACGCTGGTCATCGCGCTGCTGCTCAACGTCGCGCTGATCCTGTTCGGCTGGCGTCGCCACAACGAGCTCAGCCAGGAAGTGCTGATCCGCACCGCCGCCGAGGAACGCGCCCAGCAGCTCGCCAATCGCGACCCGCTGACCGGCTTCCTCAACCGCCGCAGCCTCGCCGAGGAAGGCGCGGCGATGTTCGTCCGGGCCCAGCGCCGCCGCAAGGCGATGGCGATGCTGATGCTCGACCTCGATCACTTCAAGACGATCAACGACATGCACGGCCATGCCGTGGGCGACGCGCTGCTCCGCGCCGTCGCCGCCGAAATCGCGCACGTCATGCCGCCGATCGCGCTCACCGCGCGGCTGGGCGGCGACGAGTTCGCCTGCGGCTTCCTGTTCGATCCCACCGAGCCCACCGTCGTCGAGCGCATTGCCGAGCGGCTGGTCAGCCGCATGGCCCAGCCCTTCGAAGCCGAGGGACTGCGCCTGCACATCTCCTGCTCGCTCGGCATCGCCCGCTCCGACTTCGACTGCGCGAGCATCGACGCGCTGATGCGCTCGGCCGACATCGCGATGTATGCGGCCAAGAAATCGGGCCGCAACCGCTATGCCTGGTTCGATCATTCGATGGAACGCGAGCTCCAGATCCGCAACGAGCTGGAAAATGGCCTGCGCACCGCGATCCCGCGCGGCGAGATCGTCCCCTATTTCGAGCAGCAGATCAACCTCAGCACCAACCGCCTGCACGGCTTCGAGGTGCTGGCGCGCTGGGAGCATCCGCAGCGCGGGCTGATCAGCCCCGAGCTTTTCATCCCGATCGCGGAGGAGACCGGCATGATCGCCGACCTCTCGCTGTCGATCATGCGCCAGGCCTTCCTCGCCGCGCGCGACTGGGATCCCTCGCTCACCCTGTCGATCAACATCTCACCCTGGCAGCTGCGCGACGCCTGGCTGGCGCAGAAGATCATCAAGGTGCTGGCCGAGACCGGCTTCCCGGCGAGCCGGCTGGAAGTGGAGATCACCGAGAGCGCGCTGTTCGACAATCTCGCACTGGCGCAGTCGATCGTCGGCAGCCTCAAGAACCAGGGCGCCCGGCTGGCGCTCGACGATTTCGGCACCGGCTATTCGTCGCTGGCCCACCTGCGCGCCCTGCCCTTCGACCGGATCAAGATCGACAAGAGCTTCATCATCTCGCTCAACTCGAGCGCGGATTCGGCAGCGATCGTCAACGCGATCATCAGCCTGGGCGAGAGCCTGAACCTGCCAATCACCGCCGAGGGCGTGGAAGACGCCGCGATCGAGGAGCGGCTGCGGGCCGCCGGATGCGCCAAGGCGCAGGGCTGGTATTATGGCAAGCCGCTCTCGGTGAGCGGCGTGCGGCGATTGCTCGCCGAGCGCCGCCTGATCCACCCGGGCAGCGGCTCGGGCACGCCGGAAGCGCCGGATTCGGGGCAGAGGCTGGCGGGCTGAGCCCGGTTAGTCATGCTGAACTTGTTTCAGCATCTAGGGAGCCGCATGGGATAGTGACCGTGGAGCGCTGGACCCTGAAGCACGTTCAGGGTGACGGTTGATATTTTGCGGCGCCCTACCAGCCCGAACCCTCCTCGCTGAGAAACGCCCGCTCTTCCGCGGTCGATTCCCGCCCCAGCACGGCATTCCGGCTGGGAAAGCGCCCGAACCTGGCGATCACCTCCGCATGCTTCTGCGCGAAATCGAGAATGTACGCGTCGCCCAGCGAGCCGAACTTCTCGACGCTCAGCGCCTGCATCGCCGGGTCCTCGGCATGCTCGAGCGGCAGGTAAAGAAACTGGCGCTCCTCCGCCGTCATCGCCACCTCCCAGCCTCGGTTGATCGCCTCCAGCGCCAGCTGCAGGGCCAGCGGATCGGCGGCATAGGCCTCGGCGCTGTCGCGGTGGAGGTTGCGGCTGAACTGGTCGAGCAGGATGATCGCCGCGAGCACGGTTTCGGGATCGTCGCGCCAGCCCGCCGCACCCGATCCCAGCACGAGATCGCGCAACGGGCCGAAGCGCGCCTTGATCTCCGCATCGAGCTTTTCCGAGCGGGCGAAATGCTGCTCGGGCGTTAGCGCGAACCAGAAGCCCGTCACTTCGCGGGCCTTCGCGTGGACATCCAGGGTCGCTGCGCCTAGATCACCGGTCAAATGTCATCCCCTCACGTCATCAGCCTGGGCTGCCGACTCAACCTCGCCGAGAGCGAAACGATCCGCGCGCTGCTGACGGATCGTGACACTGTCGTGATCAACAGTTGCGCGGTGACCAACGAGGCCGTCAAGCAGACGCGCCAGGCGATCCGGCGCGCGCGCCGCGAGCGGCCGGGCGCCGAGCTGGTGGTGACGGGCTGCGCGGCGCAGATCGATCCCCAGGCCTTTGCCGCGATGCCCGAGGTCGACCGGGTGATCGGCAATGCCGAGAAGCTGGATGGCAAAGCCTGGGCCGCCCCCGAGCCGGTGCTGGTGCAGGACATCATGGCGGTGCGGGAGACCGCGCCGCATCTCGCCGCGAGCTTCTCCACCCATGCCCGCGCGTTCGTCGAGGTGCAGAATGGCTGCGACCATCGCTGCACCTTCTGCGCGATCCCCTATGGCCGCGGCAACAGCCGCTCGGTGCCCGCCGGCGCCGTGATCGACCGCGTCGCCCAGCTTGCCGAAAGCCATGCCGAGGTCGTGCTGACCGGCGTGGACCTGACCAGCTACGGCCCCGACCTGCCCGGCACCCCGAGCCTGGGCCAGCTCGTCGAGCGCATCCTGACGCACGTTCCCGGGCTACAGCGCCTGCGGCTTTCCTCGCTCGACGGGATCGAAGTCGACGACCGGTTGTTTGCCCTGCTCACCGGGGAGCCACGCCTGATGCCGCACGTCCATCTCTCGCTGCAGGCGGGCGACGACATGATCCTGAAGCGCATGAAGCGCCGCCACAGCCGCGCCCAGTCGGTCGCGCTGGCCGAGCAGCTGCGCGCTGCCCGACCGGACATCGCGATCGGCGCCGACCTGATCGCCGGCTTCCCGACCGAAACCGAGGAAATGTTCGAGAACACCCTGGCGCTGGTCGCGGAGTGCGACATCGTCCACGCGCACATCTTCCCCTATTCGCCCCGCGCCGGCACCCCCGCGGCCAGGATGCCACTGGTCGAGCCCGAAGTGGTGAAGGCCCGCGCCGCCCGCCTGCGCGCCGAAGCCGCACGCGTCAGGGACAATTGGCTGCAAAGCCTGGTAGGCAGCACCCAACAAGTGCTGGTAGAGCGCCCCGGAGAGCGGGGCCATGCCGGCAATTTCGCCGAGGTTCGCCTCGCCCCCCATGAAGTCGGAGAGATTGTGAGCGTCAAGATCGTGGATGTCCGGGACGGGAAGCTGATCGCATGAGCGGCCCCAGCTGGCACGAGCGCCTTCTCGGCGGCTTCCGCAAGACTTCCGACCGGCTGATCGGCAACCTCGCCGGCCTCGGTCTGGCCCGGCTCGACGACGCGACGCTGGACGAGATCGAGGAAGCGCTGATCGCCTCGGACCTCGGCCCCGCCACTGCCGCGCGCGTGCGTCAGCGGCTCGCCGACGGCCAGTTCGAGCGCAACATGGAGGAGCTGGGCATCCGCCTCATCGTGGCCGACGAAGTCGCCAAGGCATTGGAGCCGGTCGCGAAGAAGCTGGAGATCGAGGCTTTCCCGCGTCCGCAGGTGATCCTGGTCATCGGCGTCAACGGATCGGGCAAGACCACGACGATCGCCAAGCTTGCCAACCTGCTGATGGAGCAGGATTATTCGGTGATGCTCGCCGCAGGTGACACGTTCCGCGCCGCTGCGATCGGCCAGCTTCGCACCTGGGCGGAGCGGATCGGCGTGCCGATCGTCTCGGGCGCCGAGGGCGGCGATGCCGCCGGCATCGTGTTCGAGGCAGTGAAGAAGGCGACCGAGATCGGCACCGACGTGCTGATCGTCGATACCGCCGGCCGCCTGCAGAACAAGACCGAGCTGATGGACGAGCTGGCCAAGATCCGCCGCGTGCTCGGCCGCCTCAATCCGGCGGCGCCGCACGACGTGGTACTGGTGCTCGATGCCACCACCGGCCAGAACGCGCTCAACCAGATCGAAGTGTTCAAGGAAGTCGCCGGGGTCACCGGGCTGGTGATGACCAAGCTCGACGGCACCGCACGCGGCGGCGTGCTGGTCGCGGCAGCGGAGAAATACGGCCTGCCGATCCATGCGATCGGCGTAGGCGAGAAGGTGGACGATCTGCGTCCGTTCAATGCGCAGGAAGTGGCGCGCATCATCGCGGGCGTGGAGGAGCTTACCAATGGCTGAGAAACAGGCCGCCTCGCCCGGCGTTCGGATGCTGATCGATTACGGCCCGCTCGCGGTGTTCTTCGGCGTCAATGCGATCGCCCAGGGCCCGGTGCTCGCCCGCGTGTTCGCGGCGACCGTGGCATTTATGGTCGCGATGGCGGCGGCGATCGCGCTGAGCTGGTGGAAGACCCGTCACGTCTCGCCGATGCTGTGGATCACCGCCGCGTTCGTACTGCTGTTCGGCGGGCTCACCCTCTATTTCCATGACCAGACCTTCATCCAGATCAAGCCGACGATCATCTATGCGATGTTCGCCGTGGTGCTCGGCTACGGCGTGATCGCCGACAAGCCGCTGCTCCAGATGCTGCTCGAACAGGCCTATCCCGGGCTTTCGGCGCGCGGCTGGCGGCTTCTGACGATCAACTGGGCGCTGTTCTTCCTCGCCGCCGCGGTGGTCAACGAAGTCGTCCGCCACTTCGTCAGCTGGGACCAGTGGGTATTCTTCAAGACCTGGATCATGATTCCGGTCACGCTCGTATTCGCGATGCTCAACATCCCGCTGCTGCTCAAGCACGGCCTGCAGCTCGAGAAGCCCGAGGAGGCGCCGATCCCGCCACAGGAGTAAGCGGCGGTGTCGAGCAACCTCTATCGCGCAGTGCGCGCCACCAACTGGCTGCGGCGCCAGGTGCGCACCAATTCGCTGTGGTTCCTTGCGCTCTCGATGCTCGTCGGGATTGGTGCGGGCGCCAGCGCGATCGCGCTCGGCCAGCTCGCCCGCGGCACCCAGCGGCTGTTGTTCGGCCTGGCACAGGGCGAGCATCTGAGCGCCGCCAGTCAGATCGAGCCCTGGCGCCTGGTCTCCCTGCCCGTCGGCGGCGCACTGCTCGGGCTGGTCCTGTGGTTCCTGCGCCGACGCAAGGCGGTCGACATCGTCGAAGCCAATGCGCTGCACGGCGGCCGCATCCCGGCGCGCGACACCGCCACCGTGGTCGGCACGACCCTGCTCTCCAACAGCTTCGGCGCCTCGGTGGGGCTTGAGGCCGCCTATGCCCAGGCAGGCGGTGGCCTCGCCTCGCTGCTCGGCCAGAAGGTAAAGCTGCGCCGTGGCGACCTGCGCACGTTGATGGCCGCCGGCGCGGGCGCGGCGGTGAGCGCGGCGTTCGGCGCACCGCTAACCGGCGCCTTCTACGCTTTCGAAGTCGTGCTCGGCGCCTATAGCCCGGCCACGGTTGCCCCGGTGATGCTCGCCGCACTGTCCGCCGCAGTGCTGGCACGAGGGCTTGGCATGACGCCCTATGTGATCGCGGCGGGCGGCATGCATCCGATCGGGACCGCCGACTATATCCTCTACGGGGTGCTGGGCGTACTCTGCGCCGGGCTCGGCATCGTCCTGATGCGACTGGTCTCGCTGGTCGAGCACGCGGTGCATCGCTCGAAGCTGCCGATGCACTGGGCGCCGCTGGTCGGCGGGCTGCTGCTGGTGCCGCTGGCGATGATCTCGCCCCAGGCGCTGTCCGGCGGTCACGGCGCACTCAACCTCAACCTGATGGCCGAAGTGACGATCGCCGGCCTCGCCCTGACGATCCTGCTCAAGATGCTCGCCTCGGCGATATCGCTCGGTTTCGGCTTTCGCGGCGGCCTGTTCTTCGCCTCGCTGTTCCTCGGCTCACTGGTCGGGCGGCTCTACCAGGTGATGCTCGCACAGGTGCCCGGCCTGCACGTGCTGGCGCCCGACGATGCCACCGTGGTCGGCATGGCGGCGCTTGCCGTCGCCGTGGTCGGTGGGCCGATGACGATGTCGCTGCTGGTCCTCGAAGTGACCCATGATTTCAGCATCACCGGCGTCGCGCTCGCCGCCACGCTGATTGCCTCGACCGTGGCGCGCTCGACCTTCGGCTATAATTTCTCCACCTGGCGCCTCCACCTGCGCGGCGAGACGCTGCGCAGCGGCCGCGACGTGGGCTGGATGCGCGCGCTCACCGCCGTCCAGATGATGCGCCGCGACGTGCCGCAGATACCCGCCTATTCGAGCGTCTCCGCCTTTCGCGAGCGCTTCCCGCTCGGCTCGACAACGCGGGTCGTGCTGCTCGACGTGAAGGGCAGCTATGCCGGCATCGTCGAGACCGCTGCCGCCTGGTCGCCCGAAGTCGAACCGGTCGCCGAAATCGGCACCCTCGCCCGCCTGCCCCAGGCGAAGCTGTCACCGGAAATAGGGATCGGTGAGGTACTGGAGATGTTCGACCGCGTCGCGGCGGACGATCTCGCCGTGGTCGATCGCGAAGGCAATGTCATCGGCCTGATCACCGAGCGCCACGCCCGCCGCCGCTATGCCGAGGAACTGGAGCGCTCCCAGCGGGAATTGTACGGCGAGGCTTGAGGCCTCCCTGCTTCGTCATCCCCGCGCAGGCGGGGATGACGAAGCAGGGAGGCTATTTCCGTTGGCCGGACCGTTTGGCCACGACATCATTCCGCAGGGCCTCACGCCGCGCGAACAACTCCGCCTCCTCGGATGGGCTCAACCCGCCAGCGGCAAACCGCTCCTCCAGCGTATCGATCTGATAGGCCTCACGCCGCAACTGCTTCGCCTCGCGCCGCGTAAGCTGCCCGCCGCTCCGCCCATCCCGAATATCGCTACGAATCTTGGCGGTCTCAGCCGCACTCCGGTCCTGGCTCATCGAACCACCCGAAGGCCCCTTCAGGCTCGGCCCTCCCCAGATCTGCGCGGAGGCAGGAGCGGCAAGCAGCAGCACAGGGGCAAGGATCAGATAGCGACGCATGAGGCTTCTCCCGTTCCCGACACGATCGACGGCGCAAGTTGAATGCCGGGTGAATGCCCGGGAAACCGTGATAAACCATGTCCTTATCCGTTGCGTTGCCGATACGGCATAGCTCTCGCCAGTAAAGTTCTATGCATATCCATGCATATATCCCTATGCGCGCCGCCATCTTCCACGGATCGGGAACTGAACACCATGCGGTTACTCGCCCTTGGCATGCTGCTGGCGATGTCGACGCCGGCCGCCGCCCATGCCCAGGACAATTCGCAGCAGATGCGCGACATGGTCGCCCAGATGCGCGCCACCGCGGCACAGATGAAAGGGCAGCTTCCGCCCGAGGACATCGCCGAGATGCTGCGCTCGGCCGACGAGATCGAGAAGGGCATCAAGGACGGCGCCTATGCCGCCCCCGCCCCGGCCGCTCCCGATCTCACCGCCCGTATCGCCGCCGCGCACCAGGGCAAGCTCGACTGGCTGATGGGAGAGCCCGCCTGCGTTGGTTATATGTGGGAGAATTGGCGGACCTTCCGTCTCCAGTCCGGTGATCGAGACGCCCAGCGCGACCTGCTCTGCCGCAAGGCCTTCTCGAACTATGAGGACTATTTCCTCACCACCCGCAACGGCGGCGATCGCGCCCATGCGATGCGGGCGCTGGCCGCGTACGACAAGGCAGCGCAGGAGGCGGTCGACTTCTTCGAGCGCAAATAGGCCGGCAAATGAAAAGGGGCGCCCGATCGCTCGGACGCCCCTTTCTGAACGCTTGTCGCGAAGATCAGCTGTCCTGGTCAGCCCGGCCCACGCCGGCGCCGTCGAGATTCTGCGACACGAAGTCCCAGTTGATGATGTTCGCGGTGATCGTCTCGAGATACTTCGGACGCAGGTTGCGATAGTCGATGTAATAGGCATGCTCCCACACGTCGATCGTGAGCAGCGGCTTCATGCCCTCATAGACCACCGGCGTATCGGCGTCGTGCAGCGAGGTGACCTTGAGCTGGTCGCCGTCGAGCACCAGCCAGCCCCAGCCGTTCGAGAAGTGCGCGGTCGATTCAGCGACCAGCTTCTTCACGAGCTCGTCGGTCGAACCGTACTGCGAAGCGATCAGCTCGGCGAGCTTGCCGCTCGGCGCGGTCTTCTCGCCGGTCAGGCCCTGCCAGAAGAAGCTGTGGTTCCAGATCTGGGCCGAGTTGTTGAACAGGCCCTTGTCGCCGGTTTCCTTGGCGTGCGCGATCACTTCGCTGAGCTTGCGGCCCTCGAGGCCCTTCTCGGCGATGAAGCCGTTGGTCTTGTCGACATAGGCCTTGTGATGCTTGCCGTGGTGAAACTCGAGCGTCTCGGCCGACATGTGCGGCGCCAGCGCGTCCTTGTCGAAGGGAAGCGGGGGAAGTTCGAAGGCCATTTGGTCTCTCCAGGTTCACCAGGGGGTTCACCCGGGCAACGAACCGCCGGGCGATGCGGTCCCTCCCCTAACCCGCAAAATTCATCGCTGTCGCGGAAAAATCGTTGCGTCGCGCAAATGAAAATTTCGATCGGGCGCGATCGGCAGAATTACTATTGCAAACGCTAATCAATAGCTTGATTTTCGTACGTAATATTTACTCCGTCATCCCCGCGAAAGCGGGATCCAGAGTCACACAGGACGTCGCTTTGTTATCCTGAATCCCCGCCTTCGCGGGGTTGACGAAGGGGAAATTACCCGCCCACCTGCAGCAGTTCATGCCGCTTCAGCGCGTGGCGCAGCTGGTCATAGGTAAGCCCCAGCGCCTCCGCCGTCGCCCGCTGGTTGAAGCGGTGATCGGCGAGCGCGCGCTGGAGCAGCTCCTTCTCGAACCGCGCCACCCGACCCTTGAAATCGGTCGCGCCCGAAAGTGCCGCCGGCTGCTCCTCGAGCACCACCGGCGCCGCCGCCGCCGCGACAGGCGTTGTCGCGCTCGAAGCGCTCCCCTGCATCGTGCGCAGGCGATAGGGCGACTGGAAGGGGTCGATCTCGATCGCGTCGATCGGCCCGTCCTGTTCCCAGCGATAGACCGCACGCTCGACGACGTTGCGCAGCTCGCGGACATTGCCGGGCCAGTCGTAATTGGTGAGGATGTCGAGCGCGTGCGGTCCCCAGCCCGGCCAGTCGACCCAGCCGATCTCGCTCGCCATGCGCCGGCCGTAGAAATCCGCCAGCACCTCCACGTCCCCGCCCCGGTGCCGAAGCGGCGGCAGGGTGACCACCTCGAAGCTCAGTCGGTCGAGCAGATCGGCGCGGAAACTACCCTTGTTGACCCGCTCGGGCAGATGCTCGTTGGTCGCCGCCACGATGCGGACATCGACCGTCACCGGCCGCGACGATCCGATCCGGGTGATTTCGCCATATTCAACCGCGCGCAGCAGCCGCTCCTGCGCGCCCATCGACAGCGTGCCCAATTCGTCAAGGAACAAGGTACCGCGATGCGCTTCCTCGAAGCGGCCGATCCGCGCCTTGGTCGCACCGGTAAAGGCGCCGGCCTCATGGCCGAACAGCTCGGCCTCGATCAGCGTCTCGGGCAGCGCCGCGCAGTTCATCGTCACCAGCGGCTGGTCCCAGCGCGGGGACAGGCGGTGGAGACGCTCGGCGACCAGTTCCTTGCCGGTACCGCGCTCGCCGATCACCAGCACCGGGCGATCGAGCGCGGCGGCGCGACTGGCACGCTCCAGCGCATCAAGGAATGCCGAGGATTGGCCGATGACCTGGGTTATGCGCTCCATGCCAAATCCTTGGTGTATTTTCCCAACACTTGGCAAGTTAAATCCGCCACCTGAATGCCTTATGAACGGCAAAAACGGCAGATTTCTGCGGTTTTCGGAAATTGGCACGCCCCCTGCAAAGCATATGGCAAGCCCGCTGACGGGCCTGGATAAACACCAAGGTTCAGGGAAACAGGAACATGAACGCCAACGCCGCCTACTACCGCAACGCCTTCTTCTCGGTGGCACTTTCGGTAGCCGCCAGCCTGATCATCATGGTCGGCACGGCCGGCCTGGTGACGGCCTAAGAACAGGGTCTCCCGCTCGCTTCCCCTCGCGAGCGGAAACCTGACGGGAGGGGTCACCCCCTAGACCCCTCCCGCCGGGAAACAGAACACGAAGGAGTAACGACGAAATGGGTATCTTCTCTCGAACCCGCGACATCATTGCCGCCAACGTCACCGACCTGCTCGACAAGGCGGAAGATCCCGCGAAGATGATCCGCATGATCATCCTCGAGATGGAGGAAACGCTGGTCGAGGTCCGCGCTTCCGCGGCCCGCACCATCGCGGACCAGAAGGAAATGCGCCGCCACATCGCCAAGCTGGAAAAGCTCCAGGAGAGCTGGACCGAGAAGGCGGAGCTGGCGCTCTCCAAGGGCCGCGAGGACCTGGCCAAGGCCGCGCTCGTCGAAAAGCAGAAGGCCGCCGACATGTGCGACCAGCTGAACGAGGAGATTGCAGTGCTCGACGAAGCGCTCAAGGCTTCGGAAGAGGACATCAACAAGCTCCAGACCAAGCTGCGCGAGGCCCGCGCCCGCCAGAACTCGATCGTCACGCGGCTGGAAAGCGCCAGCAACCGGGTGCGCCTGCGCGAGATCACCAACGGCTCGCGGGTGCAGGATGCCTTCTCGCGCTTCGATGTCCTCGAGCGCCGGGTAGACTTCGCCGAGGGCCGCGCGGAAGCAGCCGGCCTGGGCGCCGCGCCCAAGACGCTCGACGAGGAAATCGCCGAACTCCGCTCGTCGGAGAAGGTGGATGCCGAGCTCGAGGCCCTGAAGGCCCGCCTCAACAAGGGAGCCTAAGCGATGGAGGAAGTCTTCCTTCCGATCGTCATCGTCGGAATGCTCTTCATCGGGCTCCCCTGGGTGATCATGCACTATATCACCAAGTGGAAGCAGTCCGGGACGATCACCAACGAGGACGAGAAGCTGCTCGACGAGCTGCACTACACTGCACGCCTGCTTGAGGAGCGCCTGCTCACTGTCGAGCGGATCATCGCCGCCGACAACCCCGATTTCCGCCCTGTCCGCGACGCCCGTCCGGAACAGAGCCCCTACGACATCTCGCGGAGGAACTGATCATGTCGAGCCGCACGAAATTCTACCTCGACAAGGCAAATGGCAAGTGGCTGGGCGTCTGCTCGGGGCTGGCCGACTACACCGGGATCGACGTCATCTGGCTTCGCCTCGGCATGGTGCTGGTCACCTTCAGCACCTTCCCGATGGGCCTGATCGCCTACATGCTGATCGCCTGGCTGGCCCCGGCAAAGCCCTACGGGCTCTACCAGGGCCCTGAGGAAGCCAAGTTCTGGCAGGGTGTCCGCTCGAACCCGACGCGCTCGACCGCCGAGGTCCGCTCGAAGTTCCGCGACATCGATCGCCGCCTGGCCGATATCGAGATGTACTATACGAGCCGCAACACCCGGCTCGCCGATGAGATCGACAGCCTGCGCTGAGCCAATCGCCAGGTAAGTCCACAGGGAGGAAGACATGAGGGAGTTGAGTTGGCTGGTACCGGTGCTGATCGTCGCTGCGGTGATGGCATCGGGAGCCTTCAAGACCTGGGTCCGTGCCAAGCATGGCTACCCGCTCGAGGACGAGGAAGGCCGCCGCGGGCGCCGGAGCTTCCGGGGCCAGAGCCGCGAGGACCTGGAGGCCGATCGCAAGATCGCACTCCTCTCGACCGAGAATGAGCGTCTGACCGGCCAGATCAGCCGCCTCGAAGAGCGGATCGCAGTGCTCGAGCGGATCGCCACCGATCCCGCCGAGCGGGTCGCCCGCGAGATCGACAGCCTGCGCTGAGGAGTGACGAGATGAGCTTTCCCTTCGCAGCCTTCGCCCCGGTAGCCCTGATCGTCGGTGCTCTGGTGGTCGCAGGATGGGTGTTCACCACCTGGCTCCGCATCAAGCATGGCTATCCGCTCGACGGGGCCTGGGGCCAGGCGGTCTATCCGAAGAATGACGACGCGGCGATGGAGCGGATCAAGCTCCTGAGCCAGGAGAACGCCCAGCTCCGTGCCGAACTGGGCTCGATCAAGGACCGGCTCGCCAATGTCGAGCGGATCGTGACCGACAGCTCGCACATGCTCGATCGCGAGATCGAGAGCCTGCGCGGGCCGAGCAACTGAGGAGATAGACGATGGAAATCAGCCCCATTCTCATCCCCATCCTGGGTATCCTGTGCGGCATGGTCGCCATCTTCGGCGGCGTCTTCCTCAAGCCCTGGTTCGCGCTGCAGCAGCGCAAGATGGAGCTCGAGGCGCAGATGGTCGCCGAGAAGGCAGCCCAGTACGCCGCCCAGACCGAGAGGCTCGAGCAGCGGGTCCGGGTGCTGGAACGCATCGTCACCGACAAGGGCGTCGATCTCGCCAACGAGATCGAGCAGCTGCGGGATGCCCCCCCGCTGAATTGAAAGTTCCCACGCGGCGCCGACAAGGGCCGCCAGTAAGAGGAAAGTCCGAAATGATTGCCATCGTGATGCTCGCAGTGCTGACGGCACTGTGCGGGGGCGGTATTGTCCTCGCCGAAATGCGGGACCGCCCTGTTCGCCGCGCCGCGCGGCTGGCCAAGGCCAACCAGCAGAACTGATCGATCAAAGCGCGTTTGAAGGAGTAGTGGAATGAACCCGTTCGAGATGGTTGTCGCGATTATCGTGATCGTCACGATCGGCAGCGTGCTCAAGGCGCGCTACGGCATCCACAAGGACAAGGACGGCAACGAGGTCTATCGCGGCAACAATGCCGACGCAGCCTCGGTCGCCGAGAATGCCCGGCTCCGCGACGAGGTCCGTGCGCTCAAGGAGCGCGTCCAGGTCCTCGAGCGCGTGGTTACCGACACCGAAGGCAGCGTCCGTCTCGACCGCGAGATCGAATCGCTGCGCGACAAGAACTGACGTCAGACCAAGGGAGGCATGACGTGACCCAGGATCCGACTCTCTACCTTACCCTCGCCGTCTCCGGTCTCGCCGGGATCGCCATGATCACCACCGCCGGGCTCTCGGGCTGGCGCGGCTGGCTGGCCCTGAAGCGCCAGGAGCTCGATGCCCATCACGGCCCCGAAGTGGCGACGGCAATGCCGACCGCGGCCTCGCGGATCGAGATCGCCGATCTCAAGGAGCGCATCCGCAAGCTCGAAGCGATCGCGGCGGGCGTGGATTTGTGAGCTGCCCCAACGAAGTCCCGTCATGCTGAACTTGTTTCAGCATCCAACTCTCCCCCCGCACATCGCCCATGGAGAGTCGGACCCTGAAACAAGTTCAGGGTGACGGTGGAATAAAGGCGAGGCCGCGCTATAGCGCCCTGCATGACCAGCCTCGCCGACCTGCAGGACGAATATGCGTTCCTCGAAGCCGATGACCGCTACCGCCTGTTGATCGATCTGGGCCGCGGACTCGAGGAGATGCCCGAAGCGCTCAAGACCGATGCGACCCTGGTCCGCGGTTGTTCGGCCTCCGTCTGGGTCTATCCCACAAGGCGCGACGACGGCACGCTCCACTTCCTCGCCGATTCCAACGCGGCGATCACCAAGGGCATCATCGCACTGGTGCTGCTTACGGTGCAGGACAAGGCCCCGGCCGAGATCCTGGCGACCGATATCGAAAGCGCCCTCGCCCCGTTCGACCTGAAGAACCAGCTCAGCTCGAATCGCACCCAGGGCATCCCCAACATGATCGCCCTGGTGCGCGAAACCGCGCGGCGCTACGCGGCAGGCTGAGCAATCCTATTCTTTCCTCGGCGAAGGCCAAGGCCGTCCTGGACCCCGGCCTTCGCCGGGGAAAGACGAGCCGGTCACCAACCTGCCCCACCCCACCCTTGCAATGTAGGATTTCGCCTGCTGGGCTGGCGCAGCCGGCCCCATGGCCAGCCGCTCTTTGACCCTGTCGGAAGAATAGGATCACGCACGCGCAACAAGGTTGCGAGATGCGCGGCATTCCCGAGAAATTAGGGAGAATAAGCCCGGCTGGAACCCGTTCTTGGCCTGTACTTCGTGTACTTTGGCGAGTCGTCGCCCCTTCGATGTTGGAAGGCTCAGCCGCGCTTGAGGCCCAGTTCCCCGGCCACGCCGTCGAGATCGGCACCCTTTGGCACCAGCAGCCATTCGCCCGGCCCGCCGGCGTCGATCACCGTCACCGCGCCGCGCGGGCAGACGCCCATGCACTTCACCTCGACGATCCCCGCCTCGGCCTTGCGACCCTTCTTCAGGCCGAGATGCTTGCGCAATGCCTTGGCGAGCGATTGCCTGCCTTTCGGCCCGAAGCCGCCGTCCAGCTTCTTCGAGCATTTGGCGCAGACCAGGACGGCATGTTCCCAGTTGGAATGGACGCGAAGCTTGCTCAATCGCCCTTCCAGGTGCGCCGCTCCTCGGCGGCCTTGAGCACGTCGTATGCAGCCTGGATCGCCTGGAAACGCTTGGCGGCCTCGGCATCCCCGGGCTTCACATCGGGATGATTGACCTTGGCGAGCCGGCGCCATGCGAGGCGCACCGCCTCGAAATCGCTATCGACTTCGAGCTCGAGCACTTCCAGGGCGCGGATTTCGTCGCGCGAACGGCTGCCGTCGCCGGGTCCGGCCCAGCCATTGTACTTCGCCTCGGCAAAGCCCGAGGCATCGCGGCGCTCATCGGCTTCGCGCTTGGCGGCTTCCTCGGCGGTAAGGCCCGCGAAATAGTCCCAGTTGCGGTTGTACTCGGCGGCGTGCGTCTCGCAGAAATACCAGCGCTCGCGGCTGTTCGGCGATTTGGGCGCGGGCCGGTCGCCGGGCTGGTCGCAGCCATGGCGATCGCACATCCGCACCTGCACGGCCTCACGCTCGGCGCCATAGGCGCGCCAGCGCGGAAAGCCCCAGTCGGAAGAACGTGTCGATCGTGCCATCCCGCCCAGATAGACACTCGGCCCGCAGGCGCAAGCGGGTGCGCGCCTGGCGCCGTCCCGTAAAATGATGCCAGAGGATCTATAAGCCGGGTTCTGTCCTCGCCTTTCGGCGATGTGCGACCATTCCTCTAGGCGACGGATTGCTCCGCCGCTCCAGCAACCAACCCGGGCGACGGGCCGGAACCAGGCCCATATGCCGCCCCTATTCGGTCTTGCTCCCGGTGGGGTTTACCATGCCGCTTCCGTTACCGGTCGCGCGGTGCGCTCTTGCCGCACCCTTTCACCCTTGCTGGCCCCGAAGGACTTAGCGGTCTGCTCTCTGTGGCACTTTCCCTGGGGTCGCCCCCGCCGGGCATTACCCGGCACCGTGTTTCCGTGGAGCCCGGACTTTCCTCGCGTGCTTGCGCACCCGCGGCCGCCCGATCCTCTGGCGGTGCCCCGTCTAGCGCCGCCGCACGCAACTGCAAGTGTTCAGGCGCCTTATTCCGGGTCGACGGTGCGCATCGCGGTGCCCCAGGCCATCACTTCCACCTTCCAGGTGACATTCAGCCCGGACGCCAATGCGATCTTGCGATAGTCCGATCCCATGCCCACCACATCGTCGGCACCGCGCACCTCCGCGATCCGCCGGACCGCGTCGGTCGCCTCGCTGACGGTCGGAATGTTCACGGACGAGGGCACTTCGCCCTTGGCATCGGCGCGTGCCACGCCGGAAAGATAGGCCTGGACCGGACCCAGGGATGTCGAACCGATATTGCTCAAGGCGAAAACCTCCGCCTTCCTATAGATCATCCTATACTTGCGGAGTTCCGCATGAATTTAGTGCACGGCTGCGTAACCAAATCCGGCTCAGTCATCGCCCTGCGGCTTGGGCAGGAGCAAGGCGAGCAGGAGGCAGCGGCACTCCATGTCGATCTCGCCATCGATCAGCTCGGGACGGAAGCGGCGCTGGAAGGCGGTGACCGCTGCGGTCTCGTCGCTCACGTCATAGCCGAAGCGCTCGAGCGCCATGATGAAGCCGGCATCGGGCCAGCCCGGATCGAGCAGGTTCCTGGTCGGCCGCGGCAGCGCCAGGCGCAGCCGGGCCAGCGCGTGCCAGTTGAACAGCTCGCCCGGATCCTGCTTGCGCGCCGGCGCGACGTCGGAATGGCCGACGACGTTGCCGCGGGTGATCGCGTAGCGTTCCTTGATCTCGGCGACGAGCGGGATCACCGAGCCCATCTGCTCGGCCGAAAAGGGGCGATAGCCATGTTCATGGCCGGGATTGACGATCTCGATGCCGACCGAGGCCGAATTGACGTCGGTGATCCCGCGCCAGTGCGAGCGGCCAGCATGCCAGGCGCGCTTGTCCTCGGGAACCAGCCGGATGATGCTGCCGTCCTCGTCGACCATGTAGTGGGCCGAAACCTTGGCGGCAGGGTCGCGCATCCGCTCCAGTGCGGCCTCGGCGCTTTCCATGCCGGTATAATGCAGCACGATCATGGTGACCGGGAGCGCACGCTCGTCGAAATTCGGCGAAGGCGCATCGAGGAAGACCAGGCCGGTATGCATCGTCGCCGACGCTACCCCTGCTTGGCCATGGCGATCAAGCCGTTGCGAGCAACGTCCCAGGTGCCTCGACCCGGCGATAGAAGCCGCGATACTTCTCGCACGGGGTGAAATGGTCGGTCTGGCCGATCACCGTCTCGCCCGCACCAAGCGCGAGCAGGCCGCCCGGACGGATCGCCGAAGCCAGTGTGTCGAACACCTTGCGCCGCACCGCGACCGAGAAATAGAGCATCACGTTGCGGCACAGGATGATGTCGAAGCATCCCGCCGGCGCCGCATCGAGCGTAAGATTGTGCTGGCGAAACTGCAGCTTGCGGACCAGCTCGGGCTTGGCGACCCAATCGGCGTTCACCGAATCGAACCAGGTCATCATCCGGCGCACCGGCAGGCCGCGCTGGATCTCGAACTGCGAGAAGCGGCCGCTGCGGGCACGCGCCAGCGCCGCCGGCGAAACGTCGGTCGCCACGATCTCCGGATCGGGCATTTCCCGCTCGGAAAAGAGCATGGCGAGGCTCAGCGGCTCCTGCCCGGTCGAGCAGCCGGCGGACCAGATGCGCAGCCGGCGGTGACCGGCCTCGGCCTGCATCGCCTGCGCGGCATCGGCGATCATGTCGAGCACCGCCACGTCGCGGAAGAAGCTGGTTTCCTGGTTGAGCAGCGCATCGACCACCTGGTCGGCCAGCTCCCCGGTCCGCGCCGCAATGAGCTGGGCGACGAGCTCGTCGAGGCTGCCCAGACCGCGTTCCCGCAGGATCGGCTTGAGCGCGGTCTCGATCCGCCAGGTGCGGTTCGCTGCGATCTGCTGGCCGGCGCGCTGCTCGAGCAGCGCCGCGATCATGTTCATCGCGCCTGCCGAGGCGATCGGCGTGCTGCCCGGGATCATGCGCCGCCTCCGCCGCGCGCGATCAGCCGGCCGATCTCGTCCGGCGGCAGGATCGCGCTGACCCGGCCGGCATTGGCGACGGCGCCGGGCATGCCCCACACCACCGAGCTTGCCCGGTCCTGCGCCAGCACCTTGGCACCGGCGTCGATCAGGTCCTTGGCGCCTTCGCAGCCATCGCGGCCCATGCCGCTCAGCACCACGCCGAGCGCGCGGGCGCCGAACACTTCCGCGACGCTCTCGAACATCGGGTCGACCGAGGGCATGCAGCCGCTCGAGGCCTTTTCATGGGTCAGGCGGATCGCCGCGCCATCGGACATGCGGACCACGCGCATATGGGCATCGCCCGGCGCCACGATGATCCGGCCGGGCCGGATGCGCATGCGATCGGTCGCGACCTCACAGGGGCGGCCGCCGAGCACGGCGAGCTGCGTCGCGAAATAGCTCATGAACGAGACGGGCAGATGCTGGGTCACCAGGATCGGCACGCGGAAACTGGCCGGGATCGCGCGGAGCAGCTGGCTGAGCGCGTGGATGCCGCCGGTGGAGGCGCCGATCGCGACCAGGTCGAAATTCTCCGGGGCCTGGACCGGAAACTGGTAATGCGGGTGATGCGCCACTGCGGCCGGCTCGGCATGGCTGTGGTGCGCAGTGCCGGCAAGCGGAAGATGGGCCGGTTCGGGAAGCGACTGCACATGCGCCTCGAGCAGGCGCGAAAGCCGCTCCTCCAGCACTTCGGCGAAGCGGCCGCCGAATGCGCCGATTCCGGGCTTCACCAGCGTGTCCGCCGCGCCCAGCGCCAGCGCCTGCACGGTCACCGCCGCGCCCTGCTCGGCCGCCGAGGAAACGATCAGCACCTTGGCGCCCTTGCCCGCCGCGATCACGTCGGGCAGCGCGGTGATGCCGTCGATGCCCGGCATCTCGATGTCGAGCAGGATGATGTCGACGCTGTTGGTCTTCAGATAGTCGAGCGCGGCCCGCACATCGCTATAGGCGGCGGCAACGCGAAAGCGGCGCGTGCCTTCCACCATGCGCCCCAGCACCGAGCGTGCGACGACCGAGTCATCGACGATCAGCACCTGCGCCGGCCCGGCGGTGGTGCCGCTGAACCCGGTTTCCGCAAGAGTTGCGTGCGCCACCTTGGGCTCCTTGGCTGCGCCGCTTACGCGACGCCGACGATCTGCAGCTTGCTTTCCAGCGTCTCGCGGTCGAACGGCTTCATGACATATTCGTCGGCGCCGGCCTCGATGGCGGCGCGGATATAGGCCATGCCGTTCTCGGTAGTGCAGAACACCACCTTGGGGCGCTGCGGAAGCCCGGAATCCTTGAGCGCGCGCAGGAAGTCCATGCCGCTCATCACGGGCATGTTCCAGTCGAGCAGGATCACGTCCGGCGGGGTCTGGAGGCAGGAGTCCAGCGCCTCGCGGCCGTCACCAGCCTCGCGCACTTCGAAGTCGAGCGTTTCCAGGATGTGCCGGGCGACCTTCCGGATCACCTTGGAGTCATCGACTACCAGACAAGTCTTCATTTTCCCCTGTTCCCCGCTTTCAGGTGTCTAGGTTGGGAGTGGACAGTGCACGAAAGATGTGAGTGCGACGTTAATCTTGCGAACTAATTGATCCCGGCATGACCGGGGACGAGGCTGGCGAGATCGATCGCGAGGATCGGTTCGCCGTCGCGCTCGACGATCCCCCGCCCCGCCCCGCGCCAGGCGGGATCGAGCGTGACGCCATGCGCGAGCGGCAGCAGGTCGAACGGCGCGACATCGTCGAGCGCATCGACCAGCATCGCGTAATGATGCCCCTCGACATGGGTGATCACCGCACGGCGCGCCGGGCTGCCGCCCGCCATGCCGAGCGCCGACTGGGTATCGACCACCGTCACCACGCGGCTGCGCAGCGCGGCAAGCCCGCGGACATGCTGCGAGGCGCGCGGCACCGCCGTCACCTCGCCGATATCCACCACCGACTCGACCTGTTCGGAGTCGATCGCCACGGCACGCCCGGCAATCTGGGCGATGAGATAGAGATGCGACATCAGCGACCTGCCTTGCCGGAAACCCGGGCTTCGAGCGCGGAAAGCAGTCCCGCCCTGTCATATCTATAGACGCTATCGTCGCCCAGGCCGCCCGAAGCGCGCTTCTTTCTCAGCCGGACAACCGGCGCGGGGCTGCCCATGGCGCCCTGGTTCTCCTCGGTGGAGAGCACCACGGCCGGCGTCTCGCCCGGCGCCAGGCGCAGCGCGACGCGGTATCCCGAGGCTTCCAGCAGCGGCTTCACGAACGATGCCATCCAGCCGTCATTGTCGCCCGAGATCAGGCAAAGCGGCGGCGCATCCTCGACTTCGCGCTCGGCATGCTCGTCGAAGATCCACAGCATGTCGACCAGTTCGATCTGCTCGCCATCGACCAGCACGACGCCGGCGATCGGCCCCGGTTCGCGGGCCGGCGCGATCTCTTCGGGCAGCAGCACGATGTCGGCGGCTTCCTCGATCGCATAGCTGACTTCGTTGGTGCCGTCCTTGAGGCGCAGCACATTGATCCGCCCGAGCCCGTCCAGGTCGCCATGCGCGGCGAGCGGCAGGATGCGCTCGTCGATGGTCACCCGGAATCGGCCGGCGGCGAAGCGGACATTGGCGGCATCGACCTGCTCGACGCGGTCGACCGCCGCGAGCGGCACCGCCCGGCGCACGCCGTCGAGATCGCGGAACAGCAGCGCCGGCAGGCCCTGCGCGACTTCCACTTCTTCCTCTTCCTCGAACAGCTGCTGACTGTCGCGGCTGAAGTCCAGGCTCGCCGCCTTGGCCATGCCGGCGCAATCGAGCAGCAGCATCGGCAGGCCCGAGTCGGGCAAAGTCTGGCCGGCATAGAGGCCGGTGGACATGACGGCGGGCGAGGCCGGCTTGATGACCAGTTCCTCATTGTCGAGCACCGTATCGACGGCGAGCGCATAGCTCCCCTCGCTCACGCTGACGATCGCGAGCATCTGCCCGCCCTCATCGCGCGCGGTGGTTGCCGGCAGGCCGAGCATGTCGGCGAGATGGATCAGCGGCATGCGGCGCTCGCGCACCGTGGCGACCGGCGATCCGCCGATCGTGTCGACCCGGATCGCATCGCCGCGCTCGGTGACGATCTCCTCGATCGACTGGCGCGGGATCGCGAAGCGCTGGCCATCGACGCCGACTACGATCGTCGAGATGATCGACAGGGTCAGCGGCACATGGATGGCGAGGCGCAGGCCCTTGCCCGGATTGCTGTCGAGCTCGACGCGACCGCCGATCTGCTCGATCGCCGCGCGCACCACGTCCATGCCGACGCCGCGTCCGGAGACTTCGCTCACCACGTCCTTGGACGACAAGCCCGGCTCGAACACCAGGTCGAGCTTCGCCCGGTTCGACAGGCTGCGCAGCTTGGCTTCGTCGCGCCCCTGCGCGACCAGCTTCTGGATCAGCCGCTCGGTATCGATGCCGCGGCCGTCGTCCGCGATCTCGATGATGATCTGGTTGCCCGACTGGCGCGCCGAGACCGACAGGCGGCCATTCTCGCGCTTGCCGCCGGCGCGGCGCTCGGCCGGCGCCTCGATGCCATGGTCGATCGAATTGCGGATGATGTGGACCAGCGGGTCGCGCATCACTTCGATCATCTCGCGGTCGAGCTCGACGTCCGAGCCCTCGACCTGGAGCATCACCGACTTGCCCAGCCCCGCCGCCGTGTCGCGCACCATGCGCGGCAGCGCGGAGAACAGCGCGTCGATCTTCTGCATGCGCGTGCGCGTCACCGTATCGCGCATCTCGCCGACGGTGAGCGACAGGCGCTCGAGCGCCGCCTCGATCGCGGGATCGACTTCGCCCTGGCGCAGCCGCCGGGCCAGCTCGTTGCGAGCGAGCACCATATCCGACATGCCGGACATCATCCGGTCGAGCAGGTCGACGTTCAGGCGCACGCTGCGTGCCGGAGCACGGCTGACGATCGGGCCGGCATGGGCGATTTCCTCGGCGCCCTCGGCAAGCGCGGCGATCAGCAGTTCGTCGCCGCTGTCATCCAGCCCGGTGCCCGATTCGATGGCTTCGACCAGCTCGCCGATCCGGTCGACCACCGCGAGCACGGCATTGACCAGCGCGCGATCCGGCGCGCGCTTGCCGTCGCGGACCTGTGCCAGCACGTCCTCGGCGGCATGGCTGAGGCGACCGAGACGCGGCAGGTCGAGGAAGCCGCAGCTCCCCTTCACGGTGTGCACGAAGCGGAAAATGGCGTCGAGGCGTGCGCGATCGGCGGGATGCGCTTCCCACGCGACGATCTCGCCCGAAAGCGCTTCGAGCGTTTCTCGCGTCTCGGCGATGAATTCCTGCAGCAGGTCGTCCATGGGGCCCCGGAAAGCAAATTTGCGGGGGTCTTGTGCGGGATGGGTGGTTAAAAGGGCGTTAGCTGCTCCGACGAAAGACGCCGGCTTGCGCACCGCGATCGTCCATGGAACCCTGTCCTGCATGGACGGTACGCGCGCTTTCACGAAATCAGCCGGAGCATTCGCCAATTGCGAGAAAGCACCCGACTATGCCGAGCTGACTCCGCTGCGGATACCGGCAGGCTGGAGCATCGGCTGGAACCAGCTCCACCGCGACAAGCGCGTGGAGGACGGCGATTTTGGCGGCTCCAGCGTGTTCTACGCCACGAACCCCGGCAGGCGCTTCGTGATCGACGTGGAATTCCGGCCTGAGCATAACCCCGACGGCCATTTCGAGCTAACGGTGCAATATCAACCCTGGCCACGCGATGCACGCGGCAGGCGCCAGAACGATGCCCCTTTCGCGTTCGACGCCAATGCAAAGCTGATGCACAGCATCGAAACGCGCTCCTATGCCGAGTTGATCGAACAGCTCGAAACCTGGCTGGCGCGCTGCACGATCTGGTCGGTCGAGGGCAACTGACTTGAACCGGGCCTAACGGGCTTCTTCTCCGGCATAGCTGACATCGAGCAGCGCCGTGCCGAGGTCGCCGAGCTTCTGATAGTCATAGCTCCCGTTGGTGAGGACGATTACCGTGTGCCCGTCGGCAAGCACGCGGCGCGCGAGCATCCGGAAGCCGCCGTTCGAGCCATCCTCCCACGCCGCCTCGCGGTCCCTCCCCCCGATCTTCTCGATCCGCACCCGGCCACCCAGCGCATAATGCTGGTCGGGCATCAGCGTGGTCGTCAGCGCCTTGCGCGAGGCCGGGCTGAGAAATCTGCCGTCCAGCACCGCGTTCATCAGCACCAGCAGATCGGGCGCGCTGGTATAGAAACCGCCAGCCATCGCCATGAAATCGGGCACCGGGTTGGGCTTGCGCACCGGCTCGGGGACAAGCGCCGCATAGCCCTGCGCCATGCCCCGCACCGCGCCGGAATCGCCGCGATAGACGCCACTGTCCTTAAGCCCCAGCGGCCGGACCAGCAGCTGCTCGACCAGGGCGGCATAGGGCTTGCCGCTGATGCGCTCGGCAACGGCCTTTGCGATCAGCCAGTTGGAGTGCGAATAGTCCCATTCGGTGCCGGGCGCGAAAGCCAGGTCGCCGCTTGCGTAGCGCCGTACGGCCGCCATCTGCTCCATCTCGATGCCGCGCGTGGCGGGATCCTTGCGCGCCGCCTGGATATCGTTGGGCACGCCGCTCGAATGGCTCATCAGCCGCCGGAGCGTCAGCCGGGCACCGGTATCGGCGCGATAGTCGGGCAGGTAGCGGGTTATCGGTGCATCGAGGTCGAGCCTGCCCTGATCGACCAGCTTGAGGATCACGATCGAAGCGACCCATTTGGAAACCGATCCGGTCTCGAACCGCGTATTCGCCAGCATCGGCACACCATTCGCGGCATCCGCCCGGCCGATCCCTTCGACGAAGCGGACCTGCTTGCCGGTGCCGACCAGCGCGACGCCGTTGAAGCCATCGCTGGCATCGACCAGGTCATGATAGGATTGCGCGGTACAGGGCGTCGCCACGCCAAGCGCCAGCACCGTCCCCGCGATCTTCAAGCCCCGCATACGCCACTCCCATGCCCGCGAACCTCGCAAGCATGTCATGGCGATGCGGATCGTTCAACTACAACTGTAGTCGAATATCTCAGGCGACGCGGAAGCTCGCCCCGAACAGCAGCACCTCTGCATCCGGCGGGCTGACCTGGAGCACGCCGCCGCCCTGGGTCACCAGTGCATGGACAAGATAGGCCGCCGCCGCGCGCGGGGTGATCGGCACATCGTCCTTGCCGCCGGCCAGCGCGCTGCGCAGCTCGGGATCGAGCACGATGCGCGGGCCGTCGGCGCGCACCACGATCTCGATATTCCCGTCGACGATCTCGGCGCCGATATCGAGCTGACCGCCGCGGATCAGTGCGTCGCCGCCGATCAGCGACAGGTTCATCAGCACCTTGATCGCCTGCTTGGGGAGGACAGGATCCTCGACCATCCAGCCGACATTGACGCGGTGGTTCTCGCCGAACAGCCCTTCGATCGCCGCCTGCGCCTCGCGCGTATCCACCGTCTCGCCGAAACCACCGGCCGCGCCGAAGGCCAGGCGGAAGAACTTCAGCTTGTTGGCACTCGCCTTGGCGCTCTCGTTGAGCAGTTCCAGGCAGCGCGCGCGCATCTCGGGATCATGCTCGTCGGCGAGCAGCTCCAGCCCATTGTTGAGCGCCCCCACCGGGCTCAGCAAATCGTGGCAGAGCCGCGAGCAGAGCAGGCTGGCGAAGTCGGTCGGGCTGATGTTCAAGATGAAGGCTCCCCGCAAGGTCGAACCTCTTTGGCGCAGGGCGCGCCATGCTGCAAGCGCGTGCCTGACACGCGACCAAGGTCGTAGCTGTACGCACCACCCGGGTAACGCTACCACCGACGGAAAATAGAATGTGGGAGAGCATATGCGACAGGTCCTGCCCATCCTCGCCGCGCTGCTGGTCGTGCAGCCCCTGCCCGCCCTGGCGCAGGAGAAACCGGCCGCCACGGCGACGTTCCGGATCGACAAGGCGCGCATCGATCGCGCGCTCGCCGATATGGTGGCCAGCGGCCGCGCCACCGGCGTCGAGGCGCTGGTCTGGAAGGATGGGCGCGAAGTCTATTTCGGCGCCACCGGTCTGGCCGATCGCGAGGCGAACCGGCCGTTCAGCCGCGACACGCTGGTGCAGATTTATTCGATGACCAAGCCGGTCACCGGCGTCGCTCTGATGCAGCTCTGGGAACAGGGCAGGTTCGGGCTCGACGATCCCCTTTCCCGCTATCTCCCCGAATTCGCGACGATGCTCGTGCAGGACGGCACCGATGCGCAGGGCCAGCCGGTCTGGCGCCCCTCGAAGCGTCCGGTAACCGTCCGCGACGTGCTTCGCCATACGGCTGGCTTCGCCTATGGCGATGGCCCGAGCAACGCGGAGAAGGCCTTTGCCGCCGCCGATCCGCTTGGCCTCGATCATGATCTGGCCGAGTTCGGGCACCGCCTCGCGCACACGCCGCTGATCTTCGAACCCGGCAGCGAATGGCGATACAGCTCGGCGGTCGATGTGCAGGCGCTGCTCGTCGAGAAGCTCTCCGGCCAGAAGTTCGAGGACTATGTCCGCGAGCACATTCTCCAGCCGCTCGGCATCAAGGAAGCGGCCTGGACCCAGCCGATGGAGCGGCTCGATCGCTTTGCCGCGACCTATATCCTCGGCGCCGACAAGAAGCTCAGCCGCGAGCCCGACGCCATCACCCGCCAGCGCAATTTCCCCAAGCCGGCGATGACCATGGGCGGTGCCGGAATCGTCGCGCCGATCGACGATTACATGCGCTTCGCCCGCATGTTGCTCGGCCAGGGCAGCCTTGACGGCGTGCGCATCCTAAAGCCCGCCACCGTGCGTCTGATGGCCACCAACCAGCTCGATCCCCGGATAAAGGAGCGGAGCTGGCTACCCGGAAAGGGCAATGTCGGCTTCGGCTTCGATTTCGCGGTGCGCGTGGGCCAGCCGCTGACGCCTGACGAGCAGCGCGGTGCGGTCGGCGAGTTCTTCTGGGACGGCGCGGCCTCCACCCTGTTCTGGGTCGATCCCGCCAACAAGCTGGCGGCCGTGTTCTTCGTCCAGACCAAGCCCTTCCAGGTCTCGCTCCACCGCGACTTCCGCAAGGCAGTCTACGGTGAAGCGTATCTCGGGCCGCCCGGGGACTAGGGCTAGACGACCCTGCGGCCCGTGAAGAGCTGGATCAGGCCGACCACGATGGCGATCACCAACAGCAGATGGATGATCCCACCGGCGACGTGGAAGGTGAAGCCCAGCAGCCACAAGACCAGCAGGATGACAACGACGGTCCAAAGCATCGGCACGCTCTCCATTTAGAGTTTTCCCATCAACGGGTTGCGCGAGCGAAACGTTCCAGCGACCTGCGGTTTTTCCGGATTACGCCAGTTTGGCTGCTTCCTGCTATGACGGGCCCGGACGGGCATGGGCCCGGCATCCGGAAGGATCATGGTAGGCAGGGCCGCACAAAGACAGGCTGAGACGTTATCCGGGGGCCGCTGGGCGGCTCTCGGCGCGTCACGCCTGCCCGCCTGGCTCGCCGGGATCAGCTGCCTGATCCTGTCGCTGCCCACGATCGGCTGGCTGCTCGGCATTCCGGTGCTGCGCGGGTTCGGCGATCCGAACTATGCGGTCGCGCCGCTCGTTGCGTTCATCGGCTGCAGCGTGACGCTTGCCACCTTCCTGGTGGTGATCGGCCAACCCAGGCTGGCGCGGATCGCCCTGATCCCCGCGGGTCTGCTGCTCGGCCTTGCGGTGGTGCAGTATCTGACCGGCGCGTTCGCCCTGGAGCGGCTGTTCTTCTACGACACCGTCTTGCGGATGGGCGTGCGCAACCACGGCGTTCTTCCCGGTGGAACCGCCGCGATGCAGACCGCTGGTGCGCTGGCTGCACTGGGCGTCACTTCGAACCGGCGCATCCACCAGATCATCGGCGTCATCCTCGCCAGTGCGACGATCGCGCTTACCCTGCTGGCGACCGCCGCGTTGCTCGCCGCGGGCGGCGCCACGCCCGGGTTTCTCGGGCGCTCGGCGATCTCGACCATGCTGGCGCTCGCCCCCGCCACCGCGCTGATCCTCTACGCGATGCGCCGCCAGCCCGGCGAGCGAAGCTGGTCGCTGCTGTCGCAGCTGGCGCCCGCGATCATCATCCTCCCGGTCATCCCGTCCCTGCTCGGCTTCGTCACCGTCCAGTCCGGGCTGCTCGGCTTCAATGCGGCGCAGTTCCTGGTTCTCACTCTCGACGTGGTGATCCTCGCCTGGGTGCTGGCCCGCGCGGTCCGCCATTCCGAGGCGCAGAGCCGCGCGCTCGCGATCCGCGAGGCGAAGCTTAGCGCGGTGCTGGCGATGGTGCCCGACGCGGTGGTGCTGATCAACGAAAGCGGCACGATCCTCGATTTCAGCAAGGCAGCCGAGAAGCTGTGGGGCTATTCGGCGGACGAAGTGGTCGGCCAGCCGGTCACCATGCTCGCCCCCGCCGCCAACAGCGTTCGCTACGAAGGCGAGCTCGCCGGCCTGCGCGGACGCGAGCTGCGCCCGGCCGACGCCGAGCCGCTCAGCGCGGTCGGGCTGCGCCGCGACGGATCGACCTTTCCGGTCGAAGTCCGCGCCGGCCGCGTCGAGACCGGGGACGAGGAGTGCCTGACGGTCTTCATCCGCGACATGTCCACCCAGTTCGGCATCGACGACCAGGTCGCCCAGCTCAACGCCGAGCTCGCCCATCTCGCCCGCCAGAGCGCCATGGGCGAGGCCGCCGCCGATCTCGCGCACGAGCTCAACCAGCCGCTCACCGCCGCCGCCAACTATCTCTCCGCCGCCACGATGGTCGCCAAGGTCAGCGGTACCGAGGGGCCGGGCACCGAGCTGGTCGGCAACGCCCGCGAGCAGGTGATGCAGGCCGGCGAGATCATCCGCCGCTTGCGCAGCTTCACCGAGCGCAACGATACCGAGCGCAGCGTCGAGCCGATGCGCCCGCTGATCGAGGACGCGGTGCGACTGGTGCTGGTCGGCTCCGGCCGCCTCGCCGCCCAGATCGACTATCAGGTCGACCCGGACAATCTCAGCGCCTTTGTCGATCGCGTCCAGGTCCAGCAGGTCCTGGTCAACCTGCTGCGCAATGCGCTGGAGGCGTTGCGCAAGGCGGGCACCGAGGACCCGCAGATCCGGATCACCGCCCATGCCGCGGACGACCAGATGATCGAGATCGAGTGCCGCGACAATGGCCCCGGGCTGCCGCCGGAGACGCTGAACCAGCTCTTCCAGCGCTTCTCGGCCAACAGCACGAGCGAGGGCATGGGCATCGGCCTGTCGATCTCGAAGCGCATCGTCGAGCTGCATGGCGGCGTGTTCGCCGCCGCCAATGATCCGGCGGGCGGCGCGGTGTTCACCTTCACCCTGCCGACGCTCGAGGGCGGCGACACGCCCGAAGGCTAGGCGAAGTCGCGTGCCGACAGGCGGACTTCCCGCCCGGGCACGATCCGCACCGTCCGCGCCTTGCCGCCCAGATGGACCTCGCGCGTTCCGGCAATGGCGCCGCGCAGCCGCGCCTGCTCCAGCTTCCCATTCCGCCAGGAAAGGTCGATCGTGCAGCCACCCCGCGTACGCAGGCCGTTCACCCTGCCCTCGCGCCATGCCCCCGGCAGCGCCGGCAGCAGGTCGATCCGCGCACCGCGGTTCTGCACCAGCATCTCGACGATCCCCGCCGCGCCGCCGAAATTGCCGTCGATCTGGAAGGGCGGATGCGCGTCGAACATGTTGGGATAGGTGCGCTCGGGCCCGAGCAGGAACTTCAGGATCCCGTGCGCATGGTCGCCGTCGCGCAGCCTCGCCCACAGGTTGATCCGCCACGCCGTCGCCCATCCGGTCGCCTTGTCGCCGCGGATCTCGAGGCTGCGTTTCGCCGCGGCCGCAAGTTCGGGCGTGCGCTCCGGATCGATCTGGTGGCTCGGATAGAGCCCGTAGAGGTGCGAGACATGCCGGTGTTGGACATCCTCGGCATCGCCGTCCCAGTCGAACGGCCATTCCTGCAGCTGGCCCTGCCTGCCCACCCGCATCGGCGGCAGCTTGGCCCGGGCCGCCTCGATCTCGCGCACCAGCGCCGCATCGCGCCCGAGCACGCCGGCAGCCGCAACCGTCTGGTCGAACAGGTCCCGCAATATCTGGCTGTCCATCGTCGGCGCGAAGATCAGCGACGAGCCATGGCCATGCCCGTTCTCGGGCGAGAGCGAGGGATTGGTGACCAGGTGCCCGGTCTCGGCATCGACCTGCAGCGTATCGAGGAAGAACCGGCAGGCCCCCGCCAGGATCGGCCAGATCGACTCCAGATATGCGCGGTCCGGCGCGTACTCGTACCGCTCCCATAGGTGCGTGCAGAGCCACGCCCCGCCCATCGGCCACAGCCCGTATTTCGCCCCGTCGATCGGCGCGGTCGCCCGCCATAGATCGGTATTGTGATGGCATACCCAGCCCCGCGCGCCGTACATGTCGCGTGCCGTCTTCGCCCCCGTCTCGGCGATCTCGCGGACCAGCTGGACCAGCGGCTCCGCGCACTCGGCCAGGTTGGTCGTGTGCGCCGGCCAGTAGTTCATCTCCGTATTGATGTTGATCGTGTACTTGCTGCCCCAGGGCGGGCTCGGCTTGTCGTTCCAGATGCCCTGGAGGTTCGCCGCCTGCGTTCCCGGCCGTGACGAGCAGATCAGCAAATAGCGCGCATACTGGAAGTAGAGCGCCGCCAGCGCCGGATCGTCGCTGCTCTCGGACTCGCGGATGCGCCGGTCGGTTGGCAGCGCCGCTGCCGGAGTACTGCCCAGGTCGAGCGTCACCCGCTGGAACAGCCGGCGATGCTCGGCCGCCGTCGCCGCGGCGAGCGCGGCAAAGCCCTTGCCCCGCGCCGCCGCGATCTGGCGCGTGGTGATCGCGGTCGGATCGCCGCTGACATCGTCATAGCGCTTGTAGCTGGTCGCCATCGCGATCCGCAGCGTCACGCCATCGGCACCCTCGACCACCAGCGCATCGCCCTCGGCACGCACCCGCCCGCCTCTGGCTTCGACTTCCACCCGCGCCTCGAAGCGCAGCGCGCCCGCGATCGCGCCATGCGGATCATTCTGCCCGCTCAATACCAGCGCGTTCCCGTCGGCCCACATCGTCCATTTCTTCTCGGGCGAGGTGAAGGAGAGCCGGCAGGAAACCGCGCCCGGCCGGCTGGCACCCAGTTCCACCGCGATCACCTGGTCGACCGGCGAGGCGATCACCCGGCGGCGATAGGCCACGCCGTCGATCGCGAACACCGTCTCGGCCAGCGCCGCATCGAGGTCGAGGCTGCGCCGATACCCGGTCGCCCGTACCGCATCGAGCCCGGGCATCGCGATCCCCAGGCTGCCGATCGTCTGGTACGCCGCCTGCCGAAGCGGCGTCGCCATCAGCTTCTCGTTCGCAAGCTTCTCCGCCTCGGCGAACCTGCTCTCGAAGATCAGCCGTCGCACCTCGGGCAGTGCCGCCCTCGCCGCCGGATTGACCGGATCATAGGGGCCGCCAGCCCAGAGCGTATCCTCGTTGAGCTGCAGCCGTTCCTCGCCGATCCCGCCGAACACCATTGCGCCGATCCGGCCATTGCCGATCGGCAGCGCCTCGGTCCATTCCCTGGCCGGCTGTTCGTACCAGAGCAGGTTCGCAGCAGCGGCCGCACGCTTCGCCCGGGCCCTCGGAGCGGCCAGCGCGGCCCCCGCGACCGCGAACAGCCCCATCGCCCCGCGCCTGTCGAACGCCCAGTCCCGCATTGCCCTCTCCTGCTCGATTTTGCGCCGATGATACCGCTATCATCGCTGTTGGCAACGCAGCGCCGCGCCCGACAAGTTGCGACAATTTCGTCCCCGTTCCGAGAAACCCGCGCGACAGCCGGGGCCTAATTCTCCCTCATCCAGACATCACTGGAGCGGAGAAAAGGCATGATGAAACTGAAATTCGCCGCGCTGCTCGCAGCCAGCGCCCTCACCTTCGGCACCGGCGCCGCGATGGCGGCTCCGCAGGACCGCACCCCGCCCAAGGCGGAACAGCGCGCGCCGCGCCAAAACCCGATGGACCTCAACAAGGACGGCTTCGTCAGCAAGGACGAGTGGATGAAGGCCGCCGCCGCCCGCTTCGAGAAGTTCGACGTCAGCAAGGATGGCAAGCTCTCCCGCGAGGAGATCCGCTTCGGCCGCTTCGAACAGCATCGCAAGCACGGCCGCGGCCATGGCTTCCACCACGGCGGTCGCGGCGGCCCCGAGCGCGGTCCGCATGGCGGCCCCGGCTTCGGTCCCGGCCGTGAGGGGCCGGGCGGCCCCGGTCACCACCGCATGGGCCCGCCGCCGCCGCCGCCCGCCGATGCACCCGCTCCGGCAGCGCCTGCACCGGGCAACTGAGCTTGCCTATCCGCCGGCTCGACAGACCTGCTTCCCCGGCGAAAGCCGGGGCCCAGGGTCACAAGCGAGCCGGCAGAGAAACCCTGGGCCCCGGCTTTCGCCGGGGAACGGGATAGCGCGATGGCGGGCTCCCTAAACCAGCTCCACCACCATCATATCGAAGCGTCCGTGGAGCCCACCCCGCTCCACGGCACGCCAGGCGGTGATCGCGTTGAACCCGTCGATGAGCCACAGCTTGCCGTCGGGCGCCGCCATCTCGGCATCGACAAGCGACGGCGTGGGATCGCAGCTCGGATGCGAATGCCAGTACCCAACCAGCCTGGGCCCGCCCGCCCGCTCGGCACGCAGCGCGGCGAACAGGGCTGCGGGGTCTATCTCGAAATGCCGATCCGGCGCTTCGTGAACATTTTCAACAGCTTGAAAGCTATCGATCCGATCTTCGGAACCGAACAGCAGCCCGCACGCTTCGTTCGGCGCCGCATCCGCGGAAATCTGCCGAATACCGATCAGTACATATCTTGAAATCTCGATCCTCATGCCCATCTACGATAAAACATGAATCCGGGGGTTTCCATCATCGAAGCACGCATCGCGGACACAGCCGATGGCTGGCGTCTGGATCGTGCGCTCGCCGACGCCGTGCCGACAATGTCGCGCGAACGGCTGAAGGTGCTGATCTCGTCCGGCGCGGTCACCGGCCCCCAGGGCCTTGTCCGCGATCCGGCGAAGAAGGCGGCCGGCGGGGCGCTGTTCAGCGTCGCGGTGCCTGCCCCCACCCCCGCGCACAACGAGGCGCAGGAGATCCCGCTCAACATCGTCTATGAAGACGAGCACCTGATCGTGATCGACAAGCAGGCCGGGCTGGTCGTTCATCCCGCCGCCGGCAACCTCGACGGGACTTTGGTCAACGCGCTGCTGCATCACTGCCAAGGCTCGCTTTCGGGCATCGGTGGCGAAGCACGCCCCGGGATCGTCCACCGGATCGACAAGGACACGTCGGGCCTGATGGTCGCCGCCAAGCATGACCGGGCGCATGAAGGGCTGGCCCGCCAGTTCAAGGCGCACTCGATCGATCGGCGCTACAAGGCTATCGTGTCGGGGCAGGTCCGTCTGCTGGAAGGCACGGTCGATGCGCCGCTCGCCCGCTCGCCGCACAATCGCAAGAAGGTTGCGATCGTGAAGAACGGCAAGCGCGCGGTCACCCATTGGCGCAAGGTCAGGGATCTGTACGAGGCCGCGCTGGTCGAATGCAGGCTGGAGACGGGCCGTACCCATCAGGTGCGGGTTCACATGGCCTCTTTGGGTCATCCGCTGGTCGGCGATCCGGTGTATGGCAGCACGCGCAAGGCGCACCGTGAACTTTTGGAAACCCTGAATTTCCGGCGCCAGGCCTTGCATGCGGCTCACCTGGGGTTCATCCACCCCATCAATAGTATCGCTTTGGCGTTCGAAAGCGAAATCCCTGCCGACATGCAGGAACTGTTCGATAACCTCATCGTATGATTTCAGGCGGCACTGGCTTCGGCTATGTGCGCCTTAGTGAAAGGGAGAAATGATCATGGCAAGCGGAAGCAACGTCCCGGCGACGATCCCCGCGCTTGGTGGTGAGCAGAGCCTCAACCGCTATCTGGCCGAGATCAAGAAGTTTCCGATCCTGAGCCCCGAGCAGGAATATATGCTCGCCAAGCGCTTTCAGGAGCATGGCGACACCGATGCCGCGGCCCAGCTGGTCACCTCGCACCTGCGTCTCGTGGCGAAGATCGCCATGGGCTATCGCGGCTATGGCCTGCCCGTCTCCGAGCTGATCTCGGAAGGCAATATCGGCCTGATGCAGGGCGTGAAGAAGTTCGAGCCCGAAAGGGGTTTCCGCCTGGCGACCTATGCCATGTGGTGGATCCGCGCCTCGATCCAGGAATTCATCCTGCGTTCGTGGAGCCTCGTGAAGATGGGCACCACCGCCGCGCAGAAGAAGCTGTTCTTCAACCTGCGCCGGATGAAGGCCAAGCTCGACGCGTTCGAGGACGGCGATCTCAGCCCCGAGCACCTCACCAAGATCGCCACCGATCTCGGCGTCACCGAGGAGGAAGTCACCTCGATGAACCGTCGCATGGCGATGGGCGGCGATACGTCGCTCAACGTGCCGATGCGCGAGGATGGCGAGGGCCAGTGGCAGGATTGGCTCGCTGACGACAGCGCGCTCCAGGACGAGCAGGTTGCCGAGGCACAGGAAGCCGATGTCCGCCACGAGATGCTCGTGTCGGCGATGGAAGACCTCAACGAGCGTGAGCGTCACATCCTTACCGAGCGCCGCCTGACCGACGATCCCAAGACCCTCGAGGAACTCTCGCAGGTCTATGACGTCAGCCGCGAGCGCGTGCGCCAGATCGAGGTGCGCGCGTTCGAGAAGCTGCAGAAGGCGATGATGCGCATCGCCGGCGAGAAGCGCCTGCTCACTGCCTGACGGACGACGTGGGGGATCAGGATCGCGATACCGGCGCGGAGGCTCCGCGCCAGCCTGAGGCGTCGGCGGACATCCCGCCGGCGCCTTCCGCGTCTGCGCCGCGCCCGCGCGACTGGACGCCGCGCGCGACCACGGCCGGGCAGCCGGAGGAACTTGGCGTCTCGCCGATGCCAGACCTGCGCCCGCTCGGCGAAGAACCCGATCCCTTTGCGTCTCGCCGCGAAGAAGCGCCTCGCCCCATTCCGGCGCAGGAAGAAATCAAGCCGCAGCGCCCGCGCAAGCTGCTGCTCCGCCGCATCCTGTTCTGGATCCTCAAGGCGATCCTGCTCTTCATCGCCGTCTCGGTCGGCATGGTGGTGATCTACAAGTTCGTGGCCCCGCCGATCACCTGGACGCAGATCGGCGACATCTTCTCGGGCCACGGGGTCACCAAGCGCTGGATGTCGATCGACCGGATCGATCCGAACATGCCGCGCGCCGCGATCGCCGCCGAGGATGCGCGCTTCTGCTCGCATCACGGGTTCGATTTCACGGCGATCGAGCAGGCCTACGCCCGCAATGCCACCGGCAAGAAGAAGATCCGCGGCGGCTCGACGATCAGCCAGCAGACCGCGAAGAACGTCTTCCTGTTCCAGGGCGGCGGCTATGCCCGCAAGGCGCTCGAGGCGTATTTCACGGTGCTGATCGAGAATATCTGGGGCAAGCGCCGGATCATGGAAGTCTATCTCAACGTCGCGGAGACGGGGATCGGCACCTATGGCGTCAATGCCGGCGCTTTGCGCTACTTCAAGCACGACGCTTCGAATCTCTCCCCACGCGAGGCGGCACAAGTCGCTGCGGTGCTGCCATTGCCCAAGAAGCGGGCCGGCATCGATCCGCGCGGCTTCACCCGGCGCTATGGCAATGCGATCACCGCGCGCATCGGCACGGTGCGGGGCGACGGTCTGGACAGCTGCATCCGCTGATGGCGCCGATCCGCATCGCCGCCGCGCTGATCGACGACGGCGCGGGGAATATGCTGCTGGTCCGCAAGGCAGGTACCTCGGCCTATATGCAAGCCGGCGGCAAGATCGAACCGGGCGAAACCCCGCTCGAAGCACTCCGCCGCGAACTGGCCGAGGAGATCGGCCTGGCGATCAGCGAGGCACGCCCGCTCGGCTGCTTCCAGTCTCCCGCAGCCAACGAGCCCGGCCGCGTGGTCGAGGCGGAGCTGTTCCACCTCACCGCCCCGCACGAGCCGAGCGCCGCGGCGGAAATAGCGGAAGCGCGATGGGTGCCGATCGCCGAGGCCGCGGCCTTGCCCCTCGCCCCGATGACCCGCACCCATGTCCTGCCGATCGCGCTCGGCCTGGTCGAACCTTACTGAATCTTGTTGGCGGCGTCCTTGGCGGCGTCGCCCACGTCCTTTGCCGCGCCGCCGACATCCTTGGCCGCCTGGGAGACGGCATCGGTCTTGGCGTTCTCGCGGTTGTTCTGGTTGAACAGATAGACCGCGCCGATCACCACCGCGATCAGCAGCACGAACCCGATCAACAGGCCCGCGCCATTGCCGCGGCGCTCGACGACAACGGTGCTGGCGCCACCCGTCTCGGTAACACGCTCGGCCGTCACGCCATCGGTACGCTCAGTAACTCGTTCCACCATTGCATCCTCCTCGATTATGCCGTCAGCAACCGAGAAGGCCTTGCAATGGTTCCGGAAATCAGAAGGGCAGCTTGAAGCCCGGCGGAAGCGGCAGACCGGCGGTCATCTTCGACATCGCTTCCTGCGACGCCGCATCTGCCTTGGCACGGGCATCGTTGAAGGCGGCTGCGAGCAAATCCTCGAGCATGCCCTTCTCGGCCGGGTTGAGCAGCGAATCGTCGATGTTCAGGCCGATGATCCGGCCCTTGGCCGATGCCTGAACCTTGACCAGCCCGCCGCCCGAGACACCCTCGACCTCGATATTGTCGAGATCGGCCTGCGCCTTGGTGAGTTCGGCCTGGACGTTCTGCGCCATGGCCATCATCTTTTCGAGATCCATTATACTTCCTAGCTTCCAGTCTTGGCCCAGCCGATCAGCTCGGCATCGGGAAAGGCTTCCATTGCGGCGGCAACCAGCGGCGAGGCGAGTACCGCATCACGCTCGGCCTGCTCGCTCGCCGCCTGCTCCTCGCGGAGCGTCATCGCCTGCGCCGGCACGTCGACACAGGCAAGCTTCCAGTTGGTGCCGGTCAACTCCTTGAGCGCGGCGCCCAGCTCCTTCATGAAATCGAACGGCAGCGGCTTCGCAGCAGCGAACTCGACTTCCATGCCCTCGAAACGCACCGGCCGCAGATAGTCGCGCACCTGGGTGGCAAGCTGGTAGCGCTTCTTCTCCTCCAGATAATCGGCGAGCTGGCCGAGCGAGGTCGGCATGGCCGAGCCGTTTGTACCGGAAGGAGCGGGAGCAGCGCCGCCCGAAATGGTCACGCTGCCGCTGGCGATCTGGCGGGCAAGCTCGCCCGGATCGGGCAGCTGCGAGGCGTGGATGACGCGCAGCAGCGCCATTTCCGCGGCCTCGATCGGCAGCACCGCCCTGGCGACTTCGTCATGCCCGCGCAGCACCAGCTGCCACAGCCGGTGCAGCGCCGGGAAGCTCAGTCCCGCCGCCCAGCGCTCAAGTGACTTCAGCTCCTCGGCCGACTGGCCCGAATTGGCATCGGTGCCGAGCTTGGCGAGCGTCACCGCATGCACGGTCTCCAGCAGCGTGCGCAGCACGGCCTGCGGATCGACACCCAAGTCATACTGGCCGCGCAGCGAAGCCAGTGCGCCCTGCGCGTCGCCCTCCAGCAGCAGTCCGAACAAGGTGCGGATCGCGCCACGATCGGACAGGCCGAGCATCTGGCGCACCGCCTCCGCCTTCACGCCTTCGCCTTCCAGGCCCGCATGGGCGATGGCCTGGTCGAGGATCGACAAGCCGTCGCGCGCCGAACCTTCGGCAGCCCGGGAGATCAGCGCCAGCGCTTCCGGCTCCGCCTCGAAACCTTCGGCCTGAGTCACCTTGGCGAAATGCTCGGCGAGCAGCTCGGCCGGGATGCGGCGCAAGTCGAAGCGCTGGCAGCGCGACAACACCGTCACCGGCACCTTGTTCACCTCGGTGGTGGCGAACAGGAACTTCACATGCGCCGGCGGCTCCTCGAGCGTCTTGAGCAGCGCGTTGAACGCGCTCTTCGACAGCATGTGGACTTCGTCGATGATGTAGATCTTGTAGCGCGCCGAGACCGCCGAATAACGCGACGCCTCGATGATCTCGCGGACGTCGTCGACGCCGGTATGGCTGGCGGCATCCATCTCGATCACGTCGATATGGCGGCCCTCGGCAATCGCGCGGCACGGCTCGCAGACGCCGCACGGGTCGATCGTCGGCCCGCCCTGCCCGTCCGGACCGATGCAGTTGAGCGCCTTGGCGATCAGGCGCGCGGTCGAGGTCTTGCCGACCCCGCGGACCCCAGTGAGCAGGAAGGCGTGCGCCAGCCGGTCGCGCTTGATCGCGTTGCCCAGCGTGGTGACCATCGCATCCTGCCCGATCAGCTCGGAAAAGGTCTGCGGACGGTATTTGCGCGCGAGCACCCGATAGGCGTTGTCACGCGGCTGCGCGGGTTCGTCGAGGCCAAGGAAGGAATCGGACATGCCGTCCGTTCCTAGCGTGTTCCAACCGCCACGTCCAAGCCGATGCTCGCCGCAAAGGCGGTTAAAAGAGGCTGTCGATGTGCGGAAAGGTGGGAGCCGGAACGACCCGCAGCGAAATCGTTGTGGCTGCTTCGTTCCCGATCTGACCAGGTTGGCGACGACTACGTCCGCCCGACTCCCGCGGCGCATATGGGCAAGTTCAAGCGGTTAGGCAAGGGCGGGAACGCGGCGCACGTTCCCGCCCCCGTTCAATCAGCGATAATAGCGCACCCGGCGGCACACCCGCTGGCGGTGACCATGGCGCCACACGGTCTTGCAGACGCTGCGATAATAGGAGCGCTTGCGCACGTGATGCGGCCGGTGATGCTGGAAGTCCGGCTGCGCCGCGACCGCGGGAGCGGCCGGCGCGGCGGCGGCACTGGCGGCCGGAATGGCGAGCGTCGCGGCGGCGGCGGCCGCAAGGATCGGAAGAAGCTTCATAGTTTCTCTCTCCTGCTGGCGGGAGAAAACCCGCATGGGCGGAAACCGGAACGATCGTTTCGGTTCCATGTGCGATCCTGAAACAGGACGGATTGCGCCGGGCTGAATGTCTGGCGCATTGCTGGAGTGTGTAAAATCTGGCGACAGGGCCCTGCATGGTCGCTTCCCCGGCCCCGAGATGCTAGCCGGCGCGAATGGACAAGGTGAAAATCCGGCGTTTCGAACCCGCCGACCAGGACGGCGTGGCCACGCTGATCGTATCGATCCAGAATGAGGAGTTCGGGATCGCGATCACCGCCGAGGACCAGCCCGATCTCCAGGAGATCCCCGAATTCTACCAGCGCGACTCAGGCGATTTCTGGGTCGCCGAGACCGCGGACGGCGAAGTGGTCGGCACGATCGCGCTCAGGGACATCGGCGACGGCGCGGGCGCCCTGCGCAAGATGTTCATCCATCCCGAACATCGCGGCGCGCGGGGCCTGGCAAGGGCACTGCTCGATACGCTGCTGGCGCATGCCCGCGCGCTGCAGCTGTCCCGCATCTATCTGGGCACCACCGATCGCTTCCTCGCCGCGCATCGCTTCTACGCCCGAAACGGCTTCGCGCTGATCGACCACACACTGCTGCCGCCCACCTTCCCCCGGATGATGGTGGACACGCGCTTCTACGCGCTGACGCTCTAGCGCCCCTGCATGTCGCGGTGCCCGGTGGGCATCCGCACCACCAGCCCGTCCATCTCCGGCGTGAGCAGGATCTGGCAGGCGAGCCGGCTGGTGCGCACCGCGCCCACTGCGAGATCGAGCATATCCTCTTCCTCTTCGGCGGCACGGGGCAGCCGGGCGAAGTGTTCGGGATCGACGATCACATGGCAGGTCGAGCAGGCCATCTGCCCCTCGCAGGTGCCCTCCAGCGGCTGCCCGTCATTCTGCGCGACCTCGAGCAGGCGGAGCCCTTCTTCGGCCTGGACCTCATGCCGGTCGATGCCATCGGCGCTGACAAAGGTGACGCGGATCATGCCGCGCGGCTCTGCGCGCGGGCGGCAGAAACGATCCGGTCGATCGCGCCCATCAACTCGTCCTCGCTGGTGTAGCGGCCATAGCCGATGCGGATGCTCGAGCGCGCCTGTGCATCGCTCAGCCCGATCGCCTGCAGCACATGGCTGGGGCGTCCGGAACCGCTGGCGCAGGCCGAGCCGGCGGAGAAGGCAATATCGCGCAGGTCCGAGATCAGCCGCGCGACGTCGAGTCCGTCATGGCGCAGGTTGAGATTGCCCGGATAGCGGTCCTCCCGCGCGCCGTTCAGGATCCAGTCGCCCGCGATCCGGTTGAGCGCGGCGCGATAGAGCTGCTCGGCATGCGCGTGATCGGCGCCGAAACGCTGCTTGGCCACTCGTGCCGCCGCCCCGAACCCCGCGCACAGCGCTGGCGACAGCGTGCCGGAGCGCCCAGCCGGCTCCTGCCCGCCGCCATGCAGCAGCGGCTCCAGCGTCACGCCGTCACGGATCCACAGAGCGCCCACGCCCTTGGGCCCGTGGATCTTGTGCGCCGAGACCGCGATCAGGTCGCAGCCATCGGGGATCAGCACCCGGCCATAGCCCTGCACCGCATCGCACAGGAACAAGGCACCTGCCTGGTGGGCGAGATGCGCCAGTTCCTCGATCGGCTGGATCACCCCGATCTCGTTGTTGACCAGCATCGCCGCGACCAGGCCGACGCCCGGCTTGATAGCCTCCCGCGCGGCGGCGAGGTCGACCAGCCCTTCGGGGCCCACGGGCAGCACGGTCGCGTCCCTGCCCTTGCGCGCCTCGGCCGCCACCGTGTCGAGCACCGCGGCATGTTCGGTGGCGATCGTCACGATCCCGCCAGTCGTGCCCTTGATCGCCCAGTTGAGCGCTTCGGTCGCGCCGCTGGTGAAGCTCACCGCCCCGCCCGGCGGCAGCAGCCCGGCGACATCGTCGCGTGCCACTTCCACCGCCGCCTTCGCCGCGCGGCCCGGCGCATGTGCGGAATGCGGATTGGCGAAATTGCCCTCCAGCAGCGGCAGCATCGCGGCCAGTGCCTCGGGGGCGAGCGGCGTGGTCGCCTGATAATCGAGATAGGTCATGCCGCTCTGGTTCTGGCCTCGATCGCGATCTGACGCCAGAGCGTCGTGAAGGCATTCACCTCGGCTTCGGTCGTCCCGCGCCCGAAACTGACCCGCACCACTTCGCGCAACGCGGGCTCCTCCCAGCCCATCGCCGAGAGCACATGGCTGGGCCGCATGCTGCCCGAGGAACAGGCGCTGCCGGCCGAGACCGAGATGCCGGCCATGTCGAAGCGGATCAGCTGCGCCGCGGAGGAGACGCCGGGCATCCGGTAGGCGCCGATCATCGGACTGCGCGAGGCCGCAGCACCAACGACTTTCCCGCCCTCTTCCAGGATCGCCGCCTCGAGCCGGGTGCGGAGCCCGGCCATCCGCTCCAGATCCTCGGGCAGGGATACCGCCGCCGCATAGCCGAGCGCGCCGGGAAGATTTTCGGTCCCCGCGCGGTAGCCCTTTTCCTGTCCGCCCATCGGCAGCAGCGTGCCGAAGTCACGGACCAGCAAGGCACCGATGCCGGGCGGCCCGCCGCGCTTGTGGGCGGAGACCGCGACTAGGTCGGCATGGCGCAGCACCGCCGCCGATGCCCGTACCGGCATCTGCGCCGCGTCGACCAGCAATATCCCGCCCGCAGCGTGCACGATCCCCGCGATCGCCTCGATCGGCTGGATGACGCCGGTCTCGCTGTTGGTCCGCTGCACGCCGACCAGTGCGCGCGGGCCTTGGGCCAGCGCCGCCTCCAGCGCATCGAGCCTCAGCACGCCGTTGCCATCCACCGGCAGCACCTGCGCGCCTTCCGAATGGCGCAGCACCGAATCATGCTCGACCGCGCTGATCAGCCGCCGCTCGGCCATCGACCGCGTAAGCGCCATGTGCAGCGATTCGCTCGCGCCGCCGGTGAACACCAGCTCATGCGCCCAGCCATAGGCGGCCGCGACCTCGGCCCGCGCCTTTTCCAGCGCGGCACGGGCAGCCCTGCCTTCGGCATGGGGGGAGCTGGGATTGGCCCAATGGCGCATTCCCGCCTCAACCGCCGCCATTGCCTCGGCCAGCATCGGGGTAGTCGCGGCATGATCCAGATAGATTCGCTCGGCCAAGTTGCTCTCGTAATAATTGCGTAAAGCAGCGCGGTGCCTATATAGCGCCCAACTCACCGCGCTCCACTGCGCGCCTCAAATTCTACAGGGACACGCCTTGCCCGAAGTCATTTTCCCCGGCCCCGAAGGGCGCCTCGAAGGCCGTTTCGCACCCGCGCCCAAGCCGCGCGCGCCGGTCGCCATGATCCTCCACCCGCATCCCAATGCGGGCGGCACGATGAACAACCGCATCGTCCAGGAACTCTACAAGACCTTCCAGCGCCGCGGCTTCGCGACGCTCCGCTTCAATTTCCGCGGGGTCGGCAAGAGCCAGGGCACGTTCGACAACGGCATCGGCGAACTGTCCGACGCCGCCTCGGCGCTCGACTGGGTGCAGAGCTTCCACCCGGAAGCCAGCTCGACCTGGGTCGCCGGCTTCGGCTTCGGCGCCTGGATCGGCATGCAGCTGCTGATGCGCCGTCCGGAGATTCGCGGCTTCATCTCGGTCGCCCCGCCGGCGAACATGTTCGACTTCACCTTCCTCGCCCCCTGCCCGTCCTCGGGCATCATCATCCAGGGCGAGAATGACGAAGTGGTCACGCCGGGTGCCGTCCAGAAGCTGGTCGACAAGCTGCGCACCCAGAAGCACATCACCATCCATCACGACACCATCCCGGGCGCGAACCACTTCTTCGAGCACGAGATGGACGATCTGATGAAGAGCGTGGACAAGTATCTGGACATGCGGCTCGACCCCAACTCGCCGATCCGCTGAGCATTTCACGGGCGCGGGGCTGAGCTCCGCGCCCGGCACCGCGTCAGCGACAGCGCGAAGACCAGTCCGGCCGCCACCGCTCCCACCGCGTACCAGGGAAGCACCGCCGGATCGAAACGGGCGCCGGTAAGCCCGATTCCGAAACCACGCGAATATGCCGCCGGGACCAGCCCCAGCGTGAGCAGCATCGCCGCAAGCGCGCCCAGCGCCGCCCGCAAGCTCAGCTGCCCGATCCGGATACGCGTCGCCAGCCAGAAGCAGAGGATCAGCAGCGCGCCGAGCAGCAGCTTGGCCACCGGCCCGATATCGTCACCCATCTGCCACGTCTTTGCCGGCAGCCGATCCAGCCCATGTCGCTCGAAGGCGATCAACAGTCCCGGCAGGAACACCGCCGTTGCCCAGCCGAACAGCCACGCCGGCCCGCTGCACTTGAGATCGCTCAGCCGCATCTTTGCCCCCTATTTCGCGGGAGGCTAACCTGAAATGCGGCGGCCGTCAGTCCTTCTTGAGGTTCTTCGCTCCGCCCGCGAGGATCGCCGCCGTCGCCTCATGCGCGCCGCGATAGGCTTCCTGGAACTCGGCGCTCCAATATTTGAGCCGATCGAGCGGGATCGGTTCGCCGCTGACGGCGCAGACGACATGGGTGCCCGGACGGATCACGTCGAAATCGGACGCGTCGTAATGGAGTTCGGCGATAGGAGACATGCAGCCCATCTAGGGGTTGATGGCCCGCTCGCCAATGCTCAGCGCGCCAGTACCGCATCGATCCAGCGATCCACCACCGCGGTTGCGGGGTAGCCGGGGTCACCAAGCTGGCGGTTGATCTGCATATGGCCGCGCAGCCCGCGCCCCTCAAAACCCTGCACCGTCACCCGTGCCCCCGCCGCCTTGAGCGCACGCCCCAGCGCTTCGGACTGGCGGGTGCCGTCCTCGCGCTGCACATGGAGGATCAGGAAGTCCCGTGCATTGGGTGCCGCGGCCTGCAGCGTCGGCGACAGCGCCCGCTGGCGGGCCGGATCGCTGCCGAACGCCGCCTGATAGGTCTTGCCCATCACCCGCGGCCCCTCGTCCATCTGGCGCGGCACGTCATAGGCGGCGCCGTCGAGCAGCACGACACCGGCGATCCGGTCTAGCCCCCAGCCCGCCTTTTGCAGGTAACGCGGATCGGTGGCGACCAGCGCCGCGAGATGCGCACCGGCGCTATGTCCCATCACCACCACCCTGCCGGGATCAAAGCCGAGTTCACGGGTATGCTGCACCAGGTATGCCAGCCCATCGGCGACATCCTGCGCCTGCTGCTCCACGGTCGCACCGGGCACCAGCCGATAGTTGATGCTGGCGAAGGCGAAGCCGCGCCCGGTGAAATGCGCCACCTTCTCCGCGCCCGTGGCGTTGCCCTTGTCACCGCGCTTCCAGCCGCCGCCATGGATGAACACCACCAGCGGCGCATCTGCCTTCGCACCCTTGTAGAAATCGAGCTTCTGCAGCTCCGCCGCGCCATAGGCGATCTCGCGCGCCGGCACCGATTGCGAAAGCGCGGGCGCAGCGGCGAGCAGTAACAGGGGAAACAGGAAAAGGGACTTTCGCATCGGCCACCTCGGATAGAACCAAATCGACCTGTCTAACGGTGCGCCCCGCGAAACCCTTCGGTCCCGCACGAGATTTCAGGCGCGCAGGATCAGCAGGTTGCCCAGAATCACCAGCGCGCAGATCCACATCAGGATCGCCTTGGTCCGGTCGGCACGGAACTGCCTCCACCCGCCCCATACGAGCAGGCCCATCGCGATCACCGCGATACTCAGCCAGAGTGGTTCGAGCGCCGGGTTCAGCATCAGCGGACGAGCAGCCAGATCACCAGCACTATCGCCCCGATCACACCGCTGAAAAGCGCGATCATCTTCAGGTCGCCGCGATAGATGATCCGCAGCAGGCCCCAGAGGAAATAGCCGAGCCCGCGCGCGCCGACGCTCATCACATTGGCGATCACGGCTCCGAAGCGGTTGGACACGGGGTCAGTCTTTCCCGGCAAGGACTTGGGCATAGGCATCGGGATCGGCATTGCCGCCGGAAAGGATCACGAGCAAGCCCGGCTTCACATCGACCTTGCCCGCCAGCAATGCCGCCAGTGCCACCGCGCCGCCCGGCTCCACCACCACGCGCAGCTTCGCCGCCGCCCAGCGCTGCGCTGTCCGGATCTCGGCCTCACTAACGGCAAGACCGGTGGCGCCGCGCCGCGACAGCACGTCGAAGGTCAACGGCGAGACGCGCGTGGTCTGCAGCGCGTCACAAGCGGTCGGCGGAGGATTTTCGCCCACCGGTTCGATCCAGCCCGCCTCCAGGCTGCGGGTCATGTCGTCCCAGCCCTCGGGCTCGACCACGATGATCTCGGAATCGGGCAGCGCCAGCGCCAGGCCGGCCGCCAGCCCGCCACCGCCGCACGGCACGATGACATTGGCGGGATCGGGCAGCCGTGCCTCGACAATCTGGGTCATCGCCTCGATGCCGGCACTCCCCTGCCCCTCGATGATCCAGGGATCGTCGAAGCTCGGCACCAGGGTGGCACCCCGCGCATGGGCAAGATGCGCGGCGATCTTCTCGCGGCTCTCGGTCATCCGGTCATAGGAGACCACTTCGGCCCCCATCGCCAGCGTCGCGTCCCGCTTCACCTTCGGCGCGTCGGCCGGCATCACGATCACCGCCGGGATACCCAGCTTCTTCGCCGCCCAGGCGACGCCCTGGGCATGGTTTCCGGAGGAAAAGGCGACCACGCCCTTCTCGCGCGCATCATCATCCAATGCGCTCAGTCGATGCCATGCGCCGCGGATCTTGAACGCGCCGATCGGCTGCAGGCACTCAGCCTTGAAGCACACCGGCACGCCCCGAATTTCCTGAACGAACAAAGGGGTTTGCGGCAGGATCCCAGCAACCTTGGCAGCGGCATCCCGGACCCCGGCCCGCGTTGGCTGTCGCACAATCGTCACACTTCACCCCCGCCGTAAAAATCCGGACGCGCGAATCGCTTTACACACCGGACCAACGTCCTTATGTGCCGCTCTCCCGCTGCCCCATGGGACTTCCAACCGCAAGGCAGCAATTGTCAACGATCGCCGTAAGGCACTTGGAGGTCCCTTGAGTTGCACCAGCATCATCGCGCGCTGGGGTTAGCACCCCTTTCGACCGCCGGCATCAACGTCACCGGCATCGACATCGCTAAGCAGGGTCCGGTTCAGCCGGTCACGCTCGTCCGTCCGCATGCTGCGGCACGGGCCGCACGGTTCTTCGTCGAGAAGTTCCCGGGCAAGGCCATGTATGCGGTAAAGGCGAACCCTTCGCCCGAACTGCTGCAGATCCTGTGGGAAAACGGCATCACCACCTATGATGTGGCGTCGATCGGCGAAGTTCGCCTGGTCGCCCGCACGCTGCCCGAAGCCACGCTCTGCTTCATGCATCCGGTCAAGGCCGAGGAAGCGATCGAAGAGGCGTACTTCACCCATGGCGTCCGCACCTTCTCGCTCGACAGCCTTGAGGAGCTGGAGAAGATCGTCCGCGCCACCAGCCGCGACGGCGTGACCGCGAGCGACCTGACGCTCTGCGTGCGCCTGCGCGTCTCGTCGGACCATTCGAAGCTGAGCCTCGCGTCGAAGTTCGGCGCCGGCCCGGGTGAAGCCGCCAAGCTGCTGTTCGAGACCCGCCAGGTCGCCGACGCGCTGGGCATCTGCTTCCATGTCGGGTCGCAGGCCATGTCGCCGGAAGCCTATTCGAACGCGATGGAGCGCGTGCGCCAGGCGATCATCGAGTCGGCGGTCACCGTGGACGTGATCGACGTCGGCGGCGGCTTCCCCTCGGTCTATCCGGGCATGACCCCGCCGCCGCTCGAAGCCTATTTCGAGACGATCCACCGCGCGTTCGAGAGCTTGCCGATCTCCTATTCGGCCGAGCTCTGGGCCGAGCCGGGCCGTGCGCTGTGCGCCGAGTACAGCTCGATCGTGGTGCGCGTGGAGCGTCGCCGCGGCGCGGAGCTGTACATCAACGACGGCGCCTATGGCGCGCTGTTCGACGCCGCGCATATCGACTGGAAGTTCCCGGTCGAGCTGCTGCGCGAACCGGAATCGAACGCCAAGGACGTCGAGTTCAGCTTCTACGGCCCGACCTGCGACGATCTCGATTACATGAAGGGCCCGTTCCTTCTGCCGGCGGATACCCGCGCGGGCGACTATTTCGAGATCGGCATGCTCGGCGCCTATGGCTCAGCGATGCGCACCGCGTTCAACGGCTTCGGCACCGACGCGACCGTTGTCGTGGCGGACGAACCGATGGCCTCGATGTATGTCGAGCTCGCGGAACGCCAGCCGGCGTGGAACGTCGTCAAGCTGTAACGCAACACACGCTACTACCACGTCGCCCCGGCCTTGAGCCGGGGTCCCGCTGCCTTTACAGGCGTCGATAAGCGGGACCCCGGCTCAGGGCCGGGGTGACGAATGCTTTGGGTTTCCGCGTCCCCTTTTCGAAATGACGGCGGCCAAGAAAGATGGGAGCAACCCCATGACGGACACCAACACGCTCAACAAGCAGGCGAGCGCCAACGCCCCGATCAACGACACCCGCAAGGCGGAGCTGCTGTCGAAGCAGGTCAAGCACATCGACATCACGTCGTTCGATGCGCGCCCGATCGTCGACGCGATGGCCGATATGAGCTTCACCAGCCGCGACCTCGGACGCGCCACCAAGATCTACAACGAGATGCTGGCCGACAAGGACTGCACCGTCGTCCTGGTGATCGCCGGTTCGACCTCGGCCGGCGGCTGCATGGACCTCTATGCGGAGCTGGTGCGCAACAACATGGTCGACGTGATCGTCGCCACCGGCGCCACCATCGTCGACATGGATTTCTTCGAGGGCCTCGGCCACAAGCACTATCAGGCGCTCGAGATCCCCGACGACGACACGCTGCGCTCGCTTTACATCGACCGCATCTACGACACCTACATCGACGAGGAAGCGCTCCAGAACGTCGACCACACGATCTTCGAGATCGCCGAGACGCTCGAGCCCAAGGCCTATTCGAGCCGCGCGTTCATCCGCGAGATGGGCAAGTATCTCGTCGAGAACGGCAAGAAGGACAACAGCCTGGTCAAGCTCGCCTATGAGCATGACGTGCCGATCTTCTGCCCGGCGTTCGTCGACTCGTCGGCCGGCTTCGGCCTGGTCAAGCACCAGGTGGACCGCGCCAAGGAAGGCAAGCCCTACCTGCTGCTCGACGCGATCGCCGACTTCCGCGAACTGACCGAGATCAAGATCCAGGCGGGCACCACCGGCCTGCTGATGATCGGCGGCGGCGTGCCGAAGAACTTCATCCAGGACACCGTCGTCTGCGCCGAGATTCTCGGCCATGACGATGTCGAGGTGCACAAGTACGCCGTGCAGATCACCGTCGCCGACGTGCGTGACGGCGCCTGCTCGTCCTCGACCCTTCAGGAAGCCGCCTCGTGGGGCAAGGTCAACACCGGCATCGAGCAGATGGTGTTCGCGGAAGCGGGCTCGGTCATGCCGCTGCTGGCGTCGGACGCCTATCACCGCGGCCACTGGCGCGAGCGCGTGAAGCGCGGCTGGGCGAAGCTGTTCGCCTGATCCTTTCCGCGGATCGCAACGAAACAGGGCGGCCGGGACATCCCCGGCCGCCCTTTTCTTTTGCCGGCGAGCGAAGGGTCGGAGGGCTCAAGCCGCGATCAACCTGTCCCACGCCGGGAATAGTGGAGCCCATGCCTTGCCAACCAACCGCGCGCTGCAACATGGGGGCATCAATCGGGTTGCAGTCTCATGGTTGACGTATCAGTGAGAGTTGAATGCCCCGTCTGACCGAAGCGACCGCAGCCAAGCGGCGCATGCACATCCTCCAGGCCGCCGCGCACTGCCTTTTCGAACGCGGTCTGCTCGCCACTTCGGTGGATGATGTCTGCGCGCAGGCCGGGATCAGCAAGGGTGCCTTCTACAGCCACTTCCCGAGCCGCGAGGCGCTGATCCACGCAGTGACCGACATGCTCTCCGCCGAGCTTGGCCCGGTGGACGACAGCAGCATCGCCGCGCTCGCCGATTCCGTGTTCGAGCGCCAGATCGCCCCTGCCCTGCCCCCCGCCAACGCCCGTTTCGGCATCGAGATCACGGCCGCCAGCGCCAGTGACCTGGGGCTGCGCGAACGCAACACCGCCAATCTCGAGCGCCTGCGCATGGCGATCGAAGCCGCGGTGCACAGCCTGGTCGCCGCCGGCAAGGCGCGCGCCGATGCCGATGCGGAAGCAGTGGGCTGGCTCGCCCAGGCGCATGTGATGGGCGTGCTCTGCCGCAACGCCGTCTGGCCCGCGCAGGACGAGGCCGCGCTCCGCCGCGCGACGCACCTGCTGTTCGAAAGCCTGCTCGCTCCGGTTTAGTTGCGTTCCCGGAAGGTTTCCGGCAGCCTCCCCGCACAACGCAGTGGAGGGGGACTGCAATGCACAGCGAAATTCTCGTGCCAGTGGTGGCGCTTGTCGCCTGGACCCTGGTGATGCTGGCCTGGATGCTGGTCCTGCGCATCCCCGCGATGAGCAAGGCTGGCGTCGATCTCGGCAAGCTGATCGGCTCCAAGGGCTCGGACGCGGACAAGATCCTGCCCGCCGAAGCGCAGTGGAAGGCCCACAACTACAACCATCTCCACGAGCAGCCGACCCTGTTCTACGCCATCGCGCTCACGCTCGCGCTGCTCGATCGGGGCGAGGGCATCAACCTGTGGCTTGCCTGGGCCTATGTGATCCTTCGCATCGCCCACAGCCTGGTGCAGGCGACCTTCAACAAGGTTTCGACGCGCTTCGCGCTGTTCCTGCTCTCCACCCTGGCGCTGGCGGCGCTGACCCTGCACGCCGGCATCGCGATCGTGATGGATCACTCTGCCCCTACCCCGATCGAGACAACGGCGATGGTGGTGGATCGCTAGGCTTGGCCAGCACCGTCACCCTGAACTTGTTTAAGGGGCAACCTTCCCCGGGCGACACCGTCGCTGGTCGCACCTTGGATGCTGAAACAAGTTCAGCATGACGGGAACAACTAGGCGAATAGCCTACTCAGGCTGCGCTCAAGCATCAGCAACTGCCACAGCGTCCGGCCATGCTCGGCACGGCCTGCCTTATGGTCCGCCGCCAGCCGCTCGATCGCATGCAGGTCGAACCAGCCTGTGCTCTGGAGCAGCTTCGAGCGCCCCAGCGCCGCAGCTTCATCCGCCAGCGCCTTGCGGAACCAGGCGCTGATCGGGGTCACAAAGCCCATCTTGGGCCGGTAGAGCACGTCCTTGGGCAGATAGGGCTCCAGCGCCTTCTTCATCAGCCACTTGCCTTGCCCTGCCCGGATCCGCAGCGATGGCGGCAGCGTCGCCATGAACTGGACCAGCCGATAATCGAGCAAGGGCTCGCGCGCTTCCAGGCTCACCGCCATGCTGGCGCGATCGACCTTGGTCAGGATGTCGCCCGGCAGCCAGTGCTGGATATCGGCATATTGCGCCCGGTCGAGCCCATCGCGCGCCGGCGCCTGGCGCATCGTGTCGGTATAGCGCTGTTCGGCGGTATGCCCGGCCAGCGCCTTCTTCATTGCATCGCTGTAGAGCGCGGCCCGCAGTGCCGGCCCGGTAACACCCACTGCCTTGGGATAGGCCTGCTCGCCATTCTCGGCGAGCGCCAGGAAGGTGGTCTTGGCGCGAAACGGCCGCGGCGCCCAGTCGGCCTTGGGATAGAGCCGCCCCAACGTGCCGAACAGGCTGGTGCGCAGCTCCTGCGGCAGCAGCCCCCGCATCCGCTCCTCAGCCGCGAAGAACTTGTAGCGGCGATACCCCGCCAGCGCCTCGTCCGCTCCATCGCCCGACAGCGCCACGGTCACGCTCTCGCGCGCCAGCTCGCACACCCGGTAGGTCGGCAGCGCCGAGGCATCGGCAAAGGGCTCGTCGAACGCATGGACCAGCGTGTCGATCAGTGCGAAATCGTCCGACGCGACCTTGCGCGCCTGGTGCGCGGTGGCGAAGCGCTCCGCGACCATCTGCGCATAGGCGGTCTCGTCATGGTCGGCCTCGTCGAAGCCGATCGTGCAGGTCTTCACCGCCGTCTTGCTCGCCTCGGCCATCAGCGCGACGACCGCCGAGCTGTCGACGCCGCCCGAGAGGAACGCCCCCAGGGGCACGTCGGCAATCATCCGCGAGCGCACCGCGCTGCGCATCATGTCGAGCAGTTCGGCCTCGAGATCACGGACCTTGCCGGTCGCGCGCTTCGAGAAGTCGATATCCCACCAGCGCTGCGGCGCCGGCACCGGCTTGCCGCGTTCGAGCAGCAGGAAATGCCCGGCGGGCAACTTCTTCACGCCGCTCAGGATCGAGGCGTCGTCGGGCACGTAGCCGAGTCCCAGATAATCCTCGACCGCCTTGAAATCGGGCGTGCGGCGGAACAGCGGATGCGCCAGTAGCCCCTTCAGCTCCGAGGCAAAGGCCACCGCCCCGTCCGACAGCTCTGCATAATGGAGCGGCTTCACGCCGAACCGGTCGCGCGCCAGGAACAGGCTCTGCGTCCGGGCGTCGTAGAGCGCGAAGGCAAACATGCCGTTCAGTCGCTCCAGCATCCGCGGCCCCCAGGCGCGCCAGCCGTGCAGCAGTACCTCGGTATCGCTGTCGGTGGCGAAGCGCGCGCCCTTGGCTTCCAGCTCGGCGCGGACCTCCTGGAAATTGTAGATCTCGCCATTGTAGGTGACGACCACGCCCTGGTCCGGCGTCGCCATCGGCTGCACGCCGCCTTCCAGATCGATGATTGCCAGGCGCCGATGCCCCAGCCCCACGCCGGCAGTGACCCACACGCCCGATCCGTCCGGCCCGCGATGCACCAGCGCATCGGTCATCTGCACGATGCGCGCGGGGTCCACAGGCTTGGCCAGCGCGGGATAGTAAAGGCCGGCGATGCCGCACATTCAGCGAAGATTCCTCATTTCACTCCCCTCCCTGGAAGGGAGGGGTCGGGGGTGGGTCCTTGCACACGATACGGTGACGCCATCACGCGGCAGCCGTATCGCCAAGACGCCACCCACCCCTAGCCCCTCCCTTGCAGGGAGGGGAATAGCACGGGTGGAAGCCAAGGAAATCAGCGCGTGCCCGTCATGCGATCGGCCAGCCCCTCCACCGGCCCCATCGCACCCAGGAAATCCTGGATAGCAGCGTGTGCGCCATTCTCACTGCCCTGCTCGGCCGAGAGCAGTACCGCCACGCCGGACTGGTTGCCGCCGAGCAGCTTGGTCTTGAGCGTCTCCAGCTTCACCCGCTTCTCGCTGCCGGTCAGCACGCCGCCGATCCGATACCAGGTGACGACTTCGCGCTCGACGCGCCCCGGCCCGGTCATCCGCAGCGCGGCGCCGCGGCGTACCGGCCCGAGGTCCTCGATCTTCACCCAGCGGTCATTCTCGCGGATCGCACCGATGCCGAAACCGACCAACTCGCGCCCCTCATGCTGGGTCGCATAGACGGCCACCGCCAGATCGACGCTGCGGCCATTGTCGTCGGCATAGCGCCCGATCAGCATGTGATCGGCGCCCGGGAAATTGGGCGACCAGGCCGCGCGTGTCGCCGGTGGGACGCGGTGCCAGCCCGGCACGTCGGGCAAGGCGATCTGCGCGGGCAGCTTCGAGGCGCGCGCATCGTTGAGGCTCGACCAGCCGAGGAACAGGCTCGCCACCAGCAGCACCAGCACAGCCGCGATCGGCGCATCCACCCGGCGGCTCGGCACCGTCTGCAACTTGGCCGGATCGAACCAGCGCGCGTCGGGATCGCGATCGAACCATTTCCAGCCGATCGCCAGGACCGCCGCCATCACCAGCGCGAAGAATACCCAGCCATAGACGATATGGTCGAAGCCGGTCGCCGCCTCCACCGAGGTCCACCATGCCGCATAGATCGTCCCGAAGGCGCGCAGCCCATTGGCAAGGATCGGCACGACGACCGCCGCGACCATGAATGCCGCGCGCTTTCGCCACGAGACGTAGCAGACATTCGCCACCAGCACGCCGAACGCGATCATCGCGATCACGAACTTGGCGCCCGAGCACGCCTCGGCCACTTCGAAATAGCCGTTGGAGGTGGTGATCAGCACCCCGTCCACGCTCGCCGGAACCCCGAATGCGTGGAGCATCGGCATGATCATCGTGATCGTGATGTCCTGCAACGGCCCTTCCATGAAGTCACCGAACGGCACCAGGAACGCCATGTAGCAAAGCGGGAAAAGCACGGCGCGAGACACGTTCGGCCCCAGCACGCTCACCACCGCCCCCTGCAGCATCAGCACGAGCCCCGCATGACGGAATAGCGCGACGCCCGCGGCATCGCCGACCATCCAGCCGAGCCCGCCGCACGCGACGATCGCCAGCCCGGGCCACCAGCCCTGCGGCACGACTTCGCTTAGCTCCAGCCGGCGCTGCCATACCAGCCAGGCGATCACCGGGGTGATGAACAGGCAATGCCCGAAGGTCGTGTTGGTCCAGTAGATCGTTGCCAGATCGGCGGTGTCGCGGTGGAAGATCGCCAGCAGCGCGACCCATACGGCGCCGAGGATGGCGGCATGCCGCTTCCAGCGCGCGTCGAAGCTGGCTGTGGCGGGCATGGGAGCCTGCGCAGGGATCGCTACATCAGCCATCAGAACCAAACCTCGGCATCGCGACCCCAATCCCGTCATCCCCGCGAAGGCGGGGATCCAGGGTTACTTCGCGCATCGCTTTGGGCTCTGGATCCCCGCCTTCGCGGGGATGACGGAAGAAGGAAATCACGCCGCCCGCCGCGGCTTCTTGGGCACGTCGGTCACGCGGGCCACGCGTTCTTCCTTGGCCGGGCGCAACGGCTGGCCGAGCACTTCGTCGAGCGGGCTCAGCCGCGCTTCCCAGCTGTATCGATCGATCACCCGCTGGCGCGCCGCCTCGCCCAGTTCGGTCGCCTTGCGCCGGTTGGAGAGCAGCCGCGTCACATGTTCGGCCATCTCGCCCACGGTGGCGCCGACCAGGATGGTGCCGCCATGGTCGATGCCGGTCGCGGCGGCCTCGCTGGCCACCACCGGCCGTGCCATCGCCATGCCTTCCAGCACCTTGTTCTGGATGCCCCGCGCCAGCTTGAGCGGCGCCACGACTACCGCCGCCTGCGCCAGCCAGCCGCGCACGTCCGGCACTTCGCCGATCACCGCGACACCCGGATGCTTGCCCAGCGCCTTCACCGCGTCGGTCGGGTTGCGGCCGACGATGATGAAGCGGGCATCGGGATGGACCAGGCGGATATGCGGCAGGATCGTCTCGACGAACCAGGTCACGCCCTCGATGTTCGGGCGATAGTCCATCTGCCCGGTGAAGACGATCGTCGATCCCATCACATCGACGCGCTTGAAGGTCGATGCGGGGTCGAAATACTCGGTGTCGATGCCGTTCTCAAGCACATGGACGCGGTCGGCGCCGGTCCGCTGGCGGAACAGCTCCGCCTCCGCCTCGCTGACGAACAGGTTCGCGTCGGCGCGCTGCGCGATCGCCTTCTCATGCGCGAGCAGCATCCGCGCCTCGCGGCCGAGCATCCAGCGCATCGGTCCCTTGGAGCTCTTCGCATAAGCCGCGAACTTCGCCGAATCCATGTCGACGAAATCCATGATCACGCGCTGGCGCGGCCGCGGCGGCAGATACTGCGCCATCTGGCTGGAGAAGACGTAGATCGTGTCAATCCGGTGCCGCTGGAGGATATTCTCCACCGACTGGCGCAGCGCATCATTGTCGAACGCCGTGAGCGACACCGGGCGGTGCTGCATCAGCGCCTGGAAGCCCGCGACCATCTGCGACTTGGCACGCCACACGATCGAGCGGTTGCCGGTATATTTGGTCAGCCCGCCCTTCTGCTTCAGATCGGCAGGATCGTCGGCAAAGGCGATCAGATGCACCCGCTGCTTCGTCGACAGGTATTTGAGGACGTGGAAGCCGCGGATCTTGTCACCCCGGTCGGGGGGATAAGGCACGCGGTGTGCCAGGAAGAGGATATCGCCCATCAGCCAAGGCCCTTCGCGATCAGCGGACCCGCGCGATTGGCGATCCACAGGGGCAGCTTGCTCCAGACGCGCACCTGCAGCGAATATTTCGGGTTCACCGGGCTCGCATCGCGCGGCTTGGCGCCCTCGGCGATGCGGTCGTAATAGGTCAGCGGCTTCGGCTCGAAGCCCCAGTTCTTCTTGAACGCCGCCGGGCCGGTCCCGGTCTTCGAACGGCCGAAGTCGAAACGCTGGCAGCCGCGTTCGCGGGCATGGCGCATCAGCTCGAAATACATGCGGTCATTGGCGCGCAGGCCCCGCGCCGCGCGCGTGCCGCCGCCCCAATAGGGGTAGACCGTCCCCTTCCAGTAAAGGCTCAAAACGCTCGCCACTGCCACCCCGCCATGGCGGACTATAAGCACGTCCGCCGAATTGCCAAATTCCCGCAAAACCTCGGAAAAAAGACTCCGGGGAAATACGGGCGTGCCGAGGTTGCGGACCGATTCGGCATAGACGGCATAATGAGCGGCGATGTCGTCGGGATTACAGCCGATCGATATCTCCAGATCGTTCTCCAGCGCCTTGCGCACTTCGGCGCGCTGCTTGCGCGGGATGGCGAGCAGCTCGGCATCATCGTCCGCGGCCAGGTCGCGCACGAAACCCAGGTAGCGCGTGTCGTCCACGCTCCATTCCGGCCCGGGCAGCGGCCCGCCGCGCACTTCCATCACCGGGCATTTCCGCTTCTGCGCCAGCATCCAGGCCGCGTCCGCCATCTGCGAGACCAGCCGCGCGTCATGCGTCAGGATGCCTCCGCCCACGCCGAACCCGGCCGAGGCGAGCACCTTGCCGAAGATCGGCGAATAGATTTCGGTCAGCGGCATCACGCCGGCCAGGTCGCCCTTGGCGTTCTCGGCGATCAGATAGTGGCTCTTCTGCCCGCAGCCCCGTGCCACCCCGATGCTCCAGGCAGGCAGATGGAAGGGTGTACCCTCGGGATGATCGTGGACGAACGCACCGATCCGCGCGCGCTCGATCTCGTCGCCCAGGTCCGCGATGCGCAGAGACACCGGCTTGGCGAGCAAGGGCGCGTTCACTTGGCGCACTCCGCCTTCAGCTTCTCCGCCTCGCGTGCGGCGACTGCGTCCATCCGGCCCCATTCATGCCCCGCGATCAGCGTTTCGAGCTTGCCCGCCATTGCGCCCAACCGGCTGTAGTGGCGCAGCTTCGACTTGAACGGCGCATCCTGCACGCGCGGCTGGCCCGGGTCGATCTCCCAGGGATGAAAGTAGAAGATCGCGGGACGAGCCGCGTCATTGGCGGCGCGCACCGCGCGATAGGTCACTTCGCCGGGCAGCAGCCGGAAGAAGCCGCCGCCGGTGGTCACCTCGCGACCGAAGAAGCTCGCCAGCGTGATCGGCACCTCGATCAGTTCGGCGCCCGGCACCGGCCAGAAGGCGCCGCGCGGCGCATCGTGCCAGCCATAATGGTCATGCTTCACCGGCGCGACGCTCGAAGAATAGGCATAGCCTTCCTCGGCCAGCACCTCGTGGGCCCAGGGCGTGCGGCGATCGATCGAGAAGCTCGGCGCGCGGTATCCGGTCACGCTCGAGCCGCTCGCATCCTCGAGCGCCTTGCGCGCCCGGCCGATATCGGCGCGGAACTGCTCGGGATCGAGGGTGAAGACGCGGGCATGATCCCAGCCATGGCTGGCGACCTCGTGCCCCGCTTCGGCGATGCGGCGGATCAGCGCCGGATAGCGTTCCGCCACCCAGCCCAGCGTGAAGAAAGTCGCCTTGACCCCGCCCGCATCGAACAGCGCCAGCACCTTGTCGGTGTTCGCTTCCACCCGGTGCTCGAGCGAATCCCAGTCGTCGCGCGCGATCGTGTTCTCGAAGGCGCCGACCTGGAACCAGTCCTCGACATCGACCGAGAGCGCGTTGACCACCATCGCGATCAGGCCACGTTCCCGCGCACGGCCGACAGGTCAGGGCGGCGGCCCTGCGCATCGCCCTGCTCGACCCAGTCGACCAGCAGACCCAGCACGCGGCGCAGCGCCTCGTCCTGGTCGCGCAGCTGCGCCTCCAGGTCGGTGATCCGGCGCTGGAGCGTGTCGTCGGCAACCGGCGCCACCGGAGCCGGTGCCGTGAAGACCGGGCGCAGCGGCACCGGGTCGGTGGGATGCGGCGGCGGCACCGGCGCACCCATCCCCATCGGCGCGACATCGGTCAGCTCATAGGGTTCCGGCTCAGTCACCGGCGCGAACGCCTCGACCGGCGGCGGCGCGAAGGCAGCCGGCGTCGCGATCGGCGCCGGGCGATAGGTGGAGAGCGGCGTATCCTGGTTGAGGTCGGCGATCACCGCCGCCAGCTCGTTCGCGCCGAACGTCTCCATCTCCTCGACCGCACCGAACAGCAGCACGCGGCTGGCGAGCTGGTTGATCCGGCGCGGCGAGCCGCCCGACCAGCGATGGATCGCCGCCACCGCGTCATTGGTGAAGCGCGGCTTGCCGCGCCAGCCGACACAGGACAGGCGGTGGATCAGGTAGGGCTCGACTTCGTCGGCCTGCATCGGATCGAGATGATGCATCGCGATCACGCGCTGGCGCAGCTGCTCGAGCCGCGGATCGCTGAGGGTCACGCGGAACTCCGGCTGGCCGAGCAGGAAGATCTGCAGCAGCGGATAGCCGCCGGCCTGGAAATTGGAGAGCATGCGCAGCTCCTCCAGGCTCTCGATCGGCAGCGACTGCGCCTCGTCGACCACGACGAGCGTGCGCCGCCCGGTACGCGCCACCGCATGCAGCCCGCGCTCGATCTCGCCCAGCATCTCGGCCTTGTTCAGGCCGGAGCTTTCGATCCCCAGCCCCTGGCAGACGAAGCGCAGCAGGTCCTCGGGGCGCAGCTGGGTCGAGACGATCTTGATCACGTTCAGCCGCTCGCGATCGATCTCGCCGAGCAGATGCCCCATCAGCGTGGTCTTGCCCACGCCGGGATCGCCGGTGATCACCACAAAGCCCTCGCCCTGGCTCAGTCCATAGCCAAGATAGGCCATCGCCTTGCGGTGCGTCGCCGTGTCGAACCAGAATTTCGGATCGGGGGTCAGCTGGAAGGGCCGGCCGGTCAATCCATAGTGATCGTCGTACATGTTCCCGTCCCGACCCTTAGAAGCCGTAGCGCAGGCCCAGCAGCGCCTGTGCGCTGGCCGAGCTTTCGCCATCCCGCTCGAACCCGAAGATGCCCGTCGAAAGCGTGGCACCGAGTCGTCCGAAGCGATGGGTATAGGCGGCATTCGCTCCCCAACCGTAAATGCCGTCGTTCCCCGGGATGTCGCTGTTGTAATAGCTGCCCAGCACGCTGCCCTGGAGCGAGCCGTTCGCGCCGACATCGGTCGAGGCGAAGAGCTGGCCATAGATGGTCGTGTCGCTGGTGCCGTTGGTGGTGAAGCCGGTGCCGCCGGTCGGCGCGATGAAGTCGCGCTTTGCATAGCCGCCGCCGATGCCGAAGCGGGTGCCGCCACGGCCCATCACCGCCACGCCGGTCACGCCGCGTGCGCGATAGGCGGAGGTGGTGGCGGACGCGAGCACAGCGTTCATGCAGCCACCGGTCGCCGCGCTGGTCGTCCCGTAGATGCAGCCCTGGAACTGGTTACCGAACGGATCGGTACTGCTCGCGATGCTGGTCGGCAGGTTGGAGAGCCCGCCGTTCAGCTGCTGGCCGAAGGTCTGCACCGTGTCATAGACGCCGATCTGGATGCCGCTGCCCGGGGTCGGCTGGTAGCTGAGCGAGCCGGTATAGCTCATCGAGCCGTAACGCCGGCCCACGCGCGCCTCGAAGAAGGTGCGGCGGCTCGGCTTCCAGATCACGCCGGCATCCCAGAACACGCCGTCCAGGTCATAGGCGATGCGGCGCGGCGAGTTGGGATCGGTGCGGAAGCGCCCTGCCCCGTCGAGCACCGGCTGGCCGGCACCGTTGAGCAGCGCATCGCGCTGGCTGATCTTGATCTGCTCGTAGCCGACGCCGCCCGCCAGGGCGAGGCCGCGCATGATCGGCAGCACCACGTCGCCGCGGCCCCACTTCCCTTCGAAGCGCTGGTCGAGCTGGCCGGCGTCCTCACGCGTGTACGAGCCGCTCACCGTGATGCCGACGGGCAGCACCGTGCCCGACTTCACGCCGACGCTGGCGGTCGCGACATGCACCTTTGAATCGTCATAGTAATCGAGCCGCGGCTGGCCGGCGGCCAATCCGGTCGAACCCGGCGCTTCCACCTTGGTATAGCCGAAGCGGTAGGCGCCGTTGACGAACATCGGCCCCAGATGCGTTGCGAGGTTCGGGCCGACATAGGCCGAGAAGACCTGTGCCGAGTTGCTGAAATTGCCGACATTGCTGGTCTGCACGTCACCACGGACGTCCGAACGGGTGCGCGTGGCGATGCCGCCCGCCTCGATCGACAGGCCCGGCGCCACCGCCGCCTTCACGGTCGCGAGGCCGCTATGCGTGTGATCGTTGTTGAGCTTGTTCTGATAGTCGAACCGGTGCTCGTAGCGATAGCTCACCTGCACCTCGACGCGGCGGGACTGCACCTGCGCATCGATGCCGGCACCAAGCGTCGAGTAGGTCAGCACGTCGCCGCCGTTCAGATCGGCCGCGACCACCTGGCTCGCTTCGACATAGGGCGTGATCCGGGCGCGCTGGGCGCTCGCCGGCGTGATGGCGGTGGCGGCCAGCAGCGCCGCACCGGTAACGACAAGCCGCTTCACCGGCTTTCCTCCCCATATTCGTAATAGCTGCCAAACCGGCGGCCGCCGGGCTGGAACGAGACGGAATTGAGCACGAGCTGGATATGCTCGCAGGCATCCAGCGTGTTGACAGCCTGGCGCAGGTCGCCCTCGCTGGTCTTGTCCGCGCGCACGACGAGCATCACCTGCCCGACATGCAGCGCCAGCACCGAAGCGGGCGACGCCGCGAGCGCGGGCGGCGAATCGAAGATCACGATGCGGCGCGGATTGGCCTCGGCCAGCCCGTCGATCACTGCACGCGCGCGATCGCTGGCCAGCAGCTCGGTATCGCTGATCGAGCGGGCACCGGCCGGCAACACCGAAAGCTGCGGCACATCGGTGTCGATGATGCAGTCCTCGACATTGGCCACCGAACCGGCGAGCACATCGAGCAGGCCCGGACCGTTCGGCAGGCCAAGCCGCGGCAGCACGTCAGGCTTCGGGAAATCGGCATCGACCAGCAGCACCTCGACGTCACGCTCGGTCGCCATCGAGAGCGCAAGGTTGATCGCGCAGAAGGTCTTGCCCTCGTTCGGCTGGGCCGAGCAGACCAGGATCATCCGGGCGCGGTCGGCGGCCTTGACGGTATCCTTGGCGGCAACGGCACGCGCGGTGAGCAGCAACTGGCGCTTCACCATGCGGAATTCTTCCGCCAGCGGCGTGATCGGCCCACCGGGGATCAGCATCCCGCCCTGTTCGAGAACGCGCCGATCGATCGGGGCGACGCGATCGCGCGTACGGGCGGTCGAAATCTGCGGCTCGGAGACCGCGCTCTCGGCGATCTCTGCTCCCCGGCGAAGGCCGGGGCCCAGGATCACGGGCGACTCGCTGCTGGGCTCGGGGCCCCGGCTTTCGCCGGGGACCGGCTGTGCCTGGGGCACTGGCTCGGGAGCAACAACAACGGGCCCAGCAACCGGCGCAGGCGCAGGCGCCACGACCGGAGCCGGCACAAGAACAGGAGCCTCAACTCGCGGCTGCGGCGCAGGCGCGGGCGATGGAGCCTCTGCACGCGGCGCCTCAACCCGCGGCTTCGGCGCAGCCTTGGAAACCGGTGCGGGTGGCACGTCCTCGATCGGCGCGGGCGCATAATGGAAGCCCTGCGCGGCGCGCTCGAGCAGCGATCCCTTCAGGCGGCGGGGCGTATGGTCATTCATCTCAGGCTCCCATGCCCCGCTGAAGGAACTCGACCCCGATCAGCCCGACATAGGCAACGCCGAGCGCTGCGACGCCGCCCGCGAACAGGGTCAGCTTCTTGCGGCGCATCGCGGTCTGCGCTGCGGTCACCACTTCGCCGATCGATCCGATCACCGGCATGCCGCTCGCCTTTTCCAGCTTGGCGGCGGTCGGGAAGGTCGCGGTCAGCTTGCCCAGCGCAAACGCGAAGGCCACGCCCGCGCCCAGCCCGGCGATCAGCACGCCGGTCAGCAACAACGGACGATTGGGCGAGGTCGGCGCGCGCGGCTGGGTCGGCGGATCGACGACGTTGAACTTGTCTGCGTCGGCGACATTCTGCGCCTGGCTCGAAATCTTCATCTGCTCGCGCTGGGCGAGCAGCTGGTCATATTGGGTCTTGAGCACCTGGTACTGGCGCTCGATCTCGCCCTGCTCGGCCGCGACGCCCGGCGCTTCCGCCATCTTGGCGCTCAGCGCGTTCAGGTCGCCTTCGATCTGCGCCTTGCGCTGGATGAGCGCGGCAACCGTCGCCTGTTTGTCCGCCCGCATCGACTGCAGGCCGATATAGACCGGATTGGAAGCCCCCGCCGACGCACCACTCACCACCGGCTCGCGCGAAGCGGCGGACTGCGCCGCCGCCAGCTGGTTCTTGAGCGCGATCATGTCCGGATGGCTATCGGTATAGCCCTTGGCCCGCGCATCGGCGATCTGGCCCTGGATCGCCTGCAGCCGCGCCCGTGCCGGCCCGGCGACCGCGCCGCCGCCCGAACCCGCGATGTTCGCCGGCGTGCCCGCCATCTGGGCATTGACCACGTTGAGACCCGATTGCGCCGCCGCCAGGTCGCCCTGGATCTGCGCCAGCTGCGTCCGCGCGGCCGAGACGCGATCCTCGATCGATCCCGTGCCCGGCAGCGAGCCGAGGAACTTCGCCTGGAAGTCGGCACGCTTGCTGTCGGCGTCCTGCAGCTGCTTCTGCCGCTCGGCGAGCTGCTGGTCCATGAAGTCGAGCGACTGGCTCGACTGGTCGCGATTGTCGGAAAGGTTGGTCTCGACGAAGATGTCGATCAGCTTCTGGGCGATCTGCTTGGCGAGCTTGCCGCTCTGCGTCGTCACCGTGATCTCGAACAGATTGTCCTGCTGCGCGGTCAGCTTGATCGCCGCCTGCAGCCCGGCCACGCGGTCCGCCACGTCGCGGTCGGTCGCCACCGTCCGCGCCAGGTCGGTGCCACGCACCACCTTCTCCAGGTTCACTGCGCTGGTCAGCGTCTGGCGGATCCGGTCAAGGTCCTTCTGCTGGTTGAGCGCGGTCGTCCCGTCGGTCGGGATGATCTGGCGCAGCTGCACGAAGATGCGCGCGCGCGATTCATATTTGTTCGGCATCTGCGACACGACCAGCCAGCCGGCCAGGCAGATGCACCACGCCACCGCCAGCGCAATCCAGCGCCGTTGCCAGACCGCGTGCAGTGCGCCGCGCAGTTCTTCGTAGAGGTTCCCCACCCGCGCTACCTCAGAACATGCTCTTGGGAATGATGATCACGTCGCCCGGTTCGAGCTTGACGTTGGCCTTGATGTCGCCGCCCAGCAGGGCACCAAGGCGCAGCTTGTATTCGGTCTGCTTGCCGGTCTGCCGGTCGTAGCGCACCAGCCGGGCGCGATTGCCCGATGCGAACTCGCTGAGCCCGCCCACCGCGATCATCGCGTCGAGCGCGGTCATGTTGGCGCGATACGGGATCGAGGCCGGCTTCTCGGTCGCACCGACGACGCGGATCTGCTGGCTGTAGGTGCCGTTGAAATTCTCGACGATCACCGAGACGATCGGATCCTTGATATACTCGCTGAGCGCGTATTTCAGGTCGTCGGCGAGCATCGCGGGGGTCTTGCCCACCGCCGGCATGTCGCTGATCAGCGGCACGGTGATCCGGCCGTCGGGGCGCACCTGCACCTTCGAGGACAGCTCGGGGTTGCGCCACACGAATACCTGGAGCTGGTCCATCGGGCCGATGACATATTCCTCGCTCGGCACCTCGCGCTCCGCCACCGCGGCCGCGGGCGGCAGTTCCGGACGGCCCCCGCCGCCGCCGCACGCGGCAAGCGCAGCCGCCATGCCGAGAGCCAGAACAGTCCTGCCGAAACCGATGAAACGCATACCGAGCTCCTTTTCCTGCCGGGCCGAAAGCCGCCGACGTCTCGACAGCAACCCGCGCAGGATCAGGGTCAGCTATGCGCTTGAGAGGTAAATATCGGGTTAGGGGTCGGGCGTGCGCAATCGATTCATCCCGATTGCGCACGCGTTCCGGGGCGGGACAGCGATGCCGGTCGCAGCCAGGTCATCGCCAGTCGCCCCGTGCTGGCGGCTCGCGAGCCTGCCCGACACCGCCGAATTATCGGGAGGAACCACATGAAGATTCGGCAATCGCTTTTCCACGCATCGCTTGCGATCACCATCGCCGCCTTTGCGGGGCAACCGGCACATGCCCAGACCGCCACGCCCGGCTTCGGCGCCGACAAGCGCGCGCCAAAGGGAACCCCCTTCACGCTGCCGGCCGGCATCGAGCTCGCTGGCCCGCTGTTCCCCGCCGATGACGACGGCAATTGCCCCAGGGCGCGGACGGCAACCGTCGGCAGCGGCCTCATGGTCCGGCGCTGCGTGCCGGTCCGCAACCGCACCGGCGCCCCCGTCACCGTGATTTTCCCCGCCGGCCTGGTCATCGTCAGCACATCGGAAGGCTTCCAGAACGGCCTGCTGGTCGAGCAGCAGGTGCTGAGGATCCCGCCGACCACCAATGGCGGTCCCGGCCGCCTGCTCGACGAGAAGGGCAAGCCGACCGACATCGTCAATATCCCGCTGCACGTCTATTGCCTCAACAAGGACCGCGAAATTCCCGAGGGCGGCGGCCAATATGCGATCGGGCCGGTCAGCCAGCATGCCGGTCTTGCCGAGCTCTACGCCTTCATGGCGGACAAGGATTTCAAAGGCGACGGCCAGCGCGTCGAGGTGCTGCAGGAAGTGGTCTGGGAGGTCATCAGGACCGGACGCTTCACTGCCAAGGATCGCGCAGACCTCCTGCGCGGCTATATCGCCGACGCATAAGAGCCGCGCCGCGGTATCGCGGAACCAATCACGCGGACGGGCGTTATCGGACCGAGTGTGTTGCTATCACGCAACACCGCGAAAACCCGCTTTTGCCTTCGCCAAGCTTTCCTTTGTACCAATTCCCATCAGATTGGTGTGAATTCTGCTCACCATAAGAAAAGGTGGGCCATCACATGCGTTTCCGTACATCCTCGCTCCTCGCCATCGCCTCCACGCTGGCGGTCGCCGCCCCTCCCGCCTTTGCGCAGGATACCACGCCCACCGCGGAACCGCAGGCCGAACCGGCAGCGCCGGCCGAAGACACCCAGATCGTCGTCACCGGCACCCGCGCTCAGGGCCGTTCTCGGCTCGACACCGCCTCGCCGGTCGATGTGCTGAGCGGCACCGCGCTGCGCAACCAGGGTACGACCGAGCTTGGCGCGGCGCTCTCCACCGTCGCCCCGTCGATCGACTTCCCGCGCCCCTCGGCGGTCGACGGCACCGACGCGATCCGCCCCGCCACGCTGCGCGGCCTCTCGCCGGACCAGACGCTCGTCCTGATCAACGGCGTGCGTGCCAATGCCTCGGCGCTGCTCAACATCAACGGCTCGGTTGGCCGCGGCTCGGCCGCCGTCGATCTCAACACCATTCCCGCCACCGCGCTCGAGCGGATCGAAGTGCTGCGTGACGGCGCCTCGGCCCAGTACGGCTCGGACGCGATCGCCGGCGTGATCAACGTGCGCCTGCGCGAGGCACGCTCGGGCGGCGGCGTCACCGCCACCTATGGCTTCTACGCCACCGACATCGACACTGCTCGCGGCAGCCGCTCGGTCACCGGCGAGCCGACCTTCACCGCTTCGGCCTGGCAGGGCCTCGGCTTCGGCAATGACGGCTATGTCACCCTCTCGGGCGAATATACCAAGCGCGAGCCGACCAACCGCGCCGACTTCGATCCGCGCGTCACCCCCACCCGCGTCACCGGCCGCTTCGGCGATCCCGAGGTCGAGCAGTATACCGGCTATATCAACGCCGGCACCGGCATCGGCGACAACTGGAAGCTCTATGGCTGGTTCGGCTATCAGGACCGCGACAGCCGCAGCGCCGCCTTCCCCCGCCTCGCCAGCGCCGCCACCGCGGTCTCGGGCATCTACCCGAACGGCTTCCTGCCGATCATCAACACCAAGTCGACCAACGCCAACGGCGCGCTCGGCCTCAAGGGCGACCTCGCCGGCTGGAACGTCGACCTCAACGTCGCGTACGGCCGCAACAAGATCGCCTATTACACCCGCAACTCCGCGAACTACGCGTACGGCAACGCCTCGCCGACCAATTTCTACGACGGCGCGCTGATCTATGACCAGTGGGTCGCCGGGCTCGACGTGTCGCGCAGCTTCGACGTGTTCCAGTCGCTCAACGTCGCCTTCGGCGTCGAAGGCCGCCGCGAGGGCTTCAAGATCACCCCGGGCGAGCAGGCCTCCTATGGCTACCCGACGGGCGTCACCACCGGCACCCCGGGCGCGCAGGGCTTTGGCGGCTTCTCGCCGGCCAATGCGATCGAGCGCGGCCGCAAGAACGTGTCGGGCTATATCGACCTCGAGGCCCAGGTCACCGACAAGTTCCTGGTCGGCCTCGCCGGCCGCGCCGAGCACTATACCGATTTCGGCGACACCGGCACCGGCAAGGTCTCGCTGCGCTATGACGTCACCCCCTGGTTCGCCCTGCGCGGCACCGCCTCCACCGGCTTCCGCGCGCCGAGCCTCCAGCAGCAGTACTTCACCTCGGTCGCCTCGGTGATCCAGAACGGCAACCCGATCCTCACCGGCACCTTCCCGTCGGTCAGCCCGGTCGCCACCGCACTCGGCGGCCTGCCGCTCGAGCCGGAACGCTCGACCAACCTGTCGCTCGGCACCGTGATCCGCTCGGGCGGGTTCGACCTCACCGTCGACGCCTATCAGATCCGCCTGCGCAACCAGCTCGCGCTGTCGGAGAACATCGCATCGAGCTTCAGCCCCCAGGTCGCCACGCTGCTCGCGCCCTACAACGTCTCGGCCGCGCGCTTCTTCATCAATGGCCTGCGCTCGCGCGTTCGCGGCGTCGATGTCGTCGCACACTACAAGCTGCGCGCCGACGATGCCGGCACCTTCGACTTCACCCTGGCCGGCAATTTCAACCAGACGAAACTCGACCGCAGCTCGATCCCGACCTCGACCGGCGCGATCAACCCGGCGCCGACCCTGTTCGCCCGCAGCCGCATCTACTCGATCGAGCAGGGCACGCCGGGCGAGAAGGTCACCGGCACGATCGACTGGTCGATCGACAAGCTCGCGATCACCGCGCGCGCCAGCTATTACGGCAACGTCATCCAGCCGGGCACCACGCCGGCGGCGGACATCTACACCGGCAAGCACACGATCGCCGACCTCGAGCTGCGCTACCAGGCACTCAAGGGCGCCCAGTTCGCGCTCGGCGTGAACAACCTGTTCGACGAATATCCCGACTACACGATCGCCGCGAACAACAGCACCGGCGTGGTCGGCTTCCCCTATTACTCGCCCTTCGGGTTCGGCGGACGCTACATCTACGCCCGCATCGGCCTGAGCTGGTAACCGCCTTTCCCTGCCTGGGAGCGGCGATCCCCCGCCGCTCCCGTTTTTCTTCTTACGGATTCGACGAACCCCGCTGGCTTCCCGAAACGGCGGGTACGGCCGCTGTCACAGGGACACCTAGATCATAGGTAACATCGAAGCGGCGATCGGCTTCGCGGTGCCAGGTCAGACTGGGTGGATGCGACGGCCCTGAGCCGTCGTCATATATCTTGCAGCCATCCCGACGGCACATCCACGCGGTGCCGCCAGATGACGTGAATCCGACGGTAATACGCTTTGCTTCCGGCAGCAGATATGCCGCCGGCCTGACCTCATCCGGTCCCAATTGCAGAGGTATTCGCGACGCGTGAACATTTCCCACAAGGATCAACGTCAGACCGTCCGTCTCGCGAGATATCGCCATCAGCCGTTCCGCCATCACGACATTACGGTCCCGGCCGTCCGATCCATCTGCTGCCTTGTCGAAGGCACGTAGCGCGGCGACTTTGTGCTCCTTGTGCAGCACTCGCAGACGTTCGAGCATGCGCAAAAAGGCCACGCTGGTAAAACCCGCCTGATCCTTGAAATGCCATTCCGGTGCCGACAACAACGCCGCCTTGGCGCGTTCCCCGCCATCGGAGTCCAACCACGCGTTCAGGATGGGCTGTGTTTCCACCGGCCATTCTATCACGACTGTGATCGGCCCTCGCTTCACCGCCGCCAGACACACGAGGTTCGTAAAGGCATCAGGCATCTCGTTGGTGCCATGCATCTCTCCGAAAAATACCCAGCGCGTTTCGGGCGAAGCCCAAAGCGTATCTGTATTCTCCAGCGGCGTGCAGGCTGACATCGCCAATGCAGTTGCCACCAACATGGCGATCATAAGCAGCGAACCTTCGATCTACTTGCTCTTCCTTTGCACCACATAGGTCAAACCTACAAATACCGCATCCACCACGTCCCGCTCGCCCGCTTCACGCCGCCGAACCACCGGCACGCGAACCAGCACGGCACCGCCACCACCGCCGCCAGCAGCCACAGGCTCGCGACATTGGGCAGCGTCGCCAGCCCATCCGCCCCAGTAGCCAGCGCCGCGATCCGGTTGATCGCGTGGAGCAGATAGAGGTGCAGCATGTAGAAGAACAACGGCGCCGCCCCGAACACCGGCAGCACCGCGACCGGCCGCGCAGGCAACCTCTCCAGCGCCGCCAGCAGCAACGCACCGACACCCAAAGTCAGCAGCAGGAAGTCGGCCGAAGGCGGGTATTTGGTCAGGTTGAGGAAGCCCATGACCGTATGCAGCCCGTCGCTGCCCACCTGCCACGGCGTCGGGTCGCCATAGACGTTCACCGCCCGCAGCAAGACAAACCCGAGCAGCGCCACCGCCCCGCTCACCACCAGCGTCCGCAGCCGCCAGCCCTGCTCCACGCCCCGCGCAAACCACGGTCCGATCGCGTAACCCAGCGCGATCACCCCGATCCACGGCAGCAGCGGATAGGAAGTCCGCACATCGCCGCCCCAGGGCAGCGGCAGCAGCGTGCGCTCGTGCAGCACCGACCACAGCACATGCCCGACACCGCCGGGCGCAACATGCACCCCGTCCAGCAAATTATGTCCAAGCACCAGCCCGAGCCCCACCGTGATCAGCGCCCATCGCGGCAAATGCGCCAGCGCCGCCAGTGCCAGCATCGAAAGCCCGATCACCCAGATCACCTGCAGGAAGAACCGGTCCGGCAGCAGCTCGAAGCTCCAGGCGAAGCTCACCACCGTCAGTTCCAGCACCACCAGGAACAGCCCGCGCTTCCACAGAAAGTCCGACGCCGCCCGCGCCCCGCCGCGCGGCGCCGCATAGAGCCACGCCCCCACGCCGGTCAGCAGGACGAATATCGGCGCGCAGAGATGTGCTGACAGCCGGGTGAAGAACAGGCCCGGCGTGGTCGCCTCCACGTCCATCGGATCGCTCACCGGCACGTAGCGGAAGAAGAACTCCCTGGTGTGGTCGACCAGCATCAGCAGGATCACCAGCCCGCGCAGCGCATCGATCGACACGATCCGCGCGGGTTTCCCGGCTGCATGAGGAAATGTTTCGGCACCAGGCTTCAGGGTTGACAGCATCGGCTTCCTTTCGTCACATGCGATGTTACATCATCACCTGAAAGGCAAGCCCCTTGTTCCGACATCTTCCGGCGGCCGCGCTGCTTTCGCCGCTGCTCTTCTGCACCTTCCCCGCCTTTGCCGAGCCGGAAAAGGAGGAGCCTGTCGTCGAGGACGGCCAGGAGATCGTCGTGCTCGGCACCCGCCGCACCGGCGCCGATCCGACCCTTTCTTCGGGCCCGGTCACCGAGCGCATGTCGCAGTCGAGCCGCTCGATCGAGCGCGACCTGCTCGTCGCCGCCGGCACCTATCGCCTGTCCGACGCGCTCGAGCTGGTCAGCGGCGTCAGCAACCAGAACAACCGCGGCGGCTTCCTCGACAATTTCGCGATCCGGGGCTTCCTGGGCACCCCCGATGGCGGCGCCGAATATTATGTCGACGGCTTCCTCGCCAATCGCGGCATGGGCCCGCCCCGCGATCCGTCCACGGTCGAGCGGATCGAGCTACTCAAGGGTCCGGCCGGCGCGCTGTTCGGCGACGTGGATCCGGGCGGCCGGGTCAACATCGTCAGCAAGACGCCCGGCTTCACCCCCACCGCAAGCGCGGTGCTCACCTATGGCTCGTTCAACACCCGCCGGGTCGAGCTTGACGCCAACATGCCGATCTCGCGCACCCTGGCCGGCCGCATCGTCGTGGCGGGGGAAGACAGCGATGGCTGGCGCGATCATGTCACACTCAGCCGCCGCACCGTCGCGCCTTCGCTCACCTGGCGCCCGAGCGACAGCTTCCGCCTCACCTATGTCGGCGAGATCACCCGCTTCGACGCGCCCTTCGATCGCGGCATCCCGGCATTGAACGGCGATGCCAACGCCCTGCCCCGCTCCCGTTTCTATGGCGAACCGAATGACGGCGTCACCCGCTTCCGCAACGAGCGCCACCAGCTCACCGTGCTCGCCGATCTCGGCGGCAGCTGGAGCCTGAACGGCGGCATCGCCTGGCGCACCGGCTCGCTGAAGGGCTTCTCCTCCGATCAGTCGCGCCTCGTCGGCGGTACCACCCTCTGGCGCCAGCGCCGCTCGCGCGATTTCGTCGTCGACGATCTCTCCGCCCGGATCGAGCTGTCGGGCCAGGCCGGCGCGCATCGCCTCAGCTTCGGCGCCAAGGGCTATCTGCTCGACTATGCCGAGCGCTGGATGCGCCGCAATCCCACCGCGGCCGCGCCCTATGCGCTCGACATCTTCAACCCCGTCTATGGCGGCACTCCGCCGGTACTGCTCCCCTTCACCAACAATCACGAGAAGCGCTGGTCCGGCACGCTCTATGCGCAGGATATGTGGGAGGTGAGCGACAGGCTCACGCTGACCGGCGGCGTCCGCCTCGACGCCTATCGCCAGCGCATCCACAACAACAACACCGGCGCCACCGGCCGCGCGGTCGACCAGCCGGTCAATTTCCGCGCGGGCGCCCGCTACAAGCTCGACGAGCGTTTCGCGCTGCATGCGAACTGGGGCGAAAGCTTCCTGCTGAATTCCGGCACCGATCGCTTCGGCCAGGGCTTCGCGCCCGAGCGCGGCAAGGGCTATGAGCTCGGCGTCACCGGCGCCTGGACCGGGATCGACCTCGCGGTCACCTGGTTCGACATCCGCAAGCAGGGCATCCTCACCAACGATCCCACCGATCCGAACTTCCTCGCCCCCGTCGGCAACCTGCGCAGCCGCGGGATCGAGGCGGATGCGTCGATCAGGCTCGCCCCGCACTGGCAGATCGTCGCCAACTATGCCTGGACGCATGCCCGCACCGACGACGCCAGCTTCGCCACCGATCGCGTGCTCGACGTGCCCGAGCATGCCGGCACGCTCTTCGTTCTCGGCCGCTTTCAGGATGCCGAGGGCCGCGGCCTCTCGCTCAGCGCCGGCGCCAGCTACATGGGCGACCGCGCCGGCGCGATCGACGGCAGCGGCCTGGTCCTGCCCGACTATGTGAAGGCCAAGGCGGCAGTCGAATATGCCTTCTCGCCGGCGCTCGGCCTGCGCCTGGAGGCCGACAACCTGTTCGACGCCCGCTACGCGCAAAGCTCGTACAGCCCGGTCTGGATCTTCCCCGGCGCGCCGCGCACCGTCCGCGCCTCGTTGCGGATCGCGCTCTGAACACCCTTGCCCCGGGGTGCGCCAGGCACCCCGGGATATGCAGAGCACCGCGCAAATATCTATGCCCGCACGAATTCCCCCACGGCGTCGGATAATGGTATTCCTGAAATTAATCCGAATACAATCCGAAATGGATTTATAATCATCATCAATGCCAAAGCACATCAATTCAACTAAACTTGGAGTCACTTCCAAACAACTTGCGAATCCGGTACGTTTTCCTTGCGACTCGACGTCGCTTTATACGGGAGACGGCTTATGGCAATTCCCAAGATACAGCGCGAAGCGCTGACTCTCGAACGACTCCACCTTCTGCTTGATCCGGGCCGGGTCTATTACCGTCCCGTCGTCTTCGACATTCTCGAAAGAGCCAATGCCGTGGAACTCAAGGCGCTGATCACCGGCGCCAAGGAGCTGAAGGCGGAGTACAAGGATCTCGACGGCATCATCCATGCCGCCGAAGGCGTGCTGCGAAAGGCTACCGCCAAGTGACCGGGGCGCGGACAAGCGAAACCCTGCCTGTCCGCTATTCCGGTCTCGACGACATAATGGGCCGCATCCCGGTCAGCGTGGTCTGGGAGATCACGCTGGCTTGTGATCTCGCCTGCCAGCATTGCGGCTCGCGCGCCGGCCGCCGCCGCCGCGACGAGCTCTCCACCGCCGAGGCGCTCGACCTGGTCGAGCAGATCGCCGAACTCGGCGCGCGCAGCGTCGGGCTGATCGGCGGCGAGGCCTATCTCCGCAAGGACTGGCTCCAGATCATCGCCGCGATCCGCGCCGCTGGCATGGAATGCGACCTGCAGACCGGCGGGCGCAACCTCAGCGAGGATCGCGTCGCCCAGGCCGCCGCCGCCGGGCTCAACGCGGTCGGCATCTCGATCGACGGCATCGGCGCCACCCATGATCGCCTGCGCGGCGTGATCGGCTCGTTCGAGATGGCGCTGGCGGCGATGCGCCATGTCCGCGCGCACGGGCTGGAAGTCGGGGTGAACACCCAGATCAACGCCCTCACACTCGCCCAGCTGCCCGAGCTGATGGACATCATCATCGAAGCCGGCTGCCGCAACTGGCAGCTCGCGATCACCACCGCGATGGGCAATGCCGCCGATCATCCCGACATGCTGCTCCAGCCCTGGCAGATGCTCGAAGTGATGCCCCTGCTCGCCGATCTCGCCGCCAAGGGGCGCGAGCGCGGCCTCTTCCTCCAGCCCGCCAGCAATATCGGCTATTTCGGCCCGCACGAAAGCGCGCTGCGCAACGTGATGAACGAGGAGATCCATTTCCACGGCTGCAATGCCGGCGACACGGTGATGGGGATCGAGGCCGACGGCACGATCAAGTCCTGCCCCGGCCTGCCCAGCCCCTATGCCGGCGGCAATGTCCGCGAGCGCCGCCTGCGCGACATCTGGGAGAATGCCGAGCCGATGGCGTTCAACCGCCGCCGCACGCTCGACGATCTCTGGGGCTATTGCCGGGGCTGCTATTATGCCGAGACCTGCATGGCCGGCTGCACCTGGACCGCGCACGCGCTGATGGGCCGCGCCGGCAACAACCCGATGTGCCACCACCGCGCGCTCGACTTCCAGTCGCGCGGCCTGCGCGAGCGACTGGTCAAGGTGAAGGACGCCGAGGGCCGCTCCTTCGATCATGGCGAGTTCGAGATCGTCGTGGAGGCCCTTGCCGAAGTTCCGGTCCATGCCTGAACCCGGCCGCATCCCGGTGCCGCTGCGCCTCTGCCGCGGCTGCCAGCATTTCGTCCGCATCGAGAACGCCGCCTGCGACTTCTGCGGCGGCGACCTCGCCGCGCTGGAGGCCGCGCACCAGCTGCGCAGCGCCGAGGTGCAGGACATGATCGCCAGGCTGCAGGCGGCCCTCAGCGGCACCGCGTCCGCGCATTGACCTGCCGCCCGGCCGGCCTATCTTCCCCGCCATGCTGCACGATCTCCCCGTGGGCAGGGCCCTGCGCCGCTTCCGCATCCTCAACGGGATCAAGCAGGGTCATGTCGCCGAGCACCTGGCGGTGACCCAGGCCAGCGTGTCGCGCTGGGAAAGCGGCATGCACGAGCCCGAGCCGGCGATGCGCGAACGCATCCTCGCGATGATCGCCGCCAATGCCGGCAATGACGCCGACGCCGCGCTCAAGCGCCTGATCGAGACCTCGCGCGCGCCCGTCCACCTCGTCTGCGACGCCACCCACCGCCTGCTGGCCGCCTCGCCCGCCCGGACCCAGGGCTGGGGAAGCAGCGCCGATGCGTTCCTCAACCGCTCGCTCTGGTCCTTCGCGAGTCCCGAGATCATCGCCGCCGAGGAAAGCCTTGCCGATCGCGGCTGGTATGATCGCCCGTTCCAGCGGCTCGAGTTCCACACCGGCCATAACGACAGCGCGGTGATCGCGGTGCTGCCCAGCCTGATGCGCTGGGAGACGGTGCCGCTCGCCGACGGCCGGATCGGCCGCATCACCACCACGATCGCTTCCGACCCCGTATAATCTATTCGTGGCCATCGCCGGCGCCCGTCCCTAGCAGGGCGGCATGCGTACCCCCTGGCCCCGAATCCTGATCCTCTGGCTGGTCGGCATCCTCGCCGCCGCGCAGCTCGCCAAGATTTCCGCGATCGCGCCGATCCTGCGCGAGGGCTTCCACCTCTCGCTCCCCCAGATCGCCCTGCTGATCTCGCTGCTCGAAGTCGGTGGCGGGCTGTTCGGCTTCGTCGCCGGCCTCGGCCTCGCCCGCTTCGGCATGCGCGCCTTCCTGCTCGCCGGCGGTGCCACCCTCGCCGCCGCCAGCCTTGTCGAGGCGATCGCCCCCGGCCCCGCCCTCCTGTTCGCCGCCCGCGCGGTGGAAGGCGTCGGCTATCTGCTGATGGTCATCGTCTGCCCCACCGCGATCGCCGCCATTGCCACCGACGAGAGCCGCGGCCGCGCGCTCGCCTTGTGGAGCACTTTCGTCCCCGTCGGCCTCGCGCTCGGCAGCGCCGTCACTGCCTCGCTGGTCACGCTGGCGGGCCCGCGCGGGGTGATGCTCGCCTGGGCCGTCGCGCTCGCCGGGATCACCGCGCTGCTCACCCGCCTGCCCCTGCCCGGCGCGAGCGGCCGCCCGATCACCCTGCCCGCCCCCGCCGCCTGGGTCTCCACCTTTGCCTTCGGCCTCTACACACTGTTCGTCTGCGCGCTGCTGATGCTGCTGCCGAGCTTCCTGGTCGAGCGCAGCGGCGCCCCGATCGAGCAGGTCGGGCTGGTCACCGCGCTCGCCTCGCTCGCCGCGCTGCCGGGCTCCGCCGCCGCGATGTGGGCGATGCGCGGCGGGCAGCTCGGCCGCCGGCGGATGATGCTGGTCTCCACCCTCGCCCTGCTCGCCACCCTGCCTTTGGTCTTCTGGCTCTACCAGGCCGGCGGCGCGAGCCTGACCACGAGTGCCATCCTCGCCATCGCCGCCACGCTGGTCAGCGGCCTCGTCCCGCCGCTGATGTTCGCCCGCCTGCCCGCCCAGTCCGGCGCGACCACGCCCGACGATCCCCGCATCGCCGCCGCCAACGGCCTCATCACCCAGTTCGGCGCCGGTGGCGCGCTGCTCGGGCCGCCGCTGGCCGGCATGGTCGTCGCCGTCTGGGGCTGGCCCGCGCTCGGGATCGCGCTGATCGGGCTGGTGCTGGCGATGCTCGCCTGCCTGCTGCTCGCCGAAAGCCTCTGACCCGGTTTGACAAGCCGCACCCCGGCGGCCATCCTCGCAGCATGACCGCTCGCGCACCCATGCTGCGATACCGCGTCCATGCGGGACAGCTCCTGGCAGGCATCTAGCCCCGGGTTCTCCTCAGGCATGTCCCGGGAGGCCCGGGGCCAAGCAGCGCGCCGTCGTTAGGCGCCCCGGCGGTAAGGCCGCCTTTGCCTGGGAGTTCCAGAACATGAGCAAGACCCGCAAGGCGGCCAGCCGGCCGCCGATCGACATGATCGATTCCGAAGCCGAGCGCCTCGCCGGCCTGGCGCTCAGCGTCGCCCGCCGCTTCCCGGCGGTCAGTGCGCTGCTGCTGCGCGAAACCGAGCGCGCCCGCCTGCACAGCGCCGCCGCCATCTCGCCCGACACGGTGACGATGGGCGCCACGGTGGAGTTCGTCGACGACAGCAACGGCAAGCCCCGCACCGTCACCCTGGTCTATCCGCCGGATGCGGACATCGCCCAGGGCCGGATCTCGATCCTCACCCCTGTCGGTGCCGCCCTGATCGGCCTGCGCACCGGCCAGTCGATCCTCTGGCCCGACCGCTATCTCACGGTGCTGGGGGTGCAACGGGCCTGAAAATCCTGCCCTTCCCCCTGGTGGCAGGGGATAGACGAATATCGGGACACCCAAAGGCCGGCCCATTCACCCATCGGTTCCCCGGCGAAAGCCGGGGCCCAGGGTTTCTCTGCCGTATCGCTTGTGACCCTGGGCCCCGGCTTTCGCCGGGGAACTGCAAATTCCGGCCGCACGCCGGATTGCCTCAGACCAGCATCTCCCCCGCCGCCGGATGCCCCAGGAACGCGCTCGGGCTCGCCGTTGCGCCATAGGCCCCTGACGCGAACACCGCGATCATGTCCCCCACTTCGGCGCGCGGCAGCGCCACGCGGTCCGCCAGCCGGTCGAGCGGGGTGCAGAGCGGCCCCACCACCGTCACCACTTCCTCCGCCGGGTCCTGCATCCGGTGCGCCACCGCGATCGGGTAGTTGCGCCTTACCACCGTGCCGAAATTGCCGGTCGCGGCGAGATGGTGGTTGAGCCCGCCCTCGACGACCAGGAACGTCTCGCCCTGGCTCTCCTTCCGGTCGACCACGCGGGCGAGGTACACGCCCGCCTCGCCGACCAGCCAGCGGCCGAGCTCGATCGCATATTCGCTGTCGAGCCGCCCGACCGCACCCGCCAGCGCCGCGCCGATCGCGCCGACGTCCACCGGCGTATCGCCTGGGAAATAGGGGATGCCGAAGCCGCCGCCGAGATTGACCAGGGGCGGCACCGCGCCGATCTCGTCGGCCAGCCGCGCGGCAAGGTCGATCGTCGCCGCCTGGGTAGCGATGATCGCTTCGGTATCGAGTGACTGCGATCCGGCGAAGATGTGCAGCCCGCGCCACTCGGCGCCCTCGCCGCGCAGCTGCCGCACCAGTTCGGGCACGTGCGCGCTTTCGATTCCAAAGGGGGATGCCCGCCCGCCCATCTTCATCCCCGAGCCGCGCAGTTCGAAATCGGGGTTCACCCGCACCGCCAGTCGCGGCGTCACGCCCAGCGCCTTGCCGATCCCCAGGGCACGCTGCCCCTCGGCGATCGACTCCAGGTTGATCGTCACCCCGGCGCGGATCGCCGCTTCCAGCTCCGCATCGCGCTTGCCCGGCCCGGCGAAGCTGATGTGGTTCGCCGCCATGACGTCGAGCGCCCGCCCCATCTCGCCCGCAGAGGCCACGTCCATCCCGTCGACTAGCGGCGCGATCCGCTCGAGCAGCGCCGGGAACGGGTTGGCCTTGATCGCATAATGCACGCCCACCTTCGCGGGCAGCGCCGCCCGCAACAGCGCGATCCGGGCCTCGATTACCGCGAAGTCATAGACATAGGCAGGAGTGGACACATCCAGCCACGGAAGCTGGCGCAGCTCCGCGAATTCGGGCGGGATCGGGCCGAAAGGTTTGGCTGTGATGGTCATACCCTTCCCCTACACGCCTTCGTCATCCTCGCGAAGGTTCGTCATCCCCGCTTCTTCTTCGTCATCCCCGCGAAGGCGGGGATCCATTCTGGCTACCCGAATGAGTCTCATTACACTCAGCGGCAATAGATCCCCGCCTCCGCGGGGATGACGGCTGAAGCGTGTAAGGAATGGAGCGCTACCCCAAACTCGCCCGCAGCGCCGTCCGGTCCAGCTTGCCGTTGGCGTTTCTGGGCAGTTCCATACGCCAATCGAAGCGCGCAGGCTGCATGAAGCTCGGCAGATCGCGCCGAAGCCGGGTGCGCAGCGCCTCTTCCGCGCTGCCGTCGCCGCGTGCGATCACCACGATCGCCTGGCCCAGCCGTTCGTCCGCCACGCCGAACGCCGCCGCCTCCCCGGTCTCCCCGCCGGAGAGCACGGCTTCCTCGATCTCGGTCGGGCTGATCCGGTTGCCGGCGGACTTGATCATCTCGTCATCGCGCCCGACGAAGCGCAGCAGTCCGTCGGCGCCCAGGCGCACCGTGTCGCCGGACCAAACGGCCATGCCGCCACTTTCGGCGTATGAAGGGGCTGGTCTGAAGCGCTGGGCGGTGCGTTCCGGGTCCTGCCAATAGCCCTGGGCGACCAGCGGGCCGGCATGAACCAGCTCGCCCTGCTCGGCCGGCGCCCCGTCCGGTCCCACCACCAGCACTTCGGCGAACGGGATCGCCTTGCCGATCGCGTCCGGATGGCTGTCCACCAGCGCGGGATCGAGATAGGTCGATCGGAACGCCTCGGTCAGCCCGTACATCGGATAGAGGTCGGCCTGAGGGAAACGCGTCCGCAGGTCGCGGATCATCCTGGGGGTAAGCGCACCACCCGAATTGGTTAGGCGCTTGAGTTTAGACGCAGTCTCAACCGGCCACTCGGCTTCGAGCAACTGCACCCAGAGCGGCGGCACGCCGGCGAGCGTGGTGATGTCGAACCGCTCGACCGCCTTGATGACGTCGCGTGCGGTCAGGTAGTCGAGCGGTACGATGCGGGCGCCCGCCGCCCAGGTCGACAGCAACTGGTTCTGTCCGTAATCGAAACTTAGCGGCAGCACGCCGAGAACCCGGTCGTCGGGCGCGATCTCAAGATAATGCGCTACGCTGATGGCACCCAACCATAAATTGGCGTGGCTCAGCATCACGCCCTTGGGCTTTCCGGTCGATCCCGAGGTGTAGAGGATCGCGGCAAGGGCGTCCGTGTCCACATCCGAGGCTGGAAGCGTCCGGTTCGAGGTGAGCGAAGTGTCTTCGACAACCCGGCACTGGTCGCCAACATCGCCCACTTCGAGTGCCTGGAGGCGTATGGTCTGGCTGACCAGCGCCCGCGCCCCCGAATCGGCCAGGATATGCGCCACCTGGGCGCGCTTGAGCACCGGGTTGACCGGCACGTGCACCAGCCCCGCCCTCACCGCCGCCAGCGGCATCAGGCAGGCGGCCCGCGTCTTGGGCAGCCAGGTCGCCACCCGGTCGCCGGGCTCCAGCCCCAAATCGCGCAGGGCCGCGGCCATCTGCCCGACGGCCGCCTCCAGCTCGGCGTAAGTCATTGTCCCGGCTTTGTCTTCCAGGGCAATTGCATCGGGTTTGCCCCGCGATGGCAGGGTGTCGAGCGGCCGGGGAAGCGAGTCGAGGGCGATCACCTATCCACCCTTATACTTGGCAGCGCCCGCGCCAAGCCTTACGGGGGCGAAAAACCGGTCAGGGGAAGATCATTGCAGCCCGATGGGTCGCTCCAAGTCGAAGACACCGTCCGCGCAGTCCTGCGCGACGTACTGGGCCTAAGTGCCGACAGGGTCGCGGAATTCCGTGCGGACACGCCGTTGTTCGGCGCGCTGCCCGAACTCGACTCGCTCGCGGTGGCGGGCGTGCTCACCGAGCTGGAGGACCGGCTCGGCATCCTGATCGAGGATGACGAGGTCGATGGCGAGATGCTCGAGAGCTTCGGCGCCCTAACCCGCTTCGCCTCGGCCAAGGCGCTCGGATGATCGATCGCTACGACTGGGCCGGGGGACAGGAGGCGATGCTTCGCTTCGGTCCGTCGAGCGGCCCGGTCGTGGTCGCGGCGCTGCCGCTGTTCGAGGAAGCCAACCGCACCCGTACCTTCACGGTAACGCTCCTCCGTCTGCTCGCCGAGCGCGGGATGGCGGGCGCGCTGCCGGACATGCCGGGCCAGGGCGAAAGCCTGATGGCACTGGAAACGCTTAGTTTTCTGCGGATCCAGGAAGCATTTGGCGGCGTGGTCGATCATATCCTGGACGAGGGCCGCGCGGCCTATGCGCTCGGCGTCCGCAGCGGCGCGCTGCTCGATGCCCATGCCCTTGCCTCGGGTCGCTGGCACCTGGCGCCGCAGGACGGCAGCGACCTCCTGCGCGAGCTCAAGCGCGTCCATGGCAGCCCTTTGCCCGCGTCCGCCGCCCGGGTCGAGATCGCCGGTAATCTGATCTCCGCCGACCTGCTGGCGGAGCTCGAGGGCAAGCAGCCCTTCGCCGAATCGGTCACGCCGCGCCGCGTGGTACGGCTCGAGAGCGATCCCCGGCCCGCGGACCACAAGGTGCCCGGCGCACCGCTCTGGCGCCGCAGCGAGCCGGACAACGACCCCGCACTCGCCGCGCTGCTTGCCGACGATATCGCCGCCTGGGTGCGCGCATGCGAAGGCTGATCTCCTTCCCCTGCGCCGGCGAAACCCTCGCCGCCACGCTCGACGAGGCCCCGGGCAAAACCGGGCTGCTGATCGTCTCGGGCGGCAACGAAATCCGGATCGGCGCGCATCGCGGCATGGCGCTGCTCGCTGTCCGTGTCGCCCAGGCAGGCCATCCGGTGCTCCGCTTCGATCGCCGCGGCATCGGCGATTCGACCGGCGAGAATGGCGGCTATGAAAGCAGCGCGGAGGACATCGCCACCGCCGCCCACGCCCTGCGCGCGGCCGGCGCCGAGCGCATCCTGGCATTCGGCAATTGCGACGCCGCCACCGCCCTCGCCTTCTTCCATGCGGGTGCAGGCATCGACGCGCTGCTGCTCGCCAATCCCTGGGCGATCGAGCCGACCGACGCGCTGCCGCCCGCCGCCGCAATCCGCTCGCACTATGCCGCCAAGCTGCGCGATCCGAGGGAATGGCTGCGCCTGCTGCGCGGTGGTGTGAACATTGCCAAGCTACTCAAGGGCTTGCGCAAGGCCTCGCAGAAGCCATCCGAAGCGCCGGCCGGGCTGACCGCGCGCCTCGCCGCGGCGCTGGGCACGGCCCAGGTGCCGGTGACTATCCTGCTCGCAAAGGGCGACAACACCGCCATCGCCTTTGCCGACGCCTTCAAGGGCGCCGCTTACGAGGCCACCCGCGCGCGGACAAAGGTGGAGACACTCGACAGCGACAGCCACAGCTTCGCCAGCGCCGCCGACAAGGCCTGGCTGCTCCAGCGCGTGCTGGAGCGCCTCGCCTAACTTACTCCGCCGCGTGCTGGACGACGGTCTCGAAGTCCGCCTCGGCCAGGAAGCGCTCGGCGTCGAGCGCGGCCATGCAACCCGTGCCGGCAGCGGTGACCGCCTGGCGGTAATGCTTGTCCATCACGTCGCCGCAGGCGAACACGCCGGGCACGCTGGTCTTGGTCGTGCCGGTCTCGACCTTGATGTACCCGTCGTCGTCGAGCTCGATATGACCACGGAACAGCTCGGTCGCCGGGTGGTGGCCGATCGCGACGAAGCCGCCATCGACGTCGATCGTCGACAGCTCGCCGGTCTCCATGTCCTTCAGCTCGATCGCGACCAGTCCCTCGGGCTCGCCGCCGCCGATGAAGCGCTCGACCTTCTTGTTCCAAAGCACGTTGATCCGCTCATTGGCGAACAGGCGCTGCTGCAGGATCTTCTCGGCGCGGAACGAATCGCGGCGGTGGATCACGGTCACGTCATGGCTGTGGTTGGTGAGGTAAAGCGCCTCTTCCACCGCGGTGTTGCCGCCGCCGATCACCGCGACCTTCTTGCCGCGGAAGAAGAAGCCGTCGCAGGTCGCGCAGGCGCTCACGCCCTTGCCCTGGAGCAGCCGCTCCGAATCGAGGCCCAGCCACTTTGCCTGGGCGCCGGTGGCGATCACGAGGACGTCGCCCAGATAGATGGTGCCGCTGTCGCCGACCATGCGGAACGGGCGCTGCGTCACATCGACCTCGACGATCGTGTCCCACATCATCTGCGCGCCGACATGCTCGGCCTGGGCCTGCATCTCCTGCATCAGCCACGGGCCCTGGATCACGTCGCGGAATCCGGGATAATTCTCGACATCGGTGGTGGTCATCAGCTGGCCGCCGGGCTGGATGCCCTGGACCACGATCGGCGCCATGCCCGCACGCGCGCCATAGATGGCGGCGGTGAGGCCGGCGGGGCCGGAACCGAGGATCAGCATGCGAGTCGAATGGGTGGCGGTCATCATGGCTTCCGAAATGGCTGAGCCCCGCATCTAGGGGCTGGGAAAGGCTTGAGGCAACATGGGTGGTGTCACACGGCCAGCAATGGCTGTGGACAACAGCTTTTGCTCGGGTAGCCCAAGCGTTGCTAGCCCGCCACCTCTATCGATCCGATCGCGATGGTCTCGCCCACGGCGGCTCCGGCAACCTCCACCCGACGAAAAACGACGCCGAGATCGGCCAGGTCCAGCCCCTGCGCCTCACGACGGATCACCTCGCCCACCGGCAGCTCGATCCGCGCCATGCCGTCCTCGCTGTGATGCCGCGCCGCCGAGATCTGGAAAGGCCCGATCGAGCCGAGCAGGCATTCGGGCAACGTGCGTCCCTCTCCGTCGAGATCGAGGTACAGGTCGTAATAATAGCCGCCGAGCTGCCCGGCGCCACTGAGCGAGACCTGGTCGAGCACGATCGTCACTTCGTCAGGGACATAGGCAGCGTCGCGCGTCCGGCGCAGCGGTTCGCGCTGGTAGAGGGCACTACCCAGCCAGATGCCGCGATAGGGCACCGGCGCAGGCGCGGCGGCGGCCGGCGGGGGCGCCATCGCCATGGGCGCAGCGTCGGCGGGAGGCGGCGGCACGGCGACCGGCGGCGGGGCCTCCACCGGCACCGCGGTTGGCGCCCCTCGCGCCGGCACCGGCGGACGCGGCACCCGCACCTCGCCCGATCGGATCGCCCCGCCGGCCGCGCCTTCGCGCACCGGCAGCCTGAGATCGGGATAGCGATAGCCGAGCCCGGCTCCGTCGATCGCCACCGCCCGGTCGAGCCCCATCCCATCGGCATAGTCGAAGCGGCCACCCCAATAGGCATCGCCCGCAGCGGGCATGGTCCGCCCCTCCCCGGCCGCCGACCAGCCGCTCCACAGCCGGTCGACATTGGCGTGGTGCACCCAGAAGATCATGTCGGAAGGCGAGAGCATGCTCGCCATCCGCCCGCCGACCAGGTTGTGGACCTTGTTGTGGAACGCCTCGACCTGCGCCTCGAAGCAATCGGCACCGGCGGTACGCTGGAAGCCGATCAGTTCGGGCGCGAAGGCCGCAAAGCCCAGCGCCTGCCCCACTTCGCCGCCGATACGCGGCTCGAACAACGGGTTGGTCGCCGAATTGCCGCTGGTGAACTCCGCGGGCAGGCGCGGGTCGCTGAAATAGTCCCAATAGGGCACCCGCAAGGTCTGCGAGCCGGAGACCTCGCGCAGCGTCGCCTCGAACAGGTGGAGATAGCCACGATGCCAGGCGAGGAAATAGGGCTTGCCGTGCGGGCAGTGGTGCATGTGGACCAGCGGCCAGAAGCTCCAGCTCGCCGGATCGCTCTCGTCGCGATTGGCCTTCATCCGCCGCACGGCCTCCACCAGCCGCGGATAGTCGGGACCACGGCGGAATGCCGCCCAGGGCAGGCGCGGCTGCGTGGGTGCGTCCAGGGCAAAGGCAGGCGCGGCGATGCCCGCCGCAAGCAGCCCGATGATCTCCCGCCGGCTCAGCATCCCCCGATCCCCCGATTCGCAGAGCCGCCATCATGCCCGCCGGCGCGCCAAAGGCGAGTCGGCGCAAGCCTCCCCGAAAGGGTGAGCCCACCGGCGCCCGTGCGGGGGTCGCGAAACCTGCGCGAATCAGCAAGAACATGGTGCCCGGACATCCCCCCGGCCGGGCTCACCCGCAGCGCCCTGCCCCTCCGCGCTGCGACGGGCGGGTGCGCCGGGTCCCCAGCACGACGCGCCCGCCCACGCGGCGAATCGCGACGGCGGACGCGGACAGTTCCACCTGGCGGGATTTCAGCGGTGATCGGGGTAATGATGGTAGCGGAGGAGGGACTTGAACCCCCGACACGCGGATTATGATTCCGCTGCTCTAACCAACTGAGCTACTCCGCCCCAAACAGGGTGTCGCCGAAGCGAGGGGGCCCAATAGGTCCGGCTTCGCCCGAGGTCAAGCGAACATATGCCGGGAATGTGCTTCCCAGGGCCCGCCACGATAATGCCAGCTCGCCAGGCCGGAGATTTCCACCTCGCGCGGCACGAAATCCCGCGCCAATGCGGCCATCACGGCCTTGGCCAGCACCGGCCGGACCTTGTTCTGGATCGTCACATGCGGGCGCCAGCGCCCGGCATCCTGCGGGGTCAGCAGCCCGGCAAAGGCATCGACCAGCCCCTCGCGAATCGCCACCAGCTCGGGCGCCTCGATCCGGTAGGCCACGCCCCCGCCCAGCGACATCAACCCGGTCACGCGCGCCCGCGGCGCACGAACCCCGCGCGTCTCGACCGACAGCCGGCGCTTGAGCTCGTCCGTCACCGAGGGCGGCAGCTGGTGGAACAGCGTCAGGTGCGCGTCGAGCACGTTCCGCTCGGGCGGATAATGCTCGCGGCGCAGGGCGTTGAACAAGGCCTGGTCCTGCCGCCCGAACAGCGCCGTGACGATCAGCGGCGCCGCGCGTTCGGTCAAATCTCGACCTGGCTGCCCAGTTCGACCACGCGATTGGTCGGCAGGCGGAAGAACTCCATCGCGCTTTCGGCGTTGCGCAGCATCCAGGCGAACAGCTTCTCGCGCCAGATCATCATCCCCGGCCGGGCCGAGGGCAACAGCGTCTGGCGGGCGAGGAAGAAGCTGGTCTCCATCATCTTGAACTCGGCGCCACAGGCGTTGACCGACTTGAGCGCCGCCGGAACATCCGCCTCCTGCATGAAGCCATATGCCAGGATCATGCGGTGGAAGCCCTGCCCCAGGTCCTCGAGCATCATGCGATTCTCGTCGGGGACATAGGGCACGTCCTTGATCTTCACCGTCAGCAGGATGACGCGGTCGTGCAGCACCTTGTTGTGCTTGAGGTTGTGCAGCAGCGCGTGCGGCACGCCCTCGGGCGTCGAGGTCATGAACACCGCGGTGCCCGGCACGCGGGTGGCGGTGGTTGCGGCTGACGTGATGAAGATCTTGATCGGCATCGCGCTCTCGCGCAGCCGGTTGATCATCAGCTGGCGGCCCTTCGACCAGGTGGTCAGCAGGGTGAACACCACGAAGCCGATGAACAGCGGGAACCAGCCGCCATCGGGCACCTTGGTCAGGTTCGCCGCGAAATAGGCCAGGTCGACGGTGAAGAACACCGCGAGCAGCGGGATCGCATAGCGCTTCTTCCACTTCCACAGGCCGAACAGCACCACCGCCAGCAGGCAGTTGTCGATCAGCATCGCGCCGGTAACCGCGATGCCATAGGCCGCCGTGAGGTTCGACGAGGTCTGGAAGGTCAGGACGAGCAGGATCACCATAATCATCAGCGCCCAGTTGATGAGCGGGATGTAGATCTGCCCGGCGGTCGAGGCGCTGGTATGCTCGATGCGCAGGCGCGGCACGAAGCCGAGCTGGATTGCCTGCTGGGTCACCGAGAAGGCACCCGAGATCACCGCCTGCGAGGCGATGACGGCCGCCATCGTCGCCAGGATGACCAGCGGGAACTGCAGCACTTCCGGTGCCAGCTCGTAGAACGGGCTATGCAGCGCCGATGGGTCGCGCATCAGCAGCGCGCCCTGCCCCATGTAATTGAGGATCAGCGCCGGCAGCACGAACCACAGCCAGGAGATGCGGATCGGCTTGCGCCCGAAATGGCCCATGTCGGCATAGAGCGCCTCGGCGCCGGTAACCGCCAGCACGACCGAGCCGAGCGCGAGGAATGCGCGGAACGGATCGGCGGCGAAGAACATCATCGCGTGATGCGGCAGCAGCGCGTTGAGGATCGTCGGCGTCTGCACCAGGCTCAGCGTGCCCAGCGTCGCGATCGTCAGGAAATAGAACAGCATGATCGGGCCGAAAAAGGCGCCGACCCGCGACGTGCCCGTCCGCTGGATCGAGAAGAGCAGCACCAGGATGACCACCGCGATCGGCAGCACCAGCTTGGCGAAGGCGGGCGCGGCGACCGACAGGCCCTCGACGGCCGACAGCACCGACACCGCCGGCGTGATCATCGAGTCGCCATAGAAGAGCGCGGTCGCGAACACGCCGAGCAGCACGATGCCCTGCGTCCAGCGCTTGGCATTGCCGCTGCTGCGCGAGATCAGCGCGAGCAGCGCCAGGCTGCCGCCCTCACCCTTGTTGTCCGCCCGCATGATGATCGTGACGTATTTCAGCGTCACCACGACCATCATCGACCAGAACATCAGGCTGATGACGCCCATGATGTGCAGCGTGTCGAGGTCGAGCTTGTGGTGCCCCGCAAAGGTCTCGCGGAAGGCGTAGAGCGGGCTGGTGCCGATATCGCCGAAGACGATACCGATCGCGCCGATCGCCAGCTTCCACGTGCCGTCGAGGCTGTGGCCATGCGCAGCATGCGCGTCGAAATGAGCCGGAGCCGACTCGTCGGCTCCTTCTTTCGGGATGTTCACGGGCGCGGGTGTCGCGTCGGAAAGGAAACGGACCTGGTCATGCGACCTGCGTTCTCGATCTTCTAATTGCGGGCGGGCCGTTAGCACGCGCAGCAAAGGCAATCAACGAATGTCGTTACGCAGGGCTCGACGCGCAAGGGGGCCGGCTGGTTCCCGTGCGAAAAGATAGGCCGGTCACCTGGGCGCGGGGGACGCACCCGCGAGTCGCACCAGCGCCTGGAGATCCTGTCCGCCCGGCAACTTCCCCGATGCGGAGAGCCGCCCTTCCCGGTCGTTCCAGCGCAGCTCGGTCCGGGTCCCCGCGCCCTTGCGATAGGCGTTGGTCACGCCATCATCGTCAAAGAGAGTGAAGGCGCCGTCGCGTCCCGGATAGACGCGGATGCTCTCGAGCGGCTGGCGCGCCGCGGTGTTCGGCACCTGCGCGCCCAGCGGCACGATCGATCCGGCGCGGACGAACAGCGGGATCCGATCGATCGGCGCCGCTGCGGTCACCCACTGGCCGCCGGCATGCTTCTCGTCGGTCCAATAGTCATACCAGTCGGTGCCGGCCGGCAGGTAGACGCGGCGCGAGGTCACCCCCTGCTCGGTCACCGGCGCGACGAGGAAGGCGGGGCCGAACATATATTCGTCGCCCAGGTTCGCGACATTGGGATCGTCCGGGAAGTCCATGAACAGCCCGCGCATGAACGGCGCGCCGGTCTCATGCGTCCGGTATCCGAGCGAATAGAGATAGGGGATCAGCGCGTATCGCAGGCGCAGGAACTTCGCGAGCACCGGCTCGGCCGCCGCGCCATATTCCCAGATCGCCGTTGCCGGGCGCTGGCCGTGGATGCGCAGCGTCGGGGTGAAGACATTATATGCGAACCAACGGGTGAACAGCTCGGGATAGTCCTTGTAGTCCGCCCCCATCGCCGTGGCGCCGGCGGGATCGAGCAGCACCGGGCGCTCGGCGGCCGGGCCGTTCGGCCACTGCCAGCCGCCGGTATCGCTGCTCCAATAGGCATGGCCGCTCGCCGTGAAGTTCAGCCCCGCCGGCACCTGGCGGCGCAGCGCTTCCCAGGTCGCCTGCACGTCCGACGACCAGAAGATCGCGCCGCTATGCTGGGTGCCGAGATAGGCGGCCCGGGCGAGGATCAGGTTGCGGAAATCCGGCCGGTCGCGCGCCGACCCCTCCGCCACGCTCGACGTGTGCACCAGCGGATAGAGGTTGTGATAGCGGTCACCCGATCCGATCGAATAGAAATTGCCGTCGGGCACCAGGTCGGGCTCGGTCTCGTCGAGCCAGAACCAGTCGAAGCCCTGGCTCGCGATATTGTCGCGGATCTTCTCCCAGAACCACGTACGCGCCTCCGGATTGGTACTGTCGAGCAGCGCCCCCGCCCGGTCCGCGCGCACCGGCAATCCGTCGACCGTGTTGCCGTCCTTGTCCTTCAGCAGCCAGCCCCTGGCGCTCAGCATGTTGAAATAGCGCGATTCCCGCTCGAAGCGCGGCCACACGCTGATGATGCTGTGCATGCCCGCATCATGAAGCTGCTTGTTCATCGCCACGGGGTCCGGGAAGAAGCTCCGATCGATGTCGATCTGCCCCATCCGCGTCCAGTAGAACCAGTCGAGCACCATCACGTCGAGCGGATAGCCGCGGCTGCGATAGCCCTCGGCCACGCCCAGCAGCTCCTTCTGGCTCTCATAGCGCGCCTTGCTCTGGATCAGCCCGAACGCCGCCTTGGGCGGCAGCGGCGTGTCGCCGGTCAGCCGGGCATAGCCGGCATAGATCTCGTCGGTGGTCGCGCCGGTGATGACGAAGAAGGAAACCCGCTCGCCCACTTCGGACTGCCAGTGGGTGCTGCCATGCAGCCCGGGCGAGACGATGGTGGCGGAAGGATTGTCCCACACCACCGCATAGCCCTTGTTGGTCACCAGGAACGGGATGCACACCGTCTCGCCCGCCGGCGCATCGTAATAGTGCCGGCAGTCGATCGTCCGCCCGCGCAGGTCGAGCGGGCCTATGCTTTCCTGGTTCTGGCCGAGCCCGTAATAATGCTCGTCCTGCGGCGCGGCGAAGCTCGCCCCCGCCTTGAACGTCTTCTCGCCGTTGACGGTATGCGGCGCCAGCTCCCAACCGTTCATCTTGGTGAGCAGCCGCCCGTCCGCCGCGCGCACCGACAGCGAGACCCGGGGCAGCGACGGCACGAAATAGCGCTCCATCTGGCTCGGCGCCTTGGGCCAGGGTTGCGGATCGACGGTGAGCGTCAGCGCAGGCGAGGCGAACACATCGCCAGAGCCGTCCGCCTTGTGGGTCCAGCCCTTCGCATCGACCTTGCCCGAGATGCCATGTCCGGGAGCCGCGTCGCTCAGCCCCCGGTCGAGCGAGATCGTCACCCGCACGATGTTCGGCGCATAGGGTTCGACGGCAACGAAGGCGCCGTTGCGCTCGACCGTCGCCAGCGACTGGGCGGCAACGGGAAACGGCGCCAGCACGGTCGCCAAAAGGCCAAGCACACGGACAATTCGCATCGTTCGACTCTCCCTGCCGAGGGCGTTGCGCGAAACGTCCGCCGCCGCAAGCACGGCTAAGGTCGTAGCCCTTGCCGTCACCCCGGGCTTGACCCGGGGGCCCGCTTCTTATGTCTTGGCGCAAACAAAGCGGCTTGAGGAGAGACGCGGTGAAGACCCTTGGCATGACACTCGCACTCACCCTCGCATGTTCGCCTGGCATCGCCGCCGCCCAGACGACCACCGACCCCACCGCCTTCGCCGGCGGCGCGGACGTGCAGGCCCAGACCCGCGCGATGCTCGCCGAGATGAAGCCCGATCAGGGCTTCATGTGGCGCCCACTGGTCCGCGACGGCGCGCGCGTGGCCGCGATCGAGATCTGGAAGAAGCCGGGCCGCCCCGCCGTCCATCCGGCCGAGGCGGAATATGCGATCGTGCTCGAAGGCGCCGGCACCCTGGTCTCGGGCGGCACCCTCGCCGATCCGACGACCCGCAACCCCGGCCTGGTCGACGGCAGCCGGATCGAAGGCGGCACCACCCGCACGCTCGGCCCGGGCGACGTCATCCTCGTCCCCGCCGGCGTGCCGCACTGGTTCGGGATCACCGGCGAGCGGCTGGTCCTGCTCGGGATCAAGCTGCCCGGCGCGAAATAGCCGGCTTCCCCCCCTGGTTAAGGCATCGCGCGTTGGCGCGAGCCCGCTTTGCGGCCATACAGCCCTCGCCAGCTTACCATGGCGGGAAAACAAAGAGGGAAAACAATGCGCTTGTCCTGTTTCTTCGCACCGATTGCGCTGCTTGCTCCAGCTCTTGCCCATGCCGGCACCTGTGAGGAATCCTTCACCAAGGGTGGCAGCTTCATCAGCGGCCAGAAGTTCGCCGCGTCGGTGACGCTGCCGGGCCTGACGCCCGCCAGCGCGATCGGCCAGATGCGCGGAATCGTCGTCGCCAAGGGCTATGACGTGCTGGCGGTCGAGCCCGAGGACGGCAGCATGCTGATCGAGCAGGCGCAGACCGGCAAGGCCCGCGCCTTCCCGATCACCATCACCGCGACGCCCGACGGCAATGTCCGGATGGAGGCGAAGCTGCGCGCCGGCATGTCGGCCCCGAGCGAGCCCGCCAAGGCCGAGATGTGCGGCATGCTCAACCAGCTCAAGACCGGCAAGGCCGGCACCGCGGCCGCCGGCGCGGGCATGACCGCCGCCGGCAACAAGGCGCCGCTCGAAATGGACGCGCTGTCCATCTCGCACCAGATCTCGAAGGACACCCAGCGCAACGCCGCTGCGATCCCGCTGCGCTACAAGGACAAGACCTTCATCGTCAGCGGCACGGTGAAGTCGATCGACAAGCTGGATGACGCCTATGTCGTCACCTACGACATCCCCGAGCCCTATAACGAAGCGATCCGCCTGCCCGGCACCGCGCCATTCAAGACCGACATCTTCTGCCGGTTGGCAAAGGGCCAGTCCGTGTTCGCGCTGCAGCAAAAGCCCGGCAAGAAGGTCAAGCTCTCGGGCGTCTACGCCAATTTCAACCCCAATTCCCACGCCTTGCTGCTGGAGAATTGCCGCCCGGTGAAGTGATTGCGTACAGGTCCTGGCGAAGGCGACGGTCTTCGCCAGGGCTCACCTAATATCCGTCGCGCCGGATTCCACGCATTCGCGCGCGATTCGTTCAGAACCGGAAATATCCGGCTCGCCACCCGAAGACATCCGGCGCCCGAATACGCTCTTCAACGCGCGCCCGGCCTTTCGCAGCAGAGCGTGTACATCCTGGCTGAAGCGCTGGTGATGTTCACCCCAGGCGCGATCATACATCTCATCGATCATGGCTGCCCTCCGGACTTGAAGCTGGCCCGGAAGAGATGCGGATCTTCGGCTGCCGCGTCCAACAAAGGGATCGACACGCCTTATCAACAGGCTTTATCAAGCACCATGCGACGGCTCCCCCCGCTTCCCGCAGTTCGCGCATTCGAAGCGGTCGCGCGAAGGGGTACCTTCACGGCGGCTGCCTCCGAATTGGGGATGACCCAGGCCGCGATCAGCTATCAGATCAAGATACTGGAGGAGCGGGTCGGCGAGCCGCTCTTCGTCCGGCGGGGAAGACGCGCCGAACTGACTGCCGGCGGGGCCCGCGTCGCCGCACGGCTGGCGACCGCTTTCGACGAGATCGAGATGGCGTTCGATGAACTCACCGGCGAGAGCGAGACGGTCTTGCGCATCGCCACGACGGCGAGTTTCGCGAACAACTGGCTGGCGGGGAACATCGGCACCTTCCAGGCCGCGCATCCGGATATCGAGATCGAGCTCGAAGTCAGCGGTACGGTGATCGACCTCGCGGAAGCCCGCATCGACGTCGCCATAAGATCCGGCCGCGGCGACTGGCCGGGGCTGAAATCCGAGCATCTGGCGAAGGTCGACTTCACCCCGATGTGCAGTCCGGCGCTGCTCGAGGGGCGCGATCTGCCGCTGGACGCAGGCAAAGCCCTGGAAATGCGGCGGATCAGTCCGCAGGATCGGTGGTGGCCGATATGGTTCCGAAGTGCCGGCGTAGAGATAGGGGACGATCCCGGGCGCGGCGGCATTCGCATGGACTCCCAGGCGACCGAGGGGCAGGCGGCGCTTGCGGGGCATGGAATCGCGCTGATGACTCCGATGCTATGGCGTCCGGAACTCGCGAGCGGGCGCCTCGTATGCCCTTTCGCCGACATAGCCGATGAAGGCACCGCCTACTGGTTCGTCTATGCCGAAAACCGCAGGCATACGCGCAAGATCGCCCGGTTCCGCGACTGGCTCGTCCCGGCGTTTCGCGCGATGGCCGCCGCCCAGGAAATGCGCGCGATCGAAGGGGCATAGCTGTCTCTCCGCCGAACCGCTTCTTCGGGCGATCACCCGCCTTTATCGCCCGCCGAACAGCGCCTCCGCCTCGCTCCGCGTCGGGATCGACCGCAGCACGAAGCTCGAGTTGATCGTCACCACCCCGGGCAGCCGTCCGAGATGCTCGCGGTGGAGCCGCTCATAATCGTCCAGGTCACGCGCCAGGATCTTGAGCCGATAATCCTGCCCGCCCGAGACCAGCGCGCACTCCACCACACCGTCGATCTGCGCCACCGCCGCCTCGAACCGCGCCAGGTCTTCCTCCACCTGCGTCCCCAGCGTGATGTCGACCAGCGCGGTGATGCGGAAGCCCAGCCGCCGGTGCCCGAGTCGCGCGCCATAGCCTTGGACATGCCCTGAGGCCTCCAGCGCCTGGATACGGCGGGTGCAGGCCGACTGTGAAAGTCCCACCTGCACCGCGATAGCGCTCACCGGCGCCCGCGCATCGGCGGCGAGCGACTTGAGGATAGCTGCGTCAATCCTGTCCATCCTGCATGGATAGACGGTTTTCTCGCATGATACAGGGAATTCATGCGCTAACCCTCATCGACTGTCACATCTTTGCAGGGATTTGCCGCGATCCATGCTATATCGTGCGCGCCAACCCAATTCACGGAGAGGCTTCCATGCGCATCGGCGTTCCCAAGGAAATCAAGAATCACGAATATCGTGTCGGCCTGACCCCGGCTTCGGTCGCCGAGCTGGTCCATGCCGGCCACGAAGTGCTGGTCGAGACCAAGGCCGGCATGGGCATCGATTTCGACGACGAGGCCTATACCAAGGTCGGCGCGAAGATCGCCCCGGATGCCGCCGCCGTCTTCGCCGGCTCGGACATGATCGTGAAGGTCAAGGAGCCGCAGGCGCAGGAAATCGCGCTGCTCGAGCCGCGCCATGTGCTGTTCACCTATCTCCACCTCGCCGCCGACAAGCCGCAGGCCGAGGGCCTGATGAAGTCGGGCGCGACCTGCATCGCGTACGAGACCGTCACCTCGAACTCGGGCGCCCTGCCCCTGCTCAAGCCGATGTCGGAAGTCGCCGGCCGCATGTCGGTCCAGGTCGCCTCGCACTATCTCGAGAAGGAACAGGGCGGTCGCGGCGAGCTGCTCGGCGGCGTGCCGGGCGTGGCGCCGTGCAAGGTCGCGATCCTCGGCGGCGGCGTCTCGGGCATCAACGCCGCGCAGATGGCCACCGGCCAGCGCGCCGACGTCACCATCTACGACATCAACAACGAGCGCCTGGCCGAGCTCGACATGCATTTCGGCAGCCAGATCAAGACCGCCTATGCCAGCAAGGCCGCGATCGCCGAAGCGGTGAAGACCTCGCAGGTCGTGATCGGCGCGGTGCTGGTGCCGGGTGCGGCTGCGCCCAAGCTCGTCACCCGCGACATGCTCAAGACGATGATGCGCGGCTCGGTGCTGGTAGACATCGCGATCGACCAGGGCGGCTGCTTCGAGACCAGCCATGCCACCACGCATGACAACCCGGTCTATGAAGTCGATGGCGTGATCCACTATTGCGTCGCCAACATGCCGGGCGCGGTCGCCCGCACTTCGGCTTTCGCGCTCAACAACGCGACGCTGCCATTCGTGCTCAAGCTGGCGAACCTCGGCGCCGAGGGCGCGATGAAGGCCGACAAGCACCTCGCCAACGGTCTCAATGTCTACAAGGGCAAGATCGCGTTCAAGGCCGTCGCCGACGATCTCGACCTCCCCTACGAAGCATGGGCGGGCTGATCAGCCTGCTTGCAACGTAGGATTCCGCATGGTTCGCTGGAGCGGTCGGGACCCGGGTCCCGGCCGCTCTTTGCCTTGTAGGAAAGATAGGATCAGCCGCGCGCAACAATCGTTCGGGATGGATCGCGTTCCCGTAAGGAAGGTCAAATTTGCCGGCCTGAAAACCCGCTCTTGGGCTGTACTTCGTGTACTTTGGCGCGTCGCCCTTCGCAGCAGCGTAGGAAATCAGGGCCTGGCCGGTTGCAGCCCCTGCCGCTGCGCAGCATCCTGCAGGAACATGTCGAGCATCAGCAACCGCGTCGCGATCTGCTGGCGGTAGCTCGCCTTTTCCGGAGTCAGCGCCAGCGCCTTCTCCCACCAGGGCTTGGCCTCGGCAAAGCGGTTCGCCCGGACCAGCGCCAGGCCGTAGAAGAAAGGCGGTCCGGGATGCTGCGGTGCCAATTCCAGCGCCTTGTCGAAGGCGAACTGCGCCGCCGGCGACATCTGGTTGCCGTCATATTCCGACAGCGCGCCGCCAAAGCCTGTCCACAGCGCGGCGTCGTTCGGCACCTGACGCACCGCCCCCTGCCACACCATCACCGAGCGCGGCCGGTCGCCCTGGCGCAGCATGCCGTCGGCCAGGTTGGCGTAGCTCCAGGCATAGGTGCCGTATTTGCCGAACATCGCATCGCGCATGTCGATCAGTTCCTGGTCGACCTTGATCGGCTTGGCATCGGCCTCGATCGGATGGCCGGGGAGACCGGGGCTCCCCTGCCAGGCATAGCCCGCGGCCCCGAGCATGATCGCGGTCGCCGGCACGCTCCACAGCTTGCGCGGGTAGCGCAGCAGCACCAGCGCGAGGCCCGCCAGGAGTGCGACCGCGGCAAGCATCAGCCAGCCCATCACGCACCTCCCTTGCGGAACAGCCGCCGCGCGAGCAGCAGCCCGATCACCAGCAGCACCAGCGGCGTGATCCACAGCGGCGCGGTCACCCAGCTGAACGGCGGGTCATAAGTGACATAGTCGCCATAGCGCTGGATCAGATAGCTCCGGATCGCGGCCGGCTGCTCGCCCCTTGCGATCCGCTCGCGGACCAGCGCACGCATGTCCCCCGCCATCTCGGCATCGCTGTCGGCGATCGACTGGCCCTGGCAGACGAGGCAGCGCAGCGTCTCCATCAGCGCCTTGGCCTGCGCCTCCTGCGCTGCATTGGGCAGCTGGGTATAGGCAAGCCGGGCCGGCGGCAGATTGGAATCCGCCACGGCAGGTCCAGCCGCAAGCAGCAGGAGTGCAAGCGCGGCCCGCCTCACTTCGCCGCCTCCAGCTTGGCGAGGATCGCCGGGATGTCGTCGGCGCGGATGTCGCCGATATGCTGGTCGATGATCCTGCCCTGCGCGTCGATCAGGAAGGTCTCGGGCACCCCGGACGAGCCAAGCGCGATCTGCGCCTTGCCGGTGGGATCATCCCCGATCCGGGCATAGGGATCGCCGTTGCGCGCCAGGAAGGCCTGCACCGCCTCGGGCGTATCGCGGATCGCAATCGCGTCGATCTCCACGCCGGCCTGCCTGAGCTTGAGCAACTGCGGCGCCTCGGCGATGCAGGGAATGCACCAGCTGGCGAAGACGTTGAGCAGCCGCGGCTTGCCCCGCAGCTCGGCGCTGGCAACGCCGGGCCGGTCGGCCAGCAAGGGCTTGAGCGCCAGTTCAGGCACCGCCTTGCCGACCATCGCCGAATGGATGGTGCGGTCGCCCGGCTTGAGCAGGCCACTGGCGACCAGCGCGAAGACCAGCGCGAACAGCGCCAGCGGCGCCCAGATCAGCAGCCGCCTCATGCGTCATTCTCCGCATCGCGCCGCTCGCGACGGACGCGGCCGATCAGCGAGAGCAGCCCGCCCAGGGCGATCAGGAAACCGCCGCCCCAGATCAGCGTGACGAAGGGCTTCCACCACAGCCGCACCTGCCAGCGGCCCTGCCCGTCGCCCGGGCCGATCACGGTGTAGAGCTGGCCGTCGAGCTCGGTGGCGATCGCGGCTTCGTTGGTGGTCGTGGTCGGGTTGGCGAAGAAGCGCTGCTGCGGGAACAGGTCGAACGGTACTGCGCCGGTGCGGGTCGCCTTGAGGTGCGCTTCCAGCGCCGACCAGTTGGGGCCGACTGCCGGCTGCACCTTCACCAGCTCGATCCGGTACGGTCCGACGGTCACGTTCTGGCCGATCGCGATTGCCGCGAGCCTTTCAGTCTTGAAGGCGCCGTCCGCGGCCATGCCGGCAATGCTGACCGCGATGCCGAAATGCGCGACGACCATGCCGTAGATGTGGAGCGGCGTGCGGCGCAGGTTGCGGCGGATCAGCGGGATGACGCTGGCGACGGCGAGCATCGCGGCCAGTCCCAGCGCAAGCGAAGGAAGCCAATGCGCCCCGCCCAGGGCAAAGACGAGTGCGAAGGCCAGCCCGCCGACGCCTACCGGCACCAGCAGCTTGCCGAACAGCGTATTCCACTGGTCCCGCCGCCACTTGAGCAGCGGCCCGGCAGCGGTCGCAGCGACGAGCGCCAGGCCAACCGGCGCCGCTGCCTTTTCAAAGAAAGGCGCCCCGATCGAGAGCTGCACCCCGGCCGCCTGCGCCACCAGCGGATAGAGCGTACCGATGAAGACGACGCCGAGGATCACCGAGAGCAGCAAATTGTTGAGCACCAGCGCGCCCTCGCGGCTGACCAGTTCGAAGGTCGCGCCCTGCTTCACCGTGCCGATCCGCGCCCCGAACAGCGCCAGCGCGCCACCGATGTAGATGCCGAGCAGCGCAAGGATGAAGCCGCCCCGGGTCGGGTCGACGGCAAAGGCGTGGACGCTGATCAGAATTCCGGAACGCACCAGGAAGGTGCCGATCATCGACATGGAAAAGGCCACGACCGCCAGCATCACCGTCCAGGCGCGCAGCCCGTCGCGGGTGGCGAGTACGGTCACCGAATGGAGCAGCGCGGTCGCCGCCAGCCAGGGCATCAGCGAGGCGTTCTCGACCGGATCCCAGAACCACCAGCCGCCCCAGCCGAGCTCGTAATAGGCCCAATAGCTGCCGGCGGTGATGCCGATGGTCAGGAAGATCCAGGCGCCGAGTACCCAGGGCCGCATCGCCCGGGCAAAGGCCGGGCCGACGTCGCGCATCAGCAACGCGCCGACTGCGAAGCTGAAGGCGACCGAGAGGCCGACATAGCCGAGATAGAGGGTCGGCGGATGGAAGGCGAGACCGGGGTCCTGCAGCAGCGGGTTCAGCCCCTGCCCGTCCAGCGGCGCCGGGTCCACGCGGACGAACGGGTTGGAGGCGAAGGCCAGGAAGGCGTAGAAACCGATCGCGATCGCCGCCTGCGCGCCCAGGGTCGCGGCCAGCGTGCCCTGGGGCAGGCGCTTCTCGAACAGCGCCACCCCTGCCCCGGACACCGCGAGCACGGTGACCCAGAGCAGCATCGAGCCTTCATGATTCCCCCAGGCTCCGGCGATCTTGTAGAGCAGCGGCTTCATCGAGTGGCTGTTCTCGATGACCAACGCGACCGACATGTCCGACACCACGAACAGCGCGATCAGCATGCCGAACGCCACCAGCGCCAGCAGACCCTGGACTACCGCCACACGGCGCAGCGCAGTCATCACCTCGATGCCGGTACCCTGCGCGGCCCCTCGTGCCGCGCCCCAGGCGAGCATCACCTGCATCAGGGCAAAGCCCGTCGCGAGCCACAGGGCGGCAAGACCGGCTTCGGCGATCACTGCTCGAGCGACTTCGTCTCGTGCATGTTGCCCGCCGCCTGGGGCGGCATGTAGCGCTCGTCATGCTTCGCCAGGATGTTGTCGGCGATGAAGCTGCCATCGGGCTGGAACCTGCCTTCGGCGACCACGCCCGACCCTTCCTTGAACAGGTCCGGCGTAACCCCGCGGAACGCCACCGGCACCTTGGCCTGCCCGTCGGTCACCACGAAGCGGATCGAGACCCCATCCGCCTGGCGCTGGATCGACCCCTTCTCGACCATGCCGCCAAGGCGCACATGCTTGTCGAGCGGCAGCGGTTTCCCCTTCACATCAGCGGGCGCATAGAAGAAGGCCGCCTGGTCCTTGAGCGCCGACATCGCCAGCGCGGAGGCGCCGAGGATGGCACCCAGCGCGAGCAGCGCAAGGACGAGCCGCTGGTGCTTGGCCTTCATTCGCGATTGCCCTTGAGCGAATTGGCCGCAGCCTCTGCCCGGCGCATCGCGGCATAGCTGAGCGCGGCCAGCCCCACCGTGCCGAGCAGCACGACGAGATAGGCAGCGGTGATGAACGGCCAATGGTTCATGCCGCCGCCATCCGCCGCAACCGCGCCTCGACCTTCTGGTTCGCCAGGATCGCCCGCATCCGCATCAGCACGACGCCGGCGAAGAACAGGGTGAAGCCCCCCAGCGTGAAGAAAAGCGGCCAGAGCATCGACGGCGCGATCTTGCCCGTTACCACGCTCTCGCCCTGGTGGAGCGTGTTCCACCAGATCACCGAATAATGGACGATCGGCAGCAGCGCGCTGCCTGCCACGCCGAATAGCGCCGGCACCCGTCCGTCACCGGACCGGTCGGCATCCGCCCGGTCGAGCGCGATCCAGGCGATATAGACGAAGAACAGCAGCAGCATCGACGTCAACCGCCCGTCCCACTCCCACCAGGTGCCCCAGGTCGGGCGGCCCCAGATCGACCCGGTGAGCAGGCAGAGCGCCGCGAAGGTCGCTCCCGCCGGTGCGATTGCCCGGGCGGCCACGCTGGCCAGCGGATGGCGCCAGATCAGATAGCTGAGGCAGGCGATCGCCAGCCCGCTCCACCCGCCCATCCCCAACCAGGCGCTGGGGACATGGATATAGAGGATGCGCACGCTTTCCTTCTGCAGCGCATCGGGCGGCGTCAGCATCAGCCCGGCCCAGCAACCGAACGCCACCAGCACCACGCCGAGCCAGAACAGGATCGGCGTGAGCGGGCGCGCGATTCGAAGGAAACGCGCAGGATTGGCGAGGGCATGAAGCGCAGGCACGCGTAACGACTAGCGAGGATCCGGGCGTCGGTCCATCGTGAGAGTTGTCAGGTTCTGTTAGTCCCTGATCCGGCGTCCCGCACGATCAGTATGATGTGGGGCAGCGGCGTAGGGCCATGGTCGGGAATCGCGCCATGCCGGGCTCGACCGGCAGCAGCTTGTCCGGCGCGCCCTGGCCGACCAGGCGCAGGCTGTCTCCCTCGATCCGGAACGCCATCGCCACGTCGGAAGCGGCGTTCGGCGCGTCGGACCGGGCGGCGAGCGCGCTGTCGACTTCGATCACGAACATCACCGTGGACGGATCCGAGGCCTGGCTGACGATACGCCGCACCGGCAGCGAGTTCACCGACTGACCGTTCTGCACGAAATCGATCATGTCCTTCGAGAAACGGAAATAGGTATCCCCGCAATCGGCGGCGGCGCGCGCCCAGCGATGGCCGATAATCCCGTCGGCCGCCTTGCCATTGGTCTGGTTGCAGGAGGAGAGTGCCGATACGGCGAGGAGCAGAAGCACGGATCGCATGGGCGGAACCTTGGATTAACCGACGTTGCCAGCCTCATAACGGCGAGAGTTAATGCACTGCAGCAAGGTGCCCCAGCTTGTCCGGATTGCGGGTGACGTAGATGCCCGTGATCCTGCCGTCCTCGATCGCCAGGGCAGTCGTCTGGAGCACCCCGCCCGGCTCGATCGAGACGAAGCCCGGCAGGCCGTTTATCATGCCGTAGCGCACGATCCGCGACATCTCCTTGGCGAAGAAGCGCGCGAGCGAGGTGTAGAGCTTCATATTGTCGTCGAGACCGTGGATCGGGCGCAGGCCGGCATGGACCTTGCCGCCGCCATCCGACCAGGTTGCGACATCGCCGGCGAGCAGCCCACGCAGCGCCCCCATGTCGCCGCTGCGCGAGGCAGCGAAGAAGGCGGCCGCGATCTCCAGCCCCTTCTCCCTGGGCATCTCGTAGCGCGGGCGGGCGGCGCGGACATGGCTGCGGGCACGGCTGGCGAGCTGGCGGGCGGCGGCGGGATCGCGGCCGATCGTCTCGCCGACTTCGTCGAAGCTCACCCCGAACACGTCGTGGAGCAGGAAGGCGGCGCGTTCGAGCGGCGACAGGCGTTCGAGCGCCATCATCAGCGGAAGCGTGACGTCCTCCACCTCGTCCTCCTCCTCGACCACCGGCTCGGGCAGCCAGGGGCCGACATAGGTCTCGCGCCGGACGCGCGCCGATTTGAGCTGGTCGAGGCAGAGCCGCGTCACCACCCGGCGCAGGAACGCCTCGGGCTCGCGGACCTGGTCGCGGTCGGTATCGAGCCAGCGCAGGAACGCGTCCTGCACCACGTCCTCCGCGTCCGCGACCGAGCCGAGCATGCGATAGGCGATGCGCGCCAGCCGCGGACGCAGCGGATCGAAGCTCGCCGCCGCGTCCGCGCCGGTCATGCCGCGGCCACCGCCGGCTTGGCGTCGTAGAACAGGTCGAAGCCGACCGCGAAGCGGTTCCAGCCGTTGATCACGTTGATCATGAGCGTGAGCTGCACCTGTTCCTCCGGCGTGAACTCGAAGGCGAGTTCCTCATAGAGCGCCTGGGGCGCCCGTGCGGTGGATACCAGAGTCATCGCGTCCGTCCATGCCAGCGCAGCGCGCTCGCGCGGGGTGTAGCAGGGCGCTTCGTGCCAGGCGCTGAGCAGATAGATGCGCTGCTCGGTCTCGCCGGCCTTGCGGGCATCGGCGGTGTGCATGTTGAGGCAATTGGCGCAGCCGTTGATCTGCGAGGCGCGGATCTTCACCAGTTCGAGCAGGCTGTGCTCCAGCTTCGGCGCGATCTTGAGCGACATTTCGTACCACGCCTTCATCTCGGCGGGGGCGGCGGTGAAGAGGTCGAGGCGGCCAGTCATCTTGCATCTCCTTGGTTGGATGCAGGCAAGACGAGATGGCCGCGCCGGATGTGACATGGGGGGTGCGATTTTTTCGCGATAACCGAAAATAATCATCGTCATCCCGGCCCTGAGCCGGGATCCCGCTTCTTCTTCACCTGGATTGGGCAGCGGGACCCCGGCTTACGGCCGGGGTGACGAGTGCGGGAGCAAAGCCCTACTTCTCCTTCGGCGCCGCGAACGGATCGGTCACCGCCGGCTGGGTCGGGATCGGCAGGCGGGGCAGCGGCTTGTCCGCGTTCGCCGCGTCGAGCAGGAACGCCGCCAGGATGATCGCTGCCTGGCGCATGTCCGCCGCCTTCAGGTGATCGAAGGTGTCGAGCTGGGTGTGATGCACCCGGCTCTCATAATCGAGCGGGTCCTGGATGAACTGGAACGCCGGGATTCCGACCGCCTGCATGAACTGGTGATCGGTGCCCTCGGTCTTCTGGATCGCCACCGTCGATGCGCCCATCGAGGCGAAGGGCGCCAGCCATTCCCGGAAGATCGGCACCGCCGCCATGTTGTTCTCGGCATAGATGCCGCGAATCTTCCCCGAGCCATTGTCGAGGTTGAAATAGGCGGTCAGCTCCTTGTGGCCAGCCAATGGCGTGATCGGGAAGCGGGTCGCCCAGCTATAGTAGAACTCGTCGGCGCTGGGGACGTGATCCCAGGCCGGGCGCTTGGCAAGGTGCTGCTCGATATAGGCGATAGAACCGTAGAGGCTCTGTTCCTCGCCGGCCCAGAGCGCGAAGCGGATCGTGCGCTTCGGCTTGATCCCGCTGGCGGCGATGATCCGCGCCGCCTCCATCACAACCGCGCTGCCCGCGCCATTGTCCGCGGCACCATCGCCCGCCACCCAGCTGTCGAGATGCGCGCCTGCCATCACATAGCCGGCCTTGGCATCACGGCCCTTGATGTCGGCGATGATGTTGTACGCCTTGGTGTCGCTGTCGTCGAAATGGACATTGCTGTCGATCTCGAGCGTCGGCGCCTTGCCGGTCCAGGCGAGGCGGACAAGGCGACGATAATCCTCGGCGGCCATCTCGATGCCGGGCACCTTGGGCGTCTCGCCGACATGGTGGAGATAGCCTTCGCCATGGATCAGCTTGCCGTCGCTGCGCGAGCGGGTGACGTAAGCGACCGCGCCCTCATCTGCGAGGAACTTGGCGAGCTGGCCCTCGAACTTGGCGCGAGACAGCGACTGATCGAGCTTGCCGGGATCCCAGGTCGGCTCCTCATAGACGTCGAGCTTGGCGAGGTCCTCGTCGCTCAGCCGCTGGAAGGCCGCTTCCTTGGGCTCGGAGCCGGTGCCCGGCGCCGAAGTCAGCACGATCTTGCCGGCCAGCTTGCCCTTCCACTGCGCGAAGTCGCCCGGGCTACGCAGCGGGGCGACGATCACCGGTGCGGTGACCGGGCCGTTGGTCGCCGGCGTCCAGGCGATCGGAATGGCGGTGAGCTGGACCGGGCGCGGCGCGACCATGCGGACGCTCGACTTCTCGATCCACCAGCCGCGACCGAAGTCGAAGCCTTCCTTGTGGACATCGGTGAGCCCCCAGCCGGTGAACTTCTCCTGCGTCCATTTCTCCGCCTCGCGCATCGCCGGCGAGTTGGTCATGCGCGGGCCGATCACGTCGGCGAGATATTCGGCGGTGGTCATCACCTCCGAATGGCTGGTGCCCTGGTCGACGAGGACGGCGACGGTCGAGGGATCGATCGACTGGGCGGTGGCCGGCACCGCGATCAGCAGAGCGGCGTTGGCGAGGAGGAAAGTGCGCATGGGGCTCCGCAGAAATGCGAGGGGGATGCGCGACGCTATTGGCCGCGCATCCCCCATGCAAGACTGTGGTGCAATCAGCCCCGGCCGATCAGCCGCTGCGCGATACGATCGGCGACTTCGCTCTCGGGATCGCCGGTGCGGGCGCTCTCGTCCCACACTTCGATCAGGCGATCGGGGATCTTGTCCACGCGAGCCTGCACCTCGGCCATGTTGCCCTGGCCCAGATACTCCAAGCCGACATTGATGATGCCGCCGGCATTGATGACATAATCGGGCGCGTAGAGGATGCCGCGATCGTGGAGACGGTGGCCGTCCTGACGCGTCGCCAGCTGGTTGTTCGCGCCGCCGGCGACCACGGTGGTCCTGAGCGCCGCGATCGACTGTTCGGTGAAGATCGCGCCGAGTGCATTCGGGCTGAGGATGTCGGTTTCGATGCCGAGGATCTCGGAAGCATCGACTGCCTCACCGCCCAGCTCCGCCGCCAGCGCCTTGGCGCGCTCGGCATTGACGTCGGCCAGCACCAGCCTGGCGCCGTCCTTGGCGAGCAGGCGGGCAACGCCGCCGCCTACCGAGCCGACACCCTGGATCGCAACACGCACACCGGCCATCGAATCGGCACCGAGGCCGCGCTTCGCCGCAGCCTTGACGCCCAGATACACGCCGCGCGCCGTTACCGGGCCGGGATCGCCGCCAGCGCCGCCTTCGGCCACCGGCAGGCCCGAGACGTGGCGGGTCTGGGTCGCAACGACCTTCATCCGCTCCTCGGACATGCCGACATCCTCGGCAGTTACATATTTGCCGCCCAGCGATTCGACCGCGCGGCCGAATGCCTGGAGCTGCTCGGTGGTGACGGTTGCGCCCGGCTGGCTCGCCAGGATCACGCCCTTGCCGCCGCCAAGCGGCAGGTTGGCCATCGCGTTCTTGTAGCTCATGCCGCGCGACAGGCGCAGCGCATCGGTGATCGCGGCGCGGTGATCGGCATAATGCCAGAAGCGCACGCCGCCGGCCGCCGGGCCGAGCTTGGACGAATGGACTGCGATGATGGCGCTCAGGCCCGATTCGCGGTCGCTGAACAGATGGACGCCTTCATGGTCGTCGAAATCAGGGAAACCCCAGTCGGTGATCACGCGCTACATTCCTGCGGAGAGTGCCACACGTCTGTGGGCCGCGTGCGGTCACAAGGGGAAGAAATGGGGCGGATGACGGGACTTGAACCCGCGACCCTCGGTACCACAAACCGATGCTCTAACCAACTGAGCTACAACCGCCGTGAAGAAGGCGCGCTTAGCGGGGGTCGATGCGAAGGGCAAGATAATTACGCCAGAAATATTGGCGCTATCCGCGGGAAATTCGCACAGCCTCCTCCGGCGTGGTAATCCCCTCTCGCGCAAGCGCCCGTGCGGCCGATCCGAGATTGGGTGCGCGCAGGAAAGCATGGCGCGCCAGGATCGCTTCGTCGCCGCCATCGTTGATCAGCCGGCGAATCGCGCCATCGGCAACGATCGCCTCGAACACGCCAGTCTGGCCGACAAAGCCGATGCCTTCGCAACTCTCGCAGCCGACCGGGGCGAAGACGATCGCGCCCGAATCGAAGCCGAGCAGTGCCGAAACGGAACCCTGCGCCTGCACCGGGCGGCGGCAATCTGGACAGAGCCGCCGGACCAGCCGCTGGGCAAGCACCGCGGCAACGTTGGACGCCAGACGGAATGGCTCTACCCGCCAGTCGCGCATCCGCCGGATCGCCGAAACTGCGTCCGGCGCGTCGATCGTGGCCAGGACCAGATGCCCGCGCTCGGCCGCCTCGGCCGCGGCGGCTGCAGCCTCCCGCCCCTCCAGGCCATCCAGCGCGATGATGTCGGGATCCTGCTCGATCGCGGCCTGGATCGCGGCGGCACCGGTGCAGCCCTCGATACGGGTGGCCCCTTCCACCGGAAACGTGCCGATCGTCGCGATGTGACGAGGCGAGCCGGAGAAATGCCGGAGCAGTGTCGCAAGGGTCGTGCTGCGGCCCGATCCCGCGAGCCCCGCGACCAGCACCAGCCCGCCCCGCCGCAACGCCGGAAGCAACGCATCGACCAGCACGCGGCTCATGCCGATCGCCTCAAGGGAGCGCTCACGCCGTTCGCCGCCGTCGAGGCGCAGGACGATGCGCTCGCCCTCCCCCTGCTCCAGCACCGACGCGCCGTCCATCGCCCGGAAGTCGCGAGCAAGCGAAGGGTCGGCATGATAATGGCGCGCTTCGGTGAGCTGGCCGGCGATGCGCATGCGCACCACGATGGCAGTCGCACCGATTTCGAGGTGGAGGTGCGAGGCGCGGCGCCGGCGCCCTTCGGCAATAAGCGCCTCGGCCGCCGAATCGGGATGGGAACCCGAAAAGAGCAACGGCTGCGGCGACGTTTCGGCAACCGGCGCCAGCGCTTCGGCTTCCATGTCCATCGGATTCCTCGTTGCGGTGTGTCATCCGCTAGGCAGATCATGTGACACCGCGCTTGCGATTTTGTGACGGTTTCGGGTCACTCTGGCGCCACGCCATGGCTTTTGGCAGAACGCCGCCATGCAAAGTACCGCTTCCCCTCTTCCTGCTCTTGGCTCCGGCTTCCCTCTCGAGCCGATCATCGACCAGATCCTGCGCTGGCCGGGCGTGCAGCGCGTGCCGCACCCCAAGATCCAGATGTTCATCGCCAAGAACTTCCTGGAGCCCGAGCTCTGCCGGCAGCTGATGGCGAAGATCGATGCGGAGCGCCGCCCCTCGACCATCGCCGACGCGAATGACGACTATGCCTTCCGCACCAGCGAGACCTGCGACTTCAATTCGGACGATCCGGTGGTGGCCGAGCTGAAGCGGCGGATGACGCTCCTGACCGGACTGGACCCGACGCATGGCGAGCCGATGCAGGGCCAACGCTACGAGATCGGCCAGGAGTTCAAGGCGCATACCGACTATTTCGAGCCGCAAGGCCGCGACTATCAGAAATATTGCGGCATCGCCGGGCAGCGCACCTGGACGGTGATGCTCTATCTCAACGAAGTCGAGGCCGGCGGCGCGACCCGCTTCAAGGCTGTCGACAAGATCATCCAGCCCGAAACCGGCAAGGTGGTCGCCTGGAGCAATCTCCGCCCCGACGGGACGACCAACCCCTCGACCATCCACCACGCGATGAAGGTCCGAGCGGGCCTGAAATATGTGGTCACGCAATGGTACCGCGAATACCCCTGGGGCTGGTGAACCCAGCCTCGTAGCGGGAACAAGAAAGGGAGCGGCACCGCCAGGCGGGCCGCTCCCTTTTCAGTTGCGCATGCTCGCGATCAGAAAGTGGTCGAGAGCGAGAAGGTGAACGTCGGACCCACCGAGTAGTTGTTGTAGATCACGGTGTTCTTGCCCAGCGTCTGGGTTTCCTTGTGCTTCCGGTTCGTGATGTTGCGGGCTTCCAGCTTCAGATCGAGCTGGCGGCCGGCAATCTTCACGCCCTGGCGCATCACGAAGTCCAGGTTCAGGCCCGGATATTCGTAGATGTCCGGCTGGCCGCTATTGGCCAGACCGCGGCTGGTCACGCGCTTGCTGGCATAGGAAAGAATGAAGGTCTGCTGCGAGAGCGAGGCCTTGTCTTCCATGCCGAACTGGAAGTTGACCAGATGGTCCGACTGTCCGGTAAGCGGCGAGCCGTCCTGGAAATAGTCGGTCGCCAGGGTCGACGACGCCGCGAACATCCGGGTCTGGTCGCCTGCCTTCACCTTCAGCTCCGACTGGGTGTAGGTGTAGTTGGCGATCGCGATCAGGTAGCGCTCGGCGAAGAAGTTCGAGCCCGACCAGTCGGCCAGCGCGAACTTCTTCACGGCTTCGACCTCGGCACCGTACAGGTCAGCACGCGGCGCGTTGGCGAAGCTGGTGACGAAGTCGCTGCCGGTGATGAAGGTCTCGATCGGATTCTTGATCCGCTTGTAGAAACCCGCGACCGTAAGGCGCTGCTCCGGTGCGAAATACCATTCGTAGCGCGCTTCGGAGTTCACCAGCGTGCTGTCCTGGAGCAGCGGGTTGCCGCGATACTGGCGGTTGCTGTCCGGGTCGAAATAGAATTGGTAGATCAGCTCGCGGAACTGCGGACGGGCAATCGTCTTCGACGAGCTGAGGCGCACCTGCATGTCCGGGCGGAACTGCCAGGTCAGCGTGGCGGCCGGCAGCCAATAGTCGTTGTCGAGATTGGTCGCCGCAGTGCTGCCGGTCGGCGTGTTGAACACCTGGACCGGAACCACCGTTTCCTTCGCCGTCTCGTAGCGGACACCGAAGTCGAGCGAGAGCTCGGGCGAGACCTGCCAGTTTACCTTGCCGTAGCCGGCATGGTTCTTCAGCTCGGCGCGGAAGGCGGGAGCGCCTTCGTTCGTGTCGATCAGCGCGATGTTGTAATAGTCGATGATCGCCGAACCGAGCAGCAGGTCCGGGCGCAGCATGCCGACCGCGGTCGGGAAGCTGCTCGGCGCCGTGAACTGGAAGTCACGCCGCGAACTGGTGCGCTCGGTCTTGAGATAGGCATAGCCGGCGGTCAGCGCGAGATCGGTGACCGGCTTGAACGTGAGGTCGGCACCGGCCGAGTAGAGATTCTCGTTCAGGTCCGAATAGCTGATATGCGCGTCGCCGTTGTTGCCGTTGTTGAGGCGATTGACGAAGTACGCGCCATACAGGTCCGAGGCCACGTTGGTGCGGACATATTCCAGCGTCAGCTCGTTCGGGGCCTTGCGCTTCGAATTGGCATAGCTGCCGCGAAGATCGAGGCTCCACTCGGGGCTGAACTTGAACTCGCCGACCAGCTGGGTGTTGATCAGCTGGCGCTCATACCAGGCGGTGTCCTGCTGCATGACGTCGGTGACGGCATTGTTGTTGGTCTTGCCGAGGCCGAGACGCGCACGCTTCAGCGTGTCGTGGATGTAGAGGTTGGTCCAGCGGATCTTGTTGTCGCCATACTCGAGGCCGAGGCCGAGCAGTCCGTTGACCACGATCCGGTTGTCGGTCGAGACGCGACGGAAGTCGTTCTCGAGCGTCGAGAGGTCGCTGTTGAGCGAGGTCTGCTGGATCGCGTCGCGCGTCGTCCACTTGTTGCTGTAGCCACCGGTGGCGATCACGCCGAGCGTCATGTCGTCGCCGATCGGGAAGGACGTGCCGCCCGAGAGCGTCGCCGACCAGTTCGGGCCGATGCGCGACTGGCGCTGGACCAGCGCGTTGTTGGCGTTGATCAGCTGGCCCGCGATCGCCTGGGTGTCGACATTGCCCGAGCTGATCTTCTCGCCGCTGGCGAAGAAGGCCGCGAGCGCCGGAGGCAGATCGCGCGAGCCGTCGTCATAGCCGGTCCAGTCATGGCCGCCACCGGCATAGACATAGCCGACATGGCCGGTGGTCACGAGGTTCGCGCCCACGCCGCCGCTGACGGTGAGGAAGCTTTCCTTCGGCACCGAGTTGGTCGTCAGGTTGATGACGCCGCCGCCGAACTCGCCGGGGAAGTTGGTCGAATAGCTCTTCTGCACCAGCGAGGACGAGACCACGTTGGTCGGGAAGATGTCGAGCGGCACGACGCGCTTGAGCGGCTCGGGGCTGGGCAGCGGCGAACCGTTGAGCAGCGCGAGCGAATAGCGGTCGCCAAGACCGCGGACATAGACATAGCCGTTGCCGACCACGCTCAGGCCGGTGACGCGGCTCAGGGCGCCGGCGATATCGCCTTCGCCGGTGCGGGCGATATCGGCGCTCGACAGCACCGAGACCACCTGCGGGGTATCACGCGCGACATTGACGCGGCGTCCGGTCACGACGATGGCGTCGCCGCCCGGAACCGAGACGTCCGGAGCCTGCTCTTCCTGCGGTGCAGCCTGGTCCTGGGGCACGGCTGCAGCGTCGGACGGGGTGCCGGTGGTGTCCGGCGTCGAAGGCGCTGTCTGCGCATAGACAAGGGAAGGCGCAACAAGCGCAGAAGTGAAAAGGAACAGGCTGGCAAGCCGGAGCGGCTTCGTCATGGTAACCCCCAATCAAATCCTGAAAGGGCGGAGCGTCGCCGATTGGCCACGCCCCGCCCCAGTCTCAGGTCAGGCTAGCCTCAGTTGGTCGGCAGCGAAGTGCAGCGACGGTTGGCGTTCGTCGCATCGTCGAACGCGGCGTAGCCGGAGTTGCAGGTCCACTGCTTGTACCAGTTGTCGTTCGCGTCCTTGACCGCGCCGACATAGGTCGTCGTGTCGAAGAAGCCGGTGGCGTCCACCGTCTTCGGGTCGACCGCGGTGAGCGCCGTCTCGGTCGCACCGTTGATGAACAGGCTGGTCAGCGACGGCGTGAAGGCGTCGTTGTTGCCGTTGGCGCCGGTGCCGAAGAAGGTCGCGACCTGCGTGGCGGTGTAGCTGCCGGTGCCGAGATACTTGGTGGCGTTGCACTGCATCGCGACCGCACGGGCCAGCAGGGTGGCCGCATTGGCGCCGCCCGAACCGTTCATGCGCAGGCACTCGTTCACCGGGCTGATCACCAGGCCGTTGACGAGCTTCAGGTCCGCATTGCCGCGCAGCAGGATCGAAGCCTGGTCATTGGCTTCGTTGTTCGCGCTGGTCTGGCTCTGGATCGCGGTGAAGTTGGCAACCGCGGTCACCTGACGCGGCGTGTCGGCTTCGTTGTTGTTGCTGTCGACTTCCATCAGGGCGTCGCCCTGGCCAGGACGCTGCAGCAGCAGGACGTACTGGAAGAAGCCCTGCAGGCCCGTGTCGATGTCGAGGCTGTCGTCATCGGCGCCGGTGGCGATGTAGTGCTTGAACTTGACGGTGCCGCCGAAGAACTCCGCGCCGTCGTCCGAGCTGTTGTGGCTCTGGACCGAGTCGAGCGTGGTGCCGCTGCCGGTGCCCTCGGTGGTCAGGCCCTGGAGCTCGACGTTCGCACCGAGCACATAACCCGAGTAGCGGATCTGCGTGTACTTGATGCTGCCGGCGTTATAGGTGTCGTCGGTGCCGCCGAAGGTGGCCGGACCGGTGCCCGAGGCGCCTTCCGTCTCACGCTCGCAGGTGCCGGCGCCGGTGGTGCCGGTGTTGCAATCGGTGATCTTGGCGCGGCCCATCAGCACCACACCGCCCCACTGGCCGATCGAGGTGTCGTCGGCGAGGCCGAGCAGGTTGTCGCGGCTGGTGAAGATGATCGGCGCGGTCGCGGTGCCGTTGGCGGCGATCTTGTTGCCGCGGTTGACGGCGAGCCACGAAGTGCCGGTGCCGCCGAACAGGATCACGCCCGGCGCGATCGTCAGCGTCACGTTGGTGTCGGCGGTCAGCTGACCCGAGCCGTTCAGCGTGAAGCCGTTGGCGGTGGTGCAACCGACGGTGGTGCTGGCGCGCGGCGCAGCACTGGTCGGCGCGGTGAAGCCGCCGTCGCAGCCGACGTTCACGCGGTCCTTGAGCTGATAGACCAGGCCGGCGATCTTCGGCAGCGTGACGCTGGCCGACAGGATCGACGGCAGCGTGCAGACGCGCCATTCGCCGGTCGGGCCCTTGATGGTGCCGTCGTTGGTCAGGCCCTTCGGGTCGCCGATGGTCGGGCAGCCGGTGGCCGGGCTCACGAGCGCCGTGGTCGGCGTCGGGGTCGGCGACGGCGTCGGAGCCGGCGGGTTGTTGATGATGACGTTGCCGCCGGTGCCCGGCGAGGCGATGTCGTTCGCGCCGTCGCACGCCGCAAGGGCGGTGCATGCAGCGGCAGTCATCATGATAAGGCTGACGCGTTTGAAGCTGGCCATAGGATCTCCGTTCCGGCGGACGCCGGGTTGCATCGAATTACGGTGCGGGATCGACTCGGCTGTCCCCCGTCGGCCGCAAGGGGGCGCTAGGCGGGGTCTGTTACGCGTTGGCGCGACTTCGAAGAAGGTTTCGAGACACTTGCGTGACTCGATTGTGACAATGTCAGCGTATGGGACGGAAACGGTTCACGGATTGGTGACGATGTTGCCCGATTGCATCACGAGCCGGACATTTTCGAGCGCCGACAAATCCTTGAGCGGATCGCCGGCAACCGCGACCAGATCGGCGATTCGGCCGGGCGCGATGCTGCCGATGCGGTCGGACATCCCCAATATAGCGGCATTGCCGGCGGTAGCGGTCCAGAGCGCGTCATTCCTTGCCATGCCCCAGCCGGCCATCAGTTCGATCTCGCGGGCATTGGCACCGTGCGCGAACACGCCGGTATCGCCGCCCACGCACATCGTCACGCCGGCCTGGAGCGCGGCGGCATAGCTCGCCCGCTTGGCGCGTATCGCCTCCGGTTCGGGGGCCGCGCCGTTCCAGCTGCCATAGCGGGTGATCGCATCGGTGGCGGCGAGGGTCGGGCAGAAGGCGACCTTGTTCGCCTTCATCAGCGCGAAGACCGCGTCCGTCGCGTCATTGCCGTGCTCGATCGTGTCGGCCCCGGCCAGCACGGCGCGCCGCATCCCCTCGGGCGTGCTCGCATGCACCGCGACCTTGCGCCCGGCATCATGCGCGGCGGCGACCCCGGCCTTGAGCTCGTCGAGGCTGAAGGTGGCGCGGCTCGGCTCGCCCGGCCCCCAGCGATAATCGGCGTAGAACTTCACCCAGTCCGCCCCATGCGCGATCTGGCGACGGACGGCGACGACGATCCCCTCGCCGCTCACTTCCTCGGCGCCCTGCGGCACGTCGAACGCATAGCCCTTGGGGCCATAGGCGCCGGTGGCGACCAGCGCGCGGCTGGCGATCAGCAGGCGCGGCCCCGGCACGATGCCCTGCTGGATCGCCATCTTGAGCCCGGCATCGGCGTCCCCCGCCCCTTCGGTGCCGAGGTCGCGCACGGTAGTGAAGCCCGCCATCAGCGTCGCGCGCGCATGCGCGACCGCGCGGGCGGTGCGGAGCGCCAGCGGCTCCTTCGTCACCTGGTCGTTCCAGCTCGTCTCATTATAGGGATGCAGGAACAGGTGGACGTGAAGGTCGATCAGGCCGGGCAGCAGCGTGGTGCCCGGCAACGCCCGGGTTTCGGCCCCGGCCGGGGCGGTGACGTCGGGACCGACCGCGACGATCCGGCCATCGGCAACCAGCACCTTCCAGCCCTCGTGCACCACCCGGTCGGTTGCGGTGAACACGCGGTCGGGCACCAGCAGCACCGGCACCTTCTGCGCGAGGGCGGTGCCGGGCAGGAGAAGCGCGGCGATGGCGAGCAGGCGGCGAAGCTTGGTCATGGCCGGAGTTTGACAAAGGCGCCTGCCTTAGACCAGCCCGGTTCCATCTCTGCTTTCCGGCGAGAGCCGGGGAACAGGTACCGCTCCGTCTCAATACATCGCCGTCATCGCCACGCCCGCGGCAATCACCACCACGCCGGCGATCTGGCGCAGGCTCAGCTTCTCGCGGAACAGCCGGTGGCCCGCAGCGGCGGCGATCGGCATCTCGATCACCCCCAGCGCCCGTACCGCCGCCGCGGGTGCCAGGTTCAGCGCCAGGAACCAGCCAGACGAGGCCAGCGCGCCGAACAGCCCCGCCCCAAGCGACTGGCGCCAGCCCTTCGCCACCGCGACCAGCGCGGCACGGTCGCGAATGGCGAGGTAGAGGCCCAGCCCGCCCGCCTGCACCGCCTGGACGATCGCGACGCATGCCATCGCCGAGAACCAGGGATGATGCGGCTCGAGCCGGAGCCCGGCATGGCGGAAGGCGTTGAGCGCGAAGCCGAACAACAGGCCCGAGATCACGCCATAGGTGATGCCCAGCACCGGGTGATGGGCGCCTTCGATCTTCTTCGGCCAGACCAGCAGGGCCAGGCCCAGCGTCGTCACGGCAACGCCCACCCAGCCGAGCGTGGAGAGGTTGTCGCCGAACACGATCAGCCCGACCGTGGCCGCCAGCGGGACCGAGCTCTGCTGGAGCGCGGTGCCCACTGCGAAGCCGGCATGATGCATGGCGAGCAGCAGCGCGGCGGTGGCGATCACCTGTGCCGCCGCGCCGGTGAGCGCCGGCCACCAGAATTCCCAGCCGAATTGCGGATCGAGATGCGGGCTGAGTGCGAACGCGATCGCGGTGAAGACCAGCGAGAAGGGCAGGCCGAACAGGAAGCGCACCAGCGTCGCACCCCAGGGGCCGGTGTTCGACATCATGCCCCGCTGGAGCGCATTGCGGCCCACCTGAAATCCCGCCGCCGCCACCGTCGCCACTGCCCAGAGCACGCATTTACTCCCGATCGATACCCGAGCCGCGCTTAGGCAGACCCACGCGAGCCATCAATCCCGCTAATGGCTCCTCCCAGAAATGGTGGTTTGCGCGGTTCCCGGCCCATGGATCATTTCATGCGGCGCAAACCAAGGAGCCCCGGATGAAGTCGATCCACCTCGCTGCCCTCGCCCTGCTCACCGCTGCCGCCGCCCCGCAGCAGGACGACCCGCTCACCCGCCCGATCGCGCCCGAGGCCGCCGCCAAGTGGATCGGACCGCAGGCGCCGATCCGCGTCCATGGCAAAACCTATCTGGTCGGGTTCGCGGGGATGAACGTCGCGCTGATCGACACCGGCAAGGGGCTGATCCTGATCGACGGCGCGGTGCCGCAGTCGGTCCACTCGGTCGAGGCGAACCTCAGGAAGCTCGGCTTCCGGATCGAGGACGTGAAGCTGATACTCAGCACCGAGCCGCATTTCGACCATGCCGGCGGCCTCGCCGCGCTGGCCCGCGACAGCGGCGCGACCGTGCTGGCGGGAGCCTGGGCGGTAACCGCGCTCAAGCAGGGCATGAGCACGCCGGACGATCCCCAGGCCGCCTGGCTCGTCCCCTTCCCCGCCGTCTCGCGCGTGCGCGCGGTCAAGGATGGCGAGGTGATCCGGCTGGGCAATGTCGCCGTCACCGCCCGCGCCACGCCGGGGCATACCCCGGGCAGCATGAGCTGGACCTGGCGCAGCTGCGAAGGCGGTGCATGCAGGACGATAGTGTTCGCCTCGAGCATCAATCCGGTCGCGGCGAACGGCTATCGGTTCACGAAGCACCCCGAGGTCGTCGCCAGCTTCCGCGCCTCCCACGCGAAATTCCGAGCCATGCCCTGCGACATCATGTTCAGCGCCCATCCCGACAATTCGGGCGGGGTCGAGAAGTACGCGCGCTTTGCCAGGAGCGTGCGCCCCAACCCCTATCTCGATCCCGGCGCCTGCCGCGCCTATGCCGCCCGCTCCGCAAAGGCATTGGCGGAGCGCCTCGCCGACGAGAAGGCGGGCAAGGCCAAATGATCCGCCCCGCGCTTGGGCTCTGGCTGCTCGGCGCGAGCGCACCCGGGTCACTGCTGCACGGGATCGGTGTCGAAGGCAGTGGACCTGTGCTTCTGCGACAGCGGGCACCAACCGGCTTTTGGAGGAAACATGTGTAGAGGCTGTGCAGGCGCTACCCGAAGCTGGCCTGGAACGCCGTCGGCATGAGGGACACATGCGCCTCCAGCGGCGGCCTGAGTTCGAACGCACGCGGCTCGCGAGCGAAGTTCCAGAGGCGAACGAGGCACCATGCATCGCGCCGATCCTGTGAGACCGCCAGCTCGTTGCGCGATATGTGAAAGGGCGTTCGATCCCAGCCGTTGGTCGTCTTCACCTCAATCAGGCGCTCTCGCCCGTCAGGCTCGAAGCTGGCGATATCATAGCCTGCCCCGTCCCCGTCGAGATCGGAGACCCAGCGTATTTGCCGCGCCAGGTCGGTGCGTCCGATTGACGTGAGTGCAGAGCGCTCATGCTCCAGAACCCGCTCTTCGCCTGCCCTGCCCAGTGCCCGATTGCGCGCGTCACGCTCCGCCACGTCGAAGCGGTGCGCAACCGCCTGCATCTTCTCCCACTCGTCCGGAGGTGGCGCGTTGCTCAGCGTGGGAGGTGGGCCGATCCAGAGCGCGGGCGCCTCCCGAATAGCGCTGGACGCACCCGATCCAATCCTGGTCGCCGACGCCAGCCAATCGGGATGTCGCGCCAGCCACCGTGCCACGGCGTCGACCAGCGATGTCTGAAAATTGAAGGCGGGCCTGTAGCCGGGGATCCAAGCCTCACCCAAGCCTTTCAGTACCGCGCTGATGTTCTGATGCTTGTATTCGATCGCGCCACGCGGCCGATCGATACGCTGCTGCAACCGGCGATTATGTTCGGCCTTGTTGTACGGGCGGCCAGCCTCATTGTCCGCCAGCATCGCGAAATAGTCCGCGACGATCGCGTCATTCTGCGCGTCGGTCCAATCGCCAGGCCCCATCCAGCCTGGCTAGAATAAACCCCACGCTCTGTCACGCGAGCAGGTGGGGCTCCGCTATCGAAGCCCCACCCTTCTCACCTCACCAGATGCGCACGCGGTCCGCCGGTGCGACATATTGCTTCTGGTCGGGCGTGATCTTCCACGCTTCGTACCAGGCATCGACGTTGCGCAGCGGGTTCACCGCGCGGACCTGGCCCGGCGAGTGCGGGTCGCCGACCAGTTGCTGGCGCAGCGCTTCGGTGCGGAACAACGTGCGCCACACCTGGCCCCAGCCGAGGAAGAAGCGCTGGTCGCCGGTGAAGCCGTCGATCACCTTGGCCTTCTTGCCTCCCAGCGACTGGTGGTAGGCGTCGAGCGCGATCAGAACACCGCCGAGATCGCCGATATTCTCGCCCATCGAGGCGCGGCCGTTGATGTGCACGCCCGGCAGCCCCTCGAAGCTATAGGCCTCATATTGCGCGCCGAAGCGTACTGCCTGGGCTTCGAACTTGGCGGCGTCTTCCGGCGCCCACCAGTCGCGCAGCACGCCGTTGCCGTCGGACTTGCGGCCCTGGTCGTCGAAGCCGTGGCTGATCTCGTGCCCGATCACGCCGCCGATGCCGCCATAGTTGATCGCATCGTCCGCCTGCGGATCGAAGAACGGTGCCTGCAGGATCGCCGCGGGGAAGACGATCTCGTTCTTCACCGAGTTGTAATAGGCGTTCACGGTCTGCGGGGTCATGCCCCATTCGGCCTTGTCGACCGGCCCGCCCAGGCGCTTGCGGCGATAGTCCCATTCGAAGCGGCCGGAACGCTCGGCATTGCCGACCAGGTCGCCTGCTTTCACCTCGAACGCCGAATAATCACGCCATTTGTCGGGATAGCCGATCTTGACCGTGAATCCCTTCAGCTTCGCCTGCGCCTGCTCCTTGGTCGCCGGGCTCATCCAGGCGAGGTTGTTGATGCGACCGGCGAGCGCGACGCGCAGGTTCGCGACCAGCGTGTCCATCTTCGCCTTGGAAGCCGGCGGGAAATAGAGCGCGACATAGTCGCGGCCCACGCCCTCGCCGATTCCGCGCTCGGTGAACGCCACCGCGCGCTTCCAGCGCTCGCGCTGCTGGGGCTGGCCGTTCATGAACTTGGAGCGGAACTCGAACTGCGCATCAACGAAGCGCTTCGAGAGCAGCGGCGAGATATCGTCGGTGGTGCGGAAAGCCTGCCAGGCCTTGAGCGTCTCCAGGTCGGTATCCGCGAACACCTTGGCGATCGCCGGGATCGCGGTGTTCTGCGCGACGATCACGCGATCGGCGCTGGACAGGCCCGCGCCGACCCAGAAGGCATCCCAGTCGAATCCCGGCGCCTGCACCTTCAACTCTGCCGGAGTCACCGGATTATAGGTCTTGTCGCGGTCGCGGCTCTGCACGCGCGTCCAGTGCGCTTTGGCGATGCTGGTCTCCAGCGCGACCACCTTGTCGGCCGCCGCCTCTGCATCGGCCCATCCTGCCATGCCGAGCATCTGCGCGACATATTGCTTGTAGCGCGCAACCTGCGGCGCGAACTTGGCGTCGAGATAGAGGTCGCGGTCGCCCAGGCCCAGGCCCGACTGGCGCAGGTAGAGCGCATAGACGTCCGGGTTCTTGGCATCGTCGCTCACGCCCGCGCCGAAGAAGCTGGCCCCGAAGCCGCCGAGCGTGCGGCCCATCAGCCCGCTCATCTCGCCCTTGGACGCAACCGCGCGGATCGCGCCCAGGCGCTCGGTGAGCGGCTGCGCGTCGAGCTTCTCGGCCAGCGCCTCGTCCATGAAGCCGCTATAGAGGATCGCTGCCTTCATCCGGTCCGGATGCGCGCTGTCGGTGGCGCTGTAGCCCGAGATCAGGCTGCGCAGGCGCACTTCGGACAGGTCGCGCAGCACCGCGAAGGCGCCGAAGGACGAACGGTCGGCCGGGATCTGGGTGCGGTCGTTCCAGGCACCGTTGACGAACCGATACCAGTCGTCGCCCGGCTTCACGTTCTTGTCCATGCCGGTCAGGTCGAAGCCCCAGGCGCCATAGCGCGTGGCCCCGGCGTCAGCGGCGGCACCCGCAGCAACGGGCGCGGCGGATTGCTGGCTGAAACCGATCGCAGGCACGGCAAGCGCGGCCATGGCCGATGCGAGCAGCAGATATTTCTTCAATGGAGGTCCCCCGAATTGAGACGTTTAGGCGCGTCTGGGGGCAAGTTGTCACGGCGTGAGGGGCTGCGCAATATCCTTACGCGAAGCCGCAACACTCCGAAACACGGACAAACCAAAAAGCCCGCCGGTCACAGGGACCAACGGGCTTGTAATGGTGGGCGCGGTAGGGATTGAACCTACGACCCCACCCGTGTGAAGGGTGTGCTCTACCACTGAGCTACGCGCCCATTGGCCAGGTTCGAAAACCCTTGCGGCCGAAATGGGAAGCGGGCCTTTAGGCGGCACAGCCCCAGCTGTCCAGCCCCCAAACCCGCTTTTGTGCAGTCTTAGTTGACTGCGTCCTTGAGGCCCTTGCCCGCCTTGAACTTGGGCTGGTTCGACGCCTTGATGGTCATCGGCTCGCGCGTACGCGGGTTGCGGCCCGTCGACGCCTTGCGCTTGCTGACCGAGAAGGTGCCAAAGCCGACCAGGCGAACCTCATCGCCCTTCTTGAGCGCGGCCTGGATGGCATCGAACACGGCCTCTACAGCCTTGCTCGCATCGCCCTTACCAAGGCCCGAGGTATCGGCGACCTGTCCGATCAGCTCTTGCTTGTTCATTTCGTGACTTTCCCCCTCATGAAATTCGCACAAATACGTGAGTCGCGGCGGCAGGCCGAGCTATCACGTCAGCACGCCGCCGCCCGGGCTGTCAAAACGTTTCGGCCCGCTTTTCCCTCGAAGTGACGAAAAGGTTACGGTCAGCGAACGGCTGGGGTTGCCCTGCATCAATGATGCAGGGGGTCCCCCATTCCGGTGGGAGCAGCCGGTGGCTGGGTGGCCAGTTCATCGGCTTCGGTCCAGTCGATCGGCGTAAGCGGCTCGGTGAGCGCCAGGCGCAGCACCTCGTCGACATGCTTGACCGGCACGATCTCCAGCCCGTCACGGATGTTCTGCGGAATCTCGGCGAGGTCCTTCTGGTTCTCGTCAGGGATCAGCACCGTCTTGATGCCCCCCCGCAGCGCCGCAAGCAGCTTTTCCTTGAGACCGCCGATCGGCAGTACGCGGCCGCGCAGCGTGACCTCGCCCGTCATCGCGATGTCCTTGCGCACCGACACGCCGGTGAGCGTCGAGACAATCGCGGTGACCAGGCCGATGCCGGCGGACGGACCGTCCTTCGGCACCGCGCCTTCCGGCAGGTGGACATGGATGTCCTTGCGCTGGAGCAGGCTCGGCTTGATCCCATAGACCGGGCTGCGCGCCTTGACGAAGCTGAATGCGGCCTCGACCGATTCCTTCATCACGTCGCCCAGCTTGCCGGTCGTCTTGATCGCACCCTTGCCGGGCACGGTGACACTCTCGATGGTCAGCAGTTCGCCGCCCACCTCGGTCCAGGCCAGGCCGGTAACCGCACCGATCTGGTTCTCTTCCTCGCCCATATCGTGACGATACTTCTGCACCCCGGCGAACTCGTGGAGGTTCTCCGGCGTGATCGTCACGCTCTCGGCCTTGCCTTCCAGGATCTTGCGCAGGGCCTTGCGGGCGAGCTTGGCGATCTCCCGCTCCAGCGTACGCACGCCCGCCTCGCGGGTGTACTGCTGGATCAGCTTGCGCAGGCCTTCAGGCGTGAGGGTGAACTCACCTTCCTTTAGCCCATGCGCCTCGATCTGCTTCTCGATGAGGTGCCGCTCGGCAATCTCGACCTTCTCGTCCTCGGTATAACCTTCAAGGCGGATGATCTCCATGCGGTCGAGCAGCGGCTGCGGCAGGTTCAGCGAGTTCGCGGTGCACACGAACATCACGTCCGAAAGATCGATGTCGATCTCCAGATAGTGATCGTTGAACTTGTTGTTCTGCTCCGGATCGAGGACCTCGAGCAGCGCCGAGGCGGGATCGCCGCGGAAATCCTGGCCAAGCTTGTCGATCTCGTCGAGCAGGAACAGCGGGTTCGACGTACCGGCCTTCTTCAGGTTGGTGACGATCTTGCCCGGCAGCGAGCCGATATAGGTGCGGCGGTGGCCACGGATCTCGGCCTCGTCGCGCACGCCGCCCAGCGACTGACGGATGAACTCGCGCCCGGTCGCCTTGGCGATGCTCTTGCCCAGCGAGGTCTTGCCGACGCCCGGCGGGCCGACGAGGCACAGGATCGGCCCCTTCAGCTTGTTGGTGCGCGCCTGGACCGCGAGATACTCGACGATCCGGTCCTTGACCTTCTCGAGCGCATAATGGTCCTCGTCAAGCACGCCCTGCGCCTCGGCGATGTCCTTCTTGAGCTTCGACTTCTTGCCCCAGGGCAGGCCCAGCAGCACGTCGAGATAGTTGCGCACCACCGTCGCCTCGGCGCTCATCGGCGCCATGGTCTTGAGCTTCTTGAGCTCCGACTGGGCCTTGGTGCGCGCTTCCTTCGACAGCTTGAGAGTTGCGATCTTCTGCGTCAGCTCGGCGACTTCGTCGCCATCGCCTTCCTCGCCCTCATTGCCCAACTCGCGCTGGATCGCCTTGAGCTGTTCGTTGAGGTAATATTCGCGCTGCGTCTTCTCCATCTGGCGCTTCACGCGGCTGCGGATCTTCTTCTCGACCTGCAGCACGCCGAGCTCGCCTTCCATGAAGGCGAACACCATCTCGAGGCGCTTCATCGGATTGGTCTCGACCAGCAGCGACTGCTTGTCGGAAACCTTGACGGCAATGTTGGCGGCAACCGCGTCGGCCAGGCGCGAGGCGTCCTCCAGCTCACCGAGCTGCACGGCGGTCTCGGCCGGCAGCTTGCGGTTGAGCTTGGCGTAGTTCTCGAACTGGTCGACGACCGAACGCATCAGTGCCTGGATCTCGCTACCTTCGACGGCATCGTCGTCGATCGGCGCGACCTCGGCAGTCAGGAAGGCGCCGCCTTCCTGCATGGTAACAAGCGAGCCGCGCTCCTTGCCGGCGACGAGCACGCGCACGGTGCCGTCGGGCAGCTTGAGCAGCTGGAGGACTTCGGCGGAGACGCCGGTATCGTACAGGTCTTCGCGGCCGGGATCATCCTCTGCCGGATCGAGCTGGGCGACGAGGAAGATCTCCTTGTCGTCGGCCATCGCTGCCTCGAGCGCGGCGACCGACTTGTCGCGGCCCACGAACAGCGGCACGATCATGTGCGGGAAGACGACAATGTCCCGAAGGGGAAGAACGGGGTAGGACTGCTTCATGAATACTCCTGAGCCCGTACAGGGCTCCTATCCTCCATTATATGGTGGCCGCGGAGCCCGCATCAATCGGCGAACGCTCTTAGGATGCGGAGTGTTGCTTCCCATTGCGGCACGGGCAAGCATTTTTCCTGCCCCCGACCTGGCCGAACAGGCGATCGAAGCACTGGGCGGACGAAAATTATTGAGCCGCGTCAGGGTGTTAAAGTGGGATGGCCGAGCAACCATCTACACTGGCATGCGGGACAATCCTGTGGAAATCGCGGTCGAGACGAGAGTTACTCCCTTTGGCCAGGCGATTTCCCGTAGCTGGTTGCCCCTGCACGGCTCCTGGACTGCCAGGACGATGACGGTCGAACCGAGCGGCGGGTTCGTGGAACAGGCCGGAAAGCGGACTCCCCTGCCCGCTCCCCAGGCGCTGCACGAGCTGCAGCAATTCGGCATCTACGGCTATCTGCTTCTCGTCGGCGCACGATTGCGCGCCGAAGGTAACGATGTGATCGCACAGAGAGAGGGATTCCCCGATATCCGCTTCACGCTGGGCGCCGACGGCCGCCCTGCTACAGGCACCTATCAGGTCGATTCTCCCGACGGAGGCCCGACGATCGAAGAGAAGCTGATCTTCGAGGGTCGCGTGCGCTCGCCAAACAGGATCGCGTGGCCTGCCCGCATCCAGGTGCTGCAAAAAGCATTTGATTTTGATCTCCGGATCGACGCCTTTGACGTCGAACTCGCCTGAAGGAGGCTCTCATCCGTACGTCCCTGTTCCTCGCCGCCTCCACGCTGGCGCTTGTCACCACTTCCGCGGGCGCGCAGACGATCAAGCCCGGCGAGCCGCCGATCACCCCGACCACGCAGGAATCGGGCGGCCCGATCAGTCCGGAGCGCGCCGCGCTGCACCTCGACCATGCCGATCTCGCAATCGAGGTGTTTCCCGACAAGCAGCGCATCGAAGGTACCGGCACGCTGACCATCACCAGCGCGATTGCCCAGAAGGCGCTGCAGATCGATCTCGACAAGAACCTGCCGGTCAGCGCGGTGAGCGTGGACGGCAAGGCGCTGACCGCCGCGGACTGGAGCAATCCGGAAGGGCGGCTCACCGTCACCCTGCCCCACCCGCTCAAGGCCGGCGGCAAGGTGGTAGTGAAGATCACCTATGGCGGCACGCCGCACGTCGCCGTGCGCGCGCCCTGGGATGACGGCATGGTCTGGGCGAAGACGCCGGGGGCGGACCGCCAGCCCTGGATCGCAAGCACCGCCGAAGGCTATGGCTGCGACCTGTTCTGGCCCTGCCTCGATTTCCCGCGCGGCGAGCCGGACACGGTCGACCTGCACATCACGGTGCCCAAGGGGCTGAAGGCCGCCGGCAACGGCAAGCTGGTGAAGGTGGACGAGCTTGCCGATGGCCGCTCGACCTGGAACTGGTCCGCGCGCAGCCCCAATCCCTATTCGGTGACGCTGCAGATCGCGCCCTACAAGCTGCTCCAGGCGGACTATAAGAGCCGCTTCGGCAATACGATCCCGATGCAATATTGGTATCTGCCGGGCCGCGACGAGAAGGCCAAGAAGCTGTTCGACGAGTTCGCGCCGTCGCTCGACTTCTATGAGAGCGTGATCGGCCCCTATCCCTGGGGTGACGAGAAGGTGGGCGTCGCTGAGACCCCGCATCTCGGCATGGAGCACCAGACGATCAACGCCTACGGCAACAACTACAAGCAATACCCGTCGGGCTTTGACGAGATCTTCCAGCACGAGCTCGGCCATGAATGGTTCGGCAACCAGATGTCGGCCGGCAATTGGGACGATTACTGGCTGCACGAGGGCTTCGCCCAGTACATGCAGCCGCTCTATGGCCGCTGGCGCGAGGGCGAGGCGCGCTATGCGATCATGATGGAGGATTTCCGCCTCTCGATCACCAACCACGCGCCGATCGTCTCGGGCCAGATCCGCACCGAGGAGCAGGTCTATGAAGAGGACAATGGCGGACCGGGCCAGGACATCTACGTCAAGGGCGCCTGGATCCTCCACACGCTGCGCAACCTGATCGGCGACGACAAGTTCCTCGATGCCACGCGCCTGCTTGTCTATGGCCGGACCGATCCCAAGCCCGGCAATTTCAAGCCGCGCTTCGCGACTACACCCGAGTTCATCGGCTATGTGAAACAGGTGACCGGCCAGGACCTGCAATGGTTCTTCGACGTCTATCTCTACCAGGCCCAACTGCCGAAGCTGGTCGAGCAGCGCCAGGGCGATAGCTTGACGCTCAAGTGGGAAGTGCAGAACAACAAGCCCTTCCCGCTGCCGGTGGAAGTGTCGATCGACGGCAAGGTGAAGAAGGTCGAGATGCCGGGCGGCACCGCGACGCTGACCGTGCCCGCCGGGGCGCATGTCATCGTCGATCCGGATTCGCGCATCCTCAAATATTCGGCCGCGGTCGATGCGTTTCAGCGCTACGCCTATCGGAGGTGATCGATGATCGGACTGGTCCATCCCGAGCCCACCAGTGTCTATGCGGTCGCCATCCTGTCCGGCAGCCTGCTCGTCTGGATCGTGATGCTGCTGATTGCGAAGGCCAGGCGCGGTCCAGCGGGCAGCGAGGTCACCAGCGAACGCGATTCGGGCTCGATGCTGGGCGTAGCGGTACAGGGGCTCGCCTTTTTCGCGGTGGGATTTGGTCCGCTCAAGCTGATCCTCGGGGCGCCGGACGGCGCCGCGATCGCCGAAGGGATCGCGGTACTGCTGCTTGCCGGCGCCGTGCTGGCGCTGTTCTTCGCCTCCTCGCGGGCGATGGGCCGCAACTGGGCGATCTTCGCGCGCACCCGCGACGATCACCAACTCGTGACCTGGGGGCCCTTCGCGGTGATCCGCAACCCGATCTACGTCGCACTGTTCGCCTGGATCCTCGTCATGGCGCTGGCGCTCGGCCATTGGCGCGGCCTGCTGATCGCGGTGCCGCTCTACTGGATCGGGACCTGGATGCGCGTGCGGCGCGAAGAAGCGCTTCTCCGCGCACAGTTCGGCGCCGACTATGACGCCTATGCCGCGCGCGTGAAGCGCTTCGTACCCGGGCTCCTCTGAGCCCGGGGAAGGTTACTCCTCGATCAGCCCGCCATCGGGCCGCAGCACCTTGGCCAGTACGAAGCCGAAGGCGATCTGCCAGGGCACATAGATCTTGAGCAACTGGAGCCAGTCGCCGGGGAAGCCCTGGTTTGCCGTAACGGTCGTCATGTAGAGATAGACGACCAGCGCGCCGAGGCCCGCAAGCAACGCAGTGCCGAACACCGCGAAGATTGCCGTGGCGATCCCCGGCCGGCCAAGTCCGCTGCCCAGCACGAACAGCAGCGCCAACCCGGAGCCGACACCGCCGCCGATCAGGCCGAACCGCATCGGATCGGTCGACAGGCTGACCTGGTTCGCCAATTGGGCGGCCGCCCAATGTGCGAAGGTGAGCCCGACGATCAGCACGGCGATCTTCATCATCAGCTTGTGGCCTCGCCCGGCCCAGACGAGGGGCAAGGTAAGCAACGGCGTGATCCACACCGCTCCGTTGGCGACATTCGCCAAGGTGAGCACGCACAACGCCGCTATGAAGAACAGATGGCCAAGGACGAGCCATTTGAAAGCCGTGCCCGCAGCGGAATCGAGCGCAAGATTGAACGACGAATGATACTCGCGGGGGTCTTCGTCCGCGAGGATTGCAGCATCAGACATAGGACAACTCCTTTATCCGGCTAATACAGCGAGGGTGCGCCTCATCTTGAGTCGCGTCAACAAAAGTCGATCTTGCAGCGCAGCGAAGATCGGGCGACATTCCAGCGCGTTGGAGCCGGCATTTCGGGGGGAAGCGTGGCGGACGAGAAGCTCTGGAATAGCGACCTTGCGCCCACCGGGCCGGAACAGCGCAACTGGGCCTGGTATCACTATGCCGCGCTGTGGATCGGGATGATCGTCGCGGTGCCGGCATGGATGCTCGCAGCCGGGCTCGTCGAGCAAGGCATGTCCGCAGCCCAGGCCGCGCTGACGGTATTGCTCGGCAATGTTGTCGTCCTCATTCCGATGCTGCTGATCGGCCATGCCGGCGCCCGCTACGGCATTCCCTATGCGGTGCTGGTCCGCGCATCGTTCGGCACCGCCGGCGCGCGGCTTCCTGCCCTTGCCCGCGCTCTGGTCGCCTGCGGTTGGTACGGCATCCAGACCTGGATCGGTGGCGAAGCACTGCTCACCCTGCTCGGCGTGGCACTCGGCAGCGACCTTCGCGGCGCTCAGCTACCGCTGCTCGGCATCGGAATCGGCCAGCTGATCGCCTTCCTTGCCTTCTGGTCATTCCAGCTTTTCTTCGTGCGCAAGGGTCTGCTGACCATCCGTCGGCTCGAGACCTGGACGGCACCGGTGAAGATCCTGGTCTGCATCGCTCTGGTCTGGTGGGCCGTGGACGCCGCAGGCGGGCTAGGCCCGATCTTCAACGCACCGTCGGCCTTTGCTCCCGGCGGTGCGAGGCAGGGCCAGTTCTGGACGGTGTTCTGGCCTGCACTCACCGCAATGGTCGGCTATTGGGCAACGCTGGCGCTCAACATTCCGGACTTCACCCGTTTCGCCCGCTCCCAGCGCGACCAGTTGATCGGCCAGTCGATCGGCCTGCCGCCGATGATGGGCCTGATCGCGCTCGCCAGCGTCATCACCACCAGCGCGACCGTGACCATCTATGGCGAGGCGATCTGGGACCCGGTCGCGCTCGCCGGCCGATTCGAGGGGCCCTTGGTGCTGCTCGGCCTCCTGGTGATCAGCATCGACACGATCTCGTGCAACATCGCCGCGAACCTTGTTTCCGCTTCCTACGACTTCTCATCGGTCTGGCCGTCGAAGGTGAACTACCGCGCTGGCGGCATGATCACCGCGACCATTGCGATCCTGATGATGCCCTGGAAGCTGCTTGCCTCCAGCGGCGGCTACATCTTCGTCTGGCTTACCGGCTATTCAGCGCTGCTCGGCCCGATCGCCGGCATCCTCATCGCCGACTATTGGCTGATCCGGCACACCGAGCTGGTGGTCCCGGATCTCTACCGCGCCGACGGCGCCTATCGCTATCGCGGCGGCTGGAACCCGGCGGCATTGATTGCCTTTGCGGCCGGCCTGCTGCCCAACCTGCCCGGCTTCCTGGCCACCGCCGTGCCTTCGATCTTCTCGGCAGGGGCGCTGTGGATGGCGATCTATACCTGGGCCTGGTTCATCGGCCTGGCGATCGCCCTGGCAATCTACACCCTGTTGATGCGGAAGCAGGGATGAACGGCTGGAAAAAGGGTCGTGGCGCATTGGGCGCACTCGCGCCGCTGATCGGCAGCTGGACCGCACGGCCGGGCGGCCCCGAACCCGCGAGCCAGGCCAATTGCAGCCGCCGTTTCGAGCGAATCTGGAATGGCGCCTTTATCCGGCTCGACGCGCAGTGGAGCGGCATGGGCTATGAGGAGATGGCGCTGTTCGGCAAGGACAGTGACGGCACCCTTGCCTTCTGGTCGTTCACTTCGGACGGCAAGCGATCACAGGGCAAGCTCGCCGACGCCAGCGATATCCATCCGGAAGCCATCGCCTTCGAAGCGGAGATGCCGGCCGGGCTGGCGCGCTTTGCATATTGGCCCGGCTTGGGGGAGGGATTCGACTTTGCGGTGGAGAGCCGCACGAAACGCGGGTGGAATCGCTTCCTTCTCCACCATTATCACGCCAACTAGGCCCGCCGCCCGAGCCGCATCAGCCAGGCGAGGAAAAACGCCAGACAGGCCTGCCAGGGCAGATGCACGCACTCGAACCAGAAGACGAAGCGCGAGGACTTGAGTTGATATTCGAGCGCGTTGGTCAGCTGCAGCCCCTCGGCCATGCCCAATGCCCCCAAGACCGCCAGCGCCGCGATCCCGAACAGGATGATCGCCCGGCTCGCGGCGGTGAACGGCGCCAGGCGCAGCGGCACCAGCAGCATCAGCGCCAGCACGCCGCCGGCAAAGCCACCCACCGCCCCGGTGCCCAGGTCACGCACCCAGGTCTGGGTGCCCGGCTCGAACGAGTAACTCAGCATCGCATGCCGCCACGCGAGATAGTTGGCCGCGACATGCGCGCAAGTCAGCACCGCGGAAAAATAGACCACCCTTCGCACCCAGCCGCGCTGCCGGGCGCTGGCGAACAGATAGGGCATGCCGAACAACGGCGTGAGATACAGGCTGGGCCCGATCACCGGCGCCAGCACGTCCTTGGGATCGGGATAGAGCAGCACGGCGACCGCCAGCGCCACCGCATAGCTCACCGCGCCGACCAGCAGCCAGATGAAGGCATGCCAGAAACGAACGTTGCGGCGCCGGGCATGCGCGTCCGTGCTGGTCAAAGCGTGCCCCCGATCGCCATTGGGCCGCATGATGGCGCATCGCACAGAGAGTACAAGTTCCCCGGCGAAAGCCGGGGCCCAGGGTCACAAGCGAGCCGGCGGAGAAACCCTGGGCCCCGGCTTTCGCGGGGGAACGGGAAGGTAGAAAGCAGAAGGCCCTCCCCGCTCTCGCGGAAAGGGCCTTCCAAATTCCAGCCGGAGCTAGCGTGCTACGCTCAGCCCGCCTTTTCCTTCTTGGCATAGACGCGGACCGGCTCCTTGGTACCGGCGACCACGTCCTTGTCGACCACGACTTCGTCCACCCCGTCCATCGACGGCAGGTCGAACATCGTGTCGAGCAGGATGCCCTCCAGGATCGAGCGGAGGCCGCGTGCGCCCGTCTTGCGCTCGATCGCCTTCTTCGAGACGGCGGTAAGCGCGTCATCGTTGAAGCCGAGCTTCACACCCTCCATGTCGAACAGCTTCTGGTACTGCTTGACCAGCGCGTTCTTCGGCTCGGTGAGGATCTTTATCAGCGCCTCGACATCGAGGTCCTCGAGCGTCGCGATGACCGGCAGACGGCCGACGAACTCGGGGATCAGGCCGAACTTGAGGAGATCCTCCGGCTCGACCTGCTTGAGCATCTCGCCCGTGCGGCGCTCGTCCGGCGAGGCGACATGCGCGCCGAAGCCGATCGATTTGCCCTGCAGGCGATCGCCGATGATCTTCTCGAGGCCCGAGAAGGCACCGCCGCAGATGAACAGGATGTTGGTCGTGTCCACCTGCAGGAATTCCTGCTGCGGGTGCTTGCGGCCGCCCTGCGGCGGAACCGAAGCCGTCGTGCCTTCCATCAGCTTGAGCAGTGCCTGCTGCACGCCCTCGCCCGACACGTCGCGCGTGATCGACGGGTTCTCGGCCTTGCGGCTGATCTTGTCGATCTCGTCGATGTAGACGATGCCGCGCTGCGCCCGCTCGACATTATAGTCGGAAGCCTGGAGCAGCTTGAGGATGATGTTCTCCACGTCCTCGCCGACATAGCCGGCTTCGGTGAGCGTGGTGGCATCCGCCATGGTGAAGGGCACGTCGAGGATGCGCGCCAGCGTCTGGGCCAGCAGCGTCTTGCCGCAGCCCGTCGGGCCGACGAGCAGGATGTTCGACTTGGAAAGCTCGACGTCCGCGCCCTTGGCGCCGTGGTTCAGCCGCTTGTAGTGGTTGTGCACCGCCACCGACAGCACGCGCTTGGCGCGCTTCTGGCCGATCACATAGTCATCGAGGACGTCGCAGATCTCCTGCGGCGTCGGAACCCCGCCGTCCTTCTTGCTGACGAGCGCGGACTTGGTCTCTTCCCGAATGATATCGTTACAGAGCTCCACGCACTCGTCGCAGATGAACACGGTGGGTCCTGCGATGAGCTTGCGCACTTCGTGCTGCGACTTGCCGCAGAACGAGCAATAGAGCGTGCTCTTCGAGTCTCCGCCGCTAAGCTTGGTCATTCAATTCCATCCTTCGTGCGTCGCGCGCACGTTACGCCACCCGCTATCCTACACGCGGGAGATTATCCGGCAAACTGGAATCTGGCTATTACGCCAGACTCCTTAAGTACCTACTGACGGATCAGGCTGCCGGAGCCTCACCATCCGTCGGCATCGGCCGCTTCTCGTAAACCTCGTCGACCAGGCCGAAAGCCTTGGCCTCGTCGGCCTCGAGGAAGGTGTCACGGTCCATCGCACGCTCGATCTCATCGAGCGACTTGCCCGTGTACTTCACGTACAGGTCGTTCATCCGGCGCTTGATGCGCAGGATTTCCTTGGCCTGGATCTCGATGTCCGACGCCATGCCCTGCGCACCGCCCGAGGGCTGGTGGATCATGATGCGGGCATTGGTCAGCGCCACGCGCAGGCCCGGCTCACCGGCTGCGAGCAGGAACGAGCCCATCGAGGCAGCCTGGCCGATGCAGACCGTGCCGACGCGCGGACGGATATACTGCATGGTGTCGTGGATCGCCATGCCGGCGGTCACCACGCCACCCGGCGAGTTGATGTACATCCAGATGTCCTTCTTCGGGTTCTCGGACTCGAGGAAGAGCAGCTGGGCAGTGATGAGCGAGGCCATATGGTCCTCGACCGGGCCGGTCACGAAAACGATTCGCTCGCGCAGCAGGCGCGAATAGATGTCGAAGCTGCGCTCGCCGCGGCTCGACTGCTCGATGACGATGGGAACGAGACCGCCGGTAACGGGGTCGATGGTCATCTGACCGGAAAGCGGATGCATGGGTGAATGTCTCATTATGTCTGTTTGCCCGCTGCAACATCGGCGCTTGACGAGCGGAGTTCAAGCCTTGGTTATGGTTAGTCTGTGACAAGCGGGTCCGGCACCGGCCAGGGGAGACACGGCATCAGCGGAGACGAAGCAGGAAGCGCGCGCATGACGACGCGTGACGTGGCGACCTGGCTGGTGATGGCCGGGTTGGCGATCCGCCTCGGGTGGCTGGTGCTGGTGCGCGGCCTGCTCGCGCCGTTCGACCTGGGCGAGGCAAGCAGCGCCGTCACCGCCCTTGCGCGCACCAGCACGCTCGCCGACGCCTTCGGACCGGGCACCGGCCCGACCGCGCATCTGATGCCCACGACAATCGTCGGCGCCGCCGCGGTGGAGCATGTGTTCGGCGATTCGGCGGCGGCCAGCCTGATCCTCAGCCTGTGGACGCTCGCCCTGCTCGGCGCGACCTGGCTGCTTGCCCGCAAGCTGTTCGAACGGGCCGGCTGGCAGCCTGCCGCGCTGATCGGCGGGCTTGCGCTGCTCTGCCTGGTGCCCGGCCATATCGTGCAGGAAGCGGCGGACTTCCGTGTCTGGGAAGGCGGGCTCGCCACGCTGCTCGCGCTCGCCAATCTCTGGCTGATCGTCACACTGGACCAGCGCGAGACGATCGCGGGCCAGCCGCTGCTGGTTGGCGCCGCGCTGTCAGCCGCGACCTTCTTCGTCAGCCCCACCACCGGGCTCGCCGTCGATGCCTGCTGGGCGTGGCTCGCGCTGCGCCGCCTGCCCTTCCCACGCGCCCTCGCGTTCGCCGCCACCGCCGCAGCGGCACTGGCGCTGGTCCTCGCGCCTTGGGTGCTGCGCAACGCGCAGGTGATGGGTAGCCCGATCCTGCTGCGCGACAATGTCGGGCTGGAAATGGCGCTCGCCAATTATCCCGGCGCGCTCGATCCCGCCGATCCGCTCGCCGAATCGCAGGCGCGGATGCAGGCGATCCACCCCAACGACAATGAAGCGACCCAGGCGCGGCTGCGCGCCGCCGGCGGCGAAGTCGCGTATTCGCGCGCGCTTGCCCGGGAAACCGGCGCCTGGATTCGCGCCAACCCGCTCGACTTCGCCCGGCTGGCGCTGCGGCACTATCGCCAATTCTACTTCCCCGATCGCTGGCAAGGCGCGCTGACCAACTGGGAGGCATTTCCCACGCTGCGGATCGACATGATCCGGCTGGTCGCCGCGCTGGGCCTGGCCGGCCTGCTCGCCGGCCTGATCCGGCGCCGGCGCTTCCACGGGCTGTTCGCGCTCTACATCGCGCTCGCCGGCCTGCCCTATGCGCTCGTCCAGCCCGTGCCCCGATACGCCTATGCCGTCTGGCCGCTGCTCGCCTTTCTTGCCGCCGGTCTGCTCGTCGGAATCTTCGCCCGCTTGCAGGCGCGCGGGCGCATACCCATGATGGCGCAATGACGACGCACACGATCCTGGTCACCGGCGGCTCCGGCTTTGTGGGCAGCCATGTCATCCTCCAGCTGCTGGCGGCGGGGCACAATGTCCGCACCACCGTCCGCAACCTCGCCCGCGAGCCGCAGGTCCGCGCCACGCTCGAAAAGGCAGGCGCCGATACCAGCCGCCTCAGCTTCTTCGCCGCCGATCTGGAGAAGGACGAAGGCTGGGCCGAGGCCGTGGCCGGCTGCGACTATGTCCAGCACGTCGCCTCGCCCTTTCCGCAGAGCCAGCCCGAAGACGAGCAGGAGCTGATCCGCCCGGCGGTGGATGGCACCCTCCATGTTCTGCGCGCAGCCCATGCGGCGGGCGTGAAGCGCGTCGTCGTCACCTCCAGCTTCGCCGCGATCGGCTATGGCCATGGCAACCGCTCCGGTGACTATAGCGAAGCGGACTGGACCGATGTGAACGGCCCCGCCGTCCAGCCCTATATGAAATCCAAGACGCTCGCCGAGCGCGCCGCCTGGGACTTCGTCGCGGCCGAGGGCAAGGGGCTGGAGCTGGCGGTGGTCAATCCGGTCGGCATCTTCGGCCCGGCGCTCAACGACGACCTCTCCACCTCGATCTGGCTGGTGAAGTCGATGATCGAGGGCAAGATGCCCGGCCTGCCCGACCTGTGGTTCGGCGTCGTCGATGTCCGCGACGTCGCGAGCCTGCAGATCGAGGCGATGACCCATGCCGATGCTTCGGGCGAGCGCTTCCTCGCAGTCGCCGGCCCGGCGATGTCGATTCCGCAGATGGCGGATGTGCTGCGCGCCAACCTAGGCCCTGCCGGTGCCCGCATCACCCGCCGCCGCGTGCCGAGCTGGCTGGTGCGGATCATGGCGATCTTCAACCCGATGGCCCGCGAGGCGGCACCCCGCCTCGGCATCCAGTCCAACGCCAGCAACGCCAAGGCGCGCAAGCTGCTCGGCTGGCAGCCTCGGAGCAACGAGGAGGCGATCCTCGCATCCGCGAAGAGCCTGATCGAGCTGGGGTTGATCCAGTAACCGTCATCCCGGCGAAAGCCGGGATCTCAGGCGGCTCCTTACCCGCCATCGCCTGAGATCCCGGCTTTCGCCGGGATGACGGATCTTATTTCAGCGGCCCGGGCTGCGCCAGATATGCCAGCCGCCGCATCTCGCGCCGCCCCCGCACCACCGTATCGAGAATCAGCCCGGTAAACAGGTTGAGGAACGCCAGGATCATCAGCCCCGTCGCGAGGATCGCAGTCGGGAAACGCGGCACCAGCCCGGTCTCGAACCAGGTGAAAGCGAGCGGAATGCTCATCCCGATCGCCAGCAGCGCGAACAGCGCGGCGATCCAGCCGAAGAACAGCATCGGCCGCTCGATCCGGTAGAGCACCGCGATCGTCTTCAGGATGCGCCAGCCGTCGCGATAGGTGTTGAGCTTCGATTCGGAACCTTCGAGCCGGGCGAAATAGCGGGTCTCGACCTCACCGACGGGCATCTTCAGCTCGAGCGCATGCACGCTGATCTCGGTCTCGATCTCGAAGCCGGCGGAGAGCACCGGGAAGCTCTTCACGAAGCGGCGCGAGAAGACGCGGTAGCCCGAGAAGATATCGGTAAAGCTGCGACCGAACAGGCTGGCGAGGATGCCGGTCATCATCCGGTTGCCGAGCACGTGCCCGCGGCGATACGCCTCCGCCGCCTCGTGGACGCGGGTGCCGACGATCATGTCGAGCCCCTCTTCCGCCACGCGCGCGACCATCGCTGCAGCCGAGGCCGGGTCATAGGTCGCATCGCCATCGGCCATCACATAGATGTCGGCATCGACATCGGCGAACATCCGGCGGACGACATTGCCCTTGCCCTGCATCCGCTCGCTGCGCACCACCGCGCCCGCCGCCCGCGCGACGTCGATCGTCCGGTCGCGGCTGTTGTTGTCATAGACATAGATGGTCGCGTCCGGCAGCGCCTTGCGGAACCCCTCGATCGTCTGGGCGATCGCGGCTTCTTCATTGTAGCAGGGCAGGAGAACGGCGACTTTGGGCATGGTCATGCGCCAGCCATAAGGCGGAAATGGCTGCGTTTCGACAGCAATCTGCGGCGCAAGGAAAAGGCCCCCGCTCCGCGAGGAGCGAGGGCCTGAACTTGTACAAAGCGGAAAGCCTTAGTCGGCCTTCTTCTTCGCCGGAGCCTTCTTGGCGGGCTTGGCTTCAGCCTCGCCCTCGGCCGCTTCGGCCTTCTTGGCCGGTGCCTTCTTGGCGGCCGGCTTCTTGGCCGGCTCGGCCTCGGCTTCCGCAGCCGGCTCGGCGTCGGCCTTCTTGGCCTTGGCCGGCTTCTTCTCGGCCTTCTCGCCTTCGTCGGCCTTCTTCGACTTGCGCGGCTTGTGGTTGTCGTGGTCGTGGGTGTGCGTGCCGGTGTCGAAGCCGTCATCGCTCTCGATCGCGGCTTCCAGCTCCTCGCGAGTCACTTCGCGATCCGAGATCTCGGCCTTGTCGAACAGGAAGTCGACCACCTTGTCCTCGAACAGCGGCGCGCGCAGCTGGGCGGCGGCCATCGGCTCGTTGCGGACATACTGGTAGAAGCGCTCGCGATCGTTCGGGCTGTACTGGGCGGCAGCCTGGGCGATCAGCTGGTTCATCTCGTTCGGGGTGACTTCGACGCCGTTGGCGGTGCCGATCTCCGACAGGAGAAGACCCAGGCGCACGCGGCGCTCGGCGATCTTCACATAGTCCTCGCGCTCGGCGTCCAGCTCGGCCTTGGCAGCGGCCGGATCGGCCTCATGCTCGGCTTCGTGCTGGAGCTGGTGCCAGATCTGGTCGAACTCAGCCTCGACCATCGAGGGCGGAACCTCGAAGTCATGGCCGGCGGCCAGCTGGTCGAGCAGCTTGCGCTTCATATAGGTGCGGGTCAGGCCGCCCAGCTGCTGCTCGAGCTGGCCCTTGAGCAGGCCGGTGAGCTGCTCGAGGCTCTGCAGGCCGAGCGTCTTGGCGAAGTCGTCGTTGATCTCGGTATCGCCGGCGGTCTTCACCGCGGTGATCTTGAGCGCGAACTGCGCCGGCTTGTCGGCCAGGTCGGCCACGCCATAATCGGCCGGGAACGTGACGTCGATCGTCTTCTCGTCGCCGGCCTTCACGCCGACGAGCTGGTCCTCGAAGCCCGGGATCAGGCGGCCGGTGCCGATCTCGACCGACATGCCCTCGCCGGTGCCGCCGTCAAAGGCGACGCCGTCGACGGTGCCGACGAAGTCCATGGTCACCTGGTCGCCGGTGGCGGCCTTGTGCTTGGCCGGGGCGTCGGTCCACGCCTTCTGCTGGCCGGCGAGCTGCTTGAGCTGCTCGTTCACTTCCTCGTCGCTGACCGGAACGGTCAGGCGCTCGAGCTTCAGGCCGTCGATCGAAGGAGTCGGGACGTCCGGCAGGACTTCCAGCTCGACCTTGATCTCGGCGTCGCCACCCGGCGCATACTCGCCTTCCAGGCTCACCGACGGCGACACGGCCGGGCGCAGCTTGTTGTCGGCGATCAGCTTCTGCACGCCTTCCTGGATCGAGCTGTTGAGCGCGTCCTGGGCAATCGCCTCGCCATGCATCTTGCGGATCAGGTTGGTCGGCACCTTGCCCGGGCGGAAGCCCGGCATGCGCACCTGCGGAGCAACCCGCTTGACCTCGGCATCGACCTTCTTGTCGATGTCCTTGGCAGTGATCTTGAGCGTGTAGGCGCGCTTCAGGCCCTCGTTCAACGTCTCGACAGTCTGCATTTTTCTCAGGCTTCCAAACTTCAAGAAAAGGAGTCGCGGCGTCCGGTGACGCGGGAAACGAGCGGCGATGCTGGTGCGGGCGAAGGGACTCGAACCCCCACACCTTTCGATACCAGAACCTAAATCTGGCGCGTCTACCAGTTCCGCCACGCCCGCACAGGGCACCGCCGGTCGGCGGGCTCTATAGCAGTCAGGGGCTTCATCGCAAGGGCGCAAGAAACTTCATCGCGACACGAAGCGTTGGTCAGGCGAAACAAGGAGACCGAACGTGCCCGTTGAGCCCCCTGTCCAGCCGACCGTGCCGCCCCCCGAGCAGCCGTCCGCGCCGCAACCGGGCCAGCCGATCAGCCCGCCGCCGGAACTCGATCCCCCGGCGCCGGACATCGACGTGCCCTCGCCCCAGCCGTCCACCCCGACGGTCCCGGCGCCGGGCCAGCCCATCGCATAGAACAAGGAGAGAGAGGATGAACGACAGCAATCGTGACGACCCGCGCTCCGATCTCCAGCAGATCGTCGAGGCGCGCGCCGATGCCGTGAAGCGCGGCGAAGGCGGCAACGGCCATTCGCCGCTGGCGGATGCCGGAGCCTCGGACGGAGTCGGCGGCACCGCCGGAGACGTCAAGAACCAAGACGCGGACGCGCAGTAACGCCCGGGCGCCCATGATAGACAAGCACATGAAAAAGCTCCGGCTGCGCTGCGAAATCGGCGAGCCGGAGGAAGAAGCCCTGCGCGCTGCGCTGATCGGTCCGATCGACTTCGCCGCCGAACAGGTGATCGTGCGCCGTGGCGAGCGGCTCAACAGCTCGATTCTGCTGCTCGACGGCCTGCTCGCGCGGTACAAGGACCTGAGCGACGGCCAGCGCCAGATCACCCATATCCACGTGCCCGGCGATTTCGCCGACCTGCACGGCTACACGCTCGGCTATCTCGATCACAATGTGATGACGCTGACGCCGTGCCGGATCGCGCGCGCGCCCCATGTCCGCGTGCTCGAGCTGACCAATCGCTTCCCCAGCCTCACCCGCGCCTTCTGGTTCTCGACCAACCTCGACGCGAGCATCCACCGCGAATGGGAAGTGTCGCTGGGCCGGCGAAATGCGATCGAGCGCGCGGCACACCTGCTGTGCGAGCTCCAGTCGCGCCTGCTCGTGGTCGGCGCGGCGGAGGGCAACAGCTTCCGACTGCCGATCACCCAGAACCAGTTCGCCGAGTGCCTGGGCCTGACCGGTGTGCATGTGAATCGCGTGCTGCGCGAGCTGCGCGAAGCCGGACTGGCCGACTTCCGCGGCGGCAAGGTAACCGTCCATGATCGGGGTGCGCTGGAAGGGCTCGCCGAGTTCGACGCGCTATACCTCTATCTCGACAAGCCGGCGAACTAGGCCGGCGAACTAGGGCGCCACCCGCCGCGCAGTGAGGATCTTCACCTGCGCGGCGGGAATCTCGCCCTTGAAATAGCCGCCGGCCAGTGTCGCGGTGGGCGAGTTGGGCGCATCGAAGATCTTGAGGACCACATCCTTGCCATCGACGACATGGGCGAAGGCCGCGAAGCCCAGATTGTCGCCTGGCTTGCTCGGATCGGCATCGAACGAGGGCTGGTCGCCAAGCAGGATGGTGAAGTCGCCCCGCGCGGTCCCCGGCGCGCGGCGCGGGGTCGAAAGCGTGAAATCGGTATGCTTGATGCCGGTAACCGTGGTCGGCTCATGCTTGATCGGCGGCAGCACCTTGGCCGGAGCGCCGTTCACGCCGAACTGCACGAAGCCGAAATGGTCCTGCACCTTCACCACCCGGTAGAAGGGCGCGCCATCGAGCCTTTTCTGGTCGACATAGCGCAGGAAATTCCCACCGCTGATCGGCGCGCGGACATTGTCTACCTCGACCGTGATTACCCCGGCACTGGTGGTCAGCGCCACGCGCGGCAGCGGCTTGGCGGGGGTCGCCGACGGCACCGGAACGGGCGCCGGGGCCGGTGCGGTCTGCGCCATGGCCGGAAGCGCCGACAGGGTCAGCAGGCATGCGGTCAGCGTCCGGATCATGATCCCTCCTGTTTCGTCGCGGCGGCCCGCGGGCAGGCATAGGCCTGTTTGTAGGTCTGCCCCCAGCAGCGGCGCAGGGAGTCGAGCACGCCCAGGTTGAGCGGCCACTGGATGCGCCACGGGCTGCCGTCCGGCATCAGGATCGGCTTGCCCTTGTCGTCGCGCGCCACTTCGTCGAAGTCGGCAGGCCTGGGCGTGGCGGCGAGCTTCGCGCGTGCCGCCTCCAGCCCGTCCTTGTCCCCGCGCAGGAACGCGATGCTGCCATCGACATAGAGCGCCCAGGCACCCCCCTGGTCCCCGCCGGTGCGCTTACGCGCCCGTTGGAACAGCCCGATCGCTGCATCGGTCTCGCCGGCATTGGCGCGCATCTGCCCCTCATGCCAGAAGAGCGTCGAGAGCTCCGCCTTGTGCGCCTCGCGCCAGTCGCGAATCGCCTCGGCCGCCGCATGCTCGCAGCCCCGATTCGCCAGCGCCCGCCAGCCACCGTCCAGGTCCTGGTCGAACCGATCCTGGTCGAGCGCGATCAGTGCCGCGCGGTCATAGCTGCAGTCCGCCGCCTGCGCGGGAGAAAGGAAAAGCAATGCCGAAAGGATCGTGATCATCGCTTTCCCCTTCGCAACTCAGCCCGCCAGCGCCTTCTTCAGCAACTCGTTGACCACCGCCGGATTGGCCTTGCCCGCCATCGCCTTCATCGTCTGGCCGACGAAGAAGCCGAACAGCGCTTCCTTGCCGCCGCGATACTGCTCGAGCTGGCCGGGGTTCTTGGCGAGGATCTCCGCGATCACCGCCTCGATCGCGCCGGTGTCGCTGGTCTGCTTGAGCCCGCGCTCCTCGACGATCTTCCCCGCCGCATCACCGGTCTCGAGCATGATCTCGAACACCTGCTTGGCGAGCGGGCCCGACAGCGTGCCATCGGCGGCCAGCGCCAGCAGCTCGGCGCCCTGTTCCGGGCTCACCGGCGAGGTGTCGAGGTCCTTGTTCAGGCGGTTGAGCGCGCCATACAGGTCCGACAGTAGCCAGTTGGCCGAAGCACGGGCAACTTCCTGCTCGCCCTTCTTCTGGATGCGCGCGCCCTCGGCGAGCAGCGCCTCGAACCAGCGGGCAGTGTCCGCATCGGCCGTCAGCGTCGCGGCATTGTACGCGCTCAGCCCCAGCGCCTGCTCATAGCGGCGGCGCTTGGCGTCGGGCAGCTCGGGCAGGCTGGCGCGGCACTCCTCGAGGAAGGCATCGTCCAGCTCGAGCGGCAGCAGGTCGGGATCGGGGAAGTAGCGATAATCGTGCGCGTCTTCCTTCGAGCGCATCGACCGGGTCTCGCCCTTGTCCGGATCGAACAGGCGGGTTTCCTGGACGATCTTGCCGCCGGCCTCGAGCACTTCGACCTGGCGCCGCGCCTCGATCTCCACCGTCTGCATGACGAAGCGGACCGAGTTGACATTCTTGGTCTCGGTGCGGGTGCCGAACTCGGCGCCCGGCTTGCGGACCGAGACGTTCACGTCGGCGCGCATCGAGCCCTGGTCCATGTTGCCGTCGCACGAACCGACATAGCGCAGAATCGCGCGCAGCTTGCTCAGATAGGCACCGGCCTCCTGCGGCGAGCGCATGTCCGGCTTCGACACGATCTCCATCAGCGCCACGCCGGCGCGGTTGAGATCGACGTAGCTGCGCGTCGGATGCTGGTCGTGCATCAGCTTGCCGGCGTCCTGCTCGACATGGATGCGCTCGATGCCGATCGTCTTGACGTTGGCCTCGGGGTCCTTGTCGTCCAGGCTGATCTCGATCTGCCCCTCGCCCACCAGCGGGTGGAAGAGCTGGCTGATCTGATAGCCCTGCGGCAGATCGGCGTAGAAATAGTTCTTGCGGTCGAAGCGCGACCATTTGTTGATCACCGCGCCGATCGCCATGCCGGTGCGCACCGCCTGGCGGATGCACTCCTGGTTCGGCGTGGGCAGCATGCCCGGCATCGCCGCGTCGATCAGGCTCACCTGGCTGTTCGGCTCTGCGCCGAACGCAGTGGCCGCGCCCGAGAAGAGCTTGGCGTTGGACGTGACCTGGGCGTGGACTTCGAGGCCGATCACGACCTCCCATTCGCCGGTTTCGCCCTGGATGCGGTACGTGGATTCGCTCATTTACCGACCTTCTCCGCCCGCCGTGGCGAGCGCTTCATTCGCTTGTGCCGGGACCTGAAATCCGGGTCCGGCGCCATATCCCGCCGCTTCCTGCCGAGATCGCCGAACCAGCTGGCGATCTCCTGGATCAGGATGTCGGCGAACCAACTCATCTTACCACCATTGCTCCGGCCGCGCCGTGAACCCGGCGCGCTGCTCGATCGCAAGGCCGGCACCCAGCACGCCCTGCTCGTCGAGCGGCTTGCCGATGATCTGCAGGCCGAGCGGCAGCCCGGCGCTGTCGAGCCCGGCGGGCACGCTCATCGCCGGCAGGCCGGCAAGGCTGGCAGGCACGGTGAACACGTCGTTGAGGTACATCGCCAGCGGATCGGCCGACTTTTCCCCGAGGGCAAACGCCGCGCTCGGCGCCGTCGGGGTCAGCAGCAGGTCGCAGACCGTGAAGGCGTTCTCGAAATCCTGCGCGATCAGCGTGCGGACCTTCGATGCCTGGGTGAAATAGGCGTCGTAGAAGCCCGCCGACAGCACATAGGTGCCGATCAGGATGCGGCGCTGCACTTCGGGGCCGAAGCCCGCCGCGCGGGTCGCCGCGTACATTTCCTGCAGGTTCTGGCCGTCAGCCAGCTCGCGCAGACCGTAGCGCACGCCGTCATAGCGGGCGAGGTTCGACGAAGCCTCGGCCGGCGCGATGATGTAATAGGTCGGCAGCGCGTATTTGGTGTGCGGAAGGCTGACCTCCACCACTTCGGCGCCGGCGTCCTTCACCCAGGCGATGCCCTGGTCCCAGAGCTTCAGTATCTCTTCCGGCGTGCCGTCGAGGCGATATTCCTTGGGAATACCGATCTTCTTGCCCTTGAGGTCGCCCGAAAGCAGCTCTTCCCACTTCGGCACCGGCAGGTTCAGCGAGGTCGAGTCCTTGGGATCGAAACCCACCATGTTCTCGAGCAGGATCGCGCAGTCCTTGACGTCGCGTGCCATCGGCCCGGCCTGGTCCAGCGACGAGGCGAAGGCGACCACGCCCCAGCGCGAGCAGCGGCCATAGGTCGGCTTGATGCCGCTGATGCCGGTGAACGCCGCGGGCTGGCGGATCGAGCCGCCGGTGTCGGTGCCGGTGGCACCCGGCACCAGCCGCGCCGAGATCGCCGCCGAGCTGCCGCCCGACGAGCCGCCGGGCGCCAGCGGGGCATTGTCGCCGCCGCCACGCCGCCAGGGCGAGATCACATTGCCGAAATACGACGTCTCGTTCGACGAGCCCATCGCGAACTGGTCGAGGTTGAGCTTGCCGAGCATGCCGGCGCCCGCGTCCCACAGCTTCTGCGAGACAGTCGATTCATAGACCGGCTTGAAGCCTTCCAGCATGTGGCTGGCGGCGGTGGTCTGCACGCCCTTGGTGGCGAACAGGTCCTTCATGCCGATCGGCACGCCGGCAAGCGGCTTGAGCGCCTCGCCCTTGGCCAGCGCCTCGTCGGCGGCGGCAGCGGCGGCGAGCGCATGCTCGGGGGTTTCGACGATGAAGGCGTTGAGCGCCTTGGCCTTGCTCACCTTGACGATGAAGGCATCGGCGACTTCGCGGGCCGAGAAGGTGCCGGCGCGCACGCCGTCGCGCAGGGCGGCTACGCCCAGATCGGTGATCTCGGTCATTATTCGACCACCTTCGGCACGGTGAAGAACCCGTGCTCGCCCTGCGGTGCGTTCTGCAGCACGGCGTCGCGCTGGTTGCCCTCGGTCACCACGTCCTCGCGGAGGCGCAGCTTGTTGGGGATCACGGCGGTCATCGGCTCGACCGACGAGGTATCGACCTCGCCAAGCTGCTCGATCCAGCCCAGGATGTTGTTGAGCTCGGGCGCGAGGCGCTCGGCATCGGCATCGCTGATCGCGATGCGAGCGAGGCTCGCCACCTTCTTCACGGTTGCGGTATCGACGGACATGGGAGGCGCCTAACAGCCGCGCCCCGCGCCTTCAAGCGCTGGCTTGCGCGGCCCTCGTCCGTGCGGGGTGGTAAAGTGAATTTCCGGTGCTTTATGGTGGCGCCTGCAAGCGCAGTTGCGCCGGGCGAAATCGCGCCCGCCGGGAATGCGATTGCAACAAAACGGCTTTATGCTGCATTGCACAATGGAGAGTGGGGCTTGGCCCGTAAATTCCTCTACGTCATCGTAGGACTTATCGTGCTCGCACTGGCCGCCACCTTCGCCTATCGATTCTGGGGCATCGAACTGCTCCGCCAGGCCATGGTGCCCAGCGCGAACATCGTGCAGCTCTCCGCCCCCGGCGATTACACCAGGCCCGATCTCTGGCTCGCCCGGCCGGACAAGCCCGGCAATCCAGCGCTGTGGACGCCCGAAGGCTTCAAGCCCGCCAAGAACCCGCCCGCCGCGGTGTTCTTCGTCCACCCTACGTCATTCCTCGATCGCTCTGCCTGGAACGCGCCGCTCAACGACATGGCGGCCAATGCCCGCGCCGAGCTGTTCCTGCGCGGCCAGGCGAGCGCCTTCAACGGCGCCGGGCTGGTCTGGGCGCCGCGTTACCGCCAGGCGACCTTCGGCGCCTTCCTCACCAGCAAGGAACAGGCGCATCAGGCGCTCGACTTCGCCTATCGCGACGTGCTGGCGGCGTTCGATCAGTTCCTCAGGGAAGCCGGCAACCGCCCGATCATCCTGGCCGGCCACAGCCAGGGCGCACTTCACCTCACCCGCCTGCTGGTCGATCGCGTGGCAGGCAAGCCGCTGGCGAAGCGCATCGTCGCGGCCTATGTCGTGGGCTGGCCGGTCTCGATGACTGCGGACCTGCCGAAGCTCGGCCTCCCCGCCTGCTCCGGCCCTGACGAGACCGGCTGCATCCTGTCCTGGCAGAGCTTCTCCGACCCCGCCGACCCTTCGCTGATTCTCGACACCTTCGACCAGAGCAGCGGCTTCACCGGCCAGCCGCGCAAGGGCACGCCGATGCTCTGCACCAACCCGCTCACCGGGAAACCGAACGACAGCGTCGGCGCGGAGGCCAATCTCGGCGGCCTGCTCCCCAGCAAGGACCTGACCAGCGCCGTCCTCCGCAAGAACCTCGTCCCTGCCCGCTGCGAGGGACGCGGCATCCTGATGATCGGCAACACCCCGCCGGACCTCGGCCCCTATGTGCTGCCGGGCAACAACTACCATGTGTTCGACTACAGCCTGTTCTGGGCCAATGTCCGCGCCGATGCCGAGCGGCGGCTCAAGGCCAAGCGCAAGTTCTGGCCGTTCTGATCGGCGCGACGTAGAAGGCCGCGATGATCACCACCGCCTCCGCCGAATTCCGCGCCGCCCTGCCCGCCGGCGGCCGCCTGATCGGCCTCGACGTCGGCACCAAGACGATCGGCACCGCCCTATGCGACGCCGGCTGGAGCTTCGCGAGCCCCGCCGAGCTCGTCCGCCGCACCAAATTCTCCAAGGACAAGGCCGCCCTCCAGGCGCTGATGAACGCGCAGCAGGTGAAGGGGATGGTGATCGGCCTCCCCCTCAACCTCGACGGCACCGATAGCCCGCGCACCCAGTCCACCCGCGCCTTTGCCCGCAACATGGACGATATCGGCCTGCCGATCCTGCTCTGGGACGAGCGCTGGTCCACCGTCGCGGTCGAGCGCACGCTGATCGAGCAAGATTTCAGCCGCGCCCGCCGCGCCGAGATGATCGACAACATGGCCGCCGCGCACATCCTCCAGGCGGCGATCGACGCGCTGGTGAACGTCTAGCGTCGATCGAACCGGGCGATCAGCGCGTCGAGCGAGCGGTGTACCCGCTCGCCCTGTGCCCGGGTCTTGTAGGTCACGTCCCCCGCATCGACCGGCTGGAGCTTCCCGCAGAAGCGCCGCACGTCCGCGCTCAGCATCGCGACATCGGCGTCGATCCGCTCCAGCTCCGCCCGCGCCGCCTTGCGCGCCCGGCGCCCCAGCACCTTTTCCAGGCCGAGACGATGCCCGGCAGCCGTCTCGGCAAAGCCCGCCGCCAGTGCTTCCATCTCGCCGACATAGGAAAGCGACACCAGCTGCGCCGGCGCATAGCCCAGCGCATCGTCGCCATGCACCGCATTGGCCCCCACCCGCACCGTCGCCTGGCCCAGATAGAGGCGCGTGAGCCCCGCAAGCGTCCGTCCGGCCAGCTCCGCCAGCGCCGCGGTATCGGCGAGCAGGGCCGCGTGCCGGGCATCCACCGCCGGCGCATAGACCGCCATTACCCGCCCGAACCGCGCCCCGTCCGCCGCCTGCCGCTCGATCGCCGCCCGTGCGCGGACCAGCCGGTCGAGCGGGGCGGCGCCATTCTCGCGGAAGAATTCGCGCGACAGCGCCAGCACATTCTCCCCGCAATCGCGGTGCGCCTGCAGCGCCGCCAGCGCCAGCATCTGCCGCATCGGCCGCCAGCGCGCCCGCTCGACGCGTGCCAGCCACCAGGGCAGCAGCGCGAGGACGAGCACCAGTCCCAATGCGAAGAAGAAGGCCCCGGTCTGGAACGCCGCCCACCACGCGGGATCGCGCGTCATCCAGCCGAGAAACGAAACCCACCAGCCCTGCACGAACGCTCCCCCCGAAACGATACGCGGGCGCATTCCTATCTGCGATTTGCGGCAGATGCGAGACTCCTTGCGCCACCGCGTCCGGGGGTCTAGGCGACGGCTTTAATGCAAGCCTCAGATCATCGCCCCGCGGCCCAGATACAGGGCCGCGCCGTCTTCCCGCACCGGCACCTCACCGGCATTGCGGGTCTCCAGCCCCATGAGATCATGTTCCTGCTCGACGAAGCGGAACAGTGGATCGAAGCGAACCGCTCGCGCGCCCGCAGCGACCGCCGGCTCGAGGGGCTCACCCAGATCAACGCCTTTTTCGAGAATAGCACCCGCACGCTCCTGTCCTTCGAGATCGCGGGCAAGCGGCTGGGCGCCGATGTGGTCAACATGCACGCGGCGCAGAGTTCGGTGAAGAAGGGCGAGACGCTGATCGACACCGCCGTTACGCTCAACGCGATGCGCGCCGATGTGATCGTTATCCGCCACATGGCCTCGGGCGCGGTGCAACTGATCGCCGACAAGGTCGATTGCCCGGTGCTGAACGCCGGCGACGGCTGGCACGAGCATCCGACCCAGGCGCTGCTCGACGCACTCACCATCCGCCGCCGCCGCGGCTCGGTGGCCGGCCAGCGCGTGGTGATCTGCGGCGACCTGCTCCACAGCCGTGTCGCCCGCTCGAACATGCTGGCGCTGACGTCGCTCGGCGCCGAGGTCCGCGTCGTCGCGCCCTCCACGCTGATGCCCCCGGCGATCGAGGGGCTCTACGTCACGCCGTTCACGGATTTCGACGCCGCGCTGGAAGGCGCCGATGTCGTGATGATGCTGCGCGTCCAGAACGAGCGCATGGCCGGCGGCTTCATCCCGTCGACCCGCGAGTTCCACGCCCGCTACGGCCTCACCCCCGAGCGGCTGGCGCGCGCCAAGCCCGATGCGCTGGTCATGCATCCGGGCCCGATGAACCGCGGCGTCGAGATCGACTCCTCGGTCGCCGACGATCCGGATCGCAGCGCGATCACCGAACAGGTCGAGATGGGCGTGGCAGTCCGCATGGCCTGCCTCGACGTCCTCACCCGAGCCGAGCGCGGCGTGGAGGGCTGGGCATGATCCATTTCCGCCCTTCCCATCATAGTTCCCCGGCGAAAGCCGGGGCCCAGGGTTTCTCTGCCCTGTCGCTTGTAACCCTGGGCCCCGGCTTTCACCGAGGAACCGAAGGAGTAGTCGCGTGAGCACGGTCTTCAACAACGTCCGCGTGCTCGGCGGCGCCACCAGCTTCGCCTTCTCCGGCGAGACCATCGCCACGCCAACCGACAACACCGAGACCATCGACGGCAAGGGCCTCACCCTCGCCCCCGGTATCATCGATCTCGGCGTGTTCGCGGTCGATCGCGCCGCCTGCCGCGCCGGCGGCATCACTCGGGTCGGCCTGATGCCCGATCAGTCGCCGATCCTCGACGATCCCGGCATCATCCGCCGTGCCGCGCTGATGGGGAAGCCGGATCTGTGGGTCCACCCCCTCGCCGCCGCCACGCGGGGGCTCCAGGGCACCGACCTCGCCGAGATGGCGATCAACGCCAGCGCCGGCGCCAAGGCTGTTGCCACCGGCCGCCGCTCGGTCGCGAATGCGGGCGTGATGCGCAAGGTCCTCGCCTATGCCAGGGATTGCGGCCTCACCGTGATCACCCATGCCGAGGACAGCGGCCTCGCGGGCGACGCCGTCGCCACCGAAGGCCTCACCGCCACGCTCCTGGGCCTGGCGGCAGCCCCCGCCATCGCCGAGGCGCTGGCGATCGCCCGCGACACGATGCTCGCCGAGGATACCGGCGCGCGGATCCATTTCCGCCAGGTCACCACCGCCGCAGGGCTCGACCTGGTCCGCCAGGCCAAGCGCCGCGGCGTCAAGGTCACCTGCGGCGTCACGCCGGCGCACTGGCAGCTGTCGGACATCGCGGTCAGCGACTATCGCACCTATGCCCGCGTCTCGCCGCCGCTGCGCGCCGAGAGCGATCGCCAGGCGGTGCTCGCCGCGCTCGCCGACGGCACGATCGACGTGATCGCCTCGGGCCATGACCCGCGCGGGCCGGAAGGCAAGCGCCTGCCCTTCATCGACGCCGACGAAGGCATGTCCGGCGCCGAGACCCTGCTCGCCCTCTCGCTCGGCCTGGTCCGCGACGGCACGCTGACGATGGAGCGGCTGTTCGAGCTGCTCGCCGCCAATCCGGCGCGCGTCCTGGGTCTCGACGCCGGCACGCTCGAGCCCGGCAAGCCCGCAGACTTCATCCTCTTCGCCCCGGACGCCCCCTGGCTGGTCGATGGCACGAAGATGAAGGCCCGCGCCGGCAACACCCCGTTCGACGGGCTGCCGGTCCAGGGCAAGGTCCACCGCGTGTTCAAGGGCGGGCGGGAGATCGAGTGACGCAATAGCCGTAGACCCCGGCCCTCCCCGTCATCCCGGCGAAAGCCGGGATCTCAGGCGAAGGCGCGGGGAAAGAGCCGCACGAGATCCCGGCGTTCGCCGGGATGACGGTTACGCAGCAACCCTCTCGCCCGCCCCGACAAACACCCCGATCACCCCCATCGCTCGCTCAACGTACAATTCCTTCTCCCCCACCGGCGCGACGTAATGGATCGCCGCCTCGGCATCGGCGAGCGAAGAACCCCGCGCGATCATCCAGCTCGCCAGATATTGCGAGGCCAGGCAGCCGCCAGCGGTCGCGACATTGCCATGCGCCACGAACGGCGCGTCGATCACCTCGACGCCCGCCTCGATCACCCAGGGCTTGGTGGTAAGGTCGGTGCAGGCCGGCAGCGAACCGATCAGCCCGAGCTTCGCGAGCAGCAGCGTGCCCGAGCATTGCGCCCCGATCAGCTGGCGCGCCGGATCAAGCCGGATCCGCGCAAGCATCTCCGCATCCGCCGCGATCTCGCGCGTGCGAAAGCCGCTGCCGATCAGCACCGCATCTGCCTCGGCGGCGAACTCCAACGGCTTCTGCGCGGTGACCGTAACGCCATTCATCGAGGTGACCTGCCCAGTCGGGCAGGTGATGTGGGCCATCCAGCCCTTGGCCTTCATCCGGTTAAGGATCGCCGCCGCGACGAAGCTGTCGAGCTCGTTGAACCCGTCGAATGTCAGCACTGCGATCTGCACCTGAAGACTCCCGTAAACCTGTGCTCCTGTCCTATCAGGCGGCATACGGTGCAACCATGCATTAATCGCCTCGGCCTAGGCAGCCTGTTATGGCTATTCCTATAAAAACCGCCGCACTGCTCACGGGATCGCTTTTCGCTGCCGGCTGCGCCTCCGGACAAGCCGACGGCCTCAACCCGAAGAACAAGCTCCACTGCGCGGTCGTGCTGGGCGTCGCCGGCCAGAATGCCGAGCGCACCAATGCCCCCGCAGAGGCGCGGCGCGCGTTCTTCGTCGGCAATTCCTGGTACACGCAGCGCCTGCCCGAGCGCACGCTGGAAACTTCCGAGGCGAAACAGGCACTGGCACTGGCCCGCCAGGATCTCGCCGCCCTCGAGCCGATCGCCAAAGCCTGTATCGACCGCGCCACGCGCGAAGCGGGCTTCAAGGGCTTCCGCCGCCGGATCGGCGCGATGTACGACGAGGCCGACGCCGCGCGGCGATGATGGGGCTAGGCCAAATACCCTTCGCCCCAGCATTTCTTCTCCGTGATCCCCGCCCTTGTTCGTCATCCCCGCGAAGGCGGGGATCCATTCTCGCTGACTGAAGAGAGTCTCATTACCCTCGGCGGCAATGGATCCCCGCCTTCGCGGGGATGACGGACGGAACCTACTTCTTCCGCCGCGCCGGCTTCGCCAGATTCGCCGCCACCGCCTCGCGGATCAGCGCCGTCAGCGCCGCTTCGTCGATCGTTTCGCCTTCATGGATGTCGATCGCACGGCGCACATTCCCGTCCAGGCTCGAATTGAACAGACCCGTAGGGTCTTCCAGCGAAGCGCCCTTGGCGAAGGTGAGCTTCACCGCCGCCTTGTAGGTCTCGCCGGTGCAGATAATCCCGGCATGCTCCCACACCGGCACGCCGCGCCATTTCCACGTCTCCTCCACCTCCGGATCGGCCGCGTGGATGATCGCGCGCACCTTCGCCAGCGTCGCGCCGCGCCAGTCGTCCAGCGCCGCGATGCGGGCGTCGATCTGCTCGACGGCGGTCTTGTCCTCGCTCATGCGTTCCTCGCGAAATAGGGCTTGGCGAACATGTAGAGCCCCGTCGGCAACAGCACCAGCAGCGGCGCCACCGCGAGCAGCCCCAGCCACTGCGCGTTGGCCTGCAGGATCACCGCGATGATGTTCACGACCGCGGCGATGCTGAAAATGAACCCGCTCCAGCGGTGGACCTGACGTAGCATGGCATATCCTCCCTCGAATACATAACCTTCTGGCTATGCATTTCTCATAACCATTGGGTTATGTGTTCGTCAAGCCCAACGAAAAAGGCCGGAGCGTCGCCGCCCCGGCCTTTCCTATTTCCCGATGGGAGTGGGAAAATTCGTTAGCGTGCGGCGAGGCGCGTGCCCGGCTTCACCCAGGCGGCAGTCGCATCGCCCGCGCCCGCGCGGACGAAGCAGGTCTGGCCGCTCGACTTGATCTGCTGGCACAGCGCATTGGCGCCGCTGCGGTCATAGCCGCCCACCGACAGGCGATAGAAATTGCCCGCCTTGGTCGAGACCTTGGCGCCATAGGGCGTCTGGCCGGCAAGGCCCGGAACGCGGTCGTCCATGCGGTTCCACGCGTCGCGCGCCACCGCCGGGCTGACATAGGCGCCGAGCTGGACATAGAAATTGCCGCGCGACGGCTTGGCGGCCATCGCACTTTTCTCGATCAGGCGCGGCGCCTTGGCGGCAACGGCGACGCTGGGCGCCGAGGTGCGCACCGCGGCGACGGGAACCGACTGCACCACTTCGGCGCGCGGGCCGAACACAACGCCGGCATTGGTGCCGGCGACCGGATTGGCCTCGGTCACCGCCACGGCCGGAGCCGCCGCAGCAACCGCGGTCGAGACGCCGGCTTCGGCGGCAACCGCTTCGGCGTTGGCGGGCACGCCCGGCATATAGGTGTCGACCGCTTCCGGCGCCGGCGCGGTCTGCACCGGCTGGACGGTCGCGGCGGCGAGCATCACATTCTGCTGCGCCAGCGCCAGGCGCACCGGCTGGCCGAGGTCCTGCACCGGCGTGACGTTGAGCAACGCGGCGACCTGGTCATAGGCGTTGGTCGGGCGGGCGAAGTTCACCCACTGCATCATCCGCGCGTTGAGCTGATCCGGCGCAACGTCGACCGACGCGACCTGCTTGGCCTCGGCCCAGCGGCCCGAAAGCGCAAGCGCGAGCGCCAGGTTCTGGCGGGTCTTGGCGGTCGCGTCCTCGGCGCGAGCGGCCGGGCCCAGGATCTCGACGGCCTTCACCGGGTCGCCGGCCAGCGCATAGGCCAGGCCGCGATCGGCGGCGGGAATCGTGTCCTCATGGCTGTCGAGCATCGCGCGCGCACCCGGCCAGTCGCCACCGGCGATCTTGGCGAGCACGAGATTGAGCGCGGCGCGCCCGTCGCCCGGGTTGAGGGTCAGCGTGTCGGCCAGCGCCTGCTTCGCCGAGGCGAAGCGGCCGGCGAGCAGATAGGCCTGGCCGAGCAGCGCGCGATATTCGGCGTTCTGCGGGTCGTTGGCCACCGCGGCCTCGGCATGGGCGACGGCATCGCCCGCCTTGCGCTTGGCAATCGCCTTGCGCGCGGCCCCGGCCTCCTGCGCGGCCTTCTTGGCGTTGGGCGCGTCGGTCGCGAAGGCCGAGAGCGCGAAGCCCTGGGTCGTAATGCCGGCTGCCAGCGTACCGCCGGCGGCCAGCGCCGAAAGGCCGATCACGAGCTTGCTACGGATCTTCATCATCCAGTCCTTACCGGTTCCCGGCCGGGCCGACCTGACGCGCGAGCGTCTCGACCTCGGTCAGCGATTCGAGAAAGGCGTCGAGCGCCTCGGTCACGATCTGCTGCGCCGAACGGTTGGTTACGGCCGATGCGAGGCGCAGTCGCAAATGCCGGTCATTGTCGAGGCGGAGCGTGAACGCCGCCTTGGATTTCTTGGCCACTTCGCGGGCGAGCCGCTCGGCAGCGGCCGGAGCAAGCGCCGGAGCCTGCGGAGCGGGAACCGAAGCCACGACCGGAGCCGGCTCGGCGACCTCCTCCACCACCGGCGGCAGTGCCGGCACGCGCGGCCGGGTCACCGGCACCGGTGCTGGGACCGGGGCCGGCTGGCTGAACCGCTCGTCGAGCTGCTCGATCTGGCGCAGCACCTGCGGCTTGGGCGCGGGCATCGGCATCGGCGCCGGCTCGGGCGCGAACTGCTGCGGCTGGGCGCTCTCGTCGCCCATGTCGTTCCAGCCGAGATCGTCCTGGGCGGTCGCCGGGTTCATCCCGACAAAGCCCTGCGGGCGCATCGCCGGCCGCGCCTGGCCCTTGCGGGCGAGCAGGCTCGAGGAGAGCGAAGCGGTGGGTTTGGGCGTGCCGAACATCAGCTCACCACCCGGCGGCCAAAGCCGCCACCCGGGCGCGACGCGCCGAACTGGTTCACCGCGGCCGGAGTCGCGAACACGGTGCGGCGGAAGTTCTTCTCCAGCCGGTCGTTGATATAGGTCCACAGCGCCTCGACCTCGCCGGCCGAGCGCCCGTTCGGGTCGACTTCCATCACGGTGCGGCCGTCGATCATCGAGGCCGCGAAATCGGTGCGGTGGTGCAGCGTGATCGGCGCGACCGTGCCGTGCTGCGACAGCGCGACGGCGGCCTCGCTGGTGATCCGCGCCTTGGGCGTCGCGGCGTTGACCACGAAGATCAGCGGCTTGCCCGCGCGGTCGCACAGGTCGACCGTGGCGCCCACGGCGCGCAGGTCATGCGGCGACGGGCGGGTCGGAATGACGATGAGCTCGGCCACCGCGATCACGCTCTGGATCGCCATGGTGATCGCCGGCGGGGTATCGATCACCGCGAGCTTGAAACCCTGCTGGCGCAGGATCTCGAGGTCCGAGGCGAGCCGCGCGACCGTGGTCTGCGCGAAGGCCGGAAGATCCGTCTCGCGCTCATTCCACCAGTCGGCCAGCGAACCCTGGGGGTCGATGTCGATCAGCACGACCGGGCCACAGCCCGCCCGTTCCGCCTGCACGGCGAGATGGCCCGACAAGGTCGTCTTGCCGGATCCGCCTTTCTGCGATGCCAACGCGAGAACGCGCATGAACCCCCTCGAAATACCAGTTACCCGAGCGTGGGGATGCCATGCGGTCGTCTAAGAATGCGTTAACAGCGTTCCGCCCCGGGATTCTCCGGAGAAGACCCGGGCTAAGGATTTCTTTCACAAATGATGGTTAACTGCCATTTAGCCATTCATCCGGGGTGGGAGTCGAAGGTCGCATGAAGCTGCTTGGGTTGATCGCTGTTGCCGGGCTGGCACTGGCCGCCCCGCTTGCGCTCGCGCAGGACAATCCGGTCAAGGCGGGCGTGGAGGCCTGGGAGCGCGGCGACTACAAGACCGCCGTCGATCGCTGGCGCGGCCCGGCGATGAAGGGCGATGCCGACGCGCAGTTCAACCTCGGCCAGGCCTATAAGCTCGGTCGCGGGGTCAAGGCCGATCTCAACCAGGCCGAGACCTGGTATGGCAAGGCCGCTGCCCAGGGCCATGAGCAGGCCCAGGCCAGCTATGCCCTCGCCCTGTTCGCCAATGGCAAGCGCGATGCCGCCGCGTCGTGGCTCCAGCGCGCCGCCGGCCGCGGCGATCCCCGCGCCCAGTATGTGCTCGGCACCATGTATTTCAACGGCGACATCGTCCAGAAGGACTGGATCCGCGCCTATGCGCTGGTGACCCGCTCCTCGCAGTCGGGCCTGGCCGAGGCCTCGGGCGCGATCGCGCAGATGGACAAGTACATGACCGTGCAGGACCGCCAGGCCGGCCTCGCCCTCGCACGCAAATATGAGGAAGAGGCCAATCGCGCGCCTTTGCCCGGCGGCAACCCGCCGGTCGAGGTCGCCAGCGCCCAGCCGCCTCGCACCGTCCCGGTCCGCACGCCGCCGCGCGCCGCGCCCAGCCCGGTGCCCGTGCCGGTCCGTACCCAGCCGGCGCCCGCCACCACCGCGATCCGCGACGGCGGCTGGCGCCTCCAGCTCGGCGCGTTCGGCGATCCCGGCAATGCCCGCAAGCTGTGGAGCCAGGTCGGCGACCGCTTCCCCGGCCGCTCGGTCAGCTATGTGAAGGCGGGCAGTCTCACCAAGGTGCTGGTCGGCCCGTTCGCCAGCCGCGCCGAGGCGGCAGGTGCCTGTCGCGGCCTCACCCCCTGCGTGCCGGTCAGCAACTAGCGCCTTCCCATTCTCGTCATCCCGGCCTTGAGCCGGGATCCCGCGAATATTCCCCGTCATCCCCGCGCAGGCGGGGATCCATTCTGGCTGGCTTGGGTGAGACCCACAGTACTCAGTGACAATGGATCCCCGCCTGCGCGGGGGATGACGTTGGAGACTTGGGAAACGGCAAACCCGAACTCGCATTGCCGCAAACCCGAACCGCTTCGGTCATATCGCAGTTGCAACAAAAGCCGGATCGTGGCGTTAGGGCGCAATGATCCGCTTCCTCGCGCTCGCGCCTTTGCTCGCCCTCGCCCTTCCCGCCCATGCGCAGGAAGGAGAGAGCAAGCCGCCCAAGCGCTACCGCGTCTCGCTCGGCCCGCAGCTCTCGCCCAATTATCCGGGTTCGGACAAGGTCCAGCTCAGCCCGCTGGTCGATGTCGCGATCGCCCGCGGCGACGATCCCTTCCCCTTCGAGGCAGCGGATGACAGCTTCGGCTTCGCGGCGTTCAAGTCGGGCGGGTTCGAGATCGGCCCCGCCGCCAATTTCCAGGGCTCGCGCCACCGCAAGGAAGCCGGTGCTCAGATCGACGAGGTCGGCACCACGGTCGAGCTGGGCGGCTATGCCCAATATTGGCTGGCCAGATCGCTGCGCCTCCACACCGAGCTGCGCCAGGGCGTCAACGGCCACAAGGGCCTGATCGGCAGCGCCGGCCTCGACTATGTCATGCGCGACGGCGACAAATGGCTGGTCGCGATCGGCCCGCGCGTCACCCTGTCCGACGCGAAATACCGCCGCGCCTATTTCGACGTCACCCCCGCCGTCGCCGCCCGCACCGGCCTGCCGGTCTACCGGGCAGACGGCAGCGCAGTCCACGCGCTCGGCGTGAGCAGCACCGCCACCCGCCAGTTCAGCCGCCACTGGGGCGTCTACGGCTATGCCCGCTACGACCGTCTGACCGGCGACGGCGCGGATTCACCGCTGACGACGAAGCCCTATGGCAGCCGCGACCAGTTCTCCGGTGGCCTGGGCCTGAGCTTCACCTTCGGCAAGGGCGTTCGGTAGGGCGTCGATCTTTAACCTGATTCCCCTCCCGGCAAGGGAGGGGAGTAATTGCAATCAGCCCCAGCGCGGCTTTCGTACCCTGCGTTCCCGTGATGGAATGGGCTCCGGATAGACGCCATCCAAACGCTCTGCCGCCCGCTCCAGAATATGCTGAACCGCGCCTTCCGGATTCGACAGCACCTCGGAGTTCCAGAGACGGATGATGCGCCAGCCTTCTGCTTCCAGATATGCCGTGCGACGCTCGTCCTGCTCGGCGTTTGCGATGTGCTGGCTGCCGTCGAACTCGACGCCAAGTTTCGCTTCCCGACAGGCCAGATCGATGATGAAAGGCGCTAGGATATGCTGGCGCGTGAAAGCTGGCCGATAGCGTGAGATTAGGTGCCAGACGGCAAGTTCGGTCTCGGTTGGATTGTTCCGCAGTTCGCGTGCGCGGGCGAGCAGCACGGGATCGATGCGGCGGAGCATGGCGATAGGTAACAGAGGTAGGTTGTGTGCGCCAAGGATCTCGGTGGCGCCTTTGCTACTCCCCTCCCTGAAAGGGAGGGGCTGGGGGTGGGTTGCGAGCGTAGCGAGCCCAACCACAACCCCGCGATGAAAGATAAAGCCGGGCATCGAGCCCAGCTTTATCTAACCCACCCCTAACCCCTCCCTTGCAGGGAGGGGAATTTCTCAAGCCTCCACCCAGTCCTTCGCCCCAATCCCCTGCGCATACAGCAGCGCGGTCAGGTCGCCATGGTCCACCCGCACCCCTGCCGCCGCCGCGACGATCGGCTTGGCGTGGTATGCCACCCCCAGCCCGGCCTCGCGGATCATCGCCAGGTCGTTGGCGCCGTCGCCCACCGCAAGCGTGTCCGAAGCACCCAGCCCCAGCTCGTCCCGCACTGCCAGCAGCGTATCGAGCTTCGTCGCGCTGTCGACGATCGGCTTCTCCACCGCACCCGTCAGCACGCCGCCTTCGATCACCAGCCGGTTGGCGATCATCCGGTGAAAACCGATCTCGCTGCCCACCGGCTCGGCGAACCGCGTGAACCCGCCCGACACCAGCACGCAGGTCGCGCCCCGCGCGCGCATCGTCCGAACCAGCGCCTTGGCCCCCGGCATCAACCGCACCCGCTCGCGCAGGCACTGCTCGATCGCATCCTCGGACAGGCCCTTCAACAGCGCCACCCGCGCATCCAGCGCCTCGGCGAAGTCCAGCTCGCCGCGCATCGCCCGCTCGGTAACCTCGGCGACCTGCGCCTTGATCCCCGCGAAATCGGCCAGCTCGTCGATGCACTCGACGGTGATCATCGTGGAGTCCATGTCGGCGATCAGCAGCTTCTTCGCGCGCCCCTCGGCCGGCTGCACCGCCACATCGGTGAAGGGGAACGCACCTTCCAAAGCCGCCCGCGCCGCATCAGGATGCACCCTGAATTCCAGGTCCGCTGCGCGGCCCTCATCGATCCAGCGCACGCTTCCGGGTCCGCAATGCACCGAAGCCAGTCGGTCAGTGGCTTCCGAAAGCTGCCCTGCGGCCAGACCATCTGCTATAAGCGTCGCGATGAACATCGGATCCCCTGAACTGCCAATGGTGGCGCTCATCGCAGGGCCGACCGCGAGCGGCAAGTCCGCGCTCGCGCTCGCCCTTGCGGAAAAACATGACGGCGTCGTGATCAATGCGGATTCGATGCAGGTCTATGCCGATCTGCGCGTGCTCACCGCCCGGCCCAGTGTCGAGGAAGAGAAGCGCGCGCCGCACCTGCTGTTCGGCCATGTCGACGGCGCCGAAGCCTATTCGGCCGGGCGCTGGGCGGCAGAGGCGCGGGCTGCGATCCACGAAGCGCATGCAGCCGGCCGCCTCCCCATACTGGTCGGCGGCACCGGCATGTACATGCGCACCCTGCTCGACGGCATCGCCCCGGTGCCCGAGATCGATTCGCTGATCCGCGCCGAAGTTCGCGCCCTCCCCGTCGAGGAAGCCCGCGCCGAGCTCGCCCGCCGCGATCCCGATGCCGCCGCCCGCCTCGGCCCGATCGACACGCTGCGCATCTCGCGCGCGCTCGAAGTCGTCCGCTCCACCGGCAAGCGGCTCGCCGAGTGGCAGGCCGAGCGGCACGGCGGGATCGGCCACGAGATCCGCGTCGCCGCGACCATCCTGCTGCCCGACAAGACCTGGCTCGCCGACCGGATCGATCGCCGCTTCCGCCACATGGTCAATGTCGCCCAGGCGGAGGTCGAGGCGCTGCTCGCCCGCACCGACGTGCCCGACGACGCCCCGGTGCTGCGCGCGATCGGCGTGCGCGAGATCGGCCTGGCGCTCGCCGGCGAGAGTAACCTCGACGAGGCGCATTTCGCTGGCTCCCTCGCCACCCGCCAGTACGCCAAGCGCCAATACACCTGGTTCCGCCGCCAGCCTCCGCCGGAATGGGAGCGCACGGATGAGACACAAACAAACAGACTCGTCGAGCAATTCGAAAGAAAATTGCTATAATTCGGCTTGACGTGTAGTTTTCGTGCGGGTAGCAGCGCCCTTCGGCGGTGTTTCCCGCACCGCAACAAACGGAGGCCGATGTGACGACCGAGAAGAGTGGAGCAGACATCCTGATCGAGACGCTGAGCGATCTCGGTGTGGAAGTCGTGTTCGGCTATCCCGGCGGTGCCGTGCTTCCGATCTATGATGCGATCTTCAAGCAGGACCGCATCAAACATATTCTTGTCCGCCATGAGCAGGCGGCGACGCACGCGGCGGAAGGCTATGCCCGCGCCACCGGCAAGCCGGGCGTCGTCCTCGTCACCTCGGGCCCGGGCGCGACCAATGCGGTCACCGGGATCACCGATGCGCTGATGGATTCGATCCCGATGGTCGTCATCACCGGCCAGGTGCCGACGGCGCTGATCGGCACCGATGCCTTTCAGGAAGCGGACACGGTCGGCATCACCCGCCACTGCTCGAAGCACAACTACCTGGTGAAGGATCCCGCACGGCTCGAGCCGACGATCCGCGAGGCCTTCTATATCGCAACTTCCGGCCGCCCCGGCCCGGTCGTGATCGATATCCCCAAGGACGTCCAGGTCGCCACCGCGCGGCGCGGCGAGAATGCGCCGATCTCGCACAAGACCTATCGTCCGCAGACCGAGCCGGACATGGTCTCGATCGAGAAGGCGGTCGACATGCTGGCCGCGGCCGAGCGTCCGATCTTCTACACCGGCGGCGGAATCATCAATTCCGGACCCGAAGCTTCGCGCCTGCTGCGCCAGCTCGCCGATGTAACGGGCGCGCCTGTTACATCGACGCTGATGGGCCTCGGCGCCTTCCCCGCTTCGGACGACAAGTGGCTGGGAATGCTGGGGATGCACGGCACGTACGAGGCCAATCTGGCGATGAACCAGGCCGACCTCATCATCGCCCTGGGCGCCCGTTTCGATGACCGCGTCACCGGCCGTCTGGACGCCTTTTCGCCGAACAGTGCAAAGATCCACGTCGATATTGACCGTTCGAGTATCAACAAGAACGTTCGCGTCGACCTGCCCATCGTGGCGGACGTCGGTTCGGCGATGCGGGCGATGCTCGATACGTGGCACCTTCGCCACCATCCGAAGCCGGACCTGTCCGAATGGTGGAGCCGTATCCATGGCTGGCGCCAGGTCGGCTGCCTCGAGTTCCAGGAGAGCGATCCCCAGACCATCATGCCCCAGCGCGCCATCCGCGCGCTGTGGGAGGCGACCAGGGACCAGTCCCCGATCATCACCACCGAAGTCGGCCAGCACCAGATGTGGGCGGCCCAGCATTTCCACTTCGATGATCCCAACAAGTGGCTGACTTCGGGTGGTTTGGGCACGATGGGCTATGGCCTGCCGGCCGCGATCGGCGCCCAGCTCGGCAACCCCGACCGGCTGGTCATCGACATCGCCGGCGAAGCCTCGATCCAGATGAACATCCAGGAGCTGGCCACCGCGACCCAGTACCGGCTGCCGGTCAAGATCTTCATCCTGAACAACGAATATATGGGCATGGTCCGCCAGTGGCAGGAGCTGACCTACCAGTCGCGCTATTCGGAGAGCTACTCGGACGCCCTCCCGGATTTCGTAAAGCTGGCAGAGGCTTATGGCTGGAAGGGCATCCGCATCGAGACGCGCGACCAGCTCGACGCCGGCATCGCCGAGATGCTCGCCTATGACGGGCCGGTGGTGGTCGATTGCCGCGTGGCCAAGCTCGCCAACTGCTTCCCGATGATCCCGTCGGGTGCCGCCCATACCGAAATGCTGCTCCAGTCGGCCGAAGTCTCGGGCGAGATGGACGATGAAGCCAAGGCACTGGTCTGAACCCATGCATATCAAGGAAGAAGCAGTCGAGCGGCACACGCTCGCGGTCATCGTCGACAACGAGCCGGGCATCCTCGCCCGGATCGCCGGCCTGTTCACCGCGCGGGGCTACAACATCTCCTCGCTCACCGTGTCCGAGATCACCGACGACGACCTGATCAGCCGGATCACCATCGTCACCCACGCCTCGGCGCCGGTGATGGAGCAGATCATCGCCCAGCTCGAGCGGCTGGTGCCGGTGCACAAGGTCACCGACCTCACCGCCTTCGGCCAGCATGTCGAGCGCGAGCTGGCGCTGGTGAAGGTGGCGGGCACCGGCGAGCACCGGATCGAGGCGCTGCGCCTCGCCGAGGTCTATCGGGCCCGGGTGGTCGACGCGACCACCTCCAGCTTCGTCTTCGAAGTGACCGGCGGCACCGAGAAGATCGACAAGTTCGTCGAGCTAATGCGCGACCTCGGCCTGGTCGAGATCGCCCGCACCGGCATCGTCGCGATTGCGAGAGGGGCCGAAGCGGCCTGAACATCTTCACCCCTCTCCCAGCGGGAGAGGGAGGGGCCCATGCGAAGCATGGGAGGGTGAGGGCGAACGTCCTCAAGCCCCACCACCCTCACCAACTCCGACTAGCCAGCAAGCTGGCAAGTCTCCGTATCCTCTCCCACCGGGAGAGAAGAAAAGGGATAGAGAAATGCGTGTCTATTACGATCGCGACGCCGATCTGAACCTGATCTCGAACAAGAAGATCGCCATCCTCGGCTATGGCTCGCAGGGCCATGCCCATGCGCAGAACCTGCGCGACAGCGGCGTCAAGGAAGTCGCGATCGCGCTGCGCCCGGGTTCGCCCTCGGCCGCCAAGGCGGAAGGCGCCGGCTTCAAGGTGCTGCCGAACAAGGAAGCCGCCGCCTGGGCCGACATCCTGATGATCCTGGCACCCGACGAGCACCAGGCCGCGATCTACGAGAACGACATCAAGGGCAATCTCCGCCCCGGTGCCGCCCTCGCCTTCGCGCACGGCCTGAACATCCACTTCGGCCTGATCGAGGCCCCGTCGGACGTGGACGTGATCATGATCGCGCCCAAGGGTCCCGGCCACACCGTGCGCAGCGAATATGCCCGTGGCGGCGGCGTGCCTTGCCTGATCGCGATCCATCAGGACGCATCGGGCAACGCGCATGACATCGCCCTCGCCTATGCCTCGGGCGTCGGCGGCGGCCGTTCGGGCATCATCGAGACCAATTTCCGCGAGGAATGCGAGACCGACCTGTTCGGTGAGCAGGCCGTGCTCTGCGGCGGCGCCACCGCGCTGGTCCAGGCCGGCTTCGAGACGCTGGTCGAGGCCGGCTACGCGCCCGAAATGGCCTATTTCGAGTGCCTCCACGAGCTCAAGCTGATCGTCGATCTGATGTATGAGGGCGGCATCGCCAACATGCGCTACTCGATCTCGAACACCGCCGAGTACGGCGACATCAAGACCGGCCCGCGCATCATCACCGAAGAGACCAAGAAGGAAATGAAGCGCGTCCTCGCCGACATCCAGTCGGGCCGCTTCGTGAAGGATTTCGTGCTCGACAACCGCGCCGGCCAGCCCGAGCTCAAGGCCAGCCGCATCGCCGCCAAGCGTCACCAGATCGAGCAGGTCGGCAGCGAGCTGCGCGCGATGATGCCGTGGATCGGCGCCAACAAGCTGGTCGATCAGACCAAGAACTAATCGCTTTGCCGAGGTCGGCGGTGCGCGCCGGCCTCGGCCCTTTTCTCCGGTGCCGCAATGCGTGCGGCAATCGCTGCCAGGCAGGCCTGCGTGCTGTCATGGCGGGGCTGGGGCAAGTGGAAGAAATATCCCATGGCGCATCTCCCGAAAGCGTCGGGACAGCGTCTCACCGGCATGGCACCGGCGCCAGTGCGGAACTCCCCGGTTGGGAGGCTTCCGGAACCCGCTTTTAGCTCTCTGTTCACCCTGTTCCCGCGCGCCCCCGCTCCGTTTCGGAAACCATGCGTTGCCGCCTTCGGGATTTTCCCGCCGGGCCGGCATCACCACAAAGCGCGCTCCTTCCCCACAGAGGAGTTTCCATGCGCGTTCTCATTGCCGTTGCTCTGCTTGCCGCCACCCCGATCGCTGCCTTCGCCGCCCAGCAGGCGGTCCAGCTCCCAGGCCAGCCCGACACCGCCCGCATCGCGGCCGGCACCTATGCCGTTGACGGCGGCCACACCCAGGTCAGCTACACCGTAGACCATTTCGGCTTCAGCAAGTTCACCGGCCAGGCCGGCGGCGCCACCGGCACGCTCGCCATCGACCCGAAGAAGCCCGCCGACGCCAAGCTCGACGTGACCATTCCGGCCTCGGGCATCGTCACCACCGTCAAGGCGCTCGACGAGCATCTCGGCACCGCCGACTTCTTCGACACCGCGAAGTATCCGGACATCCACTTCGTCTCGACCAGCGTGGCCGTTCAGGGCACCAGCGCCAGGATCACCGGCAACCTCACCCTGCACGGCGTCACCCGCCCGGTGGTGCTCGACACGAAGTTCGTCGGCGCCGGCGACAACCCGATGACCAAGAAGCTCAACTTCGGCTTCTCGGCGACCGCGAAGATCAAGCGCAGCGATTTCGGCATGGACAAGTATGTCCCCTTCGTCTCGGACGAAGTCGCGCTCGAGATCAACGCGGCATTCACCGCGCAGTAAGACCTCTTCCGATCCAATCGACTGCTTCCGTGGCGCATGATATACGCGCCACGGGAGCATCTCGATGATCGATGACTATCGAACTGCCATGGCGGCGGCCGCGCAACTGGAGGCCGCGGCCGAGGAATTGCAAGTGCTCACCGTCCGCCTGGACAAGCTGGTGCGCAAGCAGGAGCAGTCCGGCAGCTGGTTCGAGGACGACTGGCCGGACGAGTATCGCATTCGCGGGCACGAAGTGGATGGCCCGCTCGAAGCCGGTGCCAAGCTGTTCAAAAAATATCTGCTCATCTACCCCGCCCAGGAGGACAGCTGGCGCGACGGCGGCAGCTATTGGGGAGAGAATGAGAAGACCAACCGGCCGCTCCTCGAGCAATGCGCGGACAAGGCGAGGATCCTGCGGCTCTGCGCCGCGGCGGTGCGTGGCTGGGCAGGCGCCCTGCCCTCCTCACCTTCGGAATAGTTGAGCCGGCACGCATTCGGCGGCATCATGCTCTCCATTATCGGCGGAGGGGCAATGAGCGAGACGGAAGAAGGTCGGGGCGGCGTCAATCGGGTTGAGGCGTTTTCCGACGGCGTGATCGCCATCATCATCACGATCATGGTGCTCGAGATGAAGGCACCGGAGGAACATGGCCTGGCGCACCTCTGGTCGCTCTGGCCGATCTTCACTGCCTATGTGCTCAGCTATGCCTATGTCGCGATCTACTGGGTGAACCACCACCGGCTGTTCGCCCATGCTGCCCGCATCACCAACGCGCTGCTCTGGTCGAACATCGCACTGTTGTTCACCCTGTCGCTGGTGCCCTTCGCTACCGCCTATCTCGGCGAGCAGCATTTCAGCCATGATGCGACCCTGGTCTATATGTGCGTGATGATGCTGCCGAGCTTCGCCTATGTGTGGCTCCAGTCAGTGATCCGCCGCACCGGCCGGCAGGACGCGGCGGCGCAGGACTATCACCAGCATTCGCTGCGCAAGGGGCTGGTCGCCTCGGCGATCTACGCCAGCGGCATCGCCCTCACCTTCGCCAGCCCCTGGGCAGGCCTCGCCTGCGCCGCGCTGGTCGCGGTGCTGTGGTTCCTCCCCAAGGGCCCGATCGACGCGCTGTTCGGGGGGTAGCACAAGGCGAACCCCAGCCCTTCCCCGGCCTTCGCCGGGGAAAGAATAAGTACCCCACGAAAAGAAAAGGCGCCCCGGTTTCCCGGAGCGCCCCATCCCTGCCCGCAGGCGTCTCGATCAGAAGCCGAAGCGCAGCCGCGCGCCATAGAAGCGCGGATAGCCCGGATAGCCGTTATAGTTGCCGGTCTGCTCCGGCACGGCGAAGCCCGAGATGAAGTAGAAGGTGTTGGTGATGTTCTCGACGAAGATCTCGCCGCGGATCTTGCCGTCATTGGTCTGCAGGCCAATCGCGCCGTTGAGCAGGCCATAGCCCTCGTTGCGGATCGCGGTGCGGCCGCTGGCGGGGTCCGGATTGCTCGACGGAATGTTGACTTCGCTGTTGTAGCGGAAGTCGAGGTGGATCAGGCCCTTCAGGTTGTCCGCAACCCGCGGCTCCCAGGTCACCGCGCCGGTCACCGTGTGCTTCGGCTGGTTCTGGAACTGGCGGCCTTCCTGGCCCTGCAGCGGCGTGCCGGTGAAGTTGTTCGACTTGGCGTACTGCGCATCGATATAGCTGTAGCCGAGCTGGAAGGTCAGGTTGTTCGCCGGACGGATCGACGATTCGACTTCGACGCCCTTCGAGATGCTCTTGTCGACATTCTGGACGACGAAGTTGTTGCCCGAGAAGACCAGCGACTGCAGCCCGTAGAAGTTCATGTAAAACGCCGCGACGTTCAGCGAGAACGCACGGCTCGGGCTCGCCTTGAAGCCGACTTCGAACGCATCGTTGGTCTCCGCGCCGAAGCGCAGGTCACGGCCCTGGGCGCCGTTGCCGCCGAGCAGCACGGAGTCGAAGGTCGCCTGGTCGAGATTGTAGCCGCCCGACTTGTAGCCGTGATCGTAGCTGCCATAGACCATCAGCTTCGGCGAGAACTTGTAGGCCAGCTTGACGGTGCCGGTGATCTCGTCGTCGGTGAAGCTGTCGGTATAGTTGCCGTTGAACTCGCTGTTCACGGCCGGGTTGCAGCTCAGCAGGTACAGGTTGTTGAAGATGCCGAGCTGGCGCAGCAGGTTCGCATAAGCGGTCGCCGCCGGCTGGCCCGCACGCACATTGTTGAAGAAGGTGCAGCTGCCGGTGTTGCTGTTGATCGACGCCGTCATCGTCTTGCGCTCATGATTCCAGCGCGCGCCGAGGGTCAGCGACAGATTGTCGGTGACGTTGACGATGTTGTGGGTGAACAGCGCGATCGCGTCGGTCTTCACGCCGAACACGTCGTTGTTGTTGCCCTGGCCGGGGGTGGCGCCCGGCAGCGGCGAGGCGGCGAGCGCCGCCAGGCCGGGGATCGGCGTGGACGGGAAGCCCGGGATCACGCAGAGCCCGGCCGGTGCTGTGCCCGCCTGGGCGCGGAAGCAGCCGACCAGTGGGGCCAGCGTCGCGCCATAGACGGAGGTCAGCGCCGCCAGCGAGTTCGGCACCGCCGGGTTCAGGAACACCGCGCCCGGCGTCGGCACCGTCGGGCCGAGCGAACCGTAGAATTGCACCTTGCCGCCGAAGGACGGGCCGGCCAGCGCGTTGAACACCGAGTCGACATAGAGGTTGGCGTCGTTGCCGAAGCGCACCGTGTCGGTCAGGTCGTTCTTCTCGTTCAGGTAGAAGCCGCCGACCAGCCAGTCGAGCGCGCCGTTGAAGGCCGAGCCCTGCAGGCGGATTTCCTGGGTGAAGTCCTTGAGCTCGGTGCGGTAATTGTCGCGATAGGCGCGATCGATGCCCGAGAAGTCGATGTCCTGGCTGCGCAGCGCGCGCCAGTCGCGATAGGCGGTGATCGAGGTCAGCTTGACGTCGCCCAGATCCCAGTTGAGCTCGCCCGAGAAGCCCCAGTCCTTCACCTTCTCGCCATAGTTGCGGTTAGGCGATGCGGCCTGGATGCGGTCGCTGGGCGGGCCGGTATAGATGCCGGTGCGGCCCTGCGAGGCGGCGATGCCGTTGATGACCTGCGCCATCGGCCCGCGGACCACCGACACGGTGGCGCAGCAGACTTCGTCGGTCTGGTAATAGTCGGCGATCAGGCGGAAGGTGATGTCGCCCTTGTCGAGCAGCGCCTGGCCGCGCAGCGCCCAGCGATCGACGTCGTTGAAACGGCGGTTGCTGTTGGCGTCCTTGATATAGCCGTCACGCTTCCGGTAGCTGCCATCGAGGCGCAGCGCGAGGGACTCGCTCACCGGTCCGGTGATTGCGCCCTTGACGCCATAGGCGTTGTAGTTGCCGTACGAGCCCTCGACATAGCCGTGCGTCTCGAACTGCGGCAGCGCGGTGTAGATGCTCAGCGCGCCGGCAGAGGTGTTACGGCCGAACAGCGTGCCCTGCGGGCCGCGCAGTACTTCGACGCGCTCCAGCTCGGGCAGTTCGGAGATGGCGACACCGGCACGGGCACGGAACACGCCGTCGATGAACACGCCGACCGCCGGCTCGAAGCCGGGATTGTCGCCGCCGGTGGTGATGCCGCGCAGGTAGATGGTGGTGCCGGTCGCCGAAGACTGGCCGGTCGAGCTCTGGATCGACGGGGCGAGCTGCTCGAGGTCGCGGACATTGTCGACGCCCGAATTCTGCAGTTCCTGCGCGCCGATGGCGGTGATCGCGATCGGCACGTCCTGCACCGTCTCGTTACGGCGGGTCGCCGTCACGATGATCTCGTTCGAGGACTGATATTCCTGGCTGTCGTCCGACGGCGCGGGCGCCGGCGTGGTCTGCTGCTGGGCAAAGGCGGGCGTCGCGAAAAACAGCGTAAGCGCAGTCGCCGCGAGCAAGTCGAGCTTCTTCATCGGGTGCAATCCCCCTCCTCTGGGTGCCGGCCGGCTTGTACCGGTCGCGACGTTGCTTTTATCGGGGACGAAACTAACGCTGCATTTTTGAGCCCGTCAACGGGGATAAGCGTCGGAACTCTGCGGTTTTCGGCCCTTTTTCCCGGGGAGATACAGTTGAGCCACACCCGGTTTCTGCAAGAAGCGCAGATGCCGTAGCGTAAAGGCCGAACGCGGTCAGGAAGAGACGAAAATGGTGCATGATCACGAGGACCCCGAAGACGGCGATATTGTCGCATCGCCGCCCAAGATTCCGGTCCCCGACGAAGTTGCGGACGCGATCCGCACGCTGATCCGCTGGGCCGGAGACGATCCCGGCCGCGAAGGACTGCTCGACACGCCCCAGCGCGTCGCCCGCGCCTGGAAGGAATATTGCGCAGGCTATGAAGAAGATCCCGCGCACCATCTGAACCGGGTGTTCGAGGAAGTCGGCGGCTATGACGACATCGTCCTGCTGAACGGCATTCCCTTCCAGTCGCACTGCGAGCACCACATGGCGCCGATTACTGGCAAGGCCTCGATCGCCTATCTGCCCAAGGACCGCGTCGTCGGCATCTCCAAGCTCGCCCGCGTGCTTCACGGCTTCGCCCGCCGGCTGCAGGTCCAGGAGCGGCTCACCGCGCAGGTTGCCGACTGCATCTGGGAGCGGCTCCAGCCCCAGGGCGTCGCGGTGGTGATCGAGGCGACGCATGGCTGCATGACCGCGCGCGGCGTGCGCACGCCCGGCGTCGGCATGGTCACCAGCCGCATGATGGGCGTGTTCCGCGACGATGAGCGCAGCCGCCAGGAAGTGCTCAAGCTGATGGGCTATTGATGCGGATACTGGTTACCGGCGGCGCGAAGCGGATTGGCGCGGGCGTAGCCCGCCGGCTAGCCTTGCGCGGCCATCCGGTGGCGATCCACCACCACCACGCCCCTGACGAAGCCGAGGCCCTGCGCGCCCAGATCGCGGTCGAGGGCGGCACCGCCTGCGTAGTGACCGGCGAGCTGGCCGAAGCCGCCACCGCCCCCGCCCTGATCGCCGCCGCGCGCGAAGGGCTCGGCGGCCCGGTCGAGGGCCTGGTCAACAACGCCTCGCAATTCGCCTGGGACGCTCTGCCGCTCACCGACTTCGCCCTGCTCGACCAGCATATGCGGGTGAACTGCGGCGCCCCCGTCGCCCTCGCCTCGGCCCTGGCGGCACAGGACGACCTCGATCAGGGCGCGGTGGTAAACCTGCTCGACCAGAAGCTGGCCAACCTCAACCCGGACTTCCTCACCTACACGCTGAGCAAGGCGGCGCTCGCCACCGCGACCGAGCTGCTCGCCCGCGGCCTCGCCCCGCGCATCCGGGTCAACGCGGTGTCGCCCGGCCTCACCCTCCCCAGCCTCGACCAGACCGCACAGGAGTTCGCCGAGCACGCCCGGCAGAACCTGCTCCAGCGCCCAGTCGCGCTGGCCGACATCGCCGCCACGGTCGAGATGCTGCTCACGACGCAAAGCATCACCGGGCAGAACATCTTCGTCGATTGCGGCCAGCGCTTCCTGCAGCGCGACGGCGACGTGATGTTCGAAGGCCGGGAGCGCCCCATTGGCTGAGTACACGATCCTGCTCGACGGCCTCGAAGTCGCGATGGGCCTGGGCATCCATCCCGAGGAGCGCGCCGCTCCCCAGCGGGTGACCCTGCACGTCGCAATGACCTGCCGCTACCCCACCCCGCCCGAGGACCGGATCGACGCCGTTGTCGATTACGATTTCCTGCGAGCCGGCATCCGCAAGCTGGTGGAATCGCGCCATTTCGAGCTGCAGGAGACGCTGTGCGACCAGGTCGCCGCGCTGGCGTTCGAGGACCCGCGCGTCGCGAAGGTCAGCGTCCGCTCGATGAAGCTCGACATCTATCCCGACGCCCGCATCGGCTGCGAGATCGTCCGGGAGCGCTGATCAGGCAGCCACCGCCCGGGGCGGCTGCCACACCACCGGCACCAGGCCGAAGGCATGGAACAGCGCGACGCGGTTCCGCCCCTCGCCCTTGGCGCGGTAAAGCGCGACATCGGCACGGATCAGCGCCTCGCCCGGCACTTCGCCCGGCCCGTAATCGGCCACTCCGAAGCTCGCGCTCAGCCTATGATCCGGTGCCATGGCTTCATGCGTGCTGGCATGGAAATGCATCCGCAGCACCTCGGCCAGGCCGGCCGCGTCGTTCGCGCTGTTGCCCGGCAGGAAGATCGCGAACTCCTCGCCGCCCAGCCGTCCGACCTTGAAGCCGGTCGCAGCCAGCACATCGGCGAACAGCCGGATCACCTCATCGCCGACATGATGGCCGTAGCGATCGTTGACCCGCTTGAAATGGTCGATGTCGCAATAGATCACCGCCCCGCCCCGCAACGGTTCGCGCCGCACCGCCTGCTCGAAGGTCTGGCGATTGAGCACCCCGGTCAAATGGTCACGCTCCGAGCGCAGGCGATATTCGGTAATGATCCCCGCGATGATCTTGGCGAGCAGCAGGAACACCGAAGGCGGGGTCAGCAGCGCCGAGACGAGCAGCAGCCCGCGCTCGAATGCGGTCGGCATGATCTCGGCATAGTGCACGCCGAGCCCGAACAGCGCCGGATAGAGCGGCATGCGCACCAGGAAGAGCGTCGCGATCACCACCATGCAGCCGAGCAGCGCGCGATCGACCCAGCCCTGCGGCCGCCGCGAGAGGTGGACGATCCCGTCGCCCAGCGACAGCGCGCAGGCCAGCTGGAAGGGCATGGTCATCACCACGAAGGGCGCCCGCACCGCGAGCAGCGCCAGCGAGCAGATCACCAGCGAGATGCTCGTGCCGATCACCCGCCAGTGCTGCTTGCCCCCCGTCGAGATGCGCACCGCCTGGCTGAAGCAGAGATAGGCCGGCGGCACGAGCAGCGTCGCGGCGAGCAATTCGCTCTCGCCATGTTGCGCCAACGAGAGCACCAGCATCTCGGTGGTGCCGCACAGCAGCGCCGCCACCATCCAGGACAGCGCGGACTCGCTCCGCATCCCGATCCGGATCGCGCCGACGAGCAATGCCAGCGTCGCAAAGACGCACGCATGCACCAGTGATAGGCTGACGAACAATCCCGATACCCCCGAGCCCCGAACATGGCCGGAAAGGGGTTAACGAGCCCCTTATCGCCCTCCGTATTTTCCCGCAGCGCCGGCTTTGCGCGCGGCCGGGAAGATCGATATCTGGGGCCCGATACGGATCGGACGCGATCGACCACAGGAGAGTGCAATGACGGCCCCGCTGACCAGCCTCGAACTTCGCTCCACGGTATCGAGCGACGGCAAGCTCACGCTCGCGCTCGAGCCCGTGACGCTGGAAGCTCCCGGCCCCGACGAAGTCATCGTCAAGGTCGAGGCCGCGCCGATCAACCCGTCCGATCTCGGGCTGCTGCTCGGCCCGGCCGACATGGCCACGCTCGCCGCCGGCGGCACGCCGGACCACCCCACCCTCACCGCCGATATCCTCGCCGGCCGGATGGGCGCGATGAAGCCGCGGCTCGATCAGTCGATGGCGGTGGGCAATGAAGGCGCCGGCACCGTGGTCGAGGCCGGCACGAACGTCGCCAACCTGCTCGGCAAGAAGGTCGGCATGCTCGGCGGCGCGATGTACGCCCAGTATCGCAAGATCGCCGCGCGCGACTGCATCCCGCTCCCCGAAGGCGCCACCGCCGCCGACGGCGCTTCGATGTTCGTCAATCCGCTCACCGCCCTGTCGATGGTCGAGACGCTGCGGATGGAAGGCCATAAGGCGCTGGTCCACACCGCCGCCGCCTCCAACCTCGGCCAGATGCTCAACCGCGTCTGCATCGCGGACGGCGTGCCGCTGGTGAACATCGTGCGCAGCGAAGCGCAGGCGCAAATCCTGCGCGACATCGGCGCCAGGTACATCGTCGACAGCAGCGCCCCCGATTTCCGCGAAGCCCTCACCGACGCAATCGCCGAGACCGGCGCCACCCTCGCCTTCGATGCGATCGGCGGCGGCAAGATCGTCAATTCGATCCTCCACGCAATGGAAGCCGCGGCCAATCGCACCGCCACCGCTTATAGCCGCTACGGCTCCTCGACCTGGAAGCAGGTCTATATCTACGGCATGCTCGACACCTCGCCGACCGAGCTCGATCGCGGCTATGGCCTGGCCTGGGGAGTCAGCGGCTTCCTGGTCACGCCCTTCCTGATGAAGCTCGGCCTCGAAGGCACGCTGCGCCTGCGCGCCCGCGTCGCCGCCGAGCTGACCACCACCTTCGCCAGCACCTACACCCAGACGATCTCGCTCGCCGAAGCGCTCGATCCGGCAGTGGTGCAGGCCTATGCGAAGAAGGCGACCGGCGAGAAATACCTGATCGATCCGAGCCGGTAAGTGGCCGAATAACATATTGTCATCCGATCCCTCTCGTTTCCTCCGATGCAAGTTTCGCAAAGGCAGGGAGCAGTTGCGAAGTCATGCGATTGGAGGATATCGCCGGGAAATTCGCTTCGGGGGGATTGGATGCGGATCTTTGCTGTGATCTTTTCGCTGGCTGTGTCGCTTCTCGCGCCGGCTATGGCCAACGCCACTTGGCTCGACGCCCGTACCGATCATTTCGTCCTTACGGTCGATGCCAGCGAGGAAGATGCGCGAGCCTTCGCACTCCGGCTCGAGCAGTTCGATCACGCACTGCAGTTGCTTTACGGCGTAACCGACACGTCCGATCGGCGATCGCGGCCGATCCATGTCTATGCCCTGCCGCAGCAGCTTTTCGCCGAGACCTGCCGCTGCGGCCTCACCGTGGCCTATTACAGCCCTCGCGCGACCGGCTCGTTCATCCTCACCCAATATGTTCCGAAGGTGGACCAGAAGTCGCAGATCGGTGGGTGGAGTACGCAGACCCTCCTGCGTCACGAATATAGTCATCATTTCATGTATTCGAATTTCCCGCTCGCCTATCCCTTCTGGTATTCGGAAGGCTTTGCCGAGTTCAACGCCAATGCGTCGTTCGAGAAGGATGGCTCGCTGATCATCGGCTATCCCGCCAACTATCGCGCCGAAGGCCTGCGTAACGGCGGTTTGGGGATGAAGCAGCTCTTCGAACCGGATACCTATGGCTATCCGGACGACATGGACCTTCTTTACGGTCGCGGCTGGTTGCTCACCAACTATCTCATGTTGGGACCACAGCGTAAGGGCCAGTTGGCTAGCTATCTCGCGGCGATGAACAAGGGCGCGCGTAGCTACGCTGCCGCGCAGCAGGCGTTCGGCAACCTCGATACGCTGCGGGACGAACTGGAATCCTATCGAAAGGGTACGCTGGCCGCGCCGCTGCGGATCCCGCCGCCCGCTGCCCCGCTAAACGTCACCATCACCCCATATTCGCCAGGCGCGGCGGAGATCCTGCCAAGCTATCTTCTCATCAAGGACGGCATCGCCAGGAATTATCGATTGGGAACCGCGATGACTGCGGCGAAGATCGCCAGCCGCTACCCGGACGATGCCGTGGTGCAGACCCAACTGGCAGAGATCGAGCAATATGCCGGCCGTCTCGATCGAGCCGACGCAGCCGCGGATCGCGCACTTGCTATCCAGCCGAACGGCATCGATGCACTGGTCCGCAAGGGCATGATCGCCAGCGAGCGCGCCGCGAGCGTCAAGCCAGCCGATGCCAAGGCATGGAGCACAGCACGAAGCTGGTTCCTCAAGGCCAATCGCGCCGATCCCAACGCCGTGATGCCCCTCTATCTCTATTATTCGAGCTTCGTCGCAGCAAAAGAAAAGCCCAGCGCCGGGGCAGTCAATGCGCTGCTACGCGCGGCGGTGCTGGCGCCGGAAAGCCGTGACATCCGCCACGCGGCGGCGCGGCAGAAGCTTATCGAGCGCGACGCCGCCACTGCCCGGGACCTGCTCCAGCCGATTGCCTTTGCACCGCACCGCCGCCGCGACCGGAACATCCCGCGAGAAGTGATCACCCTGATCGACGAGGGCAAGATCGACGAAGCGATCGCGCTGATCACTCTCGGGGAAGACAAGGACCGCGAAGGGGACTGAGTTCGCTCAGGCCCTGTTCGCCGCACTGAGCACCGCGCGCACCGAAGCGGTGGCGATGTCCGCGTCGATCCCCACGCCGAACACCGTGCGCCCATCGGCGGTGCGGCATTCGACATAGGCGGCGGCCTGCGCATCGGCGCCGTGGCCGATCGCGTGCTCGCTATAGTCGACCACGTCGAGCGCCGGGCCGGTGGTGCCGGCAAGCGCGTCGATCACGCCCGAGATCAGGCCGTTGCCGCGCCCGGAAATCGAACGCGTCTCGCCGTCCACCGCGATACGGCCGACGAACACGCGCTGCCCGGCGGCGCCGGTCTCCTCATAATCCTCGAGCACGAAGCGGTCCTTCTCGCCCGGCAGATAGGTCTGCTCGAACCGGCCCCAGATGTCCGCGGCGTTGAGCTCGCGGCTGGTCTCGTCGGCCAGCGCCTGCACATGGCGCGAGAAATCGGCCTGCATGCGCTTGGGCAGCTTGAGGCCCTTGTCCTGCTCGAGCACCCAGGCGACGCCGCCCTTGCCCGACTGCGAGTTCACCCGGATCACCGCCTCATAGTCGCGGCCCAGGTCCTTGGGATCGATCGGCAGGTACGGCACGTCCCAGAATTCGTCGTTGCGCGCTTCCTGCGCCGCGAAGCCCTTCTTGATCGCGTCCTGGTGGCTGCCCGAGAAGGCGGTGAACACCAGGTCGCCGGCATAGGGATGGCGCGGGTGGACGGGGATCTGGTTGCAATATTCGACCGTCTGGATCACCTCGTCGATGTTCGAGAAATCCAGGCCCGGATCAACGCCTTGCGTGTACATGTTGAGGGCCAGCGTCACCAGGTCGACATTTCCGGTGCGCTCGCCGTTTCCGAACAGGCAGCCCTCGACACGGTCCGCGCCCGCGAGCAGGCCCAGCTCCGACGCGGCAACACCGGTGCCGCGGTCGTTATGCGTGTGCAGGCTGATGACGACGGTGTCGCGGCTGCGGATGTTGCGGCAGAACCACTCGATCTGGTCGGCATAGATGTTCGGCGTCGCCGCCTCGACCGTCGCCGGCAGGTTGAGGATCAGCGGCTTGTCGGTGGTCGGCCGCAGGATGTCCATCACCGCCTCGCAGACCTCGACCGAGAAATCGAGCTCGGCGGTCGAGAAGGTCTCGGGGCTGTATTCGAAATGCCAGTCGGTGTCGGGCTGCTTGGCGGCCTCGTCGCGCAGCACCTTGGCGCCGGCGATGGCGATCTGCTTGATTTCCTCGCGGCTCATGCCGAACACGATGCGGCGCCAGGCCGGCGAGACGGCGTTGTAGAGGTGGACGATCGCCTTCTTCGCGCCCTTGAGCGACTGGAAGCTGGTCTCGATCAGGTCCTGGCGCGACTGGGTCAGCACCTGGACGATCACGTCGTCGGGGATCTTGTCCTGCTGGACGAGGCCCGAGATGAAGTCGAACTCGGTTGCGCCGGCGCTGGGGAAGCCGACTTCGATCTCCTTCACGCCCACCTTGCAGAGCAGCTCGAAGAAGCGGGTCTTCTTCTCCGCGTCCATCGGGTCGATCAGCGCCTGGTTGCCGTCGCGCATGTCGGTCGACAGCCAGCGGGGCGCCTTGGTGATGGTACGGCTCGGCCATTGGCGGCCGGGCAGGTTTACCTGGGGGAAGGGACGGTACTTGATGGACGGATCGCGCAACATGACAGCTCTCTCTCGGCTGGAGACTTCGATTTCAATTGTGAAGTGCCCTTAGGGGCGTGCGCATGTGCGTCCGGCCCCTAAGGGCGGATAAGTCGCAGGCCGAGAAGTGCGCGGGTCATCATGTTGGGCATGCCTTTAGACAAGCCCGCGCCGCCTTGTCCACTCACATTACGTTTGTGACTGCCGTAGCGTCGCTATTGGTGACCGCCTCATCGGCCTCGCCCGTGGCCTCCGCCGCATTGACCGCCGCGGCATCGGCCTCGGGCGTCTCGCTGGCCTTGGGGCTCGGCGTGGCGACGATCTCGGCCATGGGTGGCGGATCGGAATAGTTGGTGCCGGTGGTGCCGCTGCCGCCACAGCCTGCCAGAATCAGCAATCCGCCAACCACCAGAACGCGCATCCCGCTCTCCCCTTTTGCCGTGAAAACGCTCCTTAGCATGGCGTTTTGCCCTCTCCTACCGGCGGTTTAACCCGACTTATCCCCAAAATGTCGCTCTCAGGGGGCGTCTCGGCGCATCTGCTCTCTAGACAGACGCGATTTGGCACGATCAAAGGGTTGTCAGGTGAGGAGTAACGCCCTCACCACGGAACATCGTAGGCGCAAAAGGCGGCGGAACGGTTCGCACAAGCCGCTGGCGCAGACGAAGGCATGGCCCGTCCAGGGCAGGAACAGGAGAAGACTTTATGGCCGAGACCAAAGCACGCGGCGGCATCGCCAAGCCGGTGACCCCTTCGCCCGAGCTGGCCAAGATCGTTGGTACTGCGGACCTCCCGCGCAGCGAGATCGTGAGCAAGCTGTGGGAGTACATCAAGAAGAACAACCTGCAGAACCCGGCGAACAAGCGCGAGATCCTCGCTGACGACGTGCTGCGTCCGATCTTCGGCGCCGACAAGGTGACGATGTTCGAGATGAACAAGCACATCGCGAAGCACGTCAAGTAAGCCGGGCCGGGGCGCATGCCCCGCCGCTGAAAGCGCTTGGGGCGGGTTCCGGACGGAGCCCGCCCCTTTGCTTAGGAAGGACTAGAATGGCCGAACGTTTCGAGCGTCACCGCCAGCCCTGGCGCGCCGACGAGATCCAGAAGCTCCACACCCTCGCCAAGAAGGGCATGGCCCTCAAGGCGATCGCGAAGGCGCTCACCCGCAGCGAGGAATCGGTGAAGGAGCGCGCCAAGCTCGACGGGCTGAGCATCGCCAAGCTCCACTAGGGTGCGGGCTGGGGCCGGATCTCGATCCGCAAGATCCGCCCGACATGGGCCCGCTCGCTGCCGCTTTCCTCGAGCTTGAACACCAGCCCGCCGCCGGTGACCACGCTGCGCGCCAGCCCCGGCCAGGGCTCGCCCGCATTGACCGTCGCCCCCGGCAGGCACGTGGCGATCCGCTTCGCCATCGTCTCGTGGGTGATCTCGGGCGGCAGCATGGTCTGGCTGCAGAAATAGCCGTCGCTGCGGAAGCAGCCCCGCAGCAGCTTCGGCGCGAAGTCCGAGCGGTACAGCGCCTGATAGGCCTCCGCGTCCCCCACCGCGGCGGACAGCCGCCGCAGGTCCGCGCAGATCGGATCGTCCTGGACGAAGGGCGCCGCCACCAGCGCCATGCCAAGCAGAAGATGCATCCCCAATCTCCTTTCGCACCCGCAACGTCTCGCACCGCCGCTTGCCGCAGCCTGAACACCTGCTAGGCGCAGCGCATGTATGACGCGATCATCCTGGGAGCCGGCGCCGCGGGGCTGATGTGCGCGCTCACCGCCGGCCAGCGGGGCAAGCGCGTGCTGCTCGTCGATCATGCCGACGCGCCCGGCAAGAAGATCCTCATCTCCGGCGGCGGCCGCTGCAACTTCACCAATATCGGCACCGCGCCCGACCGCTACCTCTCGCAGAACCCGCACTTCATGAAGTCCGCGCTCGGCCGCTACACCGCGCAGGAGTTCCTCGACCTGGTCGAGGCGCACCGCATCGCCTGGCACGAAAAGACCCTCGGCCAGCTCTTCTGCGACGGCTCGGCCCGCCAGATCGTCGATATGCTCCTCGACGAGTGCGAGCGCGGCGGCGTCGAGCTCTGGCTCGGCCACGCCCCCCAGGTCGAGCATGCCGACGCCCGCTTCCGCATCACCTGCGGCAAGCGCACCGCCGAGGCGCCCGCGCTGGTGATCGCCACCGGCGGCCCCTCGATCCCCAAGCTCGGCGCCACCAGCTTCGCCTATGACCTCGCCCGCCGCTTCGGCCTCAAGGTGGTCGAGCCCCGCCCCGCCCTCGTGCCCCTCACCCTCAGCGGCGAGGAAGCGCTGTTCCGCGAACTCTCCGGCGTCTCCACCGAGGTGATCGCCCGCGCCGGCAAGGCAGCCTTCCGCGAAGCCGCGCTGTTCACCCATCGCGGCCTCTCGGGTCCGGCGATCCTCCAGGTCTCCAGCTACTGGCGCCACGGCGAGAGCATCGGCATCGACTTCCTGCCGCAAGCCGAGCCCGGCTGGCTGCTCGCCGCCAAGCGTGCGCGCCCGCGCGTCACCCTGCGCAAGCTGCTCGGCGAAGCCCTGCCCGATCGCCTGGCCGACGCGCTGGCCGAGAAGCTCGCCCTCGCCACCGAGCTCGCCAACACCCCCGATCGCAAGCTCGACGACGCCGCCCGCCGCCTCGCCGACTGGCGCTTCAGCCCGAACGGCACCGAAGGCTATGCCAAGGCCGAAGTCACCGTCGGCGGGATCAGCACCGCCGAACTCAGTTCGCAGACGATGGAGGCCCGCAAGCTGCCCGGCCTCTACGCGATCGGCGAAGCCGTGGACGTTACGGGGTGGCTGGGCGGCTACAACTTCCAATGGGCCTGGGCGAGCGGCCGCGCGGCCGGTCTGGCACTCGCCCCAACCGCCTGATTTATCACATATTGCGGGTAATTTTGCGCAGTTTCCGTAGCGGAAACCGCCAGTTCGCACCATCGTGGCGGTTTTATTACGGTATTTTCACGTATTGAAATATTCGCCAATGACGAATGTTGCGCCATTGTGTCCTCTACAAAGGGATCATTGCCCGATCGTGCAGACTTTGCACCACGCGGGGACATGGTTCCCGGCTTCGAGCCTTCTGGAACCTTCAGGAGGTCTTTCGATGCATTGGTTTGAAGCCACGGCACCTATTCGTCTCAAGCTCTACGTAGCATTCAGTTCGCTGATCGGCGTGATGACGCTGGTCGCCCTCGTCGCGTTCCTCGCGCCGCTGATGATCGCGCTGCCGCTGGTCGCGCTGCTGATTGGCGGCGCCGCCATCCAGTGCGTCCGCTACCGCGCCGCGATCGCCAATCCCTATGTCGCCACCGTGGTCCGCATGGAAGCGCTTGCCGCCGGCGACCTCAACAGCCCGATCGAGTTCACCAACTATCAGGATTGCGTCGGCCGCATGACCAAGGCGATGCACACCTTCCGCGACAACGCGGTCGAGCAGCAGCGCCAGGCGGAGGAGCAGTCGATCGCCGTTTCGCATCTCGGCGCCAGCCTCGAGCAGCTGAGCCGCGGCGACCTTACCGCGAACATCGGTGACAGCTTCCCGGCCGGCTATGCCGAGCTCAAGGACCATTTCAACGCCGCGCTGGGCGCGCTGCGCGACCTGATCGGCTCGGTGATGCAGAGCGCCGAGACGATCCAGACCGGCTCGGCCGAGATCGCCTCGGCCTCTGAAGATCTTGCCCGCCGTACCGAGGCGAACGCCTCCAGCCTCGAGCAGACCACTGCCGCGGTCAGCCAGATGGACGGCCGCCTCAAGGCAACCGCCGCCGCCGCGGGCCGCACCGTCGAGCGCGCCGATGGCGCCATCGCCACCGTCTCGGGCGGCCGCGAGATCGCCGAGGAAGCCGTGCAGGCGATGACCCGGGTCAGCGAAAGCGCCAAGGGCATCGACAGCGTCATCGAGGGTCTCGACAAGATCGCCTTCCAGACGCGCGTTCTCGCGATGAACGCTGCGGTCGAAGCCGGCCGCGCCGGCGAGGCGGGCCGCGGCTTCGCGGTCGTCGCCGACCTGGTCAGCGCGCTCGCGATGCGCGCCGAAGAGGAAGCCGGCCGCGCCCGCGATCAGCTTACCGCCACTCAGACCGACATCGTCGCTGCGGTGGAGATGGTCCAGAAGGTCGACGGCGCCTTCGCCAACATCTCGAGCGATGTCGCTGAGGTCCACACCCTGCTCGGCGAGATGGCCAGCGACAACCAGGCCCAGGCCAACGCGATCACCGAGATCAGCCTGGCGATCAACACGATGGACCAGTCGACCCAGCAGAATGCCGCGATGGTCGAGGAATCCTCGGCGGCTGCCCGCAACCTGAGCAGCGAAGTCGATGCGCTGAGCGAGCAGGCCGGCAAGTTCGACGTCGGCGCCCCCACCGTCCGCGCCCGCACCCCGGCCAAGGTCCCGTCGCGCCCGCAAAAGCAGCGCGGCTATGTCTCCCCGGTCAAGCCGCTCGCCACTGCCCGGCCGGCGGCACCGGCCTCCAGCGACGACTGGGCCAGCTTCTGATGACGGAGGGCGCCGGGAAACCGGCGCCCTTTCTTTGATACAAGCCACGCACTGGCCCGAGCAGCTCCCCGGCGAACGCCGGGGAAGCGAGGAGCCGCAGTCCCTCTTATCCTCCCCCTCCAGGAGGGGATAATGAACACCCCTACTCCGCCGCCACCTTCGCCGCCTGCGCGTCGCAGATGTCCGGCAGCCGCACTTCGATCCAGTCGGCCAGCGCGCGGATATGCCCCGCTGCCTCGCGCCCGATCGGCGTAAGGCTGTATTCCACATGCGGCGGCACCACCGGATAGGCGATCCGCTCGACCAGCCCGTCGCCTTCTAGCCATTGCAGCGTTTGCGCCAGCATCCGCTCGCTCACCCCGTCCACCTTGCGGCGCAGCTCGCTGAAGCGGTGCGTGCCGCCTTCCAGCACGATCAGGATCAACACGCCCCATTGGCTGGAGATATGCTTCAGCACCTCGCGCGACGGGCAGTTGCGCTCGAGCAATGCGCCACGGCGCACGCGGGTCGAGAAGGGCTCCGGACTTTTTTCCATACTTACCTGAATGTATGTACTTACGAATAGTAAGCAAGGCCAATATCTGGATGTCCGTCACCCGCCAAGAAGGAACGGACACATGACCATCGCCATCACCGGAGCCACCGGCCAGCTCGGCCGCCTCACTGTCGAGAAGCTCAAGGCAAAGCTGCCCGCCGACCAGATCGTCGCACTGGTCCGCAGCCCCGAAAAGGCCGCCGATCTCGGCGTCCCCGCCCGCGCCTTCGACTATAACCAGCCCGAGACCCTCGCCGCCGCCCTTGCCGGCATCGACACGCTGCTGCTGATCTCGTCGAGCGAGGTCGGCAAGCGCGAGGCCCAGCACGCCGCCGTGATCGAAGCCGCGAAGCAGGCCGGCGTCGGCCGCATCGTCTACACCAGCCTGCTGCGTGCCGACACGAGCAGGCTCAGCCTGGCGGGCGAGCATCTCTTCACCGAAAAGGCGATCGCTGCCTCGGGCATCCCCTACACCTTCCTGCGCAACGGCTGGTACACCGAGAATTATGCCGCCGGCGTGCAGGCCGCGGTCGCGCACGGCGCGCTGATCGGCGCCGCCGGCCAGGGCCGCATCGCCGCGGCCGCCCGCGCGGACTATGCCGATGCCGCGGTCGCCGTGCTCACCGGCACCGGCCACGAGAACACGATCTACGAGCTGGCCGGCGACACCGCCTTCACCCTGGCCGACCTCGCCGCCGAGATCTCGCGCCAGACCGGCCGCGACATCCCCTTCCACAACCTCGCCCCGGCCGAGTACGCGGCTGCCCTAACCGGCGCCGGCGTCCCCGCCCCCTTCGCCGAGATGCTCGCAGGCTGGGATGTCGAGATCGCCCAGGGCGCGCTGTTCGACGACGGCCGGGTGCTGTCGAAGCTGACCGGCCACCCCACGACCAGCCTGGCGGATGCGGTGAAGGCGCTGATCTAAACCAGATCCTCCCAATCATTCCCCTCCCTGCAAGGGAGGGGCTAGGGGTGGGTTTGAAAAGGCCGGGCTCGATGCCCGGCCTTTTCTTCCTTCCATACCGTCGCGCCGAGCTCGCTACGCTCGCCACCCACCCCCAACCCCTCCCTTGCAGGGAGGGGAGCAAGAAAACCCGACGCCACCCCCACTTTTCCCCGCGAAGGCGGGGATCCATTCCGGCTGGCCGGAGCGAGTCTCAACCAGCTCAGCGCCAACGGATCGCCGCCTTCGCGGGGATGACGAAATGATAGCGCAACCAAAAACCCCGCAATCCCGCCATTAAGTTGCGCACCCCCGTCACGCGACGACACAAAGCCACGTCGAGACAAATCAACCCTCTTTTCCCTTGCGATACGGCCTTTGCGAGCCCATGTGCGGGGTCTCATGTCATTTGCCGATCTCCCTGCGCTTCTCGCCGAAGCGCTCGCAGCGCGTGGTTATGCCGCGCCCACCGCCGTCCAGGCCGCCGTCATCGAACCGGAAGCCGCCGGCCGCGACCTCATCGTCTCCGCCCAGACGGGCTCGGGCAAGACCGTGGCCTTCGGCCTCGCCATGCACCCCGAGCTGCTCGGCGAGGATGGCCGCATCATCCCGACGCGGGAGCCGCACGCGCTGATCATCGCCCCCACCCGTGAGCTGGCGCTCCAGGTGAGCCGCGAGCTGATCTGGCTCTATGGCCCCACCGGTGCGCGCATCGCCACCTGCGTCGGCGGCATGGACGCCGCCAAGGAACGCCGCCAGCTCAGCTACGGCGCGCACATCGTCGTCGGCACCCCGGGGCGCCTGCGCGACCATCTCGAGCGCGGCGCGCTCGACCTCACCGCGCTGCGCGCCGTCGTCCTCGACGAGGCCGACGAGATGCTCGACATGGGCTTCCGCGACGATCTCGAGGCGATCCTCGATGGCGCGCCCGACACCCGCCGCACCCTGCTCTTCTCGGCGACCATGCCCAAGCCGATCGTGGCGCTGGCCAAGCGCTACCAGAACGACGCGCTGCGCATCTCGACCGTCGGCGAGGATCGTGGCCACGGCGACATCAGCTATCAGGCGGTCACCGTCAGCCCGTCGGACATCGAGCATGCGGTGATCAACCTGCTGCGCTTCCACGAAGCGGAGACGGCGATCCTGTTCTGCGCGACGCGCGACAATGTCCGCCACCTGCACGCCACGCTGGTCGAGCGCGGCTTCTCCGCCGTGGCGCTGTCGGGCGAGCATAGCCAGAACGAGCGCAACCATGCGCTCCAGGCGCTGCGCGATCAGCGTGCCCGGGTCTGCGTCGCCACCGACGTCGCCGCGCGCGGCATCGACCTGCCGACGCTAACGCTGGTGATCCACGTCGAGCTGCCGCGCGATGCCGAGACGCTCCAGCACCGCTCGGGCCGCACCGGCCGTGCCGGCAAGAAGGGCACTGCGGTGCTCATCGTCCCCTATCAGCGCCGTCGCCGCGTCGAATCGATGCTCAAGGGCGCCCGCATCCCGGTCGAGTGGACCGAGGTGCCGAGCCCCGAGGCGATCCGCGCCCAGGATCGCGAGCGCCTGATCGCCGCGCTGCTCGCCCCCGTCGAGATCGACGAGGAGGATGCCGCCATCGCCGAGCGCCTCCTCGCCGAGCGCACGCCCGCCGAGATCGCCGCCGCGCTCGTCCGCGCGCACCGTGCTTCAATGCCGGCGCCCGAGGAGCTCAGCAGCCAGGGCGATCGCCGCGAGGAGCGCCAGGCCGGGCAGCATCGTCCGGGCTTTGACGACGTCGCCTGGTTCCGCATGGATATCGGTCGCCGCCAGAATGCCGATCCGCGCTGGGTGCTGCCGCTGATCTGCCGTCGCGGGCACATCACCAAGAACGAAGTCGGCGCGATCCGCATCGGGCCGAACGAGACCGCGTTCCAGATCCCGCGCGCGCTGGCGAGCAAGTTCATGGCCGCCGTGGCGCGCACCGCCGAGGGTGACGAGGACGTCCGCATCGAGGCGTCGGATGCGCCGCCGGCACAGGGTGCCCGTCCGCAGCGTAACGGTCCGAACCGTCCTGCCGGGGGTCCGGGTGGCCCGGGCGCGCCGCGGCATCAGCCCCGGCCCTATCGCAAGGCGCCGCCGGCCCGGGGTCCCTCGCACCGGTGAGGATCCTCGTCGACGCCGACGCCTGCCCGGTGAAGGACGAGGTCTACAAGGTCGCCTGGCGCCACGAGGTGCCGGTGGTGATCGTGAGCAATTCGTGGCTGCGCGTGCCCCAGCATCCGCTGGTCAGCCGCCAGGTGGTCAGCGACGGCTTCGACGCCGCCGATGACTGGATCGCGGAAGCCGCGGATGCGCGGTCGGTGGTCATCACCTCCGATATCCTGCTGGCGGATCGCGCCTTGAAGGCAGGCGCGAAGGTGCTTTCCCCGAACGGCAAGCCCTTCACCGCGAACTCGATCGGCGCGGCAATTGCCACCCGCGCGATCATGGCGGACCTGCGTGCGGGCGGCGATCAGGTCGGGGGTTCGAATCCCTTCTCTAGCGCGGACCGCTCGAATTTCTTGCAGGCGCTGGACCGTGAGCTGGTCGCGTTGAAGCGACTTACCTAATCTTAGGAGACGTGCAGGCATAGTTCCGCATCGGGGATGAGGGACCTATGCTGAAACTACCGCTGATCGCTCCACAGCCGCCACGGCTGAGTGAAATGGCCGAAGAGCTGCGCGCGCTTGAGGCAAGCGGCTATTTCAGCAACGGCGGCCCCATCGTCCGCGATTTCGAGCGCCGGGCCGTGGCCCAATTGTTTGGTGGCGAGGGACTGGCACTGGCAGTCTCGAATGCGACGCTGGGCCTGTTGCTGGCGATCCGCGAGGCCAAAGCCGGCAGATCCGGCCGTTACGCCCTGGTCCCGGCCTTCACCTTCGCCGCCACGGCGCATGCAGCAATCTGGGCGGGGCTCACCCCGATCCTGGTCGACAGCGACCCGAAGGACTGGGCCGCATCAGCAACCGCCATCGAAGCCGAGCTCGCCCGGCACGGCGAGGGAGTGGCGGTAGTCATACCCTACGACACCTTCGGCACCGGCATCGATCTGGGCTATTACGAGGCCCTGTCCGAACACCACAATGTCGGCGTGGTGGTCGATGCCGCCGCCTCGCTCGGCAGCCTCGACGCCATGGGCCGCGGCTTCGGGACCGGCAGCCGTCTCACCTGCGTCTTCTCGATGCACGCCACCAAGACCTTCGCCACGGCGGAAGGCGGGCTGATCTACAGCGCCGATCCGGACCGCATCCAGATCCTGCGCCGCATGCAGAATTTCGGCTTCGGCGCACCGCGCACCGCGACGCAGGAAGGCATCAACGCCAAGCTTCCCGAGCTGCTCGGCCTGATGGCCCGCGCCAAGCTGGGCGAGATCGATGCCGTGGCCGAGCACCGCGCAGCGCTCGACCGCGCCTATCGCGAGCAACTCGGCGACATCGTCACCTTCCAGCGCAGCCATGCCCGCAGGCAGGTCGCGCAGTTCATGCCGATGCTGCTCCCGGCGGGGACGGACCGCACCGCGGTCATGGCCAGCCTGGCCGAACAGGGTATCGGCTCCGGCCATTATTTCAGCCCGCACATCGGCCAGCAGCCCTATTTCCGCGAAGCCTGCATCACCGGACCGACTCCGGTCGCCGACGATCTCTCCGCTCGCATGCTCTCGCTCCCGGTCACCGACCGGATGAGCGGAAGCGACGTCGCCACCATCTGCGACGCATTGCATGCCGCGCTGCGCAAGCCGCGCATCGTCGTGCCGTCCGCGCCCGAGCCCATCCTCAACACCGTGCTGATCGGCGGTGGTCCAGCAGGCGTGGCCTTCCTCATTTCGGCCAGCAAGAAGGGCAAGCTTCGCGAGCTTGGCGCCGGCCTCGCCCTGGTCGAGCGCGGCGATTGCCTCGGCGCCGGCGAGCTGCCGGGCTATGCCATCACGTCGGACAGCACCGCCGAGACCTTTCTCAGTGCGGTAAAGGACAATCCCGAGCCGAGCATCGCCGCGCTGATGGACCACCCCGCCGCCCGCGAGATCGCCGCTTATATCGGCAAGCTCGGCGTGCCGCTGCACCGCACCGGCCCGTTCCTCGAAGCGATGGGCCAGCGCGTCGGCGCTGTTGTGACGGAAGCCGGCGGCCAAGTGCTGACCGGCCATGAGGTCATCGACAGCCGCCGCTGCGCCATCGGCCTGTGGCGCACCCGCATTCGCAATCGCGCCACCGGCGCCGAACGCGAACTGCTGTCCGAGAACATCGTCATCGCCACTGGCGGCTACCAGTCGGCCAGCGACATCGCCGCCGCACCCGTCGCCGACACGCCGCTCGGCGAACTGGTCAGCGAGCGGCTTATGCTGTGCGACGACATGCTGCGCACCGGCGGCATGGACCGGCTGCGCACCCGCATCGCCGGCAAGCGCGCGCCCAGGATCGCGATCATCGGCGCCTCCACCTCGGCCATCGCCTCCGCCGTCCTGCTGCTCAAGTCCGACATCCCGTTCGGCGCAGAGAGCCTGAGCCTGCTCCACCGCGAGGAGCTCCGCCCCTGGTACCCCTCGGCCGAGGCCGCCCGGGAAGACGGCTTCACCGATTTCGGCCCGGACGACATCTGTTCGCTTTCCGGCTTCGTCTATCGCCTCGCCGGCTTCCGGCTCGAGGCGCGCGAGCTGGTCCTGCGCATGCTCCGCATCGGCGGGCGCACGCCCGATCCGCGCGTCCGGCTGCAGCAGATCGCCCGTCCCGACCCGGAGACCAGCCGCATCCTCGCCGAGGCGGACGTTGTCGTCGCCGCGCTCGGCTATCGCCCGCACGCACTGCCGCTGCTCGATGCCGAGGGCCAGCGCATCGCACTCAGCGCCCATGCGCCCGGCCGCCCGCGCCTCGCCGACCAGCTTTGCCGCGTCACCGATGCCGAGGGCCAGCCGATCCCCGGCGCCTATGGCATCGGCCTCGCCGCCGGCTTCGTCCCCGAAGGGCGCCTCGGCGGCGAGAAGAGCTTCAAGGGCAAGGCCAATGGCCTGTGGCAGTGGCAGAACGATGTCGGCCAACTCATCGTCGACCAGCTGCTCGGGCAGAGCGTGAGCCTCGCCGCGTGAACGGACTGCCTGCTCCCACTGTCTCGGTCGTCATGCCCGCCTATAACGGCGCGGCCTGGATCGGCGCGACGATCGACTCCGTCCTCGCCCAGGACTTCAGCGACTGGGAGCTGGTGATCGTCGACGATTGCTCGACCGACGACACGCGCGCCCTGCTCGCCACGCTGACCGACCCGCGCATCACCGTGCTCCATGCCGAGACCAATGGTGGCCCGGTCGTCGCCCGCAATATCGGCTTCGCCGCGGCGCGCGGACGCTACATCGCGGGGCTCGACCAGGACGATCTCTGCAAACCCGGCCGCTTCGCTACCCAGGTCGGCTATCTCGACGCCAATCCCGGTACCGTGCTGGTCGGCACCGCCGCCGAGTTCCTCGAGAACGGCATTGTCAGCCCCTGGCCCGGCGACCGCCCGCTTACCCCGGCGATGATCGACTGGTTGCTGCTCACCCAGAACCCGCTGGTCTGGTCCACCGTCATGTTCCGCGCCGAGGCCGCGCGGCTGCTCGATCCCTTCGAGCGCCCCCAGGCCCGCTATGCCGAGGACTTCGACCTCTATCACCGGCTCGGCCGCTTCGGGCAGATCGCCCGGCTCGACGAGGCCCAGCTCCTCTATCGCTGCCACCCCGGCGGCGCTTCCAAGCGCTTTGCCGAGATGATGGCGGCCAGCGCCGGCCGGGTGCTGACGGAGCGCTATCTGCCGGTGTTCGGCGACGAGGCAGCTGCGAACGCCGCGCTCGTCGTGCGCTATTTCATGCAGCGCGACCCGGCCCCCGACCTGGAGACGTTGGGCCGGCTGTCGCGCATCCTGGCGGCGCTCCACGCCGACCATGTCGCCCGCACCCCGCTCACCCCCCAGGAGCGGATCGAAGTGGACGGCGAGCATGCCCGGCTCTGGTGGCTGATCGCCCGACCCGCGCTGCGCCAGGGCGCGGTGACGATGCGCCAGGCGATGGGCGTGTTGCCGGAGAGCGTCCACCTGCCCGCCAGCGACCCGGACCGCCTGATCTCGCCGCTGATCGGCCGCGTCCGGGCGATCGGACGCGGGTTCGGCGTGGCGCTCTGAGATCGAAAGTACACGAAGTACAGGCTCAGAACGGCTATCGACGGGAGCTTGCGGGCGGCCGCCAAAGGCCGCCCCGGCCCACTCAGCTGGCAGCGGCTGCCTTCGCAAGCGCGAGGTCGGCGACGGCGATGGCGCCAAGCGGCCCCGCCTTGTCGCCCAGCGCAGGCGCCACGATGTACGGCCCGTCGTCCGGCAGCGTCATATAGCCGTTGAGGCTGGCACGGAGCGCCGCTTCGATCCGGCCGAGCAAATGCGACTGGCCGGTCACCACGCCGCCGCCGATCGCGATGCGATGCGGCGCGGTGGAAGAGACGATCGCATGGCACATCATGGCCAGCGTGTGGGCGATCGGCGCCCAGACGGGATCATCCTCCGCCACTTCGCCGACCGATCGGCCGCCCAGGCGCAGCTTCAGCGCCGAGCCCGAGGCCAGGCCCTCCACGCAATCATCGTGGAAGCTGCAGAAGCTCGGCAGGTCGTCGCCGGGCAGCCGCGGCACCCGGATATGGCCAAGCTCGCTATGCGCGAAGCCGCGCGTCGGCAGGCCGTGCACGACGAGGCCGACCCCCACGCCGGTGCCCACGGTCACATAGGCGAAGTCGTCCATCCCCCGCGCGCAGCCCCAGGCCATCTCGGCGAGCGCCGCACCGTTCACGTCGGTATCGAACCCGACGGGCACATCGAAGGGCGCCGACAGGATGCCGAGCACGTCGGTGCCCGGCCATGCCGCCTTGGTCGTCGCCAGGATCTGGCCATGGGTGGCGGATTGCGGATTGATGTCGATCGGGCCGAAAGAGGCGATCCCGAGCGCGGCAAAGCCGTGCGCCGCATCCCATTCGCGCAGGATCGCGAGGATCGCCGGCAGCGTCTCATCCGGCCGGGTGGTCGGCACGGTGCGCTGGTCGCGAATGTCGTCCGGACCGCTCGCCAGCGTGCAGACGCACTTGGTTCCGCCTAGCTCGATTCCGGCCCGAAGCGTCGACTTTCCATCGGGAATCGTCACGCCGAGAGCGTCCACGCTGCTGCGCACGGACCAGATAGCGACTGCATTCCCCTCTCCCATCAATAACTTGGCACGTATCTATACGAGTCTCTTGTCACGCGCTTCCGCTGCATTAATATTTCAAATTAGATAATTCAATGATCCGGAGAGGGGTCTGCGATGGATAAGGGAGCGAGCACGCTCAATCGATCGGCCGTGGGCGCCGCCAGCCTGGGCGGCCTGTTGTTCGGTTTCGACACGGCGGTGATCGCCGGCGTTACTGACGCCTTGCGGCACAGTTTCCATTTGAGCCCGGCCCAACTGGGCGCGGCCGTGTCCGCCGCACTGGTCGGCACCCTGGTGGGCGCACTGGGCGCGGGACCACCGGGCGACCGCTTCGGCAGCCGCACGATGCTCTACTGGATCGCCGGCGCCTATATCCTCTCGGCGATCGGGTCGGCGGCGGCGGGCAGCCTGGCGATGCTCGTCGCCTTCCGGTTCATCGGCGGGCTCGCGATCGGCGGCTCTTCGGTGCTGGCGCCGGTCTATATCGCCGAGGTCAGCCCGGCCGAGCGGCGCGGGGCACTGGTCGGCCTGTTCCAGCTCAGCATCGTGATCGGCATCCTCGCCGCCTATGTGAGCAACTTCCTGATCGCCCGCGCGATCGACGGCGAGCTCGCCTGGCGCGTGAAGCTGGCCGTGGCGGCGGCCCCGGCCCTGCTCTTCCTGCTGCTGCTCCTGCGCATCCCGCACAGCCCGCGCTGGCTGGCGCAGCGCGGCCGCCTCACCGAGGCGGGCAACGCGATCCGCACGCTGCGGATGGGCGATCCCGAAACGCTCCTCCCCCAGTTCACCGCGGCGGCCATACCGGGCAGCGCCGCCCGGCTCAGCTGGGCGCTCCACCGCCGCCCGATCCTGCTCGCGTTCGCGCTGGCGCTGTTCAACCAGCTGTCGGGCATCAACGCGATCCTCTATTATCTGGGCGATATCTTCGCCGCCGCCGGGTTCAGCGCGGTGTCGGCGGACCTGCAGGCGGTGGCGATCGGCGTCGCCAACCTGCTTGCCACCCTGCTCGGACTGGCGGTGATCGACCGGGTCGGCCGCAAGCTTCTCCTGCTGATCGGCGCGATCGGCACGGCGCTGGCGCTCGCCGCCGTCGCGACGATCTACACGCTGGGTCAGGGACAGATGTTCCTGCTGCCGGCGCTGATCGCCTTCATCCTGTTCTTCGCGGTCTCGCAGGGCGCGGTGATCTGGGTCTATCTGTCGGAGATCTTCCCCACCGCGGTGCGCGCCCGCGGCCAGGCGATCGGCAGCGCGACCCATTGGGGAATGAACGCGCTTCTCGCTTTCGGCTTCCCGATCGTCGCGCAATATACGCAGGCCTTGCCTTTCTGGCTGTTCGCCGGTGCAATGCTGGTGCAGTTTGTCATAGTATGGCGATACTTCCCTGAAACGCGCGGCATTTCGCTCGAGCGGCTGGAAGGAACGCTCGAAGGGAAATGAGGGCACGTGATGGAGATGAGCTTGGCATGACAAGCAGTGCCCGCCGCGCCAGGCCGCGCCTTTCCGGTACCAATCTCGAACGTGCCGCCGATCACAACCAGCGCGTGACCCTGCACGCGATCCGCGTGCTCGGGCCGCTGACCCGCGTCGAGCTGGCGCGGATCACCGGGCTCACCGGCCCGGCGATCGCCAACATCACCAAGCGCCTGCTCCAGGACGGGCTGATCGAGGAAGCCGGCCAGCGCCGCGGGGGTCGCGGGCAGCCGCCGACCGCTTTGGTGGTGAAGCGCGACGCCTGCTACTCGATCGGCGTCAACATCGACCGCGATCACATTACCATCGTGCTGGTCGACTTCTCCGGCGAGACGCTGACCCGCACCACCGAGGAGGTCGATTTCGCCCTGCCCGGCCAGGTCCGCGCGCTCTATCGCCGTTCGATCAAGAACATGCTGCGCCGGGCGGATGTCGACGTGGCCAAGGTGGTCGGGCTGGGCGTGGCGATGCCCGACGATCTTGGGCTGGTCGACCTGCCGGGGCGTCCGGCCAACTATGCCGATTGGGAACAGACGGACATCGCCGCGCTGTTCGACGAGCCGTTCAACCTGCCGGTGTTCGTCGAGAACGACGCCGCCGCCGCCGCGATGGGCGAGATGCAGCTCGGCCACGGCCAGAGCAACAACAGCTTCTTCTACATCCTGCTGTCCTCGGGCTTGGGCGGCGGCCTGGTGATCGACGGCACCTATATCCGCGGCGCGGACGGGCGCAGCGGCGAGCTGGGCTTCATGCGCGCGCAGGGCGAGACCGGCGAGCAGATCCAGAGCCTGGTGTCGCTCTCCGGCCTGACCCGCAGCCTCGAGGCGGCGGGGCACAGCCTGGCCGACGCCCGCGGCCGGACGCCGGAGGCATCGGTGCAGCATTGCATCGCCGACTGGACCGAGCGCGCGGCACACCAGCTGACGGTGCCGCTCGATGCGGTGAACTGCCTGATCAACCCCGCGGTCGTGCTGCTCGGCGGGCGCCTGCCCACCGCGCAGCTCGATGCGCTGGCGGCCCGCACCGACGCGCTGATGCGTGAGCGGGCGCCGCAACTGCCGGCGGTGGCGCCGGTCGCCCGCGCCGCTTTGTCGGAAGACGCGCCCGCCGTCGGTGCCGCGATCCTGCCGTTCAGCCACTTCCTGCTGCCCAAGCCGGGCGCCCTGTGGAAGGCGCAAGGCAGCGCCGATGCGGAGATGGACGGAATCGACGCCTAGGCTGGCCGACGTCCAGATGCGGCGGTTGGTTTAGCTGCTCGCCGGAAGAGTGAGTGGCGATACGCCCTAACCGGTGCGCCCGAACGAGGGCGGGCGATCGGCCCTGGCGGTGCCGAAGCTGGACGGCTTGTCGCCCATTTCGAACACCAGCTCACCGCCCTTCGCTAGCTCGGCATGGGCGATCCAGTTCTTCGTCCAGGGCTTGCCGTTCCAGCGCACCGACTGAATGTACGGGCGGTCGGCGCCGTTGCCGTTGGCGAGCACGCGTAGCGTCCTGCCGCCGCCCAGATCGACCTCGACGCGGTCGAATAGCGGCGAGCCGAACACATAGAGCGCGCTGACCGGATCGACCGGATAGAAGCCCAGCGCCGAGAAGACGAACCACGCGCTCATCTGGCCGCAATCGTCATTGCCGATCTCGCCGTCGGGATCGTTCCTGTACATCTCGAGGCACAGGCGGCGCACCATCGCCTGGGTCTTCGCCGGGGCGCCGGCATAGGCGTAGAGATAGGCGACATGGTGGTTGGGCTCGTTGCCGTGCGCATACTGGCCGACCAGACCCGAGATGTCGGGCGGCGCATTCTCCGGCAGCGTTGAGGGCGCGTTGAACAGCGCGTCGAGCTTCTCGACGAACGCGGCATCGCCGCCGAAATGCGCGATCAGGCCGTGCACGTCATGCTGGTTGAGGAAGGTCGCCTGCCAGCCATTCGCCTCGGTATAGTCGCGGTGCAGCTTGGGATCATGGCCGATCTGGATCGGATCATAGGCCGCCCACCACTTCCCGTCCGAGAATTTCGGCCGGGCAAAGCGCGTCGAGGCATCGAGTACGTTGCGATAGTTGAGGCTGCGCTTGCGCAGCGCCGCCGCGTCGTCCCTGGCGCCCGCGGCATCGGCGAGCACTGCCATCGCCCAGTCGTCATAGGCATATTCCTGGGTGCGGCTGACCGACTCCCAGATCTTGTCAGCGGGGATATAGCCGAGGTCGTAATAGTAGCCGCGGCCCAGCGAGCCGTCGCTGTCCTTGAAGGTGCGATCGAAGGCGCGCCGGCGGATGTTGGGCCAGGCGGCGGCGTAATCGGCCTTGATGCCCTTGGCATGCGCCTCGGCCAGCACGGAGACCGAGTGCCAGCCGATCATGCAGCCGGTCTCGATCCCCTGGAGCTGCCACACCGGCGGGCCATAGGGGCTCTGCTGCGTCTGGCGGATCAGGTCGCGGGTGAAGGTGGCAGCGCGATCGGGCTGCACCAAAGTGAGCAGCGGATGCAGCGCGCGATAGGTGTCCCACAGCGAATAGGTGCTGAACGAGGCCTCGCCCGCCGGCACCTTATGCACCTGCTGGTCCATCCCGACATAGCGGCCGTCGCGATCGGTGAAGAGCGTCGGCGCGAGAAAGCAGTGATAGAGCGCGCTCGCCAGGATCGTGCGCTGGTCCGCACTGCCGCCCGCCACGCGGACGCGGTCGAGCTCCTTCGCCCAGAGCCGCCGCGCCTTGCTCGCCGCGCCGTCAAAGTCCCAGCCCGGCGCCTCGCCCGCCAGCGCCGCCTTCGCGCCGGCGACATCGACCGCGGAGATGCCCGTCTTGATCTGGATCGGCTCGCCGCCCGCCTCGTCGAAGAACAGGGCGACCTTGAGCCGGTTGCCGGCGATCGACCGGGCGCCCTTGGCCGCCGGCTTGTTGTCGTCGCCGAAGAACTCGACGCGGTCGGGCTTGCGCGACAGCTGCATCGCGAAGTGGATCATCCGCCCCTTCGCCCAGCGGTGCACGCGGCGGCTGCCGGTGAGCATGCCGTTCGCGTCAAGCTGGAGCGAGGCATTGTCGAGCGTCACGCCCTTGTCCCAGACGTCGCGGATCATGTGCGCGAAGTCGACCAGGATGTGCCCGGCGCCTGAAGGGAAATGATAGCGGTGCAGGCCGGTGCGTTCGGTCACCGTCAGCTCGGCGAGCACCCCGCTCTCCAGCTTCACCCGGTAATAGCCGGGCTCGGCCGCTTCCTCCGAGAAGCGCTGGCGATAGCCGAGGTCCGGGTTCTCGAGCGTGCCGGGATCGAGCTGCAGCGGCCCGCGCGTCGGCACCACCAGCACGTCAAGCATGTCGCCGATGCCGGTGCCCGATAGATGGGTGTGCGAGAAGCCCATGATCGAGGTGTCGCTGCGGTGATAGCCCGAACAGGCATCCCAGCGGGCATTGTCGGTATCCGGGCTCAACTGCGCCATGCCGAAGGGCAGCGAGGCACCCGGGAAGGTGTGGCCATGCCCACCGGTGCCGACGAACAGATTGGGTTTGCCGGGCGCGGCGCCCTGGGCGACGGCGGCACGCGGAAGCGCGGAGCCAAGCGCGATGGTGCCGGCCCCGGCGAGCAGCTGGCGGCGATTTGCGGTGATCATGCGGTTCCTGCCCTTCCCTAGAGCTTCTGCGCGAGCAGCGCCGGCTTGCGCCGGGCGATGTCGAGGATGAGGTCGCCGAACAGGCCATTGGCCCAGGCGAACCAGCTCCGCGTGAAGTTGGCGGGATCATCCTTGTGGAAGCTCTCGTGCATGAAGCCGGTGCCGCCATGCGAGGCCTTGAGCCATTTGAGGCACTGGGCCACCGTCGCGTCATCTTCGTGGATCAGCGCGCGGGTGATCAGCGACATCGGCCAGATCATGTCCATGCCGATATGCGGCCCGCCGATCCCTTCGCCGAACTTGCCCTTGAAGAAATAGGGATTGCGTTCGCTCCAGGCGAGCGCAGCGGTACGAACGTAGAGCGGGTCGCGCTTGTCGGCGGCGCCGAGCAGCGGCAGGCCCGACAGGCTGGGGACGTTGGCGTCGTCCATGAAGATGGCATTGCCATAGCCATCGACTTCGAAGGCCCAGACCTGGCCGCCCTTCCCGTCCGGCATCTTGCCATGCGCGTCGAGTGCCGCCTGGACTTCCGCGGCGAGCGCCAGCGCGTCCTGCGCCGCCGCGGTGTCGCCGCGCGCCTCGTTGTGCACCTGGGCGAGCATCCTGAGCGCGGAGACCGCGAACAGGTTCGACGGGATCAGGAAAGGGAAGACACAGGCATCATCCGAGGGGCGGAAGCCCGAATGGATCAGCCCGACCTTGCGGGTCGGCGCGCCGAAGCCGCCGAACATCAGCGTTTCGGTCGGCGAGGGATCGACGCGCTGGAAATGGTACGGGCCGGGTCCATCCTTGCGCTGCTGCTCGCGGAAGGTCGCCACCGCCCGCGCCGCGCCCTGCGCCCAGAGCGCGTCGAACGGCGTCTTGTCGCGCGTCGCGGTCCAGTAGCTGTGGGCGAGGCGCATCGTATAGGCGAGCGAGTCGATCTCCCATTTCCGCTCGGCGACGCCCGGCTTCATGTCGGTCCTGTCGTTCACCGCCGACAGGTTCGACTTGGCGGTCGGGTCCGGGGTGAAGGCGTTGGCGTAGGAATCGATCAGGATGCAGCGCGCCTGGCGCTGGATCGCGCCCTGGAAGACACGGCGCAGATCGGCGTCCCTGGGCGTCAGATGGACATAGGTCTGGAGCTGGGCCGAGCTGTCGCGCAACCACATCGCGTCGATGTCGCCGGTGATGACGAAGGTATCGGGCTTGCCGTCCACCGTGCCGAGCCGCACCGTGGTGTCCAGCGTGTTCGGGTAGCAATTCTCGAACAGCCAGGCGAGTTCGGGATCGGCGATCTTCGCCTTCACCGCCTTGATTTCTGCCTCCACCGCTTTGCTGACGAACCCGCGCTGAGCGACCGGCGGCCGCTTCGATACGAATCCCTCCGCCTGCCCGGCCGCCGCCAGCGCCCGCACGGGCAGGGCCGCCGACATCGCCAGCGCGCCTGCCCCCATCATCACCTCACGACGCTTCATCACCCTCTCCCGTTCTTGTTGTTCAGCGCGCCGCCGGTGCGCTCATCGAGAAGGGCGCATTCGACTTGGCCGTGCCCCATTTGGTGTTCGGGTTCGGCCCCATCACGAAGCGCAGCGTGCCGCCGCCCTGCAGCTCCTCGCGCGAGAACCAGGGCTTGTCGTGCGCCTTGCCGTTCAGAGTGACCGACTGGATGTAGACATTCTTGTCGCCGTTGTTGGCGGACTCGATGTTGAGCAGCTTGCCGCCCGGCATGGTCAGGCGGACATTGCGGAACAGCGGGCTGCCGATCGCATATTGCCCCACCGTCGGCGTCACCGGATAGAAGCCCAGCGCCGAGAAGACGTACCAGGCCGAGGTCTGGCCGTTGTCCTCGTCGCCCGGATAGCCGTCGGGCGCGGCCGAATAGAGCTTCTTCATCACGTCGCGGACATGCGCCTGCGCCTTCCACGGCTGGCCGGCCCAGTCATAGAGGTAGATCATATGCTGGATCGGCTGGTTGCCATGGGCGTACTGGCCCATGTTGACGATCTGCATCTCGCGGATCTCGTGGATCACCTGGCCATAATAGCTGTCGTCGAAGATCGGGCGGGTCGAGAAGATCGAGTCCAGTCGGTCGGTGAACTTCCGGTCGCCGCCCATCAGGTCGATCAGGCCCTGCACGTCCTGCATCACCGACCAGCTGTAATGGAGCGAATTGCCCTCGGTGAAGGCATCGCCCCATTTGTAGGGATTGAACGGCTTGGACCAGCTGCCGTCCTGGTTGCGACCGCGCATCCAGCCGGTCTCCTGGTCGAACAGCTTGCGATAGTTCTGCGCCTGCGCCGCGTATTTCTTCGCGTCCTCGGTCTTGCCCAGTGCGGCGGCGAGCCGGGAGAGCGAGAAGTCGGCGGTGGCATATTCGAGCGTGCGCGCGGCATTCTCGTTGATGCCCACGTCATAGGGGACGTAGCCGAGCTTGTTGTAATATTCGACGCCCTCGCGGCCGACCGCGCCGACGACGTTGCCGCGCTTGTCGCGGGGACGCCCTTCCGAGGTGGTCGCGTTCTTGACCATCGCCTCGTACAGCGTCTCGACGTCGAAGCCGCGCACGCCGTTGAGATAGGCATCGGCGATCAGATTGGCCGAGTTGGAGCCGATCATCACGTCGCGGTGCCCCGGGCTCGCCCATTCGGGCAGCCAGCCGGATTCCTTGTAGGTGTTGACCAGCCCCTGCATGATCTCGCTGTCGCGCTCCGGGTTCATCAGCGCGAACCAGGGGAAGACCGCGCGCCACGTGTCCCAGAAGCCATTGTCGGTGTAGAGGAAGCCGTCGTGCACCTTGCCGTCATAGGGGCTGTAGTGGACGGTCTTTCCGGCGGCATTCACCTCGTGGAACATGCGCGGGAACTGCAGCATGCGGTACATCGCCGAGTAGAAGGTGCGGCGATTGTCGAGGTTCGGATCGCTCACCTGGACCTTGGAGAGTTCCTTCTCCCATTCCGCCCGCGCCTTGGCCTGGGTCTGGTCGAAGCTGTCCTTGCCCAGCTCGCGAGCGAGGTTGAGCGCGGCCTGTTCAGGGCTGATGAAGGACGAGGCGACCTTGACGTTGACCTCCTCGCCGGCACGCGTCTTGAAGCTCACCACCGCGCCGACATGATCGCCTTCGCTGGCATTGGCGCCCGAGACCTGGCCGTTGTCGTCCCAGGTGCGGGTGACTTCGAAATCCTTGTCGAACTGGGCGACGAAGTAATTGTGGAAGTTGCTCGGCACGCCGCCGTGATTGTTGCGGACATAGCCGATGATGCGGCGGTTCGCTGCGTCGATCTTCACCATCGAGCCGCCGGCATAGCCGTCGATCAGGATGTGCGCGTCATCCGCCTTGGGGAAGGTGAAGCGGAAACTGGCGGCGCGGTTGGTCGGCGTGACTTCCGCGGTCACGTCATAGTCGGCGAGATAGACCTTGTAGCCATAGGCCCGCGCTTCCTCTGCCTTGTGGCTGTACCAGGAGGCACGCTCGTCTTCCTTGACCTTGAGCGGGCCGGTCTCGGCGAAGAGGCCGAACGCGGCATAGTCGTTCATCCAGGGGCTGGGCTGGTGGGTCTGCTTGATCGCGTTGATCTTGTGCGCGCTGTAAGTGTAGCCCCAGCCGTTGCCCATCTTGCCGGTGACCGGCGTCCAGAAGTTCATGCCCCAGGGCACGGCCACCGCCGGATAGGTGTTGCCATAGGACAGCTCATAGCTGCTGTCGGTGCCCATCAGCGGGTTGATCAGGTCGACCAGCGCAGGCTCCGCCGTCTGCGCCATTGCCGGCGCCATGGTCGTGCCGAGCGCACTGGTGAGCAGCATTGCCGAGATGCAGCACGCGTCGATGAACTTCCTCACAATCCCAATACTCCCCTGCTCGATTTCGTACGTGCTCGTGTCCGTTACCGCGCCTTGAACGGCCGCGGCTTCACGCCTTCATTGGTCATCACCACCGGCTTGATCGAGCCGTCCGCGGTGAATTCCATCCGGTCGATCGCCATCTCGCGATGCTCGCCCTTGTCGTCGCCCAGCGGGCGGCGGTGATAGACGATGTACCAGTCGTCGGTGCCGGGCACGTTGACCACCGAGTGATGGCCCGCGCCGCGCGCGATCTTGAAGTCCTGTTCGAGGATCTTGCCCCTGGGGGTGAACGGCCCGAGCGCGGTCGGCCCAGTGGCATAGGCGACGCTATAGTCGGGGCCGGTCCAGCCGCCCTCCGACCACATCAGGTAATAGACGCCCTTGCGCTTGATCAGGAACGAACCCTCGACATAGCCGGGCGGCGTGATTTCCTTGTAGCTACTGCCGTCCGCGAAAGGGACGACCGAGCGAAGGTCGTCGCTCAGCTGCACCACGTTGCAGTGCTTCCAGCCGCCGTAGAAGAGGTACACCTTCCCGTCGTCGTCGCGGTAGACGAACGGGTCGATCGGCTGCGCGCCATTGTGGAACTTGCCGATCAGCGGCTTGCCCAGCGCGTCCTTGAACGGCCCGCCCGGCTTGTCCGAAACCGCCAGGCCGATGCCGCCGACCTCCGCATCGCTCTGGATGTCGTTGGCGCTGAAGAACATGTAGTAGCGCCCCTTGTGCTCGAGCACGGAGGGCGCCCAGATCGCATAGCCCGCCCAGGCGATGTTCTCGACGTCGAGGACATGGCTGTGCTTGGTCCAGTGGACCAGGTCGGGCGACGAGAAGGCGTTGAAGAAGGTCTGCTGCACATAGGACGGACGCACCGTCTTCTGCTTGCGCAGCTCCGTCTGGTGCGGCGTGAAGCGCCTGGTCACGTCCGGCGCGCCATAGTCGTCGGAATAGGTCGGGTAGATCCAGTATTTGCCGCCGAACACACGGATCTCGGGATCGGCGTACCAGCCCTTCACGATCGGATTCGCCGCCCAGGCGATCCCCGCGGTCATCATGGCGGCAGCGGCGGCGATGATGCCTGCCCGGATCTTGTTCATGCGACCGTCCCCTTATTCCCCCACCCCGAAGTCATGGGCCGCCGGGCCTCAGGGGACCCGACGGCTGCATGATTGTCGTCCTCTCCCCTGCCCCGCCGGAACGGGGGTGGAGGTGGCCCGGGGGGAAAGGGCCACCTCCTGAGTCAGGGGGCTGACTCATTCGATGATCAGAACTTGTATGCCATGCCCAGATAGAAGCGACGGCCCGAATAGACGTTCGAAATGAACCGGTCCTTCGTGTCGTTGCCGAGGTGCTGGCGCTGCTCCGACTTGGTCAGGTTGATGACCGAGCCGGTGATCTGGAAGTTCTTGAAGACGTCGACCGCGGCGTTGAGGTCGACCTGCTCATAGGGATCGTCATAGACGTTCAGGCCGGACGACAGCCCGCGCACCACCTCGCCGCGGCGATTGTACGAAGCGCGCACCAGGATCGGACCGTGCTCGTAGAAGATCGACGCATTGAGCTGGGTCTTGGCGCTGCCCACCAGGGGCGATTCACCAAGCTTCTTCCCGTTCAGCGCGACGTCCGCCATCGAGGTGTCGTTGTAGGTGAAGTTCACCTGCGCGCCGAGGCCGAAGTCCAGCGTGTGCTGGGCATAGACTTCGACACCCTGCGACACGGCGCTCGAGCCATTGGCCTGGGTCGCATATTGCTGGACCGTGACCGTCTGACCGGCAACTTCCTGCGGCAGGTCGATCACGACCGGCACGATGAAGTCCTTCACGTCCTTGCGGAACAGGGTCGCGCCCAGCACCGAGCCACGGTGGAAATACCATTCCACGCCGAAGTCATACTGCCAGGCGTTGAACGGCTTCAGGTCGAAATTGCCGCCATCGCCGAACCAGCCCGGTCGCGCGCCGAACTGGGCACGGTCGAACACGAATGCATCCGAGTTGAAGGTCAGGCCGCGCGAGCCCGCCAGGTCGCCATAGCCCGGCCGTGCGATCACCTTCGACGCCGCCGCACGCAGCAGCAGGTTCGGCGTCACGTCCCACGAGATGTTGAAGCTCGGCAGGAAGTCCGTGTAGGTCTTGCTCTCCGAGTTCGGGCTGAACACGCGGAGCTGGCGCTGCGATTCCGGGATCACCGAGCAGTTGCCGTCCGCGCCCACGGGCTTGTTCGGGTCGAACGCGCCACCCGGTCCGTTGACGCAATACTCGTTCTCGTAGGTGATGCGGTCGGTCGAGGTGCCGTCCTGCTTGGTATTCACCACGCGCAGGCCGATATTGCCGCGAACCGTGCTCGTCTTGAAGTTCAGCTGGCCATAGCCGGCCCAGATGCGCTCGCCGATGTTGTAGACGTTCTGCGGCTCGGGAACGCGGACCGGGCCGCTATAGGTCTTGTTCAGATAGTCGATATAGTTGCGGATGTTGATCGCCGGGAAGGCGCTCGTCTGGAACCCGCCGGCGATGTTGCCGAGCGAGCTCGGGTAGAAGATCTCCGGCAGCGCCAGCGCGCCACCCGGCGTATCCTGGAAGCGCAGGGTGTTGGCGGCGTCCGAATACCATTCGAAGCGACCGGTCTCGCGGTGGATGGCGGCATCGCGCCACTTCGCGCCGACCTGGATCGAGTCGAAGAAGGGCGAGTCGAACTTCCGGGTCAGGTCGACCTGGGCATAACGCTGGGAGAGCGAGCTGTTGGTGAAGCCCGAACCCGTCGAACCCAGGTCGATCTGCGCCACGCCGTTCAGCATGTTCTGGATCACGTTGGGCGAGAAGTTCATCGCGATCGACTGATCGGTGAAGTTCCAGGCGCTGAGCGAGTTGCCGTTGACCGAGCCGTTGCGCGGCTTGGCCTGGGCATAGAACTGGAACGACGGGCCACCGGTCGCCTTGGTCTTGCCGAAGACGAAGTCGACGTTCAGGTGGCCGAGTTCCCAGTTGCCGCGCACTTCATAGGTGTTGGAGACGCTCTTCTCACGGACATAGGTGTCCTGCGGTGCCGGGGTTTCCATCGTGCACATGTTGCCGGGAACGCGGCAGCCGGTGCCTTCGGGCGGAACCTCGAAGGTCGCGCCGGTCAGGACCGTGCCGCTCTTGTCGAACGTCGCGCCGGTGAAGAAATTGCCATAGCCCCATTCGGGGATCTTGATGCTGCTGCGGGTGTAGTCACCGTTCAGCTGGAAGCGAAAATAGTTCGCCGTGATCTCGAGATTGTCGAACGGCTTCATCTGCGCCGTCGCCTGGATGCCCAGGCGCTTGCGCTTCTGCTCCATAATCGTTTCGCTGACCGACTGGGGCGCCCAATAGCCGCTGTAATGCTTGCCGTCGCGCGTGGTGGTGCCGGCGTTGTTGCCGCTGTTCCAATAGTCGATGGCAGAATCATTGGCGAAGGTCTTGCCGTTGACGTCGGTCGCCGGATCGGTGGCCTTGTCGTCGGTCCACCAGTGCCAGCTGTCGCCCGAGGCGCTGAGCGAGCGGTTCGTGCGCACCTGATAGGTGGCGCCGACCAGGAAGCCCAGCGTCTTGTCCTCATTGTGCCAGGAGAGCAGGCCGGAGACGTTCGGCTCGACCTTCTTGGTCACGTCCGAATAGGTGCCTTCGGCGGAGACGGTGCCCGACCAGGGCTTCAGGTCGAACGGCTTGCGCGTGCGGTTGATGATGACGCCGCCAACACCGCCTTCATCGAGGCGCGCTTCAGGCGACTTGTACACTTCCACGCTGCCGATCAGCGTCGAGGGCAGCAGCAGATAGTTGAACGAGCGCGAGGGGTCCCCGCTGTCGGCCGACGCGATGAAGTTGCCGTTGAGCTCGGTCAGCGTCAGGTCGGAGCTGAGGCCGCGGATGCTGACCCGGCTCCCTTCGCCGCCGTCACGATCGATGATGACGCCCGGCACGCGCTGCAGCGAGTCCGCCACGTTCTTGTCCGGGAACTTGCCGATGTCCTCGGCCGTGATCACGTCGACAAAGGCGTTGGCCTCGCGCTTCTGGTTGAGGCTCTTCTCGATCGAGCCGCGATAGCCGGTGACGATGATGTCGCCACCCTGGGCACCCGCATCCTGCTGTGCCTGCCCTGCGTCCTGTGCGGACTGGGCGGCATCCTGGGCATGGGCCACACCGCTCATCGTGATCGCGATGCTGGCCGATGCAAGCAGTTGGCATATCAGCCGGTTGCGACCGGCCAATGGCGTGCGTGCACGAAAAGTCATCCCCTATTCCCTCTCCAAGTTCGGGCCAGGCGCTGGCCCGATGTTATGCGCCCTGGGTATTCCCTTGAGGCGCTTCAAAATCAGAATACTAAAATCAATTTGTCAATTGTATCCGGTTGCGGTCGTGGCGTTATCCCGACCAGCTGTTGCGCGTTTGCGCCCTTATGAGCCGCGCTTGCGCTTCCTGGGCGGCGGCACATCCTTCGCCGCCGGCTCCGGCTTGTCCCACAGCGGCGCGGCCATCCGGGCGAACGCCTCCGCCGGAGCCTTGGCCACCGCGCGATCATAGGTGAGCAAGCCGTTGATCTCGCCCTCCACATCGGTCGTCTGGGTGTAGACCGACGCGCTCAGGCCATTCTCCTTCGCCTGCCGCACCACCTCGTCGAACTTGCGGCGATAGCGGGCGAGATAGTCGTTGGAATCGGTAGTGACCTGGTAGCTCCAACGCTTGTCGTCGCGCCACAGATGCCCCTCGATCGGCCAGCCCACCCCGCCATATTCGCCGAGCACGATGGCGCGGTCGCTATGGCGTGCCGGCGTGTGCGGCACGTCCTCATAGGTGTGGATGTCGAACACGTCGGAATCGCGGCCCGCCACGTCCAGCCAGCCGCTGTCCGAATTGACCAGCCGGCTCGGGTCCATCCCGCGCACGAACCTGGTGAGCGTGGCGGAGTCATATTGCCCCCACCCCTCGTTGTTGACGACCCACAGGACGATCGAGGGGAAGGCACGCAGGTCGCCGATCATGTGCGACAGCTCGAACTGCTGCTGCGCCATCACTTCGGACGACAATACCGCCTGGCTCTGGCTGGTGCCGGCGAGGAACTGATCCTCGCCGCCGCCCGAGGGCATGTCCTGCCAGATCAGCATGCCCATGCGATCGGCGTCGTAGTAATAGCGGTCCGGCTCGACCTTGATGTGCTTGCGGACCATGTTGAAGCCCGCCTTCTTCAGAAACTCCAGGTCGTAGCGCATCGCGGTTTCGGAAGGCGGGGTCAGCAGCCCGTCCGGCCACCAGCCCTGGTCGAGCACGCCATTGTGGAAATAGGGCCTGTTGTTGAGCAGCAGCGCCGGCTGGCCATGTACCCTGCCCGGCCCGACCGAGACCTTGCGCATCGCGAAATAGGCCTTGGCGATGTCGCGCGCGGCGCCTTCCACCTGCGCGGCGGCATAGGCCTGCCCCTCGCCCACGGTGAAGCGCGAGTCATAGGCGGCGCGGTCGCGCTCCTTCCGGTCGGCATAGGGATCGCGCACCGTCACCAGCTCGGCAACCAGGTCGTAGAGGAACGGGTCCTCGGGCGACCACAGATGCGCGTCGGGGATGGCGATGCTGGCATGGCGATTGGCGCGGATGATCGTCGAGCCGATCGTCTTGCCCTGCGAGCGCACGCTCAGGCGCACCGCGTCGGTGTCGCTCGCCCAGGCCGAAAGCGCGACATCGACTTCCACCGTGCCGCGATCGATGTCCGGCGTCGCGCGCACATCGGCGATGTGCAGCGCGGGCACCGGCTCGAGCCATACGGTCTGCCAGATGCCGCTGACCGGCGTGTACCAGATGCCGTCCGGGTTCAGCAGCTGCTTGCCACGCGGCTGGCTGCCGGCGCTGGTCGGGTCGGCGACCTGCACGACCAGCTCGTTCGCCCCGGGCTTCAGATACGGAGTGATGTCGAAGCCGAAGCGGCTCGACCCGCCCTTGTGCGCACCGACGACCGCGCCGTTCACCCAGACATGCGCCTCGAAATCGACCGCGCCGAAATTGAGCATCACATTCTGCCCGGCCCAGTCGGCGGGCACGGTGAAGCTGCGGCGATACCAGACCCGGTCCTCGGGCTGCACCTTGCGCGCCACGCCCGACAGGCGGGATTCGACGGCGAAGGGCACCAGGATCTTGCCGTCCATCTGGGTCGGCTGCGGCATCGGCGCCGCCGCCCCGGTGATGGCATAGTCCCACTGGCCATTGAGGTTCAGCCACTTCTCGCGCTCGAGCTGCGGGCGCGGATAGCTGCGCCAGGCATTCTCCGGCGTCACATCGCGGCCCCAGCGGGTAATCATCGCACCGCCGGTATAGGTCGCATCCGCGTGGGCAGCTGGCGCCTGCTGGGCCAGTGCCTCGGTCGCGGCACCCGACAGCAACAGGGCGAGCATCATGGTACGCATCGTCAAACTCCTCAGTGCCGGCTCAGCGAAGGCGGCGCATCGGCCGGGCTGCTGCCCCAGGCCGGGTTGGGCTTCGCGCCCATGGTCAGTTCCAGCACGGCGCCGTTCGCGATGTCGGCGTGGCGGAACCACGGCTTGGTCCAGCTTTTGCCGTTCAGCGTGGCGGACTGGATGTAGAGGTTCGTCGCCGAATTGTTCTTCGCGACGATCTCGAGCGTCTTGCCATTGCCCATCCTGAGCGTGGCGCGATCGAAGATCGGGCTGCCGAGCACATAGACGTCGCTCGCCGGATCGACCGTGTAGAAGCCCAGCGCGCTCAGCACATACCAGGACGAAGTCGCACCCTGGTCGTCCATCCCCGGATAGCCATAGCCGGCGGCGTCGCTGCCATAGAGGTCGCGCAGGATGCGGCGCGACAGCGCCTGGGTCTTCCAGGGCTGGCCGCTCCAGGCATAGAGATAGGGGGCCTGCTGGTCCGGCTGGTTGCCCTGCACATATTGGCCGATCACGCCGGTGCAGTCGCGGCAGATGCCCGTGGGGTTGTAGGGCCTGGTGAAGAATTCATCGAGCTTGGCGTTGAACGCGGCCCGGCCACCCAGCGCGGTGATCAACCCCTGCACGTCCTGCGGCACCAGCCACAGGGTCGACCAGCCCGACGCCTCCTTCATCATGTGGTTGTAATAGGGCTCGGCCGGATCGAAGGGTGTGAACCACTTGCCGTCCTCGGTCCGCCCGCGGACAAAGCCGATCGAGCGGTCGAACACGTTGCGCCAGTTGCCCGCGCGCTTGCGGAACAGCGTGGCATCCTGCGGCTTGCCCAGTCGCTCGGCCATATCGGCGAGCGCGGCGTCGTCCCAGGCATATTCGAGCGTCTTGGCAGCACCCGCCTTGCCGTCCGCATGGGGCGGACTCGGGTTGCGGTCCGGCACCACGTCCGAGATCCAGCCGCGCGCCATATATTCGTCGAGGAAGTGGCGCGGCCCCTTGGGATCCAGCGCATTCTTGCGGAGATACTCGTACGCTGCCGCATAGTCGAACGCGATGCCACGCCGCATCGCGCCGAGATAGAGGAACACCGCATTGTCGCCGTGGAACGAGGTGTTCATGAACCCGCGCTCGCGGGCCATGTCGAGCTCGGACTGCATCACGTCGCGGGTCAGTTCGGGCTCGAGCAGCTCGAGCAGCACGATCTGGTTGCGGCCGGTATCCCAGAAGGGCACCGGGCCGTAGCGGTCATAGCTGGCGACCTGAGTCTTGCCGTTCGTATCGGTGAAATGCTCGCCCTTTCGCGCCACCAGCCGCGGGCTGGCGAAGGACTGGAACAGCGTCGAATAGAACAGCATCCGCTGCTTCTCGGTGCCGCCGCTCACCCGGACGCGGTCGAGGAGCTTCGCCCATTCGGCGCGCGCGGCACCACGGATGCGGTCGAAATTCCAGTCCGGGCTTTCCTGCCGCAGCCGCCGCGTCGCCGCCTCGTAGCTCGGGCCGTACGCGATGCGGACCAGCACCCGCTCGCCGTCGCGCGTGGTGAAATCGGCATAACTGCCGGCGAACGCCCCCTCGATCTGCCGGGCATCGGGCTGCACGTCCTTGTCGCCGATGCCATAGCCGCGGGCATTGCCCGGAGCCTTGCGAAAAGTGCCGAAACGCTTGAAGGGCTTGGAGAATTCCGCGACGAAATAGCGTCCATCGCGCGCATCGTTGTCGTTGCGGTCGCCAATGATGCCGCGCACCGTACGGTCGCCGACCACTTCGACCTGGCCGCCCCGCCCCTGCAGGTTCAGGATCACATGCGCCCGCTCGGTCGCCTGGAAGGTGAACCGCATCAGCGAGGTCGCCTGCGTCGCGGTCAGCTCGACCTTCGTCTTGAAGCTGTCGAGGAACACCGAATAATAGCCCGGCGCCGCGACTTCATGCGCCTTGTCGTACCAGGCCTCGGTATAGACCGGCGGCACCGTCCAGTCGCCGACGATCGGCATCAGCATCGGCGTGGCGCGCGCACCATAGGTAGGGCCGCCGCCACCGGTGAAACCGATCATCGTGGGATTGGTGTAATAGTATGGGGTCGCTACGCCCCAGGGATAGCTCAGCTCGACATTCGAATTGACCGGTGCGGCCTCGACTGCACTGTGCGGCAGGCGCGCACCGGGTGAAGTCAGGCCGGAATAGAGTGGTTCGCCTGCGGGCGGCGCGTTGCCGATGAACTCGGGATTGTCCAGCGGCGCCGTACCCACCAGCGGGTTGGCGATGTCCACGGGGGCCTGCCCCGCATCCGCACGTCCGGAATCCTGCGCCATCCCCGATGACCCGATGGCCAGCAGCGATGCCGCTCCGGCCAATGCGGCGAAACGCGTTACACGGCGATGTACGAGATTGCCGATCGCGCGGCGACGTGCGCGATCCCCGGCCCGCAGAACGGAAGGCCCCATCTATCCTCTCCAAGAGAACGGCATCTCCACCGTTCATTGCGTTCCGCCTTTGCGGCGGTAACGAGTCGGAACTTCGATTAAATAAATCATTTTGTCAAATGAACTCGCGCACTCGAGGCGCAGGCCGACGCGCCCAGTTGTCCGCCTGCGCCAATTCTCCTGATAAATCAGATCGATGCCCCGCGGTGCCTCGACGGACATTTTGCCGCTGGTTTTCGGGTCGGCGAAAATCGGATTTCGACCGCTTCTTGCAGGATCGAATGGCGCGAAGCACTCGTCGCGGAAGGACACGCGCGAGATTCGGCGCGGCCGGCCTGGCCGCAAGCCAAAACGATCCGTGCCGGCACGCTCCATGGAAGCGCACCGGCACGGATCAACTAGATTGGCAGACCTCTCCCGGCCCTCAATGCGAGCCGGAAGGAAGCAGCCTCACCCGCTCGCGAGTTGCTTGACGGCGTGATCCGCCGCCCGCGCCGTGAGCGCCATGAAGGTCAGCGAGGGGTTCACGCAGGATACGGATGCCATCTGAGCGCCGTCGGTGACGTAGAGATTCTCGGCGTCGTGCGCCTGGCTCCACTTGTTCAGGACCGAGGAACGCGGATCGGCGCCCATACGCGCGCCACCCATCTCGTGGATGGCGTCGCCGGGGACGTGCTCGTCCTCATAGCTCTTGACGTTGGTCAGCCCCGCGGCCTTGAGCATCGCCTCGCCCTGTGTCCGCGCGTCCGCCATCATCCGCAGCTCATTCTCGCGGAAGCGCACGTCGAAGCGCATCAGCGGCACCCCGAAGCGATCGACCTTGTCGGGATGCAGCGAGACGTGATTGTCCTCATAGGGCAGGCATTCGCCGAACGCGCCCATGCCGAACTTCCACCCGCCATATTTGCGCATCCCGTGCTTCATCGACGCGCCGAAGCCCACCGGCGGCGACGGCTCGCGCCGCGCGCTGCCCTGATAGCCATAGCCGCGCTTGAAGCCGACGCCCTCGTCCCCGCCATTGTTGCGGAAGCGGGGAATATAGACCCCGCCGGGCCGCCGGCCATATTCGATGAACTCTTCCATCCCCGGGATGTCGCCATCGATCGACACCCGGAAGATGTGGTCCATCACATATTTGCCGAGCGTCCCGCTGCTGTCGAAATGGCTACGCCCGCTGCCCGCTGGCCGCGAGTTGAGCAGGATCTGGTTCGATGCCATCGCCGAGGCGCAGAGGAAGACCAGCCCGGCATTGACCACTTCCGCCTGCCCGGTCTTCGCGTCGATGAACCGGACCCCGGTGACGCGCTTCTTCGCGGCGTCATATTCGAGGTTGGTCACCACCGCATCGGCACGCAGCGTCAGCCGCCCGGTCGCCCGCGCCGCCGGCAGCGTCACCGCCTGGGTCGAGAAATAGGCGCCGAACGAGCAGCCATTGCCGCATTGGTTGCGGAACTGGCACTTGGTCCGGTTCTGATCGGGCTTGTCCTCGGTCATGTTGGACAGGCGCGTGTTGATCAGCTTGCGCCCCGGAAACTCGCTCTCCAGCCGCTGCTTGAGCCATTTCTCCGCGATGTTCATCGGCATCGGCGGCTGGAATTCGCTGTCCGGCAGATAGGGCAGGTTCTCGCGCGATCCGGACACGCCGATATATTTCTCGACATAGCTGTACCAGGGCGCGAGGTCGTCATAGCGGATCGGCCAGTCGCCATCGATCCCGTCACGCTTGTTCGCCTCGAAATCGGCCGGACTCCAGCGGAAGGTCCACCGCCCCCAGATCAGCGATTTGCCGCCGACCGCACCGGGCCGGATCCAGTAGAATTTGCTGCCTTCGTCAAAGGCATAGGGGTTCAGCCGGTCGTCATTGTAGAAGGCCCGGTTGCTCGGCTGCACATAGCCGTGCTTGGCGATGAAATAGTCGCTGTCGCGCAGGCCCGGCGGCATCATGTTGCGCGCCGGCACCTCGAACGCCGGCTTGCCGTCATAGGTATAGCCTTCCCCGTGCTCGACCATCACGCCCCGGTCGAGCATGAGGACGCGCAGTCCCTTTTCGGTAAGCTCCTTGGCGGCGAACCCGCCGCTTACGCCGGAACCGATGACGATCGCATCGAACCTGTTGGTCGAAGCCATGTTCTTCCCTCCCGAACCCTGATCAGAAACGCAGCGCGCGCAGCGTCTGGAAGCTGGTGGTGATGTCGGGCAGATAGGGCGCCGGCGCCTGATCATTCTCGACATAGAAATGCTGGACGCCGGCGCTGCCCTTCCGCTTGAAGAGCGCGGCGAAATCGATCGTCCCCTGCCCCACTGCGGTCATGCTGCGATCGGCACGCATGTCCTTCACATGATAGGCATAGAGCCGCTTCGACAGGCGATCGATCAGCGCGCCGGGATCCTCGCCGGCATGCGCCGCCCAGTAGAGATCGAGCTCGACCTTCACGAGCGCCGGATCAGTCTCCTTGAGGAACCGCTCGTACAGGCTGATGCCGCCCGGCTTCGTGGTGAACTCGAAATCATGGTTGTGATAGGCGAAGCCGAGCCCGGCTTTCTTCAGGTCCTTGGCGAAGCGATTGAAGTTCGGCAGCGCCGCACTCCAGCCCTGCTCGGTGCGGTGCTCGTCGGTCATGTAGGGCAGCACCACCGTGCCGGCGCCGAGCGTCTTCGCCATCGCCACCGACTTGTCGAACTGCCCGAGCAGCGCGTCATAGCCGATGTGCAGCGACGGCGACTTTAGGCCGAGCCGGTCCATCGTCCTGCGCAGCAGCGCATGATCCATGGTGTCATAGCCGCCACCGCCAAACTCGACCTCGCGATAGCCGATCCGCGCGACCTGCTCGAGCGTGCCGACCGGGTCCTTCTGGAAGATCTCGCGGACCGTATAGAGCTGGAGGCCGATCGCCTTCAATTGCGCGGCGGATGCCCGTGCGATCGCGAAGTCGGCAAGCGAAAGTGCTGCGACGCCGCCCGCGCCGGCGAGCAGATTCCTGCGGCTGATCATCATGCGGAATACACCTTGTTGACCTGAGAATAGGGAAACGCGCCGTTATACTCGCCCGGCACCGGCAGATATTCGCGCTCCTGCGTGATGCCGACTTCGGACGTGTAGTAGCCGGCGATGACGAGCTGCCGGAACGCTTCGAAGAACACGCCGCCCGAGGGCAGCTGGCCGTTCATCGCGAGGGTGAGCAGCGCGTCCTGCTGCTCCGCCGTCGCCTGCGCGCCGGACACCTTGTAATCCTGCTGGCTGCGCGCCTCGATCGCGTCGAGCCCGGCGAGGATCGGCACCCGGTCGGTCGGCCGCGCCCAGTCCGCCAGCATCTTCTCGATGAACGCCGGAACGCCTGCCGCGATCGCGCCCGGCGTATCCGTGGCCGGCAGGATGCGCTCGCTGAGCGCGGTCATCAGCGCGCGCTGCGCGGGCGTGAACACCGCCACGCTCGGCGGCCCCTCGCTGATCACCGGGATGTTCGAAGCCTTGCCCGCACCGGCGGCGCGGGCGAGCGGCGCGAAGGTCGCCGCGCCGAACATGGCGACGACCCCGGCAAGCGCGGTTCTCCGGTCGATCACTTCGCGCCTCCCGGCAGGTCCTGCGCGATCGCCGCCTCGGGCAGCGGGCGCACCCAGATGTTGCGGTACGAGACCGGCGAACCGTGATCCTGCAGCTGCAGCGGCGCCGCATCACCATGCGCCTGGTAGCTGGCGACCTTGCGCCAGATCGTCGTGCCGAGCAGCGCCTGGTGGTTCTGCACCACCACGCCGTTCAGGAGCGCAGTGACATAGGCCGGGCGCACCAGCTTGCCGTCCGCCGCGAAGCGCGGCCGCTCGAAGATGATGTCGTAGCTCTGCCACTCGCGGGGCTTGCGCGCGGCATTCACCAGCGGTGGCTTCCAGCCATAGACCGCGCCGACCGTGCCATCGGCATAGGTCGGGTTCTGATAGCCATCGAGGATCTGCACCTCGTAGCGCTGCATGAACCAGACGCCACTGTTGCCGCGATCCTGCGAATTGCCCTTGGGCGGATTGGGCGAGCGAAACTCGAGATGGAGCTGGACGTCGCCGAAGCTCTGCTTCGAGACGAGGTTGCTCTCCTTCGCGCCCTCCGCGCGCGCCGGCACCGTCATCACGCCGCCCGCGACCTGCCAGGGCGCCGTCTCGGCCTGCCAGGCATCAGGTGCCAGCACGATCGCGTCGGAAGGCGCGCCGCCCGGTGCCGCCGCCGGCGTGGTCACCGTCGGCGCGGGCCGGTCGGCATCATGGACGAGCCATTTGCCGTCCGGCAGCTGCGGCGTGTCCTTGAAGCCGGGCTTCTCCTGCGCGAAGGCGAATGCGCCCGTGATCGCGATCAAGCCGGCGGCAACGCATCCCGCCATGCGCATGCGCGTCATAGTCCCTCTCCCTGTGTATCGATCTTGCGATAGGCCGCGATCAGCCGGTCCTCGCCGGCCCGGCCCTTCACCGAATTGCCATGCTCCATGCCGATCACGCCGTCATAGCGCCGCGCGCGGAGCCAACGGACGATCGAGGCATAGTTGATCTCGCCCGACCCCGGCTCGTTGCGGCCCGGATTGTCGCCGAACTGCAGATAACCGATCTCGCTCCAGCACATCTCCAGCGCCGGGATCAGGTTCCCCGACTGGATCTGCTCGTGATAGAGGTCCGCCAGGATCTTCACCGCCGGACTGTTCACCCCGCGCGCGACGGCGAAGCCCTGCGCGATCGTCTGCATGTAGACGCCCGGATGGTTGGTCCGCGTATTCAGCGGCTCCATCACCATCGCGATCCCGTGCGGGGCGACGATGTCGCCGGCCTTGCGCATCACGTCGATGACCCGCGCGGTCTGGATGTCGAGCGGCACCTTCTGATCGAGGAAGCCGGTGACCACCGTCATGCGCGTGGCGTTGAGCCGCTTGGCGACGTCGATCGAGGTGCGGATATCGGCAAGGAACGCCTCGCGCTCGGCATCGTCACTGCCGCCGAGCAGCGGCCGCGACTGCGCCCATTTCGGCATGCTGGCGACGAAGACGCCCATCTTCATGCCGCGCTGGGCGAAGACCTTGGCCATCTTCTCCTGCTCGGCCACCGGGCGACTGCGCGCCTCATTGTCCTCCCAGGCCCTGAAGCCCTGGTCGGCGGCATAGGCGATCTGCTCGAACAGACCGCCGCGGCTGGCGAAGCTGCCCTCGTGCGGCGCATAGCCGAGCGAGAAATAGGCGGCGTTCGAGCCTTGCCCGCCCGTACTTCCGCCCATCGCCATCGCCGAGGATGCAGCACCCACGGCCCCGGCCGCGAGCACCGTCCGGCGGGTGACCGCGCCGGTCACTTGCCGCTCCCGGCCTTCAGGAAGGCGATGATCGCGGCACGCTTGGCCGGATCGGGCATGCCGATCGGCATCCGCGAGCCGGGGACCTTCTTGCCCGGCCCGGCGAGATACTCATCGAGCGTCTTCTCGTCCCAGCGCAGCTTCGAGTTCTTCATCGCCGGCGAATAGTTGAAGCCCGGCGTCGCACCCGCAGTCCGCCCGACCACGCCGTAGAGATTGGGCCCGACGCCGTTCCTGCCGCCCTTTTCCACCGTATGGCAGGCGCGGCAGGCATTGAATGCTGGCGGCGGCGCGGTGGGGGCCGCGGTCTGCGCGACAGTGGGTACGCTGACGAAGAACTGGGCCGCCCCAGCGGCACTCAACGCTCCCAGGCACACGAGAAGCTTCATTCTTTCTCTCCCGGATCAACCATTGTCCATTTCGCGTCCGACGCCGCATTGGCGACGACCGCCTCGATGAAACGCATTGTTCGAAGTCCATCGGCGACGCCGGGAAACCAGCGGTCGCCATCGCCTCGGATCGCAGCGGCAAAGGCACGATAGAGGTTGGCAAAGGCCTCGACATAACCCTCGGGATGGCCCGAGGGCGTGCGCAGCAGCGCTGCCGTGCTGTCCTGCAGGCCCGGCCCGCCGGCGCGCACGATCTCCGCCGGCCGGTCGAGCCAGCGCAGGGTCAGCGTGTTCGGCTCCATCTGCGCCCATTCCAGCCCGCCCTGCTCGCCATGGATGCGCAGCTTGAGCCCATTCTCCTCGCCGGCCGCGACCTGGCTCGCCTTGAGCGTGCCGCGCGCACCGCCCGTAAAGCGCAGCAGCGCGCTGACATCGTCGTCGAGCCGGCGGCCCGGCACATGGGTAGTCAGCTCGGCGGACACGGAGTCCACCCGCAGCCCCGAGACATGCTCGGCGAGCTGGAAGGCATGCGTGCCGATATCGCCCAGGCAGCCGCCGAGCCCGGCGCGCGCCGGATCGGTGCGCCACTCCGCCTGCTTGTTGCCCTGCTCGTCGATCGGCCGGCTGAGCCAGCCCTGGAGATACTCGACCTGGACCAGCCGGATCGCGCCAAGATCGCCCCGCGCGATCCGCGCCCGCGCCTCCTCGACCAGCGGATAGCCGCTATAGGTGAAGGCGAGCGCGAAATGGCGTCCACTGGCCTTGGCCGCCGCGCCGATCGCCTCGGCCTCCGCGACGCTCATCGCCATCGGCTTCTCGCAGAAGACGTGGAAGCCCGCCTCCAGCGCCGCGATCGCCATCGGGGCATGGAGATGGTTGGGCGTCACGACGGCAACCGCGTCGATCCGCTCGCCCTCGGGCAGCGCCCGTTCGCCCGCCAGCATCGCATCGAACGAGGCATAGACGCGCTGCGGCACCAGGCCGAGCGCGTCGCCGGTCCGCTGGTTGCGCCCCGCATCGGTGCTGAACGCACCCGCGACGAGCTGCCAGTCGCCGTCGAGCGCCGCCGCCATGCGATGGACCGCGCCGATAAAGGCACCCTCCCCGCCGCCAACCATGCCGAGCCGAAGCGCGTGTCGAACCATGGAACGCCTATTCCCTCAACCGACGAGTTCGAGTTCAGTCCTGCTGCGGCGAAAGCCCCAGCAGCGCACGGATCGCCGCCCGATCGACTCCGCTCGCGGCGAAGTCGTCAAAGGGCCGGTCGGTCACGTGGATGATGTGGTCGCGGATGAACGGGGCGCCCTCGCGCGCGCCGTCCTCGGATCGCTTGAGCGCGCACTCCCATTCGAGCACCGCCCAGCCGGCGTAGCCATATTGCGCCATCTTGCTGAAGATGCCGACGAAATCGACCTGACCGTCGCCCAGCGAGCGGAAGCGGCCGGCGCGGTTCACCCAGCTCTCATAGCCGCCATAGACGCCGGTGCGCCCGGTCGGGTTGAACTCGGCATCCTTGACGTGGAAGCACGAGATCCGGTCGTGATAGCGGTCGATGAAGTCGAGATAGTCGAGCTGCTGCAGCACATAGTGCGACGGATCGAACAGGATCCGCGCGCGCGGATGATTGTCCACCGCCTCCAGGAACCGCTCCCAGGTCGCGCCGTCATGGATGTCTTCGCCGGGATGGATCTCATAGGCGCAGTCGACGCCCGCTTCCTCGAACACGTCGAGGATCGGGGTCCAGCGCCGGGCGAGCTCGGCAAACGCTTCCTCGACCAGCCCCGCGGGCCGCTGCGGCCAGGGATAGACATAGGGCCAGGCGAGCGCGCCCGAGAAGGTCGCATGCGCATTCAGCCCGAGATTGGCGCTCGCCTTGGCCGCGAGCTTGACCTGCTCGACCGCCCAGGCCTGGCGCTCGGCCGGCTTGCCGTGCAGCTCGGCCGGCGCGAAGCCGTCGAACAGCTGGTCATAGGCCGGATGCACCGCGACGAGCTGGCCCTGCAGGTGCGTCGAAAGCTCGGTCGGCTCGACGCCGAACCTGGCGAGCCTGCCGCGCAGGTCGTCGCAATAGGCCTTGCTCTCGGCGGCGAGCTTCAGGTCGATCAGCCGCGGATCGCAGGGGATCTGGACGCCGACATAGCCGAGCCCGCCGGCCCATTCCGCGAGACCATCGAGCGTGTCGAACGGTGCGCTGTCCCCCAGAAACTGGGCGAGGAAGATCGCGGGGCCCTTCATCGCGTTCATGCCGAGGTCTCCGTCCGGCTGTCGTCGCGGAAGAAGAGCTGGAACAGCACCGCGATGACCGCGGCGGCGATCGCCGGATACCACCACATCTGGTGCCAGTCGGCGATGGTCGAAGCCTCGGGCAGCTGCGCGTAGAGCAGCCCGCCGATCTGCGAGCCGAGCAGCATGCCGACGCCGTAGGTGAACAGGGTCAGCATGCCCTGCGCCTGCGCGTTGACGCCCTTGGGCGAGGCGATGGTGCCGGTATAGATCGCACCGGCGACGAAGAAGAAGTCGTAACACACGCCGTGCAGCGCCACGCCAAGATAGATCGCCCAGAGCGAGCTGCCGCCGTCACCGATCGCGAACAGCGCATAGCGCAGCGCCCAGGCGATCATGCCGACCAGCAGCAGTGGCTTCACGCCGAAGCGGCGATACAGCCAGGGCATGGAGAACATGAACACCAGCTCGGACATCTGCCCGATCGCCATGGTGCCGCCGACATTCTCGATCCCCGCCACGCCGAGATAGGCCGAGGCATAGGCATAGTACATCGCGAGCGGGACCGAGATCAGCGTCGCCGCCAGGATGAAGATCAGATAGGAGCGCTGCCGCATCAGGCCGAACGCCTCGACGCACAGCACCTGGCGAACCAGGCTCTCGTCACGCGGCGCATCGGGCGCGACATTGGGAAGCGTCAGGCTGTACAGGCCGAGCGCGATCGATACGACCGCCGCGACGCGGAAGATCTCGGGGCTGGCCGACAGGCCGACCCAGCCGATGATCAGGCCCGCGACGATCCAGCCGAGCGTGCCGAAGGCGCGGACGAAGGGGAAGCGGTCCGCGCGCTCGCCGAAGCTCTTCAGCGCGATCGTGTTCGCAAGGCCGACGGTCGGCATGTAGAGGATCATGTAGCCGAGCAGCACCCAGACGAAGGTGGTGCCGTTCTCCGGCGTCACCAGCGCGGGCATCACCAGCAGGATCGCGCCGCCGACCAGATGCAGGATCACCATCAGCGCCCTGGGGCTCAGATAGCGCGTCGCCGCCATGCCGAGCAGGAAGGAACCGGCGATCGAGGCGATCGGACCTACCGAGAAGGCGTTGGCGATGAGGCTGCCGATGCCGACGGTCTGCATGACCAGGCCGAGCGTGACGTTCCACGCCCCCCAGACGAAAAACTGCATGAACATGAGCGCGCTAAGACGCCCCATGAGCGGCCCCGATACCGGGCGCTGCGATGCCGCAAGCGCGTCATTGCCCAAAGTGGCCACGAAGCCCCTCTCCCATTTTTTGCTGCAGTTTTCCTGCTTGTCGGGACTCAGGCTACGCAGGTCAAAAGCCGATGTAAAGGATTACATTACTCGACATGTCGCTGTAACGAGTTACATCAATGTCAATGCCGACCATCATCCAGGTCGCCGCGATGGCGGGCGTCTCCACGGCCACCGTGTCGCGCGTCCTGAGCCACCCGGACCGCGTCGCCGAGCCGACCCGCCTGCGCGTGCTCGAGGTGGTCGAGTCGCTCGGCTACAAGCCGAACGTCGCCGCCCGGACGCTGCGCACGCTCCGCGCCGCCAAGATCCTCGTCACCGTCCCCGACATTTCCAACCCCTTCTTCGCCAGCGTGATCCGCGGCGCGGAGGAAGCGGCGCGCGATGCCGGCTATGCGGTCGTCGTCGGCGACACGCGGCACGATCCTTCGATCGAGGATCAATATGCCGCCATGCTCTCCAGCCGCGAGGTCGACGGCCTGATCTTCCTCGGACACCGCCTGCCGGACAATCTGCGCCCGCTGATGTCGAAGCAGGGCGCCCGCGCACCCGTGGTCAATGGCTGCGAGTACAGCCCCGATATCGGCGTGCCGAGCGTGCATATCGACAATGCCGCCGCCGGCTGCGACGCGCTCGAGCATCTCATCGCGCTCGGGCATCGCGACATCGGCGTCATTACCGGCCCGCATGTCAGCCCGATCAGCCGCGATCGCCTCGCCGGCGCGATGCAGGCGGCGAAGCGCCATGGCCTTGCCGACCGGCTGCGGGTCCGTGTCGGCGACTATTCCGCCCAGTCCGCCGCCGACCATGTGCCGGACCTGATCGCACAGGGCGTGACCGGGCTGTTCTGCTTCAGCGACGAAATGGCGATGGGTGCGATCAGCGCGATCCGCCAGGCCGGCCGCATCTGCCCCGACGACATCTCGGTCGTCGGCTTCGACGATCTGCCGCTCGCCCGCTTCTTCCAGCCCGGCCTCACCACCATCGCCCAGCCGAAGGGGGATATCGGGCAGCAGGCGGTCGAGCTGCTCGTCGACATATTGCGCGGCGACGACAGTCCGGTGAGCCAGATCACCCTGCCCCACGAACTCATCATCCGATCCAGCACCAAGCGGCTCGGCTAGCGGCGCGGGCTATGGGCTTGCGGTCGCCTGCCGGCTGCGCCGCCCCGCCATCGCCGGGATCAGGATCCCCGCCAGGATGATAGCCATCCCGGCAAGGTGATATCCGTGCAGCGCCTCGCCCAGCAGCGGCACCGCCAGCAGCGCGCCGAACAGCGGCTGCAGGCTGATCACCTGCCCCGCCGCGCCCGCACCAAGCTCGCCCACCGCCTTGTTGTACAGGAAATAGGCCACCACCGAGGGCAGCACCGCGACATAGGCATAGGCCCCCAGCACGCGCGGCGTGAAGTGCAGCGGGAAGCTCCGCAGCTCCGCGATCGCGAACGGCAGCATCGCCAGCACGCCGATCGCGAAGGTCAGCGCGAGGAAGCTCAGCGGATCGATCGGAGGCCGCAGGCGCAACAGGGCGGTGTAGAGCGACCAGGCGAGGACGGCGCACGGCACCAGGACATCACCGATGTTGAAGCTGAGCGACAGCAGCGCAGCGGGGTCGGCCTTGAGGATGATCGTCAGCACCCCGATCGCGGCGATCGAGACGCCGGCGATCTGCGCGGCGCGCGGCCGTGCCTTGAACAACAGCCCGTCGAAACAGAGCACCAGCGCCGGTATCGCCGCCTGGATCAGCAGTCCGTTGGTGGCGGTCGTGTAGCGCAGGCCCGAATAGAGCAGCGCGTTGAACGCGCCGATGCCGATCAGCCCGAGCAGAAGGATCTTCCCCCAATGCTGCCGCACCACCGGCCAGTCGGCGATCACGCGCCGCCAGGCGAAGGGCGCGACCACCAGCAGGGCGCCGGACCAGCGCCCGAGCGCCAGGGCAAAGGGCGGGATCTCGGCATGTACGGCACGGGCGACCATCGAATTGCCCGCCCAGAGCAGCATCACGAGCGTCAGCATCGCATACAGGGCGCGGACTCGGGCGGGGCTCGGGCGATCCGGAGCGGTACTGGACGGGCGCATGGCCCATCCTCCTATTTCCAGATCCCCGCCCAGGCCACCGCCTTCTCACGCACGCTCCGTGCCCGGCGGCTCACATCCCGTGGTTGCGGGCAAAGCGCTCGAACAATGCCGGCCAGGGATGGTCCCTGCCCGCTTCCTTGAGCGGCAGGCCGTGGCCACCCTTCTCGAAGATGTGCAGTTCGGACGGGATCCTGGCGGCTTGCAGCGCCGCGAACATCGCCAGGCTGTTGCCCGGGCTGACCACCGGATCGTCTGCGGCATGCGCGACCAGGGTCGGTGGCATGTCCGCCGGCAGGCCGTTCTCCGCCGAGAAGCGTGCGATCCGCGCCGGGCTGGCGTCGCTCCCCAGCAGCTCGCGCTTCGAGGCGGCATGCGCCACGGGGTCGGCCATGGTGATCACCGGGAAGAACAGCCCGGCGACGATGGGGCGCGCCGATTGCGCATCGGCATCGTCGACCGGGTCATAGGTCCTGAGCGCCGCGCGGCTGGCGAGCCGGGCAGTGAGATGGCCGCCCGCCGAGAAACCCATCGCCGCGACCCGGGCCGGGTCGATCCGCCACTTGCCCGCCCGCGCCCGGATCAGCCGCATCGCGCGCTGCGCGTCCTGCAGCGACACGTCCGGCCCCGCCGCCCAGCCGTCGCGCGGCAGGCGGTAGAGCAGCTCGAACACGGTGAAGCCCCGCGCGGCGAAGGCACGGGCGATCCCCGATCCCTCGCGTCCCACCGCCACCCGGGCATAGCCACCGCCGGGGACATAGAGGATCGCGCCGCCATTGGGCTGGGCCGCGGGCACGACATTGAGCATCGGCGTCGCGACATGCGGCCAGGCGATGTCGTCGGCCGGCCCATTGACCGAGCGCCGGACCGTCTCGTCGCGCACCGTGAGCCCCTCCCCGCCCGGCGGCGATCCCGGCCAGATCGGAAAGCGCTCGATCGGTGCCGCCGCCACCGCGCCAAGCGGCAATGTCGCGACCAGCGCCGATCCGGCGATCAGGGTTCGGCGAGTGAGATCCACGTCCATTACTTCTGCAGCGCCTTGAAGTCGTCGATCCACGCATAGTTGAACGCCGCGCTGCCGTCCGGATTGCGCTTGGCGGAGCGCCGGACGACGACGCTGTTCAGCTGCCAGGCAGCCGCGCCCGGGCTGAGCTTGTCCGCCGGCGCGGCGCCCTGCGTGAACGCGATGGTCGCAACCGCGAGCCGGCCGGTATCGCGGAAGACCTGCATCTGGTTCGCCACGAAATGCTTGCGGCTCTCCAGCCAGGGGCTCTGCGACAGGAACTCGTCCCACTGCGCCTTGGAGAAGGGCGTCTCCAGCGACGCCTTGACGATCTGCCAGTTCTGCGCGGTCCGCGGCGCGCCATATTTCTCGGCGAACGCCTTGGGGATCGCGCCCTGCATGTTCTCCGTCCAGGTCTTCACCAGCGAGAAGTCGGTGACGACGAACTTCTGCTCGGGGCGCATGCGCGGCAGGATGTATTTCAGATAGGCCTTCGAGTCCTCGACTTCGGCGACATGCGTCTGGATCGCCACCCCCTCGATCTCCGGGGTCGCCTTCACGAAGCTCATCCAGCGCTCGACCACCTTGCTCCGTTCGGCCGGCATCTCCAGCCGGACCAGCGCGCCCATGTAGAGGCGCGTCCGGCAGTTCGCGGCGCAGGTCTTCGCACGGTGTGCGATCACCTGCCGCGCGACCGCCTCGTAATAGGCGTTGAAGCTCTCGTCCCGGTTCTTCTCGGGAACCTCGAGGAAGGGATCGTTGCCGATCACCAGCACATCGACCTTGCCCGTCACCAGCCCCAGCACCGCATCCAGCCGCGCCACGTCCTTCAGATACGCATCGCTCCCCACCTGCGGCGGGATGGTGCCGACATAGCCGAACTTGAGCGACAGCACGGTGCTGTATCCCCGCTCCGAAGCCTCGAGGATCTTGTTGAGCACGCCATTGCTGCCGACGCCGCGGTCGAGCTGCGGCAAGGGCAGCGACATCCGCACCCATTTCGCGCCGGACTTCTCCAGGTCGCGATAGTCGAGCTCGCCGAACTGGTCGTTGTAGCTGGCACCGAGCGCGCCCTGGGCATGCGCCGCATCGGCGGTGGCGGCGCCCAGCAGCGCGGCGCCGATCATCAGGACCTTCAACATGTTGCCTCCCCCTTTTGCGATGATGTCGATAAGCCGCGCGATCTGCGGTCGGTTATTGCAGCGCCCTGAAATCCTCGATCCAGGCATAGTTGAACGCGGCGCTGCCATCCGGATTGGGCCGGACGGTGCGCGCGGCGAAGACGCAGTTGAGCAGCCAGGGCGTGGTGGCCGGGCCGAAATTGCGGCTCATCGAGCTGCCCTGCCTGAACCCGTAATTGGCGACCGCCAGCCGGCCGGAATTGCGGAAGATCGCCATCTGGTTGCGCAGATAATGCTTCCGGCTCTCGAACCACGGGCTCTGTGCCAGGAACGCATCCCATTCCGCCTTGGGGAACGGACTCTCAAGCGCCGCCTTGATCACCTGCCAGTTCTTCGTCTCGCGTGGCAGGTGCCGGGCATCGGCGAAGCCCTGCGGGATCGCCGCCTGCATGTTCTGCTCCCACCAGCGGACGATCGAGAATTCCGTGGCGAGGAACTTCTGGTCGGGGCGCATCCGCGCGACGACATAGTCGACAAAGACCTGCGAGCCCTCGATCGCCGGCAGATGCGGATGGATGTCGACCCCGTCGATCTCCGGCGTCGCCTTGACGAACGCCATCCAGCGCTCGGTCGAGGGCGTCCGGTTGATCTCCAGGTCGAGCCGGTTGAGCGCGCCCATGTACAGCCGCGTCCTGCACGCCCTGGCGCAATGCGCCTTCCGGTACGCGATCGCCCGGTTCGCCATCGCCTCGTAATAGGCGTTGAGGTCGAGGTCGCGGTCCTCGCGACGGCTCTCGATATAGGGCTCGTTGCCGATCACCAGGATATCGACCTTGCCCATCACCAGCGGCAGCACCTGGTCGAGCCACGCCATTTCCCGCGCCATCCCGGCGCTGCCCGGCTTCGGGAAGTCCTGCCGGTTGCGCGGGAACTTCAGCGAGAGGATCGTGCCATAGCCGTGCCTGGCCACGTCGAGGATCGTCCGGACCGCGCCATGCTCTGCGGCCGGGCTCCGCTCCAACTCGGGCATGGTGAGGAACAGCCGGACCCAGTGCGCGCCGGCCTTGTCGAGGTCGCGATAGTCCACGTCCTCGAAATGCTCGTTGTAGTTCGCGCCCAGCGCACCCTGCGCCTGCGCCTGCGCCTGCGCCGCGCCCGTGCCGAGCAGAACCGCGCCGAGCGCAAGCAGCCCCTTGGTCCGGCGGCTCATTTCGCAATGGTCTCCGGCGGCGCGAGATAGGCGGTGGCAAGGCCGCCCAGGTCGAGGATCAGCGAGTCGAGCACCACCCCCGGATCGAGCGCATAGATGCGCAGGCGATGCTCGCCCGCCCCCAACGCCGGCCAGCTGGTGACCGAGGTGATCGCATTGCGCTCCACCCCGTCACTCCAGTCGCGCTTGGCCTCGGCATCGACCAGCTGGGTCGGGCCGCCATCGATCGAGACCGCGTAGCGCAGCTTGTTCTCGGCATTGAGCGCGAAGCTCGGCATCAGCGTGGCGCGCAGCTTCGCGTCGCCGGCATGCGTCACCCGGAAGCGATATTCGGCATAGGGCGCCCCGGCCGGATCCGCCGCGCTGGCCAGCGCGACGCTGCTCTGCAGCGCCTGTCCCGATCGCCCAAGCCCCGGCACCGCCTGCCAGCCGAGTCCGCCGACCGGCTGGAGCTTCGCATAACGCTGCGCCGAGAAGGCGATGATGCCATTGTCCTCGACCAGCATGCCCCTGGGCGCCGCGACATTGCGGGCCGAGACCGCGATGCTGCGGCTGGCGCCGGCGGCGGAAATTGTCACGCTGCCGCTAGCGGTCTCGCCGGCCTTGAGCTCGCGCCAGTCGATCGACACCCACAGCCGCTGGTCGCCGCCCGGCTGGTCCTCGCGCTCGATCCGGATCCAGGGCGCCGAGGCCGTGGCGGACACGTCGAGCGTACCGGTGCCGGTGTTGAACGCATCGATGAAGTGGCGCGCATCGGTCGCCCGCTCGAACACCGGGAGCCGGTCGGCAGGAGCCGAGGCGGTACGCCAGCGCTGCACGCGCAGGCTGGCATCCGCGGCATCGGCGGCCCTGGCGGGATGCTCCGCCCAGGCATCGATCGATCCCTCGACCGCGACGCCCAGCCCCGGCGTAGCGGACGGCGTCACCCGGCCGAGCGGCGGCATGTTGAACACCGCCTGCATGCGCGGTTCGTCGCTCATGAAGTGCGACCATTGGCCGCCACCCACGGCGTTGTACGCCTCGGTCGCCTGCTTGATCCGCTTATAGGCATCGACCGCGGCATCGGCGTGGAGATTGGCGCTGGCCCGGCCCTGATGCGCGTAGAGGAAGCTGCGATCGGCGTTCAGCATCTTCACGTTCATCATCGCGCTGCCGCGCACCGGATAGAGGACGAGATGGTAGAAGCCGTCGCGCTTCTCCGCCGGCAGCTTCGCGGCGATCGCCTCGGCGCGCTTGTCGAGATCGCGGAACTCGGCGGTGCGCCTGCCCGCCTCGTCGCCATAGGCGACCGGCGAGAACTCGGTCGGCCGCGGCGCGGTCTCGGCGTCGTTCCAGCCCATATGCTCGGGCTTGCGGTCATAGTTGAGCCGGTAGAAATCGCCGAGCAGCGCGGCGATCGCATCGGCCTGTTCGGGCCCGAAATTCCCGGTCGCCCAGCGCTTCAGCCAGCCCTGCTGGCCCAGCTTCGCGGTGCCGTCATAGTCATAGGCCAGGTCGAGGAAATAGTTCAGGCCCTTCTCGCCCGGCTTGATGTCGCCGACATTGAGCACCCAGAGGCGGCGGGAATTGGTGGCATAGGCCTTACCCATCTCCTCGCCGATCAGCGCGGGCGGCGTGGTGTCGAGCCACAGATAGTCGTTGGGCACCCCCCAATAGGAGATGTGGTAATAGACGCCGCCGCCGCCGGGGCGCTGCTGCTCCGCCTTGGTCGAGAGCTGGCGGATATAGCCGTAATTGTCGTCCACCCAGGCGAGGGTGACGTCGTCGGGCACCTTCATGCCCTTGCGGTAGATGTCGAGCACTTCCTTGTAGGGCACGAAGATCTGGGGGACCTTTGTGGGGTCCTGCCCCACTTCGCTGAGCAGGCCGCGCTGGTCGCTCACCACCTTCTCGAGCAGCCGGACGCCGTCGAAGCCCTTGTTCATCTCCGCCGGGCTGTCGTGGATGCCGCGCATGCCGACGGTGTAGACATTCTCATACTGGTGGTTGGCCTTCACCCGGTCACGCCAGTAGTCGAGGATGTTCCTTCCGTTCTTGGCGTAGTTGAATTCGCCGCGCTGCTCGAAATTCCATTCGGCGACATTGTCGCGCAGCATCGGCTCGGCATGGCTGGCGCCCATCACGATCGCATAGCGGTCCGCCATCTCGGCATTGCCCGCGACCTGGTTGAACGCCGAACTGACCTTGTGCATCGCCGGCCACAGGAAATTGGCGCGCAACCGCAGCAGCAGTTCGAATACATGCGCATAGGTCGTCGGCCCCATGTCGCCCGTCGGGTCGATCCGGGTCGCCCAGGGGCGGATCGACCAGTCCTCGTCATTGATGAACAGGCCGCGATAGCGGACCGAGGGCGAGCCCTGGACGACTGTGCCGGCGTTCAGCCGCACGCTGCTGCGCCGGGCCGGGGTCACATTGGCCCACCACACCCAGGGCGAGACGCCGATCTGCTCGGACAGGCGGAAGATGCCATAGGCGGTGCCGCGCCGGTCCGCCCCGATCACGACCAGCGCGCGATCGACCCCGGGCACCGGCTTGTCGACCAGCGCGATCGTATAGGCCTCGCTCTGGCCCGCCACCTCGTCGACCGCGATGCGCTTGTCGGCGATCAGCCTGTCGATCACCGGCGAGCCGCCGATCGTCCCCGCCAGGATCGCCAGGCGCCCGCTCGGCGCCGCTTCGGAAACCTGCGGCTTCACGCCCGACACACGCTCGACATCGCCGGCAAAGGCACGCGCCGCGATCCCGACCACCGGGGCGTCGCCAGCGCTCACGAAGATCGTCGGCGCCGCGCCCTCCGCGACCAGGTCGAACGATGCGGATGCGGCGGGCGCCTGCTGCGCCAGCGCCTCGGCCGGGGCCAGGCCGGGGACCGTGGCGGCAAGGCTCAGCGCGGCCAGGATGCGGACAAGGGCCAATTCTACTCTCCTGTTCTTATAGTTGTGCGCGGCGTGGCCGGGGTTACTTCAGATACGGACCTTTGGCGTTCCAGCCGATCTCGGTGGCGGCCAGCGTCCAGCTCTTCCCGCGATCGTTGTTGCCCTGGAAGAACAGGAAGGTGCGGTTGCCGAACTGGAAGATGCCGGGATGGCCCGATTCCGAAGCGTTCCAGCTGCCCTTCGGGCCGTTGGCGAGGAACGGCTTGTCGGAAAGCCGCTTCCACTTCACGCCGTCGGTGCTCACCGCGACGCCGATCTGCTGGGGCTCGTTGTTGTAGCCGCCGGCGTAGAACATGTAGAGCTTGCCGCCGCGGCGGATGACGCTCGGCGCCTCGATGCAGTTGCGCTCCCAGGCGAGCTCGGGCTCCAGGATCGACTTGTCGTTGTTGAGGTTGGTGAAGTCGCCCCTTGTGAACTTCGAGCCGATCGGCGCGCTCGCCACCCCGACCTTCTGCACTTTGAATTCGGGATCGCGCGTGGCGTAATAGAGCATCAGCCTGTTGCCCTGGACGAATGCCTCGGCATCGATCGCCCGGCCGACGCTCCACTTGGCGGTGGCGGGATCGGGATGGAAGACCGGGTTGCCGGGATCGCGCTCGAACACGATGCCGTCCGACGACCAGGCATGGTTGATCGCGTCCTTCTCGCGATTGCCATAGGTCTGGTAGAACAGGTGGACCTTCCCGCCGATCACCACGGCGCCCGGCGCCGCGATGCCGTTCGCCTCGACCTGCTGCTTCGGCAGGATCTCGCCCACCTTGGTCCAGGTCTTGAGGTCGCGGCTCTCGGCGATGCCGATCGCCAGCCCCTTGGGGAAGTCCTTCACCCCCACCGGATTCTCGCGCGGCGCGGGCACCGTATAATACATCAGGAAGCGCCCGCCGAAGCGGATGACCGAGGGGTCCTTGGCCCAGGGCGTGCCCAGCCTGCTGGTGTCCGAATAGGTCGCGACGAGCTTCGCCTCCCGAACCGCCGGATCCTGCTTCGGCGCCTGCTGTGAAAGCGCGGCGAATGGCGCCGCCAGCATCGCCGCGAACCCCGCGCCCGCCAGGAAAACATGCACTCGGCGCTTTTCGGTACCCATTCGGTCCCCTCCTTGTTTTGGTCAGGCCAATATAGTAACATTTATCTGACCAATCTACCGAAATCGTGCACCGATCGGATGTCGGGAAAAAGGGGGAGTGCTGGATGCCGCGAAATTTCACCCGGGCGACCAGGCCGTGAACGCCCGCGCGAGCTTCGCGGTCGCCCCGCCGGGCCCTGGCTTCGCGGGGCTGCCAAGGGGAGGCGCGCCCGATCGCCCGCAGCTGGGACACAGCCTCACTTTCGGGCTGCTCCACGCGATCGGCGGGGCGATCGCCGCCGGCGATTATGACGACAAGCCCTTCCCGCCCGAGGCTGAGCTGGCCAGGCATTACGGCACCAGCCTCTCGGTGACGCGCGAAGCGGTGAAGATGCTCACCGCCAAGGGCCTGCTGGCGAGTCGCCCGCGCCTGGGCACGAACGTGCAGCCCCTCTCCTGCTGGAGCCTGCTCGACACCGACGTGCTGCGCTGGCTCCTCCAGCGGCGCCATGCGGCGGACGCGCTGGGCCAGTTCAACCAGCTGCGCGTGGCGATCGAGCCGGCGGCGGCGGAGTTCGCGGCGCGCTTTGCCTGGCCGCGCGGCGTGCAGCGCATCTCCGACGCGCTCGAGCACATGCTGCTCTGCGAACGGCGCGACGAGGATCCGATCGACGCCCGGATCGCCTTTCACGGCGCGGTCCTCCAGGCCGCGCGCAATCCCTTCTACGCCCAGTTCCAGGACGCCGTGGAAGCCGCGCTGCGCATCGCGAACCGGATGCGGCGCAGGGCCGGCGATCCGGCCGACGAACTGGCCGCCTATGCGGCGGTCCGCGGCGCCATCGCCAGCGGCGACTGGGAGCGGGCGCGCGCGGCGATGCACGGCATCGTCACGGGCATTTCCGCCCCCGGCGACATGATCGACCAATTCGAGTCGACGGGCCCCGCGGCGGGGAGATTCTGAATCTACGCCCGACATGAAGGACTTGCGCCAATTCAGGTCAGGCCTCCGGCTGGATATTGTCAGGCCAATTCTTATATGATAATTCGGATAGATAAGCCCCGAGTAAGAAACTCGGACGATATGGGAGGGGAAAGAATGAATCGTCGCAATAATCGGTTGCTGATCGGCGCGTCCGCGCTCGCGCTTACCGCGCTGCCGGGCATCGCCGTCGCGCAGACCGCGGAGCAGCCCGCGGCCAGCGTCCCGGAAGCCGGGCAGGATACCGAGATCGATCCCAACGAGATCATCGTGAGCGGCTTCCGCCGCAGCCTCGAGACCGCGCAGGCTATCAAGAAGGACTCGGACGACATCGTCGATTCGCTCGTGGCCGAGGACATCGGCAAGCTGCCCGATTCCACCGGCGCGGAATCGCTCGCGCGCATCACCGGCGTGCAGGTCGACCGGCTGAACGGCGAGGCCGGCGGCGTCCGCCTGCGCGGCCTGCCCGACATCACCACCACCTATAACGGCCGCGAGATCTTCACCGCCGAGGGCCGCAACGTCGCGCTGCAGGACTTCCCGGCCGCCTCGGTCTCGCGCTTCGACGTGTTCAAGACCGCGGGCGCCAACCTGGTTGAGGCGGGCATCGCCGGCGAGATCGACGTCAAGTCGAACAAGCCGTTCAACTTCAAGGGCAGCCGCATCGTCGGCGGCATCACCGGACTGCACTGGCGCCAGTCGCAGGAGTTCGGCATCGACGCCAACCTGCTGATCAGCAACCGCTGGGAGACCGGCATCGGCGAGATCGGCCTGCTGGTCGAGGGCAGCTACACCGACAACAAGTTCGTCGATTCCTACCGCGACAACAACACCCAGATCCTGCGCCATGCGGCGAACGTCGTGGTCGGCGGCGTCGCGAACTATCCCAATGTCCGTTACCCGACCCGCGTCTCCTTCCAGTATCCGAGCTCGAACCGCTTCCGCCCCTCGGCCTCGGCGGCGCTCCAGTGGCGCCCGAGCCAGAGCTTGGAATTCTACGCCGACTTCCTCTTTCAGGGCTTCCGCGCCGCCGGCGAGTCGAGCGCGCTGCACTTCGACACGGGCAGCAACGCGCCGCTCTACGACGTGACCATGTGCGAGGGCAGCACCGACCTGGTCTGCCAGATGACCATGCGCGGCGCCGGCAACGGCATCACCGGCTACCAGGTCGCCCAGTGGAACAAGACCGACACCTATCAGGGCGGCACCGGCTTCATCTGGAAGGTGCCCGGCGGCGGCCGCATCACCGGCGACGTCGCGCTCACCGATTCGCGAAACTGGAACCGCAACATGCAGTTCAACATCTTCACGAATTCGCTGGGCACCCGCGTCTTCAACTTCGACGACCAGTCGGGCGGCGGCGGCGCCTCGGCCTATGTGACCGACATCAACCTGGCCGATCCCGCCTCGTGGCGCATGCTGAACTTCGCGGAGAACGGCGCGGACAACCATGGCCGCAGCTTCCAGGGGCGGCTCGACGCCGACCTGCCGATCGACTTCGCGATCTTCGACCGGCTCCAGGCCGGCGTCCGCTACAGCAACCGCGACGCCGATTCCTACAATGACCCGGCCGAGAACCGCACGCCGACCCTGGGCGCGACCGATCCGCGCATCCAGTATGTCAACCTGCCGCTCGACTTCGAGATGTCGATGATCGGCTTCCGCGGCGATCCGACCACCCATCCCCGCACCTGGATCACGCCGACCCGGCAGAGCATCATCCACAATGCGGACTATCTCCGCATGCTGGTCGGCCAGCCGGCCGGCTATCCGAAGCTGGACTGGGTCTACAGCGCCAACGAGAAGGCCTATGCCGCCTATCTCCAGACGCACTACAAGTTCCCGATCGGATCGATGGAGCTAGACGGCCAGCTCGGCCTGCGCGTCGTCCGCACCACCAACGACATTAGCGGCACGCTCAAGATCGGCTCGGGCGCCGGCACGCCCTACGCGAAGACCAACGAGTATCTCGACTATCTGCCCAATGTCAGCGCCCGGCTGAAGCTGTCGCGCACGCTGCAGGCACGCATGTCCTTCACCAAGACGCGCACCCGCCCCGGCTTCGGCTCGCTGAACCCGACGCTGACCGTCAACGCCACCCTGGCCTGCGACAACAGCGTCACCCCGCCGGTGTGCAACTATCGCACCGCGAGCGGCGGCAACCCCGACCTGCAACCGGTCGAATCCACCAACTACGACGCCTCGCTCGAATATTATTTCTCGCGCTCGGGCTCGGCGACCGTCCAGGTATTCCGCCGCGACATCATCGGCTTCATCAACAACGCCACCGTCTTCCTCAACGACCCCGAGCTCGGCCCGCTGCGCGTCGACCGGCCGGAGAACGGGCAGAAGGGCTATATCCAGGGCATCGAAGCGGGCTTCCGCACCTTCTTCAAGATCCCGTCGCTGCCGCAATGGATGCAGAATTTCGGCGTGCTGGCGAACTACACCTATCTCGACCACGGCTCGGAACTGTCGCCCAGCGCCGCCGCCACGCTTCCCGGCATCCAGCCGCTCAGCGGCGTGTCGTCGCACCTCGCCAACGCGCAGTTCTTCTATGACAGCAAGCCGCTGTCGCTGCGCCTCTCGTACAATTACCGTTCGAGCTTCCAGACCTATGGCGTGGTGACCGATCCGGCGGTGACCACCCAGCTCACCCTGCCCACGGTCGAGAAGGGCCGCGGCACGCTCGACTTCTCGGGCTCGCTCAACCCGACGGACAATGTCTCGCTGAACTTCTCCATCGCGAACCTGCTCGGCTCGCAGCAGCGTACCTACCGTGCGTTCAACGCGAAGGGCGACACCTACGCCGCGCAGGTCCGCTATCTCGAGACCGTCTATCGCATGGGCGTCCGCTTCCGCTTCTGAGAACCGACTCCCCGTCGGTAACTTTGGCGCCGCATGGGGCCTCCTCCATGCGGCGTCCTTTCCAGAAACCCGAACCCCGCCCGGAGCCCTGCGCTTCCGGCGCAGCGGGCCCGCGCGCCCGGCACGAGAATGAGGTGACCAGACCCAGGTGATTTCAAGGACAGGCGCCAGGCCCCCGCTCCTGCCGCCCCGATGTGAACAGCGGGAAACAGGAGAGCGATATGATTAGGCGATCACAGAATCAGCACATCCATAAGCGCATGCTCGGCCGCACCACGCGGCTCCTCGCCGGCCTGGCCCTGGTCGGCATGACCACCGTCGTCGCCCAGGCCCAGACCCTGCTCGCCGCGAACTCGCGCTATCCCCGCATCCGCCTGCTCCCCAGCGGAGAGCTCGTCGCGTCGGTCCTCTCGTTCACCGGCGACGATCACATCAAGATCTTCTCGAGCACCGACAGCGGCGCCAGCTTCACCCAGGTCGGCACGATCAACGATCCGGAATTCCAGACGCTGAAGGCAAGCAGCCCCAGCCTGTTCCGCGTGCCGCAGACGATCGGCTCGCTCACTGCCGGCACGCTGATCCTCGGCGTCGTGGTCGATACCCAGAAGACCGCGACCAGCCTCGCCAAGATCAACATCTACAAGAGCACCGACAACGGCCGGAACTGGAGCTTCGTGTCGATCGCCGTCCAGTCGGCCAACAGCCAGGGCCTGTGGGAGCCCGATTTCTCGATGGCCACCGACGGTGCGATCGTGATGCACTATGCGGACGAGAGCAGCCCCTGCTGCAGCCAGAAGATCGCCCGCCGCCGCACCTATGACGGCGTCCACTGGATCGACCAGACCAACGACGTCCAGCTGTCCAACAGCAATACCGACGCCACCTGGCCGCTGCGCCCCGGCATGCCGGTCGTGTCGAACCTGGCCGACGGCACGCGGCTGATGACCTATGAGATCTGCGGCCAGGCCGCGCCGCTCAACTGCGCGAGCTATTACCGCACCTCCACCGATGGCTGGAACTATGGCCCGGTCAACGTGATGGGCACGCGGATGAAGGACTCGCTCGACCGGTTCTTCTCGAACACCCCGGTCAACAAGGTGCTGCCGGACGGCTCGATCCTGTGGATCGGCCAGTATATGCGCGTCGCCGACGGTTCGCCCTCGGGTCTGAACGGCACCGTGATGTTCAAGAGCGCGAGCGGCAATCCGAACGGCCCCTGGACCACGCTGGCCGCGCCGGTCACGCTGCCGGCGCCGGTCACCAATGGCTGCGAGGGCTTCTCGCCCGGCCTGCAATGGGTGGGCACCGGCGCGACCTTTGTCGAGCTGCAGACCCGCAACGTGAACGGCGTGTGCAACGTCTATTTCGCGAGCGGCCCGAGCAACTGAGGCCCGCAAATCGGGACCGGCCGCCGCCCGACGGCGGCCGGTCCCCTGTCGCATCCCGATCCATCGCGGGAGGAGCAATCATGCCTGGCCTGACGAACGAGACGCGCGGCCGCCGCTGGATAGGGGGTGCGGCACTTGCACTCCCTGTCGGGGTCGCGCTTGCCTGGATGGCGTGGCCGTCCGACCCCCCATCCCGCGAAGCCGGGGTGGTGACGATCGCGGCCGGCGCCGCGCAGCCGGCAGCCGCGCCCCTTCCGGCGCCACCCACCACGAAACGCCCGCCGCTCACCCCGCAGCGCAATTCGGAGCTGGCCGACGCGAACCAGTATCTCGTCACCCGCGAGGCCCGGGATCGCGCCTGGGCAAGCCGCAGCGAGACCCGGCTTCTCGCCTTCATGCGCGGCCTCGCCCATGTCGACACCCGCTCGCTCACCGCCCGGTGCACGACCAGCCTGTGCGAAGTCTCGGGCCTGGCCGAGGAAGATCCCGGCGGGTCGATGAACCCGGCCTGGGAAACGCTGGAGCGCGACACCGCCAGCGCCAGTCTCGAGGCCGCAGGGCTGGAACGCGACGCCACGACCTTCGGCACCGGGCGTGTGCGCGAAGCCTTTGTGGTCTATTTCCGCCGCGTGGTCTCGCCAACATGATTGCGGCCGCCGGCACGGGGATCTCCCGGTGCCGGCGGCCGCGTGCCTCCCCTTGCGGGAACGCGAAGCCTATTTGAACAGCTTGAGCGGGATCGCCTCGCCCATCTTCGTCTCGCCCGCACCATTCGGGTGGAGATTGTCCCCGCCCTGCAGCGCCGCGGCGAGCCGCTTCGGATTGGCCGGGTCGGCGACGACCTTCTCCATGTCGACCACCGCGTCGAACGTTCCCGAGGTGCGGATCCAGTCATTGACCTCGCTCCGCAGCGCCTCGCCCGCCGGGGTCTGGTAGCCCGCGCCCTCGAACGGCAGGATCGTCATGCCGATCACCTTGATGCCATGCGCATGCGCGCGCTGGACGAGCTGGCGGAAGCCAGACTTCAGGTCATCGGCGCTGACCACCGGGCCATTGTTGCGGCCCGATCCGCCGATGTCGTTGATCCCCTCCAGCACCACGACATGCGTCACACCCGGCAGCGCCAGCACGTCGCGGTCGAAGCGCGCGAGCGCATTGGGGCCGGCACCGCTCGACAGGATGCGGTTGCCCGAGATCGCCTGGGTCACCACGACATGCGGCATCCCCGCCGCGGCGATCCGCCGGCCGAGCACATCGCCCCAGCGGCACGCCGGCACCGCGTCGTTCGCGCAGCCGGTATTGTCGGTGATCGAGTCGCCATAGGCGACGATCACCGGGCGCTGCTTCGCGCCCAGCACATCCACCTCGGCGAGCAGCGGGCGCGGGCCCGACTGGAGGAGCGGCGTGAAGTCCTTGTCGGTAAAGTCGCCCGACGGCGAGATCGCGGTCTTCGCCCCGCCCGCGCCGTGCACCGTGTCGATATCGACCTTGTCGGGCATGTAGAGCGACACTTCGATCAGGTCGAACGCCTTGACCGGCAGTGCCACCGGATCGCTCACCAGCGGCGCGCCGTTGCGCAGCTGGCCCTGGCCCTGCCCGTCAAAGGTGACGCGCACCGGCTTGCCGCCAGCGATCCGCACGCTCGCCGCGCCGATCCGCATCGCCGGGCCATAGTCGTTCGCCAGCCGGATGCGGACCTTGCTGCCCGCCGCGCCGACGCGCACCTGCATGCGCAGCGTGGCATTCTCCACCGAAACGCGCTGTGCGGGCTGGTTCGCCTGCCACATGCTGGCCGTCCAGGCCGGCGTCCAGCCGTCCGGTCCCGGCTGCGCCCCTGCGGGGGCCGCGATCAGGAAAGCGGCAATCAAGGCTCCACGTGACATCCAGTGCATAGGTCCCCTCCAGGCTATTGACGGTTATCGTATCCTAATCAGCGTGTTCCCGACGGCACCTTTTGCGGCGCGCCCTCGGGCACCGGCAGGCCGAAATCGGGACGGCCATCCGCCGTCCAGCCGAACTTCTGGATGTGCGGTGCACGCTTCAGCGTACACTTCATCCCCGCCGCGGCATTGGCGTGGTAGATGATCCAGTTCTCCTTGCCGTCGGGCGACTTGAAGAAGCCGTTATGGCCGGTTGCGAACACACCATTCCCCTTGTGCAGCACCGGCGTCGGCGACTTGCTCCAGGCCTTGGGATCGAGCGGGTTGGCGCCGGGCGCCGCGCGCAGCAGGCCGAGCGCATAATCGTCGGACCAGCAGGGGCTCGCCGAATAGGTCAGGAACAGGTCGCCCTTGGGCCCCAGCAGGAACTCCGGCCCTTCCAGGATCTGGCGCCCGTCGAGCCGCTCCCAGGGCTGGTCGGGCATGGCGATCACCTGCTCCTTGCCCTTGAGCGTCCAGGGGTTCGCCATCTCGGCGATCGCCAGGCCGCTGTCCGGGCCCAGATAGGGCGAATAGACGAAGTAGCGCTTGCCGCGATATTCGAAGCTGGTGCCGTCGATCCCGGCATGGGCGGTGTTGATCCGCCCGCGGTCGATCCAGGTGCCGCTGAGCGGATCGGACGCTTTGTTCTCCAATGCGAACACGGCCCGGTGGGCGTCGTCGCCGAAGCCGCTCGCGGTGGCGGTATAGTAGAGGAACCAGCTCTTGCCGATACGGTGCAGCTCGGGCGCCCAGATCAGATGGGCGTTCGGCCCCTCCTTGGGCGGCGTCCAGACCTGCTTCTGCTCCGCATGGGCCAGGTCCGCGATGTTCCGCGTCCGGTACAGCGTGATGCCCGTCCGCTGGGTGTGCATGTAGTAATAGGTGCCGTCGACCTGGGTGATCCAGGGATCGGGGCCCGACGGGAGCAGCGGATTGGTGTAGGTGCCAGCTTCCGCGGCCGGAACCGTCTGCGCGGTTACACTTCCGGAGCCGAGGCACAGGGCAGCGGCGATCACTGCCCCGCTCCAGAGGTCACGCTTCTTCAAGGCTTCTCTCCCATTTATATGAGATGACTTATCATATAATTTAGGGCGCAAAACAAGCCTCAGCGCGCAACCTTTGCCACGGTCCGCGTCCGGTTCAGTCCGCGAGCGCGGCGATGAAGGCGCGGGCATTGGCGCCCACCTGCTCGGCGGTCATGCCGGGCTTGTAGAGCGCCGAGCCCAGCCCGAAGCCGGGGGCTCCGGCGGCCCGCCACGGGGCCATGGTATCGGGCGCGATCCCGCCCACCGGCAGCACCCGCGCGTCCTTGGGCAGCACCGCCCGCATCGCCTTGAGAACATTGGGGCTCGCCGCCTCGGCCGGGAACAGCTTGAGCGCCGTGGCGCCGGTCTCCAGCGCGGCAAAGGCCTCGCTCATCGTGAAGATTCCGGGAAGCGACACCAGCCCCCGGGCGGCGCTGGCGGCGATGACCTTGAGGTTGGCGTTGGGCGAGATAATCATCGTGCCCCCGGCCGCCTCGACCGCGGCCACCTGCGCCTCGGTCAGCACCGTGCCGGCGCCGATCTGGGCACGGCCCGCGAAGCGCTTGGCCAGCCGCGCGATGCTGTCGAGCGGCTCGGGCGAGTTCATCGGCACTTCGATCAGGGTAAATCCAGCCGAAACAAGCGCTTCGCCGATCTCCTCGACCTCGTCGGGCTTCACGCCGCGCAGGATGGCGACCAGCGGGCAACGGCTGAAGGCGGCGTCGAAGGCGGCGATATGGCTCACATGATACTCCCGATTGCGATGATGCCGGCCACGAAGGCGGCGTGACTGTCGACCCGCACGGCGCGGCGCCCATGCACCTCGATCGCGGCGGCATAGAGCCCTCCCAGCACGGGGTCGGCGAGGATGTGGACCGTGTCATGCCCCACCCGCTCCAGCCTTGCCGCGACGTCGCTGCCGATCAGCAGCCCGCTGGCGAAGCTCGCCGCGTCGGTGTCCTCGCGCTCGCCCAGCAGCTTGGCCGCGCGGATGCCGAACAGCGAGGCGGCAAGGTCGCGCTTGCGCCCCTCCTCCACCCCGTCGAGGAACGCCTGGCCCAGCGTCACTTCCTCGGTAAGTTGCGAGGAAAGCAGGCCATATTTGCGCAGCATGGCGAACAGCTCGCCGGTCATCGCGGTGGTGAATCCGGCGATCCGGCCGCCTTCCATCAGCGCCCATTTGCAGTGCGTCCCCGGCTGGGCGAGCAGCGCGTCGTGCGGCACCAGCCCGGCCGCGACGGCGCCCAGCAGCTGCACTTCCTCGCCCCGCATCACGTCCGCCGGCCCCGTCACCGAGACGCCGGGGACGATCGCCGTGCGGGCGTCGATCCGCAGCAGGTTGGCCGCCAGGTCCTCGACCCCGGCGGGCGCGGGCACATAGGGCGCCGCCTGCCAGCCGATGTTCGACCCGACCATCCCGGCCATCAGCATCGGCAGGTCGCCGAACCGCTCCCGGATGCCCGCCGCCTCGGCCGCGAAGTCGCTGACCGAGGTGACGCCGCGGTCGTCGCGCTCGGTGCGCACGACCTGGCCGCCCTCGACCAGGAAGACGCGCCGGTTGGTCGTCCCCCAGTCGATGGCGAGGAAGGTGCCGGAGAAGCTCACCACCAGACCGAGTACAGCGCGATGAGGATCAGGATCACGCCGATGCCGGCGATGTTGAACACGTTCGGCGTCTTGAAGCTCACGCCCTCCATGGTCACGCGATTGGCGTTGCCGCTACCCTTGAACACCAGGCTGACGACCACTGCCAGCCCCAGGCTGACGAAGAAGACCACCATCATCCGGTTCATGAACGGCATGCCCGTCAGCCCCAGGACATCCTGGAAAGCCGCGACACTGGTACCCACCACGTTCACCGGGATTTGCATGCCAAGGAAGTCATGCGGCGCGGCCCAGTTGACCCACATGAACCAGGACATGAACACCGACATGATCGCCGCGGTAATCGCGCCATTCTCGGTCGCCGGCTTCCAGAACAGGCCGAGCAGGAAGATCACGGTGATGCCGGGCGTGAAGAAGCCGGAGAATTCCTGGATGAACTGGAAGGCCTGGTCCGACTGGCCGATCAGCGGCCGGGCGGCGAGGATCGCGATCACCACAGCGGCGGCCGCGACGATACGGCCGACGAGAACGAGATGCTTCTCCTGCCCGGTCTTGCCCTCGCCATTCTCGCCGCGCGTGTTGATCCCGCGCGCCTTGGCGTAAAGATCCAGCGTGAAGATGGTGCCGATCGAATTGATCTTGGAGGCGGTCGACGCGATGATCGCCGCGACCAGCGCCGCGAAGACCAGGCCGAGCAGGCCCGGCGGCAGCAGCTTGAGCATCGTCGGATAGGCCTCGTCACCCACCGCGAGGTTCGGCGCCAGCATCACCGCGGCGATGCCCGGCAGCACGATGATCACCGGCATCAGCAGCTTGAGGTACGCGGCGAGCGTGATGCCCTTCTGTGCCTCACCCAGGTTCTTCGCGGCCAGTGCGCGCTGGATGATGTACTGGTTGAAGCCCCAATAGCTCAGGTTCGCGATCCACATGCCGCCGACGAGCACGGCGATGCCGGGCAGATCCTTGTAATAGGGGTTGTCGGGCGAGAGGATCATGTCGAACTTCTCGGGATGCGCGTTCATCAGCGTGCTGAAGCCGGCGACAATGCCCTGCCCGCCACCGATCTGGTCGAGCGTCAGGTACGAGACGATCAGGCCGCCCATCACCAGCAGCGTCACCTGGACGATGTCGGTCAGCGCCACCGCCTTGAGGCCGCCATAGAGCTGGTAGAGCAGCGCGAACAGGCCCAGCGCGATCAGCGCCGCGTTCTGGTCGATCCCCGCCACCTTGTGCACCGCGATCGAGCCCAGCCAGATGATCGAGGTCAGGTTCACGAACACATAGAGCGCGAGCCAGAACACCGCCATCAGCACCGGCAGCACCTTGCCATAACGCTGCTCGAGGAACTGCGGCATCGTGTAGATCTGGTTCTTGAGGAAGATCGGCAGGAAATACTTGCCGACGATCAGCAGCGTGAGCGCCGCCATCCACTCATAGGAAGCGATCGCCAGGCCGATCTTGTAGCCCGAGCCCGCCATGCCGACGATCTGCTCGGCCGAGATGTTCGCCGCGATCAGCGACGCGCCGATCGCCCACCAGGGCAGCGATTTGGAGGCGAGGAAATAGTCGGACGTGTCCTTGGCGTGGCCCGCCTTTTCACGGCTGACCCACTGCGCCAGGCCGAATATGCCGATGGCGTATATGATGACCACGATCAGGTCGATCTGCGACAGGCTCGTCACGCTATCCCTCCCTTAGGTACCGCGCGCTCAAACGGGGCGGTCGAATGGTTCATTTATCTTATTAATTGGGCTTGTCTAGCCACGCGTTTGGGATACAGCTAGAAATCAGAGGGCAAGCGACGACCGTCGCCTCGACAGAAAAGGAATACCCGCGCGTGGCAACGTCTCTATCCAAGTCGTCAGACGAACTCCGTCCGCAGCTTGGCCGCAACCTCACCTATGGCCTGCTCGACCGGCTGGGCCGCGCGATTGTTACCGGCCATTATGAGAACAAGCCCTTCCCGACCGAGGCCGAGCTGACCACCCAGCACGGTGTCAGCCGTTCGGTGACGCGCGAAGCGGTCAAGATGCTCACGGCCAAGGGCCTGCTGAGCGCCCGTCCGCGCCAGGGCACGGTGGTCGAGCCGACCTCGTCCTGGAACCTGTTCGACACCGACGTGCTGCGCTGGCTGCTCGAGCGGCAATTCTCGGTCGAGCTGCTCAAGCAGTTCAACCAGCTGCGCGTCGCGATCGAGCCCGAAGCCGCCGCGCTCGCCGCGCGTTTCGCCAGCAATGCCGATATCGAGGCGATCGGCGAAGGCCTTGCCCGCATGGAAGCCGCCGAGAAGGGCATGGACGACACGCTGGAGGCCGACATCGCCTTCCACGTCTCGATCCTGCGCGCCTCGGGCAACCCCTTCTACGTCCAGTTCCGCGACGTGGTGGGCACGGCGCTGCGCACCTCGATCCGCTTCACCAACCGCGTGAAGGGGCGCACCGCCAATGTCGCGGATCACGGCCGCGTGCTCGAGGCGATCCAGGCACGCGACCCCAATTCCGCGCGCACCGCGATGCGGGCGCTGATCTCCGACGTGCTCGAGCTGATCGACGCCCACGAGAACACGCCGGCCTGATCCTCAGTCCATCCGGATCGGCAGGATCGATCCGTCCTTGCCGAACGTCACCGACGTGATCGCCACCCGGCGCGAGCCGGTATAGGGGCCGTCATGCGGCTGCCCTTCCCAGCGGTGATAGGCGATGTACCAGCGCCCGTCTTTGGGATCGCGCAGAAACGCATGGTGGCCCGGCCCCTTGTACCTGGCGTCGCTCGCCAGGATCGCCCCGCGATACTTCCACGGCCCCATCGGCGACCTCGCCGTGGCGTAATGGACCGAATAGGTCGTGTCGCGGAAATTGCCCGAGGAATAGGACAGGTAATAGGTGCCCTTGCGCTCGAACATGAACGCGCCTTCGGTGAAGTGCGCGGGCGTCTGCACCTTCACCTCATGGTCGATCGTGACCATGTCGGGCTTGAGCTCCCACACGCGCAGCGTCGCCCCGGCGCTGCCGCCGGCATAGAGGTAGCTCCGGCCCGTCCGCGGATCGGTGAACACCGCCGGATCGATCGCCTCGAAGCCGTGCCCGCCATCGTTCACCAGCGGCTTGCCGCTGTCCTTGCAGGGACCCGCCGGACCTTCGCACACCGCCACGCCGATGCGGCTCGGCGTCGGGTTCTGCGGGCCGATCGAGTAGTAGAGATAATAGCGGCCGTTCGCGCGGACCATGTCCGGCGCCCACAGGCGATGCTCGGGCGCCTTGTCGTCGTTGATCCACGGGATCATCGAATGGTCGAGAAGGACCGGGCCCTTTTCCCACTTCTGCATGTCGAGCGAATGCCAGGCGACCAGCGTCTTCCCGCCAAAGGTCGGGTAGAGCCAATATTGCCCCTCCGCGACTTCGAAGTCCGGATCGGCGCCGTCGAAGAAGGACGGCGCGTCCTGGGCATGCGCGGGCAGCGCGGCGAGGACGAGCCCCGCCAGCGCCCCGGCAATCCCCCGCCGCATCACTTGGCGATCGGCGTGGCCGGAACCACGCCCTTCGGTGCCGTCGCCATGCGCTTGATCAGATCGACCTCGGCCTGGCGATAGGGCCTGCCGTCGAGATAGAGGATGTCGTGGAACCAGATGGTCGGCTCCTCATAGGTATAGGGCTTCTTCCAGCTGTCCCAGGGCAGCCGCGTCTGCATCTTCCCGTCGACGAAACCCCAATTGTACATCGCGATGTTGAGCCGCTTGGCGATCGGCAGCGAGCCTTCGAAGGTCGAGCCGTTGCCGCGGGCCATATATTCGGTGCACCAGACCGGACGGCCATAGCTGAGCATCTGCCTGGCCCGCTCCTCGAACTTCTCCGGCCAGCTATAGTCGTGGAAGCTCAGCACGTCGGATTCGGCGATCTGGATCTTCTCGACCGCATCGAGCTTGCTCTGGTCGTCCCAGTGGTTGCCGATCCACACGCCCGAGGTGAGCGGCTGGATCGGATCGGCCGAGCGCGCCGCCGCGAACATCCGCGGCAGCAAGGTCGCGACATATTTCTTCTTGTCGACCGTCGGCTTGTAGTTGCCGCCGCCGCCATTGTTCGGCTCGTTCCAGATGTCCCAGCCGATCACCCGCTCGTCCCTGGCGAAGGTCGTCACCAGGTCCTTCACATAGGCTTCGAGCTTGCCGTACTGCGACACGTCCTTCAGCCGCGCCTCGCCCGGCGACTGGACCGAGCCCGAATTGTGCACGCCCGGGATCGGCGGATGCTGCGGCCCGGCGACCGGGTTCGGATCCCAGCAGCTGTCGAAGAAGATCCACAGGGTCTTGATCTTGTGCTTCGCCGCGATCGTCATGAATTCGTCCATCCGGCGCTTCAGCCCGGCGGCATCGGTTTCCCACAGCAGGTGGTGCAGGTTCACCCGCATCACGTTCATCCCCATCGCCTCGGCCCAGCCGAGCTCCAGGTCGATGCGCTTGGGATCCCAGGTCTCGGCCTGGAACATCTCGAGCTGGTTGATCGCGGTCGCCGGCGTGTAGTTGGCGCCGACCTGCCAGGGCTGCCTGGCGTGCCAGGCATTCGCCTGCGCCGCGGTCCACTGATCGCGGGCAAGCGCCGGCGTCGCCGCCAGCATCGTGCTGGCGACCAGGAAAAGGATAGGCTTCATTGCAGCTCCCCTTGGTTCTGTAGTTTCTTCCGGATTACTTCGTCATCCCCGCGCAGGCGGGGATCCATTGCCGCTGAAGGCAGTGAGACTCACATTGGCGAGCCCGAATGGATCCCCGCCTACGCGGGGATGACGATGAAAATTCAGCGCTTCGCCGCCTGCCCCGTGGTCAGGCGATAGGTCATCACGTTGTGATAGGTCTGGCCCGGCTCCAGCCGGGCACTGGTGAAGCCCTTCTGGTTGGGCGAGTCCGGGAAGAGCTGCGGCTCCATCACGAAGCCGTCACCCTCGCGGTACACCTTCTTGGCCTTGCCGTGCGAAGTGCCGTCCAGGAAGTTGCCCGAATAGAATTGCAGGCCCGGCTGGTTCGACCACAGCTCGAAGCCGCGGCCCGATGCCGGATCCTGGACCCTGGCCATCAGATGCTGGTCCTTGGTCACTTCGCGGCCGATCACCCAGTTATGGTCGTAGCCGCGCGCCCAGATGATCTGCTGGTCGCTGGCGTCGCGCACCCGGTCGCCGATCGCGCGCGGAGTGCGGAAGTCGAACACCGTGCCGGCCACCGAGCGGAACTCGCCGGTCGGGATCGCGCCGTCGTCCGTCGGCAGATAGGTCTGCGCCGGGATCGTCACGACATGCCCCATCGCGCCGTTCGACGAGCCTTCGCCCGACAGGTTCCAGCAGCCATGGTTGGTCAGGTTGACGATCGTCGTCTTGTCGGTGGTCGCCCGATAGTCGATCGTCAGCTGGTTCTGCTCGTCGAGCGAATAGGTCGCGTCGACGGTCAGCGTGCCGGGATAGCCCATGTCGCCGTCCGGGCTGACATAGCGCAGCGTGACCGAGGCGGTCGGGCCGTCCTTCACCGAAGTGATGGTCCACAACACCTTGTCGAAGCCGGTGGTGCCGCCGTGCAGCGCGTTCTTCCCGTTGTTGATCGGGGTCTGGTAGGTCTGGCCGTCGAGCGTGAACTTGCCCGCCGCCAGGCGGTTGCCGAAGCGGCCGACGATCGGGCCGAAATATTGCGGCTTGGCCAGATACTGTTCGAGATTGTCATAGCCGAGCGCGATATCGGCCTTCTTGCCGTTGCGATCGGGCATGATGAGCGACTGGATCGTCGCGCCCCAGCCGATGATGTTCGCCGAAACGCCCTTGCCGTTGGTCAGCGTCACCGATTCAACCGTGCGCCCGTCGGGCAGCTTGCCGAAGGTGCCGCGCTTGGCGGTCGCCGCCTCGGCATTCGAAACCAACGCACAGGCAAAGGCAGCGCCCAGCAGCAACGCGCTCTTGTTCAGCGTCATCCCTCTTCTCCTCAACCGCGATAGAGTTGGGTCGCCAGGCCGCGGCAGCCGGGATCGACCTCGAACAATGCGCCGCCATGGGGCTCGTCCACCCCATCGCCCGCTGATGTAACGAACATGCGGTCGAGCGCCTCGCCCGCAAAGGTGCAACTGGTGATCTGGCTCGCCGGCAGCGCGATGCTGCGCATCCGCTCGCCTTCGGGCGAGAAGCGCGTGACGCAGCCTGCGCCCCAGCAGCCGACCCACAAACAGCCCTCGGCATCGAAGGTCATGCCGTCGGGATTGCCCCATTCGGGCTGGAACGCGATGAACGGCGTGCGCGGCCCCAGCGACCCGTCGTCGTTGATGTCGAAGCGGAAGATCGTCGCCAGCGCGGTGTCGGTGTGCAGCAGGAAGCTGCCATCGGCGGCGATCGCCGGGCCGTTGGCGATCGTATAGGGCCCGTCAACGCGCGTCACTGTGCCGTCGGTATCGAGCCGGTAGAAGCTTCCGGTCGGATCGCTGCAGTTGATCGACATGGTGCCGGCCCAGATGCGGCCCTGCGCATCGGCCTTGGCATCGTTGATCCGGTTCTCGACCCGGTCCGGCTCGGGATTGACGAGCAGGCGTGTGGCGCCGGTTTCGGGATTGAAGCGAAGCACGCGGCGCCCCAGCCCGATGACGAACCCGCCCCGCTCGCGCTCGATTGCCCAGCCGAGATAGTCGTCGAACACCCAGGCACTGATCGTACCGGTTCCAAGCGACAGCCGGTTGAGCCGGCGAGAAAGGATGTCCGTCCAGTAGAGCGCGTTCTCGCGCGCCGACCAGAGCGGCCCCTCGCCCAGCACATCGCGGCGGTCACGCTCGACGATGCGGACCAGGCTCATCAGTGGCTGTCCCGCGGCACGCCGTATTTCTGGGCGATGCGCTGATACTTCACCGCATTCTCGAACACCGCGCCGCCATCGAACTGGCCGACCAGGCTGCGATGGATTTCCTGCCACGGGGTCTGCGCTTCGGGCACATAATCGATGGCGAGCGCAGCGCGGCGCGCGGCGAGTTCGGCCTCGTCCACCAGCATGTCGGCAGTGCGGTTCTTCAGGTCGATACGGATACGGTCGCCGGTCTTCACCAGTGCCAGGCCACCGCCGACGGCCGCTTCCGGCGCGGCGTTGAGGATCGAAGGCGAGCCGCTGGTGCCCGACTGGCGGCCATCGCCCAGGCAGGGCAGCGCATGCACCCCGGCGCGGATCAGCGCGACCGGCGGGCGCATGTTCACCACTTCGGCGCCGCCCGGATAGCCGACCGGCCCTGCCCCGCGCATGATCAGAATCGAATGGTCATCGGCACCCAGCGCCGGATCGTCGATCCGCCTGTGGTAGTCCTCGGGCCCGTCGAACACGATCGCCGTGCCTTCGAACGCATCGGGATTTTCGGGATCGGAGAGATAGCGGTTGCGGAACTCCTCGGAGAGCACCGAGAGTTTCATCACCGCATTGTCGAACAGATTGCCCGAAAGCACGGTCAGGCCCGCGGCCTGCTTCAGCGGCGCATCGAGCGGGAAGATCACATCGGCATCTTCCACCGTCGCGGCACCGACATTCTCCCCGATCGTCTTGCCGTTGACGGTCAGCGCGCTGCCGTCGATCAGCCCGGCGCGGAGCAGCTGCCCCATCACCGCGGGCACGCCACCGGCGCGGTAGAAGTCCTCGCCCAGATACTTGCCCGCCGGCTGCAGGTTCACCAGCAGCGGGATATCGGCGCCATGCTCTTCCCAATCGGCCAGGCTCAGCTCGACGCCGATATGGCGGGCGATCGCGTTGAGGTGGATCGGCGCGTTGGTCGAGCCGCCGATCGCCGAGTTCACCCGGATCGCGTTGAGGAAGGCCTGGCGGGTCAGCACGTCCGAAGGCTTGCGATCGGCATGCACCATTTCGACGATCTGCACGCCGGTATGATAGGCGCATTCGGCGCGGTCGCGGTATGGCGCCGGGATCGCCGCCGAGCCGGGCAGCGACATGCCCAGCGCCTCGGTCAGCGAGTTCATCGTCGTCGCGGTGCCCATGGTGTTGCACCAGCCGGTCGACGGCGCCGAGCTGGCGACCAGCTCGATGAAGCCCTTGTAATCGATCTCTCCGGCCGCGAGCATCTCGCGCGCCTTCCACACGATCGTGCCCGAGCCGGTGCGCTCGCCCTTGAACCAGCCGTTGAGCATCGGGCCGACCGACAGCGCGATTGCCGGGATGTTCACCGTGGCGGCGGCCATCAGGCAGGCCGGGGTGGTCTTGTCGCAGCCGATCGTCATGACGACGCCGTCCATCGGATAGCCGAAGATCGCCTCGACCAGGCTGAGATACTGGAGATTGCGGTCGAGCCCCGCGGTCGGGCGCTTGCCGGTTTCCTGGATCGGGTGGGTCGGGAATTCGAGCGCGATGCCGCCGGCGTCGCGGATGCCCTCGCGCACGCGCTTGGCGAGCTCGAGATGGTGACGGTTGCACGGGGTCAGGTCGCTGCCGGTCTGGGCGATGCCGATGATCGGCCGGCCCGATTGCAGCTCCTCCAGGCTGATGCCGAAGTTCAGGTAACGCTCGACATAGAGCGCGGTCATGTCGGGGTTGGAGGGATCGTCGAACCAGGCGCGCGACCGCAGATTCGGGCGCTCACCCTCGACTTTACCACCGCCGGACATACAAAACCCTCTTCCTGAAAAACGCAGCCGTTCACTGGCGCGTTCGCACGCAACGGCGCACTTGATAGAGCGGATCACGGCGGATAGGAAGCATATATATCGTATAAAAGGGAGTTAGGGGTGGATCGCTTTAAGCTCGGCCTGGTTGGCATTGGGAAAATCGCGCGGGATCAGCATCTTCCGGCCGTCGCCAGGAACGACCGCTTTACACTGGCGGCAATCGCCAGCCGTCATGGCCAGGTCGATGGCGTGCCGAATTATCCCGATACCGCGGCGATGATCGCGGGGACCGAACTCGATGCGGTCTCCTTCTGCACCCCGCCCGAGGGGCGCTACGAGCTGGCGCGGATCGCGATCGAGGCCGGCAAGCATGTGATGCTCGAGAAGCCGCCGGCGGCAACGCTTTCGGAGATCGAGGCGCTGGCCGATTTCGCCCGCTCGCGGAACGTGACGCTGTTCACCAGCTGGCATTCGCGTGAAGCCGCCGGCGTCGGCCCCGCCCGCAACTGGCTGTCGCGCCGCGAGATCAAGGCCGTGCGTATCCACTGGCGCGAGGATATCCGCCGCTGGCACCCGGGCCAGGAATGGATCCTTGCCGCCGGCGGCTTCGGCGTGTTCGATCCGGGCATCAACGCCCTGTCGATTGCCACGGCGATCCTCCCCGCCCCGCTGTTCGTCGAGGCTGCGACGATGGACGTGCCCGCCGGCCGCGCCGGGCCGCTCGCCGCCGAGCTGCAGCTGCGCTGCGGCGGTGCGAAGGGCTATGCCTCGTTCGACTTCCTCCAGACCGGTCCGCAGACCTGGGATATCGAAGTCGATACCGATGCCGGCACGCTCCGCCTGTCGCTGGGCGGCAGCGTGCTCCAGCTGCCGGGCGAGGCCGAGTGCACCGAGCCGGACCAGGAATATCCGCGCCTCTACGCCCGTTTTGCCGAGCTGCTCGCGACCGGCGGCAGCGATGTCGACCTCCGTCCGATGCGCCTCGTGGCGGACGCCTTCCTGCTGGCCGAGCGTCGCGAGACCGAGGCGTTCGCGTTCTAGGCCCTTATCGTCATCCCGGCGAAAGCCGGGATCTCATGCGGCGCTTTCCCCGCACCGCGCCTCCGCTTGCAATGTAGGAATCCCCACCTCAGAAAAGATCAGCGCTCGATCGGGGGCACGCGGATGCTGTCCTCGCCGATCAGGATCGGCACCAGTCCGAAATGGCGGCGCCAGGGCGCGGTCGTGTCGTTGCCGAACATGGTGTACCAGAAATGGCCCCCGGCATCGCGGAAGGCGGTGCCGTGGCCGCCATGCGGTACGGCGAGGCGGCGCTTGGTGTACGGGCCGAACAGCGACTTGGAGGTGCCGTACATCATGTCATAGGTGCCGTCGGTGCGCAGCGGTCCGTTCCATTCGGCGCCGGTCAGGAAATAGGTATCGCCGACTTTTATGAGCCCGTTGCCCTCGTAACCGACATTTTCCCCGTCGGTATCGACCAGCCGCCTCACCGGCCCTTCGAATCCCTCCCGTGTCGCGCCGAGCTTGCCGATTTTGCCACCACCCCAAAGCAGGTAGAAGCCACTCTCGTCCTCGAACGGAAAGGCATCGATACCCTCGACGAAGTAGCTCGAGCGGGTGTTGACGTAAGGACCGATGGCCTTGCCGCTGGTCGATTTGAACAGCCAGGACTTGCCCCCTACCCCGCGCTCCATCACCGAGAAGGCGAGGTAATAGGTCTTGTCCCGGGCCGACCAGTGGATCTCCGGCGCCCAGAGCTCGGCGACATCCTTGAACGTGTAGCCCAGCCCCTTCCAGTCGAAGATCATCTTGGAAGGAGACCAACTCTTCAGGTCGGTGGAGCGATACAGGGTAACCCCACCTTCGGGATACTGGAAGCCGAAGCCCTTCTGCGTCCCGACCAGATAATAGGCCCCATCCCCACCCATCATCACGGAAGGGTCCCGCATCATCTCGGTTGTCACCAACGGCCGCCGATCCGCCACGGCACTATTCTCGGTCAGCACCGAAGCAGCCTGACGGATGCGGCCATCCTCGGCGCGCTCCAGGGGAACAAGGCCGACCTGCTCGCAGAACATCGCGAAATCATCCTCGCAGCGCGGATTGTAGCTGGCGACGAGCCTGCCGTCCCTGGTGCGCACGACATTGCCCTGCCCCGCATGCGGTACGGCGAGCATGCGCTTGCTGAACGGGCCATAGGGCGACGGACCGGTCGCCATGTAGAGATCGTCGGTGGCGGTGCGCATCCGGCCCGTCACTTCGCTGGCGGTGATCACATATTGGTCACCGTCCTTGAACATCGAGGCGCCGGCCTTGCCGACCCGCAACCTTACCGGCCAGTCCTTGCCCGCCGGCGGATCGACCTTGAACAGCGCGGGATCGGGCTTGAGGAAGCGCGGCGCGTCGGCGAGCTTCGAGACGTCGGCGGCCACCTTGGCGATCATGCCGCCGTTCCACAGCAGATAGCTGGTGCCATCGGTGTCGATGAAGGACGACACGTCGGCCACGTCACTCACCAGGCACGGGCTCTCGGTGAACCCACCCTTGAGATTGGCGAGAGAACCGCGGGCGATATGCGCGCAGCCATTGTCGTCGGCGAAGGCAAGCTGGACCAGGTCACCACGGATCTGGATGTCCGGCGCGACATAGCGATGCCCGGCACCGTGGACGACCCCGAGCGCGGTCCAGTTCTTGCCATCATCGGCCGAGGACCAGAGCTGGATACCATCGCGGCGACCGTCGCGGATCACCGTGCCGGTGACGAACCAGCGCCCGTCCGCGGCCTGGGCCACCGAGGCATCGGTGATCGCATGCGCGGCGAAGAAGGACTTCACCGGCATCGCGTCCGCCGCCGGCATCACCGTGGCGTTCCGGTCCTGCGAGGGGTGGTCAATGAAGATGTCATCCGCCGGTGGACGGTTGGCCGGTACCGCCTGCTGGGCAAGCACCTGTACCGGGATCAGCGAAGTCGCGGCGAGCGCCGCGGCCAGGAAATGCTTCACGATGTCATCCTCGTGTCCGTCAAAACAAAGGGCGGCGGCGCTCGGGAAAATCCTTCCGTCGCGACGCCGCCCATTAGGTCAGGCTTACGGCGCCCCGGCGATCAGAACCGGAAGCGGATGCCCGCACGATAGACGCTCTCCAGGAAGCGCGTCTGCCATGCATAGGCCTGGCCCGCCGCATTGAACGTGCGGTAGTTGCGGTAGGCGCCGCCGGCCAGGTTGTTGACGTTGAAGCTCAAGGTGATGTTGTCGGTCGGCTGGAGCGTCGCGGCAAAGTCCATCGTGCCGCGGGCATCGACCGTGATCGGCAGCGTCGGGCCCAGCGGCGCCGGGTTGCCCAGCGCCGGATCGGCGACCTGGCCATAGCTGTCGATGAAGTCGCTGCGCCAATTATACGACAGACGGAGCGAGAGTACCTTGTTCTCGTACCAGGCCGAGGTGTTGATGGTGTGCTTCGACGTACCGGCGATGCGCTGCAGGCCAGGCAGCGTCGCCGCAAGGCTCGGCGCCAGCACCGACTTCGCGTCGAGATAGGTGTAATTCACCATTCCGCCGAAGTTGCTCATCCAGTCCGGCAGCCACGGCGCGCGCAGGAAGCTGCGGACGCCCGCCTCGATGCCCTTGATCCGGCCCGCACCGCCATTTTGCGGCTGACTCATGCGCAGGCGGCCGAACTCGGCATCCGCCACGTCGGTGGTGAACGTGTTGATGAAGCCGTTCACGTCCTTGTAGAACCCGCCGACCGTAAGCGCGCCGCTGCGGCTGAAGTAATATTCGACCGACGCGTCATAGTTCTTCGAGGTGGTCGGCTTCAGGTCGGGATTGCCCGAGCTGGCCGAGCGGATGCAGTCGGCCCCGTTCGGATCGGCGCAGGTGTTGCCGGTCGGCAGCGCACCGATCGTGATCGTCGGGTTGAGCTGGCCGAAGCCGGGGCGCGTCCGCGTCTCGGTGTACGCGATGCGCATCTGCAGCTTCGGGTCGAGCTTGATCCGCATGCTGACGTTCGGAAGGAAGTCGCTGTTGCTCGACGAAGTCGAGATCGGCGTAACCGTGGTCACCGCCGTGGCACCGGTACCGGTGGTCGAGCGGCGCAGGCCGTTGATCGCGACATCCGCCTGGGTGGCGCGCACGCCGATCAGGCCGTCGAACGGCACGCCCGCAATCTCGAACGCATACCGCGCCTGGACATAGCCGGTGTAGAGCTTCTCGTTGCTCGTGTAGACCGGCGAACCCCAGGTCGGATCCCCCTTGGCCAGCGTGGTGGTCACGCCGTTGACGGTGAGCGTAGTCATCGAACGCAGCGTATCGAGATTGGCGATCAGGCTCTCCCGCGTCGGCGAGAGCCAGGTGCGGATCGACGCCGCGCTGTCGTTGCGGAAGCCGCCCGCCGCCGGCTGGATGTTCAGCATCGACGCCAGCACCGAATAGGTCTGGCCCGCGGGCGCCGCATAGGTCGACTGGGCATAGCTGTACGAATCCGCGTCGCGGTTCGAGAAGCGCAGGCCCGCCTGCAGGTTGGTCAGGATGAAGTTGTCGAGCTTGTAGTCGAGGTCCAGGCGCCCCTGCCAGCTCTGGCCATGGCCGCGGTTGCCGCTCTGAGTCAGGCCGGTCCAGCGATAATTGCCGAGATTGTAGAGGTCGTAGTTGATCAGGTTGACGGTGCCGCCGCCCACGCCCTCGGACGTGTCGAACTCGAAGTGGCGCGCCGGCGACGAGGTCAGCGTGTAGTTGAACGCGACGTTGCGGTTGATGAACGTCGACTCGGTATAAGCAACGTCACCGGTCAGCTTGAGCCGGCCATTTTTCCAGATGAAGCCGCCGCCGGCCTGATAGGTGTCGGTCGACTGGTCGTTGATCTGCTGCGCGCCGGTCGGCGCCGCACCGGTGCCCACCGCTGCGTCGAAGCTCGCGGCCTGGTTGGTGCCCGGGATCAACGTGATGTTGGTCAGCGTGGCGAGATCCCCCGACACGACCTGGAGGTTGTGGCCGTCGCCGCGTCCGCGATAGCCCTGGTACAGGCCGTCGAGATAGATTTCGAGCGTGCTGCTCGGCCGCCACTGGAACGCCGCATCGACATTCGGGCGCCAGCGCGTCGCCGAGGCATAGTCGGTGTTGACGAAGTTCGGGTAGCGCAGCTGCGGATAGCCGGTGATGTTCGTGCGGTTGCGGATGTCCTGCGCGACCGCTCGCGAGGAATCGATGTATTTGGTGTCGGCGTAGGACCCCTCGATCACGAAGCCCATCTCGCCAATGCCGGTCTTCCAGCGCGTGCTGGCCAGCCCATTGGCCTCGATGCCCAGGCGCTGCGACTGATACCAGTGCACGCCACCGAGATAACCGGTGACGCGGGTACCCTTGAAATCGAACGGCTTGCGCGACTTCACGTCGACCAGGCCGGCCAGCCCCGCCTCGAGCAGATCGGCGCTGGCCGACTTGTAGACGTCGATGCGGGCAATGCTGTTCGACGGGAAGTCCTGCAGCTGGACGAAGCGGCCTTCCGCGGTGAACACTTCGCGACCGTTATAGGTGGTGGCGAGATCCGGCAGGCCGCGGATGCGCACGCCCTGCGCCACGCCGGCATCGCGGGTCACGGTGACGCCGGGGATGCGCGCCAGCGATTCCGAGGCCGTGACGTCAGGCAGCTTGCCGATATCCTCGGCGACGACCGAATCGATGATCTGGTCGGAGTCCTGCTTCACGGACTGGGCGGACTCGAGGCTGCGGCGGATACCGCTGACGACGATCTGGTTCGTGGCCGGATCTTCCTGCTCTTGCACGCCGATCTCGGCGGTGTCCGGCGTGCTGTCCTGCGCCATCGCGGTGACCGGCATCGCCGCCAGGGCCACGGCGGAGCTGGTTGCGAACAGGAAATAACGATTTAGATTAATCACTTATGCCTCCCCATTATCATTCTTTTTCAAACTTATCTATCTGAATTATCATACCAGAATCTATATGACAAGCCGACCCATTTCGGACTGAAACTTCCGCATGATCTCAGCAGGTTGCATTGGCTGGCCGCGTCGCCCTGGCTAAGACGACTCCCCAAGGCTATCGGGTTCGTACGCCGAAAGACACGCAAACACCGGCCCGCGCGATTGACGCGCGCCCTTGGCTCGGTGCCCGCGAGCACGAGTTCGCGCTTCGCTTATGCCAGCGTGGAGAGACCAATCTGCCGGCCCCGCTCCGCTCGCCCAAGCAAGCTTTCCTTCCGATGCGACAATTTGCTTGTGATCTGATAAATCCTATCCATAGATAGGCGACAGAACGAATATTGGGAGGATAGAAGATGAAGGCAGCAATGACGCGTCGCGGCATGTTGCTGGCCGGTGCCGCGGCACTGGCCATGCCGGGGGCCGCCCTCGCAGGCCCGAGCCGGCCGAACATCATCATCCTCTATGCCGACGACCTCGGCTATGGCGACCTGAGCTGCTACGGATCGAAGACGATCCACACACCGAACATCGATAGGCTGGCTGCGGGGGGCACGCGCTTTCTCAACGGCCATTCGCCCTCCGCCACCTGCACGCCGTCGCGCTACGCGCTGCTGACCGGTGACTATGCGTGGCGCGCCTCGGGCGTGCAGATCCTGCCGGGCGACGCGCCGGCGCTGATCCGGCCGGGCAAGTTCACCTTGCCGACGATGTTGCGGAACGCCGGCTACACCACCGGGCTGGTCGGCAAGTGGCACCTCGGCCTGGGCGACGGCAAGGTCGACTGGAACGGCGCCATCGCCCCCAGCCCGCTCGACATCGGCTTCGACTATGGCTTCTACATGCCGGCAACGCTTGATCGGGTGCCGACCGTGCTAATCGAGAACCGGCACGTGGTGAACCTCGACCCCGCCGACCCGATCGAAGTGAATTATCACGACAAGATCGGCGACGAGCCCACCGGCTTCGACCATCCCGAGATGCTCAAGTTCGGCGCCGATCCCGAGCATTCGAACACCATCGTCAACGGCATCAGCCGCATCGGCTACATGACCGGCGGCAAGAAGGCGCGCTGGAAGGACGAGGAGCTGAGCGACGTGCTGCTCGGCAAGGCCGTGGAGTTCATGCGCGCGCGGAAGGACAAGCCCTTCTTCCTCTATTACGCCGTCAACGAACCGCATGTGCCGCGCGCGCCGCATCCGCGCTTCGTCGGCAAGTCGGGCATGGGCCCGCGCGGGGACTCGATCCTCCAGCTCGACTGGACCGTGGGCGAGCTGATGCGCCAGCTCGAGACGCTCGGCATCGCCGACAACACGCTGGTGGTGTTCAGCAGCGACAATGGCCCGATCCTGTTCGACGGCTATCAGGACAAGGCCGTCGAACTGGCAGGCAAGCACCGGCCGGCCGACCCGTTCACCAGCGGCAAGTACAGCATCTACGAAGGCGGCACCCGCGTACCGATGATCTGCTGGTGGCCGGGACATGTCCGCGCCGGCAAGGTCTCGGCCGCAATCGTCGATCATGTCGACCTGCTCGCCTCGCTGGCCAGGCTCGTCGGCGGCGCCTTCCCCCGGGATGCCGCGGTGGACAGCTTCGACATGCTAGCTCCCCTGCTCGGCCAGACCGATCGCGGGCGCGATCATGTGGTCGAGGACACCAAGCTGATGGTCACCACCGGTACCAAGGTGGCGGGCAGCGGCGCGCGCATCTTCGCGATCCGCGCCGGCGGCTGGAAGCTGATCCGCGCCAGCGTGGAACCACACGAGTTCCACGGCAACCGGATCGGCACCCTGCCCGTCCACCAGCTCTACAACGTCGCCAACGACCCCGCCGAAAAGGTCAATCTCGCCGCGAAGGAGCCGCAGCGCACCGCGCGCATGGCCGCCTGGCTCGACAAGATCGAACGCGACGGCCGCAGCCGCCCCTGAGCGGACGACAATTACCAGCCAACTGCCCCATGCGAGGGCGAAGACAGGGAAGAGGGAAATCATGCGTAAGCTTCTGGCAATCGGCGCCGCGGCGCTGCTCGGCCTGCCCGGCGCGGCACTGGCCCAAGGCGCGCTCGGCGCGAACTACAATGAGCATTTCGAGGACGTCGATTATCGCGACCTCCAGAAGAGCGACACGCAGTGGGTCCGCATCTTCCTGCCGATGTTCCAGCTCGATCGCGGGCCCGCCGCCGATCACGGCGCGGTCAAGACGATCCTCGACGTCTCCAGTCACGGCTACAAGACCGTGCTGACGCTCAAATTCCCCTATAACCGCGTCGCCTTCCCCAAGGCCGACAGCGAGACCTTCAAGAAGGACCTTGCCCGACTGGAGGCGGTGCTGCCGCTGGTGATGGGCAAGGTCGACATCCTGGTGATCGGCAACGAGCCCTTCATCGAGAGCCGCCAGCAGGACTGGAACCCCAATTTCAACGCCTATTACGAGGCGCTGGCGAAGGCCGCGATCCAGTATCGGACGGAACATTGCGGCGGCAGCGCCTGCAAGACCCATCTCTACATGGGCGCGCTCAACCAGACCCAGAACCCGGTGTGGCGCAACAAGACCACCGATCGCTGGCTCGAGTTCATCAAGCAGACGCCCGAGCTCGAAGGGCTCGACATCCATCCGCACATCACGATGATCGAGGAGTCCAAGGCGTTCCTCGACTATATCCTGCCGCGGATGCGCTCCGACCAGAAGTTCCTGGTGCTGGAATTCTCGCTGGTCTGGTGGTGGAAGCAGCACCTCAAGGACCCCGTCCCCGCGGCTTTCGCCGCAAAATATGGCGCCCCCGCAAACGCCCAGACCTGGCAGGTCATCAAGGCCGCGCTGGAGACGCCCTTCTCCAAGCCGCAATGGGACGAGTTCCTGTCGCAGAGTCCCTGGTTCGAAAGCCGGAAGCATTATCTCCGGAACCAGATGAAGCTCTTCCGGGACACCGGCCGTCTCGCGGTCGCCACCTATGGCTTCAAGCAAGGCAGCTCGATGGTGAACAATTTCGGGCCGGATTCGACACCCTGGCTGCTCAACAGTGTGTTTGCCGGCCGCACCGTGAAGCCCAATGCGGACGGCAGCTCGGCGTTCAACTATGCCTGGATCGACGACTACAAGGCGCTCCAGAAGAAGTAGCCGCCGACACGAAGGGCGCCGGGACGGATGTCCGGGCGCCCTGGATCTTCGCCATGCGCGGCGGGCGATAACTGCCCGGACTAGTCCGAAAAATTGTCCACCTTATCTGGGGCACCGCCACCGGCACTACCCTCTGCACGCAGCTTCAGATCCACCGACATCGCCCAGTCGCGCCACGCTTTCGCAAGGCGACCGACGATCTCGGGATGCCGGGCGGCCAAATCCTTGGTCTCGGTACGGTCGCTGGCGAGATCGTACAGCGCCCATTGGCGATAGCTTTGATCCGCGCCATGCGGCGCCGGCGAGACGATCTTCCACTGTCCGTCGATCACCGCGCGCGCGCCGTAATGCTCGAAGAAGAAAGGTCTCGGCTTGGGCAGCGCCTTCCCGCTCAGCGCGCCGGCGAAGGACTTGCCGTCCATCGGCGCGCCCTTTTGCGACGGTGCGATGCCCGCCAGTTCGAGCAGGGTCGGCGTGACGTCGACGATATGGGTGCCCTGCGCAACCACCCTGCTCTCGCGCCGCTTCATCCCGGCAGGCCAGCTGATGAAGAAGGGCGTATGGATGCCGCCCTGATAGCTTTCGGCTTTCCACCAGTGGAACGGCGTGTTGGCGGCGCTCGCCCAATGCGCGCCGATTCCGGTCTGGTTGAGCTCGGTGCCGATGCCGCCGGGATATTCGCCATAGCCGACCTTGCGGCCGTCGCGCGTTTCGCTGGGGCGGTCATAGCCCGGACGCACCATGATCTCGGGCGAGGCGCCATTGTCCACCAGGAACATGATGACGGTATTCTCATAGGCGCCGCTGTCCTTGAGCGCCTGGACCACCCGGCCGATGCCCTGGTCCATGACGTCGATCATCGCGGCATGGGTCGCCATCTTGCGGACCTGCTCGGCGCGATGCTCGGGCGTGAGCGCCTCCCACGCGGTCTTTGCGTTCTCGGCATAGTCGTTGTCTAGCGGCGGTAAGGGATCGATCCTGGGATCGACCAGACCCAGCTTCACCTGGCGCGCATAGCGGCGCCTGCGCATCGCATCCCAGCCATCCTCGAAGCGCGGCAGGTATTTCTGGATGACATGCTCGGGCGCCATCAGCGGCCAGTGCGCGGCGGTATAGGCCAGGTACATCATGAAGGGCTTGTCGCCCTTGCCGAGCTTGGTCACCTGCTCGACCGCGTGATCGCTGATCGCATCGGTCAGGTAGAAGTCCTTGGGCACCTCGCGAACCGGCGTGTAGTTCTCGACCAGCGAAAACGGGTCGTAATAATCGCAGACGCCCCAGATGATGCCCCAGTGATAGTCGAATCCCCGCGATACCGGATAGGTGCGCCTGTCCCCGAAATCGCGGTCGAAATGGCCCTGGTGGTTGAGCCATTTGAGATGCTCGGCGGGCGGGGTGAGCGGCTCGGCGGCGGTCAGATGCCATTTGCCGATCATGGTCGTCGCATAGCCCCCGGCGCGCAGTTGCTCCGCCACCGTCGGCGTGTCTAGCGACAGGCTCGTGCCGTTACCCGTCATGTTCACGCGGTGCGGATAGCGCCCGGTGAGCAGGCTCGCCCGCGACGGGCAGCAGCGCGACATGTTGTAGAAATTGTCGAACCGCACCGCTCTGCCGGCTAGGGCGTCGAGATGCGGGGTGTCGGTGTCACCGCCATAGGCGCCAAGGTCCGAATAGCCGATATCGTCGCCCATGATGACGATCATGTTGGGCCGGGTATCGCGGCGCTTCGACCAGGCGAGCCCCTTGCCTGCGCCAAACGCCGCGGCCGCCATCGCGCCGAGCGACAAGCCGCCCTTCAACGTCTGGCGGCGGTTCATCCCTTTCGCTTCGTCAGCCACCGGCCACTCTCCCCCAAGACACCTAATCTTATTAAATCACTTATATAATATAATTTAACCCGGTCAACGCGCCCACAGCCGGGACATTGACCACGCGGCCCCCTCTGCTAAGCGCGCCGCCCTTCTTTCCAAGAGACGAGGAATGTTGAAATGAACCACTCCGACCTGATCGACGCGGTTGCGACCGCAACCGGCCTTACCAAGGCCGAGGCAAAGCAGGCCGTCGACGCGACCGTCAGCGCGATCATCGAAGCGGCCGCCAAGGGCGAAGAGATCTCGCTGAACGGCCTGGGCAAGTTCAAGGTCAAGGACAGCCCCGCACGCGAGGGCCGCAACCCCGCGACCGGCGCGACCATCCAGATCGCCGCGTCGAAGAAGCTGGGCTTCTCGGCCGCCAAGGCGGTGAAGGACAAGCTCAACGGCTAAAATCGACAGGGCCGCCGGCAGCCCCCCTGCCGGCGGCCCCGCACTCACGGTCGAGCGGCCCCGGCCTCAGTTGTTGCCGCCATGCGCGGTGTCCTCCGCGATCAGCTGCCGGCCACGCAGGATCAGGTCGACCCAATCGGCAAACGCGTCCGACAGGCTCGTCACGAGATCCTTGAGCGGCCCGTCCTTCAGCCGGCCGTCTGCATCGAAGCTGTCCGGCTTCACCTGGCCGAGATAGGCCTCGGGCTGTTGCATCATCGGCATGTTGAGGAACACGCAATATTGGCGCAGATGATGGTTCGCGCCGAACCCTCCGATCGCTCCGGGCGACACGGTGATCACCGCCGCCGGCTTCTTGTCCCAGACGCTCTTGCCATAGGGCCGCGAGCCCACATCGATGGCGTTCTTGAGCAGCCCCGGCACGCCCCGATTATATTCGGGTGTCACGAACAGAATCCCGTCCACGCGCCCCGCGCGCTCGCGGAACGCAGTCACCGCCGCTGACGGGTTCGCCTCGTCGTCCTCATTGTAGAGCGGCAGGTCGCCAATCTCGATGAACTCGCATTCAAGCGCGTCGGCGGAGAATGCCGCGATCGACCGGGCCACCTTCCGGTTGATACTGTCTTTGCGCAAGCTTCCGACGATGATCCCAATTCTGTGCCTGCTCGCCATGCTGCGGTCCTTCCCACCAAAGGCCGGCAGGTTGCTGGGCAGACACCCCGCCGACAATCGATGCGTGAACGCCAACGATCGGGATTCGGTCCGCAGAATCGCGAAACCCGCGGAAGTCCGCGGGTTTCGGTGGTGCCCCCGGCGAGATTCGAACTCACGACCTGCGGTTTAGGAAACCGTCGCTCTATCCTGCTGAGCTACGGAGGCACGGGCGCGGTTGGTATCGGGGCCGCGCCCGAGGGTCAACCGGCTAGGCCTCCCGCCGCATCAGGCCGATGATCTCCCCGACACTGCGTCGCCCGCCGCTGAGTAGGCTGGCGCGGAACACGCGGCCGAGCAACCAGATCTCCAGCGCGATGAACAGCGCCAGGGTGACGCCCGACCCGATCATCTCCCAGAAAGGGATGCCGCTGCCCAGCCGCGCCATCACAGTGAACGGAGTATAGAGCGGCACCCAGGTGAGCACCTGAACGCCGATCCCACCCGCACCGTTCACCACCGCCTGCACCAGCAGGGTGAAGGGCATCATGATCAGCAGGATCACCGGCGTCAGATAGCCTTGGGCATCGCGCATCGAATCACTCATCGCGCCGATCACCAGGAACAGCATCGACACCATGAGATAGCCGGCAACGAAGAAATAGAGGATCGCCGCGACGCTGCCGACCGTGGAGACCGGTTCCAGCGCCGGACGGATGATGTCCGCGATCGCGCCATGCGTGGCATAGGCGGCGAAGATGCCGCAGGCCGCCCAGGTGAGGATCATCGACAGACCGATCGCCACAGTCCCGACCAGCTTGCCGTACATCAGCTCGTTGGGCGAAACGCAGGCGAGCACGGTCTCGAGAAGCTTGTTACCGCGCTCCTCCACCGTGCCCTGCAGCATCCAGCTGCCCGACAGCATCAGCGACATCATCAGGATATAGGCGCAGGCGAGCGGCAGGATCGAACGCACCAGAACGCGCTCGCGGCCGCTGCCCTCGGGCGGGGTGGTCACCTGAATCGCCGGAGCGATCGCACCCACGGTCGCGGCGGCGGCCGGCGCGACGCCATTGGCCTGGAGATAGCGGGTGCGCAGGTCCTGGGTCAGCACCGTCTGCAACGTCCCCACGAAGGAAGCGCGCGGACGGCCGTTGGCCCAGAGCCGCACGGCCGGCGAGGCACCGAATTCGCGCGGGATCAGCACGACATAATCGATCGGCTTGGCGCTGGACTTGTCGTCCGGATGGAGGAGCGGCTGGAGCGCCTTGTCGATCTGGCCCGGCGCGGCAGTGGCGATATTGGCCGGGGTCTCGACGATCCGGTAATTGGCCTCGGGTGCCTTGAAGCCCGCGGCGTCTTCCTTCGACACCATGGCGATCTGCTTGCGCGCGCCATCCACGCCGCCCTCGGCGAGGAAGCGGGCGACATCGGCGTCACTGTACCAGCGACCCTGCTGCGCCCAGAGCGCGTTGGGGTTCGCCTTTTGCAGCTCATGCCGGCGGACATAGCGGGCAAGCGCATCGAGAGACGCCCGCTGCTCGTCGAGCATCAGCCGCTGGCGGATCGCCGCCGAGGGCGCGCCGCCGGCCTGGTCGACCAGCATCACCGTCTCGGTGTCGGACTTGTCGATGAAGCGCGATGCGAGCGGCCCCAGCGCAAAGGCGAGCGGCAGGATCAACAGCGTGATCCAGAAGCTCTTGGTCATCGCAATCTGGCGATATTCGCGACCGGCGACGAGGAGGATGTGCTGGAGCATTAGCGTGCCTCCCCGCCGACGATGTGAAGGAAGACCTCGTGCAGGCTCGCCCGGCGCTGCTCGAAGCGGCGCAGCGCGAAGCCGTGCACGGTGCAATGCTCGAGCAGGTCACCCGGATCACCGCCCGGCGCGAGCCGTACCGACCAGTCGCGCCATGCGCCCGCCTCGCCCAGCACCTGCGCATCGATCACGCCCGGCAGCCCCTCGGGCGACAGCTTCGCGGAAAGACGCAGCTCGACAGGAAGCGTGGCACGCGCCTCGTCCTGCGTGCCCTCGAAAAGCTTCCTGCCGCGCGCGAGCAGCAGCAGCCGATCGCAGAGCCGCTCGGCATGCTGCATGACATGAGTGGAGAAGACCACCGCCGCCCCGCCCTTCGCCGCGCGGACGATCTCGTCCTCTAGCAGGCCCTGGTTGACCGGATCGAGGCCCGAGAAGGGCTCGTCGAGGATCAGCAATTGCGGGCGGTTGACCACCGCGGTCGCCAGCTGGACCTTCTGCGCCATGCCCTTGGAGAGCTTGTCGACCGTGGTCTTGGCGAAATCCTGCAGGCCGAAGCGCTCGAGCAGCGCCTTGCCCTCGCCCCGCGCATCCGAGGGCGTCATTCCCTTCAGCCGGCCGAAATAGACGATCGTGTCGAGCGCGGTCATCGAGCGATAAAGGCCGCGCTCCTCGGGCAGGAAGCCCAGCATCGCGCTGTTCGCGCGGCCCGGCGCGCGGCCGAGCACCGAGATGTTCCCCGCGTCGGGGCGCAGGATGTCCAGCACCATGCGCAGCGAGGTCGTCTTGCCCGCGCCATTGCCGCCGAGAAAGCCGAACACCTCCCCGGGCGCCACTGCAAAACTCAGATTGTCGACTGCCGTGAAGTCGCCGAAGCGCTTGATCACGCCCTCCAGGCGCAAAGCATCCATTGCAAGATTCCCCCGATTCCGGGGGAGCTTAGCCAGTGTACCACTGGGCTACAACGGTGAAGGCGGAAAGAGACCGAAGTCCCTCCCCCGTCATCCCCGCGCAGGCGGGAATCCAGAGTCATGAAGGACGTCGCTCTGCCACCCTGGATCCCCGCCTGCGCGGGGATGACGATGCAGCGGATCAGTTGCACGCCTCGGGCGGCACCACCGGCAGTGGCAGCGGCGCGACAGGCACGCCCTCCTCGATCAGCGCCTGCGCCTCGGCAAGGCTGGTCTGGCCGTGGATCGGCGCATGCGGGGCCTCCCCCAGATGCATGGCGCGCGCCTTGTCGGCGAAGGCCGAGCCGACCCATTTCGAGCCCTCCAGCACCTTGGCCTGCATATCGGCGAGCACCGCCATCGCTGCCTTCACTGCCTCGGCCGGAATCCCCGCTTCGCCCGCAGGCACAGGCAGCGACGGCACCGCGACCTGGTTGCCCTTGGCGCCGACATTGGGCGCCATGACGGCCTTCCCAACCTCCGCGCTGCCGCACATCGGGCAGGCGACAAGCCCGGCGGCGCGCTGCTCCTCCCAGGCGCCGCTCGATCCGAACCACGCCTCGAAGACATGGCCGACTTCGCATTTGAGGTCGAAGACGATCATCGCCCGAAGGCTCAGGCGGCGAGCAGCGGATCGAGCCCGCCGCGCGCATCAAGCGCCGCGAGATCATCGGACCCGCCGATATGCTTGCCGTCGATGAACACCTGGGGGACGGTCATCCGGCCGTTCGAGCGTTCGATCATCTCGTTGCGGCGCGGGCCGCCCATCGAGATGTCGATCTCCTCATATTCGGCCTGCTTGCTGTCGAGCAGGGCCTTGGCCCGGGTGCAATAAGGGCAGAACGCCTTGGTGAAGATTTCGATCTTAGCCATTTCACGTCACACCTGTGATCGCGCCCGGCGCTTGTCAATCCGGGCCTTCTCCTGCCTCCAGAACGCGGGCCCAGCACAAAAGGATCACGCGCGCCGCGCCGCCGCGCTTGAGCACTCGTGCACAGGCGTCAGCGGTGGCGCCGCTGGTATGCACGTCGTCGATCAGCACCACCGTCCTGCCCACCAGCCTTTCCCGCGCGCCCGGTGCCAATGAAAAGGCACCCGCGACCGCCCTGGCCCGCGCCCTCGCCCCTAGCCCGCGCAGCACCGGCGTCGCCTTCACCCGACGCAGCAGGTCGGGCGCAAGCGGCACGCCGTGCGCGCGCGAGAGCGACGCGGCGATCAGCCCGGCCTGGTTGTAGCCGCGCGACCAGAGGCGCCAGCGGTGCAGTGGCACCGGCACCAGCAGCGCCGCCTCCTCGGGCATCAGCCGGGCCATCGCCCGCGCCATGGTCGCGGCGCAGGCGAGCCGCCCCGAATATTTGAGCTTGAGCGCGATGGCCCGCGCCACCTCGCCATAGGCGACCGCGGCGCGCACCCCGTCATGCGGCGGCGGATCGGCGAGGCACGGGCCGCACAGCGCGCCCTCCCCCCGATCATGCTCGAACGGCAGGTGACAGGCCGCGCACCAGGGCGGCCCGAGGAAGCGCAGGCTCCCCCAGCAGGCGGCGCAGAAGCGGTGATCCGCCGGGGTGATCGCGCCGCAGCCCGGGCAGCGCGGCGGCAGCGCGAGATCGGCTATCCGGGCGAGTGGACGCAGGAGGATCGCGGGGCCGGCCACACCCGTCTTGTCCCCGGCGACGCACCGGCGCACAAGCGCGCCATGCCCCAGAATGGACCGACTGATTCCGCCGAGATCTTCGACCGCGCCCTGCGCCGCAAGCGCCGTGACCGCGCCGCCCGCCGCTACGAAGGCTTTATCCGCGAGCATATGCTGGAGGGCATCGGCGAGCGCCTGGCCGGGGTGACCCGCGAATTCCACGACGTGCTCGACATGGGCAGCTTTGCCGGCGGCTTCGAGCTGCCCGGTGCCCACATCACCCGGATCGACGCCGGCGCCGCCTTCGCCGTCCAGGCCGGCGGCGTCCAGGCCGATGAGGACCGCACCCCGTTCCCCGAGAACAGCTTCGACCTGGTGGTGAGCATCGGCGTGCTCGACCAGATCAACGACGTGCCGGGCGCGCTCTCGATCGCGCGCCGCGCGCTGCGCCCCGACGGGCTGTTCCTCGGCGCCTTCCTCGGCGCGGGCACGCTGGCGACGCTGCGATCGGTGTTCCTCCATGCCGAGAGCGAGCGCCCGGTCGCGCGCTTCCACCCCCAGATCGACGTGCGCGCCGCCGGCGACCTGCTCACCCGCGCCGGCTTCGCGCTGCCGGTGGCCGACGTCGAGACGCTGACCGTGCGCTATTCGAGCATCTTCTCGCTGCTCGGCGACCTGCGCGGCATGGCGGCGACCAACCTGCTGCCGGGCACCCCGCCCCTTACCCGCGGCACCCTGGCCCGCGCCGCAGCGACATTCGCCGACCGCGCCGACCCGGACGGCAAGACCCCCGAGCGCTTCGAGATCGTCTACCTGACCGGCTGGGCCCCGGACGAATCCCAGCCCAAGCCGGCCCGGCGCGGCAGCGCGGTGGCGTCGCTGGCGGAGGCGTTGAAGGGGAAGAATTGAGGCTGCGTTTCAGCAGAACCGCTTCGGCCGGATTGGTCCGGTTCGGAGGGAGTTACGCTTGTATTGTTGGAATATGTTCTTGAAATGTTCTCACCGCAATTGGGAAAGGCGGTGGCATGGGCATTTCAGGAAAGAGGCAGCCGACAGCGTTCTCGACATGGATGCGGACGGGACGATGGTCTCAGCCTGAGGCAGCGCGCGACGTCGAGGTAAAGTTCAATCCGTGGCATGATCCACGGAATGGGCGGTTCACGTTCGGGCCGGGTGGGCCGCGGTCAACGGCGCTGGATGGAACACAGCCAAGCTGGACCGTAAACGCCAACCAACCGGGCGGCGGCTCCCGAGGCGGCGGCGGACGCGGAAGCAATATCCGCGCATTCCACGATCCCATGACGCTTGAGCAGACATTCCCCGGACTGCGAAATTCACCCCTTGGAACACCGGTAGCCGTTGCCGACAACATCCTGGGGTTCAGATCTGCGGCACGCCAAATGACCACTGAAATGGCGGATCGCTGGGTAAAAACCTATCTACAGCAGATAAAATCCATCGATCCCACGTATCAATACGCCTCCCTGGGACCACCGTCCACTTTCGAGGGGCAGATGAGGCAATTGAATGATTTGAGATTCCGACGCGCTGAAGCCCATATGCGCGTAAAGGGCGACCTGCGTCCTCTACAGGTTGAGACATTGCGCTTCCTTCAAGATGCGACGAATCGAGCATACGAAAACGGCCTAAAGCTGCAACGCGCTGGCCGCCTGGAACCTCGCCTGTCGCCCAACGAAGCGCTCGGCAATTACATCGATCGAGCTGTTCGAAGTGAGTTGCGAGAGCGCTATGGCGCACTAGGCATCGCTTCATCCGGCAATGGGCTTGTCCGGGTTAACAGACGGGAGAATAACACCTCCGAGCGCACCTATCGTATTCCTGACGCGAGAGTTGGAAGTGTAGCTTTTGACGTGACATTGACCAACAAAACCATCTTAACCGCGCAAATAAGAGGATTCTTCAACACGGATTTTCGTCCGGAGATGGTCGTCATCATCCGACCAACCCAGCTCGGGGGTATATATACCTACGCCATACGCCGACCGGAGAACGTAAAATGAACGATCCAACCCCACCCTACATCCCTCCTCGCCCCTATATTCCTGCTTCGTTGAGCGAGATCTATGACCTTCTCGGATCGATGGTGCTAGATGCCCCCACCTTCATCGATCAGTCGGGTTCCTTCCCGGATCGAAACGTAGAAAGCCGCTTCCATCAATTGGCTGGAGGCTTTGAGCTCGTAAAAGCCAAGCTCGGCGAAACGCGTTACGCATCACTCGTCGAACTTGCAGCGCAAGCAAAGGCGTTGTTCGCCGACGATCCCGAAGACACCAACGGAAAAACGGATCAGGGACGTGCCCTGCTGTTCGAAATCGAGGACATAATCCAGGCAACCCGGGCCGAGCGGACCAAAGAGCGGCTACCGGACGAAGAAGGAAACGTGACCGGAGATTGAACAGACGACCCCAACCGCAAGATGAGGATGCCCAAGTCATGATGATACATCAGATCGCGCGAGCCTTGGCCAATCTCAACATCGCGCTGGAATTTTCCGGAGAGTCCATAGACGAGGACGATGTCATCCAAATCTTGGAGCGACTTGGATACGATCTACAAAATCTTGACACCGAATCCCGAAAAATATTGAGCGTTTCTTTCCGTCACATTGCGCCTGAATATGAGGGCGAGCTCCGCGATTTCGTGGCGACCCTGCCCGACACGATAGGCCTCGAAGACGAAGATCTAGACTAGTCCCAGTCAGCACAATTCGGCTCAAACCATTCCCACCAGCGCCGCCACCAGCGGCACGTCCGCCGGCGGCATCGGCATCCCGCGCATCTCCGCCGGGGTCACCCAGCGCAGCTCGGTGGCGTGATGCGCCACCGGCTCGCCTTGCCAGGTCCTCGCAGTGTAGAGCAGCAGCAGCAGGTGCCGGCCGGCCAGGGGTTCGCTGGCGAAGGCGATCGGGCTCAGGTCTTTCACGCTAAGGGTTAGTCCCAGCTCCTCGTGCAACTCGCGGGCGAGCGCCGATTCGGGGCTTTCGCCGGGCTCGATCTTGCCGCCGGGGAACTCCCACAGCCCCGCCATCGGCTTGCCCGGCGGGCGCTGCTGGAGCAGCACGCGGCCGCAATCGTCGATCAGTGCCGCCGCCACGACGAGCAACATGTCAGAAGCATCCATCAGCTTTTCATTAAGCCTCTTTGGCTAGTTTGGGGCCACCTTTGGAGAAGAAGTGCCCCCGATGCGAGCCCTTGTACGCGCGATCCGCCTGGTGATTGATGACCGCCGTGCCGCGACCGCCGTGGAATATGGCTTCATCCTCGCGCTCATCGTCCTCGCGATGATGGCCAGCCTGACGAGCGTGGCCAACCAGACCAAGAACATGTGGGGCAACGTCACCAACAAGGTCCAGACGGCCACCCAGTCCTGAGCCGCCCACGGCAAACTGGTTACGCCTTCGTAACGCTCGACCTTAGGCGTTTCTTTACTTCCGGATTGTAGCTTGATCGTGCCGAACCGGAGTCTTCCGGGGAGGCCGGGTGAATGAAGCTATTTTGAACTCTGGAGACCGGTTATGATGAAGATCCGCAACTTCCTGAAGAATTCCAAGGGCGCGACCGCCATCGAGTACGGCCTGATCGCCGCTCTGATCGCCGTCGCCGCGATTGCCGCCATGCAGGGCCTGGGCAACTCGCTGAAGTCGACCTTCACCAACGTTTCGTCGAACATGAAGGCTTCGTAAGCCTCGATCCGACAAACGGAACGAAATCGGGCGGCGGGACTTACAGTTCCGCCGCCCTTTTCATTGCTTTAGAGGGGTTTATGATTAACAGTTTGATGACTTTCCTGCGCGAGACGCGCGCCGCCACCGCGATCGAATATGGCCTTATCGCCGCGCTGATCGCAGTCGCCGCCATCGCCGCGATGCAGGGACTCGGCAATTCGCTCAAGAAGACGTTCACCAACGTCTCCTCGAACATGAAGGCCTCGTAGTTTTCCTGAACCCGGACGAACCGCGCGCTTCACCCGGTGTACATGCCGACTCTCCTATAAGGAGAGGATGAAGCAGATTATCCCCCACAAGGCCGTACGGCCGATGGAGCTGGCGCTGGTCGCGTTCCTCGCGATCTGCGCCATTCTTGCGGTCGTTCAGGGCCTGGGCATGCTCGGCGCGAGCATGGCCGCCTCGGAGCACAGCGCGCCGGTTCGCTAACCGACGCGCTTCGCCTTTCTCAGATCCGCCCCATCGCCAGGAACTTGGCGCGGCGGGCCTGGCGCAGGCTCTCGGGCGACATGCCGTCGAGCTTGGCCAGCGATTCCTCGATCGCATCGCCCAGTGCGTGGATCGCGGCACCCTGATCCCGGTGCGCGCCGCCCAGCGGCTCGCTGACGATCCGGTCGATCACCTTCAGTTCCTTGAGATGCTGTGCGGTGACCTTCATCGCCTCCGCCGCGTCGGCCGCCTTGTCGGCGGTGCGCCACAGGATCGAGGCGCAGCCCTCGGGCGAGATCACCGAATAGACCGCGTGCTCCATCATCAGCACGGTATTGCCCGCGGCGAGCGCGATCGCGCCGCCCGAGCCACCCTCGCCCAGGATCGAGGCGACCAGCGGCACGCCCAGGTTGAGGCACGCCTCGGTCGAGCGCGCAATCGCCTCGGCCTGGCCGCGCTCCTCGGCTTGCACGCCCGGGAACGCGCCCGAGGTGTCGACCAGGGTGATCACCGGCAGGTTGAACTTGTTGGCCAGCGCCATCAGGCGGATCGCCTTGCGATAGCCCTCCGGCTTGCCCATGCCGAAATTATGCTTGAGCCGGCTGGCGGTGTCGTCGCCCTTTTCATGGCCGATCACCATCACCCGGCGTCCGCGGAACCGGCCCAGGCCGCCCTGGATCGCATTGTCGTCGGCAAAGGCGCGGTCGCCGCCCAGCGGCATGAACTCTTCGATCAGCCCGGCGACATAATGCTTGAAGTGCGGCCGCTCCGGATGGCGGGCAACCTGCGTCTTCTGCCAGGGCGTGAGCTTGGCATAGGTGTCCTTCAGGAGCTTTTCGGCCTTGGCCTGAAGCGGGCCGATCTCCGCGTCGATATCGACGGCGCCGCCCTGGGCGGTCTGGCGCAGCTCGTCGATGCGGGTCTGAAGCTCGGCGATCGGCTTCTCGAAGTCGAGGAAAGTGGTCATCGAGCGGGGGCTAACCTTGGCGTGAAGCTACGTCAACGCGCAGCTGTGTCCCGGAGGTGCGCAGGACCTTCATGAAAGCTGCTCCCCGGCGAAGCCCGGGCCCCAGTTGCAACGCCTTCCGAGAGGTTCCCGCCCCTGACCAAATGCGCCGAGACTGGCCCCCGGCCTCCGCCGGGGAAGGGCTGTTTCTACGCCTTGCGCTGCTCCGGCTTCCCCAACGCTTCCCCCAGCGGATGCCGCTGGTTGACCAGCTCGACCAACCGACGACTGTCGACATGGGTGTAGATCTCGGTCGTCGCGATATCGGCATGGCCGAGCATCGCCTGCAAGGCGCGCAGATCGGCGCCGCCCTCCAGTAGATGCGTCGCAAAGGCATGCCGCAGCACGTGCGGGCTCACCCGGTCGGGCGGGATTCCCGCCTCCCCCGCCAGCGCGCGCACGAGCTGGTAGAGCCGCACCCGAGAAAGGTGCCCCTTGCCCGAAGGGAAGAGGAACGGCCGGTCCGAGGTCACGTGTTCGCGCCACGCCGCCACCGCGGCGCGGGCGCGATCCGAGATCGGCACCAGCCGCTCGCGGCCGCCCTTGCCCTTGAGGATCAAATAGGGCCGGTCGGGCGACACGGCGTTGCGAGGAAGGGAGACCAACTCGGTGGCGCGCAGGCCGGAGCCGTAGAGCAGCTCGATCAACGCCTGGAGCCGCAGGTCGTTGGGATCAGGCGGTACGCGGGCGATGCGATCGGCGATCGTCGCGAACATCCTGTCCACATCCTCGACGCTCAGCACCTTGGGCAGCGCGCGGGCAGTGCCGGGGCGCGGCAAGGCGGCGGAGGGATCGTCGCCCCGCAGCCCCTCATCGGCGAGGAAGGCGTAGAAACGGCGCAGCGCCGCCGATTTGCGGGCAACGGTGGCGCGGGACAGCGCCTGCCACTCGTCACCGAGCTTCTCCAGCTCCGGCCGCCCCGCGCCGCCCAGCCCGCCGCCGAGGAACTCGGAGGCAAGGCGCAGGTCGGTCTGGTAGGCGGCGATGGTATTGGCGGCGGCGCCCGCCTCCGCCCGCATCATCTCGAGGAAGCGCTCGATCAGCGCGCGGTCGTCCGAGAAGGTCAAACCGACCGCGTGACCGCCTCCACGGCGATCATCCGCGCATAGCTGGTCATTCCCGCCGCGCGCATCGCGGCGACGATGTGGAACAGCGCCTCGGGCGTGACATTGTCCCAGACGCGCGACTGCATGCCGACCGCCGCGAGCAGCGCGACCATGCCCGAATCGCCGCGCCGGCCGGCCGCGTCGATCGCGCGGGTCCAGTCGTTCTGCGCGCCGATCGCCACGTTGAGCGCCTGGGCGCCGCGCTGGGCATCGCTGGTCTCGAACCGGCCGAGCCCGGCAAGCCCGGCAAAGGCGAGCTGGGCGCGGCGCTGGCCCGCAGCATCCTTGAACGCATCGAAATCGCCATAGGCAACCGGCCCCTGCGCACCGGGATCGCCGAGCGCGAGCAGGCCCCAGGCGATGCTGCCACGCGGCACCACCGTGCGCCATTCCATCGCCTTGGTCTCGTAGCCGGCCGAAAGCATCGAGGCGATCAGCTTCTCGGGCTCCTCCACCTTGGCATCCGCCGGGATCCACGACGCAGCACGCGCGGTGAGGATCAGCCGCGCATATTGGGTGCGCGGCGTGCTCGCCTCGGCCCAGAGCGTGCGGATCGCCTTCACCCGCTCTGCGACATTGCCGTCGGTATAGGCGGTGCGCAGATCGCGCGCGACGGCTCCCTCGGTGCTGTTCGCATCGTCGCCCTCGGCGATCTCGCTGTAGAGATCGACCAGCCCGGCATTGGAGAAAACACCGGCGGTAGCGGCCAGCTCGGCAGCGGCGGCGCGCGCGCGCGGGCTCAGCTGCGGGGCGACCGACTGCCAGTAGCGCACCTGCGGGCCGGCGGTATTGTAGAGCGAAAGTGGCACTTCCTCGCCGGTCGCGGTGGCAAGGCCCCAGCGCCAGGCGTTGAGCCGGGTGATCCCGCCCCATTCGAGCGTGACCGCGCGGCGCCCCTGCGCGCCGGTGCCGAGCACCTTTTCGGCGAGGAGGTTGTCGATGTCGCTGGCCGGCGTGCCGCCGCGCGCCTGATCGAGCAGCTGCCCCGCCTCGTTCGGCTTGCCGGCAAGCCCCGCGCACATCGCCTTGGCGAGCGCCCAGCCGCGCTGGTGGATATACTGGTTGCCGCGATCGGCGATGCCGCACAGCCCGCCCGGATCGGCAGTGGCGAGCGAGACCTGCATCGCCACCTGCAGCATGCGCGTGGTGTAATTGTCGGTATCGACGTCGTTGATCACCGCGCGGGCGGCATTGGCCTCGCCCATGCGCAGCAGCAGCCAGGCGCGCTCGGCGGCGAAATCGGCGCCGTTGATGTGCCTGGGCGTGTTGAGTGGCGACATCAGCGCGCGGCGCAGCGCGATCGATGCCCAGCGCGAGGCGACCGGGGCGCTCAACCGCTGCATCAGCACCGCAAGCGTGCGGCCATCGGTGGCGCCGAACGCCTTGGCCGGGAACGGCGTGTTGCCGGCGGCGAGCGCGCCGGTGCGGTTCAGCGAGTGCTTGGCGTAATCGGGCAGTTCGTAGCGCGAGAGATCGACCGGGCCGGTCGGCACCTCCGCGACATCGGTGGTGTTCGAAAGCGCGGCGCTGTCGTTACCGAGCGTCGGCACGCTGGAAATCGGCGCGACGGAGGGCACGGTCGAAGCAGGAGCACTCGCGGTCGGCGCAGGCGCCGGGCGCGGCGCGGGAGCCGGTGCCGGATCGTCGAATCCCGGCGGCAGCAGCGATTCGGGCTTGTCCTGCTGCCCCAGCGCAGGCACCGCCGCGCCAGCCAGCAACAGCGCCCCAAGCGCGAGTTGGCGGCCCTTAATTCGCGAGATTTTCAAGCGGGACCACCTTCTCCATGCGCACCGGCTCCTTCTTCGTCTCGCGGCCGGCGAGGAAGAAGAGGCCGCCAACCAGGACGACGAGAATGACGATCAACGCAACAATCAAGCGGGACATGAAGGGGTCCGGTACAATGAGACTTTCGCGGGCCTTTTGCCCGACGACCGCCCTCGCTGTATAGCCCTTCCGAACATGTTACAAACACAGGCCGTGAATACCGGGTGGACGGGCAAGGCGATCGTGCTGATCGGCCTGATGGGTGCGGGCAAGACCACGGTCGGCCGGCGCCTGGCGCAGCGCATGCGCCTGCCCTTTGTCGACGCCGACCATGAGATCGAAGCGGCGGCGGGGATGACCGTTGCCGATATCTTCGAGCGTTTCGGCGAGGCGCATTTCCGCGACGGGGAACGGCGGGTGATCGCCCGGCTGGTCGATGGCGCGCCCAAGATCATCGCGACCGGCGGCGGCGCCTTCATGAACGAGCATACCCGCGCGCTGATCCTCGATCAGGCGATCGCGGTATGGCTCGATGCCGAACCGGCGGTGCTGGCCGACCGGGTGCGCCGCCGCGACACCCGCCCGCTGCTGCGCGGCCGCGATCCCGAAGTGGTGCTCACCGAGCTCGCCGCGCTGCGCAATCCCTATTACGCGCTTGCGCCGATCCGGGTGCCCAGCATAGCAGCGCCGCACGACACCACCGTCGACGCGATCCTGAAGGCCCTGAATCCGTGACAATCGTTCCCGTCGCGCTTGGCGACCGCAGCTATGACGTCCGCATCGAGGCGGGGCTCCTCGCCCGCGCCGGCGAAGCACTCGCGCCCTTCTACAAGGGCCGGCGCTGGGTGATCGTCACCGACGAGAATGTCCGCCCGCACCTCGCTACGCTACAGGCAAGCCTGGGTCCGAGCGAAGCGATCATCCTGCCCCCGGGCGAAGGCACCAAGAGCTGGGGCCAGCTCGAAGCGCTGCTCGACCGGTTGCTCGAGCTCGGCATCGAGCGCAGCGACCATGTGATCGCGCTCGGCGGCGGCGTGATCGGCGACCTGGTCGGCTTCGCGACTTCGGTGCTCAAGCGCGGCTGCAACTTCGTCCAGATCCCCACCACTTTGCTCGCCCAGGTCGACAGCTCGGTCGGCGGCAAGACCGCGATCAACACGCGTGCCGGCAAGAACCTGGTCGGTGCCTTCCACCAGCCGAGCGTGGTACTGATCGATCCGCAGGTGCTCGACACGCTGCCCGCCCGCGATCTCCGCGCCGGCTATGCAGAAGTCGTGAAATACGGGCTGATCGACGATTTCGCCTTTTTCGAATGGTGCGAGGCCAATGCCACCGCGCTGATGGCCGGTGATCCGGCCGCACGCGAATATGCCATCGCCCATTCGGTCGGCGCCAAGGCCCGCATCGTCGCGGCCGACGAGCGCGAGACCACCGGCACCCGCGCGCTGCTCAACCTCGGCCACACCTTTGGCCACGCGCTCGAGGCCGAGACCGGCTTCTCCGACAAGCTGCTCCACGGCGAGGGCGTCGCCGCCGGCATGGCGCTGGCCTTCGGCTTCTCGGCCGCGCAGGGCATCTGCCCCGGCCAGGACGCCGAGAGAGTTGCCGCGCACCTGGCCGCGGTGGGCCTGCCGGGTGGGCTGAAGGCGGCGGGGATCACCGCCTCCGGTGCGCGGCTCGTGGAGCACATGCTCCACGACAAGAAGATGAGCGCGGGCACTCTGCCCTTCCTGCTCGCCCGGGGCATCGGCCAGACGTACCTCGACAAGAATGTGGATCTCGCCGAGGTCGCGGCATTCCTCGACGCGCAGCCGAGGTAAGCCCCAACTCCAGCTTCCCTGGCTTTCGCCGGGGAGCAGTAGGCCCCAGCGCTAAATCTCCCCCGTAAGCGTCAACGTCAGCGTCCGCGGGACGATCGGCGTGATCAGCCCCGAGTTGGTCGGGTTCCAGGCGAACTTGTCGGCGAGGTTGGTCACCCGCGCCCGCAGTGTCACCGGATGACCTCCCAGCTCGAACGCCTGGCGCAGGCCCAGGTTGAAGGTCGCATAGCCCGGCAGCTCCACCCGATTCTCACGATCGGCATAGCGCGCGCCGCGTACATTCAACCCGCCATCCACCGTCAGTCCCTCCATGCCCGGCACCCGCCAGGTCAGGTTGGCCAGCGCAGTCACCTCGGGTCGCCCGATCGGTCGGGTGCCGATCACGCCCCGATCGACCAGCTCACCTTCGATCTTCGCATCGAGATAGGTCGCCCCCAGTACGGCGCTCAGCCGCGCGGTGAGCGGGCCGGCCAGGGACAGCTCGACGCCGCGATGTCGCACCTTCCCGACAAAGTCGAACGCGCCCGCCGCATCGATGCCGGGGGTCGGCTTGGACAGGTCGAACAACCCAGCGATCAGCGTCGGGCCGCCCGTGAAGCCATATTTCACTCCCAGCTCGGCCTGGCGCGAGATGGCGGCGGGCAGCACCGCACCGCGATTGCTGGCATTGGCCGGCGCGACGCCCGCTTCCTCCAGCCCGCGCGCGTAGCTGGCGAAGCCGGTTAGCCGATCGCTGATCGCCACCGACAGCGATCCGCCATAGAGCCAGGGCCGCGTCACCTGTTCGGTAACCCGGCCGTCGACGGCGCGCACGCGCTTGGCATAGTCGACCCTTTGCGCATCGAGCCGCAATTCGGCGAACGACCCGATCGACAGCCGATAGCCAAGCCCGCCGGTCCATTGCCCGACATCGTCCCGCATCCGCGCCGCGCCGCGCGAAACCGCCGGTGCCGCAACCTCGGGAATATCGTTCACATCGGCATAGGTGCCGAGCGTGTAGGCCACACCGGGATCGCTCTCCACCATCGAATCCCGGCGGCGAGCCATGGCGATGATCCGGTGCGTGAGATTGCCCGTCCGGAACTGCTTGGCCGCGGTCACCTCGCCGGAAATCGACCGGCGATTCTCGGCGCCGAACACCAGCCCGCTCTGGGTAGCCTCGCGGTCATTGCCGGTGAAACGCAGCAGATTGAACACGCTGCGGGTGTAGGGAAGCGCGTTGCGAAACAGCGAGGCCCCGAAGGTCCAGCCCTCGCCGGTATCCACATCGGCAAAGGCACCGAGCAAGTCGGACTCGTTATAACCGCGCATCCAGCTTTGCGTGCGGTTGGTCCAGCGCTTCACCTGGTCCGGCGCACCGGCCGGATTGGCGAAGAAGGTATCGCCCTCGCGCGGGAACCAGTTGTGGCTCCACAGGCCGGTGATCTGCACGCCCGGCGCCGGCGACCAGCGCGGTACAAGCCCCGCTGCCGTGAAGTCCCCGGCGGTGCCGTCGGTATATTGCTGGCCTAGACTGAGCTGCAGGCCGCCCGCCACCGACAGCTCGCCTTCCGCCGTCCCCGCCGCTCCGCGCAGCATTGCCACCGGCCCCGAACCGCCCCACCACCCGGCCTCGAGCGAGGCCCGGGCGCCCGCGCCGCCCGCCGGCAGCGTATATTGCACCACGCCCGAAGGGGCGGCGAAATCGGTGCGCAGGCCATTGGCGCCGACCCGGATCGCGGTGCCGCCGTTCAACGGCTGGAGCATGCCGGCGACGCGGACATAATAATGGTCCTCGATCCGGTAGTTCCCCGCCGCCTGCAGGTCGAAGCCGCGCACCTCGCCTTCCGAATAGAGCCCGACTTCCTCGATCCCCACGCGCCTGCCGAACGCATCGTCGGCGGCGCGCACAACATCGCCGTTGGCCGGCGACTGCGGCGCCCGCGCGGTCTGGGCATGGGCGGTCGGTACGGCGAGTACCGACAGGCAGAACAACGAATGACGCATGACTTACCCTCTTCCCTGACACCCCCTGTCGGCGCCGATCTGCCGCCGATCGAAGGAGCGGGAGAGCGTGCTGGGACGAATGCATTGCCGGTGTGACGAACGGCAGTTCGCGCGCGCGCGTTCGCGGGTTATCCTGCGTGTATGGAGAGGGCGGCCGGCGAGTCGATCTGGGACATTCGGGTCCCGCTCAGTGTAGCGGCGGCGCTGGCGCTGTTCGCCTTCCTGCTGGGCTTCGGCATGGGCGGACTGGAAACGGGTGCCGATCGCTTCTCCACCGAGCATCCCGATGAGGCGCGGCTGGCGCGAATCCTTGTCTGGGGTGCGATGCTCAGCATCGCCTGGGCCTGCCGCAAGCCGGTGCAGGAGCTGCTCCAATCGCCCCGCCATTCACCGTTGCTGCTCGGCGCACTGGCCTTTGTCCCGGTCACCCTGGCCGAGCTTGCCGCCTCGCGCTTCGCCTTCGCCATCTCGCCCTATCAGCTGTGCGGCCCCGGCGGCCCGGCCCTGCCCGCGCCGCTGGTCACGTGCCTGCCGCGCTCGGCGATCCTCGGCTCGACCGCGCTGCTCACGCTGATGGCCTGGGGTCGCCACCTCGCCAATCGCCGCATGCTCGAGAATGAGGATGAGCAGCCGATCGAACCGATCCTGCTAGCGCCACCCAGCGCGGAGGACTGGCTCGACCTGCCCGAGGCGCCGTTCCTGCGCGTGCGTGCCTGCGATGTCGCCCAGATCCGTTCGGCCGGCAATTACAGCGAGATCATCGCGCATGGGCGCGTCCATCTCGTTCGCGCGCCGCTCTCCGAACTCGCCGAGCGCTTCGCGGCGCTCGGCTTTGTCCGCGTACATCGCCAGGTCGTCGTCAACCGTGGCCATGTCTCGCAAGTCTATCGCGAGGCCGGTGGCCGTCCGGCGGTGCAGCTGCGCTGCGGCGAGATCGTGCCGCTCGGCCGCAGCTACCGCACCGCGCTTTCCACGCTCTGCCACTGATCCCCAGCTTTCCCGGGACCTGATCGCCCTCTGCCGCGTTGAGTTGGCAAGCGGGCAGATTTCGCCTGCGCAACGAGACCAACCCTCGGGACGCGGATGGCCACGGCGATCTTCCAGACGAACAGTTTCGAAAAGCTCGGGGAGCTGGGCCGCCTGACTGCCGCCATCGGCACCGAATCGCCGCTCGGCCCGGTCTCCACCTGGTCGAACGCGCTTACTTCCGCCGTACGCATGATGCTGCCCGCCCGTGCCGAGATCGTCATGTTCTGGGGTCCGGATTTCTGCGCGCTGTACAATGATGCCTATGCCCCGACGATCGGCGACAAGCACCCCCATGCGCTGGGCCAGTCGGCGCGGATCTGGTGGGGTGAGCTGTGGGACGATCTCGGCCCCCTGCTCCAGGGCGTTCGCGATACCGGCGAGACTTTCTGGGCGAAGGACCGCCCCTTCTACATCGAGCGCGACCAGGGGCGCGGCGAGACCGTCTATTTCGACGTCAGCTATTCCCCGGTGTTCGACGATGACGGATCGGTCGGCGGCGTGCTCTGCATCGTCAGCGAGACGACCGGCCGGGTACTTTCCGAGCGCGAAGCGCTGGCCGATCGCGCACGGCTCTGGACGCTCGCCCGTGACCCGTTCCTGATCGCGGACAGCCAGGGTATCTGGCGCAACGCCAGCCCGGCCTGGACCGAGATACTGGGCTGGAGCGAGGCGGAACTGACCGGCCGCACCTCCGAATGGATCGAGCACCCCGACGATCTGGAGCGCACCCGCGCCGAGCTTGCCAAACTCCAGCAGGGCGAGCCGACCTGGCGCTTCGAGAACCGCCTGCGCGGCAAGGACGGCGAGTATCGCTGGTTCAGCTGGACGAGCGCGCCCGAAGGCAACCTGCTCTACTGCGTCGCGCGCGACATCACCGCCGAACGCGAAGCGGCAGAAGCGCTCGAGACCGCGGAGGCGGCGTTGCGCCAGGCCCAGAAGATGGAGACGGTCGGGCAGCTCACGGGCGGCGTGGCGCATGATTTCAACAACCTGCTCCAGGTCGTCACGGGCAATCTCGATATCCTGCAGCGCAACCTGTCGCCCGAGCAGCCCCGCCTCGCGCGCGCGGCCGACGCGGCGATGCAGGGCGCGCAGCGCGCGGCCATGCTGACCCAGCGCCTGCTCGCCTTCTCCCGCCGCCAGCCGCTCGCGCCCGAGCGCGTCGATCCCAACCGGCTGATCTCCGGCATGTCCGACATGCTCCATCGCAGTCTGGGCGAGACGATCGAGGTGGCGTTCGCGCCCGATGTCCGGGCCTGGCCGGTCGAGATCGACGCCAACCAGCTCGAGAACGCGCTGCTCAACCTGGCTATCAACGCGCGCGACGCGATGCCCGAGGGCGGCAAGCTCACCATCGAGACCGCCAACACCCATCTCGACGCCCATTATGCCGCCCGCGACAGCGAAGTGGCGCCCGGCCAATATGTCGTGATCTGCGTGTCCGACACCGGCACCGGCATGGATGCGGACACGCTCGCCCACGCCTTCGAGCCCTTCTTCACCACCAAGGAAGTCGGCCGCGGCACCGGGCTGGGCCTGTCGATGGTCTATGGCTTCATCCGCCAGTCCGGCGGCCATGTCCGCATCTATTCGGAGCCAGGCCACGGCACCACGGTGAAGATCTATCTGCCCCGCTATCACGGCCAGGCCCATGCGCCCGAAGCCCCCGCCGCAGAGATCGCGCCCCAGGGCAAGGTCCATGAGACAATCCTCGTGTGCGAGGACAATGACGATGTCCGCGCCTACACGGTCGAGGTGCTGCGCGAGCTGGGGTACCGGGTAATCGAAGCCGGTGACGGCCCCGCCACGCTTGCCGCGCTCGATGCGGAGCAGGGCCCGATCGACCTGCTCTTCACCGATGTCGTCCTGCCGCGCGGGATGACCGGCGCGATGCTGGCCGCCGAAGCGCAGGAAAAGCGCCCCGCGCTCAAGGTCCTCTTCACCACCGGCTATGCCCGCAACACGATCGTCCATCACGGCCGGCTCGATCCGGGCGTGCAGCTCCTCCCCAAGCCCTTCACCTATACCGACCTCGCCGCCAAGGTGCGGGAGATGCTCGATCAGTGACCTTGGCGAAGGTCGCCTTCGTCTATGGCCGGGCCGGCATCGTCTCCACTCAGTTGCCGTTCAGCCGCGATCCGCTTAGCACGCGGCCATGCGCATCCTTGCTCCCGTTGCCGCCGCGATGCTGATCGCCGCCCCCGCCGCCGCCCAGACCGGCAAGCCCGCCCCGATCCTGACCACGCCCGAGGCGAAGGACGTATGGACACACGCCCAGCCCGAAGTGGCGCGCGTCACCCATGTCGACCTCAACCTCGACGTCGACTTCGCCAGTAAGACATTGTCGGGCGTCGCGACGCTCAACGTGCTGGCGGCCAAGGGCGCGAAGGAGATCGTGCTCGACGTCGACGACCTGATGATCGAGAGCGTCACCTGCCCCAAGGGCAAGGTTCTGCCCTTCACCATCGGCCCGCGCGAAACCGAGACGGGCCTCGGCTCGGCGCTCACCGTACAGCTCGAGGGCAACAAGCAGATCCTGATCCGCTACAGGACCAAGCCCGGCGCCAGCGCGCTCGGCTGGCTCCCGCCCGAGCTGACCGCAGGCAAGAAGATGCCGTACCTGTTCAGCCAGGGCCAGCCGATCAACAATCGCAGCTGGATTCCCACCCAGGACAGCCCCGGCATCCGCCAGACCTGGTCCGCCACGCTCACCGTGCCCGACGGCTTCGTCGCGGTGATGAGCGGCGATCGGCTCGACGGCGCCACCGGCACGCTGGTCCCGCACCAGAAGCGCCAGTTCCGCTTCAAGATGGACCGGCCGGTGCCACCCTATCTGATCGCCTTCGCCGTGGGCGACCTCGCCTTCAAGGCGACGGGTCCGCGCTCCGGTGTCTGGGCCGAGCCGAGTCAGCTTGATGCCGCCGCGCACGAAGTCGCCGATGTCGAGAAGATGATCGATGCCGCCCAGGCACTCTACGGCCCCTATCGCTGGGGTCGCTACGACATGCTCGTGCTGCCGCCGAGCTTCCCGTACGGCGGCATGGAGAACCCCACCCTAACCTTCCTGACGCCGACGATCATCACCGGCGATCGCTCGAACACCGACGTCGTCGCGCATGAGCTGGCGCATAGCTGGTCGGGCAATCTCGTCACCAACGCGACCTGGTCGGACTCCTGGCTCAACGAGGGCTTCACGACCTATTTCGAGAACCGGATCATGGAGGCGGTCTACGGCAAGGAGCGCGCCGCCATGTACTCGGACCTCGACTGGGACGGGCTGGTGCGCGACATCAAGAACGCCGGCGGCCAGGATGCACCGACCACCCGCCTGCACGGCGAGCCCGGCGCGACCTTCGGCCAGCTCGATTATTTCAAGGGCTCGACCTTCCTGCGCACGATCGAGGCGGCGGTGGGCCGGGCGAAGTGGGACGCCTATCTGCGCTCCTATTTCGATCGTCACGCCTTCCAGCCACAGACCACCGCCGGCTTCCTGGCGGACCTGCGCGCCAACCTGATCAAGGGCGACAAGGCGCTTGAGGCGAAGCTCGAGCTCGATCGCTGGGCCTATCAGGCCGGCCTGCCCGACAATGCCGTGCACGTCACGTCGGCGACGCTGGCGGCGGTCGACGCCAAGCTCGCCGCGTTCAACGCTGGCGGCCCGGCGAGCGCGGTCCAGCCGACCGGCTGGGCGACCCAGCAATGGCTGCGCTTCCTCAACGGCCTGCCCCGTCAGCAGACGCCCGCGCGCCTCAAGGAACTGGACGAGACGCTCGGCCTGTCGGCATCGAACAACGCCTATGTCCGCTCGGCCTGGGCCGAACTGGCGATCGCCAACCGCTACGAACCGGCGCTGCCCAGCATCGAGGCATTCGTGAAGCGCGTCGGCCGCGGCCTGCTGATCTACCCGATCTACAAGGACCTGATGGCGCAGGGCGACTGGGGCAAGCCGATCGCGCTGCGCTTCTACGAGGGCGCGAAGGCCGGGTATCACCCGAACGCAGCCGCCGGCGTGGCGAAGATCGTGGGGGCCAACGACTGACGCCAGCGGCCTACCCAAACCAAACTGTCACCCTGAACTTGTTTCAGGGTCCAACGCGCCTCAAGCGGTATCGCCGGTGGAGAGTTGGATGCTGAAACAAGTTCAGCATGACGGTTTGGCTCAATCGAACGCAAAAACCTCGCTGGCCCGCATAACCCCGCTATCCGTCTCGGCGAACGCATACTCCGCCAGCACCCGCAACCGTTCCACCGGCAACGGTGCCCGCCGCGGATCGCCGACCAGCACCTCGACTCCCGCCGCCCGGCACCGCGCCAGGAACGGCATGACCCGAGCGGCGGGCGCGGGATCGTAGAACACATCCCCTGCCAGGATCAGGTCAACATCGGGCACCGGCCCATCGGTAAGGTCGCCCAGCGCCACCTCGACCACCACGCCGTTCGCAGCCGCATTCACCTGCGTCGCAGCTACCGCATAGCGATCCACATCCACCGCCCGCACCGAAGCCGCGCCAACCTTCGCCGCCGCGATCGCGACCAGCCCCGATCCGCAGCCCAGGTCCAGCACCCGCCGCCCGGCCACGGTCTCCGGCCGGTCCAGCACGAACCGCGCCAGCGCCAGCCCGCCGAGCCAGTAATAGGCCCAATAGGGCGATCCGAACGCGTCGTCCCGCGCAGCCAGCCGCCCCAGCCCGCTGGCCGGGACCGCCTTGTGCAGCATTATCTCGGGGATGCCGGGCACGGGCAGCAGCGGCAGCCGCTCCCGGATGAAATCGGCGACGCTCAGGCCGCCCGCTTCCACGCGCCTAGCGCCAGGCACAGCCAGCCGGCGATCAGCGCCACCCCGCCGATCGGCGTGATCGCGCCGAACCAGCGCGGCGCGCCGAATGCCATCGCATAGAGCGTCCCGGCGAACAGCGCCCCGCCGCCCACGAACAGCCAGGGCGAGATCCGCTCGCCCATCCGCAGCGCGACCAGCGCCGCGACGGCGTGGATCAGCTGGTAATGCGCACCGGTCTTGAGCCATTCCGCCGCCTGCCCGCTCGCGCCATGCGCGGCGAACGCGCCTGCCGCCACCGCAACAGCGCCCGAAAGCGCCGCCAGCACCGCCACGATCCGCATGTTCGTCACCCCGAGCTCTCCAGGTCCACTTCGATCGCCGCCGCCCGGCTGGCATGGGTGATCATCCCGTCGATCCCGGCACGCAGGTCGCCGGTCTCGCGCTGCACGTCGAGCCGGGCATTGTCGCGCTTGCGATACTCCGCCTCGGTCTTGTCGATCTCACGCTGGTCGACACCCACCGCCTGCATCGCCTGGCGCGCCATCATCACCGCGCTCTCCAGCACTTCGCGGACCACGCCGCCCACCGGCGCGCCCTTCATCTTGATGACGCTGCGCCGGTCATAGGCACGGACGAACACTGTCGCCTTGGGGAAGGCATAGTGCACGGCTTCCAGGAACTCGGTGTCGATCTTGTCGCCGTCGTTGCAGAACATCACCAGCTCGGCCTCGGCGGCGCCCGCCTGGCGCAGCATGTCGATACGCAGGCCGTCGCCATAATAGACCTTCATGCCGAAGTCGTTGGCGGTCTGGATCATCTCGACATCGGTATCGATGATGGTGACGGGGATGTCCTGCGACAGCAACATCTGCGCCACCGTCTGCCCGAACCGGCCATAGCCGACCACCACCGCGTTCGATCCCTCGTGCCGCGGCAGGTCGAGCCCCGCCGCGCTCGGCGCCGGCTCGGTGCGCAGCCGCTTGGTCGCCATCATCAGGAATGGCGTGGTCGCCATCGACAGGGTGACGATCGCGCCGAAGATGCTCGCCGCCTGCCCCTCGATCAGCATCGCCGACTGCGCCTGGGCGAACAGCACGAAGCCGAATTCGCCGCCCTGGCTGAGCAGCACGCCCAAGGCAAAGGCCTGGCGCCGCGGCATGCCGAACAGCATCCCCAGCCCCATGATGATCGCGGCCTTGGCGGCGATCAGTGCCAGCGCCATGCCGATCACGAAGAAGGGCCGCTCGGCGATCGCGTGCAGGTTGAGCGTCATGCCCACGGCAAGGAAGAACAGGCCGAGCAGGATCGATCGGAACGGCTCGACATCGGCCTCCAGCTCGTGCCGATAGGGCGAGTCCGCCAGCATCACGCCGGCGATGAACGCGCCCAGCGCCGGCGACAGTCCCAGCCGCTGCATGATCGCGGCCACCGCGATCACCGTGAACAGCCCGGCGAAGATGAACATCTCGCGCTCGCCGAGATTGCCGATCAGCCGGAACAGCGGACGCAGCAGATAGCGGCCGGCCAGGACGAGCCCGACGATCGCCGCCACCGTGAACAGGCCGAGCATCCAGCCCGGCGCGCCATGCTGGTCCGCCGGATTGCGCGAGAGCGCGGCGATGATCGTGATCAGCGGCACGATCGAAAGGTCCTGGAACAGCAGGATCGCAAAGGCGCGCTCGCCCAGCGGCGTGCGCAGTCGCCCCGCCGATTGCAGCAGCGGCAGCACCTGCGCGGTCGAGGACAGCGCCAGCGGCAGGCCGAGCGCCAATGCGGCGCCGATCGAGCTGCCGGTCGCGAACCACACCATGGCGGCTACAATCAATCCGCAGATCGTCACCTGAAGCAGGCCGAGCCCGAAAATATCGCGCCGCATCCGCCACAGCCGCCCCGGGCTCAGCTCCAGACCGACCAGGAACAGCAGGAACGCGATACCGAGCTCCGCGATGCCCAGCTTGCCCTCGGCATCGCCGACCAGCCCCAGCACCTGCGGGCCGACGATCGCGCCGGCAACGAGATAGCCCAAAGTCGCACCCAGCCCGAGCCGGCGGAACACCAGCACGAACAGCAGCGCAAAGCCGAGCAGCGGAACATATTCGCCCAGCAGCGAGGTCTCGGCGTGATCCATCAGCCCTGCGCCTTCCGCGTGGCTTCGGCTACCGCCTCGAAGGCGAGCCGGATCGCGGCATGGCGGCCGCGATGCTCGAGCGCGGGCGTGAACAGGTCGAGCCCGGGCCAGTCGGGCGGGGTCGCCCGTTCGCCGGCGAGCCAGGCGGTGAGGTCGTCACGGGCCGCATCCAGCTCGTCCAGCGATCGACCCACCGCATGCGCCTCCATCAGCGCCGCCGATGCCTGGCCGAGCGCGCAGGCACGCACCACCATGCCGAGCGCGGCCACCCGGCCCGCCTCGTCGAGGTTCACGTCAACGGTGATGCGGCTCCCGCAAACCGGGGATCGCTTCTCGGAAGAGGCCATCGCCCGTTCCAGCCGCGTCTCGAACGGCACGGAAGCCGCCAGGCGCAGGATTTCGGTGTTGTAGAGCGGCGCGTTCATTCCGCTCCCGACTTAGGGGACCGGGCCGCGATGCGCGACCCCCTATCGGGTAGAATTTGTCTCGGCGCGATTGGCGATGCTGCCATTGCCTTCGTCGTCGCCGAACACCGGCTCGCCCTTGCGGCGGCGGTCGACGAAATCGGCGATGCTCGCGCTGGTCGCGTTGAGCAGCGGATAGGTGGTCGACTTCGTGATCCATTGCGGTCGGTTGGCCGGGCCGCCGCTCACCGTGTCGAACAGCAGCACGATCAGCAGGAAACCGATGCTCACCAGGATAAGCCCCTTCAAGGCGCCGAAGCCGAGGCCGAGCGCGCGGTCGATCGGGCCAAGGAAGCTTTCCCGCGTCCGCGATCCGATCGCCCGGGCGAGCAGCCGCCCGCCGAAATAGGTCACGCCGGTCAGGAGCACGAAGGCGAGCACCGCGCCACCCTGGTCGGTCCCCACCACGCCCGCCAGCGCGGCGGCGAGCGGCGTGTGGAACAGCTTGAGCGCCAGCACGATCAGCAGCCAGGCGACCAGCGCCAGCACCTCGGTGACGAACCCGCGCAGGAAACCCAGCACGGCGGCACCGCCGATGGCGAGCAGCACGATGATGTCGAGCCCGGTCAAAGTCATTGGAACACGTCCCTCCCGGGCGCTCCTATGCCTCAAGCAGTGAGGGAGCGGAAGGCGCTAAGGTTGGCGCCAGCGATTGAACCACGACCGTCATCCCCGCGAAGGCGGGGATCCATTGGCGCTAGTGACAATGAGACTCACTACAGCCAGCCAGAATAGATCCCCGCCTTCGCGGGGATGACGATGAAGAAATGAGGCAACCTGCCGGTGCCCTCACCCCTGCCGCGTGATCCTGAGCGCCCAGCGGTCATAGCCCAGCGCCTCGACCCGCTTCATCACCGTCTGCGCCAGCGCCGCCGAGGGCACTGCGTCACGGCACAGCACCCACAAATACCGCCCGCTCGGTTCCCCGACGATCGACCAGGTGTAGTCGTCGTCATGATCGAGCACCCAGTAGTCGCCGGTGTAGAGCGGCCCGAAGAACGAGACCTTGAGCTTCGCCCCGGTCTCCTCGTCCGCGACGATCGCCTTGCCTTCCGAAACGCTGCGGTCGCCGTCCGGCCAGTTGTGCGTGCCGCTGTTGGTCACGCTGACCTTGCCGTCGTCGAGCAGCGCATATTCCGCCGTCACCGCGTCGAGCCCCTTCTCGAAGCGGTTCTCGTGCCGGGCGAGCTCGTACCATTTGCCGAGATAGCGTGTCAGATCGACCGGCTTTGCCGGCTCCGGCACCTTCTTGTTGATCACCGGCGGGCGCGTGGCGCGCGAATAGAGGAAGATGCCGCCGATCGCCGCAACCGCGACGCCCGAGGCAATGGAAATGGCAGTGCTTCGCTTCATCTCTTCACTCTGCTGCCTAAGGGACGGAAAGCAAAGCCCTCAATGCCAGGGCGTGCAGCTTCGTTCCGGGCTGGACAGCGGCAGGAACCGCACCCGGCGCTTGCCGTAATAGCTCAGGTCCATCGACACGCGCACCGGCGCACCTGGATGGGTATAGATATCCTGGTCGCCCCAGCGCCCATTGCCGGTCTCGCAATGCCGCCAGCCCTGCCGCTGCAACGCCTCGACCAGCTTGTACACGGCTTCCTGATGCCCGTTCTTCCACAGGGTGAGATAGGCGAAGCCGCCCTGCCCCTTGCTCCCGATCAGGTCGACCGCCGCTTCATAGGGGCCCTCGCCGAACAGCATCACCGGTTCGCGCCGGCAGCGCAGGCGGAACGCATCGATGCGCACGCAGCGGGTGAAGCCCGCCCTTCGCGCACCTTCCGCGTTTCCGCTCACCGGCAGCCCGGCAAAGGCGAGTGGGGGCGGCGGCGTCCGCGCGGGCTCCCGGCCGGCCACCAGGATGCCCGCCATCAGCGCCAATGCGCACAAGGTCGGCACCAGCATCCCCGGCCGCGTCCAATCGGCCGCCAATTCCCGCAGCATCGGTTGCTCCGACCGCCTCTCCTTCGATATGTTATTCCATGACAATGGAAGCAATTACAAGCCCATGGCGGTGAATGGAGATCATTGCCCTTCGCCGGGAAGCAACCAGGGCAACCATGTATCCCGCCTGCTCCTATCGCCCCAGCAGATGATCCACGAACTGCGCGAGCGACTTGAACCCCGCGAGCGACAGCCCGCCCTTGTCGTTCACCTGCGCCATCGGCGCCATCGCCCGCTCGAAGCCCAGCTTCGAAGCTTCCCGGCAGCGCAGCGCGCCATGCGCCACCGGACGCACTTCGCCCGATAGCGCGATCTCGCCGAACACCACGGCATCCGCCGGGATCGGCCGCTCGCTGAGCGCCGAGACCAGGGCCGCCGCCACCGCCAGGTCCGCCGCGGGATCCTGCACCCGGTAGCCGCCGGCAATGTTGAGATAGACTTCGCAGGTCGAGAAGCTCAGCCCGCAGCGCGCTTCCAGCACCGCAAGGATCATCGACAGCCGCGCCGAATCCCAGCCGACCACCGCGCGCCGCGGCGTCGCGCCGCTCGCCAGCCGCACGGTCAGCGCCTGCACTTCGATCAACACCGGCCGGGTGCCCTCCAGCGCCGGGAACACCACCGTGCCAGTCACGCTCTCGTCACGCTGCGTAAGGAACAGCGCGGAAGGATTGGTCACTTCCTCCAGCCCCTCGGACTGCATCGCGAACACGCCGATCTCGTCGGTGCCGCCGAAGCGGTTCTTGACGGCGCGGAGGATGCGATACTGGTGGCTGCGCTCGCCCTCGAACGCCAGCACGGTATCGACCATATGCTCGAGAACGCGCGGCCCGGCGATGCTGCCGTCCTTGGTGACATGGCCGACCAGCACCACCGCCGTTCCCCGCTCCTTGGCGAAGCGGATCAGCTCGCCGGACGAGGCACGCACCTGGCTCACCGTGCCCGGCGCACCTTCGATCAGGTCCGAATGCATGGTCTGGATGGAGTCGATGATGAGCAGCGCGGGCGGCTCGCCCTCGCCCATCGTCGTCAGGATGTCGCGCACCGATGTCGCCGCGGCGAGCATCACCGGCGCCTTGCCCAGCCCCAGTCGCCGCGCGCGCAGCCGCACCTGGTCCGCCGCTTCCTCGCCGGAGACGTAGGCGACCTTGAGGCCCCGCGAGGCGATGCTGGCTGCCGCCTGCAGAAGGAGCGTCGACTTGCCGATGCCGGGATCGCCGCCGATCAGCGTCGCCGAGCCCTCGACGAAGCCGCCACCCAGCGCGCGATCGAACTCGGCGATCCCGGTCGAGGTCCGCTCGGGCAGCGCGATATCGGTGTTGAGCCCGGTGAGCATGATCGCCCGCCCACCGGACTGAAGGTTATGCTTCGCCTGGAACGGCGTCACGTTCGCGCCGGAATCCTCGACGAGTTGGTTCCACTCTCCGCAATCGGCACACTGCCCCGCCCATTGCGAGGAGACCGAGCCGCAGGCCTGGCAGACATAACGCTTCTTGAGTTTCGCCATGGCGCATGCGTAGAACAATCAGGGAACAACTGTAAACCCCGCGCATCCGCGCCCGAGCCGGGACAATTCGCCACACCGCCGCAATCTTGCTCCCCGAGCGCGCGGATTGTATGCGCCCGCCATGAAGCCCACCGAGCTCCGCGTCGCATTGTTCAGCGGCAACTATAATTATGTCCGCGACGGCGCGAACCAGGCGTTGAACCTGCTCGTCGGCTATCTGCTCGACAAGGGTGTCAAGGTCCGCGTCTATTCGCCGACCACCGAGACCCCTGCGTTCCCGCCCACCGGCGACCTGGTCAGCGTGCCTTCGCTCCCCGTTCCGGGCGGTCGCGACGAATACAGGTTCGCCAAGGGCATCAAGGAAGTGCTGCCCGATCTGGAGGCCTTCGCGCCCAATATCGTCCACATCTCGGCGCCCGAGATCCTGTGCCACCGCGCAGTGACCTGGGCGCGCGAGAACAACGTCGCCGCCGTCGCCTCGGTCCATACCCGCTTCGAGACCTATCCGGGCTATTACAGGATCGGCTTCGTCACCCCGCTGCTGGTCCGGATGCTGACGCGGCTCTACAACCGGGTCGACATGCTGCTCCCGCCCGGGCGCGGCATGGTCGAGCTGCTGCAAAGTTGGGGCGTCACCAAGCCGATGCGCATCTGGTCACGCGGCGTGAACCATGACCGGTTCAATCCCGGCCGCCGCAGCCTGGAATGGCGCCGCGGCCTCGGCATCCAGGACGACGAAGTCGCCGTCGCGTTCCTCGGCCGGCTGGTGCTCGAAAAGGGCCTCGACATCTTCGCGGAGGTGGTCGCCGAACTGCAGCGCCGCGGCGTGAAGCACCGGGTGCTGGTGATCGGCAAGGGCCCGGCGCAGGACTGGTTCGCCGAGCGCGTGCCCGATGCGGTGTTCGCCGGCTTCCAGGCGGGCGACGATCTCGGCCGCGCGGTCGCCTCGATGGACGTGTTCTTCAACCCCTCGCTCACCGAGAGTTTCGGCAACGTCACGCTGGAGGCGATGGCCGCCGGCGTGCCGGTAGTCGCCGCGCACGCGGTGGGCCCCGTGGGCATGGTCGAGGAGAATGTCAGCGGCGTGCTGGTCCAGCCCGGCGCGGGCGCGGTCGGCCGCTATGCCGATGCGATCCAGCATTATTGCGAGGACCACGAAGCGCGCCTGGCCGCCGGCAAGGCCGGCCACGAAATCGCCAGCGCCTATGTCTGGGACGCGATCAACCAGAAGGTTCTGGACGCGTATCTTGAGACGATCGAGCGGCGGGGATAACTCCCCAATCCCTCTCCCGCCTGCGGGAGAGGGAAAGAAGCATTCACTTCCAGCTATACTTCAGCCCATCCTCGCGAAACGCGAAGCGATCGAGGTGCCGCTCCACCGCGCCCTTCAGCCCGTCGAGCTGCTCGGGCGAGCTTGCGTCGATGCGGATGTCGAGCCCGGTCTCGGCGACGTTGAAGGTCACCACCGCGTCGCCCGGATGATCGGCGCCGCGCGCGTCCTTCGGGAAGATCACCGTGCCGTTCTCCGGCGTGAACTCGACCTGGAGATTGTGCTGCCAGTGCTTGCACAGCTGCTGCAGGTAGCGGCTGGCATGCTCGGTCGGGGTCAGCGTCTCGGCCGAGAAGGTGGTGAGGGTCATGTGTCCGTTCTCCATGGGCGGCGGCACGATCCCGAGCCGCCGCCGCAATAGTCCGAGCCGAGGCATGGCTCAGAGCCGTTCGATCTTCCGCGCCGCCTCGTCGAGGATCTCGGCGACGTTGTGCAGCATGTCGGGATCGACGCTTTCGCCCGCAAGGCGCTCCTGCAGCACGGTGCGCAGATTGCCCATCGCCCGGCGGATCGGCCCGCCATCGGCGCGCGCCCGCATGCCGGCCAGCTGGGTGAGCCGCTCGAACAGCGCCTCCACTTCCTCCGCCCGCTCGGCGAGATGTGCTGCGCCCGCATCGGTGATCGCGAACTGCTTCTTGGCGCCTTCGCTCTTGCTCTCTTCGATCAGGCCCATGTCGTCGAGCATGGTCAGGGTCGGATAGACCACGCCCGGGCTCGGGGCATAGGCGCCGCCGGTGCGCTCCTCGATCTCCCGGATCAGGTCATAGCCGTGGCGCGGCTGCTCCTCGATCAGCTTGAGCAGGATGAGGCGAAGCTCGGTGCCGTCGAACATGCGGCGGCGTCCGCCGCGCTCGCCATGCCCGAACCCGCCGCGCCCGCCAAAGCCGAACGCCATGGCGAAGTCCGCCCCGCCAAAGCCGCCGCGGCGGCCGAAATGCATGCCGCGATGGCCGCAATGATGATGTCGCATAATAACTCCTGTACGACTCTTGATGCGCACAAGATATATCTTTAACTGTTTTTGACAAGGGCGGTGCTTGGAGAATTTCACCCTTTTTCCTCCCCTCCCTGCAAGGGAGGGGTTGGGGGTGGGTTGCGCCCCCGGTCTTCCGGGGGCGCCCGGCGAGACGGCCTGCGGAAACAGAAAAGGCCGGGCATCGAGCCCGACCTTTTCTAACTCACCCCTAACCCCTCCCTTGCAGGGAGGGGAATTTCTAAAGCCCTGCCCTACCGCGCCATCAGCATGTTCCGAACCCCCGTCCGGAAGATCGGCAGCCGTGCCCCCAGCCGCAGCCCGGTATGCCGCATCACCCGGGCGAGCGGGCGCTCATCGGTATAGAGCGTCACCAGCAAATTGGTGCCGAGCCACAGCGGCCGCGCCGCCGCGCGGTGCCCCTCCTCGTACGACCGGATCACCTGCTCCCCCGCAATGTCCCGCCCGTGGCGCAGCGCCTCGCGGATCTCCGCCGCCAGCAGATCCTGCCCGCTCAGCCCCAGGTTGAAGCCATGCGCGGTCACCGGGTGCATCCCCACCGCCGCATCGCCGATCAGTGCCGCCCGCCGCGCCCCGAAATGCTTCGCCCAGGTGGTGACCAGCGGATAGACATGGCGCGTCCCCGCCATCTCCATCGGCCCCAATATCCCCGACGATCGCTTGGTCAGCTCCTTGGCCAGCGCCGCATCGGGCAAGGTCGCCAGCCGCGCGATCGCCCGCTCGGGCAGGGTCAGCACCACCGAGGTCATGCCGTTGTTGAGCGGCAGCAACGCGATCGTCTGGCCATGGCCGAACCATTCGGTCGCGACCTGTTCATGCCATTTCGTATGCGAAACGCGGCACACCAGCATCGATCGGCCCAGCCGGTTGATCTCCGCCGCGATCCCCAGCTGCTCGCGCACCGGCGACATCCGCGAGTCCGCCGCGACGAGCAACTTTCCGCGTATGGAGAGTCCGGTCGACAGGGTGACCTCGGCACAGTCCCGCGTCGTCCGCGCGCTGCCCAGGCCGATCCCGCAGGCGAGCCGCAGCCCCGGCTGATCCTGCACCGTCTCGAACAGCGCCTGGCGGATCAGATGATTGGAGACCAGCCAGCCGAGCGGCTGGCCGTCATGCCCGGGATCGAAGTCGAGCGCGAAGGCCGATCGCCCGTTGCGCACCCGCGCGGCCTGGAGCGGCGCCGCCTCGGGGATCCGCTCCCACACCCCCATCCGCTCAAGGATCGCCCGCGATCCGTGCGTCAGCGCGATCTCGCGCCCGTCATAGCCCGGCTCGGCCAGCGCGGCGCGCGGCTGGCGCTCGACCAGCAGCACCTCCAGCCCGGTGTCCCGCAGCGACCGGGCAAAGGCCAGCCCGGCCGGGCCACCGCCCACGATAATGACGTCGCAATCCATGGCGCTACTCCTTCGCCATGCTCATGCACCTGCGCGCGCCCGTGCCAATTGCGTTTGATCAAAGCCAAGGATGCACAATTCGTCGTCTGCGCTTATCTAGCGTGCATGGCAGACCTTTTCGCCGCCCAGGAACCGAGCTTCGCCCCCGAGACCACGCCGCCCGATGGCCCGCTGGCCGATCGCCTGCGCCCGCAGGATCTCGCCGACGTCGTGGGACAGGAGCACCTGACCGGCCCCGAAGGGGCGATCGGCCGCATGGTCGCGGCGGGCAAGCTCAGCTCGATCATCCTCTGGGGCCCGCCCGGCACCGGCAAGACCACGATCGCCCGCCTCCTCGCCAATGCCGTCGGCCTGCGCTTCGTCGCGATCAGCGCGGTGTTCTCGGGCGTCGCCGACCTCAAGAAGGTGTTCGCCGAGGCAAAGGAATATGCGCGGCTCGGCCGCAGGACGCTGCTGTTCGTGGACGAGATCCACCGCTTCAACCGCTCGCAGCAGGACGGCTTCCTGCCCTATGTCGAGGACGGCACCGTCACCCTGGTCGGCGCCACCACCGAGAATCCCAGCTTCGAGCTCAACGCCGCCGTGCTCAGCCGCGCCCAGGTGCTGATCCTGCGCCGGCTCGATCATGAAGCGCTCACCCGCCTGCTCGACCGCGCCGAGGCGGCGGAGGAACGCCCCCTCCCCCTCACGCCCGAGGCGCGCGACGCGCTGGTGGCGAGCGCCGACGGTGATGGCCGCTTCCTGCTCAACCAGGCCGAGACCCTGTTCTCGGTCCAGTTCGAGAAGCCGCTCGATCCCGCGGCACTCGGCGATTTCCTCCAGCGCCGCGTCGCGGTCTACGACAAGGATCGCGAGGGTCATTACAACCTGATCTCCGCGCTCCACAAATCGGTGCGCGGCAGCGATCCCCAGGCCGCGCTCTATTATCTCGCGCGCATGCTCACCGCCGGCGAGGAACCGCTCTACGTGCTGCGCCGGCTGGTCCGCATGGCCGTGGAGGACATCGGCCTCGCCGACCCCAATGCGCTGGTCCAGTGTCTCGCGGCCAAGGACACCTATGAATTCCTCGGCAGCCCCGAAGGCGAGCTGGCGATCGCTCAGGCCTGCCTCTATGTCGCCACCGCGCCCAAATCGAACGCGGCGTACATGGCGCAGAAGGCGGCGTGGCGGAGCGCCAAGGAAACCGGCTCGCTGATGCCGCCGCAGAACATCCTCAACGCCCCCACCAAGCTGATGAAGCAGATCGGCTATGGCGCGGGCTACACCTATGACCATGATGCCGAGGGCGGCTTCTCGGGCGACAATTACTGGCCCGAGGAAATGGCCCCCCAGACCTTCTACACCCCCACCGACCGCGGCCACGAAAAGCGCATCGCCGAGCGGCTGGCCTGGTGGAACGAGATGCGCGAGCGGAAGCGGGATGGGTAACCTCCCGCCAAACACACCCAACTTCGTCATCCCCGCGCCCTCCTTCGTCATCCCCGCGCAGGCGGGGATCCAGGGTGGCAGAGCGATGACCTTCGTGACTCTGGATCCCCGCCTGCGCGGGGATGACGGAATGGAAAAGCAAGGGTGTAGCGACGAATGAACGAGGTGTTCCTGCTCTGGCACTCCTATCAGCTCAATGAGGGTGAGGAGGAATCCAAGCTGATCGGCATCTATGCCAGCCACGCGGACGCCGAGGCCGCACGCGCGCGCAGCGTTGCGCTGCCCGGCTTTCGCGACCACCCGGACGATTTCCTCATCGAAAGCTACACGCTGGGCCAGGACAAATGGACGGAAGGCTTCGTCACCTGGCGAAACGGAGGGTTCGAATGAACAACTGGGACGAAGCCACCGCCTATGCCCGCACTCTCCCCGATGTGGTGATGGAAAGCTGGTGGGGCACGCTTTGTCCCAAGATCAACGGCAAGGGCCTGATGTCCCCGGGCCGTGAAAAGGGCAGCTTCGGCCTGGTCTGCACCATGCCCGAGAAGGAGATCCTTCTCGAAACCGATCCGGACAGTTTCTGGCAGACCGCGCACTATGCCAACTATCCGATGATCCTGGTCCGCTTCGGCACCGAGAGCCGCGAGCGGATCGAGCTCTACATCCAGCGCGCCTGGTGGGACCGCGCGAAGAAGCCCCAGCGCATCGCCGCCGGCATGCCGGAGCGGCCGTGAGCCCCGATCCCCGGAGACGCGCCCCATTTCGTCATGCTGAACTTGTTTCAGCATCCAAGGAGCCGAGAGGGATATCCTTTGGGGAGCGTTGGATGCTGAAACAAGTTCAGCATGACGGGTGGTGCTAGGCCCGCGAATCCAATGCCCTCCTTCACAACCTTCATCGCAATCGACTGGTCCGGCCAGGCGGTCGAGCGCCCCAAGGGCCTTGCCGTCGCCTGCGCACAGGCCGGCACCGCCGCTCCGGAGCTGGTCGATCGCAACTGGTCCCGCCAGGACATCGCCGACTGGCTCGCCGACCTCGCGGACAGCGGCACCCGCGCGCTGGTCGGCCTCGACCTGTCCCCCGCCTTCCCGCTGGTCGATGAAGGCGCGTACTTCCCCGGCTGGGACCGCTCCCCGGCAGACGGTCCGGCGCTCTGGCAACTCGTCGAGCAACTCTCGAGCGAAGACCCGCATCTCGCCGCCACCAGCTTTGTCGGCCACACCGACGCCCGCCGCCATTTCCGCCAGCTGCGCGATTGCGGCGACCTGTTCCCGCCCGGCCGCGGCCGCTTCCGGGTCTGCGAGCATGGCCAGGCGGCAATGCAGCTGTCGCCGTACAGCTGCTTCAACCTGGTCGGTGCCAGCCAGGTCGGCAAGTCGAGCCTCACCGGCATGCGCGTGCTGCACCGCCTCCGCGGCAAGGTGCCGATCTGGCCCTTCGATCCGCTGCCGGAAACAGGCCCGGTCCTGGTCGAGATCTACACCGCGCTCGCCGCCCGCACCGCCGGCATGCGCAAGGGCATCTCCAAGATCCGCGACGGCGAAACGCTCGACACGATGCTGGCCGCGCTGGGCTCCGGCCCCCATGCGCAGCTGCCCCGCTATGACGACCACGCCACCGACGCGATCCTCACTGCCGCCTGGCTGCGCGCCGTGGCCGACGATCCCGGCCTATGGGCACCCGAAGGCCTGACGCCCGAACTGGCCAGAACCGAAGGCTGGACCTTCGGGGTGCGCTGACCGCACGCTAGCTTCAATCGTCACCCCGGCCTCGAGCCGGGGTCCCGCTGCCTCGCCCCACCGAAGAAGAAGCGGGACCCCGGCTCGAGGCCGGGATGACGTTGTAAATCAGCCGCTTACCCCAGCTGCCCGGCGATATCGCGTAGCGCCTGCTCGAACGCCTCTGGCGGCTGGCCGCCGGAGATCAGCCATTTGTCCTCGATCACGATCGCCGGCACCGAGTTGATCCCCCGGCTCTGCCAGAGCTGCTCGGCCGCGCGCACTTCCTGCGCATACCGCCCCGACGCCAGCACCTCGCGCGCCGCTGCGCCGTCCAGCCCGGCCTTCTCCGCGGCCGCGACCAGCACCTCGGGGTCCGAAGGGTTCTGCTGGTCGGTGAAATAGGCAGTGAACAGGGCATGCTTGAGCGCCGTCTGCTTGTCCGCCCCTTCGGTCTCGGCCCAATGCAGCAGCCGGTGCGCGTCGAACGTGTTGTAGATCCGGCTGTCGGCACCCATCCGCATCTCGAAGCCGAGCGCGCCGGCGCGGTCGCGGATCATCTGGCGGTTGGCGGCGGACTGCTCGGGGGTCGAGCCGTACTTCCGAGCGATGTGTTCGCCGATATTCTCACCCTCCGGCACCATCTGGGGGTTCAGCTCGAACGGCTGGAAATGCAGCGTCACATCAACCACATCCCGGGTGCGCTCGATCGCCTCCTCAAGCCCGCGTAGCCCGATGATGCACCAGGGGCAGACAACATCGGAGACAAAATCGATCTTGAGGGGAATGGACATGGATGTTCCTTCTGACATTCCCCTCCCAGATGGGTTGGGAGCGGCCCGATGCAAAGTGCCCTTGCGTGCAACCTTTGCCCACTTCCCCGTCTAATACGTTCGGCCAGCCCTCACACGACCTCATAGCGACTAACGGGCGGCGCCCTGCGGGTGCACCTATCTCGGCCAGGTTCGTCACCCGCCAGAAAGGACCGAGTCATGTCGAAGCCCCTGTCCCTGCAATCCGATCGCCGCAGCTTCGTCCACGGCGCCGCCACCCTCGCCGCCCTGATCAGCGGCAGCACCGTCGCCAGCGTCGCCACCGCCACGCCCAGGGCCGGCGCCTCGCCTGCCGCCACGCCCTTCGGCCCGGTCAAGCAGATCGACGCCGGCCCGCTCAGCATCGGCTATGTCGAGATGGGTCCGGCGGACGGCCCGGCCGTGCTGCTCTTCCATGGCTGGCCCTATGATATCAATGCCTTCGCCGAAGTCGCACCCCTGCTCGCCGCCCGCGGCCACCGGGTGATCGTGCCCTATCTGCGCGGCTATGGCTCGACGGTCTTCCTCTCGGCCGACACGCCGCGCAATGCCCAGCAGGCCGCGCTCGCCACCGACGGCCTCGCGCTGATGGACGCGCTCGGCATCCAGCAGGCGATCGTCGCCGGCTTCGACTGGGGCGCCCGCACCGCCGACATCATGGCGCTGCTCTGGCCCGAGCGCTGCAAGGGCCTGGTCTCGGTCAGCGGCTATCTGATCGGCAGCCAGGCCGCCAACGCCGCCCCGCTTCCGCCCGCGGCCGAGCTGCAATGGTGGTACCAATTCTACTTCGCCACCGAGCGGGGCAAGCTCGGCTATGCGAAGAACACGAATGATTTCAACAAGCTGATATGGCAGCTCGCCTCGCCCAAATGGAAGTTCGACGACGCCACCTTCGCCCGCACCGCGGCCTCGTTCGTCAACCCGGACCATGTCGCGCTGGTGATCCACAATTATCGCTGGCGGCTCGGCCTGGCCGAGGGCGAGGCCAAGTATGACGCGATCGAGGCCAGGCTGGCGACAACGCCGGTAATCACCGTGCCGACGATCACGATGGAGGGCGACGCCAATGGCGCCCCTCATCCGGCGCCCGAGCAGTATCGCGCCAAGTTCACCGGCCCGTACGAGTTCCGGCTGGTCAGCGGCGGCATCGGCCACAACCTGCCCCAGGAAGCGCCGGCCGCCTTCGCCAAGGCCGTACTCGACGTCGCCAGGATGGCGGGCTGAGCCGGTGCGGCGTCTCTCCACGCTCGCACTCGCGGCCGCGACCCTGGTCTTCGGGGTCTCGGCCGTGGCCGCCGCCAATCGCCCGAAACAGGATGCGGCACCGGTCTATGGCGTGACCCTGCCCGAGGGTTATCGCGACTGGAAACTGATCAGCGTCGCGCATGAAGCCGGCAAGAACAACGACATACGCGCGATCCTGGGCAATGACATCGCGGTGAAGGCTTACCGCGAGAACATCCGCCCCTTCCCGGACGGCACGGTGATCGTGCGGCTCGCCTGGCAATACCAGTCCTCACCGCGCAATGACTCTGTGTTCCCCGCCCCCCAGTCCTTCGTGGCGGGGCCGCCGACCAATGTGCAGGTCAGCGTCAAGGATTCGAAACGCTACGCCGCCAGCAATGGCTGGGGCTATGGCCAGTTCGAGAATGGCGTGGCGGACCAGAATGTGACGCTCACCCAGTCCTGCCATGCCTGCCATGTGAAGCTCGACGCGATCGACAAGAAGGCCGACCTGGTCTTCACCAGCTACTCGCAATAACGCCGCGCGCCGGCGCCGGGGTCTGCGGATCCGGGCGCCGGATGCTGCCGGATGCTGCCGGATGCTATGCCGGATACTATTGATAGCGCAGCGTCTTCTCGAACCCTTCGTTCGCCTTGGTCATCTTGGCGATCTTGCGCAGGTGGCCGCGCACATGCCGCTCGAACTTGGCATCGTCATAGATGCCGGTCTGCGGATAGTCCTCCTGCGCGATCAGTTCCTTGATCCGCTTGGCAAAGGCCGTCTGATCGTCGGCGCAGTCTCCGGCGCTCAGCGCGCGGCACGCCCATTCCTCGGCGGCCGCCTTGTCGTAATCGTCCTGCGCTTCATAGCCGCGCCGGTCCGCCGCCGCCTGGTCGAGCCGCGACGCCGCCAACCGGCGCTCGAGCCATTTGCGGACCAGCGCGCCGTCCCAGGCCTTCGGTGCAGTCATCGGCATCCCTTTTTCCAGATCGAGCCCGCCATGCCCGAATAGGGACCCGTCCGATACGCAGTTGATGCACAAAAAAATGCGCGCGATGCGCCGGCAGGAACAACGATATCCGCGCCATCCTGGGCATCAGGCAGGCCGACCTGGTGTTCACCAGCTACTCCGAGTGCCCCTCGGATGCCGGCATCCGGATTCACGAATCAGGGCACCGAAACCGATCGCGCCAAATAATTCCCTAAATATAGCACCATATTGAAATGAAATTCGTGTAATTATTTGCAGCGATTTCCGCCAACACTACACTCAACGCGCCGAATCTTCGGCGAATTAATATTGTATCGAATCATTTAAATCGGAGGATTTTCATGATCACGAAGAGCTTTGCGGTCGCACTTGCCTATGTTTCCATGTTCGGAATTCACGCCGCGAAGGCGGACGATGGTTCAAGCCAATCCGCCGCCTGCTATCAGGGCGGGGCAAATTGCGCGGCAAATTATGCGGCGTATGGCTTTTCGACCGGGGTGGAATGCTTCGACGCCTGGTATGCGCCTTTCTGCCCCATTCCGGTCGACGCCGGGATCACCACCCCCTTCGAAGCCTATCAATACTATGCCAATCCCGGAAGTGATCGGTCGGGTGGTGACGGCGTGCACTATTGCAACGGCCGGCTAGGCTGCATGGACAGGCCCGAGGATCCCGACAAGCACGACTGAGCGAAATCAAGAACGCCCACGGCCGGCGACGCTGGATGCCGGCCGTGGGCGTGGGCGCCGGCGCAGGGGGCGCTGGGGATCGCCGGCGCCTCAGCTCACTGCGCGGTCGCGGCCTTCTCGATCAGGCTGGCCACCGCGGCGGCATGCGACACCATCACGACGTGCGAGGCGCCCTTCACCACCACGGTGCCGCGCGAGCCTGCGCGCTCGGCCATGAACTGCATCGCCACCGGCGGGATGTTCTTGTCCTTGTCGCCATAGATGAACCACGAGGGCACATGCTTCCACGCCGGCGCGGTGGTCGCCTCGCCCAGCGCGGTATCGGCGATCGGGCGCTGGCCGGCAGCCATCAGCTTGGCCTCGGCCACCGGCACGTCCGCCGCGAACTGGTCGTGGAAGCGTGCCTGGAGGATGTAGAGGTCGTTGCCGCCGCCCGCGAGCTTCACCGGCGGGGCAAGTGCCGGCGCCAGCGTGCTGCCCGGAAACTTGCCGGTAAGGCCGAGCGCGGTCTCGCCCTCCTCCGGCGCGAAGGCCGAGACATAGACCAGCGCCTTGACGTTGGGCGCGCCCTCGCCCGCTTCGCTGATCACCGAGCCGCCATAGCTGTGCCCGACCAGCACGACGGGTCCGTCGATGCTCTTCACCAGGTCGCGCACCTCATCGGCATCGGTGCGCACGCTGCGCAGCGCGTTGGGCGCGGCGATCACGGTATAGCCGTCGCGCTGGAGGATCGGAATCACCCCGTTCCAGCTCGACGAGTCCGCGAAAGCGCCGTGGACGAGGACGATGGTCGGCTTGGCAGCCTGCGCCTGGGCCACCAGCGGCAGGGCGGAAGCGGCGAGCAGCAGCAGCCCGCCTGCAATGAGCTTCTTCATCTCAGGTCTCCTTTCAGACGAGTGCGACGACGGCGTCGATATTGCCCTTGATCGCCTTGGAGTACGGGCAGGTGCGGTGTGCCGCCTCGATCAGCTGGCGGGCGATCTCCGGCTCGATACCGGGCACGCTGACGTTGAGCCGCGCGGCGAGCGAATAGCCCTCGTCGCCGTGGCGCAGGTCGACCTCGGCATCGATCGCGAGATCGGCGGGCAAGGTGATGCCCTTGCTCTTCGCCGCGATCGCCATCGCGCCTTCGAAACAGGCGGACCAGCCGGCGGCGAACAGCTGCTCGGGGTTGGTCCCGGCGCCGGCGCTGCCGGGCACGGCGAGCTGGACGTCGAGCCGCCCGTCGCTGCTGCGCGCGGCGCCTTCGCGGCCGCCGGTGACATGGACCTTGGCGGTGTAGAGGGTCTTGGTATCGGACATCGATATTCTCCTGTGGATCGGATGGCTCAACGCAGCGGACGGAAGGCGGCGCGCACTTCCTCGGCGAAGATTTGCGGCTGTTCCCAGGCCGCGAAATGGCCGCCATTGCTGGCTTCGTGGAAGTAGGTGAGGTTGGTATAGCAGCGCTCCGCCCAGCTCTTCGGCGCGCGGAAGATCTCGCCGGGGAACACGCTCACCGCCACCGGCAGGTCGATGATGCCGCGCGCGTTGAAGTTGTTGCTGTGATCCTCCCAATAGATCCGCGCGGCCGAGGCGCCGGTGCCGGTCAGCCAGTAGAGCGACAGGTCGTCGAGGATCGCATCGCGGCCGAGCACCTTCTGCGGATCGCCGGCCGGATAGGCCCATTGGTCGATCTTCTCGTACATCCAGGCCGCCATGCCGACCGGCGAGTCCACCAACGAATAGCCGATCGTCTGCGGCCGCGTGTTCATCATCGCCGCATAGGCCGAATTGTCGCGGTAAAAGGCCACGAGCTGGTCGAAGGCGAAGCGTTCCTTCTGCGACAGGCTCGCCGGGGCGGGATCGCCGGCGGCAAGGATATGCGCGATCTCGGCGGGGACGACCGCCGGCATGTTGAGATGGATGCCGATCAGCCCCGGCACATGCTGGAGCGCCATGCGCTGCGAGATCACCGATCCGCAATCGCCGCCCTGGCTGACGAAGCGCTGATAGCCGAGCCGCCGCATCAGCACGCTCCACGCCCGGCCGATATGGTCCGAGCCCCAGCCCGGCACCGTCGGCTTGGCGGAGAAGCCGAAGCCGGGGATCGAGGGGATCACGACATGGAAGGCGTCCTCCGCCTTGCCGCCATGCGCGGTGGGGTTCACCAGCGGATCGATCGCGCCAAGGAACTCGAGGATCGAGCCCGGCCAGCCATGCGTCAGGATCATCGGCATCGCGTTCTCGTGCCGCGAGCGGACATGGATGAAGTGGATGTCGAGCCCGTCGATCTCGGTCAGGAACATCGGGAGCGCGTTGAGCCGCGCCTCGACCTTGCGCCAGTCATAGCCGCGCGCCCAGTAGCGCATCAGCGGCTCGAGCGTCTGGCGGCGCACGCCCTGGCTGTCGTCGGCGACCGGCTGGGCATCGGCCCAGCGGGTCTCGGCGATCCGGCGCTGCATCGCGGCGATCTGGGCGGCGGGGATGTTGATCCTGAACGGACGGATGTCGCTGTTGCCGGCCGCCTGGGCCAGCAGCCGCGAGGGCAAGGCGCTCGCGGCGCCTGCCAGCGCGGCACCGGCCACGAACTGGCGGCGCGAAGGTTGATCTGCGGACATGGGCTTTTGCTCCCTTTCTGGTTGAACCCAGATTTAGGGGAATGGCGGCGCGGCGCCCGTTAACTGGAGTGATGCGCTGTTAGGCGCTGCTTGCAGCAACTAACGCGCGGCGGGCGAACCCTAACGGGCATTCCCGCGCCAGGCGCCTAGATCGGTGGTGACCCGCAAGATGAGGCAGGCACCCAATGACCTATAAACGCTCCCTAGGCTTCGCCGTCGCCGCGATCGTCGCGGCCGGCGCCACCACCGCGATCTGCTTCGGCGACGCGCTCGGGCTGGTGCATGCGCCGGCCCAGGGCGCCGAGCTGATCGTCTCCGCGCCCTTCGGCGCAACCTCACAGCCCGTCGGCGTGCTGCAGGGCGCTAAACCTTGGCTCACCCCGGTACCCGGCGGTCCCACGGCGCTGCGCGGCAAGGTCGTGCTGGTCAATTTCTGGACCTATTCCTGCATCAACTCGCTGCGCGCCCTCCCCTATCTGCGTGCCTGGCAGCAGCGCTATGGCGGCAAGGGACTGGAAGTGATCGGCGTCCACGCGCCCGAATTCGGCTTCGAAAAGGACCCCGCCAAGGTGCGCCTCGCCACCGAGCAGCTCCGCGTCGCCTGGCCCAATCTCCAGGACAATGATTATGCGGTGTGGCGCGACTACGCCAACCAGGGCTGGCCCGGCATCTATTTCATCGACGCCAGGGGCAAGATCCGCGGCTACCGGCTGGGCGAAGGCGGCTATGGCGAAGGCGAGCGGCTGATCCGCAAGCTGCTGACCGAAGCCGGGCAGAATGTCGCGGACGTGCCGGTGGCCCCGGTCCCGGCCAGCGGCGTCGAAGCCCAGGCCGACTGGGCTGATCTCGCCTCGCCCGAAGCCTATATCGGCTATGAGAAGGCCCAGAACTTCGCCTCCCCCGGCGGCCTGCGCAACGACCGGCCGTACGGCTATGCCTCCGCCGCGTCGCTGTCACTCAACCAGTGGGACCTGGCCGGAAGCTGGAATGTCGGCGGCGAATATGCCGCGTTGGAGAACGGCCCCGGCACGATCCGCTTCCGCTTCCACGCCCGCGACGCGCATCTGGTGCTCGGCGGCGCGCAGGACGGCCAGCCGGTCCGCTTCCGGGTGACGCTAGACGGCAAGGCGCCAGGCGCGAGCCACGGCGTCGATGTCGATGCGAACGGCTGGGGCGAGGTGAGGGAGGACCGGCTCTATCAGCTGATCCGCCAGTCCGGCACGATCACCGATCGCACCGTCACGATCGAGTTCGCCCGCCCCGGCGCGCGCGCCTATGTCTTCACCTTCGGCTGAGGAGTATCTACCCATGCCACGCACCTGGCTGGTGACCGGCAGCTCGCGGGGCTTCGGCCGCGCGCTGTGCGAAGCCATTCTCGACAGCGGCGACAATCTGCTCGCTACCGCCCGCGACCCCGAACAGCTCGCCGGGCTGGGAGACGGTCGCCCCGGCGGCCTCGCCACCGCCCCGCTCGACGTGACCTGCGAGGAAGACGCCAGCGCGGCTGTGGCCGAGGCGATCGCCCAGTTCGGCGCGCTCGACGTGCTGGTCAACAACGCCGGCTATGGCGATATCGGCTCGGTCGAGGATACCTCGCTCCACAGCTTTCGCCGCCAGATCGCGACCAATCTGTTCGGCACGATCATCATGACCAAGGCGGTGATCCCGCACATGCGCACCCGGCGCAGCGGCCATATCGTGCAATTCTCCTCGGTCGGAGGCCGGCTCGGCGCGCCGGGCCGCGCGGCCTATTCGGCGGCGAAATGGGGCGTCGAGGGCTTCTCCGAAGTGCTCGCCCAGGAAATGAAGCTGGTCGGCGTGCGCGTGACGATCGTCGAGCCGGGCGGCTTCCGCACCGATTTCGCCGGTTCCTCCACCACGCTGGAAGCCGGCCGCGCCGACTATGACGCGGTAGTCGGCAATGCCGCCCGCATGCAGGCGGCCTATAACGGCAAGCAGCCGGGCGACCCGCATCGCGGCGCCCGCGCGATCCTGGAAGTGGTCCGCTCGGATGCACCGCCGCTCCGCCTCCCGCTCGGCAGCGACGCGGTCGACGCGATCGAGCGCGGCGACCGGGCGCGGCTGGAAGAGCTGGAGCGCTGGCGCACGCTCAGCCTCTCCACCGATTTCCCGAAGGATTAGAAGTTCATGGGGCACGCCCTGCGCAAAACCCTCGTCACCCCGGCCTTGTGCCGGGGTCCACGGTGCCGCACGCGCTGAACTGGAACCTTGAGGCCCGCCCTCGCCGCCCGGTGGACCCCGGCACAAGGCCGGGGTGACGGCAGAAGGAAGGGGATAGCGCGCAGATGGAAATCGCCAAGGAAGCCCCTCGAACCGCCTGAACGCAAAGAATAACACCTAGGTAGGATTGAGGCGCATCCCCCCACGCGGCATGGAACACTCGACCATAGAGGGGTAATGGCAGAACGTGGCGGACGTGGATCAACAGCTTGGCGAACGCATCTGCTTCGGCCCCTTCGCGCTTTCTCCAGGCGCAAGGCTGCTGACGCGCGACGGCGCGCCGGTCGAGATCGGCGGGCGCTCCTTCGATCTGCTGGTGGTGCTCACCGAGCAGCCGGGCCGGGTCCTGTCCAAGCGCGAGCTCCTCAAGCGCGTCTGGTCCGATGTCGTGGTCGAGGACGGCAGCCTCCGCTTTCACATGGCCGGGCTGCGCAAGCTGCTCGGCGACGGCGTGGATGGCGCACGCTACATCGCTACCCAGGTCGGCGTCGGCTATGCCTTTGTCGCGCCGGTGGAGCGCCAGGGCATCGGCGGCACCCAGGCGCCGGAACCCGCTGTCGAAGCGCCCCGGCCCGGCACGGTGCTCAACCTGCCCGCGCGCCTTCCCCATCTGATCGGCCGCGAGCGCGATCTTGCCTTTCTGGAAACGCGCGCAGTCGACACGCCGGTCTTCAGCATCGTCGGCCCGGCGGGCGTCGGCAAGACGTCGCTCGCGATCGAGATCGGCCACCAGCTGGCGCCTGCCTTCGATGAGCGCGTGGCCTTCGTCGACTTCAGCATGCTGGAGAACCCCACCGTCGTTGCCTCGATGATTTCGGGCGCGATGGGCCTTTCGGCGCAGAGCGGCGATCCGCTGGCGGTGATCCTCGCCCATATCCGCGACCGCCCCTTCCTGCTGCTGCTCGACAATTGCGAGCACGTCATCATCCAGATCGCCGAGATCGTGGAGCGGATCGTCGAGGAAGCGCCCGGCGCGCGGGTGCTGGCGACCTCGCGCGAGCCGCTGCGCGTGCGCGGCGAGCATGTGTTGCGCCTCGATGCGCTCGCCTATCCCGAGGAGATCAGCGGGCTCAGCCGCACCGAACTCCTCGCCTTCCCCGCGGTCGAGCTGTTCTGCGAGCGCGCCGGCGCGGCCGACAGCACGCTCGTCATCGATGACGAAGCCGCCCGGCTGATCGCCGAGCTCTGCCAGCGCCTCGACGGCATGGCCCTGCCGATCGAGCTGGCCGCCGTCCGCGTCGCCACCCACGGCCTTGCCGCCACCGCGCGCCAGCTCGGGGACCGGTTCAGCCTGGGCTGGTCCGGCCGTCGCACCGCCCAGCCGCGCCAGCAGACGCTGCAGGCTACGCTCGACTGGAGCCACGACCTGCTCTCCGAAGCCGAGCGCGTTGTGCTCGAACGGCTCTCGGTATTCGTCGGCCCCTTCTCGATCGATGCCGCGCTGGCGGTCGCCGCCGATGCGGAGATCGGGTCGGATGCCGTCGCCGTCGCGCTCGACGAACTGGTCTCCAAGTCGCTGGTCGCGCCCGATCGCTCGCGCCGTACCGATACCTATCGCCTGCTCGAGATGACTCGTGCCCATGCCCGGGAAAAGCTGCGTGCCCGCGGACTGCCGCTTTATGCCGCGGCGGCGCGGCGACACGCCGCCTTCTTCCTTGCGGAACTCGAGGCGGTGGCGGAGCAGGACGAGGATGTCCTGCAGGACACCCGCCCGCTGCGCATGCAGCTCGGCAATATCCGCAGCGCGCTCGACTGGGCCTTCGGCCAGGAGGGCGATGCCCGGATCGCCTTCCGCCTCGCCGCCGCCAGCGCGCCCGTCTTCCTCAACCTGTCGCACATGATCGAATGCCGCACCTGGACTGCCCGGGCGCTCGCGGAGATCGACGACAGCCAGCGCGGCACCGCGACCGAACTCGAGCTCCAGGCCGCGCTCGGCATCACGCTGATGTTCACCCGCGGCAACAGCGAAGCGGCAGGCCATGCGCTTGTCCGTGCGCTGGAGATCGCCACCGCGCTCGACGATCGCTGGAACCAGCTGCGCCTACTTGGCCGGCTCCACATCTTCCATGAGCGGATCGGCGAATATGACATCGCCATGCGCCAGGCCGAGCGCGCCGTGGAAGTCGCCGAAGCGATCGGCGCGCCCGAGGCGATCGGCGTCGCCTATTCGCTCGCCGGCATCTCGCACCACCTGCACGGCGACCAGAAGCGCGCACGGCCGGCGCTCGAATTGTCGATTCGGCAGAGCCCGCCCTCGATCCGCAGCCGGACGATCCATTACGGCTTCGATCACCGCAACCGCTCGATCATCGCGCTGGCGCGCACCCTGTGGCTCGTCGGCGATACCGAGGGCGCGAACCGCCTCGCCCGCCAGGCGGTGGACGAAGCCACCCGGCTCAACCACGCGGTCACCCATTGCATCGCGCTGATCTGGTCGCTCTCGGTGCATCTCTGGATGGCGGACCTCGCGGCAGCGGAAGCCGATCTGGCCGCGTTCAATGAGTGCGCCGAGAACAATGCACTCGGCCCCTATGTCGCCGCGGCAGCCGGTTTCCGGGGCGAGCTTGCGATCCGGCGAGGCCAGACCGGCGAGGCGCTGGACATATTGCGCGACAGCCTCTCCCGCCTGCGCGCCGCCCGCTACGATCTGCTGACCACCACTTTCTCGATCGCGCTGGCACGCGGGCTGGTCCTCGAGGCGCGTTATCCCGAGGCGCTTGAGCTGATCGACGCGACGATCGTGCGCTGCACCGCCAATGGCGAGCGTGTCTCGCTGCCCGAATTGCTGCGCCTCAAGGCCGGCATTGCGGCGCGTTGCACGTCCGGCGCCGATGCCGGTCGGGCATTGCTGGAGGACGCGCTGGCCCTTGCCCGCACGCAGGGCGCGCTGGCCTGGGAACACGCGATTTCGGCCGATCTCGCGGCCTTGTCCGTTCCGTCAGGGGGCACCGGCTAGCTCCGGATTCAGATGGCGCTTGCATGCGCTACAATTGTAGCCTAGAACTACAAATGTAGCGTAGAGAGATTCGTCATGCTGAACAACTTGCCGCCCCGCGAACGCCAGATCGTCGACCTGCTCTACGAGCGTGGCGCGATGGCCGTGTCCGATGTCTGCGACGCCCTGCCCGACAAGCTGTCGGCCTCGGCGGTCCGCGCGATGCTGACCCGGCTCGAGCAGAAGGGCGCGGTCCAGCGCGAGCATAGCGACCGCGGCTTCCTGTTCTCGCCGACCATCGCGGAGAACAAGGCGAGCGTGAACGCGCTCGGCCATGTCGTGCGCACGTTCTTCAACGGCTCGACCACCCATGCCGCCAGCGCGCTGCTCGGCATGAGCGAGAAGCTCGACGACAACGAACTGGACGAGCTGGAAGCGATGATCGCCGCCGCCCGCGCCAAGAAGGGAGCCTGATCGATGACCGCCCTGCTCGGCCTTGTGCTCAAGTCGCTGGTGATCGCCGGCATCACCCTGCTCCTGCTCCGCCTCACCCGCAGCCGCTCCGCCGCCGAGCGCTCGCTGATCGCCCATCTCGGCCTGGCCGGGCTGGTGATCCTGCCAGTCGCGACCTTCATGCTGCCTTCGCTCAGCCTGCCGCTGCCCCAGGTGCTGCAGAGCCGGTTCGAGGCCCCCGCCACCAACATCGTACCCGAGCCGGTCACCCCGCGCGAGACGGTCACCACAACCGCTACGCCGCAGGTCAGTGCATCGGCCGAGCAGCCGGGCTTCACCCTGCCCCAGGGCTGGGAGCGCTTCGCCTATGCGCTGCCGGTCATCGCGCTGCTAATGCTAACCATTATCGCACTTCTCCGCCTCGTGCGCCTGCGCGCCGGTGCCGAAGTGCTGGTCGATCCGGTGTGGCTGAGCGCGCTCGCCCATGCCCAGCGCCGCATGGGGATGAAGAGCGGCACCGCGCTGCTGGTCAGCGACGCTTTGCCCTCGCCGATCTCCTGGGGCCTTGCCCGCCCGACCATCCTGCTCAGCGCCGATGCGCTGGCGGCGACCGACGAGGCCGAGGCGATCATCGCGCATGAGCTGGCGCACGTCTCCGCGCTCGACTGGGCCAAGCTGATGCTCGCCCGCATCGCCACTGCGATCCACTGGTTCAACCCCCTCGCCTGGCGCCTCGCCCGCGAAGCGCACCAGCTGCGCGAGGAAGCCGCCGACGACGCGGTGCTCGCCGCCAATATCGATGCGCCCGACTATGCCCAGCTGCTCGTCCGCGTCGCCCGGCACGAAGCCCGCGGCCTGCTGATCGGCGCGCACGGCGTCGCCCCCGGCAAGGGCAGCCTCAAGCGCCGCGTCGGCCGCGTGCTCGACGCCACCCTGCCGCGCGGCCGCGCCCAGGGCTCGTGGATCGCGGGCTTCGGCGCCGGCATGCTGGTGATGGCCGCCCCGCTCGCCGCGCTCACCGTCGGCGCCACCGAGCGCCGGGACGACACCATCGCCGCTGCCACGCCCCCCGCCACCCCGGCGGCCCCCAGCGTCGCCGCCCGCCCGGAAACCGTCGAACCGGCCTCGCCCGCCGCCCCGCACGCCGCCGCCACCCCGGCCGCGCCGCAGGACCACCGCGACGACCGCAAGCACAACGAGCTCGACACGATCATCGGCGCCAAGGCGCTGGGCGTGACCGGCGACTATATCGCCGAGCTCCGCCAGGCCGCGCCCCAGCTCGGCCCGCTCAGCCTCGACGACGCCAACGGCATGCGCGCCCTCGGCGTCACCCCGGAATATATCCGCGCGCTGCTCTCCACCGGCCTGCGCATCCGCTCGTACGACGATGTGATGGGTGCCCGCGCCGTCGGCGTGAACCCCGCCTATGTCCGCAGCATCATCGCGGCCGGCTATCACGGCGACATCGACGACTACATCGCCCTGGCCGGCATGGGCGTCACCGCCGACGATGTCCGCCGCCTGCACGCCGCCGGCATGAACGTCGACATGGACTCGCTCGCGCTGAGCAAGACGCTCAAGCGCGGCCCGAAGCCCCATCCGGATCCCCGGCCGGCCCCGGATCCCGACAACTAAGACGACCACCCCCAACCCGCCGAAGCGCTGACACCCCGGCCCGGGGTGAACGCCCCCGGCTTGCCTTCTTCACCCAGGAGAAATGTCATGCGCCGCACGATCATTGCCTTCGCTTCGCTTGCCCTGCTCGCCACCACCGCCATCGCCGGCGATCGCGCCCGCGATCCGGTCACCGCCTCCACCCCGATCGGCTTCAAGCTCCAGCTCGAGGCGGGCCGCGGCCATTTCCAGCTCAGCCTGACCATGGGCGAACGCCACAACATGAACACCAGCGTCTCGGGTAGCCAGATCGGCCTCGACACCCGGGCGCTGGAGGGAAACGGCCCGATCCGCTTCGCCATCGCCCGTGAACCCGGTCGCCTCGACTGCACCGGCGCTACCGAGCGCAAGGTCGCCATCGGCAGCTGCAGCTTCACGCCCGATGCCGAATTCGCCGGCTACCTCGCCAATCGCGGCATCGGCCGGCCGAGCTACCAGGAATCGCTCGATCTCACCCTGGTCGGCGCCAACAAGGAACTGGTCGAGGCGCTGGCCAGGGCCGACTATCCCAAGCCGACGATCGACGAGCTGACCGCGCTCTCCGCGCTGCAGGTCACCCCGGCCTATATCGCCGATCTCGCCCGCCAGGGCTTCCGCCCGGACAATCTCGACGACCTCACTGCCTTCGCCGCGCTCCGCATCGACGCCGACTATGCCGGCCGCATGCTCCGCGCCGGGCTCGGCAAGCTCAAGGCCGATGAGCTGATCCAGCTCAAGGCGCTCGACGTCTCGCCCGAATATCTCGCCGAGATGGCCGGGGCGGGCCTGCGCAACCTCTCCGCCGACGACGTCACCCAGCTCAAGGCGCTGAACGTCACCCCCGCCTTCGTCCGCGAGATGGCCGCGATGGGCTATCCGGACCTGCCGGCCGAGCGCCTCGTCGAGCTCAAGGCCGTCGGCGTCACCGCCGAGGATGTCCGCCACGCGCGCAAGATCGGCATCACCGATCCCACGCCCGAGCAGCTCGTCCAGATCCGCGTGCTCAAGCACTGATCGCCAGGAAAGCGCCCCAGTGATGCGTTTCGCAGCCCTTCTCCTTGCCGGCACCGCGCTCCTTCCCTCGAGCGCGGTCCGTGCCCAGACCGCCGTGCCGCCTGCAACCGGCACGGCGGCCGCCAAGCAATCCTTCACGCCGGAGGACTTCGCCCGCTTCGCCCCGCGCACTGCCTATGACATGCTGGTCCAGCTTCCCGGCTTCACCATCCGCAGCGCGGACCAGGAGCGTGGTCTCGGCCAGGCATCGGAGAATGTGCTGATCAACGGCACCCGCATCGCCAACAAGACCGGCGGCGCGATCGCCGAGCTCCAGCGGGTTGCCGCCGGCAATGTCGAGCGGATCGAGATCGTCGATGCCTCCACCCTCGGCATCGCCGGCCTCTCGGGTCAGGTCGCCAACATCATCCTCAAGAACGCGCGCAAGGCCGGCGGCCAGTTCGAATGGAAGCCCGATTTCCGCGCCCATTATTCGCGGCCCAACCTGTTCCGCGGCAATATCAGCTACACCGGCAAGACCGGCGCGGTCGATTACACCCTGTCGCTCGAGGACCAGGCCGGCCGCGGCGCGATCGGCGGGCCCGAGCTGTTCTACGCCGCCGACGGGTCGCTGATCGAGCGGCGCGAGGAAGTCTTCCACCAGGAATCGGACACGGTCACCGCCAAGCTCCGCCTGGCGATCGACGGCCCCGGCACGTCCAAGGGCAATCTCGTCCTCGGCTATTCGCCCTATTGGAACCCGGTCTATGACTTCGAGCAGCGCTTCCGCGCCGACGGAAACGACGGCACCCGCCTGCGCCGCCAGCGGCTCAACGGCTGGTTCTACGACGTCAACGCCGATTATGAGTTCGCGCTCGGGCCGGGCCGCTTCAAGATCATCGGCCTGCGCCATTTCGATCACGAGCCGGTGATCTCCACCCAGATCGACAGCTTCGCCAGCGGCGCGCCCGACCAGGGCACCCGCTTCACCCGCAACTCGCACATCACCGAGACGATCGCCCGCGCCGAATATGGCTGGAAGATGGGCAAGGCCGACTGGCAGGTCTCGCTCGAGCGCGCGGTCAACGGGCTCGACCAGCGCGGCGCGCTCGCCACGCTGAACCCGCAGGGCGATTTCATCCCCGTTCCCTTCCCCGGCGGCAGCGGCATCGTCCGCGAGGTCCGGCATGAGGGGATGGTCACCTATAGCCGGGCGCTAGGCGCCAAGCTCAGCCTGCAGGTCGCCGGCGGCGGCGAGACCAGCGTGCTCGAGCGCGTCGATGGCGATCTGTCCGCGCGGCGCTTCTTCCGCCCCAAGGGCAGCGTCACGCTCGGCTGGAAGCCCGATGCCGCCTGGGACCTCAGCCTCAAGGTCCGCCGCCGCGTCGGCCAGATCAGCTTCTATGATTTCCTCGCCCAGCCCAATCTCAAGTCCGAGCGCCAGAATGCCGGCAATCCCGATCTCGTCCCGCCGCAGAGCTGGGAAGCCGAGATGGAAGTCGGCCGCACGCTGGGCGCGGCGGGCAAGACCCGGCTGCGCGCCTATTATCACCGGATCGACGACATCATCGATATCGTCCCGATCGGCGCGGACGACGAAGGCGTCGGCAACCTGCCCCGCGCCACCCGGATGGGGCTGGTCAGCACCAGCACGATCCAGTTCGCCCCGCTCGGCCTGCCCGGCGCCAAGCTCGACGCGACCGTCGGCATCGAGCGTGCCCGCGTCCGCGATCCGCTCACCGGCCAGATGCGCACGATCAGCGGCACCCAGGATCGCTGGGCGGAACTCAACTTCCGCCACGACATCCCGAAGAGCGCGCTGGCCTGGGGCGTCGACGCCAGCTTCTATCACTATTCGCCGTACTATTACCTGACCGAAGTGAACCAGGAGAATGAGGGGCCGTGGTTCGTCAACGTCTTCGCCGAGCACAAGAATGTGCTCGGCCTGACGGTCCGCGCCACGGTCGGCAACATCTTCAGCGCCCGCCATTATTACGACCGCGAAGTCTATGCCGGCCGCCGCACCACCAATCCGCTGGTCTTCCGCCAGTCGAACAACCAGCTGATCGGCCCGATCTTCACCTTCAAGATCAGCGGGAGTTTCTGAAACCTACTTTCCCCTCCCTGCAAGGGAGGGGAGCAAGAAGGGTTCCAGCCCTCACCCAAACCACCGCGAAACCAGCCACAGATTCGCCCCGGCGATCAGCCCGAACAGCCCCCAGGCAATCACCTTCACCACCACCCCGTTGGCGAACTCGCCCATCACGGTGCGATCGCTGGTGAAGCGGATCAGCGGCCAGATCGCGAAGGGCAGCTGGAGCGAGAGCACCACTTGGGTCAGCACCAGCAGCTTGCCCACGCCGCCCTCGCCCATCCACACCACGCCGATCAGTGCCGGGATCAGCGCCAGCCCGCGCGTGATGATCCGGCGCAGCCAGCACGGGATGCTCAGGTTCAGGAAGCCCTCCAGGATCACCTGCCCGGCGATCGTTCCGGTAAAGGTCGCGCTCTGCCCCGATGCGAATAGCGCGATGCCGAACAGCAGGGCGGCAGCCGCAGCACCCGTCAGCGGCTCGAGCAGCCGATAGGCATCGTCGATCTCCGCCACGCCGGTATAGCCATTGGCATGGAAGGTCGCGGCCGACAGCGCCAGGATCGCGCCGTTCACCAAGGTCGCCAGGAACAGCGCCACCACGATGTCGATCGTCGCGAAGCGGATCGCCTCGCGCGTCGCCGGCACGCTGGCCCCGGTCACCCGCGTCTGCACCACCGAGCTGTGTAGATAGAGGTTATGCGGCATCACCGTCGCGCCGAGGATGCCGACCGCGAGGTAGAGCGCATGCGGATCGGCGAAGATCGCGGCCTTGGGCACGGCGCCGTGCAGCAGCCCCGCGAAGCTGGGCCCCACGATCGCGAGCTGCACCGCGAAGCAGATCGCGATCGTCGAGATCAACCCCAGTACGATCGCCTCGAGCTGGCGGAAGCCCTGCCCCTTGAGGCCCAGCACGATCACCGTGTCGAGCCCGGTCAGCAGCACGCCCAGCCATAACGGCACGCCGAGCAGCAGGTTGAACGCCAGCGCCGAACCCAGCACCTCGGCAACGTCGGTGGCGATGATCGCCAGCTCGGCGAGCAGCCACAGCGTCCGCGTCGTCGCCAGGCTGTAGCGTTCACGCGCCATCTGGGCGAGGTCGCGCCGGGCGACCAGGCCCAGCCGCATCGCCAGCCATTGCAGCAGCATCGCCGCGACACCGCACAGCAGCACGACGAACAGCAGATCATAGCCGTAGCGCGAACCCGCCTCGATATCGGTCGCCCAGTTGCCCGGGTCCATATAGCCGACCGCGACGAGCAGCCCCGGCCCGCCCGAGCGCAACAGCTTGCGCCAGCCCGGCAGCCCGGCAGGCACCGCGACGCTCCCCTGCACTTCGGCGGGGCAGAAGGGTGCGGTGGCGACGCGGGGAAGCGAGATGCGCATCGCCGTTTCCTAGCGCGCAGGCATGGGCTCGCCCACCGCCAAAGCGCTGCCGCTACCCCCAACCAAGGTAGTATGGCGGCCACCCGTGCGGGGGTGCATATCGGCCAGGCAGGTCATCGCCGAAACGCCCCCCACCGGCGCTGGCCTACAACAAAGCTTCCGCCCCCTTTGGAAGCCGCGGGAGCGCCCACCCCCCTCCGGGCGCTCCCGCACTTTCCCAGCCTCAGTCGAGCCCGGTCTTGCCCGGCGCCCAATAGGCCTTGGTCGCGATCCGCGCCGCCGGCACGCCCAGTCGCTTGAGCGCCTGGCGCAGCCGCTGGATCGTCCCCGCCTTGCCGGTCAGCACGAAGCTGGCGCCGCTCGCCGCCAGCGCTTCTAGCCGCGCTTCCATCTCAGCGAGATGGGCGTCGTCCGCCGAGCGTTCGAACAGCGAGACGCGCTCCAGCCCCAGCTGCTCGGCCACCCGGCAGCTCGCCTCGACATCGCCGACCTCGAAATAGCTCGCCACCGTCCGCGCGCGATCCTGCCAGGCGAGCGCATAGCCCAGGCCGATCGACGTCTCGTCGCCGAACAGCGCCAGCGGACCCGTCAGCCGACCGGTATCCAGCGAGGCGCGCGGCCCGAAGATGTCGCAGCTGTCGCCCGGCGCGGCGTCGCGCACCCAGGCGCTGCCAGGCCCCTCGCCGTGCGTGTATCCCAGGATGCATACGCGTCCCGTTTCGGTGTTCCATTCGATGGGCGTATAGGTGCGCGCGGTGAAGGCCGATCCCATCGCGATCTGGATCTTCTGCCCCGCGGTCCAGGCCACGCCCTTGAGCGCCGGCCCTTCGAGGGTGATCAGCGCGAAGCCCTCGCCCAGACGCTCGCTGGCGGTGATGGTTGCACGCTTCATCAGCAGGCGGATCAGCGCCTGGCTGATCCGGCCGGGGGCCTTGGTGCCGGGGCGTTCGGGGGATTCCATCGGCAGCATCACGACGTCCTCATCTCTTGCGCGGAGCGTTCCGTCCCCCGTTGCTTGCGCAGGACGCGGGATCACGAATTTCATAGCCATGGCAGCGGGTTACAGCGCCGAACCGGGCTCGTCGCCGCGCCGTTCCGGCGCCGCGTGCAAACATCGGCGTCCGGAACGTCCAGTCCGTCAACTTTCCCGCCGCGACCGGCTGGTTCGCTTGGAATAATCGGTTGGACTCATGGCGTCACTGCGAAGTATGGACAGAATATTATCCGATTCAGCCAATCTGGCCGGAGCCCCGCATGCCCATATTGCGCAACCTTGGTGCTAAACAGGATATGGAGGATCCAGACGCGGTGCCGCGTCCGGTGGTCACCTATGGCTTCATCACCGACGACTTCGGCAGCTTCGAGCTGGACCTCCACCGGCACGAGAAGGGCCAGATCATCCTGGCCCAGCGGGGGGCTCTGAGCTGCGAGGTCGAGGGCGGGCTGTGGATCGTCCCGCCCCGCAGCGCCATCTGGATCCCGGGCGGCGCCCTCCATTCGATCAAGGCCTCGGGCGCGCTGGAGGGTTATAACGCCTTTGTCTCGCCGGAGGTCGATGCCGGCCTCCCCCAGGGCTGCTGCGCCCTCGCCGCCACGCCCCTGCTCCGCGAGCTGATGGCTCGCGCCGCCACCCTGCCCGAGCTCTATGAGGAGACCGGCGCCAATACCCGGCTGATCGCCGTCCTGGTCGACGAGATCGCCTCCGCCCGGGTCGAGGACCTGCACCTGCCGATGCCCGCCGATGCCCGCCTGCGCCGGGTCGCGGATCTGATGATCGCGGCGCCGGCCGAGCGCGGCACCATCGATGCCTGGGCCCGCCGTGCCGGCCTGAGCGAGCGCACCCTCGCCCGGCTGATCCTGCGCGAGACGGGCATGAGCTTCAGCCGCTGGCGCCAGCAGCTGGGCGTCATGCTCGCGGTCAAGTGGCTCGCCGCCGGCGCCTCGATTCAACAGGTTGCGGGCGACCTTGGCTATGAGAGCGTGCCCAGCTTCGTCACCATGTTCCGCAAGGCGCTGGGCACGTCGCCCGGCCGCTACATGGCCGAGCGCCATGCCGCGCACCATTGATCCCCATCGGGCCCGCTGGCACAAACCCCGCCGGTACCAGGGAGAAATCATGACCGCCGCCGCGCCCGCCCGGGTCGTTCGCCATCCCGCCTGAGCCACGCCTCGCCAGCCGCGCGGTGCGCCTGTTCTGGGTCGCGCTGGGCTGTTTCTTCGTCGCGCTCGGGGTGATCGGCGCGCTGCTGCCGGTGATGCCGACCACGATCTTCCTGATCCTCGCCGCCGGCTGCTTCGCCCGCGGATCCGAGCGGCTGGAGGCCTGGCTTCTCGACCATCCCAGGGTCGGCCCGCCGATCCGCCAGTGGCGCGAACAGGGCGCGATCCCGCGCAAGGGCAAGATCGCCGCCTGCGCCGGCATCGCCTTCGGCTACGGCGTCTTCTGGCTCACTGCCCGCCCCCATTTGCCCCTCGCGCTGGGCGCGGCGCTGGGCATGGCGGCCTGCGCGCTGTGGATCGTCACCCGCCCGGCACCGGTCGGCCCGGCCTAGTTCGGCCTTGACCGGCCGCCCGAAGCCGATCAAGGGCAGGCCCGTCGCCGGGTTAGCTCAGCTGGTAGAGCAGCGGTTTTGTAAACCGAAGGTCACGGGTTCGATCCCTGTACTCGGCACCACCGCCCTTTGATCGCTCAGGGCAGTATTGTCTTCAATCGCGCTGCAGGTTGCCTTGCACCCGGCTGATGGCCGGCTCCCGCCATGGCGCGCCCATTGGAAACGACGCCCCCGAGACAAACCGCAAATCATCCATTTTGGATTGATTGTAAAATCATAACCCACTGTGAATTCTACCCAATAAATACTCCCGCCACCCTTGACGAATCTGCACAACTTCGAAGACAATTAATGCAACAGCCAGTGCATTCGGGGGGATGCCGTGCGAGCAATAATTGCAGTTTCACTGATTTCTTGTGCTTTACCTATCGCAGCCGCGGCCCAGCAGAATGGAAATACCGAAGCGATTCAGAAAGTAGTCGAAGGTCACCCGACCTTTGCCCGCTATGTTAATCCACTTTGCAACAAGCGCGCGAAACCCGTGCTTACAACTGCCGCGGAGCAGAGCTTTGCGCGCCTCGGCGAACTGAATAGCGCAAGCACTTCGTTCATCGCCGAAATACGGCAATGCCTCAAAAAGGCGCCCATCCAGCTCCAGGCCGCGGGGATATTCGACAGAGTCGATGTCGAGGGCGCCATTACAACTGCCGGCAGGATCGGCGGCGGCATATTCTATTATGCCAAGGCACCGGATGAGGACGCCACGTCCCGCGTATCCACATTTGGCATCCGCTTGTCCGGCTATGCCGGATGGGAAGATTTCGACATTCCGTCAGTGACTTCGGGCGGCCCCGTGCAACATCGTCGCGGCAAGCGCGCGGCCAAGATCGCGGAGACGAGCCTGATCTACACGATCCAGGATCTGACCGGCGACAGCAAGTTCCCGCTCTTTCCTCTCGGGGCAGCCACGATCCACGTGACCGGCAGCTACATCGACAAGCGCACACCGATGGCCAATGTGCCGGCCTATCTCAACGAAGGCTTTTTCGACCTGAATGCCGGCGTGTCGCTCGATCAGTTCCTCGACCACGATCCCTTTGGCAGCAAGCTGAATTACTTCGTCGGCTACGAGCATATCTTCAACCGCAACTATGCGGTGCGCGATATCGGCGCGGTCAGGGTGCAATGGCGGCCGCAGAAGAACCCCGCCTTCGACAATCCCGATGTGCTCGCGGTTCACGTACAATACCGCTTCGGAAAGGACTATCGCGGCATTAGCGCCGGCCTCTCCAAGAGCTTCTGAGGATGAGCGAGCTCTTCTCCGCCGAACAGGCCCGCAAATGTCCGGTAGCAGGGTTCGCATACGCCTCGATCGCGTTGCTCGCGGGCGCGGCTGGCATCTACATGAACAACCCGAAGGAGGAGCAACCGCTCCTGGGAGCAGCCATCGTGCTCTTCATCCTCTTCACGCTCTGGTTTCTTAGCTGGGACAGCCGCGCAAGGCGGGCAGCAGGCACACCTTCCATCGACGCGAGCGGGCATCTGGTGGCCCGCAATCCGGTTCAGATCTTCCTCATCTGCCTCCTCCTGTCGGGCTGCACGATCACGATCAATCTGTACGGCACCAAATATATGGGCTCCAAAACCGGAACCCCGCCGGGCCAGCCCCCCGCGCCCACCGAAACGCCGCCTCCCACGCCCATGCCAAGCGCATCGGGCATGGCGGTCGACGACAAGGCGGAACCCCGCCCCGCCGGCCCGGCGCCAAAGATGAGCGCCCCCAGCATCGCGCGCGCTTCGCAACCGCCCGCCGGGGAGCTCAGCCTGACGCAGAAATTCTTCCCTGGTGTCGGCCGGATACTCGGCACCGACCAACCGGCGCCCGTGGAGCCAAAACCGGCCCCGGAGCCGAGCCAACCGGCGGCAGCGGGTACGATCTGGGTTCTCGTCGGCGACAAGATGCGCGCGTCCCACTATGACAGCGACATGCGCGCCCTGGCCGCATTCGACAGCCTCGCCGAAGTCCAGCGCGCGAAAGAAGGGCGCCGGGCTTTCTCGACCACAGGCCTGACCGCCCGCAGCTGCGCCCCACAGCAATCCATCGAGGCGTGCACGCCGCGATCGCCGCTCCCGGGGAAGCACCAGGCCACCGATTTCAAGGTCGCCGCCAATGGCGGCGTATGGGTTCAGATCGACTAGCAGGAGACATTGTGATGAGGTTGGCCCTGGTCCCGTTTGCGCTCGCGCTCTGCGCTCCCGCCCCGGTGGCGGCGGAGCAGGATTACCCAAAGCATGTCTGCCTCTCGACCAAGGCCTATGGCCAGGTGCAGGGCTTCGGCAACTTCATCTTTTCCGGCCGCGTATCCGGCAGCGGCACGGCGGGAAGCTACGGCTATTGGGTTGTTGCGATCGACGCCGGGGAAGCTGCCTGGGCGCAGAGTGGCGGCGGCGTGCGCGGTCAGACGGGTGACGTTCGCTTCGGGGTCTATAATGGCTCGGCCTATCCGCTCAGCTTCGTCGTGATCGAGGTCCCGAACGAAGGCCAATATAGCGATCTGCGCCTGCGCGCGCGTACGGGTGATCCATTGACGGTAAGCGACGGAAAGGTCGGCCCGTACCGGATAATGTCCCGCCTCAACGACTGCACCTTCGATCTGTCGTCCTCGGACCTGGCCACGGCCGTGCCGACGGTGACGTCCAATCGATGCACTTGTCCGTGACACCGGGATGACGGGTGCGCGGAATGCTCGAGCAATATCCGAACACCCACAACAGCTCCCTTAAAAATGAAGCAAACTAATAATATATTCTCAAATCCTCACATGACTAACACAACGATCCGAAAATAAATCATCCAGTGTAAATTTAATAACCACAGAATCGGATCAATTATTACACGCAGATCGACTCGACCGAAACTATACACTCGATTACCATGGCGGGAGGACGGGGATCGCGTGACGCCGGGGAGACGTCAGCCCATCGCCTCGTTCTCCGAAAGGGGGGACCATCATGGCCGGGATCCACATATCGAACCGGCGTGCGCTGAAGAAGCTCGAGCGCGCGCATGGCGGCGAAACGCACAAGGCCAATATCATGCTGGCCAAGGTGGGCTTCGACTATTTCGAGAAGCTGGAAGCCGTGCGGAGAGCGACAAACCTGCCACTCGAAAATGGCTTTGGCCCTTCACCGCATAATCCTGCCGGCGTGCTCGGCACGACCTATCGCAAGGACGTGAACACGCTTCCACTCTATTTCGTGGAGGTGGCCCAGGCACTGAGCGCCACGAGCCAATACAGCTTCGATCCCAATGCCATTCCGGTCGCCGCGGCGATCAAGGAGACCTTGTCGGCCTTCCAGGTTCGCATCTTCAAGCTGGCCAAGCCGTGAGGCGCGCCCGGCTTTCGGCATCGGCCGCCGCTTCGCTCGCACTCGCAAGCCAGGCCTATGCGGCGAATCCGCTGCACAAGGATGTCTGCATCCTGGATCCGGTCACGCAGCGCCAGGTGCTGGACCGCGAGAAGCTCGCGCTCTTCGTCCTCAAGGACAAGGGTATCGGCTGGCAATTCGGGCAATGGGCGCAGGCCCAGGCCACCGCGGAAGAAGCCGCCCTCGCGGCAGCTCTGCCGCCGGGAACCACGGCCCCGCCTTCGGCCCGCCCCTCGCTCGCCGTCCGCATACTCCTGTGCAACGCGATCACCGACTGCAACTTCGACGGCAGCGACAAGCTGATCGCGGCGCAGTTCCAGATTTCGGATATCCTGGGCGACAAGAGCGGCAGCTTCTCCAATCCGCGACATGCCAAGATCGGGGAATTCTACAGCGACCCTTCAATCGTCGTGGAATGCGTGGAGCGTTCGCCGGGAAGGCCGGTCGAGATCGCCGGCAGCGCACCGCCGCCGCCGGAGTTCAATCTTCCGTTGAAGCTGCGCGGCAACACCGATTCCCTGATGTTCCTGCGCGGGCAGCCCGACTTCAAGGCTGCCGAGAAGGTGAATGTGAGTTTCACCGATGACGGGATCGCCAGCAAGAAATCCGTCAAGCTGGTCGGCGTGCTGGGATGGGCCTTTCCCTTGATCGAAGGCGCGCCGGTGGCACCCGCCGACGATCCGCGCCCCCATCCGCCTGCCTATGCCAATCTCGAGTTGATCCCCTATGCCGGGATCAACCACGACTTGTCGCGCGTGACTGGCCAGGCCCGGAAAGTCACCTCCAAGGACTGGCGCCTGGGAGCCGTCCTGATCGGACGCCAGAGTTCCAGTTTCGGCTCCGGCGACAAAGCCGGCTGGTCCCTGATGCACGTCATGGAGATGCGCCCGGAGCTGCTCTTCGACGACGTCAACCATGCCCAGATCGCCAGCGTCAATCTTCGCTATATGCCGGTTGCGAGCGAGATCTTCGGACTCCCGGTCGGTCTCAATGCCTATCGGCGTATCGTCCCCAGCCGGGAATATTTCTTCTCCTATCGCCCGATCTTCGACATTCGCTTCAACAACGGCACCTTCACGAAGCAGGGGGATCGGCCCGATCTTCAGGCGCAGGATTTCAGCCGTATCGGCACCCAGTTCGGTTTCGCGATCAGCCACGACAATTTCCGCTTCCCGATCGATCTGACCGTCACCGAAACCTATATGCACGCATTGTCGGGCTATCCCCGGGACCTGTCGCAATTCCGGTCCGTGCTCTCCCTGAGCTTCGACACGAACAATTATTTCGGCCTCGACCTCAGCTATGTGAAAGGCAAGCGGGAAGACCTGCTTGCCCGCGAGGAGAAATGGAGTGTGGCCTTCACTGCCCGCTACTAGGACAGCTTCCGTCGCCAGCACGCCATAATAACGCCTGCGCCGGGAATGCCCTGAGAACAGACGCATGGAATTGGCCCCATTCCAGAACAACCTGCTGCACGGCTATTGCATGACATCCCGCGGGCGAACATCATGCACTTCAAGCTTGAACGAGCGGGGGCCACATGGATGTAGTTGTGCTGGCGGGAGCCGCGGTTGCGGTGATATTGCCCTTCCTTGGGCAGGTGACAGGCGGCGTCGCGGGAAAACTGGGCGAGAAGGCAGTGGAGACTGGCGGGCAATTGGTCGCCTGGATCCGCACGAAAGCCAGTGGCGATACCGTGGCAGCGCTCGAGCATCTGGAAGCAGCTCCCGACGATCCCGCCCTTCGCAAGAATCTGGAAACCGCCCTCACCCGCCAGCTTGAGGCCGCGCCTGTCGACGCCGCGGAGCTGGAGGCGCTTCTCAGAGTCTACCAGGTCACGATCGACAATCGCGGTGCGGTAAGCAATTCGGGCACCATGACCGGCGTGGTCACCAACTCCAGCAACGTATCCGTTCAGATCGGAAACTGAAGCCGCGACATCGGCCGCGTGCCGGGGGTGATCCATGAAGAATTCCGATGCCCCCGCCGGAACGTCGGCGAGTGCGGCGAAACATGGCGGCGGCGAACCGGACAATGTCGCGCAGCTCATCGACGCCATCCAGCCCTTCCTGTCAGGTGCAGAGAGGCAGGGCGCGCTCCCGCAGGGCGCGTCGATCATCATCAATTTCCACAATCAGGGTGGCATCTACAATACGGGTACCGCGCAGGGGATCGTCCTGGGCTCATCGGACGTAGACCTGACCCTCGGCCAGCGATCGGATCGAAAGGACGCCCCGGCCGCCGCGCAGGAAGCGGATCTCGACACCTGGTTCGACACCGATCTCGAGCCGCGGGAGCGCTGTCTCACCCTTGCCGTCGCCTTCCTGCCGGGTGCGTCCTTTACGGCGATACTCGATGCCTGCGACCGGCTCGCGACGGCCCTTCTTCCCGATGCGCAACGCGCCGGCGCGGGAGGATTCGGCAAATCGCGCTCGGCCCAGCTGCGCCGGATCCAGGCCGTCGTTGAGGACGGAGACGCCGGGGAACAGGTCCGTTTCGCCGAGGCCGAGCGCTACGATCTGATCCGGCGATATATCTGGGAGGAACGGACCGACATACGCGGCCGCCTGGTCCAATGGATGGCTGAACTGGCACGCGAGGGAGACACCCGAACCGCCTTGGCCTTGGGCGTGGGCGTGGGCGCCTGCGCAAGCTTCGCGTTCGCGAGCATGTTCGATTCGATCCTGATGCCCTGGGTTCGGAAGCCCATGGAGCAGTCGCTGCTCGCCACCGGCGAAGCGCTTGGCGTGGCCGTGCAGACCTCACCGCGATCGAAGGAGCAGATCGTTCGCCGGTTGCAGGAATGGGCAGGCGCCGGAGCGACGGACGAGGAACGGATCCGGGCAATCCGGCTTTGCGCTTCGTCATGGGGCGCGATCGAGCTCGACGAGGCGCTCGCCCTTCTGCACCGCGCGGAGAGCCTGGCCCCGCACCGTCTCTTCGAACCTGTCCAGCGCGCGATCGACTTCTACTGGGCATGGGCCTCGCTGGTCCCGGATACCGCCGCACGGATCGCCGAACAGTTGGCAAAGGGGCTGGAACGCTGGGATAACGGCGATCGCCAGTCGGTGGTCTGCATCCTTCCGATGGTCCACCTCGCCCACGCGATCCACGCGGAGACGGGCTATCTCAAGGACGAGCAGGCCAGCACGGCCCCGCTATTGCTGCGACGCCCCTTTCGGGATTCAGGTGGCCTGGAAGCGGTTGCCCCCTGGCTCGAGCGCGGCGTTCGGAACCGCCACACCAGAGGCTTTGTCCGGTCGGTTCTCGAAAGCCTGCTGGAGCGCGCGCGCGAACTCGGTCTGCGGGACGACTTCGCCATGGTCGCCACCGCGATGCTTAACGCCGCGACGGATGAGGATGGTCGCGCGCGCATCCGCTATTTTGCCGAAAGCTGGAAGATCACGCTTGGCCAACAGGATCGGGGGACATGAATATGAGTTCCGAAGACTCGCTGCTCGTCGATCGCGGCCAGAAGCTGCCGGAAGCCAGGGTGGGCTGGGCGCTGATCGCCATCGGCAAGGGAACGCCCAAACGGATCACGGACTATCGCCTCTCGATCAGCGAGAAGCTGCTAGCTCGATACAGCTTTGTCGAGGTCGACACTTCAGACAAGATCTTCGAAGAGAAAATGAAGCTGCCGACCTGGACGCCGGGGCTTCATTATATCGCTGAGCTGACGGTTGAGTATCGGGTCGAAGACCCCGTCGTCGCGGCACAACGGGGCACAAGGCTGATCTGGCCGAGAATCCGCTCGACCGTGCTGGCCAAGCTGTCCGAGGCGAGCCAGCTGGCACCCGAACGGCCGGCGGCCGCCCCGGACGCCAAGCCGCCGGCCCGCAGGAAAGGCCGGGCCGTGGCCGTGAACAACTCGGAAAAGGCAGCCCCCGCAAGCGAGAGCCATGCCACGCTTCAGCTCGGCGATCTGAGCAACGCGCAGCAAAAGGTCAACGCGGCGTGCGCGCACTTGCTGTCCACCGATCCCCTGCTGGACCGCGGGATCACGTTGCTCGCCCTGAGCGCGACGCTGAGCCTGGAAGGCGAGGCGGCAAAGCACGCCGGTACGATTGGCATGACCGGATTGCGGATCGCAGCGCAGGATGCCGAGCATGCGGTGGAGGAGGAACTCCGGAAGAAGAAGGAAGTCCTGCTGTCCAAGGGCGTTCGCGGGATCTTCGCCGAAGCGTTGCGCACCACACCGAACATGCTCAGCAACCTGCTGGAGCAGCTGTCGAGCCTGGAGCGCGAACGGTATGGAAACGAGCTCTCGATCATGCGCGAGCTATTTGCCCAAGGGCATCTGGAGGGCCACCACCTCCCACCGGACGTCCGCGACGAATTCCTGAAGAGCGTGCTCAACAAGGCATCCCTGGGCGAAATTCTCATGCTCGGCGAGGCGGCGAAAGGCACCGTCGCCTCGATCGAAGACAAATCCGCAAGCTGATCGGTAGGCCCGTTGTTCAACTGGATCGCAGACCTTGCGCTGGCCCTGGACTTCCCCTTGGGGTTCCTCCTTCTGTGCGCGGCCTTGGGCGGTGCGCTATGGCTGGGCATTGGGCTGGCCAGGCGAGGCTATCTCCACGCCAGCTATTATGTGATCACCTGGCAGCGTGAGCGCGGCATGGCGCCTGTCCAGCTCCAATATGATCTCGAACAATTGGTGGATGGCGCGCCCAGGGTCGTCAGAGCGGTTCTGCGCATCCTCGCGATCCTGCTCGTCTTCGGGCTGATACTCCATCTGCTGCGCGAATATCTGCCATTCGCGTTCCTGCAACGCCTGGAACTCGTGCTGTCAGGCAGCGCAGAAACCGTCTTCCGTCAACTGACCGGAACGCCGACCACCGGCTGACGGCGGGTGCCGATGTGCCTCGCCGATCTGGTCCTCGCACGCAGCACCGCTCACGCCATCAGGCGATAGCCCACCCCAGGCTCGTTGCGGATCGCCGAAGGCACCGCCGGATCCTCCTCCAGCTTGCGGCGCACGCCCCGCGCGGCAACCCGCAGATACTCCACGTCATTCTCGTGCCCCGGCCCCCAGACGGTGCGGAGAAGCTGGCTGTGCGTCACCACCCGGCCGGGATGCTTGGCCAGTTCGGCGAGGAAGCCGAATTCCTTCGGCGTAAGGTGCACCTCCGCCCCGGCCTTGCGGACCAGCCGGGCGCCGAGATCGACCTCGACCGTGCCGAAGCGGACCACCGGCATCTCGGCCTCGGCGGAGAGGCGGTGGCGCAGCGCGGTGCGGATGCGGGCCAGCACTTCCTCGGTATCGAAGGGCTTGGTGACATAGTCATCCGCGCCGAGATCGAGCGCGGTGACCTTCTGCTCGGTCGCATCGCGCGCCGAGACGACCAGTACCGACGCGCCCGCCGCCTTGAGCAACGGCACCAGCTCCAGCCCGTCGCGATCGGGCAAGCCGAGGTCGAGCAGCACCGCCTCGGGCTTGTCGATCTGCACCGCGGTCAGCGCATCGCGCGCGCTGCCGGCCTCGACCACGCGGTAACCGACGCGGGTGAGCCCGGCGCTCAGCAGGCGGCGGATGGCGGGCTCGTCGTCCACCACGAGGATCTTGGGCTGCTGGCTCATTCGCCGGCGCTTCCTTTGCGCAACAGGGTTTCGGGAAAGCGGATCGTGAACACCGCGCCGTCGCGATCGGTGCGGTTGGCCGCATAGACGGACAGGCCCATCGCCTCGGCAAAGCCCTTGACGATGGCAAGGCCCAGGCCCGTGCCACCCTTGCGGTCCGAGCCCTCGATCCGGGTGAAGGTCTCGAAGATCCGCGCCTCGTCGCCCGGCGGCAGGCCGGGACCTTCATCGGTGACGCTCAGGGTCATGCTGCCCGGCTGGCGGCGCGCGGCGATCAGGATCGGCGAGCCGGGGTCGCCATATTTGCCGGCATTCTCGATCAGGTTGATCAGACAGTGGTGGAACAGCTGCGGATCGACCGAGACGAACGGCAGCTCTGGGGGCACGTCGAGCCGGATCGGATGATCCTCCAGCACGCGGCGCAGGTCATGCACCGCCGCCGCCGCCGCCTCGGCGAGGTCGACCGGCTCGATCGACTGGTGGAGTGCACCCGCCTCGATCCGGACCATGTCGAGCAGATTGGCGACGAAGCGGTTGAGCCGCTCCGCCTCGGACCGGGCAGCGGAGAGCTGCTCGCCCTGCAGGTCGCTCGCCGGCTGCATCTCGCCGAGCATGCCGAGGATCGTGGTGAGCGGGGTGCGCAGGTCGTGGCTTACCGAGGAGAGCAAGGCGGCGCGCAGCCGGTCGCGTTCCTTGAGCTGGGTGATCGTCGCCATCTCGGTCTCCAGCGAGACGCGCTCCAGCGCCAGCGCGGCCTGGTCGATCAGGCTGAGCAGCAGCGGCAGCTGGTCCGAGCGGAGCGGTGCCGTCGCATCGGGATTGGCGAGACCGAACACGCCGAGGACACGGTCGCCGGTGGCCAGCGGGTTGAACAGCCATTCGGAGGCCGTGAGCGTGTCCGAGCCGCGGCCCGCGGGCTGATTCTGGTCATAGGCCCATTGCGCTGCAGCCAGTTCGAGCGTTTCCAGCCCCGGATCGGCAGGGTGCGCGGCGGCGAGGTCGAGCCGGCCGCTCTCCGGCAGGAGCAGCACCGTATGGGCGCCGAACAGGCGGGCGACCTCAGCGCAGAGCACCGCGCCCAGCTCTTCACGGGTGCTCAAGCCCGTAAGCATCCGGGCAAAGCCGGCGAGCGAGCTGTTCTGCGTGGCGCTGCGTCGCGCCAGGTCCGCCTGCACGCGAACACGCGCGGCGAGCTGGCTGGAGACGATCGCGACGCCGAGCAGCACCAGCACGGTCAGGATGTTGCGCGGGTCCTGGATGGTGAAGGTGTGGGTCGGCGGGATGAAGAAGAAATTATAGGCGAGCGACGAGACCAGCCCCGTAATCACGCCCGGCCACACTCCATAGCGCGTCGCGGCGACCATCACCGGCAGCAGGTAGAGCAGGCCGATATTGGTGATCGCGCCCTCGGGGAACAGTGCGCCGACCAGCGTCACCAGCGCGGTGAGGCCAAGCGATACGACATAGCCCTCGCGCGATCCCAGATCGATCGCGGGCCGCATGGTCGCGGCACGCGCCTCCACGGCCATTGGAAGCACGTGCACCGCCATCCCCGGCGTCTCGCGCACCAGCTTGTCGACCACCGAACCGTGGCGCAGCTCGAACCAGCGCGAACGCACCGACTTGCCGACGATCAGCTGGGTGGCGCGGGCTTCGGTGGTGAAGCGCTTGAGCCCCTCGATCACCGATTCTGCCGGCACTGTCGCCACCTGCCCGCCCAGCTGGCTGGCGAGATGGAGCGAGGCGGCAACCTGGGCATTCTCGGCATCGCTCAGCCGGGCGGTGCGCGGCGTCTCGATATGCACGGCGGTCCAGGGCGCGCGCAGGCCGTCGGCGATGCGCTTGGCGGCGCGGACCAGCTCGGCCGAGCCCGGCAACTCGCTCACCGCCACCACCAGCCGCTCGCTCGCCGCCCAGGTGCCCGCCAGCGCATGGGTCCGCAGATAATCGAGCATCTGCGCATCGACCGCCTGGGCAGCCCGGCGCAGCGCCAGCTCGCGCAGCGCGGTGAGGTTCGACTTGGAAAAGAAATGGCCGAGCGCCCGCGTCGCTTCCTCGGGCACATAGACCTTGCCCTCGCGCAGCCGCTCGATCAGCTCGTCGGGCGGCAGATCGACGATCTCGATGTCCGCCGCTTCAAGCACGCGGTCCGGCACCGTCTCGCGCACCCGCACCTTTGTGAAGCTGGCGACGACGTCGTTCAGGCTTTCGAGGTGCTGGATGTTGACCGTCGAGAAAACGTCGATCCCCGCCGCGAGCAGTTCTTCAACATCCTGATAGCGCTTGTCGTGCCGGCTGCCGGGGGCGTTGGTGTGGGCGAGCTCATCGACCAGCACCAGCGCAGGCGCGCGAGCGAGGATCGCGTCGATATCCATCTCGGTGATGCTGCGGCCATGATACTCCACCGGCCGGCGCGCCACGATCTCGAGGCCATGGACCAAAGCCTCGGTCTCGGCTCGGCCATGCGTCTCGACCACCCCGATGACGACGTCCACACCCGCCTTGCGCCGCGCCGCGGCCTCGGTGAGCATTTCATAGGTCTTGCCAACCCCTGGCGCCGCGCCGAGGAACACCTTCAGTCGGCCAACGCCCTCCTGCGCGGCGGCGCGCAGAAGGGCATCAGGATCGGGTCGATTGTCTTCCGCGCTCACTCGGCCGCTTTTGCGCCCGAGGCCACCCGCTTGTCGAGGTCGCGATTGAGCGCGAGTACATTGACACGCGGCTCACCCAGGAAGCCGAGCAGCGGCTGCTCGACATGGGCGTTCACGATCGCGCGCACCTTCTCCACGCTCAAACCGCGCGCCTTGGCTACGCGATCGACCTGGTAAAAGGCCGCCTCGGGGCTGATTTCAGGGTCGAGCCCCGAGGCGGAGGTGGTCACCAGATCGGCGGGAACCGAGTTTCCTGGTGTGGTGCGGGTCGCGGCGATGTCCTTCGCCACGCGATCGGAAAGGGCCTGGGAGGCCGGGCCGAGGTTCGAGCCGGCAGAAGCGGTCGGGTCGTTGCCATTGGCGCCAGCGGCGGAGAGGCGGCCGTGGAAATAGCCGGGGCTGGCGAAGTTCTGGCCGAGCAGCTCGGAGCCGCGGATCTGGCCATTCTCCTCGATCAGGCTGCCATTGGCCTGATGCGGGAAGGCGACCTGGCCGATGCCCGTGAGCGCCGCCGGATAGGCGATGCCGAGCAGGGCGGCGAAGAGCAGCGTCAGGACAAGTGCCGGACGGAGCGCGGTGGTGAAATCCTTGAGCATTGGTTTCTTCCTTCAAAGCCCCTCCCCTTCAGGGGAGGGGTTGGGGTGGGGTCTGTCCGCGAGGTCAGGTCTCGGTGAGACACCTGCCCCACCCCCATCCCCTCCCCTGAAGGGGAGGGGCGATTTTGGTCACGCCAGTCCCAGTCCGGCGACGACCAGATCGATCAGCTTGATCCCCACGAACGGCGCGAGCACACCGCCCAGGCCGTAGATCGCCAGGTTGCGGGCAAGCAGCGGGCCTGCGCCGATCGGGCGATACTTCACGCCCTTCAGCGCCAGCGGAACGAGGCACGGGATGATCAGCGCGTTGAAGATGATCGCCGAGAGGATCGCGCTTTGCGGGCTCGCGAGCTGCATCACGTTGAGCACGCCGAGCGACGGATAAAGCGCGATGAACATCGCCGGGATGATCGCGAAATACTTCGCGATATCGTTCGCCACCGAGAAGGTGGTCAGCGCGCCACGCGTCATCAGCAGCTGCTTGCCGAGGCCGACGATCTCGATGAGCTTGGTCGGATCGCTGTCGAGATCGACCATGTTGCCCGCCTCGCGCGCGGCCTGGGTGCCGGTGTTCATCGCCACGCCGACGTCCGACTGGGCGAGCGCCGGGGCGTCGTTGGTGCCGTCGCCGCACATCGCGACCAGGCGCCCGCCCTGCTGCTCCTTGCGGATCAGCGCGAGCTTGTCCTCCGGGGTGGCTTCCGCGAGGAAGTCATCCACGCCTGCCTCGGCCGCGATCGCCGCAGCGGTCAGCGGGTTGTCGCCGGTGATCATCACCGTGCGGATGCCCATCCGGCGCAGCTCGCCGAACCGCTCGCGCACGCCGGCCTTCACCACGTCCTTGAGCGCGATCACGCCGAGCAGCCGGCCATCCTCGGCCACCGCGAGCGGGGTCTGCCCCTGGCGGGCAATCTCTTCCGAAACGCGGCGCATGTCGCCGGCCACTGCGGTGTCGCCCAGCCCCGGATGGGCGCGCAGGATCGCATCGACCGCGCCCTTCTGGATCAAATTCTCGCCCATGCGAACACCCGAGATGCGGGTCTGCGCGGTGAACGGAATGATCTCCGCGCCTTCGGGCAGTGCCTTGGTCGCGACCGCGTACTTGCCCTGGGCGAGCGTGACGACCGAACGACCTTCGGGCGTCTCGTCGGCAAGGCTGGCGAGCAAGGCAGCCCGTGCCAGCTCGTCGGTCGAGATGCCGCCCAGCGGGCGGAACTCGCTGGCCGCACGGTCACCGATGGTGATCGTGCCGGTCTTGTCGAGCAGCAGCACGTCGATGTCGCCGGCTGCTTCCACCGCGCGGCCCGATTTGGCGAGCACGTTGAAGCGGACGAGACGGTCCATGCCGGCGATGCCGATCGCCGAGAGCAAGGCCGCGATCGTGGTCGGGATCAGGGTGATCAGCAGCGCCGCCAGGATCGCCACCGGCACCTGGCCACCAGCGTAGGACGCGAAGCCCGGGATGGTCGAGACGGCAATCAGGAAGATGATCGTCAGGCCAACGAGCAGGATCGTCAGCGCGATCTCGTTCGGGGTCTTCTGGCGCTCGGCGCCTTCGACCAGCGCGATCATGCGATCGAGGAAGCCCTGGCCCGGCTCCTGGGTGACGCGGACCTTGATCTGGTCCGAGATCACCCGGGTACCGGCGGTCACGGCCGAGCGATCGCCGCCCGCCTCGCGGATCACCGGCGCGCTTTCGCCGGTGATCGCGCTTTCGTTGACCGAGGCGACGCCTTCGATCACCTCGCCGTCCGCCGGGATCAGGTCACCGGTATGGACGAGGACGATGTCGCCCTTCTTGAGCTGCGAGGCGGGAACGGTCTTGCCGTTCGGGAGCTTCGCGGTGAGCTCGGACTTGGTGGCGCGCAGCGAAGCGGCCTGGGCACGACCCCTGCCCTCCGCCAGCGCCTCGGCAAAGGTGCCGAACAACACGGTGAGCCAGAGCCAGACGATCAGCTGGATCTGGAAGGCCAGCGTCAGGCTGGTGCCGCCGATGAACAGCAGCACGGTGAGCAGCAGCGCGACCACGGCGGTGGTGAAGAGCACGGGGTTCTTCACCAGCTGGCGTGGATCGAGCTTCTTGAACGCGTCGCCGATGGCAGGGCCGATCAGGGACGGCGTGAACATGGTTGCGGTCGTCATGGAATTGGACCTCAGAAGAGCTGGCCATGGATCATCGCGAGATGATCGGCGATGGGACCGAGCGCGAGGCTGGGGAGGAACGTCAGGCCGCCCAGCACCAGGATGATGCCGACGAGCAGGCCGATCCAGAGCAGGCCGGTGGTCGGGAACGAACCGGCGCTCTCGGGGTGCACCTTCTTCGCGGCCAGGCTGCCGGCGATGGCGAGCACGGGCACGATGATGAAGAAGCGGCCCACCCACATCGCGACGCCGAGCAGCCCGTTGTAGAAGGGCGTGCCCGAAGTGATGCCGGCGAATGCCGAGCCGTTATTGGCGGCAGCGGAGGTGAAGGCGTAGAGGATCTCGCTGAAGCCGTGCGGCCCCTTGTTGAGCGGCCCCGCCAGGCCCGCGGGCAAGACCGAGGCAAGCGCGGTTCCGCCCAGGATCATCAGCGGCAGCACCGCGATGGCGAGGACGGCGAACTTCACTTCGCGGCTCTCGATCTTCTTGCCGACATATTCCGGCGTGCGCCCGACCATCAGGCCCGCGACGAACACCGCGAGGATGGCGAAGAGCAGGAAGCCGTAGATGCCCGCGCCGACACCGCCGACCACGACTTCGCCGAGCTCCATGTTGAACAGCGGCACCAGCCCGCCGATCGCGGTGAAGCTGTCGTGCATCGCATTGACCGCGCCGCACGAGGCCGCGGTGGTCACGGTGGCGAAGAGCGCGCTCGCGGCGATGCCGAAGCGGGTTTCCTTGCCTTCCATGTTGCCGCCCGGCAGGCCCAGGTGATGCAGCACCGGGTTGCCCGCGGCTTCCTGCCAATAGGTCACGCCCGCGCCGATCAGGAACAGGGTGAGCATCGCGGCGAGGATCGCCCAGCCCTGGCGGGTGTTCCCCACCGCCTTGCCGAAGGTGTAGGTGAGGCCGACGCCGAGGACGAAGATCGACAGCATCTGGATGAAGTTGGTCAGCGCGCTCGGATTCTCGAACGGATGCGCCGAGTTGGCGTTGAAGAAGCCGCCGCCATTGGTGCCGAGCATCTTGATCGCTTCCTGCGAAGCGACCGGTCCGAGCACGATCGACTGCTTGGCGCCCTCGAGCGTGGTCGCATCGACGATCGTGCCGAAGGTCTGCGGCACGCCGCTGGCGATCAGGTAGATCGCATAGGCCACGCAGATCGGCAGCAGGACGTAGAGCGTCACGCGGGTCATGTCGGCCCAGAAATTGCCGATGCCCGAGGCCTGCTTGCGGGCGAAGCCGCGGAACAGCGCGAAGGCGATGGCGATACCGGTGGCCGCCGACAGGAAGTTGTGGATGGTCAGCCCCAGCATCTGGCTGAGGTTCGAGAGCGCACCCTCGCCTGCATACCATTGCCAGTTGGTGTTGGTGGTGAAGCTGATCGCCACGTTCATCGCGCCGTCGGGCGAGAGGCCGGCGAGCCCGCGCGGGTTCATCGGCAGCACGTCCTGGAAGCGCAGCACGAGATAGGTGAAGAGCAAAGTCACCAGCTGGAAGGCCAGCATGTGCAGCGCATAGCGACGCCAGCTCTGCTCGGCGTTGGGATCGACGCCGGCAAGCTTGTAGAAGCCGCGCTCGACCGGGCCGAGCACGGTGTGGAGCGGCGTGCGCCGCCCTTCATAAATGGCGAACAGCCACAGCCCCACCGGCTTTGCGAGCGCGACGAGGATGAGCGTGAAGACGAGGATCAGCATCCAGCCCTGGACGGTCATGGAAGGCTCCGATCAGAAACGCTCGGGCCGGACGAGCACGGCCACGAGATAAAGGAGCAGGCCCAGCGCAGTGAGCCCGGCGAGAAGTAGCGGTAGCGGCATGGTGGTTCTCCTCAGGCCTGGTCGCAGAGGCGGACACAGGCGAGGGTGAGCAGGAACAGCCCTGCCAACACCCCCAGCCAGATCAGGTCGGTCATGGTTTTCTTCCCTATTGGCGGCGATCGAAGCGGGTCTTGTCGAAGCGAATGTGGCGGGGCGGCACCGGTATCAGCCGGAACAGGCCGGGCCCCTCGATCAACAGCGCCCAACCGAGCGTCCAGGCGACGACGCCCGAAAGGGCTTCGCCAAATTCAGCCGGAGTGGCGTTGTGCTGCGGTGGACGATTCATCGAAACGACGAGCGTCCAAACCGCAAGCGCGCAGGCGCCGAGCAGCAATACGCCGCCGAAGCGCAGCCAAAGCTGCGCAGGCCAGCCGCCCTCGCCTTGTTCCATCCGACGCAACAACACCCACACGGTGAGACTCCCACATTGGTCGGCTCGCGATGTGGTCTCGGGGGGAGTTAAGGTTCCACGGGGAAGTTGGAACCCACCATAAAGATTCCATAAAATCGTTGGCTGAGGCCGGAACCTCTGGATACTAGGCGGGTTCGACGGCGCCGAGGGCGGTGCCGGCAAACGAAAGATTCGCCTTGGAAGCGACACAAGCGGCCGATCAGCACGGCCATCAGGATCGGCTCGGCACGCTCGCAGTGGGTGCGATCGGGGTCGTGTTCGGCGATATCGGCACCTCGCCGCTCTATTCGCTCAAGGAAAGCTTCATCGGCCACCATCCGCTGGCGGTGGATCGCGCGCATATCTTCGGGGTGCTGTCGCTGGTCTTCTGGACGATGATGCTGGTGGTCACCGTCAAGTACGTCTTCATCATCCTGCGCGCCGACAACAAGGGCGAAGGCGGCAGCCTGGCGCTGCTGGCCCTCATCCAGCGCAAGCTGGGCGAAACCCGCTGGACGCCCTGGATCGTCGCGCTCGGCGTGATCGCCACCGCGCTCTTCTATGGCGATGCGATCATCACACCTGCGGTCTCGGTGCTCTCCGCGGTCGAGGGCCTCGCCACGGTCCAGGGTTCGCTGTCCCAGCTCGTGCTGCCGATCAGCATCGTCATCCTGATCGGCCTGTTCGCCATCCAGTCGCACGGCACCGCGCGGGTGGGCCGGTTGTTCGGCCCGGTGATGATCTTCTACTTCATCGTGATCGCGGTGCTCGGCGTGGTCGGCATCGCCAAGAGCCCCGACATCCTCTGGGCGCTCAATCCCTGGTACGCGCTCCATTTCTTCACGCTCGATCCGCTGCTCGCCTTCCTGGCGCTGGGATCGGTGGTGCTGGCGGTGACCGGCGCCGAAGCGCTCTATGCAGACATGGGCCATTTCGGGCGCAAGGCGATCATGGTCTCCTGGCTCTACATCGCCTTCCCCTGCCTGATGCTCAACTATCTCGGCCAGTCGGCGCTGCTGCTGAGCAGCCCGGCCTCGGTAGAGAACCCGTTCTTCCTGCTGGCGCCCGAATGGGCCCGCCTCCCCCTCGTCATCCTCGCGACCGCGGCAACGGTGATCGCCAGCCAGGCGGTGATCTCGGGCGCCTTCTCGGTCACCCAGCAGGCGGTCCAGCTCGGCTTCCTGCCCCGCCTGCGCATCCTCCACACCAGCGCGAAGGCGGCGGGGCAGATCTATGTGCCGCTCGCCAACTGGCTGCTGCTGATCATGGTGATCCTGCTCGTCCTCGGCTTCCGCAGCTCGAGCAACCTCGCCGCCGCCTATGGCATCGCGGTGACGGGCACGATGTTCATCACCGCCTGCATGCTCGGCGTGCTGACCTTCGCTGTGTGGAAATGGCCGCCGGTGCTGGCCGGCCTGGTCACCGGTGGCTTCCTGCTGATCGACGGGCTCTACTTCGCCTCGAACGTCACCAAGATTCCCGATGGCGGCTGGTTCCCGCTGCTCGTCGCCGCGATCGTCTTCATCCTGCTCACCACCTGGGCGACCGGCCGCAAGCTGGTCCGCGCGCGGCTGCACGAAGGTGCGATGCCGATCGAGATCTTCATCCAGTCCGCCGGCCATTCGGTCCAGCGCGTGGGCGGCACCGCGGTGTTCCTCGCCAGCACCGACGACATCCCGCCGGCGCTGCTCCACAACCTCAAGCACAACAAGGTGCTGCACGAGCGCGTGATCATCCTCACCGTCGCGATCGAGCAGGTGCCGCATGTCGCGCCCGAACAGCGCGCGGAAGTAAAGCCACTGGGCCAGGGCTTCTACCGTACGATCCTCCACTATGGCTTCATGGACGAGATCGACATTCCCCTGGCGCTGCACGCGCTCGGCGATGCCGCGGGCGAGAAGTTCAAGGCGATGGAGACCAGCTATTTCCTCGCCCGCCAGACGCTGATCGCCTCGTCGCGGCCCGGCATGGCGATCTGGCGCGAGAAGCTGTTCGCCTGGATGGTTCGCAACGCCGAAAGTGCGATGGAGTTCTTCAAGCTGCCGACCAACCGCGTCGTCGAGCTGGGCAGCCAGGTGGAGATCTGAAAGGCCCCGGGCCAATATTCAACAGTTCGTCATGCTGAACTCGTTTCAGCATCCAACCTTCTTCCAGAGGGTATCGCCGATGGAGAGTTGGACCCTGAAACAAGTTCAGGGTGACGGTCCAGATGGTCGGGCCAAAGCTTCCCCACCGGACACAAAACAGCCGGCGCACGGAGGCGTGGCGCCGGCCAGGAAGTCAGGGAAACATGCCGGGGAAGACTGGAGCGACGCCTGGGCGCCGCTCCACTCCCTCCCCCCGAAGATCAGAAGATCATGCGCAGGCCCGCGGTGATGATCCGGCCGGTGCTGGCATAGGTCTGGGTCACCGGGCTCGCGGCGTACATGGTGCGGTACTGCGGCTCGTTGGTCATGTTGCGGCCCTCGAGCGACAGCTTGGCGAACTTCGTGACCGCGTAGGAGACCGCGAAGTCGATGTTCAGCTGGTCCTCGTTATAGCCGAAGTCCGCGAACACCGGCGAGTTGCAGGGGCCGCCGCCGACGGTGGTGGTGCCCACCGAGCAGGTGCCGGTCGCCAGCGGGAAACGGTTCACATAGCGGGTGCGATAGGCGCCCGAGACGCGCGCCGAGAACTTGCTGTCCTCATAGTAGAGCGTCGCGTTGAACGAGTCCGGCGAGGTGTTGAGGAACGGCCCTTCGGCATAGCTGTTCACCGCGGTGCCCGACACCGTCTGGCTGGTGTTGAGCACGGTACCGGTCAGGTAGCTGAGGCTGGATTCGATGTGCGTGTAGTTCGCGGTCACGCCGAAATGCTTCAGGAAGCCCGGCAGGAAGAAGAAGTCGGTCTGCAGATTGACTTCGATGCCCTTGATGTCGCCGCCCGGCGCGTCCTGGTACTGGCGCACCGCCCAGGTACCGCCGCTGGTGGTGTAGTTCAGCAGCGCCGGGTTGGTGATGAAGGTCAGCACCTGCTGGTAGACATCGGGCTCGAACACCGCCGATAGCGGGGCCTCGAGCGCGATCTGCTGCGGGAAGGTATCGATCTTCTTCTTGAACAGGTTGACCGCGAGCAGCCCGTTGTGCGCGAAATACTTTTCGAAGCTCAGGTCGAGGTTCGTCGCGCGGAACGGGTTGAGATAGGGGTTGCCCACCGTCAGCGACGGCGCCGTGCCGTTCGCGTTCAGGCTGGTGGTGAAGGCCGTGGTGCCCGGCGTCAGGCTCGCGAGCTGCGGGCGCGACATCACCTTGGAAGCGGCGAAGCGGATCAGGAAGTTGTCGGCAACTTCCCAGTTCGCGTTCATCGAGGGCAGCCAGTCCCAATATTCGTTCTTGGCGGTCACCGCGAGGCCGGCGACGCCATCGGCGCCGCCGACATTGCCCGAGCCCGAGACCCGGGTATTGGCAACGCGCAGGCCGACATTGCCGCGCAGCGGACGGCCGAGCAGGTTCACGTTATAATCGACCTGGAAGAAGCCCGAGACATCGGTCTCGGTCACGCCCGAGCGCTGACGCCCGTCGACCACCGCGCGGAAATCGCCCCACTTGTTCACGCAGTTGCAGTTGATGCCGAACTGATTGATGAACTTGTTGATATCCGGCGCATAATAGCTGGTCGGCGTGCCCTGCGACACGGTCAGCCCCTTACCGAAGCCGATGGTCTGGCCAAGATCGGTGATGCTGAGCTTGGATTCCGCCAGCGTCGGGTTGATCGCCTCGATCGACTGGTTGCGGCGGCCCTGGTCGCCGACATAGGCGAACTCCTTGGCCGTGCCGCCGAAGCGGATCGACATCTCCGGCAGCGCTTCATAGGTGAAGTTGACCCGCGCCACCTTGAACTCATTGTCCACGCTGTTGGTGAAGTAGCGGATCGTCGAAAGACCCTTCACCAGCGTCCAGTTGTTCGGGTTCGCAACGTCGAAGCCCGGGTTGAACACCGGCATCTTGCCGTCGCCGCGCGCGTCGAAGGTGTAGCCGTCCTTGTCGATCGCGTTGAACTCGGCGAGCAGGCCATATGCGCGGAATTCGGACTTGGACCAGCCGCCGGTCGCATCGGCATAGAAGCCCGGCGCGAACTCCTGATGGACGTTCAGCGTCACCTGCTTGAAGTCGGTGCGGCCATACTGGGTGTCGGCGAAGCTGCGCCAGTCGACATCGTCGAGCACCATATAGTCGGCCTGGCCGGCGCCATTGACATGCGCTTCGCGGATCTTGGTGTTCGGGCGGCCGAGCAGCTCGTTGTAATAGCCGGTCTGGTTCGCGGTCGCGACATAGCCGGGCGAGGCCGGATTGTTGTAATAGTCGAACGGGTTGAGGTTGTTCGGGTTGAGGCTGTTGAAATAGCCCGTCAGCGGCGTCTGGCCGACGCCGTTGCCCGCCTGGTCGCCGTTGCAGTCGATGATCGCGCTCGGCACGCAGTTCGCATAGAGCGCGACGCGGTCGGCATAGCCATTGGCGGTGCCGACGGCGCGCAGGCCGGCGGTGCCGGTGCCGACGACGCGGGCATTGGTGCCGTTGCGGTTCAGGCCGATCGGCGTGATGCCGGTGTTGTTGCTGTTCTGGTCGTAGCGCGAGAAGACGCCGTCGAGCGTGATCTCGGTGCCCGGGCCCGGCTTCCACTGCATCGTCGCGGTGGCGCCGATGCGCTCATAGTCGAGATACTGGCGGCCGACCGAGGGCAGGCCCGGGATGATCGTCGTCGGGGTGACCGCGGCATAGGCGGTCGGGTCCGAGCCGAAGGTCGCGCCGGTGCCCTGGTTGCTCGGGCGGGCGAAGCCGAAGACGTTCGGCGTGATGCCGGCGATCTGCGAGTTGCGGTAGGTGTATTCGAACACGCCGATATTGCGGCGATAGGCGTCGATCTGCTGGTCCTGCTTCTGGTACGCGCCCGAGACCAGGATGCCGAAATTGTCGGTCACGCGCACCGAGGCGAGGCCGGTGAAGCGCGGGTTCCAGCTCTTGCCGTTCTCGCGATACTCGGCCTCGGCGCCCACGGCGAAGCGGTTCTTCTTGTACGAGAGCGGGCGGCCGGTGGTCAGGTCGATGATCGCGCCCAGCGAGCCTTCGTCATTCTCCGCCGCGGTCGACTTGGTCACCTTGATGCCGCCGAACAGTTCCGAGGCGAAGGTGTTGAAGTCGAAGCCGCGCGAGCGGTTCGCGCCGGCGTCGGACTGGTTGCCGCCCGCGATGTTCTGGGCATCGGCGCCGTTCAGGCGCACCGCCTGGAAGTCGCCGCCCAGGCCGCGCACGGTGATCGTGCGGCCTTCGCCATTGTCGCGGTCGATCGAGACGCCCGGCAGGCGCTGGATCGATTCCGCCAGGTTCGCGTCGGGGAAGTCGGCGATGTCCTCGGCGGTGATCGCGTCGACGATCTGGTTCGAGTTGCGCTTGATGTTGACCGAATTGGCCAGCGAGGCGCGGAAACCGGTGACAACGATCGCATCGCCGCTCTCGGTCTGGTCCTGCGGCCGCGCCTGCGGATCGTCCTGCGTGGTCGCGGCCACCGCCGTGGTGGCTTCGGTGGTCTGTGCCCAGGCCGGCGCCGCCATCAGCAGCGCAAGGCCGAGCGCGCCGAGCGCCGTCGTGCCGCGCAGCGCCGAACGGCGTGCAACCAGGGTGTCAGCGGTAGAAAGCATAATTCCTCCCCCAAAGGTCTTTTCATCGACAAGCACTGGTCGATGCGCCCATTGGGAAGCCTGGAATCAGGGTGCGACGCAGCATCGCGGAAAACGACATGAGTCGCCCCGCAAGTTCCAGCCATGTCGCGACTTGCCCCCTCCCACGCCCCGCATGCAGATCTTCGTGTCCACTTGGGCGCAAGCGTATCAGTCACGCTTGTTCACGCTATCAATCTCGCGCCCGGCCACCGATGTCAACCGGTGTCATTGAACTAAATGTCACAATTCCGGGATTGCGGCATTTCAGCAACATCGGGGAAATGCTGCTGTGCAGCGCAGGCTCAGCCCTCGCGCGGCGGCGCCACCGAAGCGCGGTGGATCAGCGTCGAGGGGAAGAGCGAAGGCTCCTCGACGGCATTGTCGTCCCCGCCGAAAAAGTCCGCGAGCAGCTTGAGCGCAGCCGAGCGCGCCATCGAGATGATCGGCCAGTGCACCGTCGTCATCGGCGGCCAGATATGCGAGGCGATCGCGGTATCGTCGAAGCCGATGATCGACAGGTCCTCGGGCACGCTCATCCCCCGCCGGCGCGCGGCATGCAGCGTCGCGGCCGCCATCTCGTCGTTCGAGGCGAAGATCGCGGTCGGTCGCGGCGACAGGTCGAGCAGCCGGTCGGCCGCCGCCAGCCCGGTCTCGAACGTATAGTTGCCGTCCGCGATCAGGCTGCGCGGCAGCTTGATCCCGGCCACTTCGAGCGCGTTCTCGAAGCCCTTGCGCCGTTCCCGGGCGGAGCGGAAGCCGTGCGGCCCGGCGATCAGGCCAATGCGGCGATGGCCGAGCGCGATCAGGTGGTTCACTGCCTCGGTCACCACGTCGCAGTCGTTCGAGGCGACCATATGCTCGGAGGAATCCAGCGTCGCCGAGCCCATGCGGACATAGCGGATGCCCAGCTCGCGGCAGAGCTCGGCCACCATCTCGTTCTCCGAGACCGGCGGCAGGAACATCACGCCGTAGAGCCGCTGGCGCTCGAGGAAGTTGCGCACATCCTCGAGCATCGTCGAGCTGCCGCGGTCGATCGGGCGAACGATCAGCTCGAACTCGGTATCGCGCATCGCCTCGAGCATGCCGGCCTGCACGTTCATCACCATCTGGGCGTTGGGATTGTCGTGGATCAGCCCGATCAGGAAGTTGCGCCGCAAGGCCAGCGCGCGTGCCTGGACATTGGGGACATAACCCAGCTCGCTGATCACCTGCTCGACCCGGGCACGGGTATCGCCGTTGAGCAACGGCGAGCGGTTGATCACCCGGCTGACGGTCTTCTTCGAGACGCCCGCAATACGCGCGACGTCGTTGATGGTGGGCTTTCCGGTTCTCTCCATCGGCCGAGCATAATGGCTCGCGGGACAAAGCGATACTTCATTATCGGCGCAGCAATATGGAAACCGGTGTCAAACGCTCTTACCGTCATCCCCGCGCAGGCGGGATCCAGAGTCACGGGCGAGCCGGCAGAGACCCTGGATCCCCGCCTGCGCGGGGATGACGGTGAAAAGAACGCAGGGGATGACGATCGCAGTGTCAGCTCCCCGGCTGGATATACGGCACCCTGCCCCACAGCTCGCGCTCCCATTTGCGCGGATCATGGACCAGCCGGCTGGGCGCATCGAACACCATCGTCGCGCGACCGGGCAGCGTATAGGGCGCCCATGCGGGCAGCCCCTTCGCCACCGGCCGGCCGGTGCGCGCCAGTGCGGCAAAGGCACCCATCACCTGCGCGCTCAGCTTCTGCGCGGCGGCACCGGTGCCCGTGAACGATCCCGGTGCGTCGAGCGTGCCGAAGGCGAGCGCGATGTCCATCGTGTGCGGTGCGCCGCGCTCCGGCTTTGTCGGTGACTGGAAATCGACCTGATAGACCCAGGTGGACTTGGCGCCCGCCGCCGCCCGCGCATCCGCCTCGAGCCACTGGCCCGGCCAGCTGCGCCCCGCGGTGGTGGCCCGGTAGAAGAGCTGCTCCGGCGTATCCTGCGGGAAATGCGCGCGATACTGGGCGACCGCCCATTCGGGCAGCAGGTCCATCCGCAGCTCCGGGGCCATCCGCTCGGCGATATTGTCCCAGGTCAGCCCCTTCACCTTGGCCGAATTGGGATCGATGAAGGCGCGTGTCTCGTCATGCGTATTGCCCAGGATCATCGGGATCGACAGGCTCTGCGGATTGGCATCCGGCCAGAACGGGTGGCGGGTGAGCCACTTCATGTCGAGCACCGGCCCGAAATAGAGGCCACCGCCCAGGATCGGATCGGTCGCGTCGAGCGCATCGACCAGCTTCTCCACCGGCATGTCGAGCAGCGGCTGGAGATTGTCCTCCTTCACCCCCAGCTTCGCCAGATAGGCCTGGGCGCGCCTGGTGGCGTTCATCGGACCCGAAGCGGTCACCTGCTGCCCGCTCATCGTCGCGGCAGAGTGGAACAGGCCCTTCGCCGCCGGCATGCCCATCAGCGTCGCGATCTTGGCACCGCCGCCCGACTGGCCGAACAGAAAGACACGCTTCGGGTCCCCACCGAAAGCGGCGATATTCTCCCGCACCCATTGCAGCGCGAGGATCAGATCGAGCTGGCCGAGATTGCCGCTGTCCGCGAAACGCGGATCGAAGCGAGCGAGATAGAGATAACCGAGAGCGTTGAGCCGGTGATTGACCGTCACCACCACCACATCCTCGGTCGCGGCGAGCTTCGCGCCATCGTTGAGCGGCACGGTGACGGTGCCGTTCGAATAGGCGCCGCCGTGGATGTAGAGCATCACGGGCTTCGTCGCCCGCGGGTCGGCGCCCTCGGGCATCCAGATGTTGAGGAACAGACAGTCCTCGGACGCCGGCTGATCGCCCTTCCCCTGCGGGCAGATCGGCCCGAACTTGTCGGCGCGATAACCCGTCACCCGCGGCGCCGGCCTGGGCGCGCGGAAGCGCTCGGCGACACCGTAGCGAATGCCCTTGAACGACCAGACCTTCCGCGCCTCGTCATAGCCGCCGGCGGAGAAGTCTCCGGCAGGGCATCGCACAAACGCGGCACGGGCATCCGCACCATAGCTGTCCTGCGCCAACACCGCGCGCGGCGCCATTGTGAGCGCGGCCCCACCCGCCAGAACAGAACGCCTCGATACGCCACTCATTGACCCGCTCCCGTGATGATATGTCCCGTCGCTTCCTCGATCCGGCCGAGTGCCTCGCGGGTGAGCGCCGCCTGGCGCCCCGCCTCCTCGGCCTCGCCGGCAAGCCGCCCGACCTCCAGGCTGATCGTCGCGATCAGCGCGGCGATCTCGCGCGAGGAGACCGCCGTCTCGTCGATCGAGGCGAGGATGCCCGCCACGGTCGCCATCTGCGCTTCCATCTCGCCCGATACCGCGCGCACCCGTGCCAGCAGCTCGGTGACCACGCCCAGGATCGCGCGATTGGTCTCCGCCATCGCGCCGCTCGCGGCCTGGGCCTCGCGGACGGTCGCGGTGATGTCGCCGCTCGCATTGGCCGCCTGGTCGGCGAGGCTGCGCACTTCCTGCGCCACCACCGCGAAACCGCGTCCGCTATCGCCTGCCCGCGCCGCCTCGATGCTGGCGTTCAAGGCAAGCAGCTTGGTCTGATGGGCGATGCGCGAGATCAGCGTGACCACGTCCTCGATCCGGGCATTGTGCGCGGCAAGGCTCTCGGCGCTCTCCTTGCCCTTGAGCGCGATCGCATCGGCATTGCCCGCCACTTCGGCGGCGGCGGACGCATCCTCGCGGGCGCGTTCATAGGCGGTGATCAGCCCGGCGGCACTGCGCGCGGATTCCCCCATCGCCACCGCGGCCTGATCGGCGGCAGAGGCCACTTCCGAAGCGGGTGCCCGCAGGCTGAGCAGATCGGCGGCGCTGCGTTCGGTGAACTGGGCGATCTCGCGGCTTGCCCGCGCGGTGCTGGCGATCGATTCGGTGAGCTCGGCCCGCACTTCCGCCAGCTCCTGCCGGCGCACGGCCTGCGCGCGCAGCCGGGCGATCTGGCGAAGGCGGCTGGCGATGATCTCGAACTCGATCACTGCAAGCTTCTGGGTTGCCCGCGTCAGCCGCTCGAGCTGGTCGGGATCGCGGCTCAGCTCGAAGAACAGCGCATGGATATGCATCTGCGCGACCAGCATCGAGGCCGCGACGGTGGAGAATTCCAGCCCGTCCTCGGCGATGCGATCGGCCTCGGCGACGATCCGGTCCAGCCAGGCCTGGTCGATCGACCGCGACAGCTTGGCGCGGGCATAGTCCACCCGGCTCTGCACCAGCGCATCGGGCACGGCCGTGCCCGCGCGCCGTTCCAGCAGCTCGCGCGCCACGCCCGCGATATGCGGCTCGATGAAGCGCCAGGCCTCGGCCAGTTCGGCCTCGAACTGCGCGTCGATCGCATAGGCAGTGCGCAGCTGCGCGGCGTCACGGTCTTCGGACGCCGCCTCAGCGGCGAGTAAGAAATGCTCTCCCATCGGCTATCCCCACCCTCTCCGGGGCGATATTTCGCCTCCGGCAGATCATCGGCGGACGTCGAACCCGCCTTCACTGAATGCCGCCAGATCGGCACGCGTGAACAGGCTCGCATCGCCCGGCAGCGAATGCTTGAGCGCGGTGAGCGCCAGCCCCGCTTCGGCCGCGGCCTTCGCGTCGCCGCCGCTCTCGATCAGGCCGTGCAGCACACCAGCAGCAAAGGCATCGCCCGCGCCGATACGATCCACGATGCCGGCGATCAGAACTTCGTCGGTCTGGTAGCCGCCGGCGCGCGTATCGACCCGTGCCGAGACGCGGTGGCTGTCGGCATCGTCGACATGGCGCGCGGTGTTGGCGATCGTCTGGAGCTTCGGGAAAGCGGCGAACGCAGCCTCCGCCGCCTCGCGCCGGCGATCGGCGCCGTCGCCCGAGAATTCGCGCCCGAGCAGCAGCGAGATGTCGCGGTGGTTGCCGAACAGCAGGTCGGCATGGCCGATCAGCTGGGTCAGCACCGCCTTGGGATTGCTGTCCCAGCTTTCCCACAGCTTCGCGCGGTAATTGCCGTCGAACGACACCGGGATGCCCCGGGCGGCGGCAGCTTCCGCCGCGGCGATCGCGGCGCTGGCGGTATTGTGGCCAAGCGCGGGCGTGATGCCCGACAGATGCAGCCGGGTGGCGCCTTCGAGCAGCACGTCCCAGTCCCAGACATCGGCCGGGCGCTCGGCGAACACCGAATGCGCACGATCATAGACGATATCGGAAGCGCGCAGCCCCGCGCCCTGGGTCAGGAAATACAGGCCGAGCCGGCCGGGTGCCGAGACGATCGTCGAGGTATCGACACCGCGCCGGCGCAGCTCGCCGATCGCCGCCGCGCCCAGCGCATTGTCCGCCACCACGCTGATCATCCGGACCTTGTGGCCAAGACAGGCCAGGCCGGTGGCGACATTCGCCTCGGCCCCGGCGACGTTCACGTCGAGCTTCGGCGTCTGCAGCAGCAACTCGCGCCCGGGCGCCGAGAGCCGCAGCATCAGCTCACCGAAAAAGACGATGCTCATCGCGCCAGCCACCCGCCGTCGACGGCAAGGATATGGCCCTGGATATAGTCGGCCGCCGAGGAAGCGAGGAAAACTGCCGCGCCGCCCATGTCTTCCGGCGAGCCCCAGCGTCCGGCGGGAATGCGTTCCATGATCTGGCGGTTGCGCGTCTCGTCCGCCTGCAGCGCCGCCGTGTTGTTGGTGGCGATGTAGCCCGGGGCGATCGCGTTCACGTTGATGCCCTTGGTCGCCCATTCATTGGCGAGCAGCTTGGTGAGGCCGCCGATGCCCGATTTGGACGCGGTGTAGCTCGGCACGCGGATGCCGCCCTGGAAGGTGAGCATCGACGCGATATTGATGATCTTGCCGCCGCCATTGGCGACCATGTGCCGGCCGGCGGCCTGGCAGAGGAAGAACACCGACTTGAGGTTGGTGTCGACCACCGCGTCCCAATCCTCCTCGGTGAAGTCGAGGCTGTCGTTGCGGCGGATGATGCCGGCATTGTTGACCAGGATGTTGAGCCCGCCCAACTTATCCACAGCTTCATCCACAACCCTGCCCACAGGCTCGATGCTCGAGAGATCGGCCGAGATGATCTCCGCCTTGCGGCCGAGCGCGCGGACCTTCTCGACGGTTTCCTGCGCCGGGGTGCGGCCCACGGCGGCGATATCCGCGCCAGCGGCGGCGAGCGCCAGGGCGATGCCCTGGCCGATGCCGGTATTGGCACCGGTCACCACGGCAACCTTGCCGGAAAGATCGAAGGGATTGGTCATTGCTTCTCTCGCTCGCCTCCCGTGCGGGAGGTGTCGGGTGGGTATTTGGAAGGGTAGCGGGCGCCGATCGGCGCCGCCCGCTCCGGGGTCTCGGCTCAAGCCAGCTGGCAGATGTCCATGACGTTCATGTCGGTATAGTCCTGGTTCTCGCCCGCCATCGCCCAGATGAAGGTATAGGCGCGCGTGCCCGAGCCCATATGGACCGACCAGGGCGGCGAGATCACCGCTTCCTGGTTCGCGATCACGATGTGGCGAAGCGCGTCCGGCTCCCCCATATAGTGGAAGACGCGGTCGTTCTCGCCCAGGTCGGTGTAGAGGTAGATTTCCGAGCGCCGCTCATGGACGTGGCACGGCATGGTGTTCCACACCGAGCCCGGCTTGAGCGTGGTCAGGCCCATCACCAGCTGTGCGCTGTCGCACACGCCGGGGATGACGAGCTGGTAGATCGAGCGCTCGTTCGATTCCTCCAGGCTGCCGCGGTCGAGCCGGTTGGCGTCGGCGATGCCCAGCTTGCGGGTGGTGAATGCCTTGTGGGCGGGGCAGGATACCAGATAATAGCGCGCGCCGGCGCCCACGAACCGCACATCCGCCGCGCCCATGGTCACATACAGGCAATCCTTGTTGCCCAGTTCGAATCCCTCCCCATCAACGGTGACCGTCCCGGATTCGCCAATATTGACCACCGCCAGCTCGCGGCGCTCCAGGAACGGATGCCCCGCCGCAGATGCCGGCTCGACCTGGTCGGGCAGCTTGATGCTGCCCGAACCCGGCGTCGCCCCGCCGATCACCATGCGATCCGCATGGGTGTAGTTCAGCACGACCTCACCGTCCCGGAACAGGTCCGTGATCAGATAGCGGTCGCGCAGTTCCTCGTTCGATACGCACTCCATCATGTCGGGGTGCGTGGCGTAATAGGTCCGTTCGAACATGGCGGGGCTCCGTTGGGTCAACCGGTAACGAGAAGGTTCAGGCGGGTTCGGCTTCGCGTGCGGTCACGCTCTTCAGATACGCGCTGATCTCGGCGTCCTGCGAATTGGCGTAGAAATACTCGGCGAACTTCTCGCCTGCGATCGCGGCACGCAACAGGTCCTGGTCGACGTTCTTGAGGACGGTCAGCATGTCGTTGCAGGTCACCGCCTTGAGATCCTTCAGGATGCCGCGGTTTTTGCGCATGATCTCGGCGCGCTCCTTCGGGTAGCCGAGGCCGCGCTCGCCGTCGAACAGCTTGGCGTAGACGTCCTTGAGGTTCAGCTCGGCGGCCCAACCGAAACCCTTGGCATAGGGCATCGAGATGGCGTTGCCGTCGTTGATCTGGCCGAACAGGAAGGCGTCGGTCGGGTCGATGACCAGGCCGCAGAACACGCCGGGCATCGCGTTGCAGGCAAGCATCGCGCCCATGCCGGTGCCGCAGCCGGTGACGACGAAGTCCGCCGCGCCCGAATTGAGCAGGATGCCGGCGAGCAGGCCGTTCATCACATAGGTCAGCGAGGCATCGTCCTCGGCCGAATACATGCCGTAATTGAAGACCTGATGGCCCAGCGGCTCGGCAACGCTGGTCAGCGCATCATGGATGATGCTGTTCTTGGCGGCCTGGCTGTTCTCGTTGATCAGCGCGATCTTCATGGTGCGGTTCCTCTAGTAACTGTCCGGCGGGGCGACCGGCTTGGGAGTGCCCCTGTGAATGGGTCAGGCGGCTTCCGCGCGGCGCGGCGCCTCGTCGAGCTTGTACGCCTTGCGCACCAGCCCGTTGGTGAGTTCGTGCGCCAGTTCGGCGGCCTCCCAGTCGAGCAGCCGTCCTTCGGCGACCAGTCGCGCGAGGAAGGCGCAATCGACGCGGCGGGCAACATCATGCCGCGCCGGGATCGACAGGAAGGCGCGGGTATCGTCGTTGAAGCCGACGGTGTTGTAGAAGCCGGCGGTCTCGGTCACCTGCTCGCGGAAGCGGCGCATGCCCTCGGGCGAGTCATGGAACCACCAGCTCGGGCCCAGCTTGAGGCACGGATAATGGCCGGCCAGCGGTGCCAGCTCGCGGGCATAGACAGTCTCGTCGAGCGTGAAGAGGATGATCGAGAGATCGGTCGAAGTGCCGAACCGGTCGAGCAGCGGCTTGAGCGCATGCACATAGTCGGTGCGCATCGGGATGTCCGCGCCCTTGTCGCGGCCATGGCTCTCGAACAGCCCGCCATTATGGTTGCGGAAAGAGCCCGGATGGATCTGCATCACCATCCCGTCCTCGACGCTCATCGCCGCCATCTCGGTCAGCATCTGGGCGCGGAACAGCTCGGCATCCTGAGGGGCCCAGCTGTCGGACAGGATCGTGCGGAACAGCCGCTCGGCCTCGTCCTTGCTCAGGTTCGCGGTGGCCGCCGTCGGGTGGCCATGGTCGGTCGCGGTGGCGCCGGCGGCCCGGAAGTCCGCACGACGCTTACGATGCGCGGCGAGATAGCCGTCCCAGCTGTATACGTCCTCGCCGGTCTTCTCGGCGAAGATCCGCATCGCGCCGGCGAACTGCTCATGCTCGACATCGATCACCGCGTCCGGGCGATAGGTGGTGACCACTCGTCCGTTCCAGCCGCTGTCATGGATCGCATGGTGTGGCGACAGATCGTCCTGCGGCCCCTCGGTGGTGGCGAGGAAACCGATGTTGAAGCGATCGAACAGGGCGCGAGGCTTGAACGCGTCGGTCGCCAGCTTGGCGTTGATCGTGTCGTAATAGAGATCGGCGGTAGTGGCATCGAGCGCCACGTCGAAGCCGAACACCTCGCCGAACACATGGCTCAGCCACATCGACGACGGGGTGCCGCGGAACAGATAGGTGTGCTGGGCAAAGGTCCGCCATGCCTCGCGCGGGTCGGTCGCCGGCATGCCCGCCTTGCTCGGCACGCACAGCGCATCGAGCGACACGCCCTGAGAATAGAGCATGCGGTAGATATAGTGATCCGGCGAGAGCAGCAGCTCGGTGGCGTTCGACCAGTTGGTGTTGGTCGAGAACCAGGTCGGATCGGTGTGCCCATGCGGGCTGATGATCGGCAGCCCGGCCACTTCGGCATAGAGCGCACGCGCGATACTCCGCGAACGATCCTCCGCCGGGAACAGCCGGTCAGGGTCTAGCTTCAGGGGCCGGGCCATCTCTCAATCCTCTCGTTTACGCGACGTCCGCGCGCTCGAGGCGCGGCGAAAGCAGGTGGATCGAAAGCAGCGCCAGGAAGTACGCCGCACCCGCGACGATGAAGAGCGGCGCGTAGCTGCCGATCACGTCGAGCACATAGCCCGCGTATTTCGAGAAGACCATGCCGCCTACGGCACCGACCGTGCCACCAATGCCGATGACCGAACCCACCGCGAAGCGCGGCACCGTGTCCGAGGGAATGGTGTAGAGCGTCGCCGAGAAGCTCTGGTGCGCAGCGGCGGCGACCCCAACGAAGAACACGCTGATCCAGAGGTTGCCGTAGAAGGTGGTGAACACCACCGGCAGCACGAAGCAGGCCGAGATCAGCATGGTCAGCTTGCGCGCCTTGTTCACGCTCATGCCGGTGCTCATCAGCTTGCCCGAGAGCCAGCCGCCCGCGACCGAGCCGACGTCCGAGATCAGGTAGATCGCGCCCAGCGCAATCGCCGCCGTCGGCGAATCCCAGCTCGTCAGGTTCAGGCCATATTCCTTGCCCAGCCAGCTCGGCAGCCAGAACAGGTAGAACCACCAGATCGGGTCGATGAAGAACTTGCCGAGCGCGAAGGCCCAGGTCTCGCGCTTGACCAGCAGCTTGCCCCACAGGTTCTTCACCTCGACCACGGGGTCGGCGGGATCCTGGGTGATGTAGGCAAGCTCAGCCTCACCCACCTTGGGATGATCGGCCGGCTTGTCGCGGAAAATGGCAAGCCAGGCGATCAGCCAGATCACGCCGAAAATACCGGTGATTACGAAAGTCATGCGCCAGCCGACCGCCGGCACCATCGCCCAGATCAGCAGCGGGGTGAGGATCGCGCCGACGTTCGAGCCCGCGTTGAACAGGCCGACCGCGAAGGCGCGCTCCTTGGCCGGGAACCAGTCCGCGACGGTCTTCACGCCCGCCGGGAAGTTGCCCGATTCACCGATGCCCAGGCCGAAGCGTGCCAGGGTGAACTGCATCACCGAGTGCACGCCGCCATGCGCCACGTGCGCGATCGTCCAGATCACGACGGCGATGGCATAGCCGAAGCGCGCGCCGATCGCGTCGACGATCTTGCCGAAGGCGAGATAGCCGATCGCGTAAGCGGCCTGGAAGTAGAAGACGATGTTGGCGTAGTCGGTCTCGGACCAGCCGAGTTCCTTGGAGAGATCGGGCTTGAGCACCGCGATCATCTGCCGGTCGACATAGTTGATGGCGGTGGCGGCAAAGAGCAGCCCCACGATCACCCAGCGGTAGCGACCGACGCGCGAAACCGCGCCGGAGACTGCCGCCTCTCCCTTACTCGCCATCATTCTCTCCCTATTATTTTATGCCGCGCGACCGCCGAATCAGGCGTCGTGGATGCCGACAATACGGCACTTGACGCTGTAGTCCTGCGCGAACCGAGCATCGACCAGCTCACCGACCCGAACCGGATGCACGCCGGTGACGGCGCCGGTGGAGATCCACTGCCCCTGGGCAAGCGGCAACTGCCGGCTGGCGGCAAGCTCGAACAGGAAACGGACAGCACCGAAGGGACCGTCGAGCATCGTGCTCGCGGTGGCCTCGCCGGCTACTTCGCCCTCGATGACCAGCGAAACCGGCCAGTCGAGGAAATCCGCGTCGAGCGGGATCGCCGCGCCGATCACCAGGCCGTTATTGTTGCCGAAATCCGAGACGGTCACCGCCGGGCCGTGCGCGTTGATCCCCGGGAAGGGCGAGCTGGCCACTTCGATGCCGACATGGATCGCATCGACATATTCCGCGACCTCTTCATTGGTCCAGGCGCGGTCGAAGCTCTCGGGCAGCGGGCCCAGGCGCAGCAGATATTCCGCCTCGCCGGCGGCAAAGCCCTGCTCGAACACCGGCATGTCGGGCACTTCGCCCTCGCCGGCGGTCACCACCGAATCGGCGAAGATCGGGCCAGCAAGGCGGTTCGCACCATAGGTGGCGTCGAGCGGCTCCGGAATCTTGCCGACCTTCCAGCCGACGACCTTGTCGCCGAACAGCTCGATCGCACGCTCCTGGATGCCATAGGCTTCGTCGAGCGTGCCGGGCAGATCGCCCGGATAGTCGTTCAGCGCATTGCCCGCCTGACGAGCTGAAACAAATGCCTGGGCGATGGCGTCAGCCGGTTCCCGTCCTTCGATCAACTTGAAATTCCCCATTGTTCCGGTCGCGTGAGGGCCGCTCGCCACGCGCGGCTGGCACAAATGCAGCCGCCGCCCGACATCGCCGCTCCACCCGCTTCGCCTGCCCCGATCACCGCTCGCCTCCAACGGTTTCTCAGGATCCGGGAAAGACAGGCCGGAGCCGGTGCCGGACCATGTCGAGTAACTTGCGCGCGATCTCCTCTCCGAGTGGCCGCGCCCCGGCTTTGCTCGGGTCCGCGGAATGTCGCCCAATGCTACCGGTGTCACGCTGGCCCGTCAACGCACCTAAAGTCGGATCGTCGAAATAGGCCGGAAACGAGAAAGGGATTGCCACCGGTGTCAGCCGTCGCCATGCTTGACAACAAAGGCGGCCGAGACCGTCCTGCTATGGTTCAGAGAGGCATGTCATGATCCGCACGTCCACCAGCATTGCCCTGGCATGGGCTCTCGCGCTCTCCGCCGGCCCCGCCTTTGCCCAGACCGCGGACGACGGCCTGCTCTTCCGCGCCTCGGGCGACAAGAACGGCACTGCGGAGCAGGCGCGTGGCGACGCGGTCCCCAATTTCCAGACCAAGGTCACCAACGTGCCGGACGGCGCGATCGGCGGCGCGTTCCGCTGGGCCGATGACGGCTATATCGCCTGGAACGCGGCCGGGAATATCCAGGCGCAGCGCGGCACCCTCTCCTTCTTCTGGCGCAGCCGCGAGCCGGTAGGCGAAGCACCCTTCGTGATCTTCCGCGTCGGCTATGCGGATCATAGCAGCTGGGACATGGCGTTCCTGCGCATCGACTGGAACGGCCACGGCTTCGATGCCTTTGTGACCGACGCCAATCTCTCGCGCGTCCGCGTCTCGTTCAAGCTGCCCGAAAAGCCGGCACCCGACGCCTGGCAGCATATCGCCTTCGCCTGGGACGAGAGCGTCGGGGTCAGGCTCTTCGTCGATGGCAAGGAAGTCGCACGCAGGGACCAGAAGGCCGATCTCGATACCGGGCTCGACCAGTTCGGCATGGCCGGCCGCGTGATGGCGCCGCATCAGGTGCAGAGCCGCTACAATTTCATGCGTGGCAGCGATCTCGACGAGATCCGCGTCTATGACCGCATGCTCGACACCGCCGGCATCGCCGCGCTCGCCGCCAAGGCTGAGCCCGCCCCCTCGCCCGCCATCGCCGATGCCGGCAAACGCGCCGCCTGGCTCCACCGCTTCGGCTGGGACGCAGCCTCGCCGCCGGTGCTTGCCGACAAGGTCACCAGCGTCCGCAAGGTCGAGTTCGCCGACGCGAAGGACCTGAAGGAGTGGATGTGGAAGGGCGTGGACGGCATCGCCGAGACCACCTGGCCCGGCGTCTACAACCGCTCGAAGCTCCCCGGCCGCGACGATTATTTCGAGCTGCCCGACTGGAACGTCTATGTCGAGGGCGGAAAGACCTACACGCTCACGGTCCCCAAGGACGAGAAGTTCAACCGGCTCGAAATCCGCGGCGCCGCCTATGGCGCGCTCGATTATGCCGCCGACGGCGGCAGCTTTCGCAGCCTGGCCCGGCGTCCGCAGGGCGTAGTCCGCAGCGTCACCTCGCTTGGCGAGGCACAGGGCGGCACGCTGCGCTTCACCAATGTGATGCAGGAACAGCCGATCCAGGAAATCTGGGCCTATGACGTCGGCACCGGCAAGGAGCCGGAGGGCGCGTTCAAGCTCAACTACACGGTGGACGCGAAGGTCTCGGCCGATCTCGCCGCGCTCGCGCCGCTCAACAAGTTCATTCGCGGCCGCTATCCGGCTGACGAGCGCAACACCGTGCTCGCCTTGCCGCCCGGCGCCAGCTCGGCCGCCGCGGGTGCGGGCAGCGCCGCCTCGACCGGTGCCGCCGCGCATGTCGAGGGCGCGATGCCGATCGTCCATGTGCTGATCCCGTCGGGCTTCGGCGATGCCTTTGCCGGCCGGGCGCTGGCGCGCGCCTGGAACTATGGCTGGGAGAATAGCCGCGACGGGCTGGACGGCATCGCGCTCGACATCCCCGCGCTCAAGGCGACGCCCAGCAAGGACGGGCTGATCCCGCTCAACATCAAGGTGAAGGATCCGATCTGGCCGGGCCGCGACATGATCGACCTGTCGATCTCGGTCCGCCCCGGCGAGGCGCGCACGCTCTGGCTCGACCTGCGCGACCGCATCCTCACCAACGATAGCCTCTATCTCTCGGTCGCCTCCGCCGCGCCCGACTTCGGCCCGACGTCGCTCGACGGCATGAACATCCGGCTGGTGTTCAAGGACCGCAAGGAAGCGCTGCGCGAGCACATCGCCGACCGCTTCAACCAGGTGAAGGACAATTGGGGCTTCCTGGTCGAGGAACACACCGCCTCGAAGCGCGCCGCCATGTATGCCCGGGTCTTCGCCGATGTGCAGGACCTGCTCCGCGTCGACCCCGACAATATCGAGGGGCGGCGCTACTGGGCGGATATCAGCTACGGCCCGCAGAACCTGCCCGACTTCAAGCAGCCCGAAGCGCCGGCCGACGTGCCGCTCTGGGCCTTCCGCCAGCTTGAGGATCTGAAGATCACCCGCCAGTTCGTGAACTGGTGGATCGACAACCGCCAGGTGCCCTATGGCGATTTCGGCGGCGGCATCTCGGACGATACCGATCTGCTCCAGCAATGGCCCGGGCTGGCGCTGATGGGCGTCGATCCGGACAAGATCAACACGTCGCTGCGCGCCCTGTCCGAGGCGGTCTACAAGAACGGCATGATGGTGAATGGCCTCGGCTATATCACCACCGACGAGCTCCATGCCTATGAGGAAGGGATGAACTCGGACGCCGAGCGCCTCTATCTGAACTGGGGCGAGCCGCTTGCGGTCGAGCGGCTGATGGCGACGGTGAAGGCGTTGAAGGGCGTGATCCTGCCCAATGCCGCCGGCCACATGCACTTCGCCAGCAACTGGTATGGCGCGCGCAAGATGTACCGCGAGGGGCCGTTCGAGTGGCAGAAGCCCTATAGCTGGGTCGTCCTCCACGCCCCCACGCTGGTCGGTCTCTACAACGGCAATCCCGATGCCCAGGGCCTGATCACCGGCGTCACCGACGGGCTGCTGGCGCATGGCAAGCAGGATGCCAAGGGCAACTGGTCCTGGCCGAACGAGATCAACTGGCGCACCGATGCCGAGCGCGCCGGCGATGGCGGCGGGGCCTCCACCCCGATCCAGGCGGCCTGGTCGGCCTGGCGCTTTACCGGCGACGCGAAATATCTGAGCCCGATCCTCGCCCGCGTCGGCAAGAGCGGCCCCGCCTCGGTGCAGGACATCAACGAGAACGTCATCAAGCTGCTCGGCGGCGACAAGGACTGGTCGAAGACGCTCACCGACAAGGCGAAGAAAGGCGGCGCTTTCGAGCAATGGGCCGCCTGGGACGCGACCGGCGATACCAAATATCTGGAATCGCTGCATGCCGCGGCGATCGAGGACAAGTCGCAGCGCCAGTACATGTACACCGAGGGCCATTGGTGGTCCGACCGCGTAGACCAGCCCAACGAGATCCTCCAGCGCGAGCGGCTCGGCGGCATTGCGCTTCGCCGCAACCAGACCTGGCCGGGCAACGCGGTCAGCTGGCGCTTCGACGATCCCGAGGGCGCGCTGAAGACCGCCATCCTCGTTCCCGGCGCCACGCCGACGCATTTCAAGGTGATCGCCTATAACACCGGCGACACCCCGCAGAGCGCCGACATGTCGACCTGGAACGTGGCCGCCGGCGAATGGGAAATGGTGACGAACGGCGCAACCACTGCGCTCCATCTCGAGCGCAGCGCCTCGACGCGGGTCACCTTCGCGCCGCACGCCACCACCGAGATCGAGTTCACACTCAAGACGCCGGGCGAGGACGTCGCCACGCGGCCGGATCTCGGCATCGGCAGCGATGACGTGGTGGTGAAGGGTGGCAAGCTCGCCGTCACGGTCCATAGCCTGGGCGCGAAGGGAGCGGCCGGCGGTACGCTGACGGTCGAGGATGCATCGGGCAAGGCACTGGCTACCGCCGCCATTCCCGCCCTCGCCGCCCCGCTCGACCTTACCCCGAAGACTGCAACGATCCGCCTGAGCCTGCCCAGGGGCGCCGCGCGTGTGCGTGTAGCGCTGCCGGGCAATGCGGCGGAAGTGACGCAGCTGAACAATGTGGTGACGCTGACCAACTGAACCGGAGGATCGCGATGCAACGCCGCCAGTTCCTCGCCGCCGCCGGAGTCGCCGCGCTCCCTCGTCTTGCCCTGGCCGCGCCGGGACAGGACGAAGCTTTGCGCGCAGCACTGGACGGGCTGGCGAGGCTCGACACGCCCGAGGCGAAGCTGGCGCAGCTGAAAGGCTTCGCGCCGGCGTCGCTTTCTCCCTCCGCCCGGATCGACCTGGAAACGGTCCGCGCGGGACTCGTGGTGGATGCGCAGCTCCTGCGTCGCTTCCCGATCGGCCGGCTCGGCCGCTCGCCCTATACAATTGCGCCCAATGCCGGCGCCTGGCGCGACACCGTGCCGGATGCTCGCAAGGTCAACGCGGAGAGCGAGGCAATACGGACCGACGCCGCCCGCGGCGCAATCCTCCCTCTCCCGCTGCTCGAAAAGACCCGCGCCGGAATCGCCGCAGCAGCGGAAAAGGCATCCGGCCCCCAAGCCGAGGCCTTGCGCCGCCAGGCGGCCCTGCTCGCGGAGCTCGCCCCCAAGGCACCCGCCGAGCCCGGCACCGGCCGCTTCCCCGGCGGCACCGACTATTTCGCGCTGCTGCTGGAACGCCATTACGGCGCGCGCATCGCGCCTGCCGAGGCGCACCGCATCCTGCTCGCCAAGGCGCAGGAGCTTACCGCGCGCACCGACACCGTCCTCAAGCGCCTGGGCTATACAAAAGGCAGCGTCGGCGCCCGGATCAGCGCCGCGTTCACGGATAACCGCTTTCTCTACAGCGACGATGATGCCGGTCGCGATCGGCTAGTTGCCGATATGAACGCCACCCTCGCCCGCGTTCCTGCCCGCCTGCCCGCCCTGTTCGGCCCGCTGCCGCCCGAGTGCCTGAACGTCGCCACCGTGCGGATGACGCGCGCCGAGGAAGCCGAGGGCAAGCAGGGTTATCGCACCGTGCCCACCCCGACCTCACCCGGCGCCTATTATCCGGACCTCAAGCGCATCCGCGACCGCCCGTCCTGGACCCTGCCCGCCGTGGTCCATCATGAACTGCTGCCCGGGCACATGATCCAGATGCCGATCGAGGCAGCCGCCAATCCGCACCCGCTGCGACTCGAATATGCGCCGGCCTTTGCCGAAGGCTGGGCGATCTACACCGAGCAGCTGATGGCAACCGACGGCGCCTTTGCGGGCGATGACCGTGCGCTTCTGGGGCATTTGCACTGGCTGCTCTTCCGCATCGGCCGCGGATTGGTTGACACCGGTGTCCATATCGGACAAGAGACACTGGCACAGACGAGCAGCAAGCTCGCGAAACTGCAGGGAGAGGCGGCCTATTTCGCGCCAATGGCGCAGGATATCGAGCGAATCTGCATAGACCCCGCCATGCGCGCCGCTGAGGCGCTCACCTGGTTGGGCTTGGCTCGCATTGGCGCCACCGAGCGCCGCAAAGGCACAGAATCGCTCAGGAAATTTCACCGCAGGCTGCTCGCCAACGGGCGCAAGCGCTTCGCGATGATTGCCTGAGGCAGGCGAGAGCCCGCCCGGGATCGAACAGAGAGCCGGTGTGAACCGGCCGATAGCCAGGCGCCGCCCGCGGCCGGCCTGGAAACACTGAACATGGGAGAATTGGGATGCGTAAAGGGTTTTTGAAGCGGAATATCTGGTCGGCCGGCGCCTCGCTGGCTGTGATTGCCGGTGCGAGCATCGCGACTCCGGCGCTGGCGCAGGACGCGGCCCAGACGCCGCCTGCCGACAGCAGCCAGGGAACCACCGTGCAGGAGCAGGACCAGGGCACCGATGGCGCCATCGTTGTCACCGGTTTCCGCCAGTCGCTCCAGAAGGCGCTGAACCTCAAGAAGGAGTCGGTTTCCTCGGTCGACGCGATCGTCGCAGAAGACATCGCCAAGTTCCCGGACCAGAATCTCGCGGAATCGCTGCAGCGTATCCCGGGCATCTCGATCCAGCGTGACGCCGGCGAAGGCCGTGCGATCACCGTGCGCGGCCTCGGCGCGCAGTTCACCCGCGTCCGCCTCAACGGCCTGGAGACCGTTGCCACCTCGACCGACGGTGCCTCGGCCAACCGCGACCGCGCCTTCGATTTCAACGTGTTCGCTTCGGAACTGTTCAACTCGCTCGTCGTCCACAAGACCGCCGAGGCTTCGCTCGACGAAGGCTCGCTCGGCGCAGTCGTCGACCTGAACACCGGCAACCCGCTGGGCGGCAAGGAAGGCTTCACCTTCGTCGGCTCGGCCCAGGCCAGCTATAACGACCTCTCCAAGAACTGGGGCCCGCGCTTCGCCGGCCTGCTTTCGTGGAAGTCGCCGAGCGGCGCGTTCGGTGCGTCGCTGTCGGCAGCCTATTCTAAGACCGACAATGTCGAGCTCGGCAACAACTCGGTGCGCTGGGCCCAGGCGACCTTCGACCAGGTCAGCGGCACCAATTGCTGGACCACCGCCAATTCGGGCGGCACCTATGTCCCGAGCGCAGTCTGCTCGCAGGCCGCCCTCTCCTTCCACCCGCGCATTCCGCGCTACGGCATCGTCGGGCATGACCGCGAGCGCCTGGGCATCACCGGCAGCGTCCAGTGGGCGCCGAGCGACGCGACCAAGATCTCGATCGACGGCCTCTATTCGCGCTTCAAGGAAACCCGTGAGGAGAAGTGGCTCGAGGTGCTGCTGCGTTCGAACGAGCGCTCGATCAACGTCGTGAACCCGGTCTACGACAGCAACAACAACATGATCTCGGCCACCCTCAACGACGCGTGGGTGCGCACCGAGCATTATCTCCGCAAGTCGGACACCGAATTCTACCAGATCGGCGGCACGTGGGATCAGGAGCTGGGCGACAGCTTCCGCTTCACCCTGCTCGGCGGCATCTCCAAGTCGAATGCCGACATCCCGGTCGAGACGACGCTCATCCTCGATGACCGTGACGCGCAGAACTACAAGTACGACTATTCCAATATGCGTCAGCCGGTGCTGACCTTCGGCACCAGCGTGACCGATCCGGCAAACTTCCAGCTCGCCGAGATTCGCGATCGCCCGTCGAACGTCACCAACAAGTTCCGCACCGCGCAGCTGCGCACCGAATGGGACGTGGCCGAGGGCTTCCAGATCAAGTCGGGCGCGATGTATCGCCGCTTCGACTATCAGGTGAAGGCCTATCAGCGTGATACCGCCGTGTGCGGCAATGGCGGCCTCGATCTGGTGCTCAAGACGATCACCTGCTCGACCACCTCGACCTTCGGCCCGACGGCTGTCTACGGCTTCCAGGCCACCCCGCAGCTGACCGAGCTGGTCAACCTCGGCAATGCCGGCCAGCCGGCGGGCACCACCACCAGCTGGGTGGTCGCCAATATCGACGCGGCCGCGGCCTATACCGGCCTCTACAACCGTCCGCTGGCGCTCGACGTGGGCAACAACCGCAACGTCACCGAAGAGGTGAAGGGCGGCTATCTCCAGTTCGACGCCAAGGGCGATCTGTTCGGCCTGCGCTATGCGCTCAACGCCGGCATCCGCTATGCCTCGACCGACCAGAGCTCGACCGGCATCAACGGCACCCTGCCCGTCACCGTGAAGCGGACCTATGACGACTGGCTGCCTTCGGTGAACGTCGCGCTGTTCCCGGCCGAGAACGTCATCCTGCGCGCCGCCGCCGCCGAAGTGATGACGCGCCCGACGCTGGGCAGCCTGACGCCGGGCGGCTCGGCCGACGGCTTCAACTACCGCGTGTCGTTCGGCAATCCGAACCTCGATCCGTATCGCGCCACGGCCTATGATCTCGCGGCGGAGTGGTATTTCGCGCCGCAGTCGATCTTCTCGGTCGCGGTGTTCAAGAAGAATGTGAAGAGCTTCCCGGTCAGCGCCACGCTCACCGGCCAGACCTTCCTGTCGACCGGCCTGCCCGCCACCGTGCTCGCCGCCTCGTCGCCGGCCTTCCTGAACCCGGCCCAGCTCGCCCAGCCGATCTGGACGGTAGTGACCACGGTCAACGGCACCGGCGCATCGCTCAAGGGCGTCGAGATCGCGGTGCAGGCGCCGTTCCGCTTCCTGCCGGGCTTCCTGAAGAACTTCGGCGGCATCGCGAACGCGACCTTCATCGACTCGAGTGCGACCTACAGCCAGTCGGCACCCGCCACCGCGGTGAACGCCAACGGCTCGCTGACGCTGCCGAACCGCGCCTTCAACTCGACGCTCTACGGCGTGTCGAAGAAGGCGTTCAACGCGACGCTCTACTATGAAGACAAGAAGTTCAGCGCACGCGCCTCGGTCAGCTATCGCGGGCCCTATGTCGATGCCGGCTCGGGCACGGGCAACGTGTTCGAAGGCTATAACGCGATCACCAATGTCGACGCATCGGTCCGCTACAAGCTCACCGATTGGATCGAGCTGTCGGTGGAAGGCACCAACCTGACCGACGCCTATCGCGACCGCTACACCGACACCGCCGCGAACCGGAACTACGAGTTCAATCATTTCGGCCGCACCCTCCTGGTCGGTGCGCGCCTGAAGCTCTGATCGCCTCCGCGATCCACTATGGGGCCGTCGCGTCACCCGACGCGGCGGCCCTTTCTTTGTGAGCCGGCGGCAAAACAAAAAGACCGCGGTGCCGATGGCGCCGCGGTCTTTTTGTTTGTTGGTGCCCCTGGCCGGACTCGAACCAGCATGCCTTGCGGCAACCGATTTTGAGTCGGTCGCGTCTACCAATTTCGCCACAGGGGCAGCGAAGCCCGGGTGGCTAGACGATGGAAAGCCCCGGGGCAAGCACTTGCGCGATCCGCGCGAACGCGGATCGCGGCATGTGCGTCTGTCTTAGAAGTTCAGGCCGAAAAACTCTTCGAGCTTCTCGCCGACATAGTCGAAATGCTCGGCCCCTAGCGCCGGGAACAGGCCGATCCAGAAGGTGTTGTTCATCACCTGGTCGGTGCGGGTCAGGTCGCCCACCACGCGATAGTTCACATGCTCGAAATAGGGCTGGCGGGTCAGGTTGCCGGCGAAGAGCAGGCGGGTGCCGATCTTGTTCTGGTCGAGATAGCGGGTCACGTCGACGCGCTTGGCATCCACGCCATCCCGGATAGTGATGGGGTAGCCGAACCAGGAGGGATTCGAATTGGGGGTGGCTTCCGGCAGAATGAACACTTCCTCGAGGCTTTTCAGCCGTTCGGTGAGCAATTCGAAGTTCCGCCGCCGCGCTTCGACGAAACCCTGGGCCCGCTCGAGCTGGGCCAGGCCGCACGCCGCCTGCATGTCGGTGATCTTCAGGTTATAGCCAAGGTGCGAGTAGACATATTTGTGGTCGTAGCCGAACGGCAGCGTGCCGTGCTGCTGGCCGAAGCGCGAGCCGCAAGTATTGTCGCAACCCGGCGCGCAATAGCAGTCGCGGCCCCAGTCGCGGATCGACTCGATGATCGGCTTCAGCTCCATCGAGCTGGTGAACACCGCGCCGCCCTCGCCCATCGTGATGTGGTGCGCCGGATAGAAGCTCACCGTGGCGACATCGCCCCAGGTGCCGACCAGCTTGTCCGCATAGGTGGCGCCGAGCGCATCGCAGCAATCCTCGACCAGCCACAGGTCGTACTTGTCGCAGATCCGCCGGACCTCGGCGAGGTTGAACGGGTTGCCGAGCGTGTGGGCGATCATGATCGCGCCGGTCTTCTCGGTGATCGCCGCCTCGATCAGGCTGGCGTCGATATTGTAGGTCGGCACGTCGACATCGACGAACACCGGCACCAGCCCGTGCTGGATCGACGGGTTCACCGTGGTCGGGAAGCCCGCCGCGACGGTGATGACCTCATCCCCCGGCTTCAGGCGGCGATCGCCCAGCTTGTGGCTGGTCAGGCACGACAGCGCGAGCAGGTTGGCCGAGGAGCCCGAGGTGGTGGTGAGCACGAACGGCGCACCGACCAGCTTGGCCAGGCCCGCCTCGAACTCGGTGTTGAAGCGGCCGGTGGTCAGCCAGCCGTCCAGCGCGGCTTCGACCATCAGCTCGATTTCGGGGGCGCCGATCACCTTGCCGGCGGGCGGGATCACGCTCTCGCCCGGCACGAACGGCTTCGGCGCGAACTGCGCCTCGGCATAGCGGCCCACCAGGGTGCGGATTTCCTTGCGAAGATCGTCAGCAGTCATGAAACGGATTATCCTTGGTCGTGTGCGGTGCCGGCCGCGACGAAGCGGGCCAGCTCGGAAAGGCAATAGGCGTGCATGTCGTCGCCGGCGGTCCAGGCGCGCTGCCAGTCGACGATGCTCTCAAGCGCCCGGGCGAGATTCCAGCGCGGCTCCCAGCGGAGACCGGCGCGCGCCTTGGAGATATCGAGCTTGAGGAAATTGGCCTCGTGCGGCTGGACGCTCGGGTCCCGCACCCACGACGCGCCCTCGCCCCACAGCGCGCACATCTTCTCGACGATCCACTGGACCGGCCGCGCATCCTCGTCGCGCGGGCCGAAGTTCCAGCCCTCGGCAGCGGCCGCGGGATCGTTCCACAGCGCCTGGCAGAGCACGAGATAGCCCGAGAGCGGCTCGAGCACATGCTGCCACGGCCGGGTCGCCAGCGGATTGCGGATCAGCACCGGCTCGCCGGCGCTCACCGCGCGCAGGATATCGGGCACCAGACGATCGGCAGCCCAGTCGCCGCCGCCGATCACATTGCCGGCGCGGCCCGATCCGATCGCGGCCTTGCCTTCGCCGGTGAAGAACGAACGACGATAGGCCGAAGTGACCAGCTCCGCGCAGCCCTTGGAATTGCTGTACGGATCATGGCCGCCCATCGCTTCGTCCTCGCGATAGCCCCACACCCATTCGCGGTTCTCATAGCATTTGTCGGTAGTGACCACGCAGACCGCGCGCACCCCCGCTGCCTTGCGCACCGCCTCGAGCAGATGGACGGTGCCCATCACATTGGTGGCATAGGTGCCGACCGGATCGTCATAGGACGCCCGGACCAGCGGCTGCGCGGCCATGTGGATCACGATCTCGGGATCCGCGGCGACCAGCGCCGAGGTCAGCGCTTCCGCATCGCGGATGTCACCGATGATCGAGTTCATGCCCGTCGCGACATCCGCGACCTGGAACAGCGCCGGATCGGTCGGCGGCGCGAGCGCGAAGCCGGTCAGCTCCGCGCCCATCTGCTGCAGCCACAGCGACAGCCAGCTGCCCTTGAACCCGGTATGCCCGGTCAGGAAGACGCGCTTGCCCGCCCAGAATCCAGGATCGACGCCGGCTTTCACCAGATGCACCAGGGCGCCTTGCCGCTTTCCCACAGGCTCTGGAGCATCTGCTTCTCGCGCAGCGTGTCCATCGGCTGCCAGAAGCCGTGATGCTCATAGGCCATCAGCTCGCCGTCCGACGCCAGGTTGCGCAGCGGCTCCTGCTCCCACAGCGTCGCGTCGCCCTCGATATAGTCGAGCACCTTGGGCGAGAGCACGAAGAAGCCGCCATTGATCATGCCGCCATCGCCCTGCGGCTTTTCGAGGAACTGCTCGACCTGGCCGTTCTCGATCTGCAGCGCGCCGAAGCGACCCGGCGGATAGGTGGCGGTGAGCGTCGCGGCCTTGCCATGGGCGCGGTGGAATTCGAGCGTCTTCGCGATGTCGATGTCGCCCACGCCGTCGCCATAGGTGAAGAAGAAGAACTCCTCGTCCTTCACCAGATCGCCGACGCGCTTCAGGCGGCCGCCGGTCTGCGACTCGTCGCCGGTATCGACCAGCGTGACCTTCCACGGCTCGGCGCGCTTCTCGTGCACGATCATCTTGTTCTCGACCATGTCGAACGTCACGTCCGACATGTGGAGGAAGTAGTTCGCGAAATATTCCTTGATGATGTAGCCCTTGTAGCCACAGCAGATGATGAATTCCGTCACGCCGTGCGCGGCGTAGATCTTCATGATGTGCCACAGGATCGGGCGACCGCCGATCTCGATCATCGGCTTCGGACGCAGGCTGGTCTCTTCAGCGAAACGCGTGCCGAGCCCCCCAGCCAGAATGACTGCCTTCATCGGTTCTTACCCTCAATTCGAGCTTACGAAAGCATCTGAAAAGAAGCGCTTGGCCGGCAGGCCGAGCGCCAGCAGCGCGGTGCGGGCCGACGCGATCATCGCGTTGGATCCGCACGCATAGACAACAGTATCTTCCGGATCGATCCCGTCCCGGACAGCTGCATCCTGAACATAGCCGCGCGCCCCTCCCCAGGCGGCTTCCCTATCCGAAAGCAGATGATGCACTGCGATGTCCAGCCCCAAGGCAACCGGATCCCAGCAGAAGCTCTCCGCCTCCCGGTTGCCCCAGAACACGCGGAGACGGTGCCGGGCGGCACGTTCCGCATCCGCGGCGAATTCCTCAAGCAGCGCCTTCACCGGCGCGATGCCGGTGCCGGTGGCGAGGAAGACGATGTCGCGCGGCCCTTCGTCGCGCAGGAAGAAGGTGCCGAACGGCCCCTCGATCCGGATCAGGTCGTTGGGCTTGGCGCGCTCGAACCAATATTCGCTCAGCCGCCCGCCGGGGTAGCGCTTGATGATGAGTTCGAGCAGGCCGTCCGCGCGCGGCGCGTTGGCCAGCGAATAGCTGCGCCGCACGCCTTCGGCGAGCACATCGACATATTGGCCGGGCAGGAAGCGCATCGGCGAGGCCGGCGGCGTGCGCAGGATCACCTTCACGATATCCGGCGCGAGGCGCTCGATCGAGGCGATGCGGCTCGGCATCGTCTTGATCTCCAGCCCCTGGAGCCGGTCGAGCGGCTCGATGTCGAGCGCGACGTCGTCGGTTGCCGCGCGGCAGCAGGTCAGGATCAGGCCGGCGGCCGCTTCCTCGGCCGTCAGCCCCTCGGCTTCGGACTTGAGGACCGCGGTCTCGCCCGAGAGCAAGGGCGCCTTGCAGATGCCGCAGCGCCCGGTCCGGCAACTATATTCGAGCGTCACGCCCTGGGCGCGGGCTGCGTCCAGGATCGTGACCGCGGGATCGGCGGAAAAGGTGCGCCCGGTGTTGAGCGTGACGTTAGGCATAGACGGCGCGCTGATAGTTGTTTCTCGTTTCTAGTCCAACATCCAAAAACTTAGCTGCAACGGATTCGGGCTGAATGTTGACGGAAAAACCATTGACACCGCTTCGGTTGTGCCTGCAAAATTCGCACGCACTCGGAATATTCGGCCATTTCGGGGTAAAAAATGGTAGCCGATCGAGGGAGAAATCGTTGAGATAGAGGCGCTTGTTGCAGAGCGCGTCATCCGCCTGCCGTCCTTTCTGCGCCTTGCGCCAACCGCTTCCCAGAGCCATTGGCGTTGCAGTTACGGACTTTGCAACCTGGATCCGTCTCGGACGACAGGCGCTATCCTGACTTAAAAGTTTCATACCTTTGAAGCAGCCGAAGGAATGGCCAGCTTCGATTATTTGAGTTTGGTGCGGGGAGATTTGCACGTGAATGAGTACGAAAAGCGGATGCTTGCGCTCTTGGAGGAGGGCAAGGCCAAGCATCAGATCGTTGCCATCAAGGCCGAATTCGAGGCCGAAGGCACGCGCGTCGACGAGCTGCTGCGCCTCCTGGAGATCACCCGTCGTGCGGGCCTTAAGGTCGCGATCAAGATCGGCGGCTGCGAAGCGATCCGCGATCTGATCGAGTGCCGGCTCTACGGTGTGGACTACATCATCGCACCGATGGTCGAGACCCCCTATGCGCTTTCCAAGTTCATCGCGGCGAAGGACAAGTTCTATCCGCGCGACGAGCAGGACGATGTGAGCTTCCTGTTCAATCTCGAAACCCACAGCACGTTCGAGAAGCTGGACGAGATGGCCGAGATCGCCCGCAAGGGCCGCGTCGGCATGGTCTTCGGCCGCGTCGATTTCGCCGGCTCGATGGGCCACACGCGCGATTTCGTGAACAGCGACGACATGCGCGCCTTCGTCGTGAAGAGCGGCCAGGTCGCTCGCGAGAACGGCCTTGAGCTCGTCGTCGGCGGTGGCGTCAGCCCGGATTCGATCCCGCTGCTCAGCGCCGTGCGCGAACAGCGCCTGGACCGTTTCGAGACCCGCAAGGTCATCTTCGACGGTGGCGTGCTCGCCAACCCGGCCTCCGCGACCGCGGGCATGGAGCTGGCGATCCAGTTCGAGCTGCTCTGGCTCAAGAACAAGCGCGACTATTACAAGACCATCGCCGCCGAGGACGAAGTCCGCATCGCGATGATGGAAAAGCGCCAGAAGGGCGCCATCAAGGCCGCTGCCTAACCGTCATGACCAAAATGCGCGTTGCCGATTTGATCGCCCGCCTGCTCGTCGAGCACGGCGTAACCGACATGTTCATGCTCACCGGCGGGGGTGCGATGCACCTCAACGATGCGTTCGGACGTGCCGAAGGCCTGCACAAGGTCTTCGTCCACCACGAACAGGCCGCCTCGATCGCGGCGGAGAGCTATTGCCGCCTGTCTAACCGTCCGGCGGCGGTGAACGTGACCACCGGCCCCGGTGGCGTCAACGCGCTCAACGGCGTCTACGGCGCCTATGTCGATTCGATCGCCATGGTCGTCGTGTCGGGTCAGGTGAAGCGCGAGACCTGCGCGTTCAACTACCCCCTGCCCCTGCGCCAGCTCGGCGACCAGGAAGTGGACATCGTCGAGATGGTCCGCGGCATCACCAAATATGCCGTGGTGCTCGACGATCCGCTCCAGGCGCGCAAGGTGGTCGAGAAGGCGCTCTATCTCTGCACCCGCGGCCGTCCCGGCCCGGTGTGGATCGACGTGCCGATCGACGTACAGGCCGCGCCGGTCGATTTCGACGCGCTCGAGCGCTTCGATCCGGCCGAGCTCGATCATGAGGGCGAAGCCGCCAATACCAGCGCCGAACTCGGCGCGCTGACCGGCGATGCGCTGGACAGTGAAGTCGCGGCGCTGATGGCGGAGCTGCATGCCGCCGAGCGACCGGTCGTCCTGGCCGGCGCCGGCGTGCGCCTCTCGGGCCAGCATGCCGAGTTCCTCCGTTTCGTCGAGCGCCTCGGCGTGCCCGTCGTCACCGGCTGGAACGCGCATGACGCGATCCCGAACAGCCATCCGCTCTATGTCGGGCGCCCGGGCACGGTCGGCGATCGCGGCGGCAATTTCGCGGTGCAGACCGCGGATTATGTGCTGGTGCTCGGATCGCGCCTGAACATCCGCCAGATCAGCTACAACTGGAAGAGCTTCGCGCGGAATGCCCGCGTCGCCATGGTCGATATCGACAAGGCGGAGCTCTCCAAGCCCACTTTGTCGCTGCACCGCCCGGTCCATGCCGACCTGGCCGATTTCTTCGCCGCGGCGGAGACGGTCGCGGCGCCGGCCGACGACGCGGTCGCCGCGCGCAGGGCGTTCCTCGACCGCAGCCGCGCGCTCGCCGCCCGCTATCCGGTGGTGCTGCCCGAGTATCGCGACACCGAATCGCCGATCAATCCCTATGTCTTCGCCGAAGCGCTGTTCGACGAGCTCGAGGAAGGCGACATCATCGTGTCGGGCGACGGCACTGCCTGCGTCACGATCTTCCAGGCCGCGAACCTCAAGCCCGGCCAGCGGCTGTTCACCAATTCCGGCTGCGCCTCGATGGGCTATGACCTGCCCGCCGCGATCGGCGCCTATTATGCCGGGGGCGGTCGCCGCATCATCTGCCTGGCGGGCGACGGCAGCATCATGATGAATCTGCAGGAGCTGCAGACCATCGTCGGCCAGAAGCTGCCGGTGAAGATCTTCGTGCTCAACAATGACGGCTATCACTCGATCCGCCAGTCGCAGCAGAACCACTTCCCCGACAACATCGTCGGTTGCGGTCCGGACAGCGGCCTGAGCTTCCCCGATTTCGCGCGGCTGGCCCAGGGCTTCGGCTTCCCGGCGGCGCGGGTGGACAGCCATGGCGGGCTGCCCGAGACGATCCGCGCGACGCTGGCCGGCGACGGTCCGCAGCTGTGCGAAGTGATGATCGACAAGCGCCAGGAATTCGCGCCCAAGCTCAGCTCGCGCCGGCTCGAGGACGGCACGATGGTCTCGCCGACGCTGGAAGACCTCTCGCCCTTCCTCCCGCGCGAGGAGCTGGCGGAGGCGATGGCGGCGAGCGAAGTGGCGGCGTGATCCGCCACGTTATCTTCGATCTCGACGGAACCCTGGTCGATAGCTGCGCGACCTGTGTCGAGATCCTGTCGGGCATGCTGGCCGAACGCGGGGATGCCGCGGCGATCGATCCGGTCGCCGCGCGCAGCTATATGAGCCGCGGCGGGCTGGATATGGTCCGCGGGCTGCTGGGCGATGCCTGTGTCGACGGCGAGGCGGATCTCGCCGACTTCCGCGCGCGCTATCATGCGCACGAAACGTCGGTGGAAACGCTGTTCCCCGGCGTGGCCGAGGGGCTGGCGCGGCTGCGCGCGGCCGGGCTGACGCTGTCGATCTGCTCGAACAAGCCGCAGGGCCTGTGCGAGAAGGTCCTCGCCGATACCGGGCTGGCCGAGCATTTCGCGTTCGTGGTGGGCGGGCAGCCGGGCATGCGCCCGAAGCCTGCGCCCGACCTGCTCGATGCCCTGCTCGCCCGCATCGGCGGCGACGCGACGGCCTGCGCCTTTGTCGGCGACAGCGAACTCGACCACCGGATCGCGGCGGATGCGGCGATCCCCTTCCATTTCCTGACGCACGGCTATGCCGAACCCGGCTGGGAAGCACGGGATTGCGCGAGCCACGACGCCTTCACGCCCCTGATCGACGCGCTTCTGGCGCGAGCGGCAGCGCATGCTTGAGCCGGCCATAGCGCATGCGCTGGCCGATACCGATCGCCCCATCGTCATCACGGGGGCGAGCGGATGGCTGGGACTGGCTACGCTCGACCTGCTGGAACGCGCATTGGGAGAGGCCTTTGCCGATCGGGTACAGTGCTTCGGATCGGCCCCGCGCGATCTCGACCTGGGCGACGGGCGCGTCGTGCGCCAGTATGCCCTGGCCGACCTCGCGGCGGTGGCGCGGCCGGGTGCCTGGGTGCTCCATTTCGCGTTCCTGACCAAGGACCGCGCCGAGGCGATGGACGATGCCGCCTATCGCGCCGCCAACCAGCAGATCAGCGATACGGTGCTGGCCGGGCTCGACGCTGTCGATGCCGCCGCGGTGTTCGTCGCGTCGTCAGGCGCTGCCTACAAGGCCGAGGATCCCGCCGCCTCGCCCGCGATGCGCCTCTACGGCGCGATGAAGCGCGAGGACGAGGATCGCTTCGCCGACTGGGCCACCGCCCGGGGCAAGCGGGCGGTGATCGGCCGGATCTTCAACATCACCGGCCCCTTCATCAACAAGCACCAGGCCTATGCGATGGCCAGCTTCATCCTCGACGCGCTCGCTACGCGCCCGATCGAGGTCCGGGCGCCGCGCGAGGTGATCCGGGGCTATGTGGCGATCCGCGAGCTGGTCTCCCTGATCTTCGCGCTGCTGGGCGATGCCCCTTCGGGCGTGACGCGCTTCGACACCGGCGGCGAGGCACTCGAACTGGGTGCCGTCGCCGCGGTCGTCGCCGAAGCGCTGCAGGGACCTGGCGTCAGCCGCGCCCCGGTCACCGATCCGGTCGCGGACCGGTATGCGGGCGACGGCGAAGCCTATGCCGCACTGCTCGCCCGGCACGGCATTACGCCCGTCCCGCTCGGGCAGCAGGTGCTTGAAACCGCCGACTATCTGCAGGCTGCCGGACACCATGTTCGGCGGTGACTTGACGACCCTCAACAACTATACGGCGGCGCAATTCTCGCCCTCCGCCGAACCCAAAGGCAATCGGATCCCAGTATGACCCATTTCCCGACCGGCACGCAGCGCCAGTTCGCACCCTCCCAACGGATCCGCACCGCCCTGACCGCGACTTCGGCGGCGCTGGCGCTGTTTGCCTATTCGGCACCGGCCTGGGCGCAGACGATCGATCAGAACACGCCCTCGGGTTCGCCGCTGAGCCCCGGGACGAACACGACCCAGGGGCAGAGCTCGTCGAGCCAGAGCCAGAACCAGAACACCACTTCGACGCCGACGCCCTCGACGGTGTACGAGCCGATCTCCGTGGATCGCTCGGGCAACAGCCGCGACACCGTCGGCACCACGCAGAACAGCGGCGTCCGCACGAATGACGGGCTGCTGGACACCGAGGCGATGCGCCTTCGCCAGCCCGTGAAGCCCGGCGAGTTCGAAAGCTGGGCGCGCGACGTCACCGGCCGCAACCTCAAGCGCTTCGGCAGCGACCTGCTGCTTCCCGGCTCGCGCGACTTCGCGACGCCGGCAACCTCGACCATCCCGCCCGATTATGCGCTCAACGTGGGCGACACCGTCTCGATCGCGCTGACCGGCTCGATGGAAGGCAGCGTCGATGCCGAGATCGATCGCGACGGCAAGATCTTCCTGCCCAACGTCGGCAGCGTCAGCTTGGTCGGCGTGCGCTACCGCGACCTGCGCGATCGCATCGCGGCGGCGATCGGGCGCAAGTATCGCGGCTATGACGTCTCGGTCTCGCTCACCAAGCTGCGCGGCGTCCGCGTCTACGTCACCGGCTTCGCCGCGCATCCGGGCGCCTATTCGGTCAACAGCCTGTCGACGCTGGTGAACGCCATACTCCAGGCCGGCGGCCCGGCCGCGGGCGGCAGCTTCCGTTCGGCCAAGCTCTATCGCAACGGCCAGGAAGTGGCCGATTTCGACCTCTACCAGCTCCTGCGCGACGGCGACCGCTCGCACGATCCGCTGCTGCAGAACGAGGACGTGATCTTCATTCCCGCCGTCGGCCGTCAGGTCGCGGTGATCGGCAGCGTCAACGAAGAGGCGATCTACGAAGTGCGACAGGGCGAGAGCCTTGCCGACACGCTGCGCATCGCCGGCGGGCCGACCAACCTGGCCGATGACTCGCGCCTCATCCTCTATCGCCTGTCCGATCAGGATTCCGTGGGCAGCCGCCAGATCGAGCGCACCGCGGCATCGAACTTCGCCACCGAAGCCGGCGACATCATCCAGATCCTGCCGCAGGGCAGCCTTGCCCGTCCGCTCGAGCGCCAGCAGGCGATCGTCCGGATCGAAGGCGAAGTGAACAAGCCGGGCAACTATTATGTGGCGCCGAATACGCCGCTGGCCGAGGTCGTCGCGATGGCCGGCGGCCTGACCCCGCGCGCCTATGTCTATGGCACCCGCTTCTCGCGCGAGACCGTGCGCGCCCAGCAGCGCCGTGGTTTCCTGGATGCCGTGGACCAGATGGAGATGGCCCTCGCCGCCGCGCCGCTGACCGGCAACGGTCTGGGCGACCAGACGCAGCGCCAGGCCCAGGTCGCCTCGGCCAAGGCCTTCCTCGACCAGCTGCGCAAGAAGGAGCCGGACGGCCGCCTGGTGCTCGACGTGACGCCGGTCGATGCCGCGCTCCCGAATAATCTCCTCGTCGAGAACAACGATCGCATCGTGATCCCGCCGCGCGTGGAGACGGTCGGCGTGTTCGGCGCGGTGTACCGCCCGGCCTCGTTCATCGTCGGTAACGGCAAGGCCATCCGCGTCCGCGACTATGTCGAGCAGGCCGGCGGCGTCATCCGCGGCGCCGATCGCGGCAACATCTTCGTGGTGCGCGCCAATGGCTCGGTGCTGACCCGCAAGCGTGGCGCGATGAGCGCGCAGGTGCTGCCGGGCGACACCATCTTCGTGCCGATCCGCACCGAGAACTACTCGCTGCTCGCCAAGATCCGCGATATCTCGCAGGTCGTCGCGCAGTTCGGCATTGCGGCCCTCGCGATCGCGGCGATCAACTGATGACGCCCTATCGCTCCCTCACCGGCACGCTCACCCGGCTTCCGGTGCTCCGCAATCCGTGGCTGCGGCGCGGCCTGTTCGTGGTGCTGCTCGCCATCTGCGCGGCGCTCACCCTGTTCCCGCAGAAATATCGCGCCGCCGTCAGCCTGACGCCGACCGATCCGGGCACCCTCGGCCTCAGCGGCACGCTGGGCCAGCTCGGCGCCGTGAACAGCGTGTTCGGCAACCAGGCCGCGATCGAAGTGAGCCAGAAGGTCGCGAACAGCGAATATGTCCGCACGATCGTCGCCAAGCAGACCAACCTCGAGCAGCACCTCAAGCTCACGCCGATCGAAGTGCATCGCTGGCTCGATCGCCATATCGACATCACGGTACTGCGCGGCGGCATCATGCAGATCGAGCTCAAGCAGCGCGATGCCGAGTTCGCCCGCCGGGTCGTCTCGGCTTATGGCGAAGCGGTCCGCAGCCAGCTCGCGCTGATCGCCCGCCGTCAGACCGAGCAGAAGCGCGCGATCCTGCAGCAGCTGTTCGAGCGAGCGGGCGAGCGCCTGTCCAAGGCGCGCACCGCCTATGACACCTTCCGCCTTTCGACGCGCTACAGCAGCCCGCAGGCCGCCTTCTATGCGGCAGGCGACCGGATTCCGGCGCTCGAGGCCGATATCCGTGCGAAGGAAGTCGATCTCAACGCGATGCGGCAGTTCGCGACGGACGACAATATCCGCGTCCGCCAGATGATCGCGGCGATCGACGCGCTGCGCCAGCAGCTGGCAGTGGCGAAGTCCACCTCGCCGCAGCAGGACAGCTCGGTCGGCCAGGTCGTCCGCCAGACGACGGAAGCAGAGCGTCTCTCCCGCGAGCTCGACATCGCCCAGGGCCTGTACGAGAACTACAAGCGCTTCCTGCAGGGCACGTCCGTCGAGGACCTGACCTCGGGCGTCACGATCCGTATCCTCGAGCCGGCCTATATCGACAGCGAGCGCCAGCTTAACTTCGGGCCTCTGGCGCTGGGCGTGCTGATCCTGCTGCTTGCGCTCGCGCTCGAATTCTATCCGCTGCGCCCGCCGCTTTCCGAGACCAGGCTCGCCGAGAAAGAGGCATGATCGACACGAGGCAGCCCGATCTATCGGTCGTCATTCCCTGCTACAACGAGGAGGAGAATGCCGAGGCGATCTGCGCGGCGGTGATCGCCCAGCTGGAGCCGCTGGAGCTCCTCTTCGAGGTGATCTTCATCGACAATGACTCGACCGATCGCACGGTCGAGATCGTCAAGTCGATCTGCGCGCGCGATCCGCGGGTCCGCCTGATCGTCAACACGCGCAACTTCGGCCAGATGCGTTCGCCGACCTATGGCATCTACCAGGCACGCGGCCGTGCCGTCGTGGGCATGTGCGCGGATTTCCAGGACCCGCCCGAGCTGCTCCCGCGCTTCGTGGAGCGCTGGCGCGCCGGTGTCGACATCATCCTCGGCATCCGCGCGGGCGAGGAGCGCAACAGCCCGATGCTGCGCGCTACCCGTGGCCTGTCCTATTGGCTCGCGCGCAATTTCGGCGACTATCCGATCCTGCCCGGCGCCACCGGCTTCGGCCTGTACGATGCCCGCGTGGTCCGCTCGATCCGCCAGCTGGCGGAGCCGGAGCCCTTCTTCCGCGGCATGCTGGTCGAGACCGGCTACCGGCTCGAGACCATCGCCTATCCGCGCCCGCCGCGTGCCGGTGGCCGCTCGAAGAACAACTTCTTCGCCCTGCTCGATTTCGCGATGTCGGCGCTTGCCGGTTCGTCGAAGCGGCTGCTGCGCATTCCGATCTATATCGGCGCGTTCGGCGCGCTGATGACGCTGGTGATGCTGCTCGGCGGAACGCTGGCCTTCTTCCTCGATCGCCCGATCGCGGGCTGGTTCATCGCCGCGGTGGTGCAGGCGCAGCTGGCCATGCTGTTCGGGTTCCTGGGATTGCTGGGCGACAATGTCCGGATCATCTCGGAGCGCACGCGCGGCACTCCGCTCGTGCTCGAGCGCGAACGCATCAACTTCCCGCCGGAATGAGCGCATGGCATTTTCCATCTCTCGCGAGCGGCTGATCGAACTGTGGCGCTATTACCAGGCCGGGGTGATCAACACCGCCTTCGGCCTGGGCGCCTATGCGTTGCTCGTCTGGCTTGGCCTCAACATGTTCGTCGCGCAGCTGGTCGCCCATGTCGCCGGAGTCGCGTTCAACTACATCACCTATAGCCGGCACGTGTTTCGCGATGCCGGGCCGGCCAAGCTGCGCTTCACCATGTCCTATGTGGTCAACTACCTGATCGGCCTGGCCACACTCGCCTGCGTCGCGCTGGTAATCAAGTCGCCCTATCTCGCCGGCCTGATCACCGCGGTGCTGGTGTCGATCCTCAACTATTTCATCCTCAAGCACTTCATCTTCGTGAGGAAGACCGCGTGACGGAGACGCCACGTCCGGTGCGCCAGTCCGTCTGGATGGAATATGCGCTGATCCTGCCGATCATCGCCGCGATCGGCTACACGACATGGTTCTTCTTCTATTATCACTATCTGCCCCAACCCTTCTTCTACGAGCCGAGCGGCACGTGGATGGACTGGTATTCGCTGACTCGATGGTCGCAGAAGCCCGGGGCCTATGAAATCGAGCGGACCATCTATCCGCCGCTTTCCTTCGTGCTCATGCGGATGTTCTCGATCCCGCATTGCTATGCGCTGACCTATTCCGAGGAAGCCCGCGCCTGCGACTGGCTTGGCGGCGTGGCGCTCACCGCGATGTGGCTGGGCACGGTCGTGCTCACCTTCCTGAGCTATCGCAAGGTCGATCGGCGCACCGCCCTGCCCCGCGCCTTCGCGATGACCTTCGGCTTCCCGATGATCTACGCCTTCGAGCGCGGGAACCTGCTGATCTTCTGCTATGCCTGCATCCTGCTCGGCTTCGGCCCCTTGCTGAAATCCGCCTGGCTGCGCTGGTTCTTCGCCGGCCTGGCGGTGAACTTCAAAGTCTATCTGGTCGGCGCGATCGTCGCCCCCCTCCTGCGCCGCCGCTGGGTGGCGTTCGAAGGCATGCTGCTGTTCACGGTGCTGATCTATCTGGCGAGCTGGTACATCCTCGGCGAGGGCAGCCCCTCGCAGATCTACCGGAACATCACGAGCTATTCGACCGGCTTCGGCGCGCAGGCCGCGCTCGATCTCTGGTTCCCCGCCACCTATCTGCCGCTCAAGACGCTGATGACCGGGACCTTCCCGATCTACACGGTCGTGAGCTCGACCATGGCCGACGGCCTGGTGATCGGCGTGACGATCTTCACCCGCGTCATCCAGGCATCGATCCTGATCGCGGCGGCGGCGGCCTGGCTCCGGCCGGAAGCGGTCCCGCCCCGGCGCGTCGTCTTCCTCGCGATCGCCTTCGCGCTCAGCGCTTCGGAAGCCGGCGGCTATACCGAGATGCTGACGCTGGTGTTCGTCTTCATGGAGAAGCGTCGCGGCTTCGAGCGGACGACGGCGCTGTACATCGCCTATTTCCTGTCGATCCCGTTCGACTTCACGCTGGGCCTGCTGCCGCCGCTGGTGCGCTACTCCTATCTCGCCAATGTCGAGGTGATCGCCCAATATGGCGTTGGCGTGATGTCGCTGCTGCGCCCCGGCCTCAGCATGATCATCGCCGGCTTGCTGTCGATCCAGACCGTCCGAGAGGTGGTGGCCGACATCCGCAACCAGGGCTGGCAGAATCGCTGGCGCTACCGCTTCGACTGGCCGGTCCTGCCCGGCGTGCTGCGCCCCAGCCGGCCGCGGCAGGCGGGCGAAGAAGGCCCGCGATGACGGGCCCCGCCTGCGGGACGATCTGATGGCCACCACAGACCTGCGCCATCGCTGGATGCTGCTGGCGATCCTCCTTGTCGCCTTCTATCTGCGCGCCTCGAGCATCGCCTTCGGCCTTCCCGGGCTGAACGATCCCGACGAGATGATGTTCGAGCTCGGCGCAATCCGCATGCTGCGCGGACCGACGCTCGATCCGGGCTGGTTCGGTCACCCGGCCACCACCACCATGTATGTGCTGGCGCTCGTCAATATCGGCGTGCTGGCCTTTGCCTTGCTGACCGGCGTGGCGAGTTCGGCCGGCAAGTTCGTCGAGCTGATCTACGCGGATCCCAGCTGGATGATCCTTCCCGGCCGCGTCGCCATGATGCTGTTCGCGCTGGGCACGATCTGGATGAGCTGGCGGCTCGCTTCGCGTTTCTTCGGCCCTGCCGCCGGCCTTGTGGCTGCGCTGCTGATCGCGTTCGATCCCGTGCACATCGCCTGGTCGCAGGTGATCCGGTCGGACATCATGGCCTGCTTCTTCATGCTGCTCTGCCTGCAGGCCTGTTGCGACATCGCCGAGAACGGGCGCTGGCACGGCTATCTGCGCGCGGCCTTCTGGCTCGGCGTCGCCATCGCGACCAAATGGCCCTTCGCGCTGACCGGCATCGCGATCGCCGGCGCCAGCCTTGTCGCGGTGCGCACCAACGTCCTGCCCGCGCGCACCGCGATCGTCCGGCTCGCCGCCAGCGGGGCGGCGGCGATCGGCTTCCTGCTGCTGGTCTCCCCCTATCTGCTGATCAACTACCGCACGGTGGTGCGCAATCTCCAGGGCGAGAGCCAGCCGCACCATCTGGGCGCGACCGGCGGCGACTTCCTCCACAATCTCTGGTGGTATCTCTCCGGCCCGATCGCGACCGGCCTCGGCATTGTCGGGCTTGTTTTATTCCTGCTCGGCGTCGCGCGATTGCCGCGACACCGCCTGCCGCTCTTCCTGCTGGCGCCGCTGGCCCTCGCCTTCCTGCTGCTGTTCTGCGCGCAACAGCTGGTCTGGGAGCGCTGGGCCCTGCCGCTGCTGCTGATCGGCGCGATCATTGCCGGGGGAGGATGGGTCGTTCTTCAGGCGCTCCTGCGTCGAACGCTCGCGGTGCCGGTGGCGCGGACCGCGATAACCATCGCCGTGGCGTTCGCTGCCGTGCTGCCGCTCGGGCTGCGCGCCTGGTCCGATGGCGTCGAGCGCATGCACGACACCCGCCAGCAGGCCTCTGCCTGGGCACGCCAGCATATTCCGCCGGACGCTACCATCCTCATCGAGCACTTCGCCTATGACCTGATGAACGCGCCGCAGCATTTCCTGTTCCCGCTGGCCGACGCCGGTTGCGTGGACCCGCGCGGACTGGTCCGCGGGACGATCCCCTATTCCGTGATCGACCGGGCCCGCGGCAGCCGCTCCAACCTCGACTATGGCACGCTCCCGCCCGAAAAGGCCGCCCTCTGCATCCCCGACTTTGCGATCCTCACGCAATATGACCGGTACCGCGCCGAGCGCACCACCTTCCCGAACGAATATGCCGCCTATCAGCGGCTGATCGCGCGCGGACGCATCGTCGCGACCTTCGCCCCGAGCCCGGGCCGGCATGGCGGCCCCATCGTGCGGATCGTCGATCTGCGCAAACCCTAGCTGCGTGGCGCCTGGCGGCGATAACTGAGCGCCTCGGCGACATGGATCCGCCCCACGCCCTCAGCCCCGGCAAGGTCAGCGATCGTGCGCGCCACGCGCAGCACCCGCGTATAGCCGCGCGCCGATAGCCGCATCGCCTCGGCCGCCTGCGCCAGCAACTTGCGGCCCGGCTCGTCGGGCGTGGCGTGGCTGGTGAGCAGGTCGCCTTCCGCCTCGGCATTGGTCCGCGCCGGCACGTCCCTATAGCGCGCCACCTGCACCGCCCGCGCCTCGGCGACGCGCACCGCCACTTCGGCCGAGCTTTCCGCCCGCCGATCGAGCACCAGGTCCGCCGCGGTCACCGGCTGGACCTCGACATGCAGGTCGATCCGGTCAAGCAGCGGGCCCGACACCTTGGCCTGGTAGTCCGCCGCGCAGCGCGGCGCTCGGGCACAGGCCAGCGCCGGGTCGCCCAGATGCCCGCACCGGCACGGGTTCATCGCCGCGACCAGCTGGACGCGCGCCGGGAAGGTGACATGCGCATTGGCGCGCGCCACGCTCACCACCCCCGCCTCGATCGGCTGCCGGAGCGAATCCAGCACCGCGCGCTGGAATTCGGGCAGCTCGTCGAGGAACAGCACGCCGAGATGCGCCAGGCTCACTTCGCCCGGCTTCACCCGCAGCCCGCCGCCGGTGAGCGCCGCCATCGAGGCGGAGTGATGGGGTGAGCGGAAGGGCCGCGTCCGGGTCAGCCGACCGCCCTGCAGCGTCCCCGCGACCGAGGCGACCATCGACACTTCCAGCGCCTCGCTTGCATCCAGCGGCGGCAATATGCCCGGCAGGCACGATGCCAGCAGCGACTTGCCCGCCCCCGGCGGCCCACACATCAGCAGGTTATGTCCACCCGCCGCCGCGATCTCGAGCGCGCGCCGCGCCGTCTCCTGCCCCTTCACCTGGGCAAGATCGGGCCCGACCACCGGCGGATCGACGGTACCCGCCTCGGCCGCGGGCAGCAGCTGGTGCCCCTTGAAGTGGTTGAGCAGCGCAATCAGGTCCGGCGCGGCGATCACTTCCACCTGGCCCGCCCAGCTTGCCTCGGGGCCCTGCGCGGCAGGGCAGACCAGCCCCTTGCCCGTCTCGGCAGCATGCAGCGCGGCGAGCAGCACGCCGGGGCTCGGCGCGATCCGCCCGTCCAGCGCCAGCTCGCCGACCACGACATAGCCCGACAACGTCTCGGCATCGACCACGCCCATCGCCCCCAGCAGCGCCAGCGCTACCGCAAGGTCGAAATGCGAGCCTTCCTTGGGCAGGTCGGCCGGCGAGAGGTTGAGGATGATGTGCTTGGGCGGCAGCGCCAGCCCGATCGCGGCCATCGCGGCGCGTACCCGCTCGCGGCTCTCCGCCACGGCCTTGTCGGGCAGGCCGACGACCACGAACTTGGGAAGCCCGGCAACGAGGTTGCACTGCACCTCCACCGCACGGGCCTCCAGCCCCAGATAGGCAACCGTCGAAACGCTCGCGACCAAGCCCGCCTCCCCCGACCGGACGCCACGATAGCGGGGGTTGGCCGGGTTGCGCGCCGGGATGCGGCCGGAACGGATCAATCAGGGCGCGTTGGTGCGGAAGTTGCGCTTCACCGCGCTCAGCAGCGGATTGGTGCCGTCGGGCAAATGATCATAGTTGATCGCCCAGATGATCGCCCCGCCCAGGCCCGTCTGGCGCACATATAGCCCCTTCGCCGCGATCGACAACTCGTCCTCATAGCTCAGGAAGCCAGCCTGGCTGAGCCCGGAGCCCGCGGGCGAGAACCCGCCGGGATAGCTGCGATAGCCGACCTGCGAGGTCTCGTCCCAGCTATAGGTGCCCCGGTTCAGATAGCCCCAGCGCACCAGCTCGGAATAGCGCAGCGGCGTATCCTGGATCTCGAAGATGTTGTTGTGCTCGGTGTCCTGGCGCGGCCCGGTGATCGTCGGGCCGTAATAGATGCCGTAGAAGCCGATGCCGATGCCGATCTTGCTGCGCGGAACCCCGGTCTTCACATAGGCCCGCACGCTGGTCTCCAGGTCGCGCGGCGTGGTGCCGGTGGCGCCATAGATCGGGCTGGAGAACCAGGAGAACCACCCCGCCTGGTTCCAGGCGCTGCCGACGCCGTAGCTCATCACATTATACTGATCGACGAGGTTGGCGATGTCCGCCTGCCACTGTTCGACCATGCCTTCGCGGGGGCCGTCCCTGGGCAGGTCGTTGATCGAGACGAGATAACCCGGGAAGGTGATCAGGAAGCGCCGGCCATTCTGGTAGCGCGGCCGTGCGTTCGCCTCGGCGCGCAGATCGGTGATCAGTGCGATCGCCCGCCGCCGGGCTTCCTCGCCCGTGACCTTCAGCGCCGCGCTGCCCTCGAGCCGATCCTCCCAGTCGACGTCGATCCCGTCATAGTCATGCGCCACGAGGTAATCGACAAGGTTGCGCACGAAGGTCCCGCGCACCGCATCGGTGCTTGAGCGCAGGAAGCCGTCGCCATCGCCCTCGCCGCCCAGCATGAGCAGCGCCTTCTTGCCGGCATCGTGGGCCCGCTTGACCAGATAGTCCTCGACGCTGCGGACGCCGTCCGGTGAGAGGCCGGCGTCGTGCGCGGTGCCGGCGCCCTTGACGACCTGCCCCGCCTGCCCGCCCAGCGTCCCGCTGCCCGGCGCGACGCGGGCGAACATCAGGTGGGTAAGCGCCGTCACGTCCACCTTGTCGGGCGGATAGCTCCAGTCCCAGTAATAGCCGAGATAATAGCCGGTGACCCAGGGTCTGTCGTTGACCGGCGTGGTCACGGTGATCGTCGCGGTCGCCGTCGCATTCGGATCCGCCGCGCTTCTCGCGACGAGGTGATAGACGCCCGGCACCGCCGGCGCGGCATAGATCCCCGCCGCCGAAACCGTGCCGCCATTCGCTTCCTGCACGGTCCAGGTGCAGTTCTGGTCGCTCGATCCGGTCACCTGGCAACCATAGTGACGGGTCGCATCGGTCGGCAGCGAGAAGCTGCTCGGCGCAACCCGAACGCTCAGCGCCGACGTGGGCGACGGCGTGGGAGACGGCGATGGAGATGTGGATGCGGTGGGTGTCGGGGTCGGCGCCGGCGATACGACACCGCCCCCTCCGCCGCCGCTGCAGGCGGAAAGGAGGAGCATCGGGGCGAGCATGCGGTTCGTGCGGAACATGGCGGCGACATGCCCACCGCGGGCCCGACCAAACGACGACGCCGCGATGAAGGCCGGTCATGCGGCGACGAAACAAGGCTAATCCAGGATCAACCGTTCCAACGTGTCTTGCAGGCACAACACACACTCCCCACCTCCTCCTCATGGCAGGCGCACGAAGCCCTTTCCTCCGCACCGCCCTGTTCGTCACGGGGCTATTGGTGATCGCCGTATCGCCGGTGGTCGGCATCCTGCCCGGCCCGGGCGGGCTCTTCGTCTTCGCCGCCGGCCTGGTGCTTGTCCTCCAGAACTCGGCTCGCGCGCAGAAGGTCTTCTGTCGGGCAAAGAAGCGCTGGCCGCGATTCGGGCATTATGCCGACATGGCGCTGCGCCGGCGCAGTGCCCGCCGTCGTCGCTTGCGCGAAAAGGAGGCCGAAATCGCCCGCGCGGAAGCGGAACTGCTCGGTTTGCGGAACACAACGCGTTGACTCACGCAAATCGCCCCACTATGGGCACCCGACACGCGGCCGCCCCTGTGGTGGCCCTTTTACGTTCTAGATACTTGAGGATGAGCGATGAAGCGGACCTTTCAGCCGAGCAACCTGGTGCGTGCGCGCCGGCACGGCTTCCGCAGCCGCATGGCGACCCCGGGCGGCCGCAACGTGATCCGTGCCCGCCGCGCCCGCGGCCGCAACAAGCTGTCGGCGTAATCGCCGACGGTGCGGGGGTGGGTCTTACCCGGCTCACCCAGCGCAAGGATTATCTCGCAGCGAATGCAGGCAAGCGGGCTCCCATGCCCGGCTTTGTCCTGATCGTTCGCGCGCGTGACGATGCCGATCCGGTCATGCGGGTCGGCATTACCGTATCCAAGAAAGTCGGCAACGCGGTGATCCGCAACCGGATGAAGCGCCGGTTCCGCGCGCTCGTCCGCGAAGTGCTGCCCGAATCCGGCTTGCCCGGCGCCGATCATGTACTGATCGGCAGACATAGCGGCATCGAGCGCCCGTTCGACGATCTCAAGGCCGAGCTGGTCAAGGCGCTGGGCAAGGTCAAGCGGTGAATACCCCTTCCTTCGTCATGCTGAACTTGTTTCAGCATCCAACGCGCGGCACGGGAATCGCCAGAACCTCCTGCCTTTCGTTCGCGGCACGTTGGACCCTGAAACAAGTTCAGGGTGACGGGTGTGGGAACCGCGACGCATGATGGCGAAACTCCTGATCCTGCTCGCGCGCGCCTGGCAGATCGGCCCTTCGGCGGTGCTTCCGCCAACCTGCCGTTACCAGCCGAGCTGTTCGGCCTATGCAATCGAGGCACTTCGCCGCTATGGGGCAATGAAAGGCAGCTGGCTCGCCATCCGGCGGATCGCTCGCTGCCATCCCTGGGGCGGGCACGGCTACGATCCGGTGCCATAGAGTTTTTCCGAGGAAATCGTTCGTGAAGGATGACCAGAAGAATTTCCTGCTGTTCGCGGTAATCGCGGCACTCCTGCTGTTCGCGTGGCCCGCGATCATGCACTGGTTCTTCCCGCAGCAGCAGGCGGCCTCCACCCAGATGGTGAACGGCAAGCAGGTTGCGAAGCCGGGCGCCACGCCGGGCATCGATTCGCCCGCCGCGCTGCGCGACCGCGCGATCGTGCTGGCCGACGGCCCGCGCGTCGCGATCGAGACGCCGTCGCTCAAGGGCTCGATCAATCTCAAGGGCGCCCGGATCGACGACCTGGTCCTCCTCGGTTACGCCGAGACCACGGCCAAGAACTCCCCGCCGATCCGCCTGCTCTCGCCGAGCGGCGCGCAGGGTGCCTATTTCGCCCAGTTCGGGTGGCAGGGTGCCGGCGTCCAGGCGCCGGACCAGAACACTGTGTGGCAGGCCAGCGGGACCAAGCTGACCCCCACCACCCCGGTGACGCTGACCAGCAAGACCGCCACTGGCCAGGTCTTCCGCATCGATCTCTCGGTCGACCAGGACTATATGTTCACGATCCGCCAGACGGTCGCGAATGTCGGCCAGGCGCCGGTCTCGGTCACCCCGTTCGCGCTCGTCTCGCGCGCCGAGCGCTCCAAGGACGTCGACCAGTGGGCCGCCCATGTCGGCCCGATCGCCGTCGCGCAGGGCGCCGCCAAGTACATCAACTGGGGCGATATCGAGAGCACGCCCACCCAGCTCTCCACCACCGGCGGCTGGGTCGGCTATAGCGACCATTACTGGCTGACCGCGCTCGTCCCCGATCAGCGCGTGCCCGTCTCGCTCCAGCAGCGCGGCACCGCCAAGCAGACCTACCAGGCCGATTACAGCCTCGCCGAGCCGCTCAACCTCGCGCCCGGCAAGCAGGTCAGCTACTCGAGCCGTTTCTTCGCCGGCGCGAAGGAAGTGAAGCAGCTCGAAGCCTATCAGTCCAAGCTCGGCATCGTGCAGTTCGACCGCGCGATCGACTGGGGCTGGTTCGGCATGATCGAGCAGCCGATCTTCTACTATCTCGACTGGCTGTTCCGCCTGGTCGGCAATTTCGGCGTGGCGATCATCCTGCTGACGATCACCATCCGCGGCCTGCTCTTCCCGATCGCGCACAAGCAGTTCGAATCGATGGCGCGCATGCGCGTCATCCAGCCGAAGATGAAGGCGCTGCAGGAACGCTACAAGGACGACAAGCAGCGCCAGCAGCAGGAGATCATGAAGCTCTACAAGGAAGAGAAGGTGAACCCGCTCGCGGGCTGCCTCCCGATCCTGCTCCAGATCCCGATCATGTTCGCGCTGTACAAGGTGCTGCTGCTGACGATCGAAATGCGCCACCAGCCCTTCGTCTTCTGGATCAGGGACCTTTCGGCCCCGGACCCGGCGACGATCCTCAACCTGTTCGGCTATCTGCACTTCACCCCGCCGTCCTTCCTGGCGATCGGCGTGATCCCGGTGCTGCTGGGCGTGTCGATGTACTTCCAGATGAAGTTCAACCCGGCGCCGATGGACGAGGTTCAGAAGCAGGTGTTCGCGATCATGCCGTGGATGCTGATGTTCCTGATGGCGCCGTTCGCGGTCGGCCTGCAGGTCTACTGGATCACCTCCAACGTGATCACCATCCTGCAGCAGCAGTGGCTCTACTCGCGCCACCCGGTGCTCAAGCAGTCGATGAAGAAGGAAGCACCCGCCAAGTGAGCGCGTTCGACGACGACATGATCGAGGCTGCGCGGAAGACCTTCGCCGGCCCGATCACGTTCCTCAAATCGGCACCGAAGCTCGAGCACCTCCCCAATCCGGTGGTGCCCGAGGTCGCGTTCGCCGGCCGTTCGAACGTGGGCAAGTCGTCGCTGATCAACGCGCTCACCAACCGGAACAGCCTTGCGCGCACCTCGAACACCCCGGGGCGCACGCAGGAGCTGAACTTCTTCGACGTGGGCGAACCGCTGAAGTTCCGCCTGGTCGACATGCCCGGCTATGGCTTCGCCAAGGCGCCCAAGGACATGGTCCGCCAGTGGCGCTACCTGGTGAACGACTTCCTGCGCGGGCGCGACGTGCTCAAGCGCGCGCTGGTGCTGATCGACGCGCGTCACGGCATCAAGGAAGTCGACAACGACATCCTCGACATGCTCGACACGGCGGCAGTGAGCTACCGCATCGTCCTGACCAAGGCGGACAAGATCAAGGCGACCGAGCTCGCCGACGTCTTCGCCCGCACCGAGGCCGAAGCCCGCAAGCGCCCTGCCGCGCATCCGGACATCATCGCCACCTCGTCCGAAAAGGGCATGGGCATCCCCGAGTTGCGCGCGGCGGTGCTGGAAGCGATCGGTTGAGCCGCGGCGCCAGATGACCGACGGCGCCCTGCTCTTCTCCTATGGCACGCTCCAGCTGGAGAGCGTGCAGTTGAGCCAGTTCGGCCGGCTGCTCGAGGGCAGCGACGATGTGCTCCATGGCTACAAGCAGATCGAGATCACGATCCGCGATCCCGACGTGCTGGAAGCCAGCGGCATCGAGGTCCATCTGGCCCTCGTTCCCGATGCCGATGCGCCGCCGATCCCCGGCAAGGTCTTCCGCCTGTCGCCGGACGAGCTGGCGGCAGCGGATGTCTATGAAAGCGAGAACTATGTCCGCGTCGAGGCGCCCCTCGCCAGCGGCACCACTGCCTGGGTCTATGTGAAGGCCTGAGCGGCCCCGCTTGCAATGTAGGATCGGGCCTGATTGTTCGAGCGACCGGAAGCTCCGCGCCACTCTTTCACCTTGTTGGAAAAATAGGATCGCGGCCGCGCAATCTTGTTGCGAGATGCGTCGCGTTTCCGCCGAGGAGGTCAAAATTCGGACCGCGCAAACCCGCTCCTGGCCTGTACTTTGTGTACTTTGGCGAGTCGCGCCCGCCCCTTGTGTAGGACGCCCCTTTTGACCTCGCCCGCCAAGCGCGCCACACTCTTCCCAATCGGAGGGGATCGCCAATGAACGACGCGCCCAGCGCACCCGCACGGCTCGGCGGGCTCGACCTGTTTCGCGGTCTGACCGTGGCCTGCATGGTCATCGTCAACACGCCGGGCAGCTGGGATCATGTCTGGTGGCCGCTCGATCATGCCGAATGGCATGGCTTCACCCCGACCGACCTCGTCTTCCCGGCCTTTCTCTGCGCGATGGGCGTGGCGCTCGGCCTCTCCTTCCCGCGCAAGGTCGATGGCGCGCTGTGGAGCCGCATTGCGCGGCGCACCTTGCTGCTGATCCTGATCGGCTGGGCCTGGCAGATGCTGGCGCGGCCGGGACTGGCCGACTTCCGGGTGTTCGGCGTCCTTCCTCGCCTCGGCCTCTGCTATGGCCTCGCCGCCGCGCTGGCGATCCTCACCGCCCGCAAGCACGCCGACGGCCGCGCCCATCTCGGCGCCGCAGCCATCGGCATCGCCAGCCTTGTCCTGCTCATCGGCTATTGGGCGTTGCTGGCCTTCGTCCCCGCCCCCGGCTATGCCGCCGGCGACCTCAGCCCCGCCGGCAATCTGGCCGGCTATATCGATCGGATCACGGTCACCACCCATCACATGTATCGCTTCGGCACCGATGCGGCGGGCAACATCGTCTATGATCCGGAAGGGCTGCTCTCCACCCTGCCCGCGCTGGTCAACGTCCTGCTCGGCATGCTCGCGGCCCTGCTTTGGAAGGCGGCGCCGGAACGCGCCACGCTGCGCATCCTGATCGCCGGCATCGCGCTTGCCGCGCTGGGCTATGCCCTGTCCTTCGCCTTGCCGCTCAACAAGAAGCTGTGGACCAGCAGCTTCGCGCTGCTCACCTCTGGCCTGTCGGGCATCATCTTCGCCGCCTGCATCGTCGCCGCGCGCAGCGCTGCGGTCCGCACAATGCTCTGGCCGCTCGACGTGCTGGGGATGAACGCTATCCTCGGCTATCTCCTGTCGCTGCTGCTCTCGCTCGCCGCGATGCGCTCGGGCTTCCAGGCCTGGGCATGGGAGGGATTGGCGGCGCTGCTGCCCGGCAACCTGCTCCTCGCCTCCTTCTTGTTCGCGCTGGGGATGCTGCTGGTGGTGCTCGCCCTGCTCATCCCGCTTCACCGCCGCGGCATCCATCTGCGACTGTAAACGTGATGGTAACCATGTCCGGCTATTTGCTGGCCGGATGGGAGAGCTGGACGGAAACGCGCTCAAAGGCGCGGTCTGGGACAAATGGGCGGCGCTGCCGCCCACGCTGATGCGCGCCCACAGCATCGCCATCCAGCGCGGCTACCCCGTTTCCTTCATCGCCAGCGTCTTCGTCAGCATCACCCTGGCAGTGATGATCCACGCCAATGGCTTCATGGCCTGGCACATTGCCGCGCTGGCCCTCCATCTCGCGATCAATGTCGCCGTGCTGGTCCGCTGGCGCGACGGCAAGCGCAGCGACTGGCGGGTGGACGATCCCGCCGCCACGCTCCGCGCCACGGTGATCGAGGCGGCGTCGGTCTCGCTCGGCTGGTTCCTGTTTCTCGCCACGATCGGCCTGGGCGCGACCAGCCAGGAGCTGATCGTCACCACCACCGCGCTTGCCGGTGTCGTCGCGATCGGCGCGCTGCGCTATGCCCCGCTCCCGCCCGCCAGCCTAGCCTGGCTGGGCATCGCGGTGGTGATCTGCGCGCTCTACGCCATCTTCGCCAATATCCCGGCCGGCGTGTTCGTCTTCCTGGCGGTGTTCGTCGCCCTGCTCGCCCGCACCGTGATCGGCCAGGCGGCTCTTGTCAGCGAGCAGTTCGCCCAGGGCGAGGCACTGGCCCGCGCCGCCAGCGAGCGTGACCTGCTCCGCGCCACGGCGCAGCAGGAGGAACTGCAGCAAGTCGCCGCCGCCGCCGAGACCCGCCACCGCGCCCAGGTCGATGCCGAACGCGAGCGCCGCGCCGAGATCGCCCGCATCGCGGATCGCTTCGAAAGCCAGTTCATCGCCGCGATCAGCGAGCTCGCCGCTGCCGCCGAACAGACCCGTGTCTCGGCCGAAGGGCTCGCCGGCACCACCATGACGACCCGCGACGAGATCCGCGGCGTCGCCGGCCGCGCCGTCCGCGCCGATACCGGCGCCGCCACGCTGTTCGAGGAATCGGCCAATCTCAGCCGTACCTTGGCTACGGTCGAGGCGAGTATCGCCGCGCAGAGCGAGACGACGGCGCATCTCCACGCCCTATCCCGCTCCGCCGATGCGCGCTTCGGCACGCTCGCCGAGCATAGTGCCAGCGTCGGCAGCATTGCCGACATGATCGCCGAGATCGCGGCACGCACCAACCTGCTCGCCCTGAATGCCAGTATCGAGGCAGCCCGCGCCGGCGAAGCGGGTCGCGGCTTCGCGATCGTCGCCCAGGAGGTGAAGAGCCTCGCCGCCCAGACCGCCACCGCGACCGGCGACATCCGCGCCCAGCTCGAGCGCATGATCGGCGCGGTCCATGCGACCACCTCGATCGTCGGCGAGATGCGCGAAAGCTTCGATCGGATCGGCGAGGTCGGCGATGCCGTCGGCCAGGCGATCGCCAACCAGGGCGACGTGATCCGTTCGATCCAGAGCTATGCCGGCACCGCCGCCGCGCTTACCGCCGATCTCCAGACCGGCGCCGCCAACGCCGAAGCCGCGACCGACGCCGCCGCCCGCACGACGGCGGAGATGGATGCCGCAACCGACGAGCTGGTCGGCCAGGCCCGCCGCCTGCTCGGCGAAATGCGCAGCTTTCTCGAAACGCTGCGGGCGGCCTAAGCCAGCGCCGGTTCCGCTTCCGGCCGCTGCGCCCGCGCCGCGAGGATCGCCACCGCCGCAACCAGCCCGAAAGCGCCAGCCACCAGGAAGGCCGGCGTATAGGTCCCGGTCCAGGCCCGCACGGCACCGGCGCCGAACGCCGCGGTCGCCGCGCCGATCTGGTGGCCGACCATCACCCAGCCGAACACGATCGGGGCATCGCGCTCGCCGAAATGGACATTGGCCAGCTTTACCGTCGGCGGCACCGTCGCGATCCAGTCGAGCCCGTAGAAGATCGCGAAGAGCAGCAGGCTTGATGCGCTGAAATCAAGGAAGGGCAGCGCCAGTAGCGAGAGGCCGCGCAGCCCGTAATAGACGAACAGCAGCTTGCGCGGATCATAGCGGTCGGTCATCCAGCCCGAGGCGGTGGTGCCGAACAGATCGAATAGACCCATCAGGCTGAGCAGCCCGGCGGCCTGCACCGGCGCGATGCCATGGTCACCGCAAAATGCGATCAGATGGGTGCCGACCAGCCCGTTGGTGGTCAGCCCGCAGACGAAGAAGGTACCGAAGAGCAGCCAGAAGGTCATGCTCTTCGAAGCACGGAACAGCGCGGTGAAGGCGAGCCCCGGCGTCGCGGCCTGCTTCATCGGCGGCGGCGGCGCGCTGGCATCGGTCTCACCGAAGCGCCGCACGCCGACATCCTGCGGATGCTCGGGCATGAACAGCAGGACGAACGGGATCACCGCAGCCGCCGCGATCGACACGGCGAGCGCTACCGGCCGCCACGCTCCGCCCTCGGCCAGCCAGGCAAGCAGCGGCAGGAAGACCAGCGCGCCGGTGGCGGTGCTCGCGGTCAGCATGCCCATCACCAGACCCTGGCGCGTCGCGAACCAGCGATTGACCACCGCAGCGCCCAGCACCGAGGCGACGGCACCGCTGCCCACGCCCGAAACCACGCCCCAGCTCAGCACATATTGCCAGGGTTCGGACATCCAGAGGCTGGCAAAGGTCGCCACGGACATCAGTACCAGACCGCCCAGCATGGTCCGCTTGATCCCGACGCTGAGCATCAGCGCCGCGGCGAAGGGGCCGACCAGTCCGTAGAGGAAGATGCCGATAGCAGCGGCGGCGGAAATCGTCGCGCGGTCCCAGCCGAAATGCTGCTCCAGCGGCAACATCATCACCCCAGGCGCCGATCGCAGCCCGGCGGAGACAAGCAGCGCGACAAAGGTGATCGCCGCGACAATGCCGGCATAGCCGCGCGTGCCGAAGGGCATGCGGGAAAGCAGCGCGATCATGCCCGCCCCCCTGCACGCTCGACGCTCTGGGTGAAGCTTTCGAGCCCGGCCCGCAGCACCTTCCAGAGCGCTGCACCGGCCTCATCCTCCACGCGGTGCTGGATCGCGCTCCAGTCGGGCTCGGCAGCATGCATTGCCGCTTTGCCCTCGGAGGTGAGCGAGGCGCATTTGCTGCGCCCCTCCCCGGCCGCCGTCCGAACCCAGCCCCGCTTCTCCAGCGGGGTCAGCGCCCGGTAGAGCGAACTGCGATCCATCTCGAGCTGCTCGGCCAGCCGACTGAGCGCCAGGGGTTCGCCCCGCGAGATATGCCGCAGGATGGCGAACTGGCCGATGGACATGCCATGACTGGCCAGCGCCTCGTCATAGACACGGCCGATTACGCGGGAGGCCTTGCGCAGCAGCGTGCAGGCACAGACCGAGGGCAACGAATCTTGATGCATACACATCGTGTATATGCATCAAGCAAGCTTCACAACGCTGCATATGCATCATGTGCGTGCATCATGCATATGCAGCAAGCTCAGATCGGGTTGTATTTGGCCAGGAACGCCTCGAGCGCCTTCAGGAACTGCAACCGATCCGCTTCACGGGTGAAGTGGTGATCGCCCTCCGGCTGTTCGATATAGGTTACATTCTTTCCGGCTTCTTTCAAGCGCTTGGCCATCAGCCGCGATTGCGAGACGGGTACTCTTTTGTCTTCCTTGCCATGCACGATCAGGATCGGTGTGGAGAATTGCTCGGGAAAGTTGAGCGGTGAAACGCCCTTGAGATCCCCCACCTGCTGCCGCAGCCAGTCCTGCCGGGCCCCCGAGCCCAGGAAATTGCCGTTGAAGCGCAGCATGCGGTTCAGGTCCGACACGCCGGCATAGGATACAGCACACCGATAACGCGATCCGTCCCGCTGCGCCGCACGCATCGCCGCATAGCCGCCATAGGAAGCGCCGACCATGCAGACCCGCTTGGGATCCGCGATGCCCTGCGCCGCGAGCGCGGTCACCGCGTCGTCCAGATCGTCCTGCATCGCCAGGCCCCATTGCCCCTGGCCCTTGCGCGTGAACTTGGTGCCATAGCCCGAGGATCCACGATAATTGGGCTGGATCACCACATAGCCGCGATCGGCCATGAACTGGGCCCACCAGTCCCATTCCTCGGTATCGCGGGCATAGGGGCCACCGTGCGGCATGACGATCAGCGGCGCGTTGTGCGGATCGCCCACCGGCAGCGTCAGCACCGCCGGGATCTCCAGCCCGTCCCGCGCCTTGTAGCGGATCGTCTTCACGCGATGGAGCAGCCGCATGCCAATCGTGTTGTTGACGCTCCCGATCGACGTCATCGAGCCGTCCGCCGCGCGATACAGGAAATAGCCGCCCGGCGCCGAGGCCGAGCCGGCCCGGACGACCACGACGCTCCGATCGCGATTCATCGAGACGATCTCAGGCGAGCCGCCCTTGATCATCCCGTCGAGCTTCGCCTGCAGCGCGACCATCGAGGGATCGGTCCACACCATGCCCGGCTTGTCGCGCGTCACGTCGATGCCGAGATAGCCGAAGCCGGTGCCATCGATCCGGATGCCGTCGATGTCATAGCCCTTCGAGGCAAACAGCTGCTTGCCACGCTCCAGCTTGGTCAAGTCATATTCGTAAAGCGACGAGAACCCATCCGCATCGTCGCCGATGATCAGCGCCTTTGTCGGATCGCTGAGGAACAACGTCGGCATCTCGATCGAGTCATGGATCGAGGTGGCCTTGTCGATCACCTTGAAATTCTCGCCGCGCTGCTGGCGATAATAGAGGCGACGCTTGCGGCCGTCGTCGGAAAGGCCATAGCCCATGCGGACCACGCCATTGCCGTCGGCATACCAGTCCCATACCCCCGCCATGCCGGGCTGGACGCGCCGGGCCCGGCCGTTGGTGACGTCGATCTCGTCCACGCGCGGCCAGAAGTCCGGCTGGCTGCCATAGATCGAGTTTTGCGAGCCGAGCAGGATGCGCGGCGTGCCGTCGCGCGCGACCCAGATCAGGTCCGATGCGTTCTGGCCGGCCGTTTCCTTGTTGAGCTTCACCAGCTTGGTGCCGTCGGCGCGCACGCCATAGGCGCGCGTGAGGTACCATTCCTCGTCCTCGACCGGCACGGTCTGGCCGATGCCGACGACGAGCCACTCGTCGTTCACCCATTTCCACCAGTTGAGATCGGTATCCCCCAGCGCAATGATCGCCGGCTTGCCGCCTTCGACCGAGAAGACGCCGAAATACTGGACACCGTTCACCGCGATGCGGGCCGCCACCTTGTCGCCCTTGGGCGAAAGCACGGGCGCCTCGACCGCAGGCAGCTCGGCGAAAACCTCGGTATCGTAGCGAACAACGCGGGGCAGTGAAGCCGTGGCCGGTACCGGCGCGGCGGCGGACGCCGTCTGCGCGGAAGCACCTTCGGAAACGCCCATACCGAGAACGAACGCCGCCAACGCGGACGACACGAGCAGACAGCTACGCATGAATCCCCCCTAATCCCCGCAAATCATTCGAAGGATTTCGTTACGTTGGCAAGACAGCGATGACACCGTTTCGACTGGTCCGCGCCCGACGATTGCCCCCGGCGCACCTGCCCGCTATCCCGGCCGCATGAAGCTCTATATCGGCAACAAGGCCTATTCCTCCTGGTCGCTGCGCGGCTGGCTCGCCTGCAAGCAAGCGGGCCTCCCCTTCGAGGAGGTGGTGGTGCCGCTGTACGATGATGCCTGGGAGAAGCGCCGCGAGGGCGACGAGTTCGCCCCGTCCTCGGGCAAGGTGCCGATCCTGTGGGACGGCGATGCCGTGGTGTGGGACAGCCTGGCGATCGTCGAGTATCTCAACGACAAGACCGGCAACACGAAGTTCTGGCCGACCGAGCCCGCGGCGCGCGCCATGGCCCGCTCGATGGCAGCCGAGATGCATTCCAGCTTCGCGGCGCTGCGCCGCAAGCACAGCATGAACATCCGCCAGGTCTATCCGCCCAAGACTCCCGACGCCGACGTGATCCAGGATATCGGCCGGATCATGGAGCTCTGGGCCCAGGCCCGCGCCCGCTTCGGCGGTGACGGCCAGTTCCTGTTCGGCGAGTTCGGCGCGGCGGACATCATGTTCGCGCCCGTCGTGACCCGGCTGGTCACCTATTCGCTCCCGGTCGCCCGCTTCGCCCCCGCCTATATGAACGCGGTGCTCCAGCATCCCTTCATGCAGGACTGGATCGCCGGCGCGCAGGAGGAAGAGTGGGTGATCCAGCAATTCGAAGCCGATCCGGTCTGATCCTCTCTTGCGCAGCGCCCTCGCTGCGCGCAGGCTCCCCCAACAAGTTTCCACCGGGTCGCAGGGATCAACCGGGGGGAATAATCCATGTTCGATGTAAAGAAGCTGCAGGAGCGGCTGGGCGTGACCGCCGATGGCGCGCTGGGACGCGGCACGCTTGCGGCACTGTTCGCCAAGGCCGGCGCACCGGCGAAGATCGCGCCCGAGCTGGGGCTCGCCGCGAATGTCCATTTCCGCACCTATGGCCTGGTTGAGAACGGCCTGCGCCTGGCCCATTTCATGGCGCAGTGCGCACATGAGAGCGGCGGTTTCCTGTACAATCGCGAGATCTGGGGGCCGACTGCCGCGCAGAAGAAGTACGAGATGAACGCCGCGCTGGGCAACGACCAACCGGGTGACGGCCTGCGCTATCTCGGCCGCGGCCCCGGCCAGCTCACCGGCCGCGCCAACTACCGCCTCTATGGCCGCAAGCTGGGTATCGACCTGGAAAGCAATCCCGAGCTGTTGGAAGTCTGGTCACTCGGCCTGCTCGCCTTCTGCGCCTATTGGGACAATTGCAGCCTCAACGAATGGGCCGACAAGGATAATCTCATGGCCGTCTCCAACGGCATCAACCGCGGAAACCCGACCTCCACCAAGGATCCCAATGGCTGGGAAGACCGCAAGAACCGCTATGCCAAGATGAAGGCGCTGATCCTCTGAACCACTTCGGACCGGGTTCCGGATTGATCCGGACCCCGGTCCGATGCCTGATGCAGGCTTCCAGTAACGAGGAGTCTGCGCATGAAGAATCTTCTGAAAATCGCTGGCCTGTTTGCAGTTCTTACCGCCAGCACCACGCTCCCGGCACAGGCGATGCACGGTCAGCAGGAATATGTCGTCGTATTTTATGACGACGAGAACCACACCAACATCGTTGGGCATAACGTGGTCTATTGCGACGGTCATTTCGTCCATGTCGGCGCGCGCACTCTCTACACCGACGAGATCTATTACGGCTGCAACTGACCCACTGCATCTGGGAGCGTGGGGATCAGAACGCGCTCCCGTCCTTGCGCCGGAAGCCCTGTCCGGCCGGCAGGTGCATGTCGATGTCCGGATAATGGCAGTCGCTGGCGGACGGCCTGCCCACCGCGACATAGACGCAGGGCGCATCACTGCGGTTCTGAAGGACATGGCCGTTGCCGTCGCCCTTGGCAAAGGCGGCAATGTCGCCCGGCAGCATCAGCACCTCACCGCCGTCATCGACCAGTACCGCCTCGCCGGCGAGCATCACGACGAACTCGTCCTCACCTTCGTGCCAGTGCCGCTGCGCGGACCAGGCGCCGGGCTCCAGCGTCACATGGCTGAACCCGAAATCGCTGATCCCGCTTGCAGGCGCCAGCCGGCGATACCAGCGCCCCTGCACCGGCCCGGCAAATTCGGCCGGATAGCCGGTCGCATTGGTCTGCGGGATTGTATCGAGATCGAGCTTGGGCAATGTCGCCTCCACCAATGCCGGAGACCATCTTGCCCGACGCAATCGAACTGACCAAGGCCCTGATCGCAGCCGAGAGCGTTACCCCCGCGCGGGGCAGCGTGTTCGATGTGCTGGAGGCAGCCCTCCTCCCCCTCGGCTTCAAGGTCGAGCGCTTCATCGAAGGCGAGGCGCCGGACGGGCCGGTGGAGAACCTGCTCGCGGTGCGCGGCACCAGCGGTCGCCACTTCGCCTTTGCCGGCCATCTCGACGTGGTGCCGCCGGGCCAGGGCTGGACCAGCGGCGCCTTCGCACCCGAAATCCGTGGCGACCTGCTCTACGGCCGTGGTGCCGTCGACATGAAGGGTGCGATCGCCGCCTTCGTCGCCGCGGCGGCGCAAGTCGAAGGCGGCGTGACCACGCTGATCATCACCGGCGACGAGGAAGGCCCCGCTACCTTCGGCACGCCGCGCCTGATCGAACGGATGGCCGAGCGCGGCCTGCTGCCCGACCTCTGCCTGGTCGGCGAGCCGACCTCGCAGCACCGCCTCGGCGACATGATCAAGATCGGCCGCCGCGGCTCGACGGTGATCGATATCGTCGTGCCGGGCAGGCAGGGACATGTCGCCTACCCGCACCTAGCCGACAACCCGGTCCCGCGCCTCGTCCGCGCGCTGGCCGAGATCGATGCGATCGTGCTGGACGAGGGCAATGCCTGGTTCCAGCCCTCGAACATCGAGATCATCGACCTTACCGTGGGCAATCCCGCTACCAACGTCATTCCAGGCGAGGCGCAGGCGCGGGTCAGCATCCGCTTCAACGACCAGCAATATGGCCCCGACCTGATCGCGCGGATCGAGGAGATCGTGCAGCGCCACGCGCCCTTGGGCATCGTCAAGGGGCGCGTCTATGGCGAGGCCTTCCTCACCGAGCCGGGCGAGCTCTCCACGCTGGTCGCCGGCGCGATCGAGGCTAAGCTGGGAGTGATCCCGGAGCTTTCGACTACCGGCGGCACCTCCGACGCGCGCTTCCTGTCGAAGCTCTGCCCGGTGGTCGAGTTCGGCCTGCTCAACGCGACGATGCACAAGCTCGACGAAGCCGTGGCGCTCGCCGACCTGGAGGCGCTGACGGATGTGTACGAGGAGATTTTAAGGCGCGCGGTGGTCTGAGAGCCAACCGTCCCCCTGAACTTGTTTCAGGGTCCAGCTATCGGCAGACGAAAGACAAGCGGCTCTTGCGCTGTAACTCGATGCCCGTTGGATGCTGAAACAAGTTCAGCACGACGAAATGGGGAACCTCAGCCCGCGATGCGCTGCGGCTCTACGCCGCGTGCCCATTCGAGGAAGGCTTCCTCCTCCATCGGCGTCGCCACCGCATAGCCCTGGAGCACGTCACAGCCGATGACACGCAGCACGGTCGCCTGGTCCTCGGTCTCGATGCCCTCGGCCACCGCTTCGCAGTTCAGGCCGTGGATCAGACCGATCACCGCCTGGGCGATGGTCCGGGCCTCGGCGCTGTCGGCGACATGCTCGATCAGGCTGCGATCGAGCTTGATCCGGTCGATCGGCAGCCTGCGCAGGCGCGCGATGTTCGAATAGCCGGTGCCGAAATCGTCGATGGCGATGGTCGCGCCGTCGTGGCGCAGCAGCGCGATCGCCTCGAGCACTTCGCTGGAGCAGTGCATCGCCAGCGTCTCGGTGATTTCGAGCTCCAGCAGGTTGGCCGGCGCATTGGCCGCCAGCATCGCCTCGCGCAGCATCCGGAAGAAGCTGGCATGATCGAGCTGGCGCGGGCTGATGTTCACCGCCATGCGCTGCTGGATGCCGAGGCGGCCCCAACGCGAAATGGTCTCGGCAACGCTCTCCACCACCCACTCGCCGATCTCGACGATCAGGCCGGTTTCCTCGGCGCGCTGGATGAAGGCACCGGGCATCTTGAGCCCGTCCGGATGGCGCCAGCGCAGCAGCGCCTCGGCGGCAACGATGCGGCCATCCGTGGCGGAGACCTGGGGCTGGTAGACGAGCGTGAACTGGTCCTTGTCGACCGCTTCGCGCAGGTCGCTTTCCAGCCGGGCGCGTTCGGCGATCTCGGCGGCGAGAATCTCGGTGAAATGCTCGGCGCGGCCACGGCCCATCGCCTTGGCATGGTACATGGCGGCATCGGCGGCGCGCATCAGGTCGTGCAGCGTCGTACCGTGCTCCGGGCGCAGCGCGATGCCGATCGAGGCACCGATCGACACTTCCTGGTCGGCCAGATCGAACGGTTCGGACAGTGCGTAAAGGATGCCGCGGCCGATCCGCTCGGCTTCCCGCACATTGCGCAGCGCCGGGAAGAACATGGTGAACTCGTCGCCGGCCAGTCGGCCGATCAGCGGCGGACGTGCATCGGCTTCGGCGGCGAAGCGATCAGCGACCGCGCGCAGGCGATTGGCGACCATGCCGAGCAGCGCGTCGCCGGTGGCATGGCCCAGCGTGTCGTTGACATGCTTGAAGCGATCGAGATCGATGAAGAAGAGCACCGCGACCGCGCCCGGCGGCAGGTCCGACAGCATGCGCTCGGCGGTACGCCGGAAATTGGTGCGGTTGGGCAGCGAGGTCACCGGATCGAACATCGCGAGCCGCTGGACGCTTTCCAGATTGGCGTGGAGCTGGCGGAACAGCCCGTCCATGGCGCGCGCCAGGGTCGGCACCGATTCATGCACCTGGGGCGGGATGCCGCTCTGGAGATCGCCATTGGCGGCACCCTGGAGGCGCTCGATCGCGGCGTCGATGGCTTCGGCGGTGGAGGCGATGCTGCGCTCGGCCGAGGCCCAGCACATCACGCCGCAGACAATCGCGGCGATCAGCGCGCGACCGGCGGTCTCGACGGTGATCATGCCAGGGGTGGAGGCAGCAGCCAGCGCAAGGATGAACGCCACCGCACCGGCGCACATCGCGAAGGCTATCGCACGGCTCTTGAGCGAAAATCCTTCCACTGCGCTCGCTCTTCCCCCCAGGAATCCCTCGGAGACCGGCGAATCCCGACCTCGACCCCCGGAAACATGGCAGACAGAAGTTAAGAATTTTCCCGGGGGCGGCGCAGCACGATGTAGAGTGCACCGGCTCCGCCGTGGCGCGGATGCGCGGTTCTTACGGCAGCGATACGATCGGAATGGCGCGACGAGGCGAGCCAGTCGCCCACCGCCGCGCGGATCGCGCCGCGTGCATGCGGCCGCTCGGATTCCGGACGCGGCGGCTTGCCGGTGACGAGCAGCAGCACGCGATCGCCACGCCCGATCGCGACCTCGAGCCCGAAATCGAGCCGGTCATAGGCCGAGGATAGCGTGTGGCCGTGCAGGTCGACCGTCGATTCAGGCGAGACCAGACCGCGCGACAGGCGGCGATCCCAGGACGCGTCGAGGGTATTGGCCGCCACCCTGCGCGCCGGCGGTGGCGTCGGCGCGGGCGCGCGCAGTGGCGGCACCCGCCCCTTCACCTTGGGCGCGCCCGGTATCGGCAGCGGTGCCGGCGTTGTCGGCTTATCGAGCGCCTCGACCGACTTGACCGGACGTGCCGCAAGCGGGGTGACGCTGGCGATCACCCGTTTCCACAGCGCCGCTTCCTCGGGCGCGAGGCGCCTCACCGCTGGCGGGTCGGCGTCGGCGCCCCGGCGATCGGCGCACCGCCCAAGCGGCTGAGCGTGCCCAGCGGCAGCAGCAGCCAGGCCGTGCCGCGCGAGTTCATGCCGCCCGCGATCGCGCGCGCATCATCGCCCGCGCCCCAGAAGGTATCGACGCGGTTGGGCCCCTTGATCGCCCCGCCGGTATCCTGCGCGATCCACAGGCCATTGGCCTCGGCCCGATCCATCGAGAGGAACACCGGCGCGCCCAGCGGAATGAACTTGGGATCGACCGCGGCGCTCACCTGCCCGGTGACCGGCAGGCCCAGCGAACCATTGGGCCCGGCCCCCTTCAGCTCCTGGAAGAACACATAGCTCTTGTTCTCCCACATGATCTGGCGCCCCTCCTCGGGATGGGTGCGCAGATATTCCATGATGCCCTGCATCGAGGCCTTGCCCGGCTGGAGCAGGCCACGATCGCGCATCAGCGCGCCGATGCCGACATATTCGCGACCGTTCTGACCCGCAAAGCCGATCCGCATCACCTGGCCATCGGGCCCGCGCAGGCGGCCCGAACCCTGGATCTGGAGGAAGAACAGCTCGATCGGATCCGCCGCCCAGGCGATCTCCAGCCCGCGCCCTTCCAGCGCGCCCTGATCGATCTCCTTGCGGTCGTAATAGGGGATGAAGGTCTTGCCCGCGACACGGCCGCGGATCTTCTTGCCCTTCATGTCAGCCGAGAACTGGCCCAGATCGACTTCGATGATATCGTCCGGCTTGGCATAGACCGGCACGCCATAGCCCGAGCGATGATGCTTCGTGCCGGCGATCTCGGGCTCGTAATAGCCGGTCGCCTGAGCCCTCCCGTCGGCTATTTGGACGGATTCGAACCACCGAGAGAAGAAGGCGCGGGAATCGCGTTCGGGCCAGGTTTTCGCGGCGTCGCAGGCGGGTTGCCAGTCACGGCCCTGGGTAAGGCCGCTGACATCGGTGCGACGCACCAGCGACGGGCAGCTCAGCCGGAACGCGACCAGCGCGCGCGCCGCCGCATCGTCGCTCAGCGGCAGCGAATCGAAGGCCGGCCCCGGGATCAGCCCGGCCGAGGCCGCAGTCAGCGTGCCGGCGGGCGCGGCCGGCGCCGGATAGGCAGCGAGCGGCACGGCCGGGATCGGCTGGCGGACGGCGGGATTGCCATGCGGCTCGGCCACGCGGCTGCTGTCACGTGGACGCTCGCGCGGGACTTCGCGGGACGGCGGCGGCGCATAGCCCGGCTCGACCGAACGCGGCACCACACCACCCGAGCAGGCGCCCAACAACGCCGCGAGCGCGACTCCCCCCCAGATACGCATGTGCTGCCCCCTCAGGCTTCGTCGGTTTCGACGAGCTTCCAATTGGGATCGTTGCTGCGGAGACTCCGGGCGAACGTCCAGATGTCGTGCGTCTCGACCGCATCGCTCAGCGAGCCGGCGATGACATTGCCGTCCGCGTCGCGGGTGACCGCCGCGATATCGGCATCGAAGCGCACGGTGATGCGGGCGCTCTTGCCCTCGACCACCGCGTCCGAGATGATCGCACGCTCGATCGCGACCAGGCGATTCTCCAGCACATGGCCGGCGGCCTTGCGATCGGCGATCGCCTGCGAGAAGCCGGCGCGGACATCGTCCTCGACCAGCCAGGCCAGAGTATCCTCGTCGCCCTTCCAGAAGGCCTCGAGGATCATCTTGTACGCACTCTTGGCGCCATCGATGAACTGGGCGACGTCAAAGCTGGAATCGGCGGCGATCACGGCCTTGAGCCCGCTCTCGGCACCCGTCTCGATCACGCGCGGATTGATGTCGCGTGCTTCGGGCGCCTGATCGATGGTGCGCTGCGCCGGCGGCACCGCCACGCGCTCTTCGCTGGGCTTGGGCAGCGCCTGCTCATGACCGGTGCGCTTGCCGAGCACGGCATAGAGTCGGAGTGCCAGGAACCCGGCCACCATTGCGAACAAGATTATCGTGTACACTACGCCTCCAAACGCTTCGCCGGTTAACATAGGCCTAAGCGGCGCGCGTTTCAAATCCGGGCAATCCGTGGGAATTGAAACACGTGCGCCCGCCTGCTAGGCGCGCAACCGATCCAACGCTTCAACAGCGTGAAACTTTCCGGATAAAGAGGTAGTTGAAATGGCCGAGAACGACACGATCGCCGAATTCGGCGAGCCCGCAGCCAACGGTGTGGACACCACCCCGGCCGCCGGCCTGCTGTCGCAGTATGTGAAGGACTTCTCGTTCGAGAACCCGAATGCGCCGGCCATCTTCCAGAGCCAGACGGCTCCGGCGATCGACGTGCAGTTCAACATCGGCTCGGGCAAGGTTGCCGACGAAGTGTTCGAAGTCGTGCTCAAGATCGAAGTGCGCGCCACCGCCGAGAGCCAGACCGCGTTCATCGTCGACCTGGCCTATGCCGGCCTGTTCGGCATCCGCAACGTGCCCGAGGGCGAAGCGCTCGACGCGTTCCTGCTCGGCGAGGCTCCCCGCCTGCTCTTCCCGTTCGCCCGCCGCGTGCTGGCCGACGCGGTGCGCGACGGCGGCTTCCCGCCGCTGATGCTAGAGCCGATCGATTTCGGCGGCATCTACCTGCAGCAGCGCGCCGTGAACGAAGGCGGCCTGACCGGCGAAGTGGCAGGCGAAGCCTGAGGAGTATCCGGGGGTGACGGTTCTCAAATCCTCCCCGAGCTTGTCTCGGGGAGGGGGACCATTCGCAAAGCGAATGGTGGAGGGGCCGAGGGCGAAGCCGGCGGTGTTCCACCGCCGCCCCTCCACCACGACGCTGCGCGTCGCGGTCCCCCTCCCCCAGCAAGCTGGGGGAGGATTTAAGAAGTGAAGCTCGCACGCACACTGGGCTCGGTCGGCGGGCTTACCCTGGCCAGCCGCGTGCTCGCGCTGGTGCGCGATTCGCTGCAGGCGCGCTATGTCGGCGCCAATTTCGCGTCGGACGCGTTCCTGGTCGCCTTCCGGCTGCCCAACATGTTCCGCGCCTTCTTCGCGGAAGGCGCCTTCTCCTCGGCCTTCATCCCGATGTTCAACCGCAAGCTCGCCGAGCATGACGGCGAGCGCGGGCCGGCCTTCGAGTTCGCCGAGCGCACCCTGGCGGTGCTGTTCGCCATCCTGGCGCTGATGACGGTGGTGATGCTCGCCGCCGCCTGGCCGCTCACCGCCCTGCTCTCGGGCGGCTTCCACAAGCAGGCGCCGACGCACGACCAGTTCGCCTTCGCGGTCGAGCTGAGCCGGATCACCATCCCCTATCTGATGCTGATCTGCCTGGCATCGCTGCTGGGCGGAATCCTCAATTCGCTCGACAAATTCTGGGTCAACGCCGCCGCGCCGATCCTGCTCAACATCGCGATGGTGACGGCGCTGTTCGTCTTCCACGGCACGCCCGAGGAGACGGCGCGGGCCCAGGCGATCGCGGTGCCGCTGGGCGGCGTGGTGCAATTGCTGTGGCTGTGGTTCGCCTGCCGCGCCGCCGGCGTGTCGCTGCGCCCCCGCCTGCCCCGGCTCGATCCCGAAGTGAAAAGGCTGATGAAGCTGATCCTGCCGGCCGCGCTCGGCGCCGGCGCGGTGCAGCTCAACCTGGTCATCTCGACCGCGCTTTCGGGCTATCTGCTCGGCGAAGGCTCGATCTCGTTCATCTATTATGCCGACCGGCTCAACCAGCTGCCGCTCGGCATGATCGGCATCGGGCTGGGCACCATCCTGCTGCCGACCGTCTCGCGGCTGCTCGGCGCCGGCAAGGACGCCGAGGCGATGGAGACGCAGAATCGCGGCATGGAGCTCGCGCTGTTCCTGACCCTGCCGGCGATGGTCGCGCTGATCGTCGCCGCCGAGCCGATCGTGCGCGGGCTGTTCCAGTACGGACACTTCACCGCCGACGACACGGTGAAATGCGCCTGGGCGCTGGCCGGCTTCTCGATCGGCCTGCCGAGCTATGTGCTGGTCAAGGTGCTGACCCCGGGCTTCTATGCCCGGCAGGATACGAAGACGCCGGTGCGCTTCGCCACCATCTCGGTGGCGGTGAACATCGTGGCCAATCTCGCGCTGATCCCGCTGATCGGCCATATCGGCCCGCCGCTGGCGACCGCCCTCTCCTCCACCGTCAATGTCTGGATGCTCTATGCCGAGCTGAAGAAGCGCGGGCATTTCGTGGCGGACGCGCAGCTGCGGCGCCGGCTGCCGCGGCTGGCGCTGGCCGCGGTGCTGATGGGTGCGGCGATTTTCGGCTTCGAGGGGCTGCTCGATCCCTGGCTGAGCGGGCTGCTGTGGCAGCGCTACGCGGCGCTGGTGGTGCTGGTGGGCGCGGGCGTGGCGATCTATTTCGTGGCGTGCTTCGTGACGCGGGCCTTCCGGGTTTCGGATCTGAAGGCGCTGGTGCGGCGGCGGCGGGCCTGATCCCTCTTATTTTCGTCATTCCCGCGAAGGCGGGAATCCATTGGCATTGCCGTGACGGCTCCTTTCGAGAAGCCAGCCAGAATGGATCCCCGCCTGCGCGGGGATGACGGAGAAGAGAGAGTGCACTCGCCCTTCCAGTTCCCCGGCGAAGGCCGGGGAACTGGAAGGGCGATCAGGCGCTCCAGCCCACTCGTCACGAAATGCCTACCCCTCGCCCACCCCACCCGCTACACGGCCCCGTCCCTGACATCATCGTGCGGCTGCGTCCCCGCCGTCTCGGACCCGCGGCCCGTCCAAAGGCCGAACGGTCAGCCCGGGCGTGGAAGGAATATCTATGCGCGTCGTTTCCGGCATTCAGACCACCGGCAATCTGCACCTCGGCAACTATCTGGGGGCGATCAAGAACTGGGTGGCGATGCAGGACCAGGGAGAATGTCTGTTCTTCCTCGCCGATCTCCATGCGCTGACGGGGAATATCTCGCCGCAGGAGCTTGCCAATTCGACGATCGAGATGGCCGCGACGCTGATGGCGTCGGGCATCGACGATCGTGCGATCCTGTTCAACCAGGCGCGCGTGCCCGCGCATGCCGAGCTGTGCTGGATCCTCAACGGCACCGCGCGCATGGGCTGGCTGAACCGCATGACCCAGTGGAAGGACAAGGCGGGCAAGAATCGCGAAGGCGCGAGCGTGGGCCTGTTCACCTATCCGGTGCTCCAGGCAGCCGACGTGCTGGTCTACAAGGCGACGCACGTCCCGGTGGGCGAGGACCAGAAGCAGCATCTCGAGCTGGCGCGCGACATCGCGACCAAGTTCAACACCGACTATGAAGTCGAGCTGTTCCCGCTGCCCGAGCCGTTCATTTCCAAGGCCGCGCCGCGGATCATGAGCCTGCGCGACGGCAGCGCGAAGATGAGCAAGTCCGATCCTTCGGACCTGTCGCGGATCAACCTGTCCGACGATGATGACACGATCGCGCAGAAGTTCAGGAAGGCGAAGACCGATCCGGAGCCGCTGCCCGATTCGTTCGAGGCGCTCGCCGAGCGCCCCGAGGCGAAGAACCTGGTGACGATCTTCGCCGCCTTGTCGGACCGCGATCCGCAATCGGTGGTGGCGGAATTCGCCGGCCAGGGTTTCGGCGCGTTCAAGCCGGCGCTGGCGGACCTCGCCATCTCGGTGCTCTCGCCGGTGCGCGAACGGCTCAACCAGCTGCTCGGCGACCGCGCGGCGGTGGGCGCGCAGCTCGCCAGGGGCGCGGCGCGGGCAAGCGAGCTCGCGGCGCCGACGCTGCTGGCGGCGCAGAAGGCGGTCGGGCTGCAGGTTTAATCTTATTCCTCCCCCTCCGGGGGAGGATTCTTTAGGGTTGTCCATTACCCTCCCCCGGACATCACCGGACTTCGGGGAGGGAACAGTTATGGGTACCACCGGGTTTCTGTGCGCGGAGAGTGCCTGATGCGTAGACTGATTCCCGTGCTGCTCCTCGGGAGCGCGATCGCCGGCTGCAGCGGTGGTGGAGGCTCTGGCGGCGGCGGCACCGTCGTGACGCCGACGCCCACGCCGAGCCCGACCAGCACGCCCACCCCTACCCCGACGGCCACGCCGACGCCGACCGGCAGCGAGCCGGCGACGGGCTCGGATTTCCTGACTTCGGTCGCGCAGCTCTACAGCAGCCCGCCCAATATCGGCGCCTGCCAGGCCGGGACGCTCAAGCCCGAGGTCGGCCAGCGGGTGCTGGCGGCGCTCAACTATATCCGCGGGCTCCACAACCTGCCGGCGGTCACCTACAGCACCGCCGACGAGCCGGCCGTGCAGCAATCGGCGCTGATGATGGCGGCGAACGGCCAGCTCAGCCACAATCCGCCGACCAGCTGGAACTGCTATACCGCCGCCGGCGCCACCGCCGCCGGGCAGAGCAACATCTATCTGGGCACCGGCGGGCTGCGCTATTCGCAGGATGCCGATCTGCTGGCCGGCTGGCTGATCGACACCAACAATGTAGTGGCGAACAATATCGGCCATCGCCGCTGGCTGCTCTATCCGTTCCTGTCGACGATCGCCTATGGCCGCACCGCCGGCGTGTGGCAGACCAACAACCGGGCGGACGGCGCTTCGATCAAGGTGATCAACACCACCCAGAACACCGCCGGGCCGCTGCCCGACTTCGTCGCCTATCCCTTCCAGGATTATCCGGCGCGCTATTTCGAGACCGGGGCGCTGCTCTCCTTCGGGGTGATCGCCAACAAGAGTTCGAACTTCGGCGCGAATCAGTCGGTGAGCTATGCCGGCGCGACGATCAGCGTGCGGGTGCGCGGCGGCGCGGCGCTGACCGTGTCGAACATATCGTGGGACAATGACGGATACGGCCTGCCCAACAGCCTGCAATGGAGCGTCGCCGGGCTCGCCGCCAACACCACCTATGACGTGACGATCAGCAACGTCACGGTGAGCGGCGCGGCGCGCAACTACAGCTATTATTTCCGGATCGTGCCCTGAGCGGCGCGAAACCGCCATATCCGTTGGAGATCGGCTAGGTCGCCCCGGCGCCGCGACCTAGCCTGTGCCTTCCACGACAGGGAGGCACTCATGCGCAACAAGATCGGTTTCTCGCTTTCGCTTGCCGCCGCCGCCGGTTTCCAGGCCGTCCTCGCCCAGCCGCTCCAGGCGCGCCCGAACCTCGAATGCGCCAACCCGCCTTCGGTCACCTGCACCAGCTACCAGGCGCGCGGCTTCGCCAGCTATGGCGAGTGCGTGACCTATTACAGCGAATATTGCCCGCTGCTGGAGAGCGGCGAAGGCGGCTGCGTCTATGATCCGCGAATCGGGCAGACGATCTGCTGGTGAGTGGGTCGCTTCATTATGTCTAGACAAAAAGGCCGGAGCCCCTGCGGGCCCCGGCCTTTCCGTTTTGAAGGGTGGAGGCGTGACCGATCTGCGTTGCCCCGCTCTCAGCTCCTCCACCCCGCCCGCCCCTGAAAGAGGCGGGAAGTTATCCTTTTAGCCCTCCAGCGTGCGCATCAGCGTGCGCACGGCGGTGTCGATCTCCACGTCCTTGGCGCGCAGATCCTCGATTCGCTTGACCGCGTGGATCACCGTCGAGTGATCGCGGTTGCCGAACTTGCGGCCGATCTCCGGCAGCGAGCGCGTGGTCAGGCGCTTGGCGAGGTACATCGCGATCTGGCGCGGCCGGGCGATCGCGACGGCACGGCGCTCGGAGATCAGGTCGATCTGCTTGACCTCGAAATGCGCCGAGACCGCGCGCTGGATCTCGTCGATGGTGATCCGGCGCTGGGCCGAACGCAGCACTTCGCCGAGCACGTTGGTCGCGAAGTCGATCGTGATGACTTCATTGTTGAGCTGGGCATAGGCGACGAGGCGGTTCAGCGCGCCTTCGAGCTCGCGGATGTTGGTGGTGATTCGCGCGGCGAGCAGATCCATCACCTCATGCGGCATCGAGACGGCGGGCATCTCGAGCAGCTTGCGGCCGACGATCGCGCGGCGCAGCTCGAGCTCGGCCGGCTTGATGTCGGCGACCAGACCCGAGCCGAGACGGCCGGCGAGGCGTGGCTCGAAGCCCTCAAGCGCCTGGGGCGCACGGTCGGCGGCGATCACCAGGCGCTTGCCCGACGACATGAACTCGTTGACGGTGTGGAAGAATTCCTGCTGCGTCGCGTCCTTGCCGCCGATGAACTGCAGGTCGTCGATCATCAGCAGATCGACCGAGCGCAGCCGCGCCTTGAACGCGTGCGTGTCCTTGTTGCGCAGCGCCTGGACGAACTCGAACATGAAGCGCTCGGCGGTCACGTAGATCGCTGTCGCATCCGGATTCGCGGCGAGGAAGGCATGGCCGATCGCGTGCATCAGGTGCGTCTTGCCCTGGCCCGTGCCGGCATGAAGGTAGAGCGGGCTGAACTGCGGCGAGCCCGGCTGCGCCATCGCCTTGGCGGCGTTGCAGGCGACGCGATTCGTCGCGTCGATCACGAATCGCTCGAACGTGAAGCGCTGGTCGAACTGCGGGCGCTCGATCGCAGCGGCCGCCACGGGGGCCGAATCGGCGACCGGAGCCACCGGCGCCGCGCTGAGCACGCGCTTCGGCTCCTCGGCCAGCGTCTCGATCGACACGCTGCGCACGGCCGGAATCTGGCCGCGGAACTCGAGCAGCAGACGCTCGGCATAGTGATTCTTGACCCACTGGGTCATGAACGCCGACGGCAGCCCAAGGCGCACGATCTCGGCATCGCTGCCCTCGATCAGGACAACCGGCTTCAGCCATTGGTCGAACAGACGCTGGCCCGCCGAGCGACGCAGATTCGCGCGCACATGCGACCAAGCCTTGGCAACCGCTGCTTCCATTCCGTCCCGTTCCAAGGCCTGAACCTGAGTCACCGTGACGCACCCCTCCTTCGCGGGAAGCACTGCTTCCCGTGCGCAAATTCGCTCCGACATGAGGCCCCCCGACACCGGACATCCCCGGTCCCTGTGCGGCAGGCTTCGACTACACCCAGGCGAGAACCCGCCTGGGAGGTCTGTTGTAGGTACCCCTTTCTGAGTCGAGCAAGGGGGTCCGGTGTAAAGATACTGAAATAGTTTTGTTGACTCGCCGTAACCCACGGAAAACCGTGCCCATGGCCACTAACTATCTGAAAAGAATAGCGCCTTCAAATTATTGCAAGTCGAAGACACCGCGACTCGCGCGAATCGTAGGGTTCCAGGGTGCTAACCACGATTCGTTCCGCAAGCCTCTGTCGAACACGACAAAAACCCCGCGGAACTGGTGTCCCGCGGGGCTTTGTTACGGAAAAGTGACGATTATGCCAGCGCTTCGACGCGCTTGTTCAGACGCGCAAACTTGCGCGAGGCCGTGTTCTTGTGAAGCACGCCCTTGGCAACGCCGCGCGCCATTTCCGGCTGCGCAGCGGCGAGCGCGGCAGCGGCCGCAGTCTTGTCGCCGGCTTCAAGGGCCGACTCGACCTTCTTCACGAAGGTGCGGATACGGCTCACGCGGGTGCCGTTGATCTCCGCGCGGCGCGCATTGCGCCGGATACGCTTCTTCGCTTGCGGCGTATTCGCCATGCCGTGTCGTTCCTGCTCGTAAAATGGTTTGGACCCGGAGACGAAACGCCGTCCACGTCCGGAAAGACGGGCCCCTTAGCGGCACCAGCGATTCGGGTCAACCAAGAACGATGCGGCACGGCGGAGGCAGTATCTCGCCCGGCCCCGGTACGTACGCAGAATCGAAATAGGGACCCACCATCACGAGGCGCCTGCCTTCGAACCGCGCGGTGCCCCGCCATTCCCCACCCAGCGACAGCGCGCCGCTGGCCTGGTGCCAGGTGTAGCTGCCACTGCCGCTGGTCATCGTCTCCACCATCGCTTCCGGGTAGGTGAAGTCATATCCGCCATTGTCGAAGAAGCGGATTTCGGAAGGCAGCTTTGTGCGGCAATGCTGCGATTCGACCACATGCCAGGTGCCGGTGAGCACTTGCTGATCCCGCCCTGTGACCTTCACCGTGCGGCTGTACGGCATCCCGCCTATGCGCATCGAGAGGGCAATCTCCTCGCCGCCCTTGGCATCGGACCGTACCAGCAAGCGCTGCCTGCCACGCAAGCGGGCCGGACCTTTCACCGCCAGATCGGCGATGCAGCGCTGCGGGATCACCTTCTCTCCGTCCGGACCGTCACGGTAAACATATTCGATGTTCGTCTCGTCACCCGGCCGCAGGACCTCGCGGTCATAGCGCGCCGCCCGCAGCGATTCGCCGATATGACGGCAATCCGCCGCACCGGCGGCGAGCAGGGCAAGGGCAGTCAGCAGCATGGCATCTCCCTATTTCTGGCAGGCGGGGCACCAGAAGGTCGACCGCCCCGAATCGATTCGCCGCTCGACCAGCCCGCCGCAGCCGCACGGCTCCCCTTCCCGGCCATAGACGCGCCATTCCTTGGCGAAATAGCCGAGCTCGCCGTCCGGCCGGGCATAATCGCGAATCGTCGAGCCGCCGGCGCGGATCGCGCTTTCGAGCACGTCGCGAATCGCCGCGACCAGCTTTTCCAGCCTGGCCTTCGAGATCGAGCCGCCTTCGCGGGTGGGCGCGATGCGGGCGATATAGAGCGCCTCGCACACATAGATATTGCCCAGCCCCGCCACGACGCGCTGATCGAGCAGCAGCGCCTTCACCGGCGCGATCCTGTCCTTGAAGACACGCGCCAGGTGCGCGGCGTTGAAGTCCGGGCCCAGAGGCTCGGGGCCAAGTGCGACGAAGGGCGCCCAGGCACTCACCTCCGCGGTCGGCACCAGGTCGACCGAGCCGAATCGCCGGGGATCATTGAGCGCGAGACGGTGCTGCTGCGTCTCCAGCACCATGTGATCATGCTTGCCGATCTCGCCCGGATCGATCCGCCAGCGCCCGGACATGCCGAGATGGAAGATCAGCGTGTCGCCGCGATTCGTCTCGATCAGCCCATATTTGGCGCGGCGGCCCATGCCAGTGACCGTCGCCCCGGTGAGCCGCTGGCCGAGCCCTTCCGGGAAGGGCCGGCGCAGATCGCCGCGGTGGAGGGTGACGCGCTGGATCGTCTCGCCCTTGAGCACGGGCTCCAGCCCGCGAACGGTCGTCTCTACTTCGGGGAGTTCTGGCATAGGCCTCCCTACCGCGCCCACCCCCCTTTCGTCATCCCCACGCAGGCGGGGATCCAGGGTAACCGAGCGAGACCCTTTGCGACTCTGGATTCCCGCCTGCGCGGGTATGACGATGGAGCGGGGGATAACGTGGAGTGGGGATGACGCGCGCAGAAACCCCCGCTAGAGCCCGTCGCATGACCGACACCGTCTCCTTCGGCTACGAGGATGTGGCCCCCGAGGAAAAGACCCGCCGCGTCGGCGAGGTCTTCTCCAGCGTCGCGGCGAAATACGACCTGATGAACGACGCCATGTCGGGCGGACTTCACCGGTTGTGGAAGGACAAGTTCGTCCGCCGGGTGAAGCCGCGCGAGGGCGAGCATATCCTCGACATGGCCGGGGGCACCGGCGACATCGCCTTCCGCATGGCGCCTTCGGGCGCATCGATCACGGTGGCGGACATCAATCCCGAGATGCTTGCCGTCGGCGTAGAGCGCGCCGCCGAGCGCGGGATCGACGGGCTGGTATGGAGCGAGGCCAATGCCGAGACGCTGCAATGGCCCGACAAGTTCTTCGACGCCTATACCATCGCCTTCGGCATCCGGAACGTGACCGACATTCCCAAGGCGCTGCGCGAGGCACACCGCGTGCTCAAGCGCGGCGGGCGGCTGTTCGTGCTCGAATTCTCGACCACCGAGTGGCCGGGCTTCTCCGAAGTCTATGACGCCTATTCGCACAAGCTCGTCCCCAAGCTCGGCCAGATGCTGGCGGGCGATGCGGAGAGCTATCGCTACCTGATCGAATCGATCCGCCGCTTCCCGAAGATGCCCGAGTTCGAGCGGATGATCCGCGAAGCAGGCTTCACCCAGACCAAGGTCGAGCCGCTGCTCGGCGGGCTGGTCGCGATCCACAGCGGCTGGAAGATCTGAGCTAAGTGACCGCACCCGCCGTTCATCTCTGGCGCCTGCTGAAATGGGGCCGCATCCTGGCGCGCCACGGCGCGCTGCGCGGTATCGAGCAGGATCCGCACACGCCCAGGCCCGTGCGCCGCGTGGCGCGCATCGCCCGCTTCGGCGCGCGCGTGCCCAAGGTGCCGCATTATGCCGATGCCTTCCAGGCGATCGGCCCCGCCGCGATCAAGCTCGGCCAGACGCTGGCCACCCGTCCCGACCTGGTCGGCGATGAGGCGGCGCACGACCTGCTGCGCCTGCAGGATGCGCTGCCGCCGCTCCCCTTCCCGGTGATCCGCCAGCGGATCGAGGGCAGCTTCGGCCGGCCGCTCGAGAGCTTCTTCGCCGAATTCGACGAGCATCCCGTCGGTGCCGCCTCGATCGCGCAGGTCCACCGTGCGATCACCACCGATGGCCGCCAGGTCGCCGTGAAGGTGCTGCGCCCGGGCATCGAGACCGAGTTTGCCAAGGCGATCGACACCTATGAATGGGCCGCCGCCCAGGTGGAGAGCATGGGCGGCGAGGCGTCGCGCCTGCGCCCCCGAATGGTGATCGAGACGTTCAAGCGCTGGACCGCGCGCGAGCTCGACCTGCGCCGCGAAGCAGCCTCTGCTTCCGAACTGGCCGAGGGCATGCAGGCCGAGCCGGACTTCATGGTTCCCCAGATCGACTGGCAGCGCACCACCGGCAAGGTGATGACGCTGGAATGGATCGACGGCATCAAGCTGTCGCACCGGCAGAAGCTGATCGAGGCCGGGCACGATACCAGCGCGCTCGCCAGCCGGCTGATCAAGGCGTTCCTGCGCCAGGCGATCGCCGAAGGCTTCTTCCATGCCGACATGCACCAGGGGAACCTCTTCGCGCTCCCCGATGGCCGCATCGCCGCGATCGACTTCGGCATCATGGGCCGGATCGATCGACGTGCAAGGGTCTGGCTGGCCGAGATCCTCTACGGACTGATCACCGGCAACTACAAGCGCGTCGCCGAGATCCATTTCGAGGCGGGCTATGTGCCGCCGCACCACAATGTCGCCGAGTTCGCGACGGCGCTGCGTGCGGTCGGCGAGCCGATGCGCGGGCTGGCGGTGAAGGACATGTCGATGGGCGCGATGCTCGACGGCCTGTTCTCGATCACCCGCGACTTCGACATGCAGACCCAGCCGCATCTCCTTCTGCTCCAGAAGACGATGGTGATGGTCGAGGGCGTGGCGCGCGGGCTCGATCCCGATATCAATCTGTGGGACGTCTCGGCCCCGTTCGTGCGCGAATGGATCCGCACCGAGCTGGGCCCGGAAGCCAAGATCGCCGACCGGCTGGTCGAGGATTTCCGCACGCTTGCCCGCCTGCCCGACCTGATCCGCAACATCGAGCTGCGCTTCCCGGCTCCGGGTGGCGCGCCACCCGCGCCGCCGCTCAAGGAGATCGAGCGGATCCGCGTGGTCGGCGGCTGGCGCTATGCGCTGGTTGCGGTCTTCTCGGGCGCGGTGGGTGCCGCGATCATGATGTACCTGCTCTCGTGAAGCTGCCCGCGGTCCAGTGGCTGGCGGAACCGACGCGCTTCGCCGCGCTGGCCCGCCCCCGCGCCCGGATCGTTCTTGGCATTCTGCTGCTGTTCCTGCTGCTGTCGCTGACCGCGCTGGTCACGGTCGGGCCGCCGCCGGTGAGCGGCGATCCGGCGAAGCGTGCCGACGACCAGAGCGACGTGGTGCTCTATGAGAGCATCGTCGCCGGCGTGCGGCACGGCGGCGACTATTACGAAGTGACCGCCGATGCGCTGCGGGCCGGCAACTACCCGCTACGCCCCTTCGTCACCTTCCGCCTGCCCGGGCTGGCGATGGTCGAGGCGCATGTGCCGCGTGCCGGCATGCTGGCGCTGCTCTTCGTGCTGGTCGCCTCGGTCTTTGCCGTGTGGGGCATGAAGCTGCGGAGCGGGATGACGCGCTGGCCGCCGGTCCTGATCGGCCTCGCCCTGCTCGCCGGCGGGCTGATGGCGTTCGTCCAGACCGACCTCTGGGCGTTTCACGAGATATGGGCGGGGCTGCTGATCGCCCTGTCGCTCGGCATCCGGCGGCAGGGGCGCTGGATCGAGGCCGTCGCGATCGCGCTGCTGGCCATGCTGGTGCGCGAGCTGGCCGCGCTCTACGCGATCATGATGCTCGCCGCCGCCTGGTTCGAGGGACAGCGGCGCGAGGCGATCGGCTGGGGCGTGGCGCTGGCCTGCCTCGCGGTCGCGGTCGGCTTCCATGCCCATGCGGTGGGCCAGGTGACCAATGCCGCCGATCCGGCCTCGCCGGGTTGGGCCGGGCTGCACGGCTATGGCTTCTTCGCCAAGGCTATGGTGCTGTCGACCGCGCTGCAGCTCTTCCCGATGGCGCTGGGCGTGCTGCTGTTCACGTGCTCGCTGTTCGGCTGGTCGGCTTGGAAAGACCAGGCGGCGGGGCGCGTGTTCCTGACGCTTGCGGCATATTGCGTGGCCCTGGCCCTGTTCGCGCGGCCCGATACCTTCTATTGGGGACTGATGGTCGCCCCGCTCTCGCTGATCGGCCTCGCCTTTGTGCCCGACGCCCTGCGCGACCTGTTCCGGCAGGCGCTCGACAGGCGCAGGATCACCGTGACAAAGGTCACACGATGAAGAAGATCCTCCTGATCGTCGGCGGCGGCATCGCGGCCTACAAGGCGTGCGAGCTGATCCGGCTGTGCCGCAAGGCCGGGATCGAAGTGAAGTGCGTGCTCACCGAAGGCGGGCAGCATTTCGTCACGCCGATGACGCTCGCGGCGCTGAGCGAGAACCAGGTCTATACCAACCTGTTCGACCTCAAGGACGAGGCCGAGATGGGGCATATCCAGCTCAGCCGCGAGGCGGACCTGGTGGTGGTGGCGCCCGCCACCGCCGACCTGCTCGCCAAGATGGCCGCGGGGATTGCCGACGATCTGGCGACCACGCTGCTGCTCGCCACCGACAAGCCCGTCCTCGCCGCGCCGGCGATGAACGTGCGGATGTGGCAGCACGCCGCGACCCGCCGCAATGTCGCGACGCTGCGCGGCGACGGGGTGACGGTGCTGGAGCCCGACGAGGGGCCGATGGCCTGCGGCGAGTACGGCCCCGGCCGGCTGCCCGAGCCCGAGGCGATCCTCGCGGCGATCCAGAAGTTCTCAGAACCTAAATCTGGTGCGCCTCGTCCGCTTGCCGGCAAGCATGTCCTCGTCACCGCCGGCCCCACCCATGAGCCGATCGACCCGGTGCGCTACATCGCCAATCGCTCCTCGGGGAAGCAGGGCTATGCGATTGCCGGGGCGCTCGCAGCCTTGGGAGCGAAGGTCACGCTGGTTTCGGGGCCGGTCACGCTGGCCACGCCGCCGGGCGTCACCCGCATCGATGTCGAGACCGCGCAGGAAATGGCCAATGCCGTCGCCCAGGCGCTGCCCGCCGATGCCGCGGTGATGGTCGCCGCGGTCGGCGACTGGCATGTCGAGCGCGCCGGGCAGAAGCTCAAGAAGCAGGGCGGCGCCCCGCCCCGGCTCCAGCTCACCGAGAATCCCGACATCCTCGCCATGCTCGGCGCCAGCCCGCGCCGGCCGGGGCTGGTGGTGGGCTTCGCCGCCGAAACCGAACAGGTGCTCGAACATGCTGCCGCGAAAAGGACTCGCAAGGGCGCAGACTGGATTGTCGCCAACGATGTTTCCGGCGATGTGATGGGCGGTGAAGCCAATGCCGTTCATCTCGTCACCGCCGACGGTGTCGAAAGCTGGGAAAGACTGCCCAAGGACGAAGTCGCCCGCCGTCTCGCGCAGCGGATTGCCGATGCGCTCTAGCCTTGCCCTTTTGCTGCTCGGCGCGAGCCTGGCCGCCTGTACGCCGGGCGAGCGCATTGGCGCGCCGGAACCGGGCCCGGGCCTGTACAGCCAGAGCTTCGGCAACACGCCCGCCAAGCAGGTGCGCACGCTGATCGTCGTGCTGCACGGCGACGCCCCGACGACCAAGCCCGACTATCACTATGCCTTTGCCCGCAGCGCCGCCGCCGCAGTGCCACAGAGCATCGCCGTCGCGCTGCTCCGCCCGGGCTATGAGGACCCGCAGGGGCATGTCTCGCCCGGCGAGCGCGGCCTGACCACGGGCGACAATTATACCGCGGACCGGATCGGCGCCGTCGCCGCGACGATCCGCCACCTGCAGCGCCGCTACGGCCAGGCACGCACCGTGGTGGTCGGCCATTCGGGCGGCGCCGCGATCGCCGCCGACCTTGCCGCGACGCATCCGGGGCTGGTCGACGGCATCGTCCTCGTTTCCTGCCCCTGCGCGCTGCCCGAGTGGCGCAAGCACATGAAGACCGTGTCGCCCACCCCGCTCTGGGACGCGCCGGTCACCAGCCTCGACCCGGTCAAGCTGGTCGGCGGCATGCAGCCCTCGCTGCGCGCCGCGGTGCTGGTCGGCGGCGACGACAAGACCACGCCGGTGCGCTTCTCGCGCACCTATGCCGAGGCGCTGTCGCTGCGCGGCATCGCCACCGATTTCCGTATCATCCCCGGCAAGGACCATGAGCTGCTGAGCGATCCCGAAGTGATCTCCGCGCTCCAGCGCCTTGCCGCCGCGCTTCCAGGAAAATCTTGATGCTCGCTCCGATCCGCATTGCCCTTCAGCGCCTGCCGCATGGCGAGGGCCTGCCGCTGCCCGCCTATGCGACGGCGGGAGCCGCGGGCATGGACGTGGTCGCGGCCGAGGATGTGGTGCTCGCCCCCGGCGCGCGCCATGCGGTGGCGACCGGCTTCGCGATGGCGATCCCGGTCGGCTACGAAGTCCAGGTCCGCCCGCGCTCGGGCCTGGCGCTCAAGCACGGCATCACCTGCCTCAACACGCCCGGCACGATCGACAGCGACTATCGCGGCGAGGTTAAGGTGATCCTTGCCAATCTCGGTGACGCGGCGTTCACCGTCGCGCGCGGAGACCGTATAGCACAACTCGTGCCCGCGCCGGTTCAGCATGCGGAGCTCGAGGAGGTGGGGACGCTCGACGAAACGGCGCGAGGCATCGGGGGCTTCGGATCGACGGGCACGTGATAGCGACGGTTCTTCTTGCTGCGGCGCTCCAGACGGCGCCGATCGACTGGGACGCCCTGCCGCCCCTGCCCTGGCGCGCACCCCCAATCATCACCGCCGAGATGCAGACCTTCGTCCAGCGCGAAGTGAAGCTGCGCAAATGCGTGCTCGCCAAGCCGGGTGTCGCCGAAGTCTCGATCGCCGTGCTGGTCGACGAGGGAGGCAATATCCGGACCACCGTACCGCGCGCCATCGCCTGCCCCTCGGTCGAGCAATATGCCGCCGCGCTGGCAGCCGGCTTCGCGCGCAACAACCTGCTCCCCCGCCCTGGTGCGACCGAGCAATGGTATCGCACGACCATCAGCTTCACCCTGACCAAATGACACTCTCCGACACGGAGCTGGAGCGCTACGCCCGCCATATCGTGCTGCGCGAGATCGGCGGCGGCGGGCAGATGCGGCTGAAGGCCGCGCGCGTGCTGGTGATCGGCGCGGGCGGCATCGGATCGCCGGCGATCGAATATCTGGCGGCCGCGGGGATCGGCGCGCTCGGCGCGGTGGACGACGACACGGTCTCGCTCTCCAACCTCCAGCGCCAGACGCTCTATGCGACCGGCGACGTAGACCGCCCCAAGGTCGAGGCCGCCCGCGCCCGCGTCGCCGCGCTCAACCCCGAAGTGGTGTTCACCGGCTTCCAGCAGCGCATCGACGCGCGCAATGCCGATGCGCTGATCGCCGAGTTCGCGCCCGACGTGATCCTCGACGGCTGCGACAATTTCGCCACCCGGCTGGCGGTCGCAGACGCCGCGCTGCGTCATTGTATCCCGCTCGTCTCCGCCGCCGTCTCCGAATTCGAGGGACAGCTGGGCGTGTTCCGCGGCTGGGAGCCGGACAAGCCCTGCTACCGCTGCTTCGTCGGCCATGATCCCGAGCGCCCGGGCATCAGCTGCGCCGAACAGGGCGTGCTGGGCGCGCTTACCGGGGTGATGGGCAGCCTCGCCGCGCTGGAAGTGGTCCGCGCCATCGCGCCGTTCGGCGAGGAGACCGCGGGTAAGCTGCTGCTGGTTGACGCGCTGGCCTTCCGCTTCCGCACGCTGACGCTGCCGAAGGACCCGGGCTGTCCCGCTTGTGGTGATCTGGAGAGGCCGGAGTGATCGGTCCGCTCCCCGAGGTGACGTTCTACGGATTGGCGACAGCCTATTTCGTCCTGTGCACGATCACCCCTCGCGGAGTGATCCTTTTGATGAGCTTCGGGCAATCGCGCATCAGCGATACCGGTGAGCGTGTGCTTCGCTGGCTGTCCGGCTTCTTTGCCCTGGCATCTTTCGCAAGTTTCCTTTGGGCGTTGCTCACCTAACGCCTTTCCCGACCGTAGAGGTCAGTGACTCGTCACTACCTGATGCGTGAAACTGGACTTCCCCGCGCCCTTGAGGCACCTGCCCTCCCCATGACGCGCGTCCTGGTAACCGGCTCGGCCGGCTTCATCGGCTTCCACACGGCCAGCAAGCTCCTCCAGCGCGGCGCCACCGTGCTCGGCGTGGACAATTTCAGCGCCTATTACGATCCGGCGCTCAAGGAAGCGCGCAACGACATCCTGTCGAACCACCCGAACTTCAAGGTCGCCCGCGTCTCGATCGACGACATGGGCGCGTTCGGCGCGCAATGGGCCGAGTTCCAGCCCGATGTGGTGATCCACCTCGCCGCGCAGGCCGGCGTGCGCCACTCGATCGACAGCCCGGAATCCTATGTCACGGCGAACCTGATCGGCAGCTTCAACGTGCTGGAGCTGGCGCGTCAGCACAAGACCAGGCACCTGCTCGCCGCCTCGACCAGCTCGGTCTATGGCGCGAACACCGACATGCCGTTCACCGAGACGCAGCGCACCGCCACCCCCTTGAGCTTCTACGCCGCCACCAAGGGCGCGACCGAGCTGATGGGGCACAGCTACGCGCATCTGTTCAAGACGCCGATGACCTTCTTCCGCTTCTTCACGGTCTATGGACCGTGGGGCCGGCCGGACATGGCGCTGTTCAAGTTTACCAAGGGCATCATCGCCGGCCAGCCGATCGACATCTACAACAACGGCAACATGGTCCGCGACTTCACCTATGTGGAGGATCTGGCCGAATCGATCGTCCGGCTGACCGAGGCCGTGCCGGGCGACACGCCGGTGGAGGGCGACAGCCTCTCGCCCGTCGCCCCCTTCCGCGTCGTCAACATCGGTGCGGGCCAGCAGACCCAGCTGATGGACTATATCGGCGAGATCGAGCGCGCGCTGGGCAAGGAAGCGATCAAGAACTTCATGCCGATGCAGCAGGGCGACGTGCCCGCGACCGAGGCGTCGCACGCGCTGCTCAAGACGCTGACCGGCTATGCCCCCACCACCCCGCCGAGCGCCGGCGTGCCGGCATTCGTGGATTGGTATCTGGAGCATTATCGAAACTGAAACCCCTGCGGAGGCATGAAGGGCGCGACAGAGCGTACTTCACGGGGTTTCTATGAGCATCGAATGGCCCGCCCATGGCTTGAAGCTGCAGGCGCGGATCGAAAGCGGCACCGCGATCATCGGCGTGATCGGCATGGGCTATGTCGGCCTGCCGCTCGCCGTTGCCTTTGGCGAGGCGGGCTGCCCGGTCCTCGCTTTCGACGTCGACCAGGCCAAGATCGACGCGCTCGAAGCCGGTGAGAGCTATATCAAGCATATCGACGGCGCCCGCATCGCGCCGCTCGTCGAAAACGAGAAGCTGCGCGCCACTGCCGACCTGAGCCGGCTGGACGAAGCCGATGTGGTGCTGATTTGCGTGCCGACGCCGCTCACCCGCCATCTCGAGCCCGACCTGAAATATGTCGAGCTGACCACCCAGGCGATCGCGAAGACGCTGCGCCGCGGCCAACTCGTCATCCTCGAATCGACGACCTATCCGGGCACCACCAGGGAGGTGATGCAGCCGATCCTCGAGGCCGAGGGCCTGGTCGCCGGCAAGGACTTCTTCCTCGCCTACTCGCCCGAGCGCGAGGACCCGGGCAACCCGACCTTCTCGACCACCAAGATCCCGAAGGTCGTCGGCGCCGACGACACGGTCTCGGCCGACCTGGCGCTGGGCGTCTATCGCCACATCGTGCCCCAGGCGATCCAGGTCTCGTCCGCCGCGACCGCCGAGGCGGTGAAGATCACCGAGAATGTGTTCCGTGCGGTCAACATCGCGCTGGTCAACGAACTCAAGCTCATCTTCACCGCGATGGACATCGACGTGTGGGAAGTGATCGACGCGGCGAAATCGAAGCCGTTCGGCTTCATGCCCTTCTATCCGGGCCCGGGCCTGGGCGGGCACTGCATCCCGATCGACCCCTTCTACCTCACCTGGAAGGCGCGCGAGTATAACCAGCACACCAAGTTCATCGAGCTGGCCGGCCAGATCAACGCGGACATGCCGCAGCATGTCGTCCGGGTGATGGCGGACACGCTGGACGCGCGCTTCGGCCGCGGCCTGCGCGGCGCGCGCATCCTGGTGATGGGCGTCGCCTACAAGAAGAATGTCGAGGACATCCGCGAGAGCCCGTCGCTCCGCCTGATGGAGATGATCGAGGCACGCGGCGCCACCGCCGACTTCTTCGACCCGCATGTCGCCCAGATCGACAACACCCGCGAGCACCCGACGCTCAACTTCCGCAACGGCGTGGCGTGGGACGAGGCCGAGATCGCCAGGTACGACGCGGTGCTGATCGCCACCGACCATGACGCGGTGGACTATGCGGCGCTGGTCGATGCCGCGAAGCTGGTAATCGACACCCGCAATGCCTGTGGCAAGGCGGGTGTGGTTTCGGAGAAGGTCGTCCGCGCCTGAGCCCCCAAGCTCAGCCCGGGCCTCAGCCCGGGCAACGGCTCGTCATGAAATCGCGGATCGCCGGCGCGATATCCTCGCGCTCAAGCGCCACCGCGATGTTCGCCTGGATGAAGCCGGCCTTATCGCCGCAATCATAGCGGGTGCCCGCGAAGGTGACGCCGTGGAAGCGCTGGTCGCCGATCATCTGGGCCATCGCATCGGTCAGCTGGATCTCGCCGCCGGCACCCTTGCCCTGCTTCTCGAGCACCCGCATCACTTCGGGCTGCAGGATGTAGCGGCCGATCACCGACAGGTTGGACGGCGCCGTGCCCGGGGCCGGCTTCTCGACCAGGCCCTTCACTTCAGTCAGCGCCCCGTCCTGCGCGCCCGGCGTGATGATGCCGTAGCGATGCGTCTGGTCGTCCGGCACGATCTCGGCGCAGATCAGGTTGCCGCCCACCTTGTTATAGGCATCGACCATCTGCTTGAGGCAGCCCGGCTTGCCGAGCATGAAATCATCGGCGAGCAGCACCGCGAAGGGCTCGTCGCCGACGATGTCGCGCGCGCACCACACGGCATGGCCCAGGCCCATCGGCTCCTGCTGGCGGACATAGGCGACCGCGCCGGGCTTGAGCCGGGTGGCGTCGAGGATCTCGAGCGACTTGCCGCGTGCCGACATGGTCGTCTCGAGCTCATAGGCGATGTCGAAATGGTCCTCGATCGCGCTCTTGCCGCGGCCAGTAACGAAGATCATCTGCTCGATGCCGGCTTCCAGGGCCTCGTCAACCGCGTACTGGATCAACGGACGATCGACCACCGGCAGCATTTCCTTCGGCATCGCCTTGGTGGCGGGCAGGAAACGCGTACCGAGGCCGCCCACGGGAAACACGGCCTTGCGCAACGGCTTGATGGTCATTCGGGAAATGCCTTTTCAGATCAGTCGGGCGCCCATAGCGATGGCTATAAGCTTTCGCAATTATGTCCGCGACCGTAACCTGATGGTGACGGGATCGGCGATAGGAGAATGCGCATGACCGGTACCAGCAAGCGCGTTCTCCTGATCTTCGGCACGCGTCCCGAAGCGATCAAGCTCTTTCCCGTGGTCCGCGCGCTGGCGGCCGTGCCCGGGCTGGACGTGCGCACCTGCGTCACCGCCCAGCATCGCGGGCTGCTCGACCAGGTGCTGTCGATCGCGGGCCTGACGCCGGACATCGACCTCGACCTGATGGAACCGGGCCAGACGCTCGATCAGCTCACCGCGCGGCTGCTCACCGGCCTCGGCAAGGTGATGGACGACGAGAAGCCCGACCGGGTAATCGTGCAGGGCGATACCGCCACCGCGATGGTCGGCGCGCTGGCAGGCTATTACCGCAAGGTGCCGGTGAGCCATGTCGAGGCGGGCCTGCGCTCGGGCGACATCTACCAGCCCTGGCCCGAGGAAGTGAACCGCCGCATCGTCGCGCCGATCGCCGACCAGCATTTCGCTCCGACGGATACCGCGGCCGAGGCGCTGCGCCGCGAGAATATCGGCCCCGCGACGATCCATGTCACCGGCAATACGGTGATCGACGCGCTGCTCGCCACGCGCGCCCGGATCGAAGCCGAGCCGGAGCTGGCCGCCGGGCTCGATCCGATCGCCGCGCGCTTCGCCGGCAAGCGGATCGTGCTGGTCACCACGCACCGCCGCGAGAATTTCGGCGGCGGCATGGAGGACATCGCCCGGGCGCTCGGCCGCATCGCCGACCGCGACGACACCGCAATCCTGTTCCCGATGCACCCCAATCCCAATGTCGTGGCGGCAATGGACAAGGTGCTGGGCGACCGGGCCAATGTCGCGCGCATCGAGCCGCTCGACTATCCCCACTTCATCCGCGCGCTCGAGCTCTGCGACGTGGTGCTCAGCGACTCGGGCGGCGTGCAGGAGGAAGCGCCCGCGCTCGGCAAGCCGGTGCTGGTGATGCGCGAGACCACCGAGCGCCCGGAAGGGGTCGTCGCGGGCACCGCGAAGCTGGTCGGCACCGACCCGGAGCGTATCGTTTCCGAAATCTCAACCCTCCTCGACGTACCATCCGCCTATTCGGCCATGGCCCGCGCCCACAATCCGTTTGGCGACGGCCATGCCTCTGAGCGGATTGCGGGGATCGTCGCACATGGTTTCGGATTCTGAGCTCAAGGTCTGTGTTCTCGGCCTGGGCTATATCGGGCTTCCCACGGCAGCGGTGATCGCGCGCACCGGCGCGAAGGTGCTGGGCGTCGACGTCCACCAGTCGGTGGTCGACACGGTGAATTCGGGCAAGGTCCATATCGAGGAGATCGACCTGGACGGCCTGGTCTCGGGCGTCGTCGCGCGCGGCAGCCTGCGCGCCTCGCTCCAGGTGGAGGAGGCCGACGTCTTCGTCATCGCCGTCCCCACCCCCTTCGGCGAGAACCATGCGCCCGATATCGGCTATGTGCTCAAGGCCGCGACCAATGTCGCGATCACGCTCAAGGCCGGCGACGTGGTGATCCTCGAATCGACTTCGCCGGTGGGCACCACCGAGAAGGTCGCCGCGCTGCTCGCCCAGCTCCGCCCCGACCTCAAGATCCCCGGCCACTGCACCGGCAGCGCCGATGTCGCCATCGCCTATTGCCCCGAGCGCGTGCTGCCCGGGCGCATCCTGGTCGAGCTGATCGACAATGACCGCGTCATCGGCGGCATCACGCCGCGCTGCGCCCGCAAGGCACTGCAATTCTATCGCCGCTTCGTGCGCGGCGCCTGCGTCACCACCACGGCCAAGGCTGCGGAGATGACCAAGCTCACCGAGAACGCCTTCCGCGACGTCAACATCGCCTTCGCCAACGAGCTGAGCCTCGTCGCCGAGAAGATGGGCGTCGATGTGTGGGAAGTGATCCGCCTCGCCAACCGCCATCCGCGCGTCAACATCCTGTCGCCCGGCCCGGGCGTGGGCGGCCACTGCATCGCGGTCGATCCCTGGTTCCTGGTCAGCGCCGCGCCCGAGCAGACCCCGCTGATCCGCACCGCCCGCGAAGTGAATGACGGCAAGACCGACTATGTCATCGGCCACGCCGCAGCGATGCTCGAATCCAACCCCCATGCCCAGGTTGCGTGCCTGGGCCTCGCGTTCAAGGCGAACATCGATGATTTCCGCGAGAGCCCCGCGCTCAAGGTCGCGGCGGCGCTGGCCGAGCAGTTTGGAGAGCGTATCCAGATCGTAGAGCCCTATGCCGACGCGCTGCCCAAGGCATTCGACGGCACCGGTGCCGGGCTAATCGACATCGACAGCGCGATCGAGAGCTGCGGCATCTTCGTGGTGCTGGTCGATCACGACGTGTTCAAGTCGGTCCCGCTCGACGAGCGCGCCGACAAGCTGGTCTACGACACGCGCGGCATCTGGCCCGACCAGCCGCGCGGCGTCCCTGGCGAGCCGCTCCGCCTGGCGAGCTGAAGCGCTAGTTCCGCACCAGGATCGACTGCCAGTCGCCATCCAGCGGCTTGTCGCGTTCGCCGAGGATCGGGGGCACGACCGGCCGGGCCGAAATGGTCTCGGCCTTGGCAATCTCGGCCTCGAACGTGGCGACCCGGTCCCGCCAGGCCGGATGCGAGCGGCTGCGCAATATGCCGCCGGCCTTGCTCGGGCCGAAGCGCTTCCAGAAGGCCGTCGTCGCGCGCAGCGGATAGCCGGCATTGGCCAGCAGGTAGACCGAAAGGAGATCCGCCTGGACCTCGGTCTGGCGGAAATACTTCACGTTCGCGCCAAAGCCGGAAAGCAGGCCGTAATCGACGCCGCGCGCAATCAACCGGTCACGGTGGCGCAGGATATTGTGCGCGAATTCATGCGCGACCACCACGGCGATCTGCTCGTCGGGATAGTCCTCGAGGAAGCCGGCTCCGACCTGCACCGCGGTGCCGGTGCTGGCCGCGTTGAAGTCATCGGTCATCTCGAATCGGCTGTTGCAGGTGCGGATCGGGCGAATCGTCACATGGACCGGGCGACCGGCTCTAAGTGCGTCCACTTCGATCGATGCATCGACGGGCAGTGCCGCGATTGCGAGGTGCGCGGCATCCAGCCGGTCCGCCTTGCCAGCCTTGCCAGGCAGTTTCGCGATCTCGACCGAACCGACCCGAACGAGCGAATCATCGGCGCGCAGTCCCGCCTGCTCCGCCGGGCTGCCGGGCAAGACCCCTTCGACCGCGACCGGCGTGGCGAAACCGAAATGCCGGGCAGCAGCCTCGCGCTGCGGCCCGCCATATTGATCGAGCACGTGAAGCTGCATGCCGGTGCCGGGCTCGGTCCGGTCGCACAGCCGCGCATTGGCCACGGCGAGCCGCCAGCCGATCGCCGCGATGCGCATGTCGGCAGCGCGCACCCCTTCGAACAGGGCGGCATCATCCGCGCGCGTCGACAGGGGCAGGAAAAGCAACGGCAGGACGATGGCCGGAAAGCCGCGGCGACAGGCATGAGCGAGGCGGCGGAACGCGGATGATACGGGCTTCATTCCAGCCATCCTACGCGCGGCCCGCCCCATCGACAAACCCCGGCACGCCCATTCGAGACTCCATCGCCCGATTCGCTCTGCACTACGGTGTTTTTGCACCGCAACTCGAACCGGGGCCGGTCTTCCGCAACATATCAGTCACAAAAAAACCCTCCTAACCATCACGAAACAAGGCCATTTCGACGAAGACACTTCATTAACCCCCTTGGCTATATTGGTGCAGCGCGTTAAGGACGGCTGCGTAACCACTTGGTGCGGGTCGCCTGGGTAACAGAAGTGATCCGGATCAACCGGGCCTGTGTTGCCAAAGGGTCACGTCGGGAACTTTCTCGCCGTTACCAAAGTTTGAGGTGTTGCGACGGGTTTGGTCCTATGGCATAGGACTGCCCGACGAGAGCACCAGAGCTCGAAAGAGGGAGAAAAAGAGTGTTCACTAAGCTTCTTACGGCGGCCGCTATCGCGTCGATGGCGACTGCTCCTGTTCTGGCCGCTCCGACGAGCGCTTCGAAGCTGTCGCTGTCGGGCGTTCGCGCCTCGACCTCGACCAGCAAGAAGAGCGAGCTGGCTCCGGCCGTTCTGATCGGCGTTCTCGCCACCGTCGCCATCATCGGCGGCGCCGTGGTTCTCGCCGACAGCGACGACACGCCCGACAGCCCGTAGGATTGTCGGTCGGTCAGCTGACCGAGTTTCAAGTGGCGATCCTTCGGGGTCGCCACTTTTTATTTGCCCGTCGCACGCGTGGCGAGTTGATCTCGCCGGGGCATGAGGGCGAACGGGTTATTTGAGTTTGCAAGTCGGTATGGCGTTCGGCTTATCCCTCTTCAAGCGCCCTGCCAAAGGGAACTCCGCCCTCCCCTCGGGAGAGCGATATTACGCGATCGGCGACATTCACGGCCGCCTGGATCTCCTCAACGAATTGCTCGCACGCATCGAGGAGGATGACCGCCAGCGCGCGCCAGCCGCCACGACGCTGGTCTTCATTGGAGACCTGATCGATCGGGGCCCCGATTCCGCCGGCGTGATCGACGCCCTTATGGCGCTCCGGGAGCGCTTGCCGAATTCCCGGTTCCTGCTCGGAAATCACGAAGAACTGTTTCTTGGCGCCCTTGAGGGCAGCATCGAGATTCTGAAATTCCACCTCCGCGTGGGCGGCAAGGCCACCGTGCTCAGCTACGGCATCTCCGAAGAGGAATACGCACCGGCGAGCCATACCGAGCTCCTCGAGCTCCTGAAGGCCAGGGTCCCCGAGGCCCATGTCCGCTTTCTCGAAAGCTTCGAGGACATGATCATCGCCGGCGACTATGTCTTCGTGCACGCCGGGGTAAATCCGAACCTTCCCCTGGAAAAGCAGCGGGTGAAGGATCTGCGCTGGATCCGGGACAGCTTCCTCGATCACAAGGGCGCCCTGGAGAAAACCGTCGTCCACGGGCACACCATCGTCCCGGAGGCGCAGTTCAAGTCCAACCGGATCGCGATAGACACCGGCGCCTATGACTCAGGCCGCCTGACCGCGCTCGGGCTCGAAGGCGAAGAGCGCTGGCTGCTGCAGACCTGATTGCCTCCCGGTTGCCCGCTCCGGCAGCGCGCGCGACCAAGCCGACTTGACTGGGCGTGCGCGCAAGAGCACGGGAATCTTCCGTTCATCTCCTCGAAAAGGTCGCCCCGGCGACCTCGCTGTGCAAAGTGGGGCATGTTCGCACTGGAGGGCAAATGACTGACGTTCCGGCCAATTTCCGTATCCAGACTTTGAAGGAAATCGTCCGTCACGGGTTGCGACTGGTCGGCCTGGGGCGCCGCCCCTCCCATCTTGGCTCCGGCAATATCCGCGAACGGTTCTCCGAGATCTACGCGTCGGGCGTCTGGCAGGTCGGCAATGACGATGCCCCAGGCTCCGGCGCCGGATCCAGCCTGCAGGCGACGCAGAATATCCGGACCGAACTCCCTCGGATTCTCGACACGCTTGGTGCCGAGAAGCTGCTGGACATCGGTTGCGGCGATTTCACCTGGATGCGCGAAGTCAGCCTGTCGCAGCGCTATATCGGTGCCGACATCGTCCCCGCGGTGATCGAGAGCAACACGGCGAATTTCAGCTCGGACCGGCGCGAATTCCATTGCCTGGACGCAATCAGCGGAACCTTGCCCGACGCGGATGCGGTGCTGTGCCGCGAAATGCTGTTCCACCTGAGCTTCGCCGATGCCCGGCGCGCGCTGCAGAATATCCTGAGCAAGCCGCGCAAGTTCATTCTGCTGACGACGGATGGCTCCACCGGCTTCAACCGCGACGTCGATACCGGCGACTTCCGGCTTCTGAACCTTACCCGCCGCCCGTTCGGCTTTCCGACGCCGGCCCATGTCATTGATGACAGCTTCGTATCTCCAGGGCGCGCGATCGGCGTATGGCATGCCGAGGACATCGCCGCCGCCTTGCGCACGCACGCTTGATCTGAACGGCTGACGCCGACATCCAGACAAAATAGTCCAGTACAGAGTAGCCCAGTACGAGAGGGGCAGCGATGAATGTCGACAGAGGGCGCCTAGCGACCCGCTCCGTTTCCCAGACGCTGGGTCGAACACGGTACCAGGTTGCCCTGGCTTTCCTCATTGCCATCCTGGTGCCGGTGGTGCTCCGCCAATATTGGTTTGGCGCGGCGGTGACGTCGCCGAACCAGTTCAACACCGCAGCGGGCGGAACGCTGGCCCTCGTACTCGGCTATCTCGGCTATCGGCGGCTGCATGTGTTTCCCGGCATTACCGCCGGCGGATATATCGTGGCGAGCGTCTCCTTCACCTTCGCCATGCTGGCCACGATGCTCGTGGTCCTTCGCCTCGACTACAGCCGCGTCCAGTTCGCCATCAGCTATGTGCTGACATCGGTGATTTTCACGCTCATCCACCTGATCGTGCGGCGACGTCGCAGGGTTTGCTTCGGCGTGATCCCGGGCGGCAGGACAAACCGGCTCCCGCAGCTCGGCTCGGTAACCTGGCATCGTATCGAGACGCCGGACGCCCCCACGCCGCCCCTGCACGGCGTGGTCGTCGATCTGAGCGCCGACCATAGCGCCGCGTGGGACAGCCGGATCACGTCCTTCGTGCTGCAGGGCGCTCCCGTCTATCATGTGAAGCAGGCGATCGAGCAGCTCACCGGCCGGGTCGAAGTCGATCATCTGTCCGAGAACACCCTGGGCTCGCTGAACCCGAACGACGTCTTCTTCAAGATCAAGGCGACGGTCGATATCCTCGCGGCGCTCTGCATGCTGATCGTGCTGTCTCCGGCGATGCTGCTGATTGCGGTGCTGATCCGGCTGGACTCTTCTGGCCCGGCCCTTTTCCGCCAGTGCAGGACGGGTTTTCGCGCCCGCCCGTTCACGATCTACAAGTTCCGCACGATGCGAATTGCGACTGCCGCTTCGAGCGATGAGGAGGCACGCCGACGGGCGATGACCCAGGCCAACGATCCCCGGATCACCCGGCTCGGCGCCTTTCTGCGCAAGAGCCGCCTGGATGAACTGCCGCAGCTGATCAACATCGTGCGTGGCGAGATGAGCCTGATCGGCCCGCGCCCGGAAGCGGCCGAGCTGACAAGCTGGTACGAGAAGGAAATCCCGTTCTACCACTATCGCCACATCATCAAGCCGGGCGTCACCGGCTGGGCGCAGATCAACCAGGGTCACGTCTCCGAGGTTGAGGCCATCAAGGAAAAGCTCAACCTCGACTTCTATTATGTGAAGAACTTTTCGCTCTGGCTGGACATCCTGATCATCCTCAGAACCGTCCACACCATGTTCACCGGCACTGGTGCGCGCTAGCCCTCGATAAGACTAAAGGCTTGAAGATGATCACTTTTCGACGTGTGGCCCGCGGCCTCAAGAATCTCTATCGCCGGGAAGTACTTCGCGATGGCCCCCTTCTGGAGGCAAAGCGCTGGTTCCGCGACAAGGGCGATACGACGCTTCGCCTGGACTATCCGCTCGATGAAGACAGCATCGTCGTGGATCTGGGTGGCTATATCGGCCAATGGGCGCTCGACATCCACGAACGCTATGGCTCGACCGTGCATGTCTTCGAACCGGTGCCCTCGCTCCACGCCACCTGCGTCGAGCGCTTCTCCGGAAAGCCGAAGCTGCACGCCCATCGCTATGGCCTGAGCGACAAGGACGGCACCTTCGCGATCACCGACGATGGCGACGCCTCCAGCTTCGTCAGCCTCGAGAAATCGGATTCGCACATCAATTGCGAACTCCGCTCGGCACCCGCAGCGCTGGATGCGCTCGGGCTCGATCATATCGACCTGCTCAAGCTCAATATCGAGGGCGGCGAATTTGCCGTTCTGCCCGCGCTTATCGAGGCGGGCTGGCTGCCCCGGATCCGCTTCCTGCAGATCCAGTTCCATACCGTCGGCGACTATGATGCGATGCGCGACGCCATTCGCGCAAAGCTGGCGGAAACCCATGATGAGCAGTGGTGCTATCGCTTCGTCTGGGAAGGCTGGGAGCGAAAGCCGGGCTGAACCCGGCACTGGCTCTGTCCATAGCCGCTTGCGATATCCCCGATGGCGCCGCCTGCCCGGCTGCGCCATCGGCGTTTCAGGCTTGGCTATCCGCGCCCAGGCCTTCGCTGGCCAGCTGGAAATACCGGTCTGCGATGATACCCCAGCGATAGGTGTCGCGCAGCGCCGCCAGTGCCTGCGCATCGATCGACACAACCACTTCGCCGGCAAGCGCCTCCGCCAGCTGCCCGGCATCGGCAAAATAGCTGCCCGCGTTGCTGAGCGTGGCGCGATTGAAGGCACAATCGAAGCTGAGCAGCCTGTCCGTGTGAAACAGCGCCTCGACCAGCGACGGATTGGTCCCGCCCACGCTATGGCCGTGGATATAGCCGATCGCGCCGCGTCGGTAGCGCTCCAGCACCCGCTGATCATAGATGGGGTCGAGCAGCCGCAGGTGCGTGCTGGCGCCGAAGCGCTCCCGCAACCGGCGGCCATAGTCGCTTCCGTTCCAGTTTCCGATGAACACCAGGCCCGCGCCGGCCTTGTCGCAGGCCTCGAGGATCATTTCCGTATTGTTCTCGGGCTCGATACGCGCGACCGCGAGATAATATGCCCCTTGCGGCGCGTCGAGCGGCGCGGCGTCGGCGGGCACCGGCGCCTCGGGCAGGACCGTGTGATCGCCGCCATAGGCAATCACCGTCGCCTTGCGCCGGTATCGCGCCTCGAAGATCTCCGCGAGCGCCGAATTGTCGGCAATGATCTTCTGGCTGAAGACGGCCGCGAAATATTCGAGCCCCTTCAGCAGCAGCTTCGAGGAGGCGGAGAACTTGTCGCGCCGCCACTCCATGCCGTCGACATTGGTGATGTAGCAGGTGGAAGGCGACAGGAGGCGCAGCAGCGGGAGGATCCAGCTGCCGGAATAGCCGAACAGGAACACGACCGGGCTGCGCTCGACGAAGCGCGCGTGCAGCAGCGCGGCTGCATCGTACAACATGCTCATGGGGCCATTGGCCCGCAGCGGGATGAACACCCGCCTATGGCCGCAGAAATCCTCGGACAGGTCCTCGCTATAGACCTTGCGCTCGCAATAGACCGCGAATGTCATCCGGCCAGGCTCGATATGCCGACACAATTGCTCGGCCAGCGTCTCGAAGCCGCCATAGCGGCCGGGAACGCCCACCGTGCCAACCAGAGAAACGCGCCTCGATCGGCGCGTCCGTGCCCTATTCACGCTCTTCCCCCTGCAAAATCACGCGCAGCGCCTCGCGGAAACGGTCCATGGTGTAAAGCCCGCGCCGCACCTCGCAGGCGGCGCGCAGTTCGGCTTGTCTCGCCGGGTCTCCGGCGAGCGCCGTGATCCGCGCGGCGATCTCCGCCGGATCCCGGGATGCGATGTTGAACGCCAGCGCCGGGCCCAGCACTTCGTCGAGCACCTCGGCTCCCGCGCCTCCCACGGGCACCAGGAACGCGCATGATTCGACCGCTACCAGCGAGAAGGTCTCCACCCACAGTTCGGGATCGGTGGCCAGCAGGGTCAGGAAGCCGTCGGCGAACAAAGTCGATGGCGCGGTTTCGCCGAAATGCACCGCCACGCCAAGCGCGCGGGCCTTCGCCAGCAGCCCGGCATCGTGCCGCTCGAGATCGGCCAGATAGGCAACGGGCCGCAGTCCCGTCCCGCCCAGCCGCGCCGCGACGTCGAGATAGAGGGCGAACCCCTTCATCGGCGCCGTCGTGCCGATATACAGGAACCGATCGCGCGCCGAAGCCGGCGGCAGGTCCGGCACCGCCACGGGATTGGCAAGGATCGTCGCGTCGATGCCCAGCCCGGAGGCATGGACATGGGAAACGCACATCACCCGCACGCCCCGCCGCATCGCCAGCCGGAGCAGCGGCCGGAAGACGCCGGGAAAGGTCAGCTCATGTAGGTGCAGGAAGACCTGCCGCGGCCGGACCAGCGCCGCGAGCATCGCCGGCGGCAGCGCATAGATGGTGTTGCCCCAGATCCGCTCCCCGCGCAGCACGCGCAGCAGCAGCAGCGGCGCCAGGGCGAGTGACCATAGTGGGAAGAGCAGCTTGCGCACCCGTACCGAGCCGCAGACCAGGTCCGCGCGTACGTCCGGCAGATCCGAGACGAAGCCATGGCCGCCAAAGCCCAGCTGCACCCGGACCCTGGCGCCCAGCGCCTCGAACGCGGCAAACAGCTGCGTGGCCACGCGCTGCGAGCCCGCATAGGCATCGAACGGGTTGAGCAGGGTCACGGGCGGCATCGCGGCGCGCATGTCAGGACTCCGCCGCGGCGGTTCCGGAAGCGAACATCCGATGCTCGACGAACCAGACAATGCCCGCCAGCAGGGCGAAGACCAGGCCGGAGAACACGATCCTGACGGTCAGCGCCTGGGCATCGAGGGCAAGCAGCAGGTCGATCTCGCGCAGGCCGATCGCGGCCAGGGCCATCACCGCGAGTCGGGGGAGCGCAAGCACGCCGAGGTCCCGCAACGCTCCGCGCCCCGCCGCACGGAACATCAGCGCCGCCGCGATGGCGTGCGACACGCACAGGGCGAGCGGCAGCGCGACGAGGCCGAGCCGCGGGAAGAAGCCGACGACCATCGCCATCGATACCACCTGCCCGAGCGACCCGGCAAAGGCATAGGACTTCCCCTTCCCCGCCGCGAGCAGGCTCACCCCGCCCAGCAGGTACAGGATCACCGAGACCAGCGCGGGCGCGTACCAGCGCAGGAGCGGCGCGAGCGCCAGCGCGGAATTGCTCAGGCCGTGCTTCCCGAACAGAATCGTCACTGCGATGTCCGAAAAGCCGTAGAGGAACACCACCGCGGCGCCGCCAACCAGCAGGCACTGCCGCACCCATATGTCGGTCACGCCGCGAAACGCCGCCTCTCCGTCGCGCTGGAATGCATGGGAGAGCTGGGGCAGCGCGAGCGATGCCAGCGCGCTGGTGAACACCGCCTGCAGCGTCGAGCGCGCGAACAGCGCATAGCTGAGAACCGACAATCCGCCGACGCCGGCGAGCGCCGCATATTGACGCTCCAGCAGCCCGCTCGCCTGCCCCAGCAGATAGGGCACGAACAGCGGCAGCGCGACCAGCGTGGCCGCCCTGACATAGAAGCGCAGCTCGCTCCATTTCAGCTGCCGTAGCCGGGAAACCACTGTGCGAAGGAAATCGAACGAGACGGCGAGCGGCGCGAGGACGCCGAGATAATAGGAGACGAGGAGCAGCTCCACCGCCGGCAGTCGCGGAAAGAGCACGATGAAGGCAGTGCCGATCGCCCCCCCGAGCGTTCCGGCGATTTCCGGCCGATAGACCACGCCGACGCAATTCATATAGGCGGTGAGCACCGCGACCAGCTGGGAAAGCACCAGGCCCGGCAGCAGCAGCAATACGAACCTGGTCGCGTCCCCGGTCAGGCCGCCGGTGGACGCGAGCCCGAACATGTCGTCCGACAGGCTGAGCAGCGCGACCAGGCCGAGGCCGATCACCAGCGCGCCCACGACCACGCCGACGCTGACCGACGCTATGTACTTGTCGGCGGCCGCCTGCCCTTCGCCGTGCTGGAACTTAGCATAGGTGGCCCGAAAGGTCTCGACGAAGGGGCCGAACACCATCAGGCTGATCGCGTTCACCAGGCCCAGCGACCAGACCCAGGCGTCGTACATGGCACTTACGCCGAAAATCCGGGCGAACACGAAGATGGTGACCAGGCCGACGCCAAGCTTCAGCCCGCGTACCGTGATCAGGCCGACGAAATCCAGCTGGACCGCCATCTAGCGCCCCTTGGCATGATAGGTTGCGATCGCCGCCTCATAGGCCTCCAGGATCACCTTCTCGCGGCTGTCCCAGCGGAACACGGTGCATTCGCGGGCACAGGCCTCGGCCATCTCGCGGAGCTTCTCCGGGCGCTCCGCCAGCGCCTCCAGCGCCTCCGCCATGTTGCGCTCGATCGCATCGAGGCTCTCGACCGGCAGCTTGATCCCATAGCCGCCGCCGACGGTGTCGTGCATGCCGCAATGGTCCAGGGCCATCAGCGGGACGCAATTCTCCATCGCTTCCCAGATGGTGGTCGGATTGCCCTCGTTGAGCCCGGTCACGACGTGCAGATGCGCGCTGCGGAACAGCTCGGACACCGTCTCCCGCGGAATCTGGCCGTGCCAGGTGATCACGTCATCGATACCCGCCTGGATCGCGGCTTCCTGCATCGACGACATCATCGGGCCATCCCCGATGATGTCGAAATGATAGGCGTGGCGATCCTTCAGCTGCCCGATCGCGCCGAGCAGGATCGGTAGCCCCTTGCGCGCCTCGATGCTGCCGATCCAGGCAACGCGGATCGGCTTTGCCGGGAACTTGCTGGTATCCAGCGTCAACGGCCCCACGATGCCGTTCTCGGGCATGTAGCGGCTGGATACGCCGTGTATCCGCTTGAAGATCGCCTGGTTCTCGCTCGTGGCGGTGAACAGGAAATCGGCGCGCTTGAGCGCCTTGCGCACCCGCCCGCTGAAGCGGAGTTGAAAACCGTTGACCATCGCCCGCAGCGAGAGCTTGGCCAGCCCGCTCGCCGGCATCGCGCGGCGCAGCTGCCAGGGGAAATTCGTGGCGCCGCCGATCGGGCCCCAGACATAGGGTTTGTCCAGCTTCCACAAATGCCCCGGCTCGCGATAGCCGATCGGCCCGAGATAATGGACCAGGTCGAAATCGCGCTCGGCGCAAAGGCGCCTGGCCACCCTGCCCGCCTCGCGATGCCACACCGCATAGGCCAGGTAGAAGCTGTAGAGGAGGAAACCCTTGCGGTTGAAGCGGTTCAGGATCGACGCCAGCCGCGGGGGCTGGACGAAGACATAGTCGACATCCTTGTCGAGCACGTCGCGGACCGCGGCCATATCGTCGTCATCGCCCATATGCGGCCCCGACGTGCCGTACAGCAGGGTGATGTCGCACCATTTCTTCATCGCCTGGATGTGATTCCAGGTCACCGAATATTCCGAGCCCCGCCGCGGCGAGATCATATAGGCCAGCAGCAGCACCCGCCGGCGCGGCGGTGGCGGATCATCCGAACTGGTTTCGGCCAGGCCGTGCATCAGAAGGCGAACTGATAGGGAGAAGCCCAGGCGGCGCCGCGCGCGATGCCGACGACCAGCCACGCCGTGAACATCACCAGCAGCGCGGCGGCGAAACTCGCATCCCGAAGCGACCTGCGCGACAGGAGGTCTGCGGTCAGGAACGCCAGGCAGATCGCGCGCATGCCGTTGAAGTAGAACAGCGCGCGCGCGAACGGGATGAAGCCCCAGCTGGTGTTCACCGGCGTCAGGATCGCGGCGACCAGGAAGAGATAGTGATAGCGCGCATAGCCCTGATCGGCCCAGCGCGCCGCCGTCCTGCGGGAGAACAGGATCAGGATGATATCGACGATCATCCAGAAGAAAGCCGCGATGCCGTAGGAATCATAGCCCCCGGTCAGCAGCAGGTCCGATCGGGAGGTCCGGCCATAGGAGGTATAGTCCAGCATCGGCGCGAGATAGGAGAACAGGAAGATCACCTGGTCCGAGAAGAGCTGGGTCATGAAATAGGCGAGCATCAGCCCGCCCAATTGCAGCGAGACCGGCGGCAGCGAGACGCGCCAGAGCATCAGGCCGATCGGGAAGAAGACGATGGCGCTGCGGTGAAACAGAAACGCCAGGAAGATCATCGCGCCGAAGAGAAACACGTTGCGGCGATTGATCGCGTCAAGCGCGACCAGGATCGCGAAGAACGCCACGCCCTGCCGGATCGTGCTGTTGACCTCGAAGATCAGCAGCGTGGAGAAAATATAGAAGATCACGAGCGCGGCGAGATCGACCCGCTTGCGAAGCCAGGCCACCAGCAGAATGCACTGGACGCAGGTGGTGGCGGCAATGATCGCCTGTGGCGGGAACGAAAAGAGCTTCAGAAACTGGATTAGATAAAGGAACCCCGGCTCGAAATACACCGTCGACGGCGTGTCGTACATGGTGGTGTAGGTGTAATAATCGATATAGCCGAAGAAGTCTCCGCCCACCGCGTAGCGGAAACCGATCACCACCGTGACCAGCACGACGGTGATCACGGACGCGATATTGGCTCCCGATTGGGAGAAGTCTCCGCTCGCCGTCGAATACCATCGCGGCAACTGCCAGACGAGCGCCAGCGAGATGATAAGGCCAAAATAAACAATATATGCGAGCGTCATGTCTCAATCCCAGGCAGCGCTGCCGCGGTCACGCCAACTTGCCGCCCGCCCGCTTCAGCCGGGCGAGAATCCATTGAACGCTCATCAGTGGAAGGAACAGCATGGCCACGCCGAGGTGCTTCGCGGTGAAGCCGCTCGAACTCGCGGTCACCGCCTGCACGAATTCGGGAACCCGCTTCACGCCCCGCCGCTCCACTCCACTAGTCCTGCGCCAATAATATCGCACGCCGCTGACCGCAAATCCGATCTGTCGCTCGATGGCCTGGCGGCCGGCCCGTCCGACGTCCGCCCGCATCGCCACCCCGCGCAGCTTCAGGACGATATGGATCATGTCCCGGACATGCTTCACCGGATTGCTCGCCGCCATGATCGAGCCGGGGCGCATCCGATAGAGATAGGCCGGCCGCTCGATCCTCAGCAGTTTCCTGGCGCAGAGCATCGCCTGAGGTGTGAACAGCGCATCCTCGTGATAGATGCCGGGTTCGAACCAAAGGTCATGCTCGGCCAGCAAGCCCCGCCGGAAGACATAGAATTGCACGGGCATCGGCGGATTGCCGCTCATCAGGAAATCGGTGCCCGGGATCGCCTGCTCGCAATTCTCGCTGAACACCCCGCGCACCAGCGTGCCGCCGATCGTCTCGAAATTCAGCGCGAGCATGTCCACGCCGACCGCCGCGCGATCGAGGATCTGGCCGGTCGCGCCGGGCAGCACCTCGTCATCGCTGTCGACGAACCAGATATAATCGCCCCGGGCGGCGCGTATGCCGGTATTCCGCGCTTCGCTGAGCCCCTTGTTCTCCTGGGTTATGATCGTGACGTTCGGCAGCATCCCACAGATCGCCTGCGCGATGCGGATGCTGTCATCGGGGCTCCCGTCATCGACCAGGATCAGTTCGCACCGATCGGCGAACTCCGGCTCGCGGATGATGCTCTCCACGCATGCGGCGATGAATTCCTCGACGCGGTAGACCGGGACCACGAACGACAGCCCCGGCGTACGCTGCGGTGCTGGGCTGTGTCCTTCCGGCATGGTCACCAGCCCCGTAGGCGATATGCGGCCCGCGTCGCGAGCGTCCGCATGCGTCGGTGCATCCTCGAGCCCAGTTCCCGCCAATTGAAATCGGCAAAGGCCTGGGGCGGCGCAAGCCGCACCGTGCGCGGCGGCGCGTCCTGAACGCGGCCCAGTTCCGCCAGGATCAGGGCCGTGAGATCATGCTCCTCGATCAGGCGCCGGCGTGCCTCGATCAGCGCCGGCAGGCGCGCCTGGTAGATCTCCTCGGCATGGTCGAGCACGTTCGCCACCACGGCCTCCGCCGCGGCCGGATCGTCTAGGTCGAGCCGGATCACCGCGCCCGGGAAGAATTTCTCGATATCGGGGGCGCCGGCATAGATGGGCACCGCATAACCCAGGATCGGATCGGCGATCTTCTCCGTCCAGAGCCCCGGCACGCCGCTGTTCTCGAAGCAGAGATGGAAGCGATAGGGCAGCAGCGCTTCGTCCTTGTACTCGACGAACCGGTGCGGGCGGCCGAAGAAGTCGATGCGCTCGCCAAAGCGCTGCCGGAACCGCTCGATCAGGCGCAACCGCTTGAAATGGTTGGGCAGGTAGGAAAGGTTCGACGTCACGACCGAGATGTCGCGCGTCTTCTCGGGTATCGGCAGTGCCCGGAGCGCCGCGTGGTCGTAGCGATAGCTCTGCTCGCTGCCATTGTAGCCGAAATGCCAGTTGTTGAAGTGCTGGATGCGCACCGCATCGGGGTGGCGCCCCGGCTTGGCCGAATAGACGCGATCGAACTGCGCGAGGAAGCCCGGCGGATAGATGCCGATCTCCGGCGGCTCGCCCGAAACGAAGACAAGCCCGCCTTCGCGCACCGTCAGCGCTGCCGGGACCGACATGCCTTCGAATACGATCGCGAGGTCCCAGTCGCCGCCGTCTCCATTCTCGACGAGCTCGACCTTCTCGGAAAATTGCGCGCCGATATGCTGGGTGTACAGCGGATAGGCATGCCGGGTGAGCAGGTTCACACGCGCGCGCATGTCAGGCCTTCTCCCCGGCCAGGGTAGCACGCAGCAATGCCTGGGTCTCGGCAAGCCTCGGGTCATCGAAGCTGGCGTCGGTGTCGCCGAGCACCGAAGCCCAGAACAGCAAGGTGCTGTTGTTCCCGTCGATCGCACCGAAGCGGCAGAAGGTCCGCAACACGTCCTCGCTCTTCATGCCCGCCGTCGTCACGACATGGGCTTCGCGCTCGGCCAGCAGCGGCGCGAGTTCGGGCGACGAGAGCAGCGCTTCATCGTTGGTAAGCAGGGCGGCTCCTCTCGGGATCGCTGCCATGCGCGACTGGACATGCGCGATGGCAGCGGCGCGGTCGGCGAAAAAGTCGCCGAGGCGCAGATGCACGCCGAACGGATAGAGCTTTTCGCCCGGAATGGCGAGATCCAGGCGCAGGTCGGCCAGGGCGCTCGCGACCGCCTGGGGCGAGAAGCGGGCATAGTCCCGGCTCGACTGGAAATAGCCGTCGAGCAGCGTGACGCCCGGAAGCGCGATCCATTCCCGCTTCGCGCCGAGCCGTGCGGCGATCTTGGGCAGCCGGGCAGCCGAGAGCGCGCGCATCCAGCCGGCGGGCGCCTCGTACGGGAGTTCGTCGCTCTGCGTGAAGCGGTGCGGGTAGTTCAGGTCGTGGATCTGGTACAGCCGCTCGCCCCGCTCCGCCGCGAACAGGCGGGCGAAGAGCAGCTGGAACAGTTGATTGCCCAGGCCACCATGGGTTCGAACGACAACCGGCATCAGATCTCGAGCGAGGCGAGCGCCTCAATGGCATCGGGTATCGGATAATGGTGGTTGCCCACGAACACGCCGTGCGCATCCACATGGTCCGCGGCGGTCAGCCGGCCGTGCACTTCGTGATCCATGTACTTCACCACCTCCTTGGCAGCGAAATTCCCGGCCACGATCGGGCGGCATTCGAATCCCTTCGCATGCAACGCCCCCAGCAACCGGCTGCGCGTGAGATTCCGGCCCGGCCGCACGACGAGGCTGAAGCCGAACCAGCTGCTCTTTCCGGTCTCCCGCTGTATCATCAGGTCCGGATGCTGAGACAGGGCAGCCTGCAGAAGCGCACCATTTTCCCGCCGCGCGGCGATTAGCCCCGGCAGCTTCTCCACCTGGCAGATGCCCAGGGCACCAGACATCTCCAACGGGCGAAGATTGTAGCCCGGAAGGATGAAGCGGAAGGCTTCCTCGAAATAGTCATCCGACTTGTCGGAGCAGATATGGTTCACGCGCGGCAGATTGCGCGTCCAGCCATGCGCGCGAAGCGAGAGGAGGATGTGGTACAGCTCCTCGTCGTCCGTCGAGACCATGCCGCCTTCCATCGTCGAGATGTGATGGCTGAAGAAGCAGCTATAGGTCCCCATCAGGCCGAAAGTGCCTGCCTGCTTGCCGTCGAATTCGGCGCCGAGGGATTCACAATTGTCTTCGAGCAGGATCAGGCCATGCGCGTCACAGATCTTCTGGAGGCGCGCAAAATCGTTCGGATTGCCGAGAAGATTGACCGCGAGGATCGCGCGCGTCGACGGGCCGATCGCAGCCTCAACCGCATCGAGATCGAGATTCAGCGTCTCGAGATCGATGTCCACGAACTTCATCTTCAGGCCATACTGGTGGAGCGGGTAGTAGGTCGTGCTCCAGGAAACCGCCGGAACGATCACCTCGTCGCCACGCTTGAGCCGGCGCTTCTCGTCCGACGTGTAGAACAGCGCCGCGATCATCAGGAGATTGGCCGAGGAACCCGAATTGACCATCACGGAGTAGCTCGCCCCGAGATAGTCCGCGAAGGCGCGCTCGAACGCCTGCACCTTCGGACCCATGGTGAAGTGTCCGGAAGCGATCACGTCCTGCAACGCCTGGTATTCAGCTTCGTCCCAGGTGGAATTCGCCAGCGGGAAAACAAAGCTCATACTGCGCTCCTCAGAAAGAACTCATAAGTCAGACCCACTGCCTGCTTGAGGTCATGGCGGGGCTTCCACCCCATTGCGTCGAGACGCGACACGTCGACGACTTTCCGCGCCATCCCGACCGGACGGTCCAGGTCGTGGTGGAAGCCGCCGGAATATCCGAGGACATCCGCCACGGTCTGATAATATTCGTTGATGCTGTAGTCGAAGCCCAGGCCGATGTTCATCAGGTCGGGCATCGCATCGAAATTCTGCAGGCAGTGCACCACGGCATCCGCGAAGTCGGTCGCGAACAGGAATTCCCGCCGCGCCGTGCCGTCGCCCCAGATCTCCACCGATTCCGCGCCCGTCTGGATCGCGCCGTGCACCTTCTGGATGATCGCCGGCAGCAGATGGGAGCTGGCCGGCTTGAAATTGTCATGCCGTCCGAAGAGGTTGCACGGGATGACCGACTTCAGCGAGGTCGCCTCGCTGGCTGCGTCGAGATAGGCCGCGAGCTTGAGCACCGCGATCTTGGCCAGCGCATAGCCTTCGTTCGTCGGCTCCAGCGGACCGGTCAGAAGGTCCTCCTCGCGCAGCAGCGTCGTGCGGTCGCGCGGGTAGATGCAGGAGCTGGCGAGGTTCAGCACGGCCGAGGCGCCCGCCTCCACCGCCGCCGTGATCACGTTGCGACCGAGATCGAGATTCTCGATCAGAAAGCCGGCGGGGTCCCGCATGTTCGCCTGGATGCCGCCCACCTTGCCGGCAGCATGGATCACCGTGGCCGGCCGATGCAGCTGCATATAGGCGCGCACCGCGGCTGCGTCCCGCAGGTCCAGCTCGGCACGCCCCGGCATGAGTAACCGCGCCCCGCTCAGGGCCGGATGCTCGCGCAGATTCTGCCCGACCATCCCCGTGCCACCGGTTACAAGGATGGGCTCCAGCAGTCCCGATGCGGCCATGCCTTCAATACCCGGAATGGGCGATGAGCGCAGCGCGACGCGCCGCCTTGAGATCCGCCTCGACCATTTCCGCGCAGAGATCGCGGGTCGAAATCTCGGGCAGCCAGCCGAGGTCGTCCTTCGCCAGGGCCGGATCACCGAGCAGGGTCTCGACTTCGGCCGGACGGAAATATTTCGGATCGACGCGCACGATCACGTCGCCCGGCTTCACTGCCGGCGCATTGTCGCCGCTGACCGCCTCGACGATGCCGCGCTCCTCAACGCCCTCGCCCTCGAAGCGCAGCGTGATCCCGAGGCCTTCGGCGCTCCAGGTCAGGAATTCGCGGACGCTGAACTGCACGCCGGTCGCGATCACATAGTCCTTGGGGGTTTCCTGCTGCAGCATGAGCCACTGCATCCGCACATAATCGCGCGCATGCCCCCAGTCGCGCTTCGCATCGAGATTGCCGAGATACAGGCAATTCTCGAGCCCCTGCGCGATGTTGCAAAGGCCGCGGGTGATCTTGCGGGTGACGAAGGTCTCGCCGCGGCGCGGGCTCTCATGATTGAACAGGATGCCGTTGCAGGCGTACATCCCATAGGCCTCACGATAATTCACCGTGATCCAATAGGCGTAGAGCTTCGCCACCGCATAGGGGCTGCGCGGATAGAAGGGCGTCTTCTCGGTCTGCGGCACCGTCTGCACCAGGCCATAGAGCTCGCTGCTCGATGCCTGATAGAAGCGCGTGCGCTCCTGGAGCCCGAGCAGGCGGATCGCCTCGAGCACGCGGAGGGCGCCCACGCCGGTGACGTCGGCGGTATATTCGGGCAGCTCGAACGAAACCGCGACGTGGCTCTGCGCGCCGAGATTATAGACCTCGTCCGGCTGGATCTGCTGCATCAGCCGAATGAGGTTCGTGGAGTCCGCCAGATCGCCATAGTGGAGATGCAGGTTCACATCCTGGGCGTGCGGGTCCTGGAAGATATGGTCGATGCGCCCGGTGTTGAACGAGCTGGACCGGCGCTTGATGCCGTGGACGACATAGCCCTTCTGCAGCAGAAACTCGGCAAGATAGGATCCGTCCTGCCCCGTGATTCCGGTGATCAGCGCAACCTTTTGACCAGAACTCATAGATCTTACCGAGCCCGAAGGCTCTCTCCGCTAGAAACGTTTGGGAAACCGCCGTCCGAAAAAGCCGCGGGAAATCAGGAGCAGCCTAACGAGGAGCGACGCGCGTCAGATCGATCTTCACCACGTCGAAAGTCACCCCTTGCCGGTCTTCGCCCCCGCTCACATCAAGCTCCAGAAACTGGTGCGGGCACCCTTCGTCGATAAGGATCGAATCGTCAATCTCCTCGGATTGCGCTCCGTTGACCGGACGGCCCTGCCACACGATCCGGCTGCCTTCGCCGATTCCGCAGCGTAAAATCCAATTGGCCTTTGCCCGCGCGGGCAAGGCGATGTTGTCGTACTTGGCCTGGAAGCGATACCGCCCCGGCGCGAGGAACAGCAGCTTGCTCGCGGCCGTGCCGCCATGCCCGGGATTGGCATAGGCACTGAATCCGGTCTGGCCATTGGCGGCACTGGAGAATTCCGCGCCGGCATCGGGATCGCTGACCAAACGCCATCCCAGCGCGCCGAACTTCCTGCTTGCGTCGCGCTCGCCGATCGCGGCGCTGCGCAGAACGGTTAGATCGGCATAAGGCAGCGAGCGATAGAAGCGCTCGAGCTCGTCGAAAGCCGCTGCACCGGCCAATTTGTCGACCAGCTGGATCTCGATGATGCGATAGACGGAATCACGCGGAAGCGGCCCGTCCTCGAGGATCATCGCCGACAGCACGCGAGGATCCTGGTCCGGCGCAGCGACGCGCGTGATCAGGAACGGCACGAGCCACGGAGCGCCGGCCTTCACATAAGGCTTCATCGCCTTGCGGATTTCCGGATCCGACAAGGCATTGCCAAGCGCGGGCAGCAACAGGTCGCGCGCGCCCTCGCTGGAACGCAGCGCGAGATCATATTGCACGAGGACCTGGGGCAGCTGGTTGTGCGCGGCGTGATATTCGATCAGCCAGAGCTGGGCGAGACGCGTACGCTGGCCCACGCGCTGCGCGAGATTGATCAGGCGGGCGGCGCCGGCCTGATCCCCGCGAAGATCCCTGGCGATACCCAGCGCGGCGATCGCGCTGGGATTGATCGCCTGCGCCCGGATCGAGCGAAGCGCCAGGTCGCTCACCCGCCCCGCCGAGGCAGGATCCGGCGTCGTCAGTACGCGCTGCGCCATCCCGGCGAGCGCGCCACTGTCATGCGGTGCGAAACGCAGTGCCGCGGACGGATCGCTCCCGCGATAGACAGAGCCCATCGCGGCGGCGAAGCTCGCATAGCCGATTCCGGCTGCCAGGATCCCAAGTGCAATGCCCCGGCCCATTCTGGCCCTGTCGGAAAAGGCATCACGAAGGGATCCCCGACGGCTCATCGCGCGTCGCCGCCCTCATCGTTTCCGTAGCCATAGCCATAGCCGTACCCATAGCCATAGCCCGCCTGGCGGCGCTTGAGCTTGGTCAGCACCACGCCGAAGATGTGCGCGTGGACATCCTGGAGACGGCTGAGCGACGACTTCACGCCGCGCACCGCCACGCCCTCGGCCTCGACCACGAACACGCTGCCCTCAACCGAGCGCGACAGCAGCGGCGCGTCGGCCAGGCCAAGGATCGGCGGGGAGTCGACGACGACATGATCGAACTCTTCGAGCAACTGACGGACCAGAAGGCCCATGCGGTCGCTGCTCAGCAGCTCGGCGGCGCTCGGCGGGATCGGGCCCGACGACATGATCGACACGCCACGCAGCGGCGTCTCGACGACGAACGAACGCCAATCATTCTCGCCGGCCAGGAAGTTGCTCAAACCGCGCTCGTTCTTGACCCCGAACAGGCCATGGACGGACGGACGGCGCATGTCGGCATCGACGAGGATGACCTTCTTCGAGGTACGACCCAGCACGGTAGCGAGCGCGAACGCGGTCGTGCTCTTGCCTTCCGCAGGCCGGGTACTGGTGACCATGAGCGATCGCGGCACACCGTGATCGGTCGAGAAGGACAGGTTGGAGCGAATACTGAGATAGGCTTCGGAAAGCTCGGACTTCGCATCGGCCAGCGCCTTCGACGCGTCCTCTCCCTCCACGTCGGGCACGCTGCCCAGCAAGGGAACCTGCAGGACCCGGTTGACCTGGCTCGGCTCGCGCAATCCCTCGTCGATCTGATCGAGTGCGATCGTCGCAATGCCCGCAAAGGCAAGGCCGCCCAGCATCGCCAAAGCGAGATTGAGGAACAGGCGGGGCGAGGAAGGCTTCGCCGGCACCTTCGCGGTATCGACGATCGCGATGTTGCTCGGGGTCACCCCGGCGACGCCGATCTCCTTGTAGCGCTGCAGCAGCGCATCATAGAGCTGGCGATTGGTGTCGGCCTCGCGCTGGTAGATATTGTACTGGATGCTGTCGCGCTGCTCGACATCGAGCCGCTTCTTCAGCACCGAGACCTGTTCGCGCAATTCCGCCTCGCGGCGCGTTGCCTCGCGGAACGCATTGCTGTCGAGGCCGGTTACGCGACGCTCCTCACGGGCAATGCTCGCATCCAGAACCCCGAGCTGCTCGTGCAGCGCCCGCGCCGCCGGATATTGCGGCTCGAACTGCACCAGCATGCGGGCATATTCCGACGCGACTTCCGCGCGGCGCTGCCGCAGCTGCGACAGGGCGGAGTTGGCGAGCGCAAGCGGATTGCTGTCCGCGGAGCCGCCGCTCTTCATCCGGCTCTCCGCCGCGATGCGATCGGCAATCGCCTTGCTCAAGGCATCGTTCAGCGCTTCGAGATCGACCGCCGTCAGCGTCCGCTCGGCCTGGGTCTTGCCATCGGCGCCCTGCGTCCGGTGGAGCGTCACGATGTCGCGCTCCGACGCATAGGAAACCAGGTCCCGCTCGGACTTTTCGAGCTTGCCGCGAAGATCGTTCAGCTGGCGCTCGAGGAAGGAACGCGCGTCGGCAGTCGACGAGAAGCGACGGTCGGCGCTGGCTTCGATGAACTGCTGCGTCCAGGCATTGGCGATTTCCGCGGAAAGCGCAGGCGACCCGCTGGTGTAGCTGACGTCGACAAGCGCGGAGCCGCGAACCGGCGCGATGCCGATATGCGCGAGCACCAAGTTGGTCGCGGCCTTCTCGCGCTCATCGGCGATCGACGACGCCGCGCCGGCAGGCTTGCCGGCGGCAAAGGCGGCGGGATCGATCCCGTGCGCGGCAAAGAACGCATCGTTGCTCGCCAGCCGCAGCCTGCGCACGACGCGCTCGCCCAGCGTGCGCGCCTCGAGTAGCGCATACTGGGTCTGGTAGAATTCCAGGTCGCGGCCCGCATCGGCCGGCTCAAGACCCTCGACCTTCGTGATATTCTTCTGATCGCGGCTGATCTCCACGCGCGCACGCGCGGTGTATTGCGGCGTCATCATCATCGTGGCGACAAAGCCGAGGACAACCGAAACGACCAGGATCGACGCGATCACCCACTTCCAGCGGTTGATGATCTGCCAATACTGAAGCAGCAGCGGCGGCGCGAGCGAGGATACCCGCTTCACCTCACCCTGGCCCCCAGCAACCTGCGCGTGCCCTTCAGTATCTGTCTGCGACATGTGGGAAAATATCCGAGTGTCAGTTTGATTAGTTTTGAAGGGCCACGACCAGCGGAGTCGTCACCAGCGGAATGATCGAGATGAAGTCGCGGAAGAGGCGGCGCGCGTAGGATTCCCCGACGACCACGACGTCGTTTGCGTAGACCTCAGGGTCCGCATAGGCGCCCTGACGAATGGCCTTCAGGTTATACAGCGCGGCATATTTCTGCCCCTGCACCGTCCGGAACACGACAACATAGTCGAGCTTCGCATATTCGGTGGCGCCCTTGGCAGTCGCGACCGCGCGCATCAGCGTCATCCGGCCCACCACGGGATACAGGCCCGGCTCGCGAACCTGGCCGTCCACGGTGACGACCTGGCTCACAGTCTCCTTGAGATTCACCGTGACCTGCGGATCCCGGATATGCGCGGCGCGAAGGCGATCGCGGAGAATGTCCTGGATTTCGGCCGGCGTGCGGCCGGCAGCCTCCACCACCCCCGCCAGCGGGAACGAAATTCGCCCGCTCGCATCGGTCTGGACTTCCTTCTTGCTCAGTTCCTCGACGCCGAAGACGTCGATCTCCAGCTTGTCGAACGGGCCGACAAGATAGGGACGGTCTTCGCCGACGATATCCACGCGCGAAGGCGGCGGCAGCTCATTGCCGACCACCACCTGCGTACCGGCATCACCACCAAGTGCACGACTACCGGCACAGGCCGAGAGCGCGGAAACGGCGACCAGCAGCGCGACCCCGCGAAAAGCACCAAAACTCAGCAAGATTATTTCCCTCCTACCTCATCGTCGATGAGGCCCTTGCCGTCCTTTACAGCGCGTCTCTCGCCGGAAACCCACAAAACCGCAACAACGAAAAGGCAAGAAATCGACGGGACACGAAGCGGATAGTCCCCGAGACTCGCAAGCGCAACAAAAACCACGAGAAATGCGCCCAGGCGGCCAAATAGATCACCATCGGCGCGCACCGGAGCACGGAAGCGGCTCCATATCCTGCGCCCCAGCAAAACCACCGCCAGCAAGAGCAGAATTACGCCCGGCACGCCTGCAGTCAGCCAGATCTCCAGGAAATCATTATGCGCGTGGTTGGTGTAGGTCAGCGACAGCAGGTTTCTAGGTTCATCGACCTGATATACCTCGACGAACGAGCCGACGCCGGACCCGAACGGGAAGTATTTCCATGCCATTTCGGCAATGGGCCCCCACATCTGGAAACGGCGATCATTGCCCTGCCCCGCCGCCAGCAGGCGGCTCAGCGCCTCGGCCTTCGAGCTCAGCGCCGCGATCGCGACCATCGCCGATACGACGGCGGCCGCGGCCCAATAGCGCCAGTCGCGCCACAGCGCCTTGGAACGCCCGCCGCGGCGCGTGCTGGGCAGCCGATATATCATGGCGATGCTCAGCAGCCCGCAGATCCCGATCAGCAGGCCCGCGCGCGATCCGGTGATCAGCAACAGCGGCACGAGGACCAACCCGGCTCCAGCGGCCAGCAGCGAACGCCCGATGCTCCGCTCTCCCTTGTCCCCGCGCAGCATCGCGTAGGTGGCAAGCATCGGAAACAGCAGCGCAAGCAGCAACGCCTGGTGATTGCGATTGGCGAACATGCCGACCGCGGCGCCGTCATTGGTGACGCGGTAGAGATACAGCGACCCGTGCGGGGGGCCGAGTATCTGGAGGATACCCAGCACGCCGCTCAGCAGGCCCAGCGCCACGAACAGCGGCAGCAGCGCGTGCAACTCGCGCTGCCGAAGCTGCACGCCCATCAGGAATATCGCGAAGGGCACCAGCAGGCTGTACAGGGCGTTCCAGCTATCGTCCGGCGCCAGGCTCAGCGGCCGCCACACGCCCTGCAGGCCGGCAGCTGCATCGACCTGAACCGCGAGCTGCCGCCCCGGCAGGTTCTGCCAGAGCGCGGGCGGCAACGGGATGAGGTGCAGGATGCAAAGCCCGGCAACTGCCGCGGCGATGCCAAACGCGAACCGATTGGCCCGAACTTCTTCCATGCGCAGGGAGAACAGGGCGAAGCAACACATCAGCGCCGCAGCAGGCCGCAGGATCAACAGGGATTCAACATCGTCCCGCGAGCCGCCGCCGATGAAGAAAACAAGCACCAGAAATGCCGCTATCACCCAGAACTTCGCCCGGAACTGACGAATATATTGCATCATCGCGCATTTTCTTTCTGACGCCGGCAACGCCTGCCGAGAAGGATGGCGGCACGGCGTTAGATGCGGCCATTACGAGCGTCAACCGCACCCCTGCGCCGCCCCGGCCCGGCTCCACCCCGCACGGGGAAGACGTCGGCGCGGAATCGTGGCAGGGCCACCCGCAAACGCCACAAGGAAAGCCTGCCCGAATGCCGATCGATGCCCCTCACGCCTCGCGGCGCATGCTGCTGGCCGCACTCGCAGGCTCGGCCGCGCATCCCGTGGCAGCCCGGGCGCTGTACAGGAATGGCGGCCCCGACATAATCGGCGCACCGCAGGACGCACCGCAGCCCCGGCCGATCCAGGGCTTCGTCTCGGTGCTTGATTTCGGCGCCACCGGCCACGGCACCTCGGACGATACCAGCGCCTTCCAGAAGGCCATCGACTTCGTTTCCGAGCACGGCTTTGCCCTGCACGCTCCCGCCGGACGCTACCGGCTGACCAAGACCCTAGAAATCAAGGAAAACATCACGATTTCAGGCGACGGATCGGACAACACGCTGCTGCACCTGGACAGTGACGGCCCGATCCCGGCGATCCGCATATCCTGCCGCGACAATTCCAGCATTATCGGATTGCGGATCCAGGGCCTGAAACTGATCTGCGGCACCCCCGGCTCCGCCAGCGACGGCATCGAGATCATTACGACGAAGGTCAATTCGAGCGTCAATCAATCCGTCTTCGAAGATCTGTTCATCATCAACCCGCGCATCGGCATCCGCATTGGCGGCGTGGTCTACCGATCGATCTGGCAGAACATCACCATCTCCGGCCGCGTATCCAGATATGGCATATATTGCGAGGACGCGTTCATCGACGTCACCTACAATACATTCTGGAATATCGAGGTCACCGGCGTAACCGACAAGGCATATGCCTATTACATCCATTCGAACTTCTCGAATTTCATCAACCTGACCTGCGATGGCTGCTGTTATTTCTCCTCACCCGGAGGATCCATCATCAACCTCGCGGTCGAGACGATGACCGCCGACCATCCGCCGAGCGACAGCGTCGTGACCCTGAATCAGGTCCAGACGGCAAGCAACTTCAACCTGCTCAGCATCCGCCCCACCCAATGCCTGTATGCAGTCAAGGTGATTGGTCGCGCCGTCACGATCGCGGGGCTGCGCTTCGGCGGCGCCCAGCCCTCCCGCCCGATCTTCTTCGATCACGGGTCCTCGGGCGTCGTGAATGGCATCTACATGGATCCGCCATTCGAGAAGCTGGACAGCTATACGCCCGCCGCGGTGCTCAACAACTGGGCGCTGCTCGGCTGCGATGGGGTATCTTCCCGAACGCTCACCTACGCCGAAGACGATTGGACACCCAAGTTCATCGGCTGGGCCAAGCCCCCGAAGCTTCGTTCGGCAACCTATGAGCGGATCGGTCGCCGCGTGTTCGTCACGCTGGAGGCCGAAGGCGGGGTGAGCTCGGCCATTGCGCGCATCGAGGGCATGCCATTCGCCTGCGCCACCGGGGCGGCGGCCACGGTGAGCCTGAATGCCGATGGCGCGCCCCTCGCCGCGCGCGCCAGCCTTGCGCCGGGAAGCAACCGCATCGGCGGCATGGGCCAGCACGATCTCTCGCAGAAGGTCTGGCAGATGTCGGCATCCTATCGCAGCGCCTAGCCCGACGGCAGGACACTCAGGCCAGCAGGCGCCTCACCACCGGAGCGAGCGAGGCTCGCCATTCCGGCGCGACATAGCCGAACAGCTGGGCAAAGCGCCGACTGTCGAGCCGGGAATTGGAGGGCCGCCGTGCCGGCGTTGGATAGTCGGTGGCGGGGATGCCGCGCACCTCGGCGTCCTTGCCGCCATGCGCGATGCTCATCGCCAGGATCTCGCGCGCGAACTCCGCCCAGTTGGTCTCGCCACCGCCGGCAAGATGATAGATCGCATCGGCGCCGTGCTGCGGGTCCACCGCCCAGCGGTCCGCGATGCGGAACAGCGCATCGGCAATGTCGAAGGCCGAGGTGGGGCATCCCCACTGGTCGTTCACGATCGTGAGCTCGTCGCGCTGCGCGGCGAGGGCCAGGATGGTCTTCACGAAGTTCCGGCCGAAAGGACTATAGACCCAGGCGGTGCGCAGGATCGCGTAGCGGGCGCCCGATGCGGCAACGGCCTGCTCGCCGGCCAGCTTAGTCTCGCCATAGACATTGATCGGCGAGACCGGATCGGTCTCCAAATAGGGGCGGTCGAGCGTGCCGTCGAAGATATAGTCCGTCGACAGGTGCACGATCCCGGCGCCGATTTCCGCGGCAGCCCGGGCCAGCACGCCGGGCGCGGTTCCGTTCACCGCCATGGCAAGCGCCGGCTCGGACTCTGCCTTGTCCACCGCGGTATAGGCGGCAACATTGAAGATCAGGTCCGGCCGCTCGGCTTCGATCACCCGGTGTATCGTGTCGAAATCGGCGAGATCGAGCTCAGGCCGCTGCGCGAAGATGACGTCATGCTGCGACGGCGCCCGTTCGGCCAGGCTCCTGGCGACCTGTCCGTCCCTGCCGGTAACCAGGATCCTCATGCGCCTCCCAGCCGTTCGCCGGCATAGGTTCCCGACCGGATCGGCTCCCACCACCAGCGATTTTCGAGATACCAGTCGATCGTGCGATCGAGACCCGTCTCGAAACTCTCCTGCGGCGTCCAGCCCAGCTCCCGGGCGATCTTCGAAGCATCGATCGCATATCGCCGGTCATGGCCCGGGCGATCGGTCACGAACCGGATGAGCCCCCGGCGCGCGCCGCCTTCGGCCAGCGGGACGCGACGATCCAGCGCGTCGCAGATCGCCTCGACCACCGAGAGGTTGGCCCGTTCCTGATTGCCGCCGATATTGTAGCTCTCGCCGACACGCCCCTGGGTGAGCACAAGCTCGAGCGCCCGCGCGTGGTCCTCGACGAACAGCCAGTCGCGCACATTCTCGCCCTTGCCGTAGACGGGCAATGGCTTGCCCTCGAGCGCATTGAGAATGGTCAGCGGGATCAGCTTCTCTGGGAAGTGATAGGGCCCGTAATTGTTCGAGCAGTTGGACAGCACAACCGGCAGCCCATAGGTCTCGTGCCAGGCACGGACGAAATGGTCCGAAGCCGCCTTGGAGGCCGAATAGGGCGAGGAAGGCGCGTAGGACGTCTCCTCGGTGAAGATGCCGCTGTCGAACGGCAGGTCCCCGAACACCTCGTCGGTGGAAACATGGTGGAAGCGGAATCCCGCCCTGGCGTCGCCTTCCAGCCCGCGCCAATATTCCAGAGCGGCGGAAAGCAGCCGGAACGTCCCGACGACATTGGTCTCCACGAACGCCCCGGGGCCATCGATCGAGCGATCGACATGGCTCTCCGCCGCAAGATGCATGATCCCGTCGACCCGCTCCTCGCGCAACAAGCCGAGCAGCAGGGGAATATCGGCGATATCGCCCTGGACGAAGCGATGGTTCGCGGCGTTCTCGATGGCCTTCAGCGAGGCCGGATTGCCCGCATAGGTGAGCTTGTCGAGGTTGATGACGCGAAGGCCCTTGCGGACCAGATGGCGCACCACCGCCGAACCGATGAAGCCTGCGCCTCCCGTGACGAGAATGGTCTTCATGCGCGCGCTCCCTCGTAGACGAATGGAGAGTCAAAGGCACTCAGCGGCAATGCCACGCGATCCTTGTCCGACAGCGTCGGCGCGACACCGAGATCGGGCCATTCGATGCCGAGCGCCGGGTCGTTCCAGAGAATGGCCCCCTCATTCTCCCGCGAGTAAGGCGCGCTCACCTTGTACATCACTTCGGCATCCTCGGTGAGCGTCATGAAGCAATGCGCGAAGCCGATGGGAACCAGCAACTGGTTCCACTTCTCCGCCGAAAGCTCGCAGCCGACCCATTTGCCGTAGGTCGGCGAGCCCTTCCGTATATCGACGGCAACGTCGTAGATGCGGCCGCGCAGCACCCGGACAAGCTTGTCCTGGGCAACCGGCGGAAGCTGGAAATGCAGGCCCCGCACCGTCCCCAGGTCGGTCGAGAGGCTGTGATTGTCCTGGACCCAGCTGATGTCGATCCCCTCGGCCTCGAACGCCGAACGCTTGTAGACTTCAGAGAAGAAGCCGCGATGATCGCCATGTTTCGGGGGAATGATCTCGATGACGTCGGGAATGGCCAGCCGATTGAAAACCGTCATATCGTACTCGCCACCCGTCGCTTGAGATAATCGGCATAGCCGGTCTTGCCCAGCATCGCGGCCCGCGCGAGCACCTGCTCCCCGCTCACCCAGCCCAGTTCGAGCGCGATTTCCTCGGGACATGCGATCTTGATGCCGGTGCGGTGCTCGATCGTGCGGACGAACGCGCTGGCTTCCTGCAGGCTGTCATGCGTGCCGGTATCGAGCCAGGCATAGCCGCGGCCCAGCCGGGTGATGTGAAGGTCGCCGCGCTCCATATAGGTGCGGTTGACGTCCGTGATCTCCAGCTCGCCCCGCGCCGACGGCCGCAGCGACCGCGCGATATCCACCACGTCCTGGTCGTAGAAATAGAGGCCGGTCACCGCCCAGTTCGACTTGGGAGCGGCGGGCTTCTCCTCGATGCTGGTCGCCCGCCCATCCGGATCGAACGCGACCACGCCGTAGCGCTCGGGATCATCGACATGATAGGCGAAGACGTTCGCGCCCCCACGCGCCGCCTCTTCCGCCGCGACCCGGCATTTCTCGCCCATCTTGTCGCCATGATAGATGTTGTCGCCCAGGATGAGCGCGCTCGGCTTGCCGTCGATGAAATCGGCACCGATCACGAACGCCTCGGCCAGGCCATTGGGCTCGGGCTGCACGGCATAGTGGAGATTGATCCCGAACGCCGAGCCGTCCCCGAGCAGCGTCTCGAACAGCGGAAGGTCACGCGGCGTGGAGATAATCAGGATATCGCGAATGCCGGCAAGCATAAGCACCGACAAGGGATAGTAGATCATCGGCTTGTCGAACACAGGCAGGAGCTGCTTCGAAATCGCAAGCGTCGCCGGGTAGAGCCGGGTGCCGCTGCCGCCGGCCAGAATAATACCCTTCATTGGCGCGTCATCCCCTAAGGCCCACGCCCGGCGCCTAATCAAGCACCGCATGGCACGCAACCGTTTTGGACCGCGGCCGAACGCTCCGTGCGAGAAATGGGGCGGAAAGCAAAAACACCGGCGGAGCGATCCGCCGGCGTTTTGCTGTTCACTGTGTCGGGAGCTTACTGACCCTCGGGACCACCCGGCTGCGGGCCGCCGGGGCCGGCCGGACCGCCGGGAGCGCCGCCGCCCTGGCCCTGCTGCTGCATCATCTGCTGCATCATCATCTGCTGCAGGACCGCGGCGGGGACGATTTCCTTCACCTCGAGGTCGAACTGCAGGAGCTTGCCGAACAGCGGATGCTGCGGGCCGGCCTTCTCATAGGCGATGTTCGCCGGAATCCAGATGCGCAGCTTCGAGCCCTTGCTCATCATCTTGAGCGCTTCGTCGAAGCCGGGGATCGCGCCACCGACCTGGAGGCGGATATCGCCGGCCGGCTGGAAGACGGTGCCGTCACGCATCGTGCCGACGGTCCACACCGAAACGCCGTCGCCTTCCTGCGCCTTGGCGCCGGAGCCTTCCTTGAGCACCTGATACTGCAGGCCCGAAGCCGTGGTCTGCACGCCGGTCTGCCCCTTGTTCCAGGCGAGGAACTGCGCGTCGCTGCCCTTGGCAGCGACAGGCGCGCGGGTACCGGTCCAGGCCAGCGCCACCGCAACGGCGATCGCCAGCACCACACCGGCCCAGAGCCAGGTCTTGTAGCTGCGCTTGACGGGCTGGAGCGGAACGGCGGTCACGGACATGCGATAGGCTCCAGGCGCGGGTATTCAGGCTACCCGTTAGTCAAGAAGGTCACGACGGCCACGCGCGAGGTCCGCGCATGGCCGATTCGCGAAATCAACGGGCGCTGTCGCGCTCCATGCGCTTGCGCTCGAGCTTGCGGGCGCGGCGAACCGCGGCGGCACGCTCGCGAGCACGCTTCTCACTGGGCTTCTCGTAGTGGCGACGGAGCTTCATCTCGCGATACACGCCCTCACGCTGCAGCTTCTTCTTGAGTGCGCGCAGTGCCTGGTCGACGTTGTTGTCGCGAACGATGATCTGCATAAACCCGTCAGTGCTCCGGTCTAATCAATAGAAAAGGGTTCGCCGGAACACGAGAGTTGCGGCGTAAGGGCGGCCACCTAACAGCGTGAATCCAATTTTACAAGGGCGAACCGGCCCCGCCTCCCCTGTGATGCGGCGAGCCGCACCTCAGGCAGCCGGCTTGCCGGTGCAAAGCCCCAGCCGCTTGCCATAGACGCGCATGCGAATCGCCGCATAGTCGGGCTGCCCCCTGGCGCCGCTCTTCTGGTCGACGGTCACGTCATAGGCGTCCTTGCCCATGGTGCCGGCATAGAGGAGAGTGGTCTTCGCGCCGCTCGCCTGGGTGCACTGGATCTCGACGTCGAGCTTCCCGCCCTTCTGGATGAAGCGCGGGAAGGTGCAGGTGCCGGCGACCTTCTCCAGATTCTCGATGTCGAGCGGCTTAAGGTCGCTCGCCGTCTGGCACTTCACCGCATGGCGCTCCTGCTTGCGCACCGCGGCAAGCTGGTCGGCCTTGTCCGGCCCGTCGGTGAAGTCGGCCGAGATCACCTGCATCCCCGAGTCCCAGGTGCCCGGCTGCATCAGCATCTTCGAATGCGCCGCCTTGGACAGCGCGGCGACTTCCTTCATCGAGCCATTGTGCACTTCGAACTCGCCCGTGGCGGCCGCCTGGCGCTCCGCGGCGGACTGGCAACCGGCAAGCGCAAGGGCGCCGACGAGCAGGATGGCACGCATCTTCAGGAAATCCCTCTCCAAATTCGTGGCGCCACTCAGCCGATATCGCAGCCAAAGACAAGCGCGATTCCTGGCGCCATAGTGGCGCGATGACAGCAGCCGACGCCACCACCCCGCCCCGCCACCGCCTGCGCTCGATCCTGGGCGGATCGGCCGGCAATCTGGTCGAATGGTATGACTGGTATGCCTATGCGGTGCTCGCCAGCTATCTGGCCCCGCACTATTTCCCCAAGGGCGCCGGCCAGGACATCAGCGCCTGGATCGTCTTCGCGATCGGCTTCTTCATGCGCCCGATCGGCGGCTGGCTGATGGGCATCTATGGCGACCGGCGCGGGCGCAAGGCGGGACTGACCCTGTCGGTCACGCTGATGTGCGCCGGCTCGATCATCATCACGGCAACGCCCAGCTATGGCGAGATCGGCGTGGCGGCCACCGTCGCGCTGGTCACCGCGCGGCTGCTCCAGGGGCTCAGCCTGGGCGGCGAATATGGCGCCAGCGCCACTTATCTTTCGGAAATGGCAGGCAGGAAGCATCGCGGCTTCTTCTCCAGCTTCCAGTACGTCACGCTGATCTCGGGCCAGCTCGTCGCACTGCTCGTGCTGCTGGTGCTCCAGGCGGTGATGAGCGAGGCGGACCTGAAAGCTTGGGGCTGGCGCATCCCGTTCGCCGTGGGCGGCGTGCTGGCGCTCGGCGTATTCTGGCTGCGGCGCCGGCTGGCCGAGACCGAGAGCTTCGCCAAGCGCGAAACGGCCAAGAAATCGAGCGCACTGGCACTGGTCCGCGAGCATCCGCGCGAGGCGGCCGTGGTGATGCTGCTCACCGCCGGCGGCACCCTCGCCTTCTACGCCTATACAATCTACCCGATCGCCTTCCTCAAGAAGACCGCCGGCTTCTCCGATTCAGCGGCGACCCAGGTGAACGCGGCCGCCCTGTTCGTGTTCATGGCGATCCAGCCGCTCGCCGGCGCCCTGTCCGATCGGATCGGGCGCAAGCCGCTGATGATCGCATTCGGCGTGCTCGGCACCCTGCTCAGCTATCCGATCTTCGTCGCGATGGAAGGCGCACGCGACGCGCTCACCGCCTTCCTGCTGATGACCGGGGCGCTGGTGATCGTCACCGGCTACACTTCGATCAACGCCGTGGTGAAGGCCGAGCTCTTCCCCGCCCATATCCGCACCCTGGGCGTCGCCCTGCCCTATGCGCTGGCCAACGCCCTGTTCGGCGGCACCGCGCCCACCGTGGCGCTTTGGTTCAAGCAGGAAGGGTGGGAGCGCGGCTTCTACTGGTATGTCACCGCGATGATCGCCATCTCGCTGGTCACCTATCTGCGCATGCGGGACACTGCGAAACACTCGCAGATCCTCGAGGATTGATGAGCTATTGCTAATCATTAGCGCATCGAACTCGTCGAATTGCAGGCCGGCATCACAGCAACCGCTTCGTCATGCTGAACTCGTTTCAGCATCCAATGCGCCTCCAGCGATATCGCCCGTGGAGGGTTGGACCCTGAAACAAGTTCAGGGTGAAGGCGTGAAGGGCTCACGGTCCCGACACGCCCGGCCTCCCCGCGAAAGACAAAGGCAAAAAAGCCCCTTACGGCTTTCCCCGTCCCGCTCCGTCATTATGTTTCCGTGCGTTGCAGCCGTGCAATACCGGCGTTAGGCTCGGCACTTAAACCGATGGGATGCCACAAGCAGCTTTAGCCCCCGCCTTGGACATCGAGACCCGCCTGCTGATCGTCGATGACGATCCCGGAATCCGCGAGCTTACCGCGGCCTTCCTGTCGCAGCATGGCTATGTCGTCGACACCGCATCGGGCGCCACCGAGATGCGCACCCTCACCGCGCGCAACGATTACGACCTGATCGTACTCGACGTGATGATGCCGGGCGAGGACGGCCTTTCGATACTCCGCTCGATGGATCGTGAGACCGGCCCCGCGGTGATCCTCCACTCGGTGATCGGCGAGGATATCGACCGGATCGTCGGGCTGGAAATGGGCGCGGACGATTATGTGCCCAAGCCCGCCAATCCGCGTGAGCTGCTGGCCCGCATCCGCTCGGTGCTGCGCCGCAGCCAGGGCGACCGCAGCGCCGCGCCGGCCGCGATCACCACCCGCGCCTTCATGCGCTTCGCCGGCTGGCGGCTCGATCCCGTGGCACGCCAGCTCTGGGATCCGGACGACGTCATCATCAACCTGAGCGACGGCGAGTTCCGCCTGCTGCTCGCTTTGGTCGAGCGCCCACGCCGGGTGCTGACCCGCGACATGCTGCTCGATCTCTCGCGTGGCCCCAATGCCGAGCATTTCGATCGTGCGATCGACGTGCAGATGAGCCGCCTGCGCAAGAAGCTGGCTCGGCCGGGCTCCGAGGACCTGATCCGCACGATCCGCAACGAAGGCTATATGTTCGTCACCGAAGTGACGACCAAGTAACCCCGTGACGCGGCGTTCGATCACCGTTCCGATCGTATTGCTCGTCATCGCCGCGGCGCTGATCGCGACGACGACGCAGTTCACGATCATGTTCAACGGCCCGCCGCCCGGGCCGGGGCCGTTGCCGCTTGCCCGCGTCGCCGAGGCGCTGCGTACTGGCACGGTGGCGCCCACCGCCCAGGCGCGGATGGCGATCACCCGCACCAGCGAGGACAAGTTCGGCCGCGAGGACGAGCGCCCCTCGCCGGCGCGCGACGCGGCGATCGCCCGGCTGATCGGCGTGCCGGCCGAGCGTGTTCACGGCCTCTACCAGTTCCCCGCGCGCGACCCCGAGCAGGACATGCACGGCAGCTTCACCGTCGCGCTGGAGGACGGCAATGGCTGGATCGTCGCCTCGAGCCTGTTCCGCCCCGCCTTCACCCGCTGGCACCTCGCCCGACTGCTGGGCATGCTCGGTGTGCTGCTGGTGCTGTCGCTGCTCGCCTGGGGCGTGGCGCGCCGCATTTCGCGCCCGATCCGCGATCTGGCGGGCGCCGCGACGCGCGTACGGCTCGGCGCCCGCCAGCCGATCCCGCACAACGGCCCGCGCGAAGTCCATGAACTCGCCCGCGCGCTCGATTCGATGCAGGAGCGCATCCTGGTCGAGGCGGAGAACCGCAGCGCGATGCTCGGCGCGATCGCGCATGACCTGGGCACTCCACTCTCCCGCATCGCCTTCTGGGTCGAGCAGCTTCCCGACGATGCCCGGCTGCGCGCCGAGGCGGACATCGAGGAGATGCGCGCGATGCTCAAGGCCGCGCTCAGCTTCACCCGCGACGGCCGCGACGGCGCCCCCCACGAGAAGCTCGACCTGGGCAGCCTGGTCGAGAGCCTGGTGGATGACCTCGCCACCGCCGGCAAGCCGGTGAGCGTGGAGCCTGGCCCACGCGCGGTGGTGCGGGGCGATCCCGCGGCGCTGCGCCGCCTGTTCGCCAATCTGATCGAGAATGCGGTGCGTTACGGTGAGCGCGCGCGTCTCGGCTGGAGCCTGGCCGAAGGCAAGGTGGACGTGGTGATCGAGGATGACGGGCGCGGCTTCGATCTCAGCCGGGCCGAGGCGCTGTTCGCGCCCTTCGTGCGCGGGGAGAGCTCGCGCAACCGCGAGACGGGCGGCACTGGCCTCGGCCTCGCCATCGTCCGCACGATCGCCGAAGCGCATGGCGGCGAAGTCACGCTGGAGAATCGCGCCGCCGGCGGCGGACGGGTGCGGGTGCGCCTGCCGGCCTGACTGCAACATGCTGCAACAATCGGCGACGCGGGGAAATCCCCGCGTGTGTCCGGCATGTGACTGAAGCCTCTGACCAAGGAGGCAGAATGGAACATCATGACGAGCACGACCTGGGCCTCGCCCACGACCTGAAGGCAATGACGCAGCTCGCCAGCCGGCGCCGGGCGCTGGGCTGGTTCGCCGGCGCCAGCGGCGCGGCGATGCTCGCGGCATGCGACGGCGGATCGAGCGGTACTGCCAGCAGCACGAGCAGCTCGGGCACCACCACCACCGCAACACCCACCCCCACAGCGTCGGCCACCGCCACGCCGACCCCGACCGCGACCTCCACCAGCAGCACCTGCGTCGTCGACCCCACCGAGACCAACGGCCCCTATCCCGCCGACGGCACCAACACCTCGAGCGGCGCGACATCGAACGTGCTCACCGCCAGCAACGTGGTGCGCAGCGACATTCGCTCCTCGTTCGTCGGCAGCTCGACCACGACGGCGGCGGGCGTGCAGGTCACGCTCACCCTCACCCTGGTCAATGTGAACGCCGCCTGCGCCCCGCTGGCCGGCTATGCCATTTATATCTGGCACTGCGACCGCGACGGGAAATACTCGCTCTACGACCTCCCGGCCGAGAGCTACCTCCGCGGCGTCGGCGTGACCGACAGCAACGGCCAGGTGACCTTCACCACCATCTTCCCGGGCTGCTATTCGGGCCGCTGGCCGCACATCCATTTCGAGGTATTCTCGAGCCTGGCCAACGCCACCGGCGGACGCTACGCCACGCTGATTTCGCAGCTCGCCATGCCGAGCGCCGCCTGCAGCACGGTCTACAACAACGCCACCGGCTACACGACGAGCATCCGCAACTTCGCGAGCGTCAGCATCAACAGCGACAATGTGTTCGGCGACAATACCAGCGCCCAGATCGCCCAGCAGACCCCGACGATGAGCGGCAGCGTCGCCGCCGGCTACACGGCGACCGCCGTGATCGGCATCGCACGCTGAACTCGGCCCGGCATCCCTGGTCACCCTGAACTTGTTTCAGCATCCAATTCTCCTCGAGCGGTATCGCCTGAGGAGCGTTGGATGCTGAAACAAGTTCGGTATGACAAAGGGGGCCGTCAATAGCCCCCTTCAAGCCGCTTTAGAGTATCATCCCGCCGCCGCCGCGGATCGCGAGCACGCGGCCGATCGAATCGAACAGCGCGTCCATCGCCACCGGCTTGAACAGCACGTCGTCGGCGCCCACCGCGAGGCAGCGCTCGCGCAGGTCCACCGCCGTATCCGCAGTGACCACGATGATCGGCAGCTCGCCCTTCTCGTCGCCGCGCGCGCGGATGCGCTCGATCGTCTCGAACCCGTCCATCCCCGGCATGCGCAGGTCGACCAGGATCACGTCGAAGCTCTCGGCATCGAGCATCGCCAGGCCTTCCTCGGCCCAGCTGGCCTCGGCCATGGTGGCCCCCGCAACGTCGAGCATGTCCTTCACGACCCGACGGTTCATCGGATCGTCCTCAATGAAGAGGATGTTCATGCCCGCCCGCCCGTGGCGACCGGTTTCCTCGAGATACGCGCGACCATTTCTGTCATGTCAGGTGTGCTATCGCCCTAAGCCGCCCGAGATACAAGCGGGTCCCCATCCCTCTTGTCGGAATTTTCTTCCGTCGGCGGAATGATAGCATCAATCAGGCTCGCGCCGGTAATAGGTTTTTCCAGTATTTTGCCGTCACTTGCCGCAATCAGCTCAGCCACGGTCTCCGCATCGGGCTTGAGCCAGAGAATGGTGTGGGAAACGCTTCCATCCGCCGCCCGCAGCGCGGTGAGCGCCTGGACGGGACCGTCGCCCTCGGCCTTGAGCGTGGCTTCGTCGGCGAGCAGGTGACCGACCCCGCCCTCCTCGAGCATCGGCAGCGCCTCGCCGACATTCGCCGCGAAGCGCAGCCGGGCGACGCGCGGCTCGAGCAGGGTGCGCAGCATCGAGCGGGCGATGGGGTTGCGATCGAGCACCACCAGGTCGATCCCGGTGCTGCTTTCGGCCGTCGCGGCAGTCTCCGGCGCCTCGGCGGGAACCAGCGGCAGATCGACGACAAAACGCGATCCCTTGCCGTCCTCGCTCTCCACCATGATGTCGCCGCCCAGCGCGCGCGCCAGGTTGCGGCAGATGGCCAGGCCCAGCCCGGTGCCGCCGAAGCGGCGCGTGGTGCTGGTATCGACCTGGCGGAAGCTCTCGAAGATCTCCTCGAATTTCTCGCGCGGGATGCCGATGCCGCTGTCCTCGATCGCCAGCTTGAGGCGGCGGGCATCGCCCTCCCCCTCGGCCACGGCACGCAGCGTCACGCCGCCCTTCTCGGTGAACTTGATCGCGTTGGAGAGCAGGTTGAACACCACCTGGCGCAGGCGGGTGGCGTCGCTGACGATCCAGTGCGGCGCATGGCTGAGCTCGAGCTTGAAATTCAGCCCCTTGGCGCGCGCCTGCTCCTCCCAGAGCTTGGTGACGTCCCGGAGCGTGGCGCACAGGTCCATCGGCGACGCCTCGACGCTGAGGTTGCCCGTCTCCATCTTGGCCACGTCGAGAATGTCGTCGACCAGCGTGCGCATCGTCACGCCGGCGCTGTGGACGATGCCGATCCGGTCGCGCGTCTGCGCTTCCAGCTTCGGGTCGGACAGCATCACCTGGGTCATGCCCAGGATGCCGTTCAGCGGCGTGCGGATTTCGTGGCTGGTCGTTGCCAGGAACTCGGTCTTGGCCTTGAGCGCCTTCTCCAGCGCGACATTGGTCTCGCCGAGCACGATGTTGGCGGCGCGCACCTTGTTGCGGCTCCGACGAATGGTGACGAGGCCCCAGCCCAGCGCGCCCATGACGATTACCGTCGCGCCGCCGATCAGCAGGAACATCGTCAGCTGGGTACGCGCGCGGTTCTCGGCCTCGCGGTTCTGCAGCGTCAGGATGTCGTTCTGCTGCTTGGCGTACTGGAACTGTGCCGCCATCAGCGCCGCGCTGGTCGTCGTCGCCACCTTTGAGGCTTCGTCGCCCAGCCGCTTCGCCGCCTCGAGATGGATCAGCGCCTCGCGGGTATCCCCGGCTCGGCTGAAGACCTGATAGGCGTACATATGGTCACCGCGGAACTCGACCGTCGTCTTCGCGATGTCGAAGCCCGCAAAGGCCTCGCGGATCAGACGCACCGCCCGTTCGGTGTTGCCCCGCTCCAGCTCGAGCGCCGCCGCGGTCGACAGGAGGTGCCGGCGCAGGAAATCGGCATCGACGCCCTTCAGCAGCTCGAACCCGCGCGAGATCAGCCGGCCGGCGACATCGAAGCGCTTCAGCTCGATCTGGCTGCGCGCATAGTTGCTGAGGATACGCGCCTCGAGCACGGGCTGGTCCATCTCGCGCGCGATGCGCAGCGCATCCTCATATTCCCGCCCCGCCTCGACGTTGCGGTCCATCGTGAGCAGCACGTTGCCACGATTGTTGTGCAGCGACAGCGAGAGCACCGGATCGCCGTCATACAGGTCGGCGGCCTGGCGGTAATATTGCTCGGCCCGGCCATTGTCGTTGGCCGAGCTGTAGAGCGATGCGATGTTCTGCAGCGCGATCGCCTGGCTACGCAGCTCCTTGACGTCGCCGAAGATGCGGAACGCGTTCTGGTAGCTGTCGAGCGCGCGCACCGCCTGGTCGCGCGCCATGAAGAAGGTACCCTGCGACATCAGCAGGTCGCCGCGCAGCTTGATCGGCTCCGGGATCGTCTCGATCAGCTTCAGCCCTTCGACGATCAGCGGCTGTGCCTGGGCGGGCTCGTCATTGCGCAAGCGCGCTTCGGCGGCGAGCCAGCGCGCGGTTGCCTGGGCGAGCATGGACTGGCGCGCATCGGGCAGCTGCCGGGCAAGCTTGTCGATCGCGTCGGCGTGGCGCAACGCCTCGGCCTGATCGCTCATCATGCTGCCCTTGGCCGCCTGGATCTCGGCCTGGATCGCAGGGGTGAATTCATTCGCCGGCTTGGCCGGTGCCTGGGCGAGCGCGGGGGCAGCCGTCAGCAGCGCGAGGAACGTCAGGAAAGCGTGGAGGCGCACGCGCATCAGGCGCGCTTCCAGAAGCTCTCGGGCCGGACGAACGACTGAAGCTGGCCGTTCGCAGTGTCGAGATGGCCGTCGTCCGCAAGGAACTTGCGGAACGCATCGAGCCCGAGCGGGCGGGAGATCAGGAAGCCCTGCACCATGTCGCAGCCCATCACGCTGAGCAGCGCCAGCGCCGACGGTGTCTCCACGCCCTCGGCGGTGACTTCCATCTCCAGCGCATGGGCCAGGTCGATCGTCGAGCGGACGATCAGCGGATCGCGATTGCTGCTGGTCAGCTGCATCACGAACATCTTGTCGATCTTGAGCTCGCGCGCCGGCAGCTTCTTGAGATAGGCGAGCGAGGACAGGCCCGCGCCATAATCGTCGATGGCAAGCGTCACGCCGCTGTCGGCGAAGAACTGCAGGTGGCGGATCGCGCTTTCCGGATCGCGGATCACCGCGGTTTCGGTGATCTCGAAGCCGAGCTTGGCGTCGGTGCTCGCCAGCATCTCGCAGACTTCGTTCACGAAGGCGGGGTCGGCCAGGAGCTGGCCGGAGATATTGACGAAGAGCAGCAGGTCGAAGCCGTCTTCGCGCAGCTTGCGCTGGTCCTCGATCACCTGGCGCAGCGTCCACAGCGTCAGCTTGGAGATTTCGCCTGCCTGCTCGGCGACGGAGATGAAGTCGCCCGGCAGGATCAGCCCGCGCGTCGGATGCTGCCAGCGGACCAGCGCCTCGGCGCTGGCGATCTCCTGGCGGCGGACATGCACCTTGGGCTGGTACTGGAGGAACATCTCGCCATTGGCGATCGCGCGCGGCAGTTCGCGCATCAGGGTCAGCTTGTCGAACGCCAGGTCCGCCCGCGACAGGTCGAGCATCACCACCCGGCCATCGACACGCGCCTGCTCGAGCGCGGATTCGGCGGCCTCGGAGAGGAGCACCTCGTCGTCCTCGACCGTGGGCGCGGCGGCGACGCCGATATGCATCTGGAGCTGGTGCGGCTCGCCGTCGATATCGAGCGTGGTCAGGAACGCCTTGTAGATCCGGTCCATATCGTCGGCGGCGACTTCGGGGGATTCGCGCTCGAACGCGATCTCCACGACCGCGCGGCCGGCGGCGGAAATTCGAACGTCGGGAATCAGCGAAGAGATTCGCCGCGCGACGTCCAGAACCAGCGAATCGGCCCTCGCGCGGCCGATATGGCGGCGCAGCGAAGCAAAATTCGCAATTTCACAAAGTCCGAGAACGCTCCAGTAACGCCCCTCGACGTGGCGATCGTTACTTGCCCGGTGCAGTTCGCGCTTGCCCGGCGCCTGGCGGCTGCGCGGGCGTGCGCGGATATCCATCGCGGCGTCCTGCGAAGCTCGCACTTGCACAAATTCCCTCGTGATTTCCGTATTTTCCACGGACCTCACGACTGCGCTCGAGATAGCGCTGGCCTGGTTAGCCAAGGGCTCTTTGCGTGCCGACATGCCCCGACGGTCTAGCCCGAGACCATTGAAGGAACCGTTAAATCCCGGGCGCTTCGGCATTTTCGATCACGCCAACTCCGCAGAAATCCGGATTGATTCATCGTTAAGCAGTCTTTAACCACGTGAATCGCGCACATGTGCGCACCGATGGGAGACTAAAAATGTTCGCGTTCTTTGAACTTATGTTCCGTGACGGTGCGAGCGGTAACGACATCCGCCCGTTCTAACCGGAACACTCATCCGGGCCGGCGGTGAAGCGACCTCCTGTGAGGCCGTGCTGACCGGCCCGGACGACAACGGAAGACAAAACCAAAAATGGCGGCCTTGGGCCGCCTTTTTTGTTGCCCGCGCCCTTCTCGCGCACGGCACCGGAGAAGCGGTTTGATCCAGCCCCTTGCCCCGGGCGCTGGCGTCGCTATCTGCGCAGCATAGTTTCTTCCCAAGGGGATCCACGTTGCGCATCGCTATGATCGGCACGGGCTATGTCGGCCTGGTTTCCGGCGCCTGTTTCTCGGACTTCGGCCATGACGTCGTCTGCGTCGACAAGGACGCACGCAAGATCGAGCTGCTTCACCAGGGCGTGATGCCGATCTACGAGCCGGGGCTCGACGCGCTGGTCGCCTCGAATGTGAAGGCCGGCCGCCTCTCCTTCACCACCGATCTGGCCGAAGGCGTCAAGGATGCCGATGCGATCTTCATCGCGGTCGGCACGCCCAGCCGCCGTGGCGATGGCCATGCCGATCTCAGCTATGTCTTCGCCGCCGCGCGCGAGATCGCCGAGAACCTGACCAAGGGCAGCGTGATCGTGACCAAGTCGACCGTGCCGGTCGGCACCGGCGACGAAGTCGAGCGTATCCTGGCCGAGGTCGCACCGAATATCGGCGCGAAGGTCGTCTCCAACCCCGAATTCCTGCGCGAAGGCGCCGCGATCGAGGACTTCAAGCGCCCGGACCGCGTCGTCGTCGGCACCGATGACGAGGGTGCGCGCGAAGTGATGCGCGCCATCTATCGCCCGCTCTCGCTCAACCAGTCGGCGCCGATCCTGTTCACCGGCCGCCGCACCAGCGAGCTGATCAAGTATGCGGCGAACGCGTTCCTGGCGGTGAAGATCACCTTCATCAACGAGATCGCCGATCTGTGCGAAGAAGTCGGCGCCGACGTGCAGGAAGTCGCGCGCGGTATCGGCATGGACAACCGCATCGGCGGCAAGTTCCTCCATGCCGGGCCAGGCTATGGCGGCTCGTGCTTCCCCAAGGACACGCTGGCGCTGCTCAAGACCGCCGGCGACAACGAGACCCCGCTGCGCATCGTCGAGGCGACCGTGCAGGTCAACGACGCCCGCAAGCGCGCCATGGGCCGCAAGGTCATCAAGGCGATGGGCGGCGATATTCGCGGCAAGACGGTCGGCCTGCTCGGCCTCACCTTCAAGCCGAACACCGACGACATGCGCGACGCGCCCAGCCTGTCGATCGTCGCGGCGCTGGAAGATGCCGGCGCCACGGTTAAGGCCTATGATCCGGAAGGCTTCGAGCAGGCCCGCCCGCTGCTGCCGAACGTCGAGTTCAGCGACAGCGCCTATGCCGCCGCGGACGGCGCCGATGCGCTGGTGATCGTCACCGAATGGGATGCATTCCGCGCGCTCGACCTTGGGCGGATCAAGTCGCTGCTCAAGGCGCCGCTTCTCGTCGACCTGCGCAACGTCTATCCGGCCGCGGAGGCCGAGCGTGCCGGGCTGACCCTGGTCGGCGTCGGCAAGCCGAAGCGCGGCTGATCCCGGCCGGACGGGGGGAGTAGATCGATGAAGGCCAGCCTGCTGCAGATGACGAGCGGGATCGATCCGGCCGCCAATGCGCGCACCATTTCCGATGGGGTTGCGCAGGCGGCGGCTGCCGGCAGCGCGATGCTGTTCACCCCCGAAATGTCCGGCCTGCTCGACGGCAATCGCGAGCGCGCCCGGGGCCATGTCGTGCCGGAAGACCAGGATCTGGTCCTCGCCGCCACGCGCGAGGCTGCCGCGAAGCACGGCATCTGGGTCCATCTCGGCTCGCTCGCGGTGAAGGGCGAGGGCGACAAGTTCCTCAACCGCGGCTTCGTCATCGACGATACCGGCGCGATCCGGGCGAGCTATGACAAGCTCCATCTGTTCGACGTCGATCTCGCCACCGGCGAGAGCTGGCGCGAGTCCAACACCTATCAGCGCGGCGAGCGGGCGATCCTGGTCGATACGCCGATCGGCCGGCTCGGCCTGGCGATCTGCTACGACATGCGCTTCCCGGACCTGTTCCGCGCGCTGAGCGACGCCGGCGCCACCGCCCTCGCCGTCCCCGCCGCCTTCACCCGCCCGACCGGCCAGGCGCATTGGCACGTGCTGCTGCGCGCCCGCGCGATTGAAGCCGAAGCCTTCCTCATCGCCGCCGCGCAGACCGGTGAGCATGCGGACGGCCGCGCCACCTATGGCCATTCGCTGGTGATCGATCCCTGGGGCGAGGTGCTGCTCGACATGGGCGAGCAAGCCGGGCTTGGCACCGCCGAGATCGATCTTGCGCGCATCGAGGACGTCCGTTCGCGCATCCCGGTGCTCCGCCACCGCCGCCCCATTCCTCCCGTCGAGACCTTCGCATGAGCACCAAGACCGAGAACACCAAGGTGTCGGCACCGATCGAGGACCGGCAGCAGCTGATCGACTATTTCGCCGGCGGCGAGAAGCCGAAGGAGCGCTGGCGGATCGGCACCGAGCACGAGAAGTTCGTGTTCGCGAAGAGCGACTTCCACGCCCCCAGCTACACCGAGCAGGGCGGCATCCGCGACCTGCTCGACGGGCTCACCGCCTATGGCTGGAAGCCCGTGCTCGAAGGCGACAACGTCATCGCCCTGTCCGGCCCCGACGGCACCGTCAGCCTCGAGCCCGCCGGCCAGCTCGAGCTCTCCGGCGCCCCGCTCGAGAACCTCCACGAGACCTGCAACGAGACCGGCCGCCACCTTGAGCAGGTCAAGCAGGTCGGCGAGCGGCTGGGGATCAACTATCTCGGCCTCGGCATGTGGCCCGACAAGACCCGCGCCGAGCTGCCGATCATGCCCAAGGGCCGCTACGAGATCATGCTGCGCCACATGCCGCGCGTCGGCAATCTCGGGCTCGACATGATGCTGCGCACCTGCACGATCCAGGTGAACCTCGACTATGCCTCCGAGGCGGACATGGCGCAGAAGTTCCGCGTCGGCCTCGCGCTTCAGCCGCTGGCGACCGCGCTCTTCGCCAACTCGCCCTTCACCGAGGGCAAGCCCAACGGCTTCCTCTCGTTCCGCTCGAACATCTGGTCGGACACCGATCCCGCGCGCACCGGCATGCTGCCCTTCGTGTTCGAGGACGGCTTCGGCTATGAGCGCTACGCCGAATACGCGCTCGATGTGCCGATGTACTTCGTCTACCGCGACGGCAAATATATCGACGCCGCCGGCCAGAGCTTCCGCGACTTCCTCAAGGGCGAGCTGCCCGCCTATCCCGGCCACAAGCCGACGATCGACGACTGGGCCGACCACCTCTCCACCGCCTTCCCCGAAGTCCGCCTCAAGACCTTCCTCGAGATGCGCGGCGCCGATGGCGGCCGCTGGGGCCGGATCTGCGCGCTGCCCGCGCTGTGGGTCGGCCTGCTCTACGACCAGGGCGCGCTCGATGCCGCCTGGGACCTGGTGAAGGGCTGGTCGATGGAGGAACGCGAGACGCTGCGCAGCTCGGTGCCGAAGCTCGCCCTCGACGCCCCGCTGCCCGGCGGCGGCAAGCTCAAGGACATCGCCGGCGAAGTCCTCGACATCGCCGCCGCGGGCCTCAACGCCCGCGCGCGCTTCAACGCCTCGGGCGACAACGAGTCCGGCTTCCTCGATCCGCTGCGCGAAGTGGTCCGCACCGGCAAGGTGCCGGCGCAGGTCCTGCTCGATCGCTTCAACGGCGATTGGGGCGGCGACATCCGCCGCGTCTATGAGGAAGCGCGGTTCTAGCCTCCCCGACCCGGGGGAGCACCGCCGGGAAGGCTAGTCCCTTGCCGAAGCGATATCCGCTCGACTTCGCGCAGCCGTCCGTCGATCGCGGCGACTTCGTCGTCGTCCCCCTTGCGGATGGCCGCAACGATCAGGTCGATCAGCTGCTGCGGGGCCGCGTCCCCGAAGCGCAGGAGCAACTCCTCGCCCGAGAGCACCGCGACGTCCCGAAGCACCATCCGCCCGCACTGGCCGATCTTCGGGGCGGATTCGGCCTTTCCACGCTTCACGCTCGCCATCATCGCTTCGTCTCACTGAACCGCCGCAAAGCCTGCTCCCGGCCCCGAAACCCGGAAATTGGTAAATTTACGTATTACCGTCCCCGGCACCCGAAAGGCGCCGACGGACCTTGCCCAGCCATATCTGTGGATTATGCCCCCCTGCGGGTTCGGCATGGCAAGGCCGGGCATCGCTGCTGTTAGGGAGCAACCATGGCCTTTTTCCTGGGGATAGACGCAGGCGGCAGCCATTGCCGCAGCCGGCTGGTTGACGAACACGGGACGATCCTCGGCACCGGGGAGAGCGGCCCCGCCAATACCCGTATCGGGATCGAGCGGCTCCACGCCGTGCTGAGCGAGGTCGTCCAGCAGGCGATCTCCGCCGCCGGGCTCGACCAGGGCCAGGCCGCGACGATCCGCGCCGGCATGGGCATCGCCGGCATCACCCGCACCGGCATGCGCGAGCAGCTCGCCGCTCTGCCCTTCCCCTTTGCCGACATCATCTTCGCCACCGATGCCGCGATCGCCAATCTCGGCGCGCATGCCGGGGCCGAAGGCGCCACGCTGATCATCGGCACCGGCAGCATCGCCGAGGTCCGCGTCGGCACCACCAGCTTCGCGATCGGCGGCTATGGCTTCCCGATCTCGGACGAGGGCAGCGGTGCCGCGCTCGGCCTCAGCGCGATGCGCCACGCGCTTCGCGCCCTCGACGGCCGCAGCGAAGTCACCGCGCTCAGCCACGCCGTCACTGCGGGCTTCGGGCACGACACCGCCCGCGCCGTTGCCTGGATGGATGCCGCGACCCCGAAGGACTATGCCGCCTTCGCCCCGCTCGTCATGGACTATGCCGAGAATAACGACGCGATCGCCCGCTCGATCGTCGAGGATGCCGCCCAGCATATCGAGCGCTTCATCGAGACGATCTTCGCCCGCGGCGCCGTCCGCTGCGCGCTTGCCGGCGGCCTCGCGATGCGGATCAAGCCCTGGCTGCGCGCCCGCACCGTCGCCCGGCTGACCGACGCCATCGCCGATCCGCTCGACGGCGCGCTGCTTCTCGCCGGCCTGTCCGCCTCTGTCCTCCCGACCCGGAAGCCGCATGTCGACTGAAGCCACCGACCCCCGCTATCGCGAACTCGATCGCTGGCCCACCGAGGCCGCCGTCGAGGCGATGCTCGAGGCCCAGCTCGCCGCGATCGCCGCGCTCAAGGCCCAGACCGCCCCGATCGCCGCCGCGATCGATGCCGCCGCCGAGCGGCTGCGCAGCGGCGGCCGCATCGCCTATGCCGGCGCCGGCACTTCGGGCCGGATCGGCGTGCAGGACGGGGTCGAGCTCACCCCCACCTTCAACTGGCCGTTCGAGCGGCTCGCCTTCCTCATCGCCGGCGGCCCCGCCGCGCTCACCCGCACCCAGGAAGGCGCCGAGGACAGCCGCGAAGCCGCGATCCAGACCGTGGCCGCCGAAGCGCTCGGCCCCGATGACGTGCTGATCGGTGTCGCCGCCAGCGGCCGCACCCCCTATGTCATCGCCGCGCTCGAAGCCGCCCGCGCCGCCGGCAGCCTGACCATCGGCGTCTCCAACAATCCCGACACCCCGGTCCTCGCCGCCGCCGAGCATGCGATCCTCGCCGACACCGGCAGCGAAGTCGTCGCCGGCTCCACCCGGATGAAGGCCGGCACCGCGCAGAAGGTTACGCTCAACCTGATCTCCACCGGGATCATGCTGCGCCTCGGGCTCGTTCACCACGGGCTGATGGTCAACATGCAGGTGTCGAACGCCAAGCTGCGCACCCGCGCGATCCGCATGGTCGCCACCCTCGCCGGCACCAGCGAGACCGTGGCCGAGGCCGCGCTCGACGCCGGGCGCCTCAACATCAAGCGCGCCGTGCTGATCGCCCGCGGTCTCGACGCCGCGGAGGCCGAGACCCTGCTCGCCGCCACCCAGGGCAGCCTCGGCGCGGCGCTGGACACGCTCGCGTGAAAGCCCTGGTCAACGGCCGCATGCTGCTGGCCGAAGGCTGGCGCGACGATGCCTGTGTGGTGATCGAGGGCGAGCGGATCGCCGCGATCCTGCCCGAGCCGCCCGCCGGTGCCGAGCAGGTCGATCTTGCCGGCCACACCCTGCTCCCCGGCTTCATCGATACCCAGGTCAATGGCGGCGGCGGCCGGCTGTTCAACGACGATCCGAGCGTCGAGACCCTGCGCATCATCGCCGGGACCCATCGCCGCTACGGCACGACCGGCCTGCTCCCTACCCTGATCAGCGACGATCTCTCGGTGATCGAGGCCGCCATCCAGGCGGTCGATGCCGCGATCGAAGCGGGTGTGCCCGGCATCCTCGGCATCCATATCGAGGGACCGTTCCTCAACCCGGTGCGCCGCGGCATCCATAGCGAGAGCAAGATCCAGCCGCTGCAGGACGGGTTCCTCGCGCTGCTCGAATCCGCCGGCCACGGCAGGACGCTCGTCACCCTCGCGCCCGAGGCCGCCACGCCCGATCAGGTCGCCCGGCTGGTCGCCGCCGGGGTGATCGTCTCGGCCGGCCATTCGGACGCCCCCTATGAGACGGTCCGCGCCGCGCTCGACAATGGCGCCACCGGCTTCACCCATATCTTCAACGCGATGTCGCCGCTCACCAGCCGCGCGCCCGGCATGGTCGGCGCCGCGCTCGAGGCACCGGACGCATATGCCGGCATCATCGCCGATGGCCACCACCTCCACCCCGCCACGCTGCGCGTCGCGCTCCGCGCCAAGGGGCCCGACCATCTGATGCTGGTCACCGACGCGATGCCCAGCGTCGGCAGCGACGAGGACCATTTCCTGATCCACGGCCGCGAGATCCACCGCGACGGCGACCGCCTGGTCGGCGCCGACGGCACGCTGGCCGGCTCCACCCTCACCATGGCCGGCGCGGTGAAGGGGATGATGGAACAGGGCCGCGTCCCGCTGGAAGTCGCTTCCCGCATGGCCTCGGCCACCCCGGCGGCCTTCCTCGGCCTGGCCGGCCAGCTCGGCCACATCGCCCCGGGCTACCGCGCGGACCTGGTGCTGCTCGACGATACCCTGGACGTGCAGCGCAGCTGGATTTCCGGCCTCTCCAGCTAGCGCTCACCGCTGGACCTATCCGCTCCCCGGCGAAAGCCGGGGCCCAGGGTTTCTCTGCCGTTTCGCTCTGTTACCCTGGGCCCCGGCTTTCGCCGGGGAACGGAGGAGCTTCGTCCAATCCATAAATCCTCCCCCGGAGGGGGAGGATTTGATCAGAGCCCCCCATCCTACTCCCCGCTAAACATAAACTAGATCGCGCTCCCTCAGCCCGCTTCCTAAATCGCCCCCCATGCTGCATTCCGGGAACATGACGGAGAACCAGGCTCAAGCGACCGCATCGCTCGCCCCCGCGCGCCTGACGCACCTCCAGCGGCTCGAGGCCGAGAGCATCCACATCCTGCGCGAAGTCGTCGCCGAGGCCGAGCGCCCGGTGATGCTCTATTCGATCGGCAAGGACAGCGCGGTGATGCTGCACCTCGCGCGCAAGGCCTTCTACCCCGCGCCGCCGCCCTTCCCGCTGCTCCATGTCGACACGACCTGGAAGTTCCGCGCGATGTACGATCTGCGCGACAAGGCCGCGCGCGACGCCGGCATGGAGCTGCTCGTCCACAAGAACCCCGAGGCCGAGGCGCTGGGGATCAACCCCTTCGATCATGGCGGCCGCCATACCGACATGTGGAAGACGGAAGGGCTCAAGCAGGCGCTCGACAAATACGGCTTCGACGCGGCCTTTGGCGGCGCCCGGCGCGACGAGGAGAAGAGCCGCGCCAAGGAGCGCGTGTTCAGCTTCCGTACCGCCTCGCATCGCTGGGACCCGAAGAACCAGCGCCCCGAGCTCTGGCACCTCTACAATGCCCGCAAGGAGAAGGGCGAGAGCATCCGCGTCTTCCCGCTCTCCAACTGGACCGAGCTCGACATCTGGCAGTACATCCTTGCCGAGGGGATCGAGATCGTTCCGCTCTATTTCGCCGCCCCCCGCCCGACGGTGGAGCGCGACGGCCTGCTGCTGATGGTCGATGACGAGCGCTTCCGCCTCAATCCCGGCGAACAGCCGGTCACCCGCTCGGTCCGCTTCCGCACCCTCGGCTGCTACCCGCTCACCGGCGCGGTCGAGAGCGAGGCGGATACGCTGGAGGCAGTGATCCAGGAGATGCTGCTGACCACCACCTCGGAACGCCAGGGCCGCGCGATCGACCACGACCAGGCGGCGAGCATGGAGAAGAAGAAGCAGGAGGGGTATTTCTGATGGCCCGCGTCCTTCTTCTTCGTCGCCCTGAACTTGTTTCAGGGTCCAACCCTCCACAAGCGAAGGCATCTGTCGTTGCGCCTTGGATGCTGAAACAAGTTCAGCATGACGGAGTGTGGGCATGACCTCCTACCGCCCCGACGCGCTCATCGCGTCCGACATCTCCGCCTATCTCCAGCTGCACCAGAACAAGTCGCTGCTGCGCTTCATCACCTGCGGAAGCGTCGATGACGGCAAGTCCACCCTGATCGGCCGGCTGCTCTACGATTCGAAGATGATCTTCGAGGATCAACTCGCGTCGCTCGAGGCAGACAGCAAGCGCGTCGGCACCCAGGGCGGCGAGATCGACTTCGCGCTGCTGGTCGATGGCCTCGCCGCCGAGCGCGAGCAGGGCATCACGATCGATGTCGCCTATCGCTTCTTCGCGACCGAGAAGCGCAAGTTCATCGTCGCCGACACGCCCGGCCATGAGCAGTATACCCGCAACATGGTGACCGGCGCTTCGACCGCCGATCTCGCGGTGATCCTGATCGATGCGCGCAAGGGCGTGCTCACCCAGACGCGGCGCCATTCCTATCTCTGCCATCTGCTGGGCATCCGCCACATCGTGCTGGCGGTGAACAAGATGGACCTGATCGGCTACGACCAGTCCGCCTATGACGCGATCGTCGAGGACTATCGCGCCTTCGCCGAGAGCATCGGCATCACCAGCTTCACGCCGATCCCGATCTCGGGGTTCAAGGGCGACAACATCACGGGCTCCAGCCCGAACACGATCTGGTACACCGGCCTGTCGCTGCTCCAGCATCTCGAGAGCGTCGAGATCGACGCGGACGCCGATGCCGCGCGCCCCTTCCGCCTGCCGGTGCAGTGGGTGAACCGGCCGAACCTCGATTTCCGCGGCTTTGCGGGGATGATCGCGGCGGGCACGGTGCGGCCGGGCGACAAGGTGCGGATCCTGCCCTCGGGGCAGGTCACCGAGGTGGCGCGGATCGTCGCTTTTGGTGGCGATCGGGAGCAGGCGGTTGCGGGCGAGAGCGTCACGCTTACATTGGCGGACGAGGTCGATTGCTCGCGCGGCAACGTGATCGCGGCGGCGGATGCGCCGCCCCAGGTCGCGGATCAGTTCCAGGCGACGATCGTGTGGATGGACCAGGCGGAGCTGCTGCCGGGGCGGGCCTATTGGCTCAAGCTCGGCACCCAGACGGTCAGCGCGACCGTCCAGCCGCCGCGCCATGCCGTGTGCGTCAATACGATGGCCGAGCTGAGCGTGAAGACTCTGGGCCTGAACGACATCGGAATTGCCGAGGTTTACACCGACCGCGGAGTGGTTTTCGAATCCTACGCCCAAGGCAAGGACCTTGGTGGATTCATCCTGATCGACAAGGCCACGAATGCGACTGTGGCCGCCGGAATGCTCAATTTCTCGCTGCGGCGAGCCCAGAATGTCCATTGGCAGGCCGTGGAAATCAACCGCGAGGCCCATGCCAAACAGAAGCACCAGGCACCCCGGCTGCTCTGGTTCACGGGCCTTTCCGGCTCGGGCAAGTCGACCATCGCCAATCTGGTCGAGAAGAAGCTGCACGCCATGGGCAAGCACAGCTTCCTCCTCGACGGCGACAATATCCGCCACGGCCTTAACAAGGACCTTGGCTTCACCGATGCGGATCGCATCGAGAATATCCGCCGCGTCGGCGAAGTCGCGAAGCTGATGACCGATGCGGGCCTGATCGTCCTCACCGCGTTCATCTCGCCCTTCCGGGCCGAACGCGAACTGGTCCGCCGCATGCTTCCCGAAGGTGAGTTCTTCGAGATCCATGTCGATACGCCGCTGGAAGTCGCCGAAGCGCGGGACGTGAAGGGCCTCTACAAAAAGGCCCGCGACGGCCAGATCGCCCACTTCACCGGCATCTCCAGCCCCTATGAGGCACCGGAGGCGCCGGAAATCCGGGTGGACACCACGCGCGAGAGCCCCGAGGACGCAGCCGAACGGATCGTGGAGACGATCATGGGCACGTGGAGTCCGGTGATTTGAACGACGCTGAACTGGCCAGGGAAGTCGCCGAGGAGGCCGGCGCGCTGCTGCTGCGCATCCAGAACGAATGCGCCGGCGGAGATCGCGGCGACCGCGAGGCCAATGCGATGATCCTCGCCGCGCTGGCGCTGGCACGGCCCGACGATGCGGTCCTCTCCGAGGAATCAGCGGACGATCCCGCGCGGCTGTCTGCCAGCCGGGTGTGGATCGTGGACCCGCTCGATGGCACGCGCGAATTCGCCGAGCGACGCGGTGACTGGGCAGTGCACATCGCCCTCGCCATCGATGGCGCGCCGGCAGTAGGCGCGGTCGCCCTGCCCCGTCTTGGCTGCACGCTCTCGAGCGATTGCCCGCCCGCCTTGCCCGAAGGTGAGCTGCCGCCCCGCATGCTGGTGAGCCGCACGCGCCCAAGCCAGCTCTGCGCCGGCGTGGGCGAGCGGATCGGAGCGGTGCATATCGGCATGGGCTCGGCCGGTGCCAAGGCAATGGCAGTGGTGCGCGGCGAGGCCGAGATCTATCTCCATTCGGGCGGCCAGCACCAATGGGACAATTGCGCGCCGGTCGCGGTAGCGCTCGCAGCCGGGCTCCACGCTTCGCGGATCGACGGCAGCCCGATCGTCTACAATCAGGCGAGCACAAGCATTCCGGACCTGCTGATCTGCCGCAAGGAATGGGCACCGATCGTGCTTGAGGCAGTGAAGGACTGCGGCGCGGATCTCTGAGATTTCGCCGCTAAGTGTGTCGCGCTGATTCCCAGCGACTCGCGGATTCAACGCGAGTCGCGCGTAGACGCCGATTCCAGGACATGGTAAACGCTCCGTTTGGGAGGGGCGTTTTTTGACTGCCGATATCTGGTTCTTTCTGGCGATCGGATTCAGCTTTGCGGGCTATGCGACCTACCTGATCGGGCTGCGTCGTGAGCTGGTGGAGCCGAACCGTGCGTCATGGCTGATCTGGAGCGCAGCGACCACGCTCGAGGCACTGACCTATGCCGCCGTCAATCCCGGCGCGCCGCAGGGCTGGGTGTTCGCGCTGTCCTCGATCGCCTGCATCCTGGTGACGATCGGCATCTGGCGGCGCTCCTCCTGGGCCCCGCCCTCGCCCACCGAGACCTTCTGCATCGCCGCCAGCCTGAGCGCGTTGCTGCTGTGGCTCGTCTTCCGCGAAGCCTTCTGGGCGCACATGCTGGTAGTGCTCGCGGTGCCGGTAAGCTTCTGGCCGACCTGGGCCAGCGTCTGGACCGATCGTAACCGCGAACGCTCCCCGGCCTGGGGTCTGTGGACCTTCGGTGACCTGGCCACGCTGCTGATCGCCGTACGCGGCGCCGAGCCGAGCGTCGCCGAACTCGCCTATGTGATCGTCGAGTTCCTCTGCCATGCCAGCGTCTGGTTCCTGATCGGCCTGGCGACGATCAACCCGCTGCGCTCCTTCGGCACCCGCCGCGGCGGGCTGCGCTGGCTCGATCGCTACCGGCCTTCAGGCAATCTCTTCAAGGTGGGTGACAACCATCTGGGCAAGGCTGTCTATGCCGCAAGCGGCTTTGCCGAAGGCGACGTGCTGATCGAGTTCACCGGCCGCCGCTTCCGTGCCGACCAGATTCCCAGCCTGATGCGCGGCAGCAACGACCGCTTCGTCCAGGTGACGCCCGACCATTATATGGGCCCGTCCGGCCGGATCGACGACCTGGTCAACCATAGCTGCGATCCCAATGCCGGACTGCGCTTCACCGATCGCGGCGTATTCCTGGTCGCCGTGCGTGCGATTCAACCGGGCGAGGAGATCGCCTGGGACTATTCGACGACGCTTCGGGAATCGAACTGGCACATGATCTGCCAGTGCCGTTCGGAACAATGCCGCCGGGTGATCGGGAACTTCGACAGCCTCGATCCGGACCGGCAGGAGTGGTTCCGGGCGCGGAACCTGGTCGCACCCTATCTGCGGCGGAAGGATGAGGTGGCGGGTCCCCACCGCGCCGCCGGGCAGCGTTAGGCCGCCATCCCGCTCGGCTGGGCCAGTTGGGCAGTCCCCAGCGTCAGGATCGCCTTGGCGCCCGTGCCCCTGCCGTCGCTGAGCAGGTCGAGCCTGCCTTCCATCGCCAGCATCGAATTCGCGCACCAATGCAACCCCAGCCCGCCCGACTTGTGCGCGCGGGTGGAGAAACCGCGCTGGAACAGCGTGGGTGCAGTCGATGGATCGAAGCCCTCGCCATCGTCGCGGATATGGATTTCGGTGTTCTCGCCCTTCTGCTGGATCGTCACCGCGATCGAACCGCTGGTCCGCCCCGTCGCCGCGATTGCCTCGGCAGCATTCGCGAATAGGTTGCCGACCACCTGGCTGAGGATCACCCGGTTCGCCATCACCCATTGCGGCTTTGACGGGAAGCTGAAGGCAATCGAGTTCTCGCCCGAATACCGCGCGATCGTGGCGTTCTGGGCGACGATATCGGTGATATCGCAGGCATCGAGCGGCGGACGTTCGTGCGCCGCCTCCTGCTGCTGGCCGATGATCTCCAGCACATGGTGGAGCGCCTCGCGACCGATCGTGATCTGCTCGCGCCGATCGCTGCGTTCCTGCTCCACGCTTTCGATCGCAGCAGCGAGAAAGGCGACCAGCTTCTGCCGGCGCACCGCCGGGATCTCCTCGCCCGCCAGCTCGCCGAGCGCGCGATCGAGCAGTGCGCGGTCCATCGGCGCCCCCGTTCCCAGCCCCTGGCTGAGCACCGTGCTGATCGGGTTCAGTGCGTTGCGGACATTGTGCATCACCGCGACCGCGCTTTCGCTGCGGCCGAGCGAGAAGCTCTGCACCTCGAGCTGCTCGCGCAGGTCCTTGAGCTGCTTGAGCATCGAATTGAAGCTGGTGACGAGGCTGCCGATCTCGTCATCGCGCTCCTTGTCGGTGAGCAGCCCGAGCGTGCCCGACGCGCGAACCACGCCCATATGCTGCTCGACCCGCTTGAGCGGCCCGAGCACGAGCCGCGCGATCATCCGGCGCAGCACCAGCAGGACGATCGCCAGCAGGATCGACGACCCGACCACCGCGAGCACCAGCATACGGGTACCCAGCGTAGAGAGGTCACGCGGCACGGTGTAGGTGGCGGTGGCGACCGAGCGGCCATCCGGGCCCGGGACCGGCACGGCGATACGGGTGCGGGTGGTGCCGGGCGTCTTGGTGACTTCGGCTACGGGATTGTCGAGCGCGAGGCTCGCCTTGAGCTGGAGCAGGGTGCTGAGCTGGCTTGCGGTGACGGCGCGCGCCATTAGCACATAGCCGCGCGGACTTCCGCTGCCATCGCTCTTGCGCACCTGCGCGACGCCTATTGCGGCCAGCCTATCGCCCAGCCGCATGAAGAAGCCGGCCGAACTCTGGCCGTGCAGTGCCCCCGAGAAATCGAGCTTGGAGATAGCGGTCGTCAGCTGCGCGCGCATCGCCGGCACATCGGCCTGTTTCTCGAGATCGAGCCAGCGGGCGATGACGATCGAGCGGTCCGGCCGGACATAGGCCATGCCGTTGACGTCGAGATTGACCATGGCGAGCGTCGAGAAGCTCTCTTCCTCGAATGCCCTGGTCGGGTTCGCCATGTAGTCGTAGGACGAGTTCCAGTCGCCATAGTCACGCACGGCGTTCTCGACCTTGGCCGAGACGTCGTGAACCACCGCTTCGGTGCGCGCGACATGCGCATTCACGGCGTCGCGCTCGAGCTGGTTGAAGCTCGGCGTGATGACGGTAGCCAGCATCAACGTAAGCGCGGCGGCGCCGACCACGCCGACGCCGGTGAGGATCAGGACCAGTTTCGCGCCGAGCGAGGCCGGCGCCTTGAGGCGCCCCCGGGTTGGCATCAGCCGTGCGTCCCGTTGCTCAGTTCGGCCTCAGGCTCCTCGATGCCCATATAGCGCTTGTTGGCGAGCACCAGCGCATCCTCGGCATCCATCGGACGGGCGAGATAATAGCCCTGGAGATGGCTGCAGCCGGCCAGGCGGAGCGCCTGGAGCTGCGCTTCAGTCTCCACGCCCTCGGCCACCACTTCCATGCCCAGCGCACGGCCGAGATGGATGATCGAGTGGACGATCGCCGCGCTCTCGCGCTCCCGGCCCATGCCGTCGACGAAGCTGCGATCGATCTTCAGGCAGTCCAGCGCGAAGCGGCGGATATTGTAGAGGCTCGAATAGCCGGTGCCGAAATCGTCGAGCGCGATGCGGAAGCCCATCTGGCGGAGCTTGAACAGCGTCTCGGCGGCACGTTCGACATCGTCGAAGATCGCCGTCTCGGTGATCTCGATCTGGAAGCGGCCGGGCTCGACGCCGGCATTGGCGACGCGCTCCATCACATGCGCCACGAAATTGTGGCGGCGGAACTGGCGCGGCGAGAAGTTCACCGACACATATTGCCCCGGCCAGGTCTTGAGCGTCTCGACGGCACGGTCGATCACCCAGTCGCCCAGTTCGTGGATCAGGTTCGATTCCTCGGCGATCGGGATGAACATGCCCGGCGAGACCATGCCATATTCCGGGCTGCACCAGCGGATCAGCGCCTCGAAGCCCGTGATCTCGAGCTGGTCGCGACCGACGATCGGCTGGAAGACGAGCTTGAGCTCGCCCTTCGCGATAGCCTCGGAAAGCCCGCCTTCGATCTGACGGCGGAATCGGATCGATTCGTCCATCGCCTCGTCGAACAGGCGAACGATACCGCGGCCATTGTGCTTGGCCTCGTTGAGCGCGAGGTCGGCACGGCGCATCACGTCGATCGGATCATGGATCGTGCCGGGCTCGACCACCATAAGGCCGACCGAGGCCCCGCCCTGCACCGAGTGACCGAACACCTTGAAGCTGACCGAAACCGCCTTAAGCAGGCGCTCGGCGACCATCGTCGCCTCGTCCTCGCCGGTCACGGGATAGAGCATCGCGAACTCGTCGCCGCCCAGCCGCGCGACAAAACCTTCTGCCGGCACGTTCGTCTGGAGAATCTCGCAGACCATGCGAATCAGCTCGTCGCCGGCGAGATGGCCGAGCGTATCGTTGACGATCTTGAACCGGTCGAGGTCCATCATCGCCATGGCGAAGCACTGGTCGCCCTTCACCGCCTTGCCGAGCATGTGGAGGAACGAGAGGCGGTTGGGCGCGTCGGTGAGCGAATCATGGTTGGCGATGTGGACGGCGCGGGATTCATTGGCGGCCAGTTCGAGCTTCTGCTCCTCGAGCAGCGCGATGGCGCTGCGCAGCTTGCCGTCGGCTTCCCAGCGATGCGCAAGCGCGGTCGCCGTCTGCATCACCTCTTCCGCCTGGAAGGGCTTGGCGATGTAGAAGATCTTGTCGGCGGGGCCGGCGGCGCGGCTGATGTCGAGCGGGGAGAAGTCGGAATAGCCGGTGACGATCACCAGATTGATGTCGGGATCGAGCGCGCGGATGCGGCGAGCGGTTTCCTTGCCATCGATGCCCGGCGGCATGCGCACGTCGATGAACGCGACGGCGAAACGCTTACCGGTCTCGATCGAGTCCTGGATCGCCTCGACGGCATCCAGGCCCTGGTTGAAATGGGCACAGTCGAAGTCGATCGCGTCATTGGCGGGCTCTGACGGTGCGTCATCCTCGTCGCCGAACAGCTCGGCCGCCATGGCGCTCAGCGCGGTCGCGTTGCCGCCCCGGCGGCTCCCGAACACCTGGCGGTACGACTCGTGCATCGCCGGTTCGTCGTCCACGATCAAAATGCGCACTTGCGAAATCCCCTCGCTCATCCCTGCAAACGAGGTAAGCGGACAGCGTTAAGGAGCGGTAAAATCATTACGCCTCCGAGAGGGAAAGGCGCCGGACAAGGTTAAGGATGACGCGCGGTTTACCCGTCGATCCGGCCACGATAGCAAGGCTGGATAACAGGAGGATGCATGACCGACCCGCTCGCCGCCCGATCGCTGCTGTTTGCACCGGGTGATTCCGAACGCAAGATCACCAAGGCAGGCGCGAGCGAAGCGGATCTGGTGCTGCTCGATCTGGAAGACGCGGTGGCCGAGGCGAACAAGCCCGCCGCCCGCACGCTGGTCGCCCAGCATCTCAAGACAGCCGAGCGCGCCCAGCAGCAATGGGTACGGATCAACCCCCTCGACACCCCGCATGCCCTGCCCGACCTCGCGGCGATCGTGCCCGGTCGCCCCGACGGGATCATGCTTCCCAAGGCCAGTCGCGCCGAAGCGGAACTGCTTCATCACTATCTGACTGCACTGGAGGCCGCGCATGGCCTTCCCCAGGGCGGCATCCGCACGATCGTGGTGGCAACGGAGACCGCGCAGGCGATCTTCGGGCTTGGTGACTATGCCGGCTGCCCGCGCCTCGCCGCGCTCACCTGGGGGGCCGAAGATAGCGCCACGGCGCTGGGCGCGACGCACAACCGCGACGAGGCGGGGGAATATGATTTCCCCTATCAGGTCTTCCGCGCCCTCGCCCTGACCGGGGCGGCAGCGGCAGGCGTAACGCCGATCGAAACGATCCATGGCGATTTCCGTGACCTGCAGGGGCTGGAGAAGGTCGCAACCAAAGCGCGCCGCGCGGGTTTCCGCGGGATGCTCGCGATCCATCCCGATCAGGTGCCGGTGATCAACCGCGCCTTCTCCCCTTCCCCGGCCGAGATCGAGCGCGCCGAGAAGATCGTGGCCGTCTTCGCGGCTAATCCGGCTATGGGTACGATCGGACTGGAGGGCGAGATGCTCGATATGCCGCATCTGAAGCGCGCCAAGGCCGTGCTGGCGATGCGCCGGTGATATGCGTTGATTTGCCGTAGCCTGGCTAGGACATTGCTGATGCAGCTCGACGGGGTACGATGATCGAAGCACCTGCTGAACCATTGCCGGTTGGCGAGGACGAGTTCCGCCTGATCGCGGACAGCGCCCCCGTCGCCGTGTGGGTCACGCGGCTCGATCGCCGTCGCAGCTTCGTCAATCGCGCCTATGTCGCCTTTCTCGGCGTTTCCTATGCGGAAGCATTGGAGTTTGACTGGCGACGGATCATTCACCCCGATGACGCCGCGCGACTGCTCGCGGAATCGGTGGCGGGCGAAGCGAGCCTCCAGACCTTCGAGCTGGAGGGCCGGTATCGCAACGCCGAGGGCGAATGGCGCTGGCTTCACTCGACGTCGCAACCTCGCCGCGACGCCGAGGGGCGTCACATCGGCTTTATCGGCGTCGCGCATGACGTGACCGAGGCCAAGACCGCCGAACTGGCCCTGCGCGAGCGCGAGGCACAGCTCTCCGCCTTCATCAGCCAGACCACCGCCGGCTTTGCCCAGGTCGATCTCGAAGGCCGCTTCACCCTGGTCAATGATCGCTTTTGCGACATCACCGGCTGGAGCCAGGAAGCGCTGATGGGCATGACCATGCAGCAGATCACCCATCCGGACGATCTGGTGCGCAACGTGCCGCTGTTCGAGCGGGCAGTGCGGGAGGGCACGCCCTATACTCATGAGAAGCGCTATATCCGCAGGGACGGCGGCATCGTCTGGGTGAACAATTCGGTCGCGGTGATCCGCCGTGCCAATGGCGAGCCCTTCGGCGTGCTGGCAGTAACGCTGGACGTCACCCAGCGGCGCGAGAGTGAGGAGGCACTGCGCAAGAGCGAGGAAACGCTTCGCCTAGCCACCGAGACCGCGGGCATGGCGACCTGGGAACTCGATCTCGAGACGATGGAGGGCACCTGGTCGCCCAATCGCTTCGACCTGCTCGGCATGGCGCGCCGTCCCGATGCACGCGGTACCTTCGAGGAGTGGATCGAACGCGTGCATCCCGCCGATCGCGAACGGACGCGCGAGGCGGCGCTGCGCTGTTTTACCGAGGGCACGCCCTATACGATCGAATATCGCATCCTGCGTGCCGACGATGGCGCCGAACGCTGGCTGCAAAGCCATGGCAACCGGATCGACTATGGCGACAGCCGACCCAGCCGCTTCGTCGGCGTCTCGTTCGACGTGACGGCGCGCCGACGCGCCGAGGACGAGCTGCGCGAGAGCGAGACGCGCTTCCGAACGATCTTCGAGCAGGCCAACGACTTCCTGATCACCACCACGCTCGACAATCGGGTGACGTCGGTGAACCCGGCGGTGGTGGAAGCGATCGGCTATGACGAGAGCGAGATTCTCGGCCACTCGATCGCCGAGTTCATGGACCCGGACCAGTTTGCGATCAGCATGGACGCGTTCAACCGCAAATTGCAGCATGGCGGATCGACCCGGCTCACCGTCAGGCTGCGCGCCAAGGACGGGCGCGAGCTGATCTGGGAAGTCAATTCACGGCTCAGCCTCGACGATCAGGGCCAGCCCGTGGCACTCCATGCGATCGGCCGCGACATGACCGAGGCGAAGCGCGCCGAGGCACATCTCCGCCTGCTGATCGATGAGCTCAACCACCGGGTGAAGAACACGCTGGCGATCGTCCAGGGCATCGCCCAGCAGAGCTTCAAGGACGACGTGCCGCCGCGCCAGGCCCGTGCCGCCTTCGAAGGCCGGCTGGCCGCCCTGTCCGAAGCGCACAACCTGCTCACTCGCGAGTATTGGAGCCTGGTGTCGATGCGCCAGATCATCGAGGACGCGCTGCGCCCGCACGGCGAGGCCTGTCGCTTCACGCTCGACGGGCCGGACCTGACGATCCTGCCCAAGACCGCGATCAGCCTGGCTCTGGCGATCCACGAGCTCGCGACGAACGCGGTGAAACACGGCGCTCTGTCGCGGCCAGAGGGCCGGATCGCCGTGCATTGGCAACGCGTCCATAATGACGGCCCCGCCCGCCTTTCGATGCGCTGGGAGGAAACCGGCGGGCCGACCGTGTCGGCGCCCAGCCGCCGCGGTTTCGGTACCAGGATGATCGAGCGCGGCCTGGCGGCCGAGCTGGGCGGCAGCGTGAAGATCGAGTTCCGGCCCGAGGGGCTGGTCTGCGTCGTCGATGCCCCGCTGCCGGAGGGCGCCGAATGAGTGGGCTGGAGGGCCTGCGCGTGCTCGTCGTCGAGGACGAGCCGGTGGTGGCGATGTACCTCGAAGACCTGCTCGAGGCGCTGGGCTGCCAGACGATCGGACCGGCGAGCCGGCTGGCCGAGGGGCTGGCGCTGGTTGAGGAGCAAGGCTTCGACGTGGCGATCCTCGACATCAACCTGGGCGGCGAGCGCAGCACCCCGATCGCCGAGACACTGCGGGCACGCGGGGTGCCCTTTGCCTTTGCCAGCGGCTATGGCGCGCCGCCCGAGGGCTTTGGCGACGAAGTGCCGATGATCGAGAAGCCCTATCGCGAAGCCCAGGTGGCCGCCGCACTCGACCGGCTGCTGGCCCGGTAGCTCAAGACCTCCCAAAGTACACGAAGTACAGGCCAAGAACGGTTTTCAGCGGCCTGCCTCGCAACATTGCTGCGCGAGACCGCTCCTATCTTTCCTACATCGGAAGAACACTCCGGGACGGCGTGAGCCGCCCCGGAGGTCGTTCCCGTTACCAGCGCTTGGACAGCCGGATCTGCAGGGTGCCGGCACGTTCGCCCTGGCCGGCGCGCAGGCCGGTCTCGAAGTCGAACGACCAGCCGCTGCTCAGGATGTCGAAGCGCGTGCCGATGCTCAGCTGGAGCTGCTCGCGCTTCCAGCCATTGCCCGCCAGATCATAGAGCGCAGCACCCGGGATATCGGCATAGTCGAGCCACTGGGCATCGACATCGGCGAACTCGTGGTTCCACTCGGCGCGGATGCGCGGGGTGATCGAACCGAAGCTCACCTTCTGGCGATATTCGAGGCGCCCGCCCAGCGTGCCGGTGACCGAGCGCACCTGGCGCGCATCGAAGCGCAGGTTGTAGCGCCCGGCACCGCTCTCCGCATAGGCGTCCAGGTCCGCATCGAGATACTCGGCGCGGCCATAGAGCGACCATTGCAGCGGGCCGCCCGCCCGGTCGATGCCGAGCGAGATCGCGGCGACCGTGTAGCTGCCATCCCGGCTGCCGCGCGCCGTCGCGTTCACCGCCGCGGCAAGGCGCCGGGTGGTGAAGTCGAGCTGGCCGCGGCCGACCATGCCGTCGATGAACGTCCCGCTTGCCGGCTGGATGCTGGCATAGGCGGCATAGATGGTGCTGGTGCCGCGCACCTGCGCCGCCGTGCCGATCCGGCTCAGGTCATTGCCATAGCCGCCACCCAGGCCGACGAGGATATCGTCGGACAGCTTGATGTCGGCGCCGGCGCTGAGGCCCGCGGTGGTGGCGGTGATCTTGCTGCGATCGGTGCGCTTGTCGCGCGTGCCGATGTCGATGGCACCGCCCGCCCAGGTCGCGACCGACCCGTTCCGGCGCTTGCCGTCCTCATCGACACCCGAGGCCGCCTTGGCCGGCCCTGCCGTGCCGCCGACCCCGCCCGTGGTCGCGACCGTGCGGCCATAGCCGAGCTGGTCGGCCCGCGAGAGCGGCGACTGCGGGTTGTTGGCGAACTGGCCGATCGCCGGATCCTCGCCCGAGACGCGCATCCGGTCGGTGATGGCGAGGCCCCAGTTCTTGTCGTCGGGCCGCTGCAACGCCATCGTCCCATCGCGCGAGCCGAGCGTCACGCCCATGGCGAGGCCGGTCGCGCCGCCCCCGTTATGGAGCTGCTCGGTGCGCCGCATGAAGTTGGACACCTGTGCCCGGGCGAAGCGGCGTGCCGTCTCGGCCTGGGCATCGCTGATCGCCGCGATATCCGGATCGTTGCGCGGATCGGGGCGGGCCTGGACGGTGAGCGTCACGGTCGACGGCGCCGAGGCACCGAAGATGTTGCTCAGCGTATAGTTGACCACGATCTGCCCGCCGAAGCGGTTGTTCGGCGTCACATCCAGACGATAGGTGCCGTTGCCCGCCGCCACGATCGTGGTGGTTGCCGAATTGGCCGGCGAGATGCTGACCACGGTCGCGCCGGTGATCGGCCCGCGCGTGGCCCCGTCGGTGAGCATCACCGACACCATCTGGCCGTCGCCCGCCGTCGCGGTCTTGGGCGTCGCGATCGGCACCTGGCCGACCACGGTGATCGTCACCGTGCCCGGCGACGAGGTGCCGCCAGGGCCGGTCGCGGTGAAGGTGAAGCTGTCGGTGCCGGCATAATTGGCTGCCGGGGTATAGGTCGCGACATAGGGCGAGACCGGTGCCACCGCGGTCGGCGTCAGGCTGGGCCCTGCCCCGCCGCTCAGCGTGACCGTGCCGTGCGCCGGCTGGCTGGCGATCTGGATCGAGTCATAGACGCCGGTGACCAGCGACGAGAGGTTGATCTGGACACTGGTGCCCGCCGTGGTGGTGCTGCCCGGCACCGTGCCGGTGCCCGGCGCCGCGCTCGGCGGCGGCGGGGTGGCGACCGTCAGGCCCACCGTCGCCGCGGCCGAAGTGCCGCCCGGACCGGTCGCGGTGTAGGCGAAGCTGTCCGCACCGTAATAGCCGGTGGTCGGAACATAGGTCACGACATCGCCGCTGACCGTCGCGGTGCCGTGGGTCGGCGCCGTGCTGATCGTGATGCTGGCATGCACGCCGGTGATCGAGGGCGCGAGATCGATCGCGGTACCTGCGCTGTTATAGCCCACCGCCACGCCGGTCTTGTTCGCCGCCACCGGGGCCGGCGGCGTCGCCACCGTGATGCTCACCGTCGCCGGCGCCGAAGTGCCGCCGGGGCCGGTCGCCGTGAAGGTGAAGCTGTCCGCGCCATAATAGGTCGCGGCCGGGGTGTAGGTCACCACATCGCCCGCGATCACCACCGTGCCGTGCGTCGGCGCCGTGCCGATCGCGATCGCCGAATGCACGCCGGTGATCGAGGCGCTGAGGTCGATCGCCGTGCCCGTGCTCGCATAGGGCACCGCCACGCCCGGCTTGTCGGCTGCGACCGGTGCCGGCGGCAGGCCCACCGTGATGCTTACCGTCGCCGGCGCCGAAGTGCCGCCGGGGCCGGTTGCCGTGAAGGTGAAGCTGTCCGCACCGTAATAGGTCGCGGCCGGGGTGTAGGTCACCACATCGCCCGCGATCGTCACCGTGCCGTGCGCCGGTGCCGTGCCGATCGCGATCGCCGAATGCACGCCCGTGATCGAGGCGCTGAGATCGATCGCCGTGCCCGTGCTCGCATAGGGTACCGCCACGCCGGTCTTGTCCGCCGCCGTCGGAGCCGCCGGCGTCGCCACCGTCAGGGTTACGGTCGAGACGTTCGACGCACCACCCGGGCCGTTCGCCACATAGGTGAAGCTGTCCGCGCCATAATAGGTGGCGCTCGGGGTGTAGGTGGCAACGTCACCGGCAACGGTCACACTGCCATGCGCGGGTGCCGTGCCGACTGCGATGCCCGAATGCACGCCCGTGATCGAGGCGCTGAGATCGATCGCAGTGCCGGTGCTCGCATAGGGCACCGCCACACCGCTCTTGTCGGTAGAGACCGGCGCGGGCGGCAGGCCCACCGTGATGTTCACCGTTGCCGGCGCCGAAGTGCCGCCCGGGCCGGTCACCGTATAGGTGAAGCTGTCCGCGCCGTAATGCGTGGCGTTCGGGGTGTAGGTAGCGACGTCACCGGCGACGGTCACCGTGCCGTGCGCGGGTACCGTGCCGACAGCAATGCCCGAATGGACACCGGTGATCGACGCCGACAGGTCGATTGCCGTGCCGGTGCTCGCATAGGGCACTGTCACGCCGTTCTTGTCGTTCGCCACCGGTGCCGGCGGGTTGGCCACCGTCACGGTCACCTGCGCCGGAGCGGAAGTGCCGCCCGGGCCGGTCGCCGTGAAGGTGAAGCTGTCGCCGCCATAATAGTTGGTGGTCGGCGTGTAGGTGACGACATCGCCCGCGATGCTCACCGAGCCATGCTGCGGCGGCGTGCCGATCGCGATGGACGAATGCACGCCGCTGATCGAAGTGCTGAGGTCGATCCCCGTGCCCGCGCCGTTGTACGGGATCGCGACGCCGCTCTTGTCGGTTGTGACCGGAGCGGCCGGCGTCGCCACGGTGATGTCCACCCGCGCAACGTTCGAAGTGCCGCCGGCACCGGTCGCGGTGTAGGTGAAGAAGTCAGCGCCGAAATAACCGGCGGTCGGGGTGTAGGTCACCACATCGCCCGAGATCGTCGTCGTGCCATGCTGGGCAACGGTGCCGATGGCGATGCTGCTGTGCGGGCCGCCGGTGATCGAGCTCGACAGGTCGATGGCGGTGCCGGCGCTGTTGTACGGCACCGAAACGCCCGGCTTGTCCGCGGCGATCGGCTTGTCGATGAAGGTGAAGGTTGCCGAGGTCGTGCTGGTCTGGCCGTTGACCGAGACCGTCACGGCCTTCGCACCCGAACCGGCCGCCGGGGCGGTGACGGTGAGCGAGGTAGCGCTCGCCGCCGTGACGTTGCCGTTGCCGGCCGAGCCGAAGGTGACCGTGTTGTTGCCCGGGGTCGTGCTGAAGCCGGTGCCCGAGATCGTCACCACCTGGCTGACCGGGCCCGTGTTCGGCGAGACGCCGGTCACGGTCGGCACGACGGCGAAGGCGCTGCTGCCTGCCGCCGACGTGGTCGGATAACCGCTCGGGGTGAAGGCGCCGAGCGAGAAGCCCGCCGACGAACCGGCGGTGGTGCCGGTATAGCTGATCGTGACGGTGCAGCTGCCCGAAGGGATGCTGAAGCCGTTGAACTGGAAGTTCGCACCGCTGTCCGAACCGCTGGCGCCGCAGCTGCCGCCCAGCGCGCCACGGCTGACCAGCGCCGAACCGCTGAACAGCGGCGCGATGTTGGGCGATGCCGAGGCATTGGGATTGGTGAAGGTGATCGTCGCGGTGCCGGTCTGGCCGACGCCGAGCGTGCTGGTCGAGAAGTTGACCGTCACGCCGATCGCGCCCGCCGCACCGACGGTGACGCTCTGCTGGGCCTGGGGCGCGGCGTTCCAGTTGGAGTCGCCCGCCTGGTTGGCGTTGATCAGGCAGGTGCCGGTCGCCTGGAAGGTCACCGAGCCGCCCGAGATCGTGCAGATCGCGGTAGCGCTGGCGTCGATCGAAAGGATCGGCGTCAGCCCCGAGGTCGCCGAGGCGGTCACATTATATGCCGCACCACCCACCGACGCGCTCGGCGCGGTCGAGGGATTGAAGCTGATCGTCTGGTTGCCCTTGGCAATGTTGACGGTGGTGACGGGGGTATCGGCGGTGTCGGCGGGCCCCTGGGCGTCGGTCGCCCGGATGATGTAGCTGAAGGAGCCCGCGACGGTCGGCGAGCCCGAGACGACGCCGGTCCCTCCGTTGAGGGTGGTGCCCGGCACGAAGGCGCCGGCGCTGAGCGCGTAGGTATAGGGCGCGACGCCGCCCGAGGCGGTGTTGGCCTGGTTGTAGCTGGCGCCGACCTGGAGGCCGGTAGCGGCGCTGGCGTTGATCGTCAGATTCGCCGGGGTGACGGTGAAGCTGCGCGAGACGTCGGGCGCGGCGGTCCAGTTGCCGTCGCCACCCTGGCTGGCGGTGACCGAGCAGGTACCGGTCTGGTGCAGGGTCAGCGTGGTGCCCGAGACAGTGCAGACGCTGGTCGTGGTCGAGGCGAAGCTGACCGTCAGACCCGAGGATGCGGTGGCCGACAGGGTCAGCGGCGAATCATCGAGCGAAGCGTTGGACAGCGTGCCGAAGCTGATCGTCTGGGCGCCCTGCGAAACGGTGACGCTGTACGACTGGGTCCGGGTGTATGGGCCGCCGCTGCCGGCAGTCGAGCCGTCGGTCGCGGTGATGTCGAAGTTGAAGGTGCCGGTCGTGGTCGGGGTGCCCGACAGCGTGCCGCCCGAGAGGGTCACGCCCGTCGGCAGCGTGCCCAGCGTGCGCGCATAGGTGTAGCCGGCGGTGCCACCGCTCGCGGTGAAGCTCTGCGAATAGCTGGTGCCGACGGTGGCGCCCGGCAGCGCGCCAGAGGCAGGCGAGATGCTGATCGTCGGCGCGCCGATGGTCAGCACCATCGGACCGGTCGACATGGTGTAGGGGCCGGTGCCGAGCGAGCTGTCGGTCACGGTGGCCGTGAAGGTGAAGGTGCCGCTCGCCGCCGGCGTGCCGGTGATCGTGCAATCGGCGTTGAGCTGCGTGCCCGCGGGCAGCGAGCCCGTGTTGAGCGTGGTCCCGCAGGTATAGGGCGCACGGCCGCCGGTGGTGTCGATTCGCACGTTCGAGAGCGCGACGCCGCGCGTGCCGCTGCCCACCGGGAAGGTGAAGAGCAAGGTCGGGTTGTTCACCGGCACGGTGACCGTCGCCGGGGCGGACGTGCCGCCCAGGTTGGTCGCGGTGAAGGTGAAGCTGTCATTGCCGCGGAAGCCGCTCGGCGTGGTGTAGGTGACCGTGCCCGAGGAATCGACCGAGACCGATCCGCCCTGCGCCGTGGTCGCCGAGCCGACCGCATAGTTGGTCGGGCTGTTGGTCGCATGGCTGGCGACGCTGAAGGTCGTGTTGCTGATATCATAGGCGACCGCCGCGGCCGTGTACGAGCTGGCCACCGGCGGGGCGATATAGGTGTACTGGTCCGCCGCGCTCGTCGCGCTGGTGCCGCCGGGCGTCGCGACCGTGATGTCGTACGTGCCCGCGGCGCTCGCCGGCGAGGTCGCGGTGATCTGGGTGCTGCTGTTGATCGTGTAGGTCGCGGTGGTCGCGCCGAACTTGACCGCACCCGTGCCCGGCGCCGCCGCGAAGCCGGTGCCGGTGATCGTCACCGTCGTGCCGCCGCTGGTCGGGCCCGCTGTCGGCGAGACCGACGTGACCGTCGGCGCCGAGACATAGGTGTACTGGTCCGCCGCGCTGGTCGCGCTGGTACCACCAGGCGTGGCGACGGTCACGTCATAGGTGCCCGCCGCATTGGCCGGCGAGGTCGCGGTGATCTGCGTGTTGCTGTTGATCGTGTACGTCGCGTTGGTCACGCCAAACTTGACCGCACCCGTGCCCGGCGCCGCCGCGAAGCCCGTACCCGTGATCGTCACCGTCTGGCCGCCGCCGGTCGGGCCGGCGATCGGCGAGACCGAGGTCACCGTCGGTGCCGCGATATAGGTGAACTGGTCCGACGCGCTCGTCGCGCTGGTCCCGCCAGAGGTGGTGACGCGGATGTCCACCGTGCCTGCGCTTCCCGCGGGCGAAGTCGCGGTGATCGTGGTCGCGTTGACGAAGGTGAAGCCGGTCGCGGCGGTCCCGCCAAAGGTGACTGCCGTCACGCCGGTGAAGTTGGTGCCGGTGATCGTCACCGAGGTGCCGCCACCCGTCGGGCCCGCGGTCGGCGAGATCGAAGTGATCGTCGGCGCCGGGATATAGGTGAACTGGTCCGCCGCGCTGGTCGCGCTGGTACCGCCGGGCGTGGCAACCGTGATGTCGTACGTGCCCGCGCTGTTCGCCGGCGAGGTCGCGGTGATCTGCGTGTTGCTGTTGATCGTATAGGTCGCGGTGGCCGCGCCGAACTTGACCGCGCCCGTCGGGTTCGCCGCCGCGAAGCCGGTGCCGGTGATCGTCACCGTCGTGCCGCCGGCCGTCGGACCCGCCGTCGGGCTGACAGACGTGACCGTCGGTGCGGTGACATAGGTGTACTGGTCCGCTCCCGACGTCGCGCTGGTGAGGCCGGCATTGGTGACGGTGATGTCATAGGTGCCGGCGCTGTTCGCGGGCGCCGTCGCGGTGATCTGCGTGCTGCTGTTGACGGTGTAGCCCGTCGCATTGGCCGCGCCGAACTTGACGCCGGCCGCGCCGGTGGTCCCCGAGAAATTGGTGCCGGTGATGGTCACCGAGGTACCGCCGCCCGTCGGGCCTGCGGTCGGCGACACCGACGTGACGGTCGGCGTCTGGTTGACCACAGTGGAATCGGTAGCCGTCGGTGAGTTCGAAGCGCCGCCGCCCGACAGCTGCACCTGTGGCACAAGCGGAGTCGTGGCGTTGCTCGCGAAACTGGTGTTCAGCGTGATCGTCGGCCCAGTGCCCGTGCCGATCGAGGTGGTGCGCGTGCACGAGCCGGTCTGGCCCGAACCGCTGCAGCTCCAGCCGGTACCGGTCGCGCTGCTGTAGGTCATGCCGGTGGGGAGCGTGAACGCGGCGGTCAGCGTCGCGGTGCTGGTCGGGGCAGTCGTCGTCGACGGAGTGATCGTGTAGGCCAGCGAGCCACCCTGCGAAGCGTTGCCGCTATGGGTCATCGAGACGCCGAGCACCGGCGTGGGCGCCGAGCAGCTGATCGTGACGCTGGCAGTGCCGTTGGTCGGGCCGCTGATGTTCGGGCCGCCGCCAAAGGAACCGGCATCGAGGCGCACACCGACGATATCGCCCGAGTTGACGATCGTGAAGGAGCCGCTGCCCGAAGCCGCGGTCCGATCATAGGAATTGGTCCCGGTGATCAGATTGTAGTTCGAGTCGGTAAGATAGATGTGGAGGTATACGTTGGTGGTCTTCGTATAGCTCCAGCTGATGATCTCACCGGGCGCGAAGGTATCGACCAGATTCGCGCTGGTGGTGATGTTCTCGTCATTACCGTTCGGCGCGATGAACCCGTAGGTTCCGGACATTGCCGTCGGATTCTGGCCGCCCGCGCGCCCGTTGTTCACATATTGGCCGCTGTTGATCGCGGTGCAGGCACTAGAAAGCGCCCAGGCGGTATTAGGCGCGACGAAGAGAAGTGCGGCAGCCACCGCCCCGCCGACGCGGGTGCGTAGTCGCCCGAGGGCCGAAGGATGATTGGCCGGGGTCGGCGTCTTGCGCCCCCCGATTCGCTGCTTACCAGAGATCCCCGCAACGATCCGACCACAGGCGGAACGCGCCTTCCCCAAGCCCCACGACATGTGCAAACCTACCCCCAACGCCCATGACGGACGAGCGCGCTGTATATATCGCGCGAACGTTGAACAAAAGTCACTAAAATCAGGAATTAGTTCCGAATTAAGGAACTAGTTACTTTTCCACCAAAATGACTTGAAGCGCATCTGGAGGATTATTCGCGCCGATAGCTCCCAAATGGCACCTTGAATTTTGCAAATTACGACTTTTCGTCAGCCCACTCTTCCCCACCGAGGCGAGATAGAACGGAATTGAAGTAATAGCCGCTTGTCTGCCCTTGCGATCGCGTATCTAAAAACCCCGCCTTAGGAACCGGCGCGGCATTCCGGCGCGCTGGCCATCGCTAACTTGGGGGGTAGGACAATGTCTGAACCGTTTATGGGCCAGATCATGCAGGTCGGCTTCAACTTCGCGCCGCGCGGCTGGGCCTCGTGCAATGGCCAGATCCTCGGCATCTCGCAGAACAATGCGCTGTTCGCGCTGCTCGGCACGACCTTCGGCGGCAATGGCGTGAGCACCTTCGCCCTGCCGAACGCAGCGGGACGCGGCTTTGTCGGCCTTGGCCAGAGCACCGCCAGCGGCCAGACCTATGTGTGGGGCCAGGTTTCCGGCACCGAGACCGAGACGCTGACGATCGCCAACATGCCGGCGCACAATCACGTCGCCACCTTCACCGGCATCGCCGGCCAGACCTCCGCCACCGGCTCGATCTCGGCGATCAGCGACGTCACGGGCGGCCAGCAGGTCAACACGCCGGCAGCCGGCTCGCTGCTCGCGAACTGCGCCAATGCCGGCACCCAGGCCGTGAAGATCTACGTCCCCTCGGGCACCACCGGCACTTCGGTGAACCTGGGCGGCGTCAACATCACCGGCGGCAACTTCACGCCGCAGGGTTCGGTGCAGGTCGGCATCACCGGCAGCAACATCCCCTTCTCGATCATGAACCCCTATGTCGCGGTGCAGACCAACATCTCGCTGTCGGGCGTGTTCCCGTCGCGCAACTGATCGGCGCGACGACCAAACAGAACCGGCTCCGTCGCACCCTGCGGCGGAGCCGGTTTCGTTTCAGGCGTCCTGGATCAGGAGAAGACCGCTTCGTAGATTCGCCGGTCGGGCAGCGGCTGGAGCTGGGTGATCAGGATCGCGTGCGGGCCGCCCCTGCCGCAATCGAGCTCATAGGTGGCATCGATCAGATAGACGTCCATCGGCGCTTCGAAGAACAGCGAGAAGGGCGCACGCACGTCGATGCCCCGCAAGGGACTGCGCCGAAAGATCTGGGCAAGCGTGATCTCCACCGGCTCGGGCAGGGTCGAAACGCGGACCTTGCGCCCAACCCAGGGTTCGAAATCTTCCGGCTTAAGTTCCATGTCGTCGCTTTCCCCTCCTGCATAATCAAAGCTATCCTGCCGGTACGGACGCAACACGGGAAGACGGTCCACGCCGTTTCGGGGCAAAATGACGCGGAATAAGCTACCTCCCTTCCCCGCGGCACGGGCCCTCCCGCCCTTGCCCATGGAGTTGCCGGCACAGGGGATCGCGCTGCCCGCAGCCGATGTCGGCAACCTGCCCGAGCTTGCCGATCTTCACGCTCAGGCGCGCATCGCGGAGCTGCTGTTCGCGCCCTGGGCTCCCGACCAGAAACGCGCGTTCCTCGACGAACAATTCGCGCTCCAGCACGCGCATTTCGTGAAGGCCCACCGCAAGGGAGACTTCCGGCTGGTGACGCGCGGCGATGCTCCGATCGGCCGCTTCTATTTCGACAGGAGCGGGCCGGAATGGGTGCTGATCGACATCCTGCTCGCGCCCGGGGCACAGGCCAGGGGGCTCGGCACGACGCTGGTCGGCTGGCTGCAACAGGCTGCACGGGACGCGAACGCGGACCGACTGCGCCTGAGCGTCGCCTATAACAACCCGCGCGCGCAGGCACTCTACCGACGGCTGGGGTTCGAGGATGCCGGCGACGTGGCCGGCACCCATCTCTCGATGCTCTGGCGGCCTATTCGACCGTGACCGACTTCGCCAGGTTGCGCGGCTGATCGACGTCGGTGCCCTTGGCCACCGCGACATGATAGGCGAGCAGCTGCACCGGCACCGCATAGACCAGAGGCGCGATCAGCGGGTGGACCTTGGGCATGGTGATCGTCGCCACGGTGCCCTCGCCCGCCGCTTCGATGCCGTCATAGTCCGAGATCAGGATCACCTTGCCGCCACGCGCCTGAACCTCCTGCATGTTGCTGACGGTCTTCTCGAACAGCGGGCCCGAAGGGGCGATCACGATCACCGGCACGGCATCGTCGATCAGCGCGATCGGCCCGTGCTTCATCTCGCCGGCGGCATAGCCCTCGGCGTGGATGTAGCTGATTTCCTTGAGCTTGAGCGCGCCCTCGAGCGCCAGCGGATAATCGGTGCCGCGGCCGAGATAGAGCACGTCGCGGGCAGCGGCGACCACGCCGGCCATCGCCTGGATCGCCTCGTCATAGGCCAGCGCGCCGTTGAGCGCGGCCGGCGCCTCGGCGAGATGCTTGACGATCGCCTTCTCCTCGGCGTCGGACAGCTTGCCCTTGGCCTTGGCGAGATTGGCGGCGAGCGCGGCGAGTACCGCGAGCTGGCAGGTGAACGCCTTGGTCGAGGCGACGCCGATCTCCGGCCCGGCATGCGTCGGCAGCAGCAAGTCGGCCTCGCGCGCCATCGAGCTGGTGGGGACGTTGACCACCGCGGCGATCTTCTGGCCTTCGCTGCGGGCATGGCGGAGCGCGGCGAGCGTATCGGCGGTCTCGCCCGACTGGCTGATGACGATCATCAGCCCGCCCTCTTCCATCACCGGCGCGCGGTAGCGGAACTCGGAGGCGACATCGAGATCGACCGGCACGCGGGCGAACTGCTCGAACCAGTATTTGGCGACCATGCCGGCATAGAAGCTGGTACCGCAGGCGACGATGGTGACGCGCTTGATCGCCGACAGATCGAAGTCCGGGATCGGCAGCGTTACCTGGTCGTCCATGCGCTGCAGATAGGCGCGCAGCGTCTGGGCGACGACGATCGGCTGCTCGTAGATCTCCTTGAGCATGTAGTGGCGGTGATTGCCCTTGGAGACGAGATCGCCGGTGACGCCGGAGATGGTGACCGGGCGCTCGACGGGGTTGTTGTCCTTGTCGAAGATCTGGGCGCCGTCGCGAGTGATGACGACCCAGTCGCCTTCCTCGAGATAGGCGATGCGCTGGGTGAGCGGCGCCAGGGCCAGCGCGTCCGAGCCGAGATAGGTCTCACCCTCGCCATAGCCGACGACCAGCGGCGAGCCGAGGCGGGCACCGACCAGCAGATCCGGATGCTGGCGGAACAGGATGGCGAGCGCGAAGGCGCCATGCAGGCGCGGCAGCACCTCGGCGACGGCCTCGGCCGGGGCCATGCCGGCCTCGACCTTCTCGCTGACCAGATGGGCGACGACTTCGGTATCGGTCTCGCTCTCGAACTTGCGGCCGCGGGCGATTAGCTCGTCGCGCAGCGCCTTGAAGTTCTCGATGATGCCGTTGTGGACCAAAGCGACTTCGCCGGTGGCGTGCGGATGGGCGTTGTTGGTGGTGGGACCGCCATGGGTAGCCCAGCGGGTATGCGCGATGCCGGTGGTGCCGGGCAGCGGGTTCTCCGCCAGCTCCTTGCCGAGATTGACCAGCTTGCCCGAGGCGCGGCGGCGCTCGATCCGGCCATCGACATCGGTGGCGATGCCGGCCGAGTCATAGCCGCGATATTCCAGCCGCTTGAGGCCGTCGTACAACCGCTCCGCAACGTCTTCCCGGCCGACGATTCCAACGATTCCGCACATCTCAATTCATCCTTCAGACCGCATCAATGCGGGAATTTGGTATCGACAAAGACCTGGGTGAACTCGACCGGATCGGGCTCCCGGCCATTGGCCGCGACGAACCGGTCCCGCCCCTTGTCCCAGACCTGGCGGATCGCGCCCGCAATGCCGTCGGGGAACTGCATCCGGGCAACCACGATCGCCCGCCAATCGCCCTCCTCGCCGAAGACCTCGCGGAACCGGGGCTCCATCGCCGTCAGCCTGGTATCCTGCTCGGCGTCGAGATGACCGATCGCATCGAGCACATAGCTGTCGAGCAGCCGAAGAAAGGGTTTGCCGGCGTAGCGGTCGGTCATGGCGTTGCGGGCTTCCTCGTCAGGCAAATGGCGGCCGAAAATCAGCCCAGGATTTCGATCTGGTCCGCCGTCTCGACGGCGATGCGGGTCTGGAAATGCGAGCCGACCGGCACGCGGCGGGCGATGCCCTTCACGCGCACGCGCTTGCCGACAAGGACGTCTTCGGCGTGCCCGCCGAGCTTCTCCTTGAGCCCGTTGCGTGCCCCGGTATGCAGCTCGATGGTGAGGTTGCCGGGGTCGCGGTAATTGGCGGCGGAGTTGAGATAGGCGCTGAACCCGCCCGCGCCGGACGAAGCGACCACGAACTCGAACACGCCCTCGACCGCACCGGTCTTCGAGGCGGCGACCGCCTCGATCGCCTGGGCCGGCGTGAGCGGCGCGGCGGTCTGGGCGATCGCCGGCGCGGCGAGCACCAGGGAGAGCATCGCGACCTGGCTGCGCATACGCATCATTTCTTCCCCGCTTCCTTAAGAGCCTTCATCTTCTCGCGGAACTTGCGCGCCCAGCCCGGCTTCACCTGCTGCTCGGCCCGCACGATCCCCAAGGCGTCGCTCTCGACATCGCGGGTCACCACCGATCCGGCGGCGACGATCGCGCCATCACCGATGGTGACGGGCGCCACGAGCGCGCTGTTGCTTCCTACAAAAGCGCCGTTTCCTATGACTGTCCGGTACTTTAAAAATCCGTCATAATTGCAGGTGATCGTGCCCGCGCCGATATTCGCCCCCGCCCCGACAGTGGCATCGCCGATATAGCTGAGGTGGTTGGCCTTGGCGCCGGGGCCGATCACGGCCTTCTTGATCTCGACGAAATTGCCCACCTTGGCACCCTGCTCGATCCGCGCGCCGGGGCGCAGCCGGGCATAGGGGCCGATATCGGCACCGGACAGTATCTCGGCGCCTTCGAGGTGGCTGAAGGCATGGATGACCACCCGGTCGGCCACGCTCACGCCGGGACCGAACACCACGTTGGGCTCGATCGTCACGTCGCGGCCGATCACCGTGTCATAGGCGAACCACACCGTCTCGGGCGCGACCAGGGTGGCGCCCTCGACCATCGCGCGGGCGCGGCGGCGCTGCTGCCATTCCTGCTCGAGCCCGGCGAGCTCGCCGCGACTGTTGACCCCCGCAACCTCGATCGCATCGGTCTCGATGCCGACCGAGAAGCGGCCCTCGGCACGGGCGAGCTCGACCAGGTCGGTCAGGTAATATTCGCCGGCGGCATTGTCGTTCTTGAGCTGCGCGAGCAAGCGGAACAGGTCCGCCGAGCGCACGGCCATCAGGCCGGAATTGCAGAGGGTTACCGCCCGCTCCTCGGGCGTCGCGTCCTTGAACTCGACGATCTTGTCGAGCCGGCCGTCAGGGCCGACGATCACCCGGCCATAGGCGCCGGGATCGGCCGGGCGGAAGCCGAGCACCACCACGCTCGGATCGCCCTCGCCGTGAAGCGCGTCAATCATCCGGCGCATCGTTCCGGTCGTGACCAGCGGCACGTCGCCATAGAGGATCAGGACATCGCCCTGGAAACCGGCCAGCGCCGCCTCCGCCATGCGCACGGCATGGCCGGTGCCGAGCTGCTCGGCCTGCTCGGCGGTCTCGACACCGAGGGGGTGCACCGCGGCCTCGACCTGCTTCTTGCCCGCGCCGACCACCACGACCTCGCGCTCGGCACCCAGCGCCTTCACGCTGTCGATCAGGTGGAGCAGCATCGGCCGGCCGGCGATGGGATGGAGGACCTTGTGGGTATCGGACTTCATCCGCGTGCCCTTGCCGGCCGCCAGGATGATTGCTGCGATCGGTGCGGTCATTTTCCCTCCATTTACCCGTCCCCTGCCACGTTAGCCTTGCCAATTCCATAGGGCTGCTGGCAGGCAGCACCGCCATGGCTGATTTCCCCTTCGACATCGTCGGTTTCGACCTGGACGGCACCCTGATCGACAGCAGCACCGACCTGGTGGGCGCGACCAACCACGCCCTCGATCTGGCCGGGCGGCCGCTGCTCGACAAGGCTGCGGTGATGACCATGGTCGGGCGCGGCGCCAAGCATATGCTGGAGCAGGCGCTGGAGGCCTCGGGCGGCTATGACGAGGCGCTGATGGCGCGGCTCTATCCGGCGCTGCTCGAATGGTACCGCGACCATGTCTCCGAGCATTCGCGGCCCTTCCCCGGCATGATCGAGGCGCTGGACCTGCTGGCGGCGCGCGGCGCGAAGGTGGCGATCGTCACCAACAAGTTCGAATATCTGGCGGTGAAGCTGATCGACGAGCTGGGGCTGAGCGCACGCTTCGAGACAATCATCGGCGGCGACACGATGGGCAAGGGCAACGCCAAGCCCTCCGCCTTGCCGATCGAGGAGATGATCCGGCGCTGCGGCGGCGGGCGCGCGGCGTTCGTCGGCGACACGATCTTCGACACGCTGGCGGCGAAGAATGCCGGGGTGCCGAGCGTGGCGGTAAGCTTCGGCTTCCTGACCCAGCCGATCGAGGAGCTGGGCGCCGACGCGGTGATCGATTCCTTCGCCGAGCTGGTGCCGGCGCTGGAGCGGCTGGGACAACAGAATTAGGCGTGCACAATTCCCCTCCCTGCAAGGGAGGGGCTAGGGGTGGGTTAGAAAAGGTCGGGCTCGATGCCCGGCCTTTTCTTTTTACCGATGCCGTCTCGCTGGGCGCGCCCGGAAGGCCGGGCGCGCAACCCACCCCCACCCCCTCCCTTGCAGGGAGGGGAGCAAGAAGGAATCAGGTACGATTCTTCAGCTGGTGGAGCAGCACGCCATTGCCTTCGCTGTCCTCGATCACGCGCATCCGGCAGACGGGCGAGTGGATCAGGTCGGTCTTGAAGGTGACGCCCTTGGCCTCGAGATCGGCGCAGAGCGCGTCGAGGTCCTCGACCTCGAAGGCGATGGTGCCGCCGGAATCGGCCGAGGGCTTGTTGCCGGTGACCGTGGTGATGCCGAGGCAGCCGCCGCCGGGCAGGTCATATTCCACCCAGGGAATGCCATAGGCGGCGTTGCTCGCCGGCAGGCCGAGGACGTTCTCGTAGAAATTGCGGGCACGGTCGAGATCGATGACCGGGTACATGGTGAAAGCGACCTTGCGGAACATCGAAACCCCTCCTGCTGAACGCCGCGGAGGATAGGCTGCGATCGCCTACATCACAAGGATTTGTTCCCGTTTCGTTTCAATGCGTTCAGCCGACCGGGCGATAGCCCTTGCGGTATTTGGTCCAGAGATGGCGGGCGAGCATCGCCGGCGGCATGCGGAGCCAGTGGCTGCGGACATAGAAGGCCATGCGCAGCGGCCTGCGGGTCTGGCGGCCCCAGCCGTCACGCGCGGTGAGACGGCGGAGATAGAGGCGATCGGCCAGCCCAAGCCGCTGGTATTCCGAAGGAACTTCGGTGCCGTAGAGGGCATGGCTGAGGCGCAGGGCGCGGGCCATTTCACGGGCCAGGCCGTGGTGGCGGGCGCGCTCCAGCAGGCCTTCGGTGCCACCATCCCGTACCAGACAGTGAAAGTCCCAAAGGTTGCGCATTCCACCCGCCAGATCGCCGTCCGCCAGGAGATGGGCGACGGCGTGGACCAGCACATCCGGACGCGAAAGTATGCGCAGGCCGTTTTCGAGCGGTTCGCTGGCCGCGATCAGGCCGGCCGCGTCCGGGGTTATCTTCGCGGTCAGCGGCAGGATCGTGTGGTGGACGTCGATCATGCGATCCCGTTCATGATGGATCAGCGGGGGCAGCTCGTGCATCCAGCGGCGGTAATAGGCATCGTCATAGGGATCGGGCTTCACCCATTCCCAGCCGGCGGCCATCAGCGCGGCCTCCACCTCGCCAAGGCTCTCGCGCGGCACGAGAATATCGAGATCGCCGATATTGCGGCCCGCGCTCGGCGACAGGCCGGCGGCGGCAAAGGCGGTGCCCTTGAGCAGCACCACCGGCACGCCCAGCGGGGCGAGCGCGCGGCGGGCCATTTCGGCTTCCCAGAGCGCGGCCATGCGGACCTGCTCGGACGAGGCGAGCGCATCCTCGACCAGACGCTTTATCCGGACGGGTAGCACCAGGCCATGCAAACGGTGCGCGAGCGTGCCAGCCATCTGCTCGGCACGGGCCACGGCGAAGAGTTCGGTCCACTCTTTCGCCGAGAAGGCGAGCGAAGCGGAGGGCTCGCGGAGTATGGTCGCAAGGCGCCAGCCGGGGTTCATGCGAGCCCCTCGACCAGGGCAATGCCAGCTTCGGTGTCCGGATAGTCTATTGCGCGCGCCGGGACCGACTGGACGAGCCGGGTGAGCGCATCGAAACCGCGCTCCGCCAGGTGGACGTAATTGGTCGAGGCCTGGGTCAGCCGGACGAATGCTTCGCTGGGCAGCACCGGGCGCTCGGCGGTGTCGAAGCCGAAGCGCGGGAAGAGGATCAGCGTGGGTTGCGCGGGCTCGGCCATCGCGGCGATGGCGCGGGCATCGGGGACGAGATGGCGGATATCGCCCTTGGGCGTGCCGGCGAGCAGCGGCCCGAACCGGCCCTGCGGGTGCGCGGCCTGCGCCACGCCGATCGCTTCGTTCTTCAGGCTGATCAGGCGCGGAAAGGCACGCGCCGCACCGGTTCGCGGATCGATCAGTACGAACTCATCGCCCATCAGCCGCCAGCCCCGCGCCATCAGCAGCGCCGCGAGGGTGGACTTGCCGGCGCCGGAGATGCCGGTCATCAGCACCGCCTTCCCGTCCCTTTCGACTGCGGATGCGTGCAGCAGCAGGTAGCGCCGCTGGGCGAGCGCCATCTGCAGGTTCATCCCCATCTCGGCGGCGAGCAGGCCCTGGGCGAGCGGCAGCGGCGCGGCATCGGGAATGGTGAAGTCGCCGCCGATATGGACGGCCGGGCGAAGGAATCGGCGCCACGGGCGGGCGGCGAAGAGATGGACGTTGAAGTCCGGGATCTCGGGCTTCGGGTAATCGCGGTACAGGTCTTCGAGCGTGGCGATCGGCGCGCGCCAGTGGCTGCCGATGCGGAAGGCGGCGGGGCCGATCCGGAGATGGGCGATATGCCTCACAGCCGCTCGACCAGCCCGGCCTGGACAAGCTCGTCGAGGCGGATCGCCAGCGCGGCGGGATCGGCGTCGAGCAGGTCGTAGCGCTCGGTGAGGTTGGCGAGGAGCTGGTCGAGGGTCCGGGGCTCGGGGGTGAGCGCTTCGAGCAGCTCGGGTACCGGCGCGTCGACGACATGGGTGATGCCCGAGGCGCGGTGGTAGATCAGGGTGAGCGCGTCTAGGGGGACGATGCGGAGCGTCTCGGGCGCGGCGGCGCGGTAGAGGACCGTCATCTCACGCCCCATTCGTCATCCCGGCGAAAGCCGGGATCTCGTGCGGCTCCTTCCCCGCGCCTTCGCCTGAGATCCCGGCTTTCGCCGGGATGACGGGAACCGGGAATGCCACGGCCTCAGCCGCGCGGCATTTGCAGCGAGGCGAAGCAGGTGAAGCCGCTGGTGCCCGATTGCAGGCGGCGGATGTAATTGGTGTAGGCGCGGCTCTGCTCATAGGTGGTGCCGGGCAGAGTGCCGCCGTTGAGCGCGTTCTTGACCTCGGCCGCCTTGAACGGCCGGCCCGCCGCCGGGAAGGCGCCCTGGGTGCCCGCGGGGACCAGCTTGCCGTCGGCCGCGACATATTGGCCGGCGCGGCCCGGATCGGGGACCGGGATCTCGCAGTTCATCACCGAGGCATTGGTCTGCGCCAGCGCGGGGCGGATCGAGACGATCGCGGACGCACTCGCCGCGCCGAGCATCAGTGCGCGTCGGCTTGCCTTCGGACCCTGTGCTTCGTCTGCCATGATGCATTGTCCTGCGCCCGGTGGCGTTTCGCAATCGTAAATTGTGGGACAGGCCGTCCCAACACCCTCGTCATTCCCGCGGAAGGCGGGAATCCATTGCCGCTGCCGTCGCGGCTCCGTTCGAGAAGCCGGCCAGAATGGATCTCCGCCTTCGCGGAGATGACGGTGAAAAGGGGTGGGGATGACGAAGCTGGAGTGCGGGAACGATGGAATAGAGGGCGCATCGGCAATAATCGCGGCAATAATCGCGGGTGACGAATCTTCGCCCCGCCCCTAGTAAGGCGGCTCATGCCCTATTCCTCCGGTATCAAGGCGCTTGTGGCGCTCGGCATCGCTGCCGCGGGCGCGCTGGCGGGGCTGTTGCTCAACGGCGACGTGCAGACCAGCCTGATCATGCTGGTGTGCGGCGTGGCCGCCGTGCTGGTGGCGACGGCCGGTGGCGACCAGGACGGTCCGCCCGATGCCGCCCCGGCGGCGAGCGAGGATCCGGGCATTGCCGAAGTGCTCGATGCGATCGCCGAGCCGGTGCTGCTGATCGCCGAGCGCCGCGTGACCGCCGCCAATCCGCCTGCCCGCACCCTGCTCGGCCAGCATATCCTGGGCGAGGATGTTCGGGTGGCCATTCGCCACCCCGCCGCCGCCGAGCGGCTGATGAACCCGAGCGATCCGGGCAGCGCGGCACCGATCCACCTGGTGGGCCTGGGCACGCGGGACCAGCGCTGGGAGATGCGGGTGACGACGCTCGCCGACGGGCGGCGGATCGTCCATCTGGTCGACCGCACCGGTAGCTATGCCACCGAGCGGATCCGCGTCGACTTCGTCGCCAATGCCAGCCACGAGCTGCGCACCCCGCTCGCCTCGCTGCTCGGCTATGTCGAGACGCTGGAGGATGGCGCGGGCGAGGATCCGGGGCTGCGCGAGCGGTTCCTCAAGATCATGCACGGCGAGGCACGCCGGATGCAGCGGCTGATCGACGACCTGATCTCGCTGAGCCGGATCGAGGCGGAGAAATATCGCGCGCCCGACGATCCCGTCGCGCTGGGCGAGCTGATCGACGAAGTGTGTCTCGAGCTTTCGGGCGTGCCGCGCGCGGGCGATGTGGTGACCGAGATCGCCGAGGTGGCGCCGGTGCGCGGCGATGCCTCGCAGCTCAGCCAGCTGCTCCACAACGTCATCGGCAATGCGATGAAGTACGGCCGCGAGGGAACGCCGATCCTCGTCAGCCTGTTGCCCGAGGGCGATTCGATGGTGCGCCTCAGCGTGACCGACCAGGGCGACGGCATCCCGCCCGAGCACCTGCCCCGCCTCACCGAGCGCTTCTACCGCGTCGATGCCGGCCGCAGCCGGACGATCGGCGGCACGGGCCTGGGCCTCTCGATCGTCAAGCATATCGTCGAGCGGCACCGCGGGCGCTTCGACATCGCCAGCGTGGTCGGCAAGGGAACCACGGTGAGCGTGCTGCTTCCCTTGGCCGCTGTCATAAAGCCGTAACCGTACTGCAACAGAGGCAGGGCGAACCGCAGGGCGATTCTCGCCCCCTTCTTGCCGTTCCCGGGAGACGAGACATTTTCGGCAGGCTTGCACTCGTGGCGACCGCGCTGACGCTGACTGCCTGCAACGGCAACAGCGCGCGGGAGATCCGCGTGGTCGGCTCGTCGACGGTCTATCCCTTCACCACGGCGGTAGCCGAGGCGTTCGTCAACCAGGGCAGCGGGCACCGCGCGCCGGTGGTCGAATCGATCGGCACGGGCGCGGGGCTGAAGCGCTTCTGCGAGGGCGTGGGCTGGCAGTTCCCGGACATCGCCAACGCCTCGCGCCGGATCAAGAAGACCGAATATGCCGATTGCCAGCGCAACGGCGTGGGCGAGATCATCGAGGTGCAGATCGGCATCGACGGAGTCGCGCTGGCCGAGGCGAACAACGGCCCGAAGCTGACGCTCAGCAAGAAGGACGTGTATCTGGCGCTGGCGGCGCATCCGTTCGGCAAGGACAGCAACCCGGCGCGGACCTGGCGCGACGTGAACCCGTCGCTGCCCGCGATCCCGATCCAGGTGATGGGCCCGCCCTCGACCAGCGGCACCCGCGACGCGCTGGTCGAGCTGGTGATGGAGCCGGGCTGCGCCGAGGCCGATCCCGCCGTCCACGCGATGAAGGCGGCGAAGGACACCAGCCCGTACGACAATCGCTGCAAGCGCATCCGCGACGATGGCCCGTACATCGACAAGGGCGAGAACGATAATCTGATCGTCCAGGGGCTGGCGCAGAACCCCAATGCGATCGGCGTGTTCGGCTATTCCTATCTCGAGGAGAATGCCGACCGGCTGCACGGCGTGCCGATCGACGGAGTGGCGCCGAGCTATGCGTCGATCGCCGATGGCAGCTATCCGGGCGCGCGGCCGCTGTTCCTCTATGTGAAGAAGCGCCACCTGCGCGCAGTGCCCGGGCTGGCCGACTTCCTGAAGCTGTACGGCACGATGTGGGCGCCGGGCGGCAAGCTCTCGCGGCGCGGGCTGATCCCGGCGCCGGACGCGGTGCGCGCGCACGCGCTGGCGATCCTCGAGCAGCGCACGCCGCTCGATCCGGCGGGGCTGCACTGATGAACCCGCTCGCCCTCCTTTTCCTGATCGCCGGGCTTGGCCTGATCGGCTGGCTGACCGGCCGCGCCCGCGCCCAGCGGATCGATCGCGGCGGCGCCAAGCGGCTCCATTCGCTGCCCTCGCAGCATGGCTGGTATGTCGCGACCTGGGCGGTGCTGCCCGCCCTGCTGTTCGTCGCGGTCTGGGCCTCGCTCTCGCCGAGCCTGGTGCGCGACGCGGTGCTGGAGCATCCGGCGGCGAAGCAGCTGCCCCAGTTCGAGTTCGAGCGCGACGCGCTGCTCGCCGAGGCAAAGCGCGTGGCCGAGGACCCGGACGCCAAGGCGTTCGATCCGCTGGCCGCCGAGCTCGCCCCGGCGACCCGCGCGGCGGAGAACCGCTACAACTGGATGGGCAGCGCGATGGCGATCCTGCTCGCCTTTGCCGGCGGGCTGTTCGCCTGGTCGCGGATCCGCGCGCAGCTGAAGGCGCGCAGCCAGGTCGAGCGGATCGTGATGCTGCTCCTGCTGGTCGCCTCGCTGATCGCGATCCTGACCACGCTGGGCATCTTCCTGTCGCTGCTGTGGGAATCGCTGCGCTTCTTCGAGCAGGTGCCGATCACCGACTTCCTGTTCGGCACGCATTGGAGCCCGCAGGTGATCGAGGCGTCGAACCCCGGCAAGTCGCTGGGCGCGGTGCCGTTGTTCTGGGGGACCTTCTTCATCGGCGCGGTGATCGCGATGCTGGTCGCGATTCCCTTTGGCTTGATGAGCGCGATCTATCTGACCCAATATGCCGCCCCCCGGGTGCGCGCCTGGATGAAGCCGACGCTGGAGATGCTCGCGGGCGTGCCGACGGTGGTCTACGGCTATTTCGCCGCGCTGACCGTGGCGCCGGCGGTGCGCGACCTGGCGGTGCATCTCGGCATGCCCTTCGCTTCGTCCGAGAGCGCGCTGGCAGCGGGTCTGGTGATGGGCGTGATGATCATCCCGTTCGTCTCCTCGATGGCCGATGACTCGATCGCCGCGGTGCCGACCGCGATGCGCGACGGCAGCCTGGCGATGGGCGCGACGCACAGCGAGACGATCTCGCGGGTGCTGCTGCCCGCCGCGCTGCCCGGCGTGGTCGCGGGCGTGCTGCTCGCCGTATCCCGCGCGATCGGCGAGACGATGATCGTGGTGATGGCCGCCAGCGGCGCGGCGAATATCACGCTCAACCCGTTCGAGAGCGCCACGACGGTGACCAAGCAGATCGTCGACCTGCTGACCGGCGAGGCCGAGTTCGACAGCCCGAAGACGCTGGCGGCGTTCGCGCTGGGCCTGACGCTCTTTGTCATCACGCTGCTGCTCAACATCGTCGCGCTGCGCGTCGTGAAGAAATACCGGGAGGCCTATGAATAAGCCCGCTCCCGAGGCCGCGCCCGCGCGCGCGCCCACCGACTGGAAGACCGAGGCGATGCAGAAGCGCATCCGCCGGCGCTATGCGCGCGAGCGGCGCTTCAAGCTGTTCGGGATGATGGCGGTGATCCTGTCGGCCGCGTTCCTCGCCTTCCTGCTGTTCACCATGGTGACCAATGGCTGGCGCGGCTTCACCCGCACCGAGATCGCGCTGCCGCTCGACTTCCCGGCGATGGCGATGAAGATCGATCCCGCCCAGCTCTCGACGCCGGGCGCCAATCTGGCGCTGGCCGGGGCGGAACTGGAGGACAAGGTCTCCAACGCCGCGCTCGCCGCCTATGGGCCGCAGAGCGTGCCGGTGCTGTCCGATGCCGCCTGGCTCAAGGTGCGCGAGGCGCTCAAGGCCGATCCGTCGCTGCTCCATCAGAAGAAGCTGCTCTGGGTGCCGGCCTCGACCCAGGTCGAGCAGGGGCTGCGCGGCAATGACGCCGCCGCGGCACCGCTGGCACGCAAGCTCAATGCCGCGGGCAAGCTCCACACCGGGTTCAACGCCGGCTTCTTCAGCGAATCGGATTCGACCGATCCGGTGGCGGTGGGCATCTGGGGCGCGTTCAAGGGATCGCTGCTGACCATGGCGGTGACCTTCCTGATCGCCTTCCCGATCGGGGTGCTCTCGGCGATCTATCTCGAGGAATATGCCCCGAAGAACCGCTGGACCGACCTGATCGAGGTTTCGATCAACAACCTGGCGGCGGTGCCCTCGATCATCTTCGGCCTGCTCGGGCTGGCGGTGTTCCTGGGCAGCTGGAGCCTGTTCGGGATGCGGGTGGGGCCGCTGCTGCCGCGCTCGGCCGCCTTGGTGGGCGGCGTGACCTTGGCGCTGATGATCATGCCCGTCATCGTCATCGCCAGCCGCAACGCGATCAAGGGCGTGCCGCCGTCGATCCGCGACGCCGCGCTGGGCATCGGGGCGAGCCGGATCCAGGTGGTGTTCCACCATGTCCTCCCCCTCGCCATGCCCGGCATCCTGACCGGCACGATCATCGGCATGGCGCGCGCGCTGGGCGAGACCGCGCCGCTGCTGCTGATCGGCATGCGCGCCTTCATCGTCACCCCGCCGGGCGGCTTCACCGACCCCGCCACCGTGCTGCCCGTCCAGATCTTCCTGTGGTCCGACGAAGTCAGCCGCGGGTTCGTCGAGAAGACCAGCGCCGCCATCCTTGTCCTGCTGGTGTTCCTGCTCGCCATGAACGGGCTCGCCATCTATCTTCGCAACAAATTCGAGACCCGCTGGTGATGACCGACGCCCACCCTGCCCCGCACAAGATGTCCGCGCGCGGCGTCAGTGTGTCCTATGGCGACAAGCAGGCGATCCGCGACGTCTCGATCGATGTCGACATGGACCATGTCACTGCCTTCATCGGCCCGTCGGGCTGCGGCAAATCGACCTTCCTGCGCACGCTCAACCGGATGAACGACACCATCCCGAGCGCGCGGGTGACGGGCGAGATCACGCTGGACGGCGAGGACATCTATTCGTCGGACATGGACGTGGTGCAGCTGCGCGCCCGCGTGGGCATGGTGTTCCAGAAGCCCAACCCCTTCCCCAAGTCGATCTACGAGAATGTCGCGTACGGCCCGCGCATCCACGGGCTGGCGGCGTCGAAGGGCGCGCTGGACGGGATCGTCGAGCAGTCGCTGCGCCGCGCCGGTCTGTGGGACGAAGTGAAGGACCGGCTCTCCGACAGCGGCACCGCGCTCTCCGGCGGCCAGCAGCAGCGCCTGTGCATCGCTCGCGCCATTGCCGTGGACCCCGAGGTGATCCTGATGGACGAGCCCTGCTCGGCGCTCGACCCGATCGCCACCGCCAAGATCGAGGAGCTGATCCACGAGCTGCGCGGGCGCTACGCCATCGTGATCGTCACGCATAACATGCAGCAGGCGGCGCGCGTCAGCCAGAAGACCGCCTTCTTCCATCTCGGCCAGCTGGTCGAGTACGGCGACACCGACAATATCTTCACCGCGCCCAAGCAGGAGCGGACGAAGGATTACATCACCGGCCGGTACGGCTAGGAGTTAGCGTTATGTCGACCGGCCAGGAACATACGGTAAAGGCGTTCGATCAGGACATCGGGCAGCTGCGCGCGCTGATCTCGCAGATGGGCGGGCTGGCCGAGCAGGCGATCGAGGACGCGATGCTGGCGCTGTCGCGCGGCGATGCCGAGCTGGCCAACGAGGTGCGCAAGAAGGACAAGCAGATCGACGCGATCGAGGCCGAGCTGGAAAAGCTCGTCGTCCGCGTGATCGCGCTGCGCGCCCCGATGGCCGACGATCTGCGCGAAGTGATCGCCGCGCTCAAGATCGCCGCGGTGATCGAGCGGATCGGCGACTATGCCAAGAACATCGCCAAGCGCGTGCCGCTGATCCATGCCGAGGGCGAGGAGCGGATCGAGGTCGTCTCGATCCTGCCGTCGATGGGCCAGCTGGCCGCGGACATGGTGCACGACGTGCTCGACGCCTTTTCGGCCCGCGATGCCGAGGCCGCGGTGCGGATCTGCGCCCGCGACAACGCGCTCGACGATTTCTACGACTCGATCTTCCGGACGCTGGTGACGTTCATGGTCGAGAATTCGAAGACGATCAGCCAGGTGGCGCACCTGCTGTTCGTGGCGAAGAACCTGGAGAGGATCGGCGACCACGCAACCAATGTGGCCGAGATGGTCTATTTCGCGGCGACAGGCGAATACATGGCCGAGCGCGAGACCGGCGCGGCCGGGACGAACTGAGCGGATTGGGGAACATATGGCCCGAGTGAAGATGCTTCTCGTCGAGGACGACGCCGCGATTGCGGAACTGGTCGCCTATCATTTCAAGCGTGAAGATTATGAGGTGAAGCACACGCCCGATGGCGAGGAAGCTTTGCTCCTCGCCAAGGAAGCGACGCCCGACATCGTGCTGCTCGACTGGATGGTCGAGGGGCTGAGCGGGATCGAAGTGTGCCGGCGCCTGCGCCGCATGCCCGAGACGGCGAACGTGCCGATCATCATGCTCACCGCGCGCGGCGAGGAAGAGGATCGCGTGCGCGGGCTCGAGACCGGGGCGGACGATTACGTCACCAAGCCCTTCTCCCCGCGCGAGCTCGTCGCCCGGGTCGGCGCGGTGCTGCGCCGCGTGCGCCCGGCGCTGGCCGGCGAGGCGCTGACCTATTCGGACATCGAGATGGACACGGTGGGCCACAAGGTCCGCCGCGGCGGCGAAGTGGTGCAGCTGGGGCCGACCGAGTTCCGCCTGCTCAAGCACTTCCTCGAGCATCCGGGCTGGGTGTTCTCGCGCGAGCGGCTGCTCGACGCGGTGTGGGGGCATGACAGCGACATCGAGAGCCGCACGGTGGACGTCCACATCCGCCGCCTGCGCAAGGCGATCAACCATGGCAACCGGCCGGACATCATCCGGACGGTGCGCTCGGCCGGGTACGCGCTCGACGCGGGGAATTGAGGAATAGCCGTCATCCCGGCGAAAGCCGGGATCTCGTGCGGCTCTTTTCCCGACTCCTCACTTCGTCATTCCCGCGCAGGCGGGAATCCATTGGCACTGACGCGGCGCTTCTTTCGACAAGCCAGCCAGAATGGATCCCCGCCTGCGCGGGGATGACGGCGGGTGTGCGGAGGAGAGCCCTTCCACATGAACCCGATTTAACGAAACCAACCCCTCCCCCTCGCGTTGCTGGAACCGGGCGTAACGATCTCGCCCGGTTTCAGGAGACGCACCCCATGAAGCTCCTTGTCATGGCAGCCGCGCTGACGCTGGTCGCCGGCGCCGCGCAGGCACAGACTTCGGCGCAGAAGGCCGAATCCCCGACCAACAACGACGCGAGCAAGCTCGGCGGCTATGCGCCGGCCGCGCCGCTGTTCAGCACCGGCACCACGCCGCCGCCGGGCACCCAGGTGGTGTTCGTGCCGAGCACCCAGACGCCAACCCAGGCCTTCCCGCCGCCGGCACCGAAGGAAAGCTACCCGATCTGCAAGCGCGGCCAGTTCGACGGCTGCCGCCAGCGCGGCGGCTGAGCGCGGCCAAATCCCCTTTTTGCGGGATGGAATGTGCCGGGTGCGCAACGTCGCACCCGGCACATGCGTTTCGGGAGGGAAGCGGGTGGGGTGACAGAGAGGAATGCTCACAATGAAGTTCATGCTTTTGGCCTCGGCCGCCCTGGCGCTTGGTGGCACCGCCATCGCGCAGGACATGCCGCAGACCGCCCCGCAGACGGCGCCGGCCCCGACTCCGCCGGCACCGCCCGCCCCGCCGGCCGACGCACCGCCGCCGCCCCCCGACGCGCCTGCGGCGCCTGCCGACCCGGCTGCGCCGCCGCCGCCGGCGACCAACCCGCCGCCCGCCGCTCCGGCCGCGCCCGCTGCTCCGGAAACCACCCCGACGCCTCCGGCTCCGCCCGCGCCTCCGGCAGCTCCCCCCGCACCGTCGTCCCCGCCGGCGGCGGATGCAGCCACCGCCGCGGCGCCGGCACCTTCGGACCCGAAGAGCTATCCGCGCTGCTCGAAGACCATCAAGGATCATTGCCGCCAGTCGCGGTGATCTGTTTAGAACCGGCAGGGGCCTGATGCCTCTGCCGGTTCGTCCCTTGGGGAGAGTTGGACCCAGCAACAAGTTCAGGGTGACGGAGGGTGGGATCGCGGCGCATCCCTCCGCCAGCGGTTGTTGCGGCTTGTCTCCCCCTCCTCGCCCTGCCTAAGCTCTCCGCAAAGGAGAGACCTGCATGACCATCGACTTCAAGGACCGCGTAGCCATCGTCACCGGCGCCGGCGGCGGGCTGGGCCGTGCCTATGCGCTCGAACTGGCGAAGCGCGGCGCGAAGGTGGTGGTGAACGACCTGGGCGGATCGCGCGACGGCACCGGCCATTCGGACGCGGCATTGAAGGTGGTCGAGGAGATCGAGGCGCTGGGCGGCGAGGCGATGTCGAACGGCGGCAGCGTCACCGACTATGCCCACATGGTCGCGATGGTCGAGGCGGCCAAGGCGAAATGGGGCCGGATCGACATCCTGATCAACAATGCCGGCGTGCTGCGCGACAAGAGCTTCGCCAAGATGGAGCCGGAGGACTTCAAGTTCGTCGTCGACGTCCACCTGATCGGCTCGGCCAACTGCACCAAGGCGGTGTGGGAGACGATGCGCGAGGCGAATTACGGCCGCATCCTGATGACCGCGAGCTCGACCGGGCTGTTCGGCAATTTCGGCCAGGCGAATTACGGCGCGGCCAAGCTCGGCCTCGCCGGGCTGACCAAGACGCTGTACCTGGAGGGCGCGAAATACGGGATCAAGGTCAACACCATCGCACCGGTGGCGGGCACGCGGATGACCGAGGACCTGTTCCCCGAGGAAGCATTCAAGGCGTTCGCGCCTGAGAATGTCGCGCCGGCCGCCCTGTTCCTGGTGAGCGAGGACGCGCCGACCAACCAGATCGTCGGTGCCGGCGGCGGGGTAGTCCAGGCCGCCTATGTGACGCTGACCCAGGGCGCCAGGCTGGAAGCGCTGACGCCCGAGGCGGTGCAGGCGCAATGGGCGCAGATCACCGACCGGACGGGCGAGATCGTCCCCGGCTCGGGCAGCGAGCAGACGATGCTGATTTTGAGCCGGTTGCAGAAGGGCTGAGCTTTCCCCTTCCTTCGTCATTCCCGCGCAGGCGGGAATCCATTGGCTCTGACGCGGCGCTTCTTTCGAGAAGCCAGCCAGAATGGATCCCCGCCTGCGCGGGAATGACGAAATAGAGAGGAAGGGCACACCGCCTTACCGTATTGTTTCACTAACACACATATGGTATATCCTCCCCAACAGGAGGAGACTGCCATGTACAGCGAAAGCGATCTGGCCAGTGCCGTGGAAGCGGGGGCGCTTTCCCCCGCAGCCGCCAATGCGCTGCGCAATTACGTCGCCGAGCGCCGGTCGGCGCCCGCGGTGGACGAAGAGCATTTCAAGCTGCTCACCGGGTTCAACGACATCTTCGTGGCGATCGCCGCCGCGCTGATCCTGGTCGCTGCGGCGCGCATTGGCGCGTTCTTCGGCGAGATGCTGATCGGCCCGGGACCGGAGCCGCGGATCATCGGGGGCAACATGATCGGCGGCGGCCTCGCCGTGGCAGCATCGAGCTGGATGCTCGCCGAGTATTTCACCGCCAAGCGCCGGATGGCGCTGCCGTCGATCCTGCTGCTGTTCGGCTTTGTCGGCGGCGTGGGCGCGGCGCTGTCGGGCATCTTCGCCGCGAACCTGCCCTGGATCGAGGAGCAGCTGCACCTGGCCACCGACCTGCAGCGCCAGCAGGTCGGCGCCGGCGTCGCCGCGATCGTCGGCCTGCTGACCGCGCTCGCCACCTGGATCCACTGGAAGCGCTTCATGGTGCCGATCACGGTCGCCGCCGGCGGGCTGGTGATCGTCGGCATGGGCGTGGCGATCGTGCTCGCGCTGGTGCCGAACGCGAAGGACTGGGTGAACGAGATGCTGCTCGTCGCCGGCGTCGCGATGTTCTTCTTCGCGATGCGCTGGGACATGACCGACCGCGAGCGCCGCACGCGCCGCTCGGACGTGGCTTTCTGGCTGCATCTCGCCGCGGCGCCGCTGATCGCGCACCCGGTGTTCCACATGCTCGGCGTGTTCGACGGCGAGGTTACCGGCCCGGTCGCCGCGGTGGTGATCGCGCTCTACATCGCCTTCGCCTTCGTCGCGCTGGCGGTGGACCGGCGGGCGCTGCTCGTCTCCAGCCTGATCTATGTGCTGTGGGCGATGTACGCGCTGTTCCAGGCGACCGGTGCGGTCGAGCTGGCGGCGGCGCTGACCGCGCTGGTGATCGGTTCGGCACTGCTGCTGCTCTCGGCCTTCTGGCAGCCGGTGCGCCGCATCGTCGTCGGCCTGCTCGGCGGGCTGGAGGAGCGGCTGCCGCCGACCCAGCTGGTGACCGCCTGAGTTCCCTGGAGGCCCGGGGTTCGCGCCCCGGGCCGATACTCTCGATCAGGATATTGCATGATGCCCTGTCTGACGCTGGCCCTGTTGCTCACCACCCCCGCCCCGCAGGCGGATGCCCCGCTGGTCGAGCTGGTCGGCAAGTTCGTCGAGGCCGAGCGCGCCTATGACCAGGAGAAGATCGCCGACCTGGTGACCCAGGATTATGCCGAGGTCTCGCCGCTGGGCGATGTCGACACGCATGACGAATTCCTGGGCTTCTATGCCGCGGACAAGAAGCGGCCGGTGCCGGTGACCAGGCTGAGCGATCCGCTGGTGCGCGAATATCGCGATGCGGCCTCGATCATCGTGCGGCTGTCGTTCGACCTGCCGGGGGCCCCGGCGCAACCGCCACGGACCGTGTCGATGCGGGCGAGCTTCCTGGCGGTGCGCGCGGGCGGCACCTGGAAGATCGCATCGGCGCACTACACGCCGATCCGTCCGCCGGCGCCGCCTGCCCCGCCGCAGCCGCCTGCGCCCTGACCTTACTTGGGAGGAAGCGCGGTCCCCAGCCCTGCTTCCGACACCACTCCCCTCCCGTGCCCCCCGGGCGCGGGAGGGGTTTTTCGTTCAGGGCTGCTCGATCGCGGTGCCGGGACGCGCACTCATCGCGGTGCCGACCGAGGAGAGGACGATCAGGCACACCGCCAGCCACTGCACGCCGCTGAGCACTTCGCCGAGCAGCATCAGCCCCATCAGCGCACCGACCGCGGGCTCGGCGCTGAGCAGCGTGCCGAAGGTGTTGGCCGGGAGCCGGGGCAGCGCGATCATCTCGAGCGCATAGGGGATCGCGCTGGAGACGATGCCGACGAGCAGGCCGAGCATCAGCACCTCGGGCCGGAGCAGCGCGGTGCCGGCGTGGAGGATACCGACCGGTGCGGCGAGGCAGGCGGCGATCAGCATGCCCCCGGCCGCGGCGGCGGGCCCGTGCGCGGCGCCGGCATGGCGGCCGGTGAGGATGTACGCCGCCCAGCAGGCACCGGCGACCAGCGCGAGGGCAACGCCACGCCAGTCGAGATGCGCGGCGCCCTTCCAGATCGGCAGCAGCAACGCCAAGCCGAACACCGCCAGCCCGATCCACAGGAAATCGATCCTGCGCCGCGAGGTGAGCACCGCGACCGCGAGCGGCCCGGTGAACTCGACCGCGATGGCGATGCCGAGCGGGATGTAGGACAGCGCCTTGTAGAAGCTGAGGTTCATCACCCCGAGCACCAGGCCGTAGCCGAGCAGCGAGCGCCAGCCGGCGTCGAGCCGAATCCGCCAGGGCCGGAAGATTGCCGAGAGGATCACCGCCGCGAACATCAGGCGCAGCGCGGTGGCGCCTTCGGGGCCGACCAGCGGGAACAGCTTCTTGGCGAAAGTCGCGCCCATCGTCACCGACAGCAGCGACACGAACAAGGCGGACAGCGCGACAAGATCGATGCGCGGCGAAGCGGGCCGCGGGGCAGCGAAAGCGGACATCGGGACACTCGAAAATGCGGGGTGGTGGCTTCAGGATAGGGATTTGCCGCGATAAGGGCGGTTTATTTTGGCACTTATGCGATAAAGTTTATCGACCTAGGCTCGAAAAATGACGAAGATTGAACCGCTCGATTCGTTCGACCGCAAGCTGCTCGAGCTGCTGCAGGTTGATGTGCAGCAGCCGGTGGCGGCGCTGGCCGAGAAGGTCGGGCTTTCCGCCCCCGCCTGTTACCGCCGCATCCGGCGGCTGCGCGAGACCGGGGTGATCGAGCGCGAGATTGCGGTGGTGCATCCGAAGACTTTGGGCTGGCCGCTGTCGATGATCGTGCTGGTAACGCTGGAACGCGAAACCGCCGACACGGTGAGCGAGATGTTCGAGATCTTCCGCCGCGAGCCCGAAGTGATGGAAGCGTGGAACGTCACCGGCGACCATGACTTCGCGGTGCGGATCATCGCACGTGACATGGAGAGCTATGACGATCTGGTACGCCGGCTCTTCTCCGCCGACGAGCGGGTGCGGACGTTCGAGACTTTGGTGGTGATCCGCGAGACCGGGGGGATGAGCCCGGTGCCGGTGGGGTTTGGGGGGTAGCTGAGGCCAAGGCGCTCCGAGCCACATCCCTCGTCACCCTGAACTTGTTTCAGGGTCCAACGCGCCTCTAGCGATATCGCCGGTGGAGCGTTGGATGCTGAAACAAGTTCAGCATGACGGAGTCGCCCTATTCCTCCACGAGCTTCATCAGCCGGCGCTCGACCGGGGCGAGCACCGGGCCGAGCTCATGCCCGCGCTTGAGGATCATGCCGCTTTCGTTGACCAGCGCCCACATGCCCTGGCGGTTGCGCAAGGCGGGGCGCTTCTCGATGCGGAATTCGGGGCGCTCGGCGGCGCGGCGGAAAGCGGCGAAGATCGCGGCGTCGAGATCGAACGACATCGCATAGTCGCGCCAATGGCCGGCGGCGACCATGCGGCCATAGAGGTCGAGGATGCGGGTGAGCTCGGGACGCTCGAAGCCGACCTGGCCGGGGCGTCCAAGGGGGAGCGGGGTTACGGTGCCCATCTACGCGCTGTCGCGCTGCTCCCCTTCCGTCCGGCGCTCGGCGAGCACGGCGTCGAGCCGCTTGCGCATCGCCTCCAGCTCGCAGCGCATGATCTCGAGCTTCTGGGTCTGCGGATCGAACAGCTCGCTGCACGGCGTACCATAGGGCACGAAGCCCTTCTGCCACTTCTCCGCCTCGACCAATGTCGGCTTGGCCGGGATGCCGACCATCACCGCGCCGGGTGCGACATCCTTGGTGACCACGGCATTGGCGCCGATCCGGGCACGCTCGCCCACGGTGATCGGCCCGAGCACCTGCGCGCCCGAACCCAGGATCGCGCCGTCGAGCAAGGTCGGGTGGCGCTTGCCGGCCACGCCATTGTCCGGGCTGGTGCCGCCCAGCGTCACGCACTGGTAGATGGTGACGTCGTCGCCGATCTCCGCGGTCTCGCCGATCACGACAAAGCCGTGATCGATGAAGAAGTTGCGGCCGATCTTCGCGCCCGGATGGATGTCGATCGCGGTCACGAAGCGCGACCAGTGATTGACCACGCGGGCGAGGAAATAGAGGCGATTGCGGAACAATGCGTGCGCGATGCGGTGATAGCCGAGCGCCCACACGCCCGGATAGAGCAGGATTTCCGCGCGCGATCGCGGCGCGGGATCGCGCGCCTTGATCGAATCCAGATACGCCAACAGGCGCTGAAACATGGCCGGTCCCCTTTTATCGGGTGTCCACATAATAGCTAAACCCACGGAATTCCAGAATGGCCCATTCTGCGCTTGGCCGCACTAAAGCCGATGTATCTTGTTGGAACGTTCCGGTGCCGTCATCCATTCCATCCCGGCCCAACCTTCAAGGTGCGAATGATCTTTGGAATCGACCTGAGCCTCCTGCTGCCGTTCATCGCGGTGGGATTCGCCGCCCAGATGGTGGACGGCGCGCTGGGCATGGCCTTTGGCGTGATCTCCAATACCCTGTTGCTGAGCCTGGGGGTGCCGCCCGCGGCGGCCTCTGCCGGCGTGCACACGGTGGAGACCTTCACCACCGCCGTATCGGGCATCAGCCATGCGGTGCACAAGAATGTGAACTGGAAGCTGTTCCTGCGCATCGCCGTGCCCGGGGTGATCGGCGGCGGGCTGGGCGCCTATGTGCTGTCGAACATCGACGCCGGCACCGCCAAGCCCTTCATCCTCGCCTATCTGACCGCGATCGGCTTCTACCTGCTGTGGCGCAGCCGCCATTATCCGCCCAAGGAGAAGTCGCCCAAGATCGTCGAGCCGCTCGGCCTGGCCGGCGGCTTCCTCGACGCGGCGGGCGGCGGCGGCTGGGGGCCGGTGGTGACCAGCAACCTGCTCGTCCAGGGCGCCTCCCCGCGCACGACGATCGGCACGGTCAACACCGCCGAGTTCTTCGTCACCACGACGATCTCGGCGACCTTCATCACCCAGCTCGGCTGGGGCGCCTTCACCCTGGCGACGGTCGGCCTGCTGGTCGGCGGCGTGATCGCGGCGCCGTTCGGCGCGCTGCTCGCCAAGCGGGTGGAGCCCAAGACGCTGATGCTGATGGTCGGCATCGTGCTGACGCTGACCAGCCTGTACAATCTGTACCTGGCGGTGGGGCGGTAGGGTCTTCACTCCCCACCCTGGAAGGGAGGGGTCGGGGGTGGGTCGATGTACGCGATATGGCTGGGTTAAGCCTTAGGCGACAGTATCGCCCGGCTTCCACCCACCCCCAGCCCCTACCTTCCAGGGTGGGGAGCTTGAGACTTTACGCCTTCCTTACGCCCTCCCCCATCTTCCCTCTCGAAGCTTAACGCCGATCCGCCCCACACCCCCGCGCATGTGGGACAGCAGCAGGAACAGCCGCCACGGGCGGATACGGCGCATCGGCGCTCCCGAAACCGGATGGCAGCGGCGCTGGGGCCGGATCGTCGACTGGCTCGGCGCGCGGCGGCCGCTTGACCTGATCCTGGGCTGCATGATCGTGATCACGCTGATCTCGATGATCGCCCGCGCCGTCTGATCGGGTTTCCAGAAATACAGTCGATCAATCGATGCCGCTTGATCGATTAAAGCGATCACCCCGAACGGGCTTTCCAATTTCACATTGCAGTGCAGCGGCCCTATCTCGCCATTGCAACAACAACCCCCGTTCTGGAGGAATACCAAGCAATGGCTCTCATCGGCAGCACCATCAAGCCGTTCACCGCGCAGGCCTATAAGGAAGGCAAGTTCGTCCAGGTCACCGACGCGGACACGAAGGGCAAGTGGGCGGTGTTCTTCTTCTACCCGGCGGACTTCACCTTCGTGTGCCCGACCGAGCTCGAGGACCTGGCGGACATCTATCCGCAGCTCCAGAAGATGGGCGTCGAAGTTTATTCGGTCTCGACCGACACGCACTTCGGCCACAAGGCCTGGCACGACACCTCGCCGGCGATCGGCAAGATCAACTATTACATGCTCGGCGACCAGAACCACGTGCTGTCGACCAACTTCGACGTGCTCCGTGAGGGCCAGGGCCTTGCCGATCGCGGCACCTTCGTCGTCGATCCGGAAGGCGTGATCCAGCTGGTCGAGATCACCAGCGAGGGCGTGGGCCGCAACGCGGCCGAGCTGCTCCGCAAGATCAAGGCTGCGCAGTACATCGCCGCGCATCCGGGCGAAGTCTGCCCCGCCAAGTGGGAAGAGGGTGCCGAGACGCTGGCTCCGTCGCTCGACCTGGTCGGCAAGATCTGATCCCCCAGGCGCCCGTTAGCCCCCTTGCGGGCGCCCATGCGGCCCGGGACGGCAATCAACTTCTGTCCCGGGCCGTTTTGTATCTGAATTAGTGGAGTTTCTGCCATGCTCGACGCAAACCTGACCCAGCAGCTCAAGGGCTATCTCGCGAACATCCGGGAGCCGATCGAGCTGGTCGCCAGCCTCGGTGACGATGCCAAGTCGCGCGAGCTGGAGGAGCTGCTCAACGAAATCGCCGCACTTTCGGACAAGGTCTCGGTCGTCCGCACCGATGACGATAGCCGCAAGCCGAGCTTCCTGATCCACCGCACCGGCACCGATATCGGCGTGCGCTTCGCGGGCCTGCCGATGGGGCATGAGTTCACCTCACTGGTGCTCGCTTTGCTCCAGGTCGGCGGCCATCCGAGCAAGGCGGCGCAGGAGCTGATCGAGCAGGTGAAGAACCTGGACGGCGACTATGTCTTCGAGACCTATTTCTCGCTGACCTGCCAGAACTGCCCGGACGTGGTGCAGGCGCTGAACCTGATGGCGGTGCTCAACCCGCGCATCCGCCATACCTCGATCGACGGCGGGCTGTTCCCGGCCGAAGTCGAAGAGCGCAAGGTGATGGCGGTGCCGACCGTATTCCTGAACGGCGAGCCCTTCGCCAGCGGCCGCATGGAGCTGGAGCAGATCGTCGCCAAGATCGACAGCGGCGCCGAGAAGCGCACTGCCGCCAAGATCGCTGGCAAGGATCCGTTCGAAGTCCTGGTGGTGGGCGGTGGCCCGGCCGGTGCTGCAGCTGCGATCTATTCGGCGCGCAAGGGCATCCGCACCGGCATCGCCGCGGAGCGCTTCGGCGGCCAGGTGCTCGACACGATGAGCATCGAGAACTTCATCTCGGTGAGCCACACCGAAGGCCCGAAGCTCGCCGCGCATCTGGAGCAGCACGTCAAGGAATATGACGTCGACATCATGAACCACCAGCGCGCTGCGAAGCTGGTGCCGGCCCGGCATGAGGGCGGGCTGCATGAGGTCGTGTTGGAGAATGGCGCGAGCCTGAAGGCGCGCACCGTGATCCTTTCCACCGGCGCCCGCTGGCGGACGATGGGCGTGCCCGGCGAGGAGGAATATCGCAACAAGGGCGTGACCTATTGCCCGCACTGCGACGGCCCGCTGTTCAAGGGCAAGCGCGTGGCGGTGATCGGCGGCGGCAATTCCGGCGTCGAGGCCGCGATCGACCTGGCCGGCCTCGTCGCGCACGTCACGCTGATCGAATATGACAGCCAGCTGCGCGCCGACGCGGTGCTCCAGCGCAAGCTGGGCAGCCTGCCCAACGTCAAGGTCATCACCTCGGCGCTGACCACCCAGGTGGACGGCGATGGCGAAAAGCTGACCAGCCTGACCTACAAGGACCGCAACCACGGCACCGTGCATCAGGTCGAGCTTGAAGGCATCTTCGTGCAGATCGGCCTGGTGCCGAACACCGAGTGGCTGAAGGACGCGATCGCGCTGTCCAACCGCGGCGAGATCGAGATCGATGCGCGCGGCGAGACCAGCCAGCCGGGCATCTTCGCGGCAGGCGACTGCACGACCGTGCCGTACAAGCAGATCGTGATCGCGATGGGCGCAGGCTCGACCGCGGCACTCTCGGCATTCGACTATATGATCCGCCTGCCGGACGAGCTCAGCGAGGCGGCGTAACCTCTAAATCCTCCCCGAGCTTGTCTCGGGGAGGGGGACCAGCCGCAGGCTGGTGGAGGGGCGGCGAAGCCGGCGGTGTGCCACCGCCGCCCCTCCACCCCTCGCTTCGCGAGCGGTCCCCCTCCCCCAGCAAGCTGGGGAAGGATTTGTTTTATCGCCTGGCTCACTATATACCCGCCATACAATCGACACAGGCGATCAATGGCGCAGACCACCTACCTCCCCACGCTCAAGCAGCTCCAGTATCTCGTCGCATTGAAGGACCATGGCCATTTCGGCCGGGCGGCGGAGAGCTGCTACGTTACCCAGTCGACACTGTCGGCGGGCATCCGCGAGCTGGAGACGCTGATCGGCGTGGTGCTGGTCGAGCGGACGCGGCGGGTGGTGCGCTTTACGCCGCTGGGCGAGCGCATCGTCGACAAGGCGCGGCGCGTGTTGCGCGAAGCGGACGAGCTGGGCGACCTGGCCCGGGCCGCCGGGCGGCCGCTCTCCGGCGAGATGCGAATGAGCGTGATCCCGACGATCGCGCCCTTCCTGTTGCCGCGCATCCTGCCCAAGCTGCGCAGGGACTATCCCGACCTGAAGCTCTATCTGCGCGAGGAAACCAGCGGCCAGGCGTGCGAAGGGCTGCACCATGGCCGTACCGACTGCGTGCTGCTCGCTTTGCCCTATGCGTGCGGCGACGTGGAAACGGCGCCGCTGTTCGACGACCGGCTGTTCGTCGCCTATCGCGAAGGCGAGATGGATCCGAGCGCCTCGATCCGCCCGGCCGAGATCGACGAGACGCGGCTGCTGATGCTCGAGGACGGGCATTGCCTGAAGGAACATGCGCTCGCCGCCTGCAACCGGCCGGAGATGCGCGCCGAGGCGACGATGATGGGCACCTCGCTGCACACCATGGTGCAGATGGTCGACAATGGCCTTGGCGTGACGATGCTGCCCGAGATGGCGGTGGATTCGGGCATCCTCGACCACACCCAGGTGGCGGCGCGGCCGCTGGAGGCGGACAATGCCTCGCGGCGGATCGCCCTGGTGTGGCGCAAGGCTTCGCCGAGGGAACGGGACTTCCGGCTACTGGCGGACGTGCTGGCGGAGGCCCGGCCCTGACCTCCCTCTCCTTACGGGAGAGGGATTACCACTTGGCCGCAGCCGCCTCGTCGCTTGCCCGCGCTTCGACCCAGCTCGCATCCTCCCCCCGCCATTCCCGCTTCCAGAAGGGGGCGTCGGTCTTGAGCCGGTCGATCAGGTATGCGCAGGCCTCCAGCGCCTCGCGGCGATGCGCGGCGGCGGTGCCGATGAAGACGATACGCTCGCCCACCGTCATCCGGCCGACGCGGTGGAGGATCGTCACGCCGAGCAGGTTCCAGCGGTCCATCGCCGCCTCGGCCAGGGTGCAGAGCGCGTCCTCGGTCATGCCGGGATAGTGTTCGAGTTCGAGCGCGGTGATGCCGTCGCCGCCGCGGACCACGCCGGTGAAGCTCGCCACTCCGCCCGCGCCGCGCTCCTCGAGCGCCGCCAGCTCCAGTGCCAGCTCGATCGGCGCGGGATCGATCGAGACGCGGATCATCCGCCGGTCACCGGGGGGAAGAGCGCGACTTCCTTCGCTCCGTTCAGCGGCGTGGCCAGCGGCACGAAGCGCTGGTCGATCGCGGCGCGCAGCCTGGCCGGATCGGCAAAGGCAGCGGCGTGGCCTAGGCTGCGCGTGGCCAGCCAGCCGACCAGATCGGCAACCGTCTCCACCGCCTCGGGCGGGTCGACCTGCTCCTGCCCCACCCCCACGGCCTCGCGGACCCAGGCGAAGTAGAGCAGGTCCATCACGTGTCCATGTGCCGCAGGCCGACGCGCAGATAATCCCAGCCGGTGATCAGGGTGAGCGCGGCGGAGACCCAGAAGGCCGCCAGCGCCGCCTGCCACAGCCACGCATAGGGCAAGGCGCCGACCAGGATCAGCCCGCCGAGCGAGACCAGCTGCAGCGTCGTCTTCCACTTGGCGAGCCGCGATACGGGAAGCGAGACCTGGATGCCGCCCAGGAACTCGCGCAGGCCGGAAACGGCGATCTCGCGCACCAGGATCACCAGCGCGGGGATCAGGTGCAGGTCGGTGATCACTCCGCGGCCGGCGAGGATCAGCAGCACTGCGGCGACCATGATCTTGTCGGCGATCGGATCGAGGAACACGCCGAGCTTCGACACCGTGCCCTGGGCGCGGGCGAGATAGCCGTCGAAATAATCGGTGACGCCCATCAGGCAGTAGATCGCGAAGGCGATGCCGTAACCCAGCCGCCATTCCGGCCACCAGAGAAACGCCGCGAGCAGCGGCACCGTGATGATACGCGAGAGCGTAAGGATATTGGGCAGCGTCAGCATTTGGCAGGCTCTACCACCGCACTTACCCTTCCGTCATCCCCGCGGAAGCCAGTACCATCGACAGGCAAAGCCGTTCCCCGGCGAAAGCCGGGGCCCAGGGTAACAGAGCGACACGGTAGAGAAACCCTGTTCCCCGGCTTTCGCCGGGGAACAGCATGGCGGGAAGCAGCGTAGCCTACTTCACCAGCCGGAACCGGATCGCCTGGCCGCCGCCCGGCGCCAGCGCGAGGTCGAGCGTGTCGGCGCTCGTCACCATGCGCTTCTCGATCGTGTAGGCGACCGGCTTCTTCACATAGTCCGCATCCGCCGCATCGCGGTAGATCTGCGCCTCGTAGCGCTTGCCCGGCGCGAGGAAGTCGAGCTTCACCGGCAACACACGCGCCGTCTCGTCGGTGATCGCGCCGAGATACCAGTCGCTGCCCCCGCGCGGCTGGCGGGCGACGACGACATAGTCGCCGATCTCCGAAGCCAGCGTCCGCGTCGTTTCCCAGTCGGTCGGCACGTCGCGGATGAACTGGAAGGCGTCGAGATGCTTCTCGTAATTTTCGGGCAGGTCCGCCGCCATGTGGATCGGCGAATAGAGCACGACATATTCGGCGAGCTGTGCAGCGAGCGTCGACTGGTTGCGCTCGGTCAGCAGCGTCTTGCCATGCTCCAGGTCGAAGATGCCGGGCGTGAAGTCCATCGGCCCCGCGAGCATGCGGGTGAAGGGCAGGATCGTGAGATGCTCGGGCGGGTTGGTCGGGCGGCCCCAGGCGTTGAACTCCTGCCCGCGCGCGCCTTCGCGGCTCACCCAGTTGGGCCAGGTGCGGCGCAGGCCCGTGTCCTTGACCGGCTCATGCGTGTCCATGGTGATGTGGCGCTTGGCCGCAGCCTCGATCACCTTCAGGTGATGCTGGACCATGAACTGGCCGGCGAACCATTCCTTGCCACCCTCGCGATCGAGGATATCGCCCGAATGGCGGACATAGCCGGTCTTCACCGACGGCACGCCGACCTTGGCATAGAGGTCGAGCGCGTCCTCGAGCTGGTTCTCGTAATTCACCACCGCGCCGGCAGTCTCGTGATGGCCGATCAGGTGGACGCCCTTCGACCTGGCATAGGCCGAGAGCATCGGCAGGTCGAAATCCGGGTACGACTTGGTGAAGCTGAACTTGTCGCCATTGGCGATCCACTCGCCGTCCCAGCCCTGGTTCCAGCCTTCGACGAGCACGCCGTCGAACCCGTATTTCGCGGCGAAATCGATGTAGCGCTTCACATTGTCGTTATTGGCGCCGTGGGTCGGGCCGCTGCCCCAGGTGGTGCGGTTGAGATGCATCTCCCACCAGACGCCGACATATTTGCCCGGCTTGAACCACTTCTGGATATCCGGAAGCTTGCTCGGCTCGTTGAGGTTGAGCTCGATCCGGCTGTCGGCCAGCGCGCCGGGCGTGGTGCCGATCAGGATCGTGCGCCACGGCGTGGAGAAGGGCCCGGTCTTCTTCGCGCCGACGCCGTCGGGCCAGGGCATCAGCCAGGCGGTAAGCGTGCCGGCGCCATTGCCCTGGAGCAGCATGCTCGGGAAATCGACCAGCGCCGCTTCGTGGAAGGACAAATACAGCCCGTTGCCGCCCTTCAGCGTCAGCGGGGTCTCGGCCAGGGTGATGCGGCGCGCGTCGGTCTGGGTGTAGAGATATTCGTCGCGCTCCTGGCCAAGCCCTTCATACCACCAGGCCTGGTACGCGCCCTTCGTGCGGAACTGGGTGCGATCGGCGGTGACGCCGACCTGCTCGCCCGCCGGAATGCCGGCATAGGAATAGCGGAAACCTACCCCGTCATCGAAGATGCGGAAGGTGACCTGCATCGCCTTGTTGAGCGCGGTGTCCCCCGTGATCGTCACCGCCAGCTCGCTGTGATTGTCGCGGACCAGCCGCTGCTCGCCCCAGGGCTGCTCCCAATTGCTGTCCGAGGCCGAGCGGTGGGCATCGGTGATCGCACTGTAGCGCGCCGCCGGTTCCCCTGCGAAGCTGAGGCCCAGCGCCGAGGGAGCGATCACCACCGTGTCGCCGCGCTTCACTTCGTAGAGCGCCTGCCCGCCTTCGACCGAAACACAGACTTCGAGCGTCTTGCCCGGCGACTGGGCGCATTCCCGATCCGCCGCGAAGGCAGTGCCGGGAAGCGCAAGGGCAAGCAGGGTCACGAGGGTACGAGAGGTCATTCGGGGTCTTTCCTGTCGGGAAGTCATGATTGGGGAGCGGCGAGCCGGGCCAGCCAGGCGTCCTGCATGGGCTGGCGCAGCACCTGCTCGCGAACGAAGCCGAGCATGTGGCGGAACTGCGCCTTCACTTCCTCGGGCGGGACGCGATCGATCGCCGGCGGCCAGCTTTCGGGTTCGACGCCGTGGCCGAGGAACAGCGCGCGCCAGCTGTCGGGCGGGAGGTTCTCCTCCTCGAACGGCGCCAATTCGCCACGGGCGCGGAACAGCGCGATGGCATGGGCGAGATCGGGCGACACCTCGCACGCGCCCTGCCAGAAGGGGCCGGCATAGCGGGCGAGCGCGTAATGCGCGGACTGGAAGTCGCGCAGCCGGTCCAGCGCTTGCGGAGTGGCGTGGTTATAGGCGTCGCGCTCGGCAGCGAAACCGGCACTGGCCGGGAAGTCGGCGAGGAGCTGGACCAGGCTGACCTGCAGGCCGAGCAGGTCGAGGCCGTGAACCGGATCGAAACGTGCGCCGAGGGTGACCTGGTTGCCGGTCCAGGGTTGCGCGGGGCGCCCCGGATCGAGCGTGCGGATCACGGCGCCGGTGAGCGGCAGGCCGGCGGCTGTGGTCGCGGCGGCCAGCGCTTCGTCGTCACTGGCGTGCGCGCTCGACCAGACATGGGTGACGAAGGTCGCCGGGCGGCTCGGGTGGAGCGCGGTCCAGCCGGTGGGACCGGCTCGGTTCTCGGCATAGACCGGGAGATTGGCGAAGGCCGGGCCGGCGGCGGTCAGCACGCGGTCCGCAGGGAAATGCGCACGCCAGCTCAGGAAATCCGTGTCGAGCGCGCCGCCGGCATCGACGAACAGATCGCCCGTGAGCCGCCGTCCCTCGCCGAGATCGAGCGCGGTAATCGTCTCGCCCTGTCGCGCAGGGGTTACCGCGTCGGCGGCATGTACAATGACGCCGTGGCGGATCGCCGTCTCGCGCAGCAGCCGGGCATAGGCGATCGCCGGCAGGTGATAGCCATAGTCGCAGCGGCCGTAGCTCGCGCTCTGGTCGTCAGGCAGCATCAACCGCCCGTGTCGCGCAGCGGCGGCAGTGAGCGAGAAGTCGTCGAGCGGGACGCTCAGGCCATAGGCGCGTGCCTTGACCCAATGGGGGAAGAATTCGTCCTCGCCGATCCGGGTGCCGGCGGAGCCATAGGCGTGGAGGAAGGCGGGTTGCGACTGTGCCCCTACCGCTTCCGAAGCTGATCCCCGGCGAAGGCCGGGGATCTGGTTGGGCTCTATTGCGCTGGGCTCAAGCTCCACCAAATTCTGTCCAAGCGTCAGGCTTCCCCCCGTAGCCCGCAGCACCCCAGCCTCATCGATACGAAGCTGGGCATGCAGCGCCTCCAGCGCCGGGAAGGTGGCGTAGAAATCCACCGGCGCGAGCCCGCTCGGCAGTTCCACCGCCTCCACCCGAACACCCGAAGCCCCAAGCGCCCGCGCCAAGGCAGCCGCCGCCAGCCAGAGCGGCGCATCCCGCCCTACAACGACAACGGTGAACGCCCCGCTCATGCGACCACCGCCACTTCCCCCGCCGGGCAATAGCCGGCCAGGAAATCGGCATGCGCTGGCAACGCCGCGGCGTTGCTGGCGATCCGTTCGCGCAGATCGGAGAGGCGCTCTGCCACCTGATCGAGCGGCGCGCGGTCGGCCTGACGATCCCAGGCCTGGGGCATGATCCCCTGCCCCATCAGCACCGCCAGCCAGCTGTCGCGCGAGAACAGGCCAAGCTTGTAGTCGGGCGCGCGGCCGCTGGAGCGGAAGAGATCGATCTTGTGGGCCAGGCTGTCCGGCAACGCCATGTTCCGCACATGATCCCAGAGCGGTTCGCCGTGGCGCGCGTTGGCGGTGTAATGGAGCACCAGGAAATCGCGGGTCCGGTCGTAATGGATCGCGAACAGCCGGTTGAACTCGGCAGCCAGGCGCGGATCGATCGCGCCGCCGGGCCGGGGCATCAGCTTCGCCAGGTCGGTTACCGCCGCCTGGATCAGGAAGATGCTGGTCGATTCCAGCGGCTCGAGAAAGCCCGAGGACAGCCCGACCGCGACGACATTGCCTTCCCAGCCACGCTCCCGCCGCCCAGCCTGGAAGCGCAGCACACGCGGCTCGGCAAGCGGGGTGCCGTCGATCGCGCCGAGCAGCGTCTCGCGCGCCTGATCTTCCGAGCAGAAAGCGCTGGAGAAGACATAGCCATTACCGATCCGATGCTGGAGCGGGATGCGCCAGGTCCAGCCGCCGGTCTGGGCCGTCGAGCGCGTGAAAGGCGTGATGCCGGCCACGCTGGCGCACGGCACCGCCATGGCGCGGTCGCAGGGCAGCCATTCGCTCCAGTCCTGCCACGCCACGCCCATATTCTGCCCGAGCAGCAGCGAACGGAAGCCGGAGCAGTCGATGAACAGGTCGCCTTCGATCCGCGCACCCGATTCGAGCGAGACGCTCTCGACGAGCCCGGTCTCGGCGCCGCGCAAGACCTCGACGATCTTGCCCTCGATCCGCTGCACGCCGCGCTGCGTCGCCCAGCCACGCAGATACCGGGCGTAGAGCCCCGCATCGAAATGATAGGCGTAGGAGAAGGTCGAGCGGATCGAGCGCGGGTCCGGATCGGGCATGTCGAACACGCCTTCGCGGCACATCGCGGCGGCGAAGCTGTGCTCGGCGAATTCGCCAACCGGCTTGCCCGCCGCTTTCGCCCGCAGCCAGTGGTGCTGGAAGTCGAGCCCGCCCCAGCGTTCGCCGAACGTGCCGAAGGGGTGGACATAGCGCCCCCCGGGCCTGTCCCAGCCGACGAACTCGATGCCCAGCTTGAAGCTGCCCTGGGTGGCGGCCATGAACTCGGCCTCGTCGAGCCCGAGCATCGCGTTGAACTCGCGGATATGCGGCAGCGTCGCTTCGCCGACGCCCACCGTGCCAATCTCGTCGGACTCGATCAGGGTCAGCGCATAATCTGTCTCCGGCAGCAAGCGCGCCAGCCCGGCCGCGCACATCCAGCCCGCGGTCCCGCCGCCGACGATGACGACGCGCAGGGGCGCCGCGGATGTGCTCGAACTGGGCTGCATGCAATTCGCTCCCGAAAGAAATGGCGCCGCCGAATGAAGGAACGGCGGCGCCGAGGGGAGTTAGAACTTGAACCGGGCGCCGAACTGGAAGCGGCGATCGACCCGGCTCCAGTTTGCGTCGCGGTAGACAGGCTTGGCGCCGGGCGTCTTGCTCGTGTCGCCGAAGATCTGCTGCTGGAACACGCTGGTGGTGCCGAGCAGGTTCGATCCTTCGACCGACAGCTCGACCCATTTCGCCAGCGAGAAGCGCAGCGAGCCGTCGAGGAACCCGGCCGCCTTCTGGAACACCGGCAGGCCGATGCAGCAGTCGAGATTGTCGGTGAGGAAGCGCGAGCGCCAGTTATAGGCGACACGCATCGCGACCGGGCCCTTTTCGTAGAGCATCACCGCGTTGAACGTGTGCTTGGAGATGCCCGCCAGCTGGTGCGAGTCCATCACCACGCCGCGCCCGCCCGATGTGTCGAGGCCCGCGCCGAAGCCGCCGGTGCCGCCCGAGTCCAGCGCGCCCGCCGTCACCAGGTTCGAGTTGTTGATGCCCGACTGGTCGACGAACGTGTAGTTCAGCTGCGTACCAAGCCCGCTAAGCGCGCCGGGCAGGAAGTCGAAGAAAGTCTGGAAGGCAACTTCGAATCCCTTGAGCGTCCCCCCATCCTCGCCGTTGCGCGGGCCGCGCATCAGCACGGTCTGGGTCGAGTTGTTGTTGGTGAAGCTGCGATAGAACTCACCGTACGAGATGCTCGAATTGAGCTTCTTGTAGAAGCCGTCGATCGTGAACGAGCTGCTGCGGCCGAAATAATGCTCGAAGGTCAGGTCGAACTGGTCGGCCGTGATCGGCTTGAGCGCCGGGAAGCCCGATTCCGCGCGGAACACGAAGTTGTAGCCGGTGACCGTGCCCGCGCCGTTGCGGACGAGGTAGGGCGAGGTCGCCGAACCGTCGAGGATCGGTCCCTGGATCGATACGAAGTTGCGCAACAGGCCGAAGTCCGGCCGAGACATGCCCCGCGAATAGCCGAAGCGGATGAAGCTCTTGTCGTCGAGGCCCAGCCGCAGATTGAAGCTCGGCAGCCAGTTGTCATAGCTGGCCTCATAGGTGTTCGCCGTGCCGCCGCCGCTGGCGAAGGCCGCCACCGCCGGCGTGACGAAGCACATTGGGTTGACGATCCAGGTGGCTGGCAGCGTCGAGCCGCAGGGCTGGTAGTTGGTGAAGGTGGTGGTCAGCGGATAGCCGACGCTGCCGTCGGAATCGATGCTGGTGCGGACATAGCGCAGGCCGATATTGCCGCGGATATTCACCCCGCCGATATTCGCATTGTCACCGCCGAAGCGCAGCATCGCATAGGCCGCGGTGGTCTTCTCCTTGACGTGCATCACCTCGGACGGGAGGTAGCAGCCCTCGACCGTGGCATCGGCGCGGTCGCAGATCGGCTCCCAGCCCATCGGCGAACCGGTGGTCGAGCCGCTGACGCCCTGCACCAGCCGCGCGCGGTCCATCAGCGTGGCGCGGTTCATGTAGACCAGCGCCGGGTTGTCGTAGACGCCGCCATCGTAGAAGCCGTCGCCGAGCGTGACCGACTCCCACATGCCCGGGCCATAGCCCTTGAACGCCGGGTGGCCGGCGTTGCAGCTCGGATAGGCACCGCCCGTGGTGTTGTCGATATTGAAGCCCGGGCCGTTGCAGTTCCACGACGCCGCGACCGGCGACCAGTTGAAGGTCGAGTAGCGCACCGTCTGCGCGCGATCGGCATAGCGAACGCCTACCTTCAGCGAGTCCAGCCAGCCGCCCTCGTCGAAATCATAGCCGATATCGCCGCGGAACGCGGTCTCCTTGGCGTCATTGTCCTCCATGTGCGCCTGGACGAACGGCATCCAGTAATTGTGCGGGTTGGAGAGGCCGCCGGCGGCGTAGTTCACGTTCGAGCCCGGCAGCAGCTTCACATTGGGCGTGCCGTCCTTGTTCGTGCTGTACTGCACATTGGCCATCGAGCCGACGGCGACGAGGATGTCGTCATTGGTGGTGTTGGCCCAGATATGCTGCACGTCGAGGTTGACGTGGAGCTTCTCGGTCACGTCCCAGCTGATGTTGCCCGACAGGTCCTGGGTTCGCTCGCGGTGATCGAAGTTGCGCGCCTCGTTCTGGAAATAGAGGCCATCCTGCAGCGTCGAGCAGACCGAAGGCGCCGCGCAATTGTTGACGAAGGGCTGGCCCGGCACGGCCGAACCGGTGTTGATCGCTTCCTGGGTGCTGTCCCAGCTGCCGCGCCAGCTGCCATGCGCCTGGGTCAGCGTGCCCGACTGGAGCATGCCGTCCGGCCCGAAGACGAAGGCCGAGGTGCCCGGCGCCCGGCCGAGAACCGTGGTGGCGCGCGGGTTGAACGCCGGGGTGCCGAAGTAATTGCCGTCCAGGATCACGTGGCTGGCCCGCTCGAGCCAGGCATTGTGATACTCGCTGTCGTTATACTGGGCCGACATGCGGAAATTGCCCGCATTGTTCTCGTACTGCGCCGCCGCCGAGATGCCGCGCCGGGTGCGGTCGTAATCGACCTGCGAATAGCGGATGCCGTCGGGGATATAGGCCCAGCCGGTGCCGCCGAACGGATTGGCGGAGCAGTTCACGGTGCCGTTGGTCAGCACACCATTGCCCTGCGCATTGGTCGCGCCGGCCGAGCAATAGGTATCGATCTTGTCCATGATCACGTTTTCGGTGCGCGTCACGACATGGCTGCGGGCGAAATTGGCCATCAGGCCGAAGCGGCCGATCGCGGTGTCCCAGGTGTTCGAGATCAGGCCCGAGAACTCGCCGGTCCACTCCTTCGAACGGGTGCCATAGCTCGCCTTGGCGTTGCCGGCGACGACCAGCCCCTTCTGGTCGAACGGCAGGCGGGTGCGCAGATTGACCGTGCCGGCTAGGCCGCCTTCGATCATCTCGGCCGTCTGGTTCTTGTAGGCATCGACGCCGGCCATCAGCTCGGGCGAGATGTCGTTGAAGTTGAGCCCGCGATTGGCATCGGCCGAGAAGCTGTCGCGCCCGTTGAACTCGGTGCGGACGAAGGTGAGGCCACGGATCAGCACCGCGGTCGGCTCGCCCGAGGGGTGGGTCGAGTCCCCGGCTGCCTGCAGGCGCGAGGTGGTGATGCCCGGCACGCGCTGGAGCGCGCCCGCCACCGAGGTGTCCGGGAAGGCGCCGATATCGGTCGCGGTGATCGAGTCGACCACCGTGTCGGAATCGCGCTTGATCGTCTGCGCGCTTTCCAGTGCCTTGCGGACGCCGACGACGACGATCGCGCCGCTATCGTCCTCCTGGGTGGCTTCGGGTGCCGAGGCGGTCTGCGCCTGGGCAATGCCGGCCAGGCCCATCAGGGCTACGGCCGCCAGCGAGGCGCCGCCCCGCAACAAAGTGATCTGCTTCATCTTTCCTCCCTCCGTCGCGCCTTTGCGGCGCTGTTGCACGCGCGGCACCACGGGGCCCCTGCCCCGCAGCGTCGCTTCAGATTCCAATTCGGTGCTTCAAGGCGCGGATGCGCGAAACGCGCGCAGGGCAAGGCCCGACGCTGTCGCGCATGATCGCAAGCCGGCTATGCCGCGCTTCCCCCAAGACACCCTCCATTGTGCCGCCCCCGCTCTCCGGCGGGACCATCCACTTGCGAGCTGCCCGGCCCGGGAAGCTCTTTGCGTAACTTTGCGTAAATTGAGCAAAGCCGCAAGAGGGAAATTTTGCAGAATATTTCTGCCGATATCTTATTATAAAATAACAGTTTTATGCGGATTATCAGTGGGACGTGCACGAATTTCCGCAGCAGCGAACGAGTCGCGCGATGCAATTTTGTCTTGCAATTAATGCAAATTTTGCACAGCCTCGCGCGGCAATGCGAAGCACTGCAAAGCCTTGCGCCCGTGAGGGGCTGTCACCGGGAGCCGGTATCGGCGCTGCGTGGAAGCGTGAGCGCGAAGCCTGCCGCGACCAGCAGCGCCGCGGCGGCGAGGAGGAGCGCGTATTCGGCCTGCCCGTGGAAGACGCGGCCGACCAGCGGCCCGAGCATCGTCGAGGCGACGAGCTGGGGTATCACCAGGAACATGTTGTGGATGCCCATATAGACGCCGGCCTTGCCCGGCGGCACGCTGCCGGCGAGCATGGCATAGGGCATCGACATGATCGCCGCCCAGGCGAGCCCCACCCCGATCGTCGGCAGCCACAAAGCCACCGGATCGCCGACGAGAAGGAAACCGACCAGCCCCGCCGCGCCGAAGCACAGGCACAGCGCATGCGTCAGCCGCCGGCCGAGCCGCTCACCGATGCCGGGCAGCAGCAACGCGCCCAGCGCCGCGACGCCGTTATAGCCGGCGAACAGCACCCCGACCCAGTCGGCCGCTTCATTGTAGCCCGGCGAGGCCGGATCGGCGGTGCCGTAATGCCGGAGCGCCAGCGCGGGTACGGTGTAGATCCACATCGCGAACAGGCCGTACCAGGTAAAGAACTGGACCACCGCCAGCCGCTTGAGCACCGGCGGCATCGACCGGATGTCCTCGACGATCTCGAGCATCCCGATCGAGCTTCGGCCGAGCCGTCGGAGGCGGACGACCACGGCCTGGAGCAGCCCGAACAGGAAGCAGATGCCGGCGATGACATAGATCTCGCGCTTCCATCCGGCGAGCGCGGCAGCCCCGGCGACCCCCGCCCCGGCCAGCATCCAGCCGATACCGTGGCGCACCAGCGAAGCCGCGCGCTCGGGCGACAGCGTCACCGGCGGCATCGCTTCCTCGGGCAGCCGCGTCGGCGCCGGGCATTCGGGGGTGGTGACGATCGTCCAGCTCACCGCCACCAGCAGGCAGACGCCGCCGATATAGAAGGCGCTTCGCACCGATTGCGGCAGCAGATGCGGCTCGGGCTGGCCGCTCAGCCCTGCCCAATGGACCAGCATCCAGGGCAGTGCGGAAGCGAATACCGCGCCGATGCCGATGAAGAACACCTGCATCGCGAAGCCGGCGGTGCGCTGGCTCTCGGGCACCCGGTCCGCCACCAGCGCGCGGAACGGCTCCATCGCGATGTTGATCGATGCGGTGAGCACCCAGAGCATCAGGCTCGCCGCCCACAGGCTGGTGGCATTGGGCATCAGGAACAGCGCCAGCGCGGTGCAGACCGCACCGGCCAGGATATAGGGGCGCCGCCGGCCGAGCGGGCCGCGGGTGCGATCGCTCAGATGGCCGATGATCGGCTGGACGAGCAGCCCGGTCGCCGGGCCCGCGATCCACAATATCGCAAGGTCGTCGAGCTCGGCGCCGAGCGTCTGGAAGATGCGGCTGGTGTTTACGTTCTGCAGGCCCCAGACAATCTGGATGCCCAGCAGGCCGAAGCACATGTTCCAGATCTGCAACAGGCTGAGCCGCGTGACACGCGGCGCGGCGCCCGCGTCGCCAGCTTGCAATGCTCCCCCCTCACCGTTCTAATCTGGCCGTATTCGGCTCTCCTCAAGCTTGGGCACAATGGGCAGCAGTAGCAACAACAATACGACGCTGGAGGATCTGGCGAAGCTGGCCGGCGTGTCGATCTCGACCGTCTCGCGGGCACTCAACGATCATCCGCTGATCAGCGCGCGCACCAAGCAGAAGATCTGGGCGCTGGCACGCGACCATGATTATCCCTTCCGCCCCTATATGCCGGCCGCGCCGGTGGGGGCCGAGGGGACGATCGTGATCGTCACGCCGTTCATGCGCGGCCGGCCGCTGCCGCTCTCGCACCCGTTCTTCCTCGAGCTGCTCGCCAGCATCGGCGAGGCGGCGCGCGCCCGCGACTGCGACTTCACGGTGAGCCACACCACGCCCGCCAATTATGACGATCTCGTCGCCACCACCACGACCAGCCGGGCGAGCGGGGTGATCTTTCTCGGCCAGTCGATGCTGCACGACGCGTTCAACCAGCTCACCCAGACCAGCGCCAATTTCGTGGTGTGGGGCGCACAGATGGCCGGGCAGCTCTATTGCTCGATCGGATCGGACAACCAGCTGGGCGGCAGGCGGGCGACCGCGCATCTCGCCCGGCTTGGCCGCAAGGCGATCCTGTTCCTGGGCGGCACCGATCCGGAATCGATGCAGCGCAAGCGCGGCTATGACGAGGCGCTGCGCGAAGCCGGGATCGCGGCCGATCCCAAGCTGGTGGTGCCGGTCGATTTCGAGCTCGAATCGGCCGACGCGGCGGTGAGCCGGCTCTTGCGGCGGCACGTCCATTTCGACGGCATCGTCGCTTCGTCGGACCTGATCGCCCTGGGCGCCATCCGCGCGTTGCGCCGCGCCGGCGTATCGGTGCCGGGCGACGTATCGGTGATGGGCTATGACGACATGCTGCTCGCCCGGCTCTCCACCCCGGCGCTCAGCACGATCCGCCAGGACACGTTCGAGGCCGGCCGCCAGCTTGTCTCGCGCATCCTCGACCCTTCCCCCGATCCCAGCGCCGAGCGGCTGCCGACGGACCTGATCGTGCGAGAGTCATGCGGGGCGTAATCCAGTGAATTCCCCTCCCTGGAAGGGAGGGGAGCAGAGGGGAAACCGATTAACCGATTGCCGCCATGCATGCCGCTCGGCTATGCCCGCCCCAGATACAGCGGAAAATCCGCAACCAGAGGTGAAAGTTAGCTTATGCATGGTGCGGCGCTCGGTTTGATGCGGGAGCGCCGGTTCCTGCCGCTCTTCGTCACCCAGTTTCTCGGCGCGTTCAACGACAATCTGTTCAAGAACGCGATGATCTTCTTCGCGACCTATCAGATCTTCAATTCGGTCGAGGACGAGACCCGGTTCAGCGCAATCGCAACGGGCATCTTCATCCTGCCCTTCTTCCTCTTCTCCGCGCTCGCCGGCCAGCTCGCCGACAGCTACGACAAGGCGAAGATCATGCGGATCATCAAGGCCGCCGAGATCGGGATCATGCTGGTCGGCGCCTCGGGCATCTTCCTCAAGAATCTCGAGCTGATGCTGGTCGCGCTGGTCGGCATGGGCGTGCACTCGGCGTTCTTCGGCCCGATCAAGTACGCGATCCTGCCGCAGCATCTGAAGGAAGACGAAGTGCTGGGCGGCACCGGCATGGTCGAGGCCGGCACCTATATCGCGATCCTGTGCGGCACCATTGCCGGCGGCGTGATCAGCGCGAAGGCCGCGGCCTTCGCCGTGATCGGCGTGGCGCTTGTCGGCTGGCTGGCCTCGCAGCGCATCCCCTCCGCCCCGCCGCTGACCAAGCTCAAGATCGACTACAACATCTTCCGCGCCTCGTGGCGGCTGATCTCGGCTACGATGCACATCCGCCGGCTCTATCTCGCGATCATCGCGATCAGCGTGTTCTGGACGATCGCCGCGGTGCTCGGCGTGCTGTTCCCGCCGCTGGTGAAGAACGTGTTCCACGCCCAGAAGGACGTGGCGAGCGTGTTCCTCGGCATCTTCTCGGTGGGCATCGCAATCGGATCGGTGATCATCAACCGGCTGCTCAAGGGCCATGTCTCGGCCAAATATGCCGTGCGCTCGGTCCTCTCGATGATGCTCTTCGTGATCTGCTTCTACCTCACCGCGCGCTTCTGGCCGGTGCATGAGGGTCCGCTGCTCAAGACCGCCGAGTTCCTGTCGATGCCGATCGGCTGGGCAGTGCTGGGCACGCTGCTTGCGATCGCGACCACGGGCGGCATGTTCGTGGTGCCGCTCTACGCCTTCCTCACCACCACCGTCGAGAAGTCGCAGACCGCGCGGACCGTTGCGGCGAACAACATCGTCAATTCGGGCTTCATGGTGTTCGGATCGGTCGGCATCTTCGGGGTGAGCAAGATCCCCGGGGTCGGCGTGGCCGAATGCGTCCTGGTCGTGGTGCTGCTCTGCCTCGCCTCGGCCTGGTGCGCCAATCGCCTCTACAAGGCCGAGGACACACCCCACGCGCCGGACGTGCTGCCCTAAAGGGGCGGACGACCACCCTGCCTTTATCCTTCGTCACCCTGAACTTGTTTCAGGGTCGAACCCTCCACCAAGGATATCCCTCGTGGTGCCCTGGATGCTGAAACAGGTTCAGCATGACGAAGCGTTTCAGGCGATGAACGTGAAGAAGCAGACGAAGAAGGCAGTGAAGCTCAATGCGAAAAGCTTCACGTCGCTGTCGTCGCGCAGCTGGCGTTGCTGGGCCACCGCGCGGCGGACATAGCGGCGGAACGGATGGCGGCGGGGGGCATAGCCCTCAAGGACGAGCTGGCGTTGCATGGCCAGCAGTTAACGACTTCTTAACTTTTGCCGCCAGCGCCGTGTTTGGTTAACCCCTGTCCGGCTGCGGGACAGCTATTGGTTACCGGGACACCGGCCCGGTGCTCGCCCGTATCATCAGCTTGTGCTCCAGCGTCACCCGCGGCTGCGGCGCCGTCCCGGAAAGGATCAGCTCGGCCGCGGCGGCGGCAAGCTCGTGCACCGGCTGGCGGATCGTGGTCAGCGGTGGCCACACCGCGCGCGCCAGGTCCGAATCGTCGAAGCCGGCGATCGACAGCTGGCCCGGCACGTCGATGTCGCTCTCATGCGCCACCGCGAGCGCGCCCGCCGCCATGTCGTCATTGCCGGCGAAGATCGCGGTCGGCCGGTCCTTGAGCGCCAGCAGCTCGCGCGCGGCGGCCGCGCCCGAGGCGAAGTCGTTCTCCGCCGCCACCACCAGCGCCGGATCGAAGGCGATGCCATGCGCCTCGAGCTCGGCCTTGTACCCCGCCAGGCGATCGGCCGACGAGGCGTGGCTCTCGAGGCCGCGGATCATCGCGATCCGGCAATGGCCGAGCCCGATCAGGTGCGCGGTCATCTCGCGCGCGGCGGCGACGTCGTCCATCGCGGTCGACATGCCCGCTTCCTGGCGGATGCCCGGCGCGATCCGCGCATAGGGCAGCCCGCGCCGGTCGAGCTCGTCGAGCAGCGCCATCGCCTCGGTCACCGGCGGCGAGAGGATCAGCCCGTCGAGATGCGTTTCGTCGATCAGCGCCAGCACGTTGGAGACCAGGTCCGGCGACTGGCTGTCGATCGGCTGGAGCAGCAGCCGGTAGCCCAGCTCGGTGCAGCGCTGCTGCGCGCCGGTCTGGACGTGATAGATGTAATAGGGGCTGGGATTGTCGTAGAGCAGCCCGACCTGGAACGACTTGCGCCCGGCCAGCGTGCGCGCCGCATGGCTTGGCCGGAAGTTGAGCCGTGCCACGACTTCCTCGACGCGGCGGCGCGTCTCTTCGCTGACATGCTTCTCGTTGTTGAGCACCCGGCTGACGGTCTTGAACGACACGCCTGCGATCTTCGAGACTTCCTTGATCGTCGGACGACTGGACACAAGTTTTCCCCGCCGGGAAGGGCCCCGGCCCGCACCAGCCTTATTTGACAGCGCTGGCAGAGCGCAAGCACAGATGCAGCCGATGGCCGCGCCCCCGCCCCTTCCCGCCGCCGAGTGGATCGCCGAACGGCTCCGCCCCGGCACACGCCGCCCCTTCGTGCTGGGCATCGCCGGCGCGCAGGGCAGCGGCAAGAGCACGATCGCCCGCGCGCTGGCCGAGCGCTTCGCCTGCCCGGTACTGTCGCTCGACGACCTCTATCTGGACGGCGCCGAGCGCCGACACCTTGCCGAGACCGTCCACCCGCTGCTGCGCACCCGCGGCGTGCCCGGCACGCATGACGTCGCCGCCGGCCTTGCCGCGATCGAGGCGCTGGCGCATGGCCCCGCCCTGCTTCCCCGCTTCGACAAGGCCCGCGACGAGCCCGGCGCGCCCGAGCAGGTCCCCGGTCCGGCCGGGATGCTGATCCTCGAAGGCTGGTGCCTCGGCGCCCGCCCGCAAGGCGAGGCGGAACTTGACGAGCCGGTCAACGATCTCGAGCGCACCCAAGACCCCGACGGACGCTGGCGCCGCTGGGTCAACGCCCGGCTCGCCGGCCCCTATCAGGCACTATGGGCGCGGATCGACCAGCTGGTGTTCCTGCAGGCGCCCGGCTTCGAGATCGTCGCCGACTGGCGGATCGAGCAGGAGCGCAAGGCCGGCGGCCCGATGAGCGATGCCGAAGTCCGCCGCTTCGTCCAATATTATGAGCGGCTGACCCGCCACATGCTGCGCCACGGCGGCGCGTGGGCGGACCTTACGCTACGGCTCGACGCCGACCGCAGGCCCGATTTCGTAACCTAGATCAATCCCAACATGAAATTTGCGTAATATCGGGACTCTTCCCTCAGAATCTGCGTGCGCGTGAATGTTTCCGTCTATATTGGAAGCGGAGCTAACCGTCCGGAATCGAATAGAAACCACGGAAACAAAGAAACTCGGGGGTGTAGTTTGGCGTCGCAACCTGTTCGCGTACACCGTTACACGACCGCCCAGATCGACGCCAAGGATCGCCACGAAGTGTGGCTGAGCCATTGGCCGGGCATGACGCCGCTCTACCATACCGAGCCGCTCGAGCAGTTCCGCATCTCCAGCAGCATCGCCCAGCTCGGCGAGATCGCGCTGGTGTTCACCGACATCTCGGCCCAGCGCTGGCGCCGCGACAAGCGGCTGGTCGACATGGGCAACGACTCCATGGCGCTGACCGTCAACCTCGACGGCAAGGCGGCGGGCGTGGTCGGCAAGCAGGCACAGGACTGGGTGCAGATGCCCGGCTCGGCGGTCATCGTCGATCGCCAGCAGACCTCGATCCATGATTCTGCCGGCGGGCGCAGCATCTCGCTCAGCGTGCCGCGCCATCTGGCGATAGAGGCGGGGCTCGATGTCGCCAGCCTGCACGGTACGGTGCTCAATCCCGCCGAGATCGCGATGTTCACCTCGCACGCGATGCAGATACGCGAAGCCCTGCCCCGCTTCAGCGAGGAAGACGCGCCCAGGCTGGGCAAGTCGATGCTCGACGTGCTGGTGCTCGCGCTGAAGGGCGCCAGCCGCACCGAGGCGCCGGGCTTCCGCGAGGATCCCGCGACCCTGGTGCTGCGCGCACGGAACGAGGTCCAGGCGCATCTCGGTTCGCCCAGCCTGACCGTCAACAATCTCTGCCGCAAGCTGGGCGTGTCGCGCAGCACCCTGCACCGCTTGTTCGAAGCCGGCGGTGGCGTGCAGGCCTATATCCGCGACATGCGGCTGGAGGCCGCGCGCCAGGCACTGCTCAACCCCGAGAACCTCGAGCGGATCGGCGATCTCGCCGAGCGGCTCGGCTTCAGCGACGCCGCGCATCTGAGCCGGCTGTTCAAGGCGCGCTTCGGCGAAACCCCCAGCGATTGCCGTGCAAGGGCCGCGCTAACCCGTTGATGTCCCAAAGCGGGAGTTGTCCTCCCGTGCGACATCGGTCCAAATCGGTGAGACGGCTGTTCAACAGCAAAATCCCCATCTGGGACTAAGGGATTTCCCTATGTCTGCCGTGTGTCGCGTGGAGTCGGGGCGCACGGTCATTTGATTTCGGGGGCTTTTTCGAATGATCGATCGTGGCAATGGCGCGCGTGCGTCCAAGGCGGTTTCGGTGCGCGTGGGTCGTGAGGCGCTGCTCCGCAAGGCGCTGCTCGGCTCGACCGCGCTGATCGGCATCACGCTGGCAACGCCGGCGCTCGCCCAATCGACCAGCCCCGCCGGCGGCGGCACGATCTCGGGCTCGGGCACCTATACCGACGATACCGCGACCAATGGCGGCGTGATGGTGGACAACACCCAGAGCTCCGGCGTCACCATGACCGGCGTCACGATCGACAACACCACCGGCAACCCCAATGGCAGTGCCTACCGGCAGAACGCCGGGAGCGGCCAGAGCGCGGTCCTCTACACCGCGGGCGCCAACTCGCTGCGCAGCGACCAGAACGGCGCGGCGCTGTTCATGCAGGCCGGCGGCGGCAACCTGACCTGGGCGATCGGCCAGTTCGACACCAGCTCGACCACCGACCTGAACGCGACCTTCGGCGCCTATCTGGTCGCCACCGGCTTCATCAACGTCGTCGATTTCGGCACGGTCAGCAGCCTGCGCAACGTCACCGGCATCAGCGGCGACACCGGCATCTATGCGACATCCACCACCGCGACGGTGGACCTGTCGCTCAAGGCGCCGACGATCTCGGGCTTCGCCACCGGAATCAACGCCCTGTCCGCCACGGGCGCCAACGTCACCACCACGGGCGGCACGATTACCACGCTTGCCAACGGCACCGGCATCGCCGCTTCGGCCAGCAACGCCATCGCCGCCGTTAGCGTCACCTCGGGCTCCGCGATCACCACCAGCGGTACCGGCATCGGCATCAACGTCACGTCGAGCAACACGACCAACAGCGTCACGACCACGGCTGGCGGCACGATCAACGGCGGCAGCGTCGGCATCCAGATGAAGTCGGCGCAGTCCGGACAAACGAACACGGTGACGGTCGGCGCCGCGATCGGCAATTCGACCCGCCCGAGCGCGGGCGTCCTGTTCAACACCGCCGGCGCGATCGGTGGGCTCAACACCGTCTACGCGAATGCGGATATCCTGGCGGGCAATGGCAGCTACGCGATCGGATCGGGCTGGACCAACACCGACCTGGTGGTGAACGTCGCATCCGGCGTCACGGTATCGAGCCAGGGCAGCAGCGCGATCGGCGCCGGCCATGACGTCACCATCATCAACAACGGCACGATCAGCGCGACCGCCGCCGGCGGCACCGGCGTGCGCAATTCGCAGGGCCCCTCGACGGTCACCGTGACCAACAACGGCACGATGACCGCCGGCAGCGTCGTGGTCTGGGGCGCGGCGACGACCAACATCACCAATTCCGGCACCCTCACCGCGACGAACAATTCGGCGATCATCTCGGGCCGTGGCGGCACGATCACCAACAACGCCAGCGGCCACATCACCGGTGGCTCGGCCGCCAATGGCTGGGCGATCCGCTTCGACAGCAGCGCCTTCTCGCCGGGCCAGACGGTCAACAGCGACGGCCAGATCACCGGCGGCGGCGCCGGCGCGATCCGGATCGACGCGACCACCGCCTCGACGCTCAACCTCAACGCCACCTCGCAGACGACCGGCCTGATCAGTGTCCTCGGCAGCGGCGCGACCACCGTCAACCTCGCCGGCGCGCTTGTCGGCGACTATGACGGCAGCGGCTCCACCGGCGCCCAGAACTTCCGGCTCGGCGCCAACGGATCGATGCAGAGCGCGGATTTCGGCTCGGGCAACGACACCTTCACCTGGGCCGGCGGCGCCTTCAGCGGCACGATCGACGGCGGCACCGGCACGGACACCTTCGCGGTGGATGTCGGCTCGTCGACCAACAAGACGCTCGATCTCGTCACCGGCTTCGCCAACGTCACCAATTTCGATGCCTACAGCCTGGTCAGCGGCAACCTGACCCTGACCGGCAGCCGCAACGGCGGCGCGGGCTGGACCGTGGCGGGCGGCAACGCGACGACCTTCATCCTCAACGGCTCGCTGACCAACATCACGGGCACCGCCGTCACGCTTACCACCCCCGACCTGATGTTCGTCCAGTCGGGCGCGCAGCTGAGCGCGACCGGCGACGTCATCTATTCGAGCGCCACCGGCAACAACATCCAGAATAGCGGCACGATCACCTCGGGCACCGGCGCCTCCTCGGCGATCGCGATCGGCAGCGGCACGGTCGATAACTATGGCACGATCACCTATGCCGCCGGCGGCTCGATCACGACGCAGGGCAATGGCGTCCTCGCCAGCACCAACCAGCTGTCGCTGGGCAACCACACCGGCGCGACCCTGATCGGCCGCTGGGACGGCGCGCGCGCCAACAATGGCGCCTATATCGTCAATGACGGCCTGATCCAGGGCGACCGCTTCGCCGGCGTCGAGATCAGCGGCACCAGCGTCGTGCAGAACAACGCCACCGGCCGCATCTATGGCGCGACCGGCGAAGGCTCGGGCCTGCTGATCAACAGCGGCGCGGTGCAGGTCACCAATGCCGGCCAGATCGTCGGCGCGGGCACCGCCGGCATCTACAATGCCGGCAGCGGCCTACTCAGCCTCAGCAATTCGGGCACGATCGGCACCGGCACGCTCGACGGCTCGAACAACTATGTCCAGGGCGGCACCACCACGGCGATCCGCACCGGCACCGCCAACATCACCAATACGGGCACGATCCGGGGCGCATCGGGCGGCATCGCTGCCACCGGCGCGCTGACACTCGTCAACATCGGCATGGTCAACGGCGTCGGCACCGGCACGCTGGCCCTCAATGCCGTCGATGTCGGCGGCGTCGCGAGCATCCTCAATGCCGGCACGATCAGCGAAGGGACGAACTTCGCGATCAGCGCCACCGGCGGCGGCACCGTCACCAATGCGGTGGGCGCCTCGCTCGGCGGCGGCAGCGATGCGACCAACGGCTATGCGGTGTTCCTGAACGGCGGCACGACCTTCAACAACTATGGCCAGGCGGGCAGCGGCACCGGCGGCACCGTGCTGACCGGCAGCACCGGCGGCACGATCAATCTGTTCGCCGGCTCGGCCAGCGGCCGGATCACCGGCGGTGCGGGCAACGACACGCTGGCGATCTATACCGGCCAGACCAACGCGAGCGCGGTCACGCAGGGCTATACCAACGCCGTGACCGGCTCGGCCGGCACCGTGACGCTGCAGAGCAGCGGCGCGCTGGCGGCGGCGACCTATGGCGCGATCGACCTGGGCGGCGGCAGCGACACGTTGCAGCTGCGCGGCACCGGCACCGGCGCAGATGCAGGCAGCTTCTCGCTCGCCACCTCGACCGGCGCCGAGACGATCACCAAGCTCGACAGCGGCACCTGGACGCTCACCGGCGCGGCAGTGGTGCCCGGGATCACCGTCAATTCCAATGGCGGCACCCTGCTATTCCAGGGCACCAGCGGCATCGGCACGATCAACGCGAACGGCGGAATCGTGCTCGCCAACGGCGCCGGCGCTTTCGGCAGCGCGGTCGTCCACCTGCTCACGTCGAACGTCCAGTTCGGCGCATCGGGCGTCTATTCGAACAACTTCGTGCTCGACGTTCCCGCAGTGCTGAACGGCCAGCCGGCGGTGTTCGAGAACCTGTTCGGCGGCAACGCCATCCTGAGCGGCAGCATCACCTCGGGCAGCGGCACCAACGCCGCCGGCCAGGCGATCGGCGCGTCGCAGGCAGTTACCTTCGCCGGCATCGGCGGCAGCCTGTTCAACCTGACCGGCACCGGCAACAGCTGGACCGGCATCACGACGATCGGTTCGGGCGTGACCGTGCGCGGCTCGACCAGCGCGATCTCGGGCGGCAGCATCACCAACAACGGCACGCTCACCTATGCCCAGTCGGGCGCCAGCTCGAGCGGCAAGGTGATCTCGGGCACTGGCGCGCTCCGGGTAGAGAGCGGCCAGGTCACGCTGACCGGGTTCAACACCTATACCGGCGGCACCACGGTCGCCGGCGGCACCCTCCAGGTCGGCGATGGCTCCGCCAGCGGGCGCATCACCGGCGCGATCACCGTCGATTCGGGCGGCACGCTGATCTTCAACCGCACCGACAATTACGACTTCACCAGCGCGATCAGCGGCGCCGGCGACGTCCAGGCACTCGGCACCGTCTCGCTGAGCGGCGCGATCACCAACACCGGCAACCTCACCGTGGATTCGGCCACCGGCGGCCAGGTCACGCTGACCGGCGCGCGCAGCGGCGCGGCTGTCTCCGCCGTGACGCTGGCCGGCGTGGGCAACGTCCTGCGCGTCGGCCTCTCCGGCTCGGTCGCGGGCGGCCAGTATGTCGGCGTGCGCCTCGGCGGCACCAATGACGGCGTCGACAATTTCGGCGCGATCACCAACACCGGCACTGGCGGCGACAATGGCTATGGCGCCGCGATCGCCGTGGTCGCGACGAGCGGCACCAGCACGATCAACAATGGCTCGGCGAGCAACTCGACCGCGACGATCAGCGGCCAGAATGCCGGCATCAACCATGTCGCCTCGGGCGGCATCGTCGCCACCGGCGCGTTGAACGTGAACAATTACGGCCTGATCGCCGGCAATCTCTACAACGCGATCGAGAACCAGGGCGGCTCGGGCAACCTCTCGATCAACAACTACGGCACCGGCCGCATCGTCGGCCAGGGCAATGCCGGCGGCGGCAACGGCATCGGCATGGGCGGCGCGGGCACGCTCGGCCTGGACAATGCCGGCCTGATCGTCGGCCGCTCGAACGGCATCGCGACCGGCGGCACCGTCAACATCACCAACCGCGGCACGATCGCCACCGGCACGCTCTCGGGCGGCACCACCGGCACGCTCACCGCCGGCGGCGGTACCGGCATCCAGGCCATGGGCGGCACGATCACCAACCAGGCCGGCGGTGTGATCCAGGGCTCGTTCCTGAACGGCAGCGGCGCCGACACCAACGCGATCTCCTCGTTCGCGGCGACCACCGTCAACAATTCCGGCCAGATCCTCGGCGCGGCGCTCGGCTCGACCTCGACCGTGCGCGCCAATGGCGTCTATATCGCTAGCGGCCTCGGCACGGTGACCAACAATGCCACCGGCCTGATCACCGGCAGCTGGGACGGCGTCTATCTCGCCAGCGGCGGCTCGGTGACCAACACGGGCACGATCTCGGGCTATAGCGTCAACGGCATCGAAGGCGCCGGCACCGTCACCAACAATGCCGGTGGCCGTATCTTCGGCGGCGGCGTGGGCGTGAAGCTGGCCGCAGGCGGCACGGTGAACAACAGCGGCCTGATCGCCGCCGCAACCTATGACTCGCTGGCCAACACCTATACCGCGAGCACCGGCATCGGCGTGTCGCTCATCTCGGGCACGGTGATCAACCAGTATACCGGCACGATCACCGGCGCGACCGGCGTCAGCGCGACTGGCACGCTGAACTTCAACAACAGCGGCGGCACGATCATCGCGTCGACCAATGCCGGCCTGAACGTCGCGGGCACCAGCAACCAGCTCTTCAACTCCGGCACGCTCACCGGCGGCAGCAACGCCACCCAGGGCTATGGCGTGCGCTTCACCAGCACCTCGACCGGCAGCCTCAACAACCAGACCAACGGCCTGATCAGCGGCGGCACCGGCGGTTTCCTGGCGGGCGCCGCCACCGGCGTGAGCGTCGACAATGGCGGCGCCATCGTCGGCCTCGACAGCGGCAGCCGCGGCATCTACTTCTCGAACGGCAGCGCCATCGTCACCAACCAGGCGGACGGCGTGATCGTCGGCCAGGGCTGGGGCATCTCGGTCTCCGGTACCGCGAACATCAACAATAGCGGCTTCATCGGCTCGGGCACGCTGTCGGGCGGCACCACCGGCACCTTCACGGTGAACGGCACCGGCAACGGCGTGGTCTTCAACGGCGGCTATTTCAGCAACAACGTCACCGGCACCGTCACCGGCGGCAATTACGGTGTCGCTTCGGGCGGCACCACCGCGGCGAACATCGCCAACGCCGGCACGATCACCGGCGGCACCTATGCGATCTATCTGACCGGCAACAACGCCGACACGGTCAGCCTCTACGCCGGCTCGACCACCAATGGCGCGATCGCGCTCGGCAACGGCGACGACACGCTCAACTGGTATGGCGGCAGCTTCACCAGCATCAATGGCGAGGGCGGCAACGACCGCTTCGCCGCGACCGTCTCCGCCCCGGCGACGCTCGACCTCTCCACCCTCACCGGCTTCGAACAGCACAGCCTGAACGGCGGCGGCACGCTCACCCTGACCGGCACCCAGGCACCGACCGAAGGCGGCTGGAGCGTGAGTGGCAGCAATCTCGTGCTCGGCGGCACCGCGAAGCTCGAGATGACCGGCACGGGGGTGACGCTCGTCAACGCCGACGCAAGCCTGGCCGTCAACGCCGGCGGCCAGCTGATCGCTCATGACGCCTATGCCGTCGCCTCGTACACCGGCGGCGGCGTGACCAATGCCGGCCTCATCAAGTCGACCGGCAGCGGCTTTGACGGCGTGATCACCAATGGCGGCACCGTCGACAACCAGGCCGGCGGCCGGATCATCGCGGCGGGCAACGGCGTCACGCTGCAGGCCGCGGGCACCACGCTCACCAATGCCGGTGTCATCGCCGGCCAGGCCAATGGCGTGATGGGCAGCGACGACTATCAGACGCTGACCAACACCGGCGTCATCGTCGCGGGCACCGCCGGCGACAACGCCACCGCATATTGGCAGACCAATGCCAACCTCAGCACCGGCGACGGCGTCCGCTTCACTGCGGGCGGCTCGGTCACCAACGTCGGTGGCTATGTCAACGGCAACACCACCGGCATCATCGTGGGCGGCGCCAATGGCGTGACCATCTCGGGCGGCGCGGCCACGATCGAGAACTCGGGCACGCTCCAGGGCAATAGCGGCTACGGCATCTCGATCGACACCGCCGGCGGCGTGACCTCGACGATCACCAACCATAATGGCGGCGCGCTCGTCGGCGGCACCGGCTCCGCGCTGCTCTCGGGCGACGGTACGGTCAACATGACCAACGAGTACGGCTCGTACATGTACGGCAGCATCGTCTCGACCGGCAACGGCACCCGCAACATCGATCTGTCGGGCGTGGTCTATGGCGACTATGACGCCTCGTCGGGCGCGGGCGTCGACAATGTCATCTTCCGCGGCGGCTCGATCTACAACGCCAACCTTGGCGACGGCGACGACAGCTTCACCTATTTCGGCGGCACCATCAGCGGCATGGTCGACGGCGGCGCGGGCAATGACTGGCTGTACGCCGACTTCGGCGACGCCGGGACCAGCGTCTCGGTCAGCCTGGCCAACTTCATCGGCTTCGAGAATCTCGGCCTCGTCTCGGGCGACATGACCCTGACCGGCCCGAGCGCCAATCCGGGCCAGTCGATCAGCGCCGGCGTCCGCGGCATGCCCTCGGGCACCATCACCTTCGACGGCACCAGCGACCTGACCGGCGACATCTGGGTCAATGGCGGCACGATCCGCGCGGCGACCGCGGGCGCCTTCGGCACCGGCACGATCCACATGGTCGATCCGACCGCGGTGTTCGGCATGACCGGCACCTATGCCAACAATATCGACCTGCAGGCGGTGGACACGGTCAACGATCCGGCCGTGCTGCGTGCCGAGACCGGCGTCACCGCGACGCTGACCGGCGCGATCACCGAGAGCCTGGCCGGCCAGAACCTGGTCTTCCAGGGCAGCATGGGCTCGGGCTTCGTCCTCACCAACGCCGCGAACGACTGGACCGGCACCACCACCATCTCGGCTGGCGCCTCGCTCACCGGCACGTCCGACACGATCTCGGGCGGCGATATCGTAAACAACGGCCTGCTGACCTACAATCAGGCCGCCAACGGCACGGTCTGGCAGGACATCACCGGCACCGGCAACTTCGTGAAGACCGGCACCGGCGACCTGACGCTCGCCGGCACCAACAACTGGACCGGCACCACCACCGTCAGCGGCGGCACGCTGATCGGCACCACCGACAGCATCTCGGGCAGCAGCGTCACCATGTCGGGCGGCTCGCTCTACTTCCAGCAGGCGAACAGCGGCACCTTCGCGGCCAATATCTCGGGCAGCGACGGCGGCGTCTTCGTGAAGGGCCTGGCGGCGGGCAACACGCTCACCTTCTCGGGCAACACCAACTATGTGGGCAGCTTCACCGTCGTCGACGGCTCGGCGATCGCCTTCACCGGCTCCGTGAACAGCGGCGCCGGGGTCAGCGTCGCCCTTGCCGGCGCCGGCAGCAGCGTGACCAATTCGGGCACGATCACCGGCGTGCGCGCGATCGACGCGATGGCTGCGGGCACCAGCGTGACCAACCTCGCCGGCGGCACGATCGACGGCACGTCGGACAGCGCCGCGGTGTTCTGGAACGGCGGCACGCTCAGCAACGCCGGCACGCTCACTGCCTCGGGCAGCCTCGCCACGGTCTACATGGCGGGCGCGACGGGCAGCGTCACCAATGCCGCCGGCGGCAGCATCACCAGCACCGCGAGCACCGGCCTCAACATCTACACCGCCAGCTTCACGCTGGACAATGCCGGCCAGATCAGCGGCTTGACCGGCGTCTATGTCGGCACCGGCACCAGCGGCACGCTCACCAACCAGGCGAGCGGCACGATCACCGGCACCACCTATGGCATCCAGACCAACAGCGCGGGCCTGACGATCGACAATTATGGCTCGATCTCGGGCGGTTCGGCGACGAGCGCCTCAGCGGTCCGCGCAGCCGGCGCCAACGTCACCGTCATCAACGAAGCCGGCGCGACGATGAGCGGCTGGCGCGGCATCGTGACCACCGGCGCCGGCGCCACCGTCACCAACTATGGCACCGTCACCGGCATCGCCGACAACGCGCTGAGCCTCGATGGCGGCGGCACCGGCACCAACGCGCTGGGCGGCATCCTCAACGCCACCGCCCCCGGCGGCTGGGGCATCTTCGTCAACAACACCGGCACCGCGATCAACAACGGCACGATCAACGCCGATATCGGCATCGCCTTCGCCGGCAACGGCACCCACACCGCCACCAACACCGGCACGATCAACGGCATCAGCGCCGGCGTCGCGACCTGGACCGGTGCTTCGGCGGCGAGCCTGGTCAACAGTGGCACGATCGCGGCGACCACCGGCGCGGGCGTCAACTATGTCTCGGGCGGCTCGGTCACCAATTCGGGCACGATCACTGGCGGCACCGCCGGCTATGGCATCGCCACCACCGGCGCGACCACGATCACCAACCAGTCGGGCGGCAAGATCGAGGGCGGCCTCGGCGCGCTCTACCTGGACGGCGCCGCGGCGATCACCGTAAACCTCGATGCCGGCTCGACCACGATCGGCACGATCGGCTCGGTCGGCACCGGCGATCGCATCGTCAACATCAGCGGCACGCTGACCGGCAACTATGTCGGCGGCGACGGCGCCGATGCCCTCACCCTCGATACCGGCGCAGTCTTCAACGGCACGCTCAGCGGCGGCGCGGGCAATGACACGCTGGCACTGGTCGGCACCGGTTCGGGCACGCTCGGCGCCGTCACCGGCTTCGAAAGCGCTACCAAGTCGGGCACCGGCACCTGGACGCTGGCCGGCGCCAACGACGTCGCCAGCTGGACCGTCACCGGCGGCACCCTGGCCACTGGCGGCGCGATCGACAACGCCGCCTCGGTCAACCTGGCGGCCGGCGGCACGCTGCAGCTTACCGCCGACGAAGGCATCGGCACGCTCTCGGGCACGGGCACCGTCTCGCTGGGCAGCCACACGCTCGGCCTGCTGGCCGGCACCAGCAGCTTCGCCGGCGCCCTGACCGGTACCGGCAACCTGCTGATCGACGGCGCGAACCTGACCTTCGGCGGCACCGCCGGCTATACCGGCGTCACCCAGGTCAACTCGGGCAGCCTCACCCTGGCAGCCGGCGCGAGCTTCGATCCGGCCTCGACGCTGATCGTCGGCACCGCCGGCACGCTCGATCTGTCCACCATCGGCATGACGGTGTCGCAGGCGACGCTGAACGGTACGCTGAACGGCGCCGGCACGCTCACCGCCACCACGATCGCGCTGAACGGCGCGACCGTGAACGGCAACCTGTCGGGCGCGGTAGGCAACACCGGCGGCGTCTCGCTGCTGAACGGCACCATCAGCGGCGGCAATGTCTCGGTCACCGCAGGCACGCTGCGCCTCGGCGCCGCCAACCGCATCGCCGACACCGCCGAGCTCGGCGTGGCCCAGGGCGCAACCTTCGACCTGCAGGGCTATAACGAGACTGTCGCCGTCGCCGGCATCGCCGGCACGCTGGCGGGCACCGGCACCCTCACCGCCAGCCAGTACAAGCTGAGCGGCGCGACGGTGAACGCCAATCTCGGCGCGGGCACGCTGGTCAACCTGGCCGCCATCTCGACGCTCAACGGCACGCTGGCCGGCGACGCCGTGGTCCAGGCTGGCACGCTCAGCCTCGGCGCCTCGGATCGCATCGCCAATGGCGCCACGGTCTCGGTCGCTTCGCTCGCCACGCTCAACATCGGCGGCTTCAACGATACCATCGGTACGCTGGAGCTGGCCGGAACGCTGAACGGCACCGGCACGCTCACCGCGAGCCAGTACAAGCTGACCGGTGCGACGGTGAACGCCAACCTCGGCGCGGGCACGCTGTTCAACCTGGCCGATACCTCGACGCTCAACGGCATGCTGGCCGGCGACGCCGTGGTCCAGGCGGGCACGCTGAGCCTCGGCGCGGCGGATCGCATCGGCAACGCCAGCACGGTCGCGGTCGCATCGGGCGCCACCTTCAACATCGGCGCCTTCAACGATACCATCGGCACGCTGGCGCTGAGCGGCACCCTGGCCGGCACCGGCACGCTCACCGCGAGCCAGTACCTGCTCAGCAACAACGCCGTAGTGAACGCGAACCTTGGCGCGGGCACCCTGTCGAACCTCGGCGGCACCTCGGTGCTGAACGGCACGACGGCGAGCAACGTCTCGGTCCAGGCCGGCACGCTGCGCCTCGGCGCAGCCAATCGTATCGTTGATACGGCAACGGTGGCGGTGTCCTCGAACGCCATTTTCGACCTTGGCGCGAACAATGAAACGGTCGGATTGCTGGCACTTGGCGGCACCCTGTCGGGCACCGGCACGCTTACCGCGGCCGAGTATCAGCTCAGCACCGCCACGGTGAACGCCAACATCGGCGCCGGAAACGTCTACAACCTTGCCGGTACTTCGACGCTGAACGGAACGGTCGGTGCAGGCACGGTCGTCGTACAGGGCGGCACCCTGCGCCTCGGCGCAAGCGAACGTGTCGCCAACAATGCCACCCTCGGCGTCTCTTCGGGTGCAGTGTTCGACCTGGCGGGCTATACCGAGACCGTCGGCGGCCTGGCCGGCACCGGCACGCTGGCGCTCGGCGCCGGCAAGCTGGTCCTGTCGAACACCTCCGAGCAGAGCTTCGGCGGCGCGATCACCGGCACCGGCTCGATCGACAAGCAGGGCCTTGGCCGCCTCAATCTGGCGGGCACCTTCGCCACCACCGGTCGCTTCGACGTGACGGCCGGCACCCTCGCCTTCTCGGGCTCCACCCAGGGCGGCATCCGCGTTCAGGGCGGCACGCTGATCGGCTCGGGCACCGTGGCGGGCGCGCTGACGATCGCCTCGGGCACCTTCTCGCCGGGCGGCCTCAACGGCGCGCTGGGCACGGTCAACCCGATCGGCAGCTTCACCGTCGGCAGCCTCGTCGCCAGCGGCGGCAGCCTGCTCTTCGACTTCGGCGGGACGAGCTTCAACTTCGCCTCGGACAGCATCAAGGTGAACGGCACCGCGACGCTCTCGGGCGGTACGGTGGCGGTCAACGCGCTGACGTCGACGGCGAGCGACTATCGCTTCAACCAGCTCTACACGATCGTCCAGGCGAACAGCCTCACCGGCACCTTCGCCAATGGCAGCACCTTCGCCACGGTGGCGAGCAACCCGAACCTGAAGTGGCGCCTGCGCTACGATCTGGTTGCCAACTCGGTCATCCTCCAGGTCCAGAAGAACATGGAGTTCAACGACGGCGTGGCAGCGGGCGACACCAACACGCTGGCGGTGGCCAATGCGCTGAGCAACTCGACCACCGGCAATGCCTCGGACGAGTGGGCGGCGACGCTCAACACGATCACCGCACTCGACACCACGCAGCGGGTCGCGGCGTTCAAGAGCCTCAGCGGCGAGGCGCTCGCCGACATCTCGACGGCGACGATCTCGGCGAACAACCTGTTCACCGACCTGCTCCGCCAGCGCGTCGGCGACGGCAGCGATGCCCTGGTCGGCGGTGGCTTCGCCAGCTCGAGCCTGGCCGATGTCCGCACCACCGCCACCTCGGGCAACAGCTTCGCCAGCGCCCTCTCCGGCGCGACCCTGCCGGGCACCGGTGCGGGTGGCGACACCAGCCGCGGCGGCATCTGGGGCCAGGTCTATGGCGGCTACCAGAAGCTGCTTGGCGACAATGTTCATGCCGGAGTGGAGAACACCACCGCGGGCGTCGCCATGGGCGTGGAGACGAAGCTCGACGGCTTTACCCTCGGCGTTGCCGGCGGTGTGGCGCAGATCGACTCCGACATGAACAGCCGGGGTTCGACCGTCAGCGGCAACCAGTATCAGCTGGGCGGCTATGCCAGCTATGATGCCGGCAGCCTGTTCATCGCGGCCTCGGGCAGCTGGTATTCGGGCGACTTCGACAGCCGCCGCACGCTCAGCCTCGGCGGCACCACCAGCCTGGCCACCGGCGACATCAGCTCGAAGGGCTATTCGTTCGGCCTCACCGGCGGCGTCCGCACCGAGCTCGGCAACGGCCTGCGCCTCGCCCTGATCGGCAGCGCGAGCAAGGTCCATGACAAGCGCGACGGCTTCAACGAGAGCGCCGCGGGCGGCCTCGGCCTCCAGGTCGCCTCGGCCAGCCGTGACCTGTTCACGGCCTCGGGCGAGCTCCGTCTCGGCGCCAAGGTCAAGACCGGCGCCGGCGAGGCGATGCCCTGGGTCAGCATGGGCGTGCGCTACAATTCGGGCGATCTCGACACCCTCGGCGCGATGCGCTTCGCGGGTGCTCCGGCCGGCACGGGCAGCTTCGGTGTGAGCGGCGTGCGGATGGCACCGGTGCTCGGCACGCTCGGCGTCGGCATCGATGCCCGGGCCAGCAAGAATGTCCGCCTGGGCATCGCGCTGGAAGGTGCAGCCGGCGAGAACACCCGTGAGGGCCGCGCGTCGGTGCGGGTGAAGATCGGCTTCTAAGGGAGCTTCGGCGCGGCGCGCGGAGGGGTCTGGAATCCCGCTCTTCGCTGCCGTGCCGGCATCCGGCCTCTTTGGGGGGGGGCCGTGGGGGCCCGCGCAGGGGGACTGCGCGGGCCCTCTTTGCTGCCCGCCTTGTAGCCGTCTACGGCAACTGTTCCGTTGCGTAGGGCGCCGCGGTTCCCCCAACCGCAGCGCCCGGCCCTGAGGGGCAGAGAGCCCGCACCGAAAGGTCGTGCGGGCTCTCCCGCTACTTGTCGCCGTCGCCCTCGTCCTCGCCCTGATCGTCGCCCTCGAGATTCCGGGAAGGGTTCTGATCCAGCGAGAAGCCGGGTGCGACGCCGGCCCGCAGCGTCCTGAGGGCGTCGCTTGCATCGGCGCCCGATTGGGTAAGGGTGATCGCCAGCGTGCCGGGGATCACGGTGAGCAGGTAGTTGGCCGACAGCGCCAGCGTCCCCTGCCCGATCGCATAGCGGCCGACCTGCTCGCCCGCAGTCCGCGCCAGCGCACCGCCGAAGCTGTCGCCACTCACCACGGATCCGCCGGTGACGGCATAGGTGAAAGCGGGGTCGGGCTGGCCGAGAAGCTTGGTCATGTCGGCCACGGTCACCGTGACCGCACGGCGGGTGATGTCGGCGGTAACCGGCGTGCTCGACAGGGTGACGGTGTAGTTCGCCGCGTCCGCGCCCGAGAGCGCAAGGCCGCTCACCTGCACCGTGCGGCCGGTGCCGGCATTGGCATCGGCGAAGCGATAGCTCGCCGTACCGGTTACCGTGTCGCCCGAGATCAGCCCGGTCAACGCGATGCGGCCCGTGGCGGTGGTGGTGCCGTCATAGGTCCGGCTGTCCGCCGTGGCGGTGGCGCTGATCGCCTTGGGGGAGATCACGGCGCTGCCGCTGGCGGTGCCGCTGACCGTGTAGTTGGCCGCATCGGCGCCGTTGAGTGCCAGACCCGTGGCGGTTGCGGTGCGGGTGCCGGCATGCTTGCTGTCGAAGGCGATGCCCGCGGCAGTGACGCCAACCGTGTCACCCGCGATAAGACCGCTCAGGCCGAGCGTGCCGGTGGCGGCCGTGGTGCCGTCATAGACCCGCCCGTTCGCCGCCAGCGTGGCGGTGATCGCCTTGGCGAGGATATTGGCCAGCGCGGTCGCGGTAGTGCCGGTCAGCACATAATTGCCCGCGTCGCCGCCCGACAGGCCGATCCCGCTCGCGGTCACCGTGCGGCCCGTGCCCGCGTTCTTGCTGTCGAAGGCCATGCCGGCGCTGATCGCCGAGACCGCGTCACCGGCGACCACGCCGTTCAGCCCAAGCGCGCCGGTGGCGGCCGTGGTGCCGTCATAGGTCTTGCCGTTGGCCGACAGGGTCGCCGTGATCGACTTGGCCAAGATGTCCGCCAATGCCGTCGCACTGGTGCCGGTCAGCACATAATTGCTCGCATCCACGCCCGAGAGGCTGATCCCGCTAGCAGTCACCGTGCGGCCCGCGCCGGCATTCTTGCTGTCAAAGGCATAGCTGCCGGCCGCGCTCACCTGGTCGTTGCCGACCAGACCGCCCAGGCTCAGCGCGCCGGTGGCGGCCGTGGTGCCGTCATAGGTCTTGCCATTGGCCGACAGGGTCGCGGTGATCGCCTTGGCAAGGATGTCCGCCAGCGCCGTCGCGCTGGTACCGGTCAGCACATAGTTGCCCGCGTCCACCCCCGACAGGGTGATCCCGCTTGCAGTGACCGTACGGCCCGTGCCCGCATTCTTGCTGTCAAAGGCATAGCTGCCGGCCGCACTCACCTGGTCGTTGCCGATCAGCCCGCCAAGGCCCAGCGTGCCGGTGGCGGCGGTAGTGCCGTCATAGGTCTTGCCATTAGCCGACAGCGTCGCCGTGATCGCCTTGACCAGGATCTCCGCCAGCGCAGTCGTGCTGCCGGCCGAAAGGACATAGTTGCCCGCATCAGCGCCCGACAGGGTGATGCCGTTCGCCGTGACGAGATGCGTGCCGGCATTCTTGCCGTCAAAGGCCATGCCGGTGCTGTTCGCCGACACCGTGTCGCCCGCGATCAACCCGTTCAGGCTCAGCGTGCCAGTGGCGCCCAGCATGCCGTCATAGGTCTTGTCGTTGGCGGTCAGTATCGCGCTGATCACGCGCGGATCGATCACGACCGTGCCGGGCACGAAGGCGAAGGTGTAACCCATCTCCGAGCTGAGCGTGCCCAGCGAGCTATAGGCGAAATAGGTGCCGGCATCGCTGCCGACGCCGCTGATCGCTGCCGCGCCGCCATAGGCATTGGCGGCACTGTCGCCATTGACCAGACCGGTGATCGTCGTGGTGACGTTCGGCACGGTGCCATCATAGACGAGGTGCAGGCTCGACGGGGTGACCGTCAGCACCGGGCGATAGCCATAGACGAAGCGATTGCCTGCATTCGGCGCGGTAGCGAAGCTGCCGGTGCCGAAATCATAGGCGTCGCCATAATAGCTGGTCCCCGCCAGCCCGCCGAAATCGTTGAGCGGGTCGGAGGCGCCGGGATTGCCGCCCGTCTGGGCATAGACCAGCCAGCGGCCGTTCGAGGCGCTCAGCGCGCCTGCCCCGGCCAGGTTGGTGAACCGGCCGTCCGAGGCGAGCACGATCGCATCGCCCGAAGCGGCGGAGACGATGCTGCCATTGGGGCTGATTTCCAGCCCGCCATGCGAGGCGATCGTCACCGCGCCGCCATTGCCCTGGACGGGGCCGTCGATCACCAGCGAGGTGGCGTTGTTGAGCCTAAGGCCATTTGCCGAGAAGGCGGCAAGCGTGCCGATGCGGTTGTCACCACCCAGCGTCGCCGCGCCGGTCACATTGCCCTGCAGGCGATCGGCGACGATGTACCAGGCATTCTGGGTCAGCCCGCCTGTGACCTGCAGGTCAAGCACGCCGCTCACCTCGATCACGCCGTCGAGGCTGAGGCCCTGAAGGTTGCGCAGTGCGAGGTTGCCGTTGCCGACCGTCACGCTGGCCAGGCTGCCGATGTGCGAACCGGTCCCGCCATTGTCGAGATTGACGTTGCCGCCCATCGCGACCACGCCGAGCGTGCTGGCCGAGATGCCGGCGGCGTCGATGCCGCCCGCCACCGAGAACGACACGTCACCGCCGGTAACGGCGCCGACGCTCAGATTGCCCAGGCTGGCGCCGAGGGTGATCACGAAGTGGCCCGACACATTGCCCAGCGTCGTGTTGCCCTGGCCGCCGACGTTGATGAGGCCGGCGCTGGTGGTCAGGTTACCCAGCGCGAGCGTGCCGCCCGGCCCCTGCACCAAGAGAGCGCCCACCGCATCGATGTCGCCAGCCGAGAAATCGCCGGCCGCCACTGCGATCTGCACCGTGCCGCCCTCGATCGCGCCAAGGCCGTCGGCCTGATGAAGGTTGATCGCGAGATTGCCGTCCGCCTGGATGCTCGTGCCGCTCGCCAGCGACCCCGCGTTGCTGAAGATATTGGTGCCAACGACCGAAGCCGTATTGGCGGCGCCGAACTGCAGGTCCCCGCCCGAGACGAGCGAGAAGCTGTTGGTGCCGGTGGACGTCAGCTTCGCGCTGGCCAGCGTCAGATTGCCGCCGGCGTTCAGCGTGATCGCGTTACCTGCCTGCAGGTTACCGATGTTGAGCAAGCCATGCGACGCGTCGATGTCGATCGCGCCGCCAAAGGCGAAGTCGGTCGTGCCGAAGTCGAAATCGCCGACCGTGTCGGTGATGGCGAGCGAGCCCGTGTTCGCGCCACCGGAGGCCAGAGCATTGCCCGAGAAGTTGCCGGCGGTGACCGTATAGTTTCGGCCGACACTGAGCGTGTTCGAGATCGCGGCCGTGCCGGTGCCGGCATCGATCGTGACGTCGCGGCCCTCTGCCCATTGCAGGGCAACGCCCTGACCAATGGCGGTGACGTCGCCGGCTGCGGTCAGCGCCAGTCCGCCGGTGATAGCGCCGTCCCGCGCTTCAACCCGGATATCGCCCGAGGAATTGAGCGACCCGGTGGAATTGAGATCGCCATCGGTGTCGATGATCGTCACGTCGCCGAGGCGGGTGGCCCCGCCGAACAGCGAGGGGCTGAGCGTGAAGGTGCCGAAGTCCGCCGCGGTCAGCGCATAGCTGCCACCGCTGCTCTGCGCGTCCATGATGCTGAGCTGACCCGGCGTCGAGACGGTGATGTCGTTGCCACGCAGCAGGTTGATCCCGAGATCGCCTGAGGCGTTCGCGATGCTGACATCGCCGGCGTCGGCGGTAACGCGGTCGAAGACGCCGATCGCGCTGGTAAGGTTGACCGACACGTTGCCGCCAAGCGAGATCACCGTCGCGCCGCCGGTGAAGCACCCGCAGCCTCCCAGCGTTCCACCGACCTGGATATCGTTGCCGGCAGCCGCGAGCGTTCCGGCATCGGCGCCTAGCGTGACATTGCCCTGCCCCGTCAGAGTGAAGCCATTGCCTGCGATCACGCCGCGCACCGTGGCTTCGCCGCCTGCCACGAAATCGCTGAGGCCGCCGACCGAGATCTGGTTCATCGCCAGGTCGCCAAACGCACTGACGAACGCCACGCCCGAAGCGGTCAGGTTGTCGAGCGTGATCCCGCCATTGGTGCTCGACAGGTCGGCATCACCGCTCGAGCTGAGCGACGCCGCGCGGATCGTCGATCCCACGATCTCGATATACTGGCCGGAAAGGTTGCTGATCGCAGTAGTGTCGACGGTGCCGTCGGCCACCAGATGGATACCGTTCGCGGTGATCCCGGCGCCGCCCAGCGTCAGGTTGCCGCCACTGGCCTCGAGCAGGAGAACTCCGCCCCGGGCGGAATTCACGAAGATCGAACCCGCCCCGGTGATGGCGGTGGCGTCGCCAGCAAGCCCGGCAAGCGTGTCGATCGACAGGTTGCCATGCTGCACCTCGACCCAGGCCGTGTTGGCCTGAACCAGGTCCAGCGCCGCGGAATGGTCGAGATACACCCGGGCGCCGGTCGATCCGAGGATCGAGACGGTGCCGGTGGAGCCCGCCGCGCGCTCGAAATAATGGTCGCCGGTGATCGAAGCGTCATCGTCCGCGCCAAGTTTCGCCGCGCCGATAACGCTCTGCACGCTAAGGCTACCGGTCGCGCCGGTGAGCTTCGCCTGGCGCAGCGTGGCGTTGCCGAACAGCGAATAGACACTGATATCGCCGCCCGCACTGGCATTGCCGACCGTGGCGGCGCCGAACTGGGCCGACACGCTGGCGTTGGTGCCCGCCTCGATACTGCCGGTCACGTTGAGCGCCTGGCTGCTGCGAAGCGTCGCGCTGCCGCTATCGGCGATAGCCTGGAAGATCGTGAAGCTGCCGCTGGTGGCGGAGACGTCGAGGTCGGTCGCCGCGATCAGCTGGTAGACATCGGCCGAATTGGCGGTGCCCGTCACCGCACCGGACAGCGAGCGGATCGTGCCGTTGCTGAGCAGGCCGGCGACCGAGAAGTCGATGTCGCCGTCATATTCGAGCGTCGCGCCGCCCATGTCGAGCGCGCCCGTGGCGGTCAGCGCCCAGGTGCCGCCGCGCGTGCCGCCCGGCGCAAGCGCCGCGCCCGCGAAATTGCGGCCGGTGAGCGTATAGTCGTTGGCGACGAGCAGGAAATTGCGAACGTCGATCGTGCCTGCATTGGCGACCAGCGTGACATTGTTCCCGCTGAGGCCGCCGATGCCGATATTGGCGGCGCGGATCTCCACATCCCCGTTCGCGCCGAGTTGGACGCCGGTGTCGGCGTCGAGCGCGCCGGCCGCGATCTTGATCAGGATGTTCCCGGTCGCGCCGATCGAGGTCGGCAGGAAGAGGTTGCCGTTGTCCTGGGTGATGGTCAGGTTGACGATGCCGCAGCCACAGGGCGACAGCGCGCCCGCGTTGAAGCCGGCGCCGCTCCACAGCGTGTAGTCGCCGGTGACGGTCACCCCGGTCGCATTGACCGAACCCAGCACCGAGCGCAGCGAGACATTGCCGCCCGAAACGGTGCCCAGCATCAGGTCGCCCGTATTAACCTGGGCCTGGACCGCGCCCGAGACGGCGGCGACCGAGAGCGCATTGTTCATGCGGTAGAGATTGACGGTCGCGCCGCCCGCGCCCGCGTTGATCGCCGCGCTGCCCGTCCAGCCGTTGAACTCCAGGGTATTGTCCGCCGAGATGCTCGCCGGGCTGACCGCGCCGAGGGTCACGCCGCTGCCGCTGAACAGCATGTTGTGGTCATCGGCTTCGTTGTCGACACCGCTCGTGCCGATCGACGCCCCCACGATCGACACCGCCGTCGCCGCGGAGACCGCGATGTCGTCGCCGGCCCGGACGGTGAACAGGCTGACCGCGCCATTGTGGCTGGTCACCGAGACATCGCCGCCCGCGTCGATCGCCGAGGTGATCGAGACGAAGCTGTCCGCCTCGAGCGATAGGTTGCCGGCCGCGGTGACGGTGGGCGAGCCGATCGTCAGGCTGCCGCCTGCCACGGTGACGCTAGCATCGCCCGGGCTGGCGAGCGCGGTAAGGACGAGGTCGCCGACATTCCTGATGCCGATGTCGCCGGTCATGGTGCTCAGCGAGAGCGTGCCGAAACGGTTGTTGCCCAGCAGGCTGATGCCATTCCGCGCCGACAGCGTGGTCGAACTGGCGGTGATCGCCCCGCCCGACTGCGTGATCTGGCCGCCGGTCGAAGTCAGCTGGACGGCGTCGGCGACGATATCCGCGGTTATGTCAAAATCGGCTGCCTGCGAGAAGCTGAACAGCGTCGGGTCGATCAGGCCGAGGCGCAGGATGTCCTGGTTGGTGAGGACGACGTCGCCGATCGCCTGGATGTTGAGCGTGCCGGTGTGCAGCACGCCGGTGCCGCTGTTCTGGATCGCCGGCCCCGACGCCAGCGTGCTGATCAGCGAGATGCTGTGGCTGCGATCGGTCGTGACATCGCCAACGATGGTCAGCGAACGATCGGTTGCGACCGCGATGTCACCGTTCGTGGCGGTGATCGTGCCCAGCGCCGAGATATGGTTGGCGCCGGTCAGCAGGAAGTTGCCGGTGGCCATGCCCTCGATATTGGCGGCGCTGACGATCGAACCGCTGGCCTGGGTGACCGAACCGTTGCCGGCGCTGAGGAATACACCGCCCCCACCGCCCGCCTGGACGACTCCGGTGAGATCCACCGACGCGGCGCCGAGCCCGATATAGCCGCTGCCGGTCAGGATATCGCCGAAATGGCCGACAGTGTCGGTGCCGAAATTCAGGCTGATGTCGCCGGTGATGTTCTGGGCGCTGATCGTGCCGCTGATGGCGCTGTGCGCGCCGGAGGCGGTGATCGCGTTGTACGCGCGAAGGTACAGATCGCCGTCCACCACCGCACTGTTAAGATAGATGCCGCCCATCGAGGTGGTGACGCTGGCATCGCCGTTGAAGTTTAGATTGAGCTCGAGCTGGCTCGACGACGCAATGATGCCGGTCAGCGTCGCGGTGCCGGCACTGCCGGTGTTGCTGAGACTGATCATCTGCGCCCGCAGCGCGCCGTTCAGGCCCATGCCGAGCGCAAAATCGGTCGCCAGGCCCGAACGGACAAAGGCGATGCTGTTGGCGGCGTTGATATAGCCGGTGATCGCGGTCTGGCCGACGCCGACCGAGATATTGTTGCCGAACAGATAGCCGAGGCGGTCGATCAGATTGTCGCCGGTCAGTTCGATATCGTTGCCGGTGGCATCGACGTTGAGCAGGCTGGCCTTGACCGAGTCCGCGGTGATGCGGCCGACGGTGAGGTCGACCGTGCCGTTCACGGCCGAGATCAGGTTGCCGCCCAGGATGTTGGCGGTGGTGATGACCGTAATGCCGCCGTTCTGCGACACCAGCCGATCGATATAGTTGAAGGTGCCGCCGTTCAGATCGATGTTGCCAGCCGCGGTGACATCGACCGTGTTGGCGGTGAACAGAGCGCCGGGGTTGGATACGCTGCCGGTATCCGAATAGAGGCCGAACTTGCCGCCGACGACGCTGTTGCCGCTGGCCCAGAGCTCGATGTCGCCGACGTTGCGGAAGAGGAAATCGCCGCTGGTGGTGACCAGCCCGAGCTGATCGACCACATTGGCCTGACGCAGATCGGCGCTACCCGCATTGACCGCCAGCGACTGGGCGGTGATCCTGCCGCCGGTCTGGGTGATGCCCGCGCCGCCGTTCAGCGAGGCAGTGGTGCCGGCGGTGACGTCGCCGGTCAGCGCATAGGCGGTCGAGCCGTAATAGGTCAGCTCGGTGCCGGCACTGAGCTTGGCGAGAGTGCCGATCACATTGCTCTGGTTGAACGAGATCGAGCCATGCGCCGTCGCGGCGAGCGAGCCCCCGTTCATCACGCCCGACTGCCAGATATTGCCATTGGTCGAAGTCAGGTCGATCGCGCCGGTGGTCCCGGCATCGATCCCGCCGACGGTAAAGGTCCCGTCGTTCACGAAGGTCACGTTGTCGCCGCTCAGCGAGACGGTGCCGCCGGCATCGACAAGATTGGCCGCATCGAGCGTGACGTCGCCAGCAGCGTTGACGTAGAGCCAGCCCGCCTTGATCCGCCCCCCGGTCTGGTCGACCGCGCCGCCGGCATCGAGGCTGAAATAGCCGCTCGCATCGATGTTGCCGGTCAGCGCGACCGCGTCGAGGCTCTTGATCACGACGTCGCCGAAGCTGCTGCTCAGCGTGCCGAGCGCGGCGATATGGTTGGCGGCGCCATCAAGGGTCACACTGCCATAGCCGCTGGCATTAAGCAGATTGGCGGTGATCGAACCGGAGGTCTGGCGCACGAAGCCACCATTCGCGGTGCCGCCCAGCGTGACGGTGTCGCCGCGAATATCGCCCTGGATATCGAGCAGGCCCGACAGGATCGAGACGTCGCCGGTGGTCGTGGTCGCCCCGTAGACATAGCTCAGATTGCCGGTGATCGAGATGCCGGTCGCCGCCTGAAGCGTGACGCCGCCGCTGTTGACCGCACCGCCCGCCATCGAGATAGAGCCGTTCTGGCTGGTCAGGAAGGTCTGGAACATCCCGTTCTGGAGCGCACCCGCTATGGTGAAGCTGCCGTCGTTGACGAACTCGAACTGGTAGCCGTTGAATCCGCCGATCGAACTGACGTGACTGGCGGTGTTCAGGAAGACGCCGCCGCCGATCGGGTTCACGGTCAGGAGGTTGGCAGTGATGTTGCCGCCGCTGATGTCGCCGCCATTGTAGATCGTGACATTGTGGCTGCCGGCATCGATGGCGTCGATCTGCAGCGCCACGTCGTTGCGCAGGCTGAGGTCCGACCCGGTCGAGATCAGGCCGATGCGGCTGATCCGGTTGCCGGTGTTGTCGAGCACGACATTGGTGCCGGTCGCCGAGAAGGTGCCAGCAAGGATCGACGTGCCGGCGAGCTGAGTGACGCTGCCGGTATCCGAGATCATCTCGACGATGTGACCGGCAGCGCTGATGTCGCCGAGCGCAAAGTCGCCGGTGTTGCGGAAGCGCAGGTCCTTGCCGTTCGAGTTCAGCGTCGCATTGCCGACCTGGTTGTGATTGAGCAGGCTGATGCCGTTGGCGGCCCCCACGCCGCTCGTCGCCTCGAGGAAGTCGCTGTGGATCGCTCCGGTGCCGACCTGGGTGATGTCGCCGCCAGCGACAAGCTTCACCAGGTCGTGCGCGGTGATCTCGCCGTCGAGCGCCAGGCCCGTGCTGGTACGCAGCGAGAAGCCGTCGAGCGCGGTGATGGCGTTGAGCGTGCCGATCGAATTGAGCTGATCGAGCACGATGTCGCCGCCGACGGCGCTGGCAGCCAGCCGGTCGGCCGTGATCGCGACCGTCTGGGTGATGTCGCCGCTGTCCGCAGTGAGCGAGAGCAGGCCCGGCGCGTTCACCGTGCCGAGCAGGATCGCGTTCGCCGAGTGGAAGAAGATGTTGCCGACGTTCGAGGAGAAGGAACTGGCCGTGGTGCTGCCGACATTGTTGGCGCTGTCGAGCCGGATCAGGCCATAGGCCGACGAGGCGATGTTGCCGGCGGTGATGATGCCGCCGCTCTGGGTGAGCCCGCCGCTGGTCGAATCGAGCGTTACCTGCTGTCCCGCGGCAGTGACGTTGCCGGTGAGTTCATAGCCCAGGAAATTGTTGAACGAGATGCCGCCCGAAACTGCATTCGACAGCCCGGCGATCTCGCGGATGTTGTTGTTCGCGTGGAGCTGCACGCCGGTCTGGGCGCTGACGCCAAGCGATTGGGCGGAGATCATGCCGGCCGCGGCCTGGCTGACCGCGCCATTGAGCGACGTGAGCGAAACCGCCTGGCCGGTCGCGGTGATGCCGCCGTCGATGCGCAGATCGCCGCTGTTGGTCAGCACGATGCCGCCGCTGGTGCTGTTGGTCGCCTCGGAGATCGAACCGATCGTGTTGCCCGAGTTGCTGAAGTCGATGCCAGTCGCCGCCTGAAGCTTGACGTAACCGACACCCAGGGCAGTGGACTGAGTGATCGATCCGGTATCGGAGATCAGCGTCAGCAAACCCCCGCCGTAATAGAAGCTGAAGTCGCTGTTGGCGACGATGTCGCCCTGGTTACGGAACGCGATCGCGAGCCCGCTCGAGTTGAGATAGTTGCCGGTCGCGCCGACCTGGTTCGCCCCGACCAGGCTGATGTCGCCGCCCGTTGCCGAAATGCGACCGGCAACGATCCGACCGGTACCGCTCTGGGTGATCGCGCCATCGGTGGACAGGCCGATGCCGGTGGCGGCGGTGATCGTGCCGGCGCTCTGGTTGAGCGTGTGGCCGCTGAGCTCGATGCCGCCCGCTGCGGTGACGTCGCCGATGATGGCGAGGTTCGAGTTCGAGCCGTTGATCTGGATATCCTCGCCGCTTGTGACCGCGTCGAGGGTGTTGAGGCTGGTGAAGTCGAGATAGAAATCGCCGTTGGCGCTGCCGGTGAGCCGGTCCGCGCTGAGATAGCCGTTGCTGTAGACGGCGCCGCCCGAATAGAGCGCCAGCGTGCCGCCCACGGTGCCGTTGTTCATCGTGATGTCGGCGGGCGTGTGCACGGTCAGCGAGCCGCCGACCGACAGGCTCTGGGCGATCGTGGTGGCGAGCGCCGAGCGCAACGTCGCGTCGCCGGTGACGTTCAACCCGAAGGTGCCGACCAGATTGGCGTTGTCCAGGATCGCCGAGGCGTTGGTGCCGGTGGTCGTGACGTTGAGCCGGTTGGCGGTGATGACGTTGCCGGTCGCCTGGCTGAGGCCGTCTTCCGCGGTGATCGAGACGGTCTGTCCGGCGGCGGTGATGTCGCCTTCCAGGGTGACGTTGCCGAGCAGGTTGAGCGCGATGCCGCCGCTGCCGCTGTTGGTGATCGTGCCGAGATGGTTGGCGGCGATCTGCCCACCGGCGCCCGCCGCCGAGTAGATGCCGTTGGCAGCGGAGAGGGTCAGCGTGCCGGCCGAGGACGAGCCCGCGCCGGTGAAATTGATGTTGCCGCCCGAGGTGATCGTCGCCGCGCCGGTGGCGTTCAGCCGGAGGTTGAGGTCGCCATAGGACAGGAAGCTGCCGCTCCCCATCGTGATATTGGCCTGGCCGCCGACGATGTTGATGACATTGCCCATGTCGAGCGTGCCGGCGGTGTTCAGGTTCAGATTATAGGTGTTGATCACCCCGCCCGGGCCCTGGGTAATGCCGGCGGCATTGGTGATCGTGGTGGTGCCGCTGACCACGATGTTGCCGTTCAGGCCAAGCACCCCGGTCGACAGGTTTGAATTGGCGGCGAAGTCGCCGCCGTCGATCTGGATGGAATCGAGATTGTCGAGCGCGTTGGCGCCCAGCGTGGCGCTGCCGTTCATCAGGCGGAGCCGCAGATATCCACCGGTGATCGTGCCGCTGTCCTGCGTGAGGTCGCCGTCGCCGACGAAGAAATAGACATACTGGCCCGGCGCGGTCACATCGCCGGCGATGTGCATGTCGACATCGGAGGCGATGGCGATCCCGACATTGGCGGCGCTGCTGCTGTTGGTCAGGCCGTCGACGGTGTGGATCTGGTTGCCGATCTGGCTGAGCACCAGCCCATCGACCGCCGAGGCGGTGAGATGGTTGGCGATAACGGTCCCGCTGTTCTCACGGATCTCGCCGGCATCCGCGATGAGCGTGACATGGTCGCCGCGCACATTGCCGGCGATCTGGAAGCCGTTGATGTCGTGGAAGCGCACATCGCCATCGGCGGTGAGCGCGCCCAGCGTACCGACGTCGTTGGCAGCACCCAGCGTGATCGCGCCGGTAGCGCCGCCGGCGGTGGCATAGAGCGACGCGGCGGTTAGCGTGCCGCTGGTCTGGATGATCGCACCCTGCGCACCGAGCGTAAGCCTGCCGCCGACAGCGACGTTGTTGAGCAGGCTGAGCGACGTGCTGCTCGTCGTGATCGTGGCATCGCCCGAGGCGCTGAGAGCGCCGAGATAGGTGAAGCTGTTGGCGGCGTTGCCGAAGCTGATGGTGCCACGCTCCGCAATCGCGGACAGCGCGGTGGCGCTTATGGCGCCCGTCGAAGTGATCGAGCCATTGTCCGAGGTCAGCGCCAGGTTGCCGCCCGAGGTGAAGCCGCCGAGTGCGTCGAGATCGATCGATCCTGCGTTGCGCAGGATCAGGCCGCCATTCGTGGCGACGGAAACCGAGCTGCCGGCGCTGTTGAAGCTGTTCGCACCGTTGAAGATGATCGCGTAACTGCTCAGCGCGATGGTGTTGGCCACGACCCGGCTGGTGGTGCCGATCTGGCTCAGGTTGCCCACGCTGGTGAGGTGGACGTCGTCGCCGGTGATCGTGCCGCCGAACTGCGAGATTCCGCCCGTATTCGCCCGCAGGTCCACGGTGCCCAGCGTGCTCGTACCGGCGGTGACGTCGCCGAGGATCTGGAAGCTGTTGGCGTCGGTGAGCAGCACATTCCCCGACGTCGTGATCAGCTTGCTGACGCTGGTCACGTCCGTATTGAACGTGAGGTCGATCGCCCCGCCTGCGGTGAGCGACAGGTCGCCCGCCCGAATATAGGCTCCGAGCACGCCGCCCGCGGTGGTGACGACCGCGTTGCCCGTGGTGCTGACGGTGAGGTCGAGCGTGGAGGCGCCGGCATTGTTGAAGGTGACGGTGCCGCCGCCCTGCGACGTGCCACCGAAGCTGCTGAGGCTGTTGGCCTTGTCGAGCGTGATGCTGCCGGCCGCGCCGGTGAGCACGGTGTTGCCGGTCACGATGCCGGCGCTCTGGGTGATCGAGCCGATATTGGCGATCAGGCTGGCGGCGAAGAAGTTGCTGGTCGCGGTCAGGTCGATGCTGCCATCGGCGACCAGCGTGAAGCCGCTGTTGACCGAGGACGCGCCCAAATTGATGTCGCCGGCGGTGTAGACCGTGGCGTTGACTGCGGAAACGGTGAGCGTGTCGGCATCGACCTTGCCATGCGGCGTCGTGACGACGCCGACCGTGGTGGTGCCGGTGGTGATATTGCCACCGCTGGCGAGCGCGACGGTGCCGGGCGCGGTGATGTTGCCCTCGATGGCGAAGCCGTTGGTGTCCGCGATCCGGATGTCGCCGGTGGCGGTGGTCAGTCCGGTGAGCGTCGTGAAGTTGTTGGCCTGGGTCAGATTGATGCCGGTGGCGGCGTTCGCGATCAGCGTAGCGACCGCGATAGCACTCGTCTGGCCGATGCTGCCGGTATCCGACGTCAGCGTGAGCGTGCCGAAGCTGTTGGCGGTGCCCGGCAGCGTGATGCTGCCAAGGTTGCGGATCGTGACGTTCTTGCCGTTGCCGTGGCCGAAATCGAGCAGCTGACCGAAATTGTTCGCGCCGCCGAGCAGCAGGTCGCCGCTCGTGCCGGTGAACAGCCGGTCCGCGGTGATCGCGCCGGCGGTCTGGCTGATCCCCTGCGTGGCGTAGATATTGACGCCACCGCCGGTGATGTTGCCCGTCAGGGCGAGCAGCGAGTCACTGAAGATGTCGATATCGGTGCCGCCGGTGTTCTTGGCGGTCAGGGCGCCGAGCGAACCGATGTGATTGTTGCCATAGTTGAAGACGAGCTTGCCGTTGGCGGCAGTGGCGCTCAGCCTGTCGGCGTTGATCGGGCCGCCGATGATGTCGCCGGTATCGGAAATCAGCGTGGTGTAGTGGTTGCTGCCGGCCTGGTTGGCGGATCCGCTCATGTTGATCGTGCCGACCGCGCGCAGCGTCAGGTCATGGGTGACCGTATACGTGCTGATCGCGCTGATCTCGTTGGCGCCGATCAGCGACACATCGGTGGCGCGGAGGCTCAGGCCGTAATCGCCGGTCACCACCTTCGCGCGGGCGTCCTGGAGGACCGACTGGGCGGCATCGAGCTCGACGCTGTAACCGCTGATCGTGCCGCTGTACTGCTGGAGCGAGCCACCACTCGAGTTCAGGCGGACATAGTTGGAGCCGGTCCCGCCGCTTGCGGTGACATCGCCGTCGAGGTTGATGTCACCCTGGTTCTCGACGTCGATCGCACCGGCCGACGAGGTCAGATAACGATAGCTGCCGACATTGATGGTGACGGTCTGGTCGCTCAGATAGACACCACCGTCCGCGTTGATCCCCACCGAATTGGCGATCACGCTGTCGTTGTTGCCGGCGATGCCGCCGGCATCGACCGTCAGGTCGCCGGCCGTGTCGATCTTGAAGAAGATATCGGCATTGCCGGTGAGATTGATGGCGCCGCCGTTGCTCGAACTCGCCCAGACGATCGCATTGCCGGTGCTGTCGAGCGTGATGCTGTCGCGCGCGGTGGCGGTGACCTTGTTGGCCGTGATCGTGCCGCTGGCGCCGTGCCCGATCGTGCCGAAATTCGCCTTCAGCGTCGCGTCGCCGCCATTGGTGTTGAGCAGGCCGGCGACGGTGAGATTGCCGTCGGTATCGATCGCGAAATTGCCGTTGGTGGTGACGGTGCCGAGCTGGATGTTGTTACCCGCGACCAGATTGGCGCTGGTCGCCGAGACGTTGAGCAGGCCGCCCGCGACGACCAGACCGCCATTGGTGGTGATCGCCCCGCCCGAGGTGAGCGAAAGCGCACCGGCGGCACGCACCTGGCCCGTCAGGTCGAAGGCATTCGCATCGACGATGGTGACGCCGCCGCCCTGGCTGCGGATCGCGCCCAGATGGCTGATAGCGTTCCCTGCATAGTCGAGCACGATGTCGCCGGCTGCATCGGCCTTGAGCGTGCCGGCGATGAAGCGGTCGCTGAAGCTGGTCTGGCTGATCCCGCCCGTGTCCGAGATGAGCGAGACGGTGCCGCCGGGCGCTTCGATCTGATAGTCGAGCACGATCGCGCCGACATTGCGCAGCGTGATGTCGTGGCCGGTGCCGCTGTCGTATTGGTCGGTGTCGAGCCGCCCGACTACATCGATCTGGTTCGCCCCGGTCAGCGAGATGTCGCCATTGGTGATGACGTTGAGCCGGTCGGCATCGATGATGCCGCCGGTCTGGCTGAGCCCGGTATTGCCGTAGAGGCTGACGTTCCGGCCGGTGACATTGCCGGTCAGCACCATGCTGCCGTTGTTGGTGGTCAGCAGGATGGACTGGCCGGCAGTGATGGTACCGAGCGAGGCGATCGTGCCGGCGAGGCTGATCGAACCCGCCGCGCTCACGGTCAGGCGCGAGGTGTCGATACCGGAGTTGGTGCTGAGGATGTTCCCGGTATCGGAGATCAGGGTGAGCGCGCCACCCGTCCGATATCCGCCGGTCCCCCCGAGGATCGGACTGAGATCGATGTTGCCGAGATTGCGCAGCGTCAGGTCGCCGCCCACCGCAAGGTCGGTGAGGGTGGTGAAGTCGTTGGCCTCGCCCAGCGTCGTATTGCCGCCGCTGGTCAGCGACAGATTGGTGCCGTGCAGCGTGGCGCCGCTGCCCTGAGTGAGAGTGGTACCAGCCTGCAGCCCGATGCTGCCGCCGGTGAGCGTGGTGCCCGCGTTCTGGGTGAGGGCGCCGAATAGCGACGTCAGCGCAAGGGTATTGGAGCCCGCATTGATCGACTGGGTGACATTGAAACTGCCGGCATTGGTGAAGACGATCGGCCCCATCGTCGAAGCGAATGTGCCGAGATTGCCGACCTGGTTGTTGCGCCCGACGCTGATACCATTGGTCGCGGAGAGGCTCAGCGTATCGGCCGTGACAATGCCGCCGCCCTGGAAGATGTTACCTGAAAGATCGGTGATCGACACCGTCTGGCCCGCAGCATTGATGTTGCCGGCGAGCGTGAGCTGCGACGCGCTATAGCTGACAATGTTGATGCCGCCGCTGGTCGTGTTGGTAATCGTGCCGAGATTGAGGATGCCGTTGTTGCCGACAAGGGATGCGCCCGGCAGGTTGATCCCGGTGACCGCGCTCAGATTGGCCGTGCCCGCCGAGAATGAGCCGTTAATGCTCTGGGTGATCGCCCCGCCCGAACTCAGCGAGATCGTAGCGAAATAGACGGATTGGTCGATCAGGAGATCGGTGGTGGTGTTGAGCGAAAGCGCGCCGTTGCCCGAGGTGGCGATGAGCCTGTGGATCCGGTTCGCCTGGTTGAGCGTGACCGTGCTGGCGCCGGTGGTGATCACGCCGAGATAGTCGACGTCGATGATGCCGCCGCTCTGAGTGATCGACCCCGCACCGGCCGTGCGCAGCGAAACGCCCCCGGTGACAGCTGTGGTCGCGGTGATGTTGCCCGCGATGTCGAAGCCATTGGCGTCGCGATAGAGGATGCCGCCATTGGTGCTCGTCGCGCCGCCAAGCGTGGCGATGTCGTTGCTGGTGCTGCTGAGCAACAGGTCGCTGGCGCCGCTCAGGAAGAGCTGGTTCGCGCGGACATAGATGCCGGCGCCGGTGTTCTGGGTGATGCCGCCGGTGTTCGAAGTCAGCCGGAGCGCGCCGCCCGTGGCGTCGATCCGGCCGTTGAGAATGATGTTGCCATCGTTGCGGAAGGTGATGCTGTGGCCGCTGGTGAACAGATTGGCGTTGAGCCCGCTCACCGTGGTGACCGCGTTCGCCTGGTCAAGCGTGATGTTGTTGTTGGCGGTCGCGTTCAGCGTGTCCGCAGTGATCTTGGTGCCGGCGTTCTGGGTGATCCCGCCATTCATCGCGAGCAGAGTCACATTCGTGGCGGTGATGTCGCCGGTGAGGGCGAAGCCGGGGAGATCGGTGCCGATCTCGATGTCGCCGCCCGCGGTCATCGCACCGAGCGAGCCGATCAGATGACCGCCGCCGCCAAGCAGGATCGACCCGTTCAGCGCCGTGGCGGTCAGCTTCGTGGTGGTGACGACATTGCCGGCGCTGATGTCGCCGATGTCCGAGGTCACGGTCAGCGCACCGCCCAGGGTGGCGCCGCCGCCGACCGTAGGATCGAGATCGATGCTGCCCAGGTTGCGCAGCGTCAGGTCGCCGCCGATCGAGAGATCGGCGATGCTGGTGAAGTCGTTGGCCTGGCCCAGCGCCACATTGCCGCTGCTGGTGAGCGACAGCGCGCCGCCGTGCAGCGCCGCGCCGCTCGCCTGGGTGATCGCGGAGGCGCCGCTCAGCTTGATGATGTCGCCGGTGATCGTGCCCGAATTCTGCAGGATGCTCCCGCCCGAGGTCAGGCTGACGGTATTACCCGCGCCGCCTGCGGTGACGTCGCCATCGAGCTTGATGTCACCGTTGAGGTCGATGCTGATCAGGCCGTCATCGGTGCCGAGATGGCTGAAGCTGCCGATATCGACCGTGAAACCCGTGTTGACCAGGCCAATCCCGGTGCCCGCGGTGATCGACACCGAACTCGCGATCACGTCACCGGTGTTGCTCGCCTGCCCGCTGGTCTCGACGGTGAGGGTGCCGGTGGTGTTGGCCGCGAAGCCGAGATCGTTGTCGCTGCTGAGATGGATGGCGCCGCCACCGCTCGAGGTTGCCCAGAAATTGGCGAAGCCGGAGCCGACGAGCGTGATCGCGCCGGTGGCGTCCGCCGTCGTCGAAAAGGCCTTGATCGAGCCGCCATTGCTGGTGATCGCGCCGTTGGTGGTGGACAGCGTCAGGTTGCTGGTGCCGGTGTCGACCAGGCCGGTCAGCTCGATATTGCCGTTGCTGCCCAGGTAGAAATTGCCGCCGGAAACGGTCACCGCCCCCAGTTTGATGTTGCCCAGCACATCGAAGCCGGCACCGCCGCCCGCAGTCACTTCCAGCGTGCCGGCGGAAAGGTGGCCGGAGTTGGTGTTGATCGCCCCGCTAGTGCCAAGCTGGACCAAGCCAGGCGCACTGATGTCGCCGGCGATATCGAAGCCATTGCCTTCGACGAACATGATGTCGCCGCTGGCGGTGCTGAGCCCGCCCACGGTGGTGACGGTGTTGCCGACGCCGCCGCCATCGAGCCGCAGCCCGGTCGCCGCCTGCGCGATCAGCGTGTCGGCATAGATGCCGCTGCCCTGGCGGATGCTGCCGGCGTCGGAGATCAGCGTCAGCGTGCCGACGGTGATACCGTAGCTGTTATAGCGGAAGTCGCCGATCGCGCGGATCGTGACGTCCTTGCCGGTGCCCGCGGTGAGGTACGGGTCCTGGTAGCCCAGGTTGTTCGCACCACGCAGCAGCAGGTCGGTGGTCGCATGCGCTTCGAGATAATTGCTGGTGCTGACGCTGCCGCTGGCATGCTGGTCGATCGCTCCAGCCGTGGCATTGAGCGTGACGTCGTTGCCGGAGATCGTCGTGCCGGCACCCTGGCCGATCGACGTCCCGGACAGGCTGACATTGGTTCCGGCGACGACGTCGCCCGTCACCGAGAGCGCGCGGTTGGACGTGATTCCAATCATGCCGCCGGCGGCCACGGCGCCCAGCGAGTCGATCGCGCCCGAAAGGCCTATCGATCCCCAGGCCGAAGCGGTGATGCGCGATGCGGCGATGGCATTGGGGCTGATGATATCGCCGTTATCGGACGTCAGGTTGAGCTGGCCACCCGCGGTGTAGCCACCGCTCGACACTGGGGTGAGGTTGATCGTGCCGGCATTGCGCAGCGTCAGGTCGCCGCCGACGTGCAGGTCCTGGAGGCTGGTGAAGCTGTTCGCGCTGCCCAGCGTCGCGGTACCGCCGCTGGTGAGCGACAGGCCACCCGTCTGGACGAAGGCGCCGTTGGTCTGGGTGATCGTGCTGTCGGCGTCGAATATGATCGCGCTTGCGGTAATGCTGCCGGAGGACTGCTGGATCGCGCCGCTCCGCGAAGTGAAGCTCGCGGTGCCGCCATTCGCCTGCACGACGCCGCCGAGCCGGAGCACGCCGTCCATCGCGAGCATGATGTTGCCGTTGGCCTGCAGGTCCCCGAACGCGGCGTCACCGCCGTCGGAGCTGAGGTTGATCGCGCCGCCCGCGGTCACGTGCAGACCTCCGGCGATCAGAGCGTTCGTGCCCGAAGACGTCGCATCGCCCCCGACGGTGAACCGCGCGCTCGAGAAGGTGTTCACCTTGAAGTCGAGATTGCCGGTCGCGTTGACCGTGATGTTCTCGCCATCGGCGGAATTGGCCGTAAGGCTGGTGAAGCTGTTGGCCCCACGCAGGTCGATCTCACCAGCGGCATTGGCGACGACGGCGCCCCCGCCCGAGATGAAGCCACCGGTCTCGCGGATCGCGCCGGTGTCCGCAGTCAGCGAGAGCTGGTTGCCGAGCAGCATCCCGAACTCGTTCGACAGCGTGATGCCGCCGGTCGCGTGGACCGTCACCGCCCCTTGGGACTGGCCGTAGCCGATATTGGCGTCGCCATTGACCTTGAACGACCCGCCGCCGCCCAGGGACAGCTCCAGGCTGCCGGCGGTGATCGAGCCAGTCGTAGTATCCATGAAACCGCGCGCGCCGAGCGTGACCTTGCCGGGCGCGCTGATCGCGCCGGTGAGGATGACCCCGTCCTCATCGCCGATATAGGCGAGATCGCCCGTGACGGTGCTGAGCGCGCCGAGCTTGTCGACCCGGTTTGCACTGAACGAATTGAAGTTGATGCCCGTCTGCGCGCTGGCGGTGAGCGTGTCCGCCGTGATCACACCGGCGAACTGCCGGACATCACCATTGTCGCTGCGCAGATCGACAGTGCCGCCCGTCGCAGTCACATCGCCGCGCAACAGGACGCCGTCAGTGCCGAGCACGCTGACCGACGGCGCGACGAGCGCGCCGCCAGAGATCCCGACGAAGCCCGAGCCGGTGCCGGAAACCGGGGCCGCCACCGCGGCGGCGCCCACGATATTGTGGTTCGCGCTAAGCACGATCGCACCGGTTTCGTCGGTTACGGCAGTCGTGGCGGTGATTGTGCCGGTGCTGAGAATATTGGCTTGCAGCCCGGACTTCGAGACCGCCGCGACGAACACGCGGTTGCCGCTGATGTCGCCGGCCAGCGAGATTGCATCGGTGCTCGAAGTGCCGGCGCCGTCCGCCACTTCGAAGCTCAGCAGGTCCATGTCGTCGGTCGAGGTCGGCCGGAAGCTGATCTGGTATTTGGACGCCGAGCCGACGAGCACGTTGCCGCCATCCTGCGCCGAGATGCTCGATCCGGCCTCGGCGGTGACCACCGGCGCCACCAGCGCGATCGCACCACCGTGGCTGGTGATCTGCGCGCCGTTCTGCACGGTGATGTTGCCGGTCCCCGCCCCGGTGAAGCCGAAGCTGGTCGAGCTGCCGTCGAGGAAGCCGCCCGCGCTGCTGTCGGTCGCACGGTCCAGCCCCGCCGTCGTGACGAGCAGGCCGCCGGTGCTCACCCGGGCATTGGCACCGATCACCACGCCATTGGCGTTGTAGATCCAGATATTGCCGCCCACCGCCCCGCCGGTGGAGCCGATCGTACCGTTCAGATTGCCATTGATCGTGCTGCCCGCGCCGCCCACGCGGTTGAGCACGATGTCGCTGCGATTGGCAAAGACGAAGTTGGCGGTGTCGCCCGAATTGATGTCGAACTTGTCCCAGTCGATCACCGTGCGCGATCCGCCCAGCGTCACCGTGGTGGTGTTGGGCACCGACTGGTCGATCGTCGGCGTCGTGCCGTTGCTCTGCGCGGGCGTGGCCCCCTGGACGAGCTGCGCTTGCGCGGGTGCCGCCCAGACCGCGGCGAGCGCGAGCGCGCCGAATGCCGAGGTGGTGAACAGGCGGCGATTGGAGCGGCGGCGGGGAGCGGACATCTATCTATTCCTCAGAAGATCGAGGCGGTGAGGCTGACGAGGAAGCGGTCGCCGGGCTTGGGCGCGCCGGGGGCCACCCGGTCGAAGGGATGCGCCCAGGCGGCATCGACCGAGAACCACGGGCCGATCTGGGCGCGGACGCCGTAGCCGGCGGAACGCAGCGTCACCTGATCGGCGCCCGGCCCGATATTGGTCAGGCGCACGGCGTCGAGGAACGCATAGGGCCGGAACACCGATCGCTTGGCGAACTGTAAGGGCGCGGTACTGATTTCGAGCGAGGAGCCCAGCGCCCGGTCGCCCGAGGCGGCCGAGGGGTCATAGCCCCGGCCGATCGAAAGCCCGCCGGCGGCGAACTCCTCATAGGAGAGCAACGGCGTGTCGGTGTACTGCCAGCTGGTCGAGAGGCTGGCGGTGATCGGGCCGAACAGCCGGGCGCCGACCGACAGGTCCGCGCGTACCACCGTCGCATCCGGACGCCCGCCGAAGCGCGAGGCGACCTTGTTGCCGAACGGCGTCGCGCCCAGGCCGTTTATGCCCTTGCGGATTTCGAGGGAGCCGGTCGCCGCTACCGAGTGCGACGCCAACTCACGCGGGGCGAGATGGCCGTCGAGCTTGGCGAAGAACACGCGCAGCTTGTCGTCGGTCAGCGTGGCGACGCCCCCCCCGAACTCGACCTTCTGGTCGATCCATTCCAAGCCGCCCGACAGGCTCAAATTGTAGCGGCGATGGCGCAGCAGCGGATAGGTCAGCCTGGCATTGCCGGCGAAGCTGTTGCCGAGCAGGTTCAGCGGCTTGAGCGCCGCACCGGGACGGGTCCGCGCGAACGAGCCTGACAGGTCGAGCTGCAGCCCCTCCCCGCCCAGCTTCACGCTCTCGGTCAGCTGGATGACGCGCTGCTCGGGGCTGGTGATCGTGCCATAGCCGACGATGGTCGTGCGCTCGCCGAACGGCGTGAAGCTGTTGTAATCCACCCGCGCGGTGGCGAGGTCGCGCCCGATCGATTCCGAGCCGCCATTGTTCACCGAGAAGCTGGCGGTAACCGGCGTGCGCGAGATCGCGATGTCGAGGTCGACCGCCCCCTTGCCGCCCGGCGCCTGCTTGAGCGAGGCCTGGACGATCACACCGGGAATGTCGGAGGCGAGCAGCAGGTAGCGCTGGGCGACGTTGAGATCGAAGGGCGTCATCCCCTTCAGCTTGTCGAGATAGCGCTCGACCTGGCGCTGCGCCGGGCCGACATCGCCGTGATAGCTGACCGAGGAGACATGCGCCTCGGTGACCAGCAGGACCAGCTTACCGTCGGCGATCCGCTGCTCGGGGATCTCGACCGACGCGAGCACGCCGCGGCGCAGGTAGAGCGAGGCCACCCGGTCGCGGATCGTGCAGATCGTCGCCAGCGGCACTTCGCGCCCGATCAGATCGGCATAGGCCAGCCGCAGCCGATCGCCGGACAGTGCGAGCTTGCCGTTATTGCCCTGGAACACGACGTCGGTCAGCGTCACCTTGAGGTCGCTGCCGGCAAAGGGACAAGGCCCCGCTTCCATGTCGCGGAACAACTCGCCGCGCGGCGCCGCCGGGATCGGCGTCTGCTGGGCGGGGTTGAGCTGCTGGCGGTTGGGCAGCACCTGCGCGGCCGCCGGCATGGCGAGGACCGCCGCGCCAAGTAGCAGGGATGTGGCGAGCGCCTTCCGCCCGTAAGGGAGATGCTGCACGGCAACCTTCGGCATCGCTCGGCCTTTTTTTGTCTTGAACTGGAGAACCGGGAGGCCGCTCCACCCCACGACCCGGGCGAGCGATCCTGCGCGTGAATGGTACCGCAGGGCGGATTCTGCGTCTGTCGCTACAACTAGTGACAGCAGCGGAACGACGTCGCGGAACGTCAGACTCCGCGGCCTGGACCTGCGCATCGGCTGCGGTTCCGGGCCTAAGCCACGGTGAAGAAACTCCAATTCCATCGACGCCATCCCCCCGACGCGGTCCCGCGCGCACGATCCCGAGGGTGGTTGGGTAAGGAGGCCGATAGGGAGCGAATAGCTCCCATATGGGAGTATCCCTCAGACGAGTCGGAGAGTGGGGACCGACATGGCGAGGCGCACCAGATCCATCTGGCGGTGGCAGTCCGTCTTGGCCTGGATCGTCTTCAGGCGGGTGCGGGCGGTGGAGAGCTGGATGCCCAGTCGTTCCGCCGCTTCGCTCAGCGGCACGCCCGCGATGACCGCCTCGGCCAGCCTCTCTTCCGATGGCGACAAGCCGAAACGGCGCGCGATCCAGGCGACCGCGCCCGGCGGGGTATCGTCCGGATCGGAGACCACGAGGAGAACCTGCCCGGGAAGGCTGGGCAGGTTGAATTCGGCCGCACTGGAAATCGGCCACAGCATCGCGTGCAGCGCGCTTGCCCCGGCGCGGCGCGGCAACATCACCCCGCCTGGATCGTCCACCGCTCGAATCGGCGCATCCGCGCTCGCCCGGCAGGCAGCAAAGGCGGTTTCGAGCGCCCGGCTGCACTTGTCGTCGAAGCTGCGCGGTTGGCCGAACCGGTTGAGCACCAGGCAGTCGCCCCGAATGACCAACGCATCGGCGCGGCGGTTCATCGTCATCACCCGGCCGTCACGATCGAGCACGAAGGCGGCATGCATCCAGCCATCGAATACCGCCTGCTGGGCCTGGCCGGCCATGCGGCTGTCCATCAGCGTGCGCCGCAGCTTGAACGCGCGACCGAAATGCGGCGCGAGCAGGCGGAGCAGCTGCATCTGGTGGTCGCGCCGGTCCACATCATTCCGGCGGTCGGCGAGGGAAAGCGAAGCCCAGCCGCCGGGGTCCCGCTCCAGCACCATGCCGGTGCCATATCGGCCAACGCCATGCGGCAGCATGAAGTCGTTATAGTGCTCGGTCCGGAACAGCTCCTCGTCGCTGATGATCGCCTCGGTCCGCACCGGCTGGCCCACGCCGTTGCGGGGCACGAAGTCGACATAGGGGCTGGTCGAGAAATGATAGGCCGAATAGTCGCGCAGCGCCGCTTCGGAGAAGTTCGCCCGGATGTTCAGCGCCGCCGAGGGAACATGGCTCTCATGGCTGAACAGCGCGACCGTGATTTCGGGATAGATCGCCTCGATACGATCGACGAGGCTCTGCCACAGGCACGGGTCGAGCGCGGCCTCGTAGATACCGCCTACCAGTTCCGCGACGAGCATCGGCGTCAGAGGGGCCGGGCTTGGCATGGACGACTCATTCTCTTGCCTGACCTGGGAAACGGAAGGTTAACCCAGCCAGGGTTCCGGAACAAATTGTAACGAGCCCGAAATATTGAGTATGTCGCTATTTATAGGGACAAGGTCGGGGCGTATCCGATGATACAATCGCGAAAGCCGGGCGTGGCGACACGCCCATCCGATCGCCGCTCTGGCCGCGCCGCTGGAGGCGGGCCGCTTCAGGACGCCCGAATGGCCGATTCCACTCCGCCGCTGCTCAAGGTCGCGCTGGTGGAGGACGACATCGCCTTCCAGAACAGCTTCGCGGCAGCGGTGCGCAGCTCCGGTGACATGCATCTGGTCGGCATGGCGCATAATGTCGCCCAGGCGCGCAGGATGATTGCCGGCGATCCGCTCGACGTGCTGGTCGTCGATCTCGGCCTGCCCGACGGGTCCGGGATCGAGGTGATCCGTGCCGCGCATGATGCCTGGCCCGATTGCGGGATCATGGTCAGCACCACCTTCGCCGACGAGAAGCACGTCATTGCCTCGATCGAGGCGGGCGCGGCCGGCTACCTGCTCAAGGACAGCTCGGCCGAGAAGATCGCCGACGAGATCCGCGCGCTCCATGCCGGCGGCAGCCCGATCAGCCCGCGCATCGCCCGCCAGATCCTGCTGCGCTTCCGCCCCGCCGAGCCGGTACCGGCGGCTGCGGCACTGGCGGAAGTCACGCCGATCGCCAACCCGCTTTCTCCGCGCGAGCGCGAGGCCCTGGAACTGATCACCAAGGGCTTCAGCTATGACGAGATCGCCGAACTGATGCAGGTCTCGCGCAACACGGTGATGACCTTCGTCCGGCGCATCTATCAGAAGCTGGAGGTCACCTCGAAGGCCGAAGCCATCTTCGAGGCCCGCAACCATGGTATCCTCTAGGACCCTGCGCGCTATCCTCGTCTATACCGGGATAGCGCTGCTGGTGCTGCTCGCCTGTTACTACGGATCGCGCCCCCGGGGGATCCACCTGACCAGTGCCGATCTGCTGGTGCAGGACACGCTGGGCTATCCGCCACCCTCGCGCACTCAGGACTGGCGCGCGCTGCCCGGCCAGTGGCAACAGGTCCCCCTCCCCCATGCCCCGCGCCCGAGGATGGTGCCGGGCTCGGGCGATGCCGGCCTGCTGCCCACCCAGACGAGCTGGTATCACTTTACCCTCGGCCCGGAGCAGGCCGCACCGGCCGGCGCCTATATCTATGTCCCACGCTGGAAGACCGATGGCGAGCTGGCCATCTATATCGACGGACGGCTCTTCTATCAGACCCACGCCAATCTCCAGTGGAACGGCTCGAATCGCCCGCTGTGGATCCCCCTCGAGGAAGCGGCCGAGAGCACGCCGCCCAAGGACATATTGATCCGCATCCGCCATGTCCGCGGCATCGGCGGAGCACTCTCCACCCTGTGGATCGGCGACTATCGCCAGCTCGGCGCCGCTTACTACATGCGCGCCTTCTTTCAGGCCGAGCTGCCCTATATCAGCTCGGCGCTGTTCCTTGCGACTGGGGTGTTCGCCTTCCTGATCTGGCTGCGTTCGCGGCGCGAAACGCTCTACCTGCTCTATGCGGTGATGACGGTCGCGACCTTCCTGCGCGTGATGCACGCCTATATGGGGGCGGACCGCCTGCCGGTGTCCGACGCGTGGTTCGGCTGGATCACGGTCAACTCCGTGGGCTGGACGGTGCTGATCACCCACCTCTTCCTGACGGCCCTCCATCACCACCATGTCCGCGTGCTGACCTGGATCATCGCCCTGATGTGCGTGGGCTTCGGCGCAATCACCCTGCCGCTGTTCGAAGGCACGACCGACGCCACGATCATCTCGCCGCTTATGTACATCACCATGGTGGCGGTCGGCTCCGTCACCTTCGCCCTTCACATCCTCTGGAGCCGCCGGGCCGGTACGCTTGAGGGTGCCGGGCTGGCGATCTGCGGCCTGCTCTCGTTCATCCTCGGCGCGCGCGACATGCTGCTCCAGAACAACATCATCAACATCGAGAGCCTGTTCGTCTCCTTCTACGCCCAGATCTCGCTGATCATCGTCTTCTGCCAGATCATGCTGAGCCGCTATCTCAAGGCGATGAAGGCGGTGGGGGAAGCGAATGTCGTGCTCGTCCGCAGCCTGGCCGAGCGCGAGGCGGAGCTCACCGCCAGCCACCAGAAACTGCGCGAGGTCGAGCGCCGCGAAGTGCTGTTCCAGGAGCGCCAGCGGCTGATGCAGGACATGCACGACGGGCTGGGCTCGTCGCTCGTCAGCACGCTGCGCATGGTCGAGCATGGCCATATCGACGAGGCCGACATCGCCCAGCTGCTCAAGGGCTGCATCGACGACCTCAAGCTCACCATCGACTCGATGGAGCCGGTGGAGACCGATCTTCTCCTCCTGCTCGGCACGCTGCGCTTCCGCCTCCAGCCTCGTCTGGAATCGACCGGCATCCGCCTGCGCTGGGACGTACGTGACGTGCCGCCTCTCGGCTGGCTCGACCAGCGCCACTCGCTCCACATCCTGCGCATCCTGCAGGAGGCCTTCACCAACGTAATCAAGCATGCCGGGGCCAGCGAGATCATCGTCACCACCGGCGTACGGGACGGATGGGTATGCGTGGGCGTGGCCGACAATGGCCAGGGCTTCGACGTGGCGGCAACGGGCGCGGGCCGCGGCCTGGGTAACCAGGCGCGCCGCGCCGAGGTGATCGGCGGCCGGGTGGAGCTGCTGTCCGGACCGCAGGGTACCCGCTTTACGCTGCTGCTGCCGGTAGAGGGAGCGGCGCCGCAGCAAAGTGCCGCCCACTAAACGGAAGAAGGGGTTCCGGGCCGCAACCGCCGCTGATACCTCTGCCCCATGACCCAGACGGGATATGAAAGCCGATCGCTCCTGCGTATCGCCCGCGCCGGCGAACAGGGCCCGGCGGACCGGGACATCGCGGAGGAATGCCCGGTCGCGCTCGAATATCAGGGCATCGGCTATGCCGTGCTGATGGCGACGCCGGCCGACCTGATCGACCTTGCCTATGGCTTCTCCCTCTCGGAGCGGCTGATCGACCGGGCCGAGCAGATCCTCGATGTCGACAGCTTCCGGGCCGAGAAAGGCTTCATCCTGCGCATCCAGCTGGCGCCAGAAGTGGCGGGCCGGATCACCGATCGCGTCCGCCACCGCGCGAGCGATTCCTCCTGCGGGCTCTGCGGAATCGAGAATCTCGAACAGGCGCTGCGCCCGCTCCCACAGGTGTCGCAGCCCTGCCTGGCGGAAGACGCCGCATGCTTCGCCGCGCTTGCGGCGCTGCCCAAGCATCAGGTGCTCAACCACGCCACCGGCTCGGCCCATGCCGCGGCCGCCTGCTCGGCGGACGGAGAGCCCTGGCTGGTCCGCGAGGATGTCGGGCGCCATAATGCCTTCGACAAGCTGATCGGCGCGATGGCCCGCGCCGGGCGCGGCTGGGACGGCGGCTTCGCCTTGCTCAGTTCACGCTGCTCCTATGAGCTGGTCGAGAAGGCTGCGCTGGCGAACTGCCCGATGCTGGCGACCATATCCGCCCCCACGACTCTGGCGATCGATCGCGCCGCCGGGGCGAGGCTGCGCCTGCGGGTGCTGGTCCGCAGCGACGCCCTGCTGGCGGCCCATCCCTAGAGTAGCGGCAGCTTGGGATAGACCAGGAAGCGCGGCGCATCCGGCGAGACGCGGAGCCAGTGATCGGCATGCACCACACTGCTCAGGACATGCGAGCGCTGGTCGAGGCCGGTATCGATCCGCACGCGCCCTTCCGCATCGAGCATGCGCCGGCCGCGCAGGAACAGGGTGGTGCCTTCGCGCGGTTCCGCATTCGCCGAGACCAACTCAGCCGCCTCACGCGGCAAGCCGAGCATCCGCCGGACCGCCGCCATCACAAAGAAGCGGAAAGCGACGAATGCCGCCACCGGATTGCCTGGCAGGCCGAAATAGGGCCGCCCGTCAGGCAGTTTCGCGAACAGCAGCGGCTTGCCCGGGCGCATCTGGACACCGTGGAAGCATAGGGTCGCGCCCCGCGCCTCCAGTCCGGCGCGGACCAGGTCGACGTCTCCAACGGACACCCCGCCTGTCGAGATCACGATGTCCGCGTCGCCGGATGCGAAGACCGTGTCGAGCATCGCCGTCACCGCCTCATGCGTATCTGCCATCCGCCCCTGGAATCGCACCGGCAGGCCTAGGCTTCTCGCGGTCGCAAGGATCATCGGCGCGTTGCTGTCGATGACCTTGGCCTCGCCGGAGAGCGCCGCGGAGCTTGTGGCCAATTCGCTGCCGGAGGAGACAAGCACGATCCGGGGCATGCGCCGGACCGCGAGCCGTTCGATCCCACAGGCTGCCAGCGCGCCAATCGCGTCGGCGGTAATCAGATGGCCGGCACCGATCAGTTGGCCTCCGCGTGCCATGTCCTCGCCCCGGGTACGTACGTTGCGCCATTTGTCGATCGCCCCGCGAACCCGAAGGCGCGCACCTTCTTCGCTTCGTACAATCTCGCCGAGCTCCCGCACGAGGACTGCATCGGCCCCTTCCGGAAGCGGCGCACCGGTGCTGATCGGCACCGCGTGTCCCGCCGCCAAGGCATCCGCCGCGCTGCCGGCGGGCACGGGCGCTCCCAGCGGGAGATCGACGGGGAACTCCCGGGTCGCGGCCAGGACATCGACGCTGCGTACCGCAAACCCGTCCATCGCAGAGGCTGCGAACCGGGGTACGTCCAGCGCGGCAATCACGGGCTCGGCGGTGATACGGCCCAACGCGTCCGCTGCCGCGACGGTCTCCGAACCAAGCGGCGATACCATGCCCTCTATCATGTCCAGCGCGGCATCGACACTCGGCCGCGGGCGCCGTTCAGCCATTGCGCCCGGCCAGTCGCGCCAGGTCTTCCGGCGTGTTCACGTTGAGGATCGGCCGCTCGAGGCTGATGCCCCGCGCGCCGAGCCGCCGCGCCCAGCCGCGCATCGAGCGATCCTCGCCGGTCAGGTGTTCGTCCAGCATCTCGGCCATCGCGACCGGCCACAGCCCGATCACCGGCGCATCCTCGACAAAGGCAGGCGCGCCCGCCGCTTCCAGCCGCGCGCGCAAGTCGGGCGGCAGCAACGGCGCATCGCACGGCACACTAAGGACTGCGTCGAAGCCCTGCGCCGCGTGCAGTGCCGCGTTGATCCCCGCCAGCGGCCCAAGCCGACCGAGGGGGCGGTCCGCCAATCCCTCCGGCCCGCACAGCAGCAGGGCATCGACCTGCGGGGCCAGCGCCTCCCGCACCCAGTCGATCAGCGCGCGCCCCTCCAGCACTGCCGCTGCCTTGTTCGATCCAAAGCGCCGCGATTCGCCCCCGGCCAGGATGGCACCCGATATCCGCACGGCTAACCCGTAACGACGCGAACCGGGATCGACTTGGCGGCGGGCGTGCCGCTGATCCTGTCGTAATGATCCAGCGGCAGCAGCGGGTTGAGCTCGGGATAATAGCCCGCCACCGCACCACGCGGCATCGCATAGTCGAGCACGGTCAGCCCCTCCACGCGCCGGGCCAAGCCGTCGCTGCTGATCGTCTCCAGCGCGATCTTCGCGCCCGCCTCGAGCCCGCGCGCGGCACGATCCTCGGCGTTCATGAACAGCACCATCCGGTCGTTGTAGACCCCGCGATAGCGGTCGGAATAGCTGTAGATCGTCGTGTTGAACTGGTCGTGCGAACGCACCGTCGCCAGCCGCAGCATCTCCGGATCGTCGACCGGCGTGTCGACGTCCAGTCCCGGCAGGACGAGCATGTTCGCCTTGCCGTTCGGCGTCTTCCAGACGAGCCGGCGCGGCGCGACGTCGAGGTGGAAGCCCTTGGGATTGCGGATCTTCTCCGAGAAGGCCGCATAGATCTCCGGATAGACCTCGGCGATCTTGTCGCGGATCGCTCCATAGTCATGGATATAGCTCGCCCAATCGACCTTCGAGGCCGGCAGCGTCGCCATCGCCATGCGGCAGACGATCTCCACCTCGGGCATGCAGTCCGGGCTCGCCGGATCGAGCACCCCGCGCGACGCGGTGACGTTCGACATCGAATCCTCGATCGTCACGAACTGCTCGCCGGCCTCGGTCTCGATGCGCTCGGAACGCGCAACCACCGGCAGAATCAGCGCATCCTTGCCGTGGATCAGGTGCCCGCGATTGAGCTTGGTCGCGATCCCCACGGTCAGGTCGAGCTTGCGCATCGCGGCATAGGCGCGGTCGGTATCGGGCACCGCGCGGACGAAGTTGCCGCCCAGCCCGATGAACACACGGGCGGTGCCGTCCAGCATCGCCTCCATCGTCTCGACGGTGTGATGGCCATGCTCGCGCGGCGGCTCGAAGCCGAACACCTCGCGCACCCGGTCGAGATAGGCCTGGCTCGGCTTCTCGTCGATGCCGACGGTGCGATCGCCCTGGACGTTGGAATGGCCGCGAATCGGAGAGATACCGGCGCCGGGCTTGCCGAAATTGCCCTTGAGCAGCAGGATATTGGCGACCTGCTGGAGCAGGCGCGACGACAGCTGATGCTGGGTCAGCCCCATGCCGTAGCAGATCATCGTCGCCTTCGACCGGATATAGACCTCGGCGCAGCGCCGAATCTGCGCCTCCTCGATCCCCGAGACGCGGACAATCTCCTCCCAGTCCTGCGCCATCACATCGGCGCGCAGTTCGTCGAGCCCGACCACATGCTCGGCCAGGAAGGCGCGGTCGAGGATCGGTTCGCCCGCATCCTCGCGCTCGAACATCACCTTCATCATGCCCTTGAGGAAGGCGAGGTCACCGCCGATGCGGATATGGACGAACTCGCTGGCGATCGGCGTCGAGCCGAAGGTCGCCATCTGCACCACGTCCTGCGGCTCGGTGAACTTGATCAGCGCGCGCTCGGGCATCGGGTTGACCACCACGATCGGCACACCGCGCTTCCGCGCCTCGACCAGGTTGGTCATCATCCGCGGCGAATTGGTGCCGGTATTCTGCCCGATGATGAAGATCGCCTCGGTATGCTCGAAATCCTCGAGGATCACCGTGCCCTTGCCCACCCCGATCGCCGGCGGCAGGCCGCGGCTGGTCGGCTCGTGGCACATGTTCGAGCAGTCCGGGAAATTGTTGGTTCCGAATTCGCGCACGAAGATCGAATAGAGGAACGCCGCCTCGTTCGGGGTGCGGCCCGAGGTGTAGAATTCCGCGTGGTGCGGGCTGTCGAGCCGGCGCAGGTGATCGCCGATCAGCGCGAAGGCATCGTCCCACGATACCGGCACATAATGATCCGTCGCCGAATCATAGCGCATCGGCTCGGTCAGCCGGCCCTGCATCTCCAGCCAGTAATCGGACTGTTCGTTGAGCGCGGTGACGCTGTGCTGCGCGAAGAAATCGCGGGTGACCCGGAATTTGGTCGCCTCGTGGGCCAGCGCCTTGGCGCCGTTCTCGCAGAATTCGAGCGTCTTCTTGCACTCGGGATCGGGAAAGGCGCAGCTCGGGCATTTGAAGCCCCCGGGCTGGTTCATCGAGAGCAGCGCACGCGATCCCTTGGTGACGACACTCTGTTCGAGCAGCACCTTGGCGGTGGCCGCCGCCGCGCCCCAGCCGCCCGCGGGATGGTCGTAGCGCTTGTACCGTGGCTTGCTCTCGCCCATTCGCTTCACTCCGTCCCGCCCGGCATCGATGCTCTAGCACAGCTAGCCGATCGTGCGCGACCGAGCAGGAGAAACAAAGGTATGGGAATGTCGCGAGGAAGGAACGCGAGCCCAGCATCGCTGCGCCGGCCGCCCGGCACGGGGCGCCTCGCGGCGCGATCACATCATGCTGGAAAACAAGGAGGGAATGGTGGAGCCGAGGGGGATCGAACCCCTGACCTTCGCAATGCCATTGCGACGCTCTCCCAGCTGAGCTACGGCCCCATTTCCTCGGGAGACGGGCCCTCTAGATGGGCCCTTCGGGTCTGGCAAGGGCCTTTTTTCGACCCTTGCCATTTTCCCGGAAATTACTGCTCTTCGTCGTCGCCGCCGGTCTCGACGCCCAGGTCGTCGTCGCCGCCCAGATCAACGTCGTCGTCCGCCGAGGGCTCCTCGTCGTCGTCGCCGATGTCCAGATCCTCGTCGCCGAGATCACCGTCCTCGGTCTCGGGCTTCTCGCCGTCCTTCTTGACCATCTCGAAGGGAAGCGGCTGCTTCGACTTCAGGATGGGCTCCGGATCCCATGCAAAGCCGCAGTTGATGCAGGTGACGGGTTCGTCCTTGGTCAGATCATAGAAGCGCGTACCGCACTTCGGGCACGCGCGCTTGGTGCCCCATTCCGGCTTCACCATGTGTTGCCTCTTCGCCTTTCAAAATCTCGGATTTCGGGATGTTGTCCCGGAAAGTGGGGCGCGCCTTGCCATGCCGCAAGGGCGCTGTCAAAGCCGCGCGTTATGTCTACCGCCACGCCCCGCCCGCTCGCCGTCTCCTCCCGTGGTCCGCTGAAGGGCCGAGTCACCGTTCCCGGCGATAAATCGATCAGCCACCGCTCGCTGATGTTCTCGGCGCTCGCGGTCGGCGAAAGCAGGGTCGAAGGGCTGCTCGAGGGCGAGGATGTGCTGGCCACCGCGGCGGCGATGCGCGCGATGGGCGCGACGATCACGCGCGGCGAAGACGGCGTGTGGACGGTCAACGGAGTCGGAGTCGGCGGACTGCTCCAGCCCGAGGGTGCGCTCGACATGGGCAATTCGGGCACCTCGACGCGCCTGCTGATGGGGCTCGTGGCCAGCCATCCGATCACCGTGACCTTCACCGGCGACGCATCGCTCTCCAGCCGCCCGATGGGTCGCGCGATCGAGCCGCTCAGCCAGATGGGCGCCGAGATCACGGCCAGCCCGGGCGGCCGGCTCCCCTTGATGTTGCGGGGCATCAATCCCGCGGTGCCGATCACCTACACCCTTCCCGTCGCCTCCGCCCAGGTGAAGTCGGCCGTGCTGCTCGCCGGCCTCAACACCCCGGGCATCACCCGCGTCATCGAGCCGGTGCCGACTCGCGACCATAGCGAGCGCATGCTCAAGGGCTTCGGCGCCGAGCTGACCGTCGAGGACAGCCCCGAGGGCAAGATCATCTCGATTCGCGGCGAGGCGGAACTCAAGCCGCAGCACATCGTCGTGCCGGGGGATCCTTCCTCGGCAGGCTTCTGGATGGTCGCCGCCTCGATCGTGCCGGGCTCGGACATCACCATCGCCAATGTCTGCATGAACCCGACGCGCACCGGCCTGATCCAGGCCCTGCGCATGATGGGCGCGTCGATCGAGGCGGTCGATTCGCGCGAAGTCGGCGGCGAGCCGGTCGCCGACCTGCGTGTCCGCCATGCCCCGCTCAAGGCCATCGAGGTCCCGCCCGAGCTCGCCCCGAGCATGATCGACGAATATCCGATCCTGTTCGTCGCCGCCTCGGTCGCGGAGGGCCGCACCGTGGCGCGCGGCGCGCATGAGCTGCGCGTCAAGGAATCGGACCGGATCGCGACGATGCGCGCCGCGCTCGAAGCCAATGGCGTGGTGCTCGAGGAGTTTGACGACGGCCTGGCGATCACCGGCACCGGCGGCGCGCCGATCCCGGGTGGCGGCGCGGCGGTCTCGAAGCTCGACCACCGCATCGCGATGAGCATGACCGTCGCTGGCCTGGCCGCCGCCGCGCCGATCGCCATCGACGATGTCGCGCCGGTCCAGACCAGCTATCCCGCATTCTTCGACGTGCTGGACAGCCTGACCGCATGACCCCGATCGGCCGCCGCGCTTTCCTCGGCGGCCTCGCCGCCGGCGCGATCACCCTGCCCGCCTGGGCACGGATTGCCGGCAGCGATATCCGGTTCACGCCGGACCGGGAGCTGATGGTCCCGGTCGAGGGCGGCAGCGTCTATGTCCGGATCAACGGCGACCTCAAGGGCCCGCGCCCGCCGCTGATCTACGCGCATGGCGGCCCCGGCGGCGACCATTCGGGGCTCCTGCCCCTCACCGCGCTCGCCGGCGAGCGTGCGGTGATCCTGTGGGACCAGCTCGACAGCGGCCGCTCGGACGCCCCGCTCGATCCGAAGAACTGGCGGGTCGAGCGCTTCGTCGACGAGATCGACCGGATCCGCGACGCGCTCGGCATCACCCGCTGGCATGTCGGCGGCGGCAGCTGGGGCGGCACGCTCGCGATCGAATATGGCGCCCGCCGGCGGCCCGGCACCGCCAGCCTGATCGTCCAGTCCCCACTGGTCTCGACAAGAAGCTGGATCGCCGACGCCAATCTGCTCCGCGCGCGGATGCCGGCCGAAGTCCGCTCCACGCTGGAGAAGTGCGACACCGCCGCCCCGCCCCCGGAAGCGACCTGCGAGGCCGCGACCTGGGACTTCTACCGCCGCCACGTGATCCGCTCGAAGCGCGCCGACGGCATCGCCGAATACCGTGCCAGGGCACCGCGCGACGCCGGCGATACGCTCTACAACCGGATGTGGGGCAAGGCCGAGTTCGTCTCGACCGGCACGCTGCGCGACTATGACGGCGAGCCGCTGCTCGGGAAGCTGGATGGCCCCAGGACATTGTTCGTCTGCGGCGAATATGACGAGGCCCGGCCCGAGACCGTCGCGAAGTTCGCCGCGCGGGTGCCCGGCGCCACCTTCAAGGAAGTGATGGGGTCGGCCCATTCGATCCTGTCGGATCAACCCGAGGCCTATCTTGCCCTGCTGCGCGACTGGATGGCGCGTCACGACGGTATTTGATGCCGATTCATGTCCGAATCGCTTGACGCCGCGCCCGCGTGCCGCGAACGCTCGGGCATATGATCATCGCAGTCGACGGACCGGCAGCCTCTGGTAAGGGCACCATCGCGCGCGCCCTCGCGCAGCATTACGGGCTGCCGCATCTCGATACCGGGCTGCTCTATCGCGCCGTCGCCGCCACCGTGCTGCGCGAGGATCTCGATCCGTCGAAGGAAGCCGATGCCGTCTCGGCCTGCAGCTTCGAGGATTATCTGCTCGACGATCCCTGGCTGCGCACCGACGAGGTGGGCAAGGTCGCCTCGGTCGTGTCGGCGCACCCGCTGGTCCGCGCCGCGCTGCTCAATCGCCAGAAGAAATTCGCCCGCCAGCCCGGCGGCGCGGTGCTCGACGGGCGCGACATCGGCACGGTGATCGCACCGGACGCCAATGTGAAGCTGTTCGTCAAGGCGACCCCGATGATCCGCGCCCAGCGCCGCCATCTCGAGCTGCGCAAGAACGGCGTGCTCACCAGCCTCGACAAGGTGCTCAGCGACATCCGCGCCCGTGACGAGCGCGATTCCAAGCGTAGCGAGGCGCCGATGCTCCAGGCGCCCGACGCGGCCCTGCTCGACACCAGCTTCCTCTCGATCGACGCCGCCGTGCAGCGCGCGATCGCGATCGTCGAGAGCAAGACCAACTCGGCCGCCTGAGACCGCGCGATTCTGGTTAACGCCTTTATAACCATGACTGCTCAGTATTGTCCCGGAGGAACCCCGGGGGATTACCATGCAGATGACGGTGCGCGCGTTCGAGATCGCAGAGCTGCTCGACCAGGCGCCTGACGGGATCGAAGTCCTGTCGCTCGATTGCTTCGACACGCTGATCTGGCGCAACACCCATGCGCCGACCGACGTGTTCGCCGATATCGAGTTCACCGGCGGCGGCGTCGAGCCGCGCATGTGGGCCGAATCGCATGCCCGCAAGCGCGCCTATCTGCGTACCGGCGCCCGCGAAGTGGGCCTCACCGACATCTATCGCGAGATGCTGGGCAATGCCGACGACGCCGAGATCGAGGCCGCGATCGGCCGCGAGCTGGCGATCGAGGCGAATCACGCCTTCGCCTTCGCTCCCACCGTCGCGCTGATGCGCGAGGCCAAGCGCCGCGGGCTCAAGCTGATCCTCGTCTCCGACATGTACCTGACCGAGGCCCAGCTGCGCGCGCACGTCGCCGGTGCCGCGGGCGACGACGTGCTGGCGCTGGTCGATCAGGTTTTCGTCTCCAATGCCTATGGCGAGGGCAAGCGCGACGGGCTGTTCCCGCACGTGCTCGAGGCGCTCGGCGTCTCGCCCGACAAGATCCTGCATGTCGGCGACAATCGCGCCGCCGATTATGATTCCGCGATCGAGCATGGCCTGCATGCCGCGCATCTCGTCCAGTTCGACGCCGATGCCGCCGCGCGGCTGCGCATGGAGGCGGCGACCGCGCTGATGCTCGATCCGCAATGCGGCATCACTCGCCCCGTCGCCCAGCCCCACCGCGCCCAGATCGCGATGCGCCGCTCGGACGATCCTGCCTATATGCTCGGGCACGACATTGTCGGCCCGGGCCTCGCCACCTTCGCGCACTGGCTCAAGAACGAACTGGACGAAGCCAGCGCCAAGGCCGGCAAGCCCGTCCGCCCGCTGTTCGTGATGCGCGACGGCTATCTGCCCTGGAAGGTATTCGACGCGCTCTATCCGGAGATGGGCGCCAGCACGGTCGAGATCAGCCGCTTCGTCGCGCTGCGCGGCAGCATCGCCGACGAGAAGTTCCTCGACCATTATCTCGAGGAATGGACCGAGCGCCTGCCGGTCCGCTCGCTGGCGCGCCAGCTGATGCTGTTCAGCCACGAATATGCCAAATACGACAAGGCGACGGATGCCGACGCGGCCAAGGTGGAGCGCGAGGCGTTCGTGAAGTGGGTGCGCAAGGATCGCGACATCCAGCGCAAGATCTTCACCCGCCGCAACGCCTTCCTCAAGAAGATCGTCGCGCATCTCTCCGCCGCCGGCGTCGAGCGGGGCGATGCGGTGATGCTGGTCGATATCGGCTATAACGGCACGGTCCAGAACCTGCTGACCCCGATCCTCGCCGAGGCGATGAACGTCAGCGTCAGTGGCCGCTACATCTTCCTGCGCGAGAAGCGCCAGTCGGGCCTCGACAAGCGCGGCATGATCGATGTCCGCAACTTCGACTATCGCACGCTGCATGCGCTGTCGCGCTCGATCGTGGTGCTCGAGCAGCTCTGCAATGTCGAACAGGGCTCGACGATCGACTTCGATGCCGATGGCACGCCGGTGCGCGAGAAGACCGATGCCAAGGCCGCGAGCAACGCCACCCGCGGCGTGGTCCAGGCCGCGTGTCTCGACTTCGTCTCGGAAGCCGCCGGCCCCAGCCGCGTGCGCGCGCCCCGCGCCGACGACCTGGACAGCCGCTGCCGCGCCGCCGCCGCCAGCTTCGCGCGCCTGTTCTTCCTGCCCAATGCCGGCGAAGTCGGCGTCTTCGAGAGCTTCGATTTCGACTATAACATGGGCAGCGCCGCGTCGGTGACCCTGGTCGACAAGGGGCGCGGCCGGCATGGCCTGCGCCGTCGCGGCCTCACCTTCTACAACGATCAGCTGCCCCAGTTCATGTCGGCGGAGCTTCAGGCCCAGGGCCTGCCGGTCAGCCTCGCCAACTTCACCGCCTCGCGCTTCAAGCTCGATCTGCGCTCCACCGATTTCGAGGTCGGCGGCATCAAGGTGCCGGTGATCCTGGCCGGTGCCGCGCAGCAGGGGGTGATGGACTTCACGGCCTGGCCGACGGCCGAAGGCTATTATCACGTCCGCGTGCCGGTCGGCCCGCAGCGGCCGGTGGTCGCGGTGCAGCTCGGCCAGATCTGCGAATGGGTCCAGGTCGAGGAGTTCGGCTTCATGCCGCTCGAGGACATGTGGGACGGCAAGACCGCGTCCACCGTTCCCGCCCAGGCGACCGCGGACGCGATGGAGCAGATGAGCCCGGGCCTGTTCCGCGCTGGTCCCACCGGCGTGCTGATCGCAGCCCCGCCGGCGGGCACCGAGCCCATGGTATTGTCGCTGGTGTTCCGCCCCGTCGTCGCCCGCAAGGCAGCAGCGGAGCTGCGCGTGGCGGCCTGACCGGCCGCCCTCGCACTAGCGCCGGAGTTCCACCTCGCCTTCGCCCGGCTCGGTGAAGCCGCGCAGGATCTGCAGCATGCCTTCGGTGCCGAACAGCTGGTAGAGCGTGTTCAATCCCTGGGCGAGATCGCCGCCGAACTGGAAGGAGAAGCGGTCCATCCCGCACTCCGCCATTTCCACCGGTCCGCCGGAATAGTGCAGCCGAACGTCCTTGAAGCTGCAATTCCGGTAGGTATTGCCGTCCAGCGTTACCGTAACCCCTTCAAAATGCTCGTTCTCGTATACCATCTCGAATCCTTGCAACCTGGCCCCAAAGCCCGCACGTCGCATCCCGGCCGCTTCTCCGCAATGCTTGCGGATAAGGGCTGTTTCCGCTAAGGCGCGCGCGTCCGGCGGGCAGTGCCCGCGGAGGAAGGCGCGGAGAGTTGACTCTCACGCGCCCTTTTCGCTTTCACCGGCGGCTAGTCCTTCCTCCGCTTGCTCCTGCGCGACGGATGCCGCGATCGGCGATCGGCCGCCGCGGCGACTCTGGCCCAAAGACCGCCGGATCCAACCGGCTGGCCGGAAAAACATTGTTAGGAACTGAAACCCTTATGGCCACTACGGCAAATCCGAGCCGCGACGATTTCGCGGCTCTCCTCGAACAGACCCTCGGTCAGGCAGACGGCTTCGAAGGCCGCGTCGTGATCGGCACCGTCACCGGCATCGAGAACGACCTCGCGGTCATCGACGTCGGCCTCAAGTCCGAAGGCCGCGTGCCGCTGCGCGAATTCGCCGCGCCGGGCCAGAAGGCTGACCTCAAGGTCGGCGACGAAGTCGAAGTCTATGTCGATCGCGTCGAGAACGCGAACGGCGAAGCGATGCTCAGCCGCGACCGCGCCCGCCGCGAAGCCGCCTGGGACAAGCTGGAAGCCGAGTTCGCCAAGTCGGCTCGCGTCGAGGGCGTGATCTTCGGCCGCGTCAAGGGCGGCTTCACCGTCGACCTCTCGGGCGCGGTGGCCTTCCTCCCCGGCTCGCAGGTCGACATCCGCCCGGTGCGCGACGTCACCCCGCTGATGGACATCCCGCAGCCTTTCCAGATTCTCAAGATGGACCGCAAGCGCGGCAACATCGTCGTGTCGCGCCGCGCCGTGCTCGAAGAGACCCGCGCCGAGCAGCGTTCGGGCCTCATCCAGAGCCTGGCCGAAGGCCAGATCATCGACGGCGTCGTCAAGAACATCACCGATTACGGTGCGTTCGTTGACCTGGGCGGCATCGACGGCCTGCTGCACGTCACCGACCTGAGCTACAAGCGCGTCAACCACCCGTCGGAGATGCTGAACATCGGCGACACGGTGAAGGTGCAGATCATCCGCATCAACCGCGACACCCAGCGCATCTCGCTCGGCATGAAGCAGCTCGAGAGCGATCCGTGGGATGGCGCCGGCGCCAAGTACCCGGTCGGCGCGAAGCTGTCGGGCCGCGTGACCAACATCACCGAATATGGTGCGTTCGTCGAGCTGGAGCCGGGCATCGAAGGCCTGGTCCACGTCTCGGAGATGAGCTGGACCAAGAAGAACGTGCACCCGGGCAAGATCGTCTCGACCTCGCAGGAAGTCGAAGTCGTGGTGCTCGAGGTGGACGCCGAGAAGCGCCGCATCTCGCTCGGCCTCAAGCAGGCCCAGGGCAATCCGTGGGAAGCCTTCGCCGCTGCCCACCCGGTCGGCACCGAAGTCGAGGGCGAAGTCAAGAACGCCACCGAGTTCGGCCTGTTCATCGGCCTGGACAACGACGTCGACGGCATGGTCCACATGTCGGACATCGCCTGGGGCATCTCGGGTGAGGACGCGCTCAACCTGCACCGCAAGGGCGAGGTCGTTAAGGCCATCGTTCTCGCCGTGGAGCCGGACAAGGAGCGCATCTCGCTCGGCATGAAGCAGCTCGAGCGTGGTGGCGTTGCCGCTGCCGGTTCGACCGCCTCGGCCGATCGCCTCAACAAGAACCAGGTCGTCACCGTGGTCATCCTCGAAGTCCGCGACGCGGGCCTCGAAGTGCAGGTTGGCGAAGACGGCGCGACCGGCTTCATCAAGCGCACCGACCTCGGCCGCGACCGCGACGAGCAGCGTCCGGAGCGTTTCGCTGTCGGCCAGAAGCTCGACGCGATGGTCACCGGCTTCGATCGTTCGAAGAAGCCGACCTTCTCGGTCAAGGCGATGCAGATCGCCGAAGAGAAGCAGGCTGTTGCGCAGTACGGCTCGTCCGATTCGGGCGCGTCGCTGGGCGACATTCTCGGCGAGGCCCTCAAGGCCCGCAACGAGAAGAACTAAGACCTTTCGGAACGGGGAGCGGCAAAACCGCTCCCCGTTCTCGATTATTCCCGATTATCATAGGTTAATAAGCAATCTTCGCCTTGATGAAGATTGCTGAACGGGGCTAGAGAGTCCGTAAGGGATTGGTGTTCGCACGGAATCCGCATGTCCGTGTGCGCAAAGGGAGGGTTGCGGATGATCCGCTCGGAACTGGTTCAGTTGCTGGTGCAGGACAATCCGGGCCTCTCGGTCCGTGAGGTCGAGAAGATCGTGTCCGTCTTTTTCGATGAGATCGTCGGCCGCCTCCAGCAGGACGGCCGGGTCGAGCTCCGCGGCTTCGGCGCCTTTTCCACCCGCGCACGCGATGCGCGTACCGGCCGTAACCCGCGCACGGGCGAGACGGTCGAAGTCGACGCCAAGCGCGTCCCCTATTTCAAGCCTGGCAAGGAAATGCGCATCAAGCTGAACGTCTGACGCCGGGCGCCGGATGGCGCGCGTGCTTGACGATGCTTTGCGCATGCGCTTCGTGCGCCTGCACGATGCGGACGTGGCGGAACCGGTAGACGCCGGAGACTTAAAATCTTCTGCCCTTCGGGGCGTGCGGGTTCGAGTCCCGCCGTCCGCACCAGCGCTGAGCCAGCGTTCCCGCTACCCTAAGCGGGCCCCAAGGCCGGATTACCCCGACCGTCGCCTCGGCGACCATGATCGCATCGCCGGATCGGCGGGGGTTGGCAGCCCATGCGCGGCGCCATACACCAAGCATACCCCAGCCGGATCCATTCCCCGATGCGCCCAAGCTTCCTTGCCCTGCTGCCCCTGCTCGCGCTTGCGGCGTGTGGCGGCGGTGCGGGTCAGCGGCGCGACAACACCGTCGTGGTGGTGAGCGCCATCGGCAGCGGCAGCACGTTCGCCGATCCCGATACCGGCCCACTGGATCCCGCGCACCGCGTGCTGATGGGCGCGGCTGCGCAGGGACTGGTCCGCTTCGACGCCACCGGCCAGATCGAGCCCGGCCTGGCCGAGCGTTGGATCGTGATCGACGACGGCCGCAGCTACATCTTCCGGCTGCGTGACGACGCGACCTGGCCCGATGGCGAGGCCGTCACCGCCGGCGAAGTCGTCCGTGTCCTGCGCCGCGCCATTCAGCCGCGTTCGCGCAATCCGCTCGCCCCCTTCCTCGCGGTGATCGACGAGATCGTCGAGATGACTCCGCAGGTAATCGAAGTGCGGCTGAAGCGCCCGCGCCCGGACCTGCTCAAGCTGTTCGCCCAGCCGGAGATGGCCGTGTTCCGGCTCGACAAGCTCGATGGCAGCGGCCCGTTCCGCGCCACCCAGAACCGCGCGGGCGTGCTGCTCAGGCCCGTCCCCGAACCCGGAGATCCGGACGAGGCAGCGGCACCGCGCCCCCAGGAGACCCTGCAGTTCCGCGGCGAGCGCGCCTCGATGGCGCTCGCCCGTTTCCGGGAAGGACAGTCCGACCTGGTGCTGGGCGGCAGCTTTGTCGATTGGCCCCTGGTCGGCGTGGTCGGCATCGCTGGCCCGAATGTGAAGCTCGACAACGCACTCGGGTTGTTCGGCCTGGCCGTCGCCTCGCGCGAGGGCTTCTTCGCAGATCAGGCCAACCGCGCGGCAATCGCCATGGCGATCGACCGTCCCACGCTCACCCGTCAGATCCACCCCGATTGGGCCCCGGTCGAGACGCTGCTGCCCAGCCAGCTCGATTCCGCCAGTGCCCCCGCCCAACCGGCCTGGGCATCGCTCGATCTCGACGCGCGCCGGCAGAATGCCCGCAATACCGTAGCCAACTGGCGCCGAAGCCACCCGGGACCGGTCACCATACGGGTAGCCCTGCCCTCGGGCCCCGGCGCCAATCTTGTCTGGTCGCGAATCGCCGAAGCGCTCTACGCTATCCGGCTGACCCCGGTCCGCGTCGCGCAGGACGCCCCCGCCGACCTGCGGCTGATCGATGCCGTCGCGCCCTATGACAGCGCCCGCTGGTTTGTCGCCACCGCGTGCGAGGCCTGCTCGCCCCAGGCCCAGGCGCTGATCGAAGCGGGCCGTGACGCGCCCGACCTCGACGCCCGCGCCGCACGCATCGCCGATGCCGACGCCGCGCTCACCGCCGACATCGCATACATCCCTATCGCCCAGCCCTTCCGATGGTCTATCGTCGCGCTGCGGCTGCAGGCCTGGCAGGGGAACGCCCGGGCGTGGCACCCGTTGAACCACCTGCGCAACGAGACGAGGTGAACGTGGCGAAGACGACGCGGATGGCTTCGGGGGCAAGGGCGGCGGCGAGTGCGCTGCCGCTGGGAACGCATGCGGCCGACGTCCGCAAGCGGATCGAGGCGATGGAGCATCTGCTCGAGCGCAGCGTGCCCATCCCCGGCACCAAGGCCAAGGTCGGCCTCGACGCGATCCTGGGGCTCGTCCCCATCGGCGGCGACGTGATCGCGGCGCTGCTCGGACTCTACATCGTCTGGGAAGCCCGCAACCTGAAGATGCCGAAGACGACGATGATCCGCATGCTCGGCAATGTCGGCTTCGACTGGGCGATCGGCCTGGTGCCCGTGGTGGGCGACGCAGCCGACTTCCTGTTCAAGTCGAACAGCCGCAACCTGAAGCTGATCAAGCGCCACCTCGACCGGCACCACCCGGGCACCTCGACGATCGACCACCGTTAACGGCGGCCGCCACCCCGCCAGATCTTGAGCGCGGCGCCGTCCGCGGCCCCGCCGCTGTTCGGCTTGCAGCGCTCATAGCGCAGCCCGGTGTCGAGGCAGAGCCACAGCTCGTCGAGCCAGTTCTCCTTGGTCACCGTCACGCGGATCGCCTCGGCCGGAATGTTCGGATTGGCGGCAGCGAAGCGCGCCTTGAACTGGCCGACGGTCAGGTTGCCGCGCGACAGCTGGTCCATGTCCGGATAGCGCACCAGGTCATAGAGCCGCCTGGCCGTGGCGAAATAGGTGGCGGGCGACATGGTCGTGCAGGTGCCGTGCTTGGCCCATTCGTGCTGGATCAGCTGGGCCGAGGGGGTGGCGCACAGCATCTGCTTGATCTGCGCCGGCGGCAGGATGCGCGTATCGGCGCAATATTGCGGCCAGGTCTTGCCCGTCCCGTCGGGCCACAGGCCGTGCAGGGTGAAGCCGAAACGCGCGCTCCGGCTGCAGCGGAAGCGGTTCTCCGGATTGGCAGCATCGGCGCGGCACAGGCCGGGGTTCCAGGTCAGTGCCAGCGTATAGCTGCCGATCGGCAGGATGCGGCGCGGCTGCCTTGCATCGGGCAGGTCCGGACGCGGCCGCTCGACACCCGCGGCGGTGCGGCACATCAGCGCCTGGGCCGATGCCATGCCCGGCAGCAGCGCGAGCCCGGTGCCGGCGATCCCGAGAAGCAGCTTGCGCATCCCCATCTTCCTCATCCTTGGGTGAAATCCAGGCCGATATCGGCGGCGGGAGCCGACTGGGTCAGGCGACCGACGCTGACATAGGTGACGCCGCTTTCGGCAAGCGAACGGATCGTATCGAGCCGCACCCCGCCCGAAGCCTCGGTCGGCACCCGCCCGGAGACCAGCGCCACCGCCTCGCGCAGTGTCTCCGGCCCCATATTGTCGAGCAGCAGGTGAGTGGCGCCGGCTTCCAGCGCCGGCTCGATCTGGTCGATCCGATCGACCTCGACGATGATGTGCTCGATGCCCGCGGCCACCGCGCGGCGCGCCGCCTCGCCCACCGAACCGGCGACGGCGACATGATTGTCCTTGATCATCGCCGCGTCCCACAGGCCCATGCGGTGATTGGTCGCCCCGCCCATGCGCGTGGCATATTTCTCGAGCACGCGGAGACCCGGCAGCGTCTTGCGGGTGTCGAGCAAGGTCGTGCCGGTGCCGGCGATCGCAGCGACATAGGCGCGCGCCATCGTCGCGATGCCGGACAGGTGCTGCACCGTGTTGAGCGCCGATCGCTCGGCGGTGAGCAGCGCGCGGGCCTTGCCGCGCAGCCGCATGAGATCGGTACCGGCAGGCACCTGCTGCCCGTCCTCGACCAGCCGCTCGATCTCCACCTCGGGATCGAGCGCGCGGAAGAACGCCTCGGCGATCGGCAGCCCCGCGACGGTGATCGCGTCGCGGCTGTCCATCACCCCGGTGAACACGGCATCCGCCGGAATCACGGCGGCGGAAGTGATGTCTCCCTTGTCGCCCAGATCCTCGGCAAGGGTGGCGGCGACGAAGGCGTCGAGATCGAAGCGGTCGAGCGTAAAGGCCATGCGCTGCCCTTAGGAGCCATGCCCCGTGGCGGCAATGGCGACCTGCCGAACGGATGCCATTGACCGAAGCCAGCCCGCCGGGTCATCGATAGCCCATGGCCGATGTCGAACCCGCCCTGTTCCCGGATATCCGTGGTCTGCACACATATTGGGAGCGCAAGGCCTGCCATCTCGCCGCGCCGCCCGAAGACTGGCTGGCGGACAAGCTGCTGCTCGATCTGCTGGGGCTGGGGACAGAGCAGGCCATACAATATCTTGCCGTAGAGAGACCGGACTTTGACGGTTTCCGCCGCTGGATCCTCGCCACCGCCGGTTCGCCCGAGCCGCTGGAAATCGCCCGGTTCCACGCCGCGCTGGATGGCGCCCCGCCCCCGCCGGCCGTTGCCGCACGGCTAGCGGCGATCGATGCGATGCCCGACACGCTGGACTCCACCGACCTCGCCCATTGGGAAGAGCACGGCTATGTGGTGATGCACGACGCAGTCACGCCCGAGGGAGCGGAAGCGGCCGCGACCCTGCTCTGGGAAACCGTCGGCGCCGACCCGTCCGATCCTGCAACCTGGTATTCGGCGCGCGGCCAGGGGATGATGGTCCAGCTGTTCCAGCATCCGGCGCTCGAAGCGGTGCGGCGGTCGGCCCGGGTGCACAAGGCCTTTGCCCAGCTCTGGGGCACCAGCGACCTGTGGCGCCGCGTCGACCGGATGAGCTTCAACGCGCCGCTGCACCCCAGGCATAGCTTCGCCGCGCCAAGGCTGCACTGGGATGTAAGCCTGGTGCCGCCGATCGCCTTCGCCACCCAGGGGGTGCTGTATCTATCGGACACCAGCGAGGACCAGGGCGCGTTCGAGCTGGTGCCCGGCTTCCATCACGAGTTGCTCGAATGGCTCGACGGATTGGGGGATGCCGATCCACGCAAGGTGGACCTGAGCGATCGCGCGGTGCGCATCCCGGGTCGCGCAGGCGACCTGATCATCTGGCGGCACGACCTGCCGCACGGCGCCAGCCCGAACACGACCGACCGGCCAAGGCTGGCGCAATATGTGAACTTCTATTCGGCGACGATGGGCATCCAGCCGGAATGGCGCTGAGCCACCGCGGCGGCCAGCTTGCAATGTAGGATTTCGTCTGCTGGGCTCGCGCCGCCGGCTCCATGGCCGGCCGCTCTTTGAAGCCGCTGGAAAAATAGGATCACGCGCACGCAATCATGTTGCGGGACGCACGACTTCCCCGGGAAAACAGGGAAGACAAGCACCGGCGAAACCCGTTCCAGGCGTGTACTTTGTGTACTTTCGCGAGTCGCAGCCGGACGCGTGTTGGAGCGCGTCGATCGCGCCTTAGTCGCCCTTGGTGGGGTCGCCGCCGATCGCGCCGAGATCGCCCTGCCCGACCGTGCTCGACGCCATCTCCAGCATCCGGTCGAGGCTCTTCTTGGCCTGGAGGCGCAGCCCCTCCTCGATCTCGATGCGCGGAGTGAGATCGCGCAGCGCGAGGTAGAGCTTCTCCATGTTGTTGAGCGCCATGTACGGGCAGATATTGCAGTTGCAGTTGCCGTCGGCACCCGGCGCGCCGATGAAGGTCTTCTCCGGCATCGCCTTCTGCATCTGGTGGATGATGTGCGGCTCGGTGGCGACGATCAGGATATCGCCGTCCATTGCCTGCGAGAATTCCAGGATGCCGCGGGTCGAGCCGACATAATCGGCGTGATCGAGGACATGCGGCGGGCATTCGGGGTGCGCGGCAACCGGAGCGCCGGGATACTGCGCCTTGAGCTTCAGCAGCTCGGTTTCGCTGAACGCCTCGTGCACAATGCATACGCCCGGCCAGAGCAGCATGTCGCGGCCGATCTTGCGCTTGAGATAGCCGCCCAGGTTGCGGTCCGGCCCGAAGATGATCTTCTGGCTCTCGGGAATCTGGGCAAGGATCTTCTCGGCCGAGCTCGAGGTGACGATGATGTCGCTGAGCGCCTTCACCTCGGTCGAGCAGTTGATATAGGTCAGCGCGATATGATCCGGGTGCGCGGCACGGAAGGCGGCGAACTGCTCGGGCGGGCAGCTGTCCTCGAGGGAGCAGCCGGCGTTCATGTCGGGCAGCACCACGATCTTCTCGGGGCTCAGGATCTTCGCCGTCTCGGCCATGAAGCGCACACCGCAGAAGGCGATCACATCCGCATCGGTCTCCGCCGCCTTGCGGCTGAGGTCGAGGCTGTCGCCGACGAAGTCCGCCAGGTCCTGCAGCTCGGGCTTCTGGTAATAATGGGCGAGAATGACGGCGTTGCGCTCCTTGCGCAGCCGATCGATCTCGGCGCGGAGATCGAGCCCGCTCAAGCTGCCGCCAATGCCGTTGCGCGCGTCCATGCCAACCATACTCCCTTGCCCGCGCCGCACATGGCCCGGCGCGAGCCCGGGTTCAAGGCCGTTCGGGCTCACCACTTGTTGTTGATGACATCCTCGGGCCGGCGCGAGACGTCCCATTGCTCGCTCGGGCGGTTCAGCTCGTCGGGGAACAGCACCTCGACGCTGCCGTCGATCCCGGCGGCCTTGAGCGGCATGGTGAAGCTGCGCTCGATCGCGCGGCGCGTCGCGTCGCGGGCCATGCGCATGTACGGGCCCGAGCGCGCCTGGTTGAGCAGTTCCTGCTGCCCGGCCTTGCGGTTCGCCTCGTCGAGCTTGCCCCCGACATTGGTGACCGAAAGCAGAATGCCGCCATTGTCATACTGGCGGATGGCGTTGAGATCGACCGCGGGATCGGTCGCCTCGACCGCAGGCAGCTTGATGGTGAGCCGCTTGTTCGCCGCATCCCAGGTGACGTCGTCCTGGCCGAGCTTCGACAGATCGACTTCGTAGCGGACGCTGCCCGGCATGATCATGGTCTTCTGCGCGGTAAGACCCAGCTGGCTCTGCTTCGAGGTCACCACCGCGACGAACTTGGCGGCGAAAGCGGACAGGCGGTTCTGCTCGCGCAGCCCCTGCAGGCTGGCCTGGGCAACCGTCTCGGGCGTGGGGCCCTGGAACTGGCGCTTGATCGTGTCGCCGATGAACCAGAATCCGGCGCCAAGCATCAGGGCGATTGCCAGCAAGATCGCCAGCGTCACGCCCAGCAGCTTCAGGCAGCCGCTCCCCTGCTTCACGCTGCCATCTTCCAACTATCGCCCTCCTCGATCACCAGCCCCCGATCGCGCAGGTCGATCAGATGCGCGAGCACAGACCGGCCCGCCGCGCCGTTGAGACGCGGGTCGAGGCCTACATACATGCGCTCGACCATGGCGGGAACCGCGCCGACATCCGCCTTGAGCAGGCGCAGGATCTGGCCCTCGCGCTGCTTGCGGTGGCCGATCAGCCCGCGCACGAACCGGTGCGGCCGCTCGATCGGCTCGCCATGCGCGGGGAAGTAGATGCGGTCCTGCGCGCGCGCCATCAGCACCTCGAGGCTGCGCATATAGGACGCCATGTCGCCATCGGGCGGCGCGACCACGGTGGTCGACCAGCCCATGACATGATCACCGCTGAACAGCGCGCCGCTCTCCGTCAGCGCGAAGCAGAGGTGGTTGGAAGTATGGCCGGGCGTGGCGACGGCGGTGAGCGTCCAGTCGGGGCCGGTGACGGACTCGCCGTCCGCCAGCACCCGATCGGGTGCATAGCCGGTGTCGAAGGCGGCATCGGCGCGCGGGCCGGCATCGGCGAGCGACAGCGGGGCACAACCGATGATCGGCGCCCCGGTCAACGCCTTGAGCGGCGCGGCGGCGGGGCTGTGGTCGCGGTGCGTGTGCGTGCAGAGGATCGCCACCACCTTGCGCCCGGCGATCGCGCCGATCAGTGCGGCGATATGCTCGGGATCGTCGGGGCCCGGATCGATCACGGCAAGCGCGGTCGTGCCGACCAGATAGGTCTGCGTGCCGGTATAGGTGAAGGGCGACGGGTTGGGCGCCAGCACCCGGTTGACCAGCGGATCGAGCGCCATGGCCCGGCCGGTCGGAGCGTCCGTGGGGATGTCCATGCGCCCGAGATGGCCTTTGCGGCGGCGCAGCGCAAGACTGGCCTCGAAAACGAAACGGGGCCGGCTGCGAAGGAGTGGCAGCCGGCCCCGTCGAAGGGCGTTCGTGAAAGGGGCAACAATCCGAACGCCCTTCCCCTCGCGGGTTACTTGTCGGCGTTGGCGCCGCCCTTTTCGAGCTCGGCGATCGCCTCATCGATGCCCTTCAGTGCCTTGGCACGCTGCTCGGGGCTGAGGTCGGGCTGGCTCTCGATCGAGCGGCGGGCAACCTGCAAGCCGATCGTAGCCGAACGCATGCCGACCCGCTTCGCCTCGAACGCGGCCTTCTCGGCCTGGACAGTGATCTTTTCGATCCGGTTCGAGCAGATGATCATGATCTTCTTGCCGTTCCGCTCGAAATTCTCGACGACCGGCTTGCCGTCCGTGGTGTCGGTGCACTTGCTGTTGCGGACTTCCGGAACGCGGGAGCGAAGCTCGTCGATGTCCGGCATGTCCTTCTCGGTCTTGCTGCCGTCAGCGTGGACCATCACGATCTTGGTGACGCGCTTGCCGTCCTTCTTGTCCTTGCCGTCCCCGGTGACCGTATAGCTGTAGGTGCGGACCTTGACCGGGCCTTCCGGCGCTTCCGGGGCCTCGGGTACGGCAGGAACGGCCTGGGGCGAGACCGGCGCGGGCGGTGCCGGCGGCGCGGGCACGTCCTGGTCGAGCTTGATGCCGGTTACCTTCTCCACCTTCACCTTGATGGTCTCGGCAGCCTGGGTACCGGAAGCGGTGAGGCCGAGCGCGGCGAGGCCCAGCGCCGTGGTGCCGACCAGGCCGGCGGCCAGGCGGGCGGGGGAATTCTTGTGGGTCTTCGAAAGCATGCGGAGCCTCCCTTTGACTTCGTTGATTGTGTGCAAGTGACATGCCGCCGAGACCGCACCCCCATGCGCGGACTTGACGATCGCACGGCCATAAGCATGGCGCAGTGCCTGGGCGCGGCCGGCGAGCACCAGGGCGTCGCAGGCCATTTCCTGGTCGGCGCGGAAGGCACGGAATGCCCGCCAGGCGACCGGATTGAACCAGTGGAGCGCGAGGACGATGAGCGCGACCCAGTTGGCGATCAGATCGCCGCGGACATGGTGGCCCAGCTCATGGGCGAGCGCGAGATCGCGCTCCTGCTCATCGTAACGCTCGTTGAAGTCGCACGGGAAGGCGACATATTTGCGCATCACCCCGAAGGCGAGTGGCCCGTGAACCGCGTCGGTCTCGATCACCCGCACCTTGCCCTGGGCGATGGTGCGGTCGATGCGCGCCGCCCGGAGCAGCTTGGCGCAGTGCCGACGGTGCGCGATCAGGTGATAGGCGAGGAACGCCAGCGCGCCGAGCGCCCACAGGCCGATGGCAAGGATCAGCAGGCTGGGCCCGCTCGCACTATAGGTGGGCGCGACCAGCGCCGCCGTGGCGGGATGGCTGCCGCTGCCGATCTCCACGATCGTCACCGCGCTCCTGTCGATCGTGGCGGGCAGTGCCTCGGGCTTGATGATCCCCGTGACGATCCCCGGTACGTCCGCCTCGCGGACGAAGGGAGCGATCAGGCTGGTGAGGGTCCAGTCGCCGGGCAGCGGCGGCATCAGCAGCCGGAGTACCGGCATGGCCCACAGCGCATAGGCCATTTGCGGGCCGAAGGCGCGGCGGACCGGTGCCCGGATGACGAGCACCAGCAGCATCAGCAGCGTGCTCGCGATGAAGGTCTCGACGATCCAGCCGGTCATTGCTTGAGATCCTTCAGCAGTGCCTCGATCTCGGCGATGTCCTGGTCGGTAAGCTCATCGCGCTCGGCGAGATGGGCGACCAGCGGAGTCAGCTTGCCGCCGAACAGCCGGTCCATCAGCTTGCGCGATTCTCCCGCGACATAGTCGCCACGGACGACCAGCGGACGATAGAGGTAGCGACGGCCCTCTTCCTGGTGCCCGATGATGTTCTTGGCGAGCAGGCGGCCGAGCAGGGTCTTGACCGTATTGGCGCTCCAGCCGCGCTCGGTGGGCACGCGCTCGGCAACTTCCTGGGCAGTGAGCGGCGACTCCTCCCAGAGCACTTCCATCACGGCATGCTCTGCATCGCTGATCCGTTCCGTCATCACGTCCCTCTTTTGCTGACTACGCCTGTAATCGTCACGATTACGCTTGTAGTCAAGCGGGTGAACGCTGGCTGAACGGAAACTGACGGCTTTGCTGCTGGATGGTCGGCGCAACCTGCCGAAACTGTCGGAATCGCTTACAAGTCCAACAACAGGTTAACCCTCGCTAACCAGTGAAACCCGCGCAAATCCGGGGTTCGTGAAAACTGGCACGCGGACTGCAAAGTATAGGGCACCCCAAGCGTTCAACGCTTCATTTCAGGGTGGGTCGACCGCTACTTTCCCCGGTCTCGCGTCGACCCACCCGACCCGGGTTCCCCAGAACGAATCGAGCAAGTGGCGTCACGACGTCGCATCATGGCGGCGTGCAGCCATGACGTCACGAAAAGGCCGCCACCCGCGAAGGAGTGACGGCCCGATATTCCAGACGCGTGCCGCGAGATCAGGCGGCGGCGTTGTCGGCGAGAAGCTGGGCGAGTTCGCCGCTCTCGTACATTTCCATCATGATGTCCGAACCGCCGACGAACTCGCCGTTCACATAGAGCTGCGGGATGGTCGGCCAGTCGGAGAATTCCTTGATCCCCTGGCGGACACCCTGGTCCTGGAGCACGTCGACGCTCTCGAACTCGGCGCCGAGATGGTTGAGGATCGCCACCGCGCGGCTGGAGAAGCCGCACTGCGGGAAGAGCGGACTGCCCTTCATGAACAGCAGCACCTTGTTGCTGTCGACCAGCTGCTGGATGCGGGCCTGGGTATCGTCGGTCACTTGGTCTTACTCCTCGACAGGCGCTTCGGTGGTGAGCTGGAGCGCGTGGAGCACGCCACCCATCCGCCCGCCGAGCGCGGCATAGACCGCCTGGTGCTGGCGCACCCGCGGCATGCCCTTGAACATCGGCGCGACAACCCGCGCCGCATAATGGTCGCCGTCCCCGGCGAGATCGGTGATCTCGACCCGGGCATCGGGGATGCCGGCCTTGATGAGATCCTCGATCTCGCTGGCCGCCATCGGCATCAGATCTCGCCCATCAGCTGGCGACGTGCCTCGACGGTCTGCTCGTCGAGCGCGCGGCGCACCGCGGCGTCATCGGCCTCGACCCCGGCGGCGAGCAGGTCGCCCAGCACCTTGCGGATCACGTCCTCGTCACCGGCTTCCTCGAAATCGGCTTGGACGACGGCCTTGGCATAGGCGTCGGTCTCTTCCGGGGTGAGCTTCATCTGGGCCGCAGCCCACTGGCCGACCAGCTTGTTGCGGCGGGCCGTGACGCGGAAGGCCATGTCCTCGTCGCGGGCGAACTTCGCCTCGAATGCCTTTTCGCGATCGTCGAACGTGGTCATTGCAGTCCCCTATATGGCGTTTGGTGCGGAGATAGGGGGGCGATGGGCGCTAGGCAAGCGAGTGGGCGCCGAACTCGGCGGGCCGGGGCCACTCCCTCGTCCATGCGCCCACCCCGGCAGGCGCCGCAACGCTTGACGGTCAGCCCGGGAATAATAATAAACAGAGTACTCGCTCTTTTATTGGATTCGCATGCGCACCGTCGATCCCGTCAAACATGCCTTCCAGCGACAGGCCGTCCTCGCCGCGGCGCGGGCCTGCTTCATGCGCGATGGCTTCCATAGAACCAGCACCGAGGCCATCCGCATCGAGGCCGGCACGAGCTCGGGCAAGCTGTTCCACTATTTCCCGAACAAGAAGGCGATCATCCTCGCCGTCGTGGAGGATCAGAGCCGGCAAACCGCAAGCTGGATGGAATCCCTGCGCCGGCAACCGCAATTCCCCGCGGCATTGGCCGCTTTCCTCGACGGGATCCTGCACCTCGCCAGCGACCCGGGCGAGCGACGGCTCATCCTGGAGATTGCAGCGGAGGGCGCGCGCGACGCGGATGTCGCCGCAGCGAGCATGGCCGGTGATCGGCTGCTGGAGGAAGGGCTTGCGGCACTCCTCCGGGACGCAACCGCCCGGGGCCAGGCGCATCCGTTGATCCCGACCGATCATGCCGTCCGCTTCCTCATGGTGCTGGTCGACGGGATCTTCAGCCGCGTCGCCGTCGATGGGAACTTCGATCCCATGGCGGAGCGCGCCGCGCTGACAACCGTGATCCGAGCCATTTTCGGCATCGACGCGACCGATCGCGATGCATGATCGCATCACCAATATCGATGCGGTCCGGGGAAGCGCCCTGTTCGGCATTCTGGTGGTCAACGCCATGGTCTTCTCCTCGCCATGGTACGGGACCGGGCTCATGCCGCCGGGCGGAAGGACCCCGCTGGACGGCGCCCTCGCCTTCGCGATCTCCACGGTCTTCGAGCTGAAATTCTACCTGCTGTTTTCCTTCCTGTTCGGCTACAGCGTCACCCTTCAAATGCAGTCGGCGGAAAGGGCGGAGGCCGCGTTCCTGCCGCGCATGCTGCGCCGTCAGGCCGGGCTGTTTCTGATCGGGGCCTGCCACGCCGTCCTGCTGTTTCATGGCGACATCCTCGCCACCTATGCAGTGCTGGGCCTCCTGCTCCTGATGGCACGACGTTGGCGCGATGCAACCAGGCTATGGCTCGCCGCCGCCATCATCCTGGCGACAGCGGCCTTCTGGTTGCTGCTGGCCCTCCTCCAGGCGAGCGAGCCGATGCGGCAGGATTCCTTGGCACTCCAGCAGCACGCCGAAGCAGTCGCCGCTGCCTTTCGGGGGTTGATGCCGTCGATCGTGGGCCAGCGCCTGGAAGAGCTGCAGTCCTTCCTGCCGATGCTGCTCCTGCTCCAGGCACCCTGTGCACTGGCGATGTTCCTGCTCGGTTTCGTCGCCGGCCGCCGCCGATTCTTCGAGGCGCGCGAAACCTATGGGCCATATCTCGGCCGGGCATCCCGTTGGGGGTTGCTGGTCGGTTTGCCGGGAGGCCTTGCCTATGCGGCGGCGACGCAGCTCGCGCCCGGCTCTCCGCTTGAAACGGCCGCACTGGCCCTCTCCATCGTCACATCGCCATTCCTGACGATGGCGCTGATGGCCGCGATGCTCACGATATTCGATTCCGGCCGGACCGAGCCCTGGCGCGACTATCTGGCAAGCGCCGGCCGCATGGCGCTCTCCAACTACCTCCTGCAATCGCTGGTCTGCGCCTTCATCTTCTACGGCTATGGCCTGGGCCTGATCGGGCGACTGTCCACCGCGCAGACGCTCGGCACGGTCATCCTGATCTTCGGCGCCCAGCTGCTCGCGAGCCAATGGTGGCTTCGGCGCTTCCGTTATGGCCCCGCCGAGTGGCTGTTACGCGCAATGACCATCGGTCAATGGCCGCAATGGCGTGCCGACCGGCATGCCGGCGGGTGAGAAGGCCCGAACCCACCACATCGCCCTGACGTGAAGCAGGGGAAGGGAAAGCTCAGACCCGCACCACGACCTTCCCGATCACCTGGCGCGCGGCCATCTTGGCAATCGCCTTGCCGCCATCGGCGAGCGGGAACGTCTCGGTGACCTTCGGCGCGATCTTGCCCTCGGCCCAGAGGCGGAAGAGATGCTCGACATGGGCCTGGTTCGCCTTGGGATCGCGCGCCGCGAAGGCGCCCCAGAAAACGCCGCACACGTCGCAGCTCTTGAGCAGGGTCAGGTTGAGCGGCAGCTTGGGAATGCCCGCAGGGAAGCCGACCACCAGGTAGCGCCCTTCCCAGCCGATCGCACGCAGTGCCGGCTCGGCATAATCGCCGCCCACGGGATCGTAGACCACGTCCGCACCCTGCGGCCCCAGCGCCGCCTTGAACTGCTCGGCCAGCACCTTGGACTGGTCCCTGTCGAACGGCGCACGGCCGTAGACCAGCGTCTCGTCGGCGCCCGCCGCCTTGGCCGCCGCCGCCTTCTCCTCGGAGGAAACCGCCGCGATCACCCGCGCGCCGAACGCCTTGCCGAGCTCGACCGCCGCCAGGCCGACGCCGCCGGCCGCACCGAGCACGAGCAGGTTATGCCCCTCGCGCAGATGGCCGCGATCGAGCAGCGCGTGGATCGTCGTCGCATAGGTGAGCAGCAGCGCCGCGCCTTCCTCGAAGCTGCGGCCCTCGGGCAGCCTGAACAGGCGGAAGGATTCGATCGCTATCCTTTCGACCAGGCCACCATGGCCCGTCACGGCGATTACCCGGTCGCCAACCGCCCAATCGGTCACGCCCTCGCCGACGCTTTCGATCACGCCGGCGATCTCGCCGCCCGGCGCGAAGGGCCTGGGCGGCTTGAACTGGTACTTGTCCTCGATGATCAGGAAGTCGGGATAGTTGATCGCGCAGGCCTTCACCGCGACCACCACCTGCCCCTTGCCGGCGACCGGATCGGCGACTTCCTCGAGGATTAGAGTGTCAGGTCCGCCCGGCTCCTTCGAGAGCAATGCCTTCATGTCCGCCTCCTACAGCGATCCACGGGCGCTCTGCGGCCACCGCGGATTCGAATTTCGAAATCGCGGTATCCTTTGCCAGCGTCATGCCGATCTCGTCCAGCCCTTCCATCAGGCACTGGCGGCGGAACGCGTCCAGCTCGAAGGCGAAGCGATCCTGGAACGGCGTGGTGACGGTCATCGTCTCGAGGTCGACGGTAATCTCGTCGGTCTTCGCCACTTCGACCAGCCGGTCGACGGCTTCCTGCGGCAGCACCACCGGCACGATGCCGTTCTTGAAGGCATTGCCCGAGAAGATGTCCGAGAAGCTCGGCGCGATCACCGCCTTGATGCCGAGATCGGCGAGCGCCCAGGCCGCATGCTCGCGGCTGGAGCCGCAGCCGAAATTGTCGCCGGCGACGAGCACAGGGGCGCCGGCATAGCGCTCGTCGTCGAACACATTGCCCGGCTGCGCGCGCACGCTTTCGAACGCGCCCTTGCCCAGCCCTTCGCGCGTGGTGGTCTTCAGCCAGTGCGCGGGAATGATGATGTCGGTGTCGATATTCTTGGCGCCCCACGGATAGGCGCGCCCCTCGACCTTGCGAACGGCTTCCACTTATTCTGCCTCCCGGTTCAGCGGGCGGCTGCGGTCTCCGCCTTCGCTTCCATGACCCTGCCGGTCGTTGCATAGGCTGCTGCCAGCCCGCTCAGCACCGTTGCTGCGATCAATGCGACAAGCGCACGCTTCATACTTCATCCCCTTACGCATCCTCCGACATCAGCTCCCTGACATCGGTGAGGCGCCCCCGTATCGCTGCCGCCGCCGCCATTGCGGGTGAAAGCAGGTGCGTCCGCGCCCCAGGACCTTGTCTTCCTACGAAATTTCGATTCGAGGTGGAAGCACAACGTTCGCCGGCGGGGACCTTGTCGGGGTTCATGGCGAGACACATCGAGCAACCCGGCTCGCGCCACTCGAAACCTGCCTCGCGGAAGATGCGGTCCAGCCCCTCGGCCTCGGCCTGGCGCTTGACCAGCCCGGAACCCGGCACGATCAGCGCCTGGCGGATGCGATCGGCGACGTGATGGCCCTTCACCACCGCGGCGGCGGCGCGCAGATCCTCGATTCGGCTGTTGGTGCACGAGCCGATGAAGACATGCTCGATCGACACGTCTTCCATCCGCATGCCGGGGGTGAGCCCCATATAGTCGAGCGACTTCTGCGCGGCGACGCGCTTGGCCGGATCCTCGAAGCTCTCCGGATCGGGCACGGCGCCGGTGATCGGCACCACGTCCTCGGGGCTGGTACCCCAGGTGAGCGAGGGCGCGATGTCGCTGGCCTGCAGGATCACGCTCTTGTCGTAACGCGCGCCGGCATCGGTCGGCAGCGTCTTCCAATAGGCGACGGCTCTGTCCCAGGCCTCGCCCGTCGGTGCCAGCGGCCGGCCCTTGATATAGTCGAAGGTCGTCTGGTCCGGTGCGATCAGGCCCGAGCGGGCGCCGCCCTCGATCGACATGTTCGAGACGGTCAGCCGCCCCTCGATCGACATGGCGCGGATAACCTCGCCGGTGAACTCGATGACATAGCCGGTGCCGCCGGCGGCGCCGATCTTGCCGATGATCGCCAGCACGACGTCCTTGGGGCTCACCCCGAAGCCGAGCGTGCCATCGACGCGGATCTCCAGCGTCTTGCTCTGCTTCAGCAGCAGCGTCTGGGTCGCAAGGACATGCTCGACCTCGCTGGTGCCGATCCCGAAGGCAAGCGCGCCCAACGCGCCATGCGCCGACGTATGACTGTCACCACAAACCAGCGTCGTGCCCGGCAGCGTGAAGCCCTGCTCGGGACCGACGACATGGACGATGCCCTGCCGCGCATCGAGCGCGTCGATATAGGGTACGCCGAACTCGGCGACGTTCGCGCGCAGGGCGGAGAGCTGGCCGGCGCTGGCCGCGTCGGCGATCGGCAGCTCACGGCCGGCGGCATCGACGCGCGCAGTGGTCGGCAAATTATGGTCGGGAACCGCAAGCGTAAGGTCCGGACGGCGCACCGGCCGCCCCGCCGCGCGCAGGCCGGCAAAGGCCTGGGGGCTGGTCACCTCATGGACGAGGTGGCGGTCGATATAGATCAGGCAGGTTCCATCATCCCGGCGCTCGACCACATGGTCGGCCCAGATCTTTTCGTACAGAGTGCGAGGTTGAACGGTCATGCGGGCGCTTTAGTCGATTCTTGCGCACAGGCAAGCGTTCGTGCAACTTTCCATCGCATAGTTGAACTATTCTCCGGTCCGGCAACCGCGCGGTGCCATTGGACCGGAGATAGGAATTGCCGACCGCGACCGCCACTGCGGCCAGGTTCTGCATCACTCCGTTTCGGCATATCTCGTCACCCCGGCCTTGTGCCGGGGTGACGGTAGGGGGAGAGCGATGGCAACCTTCAATCCTGAATGCTGATACGCTCCAGGGTCACGAGCGAGACGGTAGAGAAACCCCGGGCCCTGATGGCGCGCCCTAGCGCCCGCCCTTCGCGGCCTCCGCCTTGAGATAGGCCTGCAGCGCGACGATCTCCTGGTCGGTGAAGGCCGAGAAACCGGCACGGGCGACGACTCCCATCAGCCCCAGGTCACGCTTGCTCATCCCCTGCCCCGTGCGCATCAGCTTGTCGAACGCGGCGGGATCGTAGGAAGCCACCATCGGCGCCAGCGCCGGCACCTTGGTCTTGCCGTCTTCCATCGTGCCGTCCTCGTGCAGCTTGTGGCAGGCCTGGCAGGCGACGCTCGAATAATAGCGGCCGACATCGGCGGGGCGCTTCGCCGCCGAGACATTGGCCGGCGTCGCCATCGCCGGCAGCGCACCGGTGAGCAGCAGGAAACGGCCGATCGGCCCGAACCGGTTCTGCGCCTTGCTGTCCTGCGGGCCAGGCTTGAGCGTGCGGATCCAGGCGATGATCCTGCCGAGATCGTCGTCGGAGATATGCCCCAGCGAGTGGCTGGGCATGATGAAGGTCGAGCTGCCGTCCTTCTTCACGCCGTGGCGGATCAGCCGGGCAAGCTCGGCATCGCTGAGCTGCGCCGCCATCTTGGCGATCGGCGGCGGTGCCACCGTGCCGAACATCGGATCGGAGAAAATCTGCTGCCCCTGCCCCTCTGCCGCATGACAATCGCGGCACATGACGATCTTGGCGAGGCGGCCGCCCTCGGCCACCGACGCGGCATCCTTCGGCACGGCGATCGCGACTTCCGGCACGGCATGGCTGCGGCGGAGCACCCATTCGGAACCCGCAAAGACGATGATGGCAAACAGCACGGCAAGGCCGGCCAGAACGGCCAGTCCACGAAATATCCAGCGCATGTATAATTCCCAAGGCTCAAAAGTGTATCAAGCCACTAATACACAGCCAGCCCCAGCGGATTATGCCGCGGCCGGACCTTCCTTAGGGGAGACGTAAGACGGATCATGCGCGAAAGGCAGTGGCCTCCCGCCGCGCAGCGTATCCAGAACTTCTGCGAACCCGGTCTCACACCGAAAGCCGAGTCTTTGCTCGGCGCGGGCTGCGTCATAGATGCGGCCGATGCTGCTGGGAAGTTCCCATCCCTTCGCACGATATAACTCCGGTGCATCGGGGAAATGACGGGCAATTACCGTAGCGGCATCGTGCTTGAGTTCCGAGCAATCCGCGCGCGAGAAGGGTGTCGGCGCAGAAACGATGCAAGTATCGAAGCCGATTTCCGGCGCCTTCTCCAGCGCAACCAGATGCGCCCGCGCCGCGTCCTCTACCGTGAGACGGCGATTAAGCAGTTCATTCGCCTTCATATTCTCGCCGGACAGCGCATGGTGGGTATCATCATCTTCCGGGAAGAAACGGCTGGTGCGCAGCACGACGCAGTTGAGCCCGTCGTTCAGCCAGGCGAGCCGGCAGAGCTGCTCGGCGGCAAGCTTGGTGACGCCGTAGATGTTGCGCGGCTCGAGCGGGCCCGAAGCCTCATCGAGCCACACCGCCGCGTCGCCGGCCTCGTCGCGGATCGCCTGGCTGATCATCAGCGAGGTGGTGGATGTGAACACGAACCGGTCATGCCCGGCCTTCGCGGCCGCCTCGAGCAGATTGAGCGTGCCGGCGACATTGACGTCGATGAACGCCTGGGCGGGATAGCGGGCGATGTCGGGCTTGTGCAGCGCGCCGCCATGGATCACCGCCTCGATCCCCCGCTCGGCGAAGGTGCGATCGACAAGTGCGCGATCAGCGACCGATCCGGCCACATCGGTATCCACGCCCGGGGCGACATCAAGCCCGGTCACCTGGTGGCCATTCGCACGCAGCAAAGGCGCAAGGAAACGGCCGAGCCAGCCGGACGAGCCTGTCAGCAGGATATGCATCGAGGTGGATATGCCCGAGGCATCGCAGTGTCGAAAGCCCCTCCCCTTCGGGAGAGGGGCTTTAGGTCAGGAGAGCACCGGCACCGGCGAAGCCTTGGCCTCGGCCGGCTCCCGCGCGTCCTGCCATTCCGTCCGCCGCTTCACCCGGAAGTTCAGGAACAGCACCGGCAGCTTGAGAAACAGCAGCTCGGAATGAATGAAGGTGTCGATCCCCCGCTCCCACCAACGGGACTCGCGCTTGCCGTTCGCCTTGAGCCAGCCTTCATAGGGGGCCCAGTGGCTCGGCTCATCCTTCTCGATGATCCGGAAGATCTTCATCAGCACCTTGTCGCCGGTCACCAGCGGATGCCTGAGCAGGATCTCCACCTGCTTGTGCCCGCGCTGCTCGGTGAGCGAGATCACCCGGCAGAGCTTCTCGAACTGGTCATCCTCGGCGATGATCCGCCTGGTATCGAGCTCGTCGATCGTCCGGCGGAACATGATCTCGACGAAGCGGTCGATATGGCCGCAGGTCCGATCGACCTGGAGCGGCATCTTGCCCCGCAGCTCGAACCAGCGCTTGAACATGACATAATGCTTGCGCTCGTCGGCGCGGTGCTTCTCGATCGCGGCGATCAGGGCGTGGTCATCGGGCGCACGCGCCTTCACGGCCTCGAGCACCCGGTCGATGCTCGTATAGCCCCGATGCTCGTTATAGATGTAGATCGAACCGAGCAGGTCGAGGTAGCGGCGGCGGAACCAGTCGATCATGGGCGGAGGCTACGCCCTTGCGCAGCCCCCGGCCAATTAATTCGCGTCCATGCGGCGCTGCAGCAACTTATGCCGTCGCCAGCGCCACTTCGTACTTCGCGGTGGTCTTCGCCGCGACGTCTTCCTCGCTCACGCCCGGTGCCAGCTCGATCAGGCGGAAGGGCGAGCCGTGATCGGGGCGCTGGAACACCGCGAGATCGGTGATGATCATGTCGACCACATTCTTGCCGGTAAGCGGCAGGTCGCAGCTCGGCACGAACTTGGGCGCGCCATCCTTGGAGTTGTGCTCCATCACGACGATGATCTTCTTGACGCCGGCGACCAGATCCATCGCGCCGCCCATGCCCTTGATCATCTTGCCCGGGATCATCCAGTTGGCAATGTCACCGGTCTCGCTGATCTCCATCGCGCCGAGCACGGTGAGATCGATATGGCCGCCGCGGATCATCGCGAAGCTCTGCTCCGAGCCGAAATAGACCGACTGGGGCAGCTCGCTGATCGTCTGCTTGCCGGCGTTGATCAGATCGGGATCGACTTCGTCGTCAAAGGGAAACGGGCCGATGCCGAGCATGCCGTTCTCCGACTGGAGCGTCACCTCGACCCCTTCCGGGATATGGTTCGCCACCAGCGTGGGGATGCCGATGCCCAGATTGACGTAGAAGCCGTCCTGCAGCTCCTTCGCGGCGCGCGCCGCCATCTCGTCACGGGTCCAGGCCATTATTTCTTCTCCTCGGCCGGATCGGCCCATTGCTTGTCCTTGGGAAACACCTCGTCCATCCCGCCCTTGAGGCCGGAGCCGTAGACCGGGTTGGGCAGGATGAACCAGCCGCGCCCCCAGAGCGGGGCGATCAGCGTGTTGCCGGTGGTGTTGCGTCGCGCCGGCGTCGACAGGTCCCTGGCGTTGAACAGGTCGCTGAAATCACCGAGCTGGTCGCCGCCCATCGCGACGATGCAGTAGCGCTCGGCGATCTTCCAGCGCCGCTCGTCCTTGCCGCTCGGCGCACTGTCGTCGCGCAGGATCAGCGTGTCGCCCAGGGTCACCGGGCCCAGCCCGGCCTTGTTCAGCGCATCGATCGTGAAGGCCGCGGTGCTGGCCGAGCGATTGGTGTTGTAGATCACGGTGATGCCGTCGCCGCGGATCGCGGCGATCGTCTCGGCGGCGCCGGGCACGGCCTCCACCTTGTCGGCGCCGGTCTCTTCCCAGCGCGTCCAGCGGCCCTGGTCATAGCCGGGCCCACGCCTTGCCGCATCGCTTTCGAAGCCAAGGTTGAGCAGCACGGTCTCATCGACATCGAACACCACGGCAAGCGGGCGCTTGCCGCAGGTATCGAACTTGGGCGAGGTCAGGGTGGAATCGCGCGTCATCACCACCGAGCTGATCTGGCTCTTGTCGCGGCGGAAGCGCAACTCGTCATGCAGATAGCGCCACAGCGCGGCATAGGCCTGGAGGCTGAGCGCCGACGCCTCGCCCGAGCCATAGAGGAACTGCATTTCCGGCGGGACCTTGCCGGGCGCGACGGCTGCCGCGGTGGGCCCGCCGCTGGGCGGCGGCAACGCCGTCAGGCCGGTGACCTGCGCCTTCTTGCCGTCCTCGGTGACATAGACATCCCCGGCACGCGGCACGGCCTGCTTCTCGCGCTTGCTCTTCTTGCGCGCCTTGCCGTCCTGCGTGGTCTTGACCACCTGCGCACCGGCCATGAGCGGCACCGCGGCCACTGCCGCGACACAACCCGAAAGGCCGGTCGCGGCAAGCGCCAGGCCGGCTATCGCCAGGCGGCTGGTCACGCCTGCTGCGCCTCGGGGCGCGGCCGGGTGGTGCGGAACTCGATCTTCTTGTCGTAGGGCGCGCCCACGATCAGCCGCTTCACATAGATGCCGGGCAGATGGATCGCGTCATGATCCAGGCTGCCCACCGGCACCACTTCCTCCACCTCGGCGACGCAGATCCTGCCCGCGGTCGCCATCGGCTGGTTGAAGTTGCGCGCGGTCTTGCGGAAGATCAGGTTGCCGCTCTCGTCGGCCTTCCAGCCCTTGATGATCGACAGGTCGCTGCGGATGCCGCGCTCGAGGATATATTCCTCGCCGTCGAACACCTTCACTTCCTTGCCCTCGGCCACCAGCGTGCCGACGCCGGTCTTGGTGTAGAAGCCGGGGATGCCCGCCCCGCCCGCGCGGCAACGCTCGGCCAGCGTGCCCTGGGGGCAGAATTCCACTTCGAGTTCGCCCGAGAGATACTGGCGCTCGAACTCCTTGTTCTCGCCGACATAGGACGAGATCATCTTCTTCACCTGGCGGGTGCGCAGCAGTTTGCCGAGCCCCTCGCCATCGATGCCGGCATTGTTGGAAGCGATCGTCAGGTCCTTGGTGCCCGCATCGCGGATCGCGTCGATCAGCCGCTCGGGGATGCCGCACAGGCCGAACCCGCCCGCGCAGATCGTCATGCCATCGAACAGCAGCCCTTCCAGCGCTGCTTCTGCGTTGGGATAGAGCTTCTTCATCGGCGATTCTCTCCTGACTTCGCCGGGGCGATAATCCGGGCGCAGCCTGCCGGTCAAGCAAACCTGAACCGACTTTCAACTTCGTGGTGCAGCGGCGGCGCTCAGGGATCGTAGGGCCAGGGGTTGGACCGGGCGCGCGAGCCCTGGCGGATCAACTCCTCATTGGGATCGCCTTCCGTCGGGACGTACCGGCCCTGCCCTTCGTCCCAGCGCTCGGTCGGAGCACGGCTGCGGCGCTCTTCTTCCTCTTCCGCTCTGCGCCGGCTTTCGGCTGCGGTGTGCGCGTTGACCCGGCGCATCTGGCGCCACATCGCCCGCATCAGCAGGAAGGTGAGGCCAAAAACGATGGCCACCCCGGCAAAGGCTGTCAGCTGTTCCCCCATGCGGGCATGCTAGCAAGCCCGTCATGCGCCGCAAGGGCGGCGAGGCTTCTCGGCCAACCTGAACAGAACATGATCGAGAATGGCGGTGTGGCACAAAGGCAACACGCCGAAGTTGTAATTAAATTGCCATATTGCACTGCGGAATCGGAGGCCTACGTAGAGCCCCGGATGGCCATCCGAACCTGAGTAAATAAGTCCAAAGTTAGGAAATATAATGCGAATTCTCGCAGTGTCCGCGTTCGCCCTCGTGGCAGCCACCGCAACTCCCGCTTTCGCGCAGGACAGCGCCGCGCCGTTCAACGGCCCGCGCATCGAAGCCGAAGGCGGCTGGGATCACGTCGGCTCCGAGGGTGATGGCCGTTCGGGCTTCGTCTATGGCGGCGCCATCGGCTACGACAAGCAGTTCAACAACATCGTGATCGGCGCCGACGCCGAGATCACCGGCGCGACCACCAAGGAAGGTGGCGTGGAAGCCGGCCGTGACCTCTATGTCGGCGGTCGCGCAGGCTTCGTCGTCGGCGGTTCGACGCTGATCTACGGCAAGGCCGGCTACACCAATGCCCGCATCAGCGTCGGCAACGACGGCATCAACAACGACGGCTACCGTCTGGGCGCCGGCGTCGAGAAGAACTTCGGCCGCTTCTTCGGCAAGGTCGAGTATCGCTACTCGCGCTACGAGAAGATCGACCTGAACCGCGACCAGGTCGTCGCCGGCCTCGGCGTTCGCTTCTAAGCGAACCGATCAAATCCGGACAGCAAGGAGGGCCGCGCGGGCAACCGCGTGGCCCTTTTCCGTTCGGGAGATGCGGCAGGGACAAGCCCCATAACGGCCGCATGTCGGCATTGCCCGTCCCACATACTTCGGGCACGCTCCGGCCGTGCAGTTGCGCCGGCCCACCCTTTTCCGGTTCACCCTCCTGGCACTGGCTTGGCGGGCGCCCTCGGCGTCGCCTGGCTTTTGCTGCCGCCGGCAACCGCGGATGAGCGGGCGGTCCTCGAAAAGGTGGCGAAGGCACAGCCCGTAACGACCTGCCTGGCGCTCAAGACCAGGCGGCCCTCAGGCTATCACATCCCCTGGCGTGACAAGGTGAGGGACGCCGCGATCCTTCGCGCGGACGAACTTGCCCAATCCAGGGACGTGAGCCTCGCGCTCGACCTGGAAAGCCTCATCGACAATGCGCTGAAACTGGATTGCAGGACCAGGGCCACGCTTTCCACGCCAGCTTTTTCCGGGAGCTTCGCATTCGTCGAAGTGGCCGATAAAAACTCGCGCGATGCGATCGTTCTGCAAAAGAGCGGCAAGGGATGGGAGTTCGTCAGACATTATCCGGCCCCGATCCAGAGCGTGATAGTCTAGCTTCCTCCGACCGCTGGCCCATCTTCCAGCATGATCGAGCGCTGCGCCGTCCGGTCGCCATAGCTGTGCTCGGCCACTTTCGCGCCCGCCGCCTGCAGCGCCTCCGCCCGGTCCGCCGAGCGCACCCCGAAGATCGCCGCCTCAAGCGGCATCGTCCCCGCGAACGCCGGCACCGCGCGGACCCGCTCCAGCCAGTTCGCGGTTCGCGGCCAGCGTTCCGCATCTACCTCGAACCCGGCGAGCGAAGCGTTGCGGAAGAAGCAGGCATAGGTGAAATCAGCGGTGCAGACATGATCGAACAGGAAGCCCTCGCCCGGCGCCCGCGCCTCGATCCAGTCGAGCGCCTCGGGCAGGTCCTGCGTCACCGTCTTCTCGACCAGCGCATGGTCGATCTCGCGCTTCCACACATAGGGGACGATCGTCTTCTGGTAGAAGAGCCGCCAGATGATCAGGTCGCCCAGCCGGCTGTCGGCAAACTCCTCCATCCAGCGCGCCTTTGCCCGGTCGGCGGCGGCGCGCGGCATCAGCGGCGGCTCGGGCCAGCGCTCATCGACATATTCGGCGATCACCGTCGAATCGTTGAGCAGCAGATCGCCGTCGATCAGCACCGGAATCCGGCGCAAGGGACTTACCCGGGTGAATTCCTCGGTTCCGAAGAACGGCACGATCGGATCGATCTCATAGTCGACGCCCTTGTGATCAAGCGCGACGAACACCTTGCGGGCATAGGGCGAGACATGGTTGCCGATGATGAGCATGAGGCCTCCGCACTATCGCCGTTCCTGGATCAGAGCTCTATCTCGAAAAAGCGCAGCGGACCATCGCCCTCCTCCCAGACCGGCTCGCACTGGGCCGCCGCGACAAGGAATGCCGTGAGCCCCGGCGCCAGCACCTGGCGCTCGTCCTCGTCGCTGCCGATCACGATGATCTGCCCATGGCTACCGCCCGGAACCGGCGCGAGATCGACCGCATAGGCATTTCCCCCGCCATCGATCGCGAACGGAAACCAGCCGCGCCGGAAATATTCGCGCGCGACCGGCGGATCGCCCGCGCGCAGCGTGATCCATTCGTTCGGGTCGCTCTCGTCGCCCCATTCGTGGATGACGTCCACCCAGGTCCGATAATCATCGAGCGCGCGGGAGAGCGAAGCGAATTCATATCCGCCGAACAGGGGCGTCACGATCGTACCGGGCGTGGGATCGATCGGCTCATGGAAGCGCTTCTGCCCGTCCGCCCGCAGGTAGAGTTCCCGCAGGTCGTCGGGGAGGCGGAAGCCGATTTCCGCTTCCACCGCCATGATCGCCGCCCTGGTCGCCGGAGGGTTGAGCTGCGCTTCTGCGACGAAGCCGAGATCGTTCAGAAAGACGAGCCACGCATCGAACGCGGACTTGAAATCGCCAGCCATATCCGTTCCCCTTTCGTACCGTTTTCTATCGTGGGACGGGGACGCCGAACAGCATCGGACTGGGCAGAAGACTCCGGATCGGACATAGTTCGCGGCGGTTCGCGCCATTGCCGCAGCCTATACGCCGGTAACAATCGCACGGGTTGGTCTGGCCGCGCGGCCTCGCTAGACAAGGCGCCATGACCGCGAAACGTACCGGGGGCCGGATCCTCGTCGACAATCTGGTTGCGCAGGGCTGCGACCGCATCTTCCACGTGCCGGGCGAGAGCTTCCTCGCCGTGCTCGACGCGCTGCACGACACGCCGCGGATCGACGTGGTGACCTGCCGCCAGGAAGGCGGAGTCGGCTTCATGGCCTGCGCCGATGGCGCGATGACCGGCAAGCCTGGCGTCGCCTTCGTCACCCGCGGCCCGGGCGCGACCAATGCCTCGATCGGCGTGCATGTCGCGATGCAGGATTCGCAGCCGATGATCCTGTTCATCGGCGATGTCGACCGCGGCATGCGCGACCGCGAAGGCTTCCAGGAAGTCGATTTCCCCGCGATGTTCGCGCCGCTCGCAAAATGGGCGACCAAGATCGAGGACGCGCGCCGCATCCCCGAATATGTCGCCCGCGCCTATGCCGTGGCCATGTCCGGCCGACCGGGCCCGGTGGTGATCGCCCTGCCCGAGGACATGCTGTGCGACGAAGTCGAGGCTGTCGACCGGCCCGAGCTCGCCCCGCCGCTCCAGGCGCCCGACGGCTATGACCTCGACCAGATGTATGCGCTGCTGGAACAGGCCAAGCGCCCGGTCGCGATCGTCGGCGGCGCCGGCTGGGATGCCGAGACCGGCGAGGCCTTTCTCAAGTTCGCCGAGCGCATCGCCCTGCCCGTCGCCGGTGCCTTCCGCCGCCAGGACGCGATCCCCAACGCCTCGCCGGTCTGGGCCGGCAATCTGGGCTATGGCCCGAACCCGAAGCTGGTCCAGCGGATCAAGGATGCCGACCTGCTGCTGGTGGTCGGGGCACGCCTCGGCGAGGCGACCACCGACGGCTATACCTTGGTCACCCCCGATCATCCCGGCCAGACGCTGATCCACGTCCATCCGGACCCGAACGAGCTCAACCGCGTCTATCTCGCCGACCTGCCGATCTGCGCCAAACCGTTCGAGTTCGCGGCGACGCTGGCCGCCGATGAGGACGTCGAGCTTCCGAGCTTCGACGCCGAGCAGGCACATGCCGAGTGGCTCGACTGGTCCACCCCCAAGCCCCGCGACGGCGTGGCGCTCGATCTCGGCCAGTGCGTCGCGGCGATGCGCGCGGCGATGCCGGCGGACACGATCATCTGCAACGGCGCGGGCAATTTCTCGAGCTGGTGGCATCGCTACTGGCCCTATGCCGCCCACCCCTCCCAGCTCGCCCCCACTGCCGGGGCGATGGGCTATGGCGTGCCCGCGGCGGTGGCCGCGGCGATCCGCTTCCCCGATCGCACCGCGGTCGCGCTCGCCGGCGACGGCGACTTCATGATGAACGGCCAGGAGCTTGCCACCGCCGTCCAGCATGACGCCAACCTGATCGTGCTGCTGATCGACAACTCGACCTATGGCACGATCCGCATGCACCAGGAGCGCGAATACCCCACGCGCCTCTCGGGCACGACGCTGAAGAATCCGGATTTCGCCGCGCTCGCCCGCGCCTATGGCGGCTGGGCCGAGACGGTGGAGACGACCGAGCAGTTCGCCCCTGCCCTGGCCCGGGTGCTGGAGCGCGACGGCCTGCGCCTGCTCCACCTCAAGACCGATATCGAGTTCATCACCCCGGGGCTCACCGTCTCGGGCCTGCGGAGCAAATAAAGGCGGCCAGGTGCCGATTCGAAAGGTCCCTGCCCGCTATAATGCTGAAACAGGGATTCAATCGAAGAGGCATGATATGGGCTGGCGGCACCTGCACGTCGGGCGCAAGGGCGACAATCTGACCATCCAGAACCGTCAGGTCTGGAAGGAAGAATGGCGCTGGATCAACGCGGAGACCGTCCGCCTGCCCGATCCGATGGTGCCGGTCGATATCCTCTCGCACATGATCTGCGAGATCGGCCCGAAGACCCGCCCGGTCCGCTTCGCCGCCCACAAGCTGCAGAGCGACCTGTGGAGCTTCTACATCCCGGATTGATCCGGGAGCACAGCCTCAGTCCAGCAACCACGAGCGCTTCGGCGCCGCGCCGGACACCAGCGGATCGTCCGGCTGCGCCAGGCGCAGCTTCGCATCGGCCAGCGGCTTGCCGGTCAGCCGGTCGATCACCATCGGCTCGACCAGCGCATCGGTCTCCATATCGACCAGCCGGCTGGTGCCGCCTTCGCCATTGTGGCGCCGGCCCCATTCGCCGATCACGTGCAATACCGGCAGGAAATCGCGCCCGGCCTCGGTCAGCACATATTCGTCCCGCGGCGGGCGCTCGCTATAGCGCCGTTTCTCCACCAGCCCCGCCTCGCCCAGCGCGCGCAGCCGCGCGGTGAGGATGTTCGGCGCGATCTTCAGGCTCACCCGCAACTCCTCGAACCGGCGCAGGCCAAGCGAGAGATCGCGCAGGATCAGCATGCTCCACGCATCCCCGACCTTTTCCAGCCCACGGGCGACCGGGCAGCAGGTCCGATTTTTTTCTTCGCTCATATCCATTGCATAATGATAGTGACTCACTATTAAATTGCAAGCGACTCGATCTCCGGGCCGCTTCGGAGACGACCCATGACTGATTCCACCCTTGGCACCGCCCTGATCACCGGCGCTTCCACCGGCATCGGCGCCGTATATGCAGACCGGCTGGCGAAGCGCGGCCATGACCTGATCCTCGTTGCCCGCGATACCGCACGCATGCAGGCGCTGGCCGAGCGCCTCACCGCCGAGACCGGCCATACCGTCGAAGTGTTTCCCGCCGACCTCACCGATGGCGACGATCTCGACCGCGTCGCTAAGCGCCTCGCCACCGACGAAGCGATCACCCTGCTGGTCAACAATGCCGGCATGTCGCTGAACGGCGGGCTGCTCGACAATGAGGGGCCGGCGATCGAGCGGCTGATCGCACTCAACATCACCGCCCCCGCCCTGCTCGCTTCGGCCGCCGGCAAGGCGTTCAAGGCACGCGGGCGCGGTGCGATCATCAACGTCGCATCGGTGCTCGCCTTCGTGCCGGAGATGTATGACGGCACCTATTCGGGCTCCAAGGCCTTCCTGCTCAACCTGTCGCTCTCGCTCGCCGGCCAGCTCGAGCCGCTCGGCGTGCGCGTCCAGGCGGTGCTGCCCGGCGCTACCCGCACCGAGATCTGGGAGCGGTCGGGCAAGGACGTCGACAGCTTCCCGGCCGATTTCGTGATGGGCGTGGACGATCTGGTCAACGCGGCGCTGCTCGGTTTCGACCGGGGCGAGACCGTGACGATCCCGCCGCTCGCCGACGAGGGGTTGTACACCGCCTATACCGAGGCTCGCCTCGCCATGGGCCCGCACCTTTCGAAGCGCGACGTCGCGCCGCGTTATCGCGAGGTTGTGGAGGCCTGAGCGCACCACCAACCTGTTCCCCGGCGAAGGCCGGGGTCCAGGGTTGCTCCGCCGTCGCGCTTGTGGCTCTGGGCCCCGGCCTTCGCCGGGGAACAGGTCAGCGGGAGGAGAGGCTCACCAGCCCCTCGGCGATTCCCTTCCACACCGGATCGCGCTTCCGCCGCAGCAGCGCCACCGCCGTCCGCCCTTCGGCATCGGCAATATCCCCCCGCGCGCCGGCAGCCACGAACATCGCGAAATGCCCGGCCGCGCTGCCCTTCCTGAGCATCAGGTGCAGCGCGGTCCGCCCCTTGCCGTCGCGCGCATCGGGATTGGCGCCGCCATCCAGCAATTCCTCCGCCGGACCGAACTTGCTCCAGCCCACCGCCCCGAGCAGCGGCGTCTCGCCGCGGCCCGCGCCTTCCTCGATATCCGCGCCATGCGTCAGCAGCAGCCGAATCGTCGCACGATCCTCGTTCCAGGCGGCGGCGAACAGGCAGAAATCGGGATTGCAGCCACGCTTCAGCAGATATTCGGCCAGCGGATAGTTCTGGCCGCGCGCGATGGAGAACCAGAGCGGCGTGGCCCGCCATTCCCCTTCGGTGAAAGCGGCCTCGTCCAGTCCCAGGCCCAGGCCGAGCAGCAATTCCGCCATCGCGATCGGCGTGCCGGGCACCGAACAGGCCAGATGGAGCCAGTTCCGCCCCCGCTCGTCGCGGTGGCCAAGCAGGTCGGGACGCAGCGCCAGCCCCTCGCGCACCGCCTCCACCCGGTGGCCACGCACGCTTTCCGTGAGGCTGGTCTTCGAAACCATGGCCGCATCCTAAACGCGAGCACCCGCCATACAAAGAGGCCGCCCCGGTTTCCCGGAGCGGCCTCACCCGAGTATCCGCCTGGGCGGATCAGATATCGTCGCCGAGCGCGCCCTTCACCTTGCCGATGAACTGCTGGCCCTTCCCCTTGAGCTCCTGGGCCTTGCCCTCGGCATCCAGCTTGTCGTCGGCATGGGTGCGCTGCGGGTCGGCGGGATCGCCGGCCACGGCCTGCTTGGCCTTGCCCACCAGCTCGTTGACGTTGCCCTTGATCTTGTCGGTAAGTTCGCCCATGATTCCAGTCTCCTAGCCGCGGATTGGCGCTTGGCCGCGCTTGTCATCCGTCCGACTGAAACAACGGTCCGCGCTGGAAATGGGTTCCGTCATGCCTGAGCGGATTGCCGAACATTATGAAAGACATGCGCACGCGTTCGACCATGAGCGGCGCAAGCGCTTCGCCGAACGCGCCTGGCTCGACCGATTCCTGCTGGGGGTAGCGAAGGGTGCGCCGGTGCTCGATCTCGGCTGCGGGGCGGGCGAGCCGATCGCCCGCTACCTGATCGCCCATCATCATCCGGTCACCGGCGTCGATGCCTCGCACGAGATGATCGCGCTGTGCCGCACCCGCTTTCCGCGCGAGCGCTGGATTGTAGCCGATATGCGCAGCGTGCCGCTCGACACCGCCTATGGTGGGATCATCGCCTGGGACAGCGCCTTCCACCTGCCCGCCGACGACCAGCTTGCCCTGATCGCGCGTCTAGCGCCCTGGCTGGCGCCGGGTGGCACCTTGCTGTTCAACACCGGCCCGGCACGCGGCACCGCAATGGGCTGCCAGTTCGGCGAGGAGCTCTTCCACGCCAGCGCCGATCCGGCCGAATATCGCGCGGTGTTCGCGAAGACTGGCCTGTTCGAAGTCGCCTACAAGCCCGAGGACGCCGCTACCGGCGGCCGCTCGGTATGGCTGGTGCGGCGGCCGCATTAGCCCCCCCTCTATCGTCACCCCGGCCTCGAGCCGGGGTCCCGCTACCTTACCCAAGCGAAGAAGCGGGATCCCGGCGCCAGGCCGGGATGACCGAAGCTAGGGCGCCACCTTCTGCAGGAACGCCAGCACCGCCGTCCAGGCCGGCTCGGACCCGTCGGGATTCTTCGCGCGCAGCAAGGTCGAGGAACCGTGCACCCCGCCCAGCTTGGGCACGAACTGCTCCTTGGCACCGGGCACCGCGGCGAGGATGTCGCGCGCCGCGTCGATCTCGTGCCCGTCCTTGGCGGAGGTCGCGAACACCGGCACCCGCACCTTGGCCGCAGCCTTCGCCACCAGCGTCTTGTCGTCGAAATATTCGCCCGGCGAGAAGGCCATCACCGCCCGCAGCTCGGGATGCTCGGCCGCGAGCAGAAATACCAGCGATGCCGAATAGCTGCTGCCCCACAGGATCACCGGCAGCTTCTTCGCCTCGGCCCAGGCAAGCGCGGCCTCCAGATCCGGCTTCGCCGCCAGATATTCGGCCGGAGTCGCGACATGGCCCGGCTTCACGCCCACGCCCTTGGCGGTCGCGTTTCCGCCGAACAGCTCGCCGCCGGCACGCTGGTCGATCCGCAGCGAGGCATAGCCCCAGGTGGCGAGGCGCGGCGCGATCGTGGCGTATTCGTCCTTGCCCGATTCGGCCTGGTGGAAGAGCAGGATCAGCGCCTTGGGCTTCTCCACGCCGGTATGGACGCCGGCGATCTTCACGCCGTCCGCCGCGGTGAGCGTCACCGGCTCGGCCGAGATCGAGCGTGCCTCCTTGGGCACGTTGGCGGGCTTGGGATGGCAGGCCGAGAGCGCCAGCAACGCAAGCGCCGCAGCAGCGCCCCGCATCAGATCAGGCCTGCCAGCGGGCTCGACGGATCGGCATAGCGGCGCTTGGCCATGCGCCCGGCACGATAGGAAAGCCGGCCGGCTTCCACTGCCGCCTTCATCGCAGCCGCCATCAGGATCGGGTCCTTGGCCTCGGCGATCGCGGTGTTCATCAGGATGCCGTCGCAGCCCAGCTCCATGCCGATCGCGGCGTCGCTAGCGCTTCCCACGCCGGCATCGACCAGCACCGGCACCTTGGCGCCTTCCACGATCAGCCGGATCGTCACCTGGTTCTGGATGCCCAGGCCCGAGCCGATCGGCGCGCCCAGCGGCATGATCGCCACCGCGCCCGCATCCTCCAGCCGCTTGGCGGCGATCGGATCATCGACGCAATAGACCATCGGCTTGAAGCCTTCGTTCGCCAGAATTTCCGTGGCCCGGAGAGTCTCGACCATGTCCGGGTAGAGAGTCCGCGCCTCGCCCAGCACTTCGAGCTTCACCAGCTCCCAGCCGCCCGCCTCACGTGCCAGGCGCAGCGTGCGGATCGCCGATTCGGCATCGAAGCAGCCGGCGGTGTTGGGCAGGTAGGTGATCTTCTTGGGATCGATATAGTCGGTGAGCATCGGCGCGTTCGGATCGCTGACGTTCACCCGCCGCACCGCCACGGTGACGATCTCGGCGCCCGAAGCAGTCACCGCTGCCGCGTTCTGCTCGAAATCCTTGTACTTGCCGGTGCCGACGATCAGCCGCGAGCGGAAGGTCTTGCCGGCGACGCTCCACGTGTCTTCGTCCACCGGCTTGCCATGGTCGCCGCCACCGACGAAGTGGACGATCTCCAGCTCGTCGCCATCCTCGACGACCACCTGGTCCAGTGTCGAGCGCGGAACGACCTCAAGGTTGCGCTCCACCGCCAGCTTGGCGGGCACCAGGCCGAGCTCCTCGGCCAGCTGGGCGATGGTCAGGCCGGCCGTCACCCGCTTGTGCTCGCCGTTTACGGTGATGGAGACGGTGCCGTCGCTGTGCATGAACTGTCCTTGGAAATTGATCGGAAGCGCGGGCTCATATAGGGAAGCCGCTCCCGCGCCCGCAACCGAAAGGCTTGGCCTTGGCCAACACGATCTACGTCCTCAACGGTCCCAACCTGAATCTGCTGGGGCTGCGCGAGCCGGAGATCTACGGTTCGGACACGCTCGACGACATTGCCGGCCGGCTGGAAGACCGTGCCAAGGAGCTCGATCTCGAGATCGACCTGCGCCAGTCCAACCATGAGGGCCATCTGGTCGACTGGCTGCACGAGGCCCAGGCGCGCGGTGCAAAAGCCGTCTTGCTGAATGCCGGTGCCTTCACCCATACCAGCCTGGCGCTCTACGATGCGATCCGCTCGATCAGGACGCCGGTACTCGAAGTCCATCTCTCCAACCCGCTCGCCCGGGAGGAGTTTCGCCACCACAGCTATGTGGGCATGGCCGCCAAGGGAACCATCTCCGGTTTCGGGGCGCTGTCCTACATGCTTGCGCTTGAAGCCGCCGCGCTCCTCTGACAAAGGGCGCGGTTTCATCGGAAGAACGAGATCAAATGGCAGACAAGAACGACAAGGCGGGCGCCATGCAGGTTGATATCGAGCTGGTGCGCCAGCTCGCCGCAGTGCTCGACGAAACCAATCTGACCGAAATCGAGGTCGAGGACGCCGACCGCAAGGTCCGCGTCGCCCGCACCGTGCAGGCTGCGCCCGCGATCATGCAGGCGCCGATGGCCGCGCCCGTGGCCGCCCCGGTTGCCGCGCCCGCCGCTGCGGCTCCGGCCGCCGAAGCCGCGCCGGTCGCCGCGCTCAACGCCGTCAAGTCGCCGATGGTCGGCACCGCCTATCTCGCGCCGAACCCGGAAGCCGCGAACTTCATCGCAGTCGGCCAGTCGGTGAAGGCCGGCGACACGCTGCTGATCATCGAGGCGATGAAGGTGATGAACCCGATCCACGCCACCTCGGCCGGCACGGTCAAGGCGATCCTGGTCGACAACGGCCAGCCGGTCGAGTTCGACCAGCCCCTCGTGGTGGTCGAGTAAGCGCCTTGCCCGAGATCAAGAAGCTCCTGATCGCAAATCGCGGCGAGATCGCGCTGCGCATCCATCGTGCCTGCCACGAGATGGGCATCAAGACCGTCGCGGTGCACTCCACCGCCGATTCGGACGCGATGCATGTCCGCCTCGCCGACGAGGCGATCTGCATCGGGCCGCCGGCTGCCGCCGAGAGCTATCTGAAGATCGACCGGATCATCGCCGCGGCGGAGATCTCGGGCGCGGATGCGATCCACCCGGGCTATGGCTTCCTCTCGGAGAACGCCAAGTTCGCCGAGATCGTCGAGGCGCACGGCATCATCTTCGTCGGCCCCAAGCCCGAGCATATCCGCACCATGGGCGACAAGATCGAGGCGAAGCGCACCGCCGGCGCGCTCGGCCTGCCGCTCGTCCCTGGCTCGGACGGCGCGATCAGCGATGTCGAGGAAGCCAAGAAGATCGCGGAAGCCGCCGGCTATCCGGTGATCATCAAGGCCGCGTCGGGCGGCGGCGGCCGCGGCATGAAGGTCGTGACCAACCCGGCCGATCTCGAAGCGCAGATGCTCCAGGCGGGCAGCGAGGCCAAGGCCGCCTTCGGCGACGCCACCGTCTATCTCGAAAAGTATCTCGGCAACCCGCGCCACATCGAAGTGCAGGTGTTCGGCGACGGCAATGGCAACGCCATCCACCTCGGCGAGCGCGACTGCTCGCTCCAGCGCCGCCACCAGAAGGTGCTCGAGGAAGCCCCCTCGCCCGTCCTCTCGTCCGAGGAGCGCGAGCGCATCGGCGGGATCTGCGCCAGGGCGATGGCCGACATGGGCTATCGCGGCGCCGGCACGATCGAGTTCCTGTGGGAAAATGGCGAGTTCTACTTCATCGAGATGAACACCCGCCTGCAGGTGGAGCATCCGGTGACCGAGGCGATCACCGGCCTCGATCTCGTCCGCGAGCAGATCCGCGTCGCCGAGGGCCATGGCCTGACGCTGCGCCAGGAGGACGTCGTCTTCCGCGGCCATGCGATCGAGTGCCGCATCAACGCCGAGGACCCGCGCACCTTCGCCCCCTCGCCGGGCCTGGTGAAGGGCTATCACGCGCCGGGCGGCATGAACGTCCGCGTCGATTCGGGCCTCTACGCCGGCTACAAGGTGCCGCCCTATTACGACTCGATGATCGCCAAGCTGATCGTCTACGGCACCACCCGCCAGGGCGCGCTGCGCCGCCTGCGCCGGGCGCTGGAGGAGTTCGTGATCGACGGGATGAAGACCACCATCCCGCTCCACCAGGCGCTGCTCGACGACCCCGAGTTCCAGAAGGGCGAGTACACGATCAAGTGGCTCGAAGAGTGGCTGGCACGCCAGGACGAGGCCTGATCCCATCCGGGATCAGGTCCGCCTGAAAGGATTCGTTACAAGTAGATCATCATCCCCATCGCTCGATTTCGGAACGTCATCGACGCCCGAACGCCGGACTTTACCGAAGCCGACTGAATGAGAAGAGATTTACTGGTATCGAATCCCATCAATTGTAGAGAGAAGCCAAAAATCTCGATTCGCCCCGGCCCGGCATCGACAGTAACTGCCGTCGGAACCGACAAAGGGCCTTCAGTCCGATCATAATCAAACCAAAAGGCAATATTGGAAGACTGGCCAGCAATCTTTGCCCGCTTGCCGCCCCAGCGCAGGTCGGCCTCCCCTGCCGGCCCCTCGTGATAGTCAACTGGCGAATAAGAAATTGGTGATGGCAGCGCCTCAATTTGCTTATGCCGTACCCCAATCACATTTCCCTTCTTACTCACGGCCATGCCGTCGGGATTGATCGAGGTGAACGCGACTTTCTGAATTCCGTCGAATTTTCCGTCGGCATTGCTGTCGATTAGGCAGGCCCCAGCCATGCCGATTCCGCTTGCGCGCAAAGGCACGCAATAGCGCCCGCTACGATTCTCGGTTGCGATTAGCACCACACCCCGGCGCAATGGCGCGCTTGGGTCGATGGACGCGCGCATAGCTAAATCGCTATTTAGCCCAACGTCTTCATCCAGCTTAATCGCAAAGGGGGCATAGGTCTTCAATTTGAGGATCGAATCTCCAGCGTGCACTGATCGCACAGCAATGTCCGCAGTTTCGACTGCTTCGACGATCACAAACCCTTCGGGCGCTTGCTGCGCTGACGCTGGACTAATAAAATTCAGCCCCCACACGACCAGGACGGCTGCCACAAGACCAAAGTGAATTTCTCGCATAGCCCCCCTCAAACCCAACGATTGGTATCACAACTTCTTCGTTTCAAGACAATCAAGGCACAAGCATGAAGGCCACGATCTACCACAATCCCCGCTGCTCCAAGTCACGCGAGGCGCTGGCGATCCTGAACGAGACGCCGGGCATCGAGGTCGAGATCATCGAGTATCTCAAGACCCCGCCGAGCCGCGACACGCTGAAGGACCTCTATGCCCGCGCCGGCATGACCCCGCGCGAAGGCCTGCGCATCGCCGAGGACGCCGCCAAGCCGCTCAAGGGCGCGGACGACGACACCATCCTCGATGCGATGGCCGCAAACCCGATCCTGATCGAGCGCCCGCTGGTCGTCACCGAGAAGGGCGTTCGCCTCGGCCGCCCGCCGGAGAATATCCGATCCATCCTATAATTTTCGGCCCGGACGCCCGGTTATCCACGGCTTTCCGAGCTTTGGTGGCCTGAAAATTAACGATCCGCCGCGTAGCATTCTCGTCGAAACGGGGGTGGAAATGCCGGTAAGGTTCAGGAATTACAGGAAAGGTCCGAAACGGGAGGCCGTGCGACTCAGCACCGGCCGAATTGGCGAGTCGCGGGCATGAACGCGCCTGTCTCGCTCCATTCCCCGCTCGACCGCCTCACCTCCTGGTTCCGGCGCAGCGACGGCACCGAATCCGATCGGGTCGCGCAGTATCGCCTGCGCTACGAGCAGGTCGGCGCCCTGCTGTTTCAATATGGTCTCGAGCCGACCACGACCAATTTCGACTTCGCCAGCCGCTTCCTCGACGGCAATGATACCGCGCTGATCCAGGCGGCCCAGACGGTTCTCGAATTCAAGGGCAAGCTCAGCGACCGCGACGTGGAGCGGATCGTCGAGCGCTGCACGCCCAACGACACGCCCGACAAGCTCGACAAGCTCACCCGCCAGCTCGAGGCCAAGGTTGCCGAATGCCTTGGCGCCGTCGGCGATGCCTCGGCTTCGACCAGTGCCTATTCGACCGCGCTCGGCGAAGCCGCCGGGCAGATGGAGAAGGAGCCGGCCGAGGCCTATCGCCGCCTGCTCGCCGCAACGCTCGACGTCGCCGAGACCACACGGCGGATCGGCGGCCGGCTGGAGAGCACCCGCGAGGACACCAAGCGGCTGCGCGCCGATCTCCAGCGCGCGGTGCGCGAGGCGGAAGAGGATCACCTCACCTGCCTGCCCAATCGCCGCGGCTTCTTCACCCGGATGGAAGAGGCGCTGGCCCGCACCGACGCCGCGCCCTTCGCGCTGGCGCTGTGCGACATCGACAATTTCAAGGCGATCAACGACCGCCACGGCCACCAGACCGGCGACCGGGTGCTCCGCTTCGTCGGCCGCACGCTGAGCGAGTTCCTCGGTCGCCGGGTGACGGTCGGCCGCTATGGCGGCGAGGAGTTCATCTGCCTGTTCGAAGGCAGCGATGCCGAGGATGCGGCAGACACGCTCGACGCCTGCCGCGCCAGGCTGCGCGAACGGATGCTGCGCGACCAGACCACCGACATGCCGATCGGCCGGATCAGCTTCTCCGCCGGCGTCACCACGGTCACCGGCGATCCAAGCGAAGCGCTGCGCATCGCCGACGAACTCCTCTATGCGGCCAAGCACGCCGGCAAGGATCGGGTGGTCACCTCCACCAGCGCGATCGCCTCGGCGGCCTGACCCTGACAGCTCCCCGGCGAAAGCCGGGGCCCAGGGTCACAAGCGACACGGCATAGAAACCCTGGGCCCCGGCGTTCGCCGGGGAACGGCGCTTTTCCAAAGCCCCCCAACTCCGCAAGAACCGTCAGGCGCCCCACCACCCCTTGCGGCATCCCCTCCCCTCAGGGAGACCAGGAACCGTGAAGCCAGACGCAAGCCAGCACTATCTCGCCCGGATGGGCCGCGTGCTCGATCATATCGACGCGCATCTCGACGCCGATCTCGGCACCGGGGCGCTGGCGCGCGTCGCGGCCTTCTCGCCCTTCCATTTCCACCGCCAGTTCGCCGAACTCTTCGGGATCAGCGTCCACCGCTATGTCCAGCTCGCCCGCCTGAAACGGGCCTCGCTCGCCCTCGCCTACCGGAAGCAAAGCGTGCTCGACATCGCGCTCGACTCCGGATTCGGCGGGCCTGAGGCCTTTGCGCGCGCGTTCCGGCAGCGGATCGGACAAAGCCCGAGCGAATTCCGTGCCGGCCCGGAATGGGCTCCCTGGAACGCGGCCCTCGCGCCGCTCGAACAGGCAAGGAGCCAGCACATGACGCCCACCTTCACCGATGCCGATGTCACCATCATCGATTTCCCCGACACGCCGGTCGCACTGGTCGAACATCACGGCGATCCCGTCGCGATCGGCGACACGATCCGCCGCTTCATCGACTGGCGCCGCGCCAATGGCCTGCCGCCGGCGAAGAGCGCGACCTTCAACATCCTGCACAATGATCCGGAAAGCGTGCCGGCCGAGGATTACCGGCTCGACATCGCCTGCGCGGCGAACCGCGTCGCGCCCAATCATGCCGGCGTCACCGAAGGCCTGATCCCTGCCGGCCGCTGCGCCCTGATCCGGATGACGGGCCCGGGCGACAATCTCCGCCCCGCCGCCCACTTCCTCTACGCCGACTGGCTCCCGCGCAGCGGCGAGGAACTGCGCGACTTCCCGATGTTCGCGCAAAGGGTGAAGTTCTTTCCGGACGTGCCGGCCAGCGAGGCCGTGACGGACGTGTTCCTGCCCTTGAATTAGCCGCCCCCGGTAACCGTCCTTCCCGCCTTCGCGGGGAGGACGACGAAAGAGATGCGCGTTAGCCCAACTTCACTGCTTCAAATGGGTGATGTCCTGCTTGAGCCCGTACAGATACGCCGCCCGACCATCGCGGACCTCGACGTCGGCGGTAATCCGCATCCAGCGCGCCTCTCCATTCGGGCGCCGGATTTCGGCCTCGAAGGTGAAGCTCCCGCAGGTCGCGATCGCGTCATCGCGTAGTCGCTTGAGCTCCGCCTGCGATTCGGCGCTGTACATCGCCACCGCGTCTTCACGACGCAGCGGCACGTCCGGTGGCAGCCCGAATATCTCGAACACCCCGGGCGTCCAGCGCAGCGAATCGTCGGAAAGGTCGCATTCCCAGGCGGCAGGCATCGGGGCGAGCACGCCGGGCGCTTCGTCGGGCACGACATGCAGCCCGTTCGCCCAGCCCATCGGCACGCGGCCCGATGCCGGCTCCGCTACCCGATCTATCCAGTGACGCGACAAGCTACCACCCGAGATCCTGCTCCCTATGTCCCTTTGCTACGCCTGTAGTGGTTAATGTCCAGTCCCATCGAACAGCGACGAATCGGTCTTTTAATGTAGGATTCCATCTGCTTGGCTGCCCGGCGATGCCGATCCGCCTCTCCTCCCCCGCTACGCTGCCCGCCAATCCGGTGCCGATGTTTTCCGGCGCCGCGCACCCGCGTTGGGGATTCAAGAGATTCAACATTTCTGCTTCCGCCCCGCTCGGGGGTGACGCGGGCGAACACCCTCGCTATGGGCTGCGCCCATGAGCCAGATCACCCCCGAAACCGTCGCCGAACACGGCTTCACTCCCGAAGAATATGAGCGCGTGCTCAAGGCAATGGGCCGCGAGCCCAACCTTACCGAGCTGGGCATCTTCTCGGTGATGTGGTCCGAGCATTGCAGCTACAAGTCTAGCCGCATCCACCTCAAGAAGCTGCCGACCACCGGCCCCCAGGTCATCTGCGGCCCGGGCGAGAATGCCGGCGTGGTCGATATCGGCGATGGCCAGGCGGCGATCTTCAAGATGGAGAGCCACAACCACCCGTCCTACATCGAGCCCTATCAGGGCGCGGCGACCGGGGTGGGCGGCATCCTGCGCGACGTCTTCACCATGGGCGCGCGCCCGATCGCCAACATGAACGCGCTGCGCTTCGGCCGGCCGGATCACCCCAAGATGAAGCACCTCATCGCCGGCGTGGTCCATGGCATCGGCGGCTATGGCAATTGCGTGGGCGTCCCCACCGTCGGCGGCGAGGTCAATTTCCACAAGGCGTATGACGGCAACATCCTCGTCAATGCGATGACGGTCGGCATCGCCGATACCGACAAGATCTTCTATTCGGCCGCGAGCGGCGTGGGTAACCCCATCGTCTATGTCGGCTCGAAGACCGGCCGCGACGGCATCCACGGCGCGACCATGGCCTCGGCCGATTTCGGCGAGGACAGCGAGGAGAAGCGCCCCACCGTCCAGGTCGGCGATCCCTTCACCGAGAAGCTGCTGATCGAAGCATGCCTCGAACTGATGTCATCGGACGCCATCGTCGCGATCCAGGACATGGGTGCCGCCGGCCTCACCTCCTCGTCGGTCGAGATGGCCAGCAAGGGCGGGGTCGGCATCGAGCTGATCATGGACGATGTCCCCCAGCGCGAAACCGGCATGACGCCGTACGAGATGATGCTGTCGGAGAGCCAGGAGCGCATGCTCATGGTGCTCAAGCCCGGCCGCGAAGCCTTTGCCGAAGCGATCTTCCGCAAGTGGGAGCTCGATTTCGCCGTCATCGGCCACGTCACCGATACCGGCCGCATGGTGCTCAAGTGGAAGGGCGACACCGTCGCCGACATTCCGCTCGCTCCGCTCGCCGACGAAGCGCCGCTCTATGACCGTCCGCATGTGCCGACGCCGAAGCCGGCCGAGCTGGCGAACGTGCCGGAGAGCGTGGATCCGGCCGCGGACCTGCTCAAGCTGGTCGGCACCCCCGACCTCGCCTCGCGTCGCTGGATCTGGGAACAATATGACCACATGGTCGGCGCCGACACCACGCAGCGCCCGGGCGGCGATGCCGCAGTGGTCCGCGTCCATGGCTCGGGCAAGGGCCTGGCGATCACCACCGACTGCACGCCGCGCTATTGCTTCGCCGACCCGGTCGAAGGCGGCAAGCAGGCCATTGCGGAGGCATGGCGCAACCTCTCGGCAGTCGGCGCGACGCCGCTCGCCGTGACCAACTGCCTCAACTTCGCCAATCCGCAGCGCCTGGAGATCATGGGCCAGATCGTCGGCTGCCTCGAGGGCATGTCGGAAGCCTGCATCGCGCTCGACTTCCCGATCGTCTCGGGCAACGTCTCGCTCTACAACGAGTCCAAGGCCACCGGCGGCGGCTCGGCGATCCTGCCGACCCCGGCGATCGGCGCGATCGGCCTGCTCAAGGACTACAGCAAGAGCGCGACGATCGCGTTCAAGGGCACCGGCGACATCATCCTCGCCGTGGGCGAGCGCTCGGGCCATCTCGGCCAGTCGATCTGGCTGCGCGAGCTGCATGGCCGCGAGGAAGGCCCCGCCCCGGCGGTCGACCTGATGATGGAGCGCCGCACCGGCGCCTTCATCCGTTCGGCGATCAACACCGGCTGCATCACCGCCTGCCATGACGTCGCCGATGGCGGCCTCGCCGTGGCGCTCGCCGAAATGGCGATGGCCTCGGGCATCGGCGCGATCATCGACCAGCCCCAGCCGTTCGGGATTGCGGGCTCGTTCTTCGGCGAGGACCAGGGCCTGTATGTGGTCACGGTGCGCGACGAATCGCTCGCCGACTTCCTGGTCGCCGCCGACAAGGCCGGTCTTGCGGCCGACCCGATCGGTCGCACGATCAAGGACCGGATCATCTTCGAGCTGGAAGAAGGCGATTTCTGCGTGAGCTTGACCGATCTCAAGGCGGCGCACGAAGCTTTCTTCCCAGAACTGATGGGGGAAGACGCCGCCCTGGCATGAGGTGACGCGCCGGGCCGGCAATGGAAGGAGGTCGTTCGATGACCGAAGGCTATTCCGGCACGCCGCTCGCCCAGAAGCTGGGGTTGAAGCCGGGCATGCGCAGCTGGTTCTGCGGCATGCCCGACAGCGTCCGCGACGAGATCGATCCCGAAGCGCTGGGGATCGAGGAATATGAAGTCGCCTGCACCGGGCTGCAGGCCGCGCACCTCTTCGTCACCGAACGGGCGAAGCTGGAGCGGGAACTGGACGCGCTGCTGGCGCTGATCGAGCGCAACGGCTTCATCTGGGTATCCTGGCCCAAAAAGGCCGCGAAGGTGGAAACCGACATCACCGAGGACGTGATCCGCGAGGTCGCGCTGCCCAAGGGACTGGTCGATGTGAAGGTGTGCGCGGTCGATCCCGTCTGGTCCGGCCTCAAACTGATGATCCGCAAGGAAAATCGCTGAGGACCTAGGGAAGAATCCTTAGTGCCCGCCGGAGGGCACCGGTGACATGCTGCGGTCAGGGATTCCTATGACCGAGCATGAAGCGCTGCCCTGGCAGCCCTATCCGGAACTGAGCGACGAATCGCGGATCGAGCGAGCCCGGGCCTTCCTCGCGGAAATGGCCACACGCCGCAGCTGCCGCGCCTTCAGCGATTCGCCCGTGCCCCGCGAAGTGATCGAGGCAGCGCTCCGGGCCGCCGGTTCCGCCCCCAGCGGCGCCAACCGCCAGCCCTGGCATTTCTGCGCCATCGAGGCTCCCGAGGCCAAGGCGGCGATCCGCGTCGCGGTAGAGGAGGAAGAGCGGCATTTCTATTCGGGACGTGCGCCGGCCAACTGGATCAACGCGGTCCGCCCGCTCGGCACCGGCGCCGACAAGCCCTATCTCGAGGTCGCGCCGTGGCTGATCGCGATCTTCGCCCAGCGCCATGCCACCGAAGAAGAAGAGCGCCTCCGCAACTATTATGTCGTCGAGAGCGTCTGCATCGCCGCCGGTCTGCTGCTCGCAACGCTCCATGCCGCGGGCATCGCCACCCTGGTCCACACGCCGCACCCGATGCGCTTTCTCAACCTCGTCTGCCGCCGGCCGGACAATGAGCGCCCGGTAATGCTGATCGTCGTCGGCCATCCCGCGCCGGGCGCCACCATGCCTGCCAATGTGATCAGCAAGAAGCCGCTGGAGGAGATCAGCTCCTGGCTGTAGCGTCCTGCGCAGAACGCGGCAGGGGACGAGGCATGGCAAGGGCTGGACAGCGCATTCTGGTCGCGACGCTGGTCGCCGGCACGCTCGACATCGCCGCGGCGGCGTTGCTCGCGATCCAGGCCGGGCGCACGCCCGACAAGATGCTGCGCGGCGTTGCCAGTGGACCGTTCCCAGATGCGGTCCATTGGGGCCTTGGCGGGGCTGCGCTGGGCCTGCTTGTTCATTTCGCGATCATGGCGGTGATGGCCGCCGTCTATATCCTTGCTGCTGATCGGCTGCCCGTGCTCAAGGCGCAGCGCCTGCTGGCCGGCATCCTTTATGGCATAGCCACCTGGGCGGTGATGAACCTGGTCGTGCTGCCGCTGCGCTGGCCCACTGTCTTCCCGCATCTCGACCTGCAGAGCGTCGCTACCCAACTCTTCTGCCATATCGTGCTGGTCGGCTTGCCCATCGCGCTGATCGCGGCGCGGCGCTGAATGAACCGCCCCGCCGGCAGCGCCCGGCTTGCCTCGCTGGATACGGTCCGCGGTGTGGCGGTGCTGGGCATATTGCTGCTCAACATCCTGTCCTTCGCGATGCCCGAGGCCGCCTATTTCAACCCGCGCGCCTATGGCGGCTGGCACAGCGCCGACCTTGCCACCTGGGCGGTCAACTTCATCCTGTTCGACGGGAAGATGCGCGGGCTGTTCTCGTTCCTGTTCGGCGCATCGACCCTGCTGGTGATCGAGCGAGCCGAAGCCGGCGGGCTAAGCCCTGCCGAGGTCCATTACCGGCGCATGGCCTGGCTGCTGGTCTTCGGCATCGCCCATCTGTTCCTCGTCTGGCACGGGGACATCCTGGCCCATTATGCGCTGGTGGGCATGATCGCCTTTGCGATGCGGGACATGCCGGTTTCGCGGCTGATCATCCTTGGCATCCTGCTGGGCCTGGCAGGGGCGGTGCTGTTTGCGACGATCCCTTTGGGTATCGTCGCGGCGATGGGGAGGGATTCGAACCCTCAGGCGCTCCATGACTATAGTCTCATGTTCGGGGTGCCGAACGCGGCCGATATCGCGCGGGAACTGGCGCTGCACCGGGGCGGCTACGGCCCGATCCTGCTCGACCGGCTGCAGCATGACAGCGGCGCGCTGACCGGGCAGCTGATCTTCTTCGGGCCCGAGACCCTCGCCTATATGCTCTTCGGCATGGCGGCGCTGCGCAGCGGCATGCTGCGCGGCGAATGGGCCCCGGCACGCTATCGCCGCTGGCTCGTCGCCTGCTGGAGCATCGCGCTGCCCGCCTATGCGCTGCTGGCCTGGTGGCAATGGGCATCGGCCTTCGACATCCGCGTGGTCGCCGCGATGATGCCGCTGACCGCGCTGGCCCGCCCGCCGATGATCGCCGGCTGGATCTGCCTGATCCTGCTCCTCGCCCGCCCCGGCGGCCGGCTGACCGCCCGGCTGGCGGCGGCGGGGCGCATGGCCTTCACCAACTATCTCGTTACCAGCCTGATCTGCACCACGCTCTTCTACGGCTATGGCCTGGGCTGGTACGGCCATCTGAGCCGCTGGCAGCTCTACCCCGTAGTTTTCGGGATCTGGGCAGCGATCCTGACCTGGTCCAGTCTCTGGCTCCACGCCTTCCGATTCGGCCCGTTCGAATGGCTGTGGCGCAGCCTTGCGCGCTGGGAGCTGCAGCCGCTCCGCAACACCAGCCTACGTAATAATGCGACTGCCTCGCAATAGTCTTGCGAATCAGTGTCAATAGCCCTAGATCACCCGCAGCGAGTTGCGAGGGTTCGATGGTCGTTTGCGTTTGCAATGCTCTGCGGGAACGGGAAGTGCGCGAAGCCGCGCGTGGCGGCGCAACCAGCGCATGCCAGGCCTATCGGGCGCTCGGCTGCCAGGCCAAGTGCGGACAATGCGTGCCATTCGCACGTGAGATCATCGCCGAGGAACGTGCTGCTGCGTAACAGTCGCAACAGCCAAAAACCGCAGAAATCCGCCATTTTTTGACTGTTAAACGCGGCCGTCCGCGCCTATTCTGCTGCCCGAAATTCAATCAGAAAACAGGTGGCAGCAATGAAGGGCGACCCCAAGGTCCTCGACTATCTCAACGAGGCGCTCAAGAACGAGCTCACCGCGATCAACCAGTATTGGCTGCACTATCGCCTGCTCGACAATTGGGGCGTGACCAAGCTCGCCGAGCTGGAGCGCCACGAATCGATCGACGAGATGAAGCACGCCGACAAGCTGGCCGAGCGCATCCTGTTCCTTGACGGCCTGCCCAATTTCCAGCTGCTCGGCCGGCTGCGCATCGGCGAGACGGTGGAAGAGATCCTCAAGGCCGACCTGGCGATCGAGATGGAAGCCATCCCGCTGCTGCGCGACGCGATCCAGCATTGCGAGAGCGTGCGCGACTATGTCTCGCGCGACCTGTTCGCCTATATCCTCGACAGCGAGGAAGAGCATGTCGACACGCTGGAGAAGCAGTTCGACATGATCGCCCGCATGGGCCTGGAGAACTATATCCAGCTCAACAGCAAGCCTGTCGAAGGCAGCTGAGCCGCATCGGCATCAGGCATTCGGAGCCGGGCCCTTTCCCAAGGGTCCGGCTTTTTCGTATCCGGCACCGGACACGGTTGTTGCTCAACGGCGTCAAGGAGCGGCCGGCGATCCGGCTGGGGCGAGCGAAGCAGGCGAAATCCTACATTGCAAGGCGGGTTGGGTGCGGAGCGCCTGCCCCGGGGGAGCGGAATGTGGATTCCCAGCCCGCGCCCGTGGGCACGGAAATCAGCCCCAGGCTGGTGGCGGGGTAATCCGCGAGCGATGTCGCGCGTGGCACGCTACCCCTCCACCACCAGCTTCGCTGGCGGTCCCCCTCCCCCTCCGGGGGAGGATGGTGGTGCCAGCACCAAGAAGCACTGCGATCCGGCCCTCGCGGGGATGACGACAGTAGCGCGGCGATGTCGGTGGGTGGGTTCAGGCGCCCTCGCCAGTGCCCGAGACTGGGCCCCGGCCTTGGCCGGGGAACCGGAAGGAAGCTGCCGCGCGAAGAAGCCTCACGAAATCCCGGCGGCCGGCGGGATAACGCGAACGGGCAGCCTCAGCCCGCGAGCGAGCGGCGGCCGAAGACCGGGCGGCGTTCCACCAGCGGATTGGATTCGCGCTCAAGCAGCGCGAGCGTGGCTTCGAAGAGCGGGCGCAGCGCCACGACATGTTCGAGGACATTGGTGGGCGTATCCTGGCGCTCGACGCAGGAGCGCGCGGCCATCTCGATCGTCTCGGCCAGATCGGCCAGCGGATCGGCGCCGAACTGGCGCGCCTCGCCCTTGAGCGTGTGCGCGGGAATCACCATCGACGCGGCATTGTTCGCGCGCATGGCTTCCTCGATCCGCGCGACCGACTTCACGCCGTCTTCGCGGAAATAGCCGAGAATCCGCACGAAATTGGCGCCGAGCTCGGTCCGCGCCTGCGAAAAACTGTCCCAGTTCACCAGCTGCTCGCTGCCGGTCATCGCTTCATTCCCCTACTCCGCACCCCAGAGCACGGGAGGAGATTAAAGCCGGTTCGTAAACACAGGGTTGATTTAGGCTAAGGGTCGTTACGGAAGCGTCTGGATTCTCAACCCTTATCGCGATCGAACGGGTTCTTCGGCGCACGCAGATTGAGCCGCACCGGCACCGCCCCGAAATCAAACTCCTTGCGCAAGCCGTTGATCAGATAGCGCTGGTAGCTCATCGGCAGCAGATCGACCCGCGTGCCGAACAGCACGAACGTCGGCGGGCGCGTCTTGTTCTGCGTGACGTAGCGCGGCTTGATCCGCTTGCCGCCGGGCGCGGGCGGCGGGTTCGCTTCGATCGCGCGCTCGAACCAGCGATTGAGCTGACCGGTCGAGACGCGGCGCGACCAGGATTCACGCGTCTTGAAGGCGACGTCGATCATCGTGTCGAGGCCCTTGCCGGTCACCGCGGACACGGTGAGCAGCGGCACACCCTTCACCTGGGCGAGACCTTCGTCGAGCGCCTTCTTCACGCCGTTGAACAGGCTGGAGGCATCTTCGGCCACATCCCACTTGTTAAGCACGATGATCAGCGCGCGCCCTTCCTGGAGCACACGATCGGCGATCTTGAGGTCCTGGACTTCCAGCCCGCGCGTCGCATCGAGCAGCAGCACCACGACTTCGGCGAAGTCGATCGCGCGCAGCGTGTCCATCACGGAGAGCTTCTCCAGCTTCTCCTCGACCTTCGCCTTCTTGCGCATGCCGGCGGTGTCGATCAGGCGGACCCGGCGCATATTGCCGTCGAAATCCTCCCATTCCCAATCGACCGAGATCGAATCACGGGTGATCCCCGCCTCCGGCCCGGTGATCATCCGGTCCTCGCCGAGCAGACGGTTGACCAGAGTCGACTTGCCGGCGTTCGGACGGCCGACGATCGCCAGCTTGAGCGGGGCGTTGGGGTTGTCGGGATCTTCCTCCTCGACTTCCTCCTCGCCCTCCCGCTCGACGTGCGGCAACAGCGCCTCGAACAGGTCGGCCAGGCCTTCGCCATGCTCGGCGGAGAGCTGGACGGGCTCGCCGAAGCCGAGCGCCATCGCCTCGATCACGCCGGTTTCGCCTGCGCGGCCCTCGGCCTTGTTGGCGACGAGGATGATCGGCCGGTCGGTCGAGCGCAGCCAGCGGGCGATCTCCTCGTCGAGCGGTGTCACACCGGCGCGGGCATCGACCAGAAACAGCGCGACATCGGCGTCCTGCACCGCTGCCTCGGTCTGCTGGCGCATGCGGCCGGGCAGCGTCGCCGCGTCCTCGTCCTCATAGCCGGCGGTATCGAAGATGCGGAACTCGAGCCCGAGCAGGTTCGCCTCGCCCTCGCGGCGATCGCGGGTCACGCCCGGCTGATCGTCGACCAGCGCGAGCCGCTTGCCGACGAGCCGGTTGAACAGCGTCGATTTGCCGACATTCGGCCGGCCGATAATGGCGACGGTGGGCAATGGCATGGCGTTGAAACTCTTGTCGGCGTGGTTCGATCAGAAAGAAGCAGCTTGGCCCAAAAAGCAACGGGCGAGGTCTTGCGACCCCGCCCGCCTGCCATGGCCGGGACAGATATCAGCGGAACGCGGTGAGGCGGCCCTTCTCGTCCAGAACGTAGAGGGTGTTGTTCACCACCACCGGCTGCAGCGAGATCGGATCCTTGAGATCGATCGTCGAGCTGATGCTGCCATCGGCGGGCGAGACGAACACCAGCTCGCCGCGGGTGTTGCCCAGGATCAGCTTTCCGCCGGCGAGGACCGGGCCGACCCAGCTATAGGGGTTCTTCGGCTTCTTGGCGTTCTTGTAGAGCTTGAGCTGCGAGATCCAGCGGACCTTGCCGCTGGTGCGCGACAGGCAGAGCAGGCGCGCATCGTCGGTGACCACGAACAGCCACTCGCCCGCCACCCAGGGGGTGGAGATGCCGGCGATGTTCTGTTCCCACATGCGGTTGCCGGTGGCGATGTCCATCGCGACCATGCGGCCGCCCTGGCCCACGGCGTAGACGCGGCCCTGATCGATCACCGGCTCGGCATCGATGTCCGACAGCGACGAGACCGAGGTGGTCATGCTGCTGCGCGACAGCACGTCGCTCCACAGCTGGCGGCCATTCTCGTAGCGATAGGCGTTGAGCTCACCCGAGGAGAAGCCCGCGACCAGCGTGCCCTGGGCCGAAGCCGGGGCAGCGACGCCGAACACGCCCTGGGTCTCGAGGCTGGCCGATGCGGTCCAGCTGACGTCACCATTCTCCTGCTTCATCGCGAAGAGCTGGTTGTCCTGGGTGACGACATAGAGATTGTCGTTGGCCAGCGTCGGCGCGCCGCGCAGCGGGCCGCCCGGGCGCTTGCGCCACACCTCGGTGCCGTCGGCGACGTTGAGCGACACGACATCGCCCAGGCCGTTGGTGGCGAAGACATGCTCGCCCGCGACGCTGACGCCGCCGCCGAAGCGCGCGGTCTTGTTGCCCTCGGCCTTCACGGTCGCGGCGGTCCACAGCTCGTTGCCGCTGTCGGCGGACATCGCATGGACGACACCGTCGGTGTCCATCACGAACAGCTTGCCGCCCGCGATCACCGGCGACGCGGCGAGGCGCTCGCGCTTCGAGGTCTTGGCGACCTGCTTGCTCCAGACGCGCGACGGCGAGGCCGAAAGCGCGAGATGGCCCATCGACTTGGCGGCGTTGCCGCCCGGCTGCGTCCAGTCCTCGTTCACGGCCGCTTCGGGCACGAGCACGTCGACATTGGCCAGCGACTTGTCGCTGGTGATGTCGTTCTCGGACATCAGGATGGGAACGCGCTCGCCGAGCACGGGCGTCTTCTTGCCGCCCGATCCCTTGAAGACCCCGCAGCCGCTAACCAGCGCGAGTGCCGCAAGGGCCCCAGCCACCCTCAGCTTATTGTTCATTTAGCCTGCTTTTCCTTCGACTGATCGAGGACGTCGATCCCCAATACGCTCGCCAGCTGAACCGCGCGTTGCCGCGTCGTATCCGGCACGTTCTCGCCCCCCTGGGCAATCTGCTGGAGCAGCTGGCCGGCCTCGGCCCGCTTGCCCAGCTTGATCTGTGCGGCCGCCACCATCTCGCCGGCGCTGCCGAACCAGGCCGAATCCGGCTTGGCGAGCGCCTGGAGGCGCGAGACCACCACGTCCGGCTTCAGCGTGTCATACTCGACCGTGGTCTGGCGGAGCAGCGCATAGTCGCGATAGGGCTTGGCGAAGCCGCTGTTGCTGGCGACGGTCGCGAACTTGGCGGCGGCGCCCTTCAGGTCCTTCTTCTGGACGAGGAGGTTGCCCTCGACGATCGCCGACATGGCGGCGAAGCCGTTGGTGCCGCTGGCGGCCAGCTTGGCGAGCTCGGGCGCTGCCTTGTCGCCCTGGTTCTGCTCGATCTGGCGGAGCGCCGCGTCATATTGCTCGCCCTTCTGGCCAGCCGCGGAATCGCTCTGGTGCTGCCAGAACAGGAAGCCGCCGAGCGCCGCGAAGGCGATGACGATGCCGCCGATGATCAGCCGCCCATATTTCTGCCAGATGCCAAGCACCTGCGAGCGGCGATATTCCTCGTCGACTTCGCGCAGGAAGGCTTCGTCTGTCGTGCCGGAGGGGGGAAGCGCCAAAATCTACCTCATGCGTCTCTTGCGGGCGCGGACCTATAGCCGCGCCGTGCGGGAATCGATAGCGCTCGGTAGCCCGTCAATCCCGCGGCGCATAGACCTGATCGGGTCCCGGAAAGGACCGCGACCGAACATCGGCGGCATAGGTTTCAACCGCGGCGGAAATACGGCCAGCCAGATCGTCATATTTCTTCACGAAACGGGCGGTGCGCTCGAACATGCCGAGCATGTCGTCGATGACGAGGACCTGGCCGTCGCATTCGGCCGAGGCGCCGATGCCGATCACCGGGCAGGAGACAGCGGCGGTGATCTCCTTCGCCAGCGTCTCGACCACGCCCTCGACGACGATGCCGAAGGCGCCGGCGACGGCGATGGCGCGGGCATCGTCGATGATCTGGGCGTGCTCGGCATTGCTGCGGCCGCGCGCGCCATAGCCGCCGAGCGCGTTGACCGCCTGGGGCGTGAGGCCGACATGGCCGACCACTGGAATGCCGCGCTTCGTCAGGAACTCGACCGTGGGGGCAAGCGTCTCGCCACCTTCGAGCTTGACGCCGGCGGCGCCGGTTTCGGCGAGGACGCGCGAGGCCGAGGCGAAGGCCTGTTCGGGGCTGCCCTCATAGCTGCCGAACGGCATGTCGACGATCACCAGCGAATGCCAGCTGCCGCGCACCACCGCGGCACCGTGCGCGATCATCATGTCGAGCGTGACCGGCAGCGTCGACGGCAGGCCGTAGATCACCTGGGCCAGGCTGTCCCCGACCAGCAGCACGTCGCAATGCGGATCGAGCAGCTGCGCCATCCGCGTGGTGTAGGCGGTCAGCATCACGATCGGGTCCTTGCCCTTGCGATCGCGGATGGCGGGAACGGTCAGGCGCTTCATCGGCGCCGGGGTCGGGTTAGCGCGGCTCGTGGCCGTGTCCATCGTGACGTGCGACATGCCGAGCTCTCTAGCCGCTCCGAACCGCGCCCGCCAGCACCGAGCGGCATGCAAGTTCGCCGCGCTTGACTCAATGTTATATATTTCTAACATAAGGTCATGTGATTCGAACTTGAGGTGAAGAATGCCATTCAAGGAAAAGATCGCCTGGATCTCGGTGGTCACCACGATCCTGGTGTGGGGCGGCTATTTCGGCTTCGGACTGGCGACCGGCTGGCAGATGCACGGCATGGTCTATGTCACGGGCTTTGTCGGCGCGGTGATCGTCCAGACGATCCTGGTGGTGGTGGCGAGCATCGTCACCGCCGCGCTTGCCCCCCGCGACGCCAGCGCGGGCAGCGACGAGCGCGACCGCGACATCGCCCGGCGCTCCTATGCCTTCGCCTATCCGGTGCTGCTGACCCTGGTCCTGTGCGTCGCGGCGAGCATGCACTTCGGCGTCAGCAAGATCGGCATGGCCTATGGGATCATGGGCGCGATCGTGATCGCCGAGATCGTCCACTATGCCGCGCAGATCGCCGGCTATCGCCGGGGATATTGAGCATGGCCTATCGCGAAAAGACCGCCTGGCTGACGCTGATCTGCATGATCGTGGCGTACGGCATCTACTTCCCGATGATGGCGCTCCGGGACACACAGCCCACGCTGTTCGACATCCTCTGGGCCTTCGGCATCATCGCCGGGCTGCAGGCAGTGGCGGTGATCATCGGCAGCATCGTCCTCGCCATCCAGACCGAGCCGACCGCGCGCCGCGCCGACGAGCGCGACAAGGCGATCGCCCGGCGCGGCGCCTCGGCCGGCTTCTATGTGCTGATGGCCGGCACGATCCTGGTCGGCGTGGTGATGCCCTTCACCGAACCGGCGCCCAAGATCGTCAACACCACCCTGCTCGCGCTCGTCATCGCGCAGGCGGTGAGCCTGGTCCTGGTCCTCATGAGCTATCGGAGGGGCTGGCATGGCTAAGGGACGCGTCATCAACCAGGTCCGCACGCTGCGCTTCCTCGCCGGCGAGATGACCCAGGCCGAGCTGGGCGACAGGATCGGCCTTACCCGCCAGACCGTGGCGGCGATCGAACAGGGCAAATATTCGCCGACGCTCGAGGCAGCATTCCGCATCGCCCAGGTATTCGGCAAGCCGCTGGAGGAAGTATTCAGCTGGGAGGAATAGGCTTCAGCTACCCATTTTGGCAGAGCCGGCACTTGCACGGATCGGCAACCACGCTAGCGTGGTTGCCACCAGATTGGGGGGAATCAGGATGCGTCTCGCACTGCTCGCGCTTGCCGCGCTCATTACACCGCATGCGGCCTCGGCCCAGTCCTGGCGCCTCGCCGCCTATTCGAACCAGGCGCCGCAAATGGCCTATTTCGTCGACGTCGATTCGGTGCGCCGCAATGGCAACGTCGTGACGTTCAAGCAGCAGACCATCTACGAGACGACCAGCCCGACGCGCGACTTCGACCGCTCGATGCTCACCCGCCAGGCCGACTGCTCGGCGATGACCTCGTTCATGCGCGACAGCAGCTTCTATGTGCGCGGCACCTATCTGGACACCGAGGCCGGCCCCAGCGACCCGACGCTCGCCAAGCCGGGCACCGTGCTGCTGACCATGCTCAACACGGTGTGCGGCCGCGGCGACTATTTCTCGCCGGTGGTCGCCAATCCGGAAATCTGGGTGCTCGAGAAGTTCCGCAAGGGCTTTTGAGCGTCAGCTGTTCCCCGGCGAAAGCCGGGAAAGCCGTTTACCGTGTGCGCCTGCCCTTACAGCAGCGTCCTGGCGTAGATCTCCGGCTTGAAGCCGACCAGCACACCGCCCGGATATTCGAGCACCGGCCGCTTGATCATCGAAGGCTGGGCCAGCATCAGCGCCGCCGCCTTGCCGGCATCGATTCCCTCGCGATCGGCATCGGGCAGCTTGCGGAAGGTGGTGCCGGCCCGGTTGAGCAGCACTTCCCAGCCGACCATCCCGCTCCAGCGCGCCAGCCGCGCGGCATCCACGCCCTGCGTCTTGTAGTCGTGAAAGGCGAACGGGATGCCATGCTCGTCGAGCCAGGTCCGCGCCTTCTTGATCGTGTCGCAATTCTTGATGCCGTACATGGTGATGGTCATTGCGCGCTTTCCTGATCGGGTCTGATATCCCCATATTGCCTGGACCAGGGAGCACAAGCGGAGGTGCGGCATGCGCGACGTAAAGCTGCTGGCGGGCGGCAACCCGCAGATCCCCAAGGGCGAGGGCGATGCGCCGGTGCAGGCCTATCTCGCCGCGATGCCGGGCTGGAAGCAGCGGATCGGACGCACGGTCGATGCCTTGGTGACGACCACCCTGCCCGGCGTGCGCAAGGCCGTGAAGTGGAACTCGCCCTTCTATGGCGCGGCGGACCAGGAAGGCTGGTTCCTGTCGTTCCATTGCTTCGACCGCTATGTGAAGCTGACCTTCTTCCGCGGGACCTCGCTCGATCCGGTGCCGCCGGGGCCGTCGAAGCAGAAGGATGTGCGGTATCTCGACATCCGCGAGGAGGATGCGATCGACGAGGCGCTGCTGGCGGCATGGTTCCGGCAGGCGAGCGCTTTGCCGGGGGAGAGGCTGTAGGATGTAGCCTGTGCTCTCCCCGTCATCCCCGCGAAGGCGGGGATCCATTGTCGCTGAAGAGAATGAGACTCACGCCGGTCAGCCAGAATGGATCCCCGCCTTCGCGGGGATGACAGAGGTAGGCGCGAGGACAGAGGTAGGTGCGAGGACGGAGGTAGGTGCGAGGACGGAGGTAAGTGTGGGAATGACGAAGGGTAGGTTTTCCTAGTCCTTCAGGAACCGCCCCAGCGTGACCACGCCCTGCGGCTCCAGCCCCAGCGCGGCGTAGAAGTCCAGCGCCTCGGCATTGGTGTCGCGCACCATCAGCTGGATCTTGGGGCAGCCGCGGGCACGCAGCCAGTCTTCCGCCGCCGACATCAGCTGCCGGCCGAGACCGGTGCGGCGGGCGCTTTCCGCCACGGCGAGATAATAGACCCAGCCGCGATGGCCATCGTCGCCGATCATCACGCTGCCGATAACCCCGCCCTCGCCTTCCGCGAGCAGCACGATCGAGGTCTCGCCTGCCAGCGCCCGGGCAAAATCCTGCGCGGGATCGTTCCAGGGCCGGGTGAGCCCGCAGGCATGCCACAGCGCGATCACCGCATCGGCATCCGCGATCAGAGCTTCGCGGGTCATGCCGGCTTCCGGGCGATGCGCCACAACGTCACGCCGCCGATCAGCAGCCACACCACGTTGAGCGCGGCCGAGGGAATCGCGCCGTTCCATCCGCTGTTGACGATGAAGCAGGCCGCGCCGGCGACGTTCATCCATTGATAGAGGCGCGACTGGCCGGTCACCTTGCCCGAGGAGAGCAGCAGATAGGCCACGAGGATCAGTCCGGCGCCGGTCCAGCCGACGACCTCGATCAGCACCCGCTCGACAGTCATCGCGCGATGCAGGTCGTGCCGGCCCAGAGATTGGTGACCTTGCCATCGGGCGCGGGCGTGCTGAGCAGGCCGGAAAGCCCGCCCATCATGAATTCATTGCCGATCGAGGTCTCGCCGACATCGACTGCGCTGCCGGACGCTTCCAGCTCCTTGCGGGTAGTGCCGATGCCGACGCCATTGCCGGTGGTGAACTTGCCGTTCTCGCGCCCGTCCAGATCCCAGCCGGCGAACTTGCCGTCGTCGAAATAGAGCGACAGGCCGTTGCGGAAGGCGGCATAGCCCAGCGCGCCGGCGCCGCAATCCTGGTTGACGGCTTCCTCGATCGGGCTGCCCAGCGCGGCGCTGATCATCTTCACCGCTTCCGCCTTGGCCATGCCGAATCCGACATGGCGCGAAGAGCCATTGGGCAGGACCAGGGTCAGTTCGTCCGGCGCGAGATTGACGCCCACCCCTGCCGCTTCCTCGCTGGCATTGGCGATATTCACCTCGGGCGGCGCGGAGGGGACGATGATCTCGGCCTCGTTCGCCGCGGCGTTGTTGGTGACGGGCTTCTCCGCCTCGGGCGAGCAGGCGGCGAGCAGCCCCAGCGCGGTGAGCGCGGCCGGCAGCAGCTTGATCGTCATCGTCATTCCCCCATCCCGATACAGCGCCATTGTCCCATTATCGCCGGTCGCCCGCAATGATTTCAGGCAAGCGCGGCGACGGGTTCGCGGCGAAAACAGCCGAGTTGATGATCGTTGACCAGCCCGACTGCCTGCATCCAGGCATAGACGATCGTCGGGCCGACGAACTTGAAGCCGCGGCGCTTCAATTCCTTCGAGATCTCTTCGGACAATGGCGTGGTCGCGACGAAGCCGTGGCCGGGGCGCTGGATCGGCTTGCCGTCCACGAACGCCCAGCAGAACGCGGCGAAATCCTCGCCGCGATCGCGCATCTCGCACCAGATCCGCGCGCCCTTGATCGTCGCCTCGATCTTGGCGCGGGCGCGGACGATGCCGGGATTGGCCATCAGCCGCTCGACATCCCCGGGCCCGAAGGCGGCGACCTTCACCGGATCGAAGCCGGCAAAGGCTTCGCGGAACGCCTCGCGCTTGCGCAGGATGACGATCCAGGCGAGCCCGGCCTGGAAACCTTCCAGCATCAGCGTTTCCCACAGCTCGCGGGAATCGCGGACGGGCACGCCCCATTCGGCATCGTGATAAATGCGATTGAGCGGATCGCCGGCCGCCCAGGCGCAGCGCTGCGGTTCGTCGGTCATTGGCTTCCCCTGATTGTCTCGCCGATTCGCACCTCGCCGAGCCCGAGCCAGCCGGCCATGCGCGCCAGCTCGACCGCCAGCCGCTCAAGCGTGTCGGGCGGCGCGTCCGGCTCCAGCGTGATCCGATGGGCGAGCAGCCGCCCGGCCTGACGATCGGCCTTGAGGTCGACGCGCGCGGTCAACGCCTCGTCCTGCAGGAAGGGCAGCACGAAATAGCCGTGCGTGCGCTTGTCGGCAGGGACGTAGATCTCGATCCGGTAGCGGAAGCCGAACAGCCTTTCGGTACGGCTTCGTTCCCAGATCAGCGGATCGAAGGGCGCGAGCAGCGCATCGCCGCGCACCCGGCGGGGCAGTTTCGCATCGCGGTGGAGCCAGGCCTTCTGGCTCCAGCCCTGCACCGCCACCGGGACCAGCACGCCTTCCTCCTCCAGCTCTGGGATGGCGTGGTTCGCTTCCTCGGGCTTCAAGCGGAAATAGTCGCGCAGATCGGTCGCGGTGGCGACGCCGAGCGCGCGGGCGCTGCGCTCGATCAGCGCGCGCTGGGCGGTGGCGGCATCGGGCGTAGGCAGATCGAAGACGGCGCGGGGGATCACCCGCTCGCTCAGGTCATAGACGCGCTCGAAACTGCCGCGCCGCGTCGCCGTGGTGATCTGGCCGGACCAGAACAGCCATTCGAGCGCGAGCTTGGCTTCGCTCCACTCCCACCAGCCGCTCTTGCTGCTGCCATTCTCGAAATCGGAAGCGGCCAGCGGCCCTTCCGCGGCGATGCGGTCGAGCACCGCCTTCGCCTCATGATTGCGCTCCTGCGCGAACAGGCGGAGATGACGCCAGCCGATCTCGCCGCGCTCGGCCCGGGCCATGCGCCAGCGGAAATGGGGGTGAAGGTCGATCGGCAGCAGCGAGGCTTCGTGCGCCCAATATTCGAACAGCCGGCGGCTGCGCTTCGGGCCCCAGGCATCGCGCTCGAGCAGCATGCGATCATAGCTGCCGAGCCGGGAGAAGGCGGGCAGATAATGCATCCGCGCCAGCACGTTGACGCTGTCGATCTGGTGGAGCCCCAGCCGCTCGACCGTGCGGCGGAGGTGCGGCGCGCCCACCGTTTCCGGATGGCGCGCGCCGAAACCCTGGGCCGCGAGGAAGATGCGACGCGCCTGCTTCAACGATAGGCTCGTCACTATTCCCCCTCCAGGCACTCGCGGAACATAACGAGTACCTTAGCGGGTTTTTATTCCCATTCAATCGTGCCGGGCGGCTTCGACGTATAGTCGTAGGTCACCCGGTTCACGCCGCGCACTTCGTTGACGATGCGGGTCGAGACGCGGGGCAGGAAGCCGGCAGGGAACTCGAAGGCCTCGGCGGTCATGCCGTCGATCGAAGTGACCGCACGCAGCGCCAGCACCGAATCATAGGTGCGGCCATCGCCCATCACGCCGACCGACCGGACCGGCGTCAGCACCGCGAAGGCCTGCCAGATCGTGTCGTAGAGACCGGCGTTGCGGATCTCCTCGAGATAGATCGCGTCGGCCTTGCGCAGGATGTCGCAGCGCTCCTTGGTGACTTCGCCCGGGATGCGGATGGCGAGGCCCGGCCCCGGAAAGGGGTGACGGCCGACGAACGCCTGGGGCAGGCCCAGCTCGCGGCCGAGCGCACGGACTTCGTCCTTGAACAGCTCGCGCAGCGGCTCGACGAGCTTCATGTTCATCCGCTCGGGCAGGCCGCCGACATTGTGGTGGCTCTTGATCGTCACCGACGGGCCGCCGGTGAAGCTGACGCTCTCGATCACGTCTGGATAGAGCGTGCCCTGGGCAAGGAAATCGGCGCCGCCGATCTTCTTCGCCTCTTCCTCGAACACGTCGATGAAGGTCTTGCCGATGAACTTGCGCTTGGCCTCGGGATCGGTGACCCCGGCCAGGCCGTTCAGGAACAGCGCCTCGGCATCCACATGGACGAGCGGGATATTGTAGCTGTTGCGGAACAGGCTGACGACCTGCTCGGCCTCGCCCGAGCGCATCAGGCCGTGATCGACGAACACGCAGGTCAGCTGGTCGCCGATCGCCTCGTGGATCAGCACCGCGGCAACCGCGCTGTCGACACCGCCCGACAGGCCGCAGATCACCTTGCCGCTGCCGACCTGGGCGCGGATCTCGTTGATCTTGGTCTGGCGGAACTCGGCCATCGTCCAGTCGCCGGTCAGGCCGCAGACATGGCGGACGAAGTTGGCGAGCAGCTTGGCGCCGTCGGGCGTGTGGACCACTTCGGGGTGGAACTGCATCGCATAGTAGCGACGGTCGTCATCGGCGATCACCGCGAAGGGCGCGCCCGAGCTGTGGGCGACCGGGCGGAAGCCGGGGGCGAGGTTGGTCACCTTGTCGCCATGGCTCATCCACACCTGGTGGGTCTCGCCTTCGTGCCACATGCCGTCGAACAGCACGCAGCCATCGTCGATGTCGATGAAGGCACGGCCGAACTCGCCGCTGTCGCCCAGCTGCACCGTGCCGCCGAGCTGGTGCATCATCACCTGCTGGCCGTAGCAGATACCGAGCACCGGCAGGCCGGAGTCGAAGATCTCCTGCGGCACGCGCGGGCTGCCGTCTTCGAGCACCGAGGCCGGCGATCCCGAGAGGATGATGCCCTTGGGCTTCATCCGGGCGAACGCCTCTCCGGCGGTGGTGAAGGGAGCGATCTCGCTATAGACCCCCGCCTCGCGCACGCGGCGCGCGATCAGCTGGGTTACCTGGCTGCCGAAATCGACGATGAGGATGGAATCTGCATGCTGGTCCATGCCCAGCGCGCTTAGCCAGAAGCAGCGCCGGGGGGAAGGCCGGGCGCGAGATTATTCTTCGCGCCCTCCCCCGTTCCGCTTCAGAGCGACTGCAGCCCCTCGATCGTCACGATCGGATCGCTGCCCCGGCGCAGCGCGCAGCGGAAGCCGTGGCTCTGCTTCGTGGTGTCGCGGTAGCTGGCGGCGAGCTCGACCTGACCCTTGATCACCCAGCTCTTGCCGTTCCACACCGTGCTGGTGACGTTCGAGACGCGGGCGAGCCGGGCATAGCGCTCGCCAAGGCTCTCGGCTTCCATCGCGCAGCGATCCGCCGCGGCGTCTTCGTCGTACAGCCCGTCGAAGCGCGCCGAATCGGGTGCCGGCATCTCGGCGATGGGACCGCTGCCCGGCTGGGGTGCCTCGCCATAGCGGCTGTCGGCGACGGGGCCGGTATCGATCGGCACGCGATCCTCGGGGGGAGGCGCGTCCTCGAGCGCCTCGACCGGGCGCGGCTTCTTCTTGCCGCTGGAGACGAGCGCGAGCAGGCCGCCGACCACGAGCCCGCCGACGATCGCGTCGCCGACATCGAACTTGTCCTCGTGATGCTTGCGCTCGGGGCGCCAGCGCTGGGCCTGGGCGGGCATCGCCATGCCGACGATCGCAACCACGGCGATCGCGCCGCCTCCGAGCTTCAGAACACCCATCGCCGCCTCCGTTGCTTTTGTGGAACGAAATCTAAATCCACCAATCTGTCAGGTGGCTGAATGACATCAATCAGGACGCGGGTGGCGCAACACGACCAACCTGGTGATTTCAACATGCAGCGAGCCACCCGAGACTTGCCAGATCCTGGCTTCGACATCGTCCTTGCCGACGAACCTGTAGCAGGTCGCCCCTTCCTCCGTCGCGCAATTCCACATGCTTTCGAGCGGGCGCGCGACGAATGCCGACAATGCTTCGACGCAGGAGCCGGTGGCAGTATCGCAGCGGGGGAGCTTCCCGGCCTGCGCTTCGGCTGCCGCACGCCGGAGCAGGGCATGGCCTTCGCGTGCCGCCTCCTCGCTCACCGCGCGGAAGAAGCGCGGATCGTCCTGCCCAAGCCTCGCGCAGGGGCCGTTCCATTTGTCGTCGAACACGTCCCCCCGCTCTTCCGGCAGCAAGGAGAGCACCAGGAACCGCTTGCTGCTCTCCAGGCCATAGGCACGCATTGGCGTGACCGCATCGGCATCGCGCAGCAGGCCCTGCGTCGGCGCCAGCTTCATCACCACCACATCCATACGACAGAGGCCGGAAGTGCCGAACGCACCGGCGGGATAGGGTGTGGTGACGAGGCGCTCGCCCGTGAGCGGCTGGGTTGGCTGCGTCGGGCTGCGGCGATCGGCCTTGCGGAAGAGGCCCCATAGCTGGTCCCGCAACTGCGCGTCGGTGATCGAGGGATCCTGCTGCCGGACTTTTGCCTTGGAGATAGTCTGCTGGGCACTTGCCGGCACCGGTAACATCAGCGCTGCCAGCACCAACATCGCATAGGCCCGAATACGCATCACCCCTCCCGAACACCGGCTCTGCCCAGACATAGGAGCCGTGCCCATCGGGCGATATCGAATGTTCGGCATTCGCGCCGAATTGGATGCGAACGCGGCGCCATCCCAAAGTCAGGAGGGCGCCGCGTGCCGGTTACTTGCTCTTGATCTCCAGCCCGGTCCACTTGGCCGTGAAGGCATAGAGGTCGGAAGCTTCCTCGATGATCTTGTCGGTCGGCTTGCCGGCGCCGTGGCCGGCGCGCGTCTCGATGCGCACGAGATGCGGCTTGTCACCGATATCCGCATGCTGGATCGCGGCCGTGTACTTGAACGTGTGCCCCGGCACGACGCGGTCGTCGGTATCCGCCGTGGTCGCCAGGATCGCCGGATAGGCTACACCCGACTTAACATTGTGGTACGGCGAATAGGCATAGAGCGTCTTGAAATCGGCTTCCTTCGACGGATAGCCATAATCATCGACCCAGTAGCGCCCGGCCGTGAACCGGTCGAAGCGCAGCATGTCCATCACGCCCACCGCCGGCAGTGCCGCGGCGAACAGGTCGGGGCGCTGGTTGACCACCGCGCCCACCAGAAGCCCACCGTTCGAGCCGCCCTGGATCGCCAGCTGGTTCTTGCCGGTGATGCCTTCCTTGATGAGATACTCGCCCGCGCCGATGAAATCGTCGAACACGTTCTGCTTGTTCGCCAGGCGCCCGCCGTCATGCCACGCCTTGCCATACTCGCCGCCGCCACGGATGTTGGCGAGGACGAACACGCCGCCCTGCTCCATCCAGGCGATCCGCGAGGCGGAGAAGCTGGGCGTGTACGAGACGTTGAAGCCGCCATAACCCCAGAGCAGGGTAGGCGCCGGGCCGGTGGTGGTCTTCTTGCGGACGATGAACATCGGCACCTTGGTGCCGTCCTTCGACGCGAAGAAGCGCTGCTCGACCCTATAGTCCTCCGGCTTGAACAGCAGCTTGGGCTGGGCCCAGGGCGTGCTGGCGCCGGTCGCCATGTCGTAGCGGTAAATAGTGGTGGGCTCGTTGAAGCTCGTGAAGGCGTAGAAAGTCTCGGGATCGTCCGGCTCGCCGCCAAAGCCCGATGCGGTGCCGACGCCCGGCAGCTTGACCGCGCCCAGCGCCTCGCCGTCCAGAGTGAAACGGCGCACTTCGGTCTTGGCGTCGACCAGATAGCTGGTGACCAGCTTGCCACCGACGATCGCGGCGCCTTCCAGCGTCGCCTTGTCCTCGGGGACCAGATCGGTGGTGGCGAGGTCGGCGGAAGCCACGTCCATCGTCACGATCTTGTGCTTCGGAGCGCCCTTGTTGGTAACCCAGTAGAACTTGCTGCCGATATTGCCGGCCAGACCCCAGCTGTTCTCCAGCGCGGGGATCAGCACCCGCGGCTTCATCGCCGGATCCTTCAGGTCGATCAGCGAGATCCGGTACCGATCATCGGTGCCCTCGCTGGTGGTGACCACCATCCAGCGGCCGTCATCGGTTACCTGGGCATAGTGGCTCCACTTGGGATGGTCCGGCGTCTCGTAGACCAGCCTGTCCTCGCTCTCGGCCGTGCCGAGCTTGTGGAAATAGACCTTGTGGTTCTCGTTCAGCGCCTGAAACTTGGCATCGGCGGCCACATCCGGATAGCGCGAATAATAGAAGCCGCTGCCGTCCTTCGCCCAGGAGGCGCTCAGCGTGAACTTCATGCCATGGACGGTGTCAGGCAGTTCCTTGCCGGTGGCGACATCGAGCACCTTGGCGAAGCGCCAGTCGGTGCCGCCGTCCTGCACGGCGTAGAGCAGATACTTGCCATCGTCCGAAGGCGCCCATTCGGAAAGTGCCGTGGCGCCATCCTTCGACCAGCCATTGGGATCGATCAGCACGCGGCCCTGGCCATCCAGCGTATCGCGCACGAACAGCACCGCCTGGTTCTGCAGGCCGCTATTGTGCATGTAGAAATAGCGGCCGCCCTTCTTCTGCGGCGCGCCGAACCGCTCATAGTCGAACAGCTGCTTGATCCGCGCCTTGAACCAGTCGCGCCCGGGCAGCGTGGCGAGATAGGCACCCGTCACCTTGTTCTCGGCATCGACCCATGCGGCGACTTCCTTGTCGTTGCGCACGTCATTCTCGAGCCAGCGATACGGATCGGCGACCTTCACCCCGAACTGTTCCTCCACCACATCGACGCGGCGGGTTTCGGGATAGGCAAGCTTGGTCACTTTGGTCTCCGGCTGAGTCTGGGCGAATGCGGGGGTGGCAAGGAGCAACGGCAGGATGAGAGCGCGGCGCAAGGGAACCTCCGATTGGGGGGAATGCGTCCTAGGCTAACGCCCCGCCGCGATCGCTCAAGCGAAACCGACCACCGACGTCTCCGAAACGGCCCAGATCAGCGCGCCCAGCACCGGCGCGAGCGCCATGCCGGCCGAAAGCCAGGCGCTCATGTTGGATTGGGAATGGTTCCTGTTCATTCCCCGGATATGGGGATCGGAACGCCTGCGGAAGGAGTGCAGGAAAACTTGTGGGGCTGAAACGAAAAGGGCGGCCGCACTTGGTGCGACCGCCCTTCCCTATCTCGATATCGAGGCCGATCAGGCGACGGCGTCGAAGTCGTCGTCGACGAGCACCGGGCCCGAGTCCTGGCCCTTGGCCGAGACGTCGCGATCGACGAACTCGATGATCGCCATCGGCGACGCGTCCGAAGCGCGCGGGCCGGTCTTGATGATGCGGGTGTAGCCGCCGTTGCGGTCGGCATAGCGCGACGCCAGGACGTCGAACAGCTTCACCAGCTGCGCATCGTCGAGCAGGCGGGCATGCGCCAGACGACGGTTCGACAGGCCACCCTTCTTGGCGAGGGTGATCAGCTTTTCGACGTAGGGGCGCAGTTCCTTCGCCTTGGCGAGGGTGGTGGTGATCTGCTCGTGCTTGATCAGAGCGGCGCTCTGGTTGCGGAACAGGGCCGCACGATGGGCCGAGGTACGCTGCAGCTTACGGCCGCCAACGCGATGACGCATTGTCTTCTTCCTTCAGTTCGTCTGGGGGCCGTTTCAGGTACCCCAAGCCAGGCGGTGCTAATCGGGCCACCGCCCAAAACCCGTGTGCGAATTTCGCGAAGGGGCGCCCAAAGCGGATTCGGGGCCGAGAGTCAAGGGCGGGGACGAAACTCCGCCCGCAAAAGGCCGTCGCTAGCTCGTCGACTTCGCCGCTCCGACCGGTGCCAGCACCTTAATCTCATATACCCGGTCAATGTAGAGATAGAAGAAGAACATAGAGGCGACGAGAACGAACAGCCCAATGATCGACGAGCTGATCTCGACCCCGTCGAAGCCGAATTTCAGCCTGCTCATTCCAGCCGGGGCGACGGGATTCTCCCCGGAAACTCCGCCAGCTTCGGAGGCACCTCCCCCATCATTGCCGGTTCCAGTCGGCCCGCTCTTTCGGAATTGCAGATAACTCATATAGATACCGCTCAGGACGGTCAGCATCACGAAGATGCCGATGACGATATCGGTCACGCTCTGCTTGTAGAACGAAAACATGCGGTGCTGGTCTTCCTTGACCGCCTGGTCGATCTGCGCCCGGCGATACCGCAAATCCTCCGCATAGAGCGCTGTCGTGATGCGAGCGCGCTCTGCATCCTCCTTCGATACCACTGGCGGCGGTTCGCCCTCTTGCGCACGCACCGGCATCGTGGCGGTACACGACATCGCCAACGCCAGCGCAGGCCCGAGCCACTTCACTCCCGTCAAGGCCGCCTTGGCCTGCAGACTTGTCGATCCGGTAGCCATTCCCCTCCCCTTGCAGCACAAGCGCCAGGCGTGCTCGAATTGCGCAGATCGGCCTGGGTTCCCTGCCCGACCTGCGTGCAGCCGCTGCACGCCAGCAGAAACGGGATGAGCGTTCGGCGCATCACTTTCTGCGGAGCGTCAGGGAGTAGCGCCGGACCTTGCACGTAGCGGTGACGGGATCCCATTCACGGCCCTGCGCCGCACAAAGGCCGGCTGCGGACAATGTCGGCCGCGGCAACGCCGGCAGCGGCGCAGAGCCCTGGGTCCCACCGCCGATAGTGCTGGCGTTGCAGCCCACGCAATTGGGCAGATTCCGCAGACCCCGTACAAGATCACCGGGAAGAGCCCGCCCCGTCTCGCCCCGCACCTGCGCAGCCGCGGCACCACTGGACGCCAGCAAGGTGATTGCTGCAATCAGGCGAATGCCCTGACCGAAAACGGCTCAGCCCTCCCCCATATTCAGGCACGCATTTCTATCAGAAGCCATGCGCCCGGAACAGCGCCGGGGCGGAGATCCAACGATAATGAAGCAAATAGCAAAAAGGGCCGCCACAAGGGCGACCCTTTCCGATGTCTATTCAGGAAGTAACGGGCCTTAGCCCATGATTTCCTGCTCGAGCTTCTTGGCCATCTCTTCGATGTTCTCAGGCGGCCAGCCCGGGATTTCCATGCCGAGACGGAGACCCATCGACGACAGGACTTCCTTGATCTCGTTGAGCGACTTGCGGCCGAAGTTCGGCGTGCGCAGCATCTCGGCTTCGGTCTTCTGGACCAGATCGCCGATATAGATGATGTTGTCGTTCTTGAGGCAGTTGGCCGAGCGGACCGAAAGCTCCAGCTCGTCGACCTTCTTCAGCAGGTAACGGTTGATCTGCGACGCGTCGCCCGAACCGGTGTCCGCAGCGCCGCCGGCAGCCGGAGCGGCCATGCCGATCGGAGCCGAGCGGGTGATCGCCGAATCGTCGAAGTGGACGAACAGCGCCAGCTGGTCCTGGAGGATGCGCGCGGCATAGGCCACGGCGTCTTCCGGGGTGATCGTGCCATCGGTCTCGATCGACAGCGTGAGCTTGTCGTAGTCGAGCTCCTGGCCGACGCGGGTGTTCTCGACCTTGTACGAAACCTGGCGAACCGGGCTGTACAGCGCGTCGATCGGGATCAGGCCGATCGGAGCATCCGCCGGACGGTTCGACGCGGCGGGGACATAGCCCTTACCGGTGTCGGCGGTCAGCTCCATGTTGAGCGTCGCGCCGTCGTCGAGGTGGCAGATGACGAGATCGGGGTTCATCACCTCGATGTCGCCCGAGACGGCGATGTCGCCGGCCTTCACCTCAGCCGGGCCGGTGGCCGAAAGCTGGAGGCGCTTCGGGCCTTCGCCCTGCATCTTGAGCGCGATCTGCTTCACGTTGAGGACGATGTCCGTCACGTCCTCGCGCACGCCTGCCAGCGAGCTGAACTCGTGGAGGACGTTCTCGATCTTGATCGAGGTGACCGCGGCACCCTGCAGCGAAGAGAGCAGCACGCGGCGCAGCGCGTTGCCGAGCGTCAGGCCGAAACCACGCTCCAGCGGCTCCGCTACGAAGGTCGACTTGCGCTTGGGATCGCCACCGGGCTTCTTCTCGAGGCCGTTGGGCTTCTTGAGTTCCTGCCAGTTCTTAGCGTTGACCGACACGGGCTTTCCTCATGTTGGGCAGGCTGGGGTGTGCCTGCCAGAAATATACTGCAAAGGCCGCGGGCCCACCCCTGGGCCCACGGCGAACGCAGGGTTGCCGCTTAGACGCGACGACGCTTCGACGGACGAACGCCGTTGTGCGGGATCGGCGTCACGTCACGGATCGACGTGATCTGGAAGCCGACCGCCTGCAGCGCACGAAGCGCCGACTCACGGCCCGAACCCGGACCCTTCACTTCCACCTCGAGGGTGCGCACGCCGTGCTCGGCGGCCTTGCGGCCTGCGTCCTCGGCGGCGACCTGGGCAGCGTACGGGGTCGACTTGCGCGAGCCCTTGAAGCCCATCATGCCGGCCGACGACCACGAGATGGCGTTGCCCTGAGCATCCGTGATGGTGATCATGGTGTTGTTGAAGCTGGCGTTCACATGGGCGACGCCGGCGGTGATGTTCTTGCGTTCGCGACGGCGAATGCGCTGCGGTTCACGTGCCATTGTTAGAGCCCTCCCTTACTTCTTCTTGCCGGCGATCGGCTTGGCCTTGCCCTTGCGGGTGCGCGCATTGGTGTGCGTGCGCTGGCCACGGACCGGGAGGCCCTTACGATGACGGAGGCCGCGATAGCAGGCCAGGTCCATCAGACGCTTGATGTTCATCGCGGTCTGGCGACGCAGGTCGCCTTCCACGGTGTAGCCGGCGTCGATCGCTTCGCGGATCTGCAGCACTTCCTGGTCCGAAAGGTCCTGGACGCGGCGCTCGGCGGCGATGTTCAGCTTGGCGGTGATCTCCTTGGCCTTGGCCGCGCCAATGCCGTGGATATACTGCAGCGCGATAACGACGCGCTTGTTGGTCGGGATGTTTACACCCGCAATACGTGCCATGGAATTTGTTCTCCCAGCTCCACGGGGTGCCGCATGGCAGCTCACACCCCATCTCGTAGCGTTTACTCCCGAAATGCAGTGGCACGACGAACACGCCTAGGCGCCGCCGTGATACCGATCTTTCGGAAGATGCGCGACATATGCGTCCGCCCGCGCTGAGTCAAGCGCTGCGGGAAAGGCTTTCGCCGGAACGCGGTTCATACACCATCCCGCCCCCCTCGCCAAGCAGTCCACTCGATCCCCTCCGGGCCGGTATATTCAACCGGGCGGTTGAACGATTCATTGAATCTCTTGATACTCCACGCATACGCGTAAAGCGCCGCCCCTCTCCTTCCAGAGAGCAGGCGAAATCCTATTTTGCAAGGCGAAGAATCCTCCCCTCCCTTCCAGGGAGGGGGATCAGGACTCACACCGCGGCGAGCCGATATCCCGCCCCGCGCACCGTGTGGAGGATCGGCGGCTCGCTCTCCTCGAGCTTGCGGCGCAGGCGGCCGATATGGACGTCGACGACGTTCGAGCCCGGATCGAAGCGGCAGTTCCACACATGCTCAAGCATCATCGTGCGGGTTACGACCTCGCCGGCGTGGCGGGCGAGATATTCGAGCAGGTGGAATTCGCGCGCGACCAGCGGCACCGGGCGACCGGCGCGGACCACGGTCCGACTGAGCAGATCGATATCGAGATCGCCGACGATGATCCGCGTCGCCTTGGCATCCGATTCGGCACGATCGGCACGGCGCAGCAGCGCGGCGATGCGCGCGCGCAGCTCGGCAAAGGAAAAGGGCTTGGCCAGATAATCGTCGGCGCCGGCGGCCAGGCCGCCGACCTTGTCGTCGACAGTGCCGAGCGCGGAGAGCATGATTGCCGGAGTGCGCAGGCCCTGGCGGCGCAGCGCATCGAGCATTGCCAGCCCGTCGATGCCGGGAAGCATGCGATCGAAGATCCAGAGATCGAAACGCCCCTGCCCGGCGCGGGCAAGGCCGGCATGGCCATCGACGCAGATTTCGATTTCGAAACCAGCCTCGCCGAGGCCCTTGGCAATCAGCTCGGCAGCGGCCGCATCATCCTCGACGATCAGGATCTGGTGGGTCACTTCCATCCTCCGCACCCCCGCAAAGGGCTGCCGGCAAGAGGGTGGCCGGCGAACAAGGGGGTGTCCGCCGGCCGAGACGTCGATGCCAGGGCAGCATCGGCGACTTCAATACGCAGCACGATTTCCGAAAGCTCTTCCCGGCAGGCCCTGGTCCGACAGGGGCAATCGCCGGAGCGGGGCCGCGGCGAAGATCACGGGACGGATCCGCCGGGCCGGGAAGAGCAACCGGGGAAACCGTGTGCGGTTACCTCTGATGCGTGGTCGGCGGGGGCTGCCGGCCATGGGCTCCTGATAGCCGCCGGCCCCGCCCCCGGCGGTGACCGGAGCATGACAAAACCGTAATGTTGGACGGTCGATCCAATCCTCCCCGAGCTTGCTGGGGGAGGAATTGAAGAGTCAGCGCTCCGCTGCGGCCTTGAGCCCGGCGACTTGCGCGGCGAGGACGCCGTCCACCGGTGCGGCGATCCTGCCCAGCCCGGGCGCGCCGGCCACGGCATATTCGAACGTCACCGCCGTCGACTTGCCGTCCGCCCCGGGCGTCAGCGTCACCGTCATCACCGCGCTGGCCGGCATTGCCTGGAGCGGACCGAGACCGCCGGTCAGACGCAGCATCTCGCCGGGCGCCGCATAGACGACCCGCATATGCTCGACCCCACCGCCCTTGGGCAGCTTCTCGCACCAGCAGCCGCCGGGGCGCGGGTCGAGCGACAGGTTCGCGGCGCTGCCCGACCAGGTGTGATCCTTGTTCCACCAGAGTGATGGCGCGACCAGCGTCGCCCAGACCTTGGCGGCGGGCGCGGCGACCGTAAGCTTCTCGGTGACGGTGAAGCTGGTTTCGGTGGACGCCGTGACTTCGGCAGCAGCGGGCGACGCAGCAACGAATGCCAGGGCGACGAGCGAATGAGCCTTCATGTTCCCCTCCCACGATGTGGCGGGGCGATCATAGCGCGCAGAGCAGCATTCCAGAAGCTGCGGCGACACGGCGCGGAATCCCGGTTTCGACCCGGTCCGCAAGCGTTCGCGCCAGCGAGAGATAATGCAGCGTGCCGTCCAGATAGGCCTGGAAGCTGGCCATCGGCACATGCTGCGCATCGACGAACCGGCGCAGCGCATAGGGGTTCGCCCCCGGCGCGTTGAGCCCTTCGGAAACCAGCGTGGCCGACCGGACCCCGCTGGCCGCGAGCAGGGCGGGTGCCGAAGGGTGGAAAGTGCCGCTGGGATAGCAGAAATGCTCGGCGGCCGCCCCGCCGGTGGCGGCGCGCAACGCAGCGCGGTTCGCCTCGATCTCGGGTACCAGCTGCCCGATACGCCCGGCGACATCGATATGGCGGTGGGTGTGGAGCTGGATGTCGAGCCCGCGGGCATGCGCGTCGGCCAGCGCGTCCGGCCCCATCAGGTGGAACTGGCGACAGGCGAGCCAAGCTTCCCCCACCCCCAGCGCCCGGCCATAGGCACGCAGCGCATCGAGCCGATCGGCGTCGGGCAGCGCCTCGATCCGGCGGATCGTCGCGGTGCGGTTCTGGTCCGTCCGGCCCGAGGCGGCGACCAGATAGTCGACCGCGACATTCACCACCGGCAGGTCGCGCTCGGCATACCAGGTAGTGGCGTAGAGCGTTGCCGGCAGGCGGTGCGCCTCGAGCACCGGCAGCATGTGGCTGTGGGTGGAGGCCCAGCCATCGTCGATCGTGAGGACCACCGCGCCGGGCGGCAAGCGATCGGCCGCAAGCCGCTCGACCGCCTCGCCGAGCGGCAACACCGGGCGCCCCGAGCGGGCGAGCCGGGCCATGCGATCGGCGAACAGCGCGGGCGTCATGAACAGGCAATTGCCATGCGGGGCGCCGGGAGCCAGCCACAGGCCGTGATAGCAGAGGATGCGCAGCTGCGACGCGGTGGCGCGGCGGGCGAGCGCGGACAGTCCGGCAAGGCCGGCGAGCTTCAATGCGGCGCGCTTGGGCATGATTACGATCCCCCACCCGGCGGGCCGCCGGAGCAGGGGAAGCGTGTCACTGCAGGTTTAAGCAGGGGTTAGGGCAACAATATATTACAATGGGTTGGACTTCAGTTCCCCGGCGAAGGCCGGGGCCCAGTTGCAATGTCGGCCGAGAGCTCCGACCGCCCTAACCAACTGCGCCGAGACTGGGCCCCTGCCTTCGCCGGGGAACTGCCAGTAGTTAGGCCGAAACGGAAAAAGGCCGGGCATCATGCCCGGCCTTTTCCAATTCCCGGCCCCTCACACGGAGGGGTACTCAGGCCTTGGCGTCGAGGATCGCGTCGATCTGCGCGCCGACCTCGGCGATGTCGGCCATGCCGTCGACCTTCCGCACCAGGCCCTTGGCCTCGTAGAAGGGCAGGATCGGCGCGGTCTTGGCGCGATACTCGGCCATGCGGGTGCGCACGGTCTCGGCATTGTCGTCCGGACGGCGCTTGAACTCGTGATGACCGCACACGTCGCAAGTGCCCTCGACCTTGGGCAGCTTGAACTTGTCGTGATAGCCCTCACCGCAGTTCGCGCAGGTGAAGCGCCCCTCGACACGCTCGACCAGCGCATCCTCGTTCACTTCGAGCTCGATCACGAAATCGAGCTTGCGGCCACGCTCCGAAAGCAGCGCGTCGAGCGATTCCGCCTGGGCGGCGGTGCGCGGATAGCCATCGAAGATCGCGCCGTTCAGCGTGTCTTCCATGTCGAGGCGCTCGCCGATGATCCCCGAGACGATCGCGTCCGACACCAGTTCGCCGGCATCCATCACGGCCTTGGCCTGGAGCCCGACGGGCGAACCCGCCTTGACCGCGGCGCGCAGCATGTCCCCAGTGGAAAGCTGCACCATGCCGCGCTCTTGCTCGAGCCGCTTCGCCTGGGTGCCCTTGCCGGCTCCCGGCGGGCCCAACAGGATGATATTCACTAAGCCTATCCCCTCAGTATCGGCCAGTATGGGTCGCGCTTAACGCGCGCGACCCTTGAGCTTCGCCTTCTTGATCAGATCGCCATACTGGTGCGCCAGCAGGTGCGACTGGATCTGCGTCACCGTGTCCATCGTCACGTTGACGACGATGAGCAGGCTGGTGCCGCCCATCAGGAACGGAATGCTCATCGACGAGAACACCGCTTCAGGAACGAGGCAGATGATCGTCAGATAGGCAGCGCCGATCACGGTGATGCGGGTGAGCACGTAATCGAAGTACAGCTCGGTGTTCTTGCCGGGGCGGATGCCCGGGATGAACCCGCCATAGCGCTTCAGGTTCTCGGCGGTCTCCTCCGGATTGAACACCACGGCGGTGTAGAAGAAGGAGAAGAAGACGATGCCGAGGCCGTAGAGCGTCATGTACACCGGCGAGCCGTGGCGCAGCCAGGTGTTCAGGTTGATGATCAGGTCGCTCCACCAGTTCTCGCCCGCGGTCATGTTGCCGGCGAACTGGGTGACGGTCAGCGGCAGCAGCAGCAGCGACGAGGCGAAGATCGGCGGGATCACGCCGGCGGTGTTCAGCTTGAGCGGCAGGTGGCTGCGCTCGGCCTGGACGCCGCGCGCGGTCTGGCGCTTCGGATACTGGATCAGGATGCGGCGCTGGGCACGCTCCATGAAGCAGATGAACAGCACCAGCGCGGCAACGCCGACGATGATGAAGATCAGGCGCAGCGGATCGATCGAGCCGGTGCGGCCGCTCTCGAACAGCTGGACAAGCGTGGTGGGCAGGCGGGCAACGATGCCGGCCATGATGATCAGCGAGATGCCGTTGCCGATGCCACGATTGGTGATCTGCTCACCGATCCACATCAGGAACATGGTGCCGCCGATCAGCGAGACCACCGCGCCGATGCGGAAGATGAAGCCCGGTTCGACGACCGGCTGCAGCCCCTGGCTTGCACCGAAGGTCTCGAGGCCGACGGCGATGAAATAGCCCTGCACCGCGGTCAGCGCCACCGTGCCGTAGCGGGTGTACTGGTTGAGGCGCTTGCGGCCGCTCTCGCCTTCCTTCTTGATCGCGTTGAGCTGCGGCGACAGCGACGTCGCCAGCTGCACCACGATCGAGGCGGTGATGTAGGGCATCACGCCGAGCGCGACGATCGACATGCGGTTGAGCGCGCCGCCGGTGAAGTTGTTGAAGAAGTCGAGCACGCCGCCCTGGGTCTGCTGCGCGAGCAGGTTGAGCTGGGTGGGGTCGACGCCCGGCAGGGGCACGTAGCTCAGCATGCGGAAGACGATCAGCGCGCCGAGGGTGAACCACAGACGCTTCTTGAGATCGGTCGCCTTGGCGAACTTCGCCAGGTTGATGCTGGAAGCAAGTTGATCGGAGGCGGAGGCCATAATGTATTAGGTCCCGGAAACAGAAACGGCGGATGAGCGTTTCCGCCCTCCGCCGCTCATATAGGGTGTCCAACCCTTTGGGCAATCTGTCCCTGCCCACAGGCTGGGGACAAGTTGCGGAACGGCGTATGCTGGGCCCCGGCGCGACGGCCGGGGAGCAGCAGTTTTACGCCTTGGCGGCAGCCTTCTTGGCTTCCTTGTCCGCGGCGCGCGTCTTCTGCACGACGCGATACTTGGCCTTGGCCTTCTCGGCGGCCGGCACGATCTCGGGGATCGTCACGGTGCCACCGGCCTTCTGGACCGCCTCGATCGCGCCCTTCGACGCGCCGGCAACGGTGAAGTTCAGCTTGGCCTTGAGCTCGCCCTTGCCGAGCAGGCGCACGCCGTCCTTGCCGCCACGGGTCAGGCCCGCCGCGTTCAGCTCGGCCTGGGTCAGGTCGGTCGCGGTCAGCTTGCCCGAGTCGATCGCCTTCTGGATCGCGCCCAGGTTCACCTCGGCATAGTCCTTGGCGAAGATGTTGTTGAAGCCGCGCTTCGGGATGCGCATGTGGAGCGGCATCTGACCGCCCTCGAACCCGTTGATCGAGACACCCTCACGGCTCTTCTGACCCTTGACGCCGCGGCCGCCGGTCTTGCCCTTGCCCGAGCCGATGCCGCGGCCGACGCGGATCTTGCGGTGGCGGGCGCCCTGGTTGTCGGTGAGTTCGTTAAGCTTCATGATATGCACTCGCTTTCGCTTTTGTCGCGCGTTGAAAGGAAGCGGGGCCCATAGCGGCGCAGGCCGGACTTGTCACCCCTGTTTTCACCGGACTAGCCAGCATCGGGGCCGGGCCGTAGGAAATCGGGCTTGCCGCCCATCCGGCCGGCAGATCACGGTGCAGGCGATGAAGAGTTTCTGGGCCATTTTGCGTCAGCCCGCCGCACGGATCGTGGTGGCGGCCGCCCTGTCCTTCGTCATCATCTCGTGGATCGCGGTCATCTGGCAGATTCGCGAGGACGCGGCCACCGCCATCCAGTCCGCCTCCCGGGAGAATCGCAGCCGCGTCGTCGCATTCGAGCAATATGTTCGGCGCACGCTCGAACTGGCGGACCTGGCCACCGAGTATCTCGGCGAGCGCTATGGCGGCCGGATCGACCAGGGCGACAGCACCCGGCCCAACCTGATCACCCTGCCTAGCTATTTCCGCCCGATGATCACCGGCGCGGAGATCGCCGATCGCGACGGCAATATCCGCTTCACCACCAAGCCTACCGGCCCGATCAACGTGAAGGACAAGCGGGTGTTTCGCGAGTTGCTGGCGGCCCCAGGCATCGCCCGCGCGATCTCCAATCCCAGCGAAGCGCTCAATTCCAAGGGGGCCGTGCTGCTGATCGCCCGTTCGTGGCGCGATGCGAAGGGGGCGTTCGCCGGCGCCGTGGCGGTCGATATCCCGACCGACCGGTTCGTCGATTTCAACGCCGGCCTGCGCTACCGGCCCGACGACCTGATCTCGATCATCTCGCTGCGCGGCATGACGCTGGCACGCCGTGAGGGCGAAACCGTCAGCTGGGGCCAGGACCTCAAGGGCAAGGAGGTGATGCGGCAGCAGATGGCCCACCCCGATGGCGAATATTGGGGTCCTAGCGCGATCGACGGCAAGCGCCGGCTGTTCAGCCACCAGCGGCTGGCCAGCTACCCGATCTTCGTCACCTCGGGCATTGGCGAGCATGATATCCTCGGCCCGGCACAGCAGCGCGCCCGCTGGTTCCTGGTGCTGGTCAGCGCGCTGACCCTGGTCGTCGGGGCGCTGCTCGCGCTCTATTTCCGCCACGTCCTCAAGCAGCAGCAGGCGCGACGCCGTTTCGACGTGATCCGCGACGAGTTCGCCCACAGCGCGCGGGTCTCGTCGCTGAGCGAGATGGCCGGCGGGCTGGCGCATGAGCTCAACCAGCCCCTGGCCGCCGCATCGAACTTCCTCTCGGTCGGCGAGCTGATGCTGAAGGGCGACGGCAGCCGCGAGGCGGCGCTGCTCCAGGTCCGCCAGGCACGCAGCCAGATCACCCGCGCCGGGGACATCATCCGCCGCATCCGCGACTATCTGGCCAAGGGCAGCGCCGACCTGCGCATCGAAGCGATCGACGATGTGATCAACGATGCCATCGAGCTGGCACGCGGGGCCAAGGTCGCCCCTTCGGCGCGGATCACCTACTCCAGCGCTCAGCCCGCCGCGCGGGCGCTGATCGACCGGGTCCAGATCCAGCAGGTCCTGGTCAACCTGATCCGCAATGCCGAGGAAGCCATGGCCTCGCTCCCGCCCGAGCAGCGCGCGATCCGGATCAGCTGCGCGGTCGCCTCGGACGAGTTCCTGCGCATCTGCGTGGAGGATACCGGCCCCGGCATCCCCGACGCGGTGTTCGGCAAGTTCAACATGCCCTTCATCTCGACCAAGGCCGACAAGGGCCTGGGCATCGGCCTGTCGATCTGCCGCAGCATCATCGAAGTGCATGGCGGCGAGTTCAAGGCGGAGAACCTGACCCGCGGCGCGATGATCTGCTTCACGGTACCGAGGGACCCGACGCTGATGGCGGTTGCCTGAGGCCTAATCATGCCCCGCGTAAGAGGGCACTCAGGCAAAGCATGAACCCAAAGGCAGCGACCAGGGTCGAGGCCAAGATCACGCGCGCCGGAACATTGCCCCTGATCGCACGATGCCCGAGGGCAACGGTGCCCGCGATCAGTAACAGGGGAACAACCAGCAGCGCGACCACGCCATGGTCCAATACCGCACGGACGTAGAGGCCGTAGCTGAACAACTCGCGCAGCCCCGCTGCGAGGAAGATCAGCCACAACAGGCTTCCCAGAGCCGCCAGCAGAAAGGGCTTCATCCGACAACCCTAACCCGCCCCTCCGAGGCGGCAAGCCGTGCCCTTGGGCACACAAAGGAAAAGGGGCGGTAGTTGCCTACCGCCCCTTCTCGATTTTGCTGCGAGATGCGCGAAGGGCTTAGCCCTCGAGCACCTTCACCATGTGCGGCAGCTTGCGGATCATGCCACGGACTTCCGGGCTGTCCTCGAGCTCGCTGACCTTGTGCATCTTGTTGAGGCCCAGGCCGATCAGCGTCGCGCGCTGATCCTTGGTGCGGCGGATCGGCGAACCGATCTGCTGGATCTTGATCTTCGCCATGATCGATTACTCCGCGATAGCCGCAGCGTCCGCCTCGGCGGTCTGCGAACCGCCGCGGCCGAGCAGGTCGGCGATCTTCTTGCCGCGGCGCTGCGCAACGCTCTTCGGCGAGGTCTGCTCGCCGAGCGCTTCGAAGGTGGCGCGGATCATGTTGTAGGGATTCGAAGTGCCGACCGACTTGGTCACCACATCGGCAACACCCAGCGATTCGAAGACGGCGCGCATCGGACCGCCGGCGATGATGCCGGTACCCTGCGGCGCCGAGCGCACATAGACGCGGCCGGCACCGAAGTGGCCAGCACCGTCATGGTGCAGCGTGCGGCCTTCCTTGAGCGGAACGCGCAGCATCTTCTTCTTCGCCGAAGCGGTCGCCTTCGAGATGGCTTCCGGCACTTCGCGCGCCTTGCCATGACCGAAGCCGACACGGCCCTTGCCGTCGCCCACGACGACCAGCGCCGCGAAGCCGAAGCGCTTGCCGCCCTTGACGGTCTTCGAGACGCGGTTGATGTGAACCAGCTTCTCGATCAGCTCCTCGCCACCGTCCTCGGCGTTCTGGCCACGACGGTCGTCGCGACGACCGCGGTTGCCGTCACGGCCGCCACGGCCACGATCACCACCGCCACCGGGGCCGCCACGGCCACGGCCGCGGCCACGGCCCTGCTGCTCCTGGGGAGCACCGGCACCGGCGTCCTGGGCTTCGAAGCCCGCGCCCTCTGCGGGCGCCTGGTTGTTTTCGTCAGCCATTCTCAGAACTCCAGCCCGCTCTCACGAGCGGCATCGGCCAGCGCCTTGACGCGGCCATGATAGAGGAAGCCACCACGGTCGAACACGACCTGGGTGATGCCGGCTGCCTTGGCAGCCTCGGCAACACGCTTGCCGACGTCCTGCGCGGCCTCGATGGTCGCGCCGGTCTTGCCGCGCACGTCCTTGTCGAGGGTGGAGGCAGCCGCGACGGTCTTGCCGGCGGCATCGTCGATCACCTGGGCATAGATATGCTTGCCCGAGCGATGGATCGAAAGACGCGGACGACCACCGGCACGCGCACGAAGCGCAGTACGGTTGCGGCGACGACGCTTCGCGAAAAGCGAGAGACCCTTGGTGCTGATCACTTCTTCTTCCCTTCCTTACGGAAGATGAACTCGCCGTCGTACTTGATGCCCTTGCCCTTGTACGGCTCAGGCTTCCGCCAGCGGCGAATCTCGGCCGCAATCTGGCCGACCTTCTGCTTGTCGATGCCCGAGATCTCGACCGTGGTCTGGTCCGGGGTCTTGATCTCGATGCCTTCCGGCACGTCGATGTTCACGTCGTGCGAATAGCCGAGCTGGAGCTTGAGCACCTTGCCCTGCGCAGCCGCACGGTAACCGACGCCGGTGATCAGCAGCTTCTTCGAGAAGCCGGTGGTCACGCCGGTGACGAGGTTCTGCACCAGGGTACGCTGCATGCCCCAGAAGGCACGGGCGCGCTTGGTGTCGTTCGCCGGCTGCACCGAGATGCCGCCTTCGACGAGCTCATAGCTGATCAGATCAGCCTTCGGGATCGACAGAGTGCCCTTGGGGCCCTTCACCGAGACCTGGTCGCCGTCCAGCGTGGCGGTGACGCCAGCGGGGATGGTGACCGGCTTCTTACCGATGCGGCTCATTAGAACACCTCCGCCAGCACTTCGCCGCCGACATTCTGCTCGCGCGCTTCCGCGTCCGAGAGAACGCCGCGAGGCGTCGAGACGATCGTGATGCCCAGGCCGTTGCGAACGCGGGGAAGCTCCTGGCTGCCCGAGTAGACGCGGCGGCCCGGCTTCGAGATGCGCGCGACGTGCTTGATCGCCGGCTGGCCCTCGAAATACTTCAGCTCGATGCGGATGCCCGCTGCGGGGCCCATCTGCTCTTCGCTGTAGCCACGGATGTAGCCTTCGCGCTGGAGCACATCGAGAACGCGCGCACGCAGCTTGCTCGCCGGCGTAAGGACAGAATCCTTGCGGGCGCGCTGGCCGTTGCGGATGCGGGTGAGCATATCACCCAGGGGATCGGTCACTGCCATCTTCGTGATCCTTACCAGCTCGACTTGGTAACGCCGGGGATGAGGCCCTTGTTGGCCAGATCACGCAGCATCACACGAGCGAGACGGAACTTGCGGTAGTAACCGCGGGGGCGACCGGTGAGCTCGCACCGGTTGCGAATGCGGGTCGGGTTGCCGTTGCGCGGCAGCTCGGCCATCTTGAGACGCGCGATGAGACGCTCGGTCTCATCGAGGCTCTCGTCATTCGCGATCGCCTTCAGCTTCGCATACTTGCCGGCGTACTTCTTCACCAGCAGCTTGCGACGCTCGTTCTTATTCACGGAACTCAGTTTCGCCATGACTTAAGTTCTCTTTCCTTTACGCGGCCTTGGCTTCGCCGTCCGCATCCTGCGGGAACGGGAAACCGAAGAGACGGAGAAGCTCGCGAGCTTCCTCGTCGGTCTTCGCGGTGGTGGTCACGATCACGTCCATGCCGCGGATCTTGTCGACCTTATCGTAGCTGATTTCCGGGAAGATCAGCTGCTCCTTGAGACCGCAGGCATAGTTGCCACGGCCGTCGAACGACTTCGGGTTGAGGCCACGGAAGTCGCGAACGCGCGGCAGCGCGATCGTGATGAAGCGGTCGAGGAACTCGTACATGCGCTCGCGGCGAAGGGTGACCTTCGCGCCGATCGGCATGCCCTCGCGCAGCTTGAACTGCGCGATCGACTTCTTCGCCTTGGTGATCACCGGCTTCTGGCCCGCGATCAGCTCCATTTCAGAAGCGGCCTGATCGACCTTCTTCTTGTCCTGGGTGGCTTCGCCGACGCCCATGTTGAGCACGATCTTCTCGATCTTCGGCACTTCCATGACGTTCTTGTAACCGAACTTCTCGGTCATCGCCTTGGCGATGGTCTCGTCATAGAGCTTGCGCATGCGCGGCGTGTAGGAATCAGCCATTGATGACCTCCCCGGTCTTGACGGCGACGCGAACCTTCTTGCCGTCACGCTCCTCGAAGCGGACGCGCGTCGGCTTGCCGTCCTTGGTCACGTGCGCGACCTTGGAGACCGCCAGCGGCGCTTCCGAACGCTCCAGGCCACCCTGCGGGTTGGTCTGGCTCGGCTTGCGGTGACGCACGGCGACGTTCACGCCCGACACGACAACCTTGCCCTCCTTGGGGAGAGCCTTGACGACTTCGCCGGTACGGCCCTTGTCCTTGCCGGACAGTACGACGACCTGGTCGCCCTTCTTGATCTTGGCAGCAGCCATCACAGCACCTCGGGGGCGAGCGAAATGATCTTCATGAAGCCCTTCGAGCGCAGCTCGCGGACCACCGGGCCAAAGATACGGGTGCCGATCGGCTCCTCGTTCTTGTTGACCAGGACGGCAGCATTGCCGTCGAAGCGAATGACCGAGCCATCGGCGCGGCGGACGTCCTTGGCGGTGCGGACGATGACGGCGCGGTGCACGTCACCCTTCTTCACCTTACCGCGGGGAGCAGCTTCCTTGATGCTGACGACGATGACGTCGCCCACGGAGGCGAAGCGACGCTTCGATCCGCCCAGCACCTTGATGCACTGCACCCGCTTCGCGCCGCTGTTGTCAGCGACGTCGAGATTGGACTGCATCTGGATCATCGATCCGGTTCCTTCTCGTTTGGCCTTCCGGGACCTGCCCGGGGGTTCCAGTTAAAAAGATTAGGCGGCGGCGTCCGACTTGGTCGGGGTCGCGTGGGTGTTCACCCGCTCGATCACCTTCCAGGTCTTCAGCTTGGAGATCGGCGCAGTCTCTTCGATGCGCACGGTCTCGCCGGCCTTGTACTCGTTGCCCTCGTCATGGGCATGATACTTCTTCGAGCGACGGATGATCTTGCCGTAGAGCGGGTGCTTCACCTTACGCTCCACGAGCACGACGACCGTCTTGTCGCCCTTGTCGGAAACCACGTTCCCGGTCAGCACGCGCTTCGGCATGGTCTCGTTCCTTACTTCGCAGCCGAGCGCGAGCGCTCGTTCTGCAGCGTCTTGATGCGGGCGATGTCACGACGGACCTCGCGAACGCGGCTCGGCTTCTCGAGCTGGCTGGTCGCGGCCTGGAAGCGGAGGTTGAACGCCTCGCGCTTCAGGTTGCCGAGCTCTTCGCTCAGCTGGTCTTCGGTCTTCGCACGAAGATCGGTAGCCTTGGTCATTCTATCAACCCTCCAGGTGCGAGGTATCGCCGAGGCGAGCCACGACCTTGACCTTGATCGGCAGCTTCATCGCCGCGCGCTCGAAAGCTTCAGCAGCGAGCGGACCCGGCACGCCGTCCAGCTCGAACAGGATACGGCCCGGCTTGACGCGGGCGACCCAGAACTCCGGCGAACCCTTGCCCGAGCCCATGCGGACTTCGGCGGGCTTGGACGACACGGGGACGTCCGGGAAGATGCGGATCCAGAGACGGCCCTGGCGCTTGATGTGACGGGTGATCGCGCGGCGAGCCGCTTCGATCTGGCGGGCGGTGATCCGCTCCGGCTCCATCGCCTTCAGGCCATACGACCCGAAGTTCAGCGCAGTGCCACCCTTGGCGTCGCCATGGATGCGGCCCTTGAAGGCCTTGCGGAACTTGGTGCGCTTCGGTTGCAGCATTGTTCTGTCCTACCCTTAGCGACGGTGGTCGTCGCGCGCCGGGCGAACGCCCGTCGTCTGCGACTCCAGGTTGAGGCGATCGGTCGCCATCGGATCGTGGCCGAGGATCTCGCCCTTGAAGATCCACACCTTCACGCCGCAGACGCCATAGGCGGTGTGCGCTTCGGCAGTGGCGTGATCGATGTTCGCGCGCAGCGTGTGCAGCGGAACGCGACCTTCGCGATACCATTCCGAACGGGCGATCTCGGCGCCGCCGAGACGGCCACCGCAGTTGATCCGGATGCCTTCGGCACCGAGGCGCATGGCCGACTGCACCGCACGCTTCATGGCGCGGCGGAAGGCGATACGACGCTCGAGCTGGTCAGCGATGCCCTGGGCGACGAGCTTGGCGTCGACTTCCGGCTTGCGGATCTCGACGATGTTCAGGCTCACGTCGCTCGAGGTCATCGAGGACAGCGTCTTGCGCAGCTTCTCGATGTCCGAGCCCTTCTTGCCGATGATGACACCGGGACGGGCAGCGTAGATCGAAACGCGGCACAGCTTGGCCGGACGCTCGATCACCACCTTCGAGATTGCGGCCTGGGGCAGCGTCTCGAGGATGTACTTGCGGATCTTGAGGTCCTCCATGAGAAGGCGGCCGTAATCGGCGCCTTCGGCGAACCAGCGGCTGTCCCAGGTACGGTTGACCTGGAGGCGGAGGCCGATCGGGTTGCTCTTGTGACCCATTATGCTTCTTCCTGCTCGCGGACGACGATGCGAAGACGGCTGAACGGCTTCAGGATGCGGGTGGACTTGCCACGGCCGCGGGTCGCGAAGCGCTTCATCGTGATCGACTTGCCGACCGAAGCCTCGGCGACGACGAGCGCGTCGACGTCGAGGTTATGGTTGTTTTCCGCGTTGGCGATCGCCGAGGCGAGAACCTTGCGGGCGTCCACTGCCATCGCCTTGGTCGAGAACTGAAGGATGTTCAGCGCGTCCTCGGCCTTCTTGCCGCGGATGAGACCGGCGACGAGGTTCAGCTTCTGGGCCGAACCGCGGATCTGCGTGGCGACGGCAAGGGCTTCCTTGTCACCGACCTTGCGGGGAGCCTGGGGCTTCGACATTAGCGCTTACCCTTCTTGTCGGCGGCGTGGCCCGGGAAGTACCGGGTCGGCGCGAACTCGCCGAGCTTCATGCCAACCATGTCCTCGTTGACCGAGACCGGCACGAACTTGCGGCCATTGTAGACGTTGAACGTCAGGCCGACGAAATCCGGCAGGATCGTCGAGCGGCGCGACCAGGTCTTGATCGGACCGGCGCGGGTGCCCTGCTCCTGCGCGGTCTGCGCCTTCTTGAGCAGGTGGAGGTCCACGAACGGACCCTTCCAAACGGAGCGAGCCATGGGTTAGCCCTTCTTCTTCGCGTGACGGCTGCGGATGATCATCTTGTCCGTCGCCTTGTTGTGGCGGGTGCGCGCACCCTTGGTCGGCTTGCCCCACGGGGTGACCGGATGACGGCCGCCCGAGGTCCGGCCTTCACCACCGCCGTGCGGGTGGTCGACCGGGTTCTTCGCAACACCGCGGGTCAGCGGGCGGATGCCCTTCCAGCGGTTACGGCCAGCCTTGCCGAGGTTGGTGTTCTGGTTGTCCGGGTTGGACACCGCACCAACGGTCGCCATGCAGTTGCCGTGGATGTAGCGCTGCTCGCCCGAGTTCAGGCGAACGATGACCATGCCGCGGTCACGACCGACGACCTGGACATAGGTGCCTGCCGAACGGGCGATCTGGCCACCCTTGCCCGGCTTCATCTCCACGTTGTGGACGATGGTGCCGACCGGCATCTGGCCCAGCTCCATGGCGTTGCCCGGCTTCACGTCGGTCTTCTTGCCGGCGATCACCTTGTCGCCAACGGCGAGGCGCTGCGGCGCGATGATGTAGGCGACGCGATCCTTGCCGGCTTCGTCGGCGCCGTAGTTCACGAGCGCGATGAAGGCGGTGCGGTTCGGGTCATACTCGATCCGCTCGACAGTGCCCTCGACGTCCCACAGGCGGCGCTTGAAATCGATGATACGATAGCGCTGCTTGTGGCCGCCCGCGATGCCGCGCGAGGTCACATGGCCCTTGTTGTTGCGGCCGCCGGTCTTGGTCTTGCCCTCGGTCAGAGCCTTGACCGGACGACCCTTGTACAGGGCCGAACGGTCGATCAGGATCAGGCCGCGGACGCCAGGCGACGTCGGATTGTAATTCTTGAGTGCCATTACGAATTGACCCCCGAGGTCACGTCGATCTGCTCACCGTCGGCGAGGGTCACGATAGCCTTCTTGATGTCCGAGCGCTGGTAGGGCGCACCCTTCCACTTCTTGGTCTTGCCCTTCTGGACGATCGTGTTGACGCCAGTCACCTTGACCTTCCAGATCGCCTCGACGGCGGCCTTGATCTCGGGCTTGGTGGCGTCGCCGGCGACCTTGAACACAACGGCGTTGTGCTCGGAGACCAGGGTCGACTTCTCGGTGATGTGCGGCGCGACAATCACGTCATAGTGACGGTTGTCGATCGCGGCTGCCTGCTTCTTAGCCATTGAAGCGCGCCTCCAGCTTCTCGACGGCAGCGCGGGTCAGGACCAGCGTGTCGTGCTTCAGGATGTCATAGACGTTGGCGCCGACCGCCGGGAGGACGTTGACGCCCACCAGGTTGCGGGCCGCGAGGAAGCCGTTGCCGGCCTCGCCGTCGATCACCAGCGCGGTCTTGCCGGTGCCGAGCTTGGCGAACTGCGCCTTGAGCTCTGCGGTCTTGGCGGTGCCGAAGGCGTCGAGGACGACCAGCGAACCTGCCTTGGCATGGCTGCTGAGCGCCATCTTCAGGCCGAGCGCGCGGATCTTCTTGTTCAGCGACGGATTGAAGTCGCGAACGCGGGCGCCGTGCGCCTTACCACCGCCGATGAACACCGGAGCGCGGCGATCGCCGTGACGGGCGGTACCGCCGCCCTTCTGGCGACCGAACTTCTTGCCCGAGCGGGCGACGTCAGCACGCTCGCGAGTGCCGCGCGCGGTGGCGCGACGCTTCTCGAGCTGCCAGGTGACGACGCGGTGCAGGATGTCGGCGCGCGGCTCGACACCGAAGACGGTGTCGTTGAGCTCGATGTCGCCCGATGCCTTGGCGTCGAGGGTTTGAACCTTGACCTTCACTTAGCCCTCCTGGCCTTCGGTCGCCTCAGGAGCCTCGGTCACTTCGGCCGGAGTCTCCGCGGGGGCGGTGTCGTTGTTGTTGGCGACCGACTTGATGCCGGCCGGGAACGGCGCTTCGGCAGGACGGGCGACCTTGACGGCGTCCTTGACGAACAGCCAGCCACCCTTCGAGCCAGGGACCGAGCCCTTGACGAAGATCAGGCCGCGCTCGACGTCGGTGCCGACGATCTCGAGATTCTGCTGGGTGCGGAACTTGTCACCCATGTGGCCGGCCATCTTCTTGTTCTTGAAGACCTTGCCCGGATCCTGGCGCTGACCGGTCGAACCGAGCGAGCGGTGCGAGACCGAGACGCCGTGGGTGGCGCGCAGACCGCCGAAGCCCCAACGCTTCATGCCGCCGGCGAAGCCCTTGCCCTGGGTCTTGCCCTGGATGTCGACGAACTGGCCGGCGACATAGTGGTCGGCCGAGATCTCGGCGCCCACTTCGAGCAGGCCGTCCGCGTCGACGCGGAACTCATGGACGACAGCCTTGGGCTCGACTTCGGCCTTGCCGAAGTGGCCGCGCTGCGGCTTGGCGACATTCTTGCTCTTCGCCGTGCCGGCGCCGAGCTGGACGGCAGTGTAACCGTCACGATCCTTTTCGCGGACGGAGACGACCTGAACGCCTTCGAGGGCCAGGACGGTGACGGGCACGTGGCGGCCGTCGTCCTGGAACAGGCGGGTCATCCCCAACTTCTTCGCGATCACGCCAGTGCGCATGACCAGTTGCTCCTATGCATAGGCACCCGAGGGGGAATTCCCACGGGTGCGTGCTTCAGCCCGAAAATATGATGCGAGCCCCCGTCCGGGCTGAACCCCCTCCCGAAGGAAGAGGCGACGGGGGACGCAGGCCCGGTTCTCCGAAGAGGCCGGCGGTATCCCTATCGCGATGCGAGTGCGCCCGTGGCGCCCTCCGGTTCCTTGCGTTGGATCAGATCGACCCGGTGGAGGAACCTGGCGAATCCCCCTCAGGGGAATCGCGAATCTCGTGTGGAGGCGCGCCTTTACGTCAGCAGCGCTTCCCTGTCCACCCCCTCACCTGCATTCCTGCGAAGGATGCGGCGGGACGTGAAAAGACCCCCGCTTTCGCAGGGGTCTCTGACTGGCTCAGGCCAGCTTGATCTCGACGTCGACGCCGGCGGCGAGGTCGAGCTTCATCAGCGCGTCCACGGTCTGCGGGGTCGGCTGCACGATGTCGAGCATGCGCTTGTAGGTGCGCACTTCGAACTGCTCGCGCGACTTCTTGTCGATGTGCGGGCCACGGTTGACCGTGAACTTCTCGATCTTCGTCGGAAGCGGGATCGGGCCACGGATGAGAGCGCCGGTACGGCGGGCAGTGTCGGCGATGTCGCCGGTCGCCTGGTCGAGCACTCGATGATCGAACGCCTTCAGGCGAATACGGATATTCTGCGTTTCCATGTCCCTACCAATGCGAAAGAGCGGGCCCCGCTGAACGAGGCTCTTGCTGTATGTGTGAACCGAAGGCGCGGCCCCTACAGGCAGAGGCGATTCGGGTCAAGGGGCGCGGCGGATTTTGATCGCCTGCGATGCCCCGCCCTCGCCGGCCAGGCCCGCGTCATGCCCCGGTAACGCAGCTCGGCAACAAGCCCGGATGGGCGCGCGTGCCCTGCGCCTTTGTGTCGTAGGGGAAAGAGATGCTTAGGAGAACCTCTGCCGTCACGCTGGCAGCCCTGCTGCTCGCTTCGTGCAACACCAGCCCATCGGCGATCACCGCTACCGGCTCCGCCACCGTATTCCCGTTCACCAGGGCCGTCGGCGAGGCGTTCGTCAAGAAGGACAAGAAGCAGCCGATGCCGGAGATCGCCGCGGTGGGCACCGGCGAGGGCGCGCGGGCCTTCTGCAAGCCGGTGAACGGCAAGGCGCCCGACCTGCTCGACGCGTCGCGCCGCATGACCCGCGTCGAATTCAACGCCTGCAACGCGGCCGGCGCCGGCGACATCCTCGAGATCCGGATCGGCCTCGACGGCCTCGCGCTGGCGGGATCGGTGCAGGGGCCGAAGCTGGAGCTGACCAGCCAGGACATCTATCTGGCGCTCGCGGCCAATCCGCGCGGCAAGCCCAATACCGCCAGGACCTGGCACGATGTAAATGCCGGGCTGCCCGCCATTCCGATCCTGGTACTGGGTCACCCGAAGGGCAGCGGCACGCGCGAGATGTTCGAGGCATTGATCCTGCGCGTCGGCTGCCTGGCGGCGATGCCCCAGGCGAGCGAGCTGCTGAAGAGCCCCGACCCTTCGCAGTTCGACGTCGCCTGCCAGCGCGTGCGCACCGATGGCGCCTATGTCGACAAGGGCGAGGACGATGCCGAGATCGTCTCCGCGCTCAAGCAGAACCCGAACGCCCTCGGCCTGTTCGGCTATGCCCGGCTGGAGCAGAACGCCGCCGCGCTGCGCGGCGTGCCGATCGACGGGATCACACCGGACGCCAAGACCATCTCCGGCGGCCAGTATCCCGGTGCCCGCACGCTGTTCCTCTATGTCCGCAAGGCGCGCCTCAAGGAACTGCCGGCACTCAAGGACTTCCTGAAGCTCTATCTGCAGATGGCAGCGCCGGGCGGCCCGCTGACCGCGATCGGTCTGGTCGCCCTGCCGGACGGCACGCGCAAGAAGGCAGCCGAAGCGCTGGAGAACGAGTATCCGCTGGAGGCGAGCGAGCTCTCCTGAGGCAGGTAGGTGTGCCCCTTCCTGCGCGGGAGGGGTGCACAAAGGGCCGGTATGCAGGAGGCAACCTACGCGGAGCGCCCCACCCTTTCTGCTCCGTCATCCCCGCGAAGGCGGGGATGACGCCGGACCGTAGCATCAGCTCGCCGGCTTCTCGCCATCCAACCTCCAGTTCCCCGGCGAAGGCCGGGGCCCAGCTGCAATGTCGATCGCGAGGCTCCCGCGCCATCGATAGTGCGCCGATCCTGGGCCCCGGCCTTCGCCGGGGAACTGCGGGGCTCAAGGCACCCACCAGCCTTTCCTTGCACGCGATACCCAAACGAAAAGGCCCGGCCTCCTTTCGGAGACCGGGCCCTTCGAACTCTACCCTAAAGGGTGAAGCTTACTTCTGGATCTCGGCAACGACGCCTGCACCCACGGTGCGGCCGCCTTCGCGGATCGTGAAGCGCTGACCGACGTCCATAGCGATCGGAGCGATCAGCTTGATGCCGAGAGCGACGTTGTCGCCCGGCATCACCATCTCGGTGCCTTCCGGCAGCTCGATCGTGCCGGTCACGTCCGTGGTACGGAAGTAGAACTGCGGACGATAGTTGGCGAAGAACGGCGTGTGACGGCCACCTTCGTCCTTCGACAGCACGTACACTTCCGACTTGAAGTCGGTGTGCGGCTTGATCGAACCCGGCTTGGCCAGAACCTGGCCACGCTCGACTTCGTCACGGCCGACGCCGCGGATCAGCGCGCCGATGTTGTCGCCTGCACGACCTTCGTCGAGCAGCTTGCGGAACATTTCCACGCCGGTGACGGTGGTCTTGCGGACCGACTCCTGGATGCCGACGATCTCGACTTCCTCACCAACCTTGACGATGCCGGTCTCGACGCGGCCGGTCACCACGGTGCCGCGGCCCGAGATCGAGAACACGTCTTCGATCGGCATCATGAACGGCTGATCGACCGGACGCTCCGGCTGCGGGATCGACTCGTCGACGGCGGCCATGAGAGCCAGGATCGCGTCCTTGCCGAGCTTGTCGTCCGAGCCCGAGAGAGCGGCGGTAGCCGAACCACGGATGATCGGAATGTTGTCGCCGTCGAACTCACGACGGGACAGCTCTTCGCGGATTTCCATCTCGACGAGCTCGAGGATTTCCTCGTCCTCGACCAGGTCGACCTTGTTCAGGAAGACGACCATGGTCGGCACGCCGACCTGGCGAGCGAGCAGGATGTGCTCCTTGGTCTGCGGCATCGGGCCGTCGGTGGCGGCGACCACGAGGATCGCACCGTCCATCTGCGCGGCGCCGGTGATCATGTTCTTCACATAGTCGGCGTGGCCCGGGCAATCGACGTGCGCATAGTGACGCTTGTCGGTCTCGTACTCGACGTGCGCGGTCGAGATGGTGATGCCGCGCTCGCGCTCTTCCGGAGCCTTGTCGATGTTGGCGAAGTCGACGGCGGCGTTACCCGCAACGTTCTCTGCCAGGACCTTGGTGATAGCGGCCGTCAGCGAGGTCTTGCCGTGGTCGACGTGACCGATGGTGCCGATGTTGAGGTGCGGCTTGTTCCGCTCAAACTTTGCCTTCGCCATTGTTTTCCTACCTTCTGATCTCTGATTCCGCGCCGCCAGGGGATTCGCCGGAAGGCGGCCCCATAGCGGCTGTTTTCAAGTTACGCCAGCCCAAGCGCTAAGCGCGTCAGGCGAGCTTCGCCTTCACTTCGTCTGCCACGTTCGGCGGCACTTCGTCATAGTGCGAGAACTGCATCGAGTACTGCGCACGACCCTGGGTGAACGAGCGGAGCTGGTTCACGTAACCGAACATGTTCGCCAGCGGCACCATGGCATCGACGGTCTGCGCGTTGCCGCGGCTGTCGGTGCCCTGGATCTGACCACGGCGGCTGTTGATGTCGCCGATGACGTCGCCGAGATAGTCCTCGGGGGTCACGACTTCCACCTTCATCACCGGCTCGAGCAGCTTGATGCCGGACTTCTGGGCCGCTTCGCGCATTGCGGCGCGGGCGGTGATTTCGAAGGCCAGCGCCGACGAGTCGACGTCGTGGTACGCACCGTCATAGAGCAGCACTTCGAAGTCGATGATCGGGAAGCCGACCAGCGAACCCGTCTCGGCGGTCTCGCGGAAGCCCTTCTCGATCGCCGGGATGTACTCCTTCGGGATGTTGCCGCCCTTGACTTCGTCCTTGAAGACGAAGCCCGAACCGCGCTCGCCCGGAGTCAGCTTGACCTTGACGCGGCCGAACTGACCGGTGCCGCCCGACTGCTTCTTGTGCGTGTAGTCGATGTCCACCGGCTTCGCGAGATACTCGCGATACGCCACCTGCGGCGCGCCGACATTCGCCTCGACCTTGAACTCGCGCTTCATGCGGTCGACCAGGATCTCGAGATGGAGCTCGCCCATGCCCTTGATGATGGTCTGGCCCGACTCGTGGTCGGTCGAAACGCGGAACGAGGGATCCTCGGCGGCCAGACGGTTCAGGGCGAGGCCCATCTTCTCCTGGTCGGCCTTGGTCTTCGGCTCCACCGACAGCTCGATAACCGGCTCCGGGAACTCCATGCGCTCCAGGATGATCGGGTTCGCGGTGTCGCACAGCGTATCGCCGGTCGTGGTCTCCTTGAGGCCCGCGATCGCGACGATGTCGCCAGCGCGTGCTTCATCGATGTCCTCACGCGAGTTCGCGTGCATTAGGAGCATACGGCCGATCTTCTCCTTCTTGTCCTTCACCGAGTTCAGATACTGACCCTTGGTGAGGGTGCCCGAGTAGATGCGGGCGAAGGTGAGCGAGCCGACGAACGGATCGTTCATGATCTTGAACGCGAGCAGCGAAAGCGGCGCGGTGTCCGAGGCCGGACGCGAATCCGGGGTCTCGCCGTCGAGCTTCACGCCCTGCACGTCGGGAATGTCCAGCGGCGAAGGCAGATAGTCGACAACGGCGTCGAGCAGGGGCTGCACGCCCTTGTTCTTGAACGCCGAACCGCAGACGATCGGCACGAACGACATGGCAAGCGTACCCTTGCGGATCAGCTTCTTCAGGTCGGCGACCGAAGGCTCGTTGCCCTCGAGATACGCTTCCATCAGGGCGTCGTCCTGCTCGACGGCCATCTCGATCAGGTCGCTGCGATACTTGGCGGCCTTTTCCTTCAGGTCATCGGGGATGTCCTGATATTCGAACTTCGCGCCCAGGCTCTCTTCGAGCCAGATGATCGCGCGGTTCTCGACCAGGTCCACCAGGCCCTTGAAGCCGCCCTCGATGCCGATCGGCAGATACAGCACGGCCGGACGCGCGCCCAGGCGCTCGACGATCGAGTCGACGCAGAAATAGAAGTTCGCACCGGTGCGATCGAGCTTGTTGACGAAGCACATGCGCGGCACGCCGTACTTGTCGGCCTGGCGCCACACGGTTTCCGACTGCGGCTCAACGCCGGCAACGCCGTCGAAGCACGCCACGGCACCGTCGAGCACGCGGAGCGAACGCTCGACTTCGATGGTGAAGTCGACGTGGCCCGGGGTGTCGATGATGTTGATCAGGTGCTCTTCACCCTTGCCCTCTTCCGCGCGCCACTTGCAGGTGGTCGCAGCCGAGGTGATCGTGATGCCACGCTCCTGCTCCTGCTCCATCCAGTCCATCGTCGCGGTGCCTTCGTGCACTTCGCCGATCTTGTAGGACTTGCCGGTGTAGTAGAGGATGCGCTCGGTCGTCGTCGTCTTGCCGGCGTCGATGTGCGCCATGATGCCGATATTGCGGTAACGCTCGAGCGGATGGCTGCGGGCCATGACCTGGTTTCCTTAAGGATGTGGGGAGCCGGACGATCCAGCTCCCCGATATGTAGGAACGAAAATTTCCAGCGCCAGACGTGCCGGCGCTGGAGAAAGACTTACCAGCGGTAGTGGCTGAAGGCGCGGTTCGCCTCGGCCATACGGTGGGTGTCTTCGCGCTTCTTCACCGCGTTGCCGCGGTTGTTCGAGGCGTCCAGCAGCTCGCCCGAAAGGCGTGCCGACATGGTGTTCTCGCTGCGATTGCGGGCCGAAGTGATCAGCCAGCGGATCGCGAGGGCCTGCGCACGCTCCGGACGAACTTCAACCGGCACCTGGTAGGTCGCACCGCCGACGCGGCGGCTGCGGACTTCGATGCCCGGCTTGATGTTGTTCAGCGCGTCATGGAACACGCCGATCGGATCGCGCTTGGCGCGAGTCTCGACGGTTTCCAGGGCCGAATAGACGATGCCCTCGGCAACGGACTTCTTACCGTCCAGCATGACCGAGTTCATGAACTTCGAGAGAACGATATCACCGAACTTGGGATCCGGCAGGATTTCGCGCTTCTCTGGGCGACGACGACGAGCCATCTTGAATTTCCTTCTAAAACTTCAGCCGATCCGGAACCTGTCCGGGGCTTACTATGGCTGTGATTACTTGGGACGCTTGGCGCCGTACTTCGAACGCGACTGGCGACGATCCTTGACGCCCTGCGTATCGAGCACGCCGCGCAGGACGTGGTAGCGCACGCCGGGAAGATCGCGGACACGGCCGCCGCGGATCAGAACAACCGAGTGCTCCTGAAGGTTGTGACCTTCGCCCGGGATGTAGCTGATGACTTCGCGCTGGTTGGTCAGGCGGACCTTGGCAACCTTGCGGAGCGCCGAGTTCGGCTTCTTCGGGGTCGTCGTATAGACGCGGGTGCAGACGCCGCGCTTCTGCGGGTTCTGCTCCATCGCAGGGACCTTCGACTTGGTCTTCTGCAGTTCGCGGCCCTTGCGGACCAGCTGGTTAATCGTCGGCATGAAGCCCTTCACCTTATGTTACCGGCCGTGGCCGGCGGTTACTTTGCTGGAACCCTGTGTTTGAGAATACGAAAAGGCCCCGGGTGTACTCGACCCCCCGGGCCATTGCGTCTCCAGCAACGTTCAGCTCTTGCCCCGCAAGGAATCGCGACCGGACGTGCCGGTCCCTTGTGGGACGGGGGCGCCTATAGCGATGGGGGGCTGACGGGTCAACTGAGTCGGCCGGCGGGATAACAGAGCGTCAACCAGTGCCGGGCTAGAGCCCAGAAGATGGTTCGTTACGCATCCCGATTCAACCCCTTGGTGGCAGCTCTTGCCGCGCTGATCGCGACTCTGCTGCTCGGCGGGGTCGGGCCGGTGCTGTCGGGCCCCGCCTCGCTGCTTTCCTGGGAGCTGTTCGGGCTGGCGATCACCGGGGGAACCGGGTTCCTGGCCTGGCATCTGGCACAGCTGACCGCCCTGCCCCCGGGCTCGCGGGTGAAGGCCGCCCTGCCCGCCACGCTGCTGCCGCTGGTCGTGCTGCCGCAGGTTGGCGCCGCCGCGCTGCTGGTGCCCGCCGCGCTCGGCTTCGCATTGCTGCCTCGCGAGCGATTCGCCGGGCCGCTGGCGCTTGCGGGAACGCTCGCGGCCCTGGGCGCGGGACCCATCCCGCAGCTCGTCGCCGGCGTAACGATGCTCGGCGCAGCGTGGCTTTGCCGCGCCCGTTGCCCGGCCGCGAACGACAATCCCTCTCTGGAACGCTCGCCGCGCTTTCGCCCCCGCTTTTGGCCGATGTCGGCTTCCCTGCGTTATGCTAGAGGTATCGCAAGGGATTCGGGTTCCGAATTTGGGGAGTAGCGTGGATGTTCAACAGCAATAATCGTGGTCGCGATCGGGATGAGCGTCCGGCAATGCCGCCGGCCCCGCCGCAGCAGAGCAGCGGAAACGGCAAGCGCGGCATGTTCTCGGTGATCGGTCCGGACGTGACGGTGACCGGCAATGTCTCCGCCACCGCCGACCTGCATATCGACGGCCGCATCGAGGGCGATGTCCATTGCGGCAGCCTGGCCCAGGGCGCCGAGAGCCAGATCTTCGGCAACGTCACTGCCGAGACCGCCCGCCTTGCCGGCGCGATCGAAGGCACGGTGCGCGTGCGCCAGCTCACCATCGAGCGTTCGGCCAAGATCACCGGCGATGTCGAATATGAGAACATCACGATCGAGAATGGCGGCCATATCGACGGTCGCCTGAAGCATATGAGCACCGTCCAGGCAGCGGCTCCGGCAGCGCCGGCGGGGCCCCGCCCGGTCGAGGCTGCGCCCTCGCCCTTCGCGGCGGCGGCGAACGAATAAGCCCACCGGCTTTTCGCGGGACATAAGGGGCGCGCTTCCCGGGGGGGGGGGAGCGCGCCCCTTTCGCGTTCTAGAGCCCGCGTATCTTGTCGAGATGCTGCTGGACGACCGGCGCGATCTCGGCGGCGAAGACCTTGAGCTGCGGCACCGTGCCGTTCTTCGCATAGTCCTGCACCGCCGCCAGCGTCTTCTCGTGCGCCACGACCTGCTGCGCCTTGTAGGCAGTGTCGAAATCCGCGCCGGTGGTGTCGCGCAGCGTGGCGAGATTGGCTTCCTGCTCGGCGCTGAGCTTCGCGTTCGGCACGATCGCCGGCGTCGCCTTCGCCCCGGCGGCCTTGAGCTTGGCAGTGGACCCGGTGTGGGCGGTGACCATCATCCCGCCGAAATCCTTGAGCGCCTGCGTGCTCGCCTTCTGCGCCGCAAGCTTGCCCGCCGCGACTTCATAGGCATCGCTGGCACCGGCGGTGTCGGCGAAGGTCTGACCGGTCATCACCGCAGCGCCGCTTGCCTCGTTGAGCGCACCGGTGGCGGCATTGGCATCGATGCTGTTCTCGGGGATGATCGTGTCGGTCGCGACGATATTGTCCACCGTGGTCACCGGTTCGCTGCCGCCACAGGCGCCCAACGCGAACGCCGGCCCCAGGCCGAACGCGAAGAAGTATCTGTTCATGCAGGCATCCTCCTGTTCTTTTGGAGGAAAGTAACGCGGGCCTGAGGGCGCCGTTCCGGCTAGGACGGCGCAATGCGACGAATCGAGACAGGAGCAGGGGAATGACCGACTGGACCCAGGCACACGAGGGGGGATGCCGTTGCGGCCAGCTGCGCTTCCAAGTGACGGCCGCCCCCTTCCTCACCAGCGCCTGCCACTGCACCGGCTGCCAGAAGATGACCGGCAGCGCCTTCTCGCTCACCCTGACCGTGCCGGCGGACGCCTTTGAAGTAACGCAGGGCGTGCCGGTGATCGGCGGCCTGCACGGCCCGGTCGCGCATCACTTCCATTGCGACCATTGCAAGAGCTGGGTGTTCACCCGCGCCGAGGGTGTCGACTGGTTCGTCAATGTCCGCACGACGATGCTCGACACGCCGGACGACGCGCGGCCGTTCCTCGAGACCTGGACCGACGAGAAGCTCCCCTGGGTCGAGACCGGCGCGAAGCGCAGCTATGCAGGCAACCCGGACTGGAATGACTGGGATGCGCTTACGAAGGAGTATGCGGCGGGGCTATAGCGCCCCGTGCTCGCGCCATGTCAGACCTTGTAGTTCCCCGGCGAAAGCCGGGGTCCAAGGTAACAAGCGAGACGGAAGAGAAACCCTGGGCCCCGGCTTTCGCCGGGGAGCAGCTACATCAGCCACCACCAGGCAGCCTCACCCCAGCTTGAGCATCGCCGTTGCCGCCGAAGTCAGGTCCGCCCGCTCCCGTATAGACTGCTCGATCGCCAGCCCGGTCCGCGCGACCTTGCCCGAATAGGCGGTGCGCCCGTTGACGATCACCTTAACCGGGCGATCGAGATTGAGCAGATGGTCGGACAGGCGCAGCGTCGTGCCCGCCGGCACGGCGCCGGTGAGCGTGATGGTCTGGCCCTCGACGGACGCGGTGATCGTGTCGCCGGCCTTGGCCGCCGCCGCATCGGGAATGTGCAGCCAGTAGAAGCGGTCATGCGTGACATCGTCCTGGAGCCACACGATGCGCTTCGGCCAGGGATCGCGGGTGAAGCCGGCCATCCAGGGCAGCGCCTCGGCGTCCTTGCGGTTCATCCAGTGCGGCAGCCCCGGATAGATGCGCGACATATGGACATAGCCGGCCGGATCGGCGGCATGCAGCCGGTCGAGCTCGGCGGTCTTGTCGGCGGCGATCTTGTTGCGGTCATAGGCGGCATCGGCGCCGCCCATGAAGATCGCGAAGGGCAGGTTGCGCAGGCCGAGCACCGAGGATTCATTCGGGTGGCCCGCCATCATCGCGGCGGCGGCGAAGCGGTCCGCCATCCGCGGGGCAAGCTGCCACACGCCGTCGCCGCCCGCCGAATAGCCCATCAGATAGACGCGGTTGGGATCGACGCCGTTGATCGCGACCTGCGCGTCGATCAGCTGCTGGAACAGCGGATCGATATGCCCTTCGTGCCAGAGGTTCCAGGTATCGGTCGGCGCGCGCGGGGCAAGATAGATGCCCTCGGCCGGCTCATAGAGGCGGATCTGGTTGCGCCATTGCTGGTCGTTCACCGCCGGCTCGGCATTGCCGCCGCCATGCATCGAGATCCACAGGCTGCGCTTGCCCGGCGCGGCATTGCCGAAGGTCTTGCTTTCCCATTTCAGCGTCTTGTCACCGATGGTGATCTGCTTGGCGGCAACCGCTTCGGCGGCACTGGCCGAGACGGCGCGCATGCGCTCGGCACCCAGCAGGGCAAGCGCCCGATCGGCATCGGTACGGTTCAGCGGACGGGCCAGCGCAGGATCGTTCAGTGAGCGCTCGGCTTCCGGCTTCGCCAGCCAGGCCTCGATGCCCGCGACCGGCGCTGCCGCGGGGACATTGCGCGCCACGACCGGCGCCATGGGAACAACGAGCGCCGGGGTCAGCGCAGTGGCGGCGAGGAGGATGCGGATCGCGATGCTGGACATGCCGCCACCCTAATCGCGGGACAGCACATGTCTATACCATAAATATGACCACGTTAGTACCAAAGCACGTGGCTTGCGCGCGCCCTATTGCTCGATCGGCCTATTCCTTCATGGGGTCGTGCCCCCAGTTCATCAGCGAATAGCGCCAGCGCGAGGTGGGGATGCGATAATCCTCATGCGGGCCCTGGGCGCGGTGGCGGGCGACGAAGCCGATCACCTTGCGCATATGGGCATAGTCGCCGCCGTCGAGGTCTTCCTTGTCGGTCCGCAGGATACCGACGATGCGCCGCCCCGAAGCATGGCCGATGCTCTCCGCGCCATCGCGCTTCTGACCAACCTTTCGACTCTCCGCCGTCTCGAGCCATTCCTCTATTTCGGTCGGGGCCATGTTCACCACTTCATGGAATTTGCGCCACACTGTTTCGTGGTCGTCGCGTTCTGCCAACCCGCTTCTCCGTTATCGTCATGTTACCCATGCGTAACGGTTAGCCCTATCGCGGAGTTTCCTCGGGCGGGGATTTTATCCAGCCGCATCGGTGTAAGTTTCCCCCACTGGCGGCAGCATAAGCCGCGCCGCAAGCCCGCTCCCGCCGACCAGCAGCATCACAGCCAGCGCAATGCCCAGCCCGCGCCGGGGCAGCCCGGCACCCGCCACCAGTGCGATCGCCAGCCCGGTCGCGAGCATCGCCCAGAGGTGATAGCGATAATCGGCCGCAACGCTGATCACCAGGAAGGCGAGCTCGGTCAGCACCGCGGACAGGGCCAGCGTCGTGGCCAGCCGGCTGCGCGCATCGTCGCGGCGCCAGGCCAGCGCGGCCACCGCCAGCGCCCCCAACAGCCAGAGGATCGGCGCGCCGAGCGGGCTTTCGGCCAGCCCGCCCGCCAGCCGCTGGAAGGGCTCGATCCGCGGGGAAGGCGAACCGAGGCCCAGCGTGTTCGGCTCGCTGCCCGCCTGCGGCTCGGCGAGCGGGTAGCGCCACGGCACCAGCCAGCGCATCGTCGCGTTCCAATGCGCCAGCCGATGCGCGGCATAGGCCAGCGGGTGGCGGGCGATCGTGCCGACCCAGACGCCGGTCAGCTTGCCGCCCGGCGCCGCCCGTGCCAGCCCGTCCGCGACGAAATCGCAGCGATCGCCCAGCGGATCCCAGAGCAGCGGCCGGATGCAGCCTTGCGCCTCGGCCCTTTGCCATGTCGATGCCGGCAGCACCGGCACCGCCCCGGCTCCGGCATGATGCGCGATACCCGCCAGGTCGTAGATCGGCAGCGAACGCCCGACATCGCTGGGCTGCGCGCGCAGCAGGCCGTGGTTGACCAGGGGCATCGCGGCCAGCACGGCGATCATCGCCACCAGCATCAGCGCCCCGTGCCGCACCGGCCGCCACGCGCCGGTACCCAGCAGCCCGAAGGCAAGCGGCACCGTGGCGAACACCGCGTTGATCCGCACCAGCGTGGCGTAGAGCAGGAGCAATATGACCAGCGCGGCCGCCCAGCGCGGCATGGGCCGATCCCGCAACTGCCACCAGCAGGCGATCCCGACCGCGGCGAGCAGCGCCCCCGCCATCTGGCCGTCCTTGAGCACCGCGACCTGCCAGCCCGCGATCGGTGGCCAGATGCCGAGCAGCAGCACCGCCCCCGCGGCAATCCGGGCGCCCTGCCGGGCCAGTGCGGCGGCGACCAGCCCGAGCCCGGTCCAGTAGAGCAGCATCTGCAGCAGGAACATCGGCGCCTGGCCGGCCCAGCCCAGTCCGTGGAACAGCGACCAGAGCCGGGCCATCGCCGGCGGGTGCCAGTCGTCATAGCGCTCCGAGAGCAGCTGCTGATACTGGTTGAGGCTGTCGAACATCGCGACGCCCGGCCAGAACAGCGCGAGCATGACAAGGCAGAGAAGAAGCGCGGCGAGCGCCGCCCGGATCGCGGGCGACACGCGCATCAAACCAGTGCCCCTAGCTGATCTTGCGGCCGAACACCGGGCGCGGCGCATCCTCGGCGTGCGGGATCTCGGCGCTGCCCTGCCCGGCAGCCTTGCGGGCCAGATAGCGAGCGAGCGCGGCATCGGCGTCGAAGGCCGGCTCCTCCGGCAGATCGATGCCCTTGCCCGGGTTGGGGCCGCGCGGCGTGATGGTCAGCTTGAGCAGGCGGATGACCAGCGGGATGCAGAACAGCAACCCGATCGCGCCGAGCCCGAGCACGGTCGGCCCCAGGCCGGAGGCCAGCGGTCCCTCGCTCCAGCCGCTGAAGCCGGTGAAATAGAAGAGCAGCCCGCCGATATAGACGAGGGGCAGCAGCGAAAGGATCAGCTTGAAGGCACGCATGCCGAATCTCCCACCAGTTCCGGGGAACATGGCAGGAGATCTCCAACAAAGCGTGAAGGCCGCTTAGATGTGCAGCGCGCGGCCGTAGGCGCCGAGGACCGCCTCGTGCATCGTCTCGCTGATCGTCGGGTGCGGGAACACCGTCTCCATCAGCTCGGCCTCGGTGGTCTCCAGCGTCTTGCCGATCGTGTAGCCCTGGATCATCTCGGTCACTTCCGCGCCGATCATGTGCGCACCGAGCAGCTCGCCGGTCTTGGCGTCGAACACCGTCTTCACGAAGCCCTCGGCCTCGCCCAGCGCGATCGCCTTGCCGTTGCCGATGAAGGGGAAGTTGCCGACCTTCACTTCATAGCCGGCTTCCTTGGCCTTGGCCTCGGTGAGGCCGACCGACGCGATCTGCGGGTGGCAATAGGTGCAGCCCGGGATGTTGCGGACGTCCATCGCGTGCGGATGCTTGCCGGCAATCGCCTCGACCGCGATCACGCCCTCATGGCTTGCCTTGTGGGCGAGGAACGGCGGCGCGGTGACGTCGCCGATCGCATAGAGGCCGGCGACATTGGTCTTGCACGTCGCGTCGGTGATGATGTGGCCACGCTCGGTCTTCACGCCCAGCGTCTCGAGGCCGATATTCTCGGTGTTCGGCACGATGCCGACCGCGACGATGACGTGGCTGAACTCCTCGACGGTGACCTTGCCGTCCTTGCCCTTGATCGAAGCCTTCACGCCCGTGCCGGTCACGTCGATCTTCTCGACACCGGTCGCGGTGCGAATGTCCATGCCCTGCTTCTTGAACTGCTTCTCGAGATGCGCGGAGACGTCCTTGTCTTCCACCGGCACGATCCGGTCGAGCATCTCGACGATGGTCACCTTGGCGCCCATGTCGTTGTAGAAGCTGGCGAACTCGACACCGATCGCGCCCGAGCCGATCACGAGCAGCTTGGTCGGCATCTCGGGCGGGGTCATCGCGGTGCGATACGTCCAGATGCGCTTGCCGTCGGCCTTGGCGAACGGAAGATCACGGGCGCGGGCGCCGGTGGCGACGATGATGTTCTTCGCCTCGATATCGGTCTTCTTGCCGTCCTCGGCGGTCACGGTCAGCTTGCCCGGCGCGGTCAGCACGCCGGTGCCGAAGTGCACCGCGATCTTGTTCTTCTTCATCAAGTGCGTGACGCCCTGGTTGAGCTGCTTGGCGACGCCGCGCGAGCGCTTCACCACCGCTTCCAGGTCGGCGCTGATCTTCTCCGCGACCAGCCCGTAATCCTTGGCGTGCTGCATGTAATGGAAGATCTCGGACGAGCGGAGCAGCGCCTTGGTGGGGATGCAGCCCCAGTTGAGGCAGATGCCGCCCAGCAGCTCGCGCTCGACGATCGCCGTCTTGAGGCCCAGCTGCGCGGCGCGGATCGCCGCCACATAACCGCCGGGGCCCGAACCGAGCACGATCACGTCATAGGTGTCAGCCAAGGGAGGAATCCTTCAATTGGGTTTGTGTGGATATAGGGGCCTCAGCCCGCATTTTCATCGAGCGGCCGGGGCCGCTTGTTCGCGTCCACCGCGACGAAGACGAACTGCGCCTGGGTGACCAGGCAGCTCTCTTCCGAATGCCGGGCACGGCGCCAGGACTGGACTTCGATCGTCATCGAGGTGCGGCCGACCTTGACGATCTCGGCATAGACCGAGACTTCGTCGCCGACCGATACCGGCGCGTGGAACTTCATGCCCTCGACCGCGACGGTCACGGCCCGCCCGCGCGAATGGCGCGCGGCGACCAGCCCGGCGGCCAGATCCATCTGGCCCATCAGCCAGCCGCCGAAGATGTCGCCATAGGCATTGGCGTCGGCCGGCATGGTGCTGACGCGAATCGCCGGCTGGGTCTTCGGCTGCTCGGCGCCCTGCTCAACCATCGACGCGCGGCTCCGTGCCCGCCAGCTTCGCCTTGTCGGCCGCGAACGCCTTGCGCACCGGGCCGATGCCCATCAGCACCACCGCGATCATGCAGGCATAGCCGACCAGCCAGATGTCCCCGGTCGCGCGCGGATAGGACCAGGCCGCCGCCGCGGAAATCAACGCCGCGGCGATCAACCCGATCACGATATGCACCACTTCGATCAGCACGCGCATCGGCGCAGCCCTCCGGTTCAGGCGATCATCCCGAAGGGATTCTCGACCAGCTCCTTGAAGATCTTCATCATCTCGGCACCGTCGGCACCGTCGATGGCGCGGTGATCGAAGCTGCCGGTCGCCGACATCACGGTGGCCACGCCCAGCGCGTCATCGACGATGTACGGACGCTTCTCGCCCGCGCCGATCGCCATGATCATGCCCTGCGGCGGATTGATCACCGCTTCGAACTGCTTGATGCCGAACATGCCCATGTTCGAGAGCGACGCGGTGCCGCCCTGATATTCTTCCGGCTTCAGCTTGCCTTCGCGGGCACGGCCGGCAAGATCCTTCATCTCCGCCGAGATCGCCGAGACCGCCTTGTTGGCGGCGTCGCGGATGATCGGGGTGATGAGGCCGGTCGGAGTCGAGACCGCGACCGACACGTCCGCGCGGCTGTACTTGATCAGCTGCTCACCGGTGTAGGTGACGTTGCACTTCGGTGCCTGGGCCAGCGCCACGCCGAGCGCCTTGATCAGCAGGTCGTTGACCGACAGCTTCACGCCGCGGGCATCGAGCGCCTTGTTCAGGTCGCCGCGCAGCTTGAGCAGCGCATCGAGGCGAATGTCGACCGTGAGGTAGATGTGCGGGACGGTCTGCTTCGACTCGGTGAGACGGCGCGCGATCGTCTTGCGGATGTTCGAGAGCTTCTCGGCCTCGTGCGGGATCGATTCGTCCCACCAGACCGGCTTGTGCTCGGCCGGGGCGGCAGCGGCAGCCGGAGCAGCCGAGGGAGCAGCCGAAGCGGCCGGTGCAGCGGCAGCCGGCGCGGCGCCGGGCTTGGCGCCCTCGACGTCCGCCTTGACGATTCGGCCGTTCGGACCCGAACCGGCGACACCCGACAGGTCGACGCCCTTTTCGGCGGCGATACGCTTGGCGAGCGGGCTGGCCTTCACGCGGTCGCCCGAAGCGGCCTGGGCCTGGGCGGGTGCCGGAGTCGGCGCGGGCGCGGCGGCCGGAGTCGGCGCCGGAGCGGCGGCAGCGGCTGGAGCCGGGGCAGCTGCCGGGGCCGGCGCAGCCGCGGCGGTCGAGGCGTCCTCGCCCTCACCGGCGATGATCGCGATCACGGTGCCGACCTTCACATTGTCGGTACCCTCGGCGACGAGGATCTTGGCGATCACGCCCTCGTCCACCGCTTCGAATTCCATGGTGGCCTTGTCGGTCTCGATCTCGGCCATGAGGTCGCCGGACTTCACCGTATCGCCCTCCTTCACGAGCCACTTGGCGAGGGTACCCTCTTCCATGGTGGGGGAAAGCGCAGGCATCTTGATTTCGATCGACATGAAGGTTCCCGTCGTTGGAGCCCTGAACAGGTTCGGGCCCTCTTTGCGCCGCCCCCGCCCCGGGTCAAGAGACGCGCTTGCAGGAAATGACGCTACGGGGCACGTAACGCACGACCAAGAGGATCATTCCATGCGCACCTATCTGGTGGTGATCGACGAGAGCCCGGAGGCGGAAATCGCCCTGCGCTTCGCCGCACGCCGCGCCGTGAAGACCGGCGGCAACGTCGAAATCCTGGCGCTGATTCCCAAGCCCGACTTCGTCCAATGGGGCGGCGTGATGGCCACGATCGAGGAAGAAGCCCGCGAACGCGCCGAGGCACTGGTCGCCCGCGCGGCCGGAACCCTGTTCGCCGAATCGGGGCTCCAGCCCTCGATCACGGTGCGCGAAGGCGACGGACCGAAGATCGTCCACGAGATGATCGCCGCCAATCGCGACATCGCCGCGCTGGTGCTCGGTGCCGCGGCGAGTGGCCCGCCGGGACCTATGGTGACGCACTTTTCCGGCTCGGACGCCGGCAAGCTGCCGGTGCCGCTGATGGTGATTCCGGGCGGGCTCGACATGGACGCGATCGACCGGCTGAGTTGAATACTGATCGGAGCGATGCCCTCTAATTCGTCACCCCGGCCTTGCGCCGGGGTCCACCGAGAGGCGAACCACGGACAAGAGGCTCAAGTGCATCCGGTGCGGCGCAGTGGGCCCCGGCACAAGGCCGGGGTGACGGGGTGATTGACCACCCCCAAATCCCCCGCCACTCTCCACGGCCATGCGCATCCTCGCCCTCGCTCCGCTCACCCTGATCGCCCTCCCCGCCCAGGCCCAGGAAAAGCCGGACCCGGCAAAACTCAAGGCGTCGGTCGAGAAGCTGGTGAGCTTCGGCACCCGCCACACGCTCTCGGATCCCGACAATCCCACGCGTGGCATCGGCGCCGCCCGGCGCTGGTTCGCCACCGAGCTCGCGCGCCTCGGCGACCAGTGCAATTGCATCGAGGTGGCGAACATCGCCCGTGGCTTCACCGGCGATCGCGCGCCGAACGGCGTTCAGATCGTCGATGTGCTCGGCTTCCAGGCCGGCACCGATCCCAAGCGAGTCGTCATCGTGATGGGCCATATCGACAGCCGCGTCACCGACGTGATGAACGCCACCGCCGACGCGCCCGGCGCCAATGACGACGCCTCGGGCGTCGCGCTGGTGCTGGAGGCCGCACGCATCCTGTCGAAGCAGAAATTCCGCGCGACCATCGTCTATGCCGCGCTCTCCGGCGAGGAACAGGGCCTGTTCGGCGGGCAGCTGCTCGCCGAGACGGCGAAGGAGCGCGGCTGGACGGTCACCGCGGTGCTCAACAACGACATCGTCGGCAACACCGTCGGCACCGACGGCCGCAAGGTCGCGGACCGGGTGCGCGTCTTCTCCGAGACGTTCGGCGAGAATGACGAACCCAAGACACTGAAAGGCCTGCGCGCGGATGGCGGCGAGGATGACGGCCCCTCGCGCGCGCTCGCCAAGGCGGTCGACCAGGTTGCCGGCACCATCCCGGGCGGGCTCGACGCCTTCCTGGTCCGCCGCCCGGACCGGTTCGGGCGCGGCGGCGACCATACGCCGTTCAACAAGCTCGGCTATCCGGCAATCCGCTTCTCGGTAGGCATCGAGAATTACGACGCCCAGCATCAGGACCTCGTCCCCGGCAAGGGCGACACGGTCGACAAGATGGACTTCCCCTATCTCGCCAAGGTCACCGCGGTGAACGTCGCGACGATCCGCCGCCTCGCCGCGGCACCGGCCGCGCCGGACAAGGTGACGATCGGCGGCGCGCTCGCGTCGGATACTTCGGTGAAATGGGCAGCGGTGCCCGGCGCGGTGAAGTACCGCATCCACTGGCGCCGCGCCGATGCGCGTGACTGGACCGACCATCTCGACGTGACCGGCACCGAGGCGAGCCTGAAGGGCGTGATCGTCGACGACAGCTTTGTCGGCGTGTCGTCGATCGGCGCGGACGGGGCGGAGAGCCTGGTGACGTTCGGGGGACGCGGACGCTAAATCCCTTCCCACCGTCACCCTGAACTTGTTTCAGGGTCCAAGGTTGGGCCGGGCGACAGCCTCTTCCATCGAGCGATGTCGCCCGCCGCACCTTGGATGCTGAAACGAGTTCAGCATGACGGAGGTAGAGGTACGGCCTTGCAATGTAGGATTTCGCCTGCTGGGCTGGCGCAGCCGGATCACCGCCCGGCCGCTCTTTGACCCGGCAGGAAGAATAGGATCACGCTCGCGCAACTATGTTGCGAGATGCGGCGCATTCCCGTGGAGAAGGTCAAAATTGCGGGCCCGAAAACCCGCTCTTGGCCTGTACTTCGTGTACTTTGGCGAGTCGCGCCCGATGCGCTGCTGGAGCCTCAGCGGCAGCCGCAGACGCAGCACTTCACCGGCGCGCGGTAGCGCCGCGCCGGCGCCTTGCGTACCACACGGCGCGCGGCCGAGCGGACATAGGTCGCGCGGCTCTCGATCACTTCCTCGGTCACCGTGGTGGTGGTCGTGGTCGCGCCCGGGATGACGATCACGGTCGTGCCGACCGGCGCGCCATAATAGGCCGCGCCGGCCTGGTAGCCGCCGCCATAATAGGCCTGGCCCGAGCCGTAATAGCCCTGGACCTGTGCCGCCGGCGGTGCACCGATCGCACCAGCCGGCGGCAGACTCCCCCTGGAGTAACCGTCATAATAATCGTTCGGGTCGACGGGCTGGATCGGCTCGCGATAGCCGGCGCCCGTGCTCGAATAGCTGTAGGAACTGGAATAGCTGCCGCCCGAATCGGCCCAGGCGCCGGCGTCATAACCGTCGTCCCAGCCGATGCCGCTCACCGAATCCCAAACGTCGCCGCGGCCGTCGACCAGCACGGCGTCGTCATAATAGCGCACCCAGAAATAGCCGTAGGGCGGCGCGGCCAGGCCCCAGCTCAGATAGTCCGGGATGCGGAAGCCGCTGCCCATCCAGTAATTGGGCAGGTGATGGCCACGGCCCATGCGGCGATAGGCGTTCCAGCCGCCGGGCGCCTGCGCACCGGCATACCAGCGGCCGTCGATCCGGTTGCCCCAGCGATTGCCGGCATGCTGGCTGTTCTTGACCGGGCCCCGCGCCGGCAATGCCATCCAGCGGCCATTCTGCCAGACGCGCGGTCCCGCAGTCGGCACGCCGGGGCCGCCATGCACGACCGGCGGCGTATTCGGCATGTGCGGCGTATTGGGCGAGACGCGCGGGGGCGGCGGCATCGGCACGTTGCGGCCATAGCTGCCGCCGGGTGCCGGGATCGGCCCGCCGCTGCCACCCCAGCTCGGTCCGGGGGACGTCACCTGCGCGGCCGCCGGCAGGGTTGCCAGCAGCGCCGTGGCCATCAGGGCCGGCTTGATCAGGTGACGCATATTGAACTCCTTCGCCATGCCGGAGCCCGCGTTGCTCCCATGGTTGACGAAGAATTAAACCCCGCGCGGGGGCGGCGCCACTTTTGCCTATGCTTAACGGAGTCCCAATCCGGGTCAGCCGACCAGGCGGGGACCGAGAATCCGCATCAGCGCCTCGCAACCCGCCGCGTCGCCGGCATCGAACCGTGCCGGATTGGGGCTGTCGAGGTCGAGCACGCCGATCAGTTCGCCTTGCACGACGATCGGCACCACCAGCTCGGAACGGCTCGCCGCGTCGCAGGCGATATGGCCGGGAAAGGCATGGACATCCTCGACCAGCTGGGTCTCGCGCGTCGTGGCGGCGGCACCGCACACGCCCTTGCCGAACGGGATGCGGATGCAGGCGGCCTTGCCCTGGAACGGACCGAGCACCAGCTCGTCGTTGACGTTGCGATAGAAGCCCGCCCAGTTGAGGTCGGGCAGATACTGCCAGATCAGCGCCGAGACATTCGCCATGTTGGCGATCGCATCGGGCTCGTCGGCGGTCAGCGAATCGAGCGCCGCGGCGAGGTCGCGGTAGAGCTCGGTCTTGTCGGTGGTTTCGATGTCGAAGGCGTACATGGCGAGCCATATAGCAAGCCCCTCCCCTTCAGGGGAGGGGTTGGGGGTGGGGGATTTCTCGAAGAGACATCGCTTGCGGCACCGCCCCGCCCCAACCCCTCCCCCGAGGAGGAGGGGCTAGAGTTAGTCCAGCCGGACCTTGCCCCGCCCGGCCTTGACCTGGCTCCGCCCCTTCTTCTCGTCCACCCGCCGGGCCTTGGCCGCCTTGCTCGGCTTGGTCTTGATCCGCTTCGCGTCGCGCTCATGCGCCTTCTGGATCAGCTCCAGCACCCGCTCGCGGGCATCGGCGCGATTGGCTTCCTGGGTACGGAACTTGCGGGCGGTGATCACCAGCTCGCCGCCGCTGGTCAGCTTGGTGCCGGCGAGCACCTTGAGCTTCTGATAGGCATAGGGCGCCAGCCCAAGCCGGAACACGTCGATCCGCAGCTGCACCGCGGTCGCCACCTTGTTGACGTTCTGCCCGCCCGGCCCGGTCGAGGCGAGGAACTTCTCTTCGACGATCGCCTCGTCGGGGATCTCAGCCACGGCCGAAGCCGAGATTGTGGAAGCGCACCGGCAGCGGCGCGGTGGCGTGGATATCGTCCTTGCCCTCGCGCGGCACGGTGAGCTCGATCGCATGGAGCATCATCGCCGGCCCGCCCCGGCCATAGACCGGATCGCCAAGCACCGGCACGCCCAGCCCCTCGGCGGCATGCACGCGGATCTGATGGGTGCGGCCGGTCTCGGGATAGAAGGCGACCAGGCTCTTGCCGCCCTTGCGCTCCATCACCTTGTAGCGGGTGATCGAGGGCTTGCCCTTGGGATCGCCGACCATCCGCCAGCCTTCCTCGCGGGTGGAGACCTTGGACAGCGCCAGGTCGATCGTGCCGCTGTCCTCCTTGGGCTCGCCGTCGAGGATGGCGAGATAGCGCTTTGCCACTGCCCCGGCCTCGAAGGCCTGGGAGAAGCGCTTCATCGCCTTGGGGTTGCGGGCGAGCAACAGGCAGCCACTGGTGTCGCGGTCCAGCCGATGGACCGGGACCGGCAGGCGCTGGAAGCCGAAGGTGAGCTGGTCGAGCAGGTCCTCGAGGCTCTCGCTCCGGTCCCGTGGGCGATCTACCGGCAAGCCGGCGGGCTTGTCGATCACCAGAGCTTCGCCATCGATGAAGAGCACGCGATCCTTGAACATCGCCCGCCCATGCCACCGCCAGCGCCGAAGCGCCAGCGGTGGTGCAGGCTTCGATCAGCGCTGGAAGCGGATCGAGCAGACCGACTGGCGGCCCTGGACAGTGGTGCGCCAGTTGCCGGTCCACTCGCCGCGCATGTTACGGGCGGTGTCGCGGCACTTGGTCTCGGCGTCGCGCTGGTTCCAGATCGCGCCGACTTCGATGTCGCGGATCACGCCGCCAGAACCCCAGCCGCCGCCATTGCCGCCGCCCGGACGATCCCAGTTACCGCCACCGCCGCCGGGGCGATCCCAGTTGCCACCGCCCCCCGGGCGACCGCCACCGGGACGGCCCCATCCGCCTTCACCCCAGCCGCCACTGTCGCCCCAGCCATTGGAGCGGCGCGGATCGAGATCGGTGATGCGATAGAGCAGGCGCGGGCCGCCGGAGCGCGGAATGCCCGAGATCACGCCACCGCGCAGGTCGAGCCGGACGCGGGCGCCGCGCGAGGGATCGTAGAGGTTGACCGCGTCGCGGTTGCGGTTGGTCTCGTCGAAGCGGTGGATCAGCGTGCCGTCATCGGCGAACTCGACCCAGCGGCCAGGACGCGTCTCGACAAAGGCGCCGCCGCCGCTGTGGCGGACACGGCCGACATTGTTGCCGTCAACCCGCTGCATCGCGGCGGGCGCGGCCGGCTTGGACGCCGGAGCAGCCGATGCGGCGGTGCCGGCCAGCAACGCGGCGGACAAGGCGAGGCAGGAAATTCTTGCGAGCATGGTTCATTCTCCCCTGGCTGCAACTTAGGGTCGATATTTGACCCGATCGAGACAGCTGCGCAACGATTCAGAAATGCGCTTGGTTGCGTGACCCTTTTCGCTTGAACGGCGTTTGAACGACGATGCCCTTTTCCGGCAGCGTCGTGAGGTTGCTTATGCGTCTTTCGGCCCTGATCCTGCTCTCGCTCGCGCCCCTGGCGGCGCACGCCGAGGAAGACGTGCCGGCGCCGCCAGCCACCGCATCGGCAACCCGGCTGTTCAACCATCTTCCCTATGGCGAGCTGGAAGCCGCGGCGCTGCTGCCCGTCCCCAGCCTGCCGGGATGCATGATGGCGCGCGATGCGGTGTTCGATGTCGAGCGCCTGCTTTCCGCCGCGCGCGCCGAAGGGATAGAGCTTGGCGCGATCTCGTGCTTCCGTTCGATCCAGCACCAGCGCCGGGTGTTCTGCGCCGGCGCGGGCAATTGCGACGCTGTGGCGGCGCTGCGGGCGCGCTTCGTCGCCCCGCCGGGCTATAGCGAGCATGCCACCGGCTACGCGATCGACTTCGTCCAGAGGGGCGGCGATTGCCGGGCGGTCGAGCAATGCTTTGCGCTTACGCCGGGCGGGCAATGGCTGATGCGCCGCGCGCCCGAATTTGGCTTCGAGCTATCCTTTCCGGCCGGCAACAAGCAGGGCGTGGGCTGGGAGCCCTGGCACTGGCGCTGGGTCGGCGCATCCGCCGCCCGCGCCCGCTTCGCACCGGCCCGGGCGAGCTTTCCCGCTTTGCCCGCCGTGCCGCGCGCAGATACGAAAACGGCGGCTGGACCATTCGTCCAGCCGCCGTCCGGCGAAACCGCGCCAGGAGGGGGGAATTACGCGGTTTCGGTCTCGCGGTGGGGAGCCGCGATCTTGTTGGCCAGCTCGGCGACCTTGCGGCCCTGATAACGGGCACCTTCAAGCTCGACTTCGCTGGGCAGGCGGCTGCCGTCGCCGTCGGCGATGGTGGTCGCGCCATAGGGCGAGCCGCCCTTCACTTCGTTCACGCCGCCCTGGCCCTGGAAGCCATAGTCGAGGCCGACGACGGTGAGGCCGAAGTGCAGCAGGTTGGTGATGATCGAGAAGAGCGTCGTCTCCTGGCCGCCATGCTGGGTGGCGGTCGAGGTGAAGGCACCACCGACCTTGCCGTTCAGCAGGCCCTGGTACCAGACGCCGCCGGCACGATCCCAGAAGCTCGCCATCTGGCTCGACATGCGGCCGAACCGGGTCGGCGAGCCGACGAGGATGCCGTCGTAATTGGCGAGCTCGTTGACGTCCTCGAGCACGGGATGGCTGTGATCGGCGACGAAGCCGGCGGCCTGCGCCACTTCGAACGGCGCGGTCTCGGGCACGCGGCGGACATCCACCTCGGCGCCGGTGCTGCGAGCGCCTTCGGCAACGGCGTCAGCCATCTTCGCGAGGTGGCCATAGGACGAGTAGTAGAGAACGAGAATCTTGGACATGGTTGCTTCCCTTCCTTGTTATTCGCTGTCGACCAGGACGATTTCGGCGTCCTCGATCGCGGTGATGGTGTAGATCTTGCCGCTGCTCAGGGCGGCGCCATCGCGGGCATCCACCCGCTCGCCGTCAATCTCGATCGAGCCGATGGCGGGCACCAGATAGGCATGGCGTTCGTCGCCCACTTCGTGGGTGACGCTCTCGCCGGCCTTCAGCGTCGCGCCCAGCACCCGGGCATTGGCCCGGATCGGCAGCGCGTCATTGTCGTCGGCAAAACCGCTCGCCAGGGTGACGAACCTGCCCGAGCGATCGCCCTTGGGGAAAGGCTTGGCGCCCCAGCTCGGCTGGCCGCCCCGCTCGCGCGGCATGATCCAGATCTGGAAGATGCGCGTGGTCTCGGGCTCGAGGTTGTACTCGGCGTGGCGCACGCCGCTGCCGGCGCTCATCACCTGGACATCGCCGGCCGAGGTACGGCCCTTGTTGCCCATCGAGTCCTGGTGGGTGATAGCACCCGAGCGGACATAGGTGATGATCTCCATGTCCTGGTGCGGATGCGGCGGGAAGCCGCTGTTGGCGCCGATCTCGTCGTCGTTCCAGACGCGCAGCGCGCCCCAGTTCATGCGGTTCGGATCGTAATAGTCCGCGAAGCTGAAATGATGCCGCGCGTTCAGCCAGCCATGATCTGCATGGCCGAGACTGGCAAAGGGTCGTTTGTCGATCATGGGGTGTGAACCTCCTGTGTTGAGCAGGAAGATAGGGCGGCGGATCACGCCGTAAATGGAAACGTAGGAAACCAATCGTTTCCGTGATAGGCATGCGGAATGAAGCTACCTGACTTCGAGGCCTGGGCCGTTTTCGCCGCGGTGGTCGAACACCGTTCCTTCTCCGGCGCCGCCGATGCGCTGGCGGTTTCCAAGGCAACCGTATCGAAGGCGATCACCCGGCTCGAGAGCCGGCTGGGCACCACCCTGTTCCACCGCACCTCGCGCCGTCTGACGCTTACCGACAGCGGCCGCAGCCTGGCCGAGAACGCTCAGCGCATCCTGAGCGAAGGACAGGCGGCGGAAGAGGCGGCCTTTGAATCGGCGAGCGCGCCCGCGGGGCTGGTCCGCGTCGCGGCACCCCTCACCTTCGGCATCCGGCACCTCGCGCCGATCCTTTCGGACTTCATGGTGCTCCACCCGGCGATCAAGATTGACCTGCGCCTGTCCGACGCGTTCATCGACATCGTCGGCGAGGGGATCGACATCGCGCTGCGCATCGCCGAGCTGCCAGACAGCTCGCTGCGCGCCCGGCGGCTGGGCCCGGTGACCACGCATATCGTCGGCGCGCCCGAATATTTCGACAGGGCCGGCCGCCCGCGCCACCCGGCCGACCTCGCCCACCATGCCTGCTTCGTCTACACCAACACCGCGACGCCGGAGCTCTGGCGCTTCCGCAAGGCGGGAGGCGAGGAAGCCGCGGTGCGCGTCGACGGACCCATCCGCACCGACAGCGGCGACGCGATGATCCCGGCCTTGTGCAAGGGCCTCGGCGTCGCCCGCCTGCCCGAATTCCTGATCGGCGACGAACTGCGCAGCGGCAAGCTCGAGGCCGTACTCGAGGACTGGTCGGTCAGCGCAGCCGCGCTGCATTTGTTAACGCCGCCCGGCACGCTGCGCCCCGCCCGCGTGGAAGCGTTAATAAATTATCTCGATCAGCATCTGCGGAAGGTCTGCCCCTCTATAAGGGACTCGACTCTGATGGCGAGCTGAGTCCGCGTGTAGGTAGATTCCCTACGACTCGTGGACTCAGGCCGGTTAGGAAGAAATTAACCTTTTGCCTTCAGACACGCTTAGGTTAATGAATCGTCCGAGGCATGCCTTTCATTGGGGCAAGGCAGCCTGCGGGCAAGGGGACTTTGACGATGCGCGTGCTGTTGATCGAAGACGAGCCGAGCACTGCCAAGGCGATCGAGCTGATGCTCACGACCGAGGGCTTTAACGTCTATACGACGGACCTCGGCGAGGAGGGCTTGGACCTGGCCAAGCTCTATGACTACGACATCATCCTGCTCGACCTGAACCTGCCCGACATGCACGGGTATGACGTTCTGAAGAAGGTCCGGGTCGCCCGCGTGCAGACGCCGGTGCTGATCCTGTCGGGCATCAACGAAATGGACAGCAAGGTGCGTTCGTTCGGCTTCGGTGCCGACGACTACGTGACCAAGCCCTTCCACCGCGAAGAGCTGGTCGCCCGCATCCATGCGGTCGTCCGCCGCTCGAAGGGCCACAGCCAGTCGGTCATCCGCACCGGCAAGCTGGCGGTCAATCTCGACGCGAAGACGGTCGAGGTCGATGGTGCCCGCGTGCACCTGACCGGCAAGGAATATGCGATGCTGGAGCTGCTCTCGCTCCGCAAGGGCACGACGCTCACCAAGGAAATGTTCCTCAACCACCTCTATGGTGGCATGGACGAACCCGAGCTCAAGATCATCGACGTGTTCATCTGCAAGCTGCGCAAGAAGCTCAGCATGGCCTGCGAGGGCGACAACTATATCGAGACCGTCTGGGGCCGCGGCTATGTGCTGCGCGAGCCGGACGGCGCCGAGGAGCAGGAGCCGATCTCGGCGGTTGCCTGACGACAAGTTCTACGGGGGTAGAAGAGGCCGCGGTCCGCAAGGATCGCGGCCTTTCCTTTATCTGCGTCCCCGCCTTGCGATGGCATGGCGCTCCGCAGCCTCAAGCAACGCCGCCAGGTCCTCGCGGCTGACGTCGAAGCTCTCATGCGCCTCCGCCAGCGCGGCGTCGATATCCTCGGGCTGGATACGCGGATGGGCGGGCGCGGGTACCGGACGATGCGGATAGCTGTGGCCGGAGAAGCGGTGGAAGACGATACCGGTCAGCACGAGCAGCAGCGCGTTGAGCCCCATCGGCACCAACGCGAAACCGATCCCCTGGTCGAGCACCGCCGAGCCGAGCACGGCGAGCAGCGCGCAGGCACCGCCGGGCGGGTGCAGGCAGCGCAGCAGCGACATCAGCACGATCGCCAGCCCGACCGCCAGACCGGCGGCGATCGCGCCATGGCCGAACAGGGCGGCGACGGCGAAACCGACAAGGGTGGAGATCGCGCAACCACCGACGACCGGCCAGGGCTGGGCGAGCGGACTGGCGGGCACGGCAAAGACAAGGACCGCCGAGGCGCCGATCGGCGCGGCGAGCAGCAAGGCCGCATGGCTGCCGACCGACAGCGCCGCGACCCAGCCGGTCAGCCCTATGCCCAGCATCGCGCCGAGCGCCGCGATCAGCCGCTCGCGCCAATTGGCGCCCGCGAGCAGGCGCAGCTTCAGCAACGCCGTCGCCATGCTACTTCTTCACATAGACCCGCGCGCCGCCCACCCAGGTCTCCAGCACCTGGGTGCCGCGCAGGTCGGCCGGCGAGGCGAGCATCGGATCGCGATCGACGATGATGAAATCGGCGCGCATGCCGGGCGCAAGCCGCCCAATCAGGGTCTCGGCAAAGCCAGCCCAGGCAGCACCGGTGGTGAAGCCCGCCCAGCCCTGCTCCCGGGTCACCGCTTCCTCGATCCGCCAGCCGCCGAAGGGCTGGCCATTGGCGTCGGTGCGGGTGAAGCTCACCGCCCAGCCTGCCCAGGGATCGGGGCTCTCGACCGGATAGTCGGACCCGAAGGCGATATGCGTACCGTCCTTGAGCATCGTCTTCCAGGCATAGGCACCGGCGAGCCGCTCCGGCCCCAGCCGCGCCTCGGCCATCTTCATGTCGCTGGTCTGGTGGACCGGCTGCATAGAGGCGATCACGCCCAGCTTGGCGAAGCGCGGCAGATCCTTGGGATCGACGATCTGGGCATGCTCGATCCGCCAGCGGCGATCGTCCTTGAACGTGTCCGACAGCACCTCGACCGCGTCGAGCACCTGGCTGTTGGCGCGATCGCCGATCGCGTGGACGGCGATCTGGAAATTGTCCATCGCGCCGCGCGTCATCAGGTTGAGCAACTGGTCGTCGGTGAGGAAGCCCAGCCCCTTCTGCCCCGGCGCATCGCTGTAATCGGCCTTGAGCCAGGCGCCGCGGCTGCCCAGCGCGCCATCGGCATAGAGCTTGATCCCGCCCATGCGCAGCTTGTCGCCATAGAGCCAGGGCGTCGGCCCTTGCCCCGCCACCTGCAGCGCGGTCTCGACACCGTGCGCATAGCTCATGATCCGCATGCGGAGCTGGCCGATATCGGCGATGCGGCGATAGGTCAGCCAGTCATCGGTGGTAGTGCCCATGTCGGCGCTGGCGGTGATGCCGAGCGAGAGCAGCTTGTCCTGCGCGGCGAGGAAGGCGGCGTTGCGCTCGCGCGGGGTGGGCTTGGGGATGAACTTGTCGACCAGCCCCATCGCGCCATCGACGAACACGCCGGCGGGCGCGCCCTTGGCATCGCGCTCGATGCGGCCGCCATTGGTGTCCTTGTTCGCGGCGGTGACGCCGGCGATCTGGATCGCCCGGCTGTTCGCCCAGGCGGCATGGCCATCGACCCGCTCGAGCCATACCGGCCGGTCGCTCACCACCTTGTCGAGTTCCGCCGCGGTCGGGAAGCGGCCGAGCTTCCAGGTCTCCTGGTTCCAGCCGCCGCCGAGGATCCACTTGGTCGGGTTGGCATCGGCATAGGCCTTGATCCTGGCCAGCGCCTCTTCGAGCGAAGTCGTCGCCGAGAGATCGAGCAGCATCAACTGCGAGCCCAGGCCCATGACATGGCCATGCCCATCGATCATGCCGGGCAGCAGCGTCTTGCCCCCCATGTCGATTTTCCATTCGACCTGCTTCGGCCGCTTGTCCTCGCGCTTGAGGATCTGGGTGATCTTGCCGTCGCGGTTGAACAATATGCCGGTGAAGCGGACGACATCGCCCTTCTCGTCCAGCGTCATGCCGTTGACGTTGTCGACCAGACCGTCCGCCAGGGCGGCAACGGGCGCGAGAAGGAGGGCGAGCGCGGCGACCGGCCGCAGGAGGCGCTTCAGCATGGGCAGGGCATAGGGCCAGTTCCGCATGCGCGCCAGATGCAGGAACCGGCCGCCATCGATACCTGCCGCGCATGCCCTGAAAAGATAAGCAATGTTCCCCCTGGCACGGAGATCGTCTAGGCGGGCTGCACTATGGCAACCAAGACCCTCCCGGCGAACGCGCCGCTCCCCGTTTCGATCGATGACGTCCGTGCAGCGCAGGCGCGCATTGCGGGCCAGATCGTGCGGACGCCGACGCTGGTGAGCAAGACGCTGTCGGACCTGACCGGCGCCACCGTCTATCTCAAGTTCGAGAACCTGCAGTTCACCGCCGCTTACAAGGAACGCGGCGCGCTCAACACCCTGCTCCAGCTCGACGAGGCGGCGCGCGCCAAGGGCGTGATCGCGGCGTCGGCCGGCAATCATGCCCAGGGCCTCGCCTATCACGCCAACCGGCTGGGCATCCCCAGCACGATCGTGATGCCGAAGAACACGCCGATCGTGAAGGTCACCCAGACCGAGGGCCACGGCGCCAATGTGATCCTGGAAGGCGAGACCTTCGATGCCGCCTATGCGCACAGCCGCAAGCTGGAGGCCGAGAAGGGCTATACCTTCGTCCATCCCTTCGACGATCCCCGCATCATCGCCGGCCAGGGCACGGTCGCGCTCGAGATGCTCGAGGACGTGCCGGAGATCGACACGCTGGTGATCCCGATCGGCGGCGGCGGCCTGATCTCGGGCTGCTCGACCGTAGCCAAGTCGGAAGGCCGCGACATCGAAGTGATCGGCGTCCAGGCCGAGCTCTACCCCTCGATGTACAACCGCGTGCACCACACCGACATGCCCTGCGCCGGCGATACGCTGGCCGAGGGCATCGCAGTGAAGGAGCCGGGCGGCATCACCGCCAGGCTGGTCGAGGCGCTGGTCGACGACATCGTGCTGGTCAGCGAGCGGCGGCTCGAGGAATCGGTGAGCCTGCTGCTCCAGATCGAGAAGACCGTGGTCGAAGGCGCCGGCGCCGCCGGCCTGGCCGCCCTGCTCTCCGAGCCGCAGCGCTTCAAGGGCAAGACCGTGGGCATCATCCTGTGCGGCGGCAATATCGACCCGCGCCTGCTCGCCTATGTGCTGCTGCGCGACCTCGCCCGCTCGGGCCGGATGGCGCGGCTGCGCATCCGCCTGCAGGACCGGCCGGGCGCGCTGTTCCGGGTGGCGCAGATCTTCGACCAGCTCTCGGTCAACATCCTCGAGCTGTCGCACCAGCGTATCTTCACCAACCTCCCCGCCAAGGGCCTGAGCCTGGACGTGGAGTGCGAGACGCGCGACCGCGATCATCTGGAGCGGCTGATGACCGCGCTGCGCCGGGCTCAGTACGAGGTGCAGCTGGTCGAGCTGGCCTAGCGGCGTCCAAAGTACACGAAGTACAGGCCAAGAACGGGTTCCGCCGCCCCAGGCGGGTGGCGGAATCCTATTCCATAACCAACCGCCATGCCGCGCCCTGCAAATCGCGCCCCGACGCGACTCCGCAGGAGTCCGCGAGTCGCGTCAAACCGACGAAGCGAATCACACGCGCGACGAACTGAGTCGTCGCTGGATTCACACGATTCGCCGATTCCGATACAAAGCCCGCACAGCCAAATTTTCCATTTTCGGCAGCGCGTTGCGCGGCCCGATGGTTAACGTCACCGCTCTCCGCCGGAATGGTGAATCGTTAACTCTCTTTCATGGTAAAGCAGCTTTTCATCCTTCGAGAACCGCAGCATAGTTGCCTCATCGGCCGGACGTAGCGGCCAGAGCAAAGGGGCATCAGGGGTGACTGCACTTTCCCGTTTTCCGCGGTTCTTCGTGACGAGCCCCTCGCCCTGCCCCTATCTGCCGGGCCGCCAGGAGCGGAAGATCTTCACCGAATTGTCGGGATTGCATGCGGGCGAGCTGAACGATGCGCTGGGCCGCATCGGCTTCCGCCGGAGCCAGTCGGTCGCCTATCGCCCGAGCTGCGCGGGCTGCACCGCCTGCGTCTCGGTCCGCGTCGTCGCCGACGAGTTCCAGCCCAACGCCACCCAGCGCAAGCTGCTGCGCCGCCACTCGGACCTGGAAATCACCGCCTGCAAGCCCTGGGCGACCGAGGAGCAGTTCGCGCTGCTCCACCGCTATCTGAGCGCCCGCCATCCGGGCGGCGGCATGGCGACGATGGACGAGAACGACTATGCCGACATGGTCGAGCAGTCGCCGGTCAGCTCCTATGTGATCGAATATCGCGAGCCCTCGGTGAATGGCGAGCGCGGCCGGCTGGTCGGCGCCTGCATCACCGACCAGCAGGCCGATGGCCTGTCGATGATCTACAGCTTCTTCCTGGCCGATGACGAAAGCCGCCCGGGCCTGGGCAATTTCATCATCATGGAGCACATCCTGCGCAGCCAGGCCGCCGGCCTGCCCTATGTCTATCTCGGCTATTGGGTGAAGGGCAGCGAGCGCATGGCGTACAAGACGCGCTATCGCCCGATGGAAGCGCTCGGCCCCAATGGCTGGACCCTGCTGGAGGACGAGGACATGGCGATCGCCATGCCGGTGCCGGCGAACGCGGCGGCCTTCGCCTGATCTCTGACCTTGATCCCAGCTGTTCCCCGGCGAAAGCCGGGGCCCAGGCTTTCTCTGCCGTCTCGCTTGTGACCCTGGGCCCCGGCTTTCGCCGGGGAACGGTTTAGGGGAACGCCCGGCCTATTCCTCAACCCCGAGCTGATCGACGTGCAGGTCCACGTCGAGCTGTTCCTGTCCGTGCCCGATCCGCATGCCGCCGGTGGCCGCCGCACTGCTCGCGTCGAGCCCGATCGCGACGCGGACATAGCTCTCGTCGGGGCTGAGCCCCGTCGACGGATCGAAGCCGACCCAGCCGAGGCCCTCGACATAAGCCTCCGTCCAGGCGTGGGGCGCCGAACGCGCCGCCTCTTCCGCGCGATAGCCCGAGACATAGCGCGCCGGCACCGACAGGCCCCGCGCCGCGGCGATGAACATCTGGGCGACGTCGCGCGAGCTGACCTTGCGGCTGCCCTCAAAGGCCTTGGCCGCGGTGCAGCCGGCATCGGGCAGATCGGGCACGCAGGGGAAGCGCCCGCGCAGCGCGGCATTGAGCCGGTGAAGCTGCTCGAGCCCGTCACTGCCCGTGCCGATACTATCCGACGCAAAGGCAAACAGCGCGTCGCTGGACTTGGTGCGCGGGGTGGTGCGCAGATAGAAGAGCGGCGGCAGCGGCTCCATGCTGCCACGGATCACGCCACTGGACTCGCTGGTGAGCACTTCACCGGTGACGGTGATATCGAGTTCCTCAAGCGGCCCTTCGGCATAGAGCATCGTCACGGAATTTCCGAAGCCGTCGGTCGCGTCGCGCAGGCGGGCGTCGCAATCCACCCCGACCAGCCAGCTCACCACCGTCTGGTCCTGCGTGTCGCAGGGGGTGAGGCGCAGCATCTGGACCACGCGCGCCTGGGGCTCGCTGAACCGGTAATGCGTCCTGTGTTCGATCGCGATCCGCATCAGATGAACCTGAACTGCCGGGCGATCGCGCCGTCGAGCAGGGCATTCTCGCTCACAAATGCTTCGAGATGCTCGTGCAGGCCGGAGACGATCACGTCATGGGTCTTGGTTTTCTGAAGCCGCGCCATGCGGGCGCGGGCCATGCGATCGGCCTCGCCCTGCAGCCCGGTGCGCTTGGCCAGCGCATTGAGCAAAGCGACGACTTCCTCGATGCACGCGGCCAGGCTGCGCGGCAGCTCGGCACGGCTGATCAGCAGGTCGATCACATTGGCGGGCTGGAGCCCGTCATTGTAGAGCCAGCGATAGGCGTTCACGGCGGAGACGGTCTGCAGGATCGTGTTCCACTGGTCCCGGTCGACCACGCCGCCCACTTCCTCGTCCGCCGGCAGCAGCAGGTGATATTTCACATCGACCAGCCGGGCGGTGTTGTCCGCGCGCTCGATCGCGGCGCCGAGCTGGATCAGCAGGGTCGCTTCGTTGCGCATCATCCGGTGGGTTGCGCCTTCGAAGCCGCGCGTCTCGCCCTTGACCTGTTCGAGCAGGCTGAGCGTCGCCGTCGAGCCCCCGGTGGTCTGGCGGTTCTGGAAGAGCAGCCAGGCGCGGTTGATCGCGGTCCAGGCCTCGCGGGTGAGCGCGGTACGCACGGCACGGGCATTGTTGCGCGCCATGTCGAGGCAGCGGACGATCGAGCCGGGATGGCTGTCGTCGAGCGTGAGGAAGCGCGCGACGTTCTGCTGGTTGATGTCCAGCCCGGTCGCGGCGAATGCCTCGTCGGTATAGGTCACGGCGAGTGCGCTCTGCCATGCCGCCTCGCCGGCCGGACGGGTGGAGAGCGCGTCGAGACGGATCGTAGCCTCGACCAGCCGGGCGATGAAGTCGGCGCGCTCGAGATAGCGGCCAAGCCAGTAGAGCGCGGCGGCGGTGCGGGAGAGCATCAGCATCGCGTCATGCTCCGTCGTCGAGCAGCACGAAGCTGTCCTTGGTGCCGCCGCCCTGGCTGGAATTGACCACCAGCGAGCCTTCGCGAAGGGCCACCCGGGTGAGCCCGCCCGGCGCCACGCGGACGCCGTCGCTGCCGGTGAGGACGAACGGGCGGAAATCGACATGGCGCGGGGCCAGCCCCTGCTCGACCAACGTCGGCACGGTGGAGAGCGCCAGCGTCGGCTGCGCGATATAGCGATGCGGCTCGGCGATCAGCGCGGCGCGGAACTCCTCGATCTGCTGCTTCGTCGCGGTCGGGCCGACGAGCATGCCGTAGCCGCCCGATCCGTCGACCAGCTTCACCACCAGATCGGCGAGGTTATCGAGGACGTATTTCAGCGCCTGCGGCTCGCGGCACCGGTACGTCTCGACATTGGGCAGCTTGGCCTCCCCGCCCGAATAGAAGCGGACGATCTCGGGCATGTAGCTGTAGATTGCCTTGTCGTCGGCGATGCCGTTGCCCGGCGCGTTGAGGATCGCGACGTTGCCGGCGCGGTATGCCGCCATGATGCCGGGCACGCCGAGCATCGAATCCGGGCGGAAGACCAGCGGATCGAGGAAATCATCGTCGATGCGGCGATAGATGACGTCGACCTTCACCCGGCCGGCGATCGTCTGCATCCAGACGACATCGTCATCGACCACCAGGTCTGCCGCCTCGACCAGCTCGACGCCCATCGAGTCCGCCAGGAAACTATGCTCGTAATAGGCCGAGTTGAAATGGCCCGGGGTCAGCACGACGCAGACCGGGCGAGGATTGTTGCCCGGCGCCACCGACTGCATGGTCCGCAGCAGCATGTCCGGATAACTGTCCACCGGCGCCACCCGGAAATCGCGGAACAGCTCGGGGCAAAGCCGGATCATCGCCTCGCGATTCTCCAGCATGTACGACACGCCGGAGGGGGTGCGGGCATTGTCCTCCAGCACATAAAACTGGTCCGGACCGGTGCGAACCAGGTCGATCCCGCAGATATGCGCCCAGACGCCGTGCGGCGGGCGGACACCGTCCACCTCGGCGCGGAACTGGTCGTTGAGATAGATCAGCTCGGGCGGGATGATGCCCTCTTTCAGGATCCGCCGCTCGCCGTAAATGTCCTCGAGAAAGGCGTTGATCGCCTCCACACGCTGGACCAGCCCTTCCGAAAGCCGCTGCCATTCGCCGGCGAGGAACACGCGCGGGACGATGTCGAACGGGATGATCCGCTCCGCCGCGTCGCTGTCGCCATAGACGGCGAAGGTGATGCCCAGCTGGCGGAATGCGGCTTCGGCGGATTGCTGGCGGCGCTGCAGCTCCGCAGCCTCCGTATCGACCAGCCATTGCGAAAGCGCAGCAAACTCGGCGCGCGGACGCTCAGGCCCGCCATGCCCCCAGATTTCGTCGAACGCCCCCGCTGCCGCCATGCGCCTCCCAAGTGCCGGAAAGACCGACAAGTTCCATGCTGCAACGCTTTGTTGCGTTGCACAAGGGGGCAGACGCTATGCCGTCAGCTCGCGTATTTGACGCTGCAGCCATAGGGCCGCGTCTCGGGCACCGATACCGGCTTGCCCGCCCGCATCTCGGCCAGCGCCGCCAGCACATGGTTGCGGGCGCCCGCGATGTCCGCGACATCGGCGGTCGGCTTGTCGTCGATCCCGCCCTTGTAGGCGAGCTGGCCCTTGCCATCGATGATGTAGAGGTGCGGCGTCGTCTTGGCGCCATAGCCCTTGCCGACCAGTCCCTTGGGATCGAGCAGATAAGCGGTGGGCTTCGCCTTGGCGCCGGCGACGAACTTCTGCGCTTCCGGCCCGCTCATATTGCCCTGCTGGCCGGGCGCGCTCGAATTGATCGTCAGCCACACCACGCCCTGCGCCGTCGCCGCGGCCTGGGTCTTCTGCATGTTGCCGCTGCCATAATGCTTCTTCACGAAGGGGCAGCCGGGGTTGTTCCACTCGAGCACCACCGTCCTGCCGCGATACTGGCTGAGGTCGACGACCTTGCCGTGCATTTCCAGGGCGCGGAAATTGGGGACGGCCTTGGCGACATCGGGCTCGGCCAGCAGCGGGGCGGCGACCAGGGCGGCGGCGGCGATTGCGGTTCCGAACAGGACAGGACGAGTCATGGTTGCGCTCCTCTTCTGGTCCCCCGCCCCTATTATTTCCCGGCGGCCAGGTCCTGCAGCATGCCCTGGGTAAGGATCTGGGGCAGGACTCGCGGCTCGGCCTCGCCGGGCTTGTACCACAGATAGAGCGGCACGCCCGCACGATTGTGCCGTTCGATGAAGCGGCCGAGCACGGGATCGCCATCGGTCCAGTCGCCGACCAGCACGGTGACCTTGTTGTCGGCCAACGCCCTTTCGACGGCTTCGGTCTCGATCACCGCCTTCTCGTTGACCTTGCAGGTGAGGCACCAGTCGGCGGTGAAATAGGCGAAGACCGGCTTGCCCTGCGCGGTCAGCTCGGCAAGCCGCGCCTCGCTGAACTTCTCCCCGCCGGATACCGTCCTGGTCTCCGCGGGTGCGGCCCGGACCCATGCGATGGAGCTGATAGCGATTAGCAATAGCGCCGCCGCCGGCAGCCAGGCGAGCGCCTTGCCCCGCCGCTGGCGCAGGCCCGTCCACCACAGGCCGAGCGTCGCGAGCAGCGCCGCGGCGAGGCCGAGCGTCATGCCCGATACGCCCGCCTGCTTGCCCAGCACCCAGGCGAGCGCCAGCGCGGTGAGGAACATCGGCACCGACAGGATACGCCGCAGCGTCTCCATCCAGGCGCCCGGCCTGGGCAGAAGGCGGCGGAGCGGCGGGATGAAACCGAGCAGCAGGAAGGGCAGCGCGATGCCGAGCCCGAGCCCGCCGAACACCGCAAGCGCCGCCGGCCAGGGCAGCACCAGCGCCGCGCCGAGCGCCGCGCCCATGAACGGCCCGGTGCAGGGCGTCGCGACGAACGCCGCGAGCGCGCCGGTCATGAAGGCGCCGCCGGTGCCCTTCGACGCGGCACGATTGACGAAGCCGGGGGCCGACAGCTCGAACAGCCCGGCAAGGTTGAACGAGATGCCGGTGACGAGCAGCAGCAGCACCAGGATCACGCGCGGATCCTGCAGCTGGAACGCCCAGCCGAGCGTCGCCCCGCCGGCCCTGAGCGCGAGCAGCGCCCCGCCCAGCGCCAGGCAGACCAGCACCACGCCGGCGGTATAGGCCAAAGCCTCGGCGCGCGGGCTGCCGCCCTCGGCATTGGCCTTGGCGAGGCTCAGCGCCTTGAGGCTGAGGATCGGAAAGACGCAGGGCATGATGTTGAGGATCAGGCCGCCCAGCACCGCGCCGAGAAAGGCGAGCACCGCGCCGCTCCATGGCAGCTGCGCAGCCGGCGCGGCTGCGCTGGCCGGCGGTACGGTGCCGGGCACGGCCTTCACCCAGAAGCCCTGCTTGCCGAAGGCCAGCAGCCCCTCGATCGGCCCCACCGACTTCAGACCCGCGGTATCGACGACCACCCGGTCGCCGTCGCGCACCACCTTCTGGGCAGCGGCATAGTCGAAGGCGCCGTGGGTGGCGGGGAAGAAATAGCCCTCGCCTTCCGTCCTGGCGGCGGCGGGGAACGGCACGGCGAGGCGCAGCGCCTTGCCCTGCACCTGATAGGTCCCCTCGGCACCCAGCGGCTTGGGCAATACCGCGCGCCAGGCATCGAACTGGGCGCGGCGATCGGGCGAGACGCTGCCGTCGCCGATCTGGAGGTCGGTCGCCAGGTCCGCCTTGCCCGGCACGCAGATCGCATCGGTGCAGACCAGGTAGTTGAGCTTCACCCGCACCGGGAAGGCGCCCTTGGCATCGGCCGGGATCTTGAGCGTCACCAGCGGCGCGAACGGCCCCTCATACACATAGTTCATCAGGCCCGCGATCGTCAGCCGCTGCGGCACCGGATAGCGGAACTCGCCGGTGGTCGCGCCCTTGGGCAGCGTCCATTCTGCACGCGCCGGCAGACCGGCATCGCCGGGGTTGAGCCAATAGGCGTGCCAGCCCTTCTCGGGCACCGAAGCGAAGGCCAGCATGACCTCGCTGCCGGGCGCGGGATGGTCGCTTTCGGCGAGCAGTGCGATCTTCACATGCTGCTCGCCCGGCGGCTGGGCTATCGCCACGCCGGAAAACAACCACAGCATCAACGCCATCAATCCGAAACGAACCGCCGTCATGGAGCGTCCTTGCCGTGGAAGAGCTGTTGGCCCAATAGCATCACGGCAGGATTTGCACACGCCGGAGGTGGCCCAAGCATGAAGTCGTTCCGTCCGCTCGCGGCAGCAGCCGCGCTGCTCGCCGCATCCCCGCTCGCCGCGCAGGAGACGCCGCCGACCCAGACCGTGCCCGCCGAAGCGCCGCGCGCCGCGCCATCGCTCGTCGTGGTGATCTCGGTCGACCAGTTCTCGGCCGATCTGTTCGCGGAATATCGCGCGCAGTTCAGCTCGGGCCTGGCCCGGCTGATGACCGGCGCGGTCTTCCCCTCCGGCTATCAGAGCCATGCGGCGACCGAGACCTGCCCGGGCCACTCGACGATCCTGACCGGCGATCATCCGTCGAAGACCGGCATCATCGCCAATGACTGGACCGATTTCAACGCGCCGCGCGAGGACAAGACGGTCTATTGCGCCGAGGACGAGAGCGTCCCCGGCAGCAACTCGAACAACTACACCGTCTCGGACAAGCATCTGAAGGTGCCGACGCTGGGCGAGTGGATGAAGCTTGCCGATCCGGCGAGCCGCGTCGTCTCGGTGGCGGGCAAGGACCGCGCCGCGGTGATGATGGGCGGCCACAAGACCGACGAGATCTGGTGGTGGAACGGCAAGGCGTTCGTCTCCTATGCCGGCCGCGCCGAGCCGGCGATGGTCACCCGCATGAACGCGAACGTGACCAAGCGGATCAACGAAGCGCAGGGGCCGCTTGACCTGCCGCCCTTCTGCCAGGCTCGCAGCCGTGCCTTCCAGCTCAACCCGACCCGCAGTGCCGGCGCCGGCCGCTTCGCGCGCGCCGCGGGCAACAGCACCGCCTTCCGCGCCTCGCCCGAGTTCGACGAGGCGATCGTGGCGACCGCCGCCGGCCTCGCCAGCGACATGAAGCTCGGCCAGTCGGGCCATACCGACCTGCTGATCGTCGGCGCCTCGGCCACCGACTATGTCGGCCACACGCTGGGCACCGAAGGCAGCGAGATGTGCCTGCAGCTGCTCTCGCTCGACCAGACCCTGGGCAAGCTGTTCGCCGTGCTCGACAAGACCGGCGTCGACTATGCCGTAGCGCTGACCGCCGACCATGGCGGCCACGACTTCCCCGAGCGCAACCGCGAGCACGCCGCGCCGATGGCCGCACGCGTCTCCAAGGAGCTGAGCGCGAAGGCGATGGGTCTGGCGATCGGCCAGGCGCTGGGCATCAAGGGCCCGGTGCTGGTCGGCGGCAATTCGGGCGACGTCTGGTTCTCGCCCGACCTGAGCAAGGCGGACCGCGTCCGCGTGCAGGCCGAGGCGATCAAGCGCTACATGGCCAATCCGCAGGTCGAAGCCGTGTTCACCCGCGCCCAGATCGCGGCGACGCCGATCGTCCACACCCCGCCCGAGACCTGGACCCTGCTCGAGCGCGCCCGTGCCTCGTACGATCCGCAGCGCTCGGGCGACCTGGTGATCGCGCTCAAGCCGCGCGTCACCCCGATCGCCGGCACCGAGGGCGGCTCGATCGCCACCCATGGCAGCTTCTGGGACTATGATCGCCGCGTGCCGATCCTGTTCTGGCGCAAGGGCATGACCGGCTTCGAGCAGCCGCTGTCGGTGGAGACCGTGGACATCGCCCCGACGCTGGCGGCGCTGATCCATGTGCCGGTGCCGGTGGAGATCGACGGCCGCTGTCTCGACCTGGATGCCGGCCAGGGCGATAGCTGCAAGTGAAATGAAGAAGGGCTCGCGAGGTTCGCGAGCCCTTTCCTTTTCTGCTCCGTCACCCTGAACTTGTTTCAGGGTCCAACGCACCTCAGGCGATATGGCTCGTGGAGCGTTGGATGCTGAAACAAGTTCAGCATGACGTTTCGATTTACCGCCGCCGCTCGAAGATGCGGATGCCTGGCCCCAGGTCGTTCTGCCCGAGCGGTCCCACCTGCCCGGTGAAGTCCGCCACGAACGCCGGATTGCCCGGGGCGCCCGGTGCCAGTGTCGCGGTATTCCCTTCGATGCGCAGGCCCGTCGACGGATAGGTCCGTCCCTCCGCCGCGACCACGATCAGGCCCGAGCTGTTCTCCTTGCGCGGCCCCTGGACGAAGGTGTTGCCGGCGATCAGCCCGGTGCCGCCCTCGCTCAGGTCGATCATGTAGTTGGTCTTGTTGCCCTTCGAATCATCGAAGCTGTTGCCGGTGATCGTCACCCGGCGCGCGCGCAGCTTGACGTAATGGCCGCCGGTGCCGCGCTCGAAGCGCGAATTGGTGACGACCACGTCGCCGTCCACCGCCAGATAGATCGAATGGCTGCAATTCTCGGTCTCGCACTGGCCGAGGCCGGCGAAGGTCGTGTGATCGATCGTGATCCGGTGCACCGTCTCGTGACCGCCGCCGAGAATGCCTTCCTGGCTGTCGAGGAACATCGAGTTGGTGACGGTCAGGTCGCCCATCTCGATGCGGATGCCGGCGCCATTGCCGTCGGGCACCGAGAAGCCGCGAAAGACGATACCATCGACCACCGATCCGCGACCGCGCAGCACGAAGGCGGCCTTTTCCTCGCACACCTGGTTCTCGAAGATCGCGGTGCCGGGCTGGACCGCCTTGAAGGTGATCTTGCCGCCGGTCTGCACCGTGCAGTCATGATAGGTGCCGGGCGCGATCAGGATCGTCGCCGTGCCGTCGCGCACGGCATTCACCGCATCATCGAGCTTGGCAAAGCCCTGCCCGGTCTCGGCGATCACGAAGGGCGCGCGCTGCTGCTGGGCGGCGGCGGGCGCGGCGATGAGCACGAGGGCGGCGAGGATCGGCATGCGCATGTACAGGGTATGCGCCGGGAGGCGTTAAATCTCCCCTTATCGTCATCCCGGCTTTCGCCGGGATGACGGTTGAGGGCGAGGTAACGGCTATTTGAGCGTCTTGATGATGCCCGAGAAGTCGAGACCGGCGCCGTCGCCGTCGACGAACGCCTGGTAGAGTTCCTCCGCCCGGGTTCCCATCGGCACGTTCGCGCCGACGCTCGCCGCCGCCTCCAAAGCCAGCTTGAGGTCCTTGAGCATCAGCGGTGCCGCGAACCCGCCCTGATAGTCGCGATCGGCCGGGCTTTCGGGACCGACGCCGGGGACAGGGCAGTAGCTCGTCATCGACCAGCTCTGGCCCGAACTGACCGAGGCGATGTCGTAGAAGCGCTGGGCGTCGAGCCCCAGTTTCTCCGCCAGCGCAAAGGCTTCGCAGGTGGCAACCATCGTCGCGCCGAGGATCATGTTGTTGCAGATCTTCGCGCCCTGTCCCGCCCCGCTGGCACCGGCATGGATCACTGCCTTGCCCATGTCCGCCAGGAACGGCTCGGCGCGGCCGAACGCCTGTTCGGTGCCGCCGACCATGAAGGTGAGCGTGCCGGCGTTGGCCGCGGCGATCCCGCCCGAGACCGGCGCATCGACTGCCATCAGTCCCCGCGCGGTCGCCGCCTCGGCCACGCGGCGAGCAGTGTCGACGTCGATCGTCGAGCAGTCGATCAGGATCGCGCCGGGTGCGGCATGATCGAGCAGTACGTCGGCATAGGTGGCTTCCACATGCTTGCCGGCGGGCAGCATGGTGATCACCGCCTCGGCTCCGTCCACCGCCTCGACGGCGCTGGCAGCAGGCAGGCAGCCCGCTGCCCTGGCCTTGTCGAGCGCATCCTGGCTCAGGTCAAAGGCGCGGACGTCATGCCCCTTCCTCGCAAGGTTCGCGGCCATGCCGCCACCCATATTGCCCAGGCCGATAAATGCTACGCGTGCCACTTGGTCTTCCTCTCTCTAAATTCGTCATCCCGTCCCGGCGCAGGCCGGGGCGGGATCTCGTGCGGCTCTTTTCCTGCCTTCTCCTGAGACCCCGGCTTTCGCCGGGGTGACGACTATATCCTTTACTTCCCGGTCCAGTTCCCCGGGCGCTTCTCGACGAACGCCGTCATGCCTTCCTTCTGGTCGGCGGTGCCGAACAGCGCGTGGAACAGCCGGCGCTCGAAGGCGACGCCCTGGGCCAGGCTGGTTTCAAAGGCGGCGTTGACCATCTCCTTGTTGGCCAGCACCGCGAGCGGCGCCATCGAGGCGATCGCCTGAGCCGTCTTCACCGCTTCCTCGACCAGCTCCGCAGCCGGCAGGATGCGGCTGACCAGCCCGGCGCGCTCGGCCTCGGCCGCGTCCATCATCCGGCCAGTGAGGCACATCTCCATCGCCTTGGCCTTGCCGACGGCACGCGTAAGCCGCTGCGAGCCACCCATGCCGGGCGAGACCGCGAGCTTGATCTCGGGCTGGCCGAACTTGGCGTTATCCCCGGCCAGGATGAAATCGCACATCATCGCCAGCTCGCAGCCGCCGCCCAGCGCATAGCCGGAAACCGCGGCGATGATCGGCTTGCGGGTGCGGGTGAACACGTCCCAGCCGGCGAAGAAGTCATGACCGTACATGTCGGCAAAGCCCTGGGCCTGCATCTCCTTGATGTCGGCGCCGGCGGCAAAGGCCTTCTCGCTGCCGGTGATAACCGCGCAGCCCTGTGACGCATCGGCGTCAAACGCCTTCATCGCGTCGAGCAGCTCGGACAGGATCTGGCTGTTGAGCGCATTGAGCGCCTGCGGCCGGTTGAGAGTGACGAGCGTCGCGGCACCGCGCTGCTCGACGAGGATGGTTTCGTAATTGGCCACTTTGCTACTCCGTCATTCCCGCGAAGGCGGGAATCCATTCTTCCCGCAGATGATAATGGATCCCCGCCTTCGCGGGGATGACGATTAGAGAGGCGCCCATGCTTCGCCTTCCGGCAGCGGCGCGAAGATCGCATCGAGCATCGCGTCGCTGACGCCCTCGAGCGTAGCCGGCTTCCATTGCGGCGCATTGTCCTTGTCGACAATCAGCGCACGAACGCCCTCGATGAAGTCATGGCTCTGCGCGACGCGGCCGCCAATGGCGTATTCCTGTGCCATCTCGTCCGCAAAGCTGGCCTTCGCACGGCCTTCCCGGACGAGGCGGAGCGAGACCTTCATGGATTGCGGCGACTTGGTACGCAGCGTCGCGAGCTGGGCAGCAGCCCATTCGCCGCCATCGGCCTCGAGCGCGGAGAATACACCCTCCACCGTATCGGCAGCGAAGAGGCGATCGATCGCCTCACGGTGGGCGGCGATGCGCGGCTCCGGCGCCGGGATCGCCAGTTCTGCCAGGATCGCTTCAACCGCTGCCGGATCCCCCGCTATGCGTGCCTTGGCCTCTTCCAGTGCCTCGGCGGGCAGATAATGGCTGGCGAGGCCGAGCGCGACACACTCGGCGCCGTCGAGCCGGCGGCCGGTCAGCGCCAGATACTCGCCGGTCTTCCCGGGCAGGCGCGACAGATACCAGCCGCCGCCCACGTCCGGGAACAGGCCGATCCCGGTCTCGGGCATGGCGAACTTGGTGTTCTCGGTCGCGACGCGGTATTTCGCAGGCTGCGAGATACCGACGCCGCCGCCCATGGTGATGCCGTCCATGAACGCCACGATCGGCTTTTCGCAGGTGAACATCGCATGGTTGAGCTGGTACTCGGTGCGGAAGAATTCCCGCGCCGCAACGCCGTCGCTTGCGCCACTCTCGGCGATCATGCGGATATCGCCGCCGGCACAGAAACCCCTGCCCTCGGCATGATCGACCAGCACGATCCCGATCGCCGGATCATCGCGCCATGCCGCCAGGGCTTCGAGCATCGCTGCGCACATGCCGGTGTTGAGTGCGTGGATCGCCTTGGGCCGGTTGAGCCGGATGCGGCCAGCCTTGCCTTCGGTCTGGATCAGAACATCGTCGGTCACTGGCGGGTAAGCTCCCGGCCGACGATCATCCGCATCACCTGGTTGGTGCCCTCGAGGATCGAGTGGACGCGCAGGTCGCGCCAGAAGCGCTCGATCGGATAGTCCATCAGATAGCCATAGCCGCCATGCAGCTGGAGCGCGCGATCGACCACCGAGCTGCCGGTGTCGGTGGCGAAGCGCTTGGCCATCGCGGCGAACTTGGTCTTGTCGGGCGCGCCCGCGGTTACCTTGGCGGCGGCGAGATAGAGGAGCGCGCGGGCGGCCTCGAGTTCGGTCGCCATGTCGGCCAGCACGAACTGGGTGTTCTGGAAGTCCGCGATCGGCTTGCCGAACTGCTGGCGGTCCTTGGTGTACTTCACTGCCTCGTCGAGGCAGCGCTGGGCGCCGCCAAGCGAGCAGGCGCCGATGTTGAGGCGGCCACCGTCCAGCCCCATCATCGCGAAGCGGAAACCTTCGCCCTCGCCACCGACGCGGTTCGAGACCGGCACGCGGACATCCTCGAACGTCACCTGGCGCGTCGGCTGCGAATGCCAGCCGAGCTTGCGCTCATTGGCGCCGAAGGACACGCCCGGCATGTCCTTCTCGATCACCAGGCAGGAAATGCCCTTGGGGCCTTCCTCGCCGGTGCGGACCATGGTGACGTAGATCTCGTTCTCGCCGGCACCCGAGATGAACTGCTTCGATCCATTGACGACATAATGATCGCCGTCGCGCACCGCCCGCGTCTTGAGCGCGGCGGCATCCGAGCCCGATGACGGCTCGGTCAGGCAATAGCTCGCGATCCGCTCCATCGTGATCAGCGACGGGAGGTACTTCGCCTTGAGCTCGGCGCTGGCGAAGGTGTCGATCATCCAGCTCGCCATGTTGTGGATCGAGATGAACGCGCTGGTCGAGGGGCAGCCATAGGCCATCGCTTCCATGATCAGCGCTGCCTCGAGCCGGCCGAGGCCGATGCCGCCGCTTTCCTCCGAGACGTAGATCGAAGCGAAGCCCAGCTCGGCCGCCGCCTTGATCGTGTCGCGCGGGAAGATGTGCTTCTCGTCCCACTCCGCCGCATGCGGGGTGATCGCATCGGCAGTGAATTTCCGCGCCATCTCCTGGATGGCGAGCTGGTCGTCGGTAAGGTCGAACTGGGTCATTGTGCTTTCTCGTGCAGCACCCGCTCGGCAAAGAGCGGGTTGGCGATCTTCAGGTCATTGCGGTCGTAATAGCGGGGCGGCGGGATCTTCTTCTCCCAGGCCATCTGCTCGGTCAGCGTGCCGTTGGTCCAGGGCACCTCGGGCATCGCCAGGTAGATCGGATCGGCATAGGCCAGGTCCGGCGTGATGATCTCCCAGCCGTCGCGGCGCAGCGCGTCGATCAGGTCGCCGATGAACAGCGCGGCGATGTCGGTCTCGTGGAGCAGCATCACATGCGCGGGCGAGCGGCCGATCGTCTTGATCGCCAGCTCGTCGGCGAAGTCGGCGGCTTTCACATGGCTCTCGACATAGAGATCGCGCAGGCCCTCCATGTCGATCGTCTTGCCCGCCTTCTTCGCCGCGATCGTCAGTCCCTCGATATTCCAGTCAGACGCCTCGGCAGTGACATGGCCGTTGCGGATGCCGCGTGCGGCCAGGCCGGCGCGGACGGCGGCGACCTTGGCCTTGTCCGGCCCGCCTTCGTCGAGGAAGGGGAAGCGCAGCCAGCGCCGCGAATTGGGCTGCTTGTCCAGCCAGGCCTGCGCCTTGCCGACCTGGTCGAGGAACTCCTCGGCGCTCACCTTGGACAGATGCGGGTGCAGCCAGGTGTGGTTGGCAAGCACATTGCCCGCGGCGACATAGGCACGGATGCGGCGCATCGCGGCCTTGCCCGCGGCGCCATTGTCGATCCGGCCCGGATTGAGGAACAGCGCGACCTGGCTGACCCCGCGCGAGCGCAGCACCGCGATCAGCTTGCGCGTGCGCTCGTCCTCGCTGAGGAAGGCGCCGGCACCGCGCGGCACATCGTCGAAGCTGAATGCGATCCGCTTGGCCGCCGCCTGCACGGGCTGCGCGCCGGCGTTCGACACCGGATCGGCCCGCACGGCCAGCATCAGCGCGCCGATGAATAGCAGCAGCCGGATCATTCGCTTCTCCCCTTCGAGGACGGCACCAGCCTAACCGATCCGGCACCCGCCTGTCGCGCCACAAGGGCACGGCCTGCGTCCCGGATCGGCGCGGCCGATCAGCCCATCGTCGGGATGATGAAGGCGCTGTCGCCCGTACCGCCGCCATCGGGCCAGCGCTGGGTGATCGTCTTCACCTTGGTCCAGAACTTCACGCCTTCCATGCCGTGCTGGTTGGTGTCGCCGAAGGCCGAGCGCTTCCAGCCGCCAAAGGTGTGATAGGCGACCGGTACCGGGATCGGCACGTTGATGCCGACCATGCCGACATTGACGCGCGCGGCGAACTCGCGGGCCGCGTGGCCGTTGCGCGTGAAGATGGCGACGCCGTTGCCGTACTGGTGATCGCTCGGCAGCCTGAGCGCGGTCTCGAAGTCCGGTGCGCGGACGATCTGGAGCACGGGTCCGAAAATCTCTTCCTTGTACGCCTGCATGTCCGGCGTGACGCGGTCGAACAGGCTCGGGCCGATGAAGAAGCCCTGTTCATGGCCCTGGAGCTGGAAGCCGCGGCCATCGACGACGAGCTCGGCGCCTTCATCGACGCCGGTCTGGATCCAGTTCTCCACGCGCTGCTTGTGCGCGGCATTCACGACCGGGCCGTAATGCGCCTCGGCATCGGTGCTGACACCAACACGCAGCGCCTCGATCGCCGGGATCAGCTTCTCGCGCAGCGCATCGGCGGTCTTGTCGCCGACCGGGACGACCACCGGCAGTGCCATGCAGCGCTCGCCGGCCGAGCCGAAGGCGGCGCCGGAGAGATCGGCGACGACCTGGTCGAGATCGGCATCGGGCATGACGATGCCGTGGTTCTTCGCGCCGCCCATCGCCTGGACGCGCTTCCCGGCCTCGACGCCGCGGCGATAGACATAATGGGCGATGTCCGACGAGCCGACGAAGCTCACCGCCGAGATCGCCGGATGGTCGAGGATCGCGTCGACCATTTCCTTGTCGCCGTGCACGACCTGGAGGATGCCCTCGGGCGCGCCCGCTTCAAGCATCAGCTCGGCAAGGCGAACCGGCACGCTGGGATCGCGCTCGGAGGGCTTGAGGATGAAGGCATTGCCGCAGGCGATGGCGACGCCGAACATCCACATCGGGATCATCGCCGGGAAGTTGAACGGGGTGATTCCCGCGCCGATGCCGAGCGGCTGGCGCATCGAATAGACGTCGATGCCGGGGCCCGCGCCCTGAGTGTACTCGCCCTTGAGGACATGCGGGATGCCGCAGGCGAACTCGATCACCTCCAGGCCGCGCTGGATATCGCCCTTGGCATCGGCGATCACCTTGCCATGCTCGGAGCTGAGCAGGTGCGCCAGATCGTCCATGTTCTTCTCGACCAGCGCCTTGAAGGCGAACATCACGCGGGCGCGGCGCTGCGGGTTGGTCGCGGCCCAGCCGGGCTGGGCGGCCTGGGCGGCGGCGATCGCCTTGTCGAGATCGGCCTGGCCGCCGAGCTGGACCTGCGCCTGTACCTGGCCGGTATTCGGGTTGAACACCTCGCCGGTCCGGGCACCCGCGCCGCCGTTATGGCCGACGATGACATGGTCGATGTTACGCACCATATTTCTCCTGCTTCGGGCTCTTGCGGCCCGACTCACTGTGTAATTTAATTACGCAGTGGCACAAGAAACAGTCGCTGTCACGCGCCGCTCGACGGGGCGCCTCACTGGGTGGCGAAGCCGATCGGCACGGGGAGGAGCCGGCCATTGGCATCGCCAATCACCATCACCTCGATCCCGAATGCCTGGCGCAGATTCCGGTGCTCCAGCACTTCGCGCGCCGGTCCGAAACCAAGCATGCGCCCCTGGCCGAGCAGCAGCACGTCATCGGCGAGTCGGGCAGCGAGCACGGGATCGGCGAGCGTCACCACCACGCCCATCCCCTGCTGCGCGGCAGCTCGCAGCTGGCCGATCCGGGCGAACTGGGTAACCGGGTCGAGCATGCTCAGCGGATCCGCGGCAAACAGCCAGCTCGGCCTTGCTCCGATCGCATCGGCGAGATCGACGGGGCCCCTGCCGAACAGTCCGCGCCGGCCCTCTCCCAGCAACATGAACGCCGCGGCGCGCTCCCCCTTGGTGAAGCGTCCGATCAGCCGCCCGCCCAGCCGGATCTGGCCGGCATCGAGATCGACTCGTCCGGCGAGCGCGCGCAGCAGCAGCGCCTTGCCGGCGCCCGCGCCGCCCAGCACCACCGTCACCCGGCCGGGTTCAAGCACTGCCTCGACGCCGTCGATCACGCGCTGGTCACCGTGGCTGAGCGCCAGATTTTCGATGCTGAACTTCATGGCCTCCCCCTAGCCAGCGGCGGATGACGCCATGGTTACAGCCACGCCCACGATTTTTCGCAAGAAATCGCCCGTAACCCGCGAAAAAATGCGCATTGTCTCGGTACTGTAACGCTAGGCTAAGTGGGCATTTACCAAGTGCCTCCTATCCGGCAGCCAATGTCTCTTGCCGATCCCCCTGCGCCCCGCGGCACCTGGCTCACCGAGCGCGAGCTCAACCCGCCATTGCTCACGCTGACCGACACGATGTGGCGGGCCGCCGAACTGTTCGGCGGCGACCCCGAGCTGCGCCTCGTCGCGATCGTCGACGCGCAGGAGCGCCCGCTCGGCGCGATCTTCGAGAAGGACGTGCGGCGGCTGCTGCTCAATCCCTTCGGCCACGCGCTGATGCGGAACCCGTCCTACGGCGCTGCGGTATCGCGCTATGTCCGCGCCTGCCCGGTCGCCGAAATGAGCGACGACATGGGCCGGCTGATGGAGAGCTATCGCGCGTCCGGCGGCAGCGAAGGCATGATCCTGGTCCGGAATGGCCGGGTGCAGGCGACGGTGAACAACCGCCGCCTCGTCCATCTCGCCGCGGAACGCGAAGTCGCGGTGGCGCGGGCACAGGTCGAGCGCGCCGCGCGGATCGAAGCGGCGAGCAGGCGCTTCGAGGCACAGGTCGAGGCCCTGTCGCGCGACATGGGCACGCTCTCGACCGAACTCGAGAAGGGCGCGCTCGCGACCGCCGACCGGGCCAGTGGAGTCGGCGACCGTGCCGTCGCCGTCGCGACCGCCGCCTCGCAGACCAGCGACAACATGGCCGAGATCGCCGCGCGCGGCCGCGACCTGGCCGGCGCACTTGCCGGCATCGCCCACAATACCAGCGACGCGCGCCTCGCGGCCTCCGCGGTCTCCCAGCTGGTCGAGACCGGCAGTGCGCGTACCCGCGACCTGCTCCACTCCGCTCAGTCGATCGATTCGGTGATCGGGCTGATCAGCGACATCGCCCGGCAGGTGAACCTGCTCGCGCTCAACGCCACGATCGAGGCGGCGCGTGCGGGCGAGTCGGGGCGCGGCTTCACCGTGGTCGCCAATGAAGTGAAGCAGCTCTCCACTCAGACCGGCATCGCGGCGGACCGGATCACTGCCCATGTCCGCGAGATTCGCGGCGGGATCGACGAAGTCGCCGCGGGCCATGAGCGGGTCGAGCAGGCGATCGGCGCGATGGCTACCCTGGCCGATGCCGTGGAGGGCGCAGTCGCCCGGCAGGAAGAAGCGACACGGACGATCGCCCGCAACGTGGATGAAGCCGTGCATGCCAGCACGGGCATCCAGCGCGATATCGAGGCGATCGGCGGCACCTCGCTCGACGCCTCGAGCCAGGCCCGGGCGATGCGCGAAGTGGCGGTTCGGCTGCATGACGGCGCGGATGCGCTGTCGGGCCAGGTCCATGCCTTCCTCGCGGAGCTGCGCGTTGCCTAGCCCCTGGCGGTGACGATCTCGACACGGGCTGGCATGCGGACCCGACCGTCCTCCATATGCCTCGCACAGACCTCGGTCAGGCGGGCATGCGCCCGTTCGCGCACCTCTTCGGGCGCATCCGCCAGCGGCGCGGCCATCGACGATGATGCGAGCAGGAAGGCCGCAGCGGCAGCGGGGGTGTCACCCGGCACCGGCAGCGAGCAATGCACGGTGCGACTCGCGGCATCGCGGAACCCCGCCCCTTCGAGCAGCGCGATCAGCTTCGCGGGATCGCCATAGCGACAGGGACCCGGCGCGTCGGGATCGCTCGCCGCCACGTCCATCACGGAGGCGATCGTCCCGCGGAGCTGCGCCATGAAGCCGACCTCGGCGGCCGGGCCCCACACGGCAAAGGCAAGCTGCCCGCCGGGCGCGAGCCAGTGACGCAGATTGGCGAAGGCGGCAGCGGGGTCCTCGAAGAACATCACGCCGAAGCGCGAGGCGAGCCGTTCGAACGGGCTATCGGGCCGGTATCGCGAAACATCGGCCTCGACGAAGCGCGCGACGTCGCCCGCACGAGCCGTGGCGGCGGCGACCAGATCCGGCGAAATGTCGAAGCCGGTGATCTCGCTGCCTGCCGGCACGGCGGCGGCAATGGCGCGGGTGGTGCCGCCCCCGCCACAGGCGATCTCGCCGATCCGGCAAGGCGCATCGAGAGCCAGCGCTTCGACGAACGGCACGTCGATGGGCGCCAGCAGCGCCTCCATCCCGTCCAGCTTGTCCCGCCACAGCGCGCCGCGTCCACTCGCCCAGTCATAGCCAGACTCGGAAAAGGTTTTCTGCATGGGGCGAGGATGCGCCAAAGCGGCACGCGGCGCCAGCGCGGACAAAGAAAAAGCCGCCAAGTCATTGACCTGGCGGCTCTTCTATATGGTGGGCGCGGCAAGGATTGAACTTGCGACCCCTGCGATGTCAACACAGTGCTCTACCACTGAGCTACGCGCCCATTGGCCTGTCGGCCGAAACGGGAAGCGGGCCTCTAGCGGGACTTTTCGAACCGCGCAAGCACCCTAATTCAATTAAATCCGGCATTCTCCGCTTCGAACAACCGATCGACCTCGAGAACGAGGTCGCGCAGATGGAAGGGCTTGGAGAGGACCTTGGCCTGCGGCACCTGCTTGCCGGCCTTGAGCGTGACCGCCGCAAAGCCGGTGATGAACATGACCCGCATGTCCGGCGCGATCTCGCTCGCCTTCTGGGCCAGTTCGATCCCGTCCATCTCGGGCATCACGATGTCGGTGAGCAGCAGGTCGAAACGCTCGGACTCGAGCAGCGGCATCGCCGCCGTGCCGCGATCGACCGCACTGACCGCATATCCCGAGCGCTCGAGCGCCCGGGTAAGGTATTCCCGCATCACGCGGTCATCCTCGGCCAGCAGAATTCGGATCATGTTTCCCCACTCGAAATCAACAGGGCTCCTCCTATACCGAAAGCCCTTAAGATTTTGCGCCCTTATCCTATCCCACGGCATTGCGGCGAGGCCAAGGCGCGCATAGTCATGGCGTCGTGACTGAAGCGACCTTCGTCCGCCATGGCCCCGCCGAGCCGCTGAGCCCGGTGATCCTGTCGGTGCCGCATGCCGGACGCGACTATCCCGAGGCGCTGCGCGGCGCGATCCGCGTCCCGCTCGTTGCGCTGCGCGCGCTGGAGGATCGCCATGCCGATGCGATCGCCCTTGCCGCCCGCCGCGACGAGACGCTGTTCGTCGCCACCCGTGCCCGTGCCTGGATCGATCTCAACCGCGCCGAGCATGAGCGCGACCCCCGGCTGGACGACGGCGCCTGGCCGCACGGCGCGCCGCTTTCCGCCAAGATCCGCTCCGGGCTGGGGCTGGTGCCGCGCCGGGCGGGCAGCGCGGGCGACATCTGGCAGCGCCGCCTGACCGCCGACGAGGTGCAGCAGCGGATACATGCCGATCACCGCCCCTGGCACGCCGCCATCGAAGCGGCACTGACCGCGGCGCGCGTCCGTTTCGGCGTGGCGGTGCTGCTTGATGTGCATTCGATGCCCTCGCTCGGTGCCCCGGGCATCGCGGCCCGGCTGGTGCCAGGCGATCGCTTCGGCAAGTCGGCCGCGGCACGCTTCCTCGGCCGGATCGAGGGCGTGGCGCGGGCGCATGGCGTGCGGACCGCGGCCAACACCCCCTATTCGGGCGGGCATATCCTTGAGCGCCACGGCAATCCGCGACGCGGCATCCACGCGATCCAGCTGGAGTTCGACCGGTCGCTCTATCTCGATTCGATGCTCGACCAGCCAGGGCCGGGGCTCGAAGCTGTGGTGCGGCTGCTGCGCGACATCATCGATGCGGTTGCCGACGAGGCGCTGCCGGGCGCGATCGCGGCGGAATAACGCTCAATCGCGGCGCGCGATCTCCGCTTCAAGCCAGTGGATGCGCTTGTGCCACTGCTTGGCAGCCTTCGCTCCCTCGACAATCGCCAGCCGGCTGTGCGCACGCGCGAGTTCGGCCTCCAGCGCAGCAAGGCTGAGCGCCGCCAGTTCGTCGTCACGGTGCGGAACCCCGGATCGCTTGCCCATGCGACCAGTCTGCCGCGCGTCGAGGGCCGGGGCAACGGCACATAAAAAACCACCTCGTGGTTACCCACGAGGTGGCCAAGGTTCAGGGAGGAGACACGCCCGAGGGCGTGCCGTACGGCTTCGCGAAAGGGGGGACACGACGCCGTACAAGACCAAATATAATTGGGGGGTCGATTAGTTCAAGGGGCTGCGGGCGAACGTTCTCGCAGAAAGATCAACCGTTTCGGCGGATCCCGGGCAGCATGCGCGCGAGCACCTGGTCGCGGAGCAGGAAATGGTGCCGCAGCGCCGCGGCGATGTGGATCACCACCAGCGCCGCCATCAGATAGCCGAGCAGCTCATGCGCCTCGTGCGCATTGTGCGCCACGGCGGGCGTTGCCGGCAGCACCGGAATCTCGAACAGGCCGAACCAGTTCACCGGGCGCGGCTTCTCCGGATTGGAGGAAAGCAGCCAGCCGCTGATCGGCAGGATCAGCATCAGCGCATAGAGGATGAAGTGGACAATGTGCGCCGTCGCCTTTTCCCAGGCGGGCAACAGCTCGGGCAGATGCGGCGGCTTGTGGGTGAATCGCCAGGCGATCCGGCCCAGCGTGAGCGCCAGCACGGCCATGCCGAGCGACTTGTGCAGCGGCATCACGCCCCACGCCCGCGGCATCGCGTCGTGGAACAGGCCGATGATCAGGTTGACGAGGATGAGCGCGGCAATCGACCAGTGGAAGGCGATCGCCCCCCGGCTGTATCGATCGCCGCGCTCGATCATTCTCAGGCGGTCGGCTGCACGAGCTGCGGCTCGGGCATCTTGCCCTGGCGCAGCTGGCGGCCGAAGATGTCGCGCATCAGGCCCAGCGAGAAGAGGTGGGCGTAGATGAGCGGCAGCATGCCGTTCTGCACGATCTTGCGCAGCTGGTCGCCGCGCAGCTCGTTGAGCTTGTTCTCGTCGATCATCATGAAGCCGCGATAGACGAAGGGCTGAGCCGCGCCGTCCGGCTGGATGGTGACTTCACCGTCGATCAGCAGGTCGAGTTCCTTGAGCTCCTTCATGAACTGGCCGGTGCGGGCGCCGGCCTGCTCGAACTGCTCGTTGAACTGAAGGATGTTCTTGGTGGTCTCGCTCGGTTCGCCGTCGACGAACAGGGCCTCGCCTTCCTCGAACGCACCCACGGTGTCCGTGGTCGGGTCGAAGCAGAGCGACAGCTCGTCGCTGTCCGGGCGCAGGCGCGCCAGCAGATACGGATAGCGGCGGATATAGGCCGGGACGTAGAAGTTCGGCTCGTTGAGCGAACCATCTTCGTCGAAGAAGGTATTGATGCCTTCGTTCAGGCCCATCAGTGCAAGCGGCACCGGCTCTTCGCCCTGCGAGAAGACGATCGGCATGAAACGCTGCACCAGCGGGAATTCCTCGACGGTGACGGGAACCGCGTGCTGCTTCGCAAGGAACGGCGCCTTGTCGGCCGAGCGAATCTTGAAATCGGCGTGCTGCTGGCTCGAAAGCGGCTGCAGGTCATTGTAAAACAGAGGCAGCGACTGCTGCGGGGCGGAAGCCATCCTAAATCTCCTGGGAACAAAATGCTGGTATCTGGAATCCCGATTGGCGGGTCTATGGGTTGTCAGCCTCGGGCGCAAGCACCACCAGCTTGCCCGGATTGAGGATTCCGCGGGGATCCAGTGCCATTTTGATCGCCTTTAGTGCCGCGATGCGCTGCGGCGGGCTCAAACGCACCAGTTCGTCACGCTTCATCTGGCCGATGCCATGCTCGGCCGAGATCGATCCGCCTTCGGCCACCACCATGTCATAGACGAAGCGGCTCACCGCCTTGCCGTCCCCCGCATACCAGCTGTCGCGATCGACGCCGGCGGGCGCACGGACGTGGAAATGGACATTGCCGTCGCCCAGATGCCCGAAGCCGGTGGCGGTCACGCCGGGAAAGCGGCGCTCGGCCGCCTCCGCAGCCTCGATCATGAAGCGCGGCATCTTGTCGACCGGCACCGAGATGTCGTGCTGCATCGCCGGGCCGAGTGCCCGCTCGGCCTCGGAGATCGAATCGCGGATGTGCCAGAAAGCCTCGACCTGCGCCTCGCTCGACGAGATCACCGCATCCTCGGCAAGCCCGCTCTCGAATACCGGCTCGAGCAGCTGCCCAAGCAGCGCGGCGGGAGGTTCCGCACCGGCTTCGGTGGCGACCGATTCGATCAGCACGTGCCAGGCATGTTCACCGGCGAGCGGCGAGCGGGTGCCCGGAATATGATCCAGGACATGCCGCAGGATCTCGCCGGGGATGATCTCGAAGCTTTCGATCGTGTTGGTCCGTGCCTCCATCAGACGCAGCATCCGGAGCGCATCCTCCGGGCTCGCGACACCTACCCACGCGGCCGCGCGCTCGAGAATCGCCGGATGGAGCTGCAGCGTCGCGGCGGTGACGATGCCGATCGTCCCCTCCGCCCCGATCAGCAGCTGGGTGAGGTCATAGCCGCGATTGTCCTTCTTGAGCGGCGTCAGCCCCTCATAGATAGAGCCATCGGGCAGCACTGCCTCCAGCCCCGCGACCAGGTGTCGCATGTTGCCGAAGCGCAGGACCTGGGTGCCGCCGGCATTGGTGGAGACCAGCCCGCCGATCGTGGCGCTGCCCTTGGCGCCCAGCGTCAGCGGGAAGCGGCGCCCCTGTTCCAACGCGGCATTGTGGAAGTTGGCCAGGATCACCCCAGCCTCGACCACCGCGACATTGCCTACCGGATCGATCGAGCGGATCATGTTCATCCGGCGGGTAGAGAGCAGCAGCGCCGATCCGTCCTCGGACGGGGTCGCGCCGCCGACCATGCCGGTATTGCCGCCCTGGGGCACGATCTTCACGCCGAGTTCGCCGGCAAGCCGGATGATTTCCGCCACTTCCGCGGTCGATCCCGGCGAGAGCAGAGCCGGTGCACTGCCGTGATAGCGGCCGCGCCAGTCCGATTCCCAGGGCGCGATTTCCTGGGCGTCCGTGGTGACCGCCTTGGCGCCAAAGCGCTCCAAAACGGTATCGACGAGCTGCTGCTGCGCTGGTGTCATGGCATTTTTGGGCTAGCACGATGGCCGGCAGTTCATCCACTGTTCAAACCTGGGTCGTACATAACAAACACGAAATGCCGAATCCGTTTTCCGTCGCCTCCAGCCTGCTGCTCGTCGTCGCCGCTCCCGCAGCGGCGCCTGCAGGCGCGCCCGACTGGGATGCGGTGCGGGTGGCGTTCCAGCAGGACCAGCAGCAGCAACAGCAGCAACGGGTGACGATCCAGGTGCCGCGCGTCACCATCACCAGCAGCGCCACCATCGTGGTGCGCCGCGCCCCGCGCGTGATCGAGAAAAAGACCAAGGACTGCGTGAAGGTCCAGGACATTGCAGGCTTCGCCGGCGTCAACACGCAGGAAAGCGTCGATCTGGTGCTGCGCGACGGCTCGCTGCTGCGTGCCAAACTGGGCCGCAATTGCCCGGCGCTCGGCTTCTACAACGGCTTCTATGTGAAGACGAACAAGGACCAGAAGATCTGCGCCGGCCGCGATTCGATCCGCACCCGCGCGGGCCGCTCCTGCGACGTAGAGGCCTTCAAGACGCTGGAATTGGCACGTTAAGCGCCTCAGCGCTTGACTTTCCTCACCAAATCCGCAAGCGCGTGAAGGCTTCGCGCGTGGGTCAGCCACGCCGATTTTCCGGAAAATTGCATGAGCTTTGCCGATCTCGGCCTTTCTGACGAACTTCTGCGCGCAGTGACTGACGCGGGCTATACCGAGCCCACGCCCATTCAGCGCCAGGCCATTCCAAGCGTGCTGATGGGCAAGGACCTTGTCGGCATCGCCCAGACGGGCACGGGCAAAACCGCCGCATTCGTGCTGCCGATGATCGACATCCTCGGCGAAGGGCGCACCCGCGCGCTGATGCCGCGCTCGCTCATCCTCGAGCCGACGCGCGAGCTCGCTGCCCAGGTCGCCGAGAATTTCGAGAAGTACGGCACCCACCACAAGCTCTCCATGGCCCTGCTGATCGGCGGCGTGCAGATGGGCGACCAGGTGAAGGCGCTGGAAAAGGGCGTCGACGTCCTCATCGCCACGCCGGGCCGGCTGATGGACCTGTTCGGCCGCGGCAAGATCCTGCTCACCGGCTGCAGCCTGCTGGTGATCGACGAGGCCGACCGGATGCTCGACATGGGGTTCATCCCCGATATCGAGGAAATCTGCACCAAGCTGCCCAAGCAGCGCCAGACCCTGCTCTTCTCGGCAACGATGCCGCCGGTCATCAAGAAGCTGGCGGACAAGTTCCTGAACGATCCCAAGCGGATCGAGGTCGCCCGTCCGGCGACCACCAACACCAACATCACTCAGCGCATCGTCGAGACCACCTCGATGAAGAAGCGCGAGACGCTGCGCCAGCTGCTCGAGGCGGACAACGTCCAGACCGCGATCATCTTCTGCAACCGCAAGACCACGGTGCGCGAGCTCAACAAGAGCCTGCAGCGCCACCGCTTCCGCTCGGCCGAGATCCATGGCGACATGGAACAGCCGCAGCGCCTTGCCGAGCTCGACCGGTTCAAGAAGGGTGACGTGAACATCCTCGTCGCCTCCGACGTCGCGGCGCGCGGGCTCGACATCAAGGGCGTCAGCCACGTCTTCAACTTCGACGCGCCCTGGCATCCGGACGATTATGTCCACCGCATCGGCCGCACCGGCCGCGGCGGCGCCACCGGCACAGCCTATACGCTGGTCGCGCCGGACGATGCCGAGAACATCGCCAATATCGAGAAGCTCACCGGCCACAAGATCGAGCGCGTGCGGCTGAAGAACCCGGCTGCCGCCGCCGAGGGCGACGAGGTGCGCGAGGAAGCGCCGCGCGGCCGCCGCCGCAAGGCCGAGGACGAGAAGAAGCCCGCGCGCGGCAAGAAGGCCGAGCCGAAGCGCGAGGAAACGCGTCGCGACGAGCCCCGCCGGGAAGAGCCGCGCCGCGAGGAATTCCGCCGTGAAAGCCGCGACGAGCAGCCCCGCCGCGATCGTGGGCGCGACCGCCGCCGCGACGAGCGCGACGATGGTCCGGACGATGGCTGGAACGGCCCGATCCCGGACTTCCTGAACTACACGCTCGCCGCCGAATGATTCGCCGCACCGGGCTGCTGCTCGCGCTGACCGCGCTGGCGCTGCCCGGCACTGCCCTTTCGCAAACGGTGGCAGCGCCCCGGCTCAAGGCGCGCACGCTCGCCCAGCTACCGCTGCCCCTGCCCGCGCCTTATGATCCATCGCGCGATTCCGGGAGGGACGTGGACGCTGCGCTCGCTCGCGCGAAGAAGTCCGGCAAACCGCTGCTCATCGATTTCGGCGCCAACTGGTGCGTTGATTGCCGGGTTCTGGCCGGCGTGCTCGAATTGCCCGAGATGCGCAGCTGGATCGCCAGCCATTTCGAGCTGGTCCAGGTCGATATCGGCGAGTTCGCCCGCAATCTCGACATGCCCCGCCGCTTCGGCGCTGCCTCGCTCGAGGCCGTTCCCGCGATCCTGGTGGTCGACCCGCGCACCGGCCGCCTGCGCAACCGCGACGACATTCTCGGCCTGGGGGATGCGCGCCTCCTGCAGCCCCAGCAAATGGCCGACTGGCTGGCGCGCTGGACGCGATGATCGAATATGTCCCGATCATCGAGAGCCCCTGCATCGGGCTCTGCACGATGGACGGTGCCACCGGCTGGTGCCTCGGCTGCGGCCGCACGATCGACGAGATCGCGCGCTGGGGCTCGACCGACCAGGCCGACCGCGACGCGGTGATGGCCGAATTGCCGGCCCGGATGGAACAGCTTGAGCGCTAGGCCGCATCAAAACCTGAATCCCACTAGTTCGCCGTTCCCGGCGAAGGCCGGTGCCCGGGTTGAGCGCGCTATCGACGGTGCCGAAGCCTCTCGAACGACATTGCAACTGGGCCCCGGCCTTTGCCGGGAAACTGAAGGAACTACGCCTCCACGCTGCTCGCCACGCCTTGCGCCTGGTTGCGATTGGCGCACTGGCCCGCGATCAGCAGCAGGACCAGCACGAGCGCCAGGTTCAGCGGCCAGCGCACGAAGCCGACATCGCGCTTCCTTGCCAATCGCTTGCCGAAGAACACCCCCAGCGCGATCATTCCGCCATATACCAGAAGGTACCCGATAACGGTTCCGGCCAGGCGGCCGGCATCATAGGCTGCCGAGTGGTCCACTCCGCCCTCCCCCATTTTCCGTCAGTTTGTGAACGCATGCCTCCGGCGCGTCACATGCTGCACGCGCCGGAGAGAACAGTCAGGCCGGCGCTTTGGCCGCTTCCAGTTCCGCCACCAGCGCATCGTCCTTGGCGCTGGCGCGCTGATACGCTTCCCGGCTGCTCAGCCGACCGAAATAGTCCAGAAAGGCATCGCGCTTCGGCAGCGTGCCGAACATCGTGCCCCAGCCCACCGCCGAGCCAACATAGATGTCCGCCGCGGTAAAGCGATCACCGGCGATATAGGGATGCGCCGACACCGCCTTCTCCAGCACATCGACGGCCAGGTCGTAATTGCCATAGCCGAACATCCGGCCCTGATCGGCCGATGGCTCGAACTTGGCGAAGTTGTTGGTCACCGCCTGCTCGACCGGGCCTGCCGCGAAGAACAGCCAGCGATAATAGTCCGCCCGCGCCTCCGCCGTGGGCGCCAGCCCTGCCTCGGGGAACGCCTCGGCCAGATAGGCGCAGATCGCCGCGCATTCGGTGACGACCCGGCCCTTGTGGACGATCGCCGGCACCTTTCCCATCGGGTTGATGCCGAGATAGTCCTCGCCCTTCATCGTCGTGCCATATTCGACGACCTGTGTTTCATAGGCGGCACCCGCCTCTTCCAGCGCCCAGCGGGCAATCCGCCCGCGCGACTGGGGATGGGTGTAGAAGATCAGTTCGTCTGCCATGGCCTGCCTCCGAATCGTCAGAACATAACGTGAACTCACATTGACCGGCCGTCAAGCCGCCTCAGAGCGTGACGAAGGTCGCCAGCAACCGGTCCCAGGCGCGATTGGCCTCGGCGGCGTTGTAGACCTGGCTGTCCGGCGGGCACCAGCCGTGCATCGTGCCCTTGTAGACCTCGATCTCGGCGGGGAGCTTCGCGGCGGCGAACGCGGCGCGCAGCTTGTCCTTGTCGCCGGGCGCGCGGCCGTCGTCATTCTCGGCAATGGCGATCAGGAAGCGCGCCTTCATCGTTGGGACGAGCGCGAGCAGCCCGTCCGCCGCGAGCCCGCCGCCATGGAAGGTCGCCGCGCCGCGCACCCGGGCGGGCGACACGGCCGCGGTGAGCATCACCAGCGGCCCGCCCATGCAATAGCCGGTGGTGCCGATGCCGCGCTTCCTGTCGACTTCCTTCTGGCCATCGACCCAGGCGATGAACGCCGCCGCATCGCGCTGAGCCGCCTCATTGGTGAGCAGCGCGCGCCACGGCCCCACCTTGGCCTTGAGTGCATCGTCGAAGCCCTGACCGGGCGTGACGAACGGCGTCTTGGTCGAGCGGTAGAACTGGTTGACCGTCAGCACCGCATAGCCCGACTGCGCGAGCCGGTCGGCCATCTGGCGGAAGGCCGGGCGCAGGCCGAAAATGTCCGGCCACACGATCACCGCGGGATGCTTGCCCTTGGCCGGTGCGACGAAATAGGCATCGCAGCTGCCGTCCGGCGTGACGATGGTGACGTCGCGGCCCTTGATCTCCGCCGCGTTGGCGGGAACCGGCAACAGCGCGACCACTCCGGCCGCAGCCGCGCCCGCGCCGAATTCGCGCCGGGTCATCAGGAAGTCGGCGTTGTCGGCGGCGGTCAGGTCGTCACACATGGGATCCCTCCAGGATGCGCGCCCGGCCGTCCCGAGTCGCGGACGCGAGGCTACACGCCCCGCCCCGTCCTGCCGAGGCTCGACAGCGCACCCCGCCCGCTGCCATGCTCTCTGCCTGCAAGGGGGAGGCAGCACATGGATCTTCAGGCCTATTTAGCGCGTACCGGCCAGCCGCAGCCGACCACGCCGGACCGCATCACGCTCACCCAGCTGATGCAGGCCCATCTCGCTGCCTTCCCGTTCGAGAATCTCGACGTGCAGCTCGGCACGCCCATCTCGATCGATCCGGACGCGATCTTCGACAAGCTGGTGACGCGCCGGCGCGGCGGCTGGTGCTTCGAGCAGAACGGGCTGTTCGGCCGCGTCCTGGAGGCGCTGGGCTATGACGTCCGCCGCATCTCCGCCGGCGTGATGCGGCACGTGATCGGCGAGATGTCACTGGGCAACCATCTCGCGCTGCTGGTCAGGCTGGAAGGCCGGCTATGGCTGGTCGATGTCGGCTTCGGCGGCAGCCAGGCGGCACCCCTGCCCTTCGAAGCAGGAAACGCGCAATTCGCGCCCTATGCGGTGGCGCTGCGCGAAGTGGATGGCTGGTGGCGCTTCGAGGAGCGCTATGGCGAGGGCGATCCGTTCAGCTACGATTTCAGCGACGCGCCCGCCGACGAGGCGCTGTTCGCCCAGCGCTGCGCCGAGCTGCAGGTCGCGCCGCAATCGCCCTTCGTCCAGAACCTCGTGGTCCAGCAGCGCCGCGGCGACACCCACAGCATATTGCGCGGGCGCGTCCTCATCACGCGCGGCCCCGAGGGCGAGACGAGCGAGACCCTCCAGAACGCAGAAGCGCTGGTCGAGCGGCTCGACCAGCGCTTCGGTTTGGCGGTGCCGGAGGCGGCGGGGCTATGGGACGCGATCTGCGCCCGCCACGCCGCCCTGTTCCCGGACGCTTAGTTGCTGTTGTTGGTGCGGAACAGCGTCTCGGCGGTGTGCTCGATCGGCGCGGCCGGCGCGTCGTCGCCATGGCCTTCGGCTTCGCGGGCCGCGGCGGTGCGCTCGGCACGGAGCTGCTCGATCAGCGCTTCGCGGTCGCCCTCGAGGCGAGTATCGACCTGTGCCTCGATGCCGGCGGCCTTGGCGGCCTTGGCGACCAGCGCGTCGAGCTCGCGCTGCGAAGTGAGACCCAGCGTCACCGGGTCCTTCGGCACGATATTGGCGATGTTCCAATGGCTGCGGTCGCGAATCGCGGCGATGGTGGTGCGGGTGGTGCCGATCAGCTTGCCGATCGCGCCGTCCGAGATCTCCGGATGGTTGCGCAGGATCCAGGCGATGCCATCCGGCTTGTCCTGGCGCTTCGACACCGGGGTGTAGCGCGGGCCCTTGGTGCGGCGGACCTGCTCGGGGCCCTTGAGCATCTTGAGGACGTAGTTCGGGTCCTTCTGGCCCTTCTCGATCTCGTCCATCGTCAGCTCGTGCGCACGGACCGGATCGCGGCCGGTGAGCTTGGTCGCGGCGGTATCATCGGCGATCGCCTGGACCTCGAGGATGTGCAGGCCGCAGAACTCCGCGATCTGATCGAACGAGAGCGAAGTGTTGTCGACCAGCCAGGAAGCGGTCGCATGCGGCATCAGCGGCTGGGCCACTTTTCGTCTCCAGAAATAGAAAGGGCCACCCTTCACGGGTGGCCTGTCACGGGCCCGACTTAATGCGAGAAGTCGCGAAGAGCAAGAAAAAGGGGGCGGGATGCGCAGGCAGTACGCCCATAATTGCCCCCGGGATGACGATTATTGCGTGCTCAGGCCGCCGCCCGCTCCCCATGCATCGGATGCAGCGCATTGAGGAACTGGCGCGCGCTGGCTTCCCAGGTGAAGGTCCGGCCATAGGCGGCGCAGGCCGCGCGATCCCGGGTCAGCGCGATGCCGATCGCCTTGGTCAGGTCGGCGTCCATCGCGCCGGTCTCCGGCGTCAGCACATCGATGGGCCCGGTGACCGGATAGCCCGCGACCGGCACGCCGCAGGCCAGCGCCTCGATCATCACCAGCCCGAACGTGTCGGTCTTGCTCGGGAAGACGAAGACGTCGGCGGCGGCATAGGCGGATGCGAGCTCGGGGCCGAACATCGGGCCCAGGAACTTCGCTTCCGGGAAGCGTGCCTGAAGCGAGGCGCGGGCCGGGCCGTCGCCCACCACGACCTTGGTGCCCGGATGCGAGGTCTTCAGGAAGGCCTCGATATTCTTCTCGATCGCGACCCGACCGACATAGAGCTGCACCGGCCCTTCCAGCCCCTGCATCGCCGGATGCGGCGCGATGCCCGGGTGGAAGTTCGCCAGGTCCACGCCGCGGCCCCAATGCTTCACATGGGACAGGCCATGGTCGATCAGCGACTGGCGGATCGAGGGGGTGGAGGCCAGGATCGCCTGGCTCGGCGCGTGGAACCACTTGATGTAGCGCCAGATCCATTCGGCCGGCACGCCGGAGCGCGCCGAGACATAGTCCGGGAACTGGGTGTGGTACGCCGTGGTGAACGGCATGTCGTGGCGGATGCACCAGCGCCGCGCGGCAACGCAGAGCGGCCCTTCGGTCGCCAGGTGGATCGCCGTCGGATTGAATTCCTCCAGCATCGCCCCGACGCTGGCGACCCGGGCGAGCGCCAGCCGGATCTCCGGATAGGTCGGGCACGGCAGCGAATAGAAGAGATCGGGCGAGATCACGATGACCTTGTGGCCCTGCTTTTCCAGCACCGCGCGCACCGATTGCAGCGTGCGCACGACTCCGTTCACCTGGGGCTCCCAAGCGTCTGTCACTATGGCTATCCGCACGGGTCCGACCTCCGTTGCCGCCGTCACGCAGCCGCCAGTCTGACCCCGGACGCTAGTTCGCTTTCGCGCTTCGCCATCTCTTCGGCCCAATGGAGAATTTCCATCGTACCGTCGTAATGCTCCACGAGCGCGGTGCAACCCTCCACCCAATCGCCGTCATTGTAATAGGCGATGCCTTCGATGTCGCGCATCTCGGCCGTGTGGATATGTCCGGCGATCACGCCGTCGACTCCCCGCGCACCGGCTTCGTGCGCGACGATCTCTTCGAACTTGGAAATGAACTCGACTGCGTTCTTCACCTTGGCCTTGGCGTATTTGCTCAGCGACCAATAGGGCATGTCGAGCATGCGGCGGACGCGGTTCACCAGCCGGTTGAGGCCCATCATCATCTCGTAGGCGGCATCGCCCAGATGCGCGAGCCAGCGGTGCGACATGGTGATCGCGTCGAACTCGTCGCCGTGCAGCACGAGCAGGCGGCGGCCGTCGGCGGTGGTGTGGATCGCCTGGCGGCGGATATGCACGCCGCCGAAGTTCAGGCCCGAGAACTGGCGGAACATCTCGTCATGGTTGCCCGGGATATAGACGATCTCGGTGCCGCGCTTGGCGCGCTTCAGGAAGCGCCAGACGATGTCGTTGTGCGAATCGGGCCAGTAGAAGCGCTTCTTGAGCGCCCAGCCGTCGAGGATGTCGCCGACGAGGTACATCACGTCACAATCGACATGATCGAGGAAGTCGATGAGCATCTCGGCATTGCAGCCGCGCGTGCCGAGATGGACGTCGCTGATCCAGACCGTGCGGTAGCGCTTGCGCTCGGTGACCGCCTTTTCGGGGATCGACGGAGTCGAAGCGTGGAAGTCCGCGAGATGCTGTGTGTCGAACGGAAGCCTCGTGATCGTGGCCATTTAACCAGCCCTGCAAATGCCCTTGCCTGGACCGGGTAAATGGCCGCGGAATATTACATTTCGAATCGTTTCGACTTCACGCGGATGTCATAGAACTATGCATAATGGGCCGCTTCCGCTCGTCGAATCAGGCGGTTATCGGAATATGCCGCGGATGGGCAGCGACCCGGTCGATCCAGGCGCGCACATTCGGATAGGCCTGCAGGCTGAACCCGCCATCCTCCGCGACATGGGTATAGGCATAGAGCGCGATGTCGGCGAGCGTCAGCCGGTCGATCACGAACCAGTCGCGCGTCTCGAGATGCTCGTCCATCAGCGCCAGCGCCGCCTCGCCCGCCGCCTGCTTGCCCGGCAGATTCGCCTGCTGGACCGCGCTCAGCTGGTCGAAGCCCACCCATTTCGCCCAGAAGCGCAAGGTCGCGACATTGGGCTCGTGGTTATATTGCTCCCAGAACAGCCAGCGCAGCATGTCCGCCCGCTCGAACCGGTCGTGCGGGATCAGGTCGCTGCCATCGGCCAGGTAGAAGCAGGCTGCATTGCTCTCGGGCAGGAAATCCTCGCCGACCTGCAGCGTCGGGATCCGGCCATTGGCGTTGACCCGCGCGAGGAACTCGGGCGTCCGCGTCTCGCCCTGCATGATGTCGTACTCGCGGCGCTCCAGCTTCAGCCCGAGATGCGCGGCGGTCAGCCGGATCTTGTAGCAATTGCCCGAGGCGGCATATTCGTGAAGCACCAGTGCGGCCATCATTCCCTCCCTTTGCCCAGCCCCTTTCGAGCGCTCGCGCATCCCGGGTCCAACAAATTGCGCGCGCCCAATCATAAGCCCAGCTGATCGATTCGCACGCCCCTCGGGGCAATACGCCTACGCAATGGCCCCTAGGCCCGCTCCGCCCTCTATAAACCGAAATGGGGACAATGGAGACGCCGCGTGCACGGCCTGGACAGCATCAGACAGGAACATCGCGAACTGCTTCGCCTCACCGAAGCCGTGATGGAGGCCGCCGGCGCGATCGAACCCAGCTTCGACAAGATCGCCGCCGCGCGACACGCGCTCGGCCAGGCCGGCAGCCGCCATGTCATCGGCAAGCTGTCGACGATCACCCAGGCGCTCCAGGCCAGCGCCGACCCCGCCCACCTTGCGCTCGGCCGCCGCTTCACCGACGAGCTTATGACGCTGCGCCAGAGCGCCAGCGAGCATTACGGGCTGTGGACGATGGCCCGGGTGAAGGAAGACCCGCGCGAGTTCCGCATGGCGGTGCGCAGCCAGTATCGCGCGCTCAAGGCGCGGGTCGACTGGGAAGAGGCCGAAGTCTTCCCCGTCGTCGCCCGGCTGCTCGCCGCGCCGGCGGCGATGCCGGTGCAGCATCGCGCCACCGGGATCAGATAAGCCCGTTCGCCGCGCGCCAGCGCACCGTCCGGCGGTGCCACAGCCAGATCGCCGGTCCCAATTCCATAGCCCCTCCACCAAGGTGCCCGATCCCAAACGCGCGCACCGGAGACGATGGAAATATCTACCCGCCCGAACGCGCCTTTCGCCCGCCGGAGGCCGCCGGCTTGTCGTCCTCATCGTCGGACGAAGCCGCCACGATGTTCTTCGTGCCCAGGTCCGCCGCTCCCGCGACCAGCCCGTCAAGCGTGCCGCCGTCAAAGCCCAGCTCGCGCATCAGCCCGTCGATCACCGGTGCCTGCGCGCGGTAGCGCAGCGCCGCGGCGACCGCCGAATTGGCGAGGTTGCGATCGCCTTCCCCGCCCGTATCGGCGACGCCGGCCGCACCTCCACGCCCGGTGATGCCGTCGACCTGGACGATCTTGATCGAATCGATCGCCTCCAGCGGCTTGGAGGCTTCGCGGATCACTTCGGGCAGCACCTTGAGCAGCGCCAGCTTGGTCTGCAGCGACATGGTCTCGGACGAGAGCAGGTTCGCCGCCTCGTTGATCGCGCGCTGGCCGGCGGCTTCCACTTCGAAGCGCACCCGGTCCGCCTCGGCCTTGAGCTTGGCGGCTTCCGCCTCGCCCTCTGCCTGGAGGCGGGCCGCTTCGGCGCGATCGGACGCGGCCTGCTTCTCGGCCTCGGCCTGCACCTTGATGCCGATCGCGGCGCGCTCGGCCTCACGCGCGGCGTCGATCAGCTCGATCCGCTTCTGGCGCTCGGCAACTTCGGCCTCGCGGGCGGTGCCGACGCGTTCCTCGGCAACCACCGCCTCGGCGCGCGCCTTGTCCGCCTCTGCCCGGGCCTGGCTTTCCTCGCGGCTCTTGTTCTGCACCGCGATCTGCTGCTCCTGCCGGGCGAGTTCGAGCGCCTGGTCCTGCGCGATCTTGGCCTGCTGCACCGCGCGGTCCGCCTCGATCTGCTGGCTATCGACCAGCTTCTTGGCCTCGATCCGTGCCTGGTCGGATTCCTGCTGACGCAGCGACTGCTCGCGCGCGACTTCGGCGGCCTGCACGGCGCGGCGCATCTCGACTTCGCGCTCCTGCTCCAGCCGGGCGAACTCGGTATCGCGGCTGATCAGGAAGCTCTGACGCGCCGCCTCGAGATTCTTGGTCTCGATCTGCACGCGCGTGTCCTGCTCGATGTCGTTGCGCGCCTTCTTGCGCAGCTCGATCTGCTCGGTGAGCTTGGTCAGACCCTCGGCGTCGAACGCGTTGTTGGCGTTGAAATGCTCGATCGAGGTCTGGTCGAGCCCGGTCAGCGACACCGATTCGAGCTCAAGGCCGTTCATCGCGAGGTCGACCGACGAGACCTGCTGCACCTTCTGCACGAAATCGGCGCGCTGCTCGTGGAGCTGCGCCATGGTCATGCCCGCCGCGACCGAGCGCAGCGCGTCGACGAACTTGCCCTCGACCAGTTCCTTGAGCGCATCGGGGTTCATCGTGCGCATGCCCAGCGTCTGCGCGGCGATCGCGATTGCCTGGGCATCGGGGCGGACGCGGACATAGAATTCCGCCTTCACATCGATGCGCAGCCGGTCGAGCGTGATCAGCGCGTCCATGTTCTTGCGCTCCACCGCGAGGCGCACGGTGTTCATGTTCACCGGCATCGTCTCATGGAACACCGGCAGGACGAGCGCGCCGCCGTTGATCACCACTTTCTCGCCGCCAAAGCCCGTGCGGACGAAGCCGATCTCCTTCGAGGCGCGCTTGTAGAGCCGCGCCAGCGTGAGGCCGAGGATCAGCAGCGCGAACAGCGCGATGCCGGCATAGATCAGATACGGAATCATCGAAGTGGCTCCTGCGGGCACGATCGCGTTCATGGGGTCACCCATCCAGACGTGGTAAGTGGAAATCGCCGCGCGAAATCGCGCGGAAGCATTCGCCTTCGCGACGGACGAGCAGCACGCGCTCGCCTTCCTCGAAGACCTGGCCGGCATTGTCGGGCTCGACCATGATGTAGTGGACCTGGCCGTGATGGTCCTCGGCGCGGGCGCGGGCCGGAGAACCGGTGCTGGCGCGGCCGGTGACGATCTGCGCGCTGGTGCCGACCAGCACGTCGAGCGGCACGGCGGTAGTGAAGTCGCGCGGCAGGATCGGCGCCAGCAGGCGCGCGGCAAGGCCCGTGACCGGCAGCGCGGCAATTCCGACCAGCGGCACCGCGGCGACGGTCGAGAGCGGCTCGCCGGTCCAGTCGCGCAGCAGCTGCTGCAGCGCCAGCCCGCCGATCCCGAAGATCGCCAGGAAGACCACGATCAGCATCAGCAGCGGCAGACGCCCGACGCCGAGCCAGGAAAGGAAATCGAAGTGGAGGTCGCCTTCGACGTGCAGGTCGGAATCGACGTCGTGACCGAAGCCGATCACCTGCACCAGGCCGATGAGCAGCATCAGCAATACCGCGACGACGAACGCGAAATTCCCCTCCGCGAGAAGAAACGCAAGCACCCTGGATCCCCCGATTCGAAGGGGGATGCTAGTTGCCGGAAACTCGTTTCCCTAGCGAAATCGGAACCGTTTCAGGGGGCTAGGGTGGCTTTCCTCCAGGATTCCCGGAGAGGAGCGAAAGCCATCCCTCTCCGTCGTCATCCCCGCGAAGGCGGGGATCCATTGCCGCAGGTGGCAATGGGACTCACGACCGTCAGCCGGAATGGATTCCCGCCTTCGCGGGAATGACAGGCTTGGGAGCTGGTAGGCAGCGTCGGGAAAAGCCGCGCCCTACCCCACCGTCAGCACGATCTTCCCGACATGATCCCCCGCTTCCATCCGGGCATGCGCACCGGCCGCATCGGCCAGGGGGAAGGTCTTGTCGATCACCGGCTTCAGCCTGCCCTCCGCCACGAACGGCCACACCGTGCGGTGGATCTCGTCGGCGAGCAGGCTCTTGAACTCCACCGAGCGCGGGCGGAGCGTCGATCCGGTCAGCGTCAGCCGCTTGCGCATGATCTCGAAGAGCGGGATCGTCGCCTGCAGCCCGCCCTGCACCGCGATCGAGACGTGCCGACCGTCCTCGGCCAGGCACTGGAGGTTGCGCGGCACATAGTCGCCGCCCACCATGTCGAGCACGATGTTCACGCCCTTGCCGCCGGTGATCTCCTTCACCCGCGCGACGAAATCCTCGGTCTTGTAGTTGATCGCGTGATCCGCACCGATCCGCTTCGCAGCTTCGCACTTCTCGTCCGATCCGGCGGTGACGATGATCGTCAGCCCGAACAGGTTGGCGAGATGGATGGCCATCGTGCCGATGCCGCTGGTGCCGCCGTGGACCAGGATCCAGTCGCCATCCACGGCATAGGCGCGCTCGAACACGTTGCTCCACACGGTGAACAGCGTCTCGGGAATCGCCGCGGCCTCGACCATCGAGATCGCCGGCGGAACCGGCAGGCACTGGCCGACCGGCGCGACCGCGTATTCGGCATAGGCCCCGCCCGTGATCAGCGCGCAGACCGGCGTGCCGATCACTTCGCCGGGTACGCCCTCGCCGAGCGCGACTACCTTGCCCGCGATCTCCATGCCCAGGATCGAGGGGGCGCCAGGCGGCGGCGGGTACATGCCCTTGCGCTGCATCACCTCGGGACGGTTCACCCCGGCGGCGGCGACCTTGACCAGCACTTCGCCCGGCCCCGGCTGCGGTATGGGGCGCGACACCGGCACCAGTACCTCGGGCCCGCCGGGCGCCTCGGGATCGATTGCCAGCATCGTTTCCGGAAGAGCCATTGCCGTGTCGCTTTCGAACGCAGGAGAAACCGTTGGCCTTATTGACATCGGCCCTGCCAGGGTCAACGCTGCCTCCCATGGACGCCGACGAAAATCTTCCGCGTCGCAAGGACGACCTCGTCGCCCAGCTCGGACGCCAGGACCTCGATCCCCTTTCGGTTGAGGAACTTAGCGAGCGCATTGCGATGCTAGAGGCCGAGATAGATCGGACTCGAACCAAAATTTCACGCGCCATTAACCACCGCGCAAGCGCGGACGCTCTATTTAGGAAATGAGCGTGACGGCACCGGAGATGGGGCGAAACGCCATTCTACTCCGGTGCGGGGCCGCTGCGCTTGATGCGGGGCCCATGCCTCCCGACATAAGGGGAGACAGGGGCCGCGTATCCTTTTCGGCCCACAGGAGTTGTAGCTGAATGCCTAGTTTCGCCTCCGCCCTCGAATCGACCCTCCACAAGGCGCTCGAAGCCGCGAGCTCGCGACGCCATGAATATGCCACGCTCGAGCATCTGCTGCTCGCGCTCGTCGACGACGAGCATGCGAGCAAGGTGATGAGCGCGTGCGGGGTAGATCTGGGCGAACTCAAGAATACCGTCGCGCACTATCTCGATACCGAGCTTGAAGCACTCAAGGTCGATCAGGCGACCGATCCGTCGCCGACCAGCGGCTTCCAGCGCGTCGTCCAGCGCGCGATCCTCCACGTCCAGTCCTCGGGCCGCGACGAAGTGACCGGCGCGAACGTGCTCGTCGCGCTGTTCAGCGAGCGCGAGAGCTATGCCGTCTATTTCCTGCAGCAGCAGGACATGAGCCGCCTCGACGCGGTGAGCTATATCTCGCACGGCGTCGGCAAGGGCGGCACCGGCAGCACCGAATCGACTCCGCCCAAGGGCGCTGCGGACGAGGACAAGTCGTCCAAGCAGGAGACCAAGTCGGGCAAGGGCGAGAGCGCGCTCAAGCAGTTCACCGTCGATCTCAACGAGAAGGCGAAGAACGGCAAGGTCGATCCGCTGATCGGCCGCGGTCCCGAAGTCGATCGCACGATCCAGATCCTGTGCCGCCGCTCGAAGAACAACCCGCTCTATGTGGGCGATCCGGGCGTGGGCAAGACCGCGATCGCGGAAGGCCTGGCGCGCAAGATCGTCGAGGGCGAAGTGCCCGACGTGCTCAAGGAAGCGGTGATCTACTCGCTCGACATGGGCGCGCTGCTCGCCGGCACCCGCTATCGCGGTGACTTCGAGGAGCGCCTGAAGCAGGTCGTCAACGAGCTGGAGAAGCTGCCCCACGCGGTCCTCTTCATCGACGAGATCCACACCGTGATCGGTGCCGGCGCCACCAGCGGCGGCGCGATGGACGCGTCGAACCTGCTCAAGCCGGCACTGTCGGGCGGCTCGATCCGCTGCATCGGCTCGACGACCTACAAGGAGTTCCGCAACCACTTCGAGAAGGACCGGGCGCTGCTCCGTCGCTTCCAGAAGATCGACGTGAACGAGCCGACGGTGGAGGACACGATCAAGATCCTCGCCGGCCTGCGCTCGGCGTTCGAGGACCATCACCACCTCAAGTACACCCCCGACGCGATCAAGTCGGCGGTGGAGCTTTCGGCGCGCTACATCAACGACCGCAAGCTGCCGGACAAGGCGATCGACGTGATCGACGAGGCCGGCGCGATGCAGATGCTGGTACCGCCCTCGAAGCGCAAGAAAACGATCACGCCCAAGGAAATCGAGCAGGTCATCGCGACCATGGCTCGAATCCCTCCGAAGAGCGTGTCCACCGACGACACAAAAACGCTCGCGAACCTGGAAACGGATCTCAAGCGGGTGGTGTTCGGCCAGGACAAGGCGATCGAGGTGCTGTCCTCGGCGATCAAGCTCAGCCGTGCGGGCCTGCGCGATCCGGACAAGCCGATCGGCAACTACCTGTTCTCGGGCCCGACCGGCGTCGGCAAGACCGAGGTGGCGAAGCAGCTCGCCGAGCTGCTCGGCATCCCGCTCCAGCGCTTCGACATGTCCGAATATATGGAGCGCCACAGCGTCTCGCGCCTGATCGGTGCCCCTCCGGGCTATGTCGGCTATGATCAGGGCGGCCTGCTCACCGACGCGGTCGACCAGCAGCCCCATTCGGTGCTCCTGCTCGACGAGATCGAGAAGGCGCATCCGGACCTGTTCAACATCCTGCTGCAGGTGATGGACAACGGCAAGCTGACCGATCACCACGGCAAGACGGTCGATTTCCGCAATGTGATCCTGATCATGACCACGAATGCGGGCGCGTCGGACATGGCCAAGGAGTCGATCGGCTTCGGCGAGATGAGCCGCGACGACGTTCAGGAAGAGGCGGTGAAGAAGCTCTTCACCCCCGAATTCCGCAACCGTCTCGATGCGATCGTGCCGTTCGACTATCTGCCGCCGGCAGTGGTCACCCGGGTGGTCGACAAGTTCATCCTCCAGCTCGAGCTGCAGCTGGCGGATCGCGGCGTCCACATCCAGCTCGACGAGGCGGCCAAGAACTGGCTCACCGAGCGCGGCTACGACAAGCTTTATGGTGCGCGCCCGATGGGCCGCCTCATCCAGGAGAAGATCAAGCAGCCGCTGGCCGAGGAGCTGTTGTTCGGCAAGCTCGTCCATGGCGGCGAGGTCAATGTGAAGCTCAAGGACAATGCCCTGAGCTTCCAGGTCACGCAGGCCGCGCCCAAGCCGAAAAAGGGCAAGAAGGAAGCCGCCAAGGCGTCCAAGTAAGCCATCGATCAAGCCAATGTGCGGGCCGGGAGGAAACTCCCGGCCCGTTTCGTTTTGCCCGGAGCCGCTTCTGCGATAGTCTCTCCGTCGCGCCAGAATGCACTCTGGTCGCCGGAAGAGCGTTGCTCGTCGTACGCGACATGACCACGCCGCTTCGCGTGCATAGCCGGGCCGCCGCCACTCCCCAGGCCGAGGGTTCGATCGGCACGGGGACATAACCGGCGACTATGGTTGATGTGTAATATACGAATAACACACCCTTGCAATTTCGTTCCGATGTCGTAAGGGGCGCTCGCGTTTTCGGGTCGCAGCCATGGTTTTCCAGGGAGAATCCGAATGCGACCGAAGATAATGAAGATGTTGGGTGCCGGCACGGCGCTGGCGGGACTGCTCGCCGCGGGCTCGGTTGTCGCCCAGACCAGCGAGACCGCGCCCGAGGCGCGTTACGTTATGGATATCGGCACCACAGCCGGGATGATGGGCCAGGGCGACAGCCGCGAGATGGTGCTGCGCCTCGGCTCGCGCCTGCCCGCCACCGGTGGCGCGCCCAAGGCCGATCACTTCCTGCCCGAGGGCATGCGCATGGGCGCTTCCGTGCCGCTCGTCACGCCGGAGCCGAACAAGCCGGCCAAGGAAGAATATAAGTTCGACCGCCCCAAGGGCCGCATGCTGATCTACTGGGGCTGTGGCGCGCATGTCGGCCCGGGCCAGCCTGTGATCATCGACTTCGCCAAGGTCGCCAAGGGCCAGGTGCCGCCCGACCTATTCGCCGCCGGCATTCCGGCCGAACTCGGCCCCCGCCCCGGCAACAGCCGCACCTATGGCGATTGGCCGAACGGCAAGGGCAATGCCCAGGTGCGCGGCAATTCCTCGCTGATCGGCCAGCACCGGATCGCGGGCAATTACAGCCCCGAGATCAGTTTCGCGCTGAACCAGGACTTCATGAGCGCCCCGCGCGTGAAGGCCGGCCAGGCGGCCGATGGATCGATCCCGCTCAACTGGGGCCAGGTGCCTTTGGCGACCGGCTATTATGCCTGGGCGATGGGCACCGGCGATCGCAAGGACGGCGACATGGTGTGGTGGGCTTCGTCCGCCACGCGCCAGTTCGGCGGCGACCTGTGGAGCTGGCTGTCGCCGGCGACGGTCAACCGGCTGATCGGTCAGAAGGTGGTGATGCCGGCAACACAGACGAGCTGCACCATCCCCACCGAGGTGAAGGCCGCTGCCGGCGAAATGATGATGGGCTTCCTCTATGCCTATGGTCCGGAAGCGAACTTCGCGTTCCCGGAACGGCCCAAGGATCCCAAGATCGCCTGGCGCCCGAAATGGATCGCCAAGGCGCGCTATCGCTCGATGGCCAATTTCATGACCGGCATGCCCGACATGGGCGACGCAATGCGCGGTCAGATGCCTGCAAACCAGGACGGCCAGCCCGAGCAGCCGAAGCCCAAGCCCTGCAAGCCCAAGCTGGGTGGCCTGCTCAAGCGCGCCGCCGGCCTGGGCGGCGGCTGCTGAACGCTTTTACGGTTCCCTAGGGAGCGGGGGCGGCAGCGTATCGCCGTCCCCGCCAAGCCGCTGCGACAAATAGCGTGCGGCTAAGGAGAATCCCGTAAATCTTTACGGGTTGTTTGTCATGTTGGGCGTAGGCCGTCCCCATGCCGGGGGTGCGCCTTTTCCACCTTGTTCTCCTGTGCGGTGTGTTTGCCCTTCTGCTGAGCATCGCGCCGCCCGCGCACGCACAGCCACCCTCGACGGGCGACCTGCAAGTCTGTTTGTTGCGCGATACCGGGGGGATGAACCCGGCCGAACTCGTCCGCCATCCCGAACGCTTCGATTGCACTACCAAGCAGTACAAGCTTGGTCCGGGCAATTACTGGGCGCTCTCCCAGCCGATCAACGCCGTCTCCACCCCCGAACGGCCCCTGGTGATCAACTTCGCCAGCCTTTGGCAGCAGCAGCTCTCGGCGCAGCTCTTCTACGCGGACGGCCATGTTCATGGCTATCGGACCGATGCGCGCGGCATCACCCCGCTGATCCAGCTCGGCGCGCTCGCCGCCCTGCCGGTGCCGCCGTCAAAGGCCCCCCTCACCCGCGTGCTCTGGCATGTCGAGGGCGCCGCCAATGTCCGCGGTGTGCTGCTCGGCGCGGAGATCAGCGACACGCATCGGATCGCCACGACCAACCTCGCCATGGCCGCGCTCTACACCGGGTTCGCCGGGATGTGCCTGGCGCTGATCGTCTATAATTTCGCGCTGTGGTGCGCGATGCGCTACCGCTTCCAGCTCCATTACTGTGCGCTGCTTACCGTGCTGATCGGCTATGGCCTGTCCTCCTCGGGCGCGATGGCCTGGTTCTGGCCGGACATGGTCAACAACGACCGGCTGCGCTTCAACTATCTGTTCCTGGGCCTGGCCGGCGGCGCCGCGGCACTGTTCACCCTCAGCTTCTTCGAGATGAAGATCCGCTCGCGCCGGCTCGACATCTATACGCGCCTGGTCGCCACCGCCGTGCCGCTGTCCGGCATCATCGTGTTCCTGTTCGGCGCGATCGATCTCCGCCTGGCCGACATGTTCTACACGCTGACCATCCTCGGCCTGATCTCGATCGTGGTGCCGACGCTCTGGTACGCCTGGATGCAGCGCTCGCATTTCCTGTGGCTGTTCGCCCTCGCCTGGAGCGCCCCGGTCGTGCTCGCGATGATGCGCGTCCTCGCCAATCTCCATGTGCTGCCGTGGAGCTTCTGGCTCGACAATTCGACGATCGTATCGATGATGTTCGAAGCGCTCGTCTCGGCGCTGGCCGTCGCCTATCGCATCAAGTTCCTGCGCGACGAGCGGGATGAGGCGATCACCCGCGAAGTGCTCGCGCGCCGCCTTGCCGATACCGATCCGCTCACCGGCCTGCTCAATCGCCGCGCCTTCCTCGACCAGGCGCTCGGTCGCCCGGGCGAACAACAATTGCTGATTGTCGATATCGACCATTTCAAGCGCGTCAACGAGACGCTCGGCCATGACGGCGGCGACGAGGTGCTGCGCCTGTTCGCCCGCACGCTGCGCTCCGCCACGCCGGCGGATTCGCTGGTCGCCCGGCTGGGCGGCGAGGAATTCGCGCTGCTTTCGCACAGCGGCACCCCGATCGAGCCCGAGCAGCTGCTCAACAAGCTCCGCCAGACGCGCATGCCCTTCGACCTCAAGGTCACCGCCAGCATCGGCGCCTGTACCGGCCCGCTCGCCGACGACAAGAACTGGAAGGCGCTCTATCGCTGCGCCGACATCGCCCTGTTCGAGGCCAAGTCGGCCGGCCGGGACCGCGCCAGAGCCCGCCGCGAAGCGGCCTGATCCCGACACCGCGAAGGCGCCTGATTCGCTTGCCCGGATGCGGCTTCGGGCGTATGCGGGTAACCATGTCGGGACGAGCCAGAAAGATCGCTTTCGGGGCGCTAGCTGCGCTTGCACTGCTCGCCGTCGCTTCCCCCAATCGCCGCGCCGACATCGCCCTCCACATGCACCGCGTGGACGATCTCGCGCCGCAGCGGATCGAGGCCGTCGTCGATATCGGGATCTTCGCGATTTCCGTGCTCGTTACGTGGAGCAAGCGGCTTACGACTTGACCCCCACAAAGGCTTGCTTACACCAGTGTCAATGACTGACCCCGAACAGATCTGGCGTACCGCGTATCGTCACCCGGGTGCATGGGACACCCAGTTCCCGCCCCAATCCATGGTCGAGCTGTTCGAGGCTAGCGCCCGCGCCCATCCGCAGGCGCCCCTGCTCGATTTCATGGGCCGGCACTACAGCTATGGCGAGACGCTAGACGGCGTGAACCGCGTCGCCTGCGGGCTCAAGGCACTGGGATATGGCCCGGGCGACCGCATCGGGCTCTTCCTGCCCAACGTCCCGCATTACGTCGCCGCCTATTACGGCATCCTCAAGCTCGGCGCGACGGTGGTGAACTTCTCGCCGCTCTACACGGTCGAGGAGCTGAGCCACCAGGTCGCCGATTCGGGCACGAGGCTGCTCTTCACCATCTCCGCCTCGGCGCTGCTGCCGACCGCGCTCAAAGTGCTCGAGCAGAGCGCGCTCGAGCGGCTGGTGGTCGGATCGGTCGCCGGCGCCCTGCCCCCGGCCAAGTCCTTCTTCTACAGGCTGTTCAAGAGCGCGGAAGTCACCGAGCGCCCGCATGACGAGCGGATCATCGCCTTCTCGAAACTGATCGCCAATGACGGCGCCTGCGACGCGCCCAGCATCGATCCCGAGAAGGACGTCGCGCTGATCCAGTATACCGGCGGCACCACCGGCACGCCCAAGGGCGCGGTGCTGACCCACCAGAACCTGTCGGCCAATGCCCGCCAGGTCGCCCGGCTCGATCCGGAAATGGCCACCGCCAAGGACAGGATCCTCGGTGTCCTCCCCTTCTTCCACGTCTTCGCCAATACCTGCGTGCTCAACCGCACCGTGGTCACCGGCGGCGAGATCGTGATGCTGCCGCGCTTCAACGCCAAGCAGGCGCTGGCCGAGCTGCGCCGCACCCGCCCGCGCTCGCTGCCCGGCGTCCCGACCATGTACCAGGCTCTGCTCGACGCGCCCGGCATGAAGCCGGATGACTTCAAGTCGCTGCGCTTCTGCATCTCGGGCGGCGCGCCCCTGCCCGCCCAGCTCAAGGAAGAATGGGAGCGGGTCACGGGCGCCCGGGTGATCGAGGGCTATGGCCTGTCGGAAAGCTCGGGCGTGGTCTCGACCAATCCCTATACCGAGCTCAACAAGCCCGGCACGATCGGCCAGCCGATCCAGGGCACCCGTGTCCGCCTGGTCGACAAGGAAGACCCAACGCGTCCTCCGCCCGAGGGCGAGCCCGGCGAGATCGTCGTCCACGGCCCGCAGATCATGCAGGGCTATTGGAACCGTCCCGAGGCCGATGCCGAGGTGTTCGTCAGCGTCGAGGGCGAGCCGCACTGGCTGCGCACCGGCGATGTCGGGCTGATCGACGAGGACGGCTATATCCAGATCGTCGACCGGCTGAAGGACATGATCGCGGTCGGCGGGTTCAAGGTGTTCCCCAGCCAGATCGAGGCGGTGCTCTACCAGAACCCGGCCGTGAAGGAGGCGCTCGTGATCGGCCTGCCCGATCCCTATCATGGCGAGATGCCGCACGCCTATGTGACGCTGGACGAGGACGCCACGCCGATCACCGGCGCCGCGCTGGCCCAGTGGGTCAACGCCCGCGTCGGCAAGCATGAGCGCGTCGCCGAAGTGATGGTGCGCGAGAGCCTGCCCAAGACGATGGTCGGCAAGCTCAGCCGCAAGGACCTGCTCAACGAAGTACGCTCGGAGCAGCAGGGATGAGGGCGTCGCTGGCCGTGCTGGCTCTGGCCCTCACGGCGGCGGCCCCGGCCTCGGAGCAGCGGATCGACGTCGCGCTCTCCAGCTTCACGTTCACGCCATCGACCATCACGCTGGTGCACGGCCAGGCCTATGTGCTGCACCTGACCAGCAGCGGCGGGCACAATTTCGCGGCCAGGGACTTCTTCGCCGCCGCCACGATCGCGCCGGCGGACCGGGCGAAGATCCGGGACGGCAAGATCGAGCTCGACAGCGGTGACGCGGTCGACCTGCACTTCACCGCGCCCAGGGCCGGCACCTACCCGATCAAGTGCACCCACCTGCTCCACGCAAGCTTCGGGATGACGGGCAAGTTCGTGGTTTCGTAACCCAATAGGCCCCTCCCCCATGGGGGAGGGGCTAAGAAGGTTCTAATCCCCCGCCACCACATTCTTCCCGAACATCACCGCCTTCAGGTTCATGAACTCGTGCAGCCCCCAGGGGCCGAGCTCGCGGCCATGGCCCGACAGCTTCACGCCTCCGAACGGCGCCTCGGGCGTCGAGGCGAGCAGCGAGTTCACTGCGGTCATGCCGGCCTGGATATCGCGCGCGAAGCGCTCGATCTCATCCTCGTCCTGCGTCCACACAGAGGAGCCCAGCCCGTAGGGGACGTCATTGGCCAGTGCGATCGCCGCATCGATATCGGCAACCTTGTAGACCGCAGCCACGGGTCCGAAGACTTCCTCCTTCGCCACGTCGCTCTCGGGATCCATGTCGGTCAGCACGCCGGCGGTCATCCAGGCGCCGTCGCGCTCGATCTTCTCCGCCCCGAAGCGAAGGGTCGCGCCTTCGGCCACCGCACGCTCGACCTGCTCCAGTACCGTATCGCGCTGGGCCACGCTGGAAAGCGGGCCCATGCCGGTGTCCTTCTCCATCGGATCGCCGATCTTCAGCGCCTTCATGCCGCCCTCGAACTTCTCCAGGAACGCGTCATAGACATCGGCGTGCACGATCATCCGCTTGGCGCAGATGCAGCTCTGCCCGGCATTCTGGGTGCGCGCCGTCACCGCGGTCTTCGCCGCCAGGTCGAGATCGGCCGAGGGCATCACGATCAGCGGATCGGAGCCACCCAGCTCGAGCACCACCTTCTTGAGCGCGCGGCCGGCCGCCTGCGCCACCTGCATGCCCGCGCCTTCGCTGCCGGTCAGCGTCACTGCCACCACCCGCTTGTCGGCGATGATCGCGGCCACCTTGTCGGACTTGATGGGCAGGTTCTGGAACAGCCCGTCGGGCGCGCCGGCAGCGCTCATCATCTGCTGGATCAGCGCCGCGCAGCCCTGCACGTTCGAGGCGTGCTTCAGCAGACCGACATTACCCGCCATGATCGTCGGCGCGAGGAAGCGGATCACCTGCCAATAGGGGAAGTTCCACGGCATCACCGCCAGCACCGGCCCCATCGGCAGCCAGCGTGCCACGGCATGGCCGCCGCCGGCAGTCTGCACCGTGGTCGGCTCGAGATAGCCGGGCCCCGCCTTGGCATAATGGCGGAAGCCGCTGATGCACTTCTCCACCTCGGCGATCGCGCTCGCCAGCGTCTTGCCCATCTCGCGCGTCGCGGTCTCGGCAAGATGCCGCTTGTTGGCTTCCCAGGCGTCAGCGATCTTGCCCAGCAATTCGGTGCGCTGCTCCAGCGACGAATCGCGCCACGACCGAAACCCTGCCTCGGCCCGGGCCAGCGCCGTCTCGATCCCGTCCGCGTCCAGCTCCGGATAGGTTTCGATCGTCTCTCCGGTGGCGGGATTGATGCTGGTGAACATGGGCAAGTCTCCTTCAGCCGAGGTAACGCGGAGCTAGGGTGGAGGATGCCCGGTTGCAATCATACCGAGGCAGGTTGCCATCCAGCCCCGGCCCGGCGCATAGCGGGCGCATGGCAGAAGAAGCGGACGTAACTGCGCTCTCGTTCGAGGAAGCGCTGAAGGAACTGGAGCGCATCGTCGCTCGACTGGAGAGCGGCGAGGCCCAGCTCCAGGAAGCGATCGATCTCTATGAGCGCGGCGATCGGCTGCGCCGGCAATGCGCCGCGCGGCTCGATGCCGCCCAGGCGCGGATCGAGGCGATCCGCACCGATGCGGAAGGCCGCGCCGCCGCCACCGCGCCGTTCAACGCCGGCTGACCCGACCCATGGCGCACGCCTCCCTCGCGCTCCAGGGGGCGCTCAAGCAGGTCTCGGCGGAGATGGACCGCCAGTTCGATCTGCTGCTCGCCGTGCCCGGTGATCCGCGCAAGGGGCTCTACGAGGCGATGCGCCACGCGGCGATCGGCGGCGGCAAGCGGCTGCGCCCGCTGCTCGTCTCGGCCACGGCCCAGCTGTTCGGCGTCGACCGGACCTGCATCGCGCGCACCGCGCTCGCGCTCGAATGCATCCATGTCTATTCGCTGATCCACGACGATCTGCCCGCAATGGACGATGACGACATGCGCCGCGGCAAGCCGACGGTGCACAAGGCATTCGACGAAGCCACCGCGATCCTGGCGGGCGACTGCCTGCACGCGCTCGCCTTCGAAGTGATCGCCGACGAGAAGACCCATTCCGATCCGTTCGTGCGCATCGAGCTGTCGGGTACGCTCGCGGTCGCTGCCGGTCCGGCCGGCATGGCGGGTGGCCAGATGATGGACCTGGAAGCCGAGAAATCGAGCTTCGACCTCGCCACCGTCACGCGGCTCCAGGCGATGAAGACCGGTGCGCTGATCAGCTGCGCGGTGGAGAGCGGCGCGATCCTCGGCCGCGTGCCGATCGAGGGCCGCACGGGCCTGCGCGGCTATGCCCGAGACGTCGGCCTCGCCTTCCAGATCGCCGACGACATCCTCGATGCCGAGGGCGACGAAGCTTTGGTCGGCAAGAAGCTCCAGAAGGATGGCGAGGCGGGCAAGGAAACCTTCCTCTCCCTCCTCGGACTGGAACGCGCCCGGGAACAGGCCCGCATGCTGGTCGACCAGGCGATCGAGCACCTCAAGCCCTATGGCGCCGAAGCCGACCTGCTGCGCGACATCGCCCGGTACACGCTCGAACGGGATCGCTAGTCCCTTTCCTTGATTCCCCTCCCTGCAAGGGAGGCGAGAAGATGCTCCTTGCAATGTAGGATTTCGCCTGCTTGCCTCCCGCAGCCGGGCTACCACCCGGCCGCTCTTTGACCCGGTAGGAAAATAGGATCACGCCCAAGCAACAATGTTGCGAGACGCACCGCGTTACCGAGAAAACAGGGAAAATAGCGCGCCAAAAACCCGCTCTTGGCCTGTACTTTGTGTACTTTCGCGAGTCGCAGCCACCGCGCTGTAGGACGCGGCTCACCCGATACTGGCAACCCGGAACACCGTGGGGTTCCCGCCCTCGCGCACCACCGTCCCGCTCGCAATATGGGACTTGCCTTCGCTCAGCCCGTCCAGCGCCGCACTGCCCTCGCCCACCGGCAGCATCACCCCATGAAACCCGGCCGGCCGCGCATACCATTGCCCGCCGATGCTCAGCAGCGTCGCCTGTGTATCTTCTGGCGCAGCGGAAATAGCCCTGTTCGGCTCGAATTGCGTTGCTATCGCTTCCGCCACCTCAGTCTCAACAGCGCGCTGGGCTGCTATCATTCGATCTAAGACCTCGGTCTGATCGGAGAGAATGAACCCGCCGCCGCTGCGCACCCGCTTCGGCGCGTCGAACAGCTGGTCGATCCGCTCGGCCTGCAGGCTCTCGATATAGATGATCGTGTTATTGTCGCCCTTCACATAGAGCTTGGCGTGCGAGGCCTGCTTGCGGACGATCGGCCCGGCGAGCGACGTCAGGAAGGTCCGCACCGAGGCCGAGATCTGCGCGACCTGCCCGCCGCTCGCGTTCATCACCGTCTCCAGCGCCACCGCCACGGTCTGCAGGAAGCCGCCGAACAGTGCGCGCTGGTCGTACAGGTCGAGCAAGGTCTTGCCGAGGTCAAACCAGGCATGGAGGCTGGCGATCTCCACCCGGATGATCTCCAGGCCATGGCGGTTCTGCCCGTCCCGCGTCTCCTGGGCGAAGGCATTGGCCAGCCGCTCGATCGCCGTGCCCGAGGTCCGCGCATCGGCTGCGTCGTAATAGCCGATCTCGAGCACCAGCACCGCATTGTCACGCACATCGTCGATCATCGCCGCAGGCTGGCCGAAAGCCCGGCGTGCCGCAAGCGCGCAGCCGGTCTTGACTTGGCTTCGCACCCGCAGCACGTCCGGGTTCGATCCTGCGACGAGGTACAGCATGACCACCCGCACCGGCGTCTATCCCGGCACCTTCGATCCCATCACGCTTGGCCATATGGACATCATCCGCCGCGGCGCGAAGCTGGTCGACCGGCTCGTCATCGGCGTCACCACCAACCCTTCGAAGAACCCGATGTTCAGCGTCGAGGAGCGGATGGAGATGGTGAAGCGCGAGGTCGAGGGGATCGCCGGCGAGATTCATGTCGTCAGCTTCGATTCGCTGCTGATGGACTTTGCCGAGCGCGAAGGCGCCGGCATGATCGTCCGCGGTCTGCGCGCCGTCGCCGACTTCGAATACGAATATCAGATGGCCGGCATGAACCAGCAGCTGAACAGCAAGATCGAGACGGTCTTCCTGATGGCCGATGTCTCGCTGCAGCCGATCGCCAGCCGGCTGGTCAAGGAGATCGCCCTCTATGGCGGCGACATCCGCAAGTTCGTGTCACCCGCGGTTAATGACGAGATGGTTACCCGGATCGCGACGATCGGTCGCAAAGGGAGTGGTTGAGCCCGCGCGATTGGGCTAGAGCGGCCAGTCGAGAATGGGTTTGGAGTGGGGAAGTTAATGCGTTTCGTTGCCGCGCTGGCCGCTTCGGCCTTGATGATGTTTGCCACCCCTGCCCTCGCCCAGGGCGGCGGCAAGGCCCCCAAGCCGGTCGCTGAGCCGCTCAAGGGCGTAAGCGCCGCGGATGTGAACAGCATCTATCCCGCTGTCGTCCCCGCCGATCCGGCCGAGACCTGGGTGCTCGACCTGTCGACCGGCGGCCGCGTGCTGATCCGCCTGCGTCCCGATGCTGCGCCCAAGATGGTCGAGCGCATCAAGACGCTTACCCGCCGCCACTTCTATGACGGCCTGAACTTCCATCGCGTCGTCGATGCCCCCTATTTCATGGCGCAGGGCGGCGATCCCAAGGGCGATGGCACCGGCGATTCGGACCTGCCCAACGTGCCGGCCGAGTTCAACAACCTGCCGCACGTCCGCGGCACCGTCGCCGCCGCCCGCCGCGGCGCGCCGGAAAACGCCACGCCCGAGCAGAAGACCGACGCGGAGAACAGCGCGAACAGCCAGTTCTACATCATGATGGCCCCGAAGCTCGCCTTCGACCACGATTATACCGTGTTCGGCCGCGTCACCGCCGGTATGGAGTGGATCGACAAGATCGAGCGCGGCGAGCCGCCGGCGAACCCGACCAAGATCGTCCACGCCTATATCCTTTCCGACAACCCGCCGCCTTATGCGAACCTTGCAGCCGACGCCCCCAAGGCGCTGCCGCCGGGCGAGGTGAAGGCGACGCTACCGCAATAATCCGGTGAACGTCGACCTTTTCGATTTCGAGCTGCCGAACGACCGTATCGCGCTGCGCCCCGCGGCCCCGCGCGACACGGCGCGTTTGCTCGTGCTCGACGGCCCCGAGGCCACGCGCGACCTCCATGTCCGCGACCTGCCCGGCCAGCTGCGCGCCGGCGATTGCCTGGTTTTCAACGACACCCGGGTGATCCCCGCCCAGCTCGAGGGCACAAGGGGCGAGGCGAAGATCGGCGCCACCCTCCACAAGCGCGAGGGACCGCGCCGCTGGCGCGCCTTCATCCGCAACGCCAAGCGGCTGCGCGACGGCGACACGGTCGATTTCGGCAATGGCGTGCTCGCCACCGCCGGCGACCGCGCCGAGGATGGCAGCTTCGCGCTCGATTTCCACGGCGACGAGCCGGTCGAGCTGCTGCTCGAGCGCTGCGGCCGCATGCCGCTGCCGCCCTATATCGCATCCAAGCGCCCGACCGACGCCCAGGACGCCGACGATTACCAGACGATGTTCGCCAACGAGCCGGGCGCCGTCGCCGCCCCCACCGCGGCGCTGCACTTCACGCCGGATCTGCTTGCTGCGCTCGCCGCCGCCGGGGTCGGCCACACCACGCTGACCCTCCATGTCGGCGCGGGCACCTTCCTGCCGGTCAAGGCCGAGGACACCGCGGACCACAAGATGCACGCCGAATGGGGCCGCATCGACCAGGCCACCGCAGACCACCTCAACGCCGTCCGCGCAAAGGGCGGCCGGGTGATCGCGGTCGGCACCACCAGCCTGCGCCTGATCGAGAGCGCCGCCGGCGACGACAAGATCATCCGCGCGTTCGAAGGCGACACCGCGATCTTCATCACCCCCGGCTACCGCTTCAAGGGAATCGACGGCCTGGTGACCAACTTCCACCTGCCGCGCTCGACGCTGTTCATGCTGGTTTCTGCCCTGATGGGGCTCGACCGGATGCAGGCTGCATATGCCCATGCCATCGCCGATCACTATCGCTTCTACAGCTACGGGGACGCCTCGCTGCTGTTGCCGTGAGGCGCCCCGTGCCGTGCCGCGTCAGAAACGCTGGCCGAACTTGATCCCGAAATATTGCGGCTTGGTCGGATAGAGCCGCGCATAGGGTGCGCAAAGGCTCGGCGCGCAGGTGATGTTCTTGCTCAGGATGCCCCGCTCGTCGAAGGCGTTCTGGATGAACGCCTCGATCGAGAAATTCGCGAAGCGGTAGCCGGCCGAGAAGTCGACCGTGGTGAACTGGTCCGTGTTGCCGAGCGCCGCATTGCCGTCCGGCGTCAGGTACGAGGTCGTGCCGCTCTGATGGTTCAGATTGCCCTGCAGGAAGGCTTTATCCGCGCCGAGCAGGAATTCGTAGCGCGCACCGAGGTTGAACTTGACCTTGGGGGTAACCGGCAGTCGCGTGCCCTTGGGCGCGAATACCTGGCCGCCATTGGCCGGATCGCAGCCATTGACCTGGTCGCAGAAGGGCTGGGTCAGCTTCGCATCGACATAGGTGCCCGAGCCGGTGAAGGTCAGCCCGCGCATCGGTGACCAGCTGATATCGCCCTCGAAGCCGCGCGAGCGCGCCTTGCCCGCATTCACCGTGTAGAAGATGCCGAGCACGCCGGGCAGGCTGTACTGGACGTCCTTCCACTCTTCCCAGAACAGCGCCGCGTTGAAGGTCAGGTGGCGATCGAACCAGCTCGTCTTCCAGCCGATCTCGTAGTTGATGAGCGTATCCGCCTTGTATGCCGGGATGTCCTGCAGCTGGCCGAGCGCGAACGCGTCACGGTTGTTGCCGCCCGGGCGGAAGCCGGTCGAGTAGGTGGCGTAGAGCAGCTTGTCCGGGCTCGGCTTCCAGGTGAGCGTCGCCTTGTGCGTCTCGCCGCGCTCGACATATTTCTTGTCGATGTTCGGACATTCCTGGACCGTGGTCCCCGTGCACCCGAACAGCGTGACCTGGCGATCGAACGCGCCATAGCCGCCCGAGAAGCCGTTCAGCGTGTTGTTGGCGATGAAGCCGCGGATGCCGGCGAGCAGCGTGAGGTTCGGCAGGATGTCGAACTCCGCCTCGCCGAACGCGGCATAGTCGCGGTCGACGCGGTGGATGGTGGTGAAATAGACATCGTCGGGGCCGCCGCCCGGCACCGGCGGGCTGAACGGGTTCACCGCGGTGCTGACGCCCGGCAGAATATATTCGGCGATGCGATCGTCGATCTGGTGCTGCGCGAACAGGCCGGCGGTCAGGCGGAAGCGGTTCTTCGCCGGCGAGCTGATCCGCAGCTCGTTCGCCCATTTCTTGTAGCGATCATAGCCGCGTACCGCCTGGCTGGGATCGATGTCCTGCCCCGATGCCGTCTTGTAGTAATTGTAATCGGCATAGGTGTCGTAGGCGACGCTGAAATAGGAATAGTCGGAGGTGTTGTCGACGACGCGGTGGAACCAGGAGCCGGTGTAGGTCAGGTCCCAGTTGCTGATCTGCCCCTTGATCGTCAGCGAGGCGAGATACCATTCGTCGCGATTGTGGCTCTCGATGAAATCGTGGTTCTTGAGGTCGCCGACGCGCGGATCGAACAGGAACTGGCCGCCCGCTTCCTGGTGCTGGTAGATGATGCCCGGCGTCACCGTCCAGCTGTCGGAAAGGTCGATACCGAGCGCGGCGCGGCCGCCATAGGTCTCGACGTCGTTATAGTCGTCCTTGACCAGGTCGTTGTTGTTGATGGTCAGCGGTGCGTCGACGACATTGCCCAGCCCGTCGGTGTGCGGGCGGTTATAGGTGCGCGTGCCCGGCGTGTTGTCGATATAGCCGCCTTCATGCTCGAAGAAGCCCGAGGCGCGGAAGGCGATCGTCTCGCTGATCGGGATGTTGATGAAGCCTTCGACCTGGCCGCCGAAATCGCCCTTGCCGAACTTGGATACCTGCACGTCATAGCCCGCCTCGAAGCCGGCGGTGCTCGGCTTGTTGGTGATGATGCGCAGCGTGCCCGACAGCGAGCTCGCGCCGTAGAGCGTGCCCTGCGGCCCCGCCAGCGCCTCGACCCGGGCCAGGTCATAGGCATGGAGATCGACCGAGCCATAGATGGTGGTCACCGGCACATCGTCGATATAGAGGCCGGCGCCCGGCAACGGCCCTGAGGCGAGACCGTCGCCGCCCGTCGCGATGCCGCGGAAATAGAGCTGCGAGGCACCCGGTCCGAACGACTGGTAGCTGACGCTCGGCAGCAGCTTCACATAGTCGTCGAAGCTGGAGACGTGGTTCTCCTCGAGCTTGGCCGGGCTCAAGGCAGTGATGCTGATCGGAACGTCCTGCAGACTGGCTTCGCGCTTGGTGGCGGTAACGACGATCTCGTTGGGATCGCGATAGCCCGTCGTGTCCTGTTTCTCCGGCGTTTCCGCCGGCGTGGACGGCGCTTGCTGCGCCGCAGCAACACCGCTGAATCCTGTGAGCATGGTACTTGCGAAAAGGAACTGCGCAACCCGCGTCGAACGCATAACGGCCTCCCCTTAGCTAAGATCGGGAAGGCTGTTATTACAAACCTGTGAAGTCAAGCAGGTGCTGAACTATGCGAATTAAGTTCGCGCTGCATTGCAAAAATGTCACGGTCGCGGAACGTCCGGATAGGCCGTGAGAACGGGCCCGAGCGCCCCCTCGATCGGGCCGAGCCAGGGCGCGAAATGCTGCCATTGCTCCATCCCCTCGCGGAAGATCGGGCGACGAACCTGCTCCGAGGAAGCGGTGCGCACCGCGCGCTCGGTCTTGTGGAAGTCCAGGCAGCCAGGCTCGAAGTCCAGCCCGGCAGCGGCGAGCAGCGCGCGCACCTGCGCCTCGGTGTCCTCGACCATGCGCTCATAGATCACCCGGTGGACTCGACCCGGCAGCGCCGCGTCGATCCCGGCCATCGCGCGGACATAGTCGGCATAATAGCGGCCGATCTCGGTCAGGTCGTAGGAGAAGGCCTGGCCATGCGCGAAATGCTGCTTGAACAGCGAGAAGCCGCAGCTGAGCGGATGGCGCCGCGCATCGATGATCGTCGCATTGGGCAGGATCAGCTGGATCAGCCCGGCATAGAGCCAGTTGTTCGGCATCTTGTCGACGAAGCGCGGGGTGCCCGCCTTGCGCTGCACCCGGGTGCGATCGAGATATTCCGCCCCCCAGGCGGCGGCGGTCTCCGCGTCGAGCTCGGCGAGCCCGCCCGGCCCCAGCCTTCCCGCGAGCATGGCGATGTCGGGCAGCTCCATCGTGCCTTCCACCTGGCTGTGGCTGGCGAGGATCTGCTCAACCAGCGTCGATCCGGCGCGCGGCAGCGAGACGACGAAGATCGGATCCCCGGCCTGGGACCCCCAGCCGGCCCGCGTAGCAAAGAACGCCGCATCCTGCGTCGCCAGCTGGCGATCGACCAGCGCGCTGGTCTCATCCGCATCATAATGGATCATCGCCCGGCGCAGACGATTGCCTTCGGCATAGTGTGCGAAGCTCCCGGCATAATGACCGGCATCCTCTTCCGCCTTGCCCAGCGCGAAATGGAGGTGAAAGCGGTCGTCATGGCTGATCGCATCGTCGGCCAGCGCACCGCGCATCGCATCGGCATCCGCAGCCGTGAAGCGATACGTCTTGAGGTTGGCGAGGCTCCACCAGCTGCCGCCCAGACCCGGTTCCAGCTCGATGCTGCGGCGATAGGCCTCGATGCTCTCGGCCTGCTCGCCCACCGTCTTCAGCGCATGGCCCAGGCTCATCCACACCTTGGCCTGGCGCGGATGCTCGGCAAGGATCGTGCGGTACAGCTCCACCGCCAGATCATAGTCGCCGCTGCGGCCCAGGATCGCCGCCTTGAGGATATCGTTGCTCGGATCCTCCGGCGCCTCGGCGATCAGCGAATCGATCTCGGCCAGCGCGTCCTCGGGCCGGCCATGCCGGTGGAGGACCAGCGCGAGATTATGCCGTGCCGCGGCGAAGCCCGGCGCCAGCTCGAGTGCGCGGCGCAGCAGGGTCTCGGCATCGCGCCAGCGCCCCAGCCGCCCGGCCAGCTCGGCCATCATCCGGATCGCGGCAACGTCAGTAGGCTGGGCATGGAGCCGGCCGCGCAATCGCATCTCGGCCCGGTCGAGCGCCCCCTGCGCCAGTGCCGCCGCCGCGTCGATCAGCTCGGGATCGGATACCGAGAGCGAGACCGCGCGAAGATGCGCCGCGCCGCCCGCGCCGGCATCCCCCGCCGCATGCCAGAGATTGCCGATCGCCCGCCACGCGCCGGGCTGGGGCGGATCAAGCGCTTCGGCCTGGCGCAGCGCGCGGGCGGCGGCATCGCGCTCTCCCGCTTCGATCGCCGCCTTCGCCGCATCCAGCCGCGCCCGCACTTCGCTCACACGCTTCCCCCGCCGAACCTGCACCGCGATCATGCGACGCACGGGCGTGGTCCGCAACGCCCCACCTTCGCCACGGATTGCGCCTTGGGTGGCAAGCGCGGTAGCGGTCCTCGTTATCGCGATTCGGAAGGGTTCCCATGCGTTTGTTGTTTGCGCTCGCGGCGTTGATCGCGACTCCCGCCTTTGCGCAGGCCGCCCATGCCCAGGATCGCGTCGGCATCCCGATGCCGCCGGCGAATACTGCCAACCCGATCGGCACCAGCACGCGCGAGCAGCCCGCCTTCACTGTGATCGCCGAGCCCGTGGCGATGATGATCGCCGCCTTCGACGCGGACGGTGACGGCAAGGTCACCCGCGCCGAATTCGATGCCGGCCTGAAACGCAGCTTCGATGCGATCGACACCCGCCACCAGGGCTGGCTCGGCTATATCGCCTATTCGGACTGGCAGGAGCGCTGGATGGGCGATCGCAACACCGTGCCCAGCCCCTTCGAAGTCGATCGCGACGGCGACAACAAGATCACCTTCGCCGAGATCGCCGAGCGCTTCGACCTGCTCTTCACTCGCTTCGATGCCGACAAGAACGGCGTGCTGGAGCGCAAAGAACTCGTCACCATCCGCCCGCAGATGCCGCCTCCCGGCGCAGGACGTGGAAAGAAGGGCCGCGGCCCGAACTGATGTCCTAGCATCACATGCAGCGACTTAGCTAAAGCGAGTCCATGGCCGCGCACGATCACAACCACAGCCACAACGGACATGCACATCACGGCCATGGGCACAGCCATGCGCCCGCGGATTTCGGCCGTGCCTTCGCCATCGGCACCGCGCTGAACCTCGCCTTCGTGCTGGTCGAGGGCGCGGCGGGCTTCCTGACCCATTCGATGGCGTTGCTGGCCGATGCCGGGCACAATCTGTCCGACGTGCTTGGCCTGCTGATCGCCTGGGGCGGTGCCGAACTGGCCAAGCGCCCCGCCTCGCCACGCTTCACCTATGGCCTGCGCGGCTCGTCGATCCTGGCGGCGCTCGCCAATGCTGTGCTGCTGTTCGTCGCAGTCGGCGCGATCCTGCTCGAGACGATCCAGCGCCTGTCCGAACCGCGCGACGTGCCGGGCATGACGGTGATGCTCGTCGCCGGCGCCGGCATCGTCGTCAACCTGGCGACCGCCCTGCTCTTCGCCAGCGGCCGCAAGGGCGACGTCAACATCCGCGGCGCCTATCTCCACATGGCGGCGGATGCCGCGGTCTCGGCCGGCGTGGTGATCGCCGGCGCGCTGATCCTGTTCACCGGCGCCGACTGGATCGACCCCGCGATCAGCCTGGTCATCGTGGGCGTGATCCTTTGGAGCAGCTGGGGGCTCTTCACCGAATCGCTGACCATGGCGCTGCAGGCCGTTCCCAAGGGCATCGATTCCGCCGCGGTCGAAGCCGCGCTCGCCTCGATGCCCGGCGTGACGCGCGTCCATGATCTCCATATCTGGCCGATGAGCACCACCGAGGCCGCGCTCACCGCACATCTCGTCATGCCGGACGGCCATCCCGGCGATGCTTTCCTGATCGCGCTGCAACATCGGCTGGCGCACGACTTCAGGATCGATCATACGACCGTTCAGATCGAATTGGGGGACGGGGCGGAATGTCGGATGCATGGGAGTGGACACGCGCATGAGTGACGCGTCGCCCATTCGGCTGGTCATCTTCGATTTCGACGGCACGCTTTCCGACAGCGGCGACTGGTTCCTGTCTGTCGTCGACGAGCTTGCGCGCAAGTTCCGCTTCCGCACGGTCGCGGAGCACGAAGTCGACATGCTGCGCAACAAGAGTTCGCGCGATGTGATCGAGTTCCTCGGCATCTCGAAGTGGAAGCTGCCGCTGATCGCCCGCCATGTGCGCCGCCTGGTCGGCCGCAATGCGCACCAGATCGAGCTGTTCCCGGGAACCCCCGACCTGCTCGAGCAGATCGCCGCCACCGGCGTGAAGATCGCACTGGTCACGTCGAACGCCGAAGCCAATGCGCGCAAGATCCTGGGCCCGGTCCATGCCGCCCGGATCGATTTCTTCGCCTGCGGCTCGTCACTGTTCGGCAAGGCACCCAAGTTCCGCCGCGTGCTCAGGAAGATGGGCGTGAAGCCGCACGAGGTGCTGGCGATCGGCGACGAGACCCGCGATGTCGATGCCGCCCGCGAAGTCGGCATGCGCGCCGGATCGGTACTGTGGGGCTATGCCGCCGAGGAGCTGCTCGCCGCGATGGAGCCCGACGTGATGTTCCGCACCCCGCAGGACATCATCGACTATGTGTCCGCCAGCCGCTGAGGCCCGTTTCGGTTGAACGCATTCCCCCGACCTGTAAGGTACGGACATGGAACGTTTGCGTTGGACCTGGATCTGGCTCCCCCCCTTCGCGGGTGCGCTGAGCCTCCTTTTCGGCAGCTCCTTCACGCTCCCGCCGCTGCTGCTCGGCACCGTGCTGATCGCCACCGTGCTGGCCGCCGTCCATCATGCCGAGCTGATCGCGCACAAGATGGGCGAGCCGTTCGGCACCTTCCTGCTCGCCCTCGCCGTCACGGTGATCGAGGTCGGGCTGATCCTCACCCTGATGCTGCAGGGCAAGGCCGGCGCCGAGACGCTGGCACGCGACACCGTATTCTCGGCGGTGATGATCATCCTCAACGGCCTGCTCGGCGCGTTCATCCTGTTCGGCGCGCTGCGCCACCATGAGCAGAGCTTCCAGCAGGTCGGCGTCAGCGCCTCGCTGGCGACGCTCTGCACGCTCACCGTGCTGACGCTGGTGCTGCCCAATTTCCTCGCGTCCGAGCACGGCCCCTATTACGCGCCGTCGCAGCTCGCCTTTGTCGCGATCGTGTCGCTGCTGCTCTACCTCACCTTCGTGATGGTGCAGACGGTGCGCCACCGGGGCTATTTCCTGCCGCCCGGCGGGGAAACCGAAGACCCCGAAGCGCATGCTCCGCCGCCCAGCGACAAGCAGACGGCGCTGTCGGGCGTGCTGCTCGTCGCCTGCCTGGTCGAGGTGGTGCTGCTCGCCAAGGCGCTGGCACCGGCGATCGAGGAAGGCGTCGCCTCGGCCGGCGCACCGCACGCCGTGGTCGGCGTAGTGATCGCCGCGCTGGTCCTGCTCCCGGAAAGTGTCGCCGCGGTGCGCGCCGCGATGGCCAACCGGCTGCAGACCAGCCTCAACCTCGCGCTCGGCTCCGCGCTGGCGACGATCGGCCTCACCATTCCGGCGGTGGCGATGCTGTCGCTGGTCCAGGACCTGCCCCTGGCGCTCGGCCTCGATTCCAAGGGCATCGTGCTGCTGTCGCTGACCCTGCTGGTGACCACCCAGTCGCTCGCCACTGCCCGCACCACGGTGCTGCAGGGCGTGGTGCACCTCGTCATCTTCGGGGTGTTCGTCTTTACTACCCTGGTCCCCTAGGCGCGCAAAAGGGACGCTTCCGTTTGCGTCTTCACCCCGGCCTTGAGCCGGGGTCCCGCTTCTTCTTCGGTGGCGCAGCGCCGGTTTCGTTGCACCGACATAGTTGACTCAATCAACTATGTCGGTGCAGATTGCCCGCATGGATCAGGCCATCGAACAATTCCGCGCCTTCAACCGGGCGCATACCCGCTTCGCGGCGGTGCTGGCGCCGCGCTACATGGACAGCGAGATGGGCGTGGCCGAAGCACGCCTCCTCTACGAGATCGCCGCGCGGCATCCGGTCCTCGCCACCGAATTGCAGGACGCGCTCGACCTCGATGCCGGCTATGTCAGCCGCGCGGTCAAGCGGTTCGAGGATCGCGGCTGGATCGCGCGCGAACGCGGCGAGGAGGATGCCCGCCAGCGCCCGATCGTCCTGCTACCCGCCGGCCGCACCGCCTTTGACGCGCTCGACGACACGACTCGCGCCCACAGCCGCCGCCAGCTCGAATCCCTCGGCCCCACCGCCGCCGCCACGCTCGGCCACCATCTCGCGGCGGCGCGCGCATTGATCGAAGGTGGGGCGGGAAGCTGGGAGATCCGCACGCTGCGCCCGGGCGACATGGGTGCGATCGCGAGCCGCCAGGCGATCCTCTATGCCGAAAATTATGGCTGGGAGCGTCCGATGGAGCTGCTGCTCAACGACGTGACCACCAGCTTCCTGCGCGACTTCCAGCCGGGCCGCGAGCAATGCTGGGTCGCCGAGCGCGGCGGTGAGATGCTCGGATCGGTGATGCTCGCCGATGGCGGCGACAGCGTTGCCAAGCTTCGCCTGCTCTATGTCGAAAGCCATGCCCGCGGCCTTGGCATCGGCGAAGCGCTGGTCCGTAGCTGCATCGAATTCGCGCGCCAGGCGGGCTATCAGCGGCTCGAGCTATGGACCCACACCATCCTCACCAGCGCCCGGCGCATCTATGCCGCGCATGGCTTCGAGCTGGTCAGCAGCGAAGTCCACACCCGGTTCGGCGAACCGCTGATGGGCGAGACCTGGTCGCTCGACCTCAGCCCAAATGCACCGCCAGCCACACCGTAGGCCGATCCTCGGCCGTCCAGGTCACCCAATGACGCTTCCCAGCGGCGATCAGCAGGTGATCGCCCGGGCGTAGCGTGACCGCCTCTCCCTCCTCGAGCCGCAGCCCGGCCACGCCTTCGAGCAGCAGCACCCATTCGTCCCAGTCCTGCACCATCGGCGCATCCTCGGGCGTCGCCTGCCCCTGCGAGACGATCCGCTCGATGCGGACGCCCGGACGGCGCAGCAGCTCGGTGAACACTTCGTCGGCGCTGGCATCGGGCAGGTCGGCGAGGAGGTTGCTGGTCATCCCCTCCCGTTGCGCTCCTCCGCCAAAGGGGGCAAGGCCCTGCGCATGTCCCGTTTCGAGTTCACCATCCACGCCACCGACGGCAAGGCGCGCCTTGGCACCATCGCCATGCAGCGCGGCGATATCCGCACGCCCGCCTTCATGCCGGTCGGCACCGCCGCCACCGTCAAGGCGATGAGGCCGCAGGACGTGCGCGCCGCCGGCGCCGACATCATCCTCGGCAACACCTATCACCTGATGCTGCGCCCCGGCGCCGAGCGCGTCGCCCGGCTCGGCGGCCTGCACAAGTTCATGCACTGGGATCGCCCGATCCTCACCGATTCGGGCGGCTATCAGGTGATGAGCCTGTCCGACCTGACCACCCGCAGCGAGGAAGGCGTCGCCTTCAAGTCGCACCTCGACGGCACCCGCCACATGCTTTCGCCGGAGCGCTCGATCGAGATCCAGCGCCTGCTCGGCAGTTCGATCACCATGGCGTTCGACGAGCTCGTCCCCACCACTTCGACCCGCGAAGTCCAGGCCGCTGCGATGGAGCGATCGATGCGCTGGGCGAAGCGCAGCCGCGACGCCTTCTTCGCCGCCGAGGAGCATGCCGAGCACAATGCGATCTTCGGCATCCAGCAGGGCGCACTCGACGAGGGGCTGCGCAAATACTCCGCCGACGCGCTGCTCGATGTCGGGTTCGACGGCTATGCCGTGGGCGGCCTCGCGGTTGGCGAGGGCCAGGAAGCGATGTTCGGCGTGCTCGACTATGCGCCCGGCCAGCTCGATGCGAGCAAGCCGCGTTACCTGATGGGCGTAGGCAAGCCCGACGACATCGTCGGCGCGGTCGAGCGCGGCATCGACATGTTCGATTGCGTGCTGCCCACCCGCTCGGGGCGTACCGGCCAGGCCTTCACCCGCACCGGCCCGATCAACATCCGCAACGCCAAGTTCGCCGAGGACCAGGGCCCGCTCGATCCCGCCTGCCCGTGCCCGGTCTGCGGCACCTGGAGCCGCGCCTATCTCCATCATCTCGTCCGCGCCGGCGAGATTCTCGGCGCGATGCTGATGACCGAGCACAATATCTGGTTCTACCAGGTGCTGATGCAGGACCTGCGCGAGGCCATTGGCGAAGGCCGGCTTACCGAGTTCGCCAACGGGTTCCGCGCTTCCTATTACAGCACCAAGGCCTAGGCTGGCCGCGGGAGGTTCGACATGGCCGAACATTGCTGCTCCGCGAAGGGAAAGGAACTTGAGCGCCTCGCCGTCCAGGCCGAGCAGCGCCGGGTGCTCACCATCGTGCTGGCGATCAACGCGACGATGTTCTTCCTCGAGTTCGGAGCCGGCGTGATCGCCGGCTCCGCGGCGCTGATGGCCGATGCGGTCGACATGCTCGGCGACGCGCTGGTCTATGGGCTCAGCCTCTATGCACTGGCCCGCAGCGACCGGTGGAAGGGTGGCGCGGCGTTGGCCAAGGGCGTGTTCATCCTCGCCTTCGGGATCGGCATCCTGATCGACATCGCGATCAAGCTGCGGAGCGGCATCCCGCCCTCCTCCACGCTGATGCTCGGCTTCGGTACGCTGGCGCTGGCCGCAAATCTGCTTTGCCTGCGGCTGCTGTGGCGCTTCCGCGCGCAGGACGTGAACATGGCCAGCACCTTCGAATGCTCACGCAACGACGTGGTGTCGAACATCGGTGTGCTGGTAGCGGCGGGCGGCGTTGCGATCTTTGCCTCGCCTTGGCCAGACATACTGGTGGGCGCAGCCATCGCTGCCCTTTTCCTGCGTTCGGCATTCGGCGTGATCCGCAGCGCGCTGCCAGTGCTGCGCACCTCACATGGTTAAAATTACCTTTACCATCAAGTGTTTCGCCATAGGACATGGGAAAATCCGGGGGCGCGGGGGGGCCCGAAATCGACTATAGCCACGCCCGGGCAAGGGGCCCGTACGGGGTTGGGCACGCGTGTTCTGGCGGCGTTTCTCGAAGATGCAGGCGCGGGGGATCGCAGCGGCAATCGTCGCGTCGCTGATCGGCGCAGGCTTCTCCGCCCAGGCGCTCGCCCCCGACACCAAGCCCAAGGCGGATCCCAAGCCGGTGGCCGTCGGCTATGAAGCCGAGGATCATTTCCCAGGCGCCGCCTTCTATTATGCCGTCGATGACGATGCCGCAGTGAGCGCGGGTACGACCGGCACTACCGCGCTTCCCGACATGCCGATCCCCGCCGATGCGCTCGACACACCGGTCGACGGATCGATCCAGCCCGCCCTGCCCTTCCACCTCGCCGGCAGCGGCGTGGACAAGGCGCGTGCGCTCCAATGCCTGACCACCGCGATCTATTACGAAGCCGCCAACGAGCCGAGCGACGGCCAGCGCGCGGTGGCGCAGGTTATCCTCAACCGCGTGCGCCACCCCGCCTTTCCAGCCACGGTGTGCGGCGTGGTGTTCCAGGGATCGGAGAAGCGCGGCTGCCAGTTCAGCTTCGCCTGTGACGGCGCCATGGCCCGCGCGCCGATGCGCTCGGCCTGGGACCGCGCCGCCAGGGTCGCCGCCGCCGCGCTTTCCGGCCAGGTGTTTGGCGCGGTGGGCGAGGCGACGCACTATCACACCTATGCCGTTACCCCGTCCTGGAACCGCAGCCTGGTGATGACCGGGGTGTTCGGCGCGCATTTCTTCCATCGCTGGAAGGGCTGGTGGGGCACCGCCGCCGCCTTCCGCCAGGCCTATCGGGGCGGCGAGCCCCTGCCCCAGCCGCATGCCCGGATCGACCTGGCCGATGCGATAGCACCGGTCGTACCGGTGCCTGCAATGGCAACGGCGCTGCCGGCCAAGCCATCCGCCCCGATCGCCACCCCGCGCGAGACGATCCAGCCGGCCTATGCCCAGAGCGGCACGCCGCTCGGCGGCTATGTGCCCAAGGCCGTGCCGAGCACATCGCCAATGGACCAGGGCGAGTCGCAGATCCTCGACAAGTGGAAGGACAGCGGCAAGCCGCTGCGCTGAGTGGGTGGACAACTCACCCTTCACCGTCATGCTGAACTTGGTTCAGCATCCAAACCTTCTCCGGCGATATCGTTCGTGGATAGTTGGACCCTGAAATAAGTTCAGGGTGACGCCAGGCCTTGATGGCCTCGGCTCTGAACATCGCCGCCGCTCCCCAAACGGCAACGGGCCCCGCCTTACGGCGGAGCCCGTCCTGTCAGGTTCCCCCCAGGGGGTCGGGAAGGGGAAGCCGCTAGCCTTTACCAGCGACGGCCGGGGCCGCGATGGTCGTTGCGATCGTGCTTCTCGATCCGGATGCGCGCCGAAAGCGCATCGAAGCGGCGGTCCAGGTCACGGCGCTCGGCCAGCGTCAGGCCGGGGCGCGAGCGGCGATACTGGGCCTCAAGCCGGTTCAGGCTGGCGAACTCGGCACGGAGGCGAGCCGCCTCGCTGCGGCTCAGCGCGCCCGAACGCACGCCCTGGTTGATACGGGCCTCGAGGTTCGCCTGGCGGCCATTGATCGACTGCCATGCCTGGAAGGCGGGCGCCGGATGCGGTGCGGCCATCGCGGCGGTCATCGGAACAGCCGAAACGGCGATGCCAAGGCCGGCGAGCATCAGGGTGAACTTCTTCATGTCTACGCTCCTCTTCAAAAACCGGGCCGTCCCTGCGGCCTGGAACCTTTATGGGGACCGCCTGTCGCATGCCTGTCCCGATCCCCGCGCTTTTGTGTCGCAAGCTGTCGCGCGGCCGCGGGTTCCGTTCAGGTTCGGGGAAGCGAGTCCCTCTCGCGGCGACCGGAGCGTCGGCGGAATCGATTGACGCGCCGGTCGCTTGCCCTAGATTCCTCGCAAGTATCTCGGGGGATTGGGATGTCGCTTTCGATTGCCGAACTGACGCTGGTCGAGCAGCGCGTAACCAACGACGCGCCCAGCATCGCGGTCGCCTATCTCTTCTGGCTGTTCCTGTGGTTCGTCAGTGCCCACCGCTTCTATCTGGGCCGACCGGTGTCGGCGATCCTCCAGATCCTGTCCTATTTCGTGGTGATCGGCTTCGTCTGGTTGCTGATCGACCTGTTCCTGATCCCTGGCATGATCCGCGAGAAGAAGGACGAGATCCGCCACGAGATGATGCGCCGGCTGGCTACGGCCTGACACCCGCGCGGCGTTGACGCGGCCAATATCTGCGATACTGCGCAGGCTTCCTGAGGGGGAAGCCACCACATGCCGTATCGCCATGCCCATTGGTATCTGCTTGCGATCTTTCCGCTAGCGGCGCTGGCCTTCTGGCCCGGCTATCTCTCAACGATCGGCACCGCGCCGCTGCAGATGCATGCACATGGCATCACCGCTACGCTGTGGCTGGCGCTGCTCGTCGCGCAGAGCTGGCTGATTCATTCCGGCAACAATGCACTGCACCGCACCCTGGGCGCGGCCAGCCTGGCGCTGTTCCCGCTGTTCCTGGCCGGCGGATCGATGATCTTCCTCGGCATGGCGCAGCGCTTCGCCGATCCGCCCTCGCCCTTCTACACCATGTACGCGCCCGGCCTGGCCTGGATCGACATGATCTCGGTCGCTGCCTTTGCCTGGTGCTATTATTCGGCGCTGCGCACCCGGCGGACCGTGCAGTTCCACGCGCGCTACATGCTGGCGACCGTGATCTTCCTGCTGCCGCCGATCCTCGGCCGTCTGGCCCCGATCCTGCCGCCGCTGTCGATCAACGGCCCTGCCGACTTCTGGAAGCTGGGCATCGGCTTCCAGCTCGGCAATGCGATCACCGCCGCGATCGCCTTCAGCCTGGCGCTCGGCAGCGCACGGCACGGCCATCCCTTCTTCGTCGCGGGGGCTGCGACCGTGCTGGGGGGCGTGTTATTCCAGTTCGTCGGCCCGATGGCGGCGTGGCGGCACCTGTTGGTGGAATTTGCCGTGCTGCCGCCCCTGCCGCTTGCGCTGGCGGCGGGGATTGCGGGGGTGAGCATTGCCGCGGCCGGCTGGATGGCCGGACGCGCACCGCATCTGCCGGAGGTTGCGGCCGCCTAGGCGGCGATCAGCCGCTCGGCCTGGGCGCGTGCCTCGTCGGTGATCTCGGCGCCCGACAGCATCCGCGCGATCTCCTCGCGGCGCTCCCCGGCACCCAGCGGCGTCACTCCGGTGCGGGTGACCGTCCCGTCATGGCTCTTGGCGATCAGGAGATGCTGCGCACCCCGTGCCGCCACCTGCGGGCTATGCGTCACCACCAGCACCTGCGCGGTATCTGCCAGCCGCGCCAGCCGCTCGCCGATCGCACTCGCCACCGCTCCGCCGACACCGCGATCGATCTCGTCGAAGATCAAAGTCCGCGCCCCGCCTTCCTCGGCCAGCGCCACCTTCATCGCCAGGATGAAGCGCGACAGCTCGCCGCCCGAAGCGATCTTGACCAAAGGTGCGAAGGGCGCGCCCGGGTTGGTCGATACTTCAAACTCGACCCGGTCCATGCCGAAGCTCGACCAGTTCGCCTCGTCCTGCGGCTCGACCATGGTGCGGAAGCGCGCTGCGTCGAGCTTTAGCGGCTTGAGTTCGGTCATCACCGCCGCATCGAGCCGCGCCGCGGCCAGCGCACGCTTGGCCGAGAGCGTCTTCGCGGCATCGGCATAGGCGGCGTGCGTCTCGTGCACCGCCGCTTCCAGCTTCGCGATCCCCGCTCCACCGCTCTGCACGCGGTCCAGTCGCCCGGCCAGTTCCTCGAGCAGGGCCGGCAGCGCATCCGGCTGCACCCGATGCTTGCGCGCCTGCCCGCGCAGCTCGAACAGCCGTGCTTCGTCTGCTTCCAGCGCGGCGGGATCATAGGCCAGCGCCTCGGCGGCGACGTCCACCCGGTCCTGCGCCTCGGCCGCCTCGGTGATCGCGCGGTCGATCGCGGCCAGCGCCTCGGCCAGTGCCTCATGGTCGCCGGCAATCCGCTCTAGCACCCGCGCCGCCTGGCGCAGCTGGCTCAGCCCGCCTTCGGAGCCATCGAGCAACTCGGCAATGCCCTGTAGCTCGCTGGCGATCTTCTCGCCGCGCTGCATCGAGGCACGCCGCTCGGCGAGCATTTCCTCCTCGCCTGCTTCGGGCGCCAGCGCGCGCAGCTCGCCCACGGCATGTTCGAGCCACTCACGGTCACGCTCGGCGACGTCCTGCTCGGCCCGCGCCACCGCCAGCGCCGCCTCGGCATCGCGCCACGCTTTGTGCGCGATCGCCACCGGGCCCACCTCGCAGCGCCCGAACGCATCGAGTAGCGCCCGGTGCCCGCGCGGATTCAACATGCCGCGGTCGTCATGCTGGCCATGGATCTCGACCAGATGCGGCGCCAGCTCGCGCAACAGCCCCGCCGAAGCCGGCTGGTCGTTGAGGAACGCCCGGCTGCCGCCATCCGCCTTGACGATACGCCGCACGATCAGCGGCTCGCCCGGCTCCAGCTCCAAGCCATTCTGGTGGAAGATATTGGCGACTTCGCCGTCCCGCGCCGGCGCCTCGAAGCTAGCCGTCACCACGGCTTGCGCAGCGCCGTTCCGCACCAGCCCGGTCTCGCCGCGCGCGCCGAGCGCCAGGCCCAACGCGTCGAGCAGGATCGACTTGCCCGCCCCGGTCTCGCCGGTGAGCACGCCAAGGCCGGCGCCGAACTCCAGGTCCAGCGCCTCGATCAGGACGACGTCGCGAATAGCCAGCGCAGTAAGCATGCGCCCGCTCCTATCGCAGGAACTTAACGAGAACGAAAGCCCCGAGCATCAGCTCGCGGGCTTGGTCGCCGCCTGGGCCTGCTGCACCTTGCCCTTGTTTTCCTGCATCAGCTTGTAGGCGTGGCTATACCAGTCGGTGCCCGGATAGTTGGCGCCGAGCACGGCCGCGGCCTTCTCGGCTTCCTCCGGCACACCGAGCGCCAGATAGCTCTCGGTCAGGCGCATCAGCGCCTCGGGCACGTGGGTAGTGGTCTGATACTGATCGACCACGGTGCGGAAGCGCAGCGTCGCCGAGAGCCACTGGCCACGCGTCTCGTAGAAGCGGCCGATCTCCATTTCCTTGCCGGCCAGGTGGTCGCGGACAAGGTCGATCTTCAGGCGCGCATCGGCGGCGTATTTGGTGTTCGGGTAGCGGCGGGTCAGCTCGCCCAGCGAATCGAGTGCCTGCTGCGTGATCTTCTGGTCGCGCTGCACGTCGCTGATCTGCTCGTAATAGCTCAGGCCGATCAGATAATAGGCGTAGGGCGCGTCGCGGTTGCCCGGATGCACCGCCAGGAAGCGCTGTGCCGACGAAATGGATTCGGTGTAGTCGCGGTTCAGATAATAGCTGAACGCGCCCATCAGCTGCGCGCGGCGCGCCCAGACCGAATAGGGGTGCTGACGCTCGACTTCGTCGAACAGCGCGGCGGCCAGCTTGTACTGGTGCTGGTCGAGCTTCTGCTTGGCGGTGGAATAGAGCGTGCCGACGTCGCGCGCGACATAGGGAAGGTCCTTGCCGCCACTCTTCTTGGCGCAACCGGCCATCGAGAGCGCGAGAACCGGAAGCAGGGAGAGCGCAAGCGCGCGAGTGGTGGAAGTACGCATGGGCGGGGGTCTTAGCGCGGTCCCGTGGCTTCAAACAATCCTTTTCGCGGCGTCATTGTGTCATTGCCGGAGCCACCCATAATCAGCAATTGCGGCGGGAGCCTCGAGGGGGCATGCGCGTTCCGATACAGAACCGTTTTTCACGAGGGAAATTGTGACCGCTACCCTGCTTGCCACCCATCGCGTCGAGAAGCCCTGGGGTCGCCACACCCTGTGGCCGGGCTTCGCCGATCCCGCCGCCGATGGCGAGCCGGTCGGCGAGATCTGGTTCCAGACGCCGGGCAACAGCGCGCCCGATCTGCTGATCAAATACCTGTTCACCAGCGAGAAGCTGTCGGTCCAGGTCCACCCGACCGACGAGCAGGCTCAGGCCGTGGGCCTGCCGCGTGGCAAGGACGAATGCTGGGTGATCCTGGCCGCCGAACCCGATTCGACGATCGCGCTGGGCACCAAGGCGCCGGTCGACCACGAGACGCTGCGCGCCGCCGCGCTCGACGGCTCGATCGAACACCTGCTCGACTGGAAGCCGGTCAAGGCCGGCGACTTCTTCTATTCGGGCTCGGGCACGATCCACGCGATCGGTGCAGGGATCACGCTGGTCGAGGTGCAGCAGAACAGCGAGACCACCTATCGCCTCTATGATTATGGCCGTCCGCGCGAGCTGCATCTCGACCAGGGCGTCGCCGTTTCGGATGCGGTGCCGTACGTGCCGCACCCGATGCCGGGCCGCGTGAGCGATGACCGCAATATCCTGGTCGAAGGCCCCAAGTTCGTGCTCGAGCGTTGGGAAGGCGGCCACCGCACCTTCACTGTACCCGAGGGCACCACCGGCTGGCTGATCCCGCTGCGCGGCGAAGGCGTCGTCGACGGCGTGGCGTTCGAGGCCGGCCAGTGCCTCACGGTAGAGGGCAGCGCCGATCTCCACGCCGAGGTCGGCAGCGACCTGCTCTTCGCCTATCCGGGCGAAACGCGCATCTGATCCATGGCTCCCGCGTGAACGGGAAGTAGTTTCCCGTTCACGCAACCGCTCTCCGCCCGGCACGTTGGTTGCCCGGGAAAACAAGGAGAGATTCCATGCGTATCCTTTTCGCCGCCGCGGTTGCCGCGGCCGCCCTCGCGACGCCTGCCGCCGCCCAGGGCTGGAACGAGCGCGAGGCGCGCGCCGATTGCCGCCACGACCTGCGCAATTCGGACAGCCGGGGCGAGTATCGCCGCGAGCTGCGCGACTGCCGCCGCGACATCAATAATGCCCAGCGTCGCGACGATCGCGAATGGCGCCGCGATTATCGTCGCTATCGCAACTACGACTATAACCGCCTGCCCCCAGGCGAGCGCTATTACAACCCGGGCGACTATTATCGCGACGGCCGCTATTATCGCGAGCGCCGCCTGAGCCGGAACGACCGCATCTATCGCGGCAATGACGGGCGTTACTATTGCCGCCGCTCGGATGGCACGACCGGCCTGATCGTGGGCGGCGTCGCCGGCGGTCTGCTCGGTAACGCGCTGTCGAACGGCCGCAACGCCACGCTCGGCACGCTGCTCGGCGCGGCCGCGGGTGCAGCGCTCGGCTCGTCGGTCGACCGCGGCGAGGTTCGCTGCCGCTAAGCAACGTGCTTGCCACGCAGGCAGAGAGGGGCCCGGTGGAAACGCCGGGCCCTTTTGCGTGCTCCCTCGTCACCCCGGCCTTGTGCCGGGGTCCACCGGGAGGCGAATGCCGGCCAAGAAGCTGGAACGCAGGACACGAGGCACCGTGGATCCCGGCACAAGGCCGGGGTGACGGATGGAGCGAAGGCCCGCGCCTCCCGCCTCTACGAAATCAGAAGATGAAGCCGCCCAGCCAGAGGCGAAGGAAGCCGACGCCGGCCACGACGATGTTGAGGTTGCGCCCCGAATTCGAGTCCGAAAGCGCGCCAAGCGCCAGTCCGACCACGGCGATCGGAATCACCAGATAGTTGAGCCACCCGAGCAGCGGAATCAGGGCGATCAGCATCAGCGGCAGGGCAATGATGCCCACGAGGATCGAGAGCAGGTTCAGCATGTGCGAAGCTATACCCTATCGCGAGTGTGTTATCAACATACAACAGTCAGGCAGCAAGCGGGATCAGGATCTCCGTCCTGCGCAGCACCGCCGGGGTGAAGGGCGAGTTGTAGAAGGCATGTTCCACCGGCCCCGCCGCGCTCAGCCCGTTGCGCCCGATCCAGGCGCGAAGCTCGGCCTCATGCGCATCGAACGCGCCTTCGCTGTCCACCCCGGCAAAGCGCAATGCGGCGATACGCCGGGCAGGCAGCTTGCGCAGCCGGACGCCAGCCTCCGGATCGGGCAGGCTCTCGATCGCCACATCAGCGGGCATCAGGAAACGCGTGCGCCATCCGCGCCCGTCCTCGTCGCCATCGGAGAGCACCGGCACGGTCATCGGCAGCCGACCGCCACCGCGGTCCTTGCCGAACACATAATCGGCCAGCCGGGTGAAGCCGACCGACAGCGCCGCCTGGCGGAGCCCCGGCACCACCACTTCGGCGACAAGCAGGCCAGGATAGTCGCGTACGCTGATCGCGCCGTCGCGCGTCACGGTGCTGAACCGGGCTTCTTCCTCAGGCTTGTGGAGCAGCACATATCCGACACCGGCAGCAACGGCGGCGGCCACGCCGGCGCCGATCATCTTCGCGTTGAGCTGCATGCATAACCCTTCGATCGTTCGGCCAAATACGCACACGATCCGTCCGGGGTTCCGCTTATGGTTAACGCGGCTGTGGATGGAAATCCAGCTTCCCAAAGCCTTCCTTAACCCTCCTTCGGCATAACCTCGCGCCAAAGGAGCGTGTGAAGATGGCCCGCCGCGTTAATGTCCTGTTGCTTGCCCTGCCCCTCGCGCTTGCGGGATGCGGCAATAATGGCAGCCTGGGCGATGTTTCGGATACCGAGAGCGGCAATGCCGCCGATCCGGCGCTGGCCAGCGCGCTGCAGGGCCAGATCATGGTCGATCCCCAGCTCGGCCGTCAGGCCAATGGCGACGCGATCCGCCCGCCCGCCCAGCCCTATTCGGGCGGCGTGCCCAACGACAATGTCGCGGCGAACGGCAGCAAGATCGACAATGGCCAGCTGCTCAAGACCCCCGCCCCGACCCAGGCGACCAAGGATTGCACCCAGTGCTCTGCCGCGCGCGATGCGGTCACGCTCGGCGGTCTCGCCGCCCGCCAGAAGGATCCGAAGAGCAACCAGTGCGCCGCCTCGCTGCAATATGCAGCTGGCTGGGCGCAGCGCCTGCCGAAGGACCTGCCGCTCTATCCCCAGGCCCGCGTCACCGAAGCCGCCGGCAGCACCGCCGGCCAGTGCCAGCTGCGCGTGGTGAGCTTCTCCTCGCCCCAGCCGATGCAGGTGATGCTTGACTGGTACTACACCAAGGCGATCCGCGGCGGGTACACCGGCGAACACCAAGTCGACGGCAAGGAGCACATCCTGGGCGGCACCCGCGACAAGGATGGCGGGGCGTACGTCCTGTTCCTGACCACCCGCCCCGATGGCGGCACGGACATCGACATGGTCACCAACAACGGGATCTAAGCCCGCTGTTCAAAGCACATCGTCACCCTGAACCTGTTTCAGGGCCCAACGTGCCTCAAGCAACATCGCCGGGGGAAAGTTGGATGCTGAAACAAGTTCAGCATGACGAAGTGGACAGGGTGATCAACAGCAAGGTTCCCCTCTCCCCGATTCCGCGCTAACCGCTGCGGATGCCCCCCATCCTCCTCGTCATGCTCGGCGGCGCCTTCGGTTCCGCGGCGCGCTATCTTACCGGCAAGCTCACGTTCGGCTGGTTCGGGCCGGACTATCCGTGGGGAACGCTGGCCGTGAACCTGATCGGCGGCTTCCTGATGGGCATGCTCGCCGGCACGCTTGCGAAGATCGGCCAGGGCGGCGAGCAGTGGCGCCTGCTGATCGGCGTCGGTCTGCTTGGCGGCTACACGACTTTCTCTGCCTTCACCCTCGACCTGATGAACATGATCGAGCGCGGCGACTATGGCATGGGGCTGGGCTATATCCTTGCCTCCGTGGTCGGTTCCGCCCTCGCGCTGTTCGCCGGCCTCAGCATTTTGCGAGCCCTTCCATGACAGACGCCGTCCGCCAGTTCACCGTCAAGCCCGATGACGACGGCATCCGCCTCGATCGCTGGTTCAAGCGGCACCTGCCCGATACCAGCTTCAACCTGGTCTCCCGCTGGGCGCGCACCGGTCAGCTGCGCATCGACGGCGCGCGCGCCAAGCCCGGCGACCATGTCGCGATGGGCCAGGTCATCCGCGTCCCTCCGGCCGAGGCGCCGGCGCCGGACAAGCCCGGCCGTCCGAAGCGCGTGCGCGTCGTCAATCTGAGTGAGGAGCAGATCGATTTCGCCCGCTCGATGGTGATCCACCAGGACGATGCGGCATTCGTGCTCAACAAGCCCCCCGGCCTCGCCACCCAGGGCGGCACCAAGACCACCGAGCATGTCGATGAGCTGCTCGATGCGCTCCAGTACGACATGGAGAGCCGGCCCAAGCTCGTCCACCGGCTCGACAAGGATACGTCGGGCGCGCTGCTCGTCGCCCGCACCGCCCGCGCGGCGGCGGCCTTCTCGAAGAGCTTCTCCAGCCGCACCGCGCGCAAGGTCTATTGGGCGCTGATCGTCGGCGTGCCGAGCATCGAGGACGGCATGATCGAGCTGCCGATCGGCAAGCAGCCGGGCACCGGCGGCGAGAAGATGCATGTCGACGAGAAGGAGGGCTCGCCCGCCCGCACCCGCTACCGGGTGATCGCGCGCGCCGGCAATCATGCCGCCTGGGTCGAGCTCCAGCCCTTTACCGGGCGCACTCACCAGCTGCGCGTCCACATGGCGGCGATCGGCTTCCCGATCGTCGGCGACGGCAAATATGGCGGGGCCGAAGCCTTCCTGACGGGCGGTATCAGCCGCAAGATGCATCTCCACGCCCGCCGCCTCCGCGTCGATCATCCCGATGGTGAGCGGATCGACGTGCGCGCATCGCTACCGCACCATTTCGCCGAATCGCTGCGTACGCTCGGCTTCGAGGAAGCGGAGGGCGATGCGCTCCACCTCGATGACGGTCCGCCGCCGATGACGAAGGAACAGCTCAAGGCCAATGCCCGCGCGCATGCCAAGTCGGTGCGCAAGGAGCGTCGAGGCGAGCGGCGCGGCCGCGGCGAAGGCCCGACCGGCGACAAGCCCGCACCCCGCAGCGGCGGCAAGCCGAGCACCCGCAAGGCGCCCGCGGCCAAGCCCGGTAGCGCCAAGCCCGGCGCGCGCAAGCCCGCCACCGGCAAGCCCGCAGGCAAGCCCGGCGCCCGGCCCGGCCCGCGCAGTGGTGGTGGTGCGAAGCCCGGCGGCGGACGCAGCGGCCCGCCGCGGAGCCGCTGATGCACCCGCATCCGGCCTTCCGCTGGGAAGACCGCCCGGCGATCCGCGATCTGGTCCGCGACATCGGCTTCGGCGCGCTTTTCGCATCGACGCCCGAGGGTCCACGCGTCGCGCATGTCCCGGTGGTCTGGCTCGACGACGATACGCTCGCCTTCCACGTCTCGCGCGGCAACCGCATCGCGAAGCATCTCGACGGCGCCACCGCCCTGTTCAGCCTGCAGGGGCCGGACGCCTATGTCAGCCCCGACTGGTACGACATGGGCCCGGACGAAGTCTCGACCTGGAGCTATGTCGCGGTCGAGCTTGAGGGGAACGTCTCCCGCATGGACGATGCCGGGCTGCTCGAACATCTCGACGCGCTTGCGCACGAGCAGGAGCGCCGCCTCGCACCCAAGCCCGAATGGAAGCGCGACAAGGTCGATCCCGCGAAGATCGCCAAGATGGTGACTGCGATCACCGGCTATCGGCTGCAGGTCCAGGCGTGGCGCGGCACGCTCAAGCTCGGCCAGAACAAGCCCGATGCCGCCCGCCTCGCCGCCGCCGATGCGCTTGAGGCCCTGGGCCGCCGCGCGATGGCCGCGCTGATGCGGGGCGCGAAATGAATCGCCTCGCCGTATTCGATTGCGACGGCACACTCGTCGATTCGCAGGCCAATATCTGCCGCGCGATGGAAGCGACCTTCGCCGCGCACCGGCTCGATCCGCCCGATCGGAACGCCATCCGCCGCATCGTCGGGCTCAGCCTGGTTCCCGCCATCGCGCAGTTGCTGCCCGAGGCCGATCCAGCACTGCACGAAGCGATGGCCGAGGAGTACAAGCGCGCCTTCCACGCGATGCGGGCGAGCGCCGCGCTCGATCCCGAACCGCTCTACGACGGCATCCTCGAGACGATCGAAGCGCTCGACGCCGCCGGCTGGCTGCTCGGCGTCGCCACCGGCAAGTCGGATCGCGGGCTGCACCTGATCCTCGAGCATCACGGCATCCGGCACCGCTTCACCACGCTGCAAACCGCCGATCGCCATCCGTCCAAGCCGCACCCCGCGATGCTCGAGCTTGCCATCGCCGAGGCCGGTGCCGCGCCCGAGACCACGGCGATGATCGGTGACACCAGCTTCGACATGGCGATGGCCCGTGCCGCTGGCACGCATGCGCTTGGTGTGCTATGGGGATACCACACATCCGAGGAGCTGCTCGGCGCCGGCGCCCATGGGCTCGCCGACCACGCCAGCCAGCTCTTCGCGCATCTGGAGCGGATATGACCGAGGCCGAGCAGCTGGCGCGCAAGCGCTATTACATGATCGTCGCGCTCAACATGCTCGGCACCGCCGGCGCGGTGCTCGGCCTGCTGATCGCCGGGCGCGCGCAGAATTACGGCGTCACCGTGTTCGGGGGTGCCATCCTGCTCGCCTCGCTCTATTTCATGGCGGTGGTGCCGCGCTTCCTTGCCCGGCGCTGGAAGACCCCCGTGGAGGCAACACCCGAAGCATGAAGCGTTTCTGGAAGGAAGTTACCGTCGAGAATGGCCAGGTGGCACTCGACGGCAAGCCGGTGCGCACGCCGGGTCGCGCGCCCCTCGCCCTGCCGACTCCCGCGCTTGCCGAAGCGGTGGCCGAGGAATGGCGCGCGGTGGGCGAGACGATCGATCCCCGCGCGATGCCGCTCACCGGCCTCGCCAATGCCGCGATCGACCGGATAGCGCCCGACACCGCGACCTTCGCCGCCGGCCTCGCCGCCTATGGGGAAAGCGACCTGCTCTATTACCGGGCCGAGGATCCCATCCAGCTGGTCGAGCGCCAGGCCGAGGCCTGGGACCCGCTGCTCGACTGGGCGCGCGGCCGCTATGATGTGCATTTCGAGACCACCGCCGGCGTGATGCACAAGCCCCAGCCCGAAGCCACGCTCGCCCGGCTGTCCGAAGCGGTGCACGCGCTCGACGCCTTCCGCCTCGCCGGCCTGTCGCCGGTGGTGACGGTCAGCGGCACGCTGGTCGGCGCGCTGGCCCTGCTCAAGGGCGCGGTCGAAGCCGAGACCCTGTGGCAAGCCGCGCATGTCGACGAGCTGTGGCAGGCCGAACTGTGGGGCGAGGACGCGCTTGCGCTCGAAGCCCGCGAGAACCGCCGCGCGGAGTTCATGGCGGGGGTGAAGTTCCTCGGGCTGCTCTAAAGCTCCCGGAAGCACCCCAGGATCAGCCGCCTGGCATCGAAGGGAATCTCTCCCTCCACCTCCAGGCTGCCGTCTGCGTGCATCGCCTCCTCGGCGGCATCGAGCGTCGCCTTGTCGGGCCAGACCTGCCAGGAGATGACGATCTTCTCCCCCGGCTCGGCCGCTACCGCCTTGCGGAAGTCGGTCACCGAGCCGTCGGGCACGAAATCCTCCCAGGCCTCGGTGATCGACACGCAGCCATGCGCCTTGAAGATCGCCGCGCCCCGCTCGGCCCATGCACGATAGGCCTCGCGCTTCGCCTCCGGCACCGGGATCACCAGTGCGCAGATATACATCAGGCGCTCGTCGGCACCGGCCGCGGCAGCGCCCAGGCGAGCACCGCCCCCGCCGCGACCCAGCTCGCCACGTCGCTGATCCACAGATAGGTGAAATAGCCCCAGGGCGCGTGGTTGAAGATCGGCTGGCCGAGATCCGAATAGGCGGTCACCGCCACCGCGATGATCGCGACCAGCTTCAGCCGATCGGCAAAGTCCAGGCTCGCTGCCACCAGGCGCAGCGCGAAGCCCGCGACCAGCACGCAGACTATGGCGAGGATCAGCCCGCCGAACAACGCGCTCGCGTCGAACGCCGCGAAGCCATGCTGGTTGAACAGGATCATCGCCACCGGTCCCTGGCCGTAGAGCGCGGTGCCTGCGGGCGTATAGGGCCAGGGCACCGGATAGGCGCCGGTGCCGAGGGGCCCGAGATGTTGCGCCAGCGCCGCATGAAGCGCCGCGCTCGCGGCATCGTCAGTCTTGGAAAGCGCGAGCAGGCTGAGGGGCGTACCCCAGAAGATGAAGCCCACCAGCCACATTGCGAGCCCACCAAGGACTCCGCCGAGCAACAGTCTAGCCATCATAACCTCCCCCGTTGGGAAGGTTACTTCATCAACCCGCGGATGAATCCGATCAAGCCCGTCTGGCGCGAGCGCTTGAGCCGCTCGGCGTTCAGGATCGTGTGGACCGAGCGGTAGCATTGGTCGACATCGTCATTGACCAGCACATAGTCATAGCCGTCCCAGTGGCTGACTTCGGCGGCCGCGCGCGCCATGCGGGCGTCGATCACTTCGATCGAGTCGGTCGCGCGATTGACCAGCCGCTGGCGCAGTTCGACGAAGGACGGCGGCAGGATGAACACGCGGACCACATCGCCGCCGGCCAGCTGGAACAGCTGCTGCGCGCCCTGCCAGTCGATGTCGAACAGCACGTCGCGGCCCGAGTCGAGGATCTCCTCCACCGTCGAGCGCAGCGTGCCGTAGCGGTGGTTGAACACATGCGCCCATTCGAGGAACTCATGGTTGTTCGCGATTTCGCGGAACCGCTCGAGATCGACGAAATGATAGTCGACGCCGTCCACTTCCCCCGGCCGCATCGCGCGGGTGGTGACGGAAACGGACATCTGGAGATGCTCGTCGGCGGCAAGCAGCTTGCGCGCGATCGTCGACTTGCCGGCGCCGGAAGGCGAGGACAGCACGAACAATACGCCGCGTCGCTTGAATCCGTGCGGGTCGGTCTCGGTGGAATGGGGCATGGGTGCCTTTGGCGTGGGAGTCGCTCCCCCGTCAAGCTAGGACCGGACGTAACGGACCTTCCGTTTCGGGAAAATCAGCCGCCAGACGAAGCGCAACACCAGGAAAAGTGCCGCCAGCACCCAGCCGACCGGCCCCATCCGCACCAGCAGCCGCTCGACGCCGAGGCCGATCAGCGCCCCCTTCACGCCGCCCTTGCCATCCGAGCGGTCGATCCGGTTGCCGATAAAGGCGGCGAGCAGCTTGCCGATCATGCGGCTTCCTGTCGGCCCCTGGTGAAGTGGTGATAGGCATAGGCCGCGCCGCCGATCACGATCGCGGCGGGCACGATCTTCTTCGCCGCCTTCCAGGTCAGCACCCCGGCGATCGCGCCGAGCGTCCCGCCCTCACCGTCCGCACGGTCGATGCGGTTGCCGATCCAGCCTGCGATTGCGTCCCCGATCATGGTTGCTCCGTCGTAAGTGGTTACGAAGAGCAAGCGATTGAGAAGGGCTGAAGTTCCCCTCCCTGGAAGGGAGGGGGCAGGGGTGGGTAGAATGCTCGCGATACGGAAAGGGCCTGGCGATACGGCTCCGTATCGCCAGGCCCCTACCCACCCCTCGATCCCCTCCCTTGCAGGGAGGGGAAGCGGGAAATTACCGCCCGATCATCGTCTCGGGACGCACATACTGGTCGAACGTCGCCTCATCGACGAGGCCCAGCGCCAGCCCGCTTTCCTTGAGCGTCAGGCCCTTCTCGTGCGCGTTCTTCGCGATCTTGGCGGCGTTGTCATAGCCGATCGCCGGCGCCAGCGCGGTCACCAGCATCAGCGAGCGGTCGACCAGTGCCTTGATCTGCGACTCGTTCGCCTCGATCCCGTCGACGCAGCGCTCGGCGAAGCTCGTCATGCCGATGGACAGCAGCGAGATCGAGCGCAGCACGTTCGCGCCGATCAGCGGCATGAACACGTTGAGCTCGAAATGGCCCTGCATGCCGCCGACGGTCACCGCCTGGTTGTTGCCGATCACCTGCGCCGCGACCATCGTCAGCGATTCGCACTGGGTCGGGTTGACCTTGCCCGGCATGATCGAGCTGCCCGGCTCGTTCGCCGGCAGCGACAGCTCGCCCAGGCCCGAGCGCGGGCCCGAACCGAGGAAGCGGATGTCGTTGGCGATCTTGTTGAGCGCCACCGCCAGCGTGTTCAGCGCGCCCGAGAAGAAGACCAGGCCATCCTTGGCCGCCAGCTGCTCGAACTTGTTCGGTGCCGGCTCGAACTGCTGGCCGGCAATGTCGGTGATCGCCGCCGACATGTCCTCGGCCCAGCCCTCCGGCGCGTTGAGCCCGGTGCCGACCGCGGTGCCGCCGATCGCCAGCTTGCGCAGGTTGCCGTTCAGCGCGCCTTCGATCCGCGCCTTGCAGCTGATCAGCTGCGCCGCATAGCCGCCGAATTCCTGGCCGAGCGTCAGCGGGGTCGCGTCCTGGGTGTGGGTGCGGCCGATCTTGATGATGTGGTCCCAGGCCTCGGCCTTGGCGGTCAGCGAGGCGGTCAGCTGGTCGAGCGCCGGGATCAGCGTCTTGTAGGTCGCGATCACTGCCGCGACGTGCAGCGCGGTCGGGAAGCTGTCGTTCGACGACTGGCTCATATTGACGTGATCGTTCGGGTGCACCGGCGACTTGCCGCCCTTGGTGCCCGCCAGCACGAAGTTCGCGCGGCCGGCGATCACTTCGTTGACGTTCATATTGGTCTGGGTACCTGAGCCGGTCTGCCAGATCACCAGCGGGAACTGGTCGTCCAGGTCGCCCGCGACGATCTCCTGCGCCGCCGCCTCGATCGCGTCGGCGATCTTGGCGTCCATGCCGTGCTTGCGGTTCACCCGCGCCGCGGCCTGCTTCACGATCGCCTGGGCGTGGACGATGCCCAGCGGCATGCGTTCCATCGCGCCGAACGGGAAGTTCTCGATCGAACGCTGGGTCTGGGCGCCCCAATAGGCGTCGGCGGGGACTTCGATTGCGCCAATCGAGTCGGTTTCGGTGCGAGTGGTCACACGGTGCCTTTCATTCTGGATCCGCCTTTCGCGGAGTCGCGGCGGCTCTAGCCCCTTGCCCACCGCGATTCCAGCACCCCCGCGCAGGTGTCTGGCAGCACAGGAATTTTGAGCGCCGTTAACCAACTATCCAAATCTGGCTTCTTACAATGGACTCATGCACGCCGGCGCACATCTTCCCTCTTCCAACGGATCGCAGGAGCGCGCGCCGCGCAAGAACCTGTTCCTGGCGGCCGCGATCGAAGCGGATGCGCTCAAGGTGCAGGTCCGCATCCGCAATCTTTCCGAAGGCGGCGCGATGCTCGATGGCGCCGTGCTGCCGCGCACCGGCACCCACCTGGTGCTGCGCCGCGCCGAGATCGAGATGCCCGCCCGCGTAGTCTGGCAGGGTGAGGGCCGCTGCGGCGTCGCCTTCGATCACAGTGCCGTCACCGTCGACGAATGGATCTCCGGCAACCGCATCGCCAGCTTCGACGGCTATCGCGGCCAGGCACGGGTCGACGCGATCCAGGACGCGGTGCGCAGCGGCGCCGCGCTGCCCGCCGAGCCCGCCCCGCCGCCGGCCGCGCCCGCCATGGCCGATCTCGGCCAGCGGCTGGTCGAGGAAGTCTTCCATGTCCGCGAGCTGCTCGACAGCCTGGGCGAACGGCTGGTCGAGGACCCGCACGTCATCGCCCAGCATCTCGAGGCGCTGCAGAATCTCGATCGCGCCAGCCAGATCCTCGAGCATCTCGGTTCGATCCTCAGCGCGGAGGATCCCGGCGCCGCGGCCCAGGCGGTGGCGATGCAGGACCTGCGCGCCCGCCTGATGCGCCCGTCGAGCGCGAACGACGGCTAACAACCACCTTGGTTCCCCGGCGAAAGCCGGGGCCCGGGTCACAAGCGACACGACAGAGAAACCCTGGGCCCCGGCTTTCGCCGGGGAACACCATTGTCAGGGAAACGACGCGCCGACGCGCGCCCTACTTCTTCCGCTTGAAGTCCACCGAGACGACGTTCGAGCCGTCCTCGACCGGCTTTGCCGCCGGGCCGTCATTCTCCGCTTCCTCATGCTGCGGATCGGGCTCGTCGCCATTTTCGGCCGCCTGGAAGCGCAGCTCGAAGTTCACCGCCGGATCGTGGAAGCCGGTGATCGCCGAGAAGGGGATGTTGAGCATCGCCGGGATCTGATTGAAGCTCAGCCCCACCGAGAACTTGTTGTCGTCCACCTTCAGGTCCCAGAATCGGTGCTGCAGGACGATGGTCATCTCGTCCGGGAACCGATCGATCAGCCGCTGCGGGATGTCGACACCCGGCGCATGCGTCTTGAAGGTGATGTAAAAATGATGCCCGCCGGGCAGGTTGCCGCCCGAATCGGCAACCGAGCCGAGCACGCGGCCGACGACTGCGCGCAGGGCCTCCTGCACGATCTCATCATAGGGAATCAGGCTATCGGGCACGTTGCCGGTCATGCCCCTTGGGTAGCGCCTGCCGCCGCACGGTCAAGATTGCATGCGCGGCAAGCTTCGTTATGGGGGTCGCGATGCGCACCGCCACCGTAAGCCGCAAGACGAGCGAGACCGCCGTCGACGTCACCGTCAACCTGGACGGGACGGGAGCCTATTCCATCTCCACGGGAATCGGCTTCTTCGATCACATGCTCGAGCAGCTCAGCCGCCATTCGCTGATCGATCTCGACGTGAAGACGGTGGGCGACCTCCATATCGACCAGCACCACACGGTGGAGGATACCGGCCTCGCGATCGGCGAAGCGATCCTCAAGGCGCTCGGCGACAAGAAGGGCATCCGCCGCTACGCCGATGCGCTGTCGCCGATGGACGAGACGCTCACCCGCGTCGCCATCGACATTTCCGGTCGCCCCTATCTCGTCTGGAAGACCGAATTCTCGCAAAAGCGACTCGGCGAGATGGACACCGAGATGTTCGAGCACTGGTTCCACAGCTTCGCCCAGACCGCCGGCCTGACGCTGCACGTCGAGACGCTGTACGGCACCAACAACCACCATATCGCCGAAGCCGCATTCAAGGGCCTCGCCCGGGCGTTGCGCGAAGCGGTCGAGATCGATCCGCGCAAGGCAGGCGTGGTCCCTTCGACCAAGGGCGTACTGTGAGTGCCGTCGCGCTGATCGACTACGGCGCGGGCAATCTCTATTCCGTCCACAACGCGCTGAAGGCCGCCGGCGCGACCGATATCGCCGTCACCGCCGACCCCGAGGCCGTGCTGAACGCCGACCGCGTCGTGCTGCCCGGTGTCGGCGCCTTCGGGGCATGCGCGGCCGGGCTGCGCAACATCCCCGGCATGGTCGAAGCGCTGAATACCCGGGTCCGCGCCCAGGGCGCCCCCTTCCTCGGCGTCTGCGTCGGCATGCAGCTGATGGGCGATGCCGGCGAGGAGATGGGCACCCATCCCGGCCTCGGCTGGATCCCCGGCACGGTCCGCGCCATCGCGCCCGCCCCCGGCGTCCATGTCCCGCACATGGGCTGGAACGACGTGATCCCCGCCTCCCCGCACCCGCTGATCGAGCCGGGCGAGGCCTATTTCCTCCACAGCTTCGCCTTCACCGGCGAGGACGTGATCGCCACCACCGATCATGGCGGCCCGGTCACCGCGGCGATCGGCCGCGACAACATGATCGGCGTCCAGTTCCACCCCGAAAAGAGCCAGCGCTACGGCATCGCGCTGGTCGAAAGGTTCCTCCAGTGGCGTCCGTAGAAACCGGCCTGATCATCTTCCCCGCGATCGACCTCAAGGGCGGCCAGGTCGTCCGCCTGGCCGAAGGCGATATGGATCGCGCCACCGTCTATGGCGACAATCCCGCCGCCCAGGCCGAGCTCTTCGCCGAGGCCGGCGCCGAATGGCTGCATGTGGTGGACCTGGACGGCGCCTTTGCCGGCGAATCGGTCAACGGCGCTGCCGTCGCCTCGATCCTCGAGAGCGGCTTTGGCGGCCATATCCAGCTCGGCGGCGGCATCCGCAACCGCGAGTCGATCGACCGCTGGCTCGATCTCGGCGTGAAGCGCGTGGTGATCGGCACCGCGGCGCTGGAGAATCCCGAACTGGTCAAGGCAGCCGCCCGCGACAATCCCGGCCGCATCGTCGTCGCCGTCGATGCGCGCGACGGCATGGTCGCCACCCATGGCTGGGCCGATGTGTCGGATGTCTCGGTGGTCGATCTCGCCCGCCGCTTCGAGGATGCCGGCGTCGCCGCGCTCCTCTTCACCGATGTCGGCCGCGACGGCTTGCTCAAGGGCTGCAATGTAGAGGCGACCGTGGCGCTCGCCCGCGCCGTCGCGATCCCCGTGATCGCCAGCGGCGGCGTCACCGACATCGCCGACATCCACGCGCTCCGCCCCCACGTCGCGGACGGCGTCGAGGGCGTGATCACCGGTCGCGCGCTCTATGACGGCCGGCTCGACCTGAAATGGGCGATCGAGGTGGGCAAGGCATGACCGTCCGCGCCCGCGTCATTCCCTGTCTCGACGTCGCCAATGGCCGCGTGGTCAAGGGCGTCAACTTCGTCGACCTGGTCGATGCCGGCGATCCGGTGGAACAGGCCCGCGCCTATGACGCGGCCGGGGCCGACGAGCTCTGCTTCCTCGACATCACCGCATCCCACGAGGCCCGCGGCACGATCCTCGACGTGGTCCGCCGCACCGCCGAGGTCTGCTTCATGCCGCTCACCGTCGGCGGCGGCGTGCGCAGTGTCGAGGATGCCCGCGCGCTGCTCCTCGCCGGCGCCGACAAGGTCGCGGTCAACTCCGCCGCCGTCTCGCGCCCCGAAGTGGTGGCGGAGATCGCCGAGAAGATGGGCAGCCAGTGCGTCGTCGCCTCGGTCGATGCGCGCCGCACCGCGAATGGCTGGGAAGTCTTCACGCATGGCGGCCGCAAGCCGACCGGCATCGACGCGGTCACCCACGCCCTCGCCCTCGCCCATCTCGGCGCCGGCGAGCTGCTGATCACCTCGATGGACCGCGACGGCACCAAGGACGGCTACGACCTCGAGCTGATCCGCACGATCGCCGACCAGGTGACCGTGCCCGTGGTCGCAAGCGGAGGCGTCGGCAACCTCCAGCACCTGGTCGACGGCATCACCCAGGGCCATGCCAGCGCCGTGCTCGCCGCCTCGATCTTCCATTTCGGCGAGGCGAGCATCGCCGACGCGCATGCCGCGCTGGCCGCGGCGGGCATCCCCGTCCGGTCTTAATTTGTTAGCAATCTCGGCTAAACTCGCATCGCCCACCCCGGGCATGCGAGGAGATGCCGCATGTTCAAGCCTCTGTTCTTCGCCGCCGCCCGCCGGAACGAGACCGCGAAATACACGCTCACCGTGAGCGTGCGCTGATGCGGGCACTGGCCTTCACCGCCGCGTTGCCCCTGCTCTGGGCCAGCCCCGCGCTCGCCCAGGGGGCCAAGGCCAGCTCCCCCGTCGAGTTCGCCCGCGACGTCGCGCAGCTCAAGCCCGGCGAATGGGTCTGGGCGCCCGAAGTCGCGCCGGCCGGACCGATCCTCGTCTATGTCGATCTCTCCGCCCAGCGCGCTACCGTTTACCGCAACGGCGTCCGCATCGCGGTGAGCACCGTCTCCTCGGGCAAGGCGGGACACGAGACGCCCACCGGCGTGTTCACCGTGCTCCAGAAGGACGCGAAGCACCGCTCGAGCAAGTACAACAACGCCCCCATGCCCTTCACCCAGCGCCTGACCTGGGACGGCATCGCGCTGCACGCCGGGGGATTGCCCGGCTATCCCGAGAGCCATGGCTGCGTGCACCTGCCCTATGACTTCGCCAGGGCGCTGTTCGCCGAGACCAGCCTGGGCGTGACCGTGGTGGTCGAGGGCAATGCCGCAGACCATATCGAAACCACCGAGGCCAGCCTGCTCGCCCCGCTCGACGCGAAGGGCAAGCCCCTTGCCGGCCAGCCGCTCTCCGACAGCCAGCAATATCGCTGGCAGCCCGAGCGGTCGCCCGCCGGCCCGCTCACCATCATCGTCTCGAAGAGCGACCAGCGCATCGTCGTGCTGCGCGGCGGTGTCGAGATCGGCCGCAGCGCCGCCCATATCGACGACAGCGATCCCGGCTCGCACGTCATCACCCTTACCCATGGGCCAGACGGCGCGGATTATTGGGTCTATGTCGGCCTGCCCGGCCACAGCGAGGATGCCGGCCGCACCCTCGACGAAGCGACCCGCAACCGCGTGCGCATGCCCCGCGCCTTCTACGAGGCGGTGAAGGCCGAGCTCGTCCCAGGCGCCACTATCCTCGTCACCCAGTCCGGCGTCGGCGCCGAACCGGGCAAGCGGATCACGATCATGGACGCGGTGAACCCCGCGCCCTGATTAACATTCTGTCGGGACTTTTCTGCCAGTATCGCCGCATGCGCATCGCTCTCCTGCCCCTGGCCCTGCTCGCCGCGATCCCGGCGCTCGCCGCCGACGAGCCGCCGCACACTGGCCGCGCCGGCACGCGCTCGATGCCCGAGCTTTCGGACCTGGCGCTCGCCGCCTGCGCCGCCGGTGGCATCTGGTTCGTCCGCCGCCAGCTGCGCGCCCGCTTCCGCAAGACATCGCCCAAAGACTGACGGCGCAGGATTGACAGCAGCGCCTGCCTCCCGCAGCCGGAAACCATGGCCGATATGCTCGACACGCTGGAACAGACGATCCGCGCCCGCCGCGGCGCCGATCCCTCGACTTCCTATGTGGCGAAGCTCACCCATCGCGGCCGCGCCAAGATCGCGCAGAAGCTGGGCGAGGAAGCTACCGAGACGGTGATCGCCGCGATCCAGGATGATCGCGAGGAGCTCACCAAGGAAGCCGCCGACCTCGTCTTCCACCTGATCGTGCTGCTCGCCGATGCCGGCCTCGGCCTGGACGATGTCCGCGCCGAGCTCGCCCGTCGCGAAGGTGTTTCGGGTATCGAGGAAAAGGCGAGCCGCACCATCTAAGGTGAGAATACAGGCAAGCCCTGGAATACCGCCGTCATCCCCGCGAAGGCGGGCATTCTGGCTGACCTTGATGAGTCCCATTCTCCGCAGCGGCAATGGATCTCCGCCTTCGCGGGGATGACGATGAGAAGATCGAGTCCCAACCGACCATCTTCCCGGCTTCCGCCGGCATGACGGTTTGCTATTGGGTTGGAAAAGGAGCCGCGCATGCCCATCGACGCCACCCAGCCCTATGACGACCAGAACATCTTCGCGAAGATCCTGCGCGGCGAGATCCCGTCGAAGAAGGTCTTCGAGAACGAATTCGCCCTCGCCTTCCACGACATCAATCCGCAGGCGCCGCACCATATCCTGGTGATCCCCAAGGGCCCGTACGTCTCGTGGGACGATTTCTCGGCCCGGGCGAGCGAGGCGGAGATCGCCGGCTTCGTCCGCGCGGTGGGCCAGGTCGCGCGCGACGCCGGCTTCGTCGCGCCGGGCTACCGGCTGCTCGCCAATACCGGGCTCGACGCCCATCAGGAGGTGCCGCACCTCCATGTGCACATCTTCGCCGGCAAGCCGCTCGGCCCGATGCTGGCGCGCTGAGATGCGACGCACGGCGATACGGGTTCTCGCCGTGGTCGCCGTGGTCGCCGTGCTGCTCGTCATTGCCGGCGGCGCGGCCGCGTTCACCTGGCCGGAGATCCGCTTCCTGCTCGTGTCGAAGCAGGATCAGCCTTTCGTCGATCTTACCTACCGGCGCGCGGGGAGCCTGGGCGGAGCGCCCTTCGGCACGCCTTCCAGCGGCAAGCCGGATCCGCGTTTCGAGGCCCGGTGGAGGGAAAGCCATTATCCGGTGGTTCGACGCGAGCTGGCTCAGGTCTGTGTCACCCTGCACGCAAGGCAATCGCTCGGCGCCCTCTACGAGTCCTGCTTCGACGCGCGCACCCGTGCGCCTCTGCGGGAAACGATAATCGCTTTCTAGCCCCACCACTCGCCGCTTTCGTGCGCGAAAGCTGGGCTTTGGTCTACTAAAGCATTGCCTCCCCCGGTTTTGCGGCTAGGCTCCGCGCTTTCATCCAAACGGGGCGGCGGGATCAGCCCGCCGTAGAGGGGACCATCCAATGATCTTCGGGCGCGTAAAGCCACTCGATGCCATCCTCGCCACCGCCGAGAAAAAATCGCTCCACCGTTCGCTGGGAGCTTTTCAGCTCACCATGCTCGGCATCGGCGCGGTGATCGGCACCGGCATTTTCGTTCTCACCGCCGAAGCCGCGCAAAAGGCCGGCCCTGGCATGATGGTTAGCTTCATCATCGCCGGCGTGGTCTGCGCCTTCGCAGCCCTTTGCTACGCCGAGATGGCGTCGATGGTCCCGGTCTCGGGTTCCGCCTACACCTATAGCTATGCCGTGATGGGCGAGCTGATCGCCTGGATGGTCGGCTGGGCCCTCATCCTCGAATATGCGGTAGCCGCGGGCGCGGTCTCGGTCGGCTGGTCCGGCTATGTGATCGGCCTGATCGAGCATACCTTCCATGTCGACATACCCGCCTCGCTGGTCACCGGACCGTTCGATGGCGGCCTGATCAACCTGCCCGCGATGCTGATCGCCGCGCTGGTCACCTGGCTGCTGGTCATCGGCACCAAGGAGAGCGCCACGGTCAACGCCATCCTGGTCGCGATCAAGATCACCGCGCTCACCGTGTTCATCATCCTGGCCGTGCCGGTGATGAACAGCGCGCAGTTCTCGCCCTTCGCGCCGACCGGCGTCATCGGCGTCTCGATGGCGGCGGCGTCGATCTTCTTCGCCTATGTCGGCTTCGACGCGGTCTCGACCGCGGCCGAAGAGACCAAGAACCCGCAGCGCAACATGCCGATCGGCCTGATCGGCTCGCTCGCCATCTGCACCATCTTCTACCTGCTCGTCGCCGCCGGCGTGATCGGTGCCCCGGGTCTCAGCACCCAGCCGGTTACCGACGCGATGGGCCATGCGCTCGAGCCGGGCAGCCGCGAACTGGCCGCCCAGTGCGCCAGCCGCGCCGCCGAAGGCTTCAAGGACGTGGTCTGCTCGAAGGAAGCCCTGGCCTTCACCCTGCGTGAAATCGGCTGGCCGCAGATCGGCAACCTGCTCGGCCTCGCCGCCGGCCTGGCGCTGCCTTCGGTCATCCTGATGATGATGTTCGGCCAGACCCGCATCTTCTTCGTGATGAGCCGCGACGGCCTGCTCCCCGCCGCCTTCTCGAAGATCCACCCGAAGTTCAACACCCCGCACGTGATCACGATCATCACGGGTATCGCGGTGGCGCTGTTCGCGGCCTTCTTCCCGGTCGGCCAGCTCGCCAACATCTCCAACTCGGGCACACTGTTCGCGTTCGCCGCGGTGTCGATCGCGGTGATGGTGATCCGCAAGACCGACCCGACCCGCAAGCGCCCGTTCAAGACGCCGTTCGTGTTCATCACGGCGCCGATCGCGATCCTGGGCTGCCTCTATCTGTTCATCAGCCTCGATCACAAGAGCATCATCCTCTTCCTGATCTGGGCAGCGGTCGGCCTGCTCGTCTATTTCGGCTACAGCCGTTCGCGCAGCCATGTTGGCCGCGGCATCGTCGATGTGTCCGAGCATCAGGCCTATGAGGAACTGGACCCGCCGGTCCCCGGCACCCACTAAGGGCGCCGGTTTCCAGGCAAAGAGAAAGGGCCGGAGGAGCGATCCTCCGGCCCTTTTTCTATCTGAAGCCCCTCCCCTTCAGGGGAGGGGTTTGGGGTGGGGCAGTGTCTCACAGAGACCAAGCCCGCGGAGAGTCCCCCCTCCCCAACTCCTCCCCTGAAGGAGAGGGGCCTTTAAGGCTCAGCCCAGCTTCTCTGCCGCCAGTGCCTTGAGGTCCACCTCGGCGCGTGCGCCATAGTGCTGGATGATCTCGGCGGCGCACAGCGCGCCCAGGCGCAGCGAGTCCTTCACCGAGCGGCCCTGGGCCTGGCCGTGGAGGAAGCCGGCGGCGAAGCTGTCGCCGGCGCCGGTGGTGTCGACCAGCTTGGCGATCGGCTCGGCCGGAACCTCGACGCGCTCCTCGCCGACCAGCGCCATCGCGCCGTTCTCGCTGCGGGTGACGACCAGCACCGGCACCTTGCCGTGGATGTGCTGCACCGCCGCCTCGAACTCCTCATGCTGGCACAGCGCCAGCAGCTCGTTCTCGTTGGCAAACAGGATGTCGATCATCCCGTCCTCGATCAGCTTGCGGAAATCGTCGCCATGGCGCGAGATGCAGAACACGTCCGACAGCGTGAAGGCGACCTTGCGGCCATTGGCGCGCGCGATCTCGATCGCCTTGCGCATCGCGGCGCGCGGTTCTTCCGGATCCCAGAGATAGCCTTCGAGGTACAGGATCGCGCCGCTGGCGATCAGCGTCTCGTCCAGCGCCGAGGCCGGCAGGAACTGCGAGGCGCCCAGGAAGGTGTTCATCGTGCGCTGGCCGTCCGGCGTCACGAAGATCAGGCAGCGTGCGGTGGTCGGCTGGCCGGGGCGGACTTCGGTGTCGAAATGCACGCCCGCGGCGCGCAGGTCGTGCGCGAAGACTTCACCGAGCTGGTCGTCGGCGACCTGGCCGATAAAGGCGGTCTTGCTGCCCAGCGCGGCGAGGCCGGCCACGGTGTTGCTCGCCGAGCCGCCCGAAACCTCGCGGCCCGGGCCCATCTTGGCATAGAGCGCATCGGCTTCTTCGGGCGAGAACATGAGCTGCATCGAGCCCTTGGCCACGCCGATCTCCTCGATGAAGCTGTCCTCGGCCTGGGCGAGGATGTCGACGATCGCGTTGCCGATGGCGACGACGTCATAGGTGGGGCTGGTCAAACGAATGCTCCAAAAAGATTGCGTCGTCGCCGTAGAGACGGGCAAAGGATAGCGCAATGATTCACGCCTTCTTCCTGTCCTTGGGCCAGCTGTTCGACCGGCCGATACTGGCGGTCTTCGTGAAATCGGTGCTGTTGACCCTGGTCCTGTTCGCCGCGGCGAGCGTCGGCCTGTGGTTCGGCATGCACGCGCTTGCCGACTGGATCGCCGGATGGATGGGCGGCTGGAGCGGATCGGACGCCTTTGCCGATATCGGCACGATCGTGCTGGTGGTCTTCTTCCACTGGCTGATGTTCCGCGCGATCGCCGTCGCCGTGATCGGCGTCTTCGCCGACGAAGTCGTCGCCGCGGTCGAGAAGAAGCATTATCCCGGCGCGCATGCCCAGGCGATCGACGTGCCGCTCGGTCGTTCGATCGCGATGGGCCTCGGCTCGGCGGTGCGGCTGATCGCGATCAACCTGCTGCTCTCGCCGCTCTACCTGATCCTGCTGGTCACCGGCGTGGGCACCGCGCTCGCCTTCTTCCTGGTGAATAGCTGGCTGCTCGGCCGAGACCTGGGCGACATGGTCGCCGCCCGCCACATGCCGCGCGGCGACCTGCGCCGCTGGCGCGGGCGAACCAGCATGAGCCGCTTCGCGCTCGGCGCCGTGGGCACCGGGCTTCTGCTCGTCCCGATCCTGAACCTGGTCGCCCCGGTGCTGGGAGCCGCGATGGCCACCCATGCATTTCACCGCGGGAGGCGGGCATCATGAAGAAACTCATCCTTATCACCACCCTGGCGCTGGGCGCGTGCGGCGAAGGCGGCGTGATCCCGCCGCCGCGCGCCGGCTATGTGCCGGTGCCGAGCGCCCGGCCGACGCCGAGCACCGCGCCGATGCCGGCCAACCTCGCGGCGATCCAGGGCGCCACCGCCCCGCGCCTGATCGCCCGCTTCGGCAAGCCCCAGCTCGACGTCAGCGAGGGCACCGCCCGCAAGCTGCAATTCTCCGGGCCGATCTGCGTGCTCGACACCTATCTCTACCCGCAGAGCCGCGGCGAGCCGGTGGTCACCCATGTCGATGCCCGCCAGCGCGACGGCCGCCCGATCGACGAAGCCAGCTGCGTCGCGGCGCTTAGCGGGGGGCGCGCGCGCTAGCTTCCGGAGCGAGCTTCCCCAAGGCCCATTCCGCCGCTTCGCGCACCGTCTCGTCGGCATCCCCCAGCAACGCCCGCACCGGCGCGACCAGCGCGGCATCCCCGCTGTTCCCCGCCGCGATCAGGCAGTTGCGCATCATCCGGTTGCGCCCGATCCGCTTGATCGGCGAGCCCGAGAAGACCTCGCGGAACCCCGCGTCGTCCAGCGCCAGCAGGTCCGCGAGCGCCGGCGCGGTCAGCTCGGCGCGCGAGGTGAAGGCCAGGTTGGCCTGCGCCGCATGGGCGAACTTGTTCCACGGGCATACCGCCAGGCAATCGTCGCAGCCATAGATGCGGTTGCCGATGCCTTCGCGGAATTCCTCCGGGATCGGCCCCTTGTGCTCGATCGTCAGGTACGAGATGCAGCGCCGCGCATCGAGCGTGTAGGGCGCCGGAAAGGCATCGGTCGGGCACGCCGTCTGGCACGCATCGCAGCTGCCGCAGGTGGTTCGCACCGGCCCATCGGGTTCCAGCTCCAAAGTGGTGTAGATAGCGCCCAGGAACAGCCAGCTTCCATGCGAACGGCTCACCAGGTTGGTATGCTTCCCCTGCCACCCCAACCCCGCCGCTTCCGCAAGGGGTTTCTCCATCACCGGCGCGGTGTCAACGAACACCTTGAGCTCGGCCCCCGGCGCCTCGGCGACCAGCCAGCGCCCCAGCTCCTTGAGCCGGCGCTTCATCACATCGTGATAGTCCTGCCCCTGGGCATAGATGGAGATTCGCCCGATCCCGCCATGCCCGGCCAGCGCCAGCGGATCGCGCGCCGGGGCATAGCTCATGCCGAGCGAGATCACCGACTTCACTTCCGGCCACAGCCCGGCCGGCCGCTCGCGGTGATGCGCGCGCTCCTCCATCCACAGCATCGAGCCGTGGCGCCCCTCCTCCAGCCATTGCCGCAGCCGCTCGGCGGTCTTCGGCGCGGCATCGGCGCGCGCGATCCCGCAGGCCCCGAACCCGATTTCCTCGGCTTTGGCCTTTATTAGGGCTTCAAGTGGCTTGTGCGTTTCCACGCGGACCCGCTACCACCAAAGCCACAACGGAGGGACTCTCATTTGACGAGCGAATTGGCCGTAAGCGCCCGGGGGCTGGTCAAATATTTCGGGGATCGTCGCGTCGTCGACGGAGTCGACATCGCCGTGCCCAAGGGCCTCGTCTATGGCGTGCTCGGCCCGAACGGCGCCGGCAAGACCACGACGCTGCGCATGCTGCTCGGTATCATCGAGCCCGACCAGGGCCAGCGCTCGATGCTCGGCTACAGCCATCCGCGCGACGCCAGCGACCTGGTCGGCTATCTCCCCGAGGAGCGCGGCCTCTATCCCAACATGAAGTGCCGCGAGGCGATCGCCTTCATGGGCGCCCTGCGCGGCCTGCCCTGGGCGACCGGGCGCAAGCGCGCCGACACGCTGATGGACAATGCCGGCCTCGGCCATGCCAAGGACGAGAAGATCCGCAAGCTCTCCAAGGGCATGGCCCAGCTCGTCCAGCTGCTCGGCTCGGTGGTCCACGAGCCCGACCTGCTCGTCCTCGACGAACCTTTTTCCGGTCTCGATCCGGTCAACCAGGAAAAGCTCGAGAAGCTGATCCGCGCCGAGCGCGATCGCGGCGCGACCATCCTGTTCTCGACGCACGTCATGGCCCATGCCGAGCGCCTCTGCGACCATCTCTCGATCATCGCCGGCGGCAAGGTCCGCTTCGAAGGCACGGTCAACCAGGCCCGGGCGATGCTGCCGATGAAGGCGCACTACACCCCGCACCACAATGTCGAGGGCGCCGCCAGCCTGCTCCCCGCCGATGCCTTCCGCGAAGGCGATGGCTGGCGCTTCACCCTGCCGGAAAGCGGGATCGAGGCACTGCTCGTCAAGCTGATCGACGGCGGCTACGGCGTATCCGGCCTGGCGATCGAGCGGCCCGGTCTGCACGACGCGTTCGTCAGGATCGTCGGCGCCGATGCCCTCAAGGACGAGGAGGAAGCGGCATGAGCAAGTTCGCGCGCATGCTACGCCAGGCGTTCACCGTCGCCCGTCGCGATTTCACCGCAACCGTCTTCACTCCCACCTTCCTGCTCTTCCTGCTCGCGCCGGTGCTGATGATCGGCTTCGGCGCGGTCGGCGGGATCGGCGCCCAGTCGATCGTCGGCGATGATTCGCAGATGAAGATGGTGGTGATCGCCCCGCCCGCCCAGGCGCCAACCCTGATCGAGACCGACCAGCAGCTCCGCAGCCTCTTCCCCAAGAAGAGCGAGCTCGCCCCGCCACCGCTGACGATCGAGGCGCCCACCGCCGATCCGGCGACCCAGGCCCGCGCCTATTTCGACAGCGACAAGTTCGATGCCGCCGCCGTGCTCTACGGCCCGCTCGACAAGCCGGAGATCCTCTACGCCCGTCGTGGCTGGACCGAGGCGCAGTACCTCACCCAGCTCGCCGAGCAGAGCCTGCGCGCGCAGAAGCTCGGCAAGGCCGAACCGATCGCCACCGTCACCCAGACGGTCGTCCAGCGCGGCCAGGGCTCGCCCACCGGGCGCGGCCAGGCCGCCTCGATCGGCGTGTTCGCGATCTTCTTCCTCACCCTGTTCCTGTCGGGCCAGGCCGTCGGCACCATGGCCGAGGAGCGCTCGAACAAGGTGATCGAGATCCTCGCTGCCGCCGTCCCGCTCGAAAGCGTGTTCTTCGGCAAGCTGATCGGCATGTTCGGCGCCGCAGTGCTGTTCGTGCTGTTCTGGGCGACTGTCCTCATCAACGCGACCCGGTTGCTCCCGCCCGAAGTCGCCGGCAGCTTCCCCAGCCTGATCGCGGCGATCGGCGCGCCGACCTACGCGTTCCTGTTCATCGCCTATTTCACCATGTCCTACATGCTGCTCGGCGCCACCTTCCTCAGCATCGGCGCGCTCACCTCCACCCAGCGCGAACTGCAGATGCTGTCGCTGCCGATCACCATCTTCCAGATGATGATGTTCGGCCTGGCGCTCGCCGCCGCGAATCGTCCGGGCAACTGGGTCGAGACCGTGGCGCAGATCTTCCCGTTCAGCTCACCCTTCACGATGATCGGCCTGGCCGGCAGCTCGCCGGTGCTCTGGCCGCATCTGCTCGCGCTCGCCTGGCAGGCGCTGTGGGTTGCGATCATCATCACCGTCGGCGCCCGCCTGTTTCGCCGCGGCGTGCTCAAGTCGGGCAGCCCCAAGCGCCGCTCGAAGATCGAGGCGACGGCGTAGCAAGCTGCAAATCCCCCTCCCTTTCAGGGAGGGGAGTGTCGCACCCCCTATCACCTCTCACTATTGACACTTCTGTCAATTAGGTATTCCCTCTCCGAAAAGGCAGGAGAGGCAGCATGGCTACGCTTGCGACGGAAACCGCGGCACCCGGCAGCATGAGCGTCGATCCGCTCGACGTCAGCCGCCCCGAGCTCTACCGCGACGACACCTGGCACGAGCCCTTCCGCGAGCTGCGTGCCCGCGGCGGCATCCATTATACCGAGCAGAGCGCCTTCGGCCCCTTCTGGTCGATCACCACCTACAAGCCGCTGGTGCAGGTCGAGTCGCTGCCCGACATCTTCTCGTCCGAGGCCGGCGGCATCACCATCGCCGACATGGCGGAGGGTGACATCAAGATGCCGATGTTCATCGCGATGGACCGGCCAAAGCACACCGACCAGCGCCGCACCGTCGCCCCCGCCTTCACGCCGAGCGAGATGGTGCGGATGACCGACAATATCCGGATGCGCACTGCCGAAATCCTCGATTCGCTGCCGGTGGGCCAGGAATTCGACTGGGTCGACCGGGTCTCGATCGAGCTGACCACCCAGATGCTCGCGCTGCTGTTCGACTTCCCCTGGGAAGAGCGCCGCAAGCTCACCTACTGGTCCGACTGGGCCGGCGATATCGAGATCGCCAAGGATCCGGTCCGCAAGGAGGAGCGCCGCCAGATCCTGTTCGAATGCGCCGCCTATTTCGGCAATCTCTGGCAGGGCAAGGTCGGCAAGGAGCCGACCCCCGACCTGATCTCGATGATGATCCATTCGGACGCGATGAATCACATGGACCAGATGGAGTTCCTCGGAAACCTCATCCTGTTGATCGTCGGCGGCAACGACACCACGCGCAATTCGATGAGCGCCTATGCCTGGGGGCTCAACCAGTTCCCCGAGGAGCGCGCCAAGCTCGAGGCCAATCCCGGCCTGATCGGCAATGCCACGCAGGAGATCATCCGCTGGCAGACCCCGCTCTCGCACATGCGCCGCACCGCGACCCAGGATACCGAGCTCGACGGCCACAAGATCCGCGAGGGCGACAAGCTCGGCCTCTGGTACATCTCGGCCAATCGCGACGAGAGCGTCTTCGCGGATGCCGACAGCATCATCGTCGACCGCGAAAATGCCCGCCGCCACCTCGCCTTCGGCCACGGCATCCACCGCTGCGTCGGCGCCCGCCTGGCCGAGTTGCAGATCGGCGTGCTGATGGAGGAAATGGCGAAGCGCCGCCTGCGCGTGAACGTAACCGGCGAACCCGAGCGCGTCGCCGCCTGCTTCGTCCACGGCTACAAGAAGATGGCGGTGGAGCTGAGCCACTATTGAGCCATTGTCGTCATCCCGGCGAAAGCCGGGATCTCAGGCGAAGGCGCGATACGGCACGAGATCCCGGCTTTCGCCGGGATGACGATGTGGGGCTGGACGCGGGCCCACGCCCTCCCCACATCCCTTCCATGGAAACCAACCGCCGCAGCTTCCTCACGATCGCCGGCCTCGGCGCCCTGACCGCAGCCTGTGGCGGAACGCCCGCAGAGGCGGCGCAGAAATTCCCGTTCACGCTCAGCGATGCCGAATGGCGCAAGCGGCTCAGCCCCGCCGCCTATCGCGTGCTCCGCCAGGGCGCGACCGAATACGCCTATTCCAGCCCGCTCAACAAGGAACACCGCGCCGGCACCTTCACCTGCGCCGGCTGCGCGCTGCCCTTGTTCAGCTCGACGACCAAGTTCGACAGCGGCACCGGCTGGCCGAGCTTCTGGCAGCCGCTACCCAACGCGGTGGTCACCCGCGGTGATAACACGCTCGGCATGAGCCGCACCGAGGTCCTCTGCCGCCGCTGCGGCGGGCATCTCGGCCATGTCTTCGACGACGGCCCCCGCCCCACCGGCAAGCGCTACTGCATGAACGGCGTCGCGCTCGCATTCGTGGCAAAGGGGTAGCCCCTTCTATTCTCCTCCCTGGAAGGGAGGGGAGTAAAAACGAAAAAGCCCGGCAGTGCCGGGCTTTTCCAATTCCGATCCTCACCGACCAGATCAGCCCGCGTCGGGCATCTCGTTCTTGGCGTCGGCGATCACGTCGCTCATGTCGAGGTCGAGCGACGGCTTGAAGTCGTCTTCGTCGAAGTCGCGCGGCGCGCCGCCCGAATAGATGAAGCCGTTGACCGGATAGACCGAGGTGCCGAGGCCACCGACCGGCGCGAACCACACCTTCACTTCGCTCCAGTCGCCCGCTGCCGACACGTCCACGGCGCGGACGTTGCGCTCGATGCCGCCCGCGCGCGACCAGTTGGCATGGGTGAGCAGGACTTCGCGGTCGCTGACGATCTGGCTGACCATCGCGACATGGCCGAGCGGCATCTTGCCGGTGCGCTGGAACGACATCACCGCGCCGACCTTCGGGGCTTCGCCGCGCTGGTAGCGGCCGGCGGCCTGGCTCCACCAGGTCCAGGCGTTGCCGTGGATGTTCACGCCCGAGATCTCACGGGCATAGGGCGCGCACTGCCAGAAGGTACGGCCCTTGGCCGAAGCCGCCTGCGGGGCGGCCATCATCAGGGTGCAAACAGCCATCAGCGCAAAACGCGCTGCGAGAACACGGAAATTCATGGACCCCCCGGTCAGGAAGCAGTCAGATGTTGAGTGCGACTGACCAGATCATAGGACGTAAGTATAGGCCTGCGGTTCACCGATCCGACGAACCGTTGCGACGAGCCGATGACTTGCAGATGAACGGCGATTCCGGGGGAACTTTGCCCCTGTCCGCGCCCCTCCATGCCCCCGCAGCAGCGAAGGCCGCCCCGTCCGGCCTCCGTACGAACCCCGATCCGGATACGTCCCGAATGGGCAATATCCTGTCGCAAGGCCATCAGGTGGCGTGGTTTTCCACAAGCGCCCCTTCGGTTCATCGCATCGATGTTGCGCTGCGGAATCACTTGGTCTCCTATAATGAACAGGGGACGACGGCAGGTTAAGCGGCCCGTTAACCATATGGGCGCATGATCTGCTTTGGAGGGTCACGATTGGGGTGGGAGTTTTGAACGATGGGAGCACGAGCTAAACCGGCAGAAGGCGCGATGACGCTGGCCGAAATGAAGGAATTCGCGGGTTTCAGCGCCGCCACGCAGCGCTACATCCGCCGCTCGCTCGATATCGGGCTCGAGCGGGAAGACGCGATGCTCCGCTGGTCGCGCGACGTGGTCGAAGCCGCCAGCATCCGCGCCCAGGCCCATATCTATGAGCGCCTCCAGGAAGTCCGCGCGCTGATCCCCGACGACAGCGACCTCGATTCGATCGAGCCGTTCCTGTCGCCGCTGATCGCGATCGCCGCGTTCGACCTCAGCCAGGGCCGCCTCACCAGCTTCTCGGCCTTCCGCTTCCTCTACGAGCGGCTGATCGGCGCCGAAGTGCGCCCCTGGCTGCCCTCGGCCTTCTGCGCCGCCGCCGCCCTGCCGCACCTCCACCCGGACCTGCGCCGCAAGCTGCTCCAGTCGATCAGCGAAGCCGCCGCAACCGCCTCGGGCTGGTCGAACCGCCAGCCGAGCTTCTACCCGGCCTGGGTGGAGAAGGTGGACTCGGCCGCACTGCCGAACTGATATTCCGGCGGGCTTGCCTAGCGGCAGGCCCGCCACCCCATCTCGCCGCGCTCGGCCTCGTCGAGATGCAGGTGATCGCGGTGCGCCGCGTTATAGTCCGGCGAGAGCACCGTCGAGAACAGCTTGCACGCCCCGCCGCGCACCTCGCGCAGGAACGCCGCCTTCTCGCCGCCCTCGCCCCAGTCCTTGAGCACGCTGATCCGCGTCCCGTCCGCCAGCCGGAACCCCGCCACGTCGAGCGCATCCGCCGTCGCATGCTCGCTCCAGTCGCCCGCGCTGCGCCCGTACATCCGCCGGCACGAATAGCTGCCGAGATGCTCGATCTGCGCCACCTGCACCCCGAAATGCTTCTGCGCCGCCGGCTGGACGATCTCCCATTCCCACAGCGACAGCGCCGCCGCGACCGGGCAGGAAGTGCCGAGATTGGCCGGGCTCATCGCGATCCCGCGCGAGCCGCCCGGCGTCAATCGCACGCCGTCGCTATACCCGCAGGCAGGATCGCTCCCCTTCACTTCGGGCAGCGCGGTGTAGCGCACGCCCGCCGAGCGCAGCAGCACCCGGCATTCGGCATAATCGTCGCTCAGTCCCGCCAGCTTGCGCCCGGTGAACACCCCGATCGGCTGGCTCAGGTCGAGCCGCGTCCAGGGCAGGTCCTGCGGCCGCCCGCGCAGTACCGCCCAGCCGAGGAACAGCCCGAACAGCAGCAGCGCCGCCAGGATCGTCCAGCCGATCGCCCGGCGCACCCGCCTCAAATGCGAACCGCGTCTTCCAGCCGCTGCGAAGTGATCGGATAGCCGAAGTCGTCGGGGATGCAGAGCCGCCGCTCGCCGTCCCGCTCCTCGATCCACGGCGTCACGGTGCGGATCGGATGCGCCCGCGCGTGGGCCACCGCTTCGTCGTAGCTCGCGTACAGCGCCAGCCGGTCGAGGTTGCGCCGGGTCGGGAAGATGATGTGCGCCTCGCCCCGGTCCGCCGCGTCGAGCACCGCCCGGGCGCTCGCCCAGAACACCCGGACATTCTCGTTGCCGTCGACCAAAGGCTCGGCACCCTTCGGCGCCCGCGCCAGATAGAAGCGCGTGTCGAACACCTTGTGGTGCACCCCCGCCGGCAGCCAGCGCGAGAAGGGCACCAGCGCGTCGAGGTCGAGCGCCGCGCCCGCCTCGTCAAGCAATTCCCCCATCGCCTCCCCGGCATAGAGCCGGTCGCGCAGCGCCAGCATGTCGCCCGCCGGCGCCAGGCCCACCGCGACACCCGCTTCCTCCAGCGTCTCGCGGATCGCCCCGATCCGCGCGGCATTCTCGTCGACATCCCCCGCATGCAGCGCCGCCAGCGCGAAATCGCCCGGATCGACCCGCCCGCCGGGAAACACCAGCGCCCCGCCGGCAAACGACATCGCCGCCGCCCGCTCGACCATCAGCAGCTCGGGCGGCCCGTGCTCGGCCTCGCGCATCACGATCACGGTCGCCGCGGGAATCGCCTGTTCGTCGGTCATGGAGGAGAGTTTAGGGCGCGCTGGCGCAAATTACATCGTCATGCTGAACTTGTTTCAGCATCCAACCCACCCCCAGCGATACCGCCCGTGGAAAGTTGGACCCTGAAACAAGTTCAGGGTGACGGAGCTACCAGCCCGCCACCTTCAACCGCACCTTCACCACCATGTCCGACGACGTGATGAACAGCGTCTTCCCATCCTCGCCGAAGCAGCAATTCGCCGCCGCCTTGCCGGTGGAGATCACGCCCAGCTTCCTGCCGTCGGGTGCGATCACCCAGATCCCGCCCGGCCCGCTGGCGAACAGATGGCCGCTCTTCGCCACCTTCATCCCGTCGGGCAGCCCCGGCAGCTTCCTGGCCACCTCGGCCGAGAAATCGACGAACGGCACCAGCTCGGTGCTCGCCGAGCCATCCGCCGCCAGCTCGCAGGTGAAGATCTTCGCCGCATCGGGATCGGACTGGCTCACATAGAGCCGGTCGAATCCCGGCGAGATGCCGATCCCGTTCGGCCGCTTCAGGCTCTTGTCGATCAGCGACACGTCGCTGCCGTCCGCATTCACCCGGTAGACCCCGTTGAACGCCAGCTGCTTGAGCGGCGATTCATCGCCTTCGCTCAGGCCATAGGGCGGATCGGTGAAATAGATCATCCCGTCCCGCCCGATCACCAGATCGTTGCAGCTGTTGAACTTCTTCCCCTCATATTCGCCGACGACGGTCGTCTTCTTCTTCGTCGCCAGGTCGACCCGCGCGATCGCCCGGGTGCCCGAATCGGCCATCAGCAGCGCGCCCGTGCCGTCCAGGATCATCCCGTTCGATCCCGCCTCGCGCACCCCCGCCGGGATCGGTCCGGCCAGCCCCGAAGGCTTGAGGAACGGCTTCGCGCCCTCCCCCGCCTTCCAGCGATAGGCGATGTTCATCGGCACGTCGGAGAAGAGCAGATAGCGGCCCTTCTTCACCCACACCGGCCCCTCGGCCCATTTGAATCCGCTCGCGACAACCTCGATCGGACTGTCCACATCGATCAGCGCGTCGAGCCCCGGATCGAGCCGGGTGATGCGCCCGACCGCCTGGCCCAGCGCCACACCGGGCAGGAAAGGCAAGGCAGCCATGCCGGCCAGCAGGCTGCGGCGGGTCGTCTCGATCATCATTCTACTCCGTCACGCGAGCTGAATTGCCCGCCCCTCGCGCGCCGATCGATAGATCGCCTCGATCAGCCGCATGTCGCGCAAGCCTTCCTCGCCCGACGCCCGCAGGGGTATGCCGCTGAGCACGCTTTCCGCAAGATGATCGAGCTGCGCGACGAACTGGTTCTTGGCGGGCGGCGGCAGCATGACCTGCTCGGTCTTGCCGTTCGCCCGCGCCCACATCTGGTGCCCCTCATAGGATGTGGCCGGCTCCATCCCCACCCAGCCCTTGGTCCCGCTCACCCGGAAGGCGTTATGGCCGGAGGAATAGCTCGACACGCAATTGGCGATCACGCCCGAGGGGAAGCGCATCTGCCAGTCGATCCGATCCTCGACATTCTTGAAGCGCGGGTCGCTGCGGTCGGTGAACTCCATCGCGCTGACCGCCACCGGCTCCTCGCCGGCCAGGTAGCGCGCCGCGTTCAGGCTGTAGATGCCGATGTCCATCATCGATCCGCCGCCGGAGAAGGGCCGGTCGAGCCGCCACTGGTTGGGCTGGGCATAAAAGCCATGCTCGGCGGTGATCAGCGTCGGCCGCCCGACGAACCCGGTCTTCACCAGCTCGACCGCGCGGAGGTTGTACGGCTCGAAATGGCAGCGATAGCCGATCATCAGCTTGCGCTTGGCCTTGTTCGCCGCCGCGATCATCGCCTCGGCCTCGGCCGCTGAGACCGCCATCGGCTTCTCGCACAGCACATGCTTGCCGGCCTGGCTGGCGCGGATCGAATATTCCGCATGCAGGCTGTTGGGCAGCACGACATAGACTAGGTCGATGTCGGGATTGTCCTTGATCCGGTCGTAGCTCTTGTAGTCGTACCAGTGCGTTCTGGGCACGCCGTACTGCGCGCCGAACTTCTCGAGCTTGGCCGGCGTGCCGCTCACCAGCGCCTTCAGCTCGGCGAACTCGCAATCCTTGATCCGCGGCAGGATCTGGTTGGTCGCGTAATTGCCCAGGCCGACGATCGCATAGCCCAGCTTGCGCTTGCCCTGCGCCCAGGCCGGCAGGCCCGCCACGCCCGTAATCAGCCCCGCGCCGATGCCACCCAGCACCGTGCGCCGTGTTCCCATGATCGTCATTGCCCGGTTCCCTCTCCGACTGGCGAATGCCCAAGCCCGGCGCCGGCACGTCATCCGCCGGTCGCTCCGCGTTAGCGCTATCATGGATGGCGGGAGGCGCCTAGGCAGCTACGACTTTGGTCGCATGACCGGGCGCCAAAACTCCTCCCGTCACCCCGGCCTTGAGCCGGGGTCCCGCTGCCTTGCCCGGCGGAAGAAGAAGCGGGATCCCGGCTCAAGGCCGGGATGACGAAAGTGAAGCGATTCCAGCCAGCTCCAAATCCTCTCCCGGAGGGCGAGGGGGACCGCAGGCGCAGCCGGTGGTGGAGGGGTAGCGCGCCCCAAGCATCACAGCCCGTGGAGAATACCCCTCCACCAGCCTGCGGCTGGTCCCCCTCCCCATCCGGGGGAGGATTTGAAGCTCAACCAAACACCCCCCGGAACCGCGCATGCAGCCGCGCATGCGTCTCGCCCGCCCGCGCCAGCAGCCCGGCATCCGCCACCGCTTCCCGCAAATCCGGCGCCCGCAGCGCGGAGGGGTCGATCGGCGCCTCGACCATTACCGCCAGCCGCGGCCCATAGACCCGCGGCGCCGCGCACAGCGCATCATAGTCCAGGAAGAATTGCCGCTCCTGCACCGCCGCCGGCGCCGCCAGCAGCGCGCGGTGCACCGCGTCCCACAGCTTCAGCCAGTAATCGACATGGCCGGCATCCTCGCCCGGCTCGGGCGCGCCGTCGAAGCGGAAGGGCCGCTGGTCGGCGCCGAACTCGTGATGCCCCAGCCAGCTCATGAACCGGCGCCGGAACGGGTCCTCCGCCGCCAGCGCCACCGCGCGCCGGTGCTGCGTCAACAGCGACAGCGCCTGTTGCAACGGTTCGCGGAACGGATGGAGCAGAACCGCGTCGGGGAAGCTGCTCGCCAGCCCCTCCAGCCGCAGGATATTGTTATTGTTCTTAGATAGATAGCGTGTGCCGCCCTGGCTCAGCAGGACCAGACGCATATAGTCACGGAACGCAGCAAGCGTCGGCTTTTCCGGGGCGATCGGCAGCAATTCGCGACGCTTCAGGTAGCGATTGCCCTCGAACGCGCGCCAGAAAACCTCCTCGATCGCCTCCGGGCTATCGAGATCATGGGTCAAACCGTCGCCATGGCCGCGCTCCCGGGCCTCGACATGCCGCTTGCCGCCGAGCCACGCCCAGCTGTTGGGCGCAAGTGGAAACGGAAGTTGGCGATAGGCCGGGGCGGCAAAGTCCCCGCCGGCATGCAACAGCCGGGTGAGGATCGAGGTGCCGGCGCGCGCCAGCCCGGCGATGAACACCGGTCGCCTGATCTCCAGCGTTTTCAGCCGCTTGCCATGGAGCGCCCGCTCGATGTCGAACGTCGCTTCGAGCAGTGCGGGCGAGCCCAGGGCGATGCGGTGGAGGAGCTTGTCAGCGCGCCCGTACACGGCGAACCTGCCAGCGCAGCGCCGCATAGCCGAGGGTGAGCGGCATCAGTGCCAACTTCGACGTCCAGTCCGTCCGGAAGGCGTCAACTTCGGGCAGCAAGGCGTTCAGAGCGAGCAGACCCAGAAGCGGCGAAGCGGTCGCCACCAGCAGGCCGCCGGCACGGACCGAGTGCATGAACATCCGCCCCGAAAGGATACGCAGCGCCCGCTCCTTGCCCCATTCGGAAACGCCCCTCCTGGCAAGCAGCCGCATGGCATGCTGGCTGCAGGCGGCAAGCTCCTGAAAAGCCGGGACAAGCGGCAGCGCGCGGGCCAGTTCGAGCACCGCGATGATGGCTAGGAAGGCGAGGATCACCGGGCACGCCCGCGGATGCGGCGGACCAGTCGCTTGACCGGGTACCAGACGACCGAGACGATCGCGAGCAGGATCGAGCCGATCAGCCCGAAGGCAACGCCGATCGCGCCCAGGCCAAGTCCGGGGCCGGTATAGGCCTGGGCGGCCAGCGGTGCCGTAAGGGCGAGCGCAAGCGACAGGAAACGAAGGGTTTTTATGAGCATTTTGCAGTCACCGTAGCTTGAATGGCCGGGCCATCGGTGGTGGGATCGAGGTAGCGCGCCCAGCTAAGGGCCATGCGCCGCTCGGCGGAATCGGCGGAGATGTACCGCCAGCGAAGGTCGCCCCCGGGGGACATGCGGACGAGGCGGCCCTGCTCGGTCTCCTCGATCATCGCATCGCCGCCCGGCAGCGGCGTGCCGCGGCCCTGGGCGCGCGTGGCGATCCGGTTGGCGGCGAAGCCGCGCTCCCAGGGCGAGCTGGTGTCGCCGCTCGAAAGATCGTGGACCAGCAAGCGGTTATGCCCGTTCACCCGCTCGTCGGGATAGCCCATCAGCGTGTTGTTATCGAACACCGAGATGCGGTGGTCGTCGAGGATGCTGACGTCGTGCTGGAAGCGCCACGGGCCGATCTTCCACCACAGGATCCTGCCGGTCTCGGGCCGGTAGAGCGCGATCAGCGACAGGTTGCGCAGGCTCAGGAACAGGTCGCCCTTCTTCCAGAAGCGTCCGTCCGCCATCGCCGGCTGGATGTCGTTGAGATGGAAGGGATCCTGCACATAGGGCCGCCCCCGCCACAGCCGGGCGAGGCCGTTGCGCTCGAGAATCTCGGCGATGCGGTCGACCTGCAGCAGCGCGCCCTCGGGCGAGACCTTGGCGACGCTGTCGTCCCAGAAATCGGCCTTCACCCCCGGCTCGCGCGGCACCGGGTAGCGATAGGGCACCCAGAGGTTGCCGTCCGGCCCCTGCTCGGTCGAATGGGTGAAGATGCCGTCCAGCGACCAGAGCAGCTTGCCGCAGGCGTCGTAGCGGGCGAGCGGCGAGCTGTCGTGCAGCACCAGGCTGCCGTCGGCGAGCAGCAGCGGGTGCATCAGCCGGTTGCGCGCGGCGTCCTTGTCGCGGTGCACATCGGTGAGTTCGGAGGCGAATTTCGACCGTGCATTGGCCGCGTCCACATCAGGCACGAAAGTGTGCACGGCCTGCCCGTCGGAGAGGCGCAGGAGCTGGACGACCGAGCGTTTGCGCTTGGGATCGAAGGGCGAGATCAGTGCATAGCCGCTGTCGGTGAAGCCCGGATCGCGGGTGAAACCGCCCGGAAGCTTCTCGTAGCTGCCGCCGAAATAGGGTGCAGGGCTCTTGAACATGCCCTTGATCGTGTCGGGCACCCGCGCCACCGCGATCGCCGCCCGCCCGACCGCGCCCGACTTCTCCCAGCCATCGACGATCGCACCCATGCCGATCGCCGCAAGCGGCAAGAGCAGCAGTACCAGGACGAGGCTCCACAGCGGCACCGGTCGCGCCAGCGCGCGCTCGAGCACATTGGTCTCGCCCTTGATTTCAATGTCTAAACTTCGATCCTGCCCCATGAACCCTCACAGCATGTGAAGGAGTTCGACGGGATCGATGTCGGGGTGATTTCGCTTCTTCGCAGAAACGTTTCCGGTCTGTGGCCGTACTAGACGGGCAGCGTCACCACCGCGGAAAGTCCGCCCTCTTCGCGGTTGCGCACGGTCAGGTCGCCGCCATGCGCGCGGGCGACGGCGCGGGCGCTGGCCAGCCCCAGCCCGATCCCGCCGGTATCCCGGTTGCGCGAGCGCTCTCCGCGGAAAAAGGGCTCGAACACGCGGTCCAGATCCTCGGGCGCGACGCCCGGGCCGTCGTCGCGCACCTCGATCACCGCCTGGCCGTCGGCCTGCCCCAGCGACACCTCGGCGCTGCCGGCGTATTTGATCGCGTTGGTGACAAGATTGTTGAGCATCGCCTTGAGCGCGGGGGAATTCCCCTCCACCACCACCGGCTCGCCCGGCGTCAGCGTCACCGGTTCGCCGCGGTCGCTCATGTCGTCGGTTACCGTCTCGGCGAGCGAGCGCAGGTCGAGCGGCTTGCGGACCCCCTGCTTGGTTGTGTCGCGCAGATAGGAGAGCGTCGCGGAGATCATCGCCTCCATGTCGCGGATATCGCCCTCGCAGGCCCTGCGCAGGTCGTCGGGCGCCGCCTCAAGCCGCAGCCCCAGCCGCATCAGCGGCGTACGCAAATCATGCGCGACGGCACCGACCACGGTCGCGCGATCATCGACATAGCGGTTGAGCCGCGCCTGCATCCGGTTGAACGCGGCGGCAGCATCCGCGATCTCGGTGGGCCCGTCGATCGCGATCGGCGCGGCGCGCGGGTCGCGGCCCAGCCGCTCGGCGGCGGCGGCAAAGGCGCCGATCGGCTTGGCGATCCGGTGCGCCAGCGCCCAGGCGAAGGGCGCCACGGCCGCCGCCGAGACGATCAGCCACCACAGCACGAACCAGCGCCACGGCTCGAACGCCGAGCCGGTGGTGACAGTGACCCACTGGCCATCCGCCCCGCGATAGCCGGCGGTGAAGTCCCCCGTGATGATGACGTCACGCGCCGATTGCACCGTGGCCGGCGGCACCGGGCGCGGCACGCTGGCCCGGTCATAGGTCTTCTCGCGCGTCAGGATCGGGGTTGGGAAGCTGATGAGAACGCGCTCGACCGGCACGTTCATCGCCTTGGCCATGGCGATCTCGGTACGTTCGCCACGCGGGTTCCAGGGCTGCTCGATAAAGTGATCGGACTTGGAGACCGAGAAATCGTCGTCGATCAGCTTGTTCTGCAACGCATCGACCGCCTGGCCGACCGTGTAGAGCTTGGCCGTCGGAGTCTGCACCGCGATCAGCAGGGCGAAATTCATCAGCTGCGTCACCGCGACGCAGACAACCATCAGCGCGAAGATCCGCAGGAACAGCGGCGATCCCGCCGCCCTGCCGCGCAATGTCACGCGCGCACGACCTTCGGCACGAACAGATAGCCTTCGTTGCGGACGGTGCGGATGATCTCGTCCCCGCCCGAGCGCAGCTTGCGGCGCAGGCGGCTGACCTGCACGTCGATCGCGCGGTCATAGGCGTCCGAATCCGGTCCACGCGCCGCGGCAAGCAGCGCCTCGCGGCTCAGCACCCGGCGCGGCCGCTCGATGAACACGCGCAGCACCGCGAACTCGCCATCGGTCAAGCCGACGAGCACGCCGTTCGGATCGAACAGCTCATGGCTGCCCAGGTCGATCCGCCAGCCCTCGAAGGTATAGACGTCACCGCTCTCGCTGGTGACCACCGCGCCGCGCTTGCGCAGCGCCGCGCGCACCGTGGCGAGGATCTCGCGCGGGCTGCACGGCTTGGGAAGATAGTGTCCGGCGCCGACCTCGAGGCCGAGGATGCGGTCCTGCTCCTCGCCGAGCGCGCTCAGGAAGATGATCTCGGGCCCGTCGGTGCGGGCGATGCGGCGGCAGGCCGAAAGCCCGTCCTCACCCGGCATCATCACGTCGAGGATCACGAGATCGACCGGCGTGCGCGCCAGGATCTGGTCCATGTCGCGGGTGCTGGAAGCCGTCTCGACGCGGTAGCCGCGCGAGCCGAGGCTGTTCGCCAGCAGCATGCGGATGTCACGGTCGTCGTCTACGACGAGCAGGGTCGCCGAATCGTCCTGAGGAGTCGCGGTAGCAAGCATGTTGCGGCTTCTACGACAAATTGCGTCCGGGATGTTGCGCGAAATTGTAACAAGATTTACCCGAGCCGTGTTTCGATCGGAACGCCCCGTTTCAGGGTGAGCGTAACCGGCGTCTTTTCCGCGATTTCGGCAAGACGGGCATTCTGTTCGGCATCGGTTCCGGTGATCGTCAGCACGCGCTCGATGTTGAGCGTCTCGCCCTGTCCGTGGAGGAACAGCGCGACGTCGATCTCCTCGACCGTCCAGCCCTTGCGCTCGGCATACATGCGCAAAGTGATCGCGGTGCAGGCAGCCAGCGAGCCCAGCAGCAGCTCATAGGGCGCCGGCCCGGTGTCACCGCCGCCGCGCGCCTCCGGCTCGTCGGCGGTGAGCGCGTGCGTGCCGAAATCGATTGCGGTAGCATAGGGCGCGCCGCGCCCGATCTTTGCATGAGCCTGGGTCATGGGCAGGAGACTAGCGGCTCTGCGAGGCCGCACAATGCCCATACGGGTGAGGCGCTCCCGCTGAACCATCTCCCCTGCCCCCAAAACCGTCATCCCCGCGCTGGCGGGGATCCAGAGTCAAAGGCGCTGTCCTTCCCGGCTCTGGATCCCTGCCTGCGCGGGGATGACAAATAAAGGGAGCGTCAGCTCTTCTGCCAGCCGCCACCCAATGCGCGGAACAGGTCGACCTGCGTCTCGGCGATGAACGCATCGGCCTGGGCCAGCGCCGCCTCGGCATCCGCGAACGTCCGTTCGGCATCGAGCAGCGCCAGCGAGTCGATATCGCCTTCGCGCTGGCGGGCCCGGGCGATGTTGACCGCCGCTTCCGCTTCGTTGCGCGCCGCCTGAAGCGCGGTGCGCCGCTCGAGTGCATGGCCATAGGCTGAAAGCGCCGTCTCGGTTTCCTGCAGCGCGTTGAGCACGGTGCCGTCAAAGGTGGCGAGCGCGACCTTGGTATCGGCCTCGGCACCCGCGACCCGCGCACGCGCCGGACCCGGGTTCACCGCCCAGTTGAGCAGCCCGCCGACCAGCCAGCGCAGCGGCCCCGCGCCGAACACGTCGCCGAAATCGGTGCCGGTCGAGCCGCCCGAAGCGCCGAGCGTGATGCGCGGATAGAGGTCCGCGGTCGCCACGCCGATCCGCGCGGTGGCGGCGGCAAGACGACGCTCGGCGGCGCGGATGTCCGGACGACGCGCCAGCAGCGCGGCACCGTCGCCAACCGGGATCGGCTGGCTGAGGCGCAGCGTGGTGTTGCGCTCGCCCACCACCGCCGGCAGCTCGGCCGGGGTGCGGCCGGTCAGCGTGGCAAGCCGGAACAGCGCCGCATCGCGGGCCGCCTTGAGCGCCGGCACATCGGCCTCGCGCTGGTTGCGCAGCGCGCCGATCCGAGCGGTATCGAGCCGGGTCGCGAGGCCGACACCACGGCGGCGTTCGGTCAGTTCGATCGACTGGTCGAGCAGCTGGACGATATGCTCGGCCACGCCCAGCCGCTCGGCGGAGGAAGTCGCATCGGCATAGGCTCGCGCCGTCTCGGCGGCGACGATCACGCGGACGGCATCGGCATCCGCTTCCGCCGCGCCGACATCGCCGCGCGCCGCTTCGGTGCCCCGGCTCAGCCGACCGAACAGGTCCGCCTCATAGCTGACGCTCAGCCCGGCATCGATCTGCCAGTCGTTGAGCGGCATGCTCGGCTGGCGCTGCCCCTCGGGAAGCCGGCCGTAATTGGCGCCGGCGCCCAGGGTCGCCTGGGGCAGCTGATTGGCCTTGGCGCCGCGCAATGTCGCGCGGGCCTTCTCGATCCGCGCCACGGCGATGCGGATATCGGTGTTGGCGGCGAGCGCGTCGGAAACGAGCTGGTCGAGCACCGGGTCGTTATAGAGCCGCCACCAGTCGCCCTGGACGGGCGCGACGGTGACTGCGGGATTGGCCGCGACGAAATTGCCCGCGGCGGTCTGCGGCGGCGTCGGCGCGACATAATTCGGACCGGCGGCGCAGGCGGCGAGCGCCAGTGCCGAAGCGGTTGCGAGGAAAATACGATAGGTCATTTTCATTCCTCCGCCTGCTCCCCGGCGAAAGCCGGGGCCCAGGGTTACAGAGCGAGATCGTTCGTGGCTCTGGCCCCCGGCTTTCGCCGGGGAACCAGGACTTATTCCGCCGGCACCAGCTCGGGTGCATGGCCCCCTTCGTCATGCGCCTTCCGGTTGCCGCGCATCCTGGCGATGCGGTCCCCGAGTGCGCGGCACACGACGTAGAAGGTCGGGGTGAACAGCAGGCCGAAGGCAGTCACGCCCATCATCCCGAAGAACACCGCAGTACCGAGCGCCTGGCGGAGCTCCGCACCCGCACCGCTCGCGATCAGCAGCGGCACGGCGCCGAGGATGAAGGCGAACGACGTCATCAGGATCGGACGCAGGCGGTCACGCGCGGCACGCACTGCCGCCTCGACCGGGCTCAGGCCATCCTGCTCCTCGGCCTGCTTGGCGAACTCGACCACGAGGATCGCGTTCTTCGCCGCCAGCGCGATCAGCACGACCAGGCCGATCTGGGTCAGGACGTTATTGTCCATGCCCCTGAGGTTCACGCCGGCCATTGCCGCGAGCAGACACATCGGCACGATCAGGATGATCGCCAGCGGCATGGTCAGGCTCTCATATTGCGCCGCCAGCACCAGGAAGACGAACACCACGGCCAGGGCGAAGACGAGACCCGCGGTGCTGCCGGCCATCTTCTGCTGGAAGGCAATGCCGGTCCATTCGGCGTCATAACCAGGAGGCAGCTCACTCGCGAGCTTCTCCATCGTGTCGAGCGAGGCGCCCGAGCTGTAGCCCGGAGCGGTATCGCCATCCACTTCGACCGCCGGGAACAGGTTGTAGCGCGTCACGCGGTACGGACCGGTCTTGTTCTCGAAGGTCGACACCGAACCGATCGGCACCATCGCGCCACTGTTCGAACGGGTCTTGAGGTTGGCGATATCCGCCTCGGTCGAACGGAACGGTGCGTCAGCCTGCGCGGTCACGCGATAGGTGCGGCCGAGCATGTTGAAGTCGTTCACGAAGGCCGAGCCGAGATAGACGTTCAGCGCCTCGAACACCCGCTCCGGGGGCACGCCGAGCATGTCCGCCTTGCGACGGTCGATATCGGCGAACACGCGCGGGGTGGCGGTGTTGTAGAAGGTGTAGATCTGCTTCAGGCCGGGAGTCTGGTTGGCCTGGCCGATCAGCCCGAACGCGGTCTTGCCCAGTTCGTCATAGCCATGCTCGGCGCGGTCCTCGATCATCATCCGGTAGCCACCGGCCGAGCCGATGCCCTGGATGACGGGCGGGGGGACGACGAGCAGCATAGCCTCGTTGATATCGGCAGTGCGCTTGCGCGCCTCGCCCATGATGTCCTCGATGCTGACGCCCAGCTTCTTGCGCTCCTCGAAGGAGAGCAGCGGGACATAGGCGGCGGCCGAGTTCGGGGCGAGCGTCTGCGACGGGCCGTCGAAGCCGGCGAGCATGACCGAGCCCTTCACGCCCGGGATCGGCAGGATGCGGGCGACGACCTTGCGCATCACTTCGTCCGTACGCTCGAGCGACGAGCCCGGCGGCAGCTGGATGACGGTGAGGAAGTAGCCCTGGTCCTGCTGCGGGATGAAGCCGACCGGCGTCACCCAGAACATGCCCACGGTGGCGGCGATCAGGCCGACATAGGTGAGCATCATCCGCTTCGGACGGGTTACGAGCACCTGGGTGAGCTTGGCATAGCCGACGCTCATCCGCTCGAAGCCGGTGTTGAACGCATCGGCGCCGCGCTTGAACAGGCGCCCGATCGGGCCCTTGGCCTCGCCCTCGTGATGCTTGAGCAGCACCGCCGCCATTGCCGGCGAGAGGGTGAGCGAGACGAGCAGCGAGATCGCGGTCGCGGCCGAGATCGTCACGGCGAACTGCTTGTAGAAAGCGCCCGACAGACCGTTGAGGAACAGGGTCGGCAGGAACACCGCGAGCAGCACCAGCACGATCGCAACGAGCGCGCCGGAGACTTCGTCCATCGAGGTCTTCGCCGCCTGGAGCGGCGTCATGCCCCGCGCCAGGTTGCGCTCGACATTCTCGACCACGACGATCGCGTCGTCGACGACGATGCCGATCGCCAGCACCAGGCCGAACAGCGAGAGGTTGTTGAGCGAGTAGCCGAGCGGCAGCAGCACCGCCATCGTGCCGATCAGCGAGACCGGGATGGCGAGCACCGGGATGATCGCCGCGCGCCACTTCTGGAGGAAGACGATGACCACCAGCACGACGAGCAGGATTGCCTCGCCCAGCGTGTGATAGACCGCGTCGATCGACTGCGAGATGAACTCGGTCGGGTTGTAGATGACGCGATATTCCAGTCCCTTGGGGAAGTTCTTGGACATCAGCTTCAACTGGTCCTGCACCGCGTTGGCAGCGGCGAGGGCGTTGGAGCCCGGGCGCTGGAAGACGGCGAGGATCACGGTCGGCTTGTTCGAGAGATAGGTGTTGGACGAATAGTCCGCCGCACCCAGTTCGACGCGCGCCACATCGCTCACCCGCACCTGGTGCCCATCGGCATCGGTACGGATCACGACCTGGCCGAACTGCGCCGGGTCCTTCAGACGGCCCTGCGTCTCGATGTTGAGCTGGAAGGCATTGCCGGTCGGGGTCGAGCCCGGCTGGCCGAGCGTGCCGGCGGCAACCTGGACGTTCTGCGCGCGCAGCGCCTGGACGATGTCGCCTGCGGTCAGGTTGAGCGCGGCGGCCCGGCCCGGATCGATCCACACGCGCATCGCATAGTCGCGCGCACCGAACATGCGCACGTCACCCACGCCTTCGACACGGGCAAGGCGGTCCTTCACCTGCGTGAGCGCGTAGTTCGAGATGTACTCGCGATCGACCGAGTTGTCCGGCGAGATCAGGTTGACCACCAGCAGGAAGTCCGGCGTGGTCTTGCGCGTCACGACGCCAAGGCGCTGCACTTCCTCGGGAAGCCGCGGAATGGCGACCGCGACGCGGTTCTGCACCAGCACCTGCGCCGCATCCAGGTTGGTCCCGGACTTGAAGGTGACGGTGATGGTGACGTTGCCGTCACCGGTCGACTGCGACGACTGGTAGAGCATGTCGTCGACGCCGTTGATCTCCTGCTCGATCGGCGCGGCCACGGTTTCCGCGACCGTCTCTGCCGAGGCGCCCGGATAGGAAGCGGTGACCGTCACCGTCGGCGGGACGATGTCGGGATATTGGGAAATCGGCAGCGCCAGATAGGCGATCGCGCCGATGATCGTGATGATCACCGCGATCACAGCCGCGAAGATCGGGCGCGTGATGAAGAACCGTGAGAGGCGCATCGGGCCACTCCTCGTGAATTGAGTTCGGAAAAAGGGTCAGCCGCCGGCCCCTGGGGAGAGCCGGCGGCTGATGGTCAACGGGCGAAGGTAGCTTCGCCGGTGACCGGCGCCGTGAGGGCCGGCGCCTGACTGGTTGCGGTGGGCTCGATCTTGCCGGCCTTGGGGGTCACCTTGCCCCCGGGCTGCGCGAACTGGGTGCCCGAGATCACGACCTTGTCCTGGGCGGTCAGGCCCGAGCGGACGACACGTAGGCCGTCGACCACGGGACCGAGCGTCACCGGCTTCGGTGCGACCGTGCCGTCCTTGCCGACGACCAGCACCAGCTTGCGGGCCTGGTCGGTCTGGATCGCGGCATCGGGCACCATCAGCGCCTGGGTGGTGCCGCCGGCCGAGAGGCGCATGTTGCCGAACATGCCGGGCGTCAGGAACATGCCCGGGTTGCTCAGCACCGCGCGCCCGCGGATCGTGCCCGACTTGGGATCGAGGCCGTTATCGGTGAAGTCGAGCTTGCCCTTCCACTTGTAGTCGGTCTCGTCCTGGAGACGGATCTCCACCGGCGATTCCTGGGCACCCGCTTCCTTCGCGCGCTTGGTCTTGAGGAACAGCGCCTCGGAACCGTCGAAGGTGAAGTAGATCGGATCGAGCGCGTTGATCGTGGTCAGCAGCGAACCGCCCTGCCCCTCGCCCGCGGCGACCAGGTTGCCCGGATCGACGCGGCGGTCCGAGATGCGGCCGGCGATCGGCGCGCGGACCTGGGTGAACTCCATATCGAGCGCGCGGCTGCGCACCCGGGCCTGGGCGGCCGACACCGCCGCACCGGCGGCGCGGACACGTGCCTGGAGCCGCTCGACATCGCTCTTCGACACCGCTTCCACGGAGACCAGCCGCTCGGCGCGGCCCAGGTCGGAACGGGCAAGCGCGAGATCGCTCTCGGCGCTGGCCAGCCCGGCGCGTGCCTCGGCAAGCGCTGCGGCGAAGGGGCGCTGGTCGATCGTGAAGAGCAGCTGGCCCTTCTGGACGATCGCGCCGTCGGTGAAGTGGACGCCGGTGATCGCACCCGAGACGCGCGGACGCACCTCGACGGCGCGGCTCGGCTCGAAGCGGCCGACATAGTCGTCCCACTCGTTAATGTCGCGGGCGAGCGGCGCCGACACGGTCACCACCGGCGGCGGCGGTGCTGCCATCGCGGCGGGTGCGTCCTTGCTGGCAATGCCCAGCCCGGCGGCGACGAGCACCACCGGGATCGCGACCAGGCTGCCGCGCTGCCACAGCGGCATGCGGCGGATACGGTCCGAGACGCCCGGCTTGTTGTCACCGGTCTCGGTTTCGATGCGCGAGATCATGTTCATTGGAATCGCTTCCCCTGATTCAGGGCTGCACGGCCACGGCTGATGGAGGCGAGCAGCGTTTCATATTGGTCGGGCGTGAAGCCCGCTTCGTGAAAGGCGCGGATCTCGTGGCGCGGCAGGGCATAGCCCTTGTGCCAGGCGAGCACTGCGACGCGCCGCAGCGCCTCCAGCTTCTGATCCGCCAGTTTCGGATTGGGGCTCTCTCCCCCGAAGATCATGCCCAGCGCCATCGACAGGCGCCCGGGTTTCTCCAGCGAGGCAAGCCGGTCGTGCTGCGCGATCGCCACGACCTGCCATTCGAGCGCGGAGAAGCCGCTGACCGGAAGCACATCTGCGGGCGCCGCGACCGGGCTGCCCTGGAGCTCCGAAAAGTTGAGATAGGCCATCATCTTTCCTCCTGCGTGTTGCCCGGCGGAAGGCAAAAACCTCCCCGTGCCGCGCGGAACCCCTTCCGCCGGCATTTCCGGTCATCCCCAACCGGCACGAGACGGGGCTGTCGCGCAGACGCATGTGTCTGCGGCGCACCGGCTCGGTCCTGTCCAAATTTCAGCGCTGCTGGAGTTTCGGGGCGGGGCCCCAGCCCCATTCCCTCGCTTCGGCAACTTCCCTCATTTCTATACTGACTGGTATAGAAATCGTGCTGCGTTGCGTCAAGGGCTTTTTATACTGGTCGGTACTTTTTGTCGAGCTAGGGGTGAAAAAAGTTCCAGATCCGCCCGAGCCCTTTCCCGTCATCCCGGCGAAAGCCGGGATCTCAGGCGATGGCAGGAAAAGAGCCGCACGAGATCCCGGCTTTCGCCGGGATGACGGCCTTCTCTTCCGCTTGCGCTTATTTGCTCGGCCAGCAGGCCAGGCTGGTGTCGATCAGCTTCTTCAGGTCGACGCACGACGTCCCGCTGCCGGCCTGCAGCGCGATGCCCTGCAGGAGGGCGAACAGATAAGCGGTCAGGCCGATCACATCGGTATCCGCCGGAAGGTCACCCTCGGCCTTCGCACGCTCGAACCGGTCGATCAGGCTCTGCTTCACGATCGCCCCGCGCGCGAGCACCTCGGCGCGGATCGACTCGGCTTCGGTGCCGCAGGCCACCGAATTGATCACGCCCATGCATCCCTTGGGGTCGCAGGTGCTCATCTGCATCTCGAGCGCGCCGGTCAGCAGTCGCTCGGCCACTCCGCGCGCGGTCGGCGCGTCGAGCGCCTTGCCCATATAATCGAGCTTTTCACGCTGATAGAGGTCGAGGGTCTTCTTGAAGAGCGCTTCCTTGTTGCCGAACGCCGCATACAGGCTCGGCCGGGTGATCCCCATCGCCTCGGTCAGATCGCTCAGCGAGGCACCCTCATAACCCTTGGTCCAGAAGACGCGCAGCGCCGAGGTCAACGCCGAGTCGGTGTCGAATTCGCGGGGGCGGCCCTTGGTGGGCTGGCAGGCGGTGATTTCCATAATGACCGGTACATAATAGCAAAAGCGCAAAAAGCCAATGCCTTGCCGCATGCTCCGGTTCCAGCCCCCTGAACCACTGTATTTTCACGGGTGTGAACTTATCGGCGGGCAGTATTAGGCGGATGTAATGGTTAACTCTGGCCGACTCGCCAATTGTCGAACGTATCGTGCGCTTGCTCCGCAAGTAGCCGATGCACGCGATCAATATAGGTGGAGATCGGCGGTCATCGGAGCCTGAGATGAGAGCTGGGGCGCTCTATCGAGGACTGGACCGGTACGGTATAACCTTGCTGGCGGTGACAATCGCATGCGGGCTTCGCGCCCTGATCGATCCCTGGACCGATGACCGGCCCTATTATCTGATCTTCCTCCTGCCGATACTCGTCGCAGCGATCCTGTGCGGGCTCCTCCCCGGCCTGCTGGCGGTGCTGTTGTCGCTGGTCGCGGAGAACCTCGTTCGCCCCGCGCAAGGAGATTTCCCCGATCTCCTGCTGTTCCTGCTCGCGTCCGGGCTCCTGCTTCTTTTCGTCAGCTGGTTCCGGACCGGCCGCGGCACGACGCGTCCGCCGACGGATTCGCAGCAGGAAACCGAGCGCCAGCTCAAGGCGAGCGTCAATCAGTTCCGCTCGGTGCTCGCCACCGTGCCCGACGCGATGATCGTGATCGACGATCGCGCGCACATCCTGTCCTTCAGCGCGGCGGCCGAGCGGCTGTTCGGCTTCAGCGAGGCCGAAGTCGTCGGCACCAACATCAACCGGCTGATGCCCAACCCCGATCGCGAGCGGCATGACGACTATATCGCCCGCTATCTGACGACCGGCGAGCGCCGCGTGATCGGCCGCGGCCGCACCGTGATCGGCCAGCGGCGTGACGGCTCGACCTTTCCGATGGAGCTCTCGGTCGGTGAAGCGATCACCGATGGCGACCGGGTGTTCACCGGATTCATCCGCGATCTGACCGAGAAGCAGAAGGCCGAGGACCGGATCGAGCAGCTGCGCGGCGAACTGGTCCATGCCGCGCGTGTCAGCGCGATGGGCACCATGGCTTCCACCCTGGCGCACGAGCTCAACCAGCCGATCACCGCGGTGGTCAACTATGTCCGTGGCGCCGGCAATCTGATGCGCGGCAACGAGAGCCCTGACCTGTCGGTGATCCAGCACGCGCTCGACGAAGCGACCAACGAAGCGATGCGCGCAGGCGGGATCGTCCGGCGCCTGCGCGAATTCGTGGCACGCGGCGACAGCGAGAAGAGCGTCGAGGACCTCGATGCGCTGGTCGAGGAGGCCGCCAAGCTCGCGCTGATCGGCGCACGCGAACGCGGCGTCGACTCCTTCTTCGAAATCGATCCCGCCAGCTCGGTCGTGCTGGTCGACAAGATCCAGACGCAGCAGGTGCTGATCAACCTGATGCGCAATGCCGTGGATGCGATGTCCGCATCGCCGATCCGGCGCCTCACCATATCGAGCAGGGCCGAGCCGAACGGCTATGTCCGCGTCACCGTGGCCGACACCGGCACGGGCATCGCCCCCGATATCGCGGAGAATCTCTTCCGCGCCTTCAACAGCAGCAAGGACGGCGGAATGGGGCTTGGCCTCTCCATCTGCCGCACCATCGTAGAGGCCAATGGCGGAAAGATCTGGATGGAGGCCTGCCCCGGCGGCGGCACTGCATTCCACTTCACGCTTATCCGCATGGAAACGGAGCAGTCCGAATGAATGACCGCCGGCTGGTACACATCATCGACGACGAGGACAGCGTCAGGAACTCGATCGGGTTCATGCTGCAGACGACGGGCTATTCCGTGCGCACCTGGCCTTCCGGCGTCGCCTTTCTGCGCGAGCTGCGCAATGTCGAGCCCGGCTGCATCCTGCTCGACATACGCATGCCGGAGATGGACGGGCTGCAGGTGCAGCACCAGCTCAACGAGCGCGGCGTGACCATGCCCGTTATCGTGCTTACCGGGCATGGCGACGTGACGATCGCGGTGAAGGCGATGCGCAACGGCGCCTTCGATTTCCTCGAGAAGCCGTTCGAGGCCGATCAGCTGCTCTCGGCGATCGAGAACGGGTTCGAGCGTGCCAACGAAGCGAACAGCGCCACCCGCACCGATGCCGCGCGCACCCAGCTCGCCAGCCTTTCGGCGCGCGAGCGCGAAGTGCTCGACGGGCTCGCCGCCGGCTTCCCGAACAAGACCATCGCCTATGATCTCGGCATCTCGCCGCGCACGGTGGAAGTCCACCGCGCGAACCTGATGCAGAAGCTCGGCGCGCGCAGCCTGTCCGAGGCACTGCGCGTCACCTTCACTGCGGAGATGGGCGCCTAGGCTGCTACGGATGCCGCTTTCGGTTCCCCGGCGAAGGCCGGGGAACGCGCACGACATCCTTGCAATGTAGGATTTCGCCTGCTGCGATCGAGCGGCCAGCCCATGGCAGGCCGCTCTTTGACCCCGGTAAAAAATAGGATCACGCACACGCAACAATGTTGCGAGAGGCGGCCGGTTACCGAGGAAATGGGGAAAATAGTGGCCCGCAAAACCCACTCTTGGCCTGTACTTTGTGTACTTTCGCGAGTCGGCGCACCTGCGGTGTTGGAGCCCTAGAACCAGCCCGCCGTCTCGCCGAGCATCCAGATGCCGGCGGCGAGGAACAGCACCGCGGCAATGCCGTGGACCAGCCTGAGCGGCACCCGCTGCAGCAGCGCATTGCCCAGGAACACCGCCGGGACATTGGCCAGCATCATGCCCAGCGTGGTACCCGCCGTGACCGCCCAGACATTGTGGAAGCGCGCGCCCAGCGCCACGGTCGCCAGCTGGGTCTTGTCGCCCATCTCGACCACGAAGAAGGCGATCGCAGTCGTCAGGAATGCGCCGAACCGCGCCGGCTTGTCCTCCAGGTCGTCGATCTTGTCGGGGATCAGCGTCCACAGGCCCATGGCGATGAACGACGCGGCGATCAGGTAGCGGAACCAGGTGCCCTGCAGCAGCTGCGCCGCTTCGGAGCCGACCAGCGCGGCGAGGAAGTGGTTGGCCAACGTCGCCGCCAGGATGCCGAGGATGATCGGCACCGGCTTCTTGAAGCGCGTGGCGAGCAGGATGGCGAGCAGCTGGGTCTTGTCGCCGATCTCGGCGAGCGCGACGAGCGCAGTGGAGCTGAACAGGGCTTCGAACAAGGGAATACTCCGGGCCGGACGGAGACGAAATCCAACGACATCGCACCTCCCCGCCCGGCTGGAGCGGAGATGCGACGCCATTGGTCTCGCCCGAACGGTGCTCCCGTCCCTCCCGCGCCATGGCCTCTCGACCAAGTATGTTGACGCGGGAGCCCGCGCGATTTGCGCGGCTGGCTACTCCCCAAATAGCGAGTTGCTGCGTGAAGCAGCACAGCGCGGCCCCTACGGCACGCGCCTGCCGAAATCCAGCATTTTGTGTTCAGCCCGCCAGGCTGAGCAGTCGATGCTCCGTGCCGGGCTCCTCGCCCGGCTCCCCGCGCAGCGAAGCCAGCAGATCGCTGATCGAGCGCACCGGCGAGGAATCGAGGAAGCGACTGCCCCAGTCCCGCGCCAGCGCCGCAGCGTCCGCCCCGGTGTCGGCCAGGATCGAGGGAAAGGCGATACGCAGCCTGGGACCGGCGAACAGCTGGTCCGGTGATGCCGTCACCGCCGATCCAAGCGGCCGGACGAAAACGGCGCCCGCCACCTTCTCGACATAGGAAGCCGGCGACAGCCGCGCCCACCAGGTCACCGCAAAACAGCCAATGCCATGTGCGACCAGGATCACGGGGCGCTCGGTAAGCCGCACCGCCTCGTCGAGGCGCGCCGCCCACAGGTTGCGCCCGCCACCACCGGCGCCAAGCTCGATGATCTGACCGGCATGGGCAAGCAGGCCACGCGCGGGTCGGTCGGCACGATCATAGATCGTCAGGGTCGGAAGCGACGAATCGAAGAGGCCATTCTCGGGCATTCGGTATCTCCCTTGATAAGGGGAAAGCACGCTCAACGAGTCGCCAGCGTATTCCTACTGTACCGCTATGCAATTCGCCCTGCGCCAGAATGAGTGCGCCGCGCGCCGAAATCGCATGGTACCGCTTACATGCTCTCGACCCGCCCCGCCCCGGCGGTCGGATTTCATCGCAACACGCTCCGACTCGGACGCTTATGGCGCGATCCGGCGCGCCTCGCCCCGCAGCGTCGCCCGCGTGCCTGTTCTCCAATCCGGAGGCGGCGCAGCGGGGCAGGCTGCAGGCAAATGCCTGGACGATCGGGTCGGCAGGGGTTCTCAACGGAATTGACCGAGCGCGATGCAGCCCGCCGCGCGAGCGAAAGAGGGAGTGGCCCGCCACCGAGTGACCCGAGCACGGGCACCGCCGCGGCCCACCAACAAAAGGGCAAGCAATGATAAACCGAACCAAGACCATGACCCGCTTCCTGCGGGGCTCGACGGCGCTTTGCGGCGCGATGCTGATCGCCATGCCGGCCCATGCGCAGGAAGCCGCCGCGCCGGCAGCGCAGGACAGCACCACGGTACCCGCGGCGCCCGTCGCACAGGAAGAAACCGGCGAAGCGATCGTCGTCACCGGCTCGCTCTTCCGCCGCCCCAATGCCGAAACGCCGTCGCCGGTCACCGTGCTTTCGGCCCAGACGCTGGAGGAGCGCGGTCTGAACACCGTTTCGGAGGCCCTGCAGCGTGTCTCGGCCGGCAACGCCGGCACGATCACCGCGGGCTGGAACAATGGCAACAACTTCGCCTCCGGCGCCACGGCGATCTCGCTGCGCGGCCTGACCGTGCAGGCCACGCTCACCATCTTCGACGGCCTGCGCATGGCTCCCTATCCGCTCGCCGATGACGGCCAGCGCAACTTCGTCGACCTGAACACCATCCCCAACGCGATCGTCGAGCGCATCGAAGTCCTGCGCGACGGTGCATCCTCCACTTATGGTGCCGACGCGGTCGCCGGCGTGATCAACGTGATCACCAAGAAGCAGGTTACCGGCCTTCATCTCAACGCATCCGCCGGCATTTCCCAGCGCGGCGATGCCGGGGAGCGCCGCTTCGATGCGACCTGGGGCTTCGGCGACCTGAACGAACAGGGCTTCAACTTCTACGTCAGTGGAGAATACCAGAAGCAGGATCCGCTCTGGGCGCGCGACCTTGGCTATCCGTTCAACACCGCCGACTGGAGCAAGATCTGCAAGGCGGACGGCATCTGCCTGCAGAACCGAAACCTCAACGGCGTCAGCGCCAATGGCAGGGCGCGGACATTCTTCGAGGCTCCCGGCATCACCTATACCCGCCCGGTCACCACGGCCGGCTCGGATGCCGGCACCGGACGCGTAACCCAGCTCAACCCCGCGCTGGGCTGCGGACGCTTCTCGCCGATCCAGCTGACCGCGGCGCAGATTGCCGCATCGACGCTTGCACCTGCCGATGGCCGTGTCTGTGAAGTCAACAACGTCGCGGCCTACCGGATGCTGCAGCCGGAAATCGAGCGCATCGGCGCATCGGCCCGCTTCACCGCCAATATCGGTGAGCATCATCGGCTCTATGCCCAGGCCAATTTCTACCAGACGAGTAGCTTCGCTTCGGCCGCGCCCTACGCCTTCGTCGGCCAGCCGACCCCGCCGACCGGTGATGCGGGCGTGTATGAGCTTATCGCGCCGGTCTATGTCTGCCCGACGGGCGTGGGCACCCTGAACGGCGTCGGCACGGGCTGCAACGCCACCAACGGGACGCTCAACCCCTACAACCCCTATGCGGCCGCGGGGCAGACCGCCCAGCTGTTCTTCACGCCGGACAGCCCGGTAACCGACGAGCCGAAATCGCGTGCATTGCGCGGCACCATCGGCCTTTCGGGAGACATCGCCGAGGGCTGGAACTATTCGGCCGACTTCACCGCGTCGAACGTCCGGCTGCGCCGCGTGCAGGGCAACTACATGATCCCGCAGCGGCTCATGGATGTCGTCGCACGGGGCACGTTCAACTTCAGCAACCCGAAGGCAACGCCCCAGGACGTCTGGGACTATATCATGCCGAGCCAGACCACGATCTCGGAGTCCAACCTGTGGCAGGCAACCGCCAACGTCACGCACAAGCTCTTCACCCTGCCGGGCGGCGATCTCCAGGTGGCAGGTGGCGTCGCCTATCGCCACGAGTCGATCGACGCGCCCAGCGCCAATCCGCAGAACGATGCCCATCCCTATGATCGCTACTATGGCATCAACGCAGTAGGCACCGCGGGCAATCGCAACGTCTTCTCGGCATTCGGCGAAATCGATGCGCCGATCATCAAGCAGTTCGAGATGAACCTGTCGGGCCGCTACGACTCCTACTCGACCGGCCAGAAGAACTTCTCGCCCAAGGTTGGCGCCAAGTTCACGCCGATCCCGCAGGTGGCGGTGCGCGGCACCTGGTCAAAGGGTTTCCGCATCCCGAGCTTCAACGAAGCGTTCGGCCTGCCGACCACCGGCTATGTAACCATCGGCGGCGAAGGCTTCTGCGACAGTCAGCCCGCGTTCTGCGCGGCGCATGGCAACAACAACTATGCGAATACGTCCTTCTCGATCGGCCTGGTCAACAAGGGCAATCCGAACCTGAAGCCGGAACGGTCCGAAAGCATCACTGCCGGCTTTATCTTCGAGCCGATCCGCAACGTCAGCTTCACCGTCGATTTCTGGCGAATCAAGGTGCGCGACCTGATCGTCGGCGTGACGGACTCCGGGCCGGCCGTGGAGCAATATTATGCGAACAACGGCGTCGTGAACATTCCGGGCTTCGTCGTCCGCCCAGCGCTGCGCGACCAGCAATTCCCGAACGCGCTGCCGCATATCGGCTTCATCGAGACCTCCTACGCCAACGCCAACCAGCAGCTGGTCGAGGGCATCGACCTGGGCGTAAACGCGAACTTCAAGGTCACGGACGGCGTCAAGCTGATCAGTTCGTTCGAAGCCTCGTATCTCAACAAGAACCATCTGACCCCGGTCGATCCGATCACGGGCAAGCCGGGCAAGGCGCAGGAATATGAGGGCACGCTGAGCCCGTGTAACACCACCTCCTGCTCGGGTTCGCCGCGCTGGCGCGCCAGTTGGCAGAACACGCTGGACCTGGGCAGCACCCTCGTGTCGGTGACCGCCTATTACACGTCCGGCTACGACGTCGCCCGCGTCGACTTCGGCGGCAAGCCGGGCGATTGCGCCAGCGCGATCGCCACCGGTTCCAAAGCCTATACCGACGGCTCGCCCTATGCCTGCCGTTCCAAGGCGGTCTGGAACGTCGATATGACGGCATCGCAGAAGATCAGCGACCAGTTCTCGATCTATCTGAACGTGCTCAACCTGCTCAACACGAAGCCGCCGTTCGATCCGACCGCGGCCTATGGCCTCTACGGCTACAATCCGGCCTGGGCCGGGCCGAATGCCCTTGGTCGCTATTTCCGGATCGGCGCCAAGGTCGACTTCTGATTGCCCTCTCGAGGGGTAATCGCTGGGGGAGCGGCATGCCGCTCCCCCTTTTTGCGCGCACCACCCGCGCTTTCGCTAATGCGATTGACTCGCAATATAGCCTTCCCTAACGAGCCCCCGAACGATCCGCTTCTGGGGAACCGGGATGAACAGCCTTTTCCGTGGCGCATTGCTCGCCAGCGCCATGCTCCTGCCTTCGGCCGCCTGGGCCCATGGTCCCGACGGGGAGGACGACCAGGACAAGGCGCGCGACGAGATCGTCGTCACTGGCACGGTCGAGCAGAAGACCCCCTCCGCCACCGGCCTGTCGCTCACGCCGAAGGAAACCCCGCAGTCGATCACGATCATCGATCGCACCCGCATCGACGATTTCGCTCTCAACAACGTCAACGACCTGCTCACCCAGACCGTCGGCATCAATGTCGAGCGGGTCGAGACCGACCGCACCTATTTCAACGCGCGCGGCTTCGACATCACCAATTTCCAGTTCGACGGCATCGGCATGCCTCTGGTCGCCGGCATCCAGTTCGGCGACCTCGACACCGCGCTGTTCGACAGGGTCGAAGCGATCCGCGGCGCCAATGCGATCATGACCGGCATCGGCAATCCGTCGGCCACGATCAACTATGTCCGCAAGCGCCCGCTCGACGAACTCAAGGCCAGTGCCAGCATCCGCTATGGCAGCTGGAACAGCCGGCGCGCCGAGGGCGATGTCTCCGTACCGCTCAACGACGCGATCGGCGTCCGCCTGGTCTATGCGCACCAGGAAGGCGACAGCTACCTGGCCTATAACCGGGTCAACCGCGACGTGTTCGGCGCGACGATCGAAGCGAAGCTCCTCGACGGCCTGACCTTCACCGCCGGTTACAGCCGCCAGGACAATGATGCCTCGGGCGTGATGTGGGGCTCGCTCCCGCTCAGCTATACCGACGGCACCCGCATTCCCTATGCGCGCTCGGCCTCGACCGCAGCCGACTGGACCTATTGGAACACGCTCGACCAGACGGCCTTCGCCGAGCTGGCCTATGACATTGGCGGCGGCTGGTCGGCCAAGACGATCGCCACCTATCGTCGGCTCAGCTACGAAGCGAAGCTGCTCTACGCCTATGGCAATCCAGACAAGGCTACCGGGCTTGGCCTGGGCGGCATGGCCGGCATCTACCCGTCGGTCTACGACCAGTATCTCGGCGATTTCTACGTCTCGGGCCCGGTCAAGCTGTTCGGCCGCGAGCATCAGCTGGCGTTCGGCGTGTCGAGCGGCCGCACCGATGTGCACGAATGGGAGAATTTCTCGCTCGACGCGATCGACTATCCGCCGGTGCTCAGCCTCGGCCGTGTCGACATCGCCGAACCGAGTTATCCCGGCGAATATCTCGCCGCCGATTATTCGGACCGGCTGAAGCGCGCCTATGGCGCCGCGCATCTCAACCTTTCCGACCGGCTCAAGGCCGTGGTCGGCGTCAGCGCGATGTGGCTGGAATCGCTCGGCGATTCCTACGGCACCGATCAGTCGCGCAAGAACAGCAAGGTCAGCCCCTATGTCGGCGCGCTGTTCGATCTGACCCCGAACGTCTCGCTCTATGCGAGCTATACCGACATCTTCAATCCGCAGAGCGAGATCCTGATCAGCGGTCAGCGGCTCGATCCGGCGGCAGGCAGCAGCCTTGAAGGCGGCATCAAGAGCGAATGGTTCGGCGGCAAGCTCTACGCCACCGCCTCGCTGTTCCGCGCGAAGCAGAAGGGACTGGCAGCCTTTGCCGGCACCTGCGCCGCCACCGATCCCTGCCGGGCGGGCGACAGCTATTATACCGGTGTCGACACCACCTCGAAGGGCTTCGAGATCGAGTTCGCCGGCAAGGTGACCGACAACTGGTCGATCAGCGGCGGCTATACCGGCCTCAAGATCGAGGACGAGGCGGGCAACCCGGCGCGGACCTTCCTGCCGCGCAGGACGCTCAAGCTCGCCACCACCTATACGGTGCCCCAGCTCAACGACCTCAAGCTCGGCGCGCAGTTCCGCTGGCAGGGCGACATCACCTATGCCGATAGCGGCGTGCAGGCTTACGGCATCGTCACCGGCGACGTGATCCTGCGCCAGCCCAGCTATGCGGTGGTCGACCTGATGGCCAGCGTTCGCCTGGTCGACACGGTCCGCGCCAGCGTGAACGTGCGCAATGTCGGCAACGAGAAATATCTCGGCAGCCTGATGTGGGGCCAAGCCTATTATGCGGCACCGCGCAACGTCAGCGTCGCGCTCAGCTTCAACTATTGAGACCGGGCGCGTGGCAGGGGCAGCACAACAAAGACAGGGCTGGCGCTATCGCGCCAATGTCGCCGCGCGCGTGGTGGCAGGGACGATCGGCGCCTATGCCGTCGCCGCGCTCGCTGCCGCTGCGCTCGCACGCGTGCTGCCGATGCCCAGGGTCGAGGCGATCATCCCCGCCACCCTGCTCGCCCTGCTGATCGGGCCGGCTGTGACTATCTGGGCGTTTCTGGCTCGCGGTCCCTGGCGCGCCTGGGCCGGCATCGTGCTGGTCGGCGTGATCCTTGCCGCGATCGCCTGGGCAACGGGAGCCCCGGCGTGAGCGCGGCGGTTCGCGAGGGCGTTCGTCAGGTCATGGCCTGGCTGCACGGCTGGGTCGGGCTCCTGCTCGGCTGGGTGTTGTTCGTCATGTGCCTCGCCGGCACGCTCAGCCTGTTCAAGCCCGAGATCGGCCAGTGGATGCGCCCCGAGACCAACGCCAAGGCCGACCCGGCCGATGCGATCCAGGCCGCCGCGACCTGGCTCACCGCGAACGCGAAGGATTCCAACGCCTGGTTCTTCACCGTGCCCAGCGACCGGATGAACACGGTGGAGGCGACCTATGATACCGGCGGCAAATATCTCTATCGCGCGCTCGATCCGGTGACCGGCGCGCCCGCTCCGCGCGAGACGCTGGGCGGCGAATTCTTCTACCGCCTGCATTTCGAGCTGGAGCTGCCCTATCCCTGGGGACGGTTGCTCGCATCGATCGCGGCCTTGGTGATGCTGGTCGCGCTGATCACCGGGATCATCGCGCACCGGCGCATCTTCAAGGACTATTTCACCTTCCGCCCGGCCAAGGGCCAGCGCTCCTGGCTCGACGGGCACAACGCGCTGGGCGTGCTCGCCACGCCCTTCCACCTGATGATCACCTTCACCGGGATCGTGACCCTGGCCTCGCTCAACATGCCCTGGGCGATCACCGCCACCTATGGCAACGACCTGGAGGCCGTGTACCACGACCTCTCGCCGGGCATCGCCGAGCGCGCGCGCGCCAATGTGCCCGCGCCGCTCGCCCCGATCGCACCGATGCTGCGCGAGGCCCAGCGCCAGCTCGGCGGCACGATCGGCCGTGTCTATGTACTCAATCCGGGCGACAAGAGCGCAGTGGTCAGTGTGTTCCGCTCGGATGCCGACCAGCTCGGCTTCAACATGGCCGAGATGAGCTTCGACGGCGTAACCGGCCAGCCGCTCCGCAAGTGGCGCGAGAACCGGGCAGCGGTCCAAACTTACAATGTCGTCTACGGCCTGCACATGGCCCGCTTCGCGCCGATCTTCACCCGCTGGCTCTATTTCCTCGGCGGCGCGATGCTCACCCTCGCAATCGCCACCGGCATGGTGCTGTGGATCGTCAAGCGCCGCGAGCGTGCGCCGCTCTCGATCGGCAATCGCATCGTCGAGCGCCTCAACGCCGGGGTTCTGGCCGGCGTACCACTGGGCTGCGCCGCCTATCTCCTCGCCAACCGCCTGTTGCCGCTCGACATCGAAGGCCGGGCGGAGCTCGAGGTCTCGATCGCGCTCTACACCGCCGCCGCCGCGCTGGTGGTCGGCGCCGCACTCAAGCCGCGCTGGTCCTGGCCGCTGCTCACCGGCGTCACCGCACTGGCCTGCATGCTCGCCGCAGTCCTCGGCCTTTCGGTCAGCGTCGTATCGGCCGTACTGCTGGCAACGGCAGTCGCACTCGCCTGGCTGGCCGTGCAGCAAGGCCGCGGTCCCAAGCAACGCCCGCAACGGCGGAGGCGCGCCGCATGATCCTCGCCATCACCGGCCTGCTCTATCTCGGCATGTTCGCGCTCGCCGCCGGCATGTCGCGCCACGCCGATCCGCTGCTCGGCCTGCAGGCGAAGCTGACCGCGCTGCGGCACCCGGCTCGCTATGGCTGGGGGCTGGTCGCATTGTCGCTGCTGCTTGCGATCTTCGCACATGATGGCGGCCAGGCGCTGGTGCTCTGGTTCGGGGTGATCCCGCTGGCCAGCGCGGTCATCCTGCTCGGCCTCACCTATCGCCCGGCGGCTGCGCGCGCCGTGGTGCCGGTGGCGGCCGTGATGGTGCTGCTCGCGCCCTTCTTCTGATTCGGAGAAATCCGCGACACGATAGTGCTCGGCGGTTGGCTCTGGCTATGCTGTTGGGAAATATGGGCGGCTGGTGGAGCTGAGGGGAATCGAACCCCTGACCTCTGCAGTGCGATTGCAGCGCTCTCCCATCTGAGCTACAGCCCCGCCGCCTGTCTCCGGGGAACCCGGAGAGGCGCTGCATTAGCGGCGCTTTTTCCCCAATGCAACCGGCTTGCAACGCGCGCGGCAAAACGCTTCGCCAGTGCGGCGAACAGCACTGAATAAGCTGGCTTTTTCCGGAACCATCATACCCGCTCGTCCGCTGAATCCGCATCAACTCAGCCCAACCTGCAGTGGAGAGGTTTCAATGAACGACCGTTACGGCGATCCCCGGTATTTCGGCCCCGAGGACCAGTATCAGGTGAGCGGCGCCCGACGCGCCGGAGGTGAGCATTATTCGAGCGCCCGCGAATATGCGGCGGCTGGCGCGTTCGGCAAGGGACGCGGCTATCGCGGCAACCACGGCTATGGCGGCGGCTATGGCAACGACTGGGATCGCGGCGGCCGTGACTATCGCACCGATCGTGGCAACTGGGATACGCCGCGCGGCTACGGCGAAGATCGCGAGTACCGCGCGGGCTATGATCCAGATCGCGGCTTTTTCGACCGCGCCGGTGACGAGGTCCGTTCCTGGTTCGGCGATCGCGAGGCGGAGCGTCGCCGCGAAGCCGATATGCGCTACGACGCTCGCCAGGGGCGCGCCGAGCGCTGGGCGCAGGGGCCTGACGACCATTATTCGGGCTGGCGCCGCCAGCGCATCGCCGAGCTCGACAATGACTATGACGAATATCGCCGCGAGAATGCCCAGCGCTTCGAAAACGAATTCAACAGCTGGCGGACCGACCGCCAGGGTCAGCGCGATGGCCTGCGCCGGGTAAGCGAGCATATGGAAATCGTCGGGTCGGATGGCGCGCATGTCGGCACGGTCGACAAGATCCGCGGCGACCGCATCGTCCTGACCAGGAACGACAGCGATGCCGGCGGCCATCACCACTCGATCCCGTCGCGCTGGATCCAGTCGGTCGATGACAAGGTAACGCTGCGCAAGACCGCAGACGAGGCGCATGCGGCGTGGAAGGACGAGGAACGCTCCGGCGCGCTGTTCGGCGGGCGCGACGATCAGGACTGGAATCGCGACCGGAACCTGAACCGGAGCTTCCCCGGGACCTATTGATCCCCAGATAACAGATGTGAGCAGAACTGGGCCCGGGCATGCTTCCCGGGCCCTTCTTTATCGGCTCAGCCCGCCAGCCACGCAGTCAGCGCCGCGCGGAACGCATCGGGCTGGTCGAGCATGACGAAGTGCCCGCTGTCGCCAACCCCGGTGAGCGCGAGCTTCGCCGTGCCGGCATATTCGCGCTTGTAGAAATCGAGCGTCACCGTCTCGCCGCCACGTTCCGGCGACCAGGGAACGATCACCGTGACCGGCGTGACGATGTCCTTGAGCTGCGGGCGCAGGTCGACCTGCATATCCTCGAACAGCGCCTGGCCCGAGACGCGCATGTCCGCCTTTGCCATCCAGGCGGCGACCTGCGCCTGCGAGGCCGGCTTGAGCGCGTTCTGGCGCGCGATCGCCTGCCCCACCGCCTCGGGCAGCGGCTTGCCGTAGAGCCCCGCCATCTGGGCGCGCATCGCCTCGGCCTGGGGCTTCACTGTCGCCACCGTCGAGCCCGGCACAAAGGCCGAACCGACAAAGGGCAGCGCATCGACGATCAGCGCTCTGCCGACATCGCCAGGATGCGCCTGGGCGAGCATCAGCGCGAGCAGCCCGCCCATCGAATGGCCGACCACCGCGGCACCGGCGATCCTCTGCTCCGTGACCAGCCTGTGCAGATCGGCGACCATCCCCGGCAGGATGGCCTGCCCCAGATTGGCCCCCGGCGCATCGCCGCCAAAGCCGTTGACCTGGACGAGATAGACGGTGTGGGTCTTCGCCAGCTCGGGCGCCACGCCGTCCCATACCGCACGCGGGCTGGAGAGGCCGGGGATCAGGATCACCGGGCTACCCTTGCCGATCACCTGCACCGAAATGTGATCCATCTGGATCAGGCTGGCCGGGGCGGCCACGGCATGCGCAGCGGGGGCGTGCAGGATCATCGGGATGCTGGCGGTTGCGAGCAGGGCGAAGGCAATGCGACGGATCATGGTCAGTCCTTGCGGTTGGGATTGGTGAAGATCTCTTCGATGGTCAGGCCGAACAGGTCGGCGATCTTGAAGGCGAGCGGGAGCGAGGGGTCGTAGCGGCCGGTCTCGATCGCATTGACACTCTGGCGGGAGACCTCGAGCCGCTCGGCCAGGTCCTGTTGGCTCCACGCCCGCTCGGCGCGCAGCACGCGGAGGCGATTGATCATTCGCCGCCTCCCGCCAACCGGTCGCGCCAGGTCATCACGCACTGCGCGATCCCCCAGGAACCGCACCAGAGCGGGAAGCCCCAGATCGCGATATCCGGATCGGGCTGAACCGCGCCGCCATTGGTGAGGAAGCCATATATGGTGACCGCGGCCAGCAGCACGCCGGTGCCGAACAACATGCAGGCGGCGATGCGCTGGCGCTGGAACTCGTCGGTTTCCTCGAGAAGATAGAGCCCCATCACGACGATCACGCCGATGACGGGGAGCGCCGGCAGAACCGAGAGGGTGACCAGCGCCACGCCGGTCGGATGCAATTCCTTGAGCGCCCAGACGCAGGCGAACAGCACGACGACATAGGCGATCATCGTCGGAACGAACCGCTTCAGATAGCGGCGGCCGGCAACCGTACTTGTCTTCATGTCAAGCGTCCTTTCGAATCAGTCAAGGACGCTTTACTCAACAAATGACAGATATGTCAATGGGACTCTCCATATCGGAAAGCATCGACGACTAACTGCTAATGCTGCTTTCCAACGGGAGGGTCGGGATCAACGCTCCAGCCCCGCATGTCGCGGATCATCGGCTTGCCGCAGCCCTCGCACCAGGATCGAAAGGTCGAGCCGTCATTCCATGCGCGCCCACGGCTGCGATGGTGTTTGCCGAACACGCAAAAGACTGGCTGCAGCAACCGCATATGCCGCCTCCCCGGAATCTGAGGGGAAGGTGACATTGCAGCGCACACAAAGTCTACAACTTTCTGAATATACGAAGAATTATTGCCTATTTTTAATGTGTGAGCCGCCCGAGCATTTCGGCTGCCAGCTGGCTGAGCGTGTCGTCGCGCGCGCCCATCACCACGATCCGGTCCCCCGGTCGTGCGATCGCCACCAGATGCGCCGCTGCCGCCGCCCGGTCAGGAATGTGCACCGCGTTGCGCCCCGTAGCCGCGACATCGGCGATGATGTCCGCGCTGGTCACTTCGCGATTGGTCGTGCCGCCCTGATAGACCGGGTCGGGCATTACCAGCACGTCCTCGGCGCCCAGCTTCTCGGCGAACATCGCCACCAACTCGCGCCGCATTACCCGGAGCGGGCCATAGCCATGCGGCTGGAACAGCAGCAGCAACCGCCCTTCAAAGGTGTGGAGCGTGTCCAGCGTCGCGGCGATCTTGTCCGGATTGTGCCCGAAATCGTCGATCACCGCGATCTCGTTCGCCTCGCCGACCAGTTCGAAGCGGCGCTTGAGCCCCTGGAATCCCTGGATCGCCTGCGCCGCATCCTCAAGCGCGATCCCCGCCGCCAGCGCCGCGCTGATCGCCGCCAGCGCATTCGAGACATTGTGCTTGCCCGGCACTTGCAGCGTCACCGGGATCGAGGGCTCGCCCTCGCGCGCCAGCTCGAACGCGATGCCATAGCGCTGCTCGCGCAGGTTGATCGCCGTCAGGTCCGCAGCCGAGCCGATCGCGAAGGTCACCAGCCGGTCACGCGGCATCGTCGCCGCCAGCAGCGCGCCCTCGCCATTGTCGAGATTGATCACTGCCTTGCCCGATCGGGCGATGAACGCCCCGAACAGCTCGATCAGCTTCTCCATCGGGAGGTGATCGAGGCTGACATTGTTGAGTACCGCGACATGCGGGCGATAGAGCGCGATCGATCCGTCGCTCTCGTCGACTTCGCTAACATAGGCGGCGCCGCTGCCGACCAGCGCGCTGGCAAAGGGCGCATCGGGAGTGACGAAATTCTTCATCACCGCACCGTTCATCACCGTGGGATCGCGGCCCAGCGCATGGAGGATCCAGCCGATCATGCCGGTGACGGTCGACTTGCCGCTGGTGCCTGCCACGCCGATCGACGCCGGCGAGCCGTTGAACAGCGCGGCGTTGAGCTCGGCCCGCGTCATCCGCGGATTGCCCAGCTCGGCGGCGCGGCGGGCATCGGGCACGGTCTCCTCGATCGCGGCGGAGGCGACGACGATCTGCTCGCTTGAGCTGATCCCGCTCCCGTCCTGCGGGAACAGGCCGATTCCGCTGGCCTTCAGGAAATCGAACTTGGCCGGCAGCCGCCCCGAATCGAGGCTGCGGTCCGATCCTGCCACGCTGGCGCCCTGCCCGGCCAGGATCATCGCCAGCGGCATCATCCCCGATCCACCGATGCCGACGAAGAAGTAAGGTTTGCGATGCTCCATGGCCTCGCGCTATCGGCAATTCGAAGCAAAGGGGCAAGGCATGCGCATCGGAGTCGTCGCACCAGCAAGGACAGTCAGCCGGGAATCCTCGGCCAGGCTATCCGCGTTCATGGCGCTGACCTACCCCGAGCACGAGATCGTGTTCCATCCGCAATGCTATCTCGAATGGGGCCATTTCGCCGGCACCGACGAACAGCGCGCCGCCGCCTTCCTCGAATATGCCAATGATCCGGCGTTCGACGCGATCTGGTTCGCGCGCGGCGGCTATGGCTCCAATCGCATCCTCGACATGGTGATGCCAAAGCTCGGTTCGGCCGCGCGGCACAAGACCTATATCGGCTTCTCGGACATGGGCTTCATGCTCGGCGCGCTCTATGCCGCGCGGGTCGGCCGCGTCGCGCACGGATCGATGTCCTCGGGCCTCGGCCAGCATGATGAGGGCGTTTCCGAAGGCTGGGTGCTCGGCTGGCTGATCGACGGCGACAAGCGCGGCCTGGAGCCGGCGCTGGCCGATGGCCGCCCCGCCGCCGCGTTCAACCTGTCGATCCTCAATGCGCTGATCGGCACCAAATACCTGCCCGACCTGACCGACCATGTCCTCTACATCGAGGAAGTGGACGAGCCGCTCTACCGGATCGACCGGATGATGTTCCAGATGGCGCACGCTACCCAGCTCAAGGGCATTGCCGGCGTGCGGCTGGGCGCGGTCTCAGCCGTCAAGGACAATGGCGAGGCCGCAGGCAACTACAGCTTCGGCGAGACGATCGACCAGATGATCCTGCGCTGGTGCCATGACATGGGCGTGCCCTATCTCGGCCGCGCCGAGATCGGCCATGTCCGCCTGAACCGGGTGGTGCCCTTCGGGCTGCTCTAACCCTACCCGTACGGGTCTTTCGCGCGCAGGCGCTGCTACCTATCTGCCGGGCTCGACAAGGCTTCGGAAAAGGGCAGCGTGACATGGCGATCAAGGACATCCTACCCGGCAAGCTCGGCTTCGGCGCCGCGCCGCTCGGCAACATGTTCCGCGACATCCCCGAGGAGGAAGCGCTCGCCACCGTCGATGCCGCCTGGAACCAGGGCATCCGCTATTACGATACCGCCCCGCTCTACGGCGCCGGCCTGGCCGAGATCCGCATGGGCGAAGTGCTGGGCAGCCGCCCGCGCGACGAATATGTGATCAGCACCAAGGTCGGCCGCGTCATCCTCGACGAGCTAGAGGATGTCAGCGCACGCGACCAGGGCGAGAAGGCCGGCGTCTTCGCCCATGGCCACGCCAACAAGGTAGTGAACGACTATTCGGCCGACGCGACGATGCGCTCGATCGAGGACAGCCTGAAGCGGCTCAAGACCGATCGCATCGAGATCGTCTTCGTCCATGACCTCGCCCAGGATTTCTACCGCGACGAATGGGTCGACCGCTTCGCCGAGGCGCGCAAGGGCGCTTTCCGCACGCTCGACCGCTTGCGCGACGAAGGTGTGATCAAGGCCTGGGGCCTGGGCGTGAACAAGGTCGAGGCCTGCGAGCTGCTGCTCGACCTGGAGGAACCGCGCCCGGACGGTTTCCTGCTCGCCGGCCGCTATACGCTGCTCGACCACGAGCGCGCCCTGCAGCGGCTGATGCCCAAGGTCGCCGAACGCGGCCTCGGCATCGTCGTCGGCGGGCCTTACAGCTCGGGCGTGCTCGTCGGCGGTGCGCATTTCGAATATGCCCCGGCGCCCCAGGCGATGCTAGACAAGGTCGCCCGGATCAGGGCGATCGCCGACCGCCATGGCGTGAGCATGAAGGCGGCGGGCCTGCAATTCTCGTTGGCCAATCCAGCAGTCGCTGCAGTGATCCCCGGCGCGAGCAAGCCGAGCCGCCTCGCCGAGGACCATGCCGCGCTCAACGAAGCGATTCCCGCCGATTTCTGGCGCGAACTGCGCGAGGCAGGGCTGGTTTCGCCGGATGCCCCGTTGCCGATCGACGGGTGAGGTGGGAGGCCGGGCAATCCATACCTGCCATCCCGGACTCCAACTCGTCATCCCCGCGAAGGCGGGGATCCAGGGTAGTTTGCGATGCCGAAGCAATCGAGGCCATCCACTGCCGGAAACCTCTGGCAGGGCCGCGAACCTTTCACCCTTGGCTCTGGATCCCCGCCTTCGCGGGGATGGCGGAGAATAGAGTTTTGCGGAAAACCTTTGGCGGTTCGCTATCCGGCCACCCGCTTCGCCCACAAATGAAACATCCCCGCGAACAGATGCGGCGCAGTTGCCTCCACCTGGTCCCATAGGGCGAGGCTGCGCCGGTCGCCGCCGGTCCCGAAGAGCCGCGTGAACAGGCCCTGCGCATCGGGCGGGGCATCGAGCATCAGCAGCTCCAGCCCGGCGGCGGTGAGCATCTCGCCAATCGCGGGCAGCCGGTACCAATGCTCGCGGACATGGAAGCACAGGTCGCGGCACCCGCTCAGCGTGTAGAAGTCGTCGCTTTCCCGCAGCCGGGAAAGCGGCTTTTCCGGCGGCAGCGCCAGCACATGCGCACGGAACGCGCGGATGCCCTCTGCACTCGCATCCCAGCCATGCTCGGCGATCACCCGCTGCGCCTCGGCAACCCAGCCCCGCGCACGCTCGCTGTAGAGCGCAAGCCGCACCACCCCACCCGGTTCCAATACGCCGGTCAGCGCGGCCAGCCCGTCCTCGGGCCGCTCCATATGGTGTAGCACGCCGGTACAGTTCACCAGCCCGAAGCGCTGGCCCAGTTCGGCAATATCGAGGATGTCGCCCTGCACGAAGCGTACCGCCTGCACCCCCAGCCTGCTGGCCATGCGCTGGCCATAGGCGAGGCTGGCGCCGCTCAGGTCCAGCGCGGTGATCGTCAGAGACGGGTCCATCCGCGCCAGGTCGATCGGCTCGAACCCGGTGCCGCAGCCGGCGACCAGCACCGCGAGCGGCTCGGCCTGCGGGGCGCCCAACGCGGCGAGGTGCGCGGCTACCGACACGCGCTGCCGGCCCGCAGGCGCGCGCCAGCGCGGATAGGGATTGGCCTCGTACTGCGCACGCACCCTATCCGATACGGCGTCCCCCGATGGGCCGAGCGACGGCATCGCCTCAGTCAGCGCCTGCTCCTCGGCCAGCGCGGCGACTGCCTCGGGAGGAACGCCCAGCCCCTCTCCGCCCCACACATACTCACCGGCAAAGGCCTGCACCGCCAGCGCCGCCCGCAGCCCTTCCGGCAGCGTCTCTCCCGCCAACCAGGCCAGCCGCGCCTCCATCGCCGGATCGACGTTGATGCAGCGCGTGAGGAACGCGATCCACAGCGCGTCCTCCGCCACTATCGGCTCGGGATATTTCACCAGCAGCATGCGTGCCGTCGTCCGCGCCAATGCCTGCGGATCGACCGTGCGCGCATGCAGACAGGTCACCAGGTCCGCCTCCAGCTGGGTCGGCCAGCCGGTCAGCGACAGGTGCGACAGCAGCTCCGCATAGGCCGGCGCCGTCGCCTCGAAATCGAGCGTCAGCGCATGGCTCAGCATCGGCAGCGCCTGGTTGAACGCGCCCTGGTTGGCGGCATCGGCCGCCATGCGCAGCAATTGCCCGGCTTCAGGATGCAATGCGGCCGATCCTCACCAGCGTGCCGTCCGGATCGCTCACCGCGAACTCGTAGCAACCCCAGGGCTTCAGGCTCGGCCCCTCCTTCTCGATGATGTGCTCGCGCACCCGGTCCGCCATCGCGTCGACGTCATCGGTGTAGAGATAGATGCCAAAGGGATTGTGCCCCGGCACCAGCCAGCCGAGCACCGCCTTGTTGAGGTGCAGGTGCCACCCCTTGCCGTCGTCCAGAATCTTGTAGTCACCATAATCGCTGGCCAAGCGGAACCCCAGCCGCTCGTAAAAGGCGAGGCTGGCATCCAGGTCATTGCAGGGCAGGATCGTGGTCGCGCGCTGACTGTCCATCTCGACTCTCTTTCGTTCGTGTCCGGCCCTACGCCATCTCGAAACCGGCTTCCAATGTAGGATTTCGTCTGCCACGCCGTTCGGCATGGCCAGGGCGCGATTTTTTCGGACGCACCGGAAAGCATCGTTCCCGTCCAGCGGACAAAGTGAAATGATTTGCCCCGACTCCCTTCACTTTGGGGCTTCGCACAAGCAATTTCACGAGTGCTTGCCTATATCGCACCCGCGAAGGCATAAGCCGCGCTCCAATCACCCCTTCACGAAAGTCAAACCCGTGTCCGAGATGTTCCGCATTACGCTGCCCGACGGTTCCGTCCGCGAGGTAGCCCCGGGGACTACCCCGGCGGACATCGCCGCGGCGATCGGTCCGGGTCTGGCCAAGGCGGCGCTCGCCGCGCGCGTCGATGGCGAGCTGCGCGACATCGGCCGTCCGTTCGAGGGCGACGCCCAGCTCGCTTTGGTCACCGCGAAGGACGAGAAGGACGCGCTCGAGCTCGCCCGCCACGACTTCGCACATATCCTGGCGGAAGCGGTGCAGAACCTCTTCCCGGGCACGCAGATCACCTTCGGCCCTGCGACCGACGACGGCTTCTATTACGACTTCGCCCCCAAGGACCGTCCCTTTACCGAAGAGGACCTGCCGGCGATCGAAGCCGAGATGCGCAAGATCATCGGCAAGAACGAGCCGCTGATCCGCGAGGTCTGGTCGCGCCAGCAGCTGATCGATCGCTGGACCAGGCAGGGCGAGACCTTCAAGGCCGAATGGGCGCAGGAACTGCCCGAGGGCGAAGAGCTGACCGTCTACCGCGCCGGCAAGGGCGAGGACGCCTGGCTCGACATGTGCCGCGGCCCGCACCTCGCCTCCACCGGCAAGGTCGATCCCAACGCCTTCAAGCTGACGCGCGTTTCGGGCGCCTATTGGCGCGGCGACCAGAAGAACGCGATGCTCTCGCGCATCTATGGCACGGGCTGGCTCAACAAGAAGCAGCTCGACGAGCACATGATGCGCCTCGAGGAGGCCGCCAAGCGCGACCACCGCAAGCTCGGCCAGGAGATGGACCTGTTCCACCTCCAGCAGGAAGCGCATGGCTCGGTGTTCTGGCACCCGAACGGCTATGTCATCTACCGCGCGCTCGAGGATTATATGCGCCGTGCGGTCAACGCCGCGGGCAGCCGCGAGGTGAAGACCCCGCAGGTGATGGACGCGCGCCAGTGGGAGCAGTCCGGCCACTGGGGCAAGTATCGCGAGAACATGTTCGTCATCCCCGACGAGACCCCGAACATCGAGGACGAAGGCCCGATGGTGTCGGAAGACGTGCAGTGGATGGCGCTCAAGCCGATGAACTGCCCGGCGCACATCTTGATCTTCAAGCAGGGCATCAAGTCGTATCGCGACCTGCCGCTGCGGCTCGTCGAGAATGGCTGCTGCCACCGCAACGAGCCGCACGGCGCGCTGCACGGGCTGATGCGCGTCCGCCAGTTCACCCAGGACGACGGCCATATCTTCTGCCGTGAGGACCAGATCGTCGACGAGGTGCAGGATTTCTGCCAGCTCGCCGACCGCGTCTACAAGGACTTCGGCTTCACCTATTCGATCAAGCTGGCACTGCGCCCCGAGAATCGCTTTGGCACCGAGGAGATGTGGGACCAGGCCGAGGCCGAGCTGCGCGACGCCGTGGTCCGCGCCGGAATGGCGACCGAGGAATATGGCTGGGAAGAGCTGCCCGGCGAAGGTGCCTTCTATGCGCCGAAGCTGGAGTGGCACCTGACCGACGCGATCGGCCGCACCTGGCAGGTCGGCACGATCCAGTCGGACCGCGTGCTGCCCGAGCGTCTCGACGCGTCCTACGTCGCCGAGGATGGCGAGCGTCACCGCCCGGTGATGCTCCACCGCGCGATCTTCGGGTCCTATGAGCGCTTCATCGGCATCCTGATCGAGCATTTCGCCGGCAAGCTGCCGACCTGGCTCGCGCCGACCCAGGCGGTGGTCGCGACGATCGTCTCCGATGCGGACGATTATGCGAAGGAAGTCGCCAGGAAGCTCCAGGCCGTCGGCATCCGCGTCGAGACCGATCTTCGCAACGAGAAGATCAACTACAAGGTCCGCGAGCATTCGGTGGCCAAGGTTCCCAACCTGCTCGTCGTCGGCAAGCGCGAGGCCGAAGAAGGCACCGTGGCGTTGCGCGTACTGGGCAGCCAGGGCCAGCAGATGCTGAGCCTCGACGAAGCGGTGGCCAGGCTGGTGGCCGAGGCGACTCCGCCCGACCTGGCATGAACCCGGCAACGCTCGCGATCTATGCCGGCGCCGCGCTGGCCGAGATCGCGGGCTGCTTCGCCTTCTGGGCGGTGCTGCGGCTGGACAAATCGGCGTGGTGGTTGATCCCCGGCGGCGTATCGCTCGCCCTGTTCGCCTGGCTGCTGACGTTGAGCAGCGCCGATGCGGCCGGGCGGGCCTATGCCGCCTATGGCGGGATCTACATCCTCGCCTCGCTCGGCTGGATGGTGCTGGTCGAACGCGTGATGCCCACGCGCTGGGACATGGCCGGCGCCGCGCTGGCAGTGGCAGGTTGCCTGGTGATCCTGTGGGGACGCCGCTGATGCCCCGCATTCGTCTTGGCACCAAAGCCGATGTACCCCGTGCACTGGCTATCTGGCGCGCGGCGGTGGATGCCACCCATGGCTTCCTCTCTGCCGAACACCGCGCCGAGATCGACACCATGGTCGCGGAGCAGTTCCTGCCCCAGGCACCGCTTTGGCTGGTCGAGGACAATGCCGGGGTGGTTCAGGGCTTCCTCGCCATGGACGGGGCCATGATCGACGCATTGTTCGTCGATCCGGCCGCGCATGGCCGCGGCCTTGGCAGTGCCCTGGTAGCACACGCCCTGTCCCTGTCTCAGGACCTACTGGTCGATGCCAACGAACAGGCGGACAATGCCCTGCCCTTCTATATCGCACGCGGCTTCGAGGTCATCGGTCGCTCGGAAAGCGATCCGGCAGGGCGGCCTTATCCCATCCTCCACTTGCGTTATGTCGGCTAAAACCCGATATCAGCGTTACGTCCACGCCACAGTGCGCGGAATTTCGGCGGAAACGCGGTCGCCGGGCTACCGATTTGCCCCTTACTGCGTTATTGAGCCGCCCAAACCCTGAGTCTGCAACAACAGGAGCAAGTCGTATACGTCCGCCCATGAATCGCCGCTCGATGGTGGCACCGCCGATGAACGGTCCGCGGTTTAACGAATTCATTCAGTCGCCCAAGGTCCGCGTGATCGACCATGAGGGCGAAAATCTCGGCGTGATGTACACGCGCGAGGCGATGGAACAGGCGCAGGAGCTTGGGCTCGACCTTGTCGAAGTGTCGCCCAACGCTGATCCGCCCGTTGCCAAGTTCCTCGACGTCGGCAAGTTCAAGTACGAGGCGCAGAAGAAGGCCAACCTCGCCCGCAAGAGCCAGAAGACGCAGGAGATCAAAGAGATCAAGATGCGTCCGAACATCGACGATCACGATTACGACGTGAAGATGAAGGCCATCCACAAGTTCATCGGCGAAGGCGACAAGGTGAAGGTCACCCTGCGCTTCCGCGGTCGTGAGCTCAGCCATGGCCAGCTCGGCATGATCCTGCTCAAGCGTGTGCAGGAAGACTGCGCCGAGGACGCGAAGGTCGAGTCCTATCCGCGCATGGAAGGTCGCCAGATGCTGATGGTGCTGGCACCCAAGTGATGCACAAGGCGCGAGGGCTGCTGATCGCGGCCCTCGCCGCCCTTCCCCTGCCGGCAGCGGCACAGACCGCCGCCTCTTCCACCACTTCCGAAGCCAGCGAGCCGATGGCGTTGCCCACCGGCTATCGCCAGGTATGGGCCGACGAGTTCGACCGGCACGGCGCCCCGGACCCGGCGAAGTGGCGCTACGACACCAGCCGCAACAAGGCGGGCTGGTACAACAACGAACTCCAATATTACGCCGCCGACCGGCCGGAAAATGTCCGGGTCGAGAAGGGCCATCTCGTCATAGAGGCGCGCAAGGAACGGCTGGCCGACAAGCCCGATTTCGGCGGCCAGGACTATGCCTCGGGCAAGCTCGTCACCGCCGGTATCGCCGACTGGACCTATGGTTTTGTCGAGGTCCGGGCCAGGCTCGCCTGCGGGCGCGGCGTCTGGCCGGCGATCTGGATGCTCGGCACCGACGGCAAGGCTGGCTGGCCGGCGCTCGGCGAGATCGACATCATGGAGCATGTCGGCTGGGACGAGGGCCGGGTCCATGGCACGATCCACACCAAGGCCTATAACCACGCCATCCACACCCAGCGCGGCGCCAATACGCTGCTTGCGGATGCGTGCACCGCCTTCCACACCTACCAGCTCGACTGGACCAGGGATCGCATCCTGATCGGAGTCGATGGGCGCGCCTTCATGCGCTTCGACAATGACCATAAGGGCGATCCCGCGACCTGGCCGTTCGACAAACCGCAGTACCTGATCCTCAACGTCGCCGTAGGCGGCTGGGGCGGGCAGAAGGGCATCGATGACGATGCCTTCCCGTCGCGGATGGACGTCGACTATGTCCGGGTCTGGCAAGCGCCGACACCTCGATAACGGTGCCATCCCTCGTTGAAGGCTGCACGGCCGTGAAGCATCCTCCCGCCCAGCTTGGGGAGAGGGAATCATGGCGACCAGCACTGCCGGGGACGCCACCGCGCGTCCGAACATCCTGCTCATTACCTGTGACCAGTATCGCTTCCCCCGCTTCGCCTATGGCGCCGAGGGCGGGTTCGACGCCGAGCTGAAGGAGATATTGGGCTTCCAGGGCGAGATCGGCACCCATAACCGCTACGCCGAATATTTCCCCGGGCTGCTGCGACTGCGCGAAAACGCCGTGGTGCTGCGCAACCACACGATCGCCGCCTCGGCCTGCACGCCCAGCCGCGCGGTGATCTACACCGGCCAATACGGCACCCGCACCGGCGTCACCCAGACCGACGGGCTGTTCAAGAACGGCGACTCGCCCAACTTCCCCTGGCTCGATGCCGACGGCATCCCGACACTGGGCAGCTGGATGCGCGAGGCCGGCTACTCCACCCATTATTTCGGCAAGTGGCACGTCTCCAACCCGCCCGAGCACAGCCTGAAACGCTATGGCTTCGACGATTGGGAAGAGAGCTATCCCGAGCCGCACGGCGCCCAGCCCAACAATCTGGGCATCTACCGGGACACCGGCTTCACCGACAGCGCCTGCAGCTTCCTCCGCCGCCAGGGGCTGGCGCTCAACTATAACCGCGTCTCGGCCGAAATGGCGGCGCAGGACCCGGCCTCGACCGGCCCGGACGTGAGCAGCATCCCGCCCTGGTTCGCGGTGGTCTCCTTCACCAATCCACACGACATCGCCACCTATCCCGGTGTGATCGCTCAGGCGCTGCCGGACCATCAGAACAAGAGCGGCACCCAATCGATCTTCGGGCCGCTGACCATCCCCGGCAAGCACCAGAAGACCCCCGCCCCGATCGCCGGGTCGATGCGCATTCCGCTCAATCCGCTCGACTTCCCGCAGGATTGCTCGCGCGCATCCCCAACCCAGAACGAGGATCTCTCGACCAAGCCGAGCGCGCAGCACGAGGCGGCCTACAAGGTCGGGCTCGCGCTGGCGGCCAAGGGCGGGTTCAACATCGTCAATGGGCTGGTCGCCGCCGGCGAGAACTGGCTCGACCAGCACGACCTCGACCCCTCGCTCGATCCCGAAAAGGCCGCCGCGCGGCGCAAGCGGCTCGCGCTGCAACAGTCGCTGAAGAGCTGCATTCCCTTCCAGCTCGCGACCGAGGAGCAGGGCGGCGCCGACGCGAACTGCGTCCAGTTCCTGCAATTCTACGCCTGGCTGCATTCGGTGGTCGACCAGCACATCGACGCCGTGCTCGATGCGCTCGAGCAATCGGGCCAGGCCGACAACACCATCGTCGTCTTCCTGACCGATCACGGCGAATATGCCGCGGCGCACGGCATGATGATCGAGAAATGGTACACCGCCTATCAGGAGGCGCTGCACGTGCCGGTGGTCGTGCAATTCCCCAAGGGCGGGCGCGACCTGGGCCACGACGTCGTGGCGCCGGAGCCCGCGCAATATGACGGACTTACCAGCCATATCGACATCCTGCCGACCATCCTCGGCCTTGCCGGGGTGGGTGCGGACGAGCGGCATGCGATCAGCCAGAAGCTGGCGCTGAGCCGCCCGGTGCCGCCGCTGCCCGGTGTCGATCTGTCGGCGATCATCGCCGGCGCCGTCACCAAGGGCGAAATCGCAGTGACGCCGATCGTCGAGCCGGACGGACAGGAGCGCGAAGGCGTGCTGTTCATCACCGATGACGACATCACCGCGCCGCTGCCGCTTTCCCGCACCGCGCAGGAGCGGCACAGCTATGAGGAGTTCGACGTCTATCTCGACGTGGTCGATAGCGTGATCCATGGCAGCGACGGCAAGGGGCCGGTCTCGCTCCGGCGCGGGCCGGTGAAGCAGCCCAACCACGTTCGCGCGGTGCGCACCCACGACTTCAAGCTGGTCCGCTATTTCGACCCTTCCGGCCACGAGCCGCAGGAATGGGAGATGTACGACCTGCGCAGCGACCCGATCGAGGCGAACAACCTGGTGCAGGTAGCGGTGACCCCGCCGACGATCCGCGAGGGGCTGCCGGCCGCACTGCAGCAGGAGGCCGACAAGCTCGCCCAATTGCTGCGGCGGCTGGAATTGCGCGACCTGTAGCGCTTTGCACCAAAACGAAAGTACACGAAGTACAGGCCAAGAGCCGGTTCCCAGCGCCCTGCCACGCAAGTTCCTTGCGCGCGCGAGATCCTATTTTTCCAACAACTTGAATAGCGGCCCGGGCTGGCCGGGCCCGCGCGAGCCCGGCAGGCGAAATCCTGCATTGCAAGCCCCGCCATCGCCTGAGCCCGGCCTTGGCCGGGATGATGGCCCGGGCGCTTATTGCGCCGGCGGCTCCCAAAGCTCGATCGGATTGCCCTCGGGATCGTGGATGCGGGCGAAACGCCCGGTCTCGGGCGTGTCCCATTCGTCCTTGGTGACGATCTCGATGCCGCGGGCATTGAGCTGCTCGAGCAGGCTGTCGAGATCGCGCACCCGGAAGTTCAGCATATAGCTCTTGTCCGGCGCGAAATAATCGGTCGTCGCCTTGAACGGCTCGAACACGACTCCGCCCGGCTCGGGATGCCAGAACCACGGGCTGGACTGGCCGCTCTCGTCCTTGCCGAAGCCGCCGCCGACACCCAGCACCTCGCCATACCAGGCCTTGAGGCCCTCGGGGTCCTGCGCACGGAAGAAGAAGCCTCCAAACCCGACAACCGGCATTCCCGATCCCCTTTCCTCAGGCGGCTTCTGCCACCGTACCATCACCCGTCGCAGCTTCGAGCAGGCGGCGCTCGATGGTCTTCAACCGGCCGCTGCTCTCGATCTTATCGCCGATCAGATCGGTCAGATAGAAGGTATCGACCGCGCGCTCACCATAGGTGGCGACATGCGCCGAATGGATCGTCACCTTCGACTGGAACAACGCATAGGCGAGGTGGCAGAGCAAAGCCGGCCGATCGCGCGCGTTGATCTCGATCACGGTGAAGCGGTTCGACGCGTTGTTGTCGATCAGCACATTCGCTTCGATCGCAAAGGCTTCCGCGCGGGGCCGGACCAGCGGCTTGGCCTTCAGGCGATCCTGCAGCTTGGCGCGATTGGCCAGCGCATCGGCGATCGTCGTCTTGATCCGGTTGAGCCGCGCTTCCTCGTCGAACGGGCGGCCGAGCGGATCCTGGATCAGGAAATTGTCGAGCGCCATGCCGTCGCGCGTGGTGTGAATGCGCGCGTCGATGATGTTGCCGCCGGCGACATGGATCGCGCCGGCGATGCGATAGAACAGGCCCGGATGGTCCGCGGCATAGACCGTGACCAGAGTCGCGCCGCGCTCGGGATAGACCTGCGCCTCCACCGAGAGCTGCGCCTGCCCAGCGGCATCGACCTGCCGCGCGTTGCGCTCGAGCACGTCGGACGGCTCGGCGATCCAGTAGCTCTCGGTCATCCGCTTCTTGAAGGCGTCCATGCGGGCACCTTCCCAGCCGAGCGCCTGGGTAAGCTCTTCCTGCTTGGCGGCGATGCGCTCGTTGCGGCCCTTCTGCTTGTGGCCGAGGCGGAGCACTTCCTCGGCGGCATCGAACAGATCGGCGAGCAGCTGGCGCTTCCACCCATTCCACACGCCCGGCCCCACCGCGCGGATATCGACGATGGTGAGGAGGAGGAGCATGCGCAGTCGCTCGGCGCTCTGCACATGGCCGGCGAAATCGAGGATCGTCTTGAAGTCGCTCAGGTCGCGCTTGAACGCGGTCGCCGACATCAGCAGGTGCCAGCGTACCAGCCAGGCAACGGTCTCGGTCTCGGCCTTGCTCATGCCCAGGCGCGGACAGAAGCGCTCGGCGACTTCGGCACCCAGGATCGAGTGATCGCCGCCACGCCCCTTGGCGATGTCGTGGAGCAGCACCGCGACATAGAGCGCGCGCCGCTGGGCGATCTGCTTGAAGATGCTGGTGCCGAGCGGATGATCGTCGCGCAGCTCGCCCTTCTCGATCTGGGCAAGCAGGCCGATTGCCCGGATCGAGTGCTCATCGACCGTATAATGGTGGTACATGTCGAACTGCATCTGCGCGACGACCCGGCCGAAGTCCGGAACGAAGCGGCCGAACACGCCGGCCTCGTTCATCCAGCGCAGCACCGTTTCCGGATCGCGCGGCGAAGTCAGCACATCGAGGAACAGCGCATTGGCCCGGGGATCGTCGCGGACATCGTCAACCAGCTTGGCGTCCCGTGCGGCCACGCGCATCGCCAGCGGATGCACTTCGAGCTTGTGCAGGTCGGCGAGCTGGAACAGCTCGATCAGCCGCACCGGATCCTCGCGGAAATAATCGTCGCGCGGGATCGCCAGCCGGCCGCGGTCGAGCGTGAAGCCCTTGAGCTTGCGCGGCCGCCGCCAGAGCTGGGGGAAGCCGAAGCGCGAGCCCCGCGCGGCGAACTTCTCGTCGAGATGCGCGAGGAACACGCCGGTGAGGTCACCCACCGCCTTCGCCTGGAGGAAGTAGAAGCGCATGAAGCGCTCGACCTTCGACATGCCCGGGCGATCGGAATAGCGCATCCGCTCGGCGATCTCGCGCTGGACGTCGAACGTGAGCCGGTCCTCGGCGCGGCCGGTGATCAGGTGGAGATGGCAGCGCACCGCCCAGAGGAAATTCTCGGCGCGGCGGAACTGGCGATATTCGAGCTTGGTCAGCAGCCCCTTCTCGACCAGCTCGCCGGTCTCGCGGACATTGTACGCGTACTTGCCGATCCAGAAGAGCGTGTGCAGGTCGCGCAACCCGCCCTTGCCTTCCTTCACATTGGGCTCGACGACATAGCGGCTGTCGCCCATCCGCTTGTGCCGCGCCTCGCGCTCGGCCAGCTTCTCGGCGATGAAGGTGCGGGCGGTATCGGCCTGGACCTCGCTTTTGAAGCGCGCCGCGGCTTCGTCATAGAGGCTGGTATCGCCCCACACATAGCGCGCTTCGAGCAGCGCGGTGCGCACGGTCACATCGGCCTTGGCCTGGCGTACCATGTCGTCGAGCGAGCGCGACGAATGGCCGACCTTCAGCTGCATGTCCCACAGCGAATAGAGCATCGATTCGATCACCTGCTCGCACCAGCCGGTGACCTTCCACGGGGTGATGAAGCCGATATCGATATCGGAATGCGGCGCCATCTCGCCCCGGCCATAGCCACCGACCGCGATCAGCACCATGCGTTCGGCGGCGCTGGGATTCGGATTGGGGTGGAGGCGCTCGACCGTAAAGTCCCAAAGCAGGCGCAAAAGCTGGTCGATCAGGAACGCGCCCGAAGCGGCGATTTCGTGTCCGCGCGAAGGATGTTCGGCCAGGCGCCGGGCGATCTCGGCGCGGCCCGCATCGAGCGCGGCCTTGAGTTCCTTCGTGCCCGCGGCACGCAGCTTGGCGCCGTCCTTGGCCTGCAGCGCGTGCAGCCGCTCGGCGACGCCGCGCCGGTCGATCAGCGCGCGGCGGTTCGGGACGTTGTCGAAGCGGTTGGACATGTGGGGGAGATAGGGCGAAAGCCTCGCCCCGTCACCTCCCCCAAGGCGATCAGCCGGCGATCGAGCCGGTGATCCTGCCGTTTTCGTCGGCCGTATCGCCCGGCTTCATGCCGGCGGGGCAATCGCCGATGCGCCTGGAGACGATCGCCGCGTTGGACGGCAACGGGTCCGCCGGCGTGGTGCCTCCGTTCGCGATAGTGAGCGCAGTCGTCAGCGCGCCGTCCTTGAAGGTGATGTTACCGCCCACCTCCGTTGCCTTGGGCTTGCTGCACTGGAGGCGGAAGATCACGCCAAACATCGTTTTCTCCGACTGCTCCAGCAGCTTGCAGTCCGACAGGAACGGGCGAACCTCGGTAAGAGGGATCACACGGGCACGAACCGAATCAGCGATGCAAATGCGCTCAACCGGCATCGGCTTGCCCGAAAGCGCGGTAACCTTGCGCTCCCACAAGCCGGCGGGAAGTTCGAAAAGGCCGGTGGCCGGCACCGGCACCACCTCGCCATCGGCGCCCGCTTCGGCACCCGCGGTATCCCCCGCCTCGCGCTCCGACGATCCGCAGGCCGAAAGCGCCAGGGCCGCGACAACGGCGATCACACGAAACTTCACGGGCAATTCCTCCAACGAACAGATGACGCGTTTATGCGCCATCCGCCGTGGAGGTGTCGTCCGAACCGGTCGCGAGCCAGTCTGTCCCGGTCGCAAAGGACCGTTCGTCAGCCGACGAAGGCGCGCTCCAGCACGAAGCTGCCCGGGTTGGCGTTCGAGCCTTCCTCGAAACCATGCCCTTCGAGCATCTGGGCGAAGTCCTTGATCATCGCGTTCGAGCCGCAGAGCATGACGCGATCGGTCTCCGGGTTGAGCTCGGGATGGCCCTGGACCGGTGCCTTGAACAGCCAGCCATTCTCGATCAGCTGGCCGATACGGCCGCTGGTGCGGAACGGCTCGCGCGTCACGGTGGGGATATAGTGGAACTGGAGCAGCGCCTGGTCCGCAACCAGCGGATCATTCGCCAGCTGCGCGGTCAGCTCGTCATGATAGGCGAGGTCGCTGACACGGCGCGTCGAGTGGACGATCACCAGCTGCTCGAACCGCTCATAGGTGTCCGGATCGCGCGCGACGCTGAGGAACGGCGCCAGGCCGGTGCCGGTCGACAGCATGAAGAGGCGCTTGCCGGGCAGCAGCGCGTCGGCGACGAGCGTGCCGGTGGGCTTCTTGCCGAGATAGATCTGGTCGCCCGGCTGGATCAGCTGAAGGCGCGAGGTTAGCGGGCCGTTCTCGACCTTGATCGAAAGGAACTCGAGCTCATCCGACCAGGTCGGGCTGGCGATCGAATAGGCGCGCATCAGCGGCTTGCCCTCGCCTTCCAGGCCGATCATCACGAACTCGCCGGCGCGGAAGCGGAAGCTGGCCGGACGCTCGATCGCGAAGCTGAACAGATGCTCGTTCCAATGTTTCACCCAGCGCACCGCAGCCGTCTGGAAGGCGGGATGCTCGGGCAGGACGATGGGCGGGCGGGCATGCATATTCACGAGGTCGGCTCTTTCCAAATTCACGGTGCGCTGCAACGTAATTTTACTTCAACGCGCGAAAGCAACAGCGATACGCGCCACCGCCACGGAGAGCGGAAGGCGCGCTTCGGGTTTCACGATCTACTCGATGACCGCGTCGACGCGCGGCTGCGCGCCGGCGCGTGCTAGCGCATGCAGCGAAAGGAGCAAGGCCTCGTCATCGCCTATTTCCGCCGAGAAGGGCGGTTTGAAGCGAAGTTGGGACAGGTTTTCGCGCTCGATGAGCAGCATCGCCATGTTCAGATCGGGCAGCATCTCGACCAGTCCGCGCCCGCGCAGCACCGGGCCGAGCACGCTGCACGGGCAGCGCCCGGCGCGAATCGTCGCCACCCATTGCCGCATCGCGTGGAGCAACAGCTGATCGACGGGCGCAAGCTCGGCGGCGGAGCGATCCAGGAACTGGTACAAAGGCGATCCCCTTCCCCGGAGCGGAATCTCCGGGGTGGAATCGCCTTACCCTTTATTGCGAATGACTAGCAATAGCGTAGTTTTCAATCGACCCGCGAAAGCCGTGCTATCTCGGCGGTGAGCAGGTCGATCTTGTGGTGCAGGCTGTCGATCTGCGCCTCGGCGCGCAGATTGGTCTCGTAGTCGAGCCGCGCCTCGAACCGGTCCTTCGCCGCCTGGCGGTTCTGGCTCATCATGATGATCGGGGCCTGCAGCGCGGCGAGCATCGACAGCATCAGGTTGAGGAAGATGAAGGGGAACGGATCAAAGGCGTGCGCGGCGAGCACGACGGTGTTCAGCAGCGCCCAGGCGCCGAGGAACAGGCCGAAGCCGATGATGAATCCCCAGGAGCCGCCGACCGCGGCGACCCGATCGGCGAGCTTCTCGCCAAAGGTCAGCCGCTCGTCGAACAGCGCGTTGGGGTCGCGACCCACGCTGCCGAAGAAGCGAAGATCCGCGAGGAAACGGATGGCTGCGTTCATAATATACCTCACTGCCGACCGGCCGCCCGGGGCGGCTGCGCAGGAGGTGAGCGGATCAGCTCAGCGCGGCGGCCCTGGACGGCACGGTCGATCGACTATGGTCGTTGCTGGACATGACCCCATTCTCGGAGCTGGCGGTTAAGGGTGCACGGTTGTGCATCCACGGGCGAGATGGTCGCCTCGCCCGCGGATTTCAAATGAAAAAGCCGTCATGTTCGCAATAACGGCTCCGGCGAGGCTCAGAAACGCTCGCCGACCATCTCCTCGCTCTTCGCCCAGAGCGCCTTGGCATTCTCCGGATCGAGCGCATAGGAGCGTACGCCTTCGCTGACCGGATTGATGATGCCGTCGGTCACCTGCGAGACATGGCAGTTCTCGCAGTAGCGCGCGCCGACTTCCCCGGCAGGCGCGACGAAGCCGGCCCAGACGCTGGTGCCAGCCCCCTGCGGGATCGTCTTCCACTGGAAGGGCGGCTGGCCCTGCTCGGCCAATTCGGCATTGATCCGGGCAAGCACCTGCTCGAGCGTCTCCTGGCCGATATGGCGGCCGAGCTCAGTCTGGATGCCGCCGGGGTGCAGCGCGGTGGCACGGACGCCGCGATCCTTGTGGCGTCGGTCGAACTCGACGGCGAACAGGATGTTCGCGGTCTTCGAGCGGCCATAGGCGACCATCGGCTCATAGGGCGTGTATTCGAAGTTCGGATTTTCGAGATCGACATCCGAATAGCGATGGCCCGAGGACGCAAGGTTCACCAGCCGGCCGCCATCCTTGATCAGCGCGGCGATGCGATTGACGAAGACAAAATGGCCGAGATGGTTGGTGCCGAACTGGGTTTCGAAGCCGTCGGCGGTGTAGCCGAGCGGGGTGGCCATGACGCCGGCATTGGCGATCACCACATCGAAGCTTCGGCCATCGGCGACAAGCCTGTCCGCCGCAGCACGCACGCTGGCGAGCGAGGCGAGATCGAGCTCGACCAGCTCGATACCGCCCCCGTTCGCCGCCTGGTCGCGGACGACCTGGGTAGCGCGCTCGGCCTTGGCGAGATCGCGCGCGGTGCCGATCACCTGCGCGCCATGCGCCGCCAGCACCCGCGCCGTCTCGACCCCGAGGCCGGCCGAGACGCCAGTGACAAGCACGCGCTTGCCGCTGAGATCGACGCCGGCGAGCACTTCGTCGGTGGTGGAAGCTGCATTGAAAACCTGGGTCATTGCCTGTCTCCGTCACGCGGACGCACGGCTCCATCGGCCACGAGCCCCTTGCCCGGCGACCTGGGAAATATTAAGTGGAGGGCGTCTCCGGAAATAAATACGGAGGCATCCTCCGCTTTTCAAGGGACGATCCCATAATCGTGGCCGAAACCGGCGATTCCTCCTCCCGCAAGCCGCGCGCCGATGCCGAGCGCAACCGGCTGCGGCTGCTCGACACGGCCAAGGCGGTGTTCGGCGAGAAGGGCCCGAGTGCGAGCCTGGAGGAAATCGCGCGCGAGGCCGGCGTGGGCATCGGTACGCTCTATCGGCATTTCCCGACGCGCGACGCGCTGATCGAGGCGGTCTATCGCAACGAGACCATGCAGCTGGCGGATGCGGCGGCGAAGCTGAGCGAGGCGCATCCACCGGTCGAGGCGCTGCGCCAATGGCTGCTGCTGTTCGTCGATTATCTCGGCACCAAATATGGCATGGCGGCAGTGTTCGGATCGGTCACGGGCGGCACCGCCGCGCTCTATGCCGCCTGCAACAGCGGCACGCCCGAAGCGATCGCGCTGCTTACCGACCGCGCCGTGGCGAGCGGCGAGATCAAGCTCGACATGGATCCGATCGACCTGCTGCGCGCGATCGCCGGCGTGGCGAGCGCGGGGCCGGGCTGGCAGGATACGGCGCGGCGGCTGATCGATATCCTGATCGCGGGGATGCGGGTGTAATTCCCTCTCTTCCCCGGGGCGAACATCCTGCTCCCCGGCGAAAGCCGGGGCCCAGGGTAACAAAGCGATCCGGCAGAGAAACCCTGGGCCCCGGCTTTCGCCGGGGAACTGTTCCGGCAAGAAAAAGGCCGGAGCATTGCCCCGGCCTCTTCGTCTCGCGATGTCCGCCGGGATCAGTCCGGCTTCTTCGCCACGCCGACCAGCGCGGGGCGCAGCAGGCGATCGCGGATCATGTAGCCTGACTGGATTTCCTGCACGATCGTGCCCGGCTCCGCATCGGCGCTGGGCATTTCCATCATCGCCTGGTGGCGGTTGGGATCGAGCGCTTCGCCGAGCGCGACGATCCTGGTGATGCCGTGGCGGCCGAACACCGATTCCAGCTCGCGGCCGGTCGCCTCAAGGCCGGTGACCAGGCCCTTGAGCTTCTCGTCTTCCTTGAGCTCGGCCGGAATCGCGGCCAGCGCGCGGGTGAGATTGTCGGCCACCGACAGCACGTCGCGCGCGAAACCGGTCGCGGCATAGGCCTTGGCGTCCTGCGCTTCCTTCTCTGCGCGGCGGCGGACGTTCTGCGTCTCCGCCTGGGCATACATCACTGCCGACTTCGCCTCGGCGAGCTGCGCCTCGAGCTCGGCCAGGCGATCGTGCTCGGCCACTTCGGGCGCACCCTCCGCGGTTTCCGCGCGCAGCGTTTCTTCCTGGGTGTCCGTCACCTTGTTCTCTTCCGTCATATTTCCCTGTTCAGGCCAGTAATCGGGCCATTGTGGCCGCCGTGAAATCCACCATGGGGACGACGCGCGCATAGTTCAACCGCGTAGGCCCGATCACGCCGACCACGCCGACCACCCGCCCGTCAAGCGAACGGACGGGCTTGGCGATCACCGACGAACCGGACAACGCAAACAGCTTGTTCTCGGATCCGATGAAGATGCGCGTGGCTTCGCCCTCGCGTGCCGAATCGAGCAGGCGCGCAATCTCCTCCTGCCCTTCGAGCTGGTCGAGCAACTGGCTGACCTTGTCGAGATCCTCCGCCGCGGCAGTGTCGATCAGCCGGGCCTGGCCGCGCACGATCAGCACGGGGCGGCGACCGCCGTCCTCGCTCCACACGGCAAGGCCGCGCTCAACCAGCGCGGCAGCGGCGCTGTCAAGCGCGGCGCGCTGCGCCCCCAGCTCGCGCTCGACCCGGGCTCGCGCCTGACTGAGGGTGAGCCCGGCGAAGGTGGCCGAGAGATAATTGGCGGCACGCTGGAGCGCCGAAGGGTCCATGCCCCCGGGCAGCTCGACCACGCGATTCTCGACCGAACCGTCCTCGCCGACCAGCACGGCGAGCGCACGGTCGTGACTCAGGGGCACGAAGCCGAAGGAGCGCAGCAATGGCTCGACCTTGGGCACCAGCACCAGCCCGGCGCAGGACGAGAGGCCCGAGAGCGCGGCGGTGGTTGCGGCCAGCGCCTCCTCCACCGGACCGCGCTCGGCCGCGTTGCGCTCGATCGCGGCACGCTCCTCGGCGCTGGGTTCGGCCGCCTGCATCATGCCATCGACGAACAGGCGCAGGCCCGTCTCGGTAGGCATCCGGCCGGCGCTGGTATGGGGAGCAGCGAGCAGGCCGAGCTCCTCCAGGTCCTGCATCACGTTGCGGATCGAGGCGGGCGAGAGATTGAGACCGGAGATCTGCGCGATCGTCCGTGAGCCGACGGGAGCGCCGGTGTCGAGATACGACTCGACCACCATGCGAAACACGTCGCGGGCGCGGTCGGTCAGTTCGCGGATCGGCGGGGTGGTCATGGAGCTTATGTAGCGTGCACATTCCACACGCCAACCTCTGCGGTTGCGCAAACTGTTCCCCGGCGAAAGCCGGGGCCCAGGGCCACAAGCGAGTCGGCAGAGAAACCCTGGGCCCCGGCTTTCGCCGGGGTGCAAGTGGGCCTGAAAATCAGGGCCGCTCGCCGATCAGGTCGTGGATCGGCAGCCCCTCGACTGCGTCGCCGAGTGCCTGGCCAAGCGGGCGGTTCTTTTCCGAGCGGCAGCCATAATAGAAATAGAGCCCCTGGCTGTCGCCGATCGCGCGGGTCCAGGTGACGTTGACGCTGGAGGCGTCGGTGACTGCCGGCTCGCAATTCTTCTGGCCGGGGGCATAGCGGACCTCGCCGCTTTCCGGGCGGTAGGGCGCCAGCGCCGCGGCGAAGGCATCATATTGCGCGCGGGTCAGCTTGAACGGCTTCTCGCCGGTCGCCGCGGTAAAGCGCTTGCCCTCGAACACGCCGGTGCCGTCGGGCCGCACGGTGACGGCATAGACCGGGCAGCGGCCATAGCAGGGACCGGTCTCGTAGCGGATCGAATCGCCTTCGATCGGGATCGGCTTGCCCGGGCCGGGACCACCACTCGGCTTCACGCAGCCCGACAATGCCAGCGCCCCAAGTCCGATGATTGCAAGCCTACGCATACCCTGTTCTCCCTGCGGCCACTCTACACGGATCGCCCGCCGACACTGGCGCGTTCCAACCGTTACGTCTACGTGGCGCGTCAAACCTTGCAGGAGACTGAAGCAGATGCGCCCTTCCGGCCGCGCCCCCGACGAGATGCGGGCAATCACCATCGAACCGCATTTCACCCGCCACGCCGAGGGTTCGGTGCTGATCAGCTTCGGCGACACCCGCGTGCTGGTGACCGCGAGCGTCGAAGAGCGGCTGCCGCCCTGGCTCAAGGGCAAGGGCGAGGGCTGGGTCACGGCCGAGTACGGCATGCTCCCGCGCGCGACGCACACCCGCGGCCAGCGCGAAGCGGCCAAGGGCAAGCAGTCCGGCCGCACCCAGGAGATCCAGCGCCTGATCGGCCGCAGCCTGCGGGCCGTCACCGACCTCAAGAAGCTCGGCGAGCGCCAGATCACGCTCGATTGCGACGTGATCCAGGCCGACGGCGGCACCCGCACGGCGGCGATCTCGGGCGCGTTCGTCGCGCTGCGCATCGCGGTGAACAAGCTGATGGCCCAGGGGCTGATCAAGGAAGACCCGATCACGGCGCAGGTCGCCGCGGTTTCCTGCGGCATCCATCAGGGCACGCCGGTGCTCGACCTCGACTATGTCGAGGACAGCGCCGCCGATGCCGATGCGAACTTCGTCCTGCTGTCGAACGGCAACATCGCCGAGGCGCAGGCGACCGCCGAGGGCGCGACCTATGACGAGGAAGGGCTGCTCCGCCTGCTCCGCCTCGCGCGGATCGGCTGCAACCAGATCTTTGAAGCACAGGTGAAGGCAATCGGATGAGCGGCGAAGGCGACACTCCCCAGGCGATCCGCAAACTCAAACCCGGCAAGCTGGTGATCGCCAGCCACAATGCCGGCAAGGTGCGTGAGATTCGCGAGCTTCTCGGTCCGTTCGGGATCGAGCCGGTCTCCGCGGCCGAGCTCGACCTGCCCGAGCCCGAGGAGACGGGGACCACCTTCGTCGCCAATGCCGAGCTGAAGGCGCTGCAGGCTGCGGATCTCTCGGGGCTCCCTGCCCTGGCCGATGATTCGGGCCTGTGCGTCGAGGCGCTGAACAATGATCCCGGCATCTTCTCGGCGCGCTGGGCGGGCCCGAGCAAGGATTTCGGCGTCGCGATGCAGCTGGTCGAGGACAAGCTGGCGGCGCTGCCACCCGAAACCGGGCGCGACGCGCATTTCATCTGCGCGCTCGCGCTCGCCTGGCCCGATGGCCATGTCGAGTGGTTCGAGGGCCGCGTCGACGGCACCCTGGTATGGCCGCCGCGCGGCACCCAGGGCTTCGGCTATGACCCGGTCTTCCTGCCGACGGGGCATGAAGAGACGTTCGGCGAGATGGAGCCGGCCGCCAAGCATGCGATGAGCCACCGCGCCGATGCCTTCCGCCAGCTGGTCGCGGCGGTGCTTGATTAAGGAATCGTGATTCGCGCCGCGTTAAGGATTTATTTCGCGAGTCATCCCGTTCGCACCTGCGTTATGACCTCTCGTTATCAGGGAAAAGCGAGGGGTCGCAGATGGGTTCGTACCGCCAATGGGCGACGATGATGCAGCATGTGCACAAGACACATGCCGAGGGTGTCACCGAGGAAGAAACCGAAGAATTCCTGCTCGCGCAGGAAAAGACGGCGCGCGCCAGGCGCGAATCCGCCGAGCGCAAGCATGCCCAGGAGCAGGGCGCCGCGCAGGCCTGAACCCGGCCGCGCTCATGCCGGGCATTTCATCGGCGATGTCCTGAACCGCGGGCCGTGCCCCGCGGGGAAAGTGGTGGACAGGGCTGGATTCGAACCAGCGTACGCTTGCACGGGCAGATTTACAGTCTGCTGCCTTTAACCACTCGGCCACCTGTCCATGGCGCCGTTCGGCGAGAGGGGGCCCATTGCCGAAGCGACGCGCGCCTGTCAACGCCTTGCGCGCAGACTTTGTGCAGCATAGCGTCCGCCGCTTCCAAACAGGGGTCCATAATGCGCCGACTTTCCTTCGCCATCGCCACGCTGCTCGCCGCCACCGCCATGGCGCCGCTCGCCATCGCCAAGGGACCGGACGGCCCGAGCGCGCCGGTCGACAAGATCGTCGATCAGGGCACCAACCACAGCGAAGTGATGCGCATCGCGCAGTACCTCACCGACGTGATCGGCGCGCGACTCACCAATTCGCCGCCGATGCGCCAGGCCGAGGACTGGACCCAGGCCAAGTTCCGCGAATGGGGTCTGACCAATGTCCACAAGGAAGGCTTTGAGTTCGGCCGCGGCTGGTCGGCGAAGAATGCCAGTGTGAAGATGGTTGCGCCGCGTCCGCTGACTTTGGTCGCCGCGCCGCTTGCCTGGACGCCGGGAACCAACGGAACCGTCACCGGCCAGGTCGTGCTGGCGCCGATGGCGGACGAAGCGTCGCTCGACCAGTATAAGGGCAAGCTCAAGGGCAAGATCGCCCTGCTCACCGAGCCGACCGACATCACCGATTCGACCGACCTCGACTTCCGCCGCTGGAGCGACGCCGATCTCGACCGCTACGACAGTTTCCAGCTGCAGAACGGCGCCGCCACCGCGAATCGCCGCCCGAGCAGCCAGAGCCGCCTCGCTTTCGCCGCCAAGCGCGACGCCTTCCTGAAGGCCGAGGGCGCGGTCGGCTATGCGACCATGTCGTCGCGCAACGGCAAGCTGGTGCACGGCCAGAACAGCCAGTTCCAGGTCGGCGCCACCCCGCCGCTGCCGGGCTTCGAGATCGCCGCCGAGGATTATCGCCGCCTCGCCCGCCTCGCCAAGATGGGCATGGCGCCGAGCCTCGAGCTCAACAGCGACGTCACTTTCGATGACAGCGACACCAAGGCATACAACATCCTGGCCGACATCCCCGGCACCGACGCCAAGGCAGGCTATGTGATGGCCGGCGCGCACATGGACAGCTGGGCGATGGGTGACGGCGCCGCCGACAACGCCGCCGGCGTCTCGATGGTGATGGAGGCCGCGCGCATCATCAAGGCATCGGGCATCAAGACCAAGCGCGCGATCCGTTTCGCGCTCTGGTCGGGCGAGGAGCAGGGTCTGCTCGGCTCGATGGCTTATGTCGAGAACCATGTCGCCAGCCGCCCGGTCGATCCGGCGCTGAGCGGCTATGCCCGCTACATGGGCTGGAGCAAGGGCTTCCCGATCCAGCCGGGCCCGGACCACGCCAAGCTCGCCGCCTATTTCAACCTCGACAACGGCTCGGGCAAGATCCGCGGCATCTTCACCCAGGGCAATACCGCGGTGGTGCCGATCTTCCGCGAATGGCTGGCGCCGTTCAATTCGTTCGGCGCGACCAAGGTGGCCACCGCCCGCACCGGCAGCACCGATCACGTGTTCTTCGACGCGGTGGGCATCCCGGCCTTCCAGTTCATCCAGGATCCGCTGGATTACGGCTCGAACGTGCACCACACCGATGTCGACACCTTCGACCATCTGAAGGCGGACGACATGCGCCAGGGCGCGATCATCCTGGCAGCCTTCCTGATCAACGCCGCCAACGCGCCCGAGCCGCTGCCGCGCCTGCCGCTGGCGACCGAGCCGAACGCTTCGGACGGCTTCTACGCGGCACCGGGAGCACATTGATGGCCAAGCGTGGACACCGGCCGAGCCAGGCCTCCGCGAGCCGCCCGCGTTTCTACGGGCGGCACGCGGTGCTGGCGGCGCTCGACAATCCCGAGCGCAACGTCCGCAAGATCTGGGGCACGCACGACGCGCTGGCCGGGCTCGACATCCCGTCGACGATCCCGATCACCTTCGCCAATGCCGCCGATCTCGGCCGGCTGGTGCCCGGCGACGCCCCGCACCAGGGGCTGGTCGCCGAAGTCGATCCGCTCGAGGAGATCTGGCTGGGCGACCTGCTGGCGCAGGGCGAAGGCGACAACCGGCCGCTGCTGGTGCTCGACCAGGTGACCGACCCGCACAATGTCGGCGCGATCCTGCGTTCGGCGGCGGCGTTCGACGCGCTGGGCATCGTGACGCAGGACCGGCACGCTCCCGGCGAAACCGGCACGCTGGCCCGCGCCGCCGCCGGCACGCTGGAGCAGGTGCCGTGGTGCCGGGTGGTCAACCTGGCCCGCGCGCTGGAGGAGATCGCCGAGGCGGGCTTCTGGCGCATCGGCCTGACCGGCCATGCCAAGGGCACGCTGGCCGAGGTTATGGGTGGCCAGAGCAAGATCGCGCTGGTGCTGGGCGCCGAGGGCGAAGGCATGCGCCAGAACACCGAGGCGCATTGCGACGAGCTTGCGAAGCTGCCGATCTCGGATAAGGTCGAAAGCCTCAACGTATCCAATGCCGCGGCGATCGCGCTCTATGCGGTGAGCGCCCGCGGCTGATTGCCAAGGGGGACTCATGTTGCATCGTCTGAAGGCCGTCGCGTTCGCGCTGATGGCGCCGCTGGTGCTCGCCAGCTGCCTGTTCGTGCCCGGCAAGTTCGATTCGGCGCTGACCATCCATGCCGACCGGACCTTCACCTTCACCTACAAGGGCGAGGTGATGGCGGTCGATCTGCAGAGCTTCATGGGCAAGGCGATGCAGATGGGCATGGAAGAGGCCGCCAAGGAGAAGTCGGGCAAGAAGGCCAAGGCGCCGGAGAAGGAGCCGGACTTCACGCTGACGCCCGAGGAGAAGGCCAAGCAGGACGAGACCTTCCGCAAGCTCGCGATCGAGGTTGCCAAGGAGGCGGGCTATCGCAGTGTCGAGTATCGCGGCAACGGGATGTTCTGGGTGGATTACCAGATCTCCGGCGTGCTCGATCACGGCTTCCTGTTCCCGTACAATCTGGACAACCAGATGATCATGCCGTGGATCGCGGTGGAGCTGCGCGGCAAGGACCTGATCCGCGTGAAGGCGCCGGGCTATGTGCGGATGAGCGGCAGCGGCATGGGCAATATGGGCGACATGAGCGCGCTGGCGATGATGCCGGGCGGAATGGGCGAGGCGTTCACGCGCCTGCAGGGCACCTTCACCCTGACCACCGACGCCGAGCTGGTGAGCCAGAACAATGAGCAAGGCGCGGTGACCACCGGCAAGGACAAGGTGATCACCTGGAAGACCGACACCACCACCACCGATGCGCCGATGGCGTCGATCCGGGTGCGGGCGGTACAGTAAGCTGACTATCCCCTCTCCCGCTGTTGCGGGAGAGGGATATTTCGATCAGTCCTCTTCGGCGATCCGCACGCGCAGGCCGTCGAGCTCGTCGGTGAAAGGCAGCTGGCAAGACAGGCGCGACGTCGCGTCGCGGTCGCCGGCGCTGTCGAGCAGGTCGTCCTCGTCCATGCTCATCTTCGGCAGTTTGGCCGCAAATTCCGGATCGACATGGACGTGGCAGGTCGCGCAGGAGCAGCAGCCGCCGCACAGCGCGAGCAGCTCGTCAAAGCCGCTCTCGCGGATCACTTCCATCACGCTCAGGCCCGCCTCGCCCATGACCTCACGCTCTTCACCACTCCTGGTCACGACGATAAGCTTGGGCATGGTCTTCTCCTGGTCCTGCTTCGTCCATGCCGCCGAACGCGGCGCTTCGCAAGGCGGGCACGCATGGGGTTGAGCGCCGAGCAGCTCAAGGCGTCGCTGGACGCCCTGGCGAGCCGCGAGCCGCTGATCGCCGTCGCGATCGGGCGCGTAGGCTATCCTCCGCCCCGCATCCGCGACCGAGGCTATGAGACGCTGCTGCGCACGATCGTCGGCCAGCAGGTGAGCGTCGCCGCGGCGCAGTCGATCTGGAACAAGATGGCCGCGCAGCTGGGCACGCTGAGCGATCCGGAAACCGTTGCCCGGGTCAGCGACGACGATCTGCGCGCGGCCGGGCTATCGCGGCAAAAGGCCGCCTATGCCCGCAGCCTTGCCGAGGAAGTGACCAGCGGGCGGCTCGACTTCGCGCATCTGGCAGAGGGCGATGAGGAAGCGATCGCCCAGCTTGTCCGGATCAAGGGCATCGGGCGCTGGTCCGCCGAGGTCTATCTGCTGTTCGCGGAGGGCCGACCCGACATCTGGCCAGCGGGCGACCTGGCGGTGCAGATCGAAGTCGGGCGGATCATGGGCCATGCCGAGCGGCCGAGCGAGAAGCTTACCCGGGAGATCGCCGAAGCCTGGCGCCCGCATCGCGGCGCGGCGGCGGTGTTCGCGTGGCACCATTATAATTCCGAGATGGAAGTGATCTGAGGAGCTAGCCCCTCCCTGGAAGTGAGGGGTTGGGGTGGGTCCTATCCGCAAGCTTCAATCTCGGTGAGACACCCGCCCCACCCCAAACCCCTCCCCTGAAGGCGAGGGGCTTTTTAACCTACGCCGCCAGCCCCACCGCTATCGCACCGAGCGGCCCCGCCATGGTGCCCAGCCCCGGTGCGCCGAGCCGGGCCTCGATCCCCTCGGCCCATTCCGCCAGCGCGCCATAGCCGCCAAGGCTCTCGACCAGCCGGGTGCGCAGCTTGGGGAACAGATAGTCGCGCGCCGCCACCACGCCCCCGCCGATCGCGATACGCTCCGGCGCCGCGGTGACCACGAGATTGTGGAGCATGCCCGCCAGGTCATGGACGAACAGGTCCCATTCGGGGCCGTCATCGGGCAGCTGGTCGCCCGGCACGCCGAAGCGCTCGGCAAGCGCCGGACCGGAGATCAGGCCCTCGAGGCAATCGCCGTGGAAGCGGCACCAGCCGGCATAGCTGTCGCCCGGCGCGCGCGGCAGGCGCATATGGCCGGCCTCGCCATGCGCCCAGCCCATCACCGGCACGCCGCCCGTGACAAGGCCGACGCCGACGCCGGTGCCGATCGTGATATACGCATGCGCCGACATGCCCTGCGCCCCGCCCCAGCGCCCTTCGGCGAGTGCCGCGCCGCCGACATCGGTCTGGAAGCCGATCGGCTTGCCGTAGCGCGCCTCGAGCCGGCGGATCAGGTCGGTGCCGGTCCAGCCGGGCTTGGTCGTCGCGGTGATCGAGCCGTAGTCGGCGCGGGCGCGATCGAGGCCCACCGGACCGAAGCTCGCCACGCCGATCGCATCGAAGCTCCAGCGATCGAGCGCGGCTTCGAGTGCCGCCAGCGTCGCCGCCGGATCGGTGGTGGGCACGGTTACCCGATCACGCACATCGTTGGGCCCGGTGGCGAGCAGCGCCACACACTTGGTGCCGCCGAGTTCGATGCCGGCGATCAGCTTTTCCTGCGTCATGGCGCCCAGTTAACCCGCTTCGCCCGGACAAAAAAGAGGCCGCCCGAAGGCGGCCGCAGAGGAGAAGTCCGGGGCAGTGGCGGCCGGTTGAAAGGCCCGGCCGCCACGCCCCTTTTGCGACCCGTCAGAACCGTCCGCGCAGGCCGATCATGACCTGACGGCCCGGATCGTAGAGCGTGAAGGCGGCCTGATCGAACTGGAAGTAGCTCCGCTGCTTTTCCTTGGTGAGGTTGATGACGTCGAGCGTGAGCTCGGGCGCCCATTTCAGGTCGAACACCTTGGCGAAGTCGACGCTCGCCGACATGTCGAACTGCTGATAGTCGTTCGAATAGAGCCGGGCGAGCGCGATGCCGTTCTGGTTCGCATCCGACGAGACCGAGCCGCGCTGGAAGGTGGTCGACAGACGAATGTTGATACCACCCTGCTCGTAATAGCCGGTGATGTTGTAGGTTACGGGCGACACGCCCACCGCGACCGCCGGGGCGGCGCCAGAACCGGTCTGGTCGATCAGCGTCAGGTTCGCGTTGAAGCCAAAGCCGTTGAGGCCGATCTTGCCGAGCAGGAAGTCGAGCGGCTGCACCCAGTTCACTTCGAGGCCGTTTACCTTGAGCGTGCCGGTGGCGTTGACCTGCTGGTTGAGCACCACGGTGGCGGCGGTGGGGCCGCCGCGCGAGTTGATCGCCGCCTGCTGGGTGGGCGTCAGCGTGTCATAGGTGACGCCGTACGCGGCCAGCGCGGCGAAGGGCACCGTCACCGTACCGGTAGTGGTGAAGCCGGTCACCGCCTTGCGGAAGGCAGTGAAGCCGACATAGCCTTCCTTGCCGGTATAATATTCGAAGCCCAGGTCGATATTGGTCGACAGATAGGGCTCGAGCGACGGGTTGCCGACCGAACCGACATCGGCCGACGGCGTCGAGAAGTTGAGGCCCGGCAGCATCGTGTTCGGATTGGGCCGGGTCATTGTCCGCGAGACGGCGGCACGGACCACCGCGGCATCGCCGATATGGAAGGCACCGCTCGCCGAGGGCAGCCAGTTGTCATACTTAGCGTCGGTGTAGACGAAGTTGGTGATGTTCGGGAAACAGCTGCCGTCGCGCGGATTGCCGGTGCCCGGGCAGGCCGCGGGCAGCGGGCCGGCGCCGTCCGGATCCTGCGAGTTGCGCGGATCCGAGATCGAGACGCGGCCGCCGATCCGCTGGTCGGTGCGGACATAGCGGACGCCGGCATTGTAGTTGAGGTGGTTGTTGTCGCCGATCTGCAGGTCGCCATTCACTTCGGCATAGGCGCCGAGCACCTTCTCGCGGACATAGCCGCCGCTGGCGCCGGTGTTGGACGAGCCGGCCTCGGGCGCGGCATTGTGGAAGGCGTCATAGTTGGACGCTGCCTTGAACGCGTTCCAGTCGACCGTGACGAAGCCGGCCGAGGTCGGGCGCAGCAGACTGGCGAGCTGGGCGTTGGAGATCAGCGAGCCGGCATAGGTGACGGGGCCGGTCGAGCCGCTCGAATAGCCGGTGCCATAGGCCGGATAGCTCGGATAGCCCGCCGGCGCTGCGCCGGGCTGGACCAGGCCGTTGCACGGCGGCTGGGTGTTGGGCGAGGGCACGAACACGCTCGGGCGATTGCCGCACACCGCGTTCTGCCAGGCCTGGCTGTTGTCATAGGCGCTGATCCGGCGCGACGTGTCGTCATAGGCGGCGCCGACCTTGAGGTTGAACGCATTGTCGCCCCAGACGAGGTTGCCGCGGATGCCCTTGGTCTCGGTCTGGCGCTTCTCGTCCTGGATGTTCACGCGGCCACCGGGCCAGGCGAAGTTGGCAGGGTTGTTGAGGTCGATATTGGTGGTGATCGACGGGATCTCTCCGCCGGTATTGTCATAGTTCACCGTCACGCCCGAGTTCGGCGTGGTGAGCACGACGACGCTCGGCGATTCGCGGTGGAAGCTCGACCAGGTGTAGTTGCCCTGCAGGTCGAACTTCAGCTTGTCGGCGATTTCCCATTCCAGGCCCGGGTTCACGCCCCAGAACTTGGTCTTCTCGAGGAACGGGCGATATTCGAGGAACCACTGGGCATTGGCATAGGTGCCCTTGGTCACCACGCAGCCGGCGGTGCAGTCGCTGCGGTCATATTGCGTGTTGAGCGGGATCGCGGCGCCGTTGCGGCCGACCCAGTTCATGTCGACGCGCTCGAGCTGGTTGTCCTTCCAGCCGAACATGCCGTCGACATAGGCGTGGAAGGTGTCGCCCTTGTATTCGAGGCTGGCGATCGCGTTGATGCGGTCCTTGGTGCCTTCCTCGAACATCGGGCGGCCGAGGCGCGGGATGATGCCGTTGTCGATCTGCGAGATCGTAGCCCCCGGATTGCGGGAGAGCAGGAAGGCCTGGTCGATCGTCGTGCCGGTGACGAGGCCGTTGCCGGCATTGGCGGGCACGGTGGCCGGGATCGTCCAGTTGCCGCCGCCGGTGGGGTTGCAGCCGCCGGTCGCGCCGCACTGGGCCGCCGACAGGTTGGGGTTGGTCCAGCCGATCGTCTCGAAGCCGGTGGTGCGCACCTTGTTGTGCACGCCGGCCACGCCGAGCAGCACGCCGAAATCGCCCATCGTGGTGCTGGCGAGCAGCGAGCCGCGATAGCCCCAGTCCTTGGCATTGGTGTTCTTGGTCAGTTGCGCGCCATAGGTGAGGTGCGTGCCCGAGCGGTCGAACGGCCGGGCACTGCGCATGTTGACCGTGCCGGCGGCGCCGCCCTCGACCTGGTCGGCGATGCCGCTCTTGTTGACCGTCAGCGAGGTGAACAGCTCGGTCGGGAACATGTCGAGATCGACTTCGCGGTTGGTGTTCTGCGAGTCGGTGCGGCCAGTCGAGGCGACCGCCACCGGCGCGCCGTTCAGGAGCACGCGGGTGAAGTTGGTGCCGAGGCCGCGGATCGTGACGTTGAGGCCTTCGCCGGTCACTTCGCGGGCGATGGTGACGCCGGGGATGCGGTTGAAGCTCTCGGCGATGTTGGTGTCGGGGAACTTGCCGATGTCCTCGGCGAAGATCGAGTCGGTGAAGCCGACCGAGTTCTTCTTCGCATTGGTCGAGCTGGCGAGCGACGCGCGATAGCCGGTGACGACGATCGACTGCTCTTCCTGAGGGACGCTCGCGTCCTGCGCCGCGGGCGCATCGGCGCTCGGGGTGGCGGGCGGGGTCTGGGCGGTCTGGGCCAGCGCGGGCCAGGCGGTGCCGGCGAGCAGCACGGCGCCGATCATGCCGAGACGGCGCGCAGTGAAACGAGACGCAACTCGAGCGTGCATATTCCCCTCCTGTATGGCCTCTTCCCGGGCCGTTGAGCGTATCGCGTGGTTGCGATGTTAGCGGTCACATTTGGCTATGCCTCGACGGATGCGCTGTCAACTCATACATTTGGACCATTTAAGTTTAACGCGGGAACAACCACTTACCGCAGTACGGTGCGTGGATTGATGCAGCGCACCATATTGTATGAGTTTATTGACACCGTTGCCAATGGCCGACTCAGGCGGATTTTTCGCGCTACGGCATTGCGGTGGAGGGCTGCGCACCACATCTGCCGGGCTCCCTCCCCTCGCTCCCGATGAGGTATCCCCATGCGCTACAACCAGCTCGGCCGTTCGGGCCTGATCGTCTCGGAACTTTGCCTCGGCACCATGACCTTTGGCGGCGAGGGCGGGATGTGGGGGCGGATCGGGCAGCTGCAGCAGGAAGAGGCGGACGCGCTGGTCAAGGCGGCGCTGGATGCGGGCATCAACTTCTTCGATACCGCGAATGTTTACGCCGAGGGCCGGTCGGAGCGGATCCTGGGCCAGGCGCTGAAGAACCTCGGCGTGGCGCGGGACGAGGTGGTGGTGGCCACCAAGGTGCTGGGACGGATGCATGACGGGCCGAACGGCGCGGGCGCATCGCGCGGGCATATCCTGGCGCAGGTGGAGAAGAGCCTGGAGCGGCTCGGCACCGGCCATATCGACCTGTACCAGATCCACGGCTTCGACACGGCCACGCCGATCGAGGAGACGCTCTACGCGCTCGACAGCCTCGTGAAGCGGGGTGTCGTGCGCTATGTCGGCCTGTCCAACTGGGCGGCGTGGCAGGTGATGAAGGCGGTCGGCATCGCGGCGGCCAGGGACTATGCCTCGATCGCTTCGCTCCAGGCCTATTACACCATCGCCGGGCGCGATCTGGAGCGCGAGGTCATCCCGATGCTCCAGTCGGAAGGCGTCGGCCTGATGGTGTGGAGCCCGCTCGCCGGCGGCTTCCTGTCGGGCAAGTACACCCGCGCGGGTGAGGGCGAAGGACGCCGGGCGGGGTTCGACTTCCCGCCGGTGGACAAGGAGCGCGGCTATGACGTGGTCGACGTGCTGCGCGAACTGGCCGGGGCCAAGGGCCGCTCGGTGGCGCAGCTGGCGCTGGCCTGGCTGCTCTACCAGAAGGCGGTTTCGAGCGTGATCATCGGCGCCAAGCGGCCCGACCAGCTGGCCGACAATCTGGGCGCCGTCGACGTCGCGTTCAGCCCCGAGGAGCTGGAACGGCTCGACGCGGTGAGCAAGCTGCCGGCCGAGTATCCGGGCTGGATGCTCGAGCGCCAGGGCGGGTATCGCGGCGGGCCCAGCGAGCGGCGCTGAGCTTTAGTCGAACACCACTGTCAGCGACTCCGCAAAGGGTCCATTCTTGACCAGCCGCCCGGCACCACCGGGCGCGCGGCGAAGATTTGCACGCTTTAACAATGGCTTGAGCATGAAATGTAGCGTCGCGCGGTTGATGTGGCGGCCGAAGCACTGGTGCAAATCATATCCGAAATGGATGTAATTGCTGGCCGGGCGATGCGGATCGAAGCGGGCGGGATCGGTGACCCGGCGCGGATCCATCATCGCCGAAGCGAAGGCGGCGAGCACCGTGTCGCCGGCCTGGACCGGGGTTTCGTGCGACGTGCCGCGGGCGATCACGCCATCGACCAGCACGTTGCGCGGCAGGCCCGGTGCGAGCGGATCGAAGCGCATCGCTTCCTGGACATAGCCCCAGAGCAGGTCGTCGTCCCCTGCCCGCGCCGCCGCCTGGGCACCGGCCAGCGCCGCGGGACGGCGGAGCAGCTGCTCCATCGCCTGAGGCACGACCATCGGCGGCTGGGGCGGCCCGCCGACGATAAAGCCCATCAGATTGGTGCGGATCTCGACATCGGAGAAACCGGGCACGCCCTTCTTCTGCAGGGCAAGGCAACGGGTCAGCACGTCATCGCGGCCGGGCGTGGCCTTCCGCGCGGCGATCTCGGCATCGATATGCGCGCGGAGCGCCGGTGCGATCTGGTCGACATCGGCGCGCAGTGCCGGATCGCCCTTGGGATCGGCGAACTGGAACTCGAACAGGCGCGTGCCCCAGACGCGCAGATCGCCGCCCTTGGGCTCGGGCACGCCGAAATAATCGGCCAGCACCGAGAAGGTGACGCGGCGCACCAGCGTGTCGACCACTTCGATCCGGCCGGGCGCGGCCGCGACGATCGCTTCGGCCATCGCCTCGGCCCTGCGGCCCAGCTCGGGCAGGTCCTTCGGCAGCACGACCATGCGCATCGCATCGGTGTCGCGGTGATAAAGCGGGGTGTCGGCCATGCCTAGGAAGAAGGGCTCGCCGCCCATGATGACATCGAGCTTGGGCTTGTAGGGCGCGCCGAACACCGGATCGGTGGCGAACACTTCCTTGACGTCGTCATAGCGCGAGGTGAGCGTCATCCCGCCGAACTTCACCACCGGCTTCCAGCGCCGGAAAAAGGCGAAGGCATAGGGCATGGCGGCGAACACCCGCCCCTCGATCCAGCGCGCCAGCCCCTTCTTGCCGGGGCGCAGCACGTCGCGCGAGGTGAGCGCGTTCACAGCGAACCCAGATAGTTGAGCGCCGGGATGCTCGGCAGGAAGAAATACTCCCCGCCCGCCATCTGCACGAAGGTCTCGACATCGATGATCCGGCGCAGCGGATCCTCCGGGATCGTCATCGTGCCCTTGGGGCCGATCAGCGGATCGGTCTCGTCATAGAGCGTCGCGAAGTTCGGGTTGAGGATCCAGGTCTGCTGGACGAACTCGAACTGGCGGGTGATGTCGGTGTTCAGGCAGACGAAGAGCAGCCCGCGATCGACCTCGTCCGGCGTCGGCGGCACGCTGATCGTCTTGCCGTACTTCCGGCCGCGACGCAGGATGCGGTGGTTGTTCGCCGCATCGAGCAGGGTCTGCTTGTCTGCCGGCGTCGGTGCGAGGCCATCGCGCGGATTGGCGCGGCGGACATGGCTGCCAAGCGGGCAGCCCATGCCGTGGCGATCATTGTCCCAGAAGCCGAAATCATTGTTCTCGACCGGGATCGTGCCGAGCGGACAGAGCAGGTTGCCGTGCGTGTCGCGCCCGACCACACGCTCGGCCATCCAGGTGGTGGTGACGTGCGCCGATCCTTCCGGATCGCGTTCGCGGATATGGGCGGCGGCGGCGCGCATCGACTGCCAGAAGGCATAGACGTCCTGCTTCAGCTCGCGGACGACCATATAGCTGCCGTTGAGCCCGAGATCCTTGAAGCCGACGCCCTTGGGATGATCGGGCAGACCATCGGTGTTGCCGGCACTCGCCGCGACCACCGGGCCCTGCGCGATCTCGTTATGACCATTCATATGGCCCATCAGGATCTCGCCGAGCGGCACCCCGTTCCAATAGTCCTTGGGCACGTCGCTGCCGTCCTTGTAGACGACAGTGCCGGTCTCGAACGGGATCGGCTGCGAGATGCCGTCGGCAAAGCCGAAATGCTCGCGGGCGATGCCCTGCTTGTCGAGCCGCAGGTCGAGCGGCAGGTGATGCGAGACGGTCACCTCGAACGGCGCGAGCGCGGCGCTCACTTCCTCGCACCAGGCCTCGGCCGCCTCGTCATGCTCGCAATAGAGCAGGACGATCGCATGGACCGTCACCGGCGTTTTGATCCGCTGCTCGCGGATTTCCTGGCGATCGTCGAAGGCACGCGCCTCGTCATCCACCGCGGCATCGTCGAGCGGGGTGTTGCCGCTCCACTTCGGGCCGCCCGGGATCACCGTGCCCTGCCATTCCTCGCCGCGCCGATCGCCGAGACGGCGCAGGCGGTCTTCCTGGAACATGCCTTCCTGGAAAGGCCGATCGAACGAGGCGAGCGCGTTCGCGTTGAGCCCCATCTTCTGGAGGCCGGACCAGGTGAAGCCCATCGCCACGGCGCGCGGATCGCGGCCATCGGCGTCGGTCACCTGCGCGACCTTGCGCAGCGCCTCCACCCAGGCGCCGCCGCCCTTCTTCTTCACGCCCTTCCAGCCGAGCTCGAGGAACAGCGCGCGGCCGGTGGGCAGCGACGCGAAGCCGCTGACCACCAGGCCCTGGGCCTGGCCGCTGGCCGGGGCCGAGAGATGCCAGTTCGGAGTGCCGCCACCCTCGCTCACAGGTCGTTGATCCACGCCGCGGCCTCCTTCTCGCTGAGCTGCTTCTTCCGGAGACCCAGGGCGATGCGATAGTTGCGCTCGACCTGCTCCGCGGTGAGATCCTTGTACGCCGAGTACCAGAAGCGGCTGACCGTCATCGAATGGCGCGCCCATTCCTTGAACTGGCGGCCATGGCTGGCGCCGTCCTTCACCAGGAAGCGTGTCGGCGGGAAGCCCACCCCGCTGCTCCAGGCGAGGGTGAGGCCCGCATGCGCCTTCTCGATGAAGTCATCGAGATAGCTTTCCCAGGTCTGGTCGAAGTTCGAGAAGAACATCAGCCGGCTGTCATTGTTGACCCGCGCCCAATGGGCGAAATGGATCGTGCGCATCGAGCCGAGATAGCCCTCGCGCGCTGCCTTTTGCGCGCGCAGCAGCAGGTGCAGGCCGTGATGGCCGACGCGGATCAGGATCGCGCGCAGCACGCCCGGCTTGATGAGGACGACCGAGCCCATGTGGTTCTGCGGGATCCAGTCCTCGCGCCGGGCCATTTCGCGCAGCATCTTGGGATCGACCGGCGGCGCATCCTGCGAGGCGTCGCGCCGCTCGAGCCAGCGCAGCCAGACCAGGATGCCGGCGACCGTCACCGCGATGCTGGCGCCGCTCCAGCCTGCCCAGATCGCCATGTCCCACCAGGCCGGCCAGAACGGCTTGTGGCCGATCCACGACCAGATCGGCGCGGTGATGAAGGCGGCAATCGCGACATAGACCGCCACGGCGATCACCACGGGGACCAGAAGATGCCTGAGGAAGAAGGTGAGGAAACTGAACCGCGTCGGCGTCGCCGTGCCGGGGAGCGGCTTGCCCATCTTGTAGAGTATGCCGGTGAACAGCGCGAACAGCGCCACGCAGAGCCCGGCATAATATTGCCAGGCGAGCTGGCTCTTGAGGATCAGGCCGGGGATCGACAGCGCGAACACCACCAGCAGCACGAACCAGGCGAGCCGGGCGTAATCGCCAACGCTCTGGAGGAACGGGATACGGGCGGGCGCCTTCTCGGCCAGCCAGCCGAACTGGGGCAGCAGGGCCGCGCGCAGCTTGGCGTGGATCTCCACCGGCGTGAGCTTGCGATAGGGGCTGGGGCCGCCGTCATTGGCGTTGGCCAGCTCCTTGCGGGTGCCGAGGAACAGCTCGCCCTCGGCCAGGATGCGGTCGCGCGTCATGCCGCGATTGCCGTGGTGATAGACCGTCGGCGTGAGCGTGCGCGCTTCGAGATAGGGAGCGATCGGGGCGCGGCTGTCCGGCGCGGTCACGGCGTCGAACAGGTCGCCGGTGTGATCGAGCGGGCGCTTGCAGCACCGCAGGAAGCTGCGGAGATCGGGGCCGATCGCGGTTTCGAGCTGCCCCCAGAACGGGCCGGGCGCGCCGTCGAAATTCGCCTCGATCACGAAGAGCGGATCATAGTCGAAGCCCGGGAAGACGCTGAGCGACATGAAGTGCACCGCCGGCACCGTCGTCAGGAAGTCCGCGAACGGCCCGGTGCCGCCCGACGGGTTCGGGCTGCGCCGGTCCCGCAAGGCGTCGAGCAGGCCCGACAGATGGTCGAAGCTCTCGGGCTTGACCTCGAGTGCCACCGATAATGTGGTTTGCCGCATCCCCCGTCCCCTCAAACGTGAACGGAAACTGGCACGGCATTTCCTACATCGATAGCAAATATTCGACATGCACCCGAAGTGGACGCATCAGTCTCCAAAGTTCGCAATGTTAACGCGAACAAAGTCCCTTTCGCTTGAATGACACCGGTGGCATACAATCCTAAAAACGGAGAGGAATGCATGGGTATCAGCAGGCGTGACGCGTTCGGGGCGGTGCTGGCAGGTGGCGCGGCGGTGGCCGGAGGCGCCGGGGCGCTGCTCCGGCCGGACGAGGCCCATGCGACACAAACAGACGCTTTGGTCCCCGGATATAAGCGCGGCTTCGACAACCAGCGCATCGCCGACCTGGGCGACGGGCGCTTCCTGAACCCGCTGCTCGCCGGCGACCATCCCGATCCCGCCATCCTCAAGGACGGCGCGGATTACTACATGACCTTCTCCAGCTTCGATTCCTATCCGGGCATCACGATCTGGCACAGCCGCGACCTGGTGAACTGGCAGCCGCGCAAGGCGGCGCTGACCAGGAATATCGGCTCGGTCTGGGCAGTTAGCCTGGAGAAGCACAATGGGCGCTACTTCATCTACATCCCGGTCAAGGCGAGCCCGAACTCGATCTTCGTGATCTGGGCGGACCATATCGATGGCCCGTGGAGCGACCCCATCGACCTGGGGCTGCACGCCCATATCGATCCCTGCCACGCGGTGGGTGAAGACGGTTCCAGATGGCTGTTCCTTTCGGGCGGAGACCGGGTGCGGCTTTCCGAGGATGGTCTGTCCACTGTCGGCCAGGTCGAGCATGTCTACGACCCCTGGCACTATCCCGAGGAATGGGACGTGGAGAGCTTCTCCCCCGAGGGGCCGAAGATCCATCACCACAAGGGCTGGTTCTACATGATCACCGCGGTGGGCGGCACGGCAGGTCCGCCGACCGGCCATATGGTGATCGCGGCGCGCTCGCGCTCGATCCACGGGCCCTGGGAGCAATGCCCTGCAAACCCGTTGGTGCGCACTGTCAACAACGACGAGGCCTGGTGGTCGCGCGGGCATGCCTCGCTCGTGGAGGCACCCGACGGGAGCTGGTGGTCGGTCTATCACGGCTTCGAGAACGGATACTGGACGCTGGGGCGCCAGGCCTTGCTCGACCCCATAGAATGGACGGCGGACGGCTGGTTCCGGATGACCGGCGGGGATCTTTCCAAGCCGATCCGCAAGCCGAAGGGCGGCGCGCGGGTGCCGCATGGCCAGGCGCTATCGGACGACTTCACCGGGCCGCTGGCGCTGGGGCGGAAGTGGAATTTCTTCAAACCCTCCCAGACGGAATCGGACAGAGTGCACGCCGAAGCTGGCACGCTGACCCTGAAGGCCACGGGCAAGGCGCCGGTGGACTCGTCGCCGCTGCTGCTGATCGCCGGCGACACCGGCTATGAGTTCGAATGCGAGATCGAGATCGCGCCGGGTGGCACCGCCGGGCTGGTGCTGTTCTATGACGAGAAGCTCTATTGCGGGCTGGGCTTCGACGAGAAGAAGTTCGTCACCCACCAGTACGGCATGGAGCGCGGGCGGCCTGCCAATCCCTATGGCCGCAAGCTCCGCATGCGGGTGCGCAACGACAGGCATATCGTGGCGTTCCATTTGTCGGGCGATGGCGGGAAGACGTGGAAGCGGTTCGACCGGGGCATGGAAGTCTCGGGCTATCACCACAATGTGCGCGGCGGCTTCCTGATGCTGCGGCCGGGGCTGTACTCGGCGGGCGCGGGCGAGGCGAAGTTCCGGGACTTCAGGTTCCGGGCGCTCTGACTTGGCGATCATGGCGGTTCCGCGCTAGGCGGGCCGCCATGATCGACGCCGGCATGTTCTTGCCCCCCTCTTCCGCAGCAGGCCCGGCGTGACGCTCGTCCGGCTGAACAAGCCCTATGGCGTGCTGAGCCAGTTCACCGATCGCGGCACCGAGACGGCGCGCGCCACCCTGTCCGACCTGATCGACATGCCGGGCGTCTATCCGGCCGGCAGGCTCGACCGGGACAGCGAGGGGCTGCTGCTGCTGACCGACGACGGCAGGCTGCAGGCGCGGATCGCCGACCCGAAGTTCAAGCTGCCCAAGACCTATCTGGTCCAGGTCGAGGGCGAGCCGAGCGAGGAAGCGCTGCATCGGCTGCGCACCGGCGTGGTGCTGAAGGACGGCCCGACGCTGCCGGCGCTGGCCGAGCGGATCGAGGCGCCCGACCTGTGGCCGCGCGATCCGCCGATCCGCTACCGCGCGAACATCCCCGATTGCTGGATCAAGCTGACCATCCGCGAGGGGCGCAACCGCCAGGTGCGCCGGATGACCGCGGCCGTCGACCACCCGACCCTGCGGCTGGTGCGGTGGAGCATCGGCGACTGGTCGCTCGCGGACCTGCCGAGCGGCGCTTGGCGCGTGGTATGATGCTTGGCGGGAGCGCCTAATGGAGGTGCGGCAGCCGCCACGCGCCGACGAGCGCCGCGGCGCGTAGCGTGAAGATCGCCAGCGCGCCGGCCGCGCCCGCCACGTCCTGGCGCACCTGGAAACGGCGGACCAGCACGACGATCAGCGCCGCGCCGGCGATGGCGGCGGTGGCGTAGAAATCCTCGTGCAGGACCTTGGGCACCCGGGCCAGCAGCACGTCCCGCAGCATGCCCCCGCCGCAGCCGTTGACGGTGGCGATGATCACGACCGAGGCGCTGTTGAGCTTGTAGTCGAGGCATTTGCGCGTACCGGCGACCGCGGCAAGCGCAAGGCCGCCGCCCTCGAACACATCGACCTGCAGCGGCGGCGTGAAATTCCCGACCGGGCCCAGAACAAGCGACGCGATGAGGACGACCATGGTTGCGGCCAGCGCCAGTGCCGCATAACGCCAGTCGCGGAACGGCGCGGGCGGATGCTCGCCGAGCAGCAGGTCGCGGATCACCGCGCCGCCGACCGAGCCGACAAAGGACAGTACCAGGATGCCGAACAGGTCGAAGTCCGCCTGGACGGCCGTGAGCGCGCACTCCACCGCCAGCACGAAGGTGGCGGCAAGATCCACGGCGTCCAGCATCCTGTCGCGGATACGGTTCGTGGCGGTGTCGTCGAGCTTCATCTTGGCAGGCTCCGTCCGATCGCCGGCAAGTTAGGCCGGGTTTCGCATCGCAACCAGTGGCTTCCTCGACCCACGCAGGCTAAGCTCGCCGCTGCATGGGCAAGAGGCGTATCCTTATCGTTGGCGGGGGCACCGCGGGGTGGCTCACGGCCGCCTATCTCGCGCGATTCCTCGATGTGGCGGACAGCGCGCGGATCGAGATCACACTGCTCGAATCGCCCGAACTCGGCATCATCGGCGTAGGCGAAGGCACCTTCCCGACGATCCGATCGACGCTGAAGTTCCTCGGCATCGACGAGACCCAGTTCATCCGCGCGACCAGTGCGACGTTCAAGCAGGGCATCCGCTTCAACGACTGGCTCCACGCACCTTTGCCCGACGGCACGCGGCACCATTATCTCCACCCGTTCGAACCGCCCTTCTACACCGAGGGGACCAGCCTGGTGCCCTATTGGCTGCTCCAGGACGCCGGGACGCGGCCGCCCTTCGCCGAGGCGGTGACGATCCAGAACCGCGTCGCGGAGAGCCAGCGGGCACCCAAGAAGCGCGGTGAAGGCGAGTTCTCCGGGCCGCTCAACTATGCCTATCATTTCGACGCGGCGCGGCTGGCGAAGATCCTGCAGGAGCGCGCGGTCGAGCTGGGGGTAAGGCACGTCTCCGGGCTGCTGACCGGCGTCGAGCTGGACGCGAAGGGCGCGATCGCCCGGGTGCAGACCCGCGAGCTGGGCGCGCTGGAGGCAGACCTCTATATCGACTGCTCGGGCTTCCGGGCGGAACTGATCGGCAAGGCGCTGGGGGCGGAGTTCAAGTCGGCCCGGCAGGTGCTGTTCACCGACCGGGCGATCGCCTGCAAGATTCCATACGCCGACCCCGACGCGCCGATCGAGAGCTTCACCATCGCGGCGGCGCATGCGGCCGGCTGGACCTGGGACATCGGGCTGGAGGGGGCGCGGGGCATCGGCACCGTCTATTCCTCGGCGCACATGTCCGACGACGAAGCAGCGCAGGTGCTGCACGACTATGTGGGGCATGACGCCTACAAGGCCCGCATCATCCCGTTCGAGCCCGGCTATCGCGAGGCGCAATGGGTGAAGAACTGCGTGGCGGTGGGCCTGTCGGGCGGGTTCCTCGAGCCGCTGGAATCGACCGGCGTGGTGCTGATCGAGGCCGCCGTCGGCATGATCGCCGAGCTGTTCCCGCATAACGGGCCGATCGATGCCCCGGCCAGGCGCTTCAACGAGCTGATCGTCGCGCGCTACGAGCGGATCATCAACTTCCTCAAGCTCCATTACTGCCTGAGCCGGCGCGACGAGCCCTTCTGGCGCGACAATGCCGATCCGGCCTCGATCCCCGAGGCATTGCAGGAACTGCTGCGGCAATGGCGCCACCGGCCGCCGGGACGCTTCGACTTCCTGCTCGACCTGGAGAGCTTCGCCTTCTTCAACTACCAGTACATCCTCTACGGGATGGACTATCGCACCGACCTGTCGGACGGGCGCGGCGATTTCCCGAACGTGGCGGCGGCGGAGAAGCTGTTCGCGCGGATCCGGACGTTCAGCGAGCGGGCGACCGAGGATCTGCCGACGCACCGCGCGCTGATCGACGCGATTAACGCGAAGTAGCCGTCATCCCGGCGAAAACCGGGATCTCGGGCGGCAAGCGCCCCTCCCTATTTCAACCGTCATTCCCGCGAAGGCGGGAATCCATTCACTACTGACAGCGGTAATGGATCCCCGCCTGCGCGGGGATGACAGTCATGTTGTTGGCGAAGTACTCTTACCGCCTGAAATCCCGGCTTTCGCCGGGATGACGGGTATGGGGCCGGCCGCCGCCCCGGTCAGAGTATCCAGTCCAGCTGGACGAAGAGCTTGTTGGTATCCGTGGCGAACTGCTTCGCCTTGTAGCGGCCATAGCGGGCGGAGAGTGCGTAGCGCCCGCGCTTCACGCCGGCGATGAAGTCGAACTCGTCGCCATATTGCAGGTCGAGCCGGTCGCTGTGGAAACGGTGATAGATCGCGCCGACATTGATCGCGTCGAGCGGGCCGACCTTCTTCCAGGCATAGCCGACATTGCCATAGAGATCGCGCAGGCCGTTGGGCGGGTTGGTGCCGAACTTGCCGGCCCAGCCGTTGAACTTGAACAGCGGCGCGAGCGGGGTCTGGACGCTGGTGAGCGCCACGCCCTTGTCGGCGCCGAGCACTTCATAGCCGGCGGTCAGGCTGAGACCCCTGGCGGTGAGCTTGGCCTCGCCCATCCAGTAATCGGCGGCGTAGCGATTGGGGTTGCGGTGGTAATTGCTCTGCCGCGCCCAGCTGGCGGCATAGCCGACCGACACATCCTTGCCGAGCGGCCGACTGCCGCTGAAGCGCACGCCATAGGTCTGGGTCGACAGGCGGAAGCCCTGCACCGCAGCCTCGTCCTGATCGACCAGATAGGCGAAGCCGCTGAGCGTACCCATCTTGGTACCATAGTTGACCAGGGCGAAGACGTTGTCGCCGCCGATCGCCTGAGGCCGGGAGCCGCGGCCCTGGCGGCCGTCCGTGGTCCGGACGCTCCAGCTATACGCCACGTCGGTGCTCAGCCCGAGCGGCTTGCCATATTGGAAGCGGACCGCGTCATAGGTCCGCTCGCTCTGCCGCCACGGCGCGTTGCCGACAAAGCGATCATCGGCGAAGTTGAGGCGCTGGCGCCCGGCGGTCACGGCCAGCCCGTCCTTGCCGGCATAGCGGAGCTGGGCGCGATTGAGCTCGAGATTCTCGGCGTCAGGGATCAGCGGATAGCGGGTCTTGCCGTTGAACCCGTCATTATAGCTGTTGGTCAGCGCGACCACCGCATCCACATCGACCAGCGCCGTCCAGTTCCGCCAGCTCGCCGTCACGCCCGGGCGGACGCGAAGCGTCACCGCATCGGCGTCTTCGGGCATGCCGTCCTGCTCGAAATGCTCCCAGCGCAGCCGGATATCCAGGTTGGGCGTGAACTTCACTTCCTGCGCCCGCGCCGTGCCGGCGACGAGCAATCCCATAGCGCAAACCAGCGCTTTCTTCATTCTGCTTTCCTCGAAAAGAACCCGCCCCTCCTTTATAGAACGGGGCGGGCGGAGGAGGACCTCTTCAGGCAGCGGCGAGCTGCGGCTCAGGCTCGCCGCGGGCGCCGAGCTCACCGGTCTCGCGGGCCTTTCGGCCATAGACCAGCTCGAACAGCGGGGTGGCCATCACGGTGGTGACGATCGCCATCAGCACCAGCATCGAGAAGAGCGTCGGGCCGATGATGCCCTTCTGCAGGCCGATATTGATGATGATCAGCTCCATCAGGCCGCGCGAGTTCATCAGCGCGCCGATGCCGAGCGCGGTGCGATTGTCCTCGCCGGCGAGGCGGGCCGCGGCCCAGCAGGCGCCGAACTTGGCGAGGATCGACACCGCGAGCACGCCCAGCGCGATCAGCAGCAGCTCGACCGAGTTGACCATGTCCATCCGGGTGTTGAGGCCCGAATAGGTGAAGAACATCGGCAGCAGCAGGACGACCGCGATCGGCTCGACCTTGCGCTGCAGCTCGCGGACGAACAGGCCGCGCGGCATGCAGACGCCCATCAGGAAGCCGCCGAAGATCGCGTGGATGCCGATCGCATCCATGACGAAGGCGGAGAGGCAGAAGAGCATCATCGTGACCGCGAGCATGCCCGTGGTCATCTCGCCCTTTTCCTCGACGATGCGGCCGAGCGGAGCGAGCAGCTTGCGACCCCAGATCAGCATGAAGCCGGCGTAGAGGATCGCGCCGCCGATCGCGAGCACCGCCACGCCTGGGCCGGCGCCGAAGGTCGCCAGCACCAGCGCCAGCACGCACCAGGAGGCGGCATCGTCGAACGCGCCGGCCGTCAGCGAAAGCGTGCCGAGCGACGAGTTGGCCAGGCCGTTCTCGTTGATGATGCGGGCGAGCATCGGGAAGGCGGTGAGCGCGATGCAGGCGCCCATGAACAGCGTGGCGTTCGACTGGCTGATGCCCGGCGTGAACAGGCCCGGCACGGTGAGCAGGAACGGCGTGATCAGCGCGGCGAGCAGGAACGGCGCGGCGATGCCGGCGGCCGAGACGCCCGCGGCGCTCTTCGCCTTGGACTTGAAATGATCGAGCCGCAGGGTGAGGCCGACCATGAACATGTAGAGGCCGACGCCGAGCTGCGCGCCGGTGTAGAGCACGTTGCGCGTCTCCTTGGGGAAGATCGCGAGCTGGAGATCGGGGAAGAACAGGCCGAACAGCGACGGGCCGAGCACCACGCCGGCGATCATCTCGCCGACGACCTGGGGCTGTTTGAGGAACTTCTGGCCGAGCCAGCCGACGACGCGGCAGGCGAGGATGATGATCGCGAGCTGCAGGAAGAAATGGATGCTGTAGTCGCCGGGCGCATAGCTCTTCGCGACGTTCACCGCGGGGCCGTGCGGACTGAGCACATCGGTCAACGCATGCCAGGCACTATTCAACAGATCGAGCATTCTACCTTCCCCCACTCATCCTCTCGCGTGGCACTTGTGCGCCTGTCGCTTGGCAGGAAGGAGCGCGCGGCAATGGCTGCACGCAACTGCAAAGTTCGCCACCCCCCTGATTTTTCCGGCGGCCGGGATGTTTCTGTTGCATGTCGTCCACACAGTAGTAACGTACCTACATGACAACGCGGACAATATAGGTACATAGGCACCAAATGAAGGTCATCACCAGCCGCGAATTCAACCAGGACGTGAGCGCCGCCAAGCGACTCGCGCGCGGCGAGCCGGTGTTCGTCACCGATCGCGGGCGGCCGACCCATGTACTGATGAGCATCGACCAGTTCCGTGCATTGAGCGGGCAGCGCGAGAGCATCGTCGACCTGCTCGCCCTGCCCGCCGGCGGCCTCGATGCCGAGCTGGCGCCGCCGGGGCGCTGGTGATGTTCCTGCTCGACACGCCCATCGTCTATGAACTGCGCAAGGCGCGCGCCGGCACCGCCGAGGCGGGGCTGACCGCCTGGGCTTCGGGGGTCGCGCGCGAGCGGTTGTTCCTCTCCGCGATCAGCCTGGTCGAGCTGGAGACCAGCGCCGCCGAGACCGCGCGGCGCGACAAGACGGCCGGCGCGATGCTGCGCGGCTGGATCGACGAGCAGCTGCTCCCGGCGTTCGAGGGGCATGTGCTGCCGCTCGACGCGGCGGTGGCGCGGCGGCGCGGGCAGCTTGCCCTAGGCGACACCCGCGATGCGCTGTTCGCCGCGACGGCGCTGGAGCATGGACTGACCCTGGTGACCCGCAACACCGCGGCCTTCAAGGGCATGCGCGTGAAGCTGTTCGACCCGCGCGGCTATACGCCCGATGCGGCCGAGGAGGAGGGCGATTGGCGCGACGCCGCACGAACTGGTCCGCTTTGGCTCAAGAACTTGTTCGTCCGTGCGTGATGTGCGTTACGAAGAGGCCCGTATTGCCGCCTTCACTTGTGGTTAGACAATTTACGGCAACAGTCGCCCAATGGTACCTAAACTCAAGCCGATCTTTCATGCCCTCGCCCCCTTGCTGCGCGGCGAGAAGCAGCGCCAGGCGTCGGTCGACAAGCTCGGTCTGACCGGCAAGTCGGCGTCGCCGGAGCTGAAGGCGATCGTCGAGGAAGTCGCCCAGCTGTTCGGATCGAACATGGGCATCGCGACGCTGATCGACCGGCAGACCCAGCATATCCTGGCCTGCCATGGCGGCGAGCTGAGCTCGACGCCGCGCGACATCTCGTTCTGCGGCCACACCATCGCCAATCCGCACGACGTGATGTGCGTGTTCGACGCCGCGCATGATCCGCGCTTCGCGGGCAATCCGCTGGTGCTCGGCTCGCCGCATATCCGCTTCTATGTCGGCGTGCCGCTGCTCACCCCCGAGGGTGAGGCACTGGGCGCCTTGTGCGCGATCGACCAGCATCCGCGCGCCAAGCTGCTGCCCGAGCAGAGCAAGCGCCTGCGTGAGCTGGGTGAACGCGCGGCGGAACTGCTGGCCGCGGCCTGACGGCCGCCTTTCAGGAAACCCGATTGGCGAAGCTGTTGTTGCGCAGCACGTCGGCGACGCGCTGGACCAGCTCCTCGGGTTCGAACGGCTTGACCAGATAGTCATTGGCCCCCGCCCCCATCGCCGCGTCGATCTCCGCCTCGCTGCCCTTGGCGGACAGCATCAGGATCGGCGTGAGATAGAGCGCCGGCAGCCGGCGCAGCGCCTTGAGGATATCGGTGCCCTGCATGCCCGGCAGCGATTGATCGAGGATCACCAGGTCGGGCTTCTTGAACGCGATGGTGTCGAACGCCAGCGTGCCGTGGTTGATCACCCCGACGATATGGCCGGCCGCGCTCAGCACCTGCTGCACCACGGCACCGACCAGTTCGTCATCCTCGACATAGATGATGCGCGCCATGGCTCAGGCCTTGGCCAGCATTTCCTCGACCCGGAAGACCAGCTCGTCCGGATCGAAGGGCTTCTTCAGATACTCGTTCGCGCCGGCGAACCGCGCGAGCTCCTCGTCGCGGTCGCTGCGGCGGCCGGTGAGCATCATCACGGGCAGATCGGCGAAATCGGGCATCTTGCGCAACTCCTGCACCAGGAGAACGCCCGAGATCTCCGGCATGTTGCAATCGAGGATGACCAGATCGGGCCGGCGCGCCTTGATGACGCGCAGCGCCTCGGCCCCGTCCTTGACCAGCCCGGCGCCATGCCCGGCCGCGATCAGCGCATCGCGGGCGATCTCGCCCACGATCTCGTCGTCGTCCGCTATGATGATCCGTGCCATCTGACTCTCGTTCGATCCTAATCTATTTTATAACGCACGGAGACCGCATGGTTTCGCTTCCGTGCTAAAATTCTGTGGCCATTCTGTCTTTCCGGCGTTTTGCAGCAAGGGGCCGAACACCCCGTTAACCCTTTTTATTTAGGGGCCGAGTCCATGGCAGAGATACTGACGCGCCGGTCGCAATGGATCCTTGTCGCAGCCCTGGTGCTGCTGGCCTGCTCGGCCGCATCGGGCATCTGGCTGGTCAGCCAGAAGCAGAATGCCGACAAATGGGTGCGCCACACCTTCCAGGTTTCCGACCGGCTATCGCATGTCCGCATCCTGACGCTGCGCGCCGAGGTCTATCGCCGCGGCTATCTGCTCACCGGGGATCCCGAGGCACGCAAGAATATCGACGGCGTCCGCAAGGAGCTGCCCGGCGAATTGTCGGGCCTGGAGGACATGACCGACGACAATCCGCGCCAGCGCGAGCGCGTCGCCTATCTCGCCGCGCTGATCCGCCAGCGCATGGTCGAGACCGAACAGACGCTGGCGATGCGCGGCGCCAATCGCGCCGCCGAGGCGACCGCGATCCTGGCGAGCGACGCCAATCGCCACGAGACCGCCCGAATGCTGGCGCTGATCGGCGATATCCGCGGCGAGGAGGAGAAGCTGCTCCAGACGCGGCTGGCGCGCGCCAGCGGCTATGAAGGGCCGATCCAGCTCGCCGGCCTGGCCAGCGGCATGCTGGTGCTGCTGCTCGCCTATCTGATCGCGCGCGAGCGGCGCGAGCGGATGACGATCCTGCGCGACGCCAACCGCCGGCTGCACGAAGACATCTCGCGACGCGAAGTGGTTGAGGCCGAGCTGGCTCTGCTCGCGATGAACGCCACCGACGCGGTGCTGCGCTTCGACCTGAACGGCGTGTGCATCTATGCCTCGCCCTCCACCGAGCCGGTGCTCGGGGTCGAGCCGGCGCATGTCCTGGGCCGCTCGATCGGCTTCGGCGTGTCCAGCGAGCATCGCGCCGAGATGTTCGAGTTCCAGCACCTGCTGACCACCGGCGAAGTGGAGCGCGGGGTGATCACCTATCGCACCCATCTGCTCGACCCCAATGCGTCGGAACAATGGATCGAGGCGCATTGTGGGCTGGTCCGCGATCCCGCCACCGGCGCGCCTTCGGAGATCATCGCGTCGTTGCGCGACGTCACCCGGCGCAAGCAGCTCGAGCACGAACTGGAGGCGGCGCGCGAGCGGGCGGAGCTGGCGGTGCAGGCCAAGTCGAGCTTCCTGGCGAACATGAGCCACGAGATCCGCACCCCGATGAACGGCGTGCTGGGCTTTGCCGACCTGCTGCTCGCCAGCGAACTGCCGCCCGAGCAGCACCGCCACGCCCAGCTGATCGTCGATTCGAGCCGGGCGATGATGCGGCTGCTCAACGACATTCTGGACCTGTCCAAGATCGAGGCCGGGCAGATGCAGGTGAATGCCGAGCGCGTCGATCTGCGCCACGCGCTGCGGGGCTGCCTCAAGCTGATCGAACCGGCCGCCGCGACCAAGGGACTGGCGCTCGACTTCATCGTCAACCCGACGCTGCCGCGCTTCGTGATGGTCGACGGGCTGCGGCTGCGCCAGATCGCGCTCAACCTGCTGGGCAACGCCGTGAAGTTCACCGGCGAAGGCAGGATCACGCTGAGCGCGCGGCAGGCCGCGAGCGACGGCGGCACGCCGCGCATCGACATTGCCGTGACCGATACCGGCATCGGCATCCCGCCCGATCGCCATGCCGCGATCTTCGAACAGTTCGTCCAGGCCGAGCAATCGACCGCGCGCCGCTATGGCGGCACGGGGCTGGGGCTGGCGATCAGCAGCCGGCTGGCGTCGCTGATGGGCGGCGAGCTGGGCCTGCGCAGCGCCGAGGGCCAGGGCAGCGTGTTCACCCTGTGCCTGCCGCTTGTCGCCGCGGAGGCGGTGGATGCGGACGGCGCGGGGCCGCGCAGCCCCGAGCGCGCCACCCGCGCGCTGCAGGTGCTGGTGGCCGAGGATCACGACGTCAACCAGCTGCTGATGCAGGAAATGCTCGGTCGACTCGGCCACCGGGTGACGATCGTCGGCGACGGCGCACATGCGCTGGAGGCGGCGACTGCGGCGGACCTGCAAGGCACGCCCTTCGACCTGGTGCTGATGGACATGCAGATGCCGGTGCTCGACGGCATCTCCGCCGCCCGTGCGATCCGCGGCGCAGGCATCTCGGCACAGAAGCTGCCGATCCTGGCGCTGACCGCCAATGCCTATGCCGACGACGTTACAGCCTGTCTGGAGGCGGGGATGCAGGCGCATCTCGCCAAGCCGATCCAGCTGGCCGAATTGGCCGCGGCGATCGATCGCTGGGCGGTGCCAGCTGCTGCCGCGCCGGAGCCGATCGCACCGGCGATGGAGCCGATTCCCGCACCGCCTCCGGAGGATAAGGCACCAGCGATGAAGCTGTCGCCCGCGCTCTGGGCAAAGTTCGCCGAGCGCAAGGCCGAACTGCTGGTGGCGACCGAAGCGTTCGTGGGTGGCGAACAGGGCGATACGGATACCGAGGCGCTGGGCGAGCTGCTCCACAAGTTCGCCGGTTCGGCAGGGCTGTTCGGCCAGGCGGAACTGGGGAGCAAGGCTTCGGCGCTGGAGGATGCGCTGGAGGTAGCCGCGGCCGGCGAGCGGAAGGCGCTGGTCGAGGGGTTTTTGGCGGAGTTGCGGGGCTAGGCCATATCGAGATTCAGCCCCTCAGCCGCCTCCAAATGTCGATCATCCTACCCCGCCAGCGTCTCGCGCTTGATGCGCTTGGCGAGGCTCCATTTGTGGACTTCGGTGGGGCCGTCATAGATGCGGAAGGCGCGGATTTCGCGGAAGACCTGCTCGACGATCGTGTCACCCGAGACGCCGGTGCCGCCCATCACCTGGACGCAGCGATCGGCCACGCCGAACAGCAGGTCCGACACCGCGACCTTGGCCATCGAGCTCTCCGCAATGCCAGCAACGCCGCTGTCGAGCACCCCGGCGCACCAGTCGATCATCAGCCAGGCCTGTTGCAGCGCGATCCGGTTGTCGGCGAGCATGAAGCCGACGCCTTCGTGATCGATCAGCGGCTTGCCGAAGGCGTGGCGCTTCACGGCGTATTGGCAGGCGATCTCGTGCGCGCGAGTGGCGGCGCCGAGCCAGCGCATGCAATGGGTGAGCCGCGCGGGCGCGAGGCGGATCTGGGCATAGTCGAAGCCCTTGTGGGGTTCGCCGAGGATCTGATCGGCGGGGACGCGCAGCCCGTCGATCGCCACGATCGAATGGCCGCCGGGCATCGAGCTGTCGATCGTGTCGAGCACCCGCTCGATACGCACCGCCGGATCGGGCAGGTCGATCAGGAACAGCGTCGCCCCCTCCCCGGTCTTCGCCATGACGATCCCGACCTTGGCGCCCTGCACCCCGGTGATGAACGCCTTGCGGCCGTCGATCACCCAGTGGTTGCCGTCCTGGCGGGCAACAGTCTGCATCATCGAGGGATCGGAGCCGGCGCCGCCATCGGTGGCGGGCTCGGTCATGAAGAAGGCCGAGCGGGCGGTGCCGGCGACCAGCGGATCGAGGAAACGTTGCTTCTGCTCGGGCGTGGCGACGCGGCCGAGCAGGAACATGTTGCCCTCGTCGGGCGCGGCGACGTTGAGCGCTACCGGGCCGAGCGGCGAGAGGCCGGCGGCGCGCAGGACATGCGCGGTCTCGCGGTGGGTGAGATGGGTGCCGTTCGCAATATGCGGGGTGAGCAGGCCGGCGGCGCGAGCCCGGTCGCGGAGTTCGGTGACCAGGGCTTCGGACGGGCCGTGCGGGGTGCAGCGTGGGTCGCGCTCATAGGGGGCGATGGTTTCGCGGACAAAGGCTTCGACCCGGGCGGCGAGTTCGGTGGGATTCATCGCTGCTTCTCTCATCCTGTCATCGTCATCCCCGCGCAGGCGGGAATCCAGAGCCACGAGCAAAGGCGTAGCCGATAGGGCCAGCTTCCACGCCGGCCCATGCCCAATTGCACGGGCTGCCTTCCGTTACCCTGGATCCCCGCCTGCGCGGGGATGACGGATTCGGGTTTGTCGGTGCCGGGCTCAGAAATAGCCCGGCTCTTCCCACCAGGGGAAATAATCGGGCATGCCGCTCGATACGTGGTCCGGGAACGTCGCCGCACGCTTCTCGAGGAACGCCATCACGCCTTCGCGGGCATCCCCGCTTCGGCCACGGGCCAGTACCCCGCGGCTGTCGATGCGGTGCGCCTCCATCGGATGCGCCATGCCGAGCCCGCGCCACAGCATCTGGCGGGTGAGCGCGACCGAGACCGGGGCGGCATTGTCGATGATCTCGCGCGCCAGCGCGCGGGCGGCGGGAAGCAGGTCGTCCGGCGCATGCACCGAGCGGACCAACCGCCCGGCCAGCGCTTCCTCCGCCCCCAGCAACCGCCCGCTCATGCACCATTCGAGCGCGCGATCGATCCCCACGATGCGCGGCAGGAACCACATCGACGCGCCTTCGGGGACGATCCCCCGTCGCGCGAACACGAAGCCGAAGCGCGCGGTGTCGCTGGCGAGACGGATGTCCATCGGCAGCAGCATCGTAGCGCCAATACCGACCGCCGGGCCGTTGACCGCGGCGATCACCGGCTTGAGGCTCTCGAAGATGCGCAGCGTAAGCCGGCCGCCATAGTCGCGGGCATGCGGGCTGGCATAGTCGATCGAGCCGTCGGCGCGGATCGGGGAGTCGGGGCCGCCGGCGGCGTCGAACACCTTGGCGCCCATTTCCAGATCGGCGCCGGCGCAAAAGGCTCTCCCCTCGCCGGTAACGATCACCACGCCGACTTCGTCATCCGCATCGGCGCGGTCGAACGCGTCGATCATCTCCTCCATCATCCGGATCGAATAGGCGTTGAGCTTGTCGGGCCGGTTGAGCGTAAGCGTTGCGATGCCCTCGGCGACTTCATAGCGGATCTGCGCATACTCCATCACTTGCGCACCGAGATCGTCTGGGCGTTGGTATATTCGAGCAGCCCTTCGGTGCCGTTCTCCACACCGATCCCCGATTGCTTGTGCCCGCCGAACGGCGCCCAGGGGGTGACGTGCTGCGCCTCGTTGATCCAGACGGTGCCGGTATCGAGCCGCTCGGCGATGGCGAGCGCGGCATCGGTGTCGGCCGACCAGACCGAGCCGGCCAGACCATAATCGCTGTTGTTGGCACGGGCGATCACGTCCTCGACATCGTCGAAGCGGATCAGCGGCAGGACCGGGCCGAAAGCTTCCTCGGCGACGACGCGGCTGTCTTCGGGCGGGTTGTCGACCAGGGTAACGGGAATGAAATAGCCCTTCCCTTCCGGCACTTCGCCGCCAGCGAGGAAGGTCAGGCCCTCAGCCTGCGCATCGGCGATCAGCGCCTTCACCCGCTCATATTGGGCGCGGTTCTGGACCGGGCCGAGATCGGTGCCCTGTTCGAGGCCGTTGCCGGTCCTCACCCGGTTGGCGATCGCGGTCAGCTCGGCGGCGAGCGCGTCATAGGCGCTGTCGTGGATATAGAGCCGCTTGGTCGCGATGCAGACCTGGCCGTTATTGCCGAAGGCCGACCAGAAGAGTGGCTCGGCGACCTTGGCGACATCGACATCGCCGAGCACGATCGCCGCGTCGTTGCCGCCCAGCTCGAGCGTGACGCGCTTGAGATTGGCGGCGGCGCTGGCCATCACCCGCTTGCCGGTGGCGGTGGAGCCGGTGAAGCTGATCTTGTCGATGCCGGGATGCGCGGTCATCCAGGGCCCAAGCTGATCGCCGCCGCTGACCACGTTGAACACGCCGGCCGGCAGATGCGGGCGCATCAGCTCGCCGAGCTTGAGCATGGTCAGCGGGGTGAAGGGCGAAGGCTTGATGACCAGCGTATTGCCGGTGAGCAGCGCGCCGGCGATCTTCCACACGCCGAGCAGCATCGGGAAATTCCACGGCACGATCCCGCCGACCACCCCGATCGGCACGCGGCGGGTCTCGGAGCGACGATCGGGCGTGTCCTCGTTTACCAGCACCGGGATTTCCTGCTTGGCGACGCTGGCGGCCCAGAAGGCAGCGCCCATCAGTTCCTCGGTCGCCTTGCCGACCGGACGGCCCTGTTCCTGGGTGAACAGCCGGGCAAATTGATCGAGATTCGTGGAAATCACTTCGGCGATCTTGGCGACCGCGGCACGACGCTGCTCGATCGGAGTCGCGCGCCAGCCGGGAAAGGCGGCGCGGGCAGCGGCGATGGCGGCGTCGAGCTCGGCCGCGCTGCAATCCGGAGCTTCCGCTACGGTTTCCTCGGTTGCGGGATTGAGCACCGGGATCGTCGCGGCGCCGGGCACGGGCTGGCCGCCGATCGTCATGGTGAAATCGCGGTCGAACGCGGTCATTTCCCTCTCCTCCAGACTCTGTTTGGCGCGAGCATAGAACAGCATATTCCGCCCTGCCACTATTTACTTAGTCAGGTGATTAAGTCCGTTGATCGCATTAGCCGAGGCTGGTACCGCTGATTCGAAAATGGACAGGAGCAGGATGATGGCAGCACCTACCGCCTATATTGTCGAAGCCGTTCGCACGGCGGGAGGGCGGCGCGGCGGCCGGCTTGCCGGATGGCACCCGGCCGACATGGCGGGCGAAGTTCTCAACGCCGTCGCCGATCGCAGCGGGATCGATCCGGCGGCGATCGAGGACGTGATCATGGGCTGCGTCAGCCAGGGCGGCGAGCAGGGCTTTCAGGTCGGCCGCAATGCCGTGCTCGCCTCGCGCCTGCCGGAGAGCGTGCCGGCGGTGACGATCGACCGCCAGTGCGGCAGCTCGCAACAGGCGATCCAGTTCGCGGCGCAGGCGGTGCTATCGGGCACGCAGGACGTGGTGATCGCGGCCGGCGTGGAGAGCATGACCCGCGTGCCGATGGGATCGACCGGCATGTTGTTCGCCCAGGCCGGGCTTGGCGGCCCCAAGTCGCCACGCCAGGAAGCGCGCTATCCGGGCGTGCAGTTCAGCCAGTTCATGGGCGCCGAGATGATGGCACGGAAGCACGGCTTCACCCGCGAGTTGCTCGACGCCTATGCGCTGGAGAGCCATCGCCGCGCGGCGGCGGCAACCGAGCGCGGCGACTTCGATGCCGAGATCGTGCCGCTCGAAGTCGAGACGCCCGAGGGGGCGGCGCTCCATACCCGCGACGAGGGCATCCGCTATGACGCGACCGCCGAGAGCATCGGCTCGGTCAAGCTGCTCGCCGAAGGCGGGATGATCAGCGCGGCCAATGCCAGCCAGATCTGCGACGGCGCCAGCGCGGTGCTGATCGTGTCCGAAGCGGCGCTCAAGGCGCATGGTCTGACGCCGCTGGCACGCATCCACAACCTCACCGTCACCGGCGGCGATCCCGTCATCATGCTCGAGGAACCGCTGTTCGCGGCCGACCGGGCACTCAAGCGCGCCGGAATGTCGATCGACGAGATCGACCTGTACGAAGTCAATGAGGCGTTCGCACCGGTGCCGCTCGCCTGGCTCAAGCATGTCGGCGGCGATCCGGCGAAGCTCAACGTCAATGGCGGCGCGATTGCGCTGGGGCATCCGCTCGGCGCCTCGGGCACCAAGCTGATGGCGACTTTGGTGCACGCGCTCCACAAGCGGGGCTTGCGCTACGGTCTGCAGACGATGTGCGAGGGCGGCGGCCTGGCGAACGTCACGATCGTCGAGCGGCTTTGAGATCATAGGAGGGGATGGATGAAGCTGGATAACACTATTGCCGCGGTGGTGACCGGCGGCGCTTCGGGGCTGGGAGCGGCAACCGCGCGGGCACTGGCCGCCAAGGGCGTGAAGGTCGCGATCTTCGACCTGCAGAAGGAAAAGGGCGAGGCCGTCGCCGCCGAGATCGGCGGGGTGTTCTGCGAAGTGAACGTGACGTCGGACGAGAGCGTCGATGCCGGCTTCGCCAAGGCACGCGCTGCGCATGGGCAGGAACGCGTGCTGGTCAATTGCGCGGGCACCGGCAACGCGGTGAAGACCGCGAGCCGCGCCAAGGAAGACGGATCGATCCGCCACTTCCCGCTCGAGGCGTTCAACTGGGTGATCCAGATCAACCTGGTCGGCACCTTCCGCTGCATCGCCAAGTCGGCAGCGGGGATGCTGGCGCTCGATCCGCAGGAAGACGGCGAGCGCGGCGCGATCGTCAACACCGCCAGCGTCGCCGCCGAGGACGGGCAGATCGGCCAGGCCGCCTATTCGGCGTCGAAGGGCGGCGTGGTCGGCATGACCCTGCCGATCGCGCGCGACCTGATGGGCGAAGGCATCCGGGTGAACACGATCCTGCCGGGCATCTTCGACACACCTTTGCTCGCCGCCGCGCCGCAGCCAGTGAAGGATGCGCTGGCGGCCTCGGTGCCCTTCCCCAAGCGGCTCGGGCGGCCGGACGAATATGCGAACCTTGCGCTGTGCATGATCGAGACGGGCTATTTCAACGGCGAGGATGTGCGGCTGGACGGCGGCATCCGTATGGCGCCGCGGTAACGCGCCTTCTTACCCCTCCCTGGAAGGGAGGGGCCAGGGGTGGGTCGCGGCCTGGCGATACTGTGACCCAAGGGACAACCGCGCCGCATCGCGTGCATCCACCCACCCCCACCCCTCCCTTCCAGGGAGGGGAGTTGAAAGGTCGCCATGCAGCCGTTGAAAGGCATCCGGATCGTCGAGATGGGCGGGATCGGCCCGGCGCCGTTCTGTGGGATGATGCTCGCCGATCACGGGGCGGAGGTGCTGTACGTCCACCGCCCCGGCCAGCCACCCAACCCGCGCGACCCGCTGCTGCGGGGGCGTACGGCGGTGGAAGTGGACCTCAAGTCGCCCGAGGGAATCGCGCAGGTCCGCGAACTGGCGGCAGGAGCCGACGGGCTGATCGAGGGATTCAGACCGGGGGTGATGGAGCGGCTGGGATTGGGCCCGGCCGAACTGCACGCCGCCAACCCCCGGCTTGTCTATGGCCGGATGACCGGCTGGGGACAGACCGGCCCGCTGGCCCAGGCGGCCGGGCACGACATCAATTATATCGCGCTGGCCGGCGCGCTCCACGCCTTTGGCCGGGCGGGCGAGAAGCCGACCCCGCCGGTGAACGCGGTGGGCGATTTCGGCGGCGGCGGCATGCTGCTTGCCTTTGCGATGAGCGCGGGGCTGCTCCAGGCGCGGATCAGCGGCCAGGGCAGCGTGATCGACTGCGCGATGACCGAGGGCGCGGCGCTGCTGATGAGCATGGTGTGGGGCTTCCGCTCCACCCTGGGCTGGCGCGACGGGCGCGGGGTCAACATCCTCGATACCGGAGCGCATTTCTACGACACCTATGAGACGGCGGACGGCAAGCATGTCGCGATCGGGGCGATCGAGCCGCAATTCTATACCCAGCTACGCGCGGTGACGGGGCTGGATGCCGACCCCGATTTCGATGCCCAGATGAACCCCGCCGCCTGGCCGGCGCTCAAGGACAAGCTGGCGGTGCTGTTCCGGACCAAGACGCGCGACGAATGGTGCGCGCTGATGGAGGGGACCGACATCTGCTTCGCGCCGGTGCTGTCGATGGCAGAGGCGCCGGCACATCCGCACAATGTCGCGCGCGGCGCGTTCATCGAGCGGGAGGGCGTGGTGCAGCCGGCGCCAGCGCCACGCTTTTCAGCGCCTCAGCTCTCGACCAGCTCGACCACCTCGAAATCATAGCCTTCCCAGCCGCGCTGCTTCGCGGCATCGGCCAGCGCGGCTTTCTTGCCCGTCGCTTCCTTGAGCGACTTGGCGTGCCCCCAGAACACTTCGGTCTTGCCGCCGCCGAGATGCGCGACGATGCGCCAGTAATGGGTGAAGGACGCGTTGGTCGGCCCGATCGTCTTGACATAGCCATCGGCCATGGTCGCGGTGAGGATGCGCTTTTTCTTCGCCATGCGGATACCCACATAGCGCAGCGAAACGGAGATTTGCATGACCGACTATCGCAAGACCGATGAAGCCATCGCCGCGCTGACCCCGGAGCAGTTCCGCGTGACCCAGCAGAACGGCACCGAGCGCCCGGGCACCGGCCCGCTGCTCAACAACAAGGAAGCCGGCATCTATGTCGACATCGTCTCGGGCGAACCGCTGTTCGCGTCGTCCGACAAGTATGAATCCGGCTGCGGCTGGCCGAGCTTCACCAGGCCGATCGCCAATGTCACCGAGCTGCGCGACACGAGCCACGGCATGATCCGCACCGAGGTCCGCTCGGCGCATGGCGACAGCCATCTCGGCCATGTGTTCGAGGACGGCCCGCTCGATCGCGGCGGGCTGCGCTATTGCATCAATTCAGCCTCGCTACGCTTCGTCCCCAGGGCGGAGATGGAATCCCTCGGCTACGGCGCCTACCTCGACCAGGTCGAGGACGTCGCCTGAGCTGAGTTGGCACTGAACCCCAATTGCGATTGGGGATCGGCGCCAAGCCGTGGCGTAATTCACCACAGACTGCGCGATCCGCCGGTGCCTCCCCCAGCGCCGGCGGGTCGTTTCGCATGTGGCAAGGCCCTTGCGAACGTCCTGGCGTCGCATTTCAGGGGGATTCGAGTTGACCATCCATTCCGCCATTCCGATCGCACTTGGCGAACGCCGTATCCTGCAACCAGGGCGATTGCGCTGGCTGCGGGCAATCGCCTGGATGCTGGGCATGGCCGTGCTGATCGGGCTCTCGCTGCGCGTCGCGATGGTGCCGGTGCAGCAATTGCTGCCCAAGGGCGACCCGATGCTGGGTCTTGTCGCCAGCGGCGTGGCCTGCCTGTTGGCGCTGGGTATCTACACGCTGCTCGTACGGCTGGGCGAGGATCGCTGGCCGGGCGAGCTGGCGCTGAAGCCGGCGGCGGGGCAGCTCGCGATCGGCCTTGGGCTTGGTTCGGCGATGTTCGTGGCGGTGATGACGATCCTGATCGGCGCCGGCCTCTACAGCTTCGAGTGGCACGGCGTCGCGCCGGCATGGCGCGGGGCCGGGCTGGCGCTGCAATCGGCGGTGGTCGAGGAACTGCTGGTGCGCGGCGTGATCCTGCGCCTGTTGTGGCGCACGTTCGGGCCGGTGGTCGCCTTTGCCGCCTCGGCAGCGCTGTTCGGGCTGGGCCATGCGTTCAATCCCGGCGCGACCGTGATGAGTGTGGTGTGCATCGCGCTCGAGGCCGGGATCATGTTGGGCGCGCTGTACGCGCTGACCGGGCGGCTATGGATGTCGATCGGCGTGCATGGCGCGTGGAACTTCACCCAGGGCTATGTCTTCGGCGCAGCCGTGTCGGGCGGGAATTTCGGACCTTCACTGGCGCGCAGCATTGCACATACCGATGCCAACGTCTGGTTGAGCGGCGGCGGGTTTGGGCCCGAGGCTTCGCTGCCGGCACTGCTGGTGTGCACGGCGGTGGGACTGGTGGCGCTGTGGCCGGCGAAGCGGGCCGGGCGGTTTGGGCACAACACTGCCGCCTGACTTCCACCTTCGTCATTCCCGTACTACGTTAAGCGCTACATCGATTGTAGATTGAGGCCGAGACCCGGTGGCAGACACCATTGCCTGGCTAGAAGTCCATGAGAGCCTGTCTGGCTGGGCACAATTTCTTGGAGCAATGCTGGCACTGGTCGTGACTTACATAACTGCCTTCGCGCCTCATTGGCAAAGACGTCGCCAATTGAAGAATGCGGCGGCCCGCCTCCTATTGAATGGCTTCGAGGTTCTTGAAAGCTATCATCGAACGTCGGCGCACTTCTTGCCGACGGCCGTCTCGATACGTGCAGCAGGACTCAGCATGGTAACCGTCGCTAACGAAATTGATCGGTTTCCAATCTTTGAACTCTCGGATCAGGGGCCCAGATCGACGGCCCGTCACCTCGTTGCGGTCGGCGGCCAGCTCAAACTGATAAACTTGGTACTCGAGCCCATTGCAACAGACCTCGACGATCGCGACGGCACCTCAGAGGATCAAGAGATTATTCGCGAGCTCGTTGGCGGCCGGTTAGAACTCGTTGCAGCGATTATTTCAGGCAAGGATCTCAAACGGCCAGAATGGCCGAACTCGGCCTCAAACACACAGTAAGCTCTGCTCTTCGCGTAACGTTTATAGGAAGCTCAGGCAAACTACGGCTTAGCAAACGCCTTTGGCTACAACCCCCGCCCGATTACTTCCTTCATGATCTCGTTGGTCCCGCCGAAGATCCGCGAGACGCGGGCGTCGCGCCAGAGGCGGGCGATCGGGTATTCGTTCATATAACCGGCGCCGCCGTGGAGCTGCAGCGCGGCGTCGATGATCTGCCACTGGGTATCGGTGTGCCACAGCTTGGCGGCCGAGGCTTCCTCGGGGGTCAGCTCGTGGCGGAGATGGCGGGCGAGCGCCCAGTCGATATGGGCCCAGCCGATCTGCAGCTTCGCCGCGAGGTCGGCGAGGGTGAAGCGGGTGTTCTGGAAATCGAACACCGTCTTCCCGAACGCCTTGCGCTCCTTCACGAAACCGAGCGCCTCGTCGAAGGCGCGCTGGGCGCTGGCCTGGGCGCCGATCGCGATGGTCAGCCGCTCCTGCGGCAGATTGCGCATCAGATAGGCGAAGCCGCGGCCTTCCTGGCCGAGCATGTTGGTCGCCGGCACGCGGACATCCTCGAAGAACAGCTCGCTGGTGTCGGCGCCGTGCAGGCCGATCTTGTCGAGGTTGCGCCCGCGCGCGAAGCCCGCGCGATCGGCCTCGACCAGGAACAGGCTGGTGCCTTTGGCGCCAAGCTCCACGTTCGTCTTGGCAACGACGATCACGACATCGGCGGTCTGGCCGTTGGAGATATAGGTCTTGGTGCCGTTGATGACATAGTGATTGCCGTCGAGCCGCGCGGTGGTGCGGATCGCCTGCAGGTCCGATCCCGCGCCCGGCTCGGTCATCGCGATCGCCGCGACCTTCTCGCCCGAAACCATGCCGGGCAGCCATTCGCGCTTCTGCTCTTCCGAGCCATAGGCGATGAAATAATCGGCCAGCACGTCAGACTGGAGGGTGATGCCCGAGGGAACGCGCGCATAGGCATGCTCCTCCGTGACGATCGCGTTATAGGCGAAGTCGAGGCCCGGGCCGCCATATTCCTCGGGCACGGTCGGGCAGAGCAGGCCGGCGCTGCCCGCCTTGGTCCAGAAATCGCGATCGACGATGCCGGCCTCTTCCCAGCGATCGAGATGCGGGACACCCTCGGCAGCGAGGAAGCGGCGGACGCTTTCGCGAAACAGGGCCTGGCTTTCGTCCTGGCCGGTGCGGCGAGCGGTATCGAGCATCAGTTCACTCCCCTTTCGCGGCCGGCCCAGTATGGATCGCGCAGCGCCCGGCGCATGACCTTGCCCGAGGGCGTGCGCGGCAGGGCGGCGACGAAATCGACCGACTTGGGCACCTTGAACCCGCCGATCCGCTCACGGGCGTAGGCGAGGATAGAGGCATCATCGGGCTCGGCGCCGGGCTTTAGCACGACCACTGCCTTCACTTCCTCGCCCCATTTGTCGTGCGGGACGCCGATCACCGCGACTTCCTGGACGGCCGGATGGCCGAAGATCGCGCTCTCCACTTCGGCGGGATAGATGTTCTCGGCGCCCGAGCAGATCATGTCCTTGAAGCGGTCACAGATGTAGAGATAGCCGTCTTCGTCGAGATAGCCGGCGTCGCCGGTGCGCAACCAGCCCTGGCCATCGACCGTGTCCGCAGTGGTCTCGGGCAGGTTCCAATAGCCGACCATGTTGGCGACCGAGCGGGTCTCGACTTCGCCGACCTCGCGGACGGGGAGCGCGGTGCGCTGGGTCGGGTGGACGACCCGGATCTCGACGCCGGGCATCGGCAGGCCGGCGCTGCGCATCCGCTCGTTGCCGGCGGGATCATGGTCCTCGGGCGGAAGATAGACGATCGTCCCGCAGGTTTCGGTCATGCCATATTGCTGGGCGAAGCCGCAGCCGAACACTTCGGTCGCCTCGCGCAGCAGGTCGAGCGCGATCGGCGAGGCGCCGTAGAGAATGTAGCGCAGCCGGCTGAAATCCGCCTCGCGTACACCGGGCAGCATCAGCAGCATCTGGAGCGCGGTGGGCACGACGAACATCTTGGTGACGCCGCCCTGCGCAATCGCCTCCAGCACCGCGGCGGGGACGAACTCGCGGTGGACGATCGAAGTGGCGCCGTTGAAATAGCCGACGATCGCCCAGCCGACACCGCCGATATGGCCGAGCGGAAGGGCAACGAGATTGACGTCGCCTTCGAGCCACTCGTTCCACGGCATCGCCTGCGCCATGGAGTCGGTGCGGCCGCGCAGCAGGTTGCGGTGGCTGAGCATCACGCCCTTGGGCTCGCCGGTGGTCCCCGAAGTATAGAGCTGGAGCGCGACGTCATCGGCATCGACATCGTCGGGGATGGCCTGCTCGGGTGCGGCATCGCGCCAGGCGGCGAAGCTGCGGAAACCCTCGACCCCGTCCTCCATCGCGATCGTCTCGCGGATCGTGTCATTGGCGGCGCATTCAGCGGCGCGACCGATCTGGTCGGGGCCGGCGAAGAGCAGGCTGACCTGGGCATTGGCGAGGATCGTGCAGATTTCGGCGGTGGCGAGCCGCCACTGGATCGGCACCACCACCACACCGACGCGGGCGGCGCCGAACAGCAGCTCGAAGAACTCGTCGCTGCCCTTGCCGAGATAGGCGATGCGATCCCCTACCCGGCAGCCGGCGGCGCGCAACGCGCGGGCAACCCGGTCGCTGCGACGATCGAGCGTAGACCAGTCGGTATCGCGCCCTTCGAAGCAGGTGGCGATGGCATGTGGGCGATGCTTCGCATGATAGGCGGGGATGTCGCCCAGCCGGGGCATCGCCTCGAAATCGATCCAGCCCGACAAGGCTTCTGCAACCAGTGTATCGCCCATATGCCGCTCCTCTCCGAGCCGGTTCGAACCGCGGGGCGTTTTTGCCCTCGAGCATTGTTTAATCGCTTGATTAAGCGATTCGCAAGTCAGGCGTCGGTTTCGGGCTTCACCAGCACGCTGCGCATCAGCAGATCGGTGACGTGCACGGCATAGGCCTTGCGCAGATCGTCATCGATATCCTCCACCCCAAAGGCGTAGCGGAGCGAGTGGCGGCCGATGAAGAGATGGTCGCACATGCCGATAAGCGAGAAATAGAACAGCATCGGATCGATCTTGCGGAAGATGCCCTCGGCCTCGCCCTGCTCGAGGATCGCCTTTTGCGCGGCGGCGAGCGGCCGGCTGAACCGCTCGGAGATGAAACGCGCGGTCTCGCTGTCGGTCTCTACCGCAAGCGCGGCGACCAGGCGGTTCATATAGGGATAGCGATAATAGACCTTGATGATGCCGTGGACGTGGTGGCGCAGCTTCTGGCCGGCATCCATGTCGGCCTTCACCAGCCGCTCGAGATCGTCAAACGTGCCGCCGGCATCGCGCTCGAGCAGCGCCATGAACATGCCGAGCTTGCTGCCGAAATGATAGCGGATCAGCGCGGCATTGAGCCCCGATTTCTCCGCGATATCGGCGAAGGTGATATCGACCGTGTTGCGCTCGATCATCAACGCGCTGGTCGCGTTGAGCAGTTGATCCGCCGAACTTGCCTCCAGTCGCACGACCGGAGCCTTTGCCTTGCTTGCCATTTCCGTACCTTAACCGGCGCGACACCGCCGCGCCAACCTCCCGTTATTGTCAGTTGGGCCGCGCGAAGCCCAGGGCGACCGCGCGTTGCACCGTGCGCAATCGACCATTCTCGCCCAGCCGGCTGCTGGCGCGGCGCATGTGAAAGCGGATCGTCGGCACCGACAGGCCAAGGATCGTCCCGATCTCGCCGTCCGTCTTGCCCGCCGCGGCGAGCTTGAGGCACTGGACCTCGCGCCGGGTGAGCTTGTGCTGGACGATATCGGTCGAGGCGTCGGGCCCGGCATTGCAGGTGGCGATGAAGCGCAGCGCCAGCGGATGGAGCACCGAAGCCTCGCGCTCGAACAGCGCGTCGATGTCGAGACCGGGCGTGGTCGTCGCCCAGACCACCGCGCCGATCACGCCGGCGGGGAGGTGGACGGGCGCGACGATCGCGCTTTCCACCCGGTAGCTGCGCTGCATCGCCTCGCGCTCGATCTGCGGTTCGATCCGCAGCGGCCGCCAGCTGCGGATCCGGCCCTGGTCGTAATAGAAGGGCTCGGCGAGATGGCGCGCGACCGAGACGATCGCGTTGCGCAGCGCGAAATCGCCCTGGGCCCAATAGGCACCCGCATCATGGGTGAATTCGAACAGCGCGCTGACCGGCGTGCCGTCGGCCAGCTGCACCGGCCGGGCGCTGCTGATGTCGGCGCAGGCGGCGATCAGCGGCAGGCCCATGCGGCGGCCATGCTCGACGATCCGGCCGGCCAGTTCCCAGGGCATATTCTGCGCGTCAGAGGCCATGTTCTTCCCTATCACATACGATAGCTGCACAGCGCTTTCCCTAAAGCTAATTATTCAAACAAACAACAGCCGGAAATCGACCCCGAAAATCGAGGCGGATCGGCGATATGGAGGGGAAGAGGATATGGCGATCAAGGCAGGCTTGCTGATGGGATCCGCGCTCGGGCTGCTGCTCGCCGCACCCGCGCTGGCGCAGGAAGCTCCGGCACCCAAGGCGGAGGGCCCGCAAACCAGCAATGACGAGATCGTCGTCACCGCCCAGCGCCGCTCGGAATCGATCAACAAGGTGCCGCTGGCGGTGCAGGCGCTCTCCGCCGACACGCTGAAGGACCTGCAGATCACCGATGTCGAGTCGCTCGCCAGCTCGGTGCCCGGCCTCCAGGTTTCGCCGGCCTATTCGGGCGTGCCGATCTTCACGCTGCGCGGCATCGGCTTCAACACCACCAACATCACCGCCACCTCGACCGTGGGCATCTATCAGGACGAGCTGGCCTATCCCTATCCGTCGATGGCCGGCGGGCCGATCTACGACCTGGAGCGCGTCGAAGTGCTCAAGGGGCCGCAGGGCACGCTCTATGGCCGCAACACCACTGCCGGCCTGATCGACTTCATCACCGCCAAGCCGGGCAAGGATTTCGCCGCGGGCGGCACGATCGAGGCAGGCAACTACGAGACCTACAATGTCGAGGCCTATCTGAACCTGCCGCTCGGCGACAATGCCGCGCTGCGCGTATCGGGCCGCGACGAGAACAGCGACGAGGGCTGGCAGATCGACCAGAGCCGCGGCGAGAAGCTGGGCAAGGTCAAGCGCTGGGGCGCCCGCGCCTCGCTGAGCTTCCAGCCGTCGAGCAAGTTCGAAGGGCTCATCACCGTCTCGGGCTGGCGCGACCGTTCGGATACCCAGGCCGGCCAGGCGATCAGCCTGAACCTGACCAACCGGCTCTCCGCCGCCTCCCCCGCCGTGGGGCCGGGCGACTTCAACTCGGCGGCTTTGCTCGCCTATCTGCAGAACAACCAGCCGACCCGGGCGAGCGATGCCGGCTGGCAGCCCGCCGGTGCACGCGCGGCGACGGTGGGCCTCGCCACCGGCATGGGACCGCCCCGCGCCAAGTCCGACTTCGTCTCGGCCCAGATGCGGCTGACCTGGTCGCCCAACGACCAGCTCTCGGTGATCTCGCTGACCGGATACAACGACTTCACCCGCAAGGACGTGGTCGATTTCAGCGGCGCGCCGTGGGAAATCGTCTCGACGCAATATGATGCGCGGATCAAGTCGTTTTCGCAGGAGCTGCGCTTCGAGGGCAATGGCCCGGGCTTCCGCTGGACGGTGGGCGGCTATTACGCGCATGACGACCTGCGCGAGAACAGCCGCTTCCTGATCGGCGAGAACAGCTCGGTCGTTTACCTGCGTCTGGCCGCGCAGGGCATCCTAGCCAATCCGGTGACCAATGCGATCTTCAATCCCGGCGGCTATACGCCTGCACAGGTGGCGGTCGGCTTCCGCGAAGGCGCGGGCCGGGCGAGCGGCTATAACGAGACATATAGCGGCTTCGCGACGGCCGAATTCGACCTGGGCAGCGGTTTCAAGATCAATGCCGGCGCGCGGCTTGGCATCGACCATGGCGAGCTGGACGGCTGCTCGGTCGATTACAATGGCAATTACCTGCCGATCGTGAACACCGCCGGTCGTGCCGTGATCTTCCAGAGCTATGGCCTGCTCGCGCCGATGGTGCAGAAGGACGGCTGCACCACCTATGATCCCGCGACCAACACCGACAAGCTGGTCCATTCGGTGCTCGACGAGAGCAATTTCTCGGGCCGCTTCTCGCTCAACTACCAGGCGGCGCCGGGCACCCTGCTCTACGCTTCGGTGGCGCGCGGCGTGAAATCGGGTGTGGTGCCGATCGTGCCGGCCAATCGCGCGGTGCAGTTCACTCCCGCCCGTCAGGAAAAGCTGACCGCCTATGAAGCCGGCATCAAGACCGCGGTGGGCGGGCGGCTGGCGCAGGTGAATGTCAGCGGCTTCTATTACGACTATACCGACAAGCAGTTCAGCTCGTACGTGGCCGACCCGACCTTCGGCGCGCTGCAGCGGCTGGTGAATATCCCGAGCTCGCATGCCTGGGGCATCGACGGCGAGATCACGCTGCGGCCCTCGCCGGCCTTCACCTTCGCGTGGAACGCGACATACCTGAAGACCAAGATCGCCGACTATACCGGCGCCAACGCGGCAGGCATCCCGACCAACTACGACGGATCGGAATTCTCGTTCGCGCCGGAATTCTCGACCAGCGGCACCGCGACGCTCAACCTGCCGATCTCGTCGAGCCTGAACTTCCAGGCGACCGCCAACGCCACCTATCAGAGCGAGACCCACAGCGACTTCGGCGAGGACCCGCTGTTCCGGATCAAGGGCTATGCACTGGTCAATGGCAGCATCGGCATCGCCAGCGCCGACGGGAAATGGGGCCTTACGATCTGGGCCCGCAACCTGACCAACGAATATTACTGGACCTCGGTAGTGGACAACCAGAACCTCAACGTCCGCTATGCCGGCCGTCCGCGCACGTTCGGCGCCTCGCTGACCGCCGGTTTCTGATCCCGATGCGTGAGCAGGCCATCCCGCTTCCCCCCGGCCCCGCGCCCACCGCGGCGCCGGGGGGCAAGCGGATCCTGCCACGCATCGACTATTCCAATCCGCCAGGCGCGCCGGCGCTCTATCCGCCGGACTCGGTCGCCTGGGCAGTGTTCAAGAACCCCGTCGCTTTGTTCGTCGGCGGGATCGCGGCGGTGTTGCTCGAACTGGGCGAACCGCGGGTGCGTTCGGGCGTGTGGGAACATTCGATCTTCCCGACCGATCCGCTGACCCGGCTGCAGCGCACCGGCTATGTCACCCATGTCAGTGTCTATGCCCCCGCCAATGTCGCCACCAAGGTGATCACCGGGGTGACACGCATGCACGAACGCGTGCGTGGACAGACGCCGCGCGGTGAGACCTATCACGCCAATGATCCCGAGCTGCTCAACTGGGTGCAATGCACGGTAGGCTTCGGCTTCATGGAAGCCTATTCGGCCTATTGCCGGACGCTGACCCGCGAGGAGAAGGATCGGTCGTATGTCGAGGCCAAGCCCTCGGCCGACCTGTTCCTCGCGCATGGCGCGCCGCTGTCGGTTGCCGAGCAGCAGGCACAATTCGAAGCGATGCGGCGACGGCTGGAGCCGCACGCCATCATCGGCGATTTCCTAGACATCATGCTCGCTACCCGGGGCGTGCCGCTGCCGCTCCGTCCCTTCCAGGGAATGATGGTGCGCGCGGCGATCGCGTTGCTGCCGGACTGGGCACGCAAGACGCTGGAACTGGACGGCGAGGAATGGCGGCTGCGCGGCTGGGAACGCCGCACCGTCCGCACGCTCGGCGCGCTGTTCGAGCGGGTGCCGATCCCCGGCACCCCGCCGGTCGAGGCCTGCAAGCGGCTCGGCCTGCCCGCCAACTATCTCTATCGTCGCCGGAAAGCCTGATGCCCGAACGCTTCGAAGCCGATTACGTGATCGTGGGTGCCGGTTCGGCCGGCTGTGTGCTCGCCGACCGGTTGAGCGCCGATGGCCGGAACCGCGTGCTGCTGCTCGAGGCGGGTGGCGACGACCGGCCTTTGCGGGAACGCGGACAGTTCCTGTCGAACCTGATGATCCACGTCCCCGTGGGCTATGCGCAGACGCTGAAGGATCCCAAGGTCAACTGGCTCTACCGCACCGAGCCCGATGAAGGCACCGAGGGTCGCTGCCACATCTGGCCGCGCGGCAAGGTGCTGGGCGGCTCCTCCTCGATCAACGGGCTGCTGTATGTCCGTGGCCAGCGCGCCGATTATGACGGCTGGCGGCAGATGGGCTGCGAAGGCTGGAGCTGGGACGACATCGCCCCCTATTTCCGCCGCTCCGAGGACCAGCAGCATGGCGCCTGCGAAACGCATGGCGCCGGCGGACCGCTGAGCGTCACCGACCCCGCCGGATCGCATCCGGTGTCCGAAGCGGTGGTGCAGGCGTGCGAGGCACTTGGCTTGCCCCAGCGCGACATCAACGGGCCGGAGCAGGAAGGCGTCGCCTGGTACCAACTGACCGTGCGCAACGGGCGGCGCTGCTCGGCGGCCGTGGCCTATCTCCATCCAGCGATGCAGCGGCCGAACCTGCGTGTCGTCACCCATGCCCAGGCGACGCGCGTGGTGATCGAGACCGGCCGGGCCACCGGCGTCGAGTTCGTGCGCGGCGGCAAGCGGCTGGTCGCGCAGGCTGTGTGCGAAGTGATCCTGGCGGGCGGCGTGATCAACTCGCCGCAGCTGCTCCAGCTCTCGGGCATCGGGCCGGGCGAATTGCTGCGCGAACAGGGTATCGCGGTGGTGCGTGACCTGCCCGGTGTGGGCGAGAACCTCCAGGACCATCTGCTGATCTCGGCAAACTACCGGCTCAAGCCTGGCACCGTCTCGGTCAACGAACTCAGCCGGGGGCTGCGGCTTCTCGGCGAAGTCGCGCGCTATGCGGTGGCACGCAAGGGGCTGCTTACCCTTTCAGCCGCGCATATCGCCGCCTTTTGCCGCTCACGGCCCGATCTCGCCTCGCCGGACATCCAGTTCCACATCCTGCCCGCGACGGTGGACGGCGATGCGCTCGCCCGGCTGCAGAAGATGCAGCTGGAGAAGCTGCCGGGAATCAGCATCGCCGCCTGCCAGCTCCGCCCGGAGTCGCGCGGGACCGTGCGCATCCGCTCGGCCGACCCGCTGGCGCCGCCGCGGATCACACCCAATTACCTCAGCGATCCGCTCGACCAGGAAGTGATTGTCGCCGGCCTGCGCTGGGGGCGGCGGATCGCGGCGCAGAAGCCGCTGGCGGACTTCATCGACCACGAGCTTCAGCCGGGTGCCGAACTGCAGAGCGATGCCGATCTGCTGGCGCATGCGCGACGGGCGGGGACGACGCTCTACCACCCGGTCGGCACCTGCATGATGGGGCATGGCCCGCGCGCGGTGGTCGATCCCGAGTTGCGGGTGCACGGGATAAGTGGGCTGCGCGTGGTCGATGCCAGCATCATGCCCCGGATCGTCTCGGGGAATACCAATGCACCGACGATCGCAATCGCGGAGAAGGCCAGCGACATGATCCTGGCGACGGCTAAGGCGCGGGTGGCGGCTTAAAGCCTCGAGGCCCGCTCTCCACCAGCCGTCATCCCGGCGAAAGCCGGGATGACGATTATTGTGGCCCCAGCTCCGCCCGGATCGCTTCCCCATCGGCATCGATCCTCGGCGGCACCGCACCGTCCGGCACCGCCCGCACGCCGAAGCGGATCGGGAGCGGCATCTCGACATAGTCCCCCTCCTCCGGGTGCGTTCGCGCGCGGAAGAAGCCGGTCGCCGCCAAATGCGGGTCTTCGCGGATCGCATCGAGATCGCGGACCGGCATGCAGGGCACGCCGCCGGCATTGAGGATTCTCACCCATTCCGCGCTGGTCCTCGCCGGGGTGAAGCGGGCGATCTCGCCATAGAGCGCGCTGATATTGCGCAACCGGTCCATCGGCGTGGCAAAGCGGGGATCGTCGAACACTTCCGTCGCACCGAGCAACTCGAACAATTTCGCGATCGTCGCCGGCGTATAGGGCACGATGCTGACATGGCCGTCCGCGGTAGGGAAAGGCTGGCGGTTAGGATCGATCTGGCGCGGATAGCCGGCGGGCTCGAGCGGCGGATCGAAGGCAGCGCCGAACAGATGCTCCTGCAGCATGAAATGCGCGAAGCTCTCGAACAGCGGCACCTCGACGAATTGCCCCTCCCCGCTGCGCAGCCGATGGACCAGCGCACCGAGCACCGCCTGGGCGCCGTAGAGCCCGGCAACCTTGTCGGCGATCAGCGACGGCAGGTACCGCGGGGCCGGATTGCCGTCGGCACGGGGCAGCAGGGTGGCGGTACCGGTCGCGGCCTGGATTACGTCGTCATAGGCCTGCAAGCCGGCATAGGGGCCGCCCGAACCGAAGCCCTGGCAATGGACATAGACAATGTCCCCGCGCAGGCTGCGCACCGCTTCATAGCCGAAGCCGAGCCGCTCCATCGCCTCACCGCGGACGTTGTGGATGAACACATCGGCGGTGGCGAGCAGGCGGCGCATGGTTTCAGCGTCCTCGGACACCTTCAGGTCGAGCGCGATCGCCCGCTTGCCGCGGTTGAGCGTGCAATGCACCGGACCCATCTGCCGCGCAGCAGCACGGGATCGGCCGAACTGCCGGGTCTGGTCGCCGCCCGGCGCCTCGACCTTGATGACCTCCGCGCCCATGTCGGCGAGCATCTGGGTGGCATAGGGGCCGAACACGATCGTCGTCATGTCGACGACGCGGATACCCTCCAGCATCATGCCGCCCGCTCCTGCACCTGCGCCGCCTTGGCGCGGACAAAGGCCGGGCGGGCACGCAGTCGCTCCCAATAGGCGGCGACACGCAGCAGACCGCCGTCGCCGATGCGGAGGAACTCGGCGAGCATCAGCGCATAGCCGACCGAGATGTCCGCGGCGGTGAAGCTACCGCCCGCGACATGATCGGCTTCGGCCAGCATCGCTTCGAGGCCACGCAGGCGAGCGAGATACCATTGCCGGTAGTCGTCCGCGACCTGCGGCACCCGCCGCGCCTCGTCCTCCAGCATCGCGTAGCGCAGCACCAGGGTCTGCGGGAAAGTGAGCGTGGCCTCGCCGAACGAAAGCGCGTCGAGATAGGCCGCATAGCCAAGCTCGCCGGGGGCGATAGCGAAACGGCCGTCGCCCCGCGTAGTCGCAAGATAGTGGCAGATCGCGGCGGACTCGGTCATCCGTGCCTCGCCTTCCAGGAAGAGCGGGATGGTGCCGAGCGGGTTGAGCTCGAGATAGCCGGGCGCCCGGTCCCGCGGCGGGAAGGGCAGCAATTCCAGCCGATATTCGGCTTCCAGTTCCTCGAGCATCCAGAGCACGCGGAACGAGCGGGCGTCGCGGCAATGATACAGGGTTGGGGTCATCATTGCGGGCTCCACTGGCCTTGGTCGTTGATCGTGCCGATCAGGCCGACCGGGAAGCGTGCTTCGCCGGTTATCAGCGCGAGCGTCTCGCTATCCTCGGCCGGCACCGTGGCTAGGGTGCGAGCGCCTTCGAGCGTGCGCAGCACGACCACGCCGCGATCGACCGATCCGTCGCGCTGGTACAGGATCGTCGCGCTTTCGAGCGTCGCCGGGCCGGGTTCGGGCTCAACCAGTTCAGGCACCGGCCCGTGGCGGGCATCCGCTGCGGCCTGCACCGAATAGCCGGGAGCGATCGGCGCGCCGGGCTCGCGCGACAGGACAAGCGCATGATGCTTGGTGACGAACTCGCCCTGGCCGTAGAGCAGCCCGGTGCCGCCACCGCGCAGCACGCGCACCATCGCGCAGGCGGCGTGCAGCATATAGTTGCTGAGCGGACCACCGAAGAAGGTCAGGCCGCCGGTGACGCTCGGTTCGACATCGGGGCCGAGGCCCAGGCTGCGGCGCGCCATCTTGGGGACGCAGGGGAAGCAGCTGTACAGCTCGAGCGCGTCGAAGCCGCCGGGCGCCAGTGCCGATGCTGCCGCGAGCACTGCGTCCTGCGCGGGGCTGGCGGCGAACCCATCCCGGGCGAGGAAGTCGCGCGGCTCGCTGGCCGCCGCGCCGCCGAGGATGTGGATCATGCGCTCGTCGGGGATACCGGCCGCGCGGGCGACCTCAAGGCTGGTGACGATCACCGCTGCACCCTGGTTCACCGCCGGGTTGGCAACCATCAGCTTGGTATAGGGCCAGGCAATCAGCCGGTTGGCCTCGGAAGGTGTGACGATCTCGTGCGCGGTCGCGGCCTTGCGCATCCAGGCGCGGGGGTTCTCGGCGGCGACCTTGGCGTATCGCGCCCAGAGCGTGCCCGACTCCGCCCGCGCTTCTTCCGGCGACTGGCCCCAGGCGGCGGCGCTGGCCATCTCGAACAACGGATAGACCTGGGTAGGGGTCGACAGGCCGTGGCGCAGCGCGAGCGGGTGGACGATGTCGGCCCCGCGCAGCGGCGAGGGTGCGTCCCTGGCGAAGGGCGTCCAGGGTGGCGGCTCGCCTTCGCGCTTCGCCCGCGCCGCACTGTGCTGCGCCTCCGCGCCGACGACCAGCGCGACCCTGCTCTCGCCCCGGGCGATCCGCAGCGCCGCTTCGTGAAGCAGGCGGACCGGGGATTCCCCACCGACCTCGTGAAAGGCCTGTGTATGCGGCGCGATGTCGAGTTCGGCGCAGAGCGACGCGGCGACATCCGCATAGCGCCAGCTGACGATGCTCACCACGTCAAGTGCGTCGACCCGGCCGAGCAGCCCGCCACCGGCATCCGCGTCGGCAGAACGCGCGGCCTCGGCCATCAGCGCCAGCGGCTCCCTGGCCGACGAAATCGCGAAGGGGCGGTCGATCGACTCCCCGATGCCCACCATGACGGGCGTGTCTGGCGCCATTTTCCTCTCCCTGGTCGCCCGTCCGGTATCGCCGCCTGCCCCGGCATGCGGAACTATCACTAGCGATAGCAGCGCATTTCCGCGGTTCGGCTATGCTGCGCCTCGGAGAGCGGAAACCGCTCCCGATGGAGAGGAGAGAGGGCCGAATGCATCCCTGCGTCCACGCCGAAACCGCGCCGGAGAAGCCCGCGCTGATCCTGGCCGAGACGGGCCAGGCCCTGACGTACGGCGAGCTCGAAGCCCGCTCGAACCAGGCGGCCCAGCTGTTCCGCGCGCTCGGCTTTCAACCGGGGGGCGCGGTCGCGGTGCTGCTGGAGAACCATCTCCGCTTCCTAGAGATCGCTTGGGGGGCGCAACGGGCCGGACTTTATTTCGTGGCTGTATCCTCGCGGCTGACGGCGAGCGAAGCCGCATTCATTGTGCAGGACAGCGGCGCGCGGGCGCTGATCTCTTCCCGGGCACTGGCATCGGTTGCGAGTGCGGTAGCGGCGGAAGTGGCGCTGGACGACGTCGCGCTGTTCATGCTCGACGGCGCCGTGCCGCCCTTCCGCGCCTGGGAAGCCGAGGCCGGCGCAATGCCGGCCACGCGCATCGCCGACGAGCGCGCCGGCACCGACATGCTCTATTCCTCGGGCACCACCGGGCGACCCAAGGGCATCCGCCCGCAGCTGCCCGAGACCGACATCACCATGCCCAACGCCATGGTCGGCATCGCCCGGCATGCGGCGGTGGACGGCGATACCGTCTATCTCTCCCCGGCTCCGCTCTATCATGCCGCGCCCTTGCGCTGGTGCATGGCGGTGCATCGGCTGGGGGGTACCGTGGTCGTCATGCAGAAGTTCGATCCCGAGCAGGCGCTCGCGCTGATCGAGCGGCACCGGGTGACGCATGCGCAATGGGTGCCGACGCACTTCATCCGCATGCTCAAGCTGCCCGACGAAGCCCGCAGCCGGCACGACCTGACCAGCCTGCGCATGGCGATCCATGCCGCCGCGCCCTGCCCGGTGCCGGTGAAGCAGGCGATGATCGACTGGTGGGGGCCGGTGCTGCTCGAATATTATGCCGGGACCGAAGGCAATGGCCTGACGATGATCGGCGCGAAGGACTGGCTGGCCCATCCAGGATCGGTCGGCCGCGCGGTGCTTGGCACGATCCGGATCTGCGACGAGGACGGCGAGCCGCTGCCGACTGGCGAAACCGGGCTGGTCCATTTCGAAGGCGGGCCCGGGTTCCATTATCACAACGATCCCGAGAAGACCGAAGCTGCCGCCAACCGCCATGGCTGGACCACGCTGGGGGATGTCGGCCATGTCGATGCGGAGGGGTTTCTCTACCTTACCGACCGCAAGAGCTTCATGATCATTTCCGGCGGAGTGAACATCTATCCGCAGGAGATCGAGAACCTGCTGGTGCTCCATCCCAAGGTGGCCGATGTGGCGGTAATCGGCGCTCCCCACCCCGATATGGGCGAACAGGTTATCGCGGTGGTCGAGCCAGGGGAGGGATTCGAACCCTCCTCCGCGCTTGCCGAGGAACTGACCGAATGGCTCGCCCCGCAGCTCTCCCGCGTGAAGCAGCCGCGGCGGATCGATTTCGTCGACCAACTGCCGCGCCACCCCACGGGCAAGCTCTACAAAAGGCTGCTGCGCGACCGCTACTGGGCGCAAGTCGAGGCCTGACAGATTCAAGGAGCGGCCGGCCTGGAAACCGGCCGCCCAAGCCAGCCAGACGAAACCCTACATTGCAAGGCGCTCACAGCGTCTTGAGATACTCCAGCAGCGCCAGCCGCTCGGCATCGGTGAGCGACTGGGTGAAGGCGTGGCCGCCATTGCCGTCGCCATAAAGGTTGCTGTTGAAGCTCATCCGCGAGCGGATCTGCTCGTCGGTGATCGGCGGCGGCGTCTGGTAGGCCAGGTTGAGATAGCCCGCCGCCGAATTGGCGAAGGCCGAATAGAAGCGATCCGGCGTCGCCTGGCCGTTGCACGGCTGATAGGGCGGGACCGAAGGCGAGCTGCTGCAATTCAGCGTCTCGTACTTCCAGCCGAGCTTGGCGAAGTCGTAGGACGCATAGCTATAATCATAGCCCTGGTTCTTGCCGCCGATGCCCGCCGGCGAATAGGGCCGCTTCCACACCGCCGGACGATCCGAAGGCTTCAATATGCCCCAGATATCGGGGACGCTGCCATTGTGCAGGAACGGCCCGCCCGCCCAGGCGCCATAGAGCGGCGGCGAGACATAGCCCTTGGGCTCGACCCATTCGTTCGGCCCGAGCGGCGAATAGATCGGCCCGCCATTGTCGTAGACCGCGCGATAGACCCGGCGGATCGAGCTGGCGATCAGCGACTCCACCGGATAGCCGTACCAGCTCGGGCTGAGCGAGTTGTACGCCCACCAGCTGCTGTTCCAGGCGCGGCGCTGGCGCGGATCGGCGAACAGGTTGAACCGGCGCGGATCGGTCTGGATCGTCTCGATCGGCGTGACATTGCCCGGCAGGCCCTTGAGCCGCGGATCGGGCAGATAGGCGGTGTCGTTGGCATAGCGCGGCGAATAGACGCCGTGGCAGCTCGCGCAGGAGCCGTTACCCGGCTGGCGCGGAATCTCGACATTGGCGCCGTTCGCCCAGAGATCGCGCTGGTGGAAGATCACCGCGCCCTGCTCGGCCAGCGGCCGATCGATCGCACCGGGATATTTGGGCGCCGAGAGCGAGAGCAGGAAGTTGTTGATGTCCTCGAAATCGCTGTCCAGCGCGCGCCGGGCAGTGGCATCGCGGGTGAGCGTGGCGACGCCGAACGCCATTTCCGAATGGACGTTGTCCGAGGTGAGCGAGCCGTCCCAGAATTGCCGCGTCTTGAAGGCGCGGTTGAACCAGGCCGGCGCCTTGGTCATGCCGCCGGCGGGCGTGTCGGGCGTATATTCGAGCAGGCTCGGGGCGAGCTGCAGCGTGTCCATGTCGAACAGGGCGGGCAGCAGGGTGATCAGGCCGATCGCGTCGCTGGAGCCGCGGCCGTCGCTCCACGGGATCGGCAGCGCCAGACCGAGCCAGGTGACCGGACTGGTGCGGAACAGGTCCGAGGCGAGCAGGCCGGCGTCATTGGCGCTGTTGGCCAGGCCCCAGGTGAAGCCGGACTCGCTCGCATTGCCCAGCCGCGAGTCATGGCAGGCCGAGCAGGACGCGGTGATCGTGCCGGTCCATTTGCCGTCATCGCCCTTGCCCTGAATCAGGCCAAGCGGAAGCTGGCCCGAGCCGCCATTGGTGGTGTTCGGATTCTCGCCCGGCAGCGGATAGGGATTGCGGAAGGGCGCGGGATAGAAGCCGTAGCGCTTCTCGACCTGCTCGTTGAAATCGGCGGGCTTGGAGGAGAGCCCCCAGACCGCCCAGAGCTTGTCGTAATCCTGGGCACGCGAGAAGGGCAGGAAATATTGCCGCGTCTCGAGGTTCTGCTTGCCGCGCGCGACGCTGGCGCGCCAGGCGCCGCAGGTGCTGGGCCGCGCCGGCAGCCGGTTGACATAGGGGGCCGGAGGATTGTGCAGGTTGGTGAAGAAGGAATTGAAGCGGACCGCGCCGTTCGGGTTCGAATTGACGCTGGGCACGATCAGCGTGCGCGGATCGACCGGCAGCGGCGTCGCGTCCGACTTGCCGGCACACCCGGCCGCCAGCGGCGAGCGGATCGCGGCTTCGTCGAGCAGCGGCTGGGTCTGTGCCAGCGCGGCGGGGGCAAGCGTGAGGGGTATCGCAGCGCTTGCGAGCAGGGCAGTCCAGTTGGCCATCGCACCTCTCCCATTGTCGCCGGTCACCCCTGCGGACGAGCCACATGTGCCGGCATTTGATCGGAAAATGCTGCGGGGGTGGGCAGGCGGCAAGCTGGCGAACGTGGCAGGTTTGGGGGGACACCCGCTCCTCCGACCGTCATCCCGCCTTGATCGTCATCCCCGCCTTCGCGGGGATGACGGGGGATGGGGTTGGGTTCGCCTTCACTCCTCCGGGGGAGGACTGGTTCCGTTCCCCGGCGAACGCCGGGGCCGAGGGTCACAAGCGGGACGGCAGAGAAACCCTGAGCCCCGGCGTGCGCCGGGGAGCAGTTTAGTGGAACTGGGCGGGCGTCCCTATAGCCGCGTCAGCGGCCTGCCTTCCGTGCCCAGGCACTGCCCCGAGCGCTTCGCGTCCATCGTCATCGTCACCGATACCTTGCCCGCAGCGCCCGGCTGCTGGGCGCTCTGGCTGTCGGTGGTGACGACCAGCTTGTACTTGTCGCGGGCATAGCTGCCCGACATCGCCATCGAGCGGGTGCCCATCTGGTCCGAGCAGCGCAGCATGCCGTCGATCCGGCCCTTGCCCATCGCGAAGCGTTCATAGCGGCAGGCCTGGTTCTCCTCGCCGACATAGAAGGCGCCCTTCTTCACGTCGTCGGCCGTCAGGCAGCTCGCGGCGACCTGGGGCTGGCGCATCTGCGCCTTGAGCTTGTCGACGAAACCCGCCGGCATGCCGGGGGCATCGACCTGGTTGAGGGTGATTTTCGTCTCCCAGCGGCCTGGCTGGGCGAAGTCGCTGCCGCCCGCGACCTTGCGGATCTGCGCGGCGACGACCGAGCCCGATTCATTGCGCAGATCGACGCTCGAACCCCAATCGCAGCCGGCCACAAGCAACAGGAAGGGTATCGCCGATCCCACCTGAAATCGCGTCATCCAACTCTCCCATTTCGCTCCGTTTTCTGGCTTCCGGAGGCTGCTTGTTTGATGCAGACCATCGCCTGCCGGCAGAACAGATCAAGCTGGTACCCGTCACAGGGTTCGGGAGAGAGGCATGGCGATCGAACGCGACCAGGCGTGGGCCGAAACCACGCTGCTGATCGAGGAAGTGCGCGAAGCGGGGCTGGCGATCGGCCTGCCGTTCGTCGCGGCACAGGGCGACATCGCCGATCCCGAGCCGATGCGCGACGCCGACGGGCGGCCCTATGCCGAGACGCATTTCCAGTGGCTCGATCCCTCGGACCAATATTGGCACAATCGCCGGCTCGCGCTGCACGCGCCCTTCCTGCAGGTGGCGCGGGTGATGGCCGAGCCCTGCTTCTATGCCGAGGGAAAGCTCGGCACCTGGCGGACCAGCGCGCTGCTCGATTCGATCGATTGCCGGCAGGTGACCGCGACCACGGGCATCGCGGCGGCGATCATCGCGCCGGTGCACCTGCCGCGCGCGATCGTCGGCGCGGTGGTGTGGGCCGGGCGCGAGGGCGACGCGATCGAGCAGAAATTCGCGAAACATGCGGTGCGGCTGCAGGGGCTGGCGCTCAAGCTGGTGGCGAGCCATGCCGAAGCCTCGTCGCGGCTGCGCGCGGCATCGGGGCCGATGGTGCTGACCCGGCGCGAGGTCCAGTGCCTGCGCTGGGCAGCGGCAGGCAAGACCGATGGCGAGATCGGCATCATCCTGTCGCTGTCGACCTCGACGGTGCGGTTCCACCTGCGCAATGCGGGGGGCAAGCTGGGCAGCACCGGACGGGCGCAGGCGATCCAGATCGCGGCGGGGCTGGGATTTGTGAGCGCGCGGTAGGTTTTTTCCCTTTCATTACTCCCCTCCCTGAAAGGGAGGGGTCGGGGGTGGGTTGCGACCCCGGCGAAGGCCGGGGGAGCTCAGCCAGCCGGTGGGAAAAAAAGAAAAGACCGGGCATCGAGCCCGCTCTTTTCTAACCCACCCCTAGCCCCTCCCTTGCAGGGAGGGGAATATTGCATGCTCCCCCGCCCTAGCACTTCTCGCAGTTGCCGCATCCGCCTGCTTCGCCAAGGCTTTACCGGTGGAGGACCGGTAGTGAATTTCGAGCTTTCCGAAGAACAGGCGATGCTGCGCGACATGCTGCGGCGCTATCTGCGCGAGCAATATGACTTCGAGACGCGGCGGGCGCGGGTGAGCGTGGGGCGTGGGCAGGATGCGGCGCTGTGGCGAGCGCTGGCGGAACTGGGCATCCTCGGCGTGCTGCTGCCCGAGGCGGCCGGCGGCATGGGCGGCGGGCCGATCGAGGCGATGCTGGTTTCCGAGCTGCTCGGCGAGGCACTGGTCGCGGAGCCGTTCCTGGAGACAGTGGTGATCGGCGCGGCGCTGCTGGCGGGCGGCGGGACGCGGGCCGAGGACTTGCTGGCGGAGATCGCCGGTGGTGCGGTGCGGATCGCGTCGTCGCTGGAGCCCGCGATGCTCGCGGCCGAGCCGGCACCGGGCGGCTGGCATCTGCGCGGTCGACTGTCCGTGGTGGTCGGTGCGCCGGGCGCGAGCCACCTGGTCGTGGCGGCGCGGACCGACGGAGACGGGCCTTCGCTGTTCCTGGTCGAGGCCGGAACGCCGGGGGTGACGGTCCAGTCCTATCAGCTGATCGACGACCGGCCGGCCGGGGATGTCGCGATCGACGCGCATCTTCCTGCGGATGCGCTGCTTGGCGCGCCAGGTGCGGCGGGTCCGGCGATCGAGGCGGTGCTCGATGCGGCGCGGGCTGCCTTGTGCGCGGAGGCGGTGGGCGTGCTGCGGCGCATGCTCGACGACACGGTGGAGTTCGCCAGGCAGCGGCGGCAGTTCGGCCAGCCTTTGGCGAGCTTCCAGGCGCTGCAGCACCGGATGGTCGACATGTTCCTGGCACTGGAACAGGCCGTGTCGGCGAGCCATCTCGCGACGCTCAACCTGGGCGCGCCGCCCGAGGCACGGGCGCGCGCGGTTGCGGCAGCCAAGGCGACGATCGGCAAGGCGGCGCGCTTCATCGGCGAGAATGCGGTGCAGCTCCACGGCGCGATGGGCATGACCGACGAGCTGGCGGTCGGCCATTATTTCAAGCGGGCGACGGTGATCGCGCAGAGCTTCGGCAGCACCGATGCGCAGGTGGCGCGCTATGCGGCGCTGATGCGGGCGGCCGCGTAAGTCGTAGCAATATTCTGTTCCCCGGCGAAGGCCGGGGAACAGCTATGGCAAGCAGCTCGCCCTGGACATCACAACCCCAGCACCGCCTTGGCCAGGATGTTGCGCTGGATCTCGTTCGAACCTGCATAGATCGAACCCGCGCGCTCGTTGAGGTAGCGCAGCGGAGCGAGCGCCTGCCAGGGGGCGCCGGTGGCGTAGCCGTCGGCCGGCGGGGTGTAGGCGGGGATCGCGCCGCCGGGCATCACGACATGCGGCTGATAGGCGAGGCCCTGGGCGCCCGCCGCCTCGAGGTGGAGCGCGGCCAGGTCCTGCGCCAGCTCGGTGCCGAGGATCTTCATCATCGAGGCGAGCGCGCCGACGCTGGCGCCTTCGCTGGCCGAGAGCAGGCGCAGCTCCATCATCTCGAGCACATCAATGCGGATGCGCAGCTCGGCGAGGCGGGTGGCGAGGACGGGGGCGTTCAGGCGGTCGCCCGCCGCGGCCTCGATCTCGCTGACGCGGACCTGCAGCGCCGGGGCGTAGGAGCCGCCGCGCTCGAATTCGAGCAGATATTTGGCGACCGACCAGCCGGCATCGACTTCGCCGAGCACATTGGCGCGCGGGGCGCGGACAGCGTCGAAGAACACCTGGTTCTGCACATGCTCGCCCGAGGTCATCAGGATCGGGCGGACCTCGATGCCGGGCAGGTCCATCGGGACGAGCAGGAAGGTGATGCCCTGTTGCGGGCGACCCTGTTTCGACGTGCGGACGAGGCAGAAGATCCAGTTCGCCTCGGTGGCGTGGGTGGTCCAGATCTTCGAGCCGTCGAGGATGAAGTCGTCGCCGTCCGGCTCGGCGCGCATCTGGAGCGAGGCGAGGTCGGAGCCGGCGCCGGGCTCGGAATAGCCCTGGCAGAAGAACACCTCGCCGGTGAGGATGCGGGGGAGGAACCAGGCCTTCTGCTCGGGGGTGCCGAAACGGATGATGACATGGGCGACCATGTGGATGCCCATCGGCGAGAGCGAAGGGGCGCCGGCCGCGATGCGCTCGCGGTTGAAGATATAGTGCTGGGCGACGCTCCAGTCGCAACCGCCATGCTCGACCGGCCAGTGCGGCGCGGCCCAGCCGCGGGCGTGGAGGATGCGCTGCCAGGCCATGCTGGCTTCGTGATCGGGGTAGACGCTGGTCGCGAGCGTGCCGGCGCGGCGGATCTCGGGGGTGAGCTTGTCGGCGAGGAAGGCGCGCACTTCGTCGCGGAAGGCGAGCTCGGCCTGGGTCCAGTCCATGTCCATGCGGGGGCTCCTTCAGGCGGGAACGGGTTCGGGGGCGAGCATCGCGGCGAGGCGGCGGGCGATGATCGCCTCGGCCTCCTCGACGATGCGCTCGACCAGTTCGCGGACGGTGGGGACGTCGTGGATCAGGCCCTGGACCATGCCGGCGGTCCAGATGCCGTGGTCGATGTCGCCGGACACCAGCCCCTCGCGGCCGCGGGCGCCCTTCACCAGGGCGGCGACATCCTCGAACGGGCGGCCCTCGCGCTCGATCGCGACGACCTGCTCGGCGATGCGGTTGCGGGCGACGCGGGCGCTGTTGCGGTAGGAGCGGAAGATCAGCTCGGTCGCGCGTTCGTCATTGGCGACCATCGCCGCCTTGAAATTGTCGTGGATCGGTGCCTCGCGGGTGGCGCAGAAGCGGGTGCCCATGTTGATGCCGTCGGCGCCGAGCGCCAGCGCCGCCGCCAGTCCGCGACCGTCGCCGAAGCCGCCGCTGGCGAGGATCGGGACCTTCACCCTGTCGGCGGCGGCCGGGATCAGGATCAGGCCGGGGATGTCGTCCTCGCCCGGATGGCCGGCGCATTCGAAGCCGTCGATCGAGATCGCATCGACCCCCATCCGCTCGGCGGAGAGCGCGTGACGGACGGCGGTGCATTTGTGGATGACCTTGATGCCGGCGGCCTTGAAATCGTCGACATGCTCCTGCGGCTTGTAGCCGGCGGTCTCGACGATCCCGATGCCGCTCTCGATGATCGCGCGACGATATTCGGCATAGGGCGGCGGGTTGATCGAGGGGAGGATCGTCAGATTCACCCCGAAGACCTTGTCGGTGCGTTCGCGGACGCGGGCGATCTCCTTGACCAGCGCCTCGGGGGTCGGCTGGGTGAGCGCGGTGAGGAAGCCGAGCGCACCGGCTTCGGCGACCGGAGCGACGAGATCGGCGGTGCCGACCCACATCATCCCGCCCTGCACGATCGGATGCTCGACGCCGAAAGCCTTGGTGAAACGGGTGCGGATCATGCGTTATTCTCCCTTAGAGCGACTGGCCGTCATCGACGGTGACCACCGATCCGGTGACGAAGCGGCTCGTCGGGCCGCAGAGATACGCGACGGCGCCATCGAGCGCGTCGCCGTCCATCAAGCGGCGGCGGGGCCATTTGGCGATCTGCTTGTGGCCGGCTTCGGTGCCGAACCAGTCGGCGTTGAGATCGGTCTCGATATAGCCGGGGCACAGGATGTTGAGGTTGACGCCCTTGTTCGCCCAGTCGCGCGCCAGCACCCGGCCGAGCTGGAGCACCGCGGCCTTGGAGGCGCTGTACGCCGCGAGCCCGGGCGAAACCGATTGCGCGGTGATTGAGGAGACGATGAGCACACGCCCGTCCGCCCTGGCCGCGATCATCCGCCGGGCGCCTTCGCGGACGGTGAGGAACACGCCGCGGACATTGACCGCCAGCACCTGATCGAACGCTGCGACATCGAGATCGAGCGCGGGGCCCTCCATGTTCATGCCGGCATTGGCGATGACCGTATCGACCGTGCCGAACGCAGCCTCGGCAGCGTCATAGGCGGCCACGACCGAGGCTTCGTCGGTGACATCCATCGCCACGCCGATCGCTTCCCCGCCGTCCCCGACGATCGAGTCGCGCAGTTCGGCGAGCAGCGATTCGCGGCGGGCCGCGAGCACCAGCCGAGCACCACGCGATGCCAGGAGGCGGGCGAACCGCGCGCCCAGCCCGGAGGACGCGCCCGTCACCAGCGCCACGCGCCCCGCAAGATCGCGTTCCCCGTTGCCCACGCCCATCCACTCCGCTAGTTGTTTCTCGATTTAATTAGCCGAATAAATGCGAAAGAAACAAAGCGCGAGAGGAAATTTAGTCATGCAGATAAATTCGGTCGCCCAGCTCGATGTGGCGGGCGGTATCGCGACGCTCACGCTCGATTCCCCGCCCGTGAACGCGCTGTCCGCTGCGGTGCGCGACGGACTCGACCAGGGCTTCCGTGCCGCGATCGAGAATGAAGCGGTGCAGGGCATCGTGCTGATTTGCGCCGGGCGCACCTTCATCGCGGGTGCCGATATCAGCGAATTCGACAAGGCGCCGACAGGCGCACCGCTGCACGACGTGCTCGCACTGATCGAGGGATCGCCCAAGCCGGTGGTCGCGGCGATCCACGGCACCGCGCTGGGCGGCGGGCTGGAGACGGCCCTGGTGTGCGACTACCGGGTCGCCACCCCTTCCGCGAAGCTCGGTCTGCCCGAAGTCGCGCTCGGCCTGCTGCCCGGCGCCGGCGGCACCCAGCGGCTGCCACGCGTGGTGGGCGCCGAGGCGGCGCTGGAGATGATGGCGATCGGCAAGCCGGTACGCGCAACGGATGCGCTGGCGATGGCGCTGGTCGATGCGATCACCGGCGAGGAGACGCTGCACGCCGATGCGGTGGCGTTCCTCACGGCTCGGCTCGACACCCCGCGCACTCGCATCCGCGACCGTACCGACAGGATCGCCGGGCAGGATCCCGCGCTGTTCGATGCCTTCCGCGCGAAGCATGCCCGCGCCTTCAAGGGCTTCAAGGCACCGGAGAACATCATCAAGGCGGTTGAGGCGGCGGTCGCCCTGCCCTTCGATGCGGGCATGAAGCGCGAGGCGGAATTGTTCTGGGAGCTGTTCCGCAGCCGCGAATCCGCCGCGCAGCGATACTTCTTCTTCGCCGAGCGCCAGACCGCCAAGGTGCCCGACCTGGCCGCAGACCTGCCCGAGATCCCGGTCAAGCGCGCCGGCGTGATCGGCGCGGGCACGATGGGCGGCGGCATCGCGATGAACTTCCTCAATGTCGGGCTGCCGGTGACGATCGTCGAGCAGGCGCAGGACGCGCTCGATCGCGGCGTGGCGACGATCCGGCGCAACTATCAGGTCACGGTCGACAAGGGACGGATGACCGCCGAGCAGCTCGAGCAGCGCATGGCCCTGCTCACCCCCAGCCTGGAGTTCGAAGCGCTGGGCGAAGTCGACCTGGTGATCGAGGCGGTGTTCGAGAAGCTGTCGCTCAAGCAGGAGATCTTCGCGCGGCTCGACAAGGTGGCGAAGCCGGGCGCGATCCTGGCAACCAACACCTCCTTCCTCGATGTCGATGCGATCGCCGCCGCGACCGGGCGGCCCGAAAGCGTGGTCGGCATGCACTTCTTCTCGCCGGCGAACGTGATGAAGCTACTGGAGGTGGTGCGCGGTGCCGAGACCGATCCGCAGGTGGTCGCCGCCGCGATGGCGATCGGCCGCAGGATCGGCAAGGTCGCGGTGTTGAGCCGGGTGTGCGACGGCTTCATCGCCAACCGGATGATGGCGCCGCGCATGGCCGCCGCCCAGGCGCTGATCCTCGAAGGACCTGCCCCCTGGGAGATCGATCGGGTGATGCTCGACTATGGCTTCCCGATGGGGCCGTTCGCGATGCTCGACCTGGTCGGGCTCGACGTGATCGGCTGGGATGCGGCGACGAGCAGCTCTTCGAGCGTCGTGGAAGTGCTGTGCGAGATGGGCCGCTGGGGGCAGAAGAAAGGCGGCGGCTATTATGATTACGACGAGAAGCGCCGCGCCGCGCCCTCGCCGATCGCCGAGCAGGTGATCCGCGACTTCGCGGCGAAGACCGGCGTGGCGCAGCGCCGGTTCAGCGACGAGGAGATCGTCGCGCGGCTGCTCTATCCGGTGGTCAATGAAGGCGCGAGGATCCTGGAGGAAGGCGTGGCAATCCGCGCCTCCGACGTCGATGTCGCTTTGGTCTACGGCTATGGCTGGCCGGTGTTCACCGGCGGGCCGCTGTTCTGGGCGGACGGCGTGGGGCTGGCCAAGATCGCCGATGCGCTGGAGGAAATGGGGCATACCCCCTCCCCGCTGCTGCGCGCGCTTGCGGAGCAGGGCAAGCCGATCCACCAATATCGCAGCGTGGCGCCGGTGGGGCGTGTGGCTGAGGTGGCTTAGGGTAATTTCGTCGTCATCCCCGCGAAGGCGGGGATGACGGAATGTTCGGGGATGACCGCAGTCATTCAATGGCCGAGGGAACCCGTAGCGCTTGCGAGAGGGGCTGACTGAAGGTTGAACAGCCTGACAAAAACATAAGGGAGACGGGATGTGCTGAACACCAACGGGCGCACCGCCTATGACGAGCAACAGGCGCTGTTTCGCGATCAGGTGCGCAGGTTCTTCGACGCCAAGCTGACGCCGAACCTGGAGCGCTGGGAGGAGGAGGGCATCGTCGATCGCCAGTTCTGGCGCGATTGCGGCGAGGCCGGGCTGCTCTGCCCGACCATGCCCGTGGAATATGGCGGGCTGGGCCTCGACTTCGGCTATAACGCCGTGATCGGCGAGGAACTGGCCTGGTCGGGCTCGTCGGCGGGCATCACGCTGCAATCGGATATCGTTGCCGACTATATTCTCCATTACGGATCGGAGGAGCAGAAGCAGCAATGGCTGCCGGGGATGATCTCGGGCGAGGTCGTCACCGCGATCGCGATGACCGAGCCGGGCGCGGGATCGGACCTGCAAGGCGTTAAGACCACTGCGCGCAAGGACGGCAACCATTATGTCGTCAACGGCTCCAAGACCTATATCACCAATGGCCAGAACGCCGACCTGATCATCGTCGTCGCCAAGACCGATCCCGAGGCGGGAGCGAAGGGCATTTCGCTGATCCTGGTCGAGGCCAGCCGCGAGGGGTTTGCGCGCGGGCGCAACCTCGACAAGATCGGCCAGCATTCGGCCGACACGTCCGAGCTGTTCTTCAACGATGTCCGGGTGCCGATCACCAATTGCCTGGGCGAGGAAGGGCGCGGCTTCGCGTACCTTATGAACCAGCTGCCCCAGGAGCGGCTGTCGATCGCGGTGGGCGCACAGGCGGCGGCGCAGCGCGCGTTCGACGAGGCGCTGGCCTTCGTCAAGGATCGCAAGGCGTTCGGCAGGACCGTGTTCGATTTCCAGAACACGCGCTTCGTGCTGGCCGACCTGGCGAGCAAGCTGCAGGTCGGCTGGGCGCATCTCGACTGGGCGATCCGGCGGCACGTCGCCGGCGAGCTGACCGCGGTGGAGGCTTCCGCGGCGAAGCTGTGGCACACCGATCTGCAGGGCGAGGTGTGCGACGCGGCGCTGCAGCTGCATGGCGGTGCCGGCTATATGAACGAGTATCCGATCGCGCGGCTCTGGCGCGATGCCCGGGTGTCGCGGATCTATGGCGGGACGAACGAGATCATGAAGGAAGTGATCGGGCGGTCGCTTTGATCGTCGTCACCCTGGGCCTGAGCCGGAGTCCCGCTATCCTTGTGGTTGCGGGAAGAAGCGGGACCCCGGCTCAAGGCCGGGGTGACGGAGGTTCGAAAGGGCAACCATGAACGTCAGCGAAGCCGTCGCTACCCGCCGTTCGGTGCGGGCGTTTCTCGACAAGCCGGTCGATCTCGACCTGCTGCGCGATCTGATCGAACGCGCCGGGCGGGCGCCTTCGGGTGGCAATCTCCAGCCCTGGCATGTCCATGTCGTATCGGGTGGCGCGATGGACCGGCTCAAGGCGATCATGCGCGCACGGCTGGCCGAGGCGCCGTTCGGCGATCCGCCCGACTATGCCGTCTACCCCTCCCCGCTCGGCGAACCCTATCGCAGCCGCCGCTTCCAGGTGGGCGAGGCGATGTATGCGGGCCTGGGCATTCCGCGCGAGGACAAGCCGGCGCGGCTGCGCTGGTTCGCCGGCAACTGGCAGTTCTTCGGCGCGCCGGTGGGGTTGTTCTGCACCCTCCGCCGCGATCACGGGCCGCCGCAATGGTCCGATTGCGGGATGTTCCTGCAGACGCTGATGCTGCTCCTGCGCGAAGCCGGGCTCGACAGCTGCGCGCAGGAGGCCTGGTCGGCGCATCATGCGACGGTGCGCGATTTCCTGGGCCTGCCCGAAGAGCAGATGTTGTTCACCGGCATGGCGATCGGCTTTCGCGATCCGGATTCGCCGCTCAACCAGTTTCCGGTCGAACGCGCGCCGCTCGATGAATGGGCGCGCTTTCACGATTGAGGCGCGGCTGCTGATTGGGCAGTTCCCCGGCGAAGGCCGGGGAACAGAGAGAGGAATGCCGACTCGGAATCGACCGACGGCACCGATCCGGATCGAAAAACCCGCCATCGCCTGCAATTCCACACCCCTTCCGGGGCGATGCTGCACCGCATCCTGTCGCAGCCGGGCAACAGTTTGCATCAATCCGAATTTGGAACCGCTTCCAATCGACATGGTCCAATTGACAGACGGAAAACCGATGATAGCGATAACATCAGGGAGGCACTTCGCTCGCCCGAAATAAATAAAAAGTCGCGCCCGGAAAGTGGCGCTTAGAGGAGGGGTTATGACTAGCTTCAAGCGCACACCTATACTTGCGCGTTCTGCATCCATCTTCGCCATGGCCGCCGGCCTTGCCATGCCCAGCTTCGCCCATGCGCAGGCCGACAACGCTGTCAGCGCGGCGCAGACCGCGGACACCGGCGGCCAGGACGCCCAGGATGACGGCGCTATCGTCGTCACCGGCATCCGCGCCAGCCTCGAGCGCTCGATCCAGATCAAGCGTGAGGCGCCGGGCATCGTCGACGCGATCTCGGCCGAGGACATCGGCAAGTTCCCCGACACCAACCTGGCGGAATCGCTGCAGCGCATCCCGGGTGTGTCGATCAACCGCACCAACGGCGAAGGCTCGCAGGTCACCGTCCGCGGCTTCGGCCCGACCTACAACATGGTGACGCTGAACGGCCGCCAGCTGGCGACGGCGGCGGTCTCGGTGGTCGGCGGCGACCAGAATGCCGACGGCGCGCAGGGCACCTCGCGCTCGTTCGACTTCTCGAACCTGGCGACCGAAGGCGTGCGCACGCTGGAGGTCTACAAGACCGGCCGCGCGGCGGTTCCCTCGGGCGGTATCGGCGCGACGATCAACGTCGTCTCGCGCAAGCCGCTCGACGACAACAAGAGCGGCCTCAACGGCAGCATCGGTGCCAAGGCGGTCTATGACACCAGCGTCAACGACTGCATCGACTGCGGCTCGAAGGTCACTCCGGAATTCTCGGGCGTGGTCAGCTGGAGCGATCCGGACCAGCGCTTCGGCGTGATGCTGTTCGGCAGCTACCAGAAGCGCAACTACACTTCGATCGCGGCGACCTCGAACGACTGGAACATCGTTCCGTACAGCACCTTCCTGACCGGCGGCTTCGCCCGCTCGGGCGGCGCCTGCCCGGCCGGCACTACGACGCCGACGCCGACCTGCACCGTGGTCAACAACGCGCCGACCAACCCCAACCAGCTGGTCGCGATCCCGAACGACAGCCGCTACCACTATGCCGAGGGCACGCGCGAGCGCATCAACGGCCAGGCGGTCGTCCAGTTCAGGCCGACCGACGCGCTGACGATCACCGCCGACGCGCTCTATGCGCAGAACAAGCAGAAGGAGACGCGTTCGGACCTCTCCAACTGGTTCAGCCGCCCGTTCGACGTGGTGACCTTCGACGGCAACACCACCGTCGCCACCGCGCAGTATCTGCACGAGACGATCAACGGCCAGAAGGACGAGGGCTTCGAGGCCCAGTCGCGCGCGCAGAAGGGCAAGCTGGAGGATTACGGCCTCAACCTCGAATGGCAGTTCGCCAGCAATTTCGGGCTGAAGCTGGACGGCCATATCTCGACCTCGTCGAGCACGCCGGACAATCCCAACGGCGTCAGCTCGACGCTGGTCGGCATGGGCGCCAACGTCGTCGCGTCGCACTCGGTCGACTATTCGAGCGGCATTCCGCGCCAGGACATCACCTTCGGTGCCGCGGGCCCGCTCGACGTGAATGACGTCGGCTCGCAGGTCGGCCGCACCTATCGCTCGACGCAGCAGCAGAAGGTGAAGGAACTGCGCGCCGACTTCGGCTGGGACCTGGGCGAGGAGAGCCGCTTCGACTTCGGCGGCAACTATCGCACCACCGACATGCACCAGACCTTCCGCGCCACGCAGCAGACGCTGGGCGACTGGGGCATCAACAACCCGGGCGACGTGCAGGCGCGCGCGCCGGGCGCGCTCCAGGCTTTCTGCCTCGAGTGCAAGTTCCACAAGTTCAACCCCGGCGGCGATCCGGAATCGCAGGTGGCCTTCCGCGGCGTGGCCTCGGACATCTACTCGATCCTGTCGCCCTATTATGCGAGCCAGGGCAAGGCAGTGGGCGTCACCAGCAGCCAGGACAACCGGGTCAAGGAAGAGATCTGGGCGGCCTATGGCCAGCTGACCTGGAAGGGTGAGCTGGGCGGTGCGCCGGCACGCCTCGTCGCGGGCGTCCGCTACGAGCACACCAAGTCGACCACGACGTCGTTGGAAGCCATCCCGTCGGGCATCGCCTGGGTGTCGGACAACGACTTCACCGTGTCGATCTCGAACCAGACCCAGTTCGTCACCGATGGCGGCAGCTACAGCAACCTGCTGCCGCAGGTCGACTTCCAGGTCGAGTTCGCCAAGAACCTGATCGGCCGCCTGTCGTACAGCAAGACGATCGCCCGGCCGAACTACAACAACCTCTACACGGCGACCACGGTGGGCGGCCCGCCGCGCCCGATCAACAATGGCGGCATCGCCACCGCCTCGGTCGGCAACGCCCGGCTGCGTCCGCTGGAATCGGATAACTTCGACGCGTCGCTGGAATGGTATTTCAAGCCGGACAGCTACATCTCGGTCGCGTTCTTCGACAAGCGCGTGCGCAACTTCATCGGCAACGGCCAGTTCACCTCCTCGCTGTTCGGGCTTCGCGACCCGAGCTCGGGCGCGGCGGGCAGCCGTTCGGGCTCGGCCAAGGCCGCGCTTGGCGGTCTCGGCGCCGATGTCAGCGACGTGAACCTGTTCGTCATGTCGGCGCTGATCCAGGCAACGGGATCGGTGGCGGCCGCGACCGCGCAGTTCAACGCCAACTACAACCCGGCAACGCGCTCGCTCGACGACAATTTCGTCAAGACGATCAACAACACCTATGACCTGAACGGCATCGCCAGCGATCCGCTCTACCAGTTCCAGGTGACGCAGCCGATCAACAACAAGGACGCCGAGATCTACGGCGTCGAGCTCGCCGGCCAGTATTTCCTCGGCTCGACGGGCTTCGGCATCGCGGCAGCCTATACGCTGGTGCGCGGCGACGTGGGCTTCAACATCGGGGCCGATCCCTCGCAGGATCAGTTCGCGCTGCTTGGCCTGTCGGATACGTTCAGCGGCACGCTGATCTATGAAAAGCACGGCCTCTCGGCCCGCGTGGCCTATAACTGGCGCGACAAGTTCCTCTCGGGGATCAACCGCCAGGGCTCGCGCAACCCCGAGTTCACCGCGCCGTTCGGCCAGCTCGATGCCACGATCAGCTACGAGTTCACGCCGAACATCGCGCTGACGCTCGAGGGCATCAACCTGACCGAGACCTCGGTGCGGACCTATGCCCGCAACGAGAAGCAGCTCTGGTTCGCGCAGGAACTCGACCGGCGCTTCCTGCTCGGCGCCCGCTTCAAGTTCTGATCGGACACGACGTTAAGAGGGGGAACTGGGGCTGCCGCCATGTGCGGCGGCCCCTTTCTCTCTGATTGAGACCGGCCGCGCTTTGCGCCATGCTGGCCGCCAACAAGCTGGATTTCCCGATGTCCCGACCGGTCGCGCTCGACAATGTCGCCCATGCCGATCTCCGCGTCGCGCTCCGCCACGGCGCCGCTTATGGCGAGGCGGTCAACCGGGCGCTCGTCTTCCCCACCGAATTCGGCGAAGCGCAGCGTGACTTCCCGATCCTGTTCCAGCGCGATCCCGCCGAAGGGCTGCAGGCCGTCGCCCTGCTCGGGCTCGACCGCGACGAAAATCTGTTCCTCGACGGCGAGCGCTGGACCAGCCGCCATATCCCGCTGATCCTGCAGCGTGGCCCGTTCCTGATCGGGCTCAACGCCGATGGCGGCGCGCCGGTGATCCAGATCGACCTGGACGATCCGCGCGTGAATGCCGCGGACGGCGAGCCGCTGTTCCTGCCCCAGGGCGGGCAGAGCCGGATGCTCGACCATCTCGGCCGGGTGCTCGGCGCGATCCATGTCGGCATGGCCGATGCCGGGCCGATGTACGCCGCCTTCGACGCGCTGGGACTGATCCAGCCGGTCGCGCTCGAGCTGATGCTCGACGAGGAACGGCGCTATGTGATCTCGGACCATGAAGTCCTTTCGGCCGAGAAGCTCGCCGCGCTGGGCCCCGATGCGCTCGACCAGCTCAACCGCGCCGGGCATCTCGGTGCGGCTTTCCTGCTCGCTGCCTCGCTCGGCAACATTTCGAGCCTGATCGAGCGCAAGAACGCACTGGTCGGGGCGTGAACGTCCTCGCCGCCAGCGCGCCGAGGGTCCGCGAGCGGACCGGCGTCGCGCTGGACGCCATTCCCTATGCCGAACTGCTGGCGGCGCAGGCGCCGACCATCCTGCGCGGCGTCGCGAGGGACTGGCCCCTGGTCGCCGCCGCACGCAAGTCCGACGAAGCCGCGATCGCCTATGTCGAGCGCTTCGATTCCGGCCAGCCGGTGGTGGGCTTCACGGGCGCGCCCGAGATCGGCGGACGCTTCCATTACAATGCCGGGCTGACCGGCTTCAATTTCGAGGGCGCCCGGGTCGGCATGGCCGATTTCCTGGAGCGGATCCGCGCGCAGCTGGACGCGCCCTCCCCCGCCAGCTTCTATATCGGCTCGACCGACCTCGACCGGTACCTGCCCGGATTCCGCACCGAGAACGACCTGCCGCTGGACGATCCGATGTTCGCGCATGGCGTGCTCGCGAGCATCTGGATCGGCACGCGGACCACCGCCCACGCGCATCACGACATGTCGCACAACATGGCGATCTGCGCCGCCGGCAAGCGCCGCTTCACCCTGTTCCCGCCCGAGCAGATCGCCAATCTCTATCCCGGCCCGCTGGAGCCGACGCCCGGCGGGCAGGTGATCTCGATGGTCGACTTCGCCGATCCGGACTTCGCCGCGCATCCGCGCTTCCGCGACGCGATGGCCAGTGCGCAGGTGGCCGAGCTGGAGCCGGGCGACCTGCTCTTCTACCCGGCGCTATGGTGGCATCATGTCGAGGCGCTCGGGCGCTTCAACATCCTGGTCAATTACTGGTGGAACGAGGCGCCCGCCTTTCTCGACACCCCGCAGACCAGCTTGCTCCACGCCATGCTGAGCCTGCGCGACCGTTCGGAGAGCGAGAAGGCGGCGTGGAAGGCGATGTTCGACTATTATGTCTTCGGGCCCGCTGGCCAGGCCGCGGCGCATCTGCCGGCGCATGCGCAGGGCCCGCTCGCGCCGGTCGATGCGACATCGGCGCGGCGGCTGCGCGCCCAATTGATCAACAAGCTCAATCGCTAGGGGGACGAGATGGACCAAGCACCGGTGCGGCGCGTCGTTATCGCGGGTGGCGGCACCGCAGGCTGGATTGCCGCGGCGGCGCTCGCCAAGCTGCTCGGGCCGCTGCTCGGGATCACGCTGGTGGAAAGCGACGAGATCGGCACGATCGGCGTCGGCGAAAGCACCATCCCGACCGCCCGCACCTTCCACGACCTGCTCGGCATCGACGAGAAGGCGTTCCTGCGCGATACGCTCTCCACCTTCAAGCTGGGCATATTGTTCGAGGACTGGGCGCGCGAAGGCGATCGCTACATCCACAGCTTCGGCCAGCTCGGCAAATCGAACTGGATGGGCGACTTCCACCATTTCTGGCTGCATGCGCGCGAGGAAGGCTGGGGTGGCGAGCTGGGCGATTATTGCTTCGAGCTGCAGGCGGCCAAGGCCGAGCGCTTCGCCATCCCCGACCAGGGGCATATCAACTATGCCTATCACCTCGATGCCGGGCTCTATGCGCGCTTCCTGCGCAAGTTCGCCGAGCCGCTGGGGGTGGAGCGGATCGAGGGCAAGATCGAGACGGTCGAGCAGCATCCCGAAACCGGCTTCGTCACCGCGCTCAAGCTTGCCTCCGGCGATCGGATCGAAGGCGACCTGTTCGTCGACTGCACCGGCTTTCGCGGGCTGCTGATCGAGCAGGCGCTGCATGCCGGCTATGAGGACTGGGGCCATTGGCTGCCCACCGACAGCGCGCTCGCGGTGCAGACCGCCTCGGTCGGCCCGGCGGTTCCCTATACCCGCGCGACCGCGCACCAGGCGGGATGGCAATGGCGCATCCCGTTGCAGCACCGGGTGGGCAATGGGCTGGTCTATGCGAAGGACTTTCTCGACGACGAGACCGCCCGCGCGCTGCTCGATGCGCGGATCGAAGGCGAGAAGCTGATCGAGCCGCGGCTGATCCGCTTCAAGGCCGGGCGCCGGCGCAAGGTGTGGGACAAGAATGTCGTGGCGCTCGGCCTGGCCAGCGGCTTTGTCGAGCCGCTGGAATCGACCAGCATCCACCTGATCATGATCGCGATCACCCGGCTGGTACAGCTCTTCCCGTTCGGCGGGGTGAGCGAAGGCGTCGCGGAGCGGTTCAACGCATTGAGCCGCACCGAGATCGAGCGGATCCGCGACTTCATCATCCTCCATTACCGGCTGAACGAGCGCGCGGATGGCGGCTTCTGGGAACATTGCCGGACGATGGACATCCCGGACTCGCTCGAGGAGCGGATCGCGGCGTTCCGCGACGGGGCGATCGCCTGGCAGGCATCGGACGACCTGTTCCGTGTCGACAGCTGGGTGCAGGTGATGCTGGGCCAGCGGCTCGAGCCGCGAAGCCATCACCATATGGGCCGGATGATCGTGGAGGGCGAGCTGCAGGGGGCGCTCGGCAAGCTCAAGGCCGACATCACGCAGACGGTGGCGCAGATGCCGGCGCACCAGGCATTCCTCGAAAGGTTCGTTGCGGCATGAGCTGACGGGCGCATCGGCTGGCGACGCCTTCCGCTCAACTTATATTGCGAATCGTTTGCATTAGCAATTTCAGCTGCTATTGCGCGGCCCCTAAAACCAAAAGGGGTCCGCATGCATCTTCGTCTCTCCGCCTCCCTCGCCGCCATCACCTTCGGCCTGCTCTCGGCCGGCACTGCTCAGGCACAGCAGGCGGAGGCGCTGCCGGAAACCGTGGCGGAGGGCGAGAAGGCCGCACCGAGCTATGAGCTGCAACCGGGCAACGACACCGGCACCACGATCATCCGCGAGCAGGAGATCAAGGCGCGCGCGCCGGGCTCGGGCGATGTGAACCAGCTGCTCAAGGCGCTGCCGACGGTGCAGTTCGACCGCGCCGAGGGCCGGGCATCGCGCGAGGATCTGCAGGACCTGCGCCCCGCCGACATCTCGATCTCCGGCGGGCGGATCTACGACAATCTCATCACCATCGACGGCATCGATGCCAATAGCCGGCTCGACATCACCCAGGACAACCCGCAGCACTTCGCCGAGCCCGCAGGCAATTCGGCGCAAAATCTGTGGCTCGATTCCAACCTGGTCGGCGAGATCGTAGTGCGCGATTCCAACGTCTCGGCCGAATTCGGCCGCTTCACGGGCGGCGCGCTGGATATCCGCACCCGCGATCCCCGGCACAAGTTCGGCGGCTCGGCCACGGTCAGCTTCACCTCCGACGAGCTGGTCGACTATCGCATCTCCGACGCCTCGCGCGCGGCGCTGAACGGCGCCGCGCTGCCCGACCGGCCGAGCTTCCGCAAATGGCGGTTCGGCGCCAGTATCGACGTACCGGTCTCGGAGGATGTCGCCTTCCTGATCGCGGCCAATCGCTCGCGCGCAGACGTGACCTATTATCGCGCCGCCGCCTATGGCGGCTCGTCCTACGGACAGAGCAGCGTGAGCGACAACATCATGCTGCGCGGCGTGGCCGACCTGTCACCCAGCCTGAAGCTGACGGCGCAGTTCACCTATTCGCCCTATGAGAGCGAATCCTCGGCGGACAACGGCATCGACAATCTCGTCACTTCGAAGGGCGGTGGCCTTGCCGGGCAATTCCAGCTCGAGAACAGCGGAAGCACGCGCTGGACGCTGAAGGCGCGGTTCAGCCACAATGATTCCGGGCGCACCGCCTCGGCGAACAATTATTCGATCCCCTCGACCAGTACCAACGGCGCGGTGTGCAGCAGCGCCAACTGCACGATCGGCGGCTTCGGCAATGTTGACCAGTGGCAGGATAATTTCGGGCTCAGCTTCACCGCGGCGCGCGACATCGGCCCGGGCGAGCTGCGCGGCGGCGTGGACTATCAGCGGATCACCGCGATGCGCAGCCGGCCCGAGACCAACTATGCCTATTCGCGCGCGACCAGCGGCACCAACATCGTCTGCGCCAGCGGCGAGAGCCTGCTCTGCGCGACGGGGCAATATGCGCTGGGCCAGTATAGCGAATATCGCGCCTATCGCGCCGAGGTCGAGCTCGACAGCATCGCTGGCTGGGCGGAATATTCGGTGAAGGCAGGGCCGGTCGATCTGCGCGGCGGCGTGCGCTACGACTATGAGAGTTTCCTCGGGAACCACAATTTCGCGCCGCGCCTGTCGGCTACTGTCGACCTGTGGAAGGGCTGGTCGCTTACCGGCGGCGCCAATCGCTATTATGGCCGCTCGATGCTCGCCTATGCGCTGCGCGAGCAATATCCCGACAACTTCATCTATCGCCGCAACGGGGTCAGCTCGGGCGGGCGGCTGACCTATTCGGACAGCGGCTGGACGCTCTACAGCACCACCCATTCGACGAGCTACGCGAATGCCGACCTCAAGACACCCTATTCGGACGAGCTGACCGGGGCGGTGACCGGCAAGGTGCTGGGCGGCACGGTGCGCCTCAAGGGGGTGTTCCGCTGGGCGAAGGACGAGTTCTCGCGCTCGGTGGCGACGCGGGTGACCGGCACGCTCGAGACCGGGGCAACGACGACCTATACGCTCTACACGCCGAACAATGACGGCCGCAGCCGCTACCGGGGCGGCTCGCTCGAATGGACCCGTGCCTTCGGCAACCACAGCATCGCGGCGAACGTGAACTATTCCAAGGCCTATACCAGCAACACCGACTATCTGCTGACGAGCGACAATGTCGAGGATGCGGACGTGATGTACGTCTATAATGGCCAGCTGGTCTCGGCGCTGTCGATCCTCGACCAGAACCAGCGGCTGGAATTCGCCTCGCCGTTCATCGCCAACATGACCTGGACCGGGCGCTGGCTCGACGACCGGCTGACCACCAACGTCAATGCGCGCTTCCGCAACGGGTTCGACCGGATCGAGGATTCGGGGGTGAACCAGACGATCAACGGGGTCAGCTATGACGTGGTGGCGCTCAGGCACTACCGCGCCAGCCTCGACATGAACCTCAACGCGCAACTCGAGGTGATCCGCAGCAGGCTCGGCACGCTGACGCTCGATGCGCGCATTTCGAACCTGCTCAACCGCGTTCCGATGCAGGACTACGCCCTGACTTCGAATCCCTACCAAACCGGCCGCTCGGCCTGGTTCGGCCTGTCGTACAAGTTCTGACGCGCATGGAACGGGTTTCCCGTTTTGCCCTGCTGGGATCGACGCTGCTGTTCCTGACGGCAGCGGCGTTCCGGCAGGACGCGGAGCCGCTCGACCTGCGCCGGGCCTATGCCGGGCCGGTCTCGACCTGGCCCGGCGCAGAAGTGGATCCGGGGGTGGAGTTCGTCGAGTTCGGCCCCCTGCCCCCGGCCCAGCGACCCGCCGGCATCGACGCCGAGCGGGTCGCGCTGGGCGCGCGGCTGTTCGACGAACCGCGGCTCTCTGCATCGGGCCAGTTCGCCTGCGCCTCCTGCCATGCCCGCGAGCTGGGGTTCGGCGACGGGCTGAAGACGTCGTTCGGGCATGATCGCCAGCGCGGCCAGCGCAACGCGATGAGCCTGTTCACCGCGGGTTTCATGAATAGCCTGTTCTGGGACGGACGCAGCCCGACGCTGGAGCATCAGGCGCTGCAGCCGATCCCCAACCTGGTCGAGATGGCGGCCAAGCCGGGACGGGTCGAGCACTGGATCAACGGCGAGAAGGACTATCGCGACGCCTTCCGGCAGGCGTTCGGGGTCAAGCGTATCCGGATGGACGATATTGCCCGGGCGATCGCGAGCTTCGAGCGCACCTTGCGGCCGCCGACCAGCCCGTGGGACCGGGTGTTCACCCGCGGCACCGCGTCGATGACCGACCAGCAACTGCTCGGCCTGCACCTGTTCCGGACCAAGGCGCGCTGCGCGAACTGCCATAACGGACCGCTGCTGACCGACCAGAAGTTCCACAATCTCGGCATCAGCTTCTACGGACGCCGGCTGGAGGATGTCGGCCGCTACGGCGTGACGCACGACGCGATCGATGTCGGCCGGTTCCGCACGCCCTCGCTCCGCGCGCTGCGGCGGACCGGGCCCTATATGCACAACGGCATCTTCCCCACCCTGGCCGGGGTGGTGAACCTCTATGCCGCGGGCGGCGGGGTCGATCGCAAGGTGCAGAGCGCGACCACCAAGGCGCCGCCACCCCAGCCCGACCCGCAGCTGAAGAAAGTGGCGCTCACCGCCGAGGAACGCGCCGCACTCGTGGCGTTTCTCGAGATGCTGTGAGCCTCAGCGCGAACGATAGGTCATCGGGATGCGGAAGACGCGCGGCTCCCCTCGCGGTGGCGGGGGGAGAAGCGTGGCCTGCACCTGCGCCAGCGCCAGGCGATCGAGCGCCGCATTCTCGGAGGATATCGCGACAACCGCATAGACCCGGCCGCGGGACGAGACCTTCAGTTCCACCACCACCGTACCGGTAAGCCCCGCGCGTGCCAGCTCGGCCGGATAGCTCTGCCGCGCCCGGATCTCGCGGAATACGGCGCGGCCATATTGGTCGGCCTCCTCGCGGCGTTCGGTCGGCTTGGCTGCACGACTACTCTCCGCGCCGGTGGATGCCGGGCGCGCCGCGTTCTCGGCTGCGGCAGGCGCTGCCTGGATAGGCCCTGCGACGGCGAGCGTCACCGGCGGCCCCAATGCGACTTCCACCGGCCGCACCGGCTTCGGAGCAACCACCGGCACGGGAGAAGGTGCGGAAATCGCCGGCTGCACGACAGATCGGATTGCAGATTCGGAATCAGGCTCGGGTTCGGGTGCGATGCTTTCGGCGGAAACGTCGAAGATCCGCATCGCGCGGGTGCTGGCGGTCTGCGGCATCGGCGCGGCGAACAGCGCGAGAACCGCCCCGAGCGGCGCGGCCGTCAGCAGCAGGGTCAGGGTGACGGCGCCGGACCGCTCCGACAATGAGCGTTTGGGTGAATACACGCGCGCGCATTATCGCGAACGCATCGCAATAACAACAAAATCAGAATCGGAGAAAGGGTACTGTGCTGCCGACCGCCAACGCCGGATCCCCCGGCAAGCGGCGGACCAGCATGTCGGCCCGCGCGAGCATGGACTGGGCCGAGGCAGATTGGGCCGCGATCACCTGCACGCCCGCATCGGCCCGCTCGGCGCACAGAAAGGCTTCGCGGTCGCCATTGGCTTCCATATCCTCCGTCAACGGCAGACTTTCCCAGCGAAGCGCCGCCTGCACGCCACGACCGCCCAGTCCGGCGAGCAGCGGTGCAAGGAACAGGCGTGCGACCGTCATCGCCGCGGTCGGGTTTCCCGGCAGGCCTAGCACCAGCCTGGTGCCGATCCGCCCGAGCCAGACGGGCTTGCCCGGCTTGATCGCGACATCGGCAAACAGCAGCTCCAGGCCCAGCGGCAGGAGCGCCGACCTGGCGAAGTCTCGATCCCCACGCGAGGCCCCGCCGCACAGGACAAGGACATCGGCATCCGCCAGCGCAGCTTCGGCCGCGGCGGCGAGCAGCGCTGCGTCGTCACGCACCTGCACGGCGCCGAGCGGCCTGGCGCCCCATTGGCGCGCCATCAGCAGCACGGCTTCGGAAAGACTGTCGGGGATGCCACCGCTCGCCTGCGCCTCGCCGGCGGGCACCAGTTCATCGCCGGTCGCGATCACACGGACGCGCGGCGCGCGCCAGACGGTCAGTTCCGCTGCATCGGCTGCGGCAGCAACCACAAGCGCGCGGGGATCGAGGAGCTTGCCGGCCGGCAGCACGACGGCTCCGGCCATCGTGTCCGATCCGCGCAAACGGACATGGGGCTTGGCGGGAACCGCGCCGTCGAGCGTGGCGATCGAAGCTTCGGCGCTGACGAGTTCGCGCATCAACACTCGGTCGGCGCCGGCGGGCATCAGCGCGCCGGTCATGATCCGCACCGCCTCGCCGGGCGCGATCGCTCCATGAAAAGGCGCGCCCGGATAGGCAGCGCCGATCACGGCAAATCGCCGCCGGCCGACGGCGAGATCAGCCTCGCGCACCGCAAAGCCGTCCATCGCAGAAAGATCCCGCGCCGGAATGTCCATGGCTGCACGGACCTGTTCGGCGAGCACGCGCCTGCCCGCCCTGGCGAGCGACACGCGTTCCGTGCCCAGCGGCCGGGCAACCGCGGCGAGGATCGCCTGAGCGGCATCGAACCGCAGCGCGGCGCCACAAGGCACACGCTCATCGACCGGAACCCGGACATGCTTCACTGCGCTCGCTCCGCCAGCATCGCAGCCGACTGACCGCCGGTGCTCGCCACCGCCGCGCCTACCAGAAGCAGGGTCGGCTTGTCCTCCGCGATTGCCGCGGCAGCGATCGGCAGCAGGTCGAGCCGGGTGTGGAGCAGCCGTTCGCCCGGCAGGCTGATGTCGCAGGCGATCAGCACCGGCGTCGCCCGGTCCAGTCCCGCCGCGACCAGCTGGCGGCTGATCTCACCCGCGGCACCGCGCCCCATATAGAAGGCCGTCGTTGCGGCGGGATCGGCGAGCGCCGCCCAGTCGAGCGCCAGCTTCTCGCCGGCCCGGACATGCGCGGTGACGAACTGGACGCGGCGCGCCAGGCCACGCAGCGACAGCGAGATGCCGGCCGAGGCCGCCGCCGCGCTCGCCGCAGTGATGCCGGGACAGATTCGTGCGCGAACGCCGACAGCGGCCAGCGCCGTGATCTCCTCGGTCGAGCGGCCGAAGACCGAGGGATCGCCGCCCTTCAAACGCACCACCTTCTCGCCGTCCAGCGCGGCCTCGACGAGCAGCGCATCGATCGTGCCCTGATCCTTCGAATGCCGGCCCGATCGCTTGCCGACGGGCACGCGGCGCACATGTTCGGGGATCAGCGCCAGCACGCCGGGGCCGACCAGCGCGTCATAGAAGACCACGCTCGCGCCGCGCAGCAGCCGCTCCGCCTTGCGGGTGAGCAGATCGGGATCGCCCGGTCCGGCACCGACAAGCCAGACTTCGCCCGGAAGAAACTCATCCATTGGCGGCACTCCTGTTTTCGTCGAGGATCCGGCGGATCGCGGGCCGGCACGAACCGCAATTGGTGCCCGCCGACAGTGCCGCGCCCACCGCCTCGACCGTAGTGAGCTGCTGGCTGCCGATCGCCGCGACGATTGTCTTGAGGCCGACATCGAAGCACAGGCAGATGATCGGCCCGCGATCCTCGCGCGCGCCCGGCGGCGCGCCGGCGAGCAAGGCTGCGGTGGCAGCCTGGCCAAGCTGTTCGACCAGCCACTCACGCTTGGGCAGCATGCCGCGCTCGGTGCGGAACAGCGCGGCGACCAGCCGGCCGTCGCGCATCACCGCCACGCGGTGCGATCCCCGCGCGCGGTCGAAACTCTCGATCCGCTCACCGCGCGGCAGCTTCGCTTCGATCGCCTGCGCATCGCCGTCGCCAGCCAGCTCGTATAGCGTGCCGCCGGGCACCGAGACGCGGGTGACCCAGAGGCAATCCGGGCGGTCCATTGCTTCGGTAGTAATCAGGAAGCCGCGCCAGGCGGGAGCGACCGCCTCGATCTTCGCGGGCGTCGACTTGAACCCCGGCTGGCCCGAATGCGGATCGACCAGCGGACGCGGGAGCAGGCCGGTGCGGCCTCCGGTGGATTGCCGATCGGTCCAGTGGATCGGCGTGAAGATCTCGCCCCGGCGCTGGCCGGTGCTGAACTGGACACGGAACAGGCTCGCGCCCTGCGGCGTCGAGACGCGGGCGAGACCGCCATCCTCCAGGCCCTGGGCAGCGGCATCCCCGGGATGAACCTCGACCAGGGGCTCTTCGCGGTGGCGCGAAAGCTTGGGGCTGAGGCCCGTGCGCGTCATCGTGTGCCACTGATCGCGGTAGCGCCCGGTGTTGAGCGTCAGCGGCCAGTTGGCGAGCGGCGCAGACAGCGGCATCTGGGCGACCGGCACCAGCCGCGCGCGGCCATCGGGGGTCGGGAAGCGTCCATCGGCAAAGGCGTCTCCGCCCCAGCGGAACGGGGCCATCGCCTCATAGTCGGCATTGCCGATCGCGACCTTGTCCCCCAGGTCGAACAGCCGGGCGCCGTCATTCTGATAGGCGGAAAGGCGCGCATGCTCGCGGAAGATGTCGGCAGGCCGGGCATAGGCGAAGTCGCCCGGCCAGCCCATGCGGCGGCCGATTTCCTTGATGATCCACCAGTCGGGCCGTGCCTCGCCGGGTGCCTCGAACAGGGCGCGCTGGCGGCTGACCCGGCGCTCGGAGTTGGTGACCGTACCGTCCTTTTCTCCCCAGCCGGTGGCGGGCAGGCGGACATGGGCGAAGGGGGTGCAATCGGTCTCGGCGATCACATCGGAGATGACGACGAAGGGGCAGCGGGCCAGTGCTTCGCGCACCGCCCCGGCATCGGGCATCGAGACCGCCGGGTTGGTCGCCATGATCCACAGTGCCTTGATCCGCCCCTCACCCATCGCGCGGAACAGGTCGACCGCCTTGAGGCCGGGCTTGGGCGCGATCGTGGGCGAGGCCCAGAAGCGCTGGACGCGGGCGCGGTTCTCGGGCGCGAAATCCATGTGCGAGGCAAGGCTTGAGGCCAGCCCGCCGACTTCGCGCCCGCCCATCGCATTGGGCTGGCCGGTGATCGAGAAGGGCGCCGCGCCCGGCTTGCCGATCCGGCCGGTGGCGAGGTGCAGGTTGAGGATCGCGTTGACCTGGTCAGTGCCGCGGATCGACTGGTTGATGCCCTGGCTGAACAAAGTGATCGTGCGCGGATGCGCGGCGAACAGCTCATAGAAGCGCCTGAGGTCGGCGGCCGGCACTTCGCATGTCCGTGCCACCGACCACAGGTCGCTTCCCTCTCCAACCTGGTCCCAGAAATTCTCGGGCACGCTGACGCTCGCGGTGAGATAGGCCTCATCGACCAGACCGGCTTCGCGGCAATGGGCGAGCAGCCCGTTCATCAGCGCGACGTCGCTGCCCGGACGGATGGCGAGGTGCAGGTCGGCTCCCTCGCAGGTCTCGGTGCGGCGCGGATCGATCACGACCAGCTTGGCCCCGGCATCGCAGCGTGCGCGGATCCGCTGATAGACGATCGGGTGGCACCAGGCGGTGTTCGAGCCGACCAATATGATCAGGTCGGCGGCGTCGAGATCGTCATAGCTGGCCGGCACGACATCCTCGCCGAACGCCCGGACATGGCCGGCGACAGCACTCGACATGCAGAGCCGCGAATTAGTGTCGATATTGCCCGAGCCGATGAAACCCTTCATCAGCTTGTTGGCGACGTAATAGTCTTCGGTCAGCAGCTGGCCCGAGACGTAGAAGGCGACGCTGTCCGGTCCGTGCTCGGCGATCGCCTGGCGGAAGCGCTTCGCCACCAGGTCGAGCGCCTTGTCCCAGTTCGCCCGGCGCTTGCCGATCATCGGCTGGAGCAGGCGACCCTCCAGGCCCACCGTCTCGCCGAGATGCGTGCCCTTGGAGCAGAGCCGGCCATGATTGGCGGGATGCTCGGGATCGCCCTTGATCTCGACCGAGCGCGCGCCGGTGCGCGTCGCGACGATCCCGCAGCCGACGCCGCAATAGGCGCAGGTGGTGCGGGTCGCCGTCATGCTATGCCGCCGCCTTCAGCGTGCTCGCGCGGCAGATCAGCACGCGGCCGCCGCTGATCTTCACCGGGATCACCGGGGTGCAGCCCTTGTCCTCGCCCTGCGCCAGGCCAGTCGCCAGCGCGATGTTCCAATTGTGCAGCGGGCAGGCGACGCTATGGCCATGGACTATGCCCTGGCTGAGCGGGCCGCCCTTGTGCGGACAGCGATTGACCAGCGCGAACACCTTGTCGTCGCCGGTGCGGAATACCGCGATCTCCTCGCCGCCCTCGACCGGAATGGTGCGGCTGCCGCGCACCGGGATCTCCTGCAGCCAGCCGATATCGAGCCATTCGCCGATCATGCGATTTCCTCCACGCGGATGGGATTGAAGGCAGCCATGTGCGCATGCTGCTCGCGTTCCTGGCCGGCGGCGCGCTCGGCCCAGGGATCGTCCTGGCTGAAGGTCTGGGAGTGCCAGAAGCGCGCGGCGAGCGCGTCGCGACCGGCTTCGTCCTCGACGATGCGGTCCTTCACATATTGCAGGCCGATCCGCTCGATCCACGGCGCGGTGCGCTCGAGATAGCGCGCTTCCTCTCGGTAGAGCTGGACGAAGGCTGCAGCGTAGTGGAGCGACTCTTCTTCGGTCGCGACCTTCACCAGCAGGTCGGTTGCGCGGACATGGATGCCGCCATTGCCTCCGACATGGAGCTCATAGCCCGAATCCACGCAGACAACGCCGAAATCCTTGATCGTCGCCTCGGCGCAGTTCCTGGGACAGCCCGAGACCGCCATCTTGAACTTGTGCGGCATCCAGCTGCCCCAGAAGCCGCGCTCGAGCTTCACGCCGAGCCCCGTCGAATCCTGCGTGCCGAAGCGGCACCATTCGGAGCCGACACAGGTCTTCACCGTGCGCAGCGCCTTGCCGTATGCGTGTCCGGAGACCATCCCGGCAGCGTTGAGATCGGCCCAGACGGCGGGCAGATCCTCCTTCCTGATCCCGAAGATGTCGAGCCGCTGGCCGCCGGTGACCTTGACCATCGGCGCATCGTATTTCTCGACGACGTCGGCGATCGCGCGCAGCTCCTGCGGGGTGGTGATGCCGCCCCACATGCGCGGGACGACCGAATAGGTGCCGTCCTTCTGGATGTTGGCGTGCATCCGCTCGTTGACGAAGCGGCTCTGCTGGTCGTCCTGATAGTCGCCGGGCAGCGCGCAGAGCAGATAATAGTTGAGCGCCGGGCGGCAGGAGGAACAGCCGTCGGGCGTCGACCAGTGCAGCTTCTGCATCACCTCGGGGATCGACCGCATGCCCTGCGCGACGATCTCGCGACGGACATCGTCATGGCCGAAGCTGGTGCATTTGCACATCGTCTTGGGCCCGGCCTGGACTGCGTCGCCCAGCGTCACCGAGAGCAGCGTCTCGACCAGCCCGGTGCAGGAGCCGCAGCTCGCCGATGCCTTGCAGCCGGCGCGCACGGCATCGAGGCTGCACGCGCCCTTCTCGATGCAGGCGACGACCTGGCCCTTGGATACGCCGTTGCAGCCGCAGATCTCGGCATCGTCCGAGAGCGCCGCAACGGCCAGTTTAGGGTCCGCTTGCCCCCCTCCCTGGGCGAAGGCCTGACCGAAGATCAGCAGGTCGCGGAGATCGGAGATGTCCTCCTGCTTCTTGAGCAGGTCGAAATACCAGCTGCCATCGGCGGTATCGCCATAGAGGACGGCGCCGACGATGCGGTCGTCCTTGACCACCACGCGCTTGTAGATGCCGCGGCTGGCGTCGCGCAGGACGATGTCCTCGGCACCGTCGCCGCCCGAGAAGTCGCCGGCGGAGAACAGGTCGATGCCGGAGACCTTGAGCTTGGTCGAAGTGACCGAACCGCGATAGCCGGTATGTGCCTCGACCAGCCCGTCGGCGAGCGCCCGGCACATCTCCCAGAGCGGCGCTACCAGGCCATAGACATTGCCGTCATGCTCGACGCATTCGCCGACCGCGAGCACATTGGCGTCGCTGGTGACCATGTGATCGTCGACCTGGATGCCGCGGCCCACCGCCAGCCCGGCCTCGCGGGCAAGCGCGGTCGAGGGACGGATGCCCACCGCCATCACCACCAGGCTGGCCGGGATCACCCGCCCGTCCTTGAGCTTCACGCCCTCGACATGATCGGTACCGAGGATCTCGGCGGTGTCGGCGCCGGTGAGGATCGTCTGGCCGCGCGATTCCAGCTCGGACTTGAGCAGCCAGCCCGCCGCTTCGTCGAGCTGGCGCTCCATCAGCGTCGGCATCAGGTGCAGCACGGTGACCTTCATGCCGCGCAGGGTCAGGCCGTGCGCCGCCTCGAGCCCGAGCAGGCCGCCGCCGATCACCACCGCGTCACCGCCCTTCCCTGCGGCCGCCAGCATCGCATCGACATCCTTCATGTCGCGGAAGCTGATAACGCCGGGCAGGTCCTTGCCCGGCACCGGGATGATGAAGGGATCCGAACCGGTGGCGATCAGCAGCTTGTCATAGCTGACCGTGCGACCGCTGGCGGCGGTGACGGTTCGCGCCGCGCGGTCGATCCCGGTGACGCTGTCGCCGGCGACCAGCTCGATGCCGTTGTCGTCATACCAGTCGCGCGGGTTGATCACGATCTCGTCGAACGTCTTCTCGCCGGCGAGCACCGGGGAGAGCATGATCCGGTTGTAGTTCACATGCGGCTCGGCGCCGAAGATCGTCACCCGGTAGCGACCCGGATCGCGGGCGAGCAGTTCCTCGACGGCGCGGCAGCCGGCCATGCCGTTGCCGATCACCACCAGGTGCGGGCGGTCGATGTGATGGGTCATGCGTGCAACCTCACAGGGTAAAATCGAGCTCGAGCCACAGCTTGCGCGTATCGGTCGCGAAGCTGGCGGCGCGGTAATCGGCATATTTGATCAGGGCGGCGACGCGCTTGAGCGGCTTGAAACCGAGCTGCAGGTCCCATTCCTCGCCGTAGCGGCGCGCGTTCCGGTCGCTGTCGAAGCGGTGGTAGATCGCCTGCAGCGTGATCACCGGCACCTTGCCGAGCGCCAGCGCATAGCTGCCCCCGGCATAGAGGTCGCGGATGCCGTCCGCCGGGGTGACGAGGAACTTGTCCGCCCAGCCCTGGAACTTGTGCAGCGTGGCCAGCGGCGTCTGGAAGCTGGTGTTCGCCAGCCCCTTGTCCGCGCCGAGCACCTCATAGCCGCCGCTCACCCCGAAGGCCTTCACCTGGAGCTGCCCCTCGGCCAGCCAGTAATCGGCGGCATAGCGATTGGGATTGTCGCGCCAGTTCGACTGGCGGGCATAGCTGGCGGCGAGCGAAAGCTTGGCGGCGCCGAGCGGCAGCGTGGTCGCCGCCCGCCCGCCATAGGTCTGGCTGGAGAATTGCCGCCGGCCGGTCGAGTCCTGATCGACCAGATAGGCGAAGCCCTTGGCGCTGACCGGGCCGAGCTTCACGCTCGCGCCGGCGAAGACATTGTCGCCGCCGATCCCGGCGATCGGGCTCTCGACGCCGTAGATCGTGCGCGCCGCCCAGGCATAGGTCAGGTCGATCGCCACCGGCCCCAGCGCCTTGCTCTCGACGCGCACCGCATCGAAGGTCTGCTCGTTCTGCCGCCAGGCGACATTGCCAACGAAGCGCTGGTCGTCGAGCGCGATGCGCTGGCGGCCGGCGGTGAAGACGGTGTTCTTGATCCCGCGATACTGGAGCTGAATCCGGTTGATCTCGACATTCTCGGGATCGGCTACGATCGGCCAGGCGGTGCGGCCGTTCACGGTGCTGTTGTAGCGTTCGCTCAGCGCCAGCGTGCCTTCGCTCTCGGCGAGCAGCGCGAAAACACCCTGCTTGAGCTCGAACCCGGCGCGGACACGCAGCGTGAGCGCATCGGCATCCCGTGCCAGCCCGGCCTGATCGACACGCTCATAGCGAAGCCGCGCATCGACGATCGGCTTCATCTCCTGCGCCATCGCCGGCGTCGCGGCGATGGCCAGAGGAAGGAGGAGCGCGGCGCGCATCAGATCCGCACTCCCTGCGCCGCGGCGACCCAGCGCGCCCGCCACTTGCCCTTGACGAAGGTCAGGCCGGCAAGTGCGCCCAGCGCCAGCATCGCGAAGATCAGGAAGCCCGGGCCGAACCCACCGGTCGCCTGCCGCGCGAAACCGAGCGAGGAGGCAAGGTAGAAGCCGCCAATGCCGCCCGCCATGCCGACCAGACCGGTCAGGATGCCGATCTCCTTGCCGAAGCGCTGCGGCACCAGCTGGAACACCGCGCCATTGCCGGTTCCGAGCGCGAGCATCGCGATGACGAACAGGGTGAGCGCGACGCCAAGGCTGGCCGGTGACGTGCTGACGCCGAGCAGCGCGAGTGCCGCGACGATATAGACGGCGGTGAGCGCCGCGACGCCACCCACCTTGTCGGCGAGCGCCCCGCCGAGCGGGCGCACCAGCGACCCGGCGAACACGCAGGCCGCGGTGCAATAGCCGGCGACTACCGTGCTCAGCGCGAACTGATCGGTGAAGTAGATGGTCAGCGACGAGGCGAGGCCGGAGAAGCCGCCGAAGGTGACGCCGTAGAACAGCATGAACCACCAGGCGTCCGCGGTCTTGAGCGGCTCGAGATAGGCGGCGAGCGGCTTGGGCGCGGGCTGGTTCGGCGCGTCCTTGGCCAGCACGACATAGACAACCAGCACGATCGCCAGCGGGATGCAGACCAGGCCGAGCACGGCGTTCCAGCCGAACGCCTTGGCCAGCATCGGCGCGAACAGCGCGGCGAGCACGGTACCCGAATTGCCCATGCCGGCGATGCCCATCGCCTTGCCCTGATGCTCGGGCGGATACCAGCGGCTGGCGAGCGGCAGCGCCACCGCGAAGCTGGCGCCGGCAAAGCCGAGCACACCGCCCAGCGCCAGCGTGCCGGCAAAGCTGTGGACGCCCAGCCGCCAGGCGGTGAGCAATCCGGCGATCACGATCACCTGGCCGATCACCCCGGTGCGCTTCGGCCCGATCCGATCGGCGAGCAGGCCGACAAGCAGGCGGAGCACCGCGCCGGCCAGGGTGGGCGTTGCCACCATCAGGCCCTTCTGCGCGGGGCTGAGGTGCAGGTCCTTGGCGATCTCCGGCGCAAGCGGGCCGAGCAGCACCCAGACCATGAAGGCCAGGTCGAAATAGAGGAAGGCGGCGATCAGCGTCGGCGTATGACCGCTGCTCCAGAATGCCGACTTTGCCTTGCGTGCCGGAAAGGAATCGACATCGGCACCCCCGCCGATCGCCTCGAAGCCTTCGCGCGCCAGTTCCGCGATCTTCATCCGCTCTGCTCCCCCGTGCCGTCCGGCACGAAAAATCTGATGTGCCGCAGGCACGAAAAAAGCCGCTGCCGATCCCCCGCGAGGCGGTGATCGGACAGCGGCTTTGCTGAATTCCGGTGGATGTTCGCGCCTACGTCGCCGCGGACATCCGATAAGCGTCCCCCGGCCATTCGGGCGACTCGCATAAGCTGACGCGAAGTGGGTTTCTTCGCAAGTGCAAAAATTTCAGCTTTGTTTCAGGGCCTGCAGATAGCCAGAAATATCCTGCGGATCGAAAGACTTGCCATCGAAAAACCGATCGGGCGAGAGCATCAGGCTGCCCTGATGCGACGCAGCTGCGAGCGGATTCGCCAGCGAACCCTCGACCTTCATGCTCGCGCCCGGCATCGCGACACCGCGCCCGGCAAGCGCGCTGCGGTACAGGTCGGAGCGGAACACGCCCGCGGCCGCCCGCTCGGCCTCGGCACTCGGCTCGACCATCCCCCAGCGGACGAACTGCGAGTAGATCCAAAGCGCCTGGCTGCGCCACGGGAAGTTGGCCGCGCCACGGTGGAAGACCAGGAAATCGGGCAGGTCAATCACCTCCCCGCCGCGCATCAGCGGCATCCGCCCGGCCAGCGCCTGGGCGATCAGCTCGGCGGGCTGGCCGACATAGTCGGACCGGGCAAGCAGGGCCGCCACATCCTCCCGGTTGGCCGGATCGTCGCACCAGGCGGCGGCGCGGTCGAGCGCGCGGAGCAGCTGGCCGAGCTGATCGGCATTGGCTTCGGCCCAGTCGGCGCGGGTAGCGAGCACCTTCTCGACGCCGCGCTGCCAGATGTTCACGCCCGCGGCGGCGATCTCGCCGATCCCCTCGGCCACCGCGACGCTGCCCCAGGGCTCGCCCGCGATGAAGCCGTCGATCTCGCCCAGCCGCAACGCCTGCACCATCAGCGAGGGCGGCAGCACGCGCAGGGTCACATCGCGGTCCGGGTTCACCCCGGCATAGGCAAGCCAGTAGCGCAGCATCAGCGCGTGGCTCGAATAGCGATGGACGATGCCGATCACCGGCTTTCGGCGATGCAGCCCGATCGCGGCGGCGAAATCATGCGCGGTGGCGACGGGATCCTGCACGCGGTTGCGCGGATCGGGATCGAGCGCGGCCGCCAGCTCGGCCGAAAGCGTCAGCGCATTGCCATTGTCGTTGAGCTTGAACGGCGCGGCGATCGCGCAGGGCGCCTGGCTGAGCCCCAGCGTCACCGCCACGGCGAGCGGCGCGAGCATGTGCGCGCACTGGACCTGGCCATAGACCAGCCGGTCGCGCACCGTCGCCCAGCTGGTATCGCGCACCAGGGTGAGGGCGATGCCCTCGGCCTCGGCGAAGCCACGCTCGCGCGCCACGATCAGCGGCGCGCTGTCGGTCAGGGGGAGGAAGGCGATCGAAAGCGGCGTCATCGCCCGTCTCCAAACAGGTCGGCGGCGGTGATCAGGGCTTCGGCGACTTCGGCGATGCGCCGCCCCTGCTTCATCGCGGTGGTGCGCAGCAGCGCATAGGCTTCGGGCTCGCTGAGGCCCCGGCTCTGCATCAGGATCGCCTTGGCGCGATCGAGCGTCTTGCGCTCGGCAAGCTCGGTGCGCGCGGCATCGAGCTCGGTCTGCAGCCTGGAAAAGGCGTTGAAGCGGCGGATCGCCAGGTCGAGCACCGGCTTCACCCGGTCCTTGCGCAGCCCGTCGACGACATAGGCCGAGACGCCCGCATCGATCGCCGCGCCGATCATCCCCTCGTCCGACTGGTCGACGAACATCGCGATCGGCCGGGCGAGCGCGCGGCTCACCGTCAGCATCTCCTCCAGCGAATCGCGATTGGCGTTGCCGAGGTTCATCAGCACGACATCGGGCGCCATCCGCTCGAGCCGCGCGACAAAGGCACCGTGCGGGGGCACGATCTCGATTTCCTCGAAGCCGGCCTCGCGCAATCCCTCCTCCAGGATCGTGGCGCGCAGCCCGCTGTCGTCGATGATGGCAATGCGCAACGCCGGTCCCCAAGCCTACGCGCGCGAGGCTTATCCGGCGCATGCCCTGCGTCAACTTCGGACTCCCGCAAATCTGCGCCGTCGCAGTGGACGCGGCCATGGCGATATCTACACTGGCGCCATGCTTGCTGTGATGAGCGCCGTCTCCGCTTTCGTGCGCACGCGCCGGCTGGCCCGGCGGCTGGCAACGCCTGACGACGTGCGACGCTGGCAGGCCGCGAGGCTTGCCGGCTGGATGAAGGCCGCGGTGCCGCGCGTCGATGCCTTTGCGGAGGAGCCGGTTCGCCGCCTCGAGGAACTGCCGGTGATGGACAAGGCGATCCTGACCGCCGATTTCGCCGCCTATAACCGCCCCCGCATCACGGCGGACGAAATCCGCTCGGCCCTCGATGCGGGCGCGGATCGGGTGCGGGGCCATCCGATCGGGCAAAGCACCGGGACGAGCGGGAATCGCGGCTATTACGTCATCAGCGAAGCCGAACGCTTCGTCTGGCTGGGAACGATTCTCGCCAAGGCGCTTCCCGATGTGCTGTGGCGGCGGCACCGTGTCGCGCTTGCCCTGCCCGGCTTCTCGACGCTCTATCGCTCGGCCGAACGGGGGCGGCGGATCAGCCTGCGCTTCTTCGACCTGGCGCTGGGGGTCGATGGCTGGGCCGACCAGCTCGCCGCCTTCGCGCCCGACACGATCGTGGCGCCGCCCAAGGTGCTGCGGCGGCTGGCGGAGAGCGGCCGGCTGACCGCGCACAACCTGTTCAGCGGCGCGGAAGTGCTCGATCCGCTGGACCGCGCGGTGATCGAGGCTGCGACCGGCGCCAGGGTGCGTGAGATCTACATGGCGACCGAAGGGCTGTTCGGCGTTGCCTGCCCGCACGGCACGCTGCACCTTGCCGAGGATGCCGTGCGGTTCGAGTGGCAGCCATCGGGGGACAGCGGACTGGTGACGCCGCTGATCACCGATTTCACGCGGCGGACCCAGATCATGGCGCGATACCGGATGAACGACCTGCTGGTCCTTTCCGACGAACGCTGCGCCTGCGGCTCGCCGCTCCAGGCGGTGGCGCGGATCGAAGGACGGCAGGATGACGTGTTCGAGCTGCAGGATGCCGGCGGGCAGTGGCGCATGATCACGCCGGATGTTCTGCGCAACGCTGTTGTCGATGCCGATCGGGCGATCACCGACTTCCGCATCGTCCAGACCGCGGCGGACCGGATCAGCGTCGCGCTCGATCCCGCGCTTTCGCCGGAGAGCGATGCGCGGGTGTCCGCCTCGCTGGCAGGCTTGTTCGATCGCGCCGGCGTGGTGCGGCCGGAAATCAGCGTCACGCGCGGACTGACCGTCGATTTCGACCGGAAGTTGCGCCGCGTCCGGCGGGAGTGGCGTCAGAGGTAGAGTATCGCCTCGCGCTGCTCGACCGCCTGCGGCCTGCCATTGGCCAGCCGCCACACCGTCGGCCCGATCAGATCGGCCGGGCCGATCGCGAAATCGACCGCCCCCCAGTCCTTCAGTGCCTCGACCTGGTCGGCCAGCACCCGCTGGTCCTGGCGCAGCAGCGGCAGGTTGAACGCCTTGAGCACCCAGCGCTTGAGCCAGTTGGGCGCGATGCCCCGGCGCGTGGAGAACAGGGCATAGGGGCGCACCAGGTCCGTGTCCTCCGGCACGAAGATCGCGGTCAGCGAGACACTCAGGCCGCGGTCGGTGCGGAATTCGAGCTGGCCGATCGTCGGCGGGAAATAGCGCCCGATCGACACCGTCCTCTTGCCCTCCAGCAGGCGCGGCATGATGCCCTCGGCACGGGCGTTCTCGTGATAGACGGCTTGCGCGCCATCGGGCCCGAGCGACACCTCCACCCGCATCGCCCGGCGCTTGCCGGTACCGCGCAGGAACCAGGGATGGACATAATGCGGGTGCGAGGCGTCGAGCATGTTCTCGATCCCGTCGAGCAACCGCATCCGGCTGGGCGCGACCAGCCAGCGAAAATGGTCGAGCGCCGGATCGTCGAGCAGCGCAGGCAGGCGAGGGAATGGCGGCGGGGTCTCGGCCAGGCAGGTCCAGACCAGCCCGGCGCGGATCTCGACCGGCAGGACCCGAGCCGAGACCGCCGGCACCTCGTCGGAGCCAGGGACCTCGACGCAGCGGCCATCCGCGCCGAAGCGCCAGCCATGATAGGGGCAGGCGATCGTGCCGCCCTGCACGCAGCCGTCGGAAAGCTTGAGCGCGCGGTGCGGGCAGCGATCGAGCATGACGACGGGCTTGCCAGCGCTCAGGAACAGCACGACCGGCGTGCCCATCAGCCGCCGCGCCACCGGCTTGCTGCCGAGCGCGTCCAATGCCGCTAACGGATGCCAGCCCTGCGCAATCGCCACCGGCCATGCGTCGCTCATAGCCCTCGCCTCCTCATCAACGGAACTGCCAGCCGATCGAGCGCGGCCTGCATCAACCCCAGCACGGCGCGCCGTCGCCAGGGCAGATGGCCGGCGGCGACCGCAGTATATTCGATCACCCCGGTGGCACCGCGGTTGCGCTTGAACTGCGCGGCACCGGCCGAGCCGTTGAGCCGAATGCCCTTCTCGTGCGCCATCGAGGTGAACAGGAGCGTGGCAATGCGGTACAGGCCTTCTCGCCGCGGCCGGGCGGTGTCGTAGCCGACGATCGGCGGGGTCAGGACATCGCCCCGCACCAGGGCGCCCGTCACCGCCAGCAGCGTGCCCTGCGCGTCGCGTGCCCCACGATACCGCAGGATGCCCTCCCGCCAGGTCATCAGGATCCAATCCGGCGAGAAGATCGGGTTCAGCGGCGAATATTTGCCGACATAGAGCAGATGGTAGAGCTCGGCGATCCGCGCCGCGTCGGCTTCGGTCATCACCGCGAACTCGTCGATCACCAGCCCGCTGCGGCGAAGCAGGCGGAAGTCGTGCCCGGTATTCCGCCGCGCGCGCCACTGCGTTTCGAGGTCGCCGGTCACCCAGATCTGGCGACTGGCGAGCAACCGCCAGCCGTCACTCCGCGCCGCGTCGAGCAGGGCCGGCGAGGACCAGCCGTCCACCGAGCGGACCGCGATGGCATGGGCCGGAAAACGCTCGGCCAGGAAGGCGCGGATCGCCGGGAGATCGTCGCCCTGCCAGTCGCCGTGCAGGTTGGTCGACAGCATCCAGTTGTCGATATGGAGGACGCGATTGACCTGCCCCCAGCGCAACAGCCGATCGGCGGCAGCGATCATCGCGCGCAGCAGCGGTCGCAGCCACCCGGTATCGACGATGTCGAGCTCGGCCCGCGCGTAGAGGATATAGGCGCTGTGCGGCAGGCAGACATAGCTGCCTCCCACCCCGCCTTCATTGACCGTCACCGGATAGACGCGCTCGCCCGCGCGGAGCGCCATCCAGCGCGTGGCGACATTGGGGATCATCGCGCCCACGCCCGCCCGCGCGATGCCCTCGATATAGGCACGCGAATCGCAGCCGGCCGGCCACGCGCCCGGCGGCGGGTCGAGCGGATCGAACAGGATCATGCGATCGGCTCACCATTCCATTCGATGTCGGTCGTGGTCGCGCCCGCCGCACTCCCGCGCGACAGCAGCGCTCGGCTGGCGAAACGCGCGGCATCGAGCATCGCACCGATAACCGGGCGGCGATCGCCCGGCCGCCCCACCGCATCGTGGCCGAGCCTGACGTCGCGCGCCAACTGGCCAAGCCGCCCGCCCCCGATCGCAGCCGGCAGCCCCAGCAAGGCCATCGCCGGACCGAGATAGCGCAAGCCCTTAATGGGCTGCGCCTCGCCCCGGCCGAGCATCGCATCCGCGAGTTCCGGCCGCGCATCGAACAGATGCACTCCGCTAACCGCACGCGGATTGCACTCGATCGGCACCGCCACGCCCTCCGGCGTGAGGATCAGGTCGAGCGAGAGGTGCCCGGTCAGCTCGTTTGCCGCAGCCAGCGTGCGCGCGACTTCGATCGCCGCCGGGCAATCGACGGCCTCAAACGCATAGGACGCCGCCTTGCCGTGCCGCCAGACCGGGCGATACACGACCGCGGCAACCAACCGCCCTGCCCGGGCAAAGGACCAAAGGCACAGTTCCTCGCCCGCCACGAAACGCTGCGCCGCCCAGGCCCGGCCGGCGGATGGTTCGAACGCCGCCAGCTGCGCGCGCGAAGGCCGGACCAGAGTCTCCGTCGCGAAGCGGGAGAAATCTGGCTTCAGCACCAGCTCTTCGAATGCGACCGGCAAATCCTCAAGTTCGGCACGAGCCTCGATCCGCCAGGTTTCGGGCACCACTATGCCCAGTCCCCGAGCATGCTCGACGAAAGCCAGCTTCGAATGCAGCGTACGGAGCGTCCCAAGCGGCGGCACCAGCACGCGATCGCCGAGACCCGCCGCCGCAACGTAGAACACTTCCTCGCAGGTCGGGATGATCGCCACCGGGTCGAGCCTGACCACCAGGTCGCGCAGCGCGCTGGCGAACCCCGCGAAATCGCTGCGCGGCGGCGGCAGCAGATGCGTCGCGGCCACCGCCCGCGACAGGCGCGCCGCCCAGCCGGCGATCGAATCGGCCAGGTGAACTTCATGCCCCGCCGCCGCAAAGGACCGCGCCAGATCGACCGCGACCGGCGCGCGCGCACCGGTGATGAGGATCTTGCTCACGCCTCGGCTTCGGCGGCGCGTTCGGGGCAATGCGCCGGCGTGAGCCGGATCGCCGGATTGCGCTGCCAGAGCGCATGCAGCTTTGCCAGGGTCTGCTCGACGCGCCCGGCATTGCCCAGCAGGCTGCTGGTCAGCCGTGGCGGCGGCATGTTGCGGCGGATCGCGTCGCTCGACCAGGCGGCATCGGCGACCAGGAAATGCTCGCCGTGCAGGCTGTCGGCAACGACCATGCCCCAATGGCCCGGGCAGTGGCCGGGGAGCTCGGCCGCGAGGAGGCTGCCGTCGCCCAATATGTCGGCCCCTTCGGCAAAGGGCTGCAACGCGCCGGGCAGGGCAACGCGCGGCGCATCCTCGAAGAAGCGCGCACGCACCGCGATATCGGCGGGGAGCAACGCCGGCAGCACGCCGCCGAGCAGCGCCTTCACCCGCCCGCTCGAACATGCCGCGTCGAGCCCGGCACGCGCGCAGTGGATCGCGGCATTCGGAAAGGCATGGGTGCCCGCGATATGATCGGCGTGGAAATGCGACAGGACCAGATGGCGGACATCGCCCGGATCGAAGCCGAAGCGCCGCAACTGGCTCGCGACGTCCGCGCCCGGCGGCAGCGTGGCCGGGGTCAGCCAGCGATAGAAGCGTTCGGGAAATGGCCGGGTCGCGGCGAAGAATGCCGGATCATAGCCGGTATCGAACAGAATCGGCCCCTCATGGGGGTGCACGATCAGGATCGAGAGCGCGGGGAAGATCGCCGGGCGCAGGCTGCCGTCGCGGATCGTTGCGCGCTGCGGGTGGACGCAATGCCCGGCGCGGATCAGCCTGACCTCGACCTCACGCATCGATCGCCTCCGGCAGGGCATGGGCGATCATCGCGTCGATCCCGTGGCGCGGCACCCAGTCGAGCAGATCGCGCGCGCGATCGAGCTGCATCGTCTGCGAGAAGCCGAAGGTCATGACGCTGTAACGCGTCACCGGCGGTTCCGGCCTGCCGGGCAGCAGCGCGGCAACGCGTTCCATCGCGCCGGCCATTGTCATCGCCAGCCCGGTCGGCACCGTCACCAGGCGCGGTGCGCTTCCGATCCGCGCGAACAGCTGGCCCAGCAGTTCGCGCACCGGCCGCGGATCGCCCCCCGATATGTTGATCGCCTGCCCGCCCGCCGTTTCCAATCGGCGGTCGGCGGCGACGAAAGCAGCCGCGGCATCGCGCACATCGGTCGGCTCGATCAGTGCCCTGCCCCCGCCCGGCAGCGGAAACCGCCCGCGACGCCCGGCGCGCAGGATTCGCGGCAGCAGAACATTGTCATGCGGCCCCACGATCGCGCGCGGGCGGATCGCAACGGTGCGGAAGCCCGGCGCGTCGGCAGCCAGGACCAGCCGTTCGGCGGCATATTTGGTCGCGGCATAGGCATTGGCGAAACGCGGCCCGACCGGACTGTCCTCAGTCAGGCCGATCCGGTCGCGCGGTTCGGCATAGATGGAGGGCGTGGAAGCGTAGACCAGCCCCTCGCACCCCGCTGCGCGCGCGGCATGGGTCAGCCGCCGGGTCGCGGTGATGTTGATCGCCTCGAAAGCCGCACGCGATCCCCAGGGAGACGAGAGCGCGGCAAGGTGGAACACCACATCCACGCCGCCGAGCAGCGGCGCCAGCGGATCGGTGACCAGATCGGCCGGCAGGAATTCCGTTCCGAGCTGCGCACCGATCGCCCCGTCGCGGCCGGTCGCGCGCACCTGATATCCGGCCGCGCACAACTGGCCGACCAGTTCGCGTCCCAGTCCGCCGGTCGCTCCGGTCACCAGCGCATGCCGGGTCACCAGCGGATCACCGCGCCGCCCAGCGATACGCCAGCCGATGTTCCGATCAGCAGGCTGTGGCTACCGGGCGCGAGTTGACCTCGCTCACGCGCGACATGGAGCGCATGCGGCATGCCCGCCGCAATCTGGTTGCCATGGTCCCGGAAGATGTCGACCGTCCTGGCATGGCCATCCGGCACCGAGCGCTTGAGATGCTCGATCGCCGCCGCGCTTGCCTGGTGCGGCACGATCGTATCGAGCCCTTCGGCCGCCACACCGCCGTCGGCGAGCAGGTCGCGCAGGAAACGCGGGAAGCGCTTGGCGGTCGCGGCGAACAATGCGGGACCGTCCATCCGGAACTTCGATACCGCCAGGAAGGCATCGAGATCCTCGGTCGGGCGCATGCGGGTGCCGCCCGATTCAAGCCGGCACAATTCCGACCCGTCGCCGAAGGTCGCGAGCCGGCAGGCAAGCAGGCGGCTGGGGCCGTCGGCTTCGATCGCCACGGCGGCCGCGCCGTCGCCGAAGATCACCGATGACTCGGGCGAACCGAAATCGAGTGCGGCGGAAGCGATGTCGACCGAAACGATCAGGCCCCGGCGCCATTTGCCGATCGCCATTCCCATCAACAGCGTGTCGAGCGCGACGAGAAACGACAGGCAGGTCGCATTGACGTCGAATGCGGCGATGCCGCTCGCGCCGATGCCGAGCCGGCGCTGGATGAGCGGGGCGTTGCCCGGAATCGGCTGCTCCATCACGCCGCATGCCGAGATCACCACATCGAGATCGGCGGCATCCCAGTTCGCCGCCGCCAAGGCCGCGGACGCGGCAGCGGCGCCGAGCGAGGAGCTGGTTTCGTCGCCCCGCGCCCAATAGCGGGTGGCGATCGCGAAATTCGCTTCGGTCCAGCCGGGATCCCGGCCGAGCCGGGCATCGATTTCCACGGAGGGAACGGCAGTCCTGGGCAGCGCGACACCGCTGCCAGCGAAGCGAAAACCGAGGCCCCGAGTCGCATTCATGCGAATATATTGAACAGTGTCTATTTACTTGTAAAGGGGGCGCAACGAATTGCCTCGAGCACGCGGGCATGGACGGTGTCGAGCGGATCGGTTTCGCCGAGCAGCGCGAAGGTGCCGTTGAGCGTGAAGAAGCAATGGCCGTGCACCGTTGCCAGCAGCGATCGCGTCAGAGCGTCCGCTTCGTCCCGGCGCTCGGCCGGCAGCGCGGCGGCGATCTCGTCGCGCACGATCCCGGTGAGCGAACGGATATGGTCGCGATAATATTCGGGTGCTTCGACATCGTCGGGCAGCCGGTGATCGTATAGCGCCGTCCAGGCATGGCGGTGCAGGATGGCGAACTCGAAATAGGCCTCCACCAGCACCCGCAGCCGGTTACTGATCGCAGCAGCCAGGCGCGCCTCGACATGCGCCTGCCACTGCGCCAGCGTGCGCGCATTGATCGCCACGATCAGCATGTCGTGGCTGCCGAACACATTGTAGACCGTGCCGATCGAGTAGCCGATCCGCTTCGCCACCTCGCGCGCGGAGAACCGCGCAAAGCCGACTTCTGAAATCTGACGATGCCCCTCATGGACTATCATGGTCCGGAGCTCGTCCCGGGTATGATCGGACCGGCGTGCCACCGGGCCAACCTGCCCCTGAACTTTACACTGTTCAATAGATTTGCGCGCAGGAGCAGATCCGGCGACCGCCCAGCCTGTCGCTGCACTGCCCTCGGCTGGCGCGGCGCCCTCCCTTCGGCCTCGTGCCAGAAGAGACCGTGAAGATCGGGCGATCGCCCTTCATTCTCTATCCCAGCCTCAAGCGCCTGTTTGAACGATCGCCACGATGAGCGCGGCGATCGAGGTTCTCACCGGTGCCGGCGAGACGGGAGGCTGTGAACTACCGTCACGTCCAGGGATGAGCCGGTGCCGGGAACCATTCAATCGCGATGCCACAAGGCGTTCAACAAGAGGCTGAACGCAGGCGAAGGTTGCCGCCGGCTGGGATAATAGAGGTAATAGCCGTCGAACGGCTCACACCAATCCTCCAGGACGCGGAGAAGTCGCCCCTCCGCGACATGGCTGGTCACGTGATCTTCAAGGAGGAAGGCAATCCCGTGGCCGGCGAGCGCGGCGGTCATGATGAGGTCAACATCGTTGAACACGAACTGACCTTCGACCTTGACCCTGAGTTCCTTGCCGTCCCGCTCGAACTCCCACACGTACAGAGCCCGGGACCCAGGCAGGCGTAGGTTGATGCAGCTGTGGGCGGCAAGGTCATAGGGTGTCCCGGGTATTCCGCGCTCAGCGAAATAGGACGGCGCGCCAAACGCGGCCATGCGCAGCTTCGGGCTGATCGGGACCGCGATCATGTCCTGCTCGAGCCTTTCGCCAAGCCGGACGCCAGCGTCGAACCGCTCGGCGACGATGTCAACGAGCCCGCCTTCGATACTCACCTCCACATTGATGTCGGGATTCTCGGTGGTCAGCCTATCGATGACCGGCCACAACACCGCCCGCGCGGCATGGGATCCCGCCGTGATGCGCACCGTGCCTGCCGGACGATCGCGAAGCTCGGTCAGGGCGGCGAGCTTGTCGTCGATATCGTCCAGCGCGGGGCGAAGCGTCTCGATCAGCCGCTCGCCTGCCTCGGTCGGCGCGACGCTGCGCGTCGTTCGGGTGAGCAGACGCAGCCCGAGGCTCGCCTCCAGGCGTCGCATAGAATGGCTGAGTGCCGACTGCGAGATGCCGAGCTTGGCGGCTGCCTTGGTGAAACTGCGGTCTTCCGCGACGGCCAGGAACATCGCCAGGCTGCCCAGTTCTTCACGCCGCATGTCTCGTCGCCCGTACGTCAGGTTTCATGACACCGAGTCATAGACCCAAGCGATTTGCCCTGTCTAATCCGTAGAACCGGTTCGGGTTACATAGCTCCCATCGCGACAAGCAGCCGCCGCCGTCGAGCGCAGTACGGGTGCTATGCCGCTCCCATGGGCAATTGGTCCGTCGCTGACCGATTGAGGAGAAGACATGACCAGCACTCCCCCGAACGTGACGCTGAACAACGGCGTCGAGATGCCTATCCTGGGTTTTGGCGTCTTCCAGGTGCCCGATCCCGCCGAATGCGAGCGCAGCGTGCGCGATGCGATCGATGTTGGCTATCGGCTGCTCGATACCGCGACGTCCTACGGGAACGAGGAAGCGGTTGGCGCAGCGATCCGAAACCACGGCATCGACCGCCAAGCGTTGTTCGTCACGACCAAACTCTGGATCGAGGACGCGAGCTATGAGGGCGCCAAGGCGGCATTGGAACGCTCCCTCAATAAGCTGCAGCTCGATTATCTCGACCTCTGGCTGATCCACCAGCCCTATGGCGACGTCTATGGCGCCTGGCGCGCGATGGAGGAGATGCACAAGGCTGGACGCGTCCGGGCAATCGGCGTCAGCAACTTCTATCCCGACCGGCTGCTCGACTTCGTGCTTCACAACGAAATCACGCCCGCGGTGAACCAGATCGAGATCCATCCCTTTCACCAGCAGGCCGATGCGCAGGCGCTGCTCCGCGAATATGGGGTTCAGCCAGAGGCCTGGGGACCGTTCGCGGAAGGCAAGAACGGCCTTTTCAGCAACGAGGTTCTCCAGGCGATCGGCGATAAGCACGGCAAGAGCATCGCGCAGGTGGTGCTGCACTGGCTGATCCAGCGCGGCATCGTCGCGATCCCCAAATCGGTACGCAAGGAGCGCATGGCCGAGAACTTCGCGATCTTCGACTTCGCGTTCGATGCCGAGGACATCGCCCGCATCGGTGCGCTCGACCAGAAGGCGAGCAGCTTCTTCGACCACCGCGATCCCGCGATGGTGAAGTGGCTCGGCACGCGCAAGCTCTGAGTCCGCTTAGCTCCATCGCTCCGATCCTCGGGGCGTGACACGCACATCGCCACGAACCGCCCGCCAACTCGAAGGGAATTGCTCGTGAACTTCTGGAAAGGGTCTCTCGCTATCCTGCTTCTGGGGTGCGGCACCAACGCGCCGGCCGGTGCAAGCCCAGCCGCGAATGGCCCGGCCGAGCCGTTGGTCATCCAGCAGCAGGGCAGCTTTGCAGTCGGCGAGACGGTATCACAGGCGCCCGGGACCTTCGTGAACAACGCCCCGACCACCCAGGGCCAAAGCTTCCATGGCGATCACCTCTACGCCTTCTACCAGGTCCCGGTGCGGCGGCGTGCCTTGCCGATCGTCATGTTGCACGGCGCCTATGTATCGGGCCGAAGCTGGGAGACGACGCCCGACGGCCGGGAGGGTTTCCAGACGATCTTCCTGCGCCGACGCTTCCCCGTCTATCTGGTCGACCAACCTCGGCGCGGTCGCGCCGGCGCCAGTATGGTCGCAACGGCCATCGAGCCGACGCCTAACGATCAGCTCTTTTTCGATCAGTTCCGTTTCGGTGCTTGGCCGAACTACTTCGACGGCGTGCAGGCCGCGCGCGGCCCCGAAGCAATGGATCAGTTCTTCCGATCGCTGACGCCAAACACTGGCCCATATGATGCTCAGGTGATTGCGAGGGCCATGGCGGCACTCTTCGACAGGACAGGCCCAGCAATATTGTTCTCGCATTCGCAGGGCGGCGAGCCAGGCTGGCTAACGGCGATCAAGAGCGCGAACGTCAAGGCTGTCGTTGCAATCGAGCCGGGAAGCGGGTTCGTCTTCCCGAAATCGGAACTGCCGCCCGAAATGCCCAGTGTGGCCGGCACGCTCAAGCCGCAGGCCGTCTCAGCTGAAGATTTCGCGAAGCTCACGCGCATCCCGATCGTGATCTATTACGGGGACAATATCCCGACCTCGCCGACCGCTGAGCGCGGGCGTGACAACTGGCGCGTCCGTCTCGCGATGGCGAAGCTCTGGGTCGCGGCGATAAACCGGCACGGCGGCGATGCGCGGGTAGTACACCTCCCGGAGATCGGCATTCGCGGCAACACGCACTTCATGATGTCGGACCTGAACAATGTTCAGATCGCGGACCAGATCTCGCGATTCCTGGCCGAGAAGAAGCTGGATCGAGAGGACTGAGACCATGGCCAACCCAACAATCGATCACAGCAGGCGCAGATTCCTTGAGGTGTCCGCGCTCGTCCTCGCCTCAGCCTCGACAGGAGCGCCCTTCATGCACGACGCATCCGCTGAACCCGCGGCCCAGCCACTCGACTACCGCGATAACCCCTTTTCCCTCGTCTATGCAGGCGCGCTGACCGGGAACGAACCCGGCAAGGTCAACATCCACCCTGTCAAATATGAGCATCTCGGACGGGAGATCGCCGCAAACGTCTACACGCCGGCGGGCTACGATCCGCGCCGTACCTATGCCGCGATCGTCGTCGCGCATCCGAATGGCGGCGTGAAGGAGCAGGTCGCGGGTCTCTATGCGCAGCGCCTCGCCGAGCAAGGCTGTGTCACGATCACGATGGATGCCGCCTTCCAGGGCGCGAGCAGCGGCGCGCCACGCAACACCGACAAGCCGCAATATCGCACCGAGGACATCCATGGCGCGGCCGATTTCATCACCCGCTACCCTGGCGTCGATGCCGAGCGGATCGGCCTGCTCGGGATCTGCGGCGGCGGTGGCTACTCGCTGGCGGCGGCCAAGGTCGACAAGCGCTTCAAGTCCGTCGCGACGATCAGCATGTTCAATTCTGGGCGCGTGCGCCGCAATGGCTTCCAGGACTCGCAACTGGCCACGATCCAGCAGCGACTGCGCCAGGCGTCGAACGCGCGCGCCCGGGAAGCGGCGGGCGGCAAGTCTCAATATATCGGCGGAGGTGCGCCACTGACCGATGCCCAGATCGCGGCACTTCCTTTCGAGATGTACCGCGAGGGTGCGGTCTATTACGAGCGGACCCATGGGCATCCCAATTCGGGCGCCTATCCGAATTCCGGCGGCACCTATACGGCTAGCAGCCTGATGGACCTGATGCGGTGGGATGCCACTGACCAGATCGAGCTCATCGACCAACCATTGCTGATGATCGCCGGCAGCAGGGCCGACAGCGCCTATATGACCGACGACGCCTTCGCAAAGGCAACCGGCACCGCCTCAAAGGAGCTGTTTCTGATCGAGGGTGCCACGCACATCGAGACATATTGGGTCCCGCGATATGTCGATGCCGCCATGGGCAAGCTCACGCCTTTCTTCGACACCAGTCTTGCAAGCGATGTGGACTCCCAGGGGCGCCAGGCATGAAGTTCAGCACCACAATCAAGCTCGCAACAGCGGGCGCGAGCCTTCTTCTGACCGGGACACTATCGGCGATGGCGCATGCGCAAACCAGCGGCGAGGCGGCCGACAAGCAGCCGTCTCGCGCCCAGCAGTTGATGGGTGACATTGCCCCCAAGCTGGCCGAGCTGACGGATAACGTTCTCCTCGGCGACGTGTGGGAGCGCCCCGGTCTCGCGAAACGGGATCGCAGCCTTATCACGGTTGCCGCGCTCATCGCGCTCAACCGCCCCGACCAGTTGCGCTCGCACATGCAGCTCGCGCGTCGGAACGGAGTCACGGAGACTGAAATGGTGGAGGCGATCACACAACTCGCCTTCTATGCGGGCTGGCCCAACGCGATCACCGCCGTCGGCATCGCGCGTGAAGTTTTCAACGCAAAATGAGGTGGGCGACATGCACATTCATCGCCCTCGGGCTGACCTCGCTCTCGGCATTGGCAATGGCCGGAACGAATGATCCGAACCAGGAAAGCGTCTCGGTCATCCGGGCGGGCTCTGGTCCTTCAAGCGAGGGATCGCCCGATAACTTCACCGGCAGGGTTCGGGTTCAGGGACGCTTCCAGCGGGAGTCTCCGGCGCGCGTTGGCGGAGCGACCGTCATGTTCGAACCGAGCGCACGGACTGCCTGGCACACCCACCCACTAGGGCAGACGCTGATCGTCCTCCAAGGACATGGTTTCGTACAGGAATGGCAGCATTCCGCGCGGGCTATCGGCCCCGGAGACGTGATCTGGATTCCGCCGGGGACAAAGCACTGGCACGGCGCCTCGGCGGCCGAGCCCATGACTCACGTTGCCATCGCCGAAACCAGGAGCAATCGCTCGGTCACTTGGATGGAAAAGGTCAGTGACACTCAATATGCCGACGCCGTGAGTCTGGGCAACGGAACACCATGAGTTTCCAGCAACGACGCCTTTGCAATTGACGGACGACCATCGCAATCGCTCGTCGGCACACGGCACCCCAGGTCCGGAAGTCTATGTTCCGACTATAGTCGCCAGTAAACCGCTTCCGGGGCCTTCAGATGTCAAAGTCCGCAATGACCGCCGCCTGCTGGTTGAAGGCCGCGGAAAGCCACCGATGATCCCGCAGATTGGGAATCCCACCAGCATCAAAGCCAGATGGGCGGAACCATGCCTGCAGACTATTGGGCGAGCTCAAGGGTCTGCCCCTCCTTTATCAGTTGCCCGCGAAGTTTCGCGTAATCGATGTCCTGCACCGGCAACCGGTCGTCGATCGCGATCGAGGCAGCGACCGATGCGGACTGGCCCAGGATCATGAAGACCGGCTCCATCCGGATCGATCCATAAGCGATATGCGACGCCGATAGTGCCACAGGTACGAGCAGATTCGTGACCTCGCTCCTGCGCGGGACGATCGCGTCATAGCTTATCGGATAGGCCCGGCCGGGGCTCACCTCGATATTGCCTTCGTTGCGGACGAAGCCGTGCATATCGACGATCCGCTGCACATTGTGCGAGTCCATGTTGTAGGAGCCCATCCCGATCGGTCGCGGCGTCGGGCGGGTACCTCGCAGGTGGGGCTCCGCCATCACGAAGTCGGACACCATGCGGCGCGCCTCGCGCACGTACATTTCCCGGGGCCAGTGGCCATTGCGCGCGAACTCGTCCTTGCAGAGGCCCCATTTCGACATCTCCGCACGCGTCTCCGCCGGTACTCCGGGATCATTCGCCATGAACCAGAGCAGCCCCTGCTGATAGACCCTGTGCTCGCGCGCGATCTCGCGTCGCTCGGCGTCACTGCCCTCGGGATAGCCATAGTTCATCCCGATATTGTCGAAGGAGAAGGCGCCGAAGTTGTTCGTGTCGGTCTTGCCATTCGGGATCCGGTCGAACTTGCGGAAGAAGTCGCGGTAACCCGCATCCATATAGCGCTTGAGGAGCGCATACTGGCCGGCGTCATAGCCCTGGGGCCTGGAAAAGGGCACCCGATTGGCCGGCACGTCGGTGAGGCACATCCGGTAGGTGTAAGCCTGGATCCTGGCGTCGGCTGTCCCGTCAGGCGCCGGGCTCTCAGCGCTGATCCGCGGCAGCAACCCGCTCGAGCGATCACCGGCAACCCGGTAGGGATCTATGTCGAGCGTGAACTGGTGGTTGGTCGTGTTCTTCAACTGCACGCCATTCAGCGTCTCGCCATAGGTCGCATTGGCTTCCCGGCCGACCGCGAACCGGACACCGGCACCTGCCATCAGGTCTCCTTCATAGGTGGCGTCGATGAAGACCTTGCCTTCGAACCTCTGCCCCGTCCTCGAACGGAAAGCGACGATGCGCCGGTTCGCGACCTGGACTCCCAGCCTGGAGCGATCGAGCGGCTGGTTGCGGACGATCGTCACTCCCGTCGCACGCGCCCAATCCTCGTAGATCCGCTCGCCGACCCTGGGTTCGAACTGCCACATCGCCTCTCCATCGACGAAATTCTCGGCGCGAACCGGCCTGGGCGCGTGCACCCACATCTTTGGGTCGTCATAATAGCGCTTCACCTTGCGATAGAATTCGAGTGACAGGCCGCCGATCGCGCGATGATTGCCGGTATCCGACCATCCCAGACCATTGGTGGACATGCCCCCGAGATAGTCTTCGCGACATACCAGCAGGACGGATCGCCCCAGGCGCCGCGCTTCGATGGCGGCGATCACACCTCCCGAAGTGCAGCCATAGATGACTATGTCAGCGCGATTTGGCGCAGCCATCGCATTCGGTACGCCCGTACCCAAGGTGACAGGGACGATACAGGCGACTGCCAAGGCGCGGCAGAGCGTGCGCTCGATCATGTTTTCCCTTTCGTCTCTGCTCAGAAGCTCGCGGCTAGGCCGAAGAAGATGCGGCGGTCCTCACGCGCGGAGAAGGTCAGCCGATCGGGCTCGCCCAGATATTGGGAGTCGATTTCCTTGGTAAGATTGATCCCCTCGAGCGTCAGACGCAGGTTGGGAGTAAGATTGACCTGCACCGAGGCATCCAGCTGCCCGCGCCCGTTGACATAGTTGTTGCCGCCACTCGCCGCGCCGCCGACGCTGTTCAGATACTCGCTGCGATAGGTATAGGCCGCCCGCACCGAGAAGGTCTTGTCCTCGAAATAGCCGATCAGCGTGAAGCTGTCGCGGGAGAGCCCCGGAAGCGGCAGGCGCGCGCCGGTAATCGCGTCCCGGAGCGGTGTGCGGCTGTCGACATAGGTATAGTTGGCTTGGACACCGAGACCGTTGAAGGGCGCGGGCAGGAAGCGCAGGGCCTGTTGATAGGCGAGTTCGAACCCCTTGATGCTGCCATCTTCGCCATTCTGGGGCTGCGAGATATCGAACAGCCCGAAACGCTCCGAGAAGCCGGGCACGAACTCGCGGCTGACCGTGTTGACAGTGAAAGAATCGACCTTCTTGTAGAAAACCGCGCCGGTCAGCGAACTCGCCTGCGCAAAGTACCATTCCAGCGTCGCATCGGCCTGCATGGCCTCGAACGGCCGCAGGCCCGGATTGCCGCGTGATCCGGTCATCGAGACGGTATTGGGAACGAAGCTGGCGCTGACCTGATTGAGGCTGGGTCGCGATACCACCTTGGCGGCGGCTAGCCTCAGGGTAAGATCCTTGTTGAAGTTGACCGCCAGATTGGCGCTCGGCAGCCAGTAGCCGAAATCCGATTTGATGACGTTAGTCTGGGTCGCCGACAGATAGCCCAGCGTGGAGCGTGCAGTCTCGATGTATCGGACGCCGGCGTTGCCGGTATAGTCGATAGCGCCCAGCGCACCCGCGAAATTCGCCTTCACATAGGCGCCGAGCGTCTCCTGCGTCACATCCTTGATCGAGGTCGGCCCCACCGTGATGCTGGTGTCATAGGGATTGGGGGCCGCCAGCCCCAGCCCTTCACGGGCGGCCTGCTTGTCGAGCTCGCCACCAAGCAGATCGCGCGGGAAGTTTCCGGCGACGCCCGGAAAGAACGCGCCATAGTCTTTGCCATAGCTCAGGCCCGGAAGCTCATCGACAGTCAGGATGCCGTCGCCGTTGCGATCCCCCCTGCTCAACAGGCTCGCGGCCACGGGCAGGTTTTGCGGGTCGGCCGCGAGCAGTTCGACGCGCTCGTAGCGCATGCCCGTCTCGACCGAGGCAAGGATGCCCCACTCCGTCTTGTACTTCCAGTCGAGACGCGCGTCATAGCCCCTGTTGTCGGTGACGGCGTCATAGTCGAAGATCGACAGCAGCTGATACTGCGCGGGATCGTTCGGGTTGAAGTTGGCCGATATCGACAGGTCCGGCACGGCATTGCCGCCGCGAAAGTCATAGCTGGCATTCGCCACGTTCCCGGCGCGCGGAACCACAACATAGGCGAAGGACGCGCCCGGACCACCATCGCTGCCCTTGCCGCGGCTGTAGGACATGTCGAGGGTGACGCGTGCCCGATCATTTTCCCATTTCACCGATCCGCCGAGTAGCGTCGATTTCAGGTCGGTCGGTTCGTCATAGATCAGCGGGCGGACGGTCACGCCGGTGAAGGTGCCCGCAACCACGGTGCCCTTTTCGTTCACCGTGGCGGCCGTGTCATTATTGTTGAACAGCACCTGGTAGTTGACGCTGTTCCGCCGACGCTTGAGGTGATTGTAGGTGGCGTCGAGGATGACTTCCAGTTCGTCCGTCGGCCGCCACTGCGCGGTGCCATTGAGCGTCAGCCTTTTCTCGGTGCGGTCGAATACGCGCGCCATGAAACGGTTCGGCCGAAAGAGCCCGGGATCGTCGATGCCGTCGCCATTGCCGTCGATGGCGCCGGTCTGGGTCCAGCCGCCACTGTCGAAGGTGTAACCCAGTGTCTTGGTGTCTGAATAAGCGACACTGGCAAGCAGGCCGAACCGGTCACCGAGCCTGGTGGAGACCAGAGCCGACCCGCGATAGCCGACATGGTCGGCCTGGTCGGCATAGGCGCCCTGAAGTCTTCCCGCGACGACAAGATCGGCTAGTTCCAGTGGCCGCTTGGTCCGCAGGTTGACTGTCGCGCCGAGGGCGCCCTCCGGCATATCCGCGGTCGGCGATTTCACGACGACGATCGAGGAGAGGATTTCGGGGCTGATCGTCTCCAGCGCCGCGTTGCCGCCATTGCCCGGACCGATGAAATTGCGGCCGTTGATTTCCAGCCGGTTCTGCGAAATGCCGCGGATCGTGAAGGTGGAGCCATCGCCTTCGCGCCGGCTGATCTGCACGCCAGTGACGCGGCTCAGCGATTCTGCGACATTCTGGTCGGGTAGCTTGCCGATGTCCTGCGCGGTGATAACGTCGACGATGCTGTCGGCACGGCGCTTCACATTGATCGACTGCTGCAGCGACCCACGAATTCCGGTTACAACGATTGCCTGTTCGGGTGCATCCGGCGATGCCTCGACCTGGGAGCTCTCCCCGGAAGGCGAACTAGCGCCTGCGGCCTGTCCGTTTCCCACGCGCACGATTGCGATCGCGCCAGCCTCGCCATTCCGGCTGCCGAACCCCGTGCCGCGCAGCAACGCAGCCAGAGCATCTTCGGAAGAGGCAGCACCTCGAAATCCGGCGCTGTTCAAGCCGGCGATGTCCTCGACACGGTAGATCACCGGCCTGCCCGATTGTCGTGCGAATGCGTCCAGAGCAGCCTTCAGGGTGCCTGGCCGGATGTCGAAGTTTCGCTGTTGCGCCTGAGCCGGCGCCGCAATCGCGAACATGCAGGTGCTGGCGGCAAGCGCCGCAGCGAGGCTGGTGGACCTCATCCTCTTCCCCTTTTGTGCGGGTGCTCCATAGCCGCCCGTCTCCAGGGATTAGGACAATCAACGATCGGCCGGCTGTAATGCAGTTTTCTGAATTTTGATTTCCACGTCCGTTTCCGCGATTTCGAGCCCATAGGCATCGCGGAGCAACCGTGCGAACGCGCGCGGCTCCGACGCCGGGAAAGTGCCGCCGATACGGATGTTCGCGGCGGCCGGATCGGCGATGACGATCTTTTTGCGATTATAGCGGTTGAACTCGAGGGCAATGTCGCCAAGCCGTTCGTGATCGAAGCCCAGCATGCCTTCGCGCCAGGCCAGAGCCTGATCCAGGCGTTCCGGTGATGCTGCAGTCACCAGCGTTGCCGCACCATCGCTGAGCGCAACGCCGCCGGCGGTAACTATCGCCGAGCGAGCCGCGCTGGCATGTTCCGCAGTATCGACGCGCACACGCCCCTCGCGCACCCAGACCACCACGTTGCCACCAACCCGCCGGACTGAAAATTTGGTACCCAGCACGGTGATTTCACGGGACCCGGCGTGCACCACGAACGGAAGCCCATCACGGTGCGCCACTTCGAAAAATGCCTCGCCCTTATCCAGCCACACCGCACGGCCGCCGCCGCCCACCGCCGTCCTGACCCGGGTATCGGTATTCAGTTCGACGCGGCTGCCATCGGCGAGCCCGACCAGTCGGTGGCCACCCACGTCCGTCGTGAAGGTAGCGGCAGCTACGCTGCCGGTTTCGGCGTTTCTCCGATGTCCGTCATGAACGACCACGCCTATGATTGCGGCCAGCGAGGCAGCGAGGCCAATCAAGCCGCTCAAGACCCGGGGCTTTATCCGAAAAGCGTGTCCACGCTTAGCCGCCACCGCAGGACTGCCATCTCGAAGTGCAGCAATGCGATCGGCCTGTCTCCAGCTGTGCTCGAGGCGCCAATAGGCCGCCTTGTTCAGGTCGGATTCCTCGAGCCACGCATCTAGTGCCGCCTGGTCTGTATCGGACCAACCCTGCTGCTCGCGCGCGAGAATCCAGCGGGCGGCGCGGTCTCTGGCTGAACCGGCGTCGCTCACGACTCGCCCCTCTTCGCCCGTTGCGCCGGATATCTGCGCCTGACGATCTTGCCCGCGCCCCCAAGCATGTGGTCGGCCAGCGCTTTCATCCCCATCGCAAGCTGGTGATTGACCGCATCCTTTCCGATCCCGAGCCGTTGCGACGTTTCAGCGACGTCGAGCCCTTCGACCTTGCGCAGCAGCACGATCTCCCTGACGCGCGGCGACAGCTTCTCAATGCCTGCCTGCACTCTGCGCAGTGCGTCACGCGCATGCAACTGACGCTCTGCTTCGAATATGTCGATCTCCGGCGCAATGGTCTCGAGGTCTGCCACAAGCTCGAACGAAACGATGCGGGCGCGCTTTGCGCGGTTGATCAGGTGATTGCGCGCGACGGTGAACAGAAACCCCGCCGTATTGTGTGGAATAGCATTCCGGGCGCCGGTGATTGCAAGCTCGTAGACGTCATGCATCAGATCGGTCGCATCGTCCGTGCTAGGCCAGTTTCTTTTTATGAAGCGCAGCAGCGCCCCTTCAAGGGGAAGCACCTCCTCACAGAACCAGGTTCGGACCGCCTTATCCCTGTCCAATTGCTCAATCCGATCGTTGCCACGGATCGCGGCAGCTCTGCTGACCTCAGACAATCCTGGCGAGCGGAACTGTAACTCAAAAAACGTATGCCGATGACATTCGGGCAAATCGGACACGCGGACATGCTGCAGGCCGCCGCAGATGAAGTGCGGCAGGAACGTCATGAATTCCGACCGCACCGTCTCTTACGATTTAACCATCACTCAAGGGCGCCTCGACGGCCTCCGGGCGATCCGCGAAGAGGTCAGCAATTTCGATGGCAATACAGGGACGCAATGCGGCCTCGACAACGGCGTTTACGCGGCGCTCCTGCCGCTTTGCGGCGATACTCCTGCGAACGCCAGGCGTGAAAAGGGTGATGAGAACGGCATCGTCGCAGAACCGCAATTCCTTGGCACAGATTGCCGCCGCAGCGGCGGCAATCGATCCAATGGCAATCAGAATCCGTACCGGATACCGACGCGCCCGCCGCCTCCGCGACGGCCAGACCCAAAAGCTCCTTCCGCCTGGATAAATCCGCTGAGCGGCCCAGCGCCGCGAATGCTGGCTCCGATCGACGTCCGAAGCTGATCAGGCAGTGCTGGTCCGGTGATCGCGTCGCTGGCAGCGCTACTGAACAGCGTCGCGGCACTCTTACCAGCGAACTCATGCACATAGTGCACACCGCCATAGAAGGTCGCCGACGTCGAGCCGAGATGGGCCGCGCCCCCCAGCCGCGCGCCAAAGGTGCCGCGCACGCTGTTCAAACTGTCGAGCGACACCGTCTGGCCTAGTGCGGTGATGTCGTCGAGGCTGGTGTGCGACCAGGACAGCCGGGCCGAGGGCTCGACAAAGAAGACCCCCTTACCGAAGCGGGCACCCACCTCCGCCTGGGCGCCGACGCTACGTCCGGAGACGTCGTCGCTATAGCCCAGCGACCGATCGACGACTTTGAGCGAATGGAAGGCCACGCTCACCGATCCATTGGCGAAGAACCGGCCGCTCGACAGACGCCCATAGCCGCCAAGGTCGAAGCTGTCGGCAGTGGCATGGGCCGCGCTGCCCGAGAAATTGACCTTCGAGTTGATATAGCCGCCGGCAATGCCGAAGCCCGGCCGCCCGGCATTGCCGCCGCCAAAGTCGTAGCCGATCCGGGCTTCCACCTCGTCCTGCCGGTATCCGACTGCTGTATCGCTGCCGTTGATAGAGCGGGTCTGGCGGATACGCTCGGAGCCGCCGCCGAAAATGCCCCAGAGCGCGCCGGGCTGGGCCGTGCCCCCATCCCGGACGCCGGCGAGATGCGTCGCGACGGTGTCGGTGCCACGGTTCCATGCATTGGCCAGCGCCTCGTTCAGCCTGGCCAGGCGGTAGACCGGCGTGCCCGCTGCATTGCGCAACAGGAACTTCCCGCTCGCGGCGTCGAAGCCGAGATCGTAATGGACCAGGCCAATGTCGCTGACTGCCAGGGTGAAGGCATTGGCCGAGGAACCCGCGCCGGCCTGGATCAGCGCGATGGGTGCCTGACCGGTCAGGACGGCGTTGGCATTGCCAACATCTGCGAGGAGCACGGCGGTGGAGCCGGTCGCAGCGCCTCCGATGACGAGCCGATCGGCCGTGCCGTTGCCGACATCGAGTGCAACGCGGGCACCGTTCGAGCCGACATAGTCCTTCGGGAGGGTGAACGTGTCCCCGGCATGGCCGTTCGACAGATCGATCGTGCCGCCGGCATTCTCGAACCGCTCGAGCCCGAGCAAGGTCACGCTTGCGGCAGGCGCACCCGCTGCGCCGATGCGGACGGTGCCCTGATTGACGAAGCGGTCATTGCCGGTACCGAAATCACTGTCCGCGGTAGCGAGGAACAGGCCGGTATTGGTCAGCAGATCATCGCCGTCGCCGAGCAGCAGGCGACCCTTGATCGTGCCACTGTTGGCGATCGTCGCGGTGCCCGCGTCGACGCGCAGCGCATAGCCGTTGCCGCCTTCGAGCAGCCCGGCATTGGTCAGCGTGAAGCGGTGCATCGGATCTGCGGCCGCCCGCAGGCCCTGCTCCTCGCCGTCGCCCGGCTCGGCGGGCGGCACATAGGTCTGCGCGCTGACGACGACGCCGTTGACGCCCGAAACGCTACCGCCGGCGGCGATCGTCAGGGATATGTTGTTGCCGGTGGCAGTGATCGCGTCCCCCTGCGACCTGGTCGCGCCACGGACGGTGATCCCGACATCGCCGCTAGCCATCGCGTCGATCGCGGTGCCGGTCGTGCTGACCGCGCCACTGGAGACTGTCAGGTTCCCGCCGATCGCGCTCGCGGCGATGCCAATGCTGCCGGCGCCGGTGAGCGTGATGCGGTCGACCTGGATCGAGGTGTCACCGTCATAGCTGGTGACCACGGCACCGATATTGCCGTCACCCGAGCCGGTGATCGTGCCGGCCTTCAGCACCGCGTCTCCGCCGGCGGCGAGGATATCGACTGCCCGTGAGTCTGCTCCCGCGACGATGACGGTCTGGACGGTGACCGATGAATTCAGACCGCCCGCGCGGATCGCATCGGTAGCGTCGCCGCGCGTCTCTACGCTGCCCGCCTCGACACTGACATTCGCATAGGGCGAAAGGGCGAAGATGCCGGTGGCACCGACGCCGGTGGTCTTGAGGCTGTCGATGATGACGCGGACATCGTCATAGACGCTGGCAGCATAGACGCCGCGGGCATCGGTGCCTGTGGTGGTGATGGTGCCGGCATCGATAGTGATCGCGCCCGCGCCCACCGCATAGACGGCATCCGAGCGGTTGCCCGTCGTGGCGATCGATTCCGCCTTGATCGAGATGCTGCGATCGACGTCGGAATAGATGTCCATCGGGATCGCGCGGGCGATGATCCCCTCGGAATCGTCGCCGGTGGTCTTCACCGTACCGGCTTCGATCGTGGTCCAGCCGTCCATGGCGGCGGTGACGATGGCCGGCGCGTGAATCCCGGCGGTGCTAACCGCGTCGGCCTTTATCGCGATGTTGCCGAAATTGGCCTGGGCGTCGATGCCCGCGCCACCGCGCCCGGACGTCTCGACGCTGCCTGCATCGATGAAGATCGTGCCGCTATAGGTGCTGGCGAGGATCCCCTCCGCCCAGGTTGAGTGCCGGCCGCCGCCGAGATCGCCCGAGGTGATGACCTTGTCGACATTGACCCGGACGTCACCGAGCGAGCCGCTCGCCGAGATGCCGCGCGCACCGCCGCCGGTGGTGATCACCGTGGTGGCATTGATGACCACCGCGTCCCCGCCGTTGAGCGCGATGCCCGATGCCGCAATCCCCTCGCTGTGTTCGCCCGCCGTGGTGATCGTGCCGGTTACGTCGATGCTCGCCATCCCGCCGCCCGAAAGCGCCAGGGCACCGACCGCATAGTCGCCGCGCGTCTCCACCGATCCCACCGTGATATGGGCGGTCTCGCCCTCGGCGAAGCTGTAGGCGCCGATGCCGGTACCCTTACCGCCGAGGGTGGATACGGTTCCCGCCTGGACGTCCACCGAGCCGGCCACGCTGTATGCGACGATGCCCTGGCTGCCATAGCCGCTCACCTGCACCGAATGGGCATCGACCGAGACGTCGCCGATCGACAGTGCCCCGATGCCGATTGAATAGTCGCGGCGCGTCTTCACGTCGCCGGTCTTCACCGTGACCGAGCCCTCGCTGTAGTTGATCGCGTACACGCCGTGCGAATTCTCGCCGCTGGTCGCGATATTGCCGGTGGTGACCGTGATGTCGCCCCCGAAGCTCACCGCGTGCACGCCCTGCGACCCCGTGCCCAGCGTCGTCACGTTGCCGGTCTGCACCGAGACATCGCCATTGCCGCCGGCATAGATGCCGAACGAGGCCGGGCCGCGGGTATCGACGGACCCGACATCGACGTGGACCGCGCCGCTTTCGGAATAGTTGAGCGCGACGATGCCGTCCGAAAAGGCGCCCGACGTCGAGACCGAGCCTGCGCTGACGCTGATCGTCGGCGTGACCTCGTCGTCGCTGTAAACCAGGTTGCTGCGCGCGAAGATGCCGGTGGCATAGTCGCCATTGGTGCGCACACCGCCCGAGATAGCGATATCGACCGCGGTGCCGATCGCGGTCACCGCCGTCGCATCGGCCTCCGTGCCGTAGCCGCCGCCCGAAGTGCCGACCGATTCCGCATGCACGGTGGTAGTGCCCGACGCATAGGCGACGATGCCACGTGCCGAGCCGCCCCAGGCATAGGCCGCGCCGGTCTCGATCGTGGTGTTGCCGTGACTGGTCGCCGCATAGATCGCATCGGCGCCGAGACCGTAAGTGGAGACCACTCCGGTGTGGATCGCGATGTCGCCATCGGGCGTGTTCGCCCGGACGCCGAACGCCGCCTCGCCCGAGGTGCTGACCTGGTCGGCGGTGATGCTGATGCTGCCACCATTACCGGCATCGGCAATGATACCCTCGGCGCGATAGCCGCTGGTGGTGACCGTGCCGGCTTCCACGGTCACGTCGCCCGCGGCCGTGACCGCACGCACGCCGGTGCTGCGCCAGCCCGCGGTCTGCACGGTCGAGCCCGCGGCGGACACCGTGATCGCACCGCCGCCGGTGGATACGCTGATGCCGGCGGTCTCGTCATCCACGGTCGAGATCACGGTCTCCGGCGGCACGACGACAGTGAGATCCTGGGGCGGCAGCGCAGTGAGATCGTAGCGGACGCCGGTCGGATGCGCGTCGTCGGCGGGCGCACACTGAACGGTACCAGCGACCACCGGGCCGCATTGCTGGTCCGCCTGGGCAAGCGCCGGGCTGCTGGCGAGCAGCGCGGCGAGGGCGCCGGCGCTGGCTCCCCAGAGAATGCGCTTCGACGGAGAGGATTTCGGCATGCGAGCCTGCGGAGCGGCGGCACGAACCATAAGGGGCATCGGGATCTCCAGCATGGACGCCGGGGCGTCAGGTTACGATCCTGTGACGCCGTGTCGCCGAACGAGCCTTGCGCCCGGCAACCTTCGAAAAGCCAAAAATTACGGAATGCAAAAAAATGTCGCGCAAGGGCGATTTGGCGCAAGGTTACAGCGCCGTGACGGCGTCTTTCAAAATAGTGACAATCGCGCGGGTGCGACGTGCCCGCAGGCTTGGGGACGCGACAAATGACCAAGGCGGCGCAAGAAGCGGCAGGGAATATGGCACCGGCGAGCACGGGAGCCGCGAGCGCGCCGGACGCGGCACCCCCCGCGCCTGCGCCGGGAACATCGCAGATCAGCGTATCGCGCGGGCTCGGCGCCTGGCTGGCGACGCACCGCACCAGCCTGGCCTTCTCGTCCTATCAGACCGGGCAGCTGTTCCTGGTCGGGCGACAGCCGAACGGCACCGTCTCGTTCAACCAGCAGAATTTCAGCCGCGCGATGGGCCTGTCCTGGTCGAACGGCCGACTCTATCTCGGATCGCTCTGCCAGGTATGGCGGCTGGAGAACATGCTGCGCCCCGGCGAGCGCGGCAACGAGACCTTCGACATGGTGCTGGTGCCGCGCAATGCCCAGACGACGGGCGACATCGACATCCACGAGCTCGGCGTGGACAGCGATGGGCGCGTTATCTTCGTGAACACCAAATATAGCTGCCTGTGTACCCCGGACCTGACCCACAGTTTCAAGCCGATCTGGAAACCGCCCTTCATCTCGAAGCTGGCGCCGGAGGACCGCTGCCACCTGAATGGCATGGCGATGGCGGATGGCCGCCCCGCCTATGCGACCGCGGTCAGCCGATCGGACGTGCTGACCGGCTGGCGAGAGCGTCGGCACGAAGGCGGCGTGATCGTCGAAGTCCAGACCGGCCGGATCGTCACCGACCAGCTTTCGATGCCGCATTCCCCCCGAGTGGTGGACGGCCGGCTCTATGCGCTGGACAGCGGCCGCGGCCAGATCATCGAAGTCGATCCGCGGACCGGCGAAAAACGCGACATCGCCTTCTGCCCGGGCTTCCTGCGCGGGATGACGATCCATGACGGCCATGCGATCGTGACCGTTTCCAAACCTCGCGACGGGACGTTCAAGCACCTCTCGCTCGACGGCGAACTCAAGGCGCGCGACGCGGAAGCATGGTGCGGGCTGCTGATCGTCGACCTGGCCACCGGCAATCTGGTCGAGTGGATTCGTCTGGAGGGCCATATCACCGAGCTGTTCGACGTGACGGCGATGCCGGGCGTCGCCTGCCCGATGGCGGTGGGCCCCGACACCCCCGAAATGCGCGGCACGATCAGCTTCGACGCCACGCTGCTGGACAGCGCCCCGCTCTCGCAAGCCGCGTGAGCGGCGGGGCTGGGCCGGGCCGGGCACATTTCGGCAATGTGCTTGACGTTGCCCGGCGGAAAGGCTCTGCTGCACCGCAGCATTGCGAAAGCAGGGTGCCACTGCGGGTCAATGGCGGGCGAAGGGTGCAGGGGGAAAGTCAGAACACACTGGTCGCGACATTCATGCAGCACCGGGATGCGCTCGCCCGCTTCCTGGCGATACGCTGCGGCACCGACAGCGCCGAGGATCTCACCCAGGAGCTCTGGATCAAGGTCCAGCAGGTCCGTACCGAAGTCGATGTTCCCCTCGCCTATCTCTACCAGATGGCGCACCGGCTAGTCCTCGATACCCGCAGAGGCGCTTCGCGGGGGCGGGACCGCGAGCAGGACTGGAGCTTCACCCAGGGCATCACCGAAGCGGTGGAGGCACCGATGGCCGAGCGTGCCCTGCTCGCGCGCGAGCATCTGCATCAGGTCGAGCGGACGCTCGCCGAAGTCGGCACCCGGGCGATGCGCATCTTCACCCGCTACCGGGTCGACGGGATCGAGCAGCGGCGGATCGCCGAGGAGATGGGGATCAGCATCAGCACGGTGGAGAAGGATCTGCGCCGGAGCTATGCGGCGCTCGCCCGCTTGAGGGACGACAGCGATGCGGTTTAGAGCGGCCCATGGCGTCATCGGCGCGAGGAGATGCCGAGGATGAGCAAGCAACTGTCCGACGCCGAGGAACAGGCGGTCGCCTGGGCAATCCGAGCCGACGCGCCCGGTTTCGTCGAATGGGAAGCGCTGGAGCAATGGCTGGCCGCGGATCCGCACCACGCCGTGCTGTTCGATCGCGCCGTCAGCAGCGCGCACGACGCCGCCTTCGCCATCGCCGCGGTGCCGGCACGCGACCGCTTCACGCTGATCAAGGGCGACCTTGCCGACCCCGTCGAGGAAGCGCGCCGCCCCGCGCACCGCGGCTGGGCAATGGCCGCGCTCGCCGCCGGCGTGGCAGCGCTGGCCTTCGGCACCTCCTGGTTCCTGCAGCAACCGAGCCCTACGCCTGAGCAGATCGTCGGCACCAAAACGGGCGAGGTTCGGATGCTCGCGCTCGGCGATGCAAGCAGCGTGACCTTGCGCAGCGACAGCGAGGTCCGATTCCTGCCCGCCAATCCGCGCGCGGTGCGCCTGACCCGCGGTCAGGCGAGCTTCCAGGTTCGCCATGACGCCGCCCATCCCTTCACGGTTACCGCCGGCGCTGTCGAAGTCACCGATCTTGGCACGCGGTTCGACATCGATCGGGGGACGGATGCCACCACCGTCGCCGTCACCGAGGGATCGGTGGCGATCCGCGCGGCCGGCAAGCAAGTCGAGCTCCGGGCCGGGCAGCGAAGCGTCATCCCGAACGGCGCGGCACCGGGCAACCCGACCGGCCTGGTGGCCGGGCAAGGCTCCGAACGGCAGGGCGGCGCGTTGAGCTATGACGACGTCACCTTCGCCCGCGTCATCGCCGATGTGAGCCGGCGGACGGGCATTCGCATCCGGCTGGCACCGGACCTGGCAGGCCGGCACTTCGCGGGGTCGATCAACCTGGACGGTTCGGCCGAGGCCGTGATCTCGCGGCTCGAGGCCGTACTCGGCGTTTCCGCCCGCCGCGATGGCGATGGCTGGACCTTCGCACCGGCAGCGGACGGGAATCCGAACTAGCCTCGTGACCGCACTCCTGCTTGGCCCTCCCTGCCGATACGCGTGCGCGCTGCTTCTGCCGGCGCTGTCGCTGACCGTCGGGGCGGTGCCTGCCGGGGCGCAGGCAGCCCGAACCGTCCATCTCGACCTGCCCGCCGGCCCGGTCTCCACTGCCCTGCGCGCGATCGCCCTGCAGGCCGGCGCGAGCTTCGGCACTGACGATCCCGCGCTGCTCCGCCGGCGGGCGCGACGGCTGCGCTTCGATGGCGGGATCGACAAGGCGATCGAGACGGCCCTGGCCGGGACCGGGCTGGTCGCGAGACGGGTGGCTCCCGGAAGCTGGCGCGTCGCGGCGGCGCCTCCTCGCTCACGGCCGCGCCCGTTCAAGCCACCGCCACCCCAAGTTGCGCCCGACATCGTGGTGACCGGCAGCAAGATGGATGTTTCCCTCGCCCATTATCCGGCGAGCGTGGCGGTGATCGACGGGAGCGACATCGCCCATGTCACCGGCGAACATGGTACGCTGGCCATCGCTGAACTGCATCCGACACTGCTCTCGACCCGCCTGGGGCCGGGCCGCAACAAGCTGTTCCTGCGCGGCATCTCCGACAGCAGCTTCTCGGGCGCCAGCCCGTCGCTGGTGGGCCAGTATCTGGGGGACCAGAGGCTCGCCTATGCCTCGCCCGACCCCGACCTGCGCCTATACGATATCGAGCGGGTCGAGGTGCTCGAGGGGCCGCAGGGCTCGCTCTATGGCGCGGGGTCGCTCGGCGGGGTGTTGTGGATCGTGCCGAACGCGCCCGACCCGCGGCAAGTCTCGGGTGAGGCATGGGCCGGCGCCAGCGCTACCGCGCATGGCGCCGGAAGCATGGACGCCGGGCTGGTCGCCAACCTGCCGCTCGGCGAACGCGCCGCCGTGCGGGTGCTCGGCTATCACGAGAAGATGGGCGGCTATATCGACGATGTCGGACGAGGGAAGAAGGACATCAACGCCACCCAGGTCACCGGCGGGCGGATCGCGGCGCACACGGCGGTCGGCGCGCGCTGGTCGCTGGACCTGACCGCGATCGGCCAGAACGTACGCAACGCCGATGCGCAATATGAGGAGCGCATGCTCGGTCGCCTCGTCCGCGCCTCCGCCTTTGCCCAGCCCTCGCATCATTTCTACCGTGCCCTGGCCGTATCGGTCGCCGGCCCGCTGGCTGGCGGGCGCCTGCAATCGAGCTGGGGGCTGGTCGATCAGCGGCTGTCGCAGGTGTTCGATGCCACCCAGCCCGACGAGGAGCCGATCGCCTATCGCCAGCGCGATCACATCTCGCTTCTTTCCAGCGAGACGCGACTGACCCGCAGCTTCGGCAAGCGCTGGGACGGATTGATCGGCTTTGCCGCGCTGCGCTCGATCGCAATCCAGGCGCGTAGCACCGGGGCACCGTTGCAGCCCGTCAGCCTTGGGACATTGGACAGCCGGGTACGCGAAGCCACGGTCTTCGGCGAGGCGCGCTGGCATCCGGACGACCGGCTGACAGTGAGCGCCGGCGGCAGGGTTTCCTTCATCGAGATGCGCGGCGCCGCGACCGGGGTTCTCGCCAAGCCCGCCCCGGGCACCGCGCCCGCCCCTCCACTGCGTCGCCAGCGGCTCTCGACCCCCAGCCTCGCCCTTGCCTGGATGCCGGTGTCACGGGCTACGCTCTATCTGCGCTATGCAGGCGGCTATCGGCCCGGCGGGCTGACGGTGAGCGGCGCGATCGAGCGGTTTACACCGGACACCGCGCGAACCGCCGAGATCGGGTTTCGGATGCAGGCGTGGGAAAGCACCGGTCTGCAGATCGAGGGAGCGCTGGCGCGCACCGACTGGCGCAATGTGCAGGCCGATACCGTCGATGGGCTCGGGCTCCCGCACACGGCTAATGTCGGTGACGGGATCGTTCGCACCGCCACCTTCCAGTTCCGTCTTTCGCCAGCACGCGGCGTGACCGTGGCGGCGGGCGGCTTCGTCGCCGACAGCACATTAGTCGGCTGGGTACCCTATCTGGAGCAGACGGTGCGCTCTCCGCTTCCAAATGTCGCGCGGCACGGCGCCGTGCTGTCCCTCGGCTACGAAGGGCGGACCGCTTCCGGGAGCAACTTTCGCGCAAATCTCCGCGCCCATTCGCTCGGGCGTTCGATCCTGGGCTTCGGGCCAGAGCTCGCGATCGAGCAGGGCGACTATGCTTATTTCTCCGGCAATCTCAGCCTCGACATCGGCAGGACCACCCTCTCGCTGGAGGCGTTCAACCTGTTTGACACGCGCGGCAATATCTTTGCCCTGGGCACGCCATTCACCCTGGGGACTACTATGCAGGGCACCCCCCTGCGTCCCCGAACAGTCAGATTGAGCCTCCTGCGGCGTTCCTTCTGATAGCATGCATCAGGTGAGGAAACGACGTGGCGGGCATTGGCACGAAGCTTCCAGCGCTTCTTCTCGACCATCGGGTCGATACCGTCGACGATCATCCTGCGCGCGGAGTCGCGCTTGGCGCGGGCATCGGCCAGGCTGACCTCAGGCCATACACCGAGGGCGAGGACCTTCTGCTTGCCGAGAAAACGATAGCGGAAGCGCCAGTATTTGGCGCCGTTCTGCATCACCAGGAGGAAGAGAGAGCGCCCGTCGCCGATCTTGCACTGCTTCGCTTTGGGCTGGGCGTTTCTGATGACCACCAAAATTGGTGGTCTGTCGGCAAACCCGTCCAAATCCCGTCGGAAAGATACTTGAAGAAGCGTCTTCCCAGCCACTTACGCGACGATCACGGACGTCACTGGATGGGGAAAATGGTACCAGAAGAGAACCTAATAAATATTGACATCAATTTGAGAAGATTTTTCTAAATAAAATCGACGTCAATTCCATACCACCAAATACACCCAATTTGCAGAGCGTGGATCGGGTTCGAGTCCTTGGCAACGTACCTTCATCTAAACTTTCCAACAAAACATCTATACTACAGCGCCGCCGCCGTGTCCATGCGGACGCCCTCGGATTTATCGATTTTTCCTCACTAAACAGCGGGACTCACATTCTAGAATATCGATCCGGATCATTTCCAGGGGGCACCAAGAATGAGCTTCCCGGTCTTGAGCGCCCGCGCGCAACTCGCGCTAATCGGACATGCTCCCTGTCCGGAGGTACGGCCCGCGGCAGCGGTCGCCACAGGCTGCGAAAGCCGCTCTCTCAATCTAAATTCCGCGAAAGGCGCACTGCACCATGGTCCGGTTGCGCAAACCATTCACGATGTGCGTAAAACCATCACATACCGCAGAATTTGCGAAATTTAATCGCGCGGGTGCGAGCCATCACCGCCCAACCGAGGCGAGACCTCGATTGGGAAATCGCGCTACGCCAACCCATCCCGTGGGCTCGAGGGTCGGCAATCGTGGAATCGGAAGGAGATTGACGCGACCCAGTCTGCTCGCGGGTTCTCAGCCCGGCTCGGCTGTCCGAAAAACGACTACAAATTTCGGACAGCCGGCATTCGTTACGAGCGCCGATAAGGCCGATATCATTCAACGATGCTTTGGCGCACCGTTTCGATAGGCAGGAACAAGGTCCTGGAGCCCGCTGGAAAAATCTGGAAGCCGTACTTGGTGTAGAAGCTCACGGCGTCATCATCGATCGCATGGACGATTAAGGCGCGAAGCCCACCAATGCGCGAAGCTTCCGCGGTTCGCTGCAAGGCCTCGCGAAGGAGCGCCGGCCCTAATCCCTTGCCAGCATGGCGTTTGTCGACTGCGAGACGGCCCAGCACCATCACTGGAACGGGATTGGGCAAGCCTTGACGAATCTTCTTCGGCACCTCTTCGCGCGTGACGCTTCCAAAGGCGAGCGTGTAATACGCAACTACATTGCCGGCATCCTCGCCTAGCCTGGCATCGACGACATAGGTCCGGGACGCCTTGCCTTCATTGTCGAGGGCATGGGTCTTGAGCCAACTGTCGAGCGGCGGCTTGCCGCACTCGAAGCCGTCCAGTCGATGGTCTGCGGTGATTGGCGTCGGTGCCGCGTAAGCTGGTCTGGGGGCGCCGAGTGGCTCAATTACTCCCAAGGCGACTTGCTCGCCATCAGCTTGCGCAGCGCGTCGACCGGCGCTGGCGGGTTTTCAAGGACATCGGCAAGGGCATCGCTCGCCTCGGCATCGAGATGGAAAACGCGCTGATCCAGCAGTACATCGATCGCACGCTGTCGAGCGCTCTCGAGCACGAACTCGGTGCGTGATTTATCGATGGTCGCGGCCGCGCGATCGATGAGGTCGCGCGTCTGCACGGGCAAACGCATCGTGATCGATGTATCGGCCTTCGGCCGTTCCGCTACGCTGGCCATGATCCCATCCTTGGTACGTCTCACCCGGCACATATTGGAATTGTACTAACAATGTCAATACAGGCAATTTTGGATGCGACCTTCTTCAGCGTGCTGAAAGCGGTCGACGCTCCTCATAGGCGGTGATCCCGCAAGCCGTGCTGCCACCGGTCGGGCGAGTAGTCCCCAGGAAATATCAGCTGATTATACCCTGCGGGGTATAAACCAGAAATATACCCCGCAGGGTATAGGCCCGCCCCGCCGATCAAAGGGCGGTCCACCGAAGCGACCTGTTCGGAAAGCCGAACTGAGCCAGGGGCCGAACAAATTCTACAGTTCGAACGAAAACTGCCGCCCGTCCTCGACGGCAAAGGAATGACCATCGAGTCGGGCCGCCACGGCTCGCGCGAGTTCGGTCGCGGCCTGCTCGCGCAAGCGAGGGCTGGGAGCAGTGATACCCACTCGCGCCCAGCCCGGCGCATGCAGAATAGCCTCTGATATATCGGTCGGGTCGGCGAATCGGTCCATAAGCTCAGAATAGAACAAAATATGAACATTGAAAGCGTCCACGTGCCAACCGCTGCGTCGGGGCAAGGCCTACCTCACCGCTTGCGCCGCAAGGACCAGACGAGACCGGCCAGGCTTGAGATGACCGCCGCCAAGCCCAGAAGCATCGCTTCGTTGAGAATGATCATGACAAACTCCTGTTTGGAGTCGACTCATGTTCACTCTATGTTCCTACATTTCAAGCTGATTCTTCGCTCGGGGCGATCCAGCAGCAGTATCGATACCGACGATCAGCCCGTCGGCAAGCCACTGGCCGAGCATCGCGCCAGCGCGCGCGACGCCAGCATTCTCGCCAAGCGCCTCGGCCAGCGCGGCGCACAGGTCCGGGAACGGCATGCCCGACCGAGCCCGGAGCACTGTCTGATATTCGAGCTGATCGGCCGCACGGAAGCGCGGTGCTTCCCCGTCACGCCAGGCCAGGATAGCGCCCACCTCGGGCAAATAGGCCACCGACGGCGGTTCCGCGCCCTCCGCCAGCGCCGACCAGATGGCGGGCGCATTGGTGGTCAGCGCGGCAAGGTCCAGCGAGGGAGAGAAGCCCAGCACGGCACGATCCCAGTCGACCGCGCCGAGATCCGCGACGGAAAGCGCCGCAGCATTGGGCGCGACGAATGCCTCGGCAAGCGCTAGGTCGATCCAGGCGAGCTCGGCGACCTCCGGATCGGCGGGATACAGCAGCGCCAGCGTGGCGGGGAAATCGCGGGGATAGGCGTCGAGCGTCCAGGTGCTCGGCTGCACACGGGCGACATGCGCGACCACGGCCTGGTGGAACGCATCCCCGCCGACCCAGTCGCGCGTCCGGGCGAAACTTTCTTCCAGGCAGGCGGCGAGCTGCGCGCGGAAATTGTTCTGATGGATGCGCAGGCCCGGGGCGACATCATCACCGCCCAGCCGATCGACGGCGGCCTCCTCCTCGCGCGCCAGCCAGGCGCGCATGTCGCGCTGCAGCTCGAGCAGGCTCATGCCGCCACCCGCATGCCATCGGCCGCGATGCGCCGGGCAGTGCCGAGCTCGGCGAGCAGTTCGTGCAGCGGTGGGATCGCGTCGTCACGCTCGATCATCGTCGCGACCGGACCGAGCCGGGGCAACGCATGGGCGTAGAGCTTCCATACGGACACGGGCACCGGTTGGTCGTGCGTGTCGATCAGCAGCTCGCTGCCGTGGCTGTGCCCGGCGAGATGGATCTGGCGCACCCGCGCATGCGGAATCCCGTCGAGATAGGCGAGCGGGTCGAAGCCGTGATTGCTCGCGCTGACGAACACATTGTTGATGTCGAGCAACAGGCCGCATCCGGTACGTGTGCAGAGCGCGTCGAGGAACGCCCATTCGGTCATGTCGGCGGGTGCGAAATCGATATAGGTCGAGGGGTTCTCGATCAGCATCTCGCGACCGAGCGCGTCCTGCGCGCGCGCGACATTGTCCGCCACCACGTCGAGCGCCTCGTGGGTATAGGGTAACGGCAGCAGATCGTGCGAATTGAAGCCTTCGATCCGCGACCAGCTCAGATGATCGGAAACGAAGACCGGTTCCACCTCATCCACGAGCGCGTGTAGCCGCGCGAGATAGGCGCCGTCCAGTCCATCGGCCGAGCCGAGCGACATCGACACGCCGTGCAGTGCCACCGGATAGCGCTCGCGCACCTCGCGCAGGATCCGGCGCGGGCGCCCGCCCTCGACCATGAAGTTCTCGGAGATCACCTCGACGAAATCGACGGCGACCTTGGTCTCGAGGAACTCCGCATAATGCGGCTTGCGCAGGCCCAGGCCGAAGCCGGCAAAGGGAGGGATCATCGGGGCGGTCCTGAATAGGGTTGGCCGGCCCGGCGCCTGGGGAGCGCCGGGCCGGCCGAGGGGGTCACTTCGGCGCGGTCAGGCTGCCGCTGGCGGCCTTGCATGCCTTGGCGGTCACTTCCTTGAAGCCCTGGCCCTTGCAGTCGTTCTGACCCTTGCAGTCGTTCTTCGCGGTCTTGCAGTCCGAGGTGCCCCTGCAGGTGTTGATGCCATAGCAATGGACGACCTTGGCAGCACCGGCGCCCGACTTGGCGATCGCGGTGGTCGGCGCGGCGGCGGTGATGGCGATGACGGCGGCGGAAGCGGCGAGGCTGACGCCGGTGCGGACGATGGTCATGGGGGATACTCCAGAATAGGTTCAGCCGGATTGGCTCTCCCTATTCGGGCCCGCGGGGGCCCCGGTTACAGCCGTCAGCGAATTTACCAGCGCAGCAGCCGCGGGCCGAGCAGCGCGCCGAGCGAGGCGGCGAGCAGGATGCCCAGCGAATACCAGGTCAGCACGAAGATCGCCGACACCTCCGGGCAGTGCATGCAATAGACGGTCGCGGCAAAGGCGCCCGCCGCGAGGCCCGCCGCCGCACCGGCTGCGCGTAGCCTGGTCGGTGCCAGCCGGCGGAACGACCAGAGCAGCCCGATGAAAATCGGCATCGCCAGCGCCAGCACCAGCCAGGGGCAGATCATCCAGCTATGCCCCAGCCACATCGCCAGCCATTCGCCAGGCGGCGTGCGTGCAAGCTCCGCGACGCCGAGGATGGCGAGCAAGCTTACCGGCACCACCAGCAGCCAGGCCCAGCGCAGCCGGGCGCTGTCCGGCCGGGCGAGCTGCACCACCATCACCACCGCCGCGATCGCGAGCGAGAAGGTATAGCTCCACTTCACCCAGAAGGCGGTGCCACGCATCGCGAGACCGAGATCCGGCCGGATGCCGAGCACCAGCGCCACCAGCGCCGCAGAGACGAGGCCTCCCAGCGCGAGGCCGATGCCGAGCCGCCAGCCGACCGTGCGCCGCGGCACCGGAGGCACGTTTTGCGAGAGGCGGGAGATGAGGTCTTCGGTATTCATCGCGCGCCTCCCTGGATACGCGCCACCAGCGCCTTCAGCCCGCGATGCACCGATACCTTCACATCGGATTCGCCGATCCCGCCTGCCTCGGCAGCTTCGACCACGCTGAGGCCCTCAATGCGAGTGGCACGGATTGCAACGGCCTGCTTCACGGGAAGTACCGCCAGCAGGTCCTCGATATCCAGCCTGGCCACGAGCGCATTCTCGAAATCCGCCGCTACCAGCGTCTCCTCCAGTCCTTCGATCGGCTGCAAACGGCGCGTGCGACGGAAATGATCGACCATCTTGTAGCGGGCGATAGCGAAGAGCCATGCCGTAAAGGCGCGCCCGCGGTCATAGGTGGCACGGCGCGTATGCACCGCGATCAGCGTTTCCTGCACCAGATCCTCGATATCGTCATCCGAGCCATTTGCGCGGTGCCGGTAAAAGCCACGCAGGAGGGGAACGAGCAAACGCAGTAATGCCGCATGGGCAGCGGCATCGCCGTCCAGCCCATCGACCATCAATGTACGCAGCGCATCCTCGTTCGCTCGCATTCCCGCTCCTCGAGCAAGAGTTCGGCTCGATCGAACCGAAGGTTACACGTGCTCCGAAATTTTTTTCGAGCGCTTTTTGTAACGCAACCGCAGGCGACAACGAACTGGCAGGGTGATCGGCTTCTCCCGCCTCCTCGTCGATCACCGCGCGGCCCGGCTTCCCCCGGCATGGGCCGCGCGCCGGAGGCATGGTTCATGAAGGACAGATATCATGCGTTCGACCAACGCTACCCTCGCCGCCACCCTCGCCATCGCCGTCGCTGGCGCCGCGCTTGCCCCCGCCGCCCCGGCCCAGACCAAGCCCGCCATGGAGAAATGCTACGGCGTTTCGCTGGCCGGCAAGAATGACTGCAAGGCCGGCGCCGGCACCAGCTGCGCCGGCACCTCCAAGGTGAACTACCAGAGCAATGCCTGGAAGCTCGTCAAGGCAGGCACCTGCACTACGATCAAGACGCCCAAGGGCAATGGCTCGCTGACCCCCAAGGCCTGAGGCCGCGCGGCCGGGGCGCGCACCCGCATGCGCCGGCCGCCGCTTTCGGAGACGCTCCCCATGACTTCGCCAACCGCATTCTACCTGCACCTCACCCGCCGCGTCTCCTCGCTGGTACCGGATGCGCTGCTGCTCCTCCTCGCGCGGCTGGGCATTGCCGGCGTGTTCTTCATGTCGGGCCGCACCAAAGTGGACGGCATCCTGCACATCACCGACGGTACCTATGAACTGTTCCGCACCGAATATGCGCTGCCCCTGGTCCCGCCCGGGATCGCGGCGGTGGCGGCGACCTGGTCCGAACATGTCTTCTCGATCCTGCTCGTGCTGGGCCTGGCGACGCGCTTCTCGGCGCTGGCGCTGTTCGCGATGACGCTGGTGATCGAGATCTTCGTCTATCCCGATGCCTGGCCGACGCATCTGAGCTGGGCGGCGATCCTGCTGCCGCTGGTCGCCCGCGGCGGCGGTGCCTGGTCGCTCGACGGGGCCCTTGGCAGACTGCTAAACCCCACCACCTATGAACACTGAGTAGTCGGTCAGCGACTGCCTGGGCGCTGCCAGAAAATGTAAGGCTGACAGGATGGTCGCGCTTCGATAGGCTCCCTGCGATGGTCGATATGGCATCTGCGAGAAGAGAGAAGCTCGTCGCCGATCTCGGCCTGGTCGCCGATGGCAACGAAGCCGCCCTGCGTGACGTCTATGATGCAACGTCCGCGAAGCTTTTTGGCGTCTGCCTGCGTATCTCGGGAGACCGCGAAGCCGCCGAGGATATCTTGCAGCAAGTGTACATCAAGATTTGGAACCGGGCCGGGCGCTTCGATGCCAAGCGTTCGAGCCCGATCACCTGGCTGTGCGTGATCGCCCGCAACACTTCGCTCGACTGGCGGCGGGTAAACGGCAATGCCGCATATCTGCCCGAGAGCGCGGCCGCAGCGATCGCGGACGATCGCCCGCTCGCTCCGGACAAGATCGACGCGGAAGCACAGCAAGCGCGGATCTTCGATTGCCTCGACGCGCTCGAGGAGCGCCCGCGACGTGCGATCCGCGCCGCGTTCTTCGATGGCCTGACCTATGCGCAACTCGCCGAGGCCATGTCGGTGCCGCTCGGCACCCTCAAGAGCTGGGTGCGCCGCGGACTGATCCAGCTCAAGGGATGCCTGGGCGATGCCTGAACCGATGACGCCCGAGGAGCGCGACGCGCTCGCCGCCGAGCTGGCTTTGGGCCTGCTCGAAGGCGATGACCGCACCCGCGCGATGCGGCTATTGTTGTCCGATCCCGAATTTGCCGCTGCCGTCGATGGCTGGAACCTGCGCTTCGAACCGCTCTATGGGCAGTTCGAGGCACAGCCCTCGCCCGAGCTCTGGCCCGTTATCCAGCGCCGCCTGCACGGCACGGACAATCGCCGCATGCGGCGCAGCCTCGCGCGCTGGCGGATCGGCGCGGTTGCGAGTGGCGCGCTGGCCGCGTCGCTTGCCGCGATCCTTCTATTGCGGCCCGCGCCGGTCGAAATCGTGCGCGCGCCGGACAGGGCGGTGATCGCCCAGCTCGGCAGCAGCGATGCGCCAGCACTGCTTGCCGCTGCCTATGATCCCGCGCGCGGCGTTCTGCGCATCCGGGCCGTCCGCCTGCCGGGCAGTCAGCTGGCGCCCGAACTCTGGGTGATCCCGGCGGACGGCGTGCCGCGCTCGCTCGGCCTGGTCTCGGCGGACGGCGTGAGCCGGGTCGATGTTCCGGTGCCCCATCGTGCCCTGCTCTCGGACGGCGCCACGCTGGCGATCACGCTCGAGCCGCGCGACGGGGCGCCGCACAAGGCGCCCAGCAGCGCTCCGATCGCGGCCGGAAAAATCTCGACGATCTGAGCTTTGGCTGCATCCGCCGGACACCCGCGGCCGTAGCTTCTCCGCACCCAGGCTCCGGGTGCCGGAGAAGGAAGCCAGAATGCCCAACCTCAAGAAGCTCAGTCTCGCGATCGCCGGTTCGGCGCTGCTCGCCACCGGTGCGGTCGCAGCCGTCCAACACTATCCGATGGTCGGCGGCGCAGCGATGTACCCGACCAAGAACATCGTCCAGAATGCGATGAACTCGAAGGATCACACCACGCTCGTCGCCGCCGTCAAGGCGGCCGGGCTGATCGACACCCTGTCCGGGCCTGGACCCTTCACGGTCTTCGCTCCGACCAACGCCGCCTTCGCCAAGCTGCCTGCGGGTACCGTCGACATGCTGGTGAAGCCTGAGAACAAGGCCAAGCTCACCACGATCCTCACCTATCATGTCGTCCCCGGCAAGATGAGTGCCGCAATGCTGGCCAAGAACGCAGCGATGCACGGCGGCAAGGCGATGCTCACCACCGTGCAGGGCGAAAAGCTCACCGTCACGAAGGGCCCCGGCGGCGGCTGGTGGGTCGTGGATGCGAAGGGCGGCAAGGCCAAGATCACCATCGCGGACGTCAACCAGTCGAACGGCGTGATCCACGTCATCGACGGCGTGCTGATGCCCTGATCCCCCGACGCGTTCCTTTGGGAGCGCGCCGCTGCGCCTGTCGGTGACGGACATCCCTCCTGTCGGCCGATGCCGGCAGGCGCAATGCCGAAAGCCGCCGTTCGCCCTGGACGGCGGCTTTCCCGTGCTCAGAAGAGATGAATGCGCAATCAAAGCAATCCTTCAGCGCGAAAGCTGAAGACCTCCGCGCGCGTCACGATGAGGTGATCAAGGACCCGCATGCCAAGGCACCGCGCGGCTGCGACGACCTGCTGGGTCAAGCCGTCGTCCGCGCGGCTGGGCTCCGCTTGTTCCGAGGGGTGATTGTGGACGAGTATCAAGCCTGCGGCGCCAAGTTCGAGTCCGCGGCGAACGATCTCCCGAACATAGACCGGGCACTCGTCGATCGTCCCTTGGGCGGGCACCTCTTCGCGCAGCAGACGGTTGCCGGTGTCGAGATAGAGGATACGCATCTGCTCGGTGATCTCGCTTCCCTGCGCGAAGCGTAGATAGTCCTTGAGATCGGCATAGTGCTTGATGACCGGTCGGTCCTCGATGCCTTGCCGCAGCGCCCGGCCCATCGCCTGCCGGATCGTCACAAGCCGGTCCGTCAGCTCCGCATCCCCCTGCACGGCGCGGAAGATCTCGGCGCGGGGGGCCAGCAGCGTCGCGCGCAGCGATCCGAAATATTGGAGCAGCCGGTCGGCATCGGCTGCTGCATGGGTTTCCCGCCCCGGCCGAAGCAGCGCGTTCAGAAGCTGCCGGCAGCGCGGCGACGGCTTGCCCGATGGTGCCCGATTATGCCGAGGGAGAGGAGGAACAGCGCCGGATAGCTCGAGGCGCCCACCATCAGTGCATAGGCCATCCGCGACAAGTCGGGCGTGACCATCCGGGCCAGATGGCCCGTCGTCGATATCGCCTGCAACGCCACTACCCATATCAGCCACCGCCGGTCGGCCTGGACCATGACCCAGACCAGCGCGCCCAGCAAGCTCAGGTCCACGATCAACACGCCGATTTCGATTGTCCGGTAGCCGCCGGTCACGCTCGACTTGAGCAGGATCGATCCGGCGGCCGCCGCAAGGAAGAGAAACGCTACGATCCGCTCCGGCCAGCCGCCCCAGCGCAGTGCCGCCAGGCACAGCAAGGGCAGGATCAGCCAGAAGGCATAGACGTAGAGATAAGCCGCGACCACCATCCGCCCACGGGATCACCATGGGCGGCGGCGGTCAATGCGTCACGCGACGCGGCGCAGCGCCGCATTCGGCTCGCAGTCGGGCCCGAAGGTGAGCGGGATCCCGAGATCCTCGGACAGGGCAGCGAGCATCCGGTGCGCGTCCGCAAAGCTGTTCGCCGCGGCGACCGCCTGGCTGGTCGCGGTGGCGATCAGTGCGAGCGCCTCGGCGCCGGTCTGGGGCGGCAGCTGCGCCTTGTCGCGCTGCTCGATGATCGTCGCGATGCAGCGCGCGCCCTGCGCGGCGCTGTCCTGCGCGGCCTTCTCGGCGGGAAAAAAGACATGGGCCACCGCCTGGGCGGCTTCGATACGGGTCTTGGGCATGCGTGTCTCCTCGCCCGGAGGGCGAGGCCCCGCGGGTCAATGTCTGGGTTGCATGAGGTCGGCGAGCGCCTGGAAGCCTTCGGCCAGAGGCCGGGCCGCCGCGGCGACGATCACGATCGCGGCCGCGATCACCGCGGCCAGGGCAATGCGGTGGACAGGGCTCAGGTCATTGCGGCGCGCTCCGCTGGCGAGCGGCTGAAGCGCGGGGATCTCGGGCGAGGCGTCCCTCCTGGCCGCCACGTCGCGAACGACATTTGCCCCCCGTTCAACCACGTCGAGTTGATAGGATGGGCCCTGGCTAACGGGTATCGGCCTCGCCGCCGCTTCCCCCTGGGTGGGTATAACCACCGGGTGGGTACGGTTCTCGAACTCCGCAAAGGCGCGGGCCGCGGAGAAGCGCGAGTTGGTATCGAGCTTGCGGAGCGCCGCCTTGATATGCGCCTCGACCGTCTCGTCGCTGATCCCGAGCAGCAGCCCGATTTCCTTGGCGCCCCGATCACGCGCGACGAGCCGCAGGCACTCGGCCTGGCGCGGCGAGAGACTTTGAAAGAGCTCGGGTTTCATCGTCCGTGGGGATACGCAATCGCTCAGGGGGATGCATCCGAATTGGCGGTGCCGGTGCCGATCATGAACCGAAATGGACGGATATCCCCGGAGGGCCGCCGGCCCCATCACGACGCCGACGGACGTGCTCGGACCGAACCGGCACGAAGCCGTGCGTGCCGACTGGCAGCGCAGGCAGACGCGTGGCAAAGAAGAGGAATGCCGCTTCGCGATATCGAGCTCTGGTCCGCCGCCAGCATGGTCCTCGCGACCCATGGCGAACGTGCGCCGCTGTTCGTCGCGGAGCGGATCGGCGCGCTGGCGCTGGCCGGCGATGCCGAGGGCATCGCGGTCTGGCAGGCGATCGCGCGCCGGCTTTCCGAGCTGGGTGCGGATGCCGGCCCTGTGGCCGTGACGCACTGAGGACATCATGCTGCTTTCGCTTCTGGGTATCGTCACCACCGGTGTCGCCTTCACCTGCACGCCCGTCGCGGTGTGGGACGGCGATGGCCCGATCTGGTGCGCCGAAGGCCCGAAGATCCGGCTGCACGGGATCGCCGCGCGCGAGGTGAAGCGGGTGCGTGGCGGGATCGTCGATGGCGGGTGCAAGCCCGGCCATCCTTGTTCGGCCATATCCGGAGTTGTCGCCCGGGACCGGCTCGTCGCTTTGCTTGGCGGCGCCAGAGGGAGCTTGCCGACCGGGCATATCCGCGTGACGGCGCCTGCGATGCGCTGCATTTCCTATGGCTCGGGCAAGGGCACGCGCACCGCCGCGGCCTGTTCGCTCCCGGGCTTAGGCGACCTGTCCTGCGCTTTGGTCCGCGCGAACGTCGTGCTGCGCTGGCGATCCTATGGTGGTGACGAGGTCTGCCGCTGATGCCGCTGGGTGTCGCGCTTAGCCTCGAGGGGCTTCTGCTCGAGGATGGCCGGCATCTGTATCTGCGCATGGACGATGGCGGCGGCTGGCGCATCGAGGCGGGCTGGTCCGCCCGCAAGCTCGTCGGTCAACGGGTTCGGATCGAGGGCACGCGCGACGGGTTCGACCTGTGGCGGCGAAGCGGGTCGTGCCTGTCTCCGGAACGGAGTGAATCTGATTCGTTTCGGAGGAAGTTTCGGGGGCCACTCACCCGAATGTGGGATGCAGGCGCGGTTCCTGGCTGCCTAGGAGCGAGAGGCATCTTCCGTTGCCCGGTCAATCCCTCCCCTACGCGCCGTTCGAAGCGTCGCGCTGGCGATCCTTTCATCGAGAGACCGGGTGGCGCACGGCCGGGTGGCCGACGCGCATGTCCAGGCCGCCCGCGGCTAAAGGCGTTGGCGCGTGTTTTCCCAAGCACGTTCTCATCATCCGGCTTTGCCGGGAGATGTGTGTAGGGCGGCCGCCGCCGCGGAACACACCGGCGGCTCGCGTTGGTACATATTGAGTTAGGTCCAGCACGGTGCCGGAGGATGGCGGCGAGTAACGTCTAGAGAAGCGTCGGCAACGGCTCGGCGGGCGGAGTACCGTGAACCTGGCGGACCGCGAGAGTGCCGGCCGGAAGGATGCGCAGCGCGTCTGCGGCGGTAGTAGCAGCGTCGAGCCACGCTGCCCATTGATCGCGCGCGAGGGGAATGACCTGTCGATGGTGATATGGCGCTACATCAGGACCAGCATCCAACGTCAGCATCGTGAAGGCCTCGCCGATCACCGGATCCCTGCGCCAGATTCCAGCAATGGCAAACCAGTCGTGATCATTGAGCGTGAACAGCCACTTGTTCTGCCGCTTCTGCTTCGGATCATCGGACTTGGTGAATTCGTAGAACCCGTCGGCGAGGATGAGGCACCGATTGGCCGCGAAGTCGCGGCCCTCCGCGCGATAGTTATAGACCGGCTTGCCCGTCAGTCCCGGCCAGCTCCATCGCCTGTTGACCAGTGCGCCTCGCCCGCTCTCGCCCTGCGGATTGGTGACGATCGGAGCGACATCGGTGATCATGATGTCCTCGCGCGCGGCCACATTGGGTGTGCCCTCCGGCGTATCGATGTCGATCTCTAGCTCGTCGAAATCCTCCATGATCGAGGCGATATCCACCTCGAGGCGATAATCATTGCACATGAGAGATCCTCGATTTGCACGCAGGCTTCGTTCGCATTATGTTCTCACCATGCAAGCGAGTCCCTTCGAGTCGGATGCACCCTTTGGCAGCCGCAAGATCATCATCCGGCGCAACCCGCGGTCGGGCAAGCCCCAGGCGATCGAGGCCAGCTGGGGGCTCGAGCCGTGGGAGCCGGACGGCAAACCATTCAGGTTCATTCGCTCCGAAGGCCGCACATTCCCCCATCAACGCTGCTTGGTGCCAGCGAGCGAATTCCAGGTGACCAATGGCGAGCGCAAGTTCCGCGTCACGCTCGACGACGGGAATTTCTTCTATCTCGCTGGGATCTGGCGCCCGAGCTCGGGCGAGCGTGACGTCAGCTACGCGATCATCACGATTCCGGCCAATCCGGACATCTTCTTCTACCAGGAGCGTCAGGGCGCCGTGTTGCTCCGGCGTGAGAACATGGCCTGGCTCGACCTCACTCAACCCGAATCCGAGCTGCTGAGGGCGCTGCCCAAGCACAGCTATCAGATCGAGGAAGTGGGCAAGCGGGGCCTCGCCGACCGCCAGCGCATGCTGGCTCTTTGATCGAGATCGCACATGTTCAGCCAGACATCTCCCATGACCGCGCCCGTCCAGCTAGCCTCCGCGGCGACCGCGCAACTCAATTCGGTTGCGCTGACAGGCGCCCAGATCGCCGCGGCGCTCCAGATCCTTGCGGGGTTACCGGAGCCGCAACGCGACGGTCCGTTTGCACAGGGGGTTGCGCTTCGGACCTACGCGCTCGATGCGGGCTTTTCCGACGTAGCGATCGCCGGTGCGGCGCTGCACGCGCGCGTTACGGCTCTCGCGAAATGGACGGCTCTGCACGACCCGCTACGGCAGTCAGATCCGGGAGCGGCGATCGAAGCGACGGCCCGCCACCCGCTTGTCCAAGTGGATGGCGGAATTGGCTTCGAAGGTGCGGCCTTTCAGGAAATGATCCTCTTCATCGAGGAATTGCCCTGGTAGCGTCCGGCCGAATCGAGCGACTACCGCCTATCGTTTCAAATAGGATGCGACCGCATCGGCTCCGCTGCCGACGGCATCGACGGCCTCCTGCAGACGTTCTCGGCTCACGCCGAACTTGTCCGTCCAATATTACACCTCGTAATCCTCACCCATCGCGATGCGGGAGCTGTCCTGCGGCGCGCGCAGGGTCTTGTTTTCCGCCATGTCGGTCTCCTCTTTTGCTGAGGGCCCAACGCTTCCGATTCCCGTGAGTTTCCGGTGGGTTGCGTCGGGGCGGAACGAACCGTTGCTGAATCGAGTCTAGGAGAGATGGCACGCATGGCCGTCAAATCCGTCAATCCTCCCCGGCGCCGCAAAGGCTCCTCCCTCAAGGATGCCCAGAAGCCACCGGCGTTTCGCCCTGTGCAACTCGCCCAGCTCGTCGACACCGTTCCGGCGGGCGATCGCTGGCTTCATGAAATGAAGTATGACGGGTATCGCACGCTCGTCGCCATCGGCGGCGGCAATGCGCGCGGATATACTCGCTCCGGCCTCGACTGGTCCGATCGCTACCCGGCGATCCTGCCCGAGGGCTCGAGCCGCCTGCGCTACTCCGAACATATCGTCGGCAATGGCGAGCGGCTGCTCGGCCAGTTCTGCGGGGCCGGTCTCGAGGGCGTGATCTCCAAGCTTGCGTCGAGCAAATATGTCGGGTCGCGCTCGGGAAGCTGGGTCAAGACCGAGTGCATCAAGCGGCAGGAATTCGTGATCGTCGGCTGGACGCCTTCGGACAAGTCGCGAACTTTCCGTTCGTTCATCCTTGGTCTGCACGATCAGGGCCATCTCCGCTACGCGGGCAAGGTCGGGACCGGCTTCGGCACCGACGAGCTATTCCGGCTCATGGAGTTGATGCGCCCCTTCGAGATCGAGGGTCGCACCCTCGAGGCCCCGCGCGTCGAGCTTCGGGGAGCGCACTGGATCGTGCCGAAGCTCGTCGCGGAGATCGCCTATACCGAGATGACCAACGAGGGGACGCTGCGTCATCCCAGCTATCTGGGTCTTCGGGCCGACAAAAAGCCCGAAGCGGTGGTGCTGGAGACGGAAGCGCCTGCCGCCATGGTGGGCGCGCCCGGTTCAGGCGTGAAGATCAGCAATCGCGAACGTGTGATCTATCCGGAGAGCGCGATCACGAAAGGCGAACTTGCGGACTATTACGAGGCGGTCGCGCCGATCATCTGCCCTGGGTCGGATCGCGACCGATCAGTCTGGTGCGATGCCCGCAGGGCCGGGCCCGGAAATGCTTCTTCCAGAAACATGATGCGGGGAGCTTCGGGGATGCCGTCCGGCATGTCGGCATCCAGGAGAAGGACGGCCATGAGGAGCCCTATCTCTATATCGACACAGCCGGCCTGATGACGTGCGTCCAGATGGGCACGATCGAGTTTCACGGCTGGGGTGCAAGGATCGAGGATGTCGAAAAGGCCGACCGGCTGGTGTTCGATCTCGACCCTGACGTCGGTCTCGACTTCGAGAATGTCCGCACCGCTGCCTTCCATTTCCGCGATATCCTGCGCTCGATAGGGCTGGAGACCTTCCCCATGCTCACCGGCGGCAAGGGCGTGCATGTCATCGCGCCGCTGACTCCGCGCGCGGAGTGGCCGGAGGTGAAGGACTTCGCGCACCGGCTGGCGCTCGCGGTCGCGCAAAGCGACCCGGAGAATTTCACGGCTGCGCTGCCGAAGGTACAGCGCAAGGGCCGGATCTTCGTCGATTATCTGCGCAACCAGCGCGGGGCGACCGCATTGATGCCCTATGCCGTGCGTGCCCGGGAGGGGGCGCCCGTGGCGGCGCCGATCATCTGGAAAGAAATGGAGACGATCGACAAGCCTTCGCACTTCTGCATTCGAGAGGCTGGTGAGCTGCTACGGCGCGCCGGATCCAAGGCGCTGTCTAACTGGGGTCGCGCCGATCAGGAACTCCCGGACCTGTGAGGATCGCCACCTATAATGTGAACGGCGTGAACGGCCGGCTACCGGTGCTGCTGCGCTGGCTGAATCTGGCCGAACCCGACATCGTATGCCTCCAGGAGCTGAAGGCCCCGCAGGACAAGTTTCCGGAAAAGCCCATCCGGGACCTCGGCTATGATGTGGTCTGGCACGGGCAGAGCCGCTGGAACGGCGTCGCGCTCCTCAGCAGGATTGGCGAAATTCACGAGACGCGGCGAGGGCTGCCCGGCGACCCCGAGGACGTCCAGAGCCGCTACCTCGAGGCCGCGATCGGCGGAGTGCTGGTAGCTGGTCTCTATCTTCCCAACGGCAATCCGCGGCCGGGACCCAAATTCGACTTCAAGCTGCGCTGGTTCGAGCGCCTGCACCAGCACATGGCCGGGCTGGTCGCGCTGGACGCACCGGTGATCGTCGCGGGCGACTATAACGTCATGCCGACCGATCTGGACGTCTATGTGCCCGACCGCTGGCGCGACGACGCGCTTTTCGCCCCGGAGGTGAAGCAAGCCTATTTCAGGATCCTCGACCAGGGATGGACGGACGCGCTGCGCCACATGCATCCAGACGAAACGATCTACACCTTCTGGAAATATCTGCGCTTTGCCTTCGAGCGGAACGCGGGACTGCGGATCGATCACCTTCTGCTCAACCCGGTCGCTGCCCGAAGACTGATCGCAGCGGAAGTCGACAGGCGCCCGCGTGGCTGGGAGAAGACGAGCGATCACGCCCCCGTGTGGGTCGAACTATCGGATTGACCAGGACGGACCGCGTCCTCGAGACCGGCGAACCATTCGGCGTAATCGGTGGTCCTCGCGATGCGCCGGCTCAGGTCCGGTGCGCCGTCGTCCCACCAGACCGGCCCGCGCTCGCCCAAGGCATGCTTCGCGCGATCGACCGCGGCGCGCGCCTCGGCCTCTCCGGATGGGTCGTCACGCCGCTTCGCCACGCCGACCGCCCGCCTGGCAGCCATCAGGGCATGCACGAGCGTCTCTCGCTCGCGGTCAGGCAAGGCGGGGTTGGCCATCCGCCAGAGCCGGCCGCGCACGACGAAATAGCGACCGTCCGGCGTCACCGGATATTTTCCGGCAGGGCCTACCCCTTCCACCATCAGCGCAGTTGGCTGTCCTTGCTCCCGCGCCGATTGATTCCGGTGGAGCGGACCGCCGCATCGCGATCGGACTGGCACGCAATACAGGTGCGGCTCCCCGGCTGCGCCTTGCGCCGGGCCTCGGGAATCTCTTCTCCGCAATCTTCGTAATAGCGCGTGCCTTCGCCGGTCGCGAGTCTCGACCGCGCAAGGCTCACTGCGTCGGTGACGGTGTCCTCGATCTGCTCCTGCACGGCGCCATCCTGCGCCCAGCCATTGGCCATTTCCGATCCTCTCTGCACCGGAACGCGCGGCGCGCTCCTGGGTGCCGACGCGTCAAACGCGAAGGGCCGCCCTTTCGGACGGCCCTTCCATTGTCATCCGAACGCGGACAGCTCAGCCGAGCCGGACCCCCGCGGTGGAGGCCATGCTCAGAGAATTTGCCGCGAGCGGCATGTGACAATGAGACATCCGACCACCTCCTTTCCGTTGTTGACGATTGCCCGGATGTGGGATGCCAGTAGCGGTGTTTCAATCGCAAGAAGCTGACATCGCACGCATTTTTCGGGCGGCGACGCCTTTCGAAGCCCGACCGGGCCCTGCCACCCAGGACCGGACACCTTGCCAGGAACCCGCGCCGATGGCTCCTCGTTCTGTCGATGGGGGTACTGGAGCGTGCCATGACCGAGATAGACCGCCTCATCGCCCAATCCGAAACGGAGCTTCTCCGGGCAAGGACCGCGCAGTCCGTCGACGCGCGCGATCGTCATGTGATGTGCTCGGAACGCCTGCTCGACGAAGCCTGGCGGCTTAACGAGGCCGACGCGGATTTGCCGCCGCTCGAGAGCGGTCTGTGGTGCGTGCGTACAGACGGGATGCGCGCGGCCGCCTGAGGCCCGGAACAGGCACCCGGCGGGACGGTTGGGAAAGGACGAGGAGAGACATCATGACCGATCATGTTCCCCAAGGGGCCAGTCCCCAGGATTTCCGCGAGACTGCCGAACGCAGCCTCGATGCCGGTATCGCCGATGAGAGCGCCAGCTACGCGGCCGCGGCTGTACCGGCCGGCGACGATCCGGGACGGCAGGATGCCGATGGCATCCCCCAGACCGGCGAGGAGGATCCGCTCGCGCAGGTGAGCGACGGCGATTCGAGCGCGGGTGCCGCCGAGTTCGCGCGCATGGAGCGCGCCGAGGCGCCGCAGGAGTCGGTGGACGGTAGCGACAGCATCGAGCCCGGTCGTATCCCGGGCTCGGCGGAAGACATCGAGGTGGCTGGCGTGACCGGGCCCGGCCCGAGTGGCTGACCGCGGATCTAGCGGAAGTCCCGTGGCTTGATCTTGATGCCCTCGGTCGGCTGTCCGGGAATGATGCCGGATCCCAGGCGAAGGTCCGGGATATAGATATCGCGAGGATTGCGGCCGAGCGGCCGCTCCGCCGGATCGCGCGGATCGGGGCCCTGGCCGTGCCTGACCACATCGGCCCGCGCGACGCGGTAGATGTCGGCGACCTCGCGCCGGCTCCCGACGCTCGCCAGCAGCGAGGACAGGTCGTCGAGCTGCTCGGCGATGACGTGGATGACGTCGCCTTCGCGCTGCACCTTTCCGCGAAGACCGATCATCGAGGCGCCGAGCACGACGCTGCGATATTTCTCGAAGACGCCGGTCCAGACGACGAGGTTGGCGATATCGGTTTCGTCCTCGATCGTGATGAACATCACGCCCCTGGCCGAGCCCGGCTTCTGCCGGACCAGGACCAGTCCCGCGAGATTGATCCAGCGGCCGTCCCTCGTCGTCCGGGTCGCCGAGCAGGGCAGGATATGCCTGTCGGCAAGTTCCTTGCGGAGGAAGGCGAGTGGATGCGCCCGCAGCGACAGGCTCGTGCTGCGATAATCCTCGACCACTTCCTGACCCTCGCCCATCGGCGTCAGTATCACCTCGGGCTCGATGGCCTCATCGCGCCAGGCCTGGTCACGCCGGTCGGCGGCCGCGAACAACGGCAGCGGCGCGTCCGCCAGGCCCCGGACCTGCCAAAGCCCGCTCCGGCGCGTCTGGTCCAGCGAGCCGAACCCATCGGCCTCTCCGATACGGTTGAGCGCGCCGGCGCCGATTCCGGCGCGCCGCTGGATTTCCTCTACGCTGGCATATCGCCCTTCGCCCCGCGCGGCGACGATTGCAGCCGCATCGGCATTGGCGAGGTCGCGAACCATGCGCAGGCCCAGGCGCACCGCCATGTAGCGCCCGTCGGTCGGCTCCAGTGTACAGTCCCAGCGGCTGGCGTTGACGTCTATCGGGCGCACCTCGACGCCGTGCTCGCGGGCGTCCCGGACGATCTGTGCGGGCGCGTAGAAACCCATCGGCTGGGCATTGAGCAACGCTGCGCAGAAGGCGTCGGGATGATGGCATTTCATCCAGCTCGAGGCATAGGCGATGAGCGCGAAGCTCGCCGCATGGCTCTCGGGAAAGCCATAGCTACCGAAACCCTCGATCTGCTTGAAGGTCTTCTCGGCGAAGTCATGGGCGTATCCGCGCGCGACCATGCCGTCGATCAGCTTGTCGCGAAAATGGCTGACGCCACCGGTCAGCTTGAACGTCGCCATGGCGCGGCGGAGCAGGTCCGCCTCGCTCGCCGAGAAGCCGGCGCATTCGATCGCAACGCGCATCGCCTGCTCCTGGAAAAGCGGTACGCCGAGCGTCTTCTCGAGCACGCGGCGCAGTTCCTCCTTCGGATAGGTGACCGCCTCCTTGCCCTCGCGACGCCGGAGATAGGGGTGGACCATGTCGCCCTGGATCGGGCCCGGGCGCACGATCGCGACCTCGATCACCAGGTCGTAGAAGGTGCGCGGCTTGATGCGCGGCAGCATCGCCATCTGCGCGCGGCTCTCGATCTGGAAGACGCCGAGCGTGTCGGCCTTGCGGATCATCGCATAGGTAGCCGGATCCTCCGCCGGGATGGTCGCGAGGTCGAGCGCGACGCCCTTGTCGGCCTCGAGGAATTCGAAGGCGCGCCGCATGCAGCTCAGCATGCCGAGCGCCAGCACGTCGACCTTCATGAAGCCCAAAGCGTCGATGTCGTCCTTGTCCCATTCGATGACCTGGCGGTCCTCCATTGCGGCGGGCTCGATCGGCACCAGGTCGTCGAGCCGGTCCCGGGTCAGCACGAAGCCGCCGGGGTGCTGGGAGAGGTGCCGCGGCGTGTTGATCAGCTGCCGCGCCAGCTCGAGCGTGAGCGCGAGCCGGGGATCTGCCATGTCGAGATTGAGTTCCTCGGCTTGGACGGAAGTGACACCCTCGCGGCTCCAGCCCCAGACCTGGCTCGCCAGCCCGGCAGTCATGTCCTCGCTGAGCCCCAGCGCCTTGCCGACCTCGCGTACCGCCCCGCGCGCGCGGTAGCGGCTGACGACCGCGGTGAGCGCGCTGCGGTCACGGCCATAAGTCTCGTAGATCCACTGGATCACTTCCTCGCGCCGCTCATGTTCGAAGTCCACGTCGATATCCGGCGGCTCCCTGCGCTCGGCGCTGACGAAGCGCTCGAACAGAAGTTCGGAGCGGACCGGATCGATCGACGTGATGCCGAGGCAATAGCATACCGCCGAGTTGGCGGCCGAGCCCCGGCCCTGGCAGAGGATGTCCCGCGAGCGCGCGAAGGCGACGATGGAATGGACGGTCAGGAAATAGGGCGCGTAGTCGAGCTGGCCTATGAGGCGCAGCTCATGCTCGAGCTGCGCGCGGATCTTCGGCGTCACGCCGTCCGGATAGCGCCCGGGGGCCTTCTCCCAGGTCAGCCGCTCCAGCTCCTGCTGGGGGGTGCGCCCCGCCCCCTTGATCTCGTCGGGATATTGATAGCGGAGGTGCTCGAGGTCGAAGCTGCAGCGCTCCGCAATCTCGAGGCTTCGTACGACCGGACGCGTATCGCCGAGATAGCGGCGGTACAGCCGCTCCATCTCCGCGCCGGTCTTCAGGTGCCGGTCGGCGATCCTTTCGCGGCGGTCGCCCAGCGCATCGACCGTACATTTCTTCCGGATGCAGGTGACCACGTCCTGCAGCAAACGCCGCTCCGGCGCGTGATAGAGCACATCGCCCGTCGCCACGGTGGCGACCCGCGCCTTCGCCGCCATTTCGCACAGGTCGCGCAGTCGCACCGCGTCGCGCGGGCCGCGGCGCAGCGCAAGCGCCAGATAGGATCGGTCGGCGAAGATACGGCTGGTCCGGTCCAATGCCGCCAGAGTATCGGCATTGGCCCGGTCCGGAACCAACACGCCGATAAGTCCCTGGTTCCAGGTCTCGATATCGCCCCAGTCGAGATGACAGGCGCCCTTGCCGGCCCGGCTCTTGCCGATCGAAAGCAGGCGTGTGAGCCGGCTCCAGGCGGTCCGGTCGGTCGGATAGACGAGCAGGGCTGTGCCATCGGCCAGATCGAGCCTGCAGCCGGCAATGGAGCGCACGCCGGTCGCCTTCTGGGCGTCCCAGGCGCGCACGATTCCCGCGACCGAGTTGCGATCGGCGATACCGAGCGCGGGAAGACCGAGCAGCGCCGCCGCAGCAAACAATTCCTCGGGCGAGGAGGCGCCGCGCAGGAAGCTGAAATGCGTGGTTACCTGGAGTTCGACATAAGAGGGGCTGGACATGGGACGAGTCGGCAAGAGGAACGGTGTTCCTTATATGTTCTTGCCGGCCGGGTCGAATCGATCCTCAGGCCTCATTGCCCCGGACCGACGCTCGTGTCCGGGGCCGACCGCCGCCTAGTCGCCCTGCGCCAGCAACGTGCGGATCGCCACCGCAAGCGTCTGGAGCTTGTATGGCTTGCGAAGAATGGGAAATTCCCGCTGGTCCGCGGGAATGAACTGCTTGCTGCTATAGCCGCTCGCCAGCAGCACCGCGACCCGATCGTTCTGCTCGCGCACGCGCTTGGCAAATTCCAAGCCGTTCATGCCCGGCATGACGATGTCGGAGAATATCAGGTCGACCGAGTTGTCTCTCAGGCGCTCGAGCGCTTCCTCGCCGCTCGCAGCCTCGACCACCTCGCAACCGAGATCCTCGAGCAGCTGTCGCGCGAAATAGCGGACATGGTCGCTATCCTCGACCAGCAGCACATTGAGGCCGGCGGAAATCGAGACTTGGGGATCGAGCTCTGCCCCCTTTTGCGCCGGCTTGTCGGTCCGGGGCAGCAGAATGCGGACCGTCGTGCCGTGGCCGAGCTCCGATTCGATGGTTGCGGAACCCCCGGATTGCACGGCGAACCCATGGATCTGGGACAGGCCGAGCCCGGTGCCCTTTCCGGCCGGTTTGGTCGTGAAGAAGGGCTCGAAAACGCGCTCCAGCTTCTCGGGCGCGATGCCCTCCCCGGTATCGCTGATCGCAAGGCACACCATGTCGCCCTCGGGCCGCGAAAGGTTGCTCGTCACGAGACGGATCTGGCCTCCGTTCGGCATCGCATCGCGCGCATTCAACACCGCATTGAGCAACGCAGTCTCCAGCCCCGTCGGATCGATCTCGACCGGCCAGAGCGCCGGCGCCAGGTCGAGCTCGAGCGCGACATTGCCGCCCAGCGTACGCTGGAGCATCTCGGCCACCGCATCGAGACGAACGCTCAGATCAAGAACCTCGGGCTCGAGCGGCTGGCGCCGCGCAAAGGCCAAAAGCTGCGAAGTCAGGCTGGCGGCGCGCTCGGCGGTCTCCAGCATGACGTGGAGATAGCGGTTACGCTTTTCGGCGGGCAGGTCCGGCTGCTGCAGAAGGAAATCGGTCGAGCCGCGGATCACGGTCATCAGATTGTTGAAGTCGTGCGCGATGCCTCCGGCCAGCTCGCCGAGTGCCTGGAGCTTCTGCGACTGGAGGAGCGCGGCCTGGGTGTCGCGCAGCTCGTCCTGCGCGAGCTTGCGCTCGGTCACGTCGCGCGTGATCTTCGCGAAGCCGATATGGGTGCCGACCTCGTCGTAGATCGGATCGATGACGACATGGGCCCAGAACAGCGATCCATCCTTGCGGACGCGGCGAGCCTCGGCCTCGAACTTGCCTTCGCGCAGTGCCGTCTCGAGCGCCATGGCCGGCGTGCCCCGCGCGCGATCCTCTTCGGTGTGGAAGAGCGAGAAATGCTCGCCCAGCACCTCCTGCTCCTCATAGCCCTTGATTGCGCGGGCGCCGGCGTTCCAACTCGTGATGCGTCCGCTCGGATCGAGCATGTAGATGGCATAGTCGTGTACGCCCTGCACGAGCATGCGGAATTGCAGTTCGCTGGCCAGGCGCGCCTGTTCGAGCTGGCGCCGCTCGGTGATATCGCGCGTGATCTTGGCGAACCCGACCAGCGTCCCATCCTCGGCGCGGATCGGGTCGAGCACCGCATGCGCCCAGAACCGGCTGCCGTCCTTGCGCACTCGCCAGCCCTCGACCTCCGACCGCCCCTCGTCGGCCGCCTTGGCAAGCGCTTTGGCGGGAAGCCCGGCCGCGCGATCCTCCGGCGTAAAGAAACGCGAATAATGCTCGCCGACGATCTCCTCCGCGGCATAGCCCTTGAGCCGCTCGGCACCCGCGTTCCAGGTGACGATCCGGCCTTCGCGATCGAGCATGTAGATCGCATAGTCGATCACCGACTGGACCAGTATCTCGAACCGGTTTGCGACAGGATCCTCGAGCGGCGATTGGACCATATTATTCCCTGAAAAGAAGGCGCTGCGCCGCCATAGCGCGCATGGGCACGGCCGCGCAAATCCCGCTAGAAGGCGGAGATTGCTGGAAATTGTCCGGCTCCTCCGGGCCGCAGGATGCGCCACGACCGGAGCGCGCCCGAGGGGCGAGCATAGCTCAAACGGCGGGCCAGTTATGACTGTGGGCGGAACGTGCGCGTTGCCAAGGGGTTGATATCACCGCGTGGAAAGTATGCCCTGAAGTCAGCTAAGTGCAGGAAATCATTGTGTCGGATCCTCGTATCGTCGCCATTGGTCTGCTTACCCGGCAGGACCCGGAACGGCTGGGAGAAAGCTTCCGGGGCGCGATACCAGTGCCGGCCGATGGAGGGTTCGACGATCTCTTGCGCCAGCTCGACCAGGTCGAGCTGGCCGCCTCGGGCCGCGGCGTCCTGTTGGTTGCCGATCCTGCGTCGCACGGCGAGACATGATCTTCGCTCCGCCGGCTTGCTGCCATGCACGGTCCATAGCGGAGTTCGCCCATCATAGCGCGGCAGGCAAGTTCGCCCCCTATCACGCTCGAACCCACGATACCGTTTGCCCGACACGAGTCCTGATCTGGGTTAATTCGTGATTTATTAGGTAGTTAGCGCCCAGATGACCTCTGCAAGGAGAATTCGATGCTGCAACTTCTCTACATCAGCTCGGCGCGCAAGAACGAAGTCATCGATCTCGACCAGCTCCTTGCACAGGCGCAGCGCAACAATGCGCGCGACGAGATCACCGGCCTTCTCTACACCGATGGGCGTCGGTTTCTCCAGGCGCTCGAAGGACCGAAGACCGCGGTCGAGGACGTCTTCCTTCGCATCATCGCCGACCCTCGCCACCATGCGCTGGTGCTTCTCTCGCGGCGCGAAACCACGCGGCGCGAATTCGGCGAATGGTCGATGGCCCGCCGCAGCTTCCAGGAGACGCAGGACCAGTTCGGCGGCCGTATCGCCGCACTTTGCCGGGATACCGATCCGTCGATCCGCGGCACCTTCGCCGGGCTGGTCGACGTGCGGGACGCCGCCTAGCCCTCCTTGGGTCCGAAGTCGCCCATATCGTCCCGCGACGGCTGCTGCGGCGGTCGAGCGCGATCCGAACCCGGTCCGCTAGCTCCCCTTGCGATAGGGCTTGCCGACCACGTCGAGCTGTGTGCCGCGCGGAATATCCGCGACAAGATCCTCGTTATAGCCGGTCGTCATCAGAATGGCAGCAACGGCTGGCAACCGAAGTCCCCACGCCACCGGCGAAACACAACGCTAGGACTTGCCGCCTGTGGCGGTGTCGCCAGCCAGCATCGATTCGACCATGGCGCCACCGACGCCCGCAATCGCAGTCTGCGCCAACTCCTTCACTTCCTGCCGGCCGATATCGATCGCACTCTCCGTGGCGCCGCGCGCGACGTCCTCCAGCGTGTCCGCGAGCGGACCGAGAACCTCGGCTTCGCGGCGCGTTACGGGCAACAGCAGCGCGATTCCGGCGCCGATCGTGGCGGCACCAAGCGCGGCGGTAATCGGATTTTCCGCGACCTGCCGCGCACCTGCCGATGCCAGCCGGCCGAGGCGACCGCCAGCGCCGGCGATCACGGCGCGGCCTGTGTCGATGCGGCGTGCCTTGTGCGCGCCCCGTGCCTGGCTCGTGGCGGCGTTGAGCTTCGTAGCGGTCTGACGGGTCATGCGAGTGCCTCCTTTGCGCGTGCCTGGCTACCGGACCCGGACCGAACCAGCCCGGCCTTGAAAATGCGTCCGGCCGCGAAGCCCAGCAGCGAGGCCGCGCCGATCGCGATCACCGGGTTGCGCCCGATGACGCGCCGCGTGCCGTCGGCGATTTCGTCCAGTTGCGTGTTCCGCACCGTCTTCGCGAGCCGATCGAGGGCGTCTCCACCACGATGGACGGCGCTTCCGGCAGTATCGCCAAATCTTTCCCCGGCATCGTCGCCGAACTGGCGCACGATCTCGACGACGGTGCCGACGGCATCGGCAGCTCCTGCCTTTCGCTCTTCGGCAATCCGGCCAAGCCGCGCGATACCCTGGTCGACAAGGGCATTGCTCGAGGTGCCGATGCGGCTGGCGATGTGGGACAGTGCCGAGGGCGACGCCGCCTCGGGCGCCTCGGGCGCCGCGGCGGCGCCGGCGGCTTCTGTCGGAGTCGTCGTCATGTGATTTGCTCCCGTCGGAATTCGCGCTTTCAACCGACGCGAATGCACCCAGTTCCCTTTCGCCGGCAGAGTCAGGCCGTCCGCCACCGGGGACGCGACGATCGCAAGGAAGGGCGTGCGTCAGGCGGCCAGCGCGTAGCGCCTGCAATGCTCGAGATACCCCGCCTCGTGGCTCCCTGCGAGGGAAACGACGCTCTCCCAGAGCCAAGAGGGGGCGTCGATCAATCCGCGCCGGTCGGCGTCAAGCGCCTCCCCCCACGCCTTGCGGTCATGGGCGTCGAGTTGCCTCGCATGCGCCTTGGCCACCACGAAGGCGAGATAGCGTGCAGCCTTAATCGCCTGTCCCTGGCTGAACTGCTCGACTTCGATCTTGAGGTCCTGGGGCGCCAGTTCGCGCAGCACCACGCTGCGGCCCAGCATATGCACGGGCATCATGCGCGAGCCGAGGTGAGGCGAGAGTGCCTTCGCGGCGGTGACAACCCTTTCCCCCTGGTCCTTGGGCAGGCGGGCGCCCCGATAGGCCGGCGCGATCGGCTCGACCGCCTCTTTCAAATCCATCAAGGCGTATTCCGATTTCCCCTTGCCCGTCTCCAAGCCGACGATCGCCGCGAAACGCAGCGACCCGAGCGAGCTGCAGCCTTTCATCCAATAGGCTGCATCGACGAGCCGGACGCTGCGCGCCTTCCCTTTGCGGTCGAGCGACAGGATCAGCCGCGCGACATCGCCATCCTCGAACAGGCTTTGCAGCGCGGCACGCTCGTCGGGGTCCAGCGCCCAGAAGCGCTTGCCCAGCGGCAGCCTCGGCTCGATCGCGTCCAGGCGCTCCTTGGCAAGGTGTTTCCAGCGGCGTCCCAGCGCTCGCCGCTTGACGCTGCGGACGAGCTCGGGCTCCACACCGGGGTCGTCCCGATCGGGATCGCGCAGCGCCGCGCCATAGCCATCCACCATTTCCTCCATCATTCGAGCGGTCACGACACCCGGAAGATCGGAACCGCGTGCCGCCGTCGCGAGCGACAGGCCCAGGCGAATCAGGTCGTGGGCCGGATTTCCGATGACGGCCTGGTCGAGGTCGCGGATCTGAATTTCCACGTCGCCCAGTTCGTTGGCGAGCGGTCCGAGATTGCCGAGGTGGCAGTCGCCACAAATCCATATCGCCGGCCCCTGCGGGATCCGGCGCGCGGCGGGCGATGCCGCCAGCCATTCGTAGAATTTGGCGGTGTTGCCGCGGACGAAGGCGTGCGCGGACCGGGCCATCTTCATGGCGCGGCGACTTTCCAACATGGTCTTGCGGTCGGCTGGGAGTGGCATCGGCAAATCTGGCTTCCTCATTGGGAAACGCTGCAACGCCCGAGCGGCCGGATTGTAACAAACTGTTGCTGCAACCATGCTCCCAACCGTCGCCTAGGGGTTTAACCTGAAGCAAGTGCCTGAGCGAGCGCGAGATTTCTGAGGAACGCCGTGCCCGCTTTCGAGTTGAGCAGCGCACCGACGCCATAGGGCGACGCGCCACTTTGGCAAAGGCCGCGACCTGCGCGTCGCGACCGGACAATCATCGGAGGTCGCCACGCTTATTGCGATTACTGGCTGGGTAGCGCCCTGCGCGACCATGATCGCGGCGATGATGACCGCCGCGAACCTCGGTGCCCGTTTGACGGGATGGGGCTTCGTCGTCTTCACCGTCGGATCGCTCGGCTGGGCGACGGTCGGCCTTTCCAGCGGACAGACCAATTTGCTCGCGACCAACTGCTTCCTGACGCTCGTCAACGCGGTGGGGATCTGGCGCTGGCTGGGCCGCCAGCGCGTCTATGAGGATGGCGGGAAGTCCGCCTCCGAGGCGAGCCGGCGCGCCGCCGCGCCATCGCTGTTCACTGCCACCGGCCTGGCCGGGATGCCCGTCGTCGACAGCGTCGGCGACCGCGTGGGGAAGGCGGTCGAGGGGCTTGTCGAATGCGCGACCGGCGAGATCAGCTATGTGGTAGTGGCGAGCGGACCGCCCACCGGGATTGGCGAGGCGCTGCGCGCAGTGCCGCGCCAGGCGATCCGTTTCGGCTGCGACTTCCTGGCGCTCGATATGCCGCGCAACCTCTTCGACGCGATCGAGCCGCTCGACGGCGGCGACTGGCCCGTGAAAGTCGTGCTGGACCATGCGTCGTGATCGGCATCGGCCGCTCGGGTGCGGCTCGCCGTCTGCGCCCAGCGCGTGGGGATGCGGCTCCCCGGAGGACGCTTGCCCAGCCTCCGGCTGGCATGACCTTCCCATTCGAAAGGTAGAACAGCGTGTCATCCATGCCCGAGCCTGCGGTCCGCGCCCTCGCTACCCCCGATAAGGTGCGCCCCGCCCCGATCGGCGCGGCCGCGGCCCAGTTGGCCGAGATCCTTGCCTTGGAAGACGTCATCGTCGCCGCTGGCGATGAACAGCGGGCGGCGGCGCTTGCCCGGACGCTAGACGCTCTCACCGAAGCAGAGATCATCTACTGCCCCGGCAGCGACGCGATTCCGGGCGACGACGCGCCGGCATCCCCGGTGAATGTCGGGCAACGCGTCTCTGCGTTGCGCCGCCTCCGCCTCGCCCAGGCGCACGAGCGCCAGCGCCGGATCGCATTGGTGATCAGCGGCGAGGCGCTCGGCCATCGCTACCCGCCGCCACAGGCTTTCGATGCCGAGCCGCCCAGGGTTGTCCGCGGCGAGGCAGTGGACCTGGCCAGCCTCTTCGACGGCCTCGTCGAGGCTGGCTATGTCAGCGACGAACGGGTCGACGAACCGGGAGAAGTGGCGCTTCGGGGCCAGGTCCTCGACGTGTTTCCGGCCGATGCCGAGCTTCCGCTGCGCGTCGAGATTGTCGATGGCGTGATTGTTTCCATCCGGAGCTACGATCCGATCGACCAGCGTTCGGTAGAGGAACTCGACGCGCGCGAGCTTGGGCGCGTGGCCGAGCCGGATATTGGGAACGAAGGCGTCTCGCTCGTCGATCACCTCCCGGGCGCCCGGCTCGCGATCGAGACCGGCGCGGAGGAGCGCCGGCGTCGATTGCTCGCCCTCGTCGCGGATGCCGAGCGGAGGCGTCCTGGCAAGGCGCGCCGGCACGTCGTCGGCGATCGCGACTGGTCCGCAGCGATCGCGGAGCGCAAGGCTATAGAGCTGGAAGCCGAACCGGCTCCCGTCCCCCGGTTCGTGGAGGAAAGATCCCCAATGCGCGCCTTTGGAGCATTCGCGCGCGCGCTGCTCGCGGGGGGTGGCACCCTGGCGATCCTCGGAACCGCCCGCGACCTGCGCTTTCTTCGCGCACGCGTCGCCAAGGCGGCAAAGGCCGAGATCACGGACATGCCGGACTGGGAGAGCGTCGTCGGAGCCGAGCCTGGCCGCCTTCTCGCCCTGGAAGTGCCCCTGGACCGCGGCTTCCGCCGCGGCAATCTGGTTGCCGTTGCGGCCGCCGATCTGCTCGGCAGCCGGGCGGAACGCGGCGATGAGATCGCCGACAGCCACCAAGCATTGGTCTTCGCGCTGGACGAGATCCGCATCGGCGACGTCGTCGTCCATGAGGACCATGGCATCGGCCGCGTCCATGGGCTCGGAGCCTCGCCGGCAGGGGACACGGAAGCGATCGCACTCGAATATGCAGGGGGCGCAATGCGGCTCGTGCCGATCGGCCAAGCCGATCGCCTGTGGCGCTACGGCGCGGACGCCGACGCAGTGACGCTGGACAGGCTCGACGGTTCCAGTTGGGAGAAGCGCCGTTCCGCGATCGACGCCGCGATCGCGGAGACCGCAGCGGGGCTGATCGAGATCGCAGCGGCGAGCGCCGGGCGAACGGCGCCGGTGCTCGCGCCGGACTCGGCTGAGTATGAGAAATTCGCCGGCGGATTCGCATTCACCGAGACGCGGGACCAGGCCAGGGCGATCGATGCGGTGCGCGCCGATCTCGCCTCGGGAAAGCCGATGGACCGCCTCGTCATCGGCGATGTTGGATACGGCAAGACCGAGGTGGCGCTGCGCGCGGCCGCGCTCGCTGCGCTTGCGGGATATCAGGTCGCGATCGCCGCCCCCACCACCGTGCTCGCGCGCCAGCACCTTGAAAATTTCGCCGCGCGGTTCGAGGGAACCGGAATAGAGGTCGCGGGTCTGTCCCGGCTTTCCAAGCCGACCGAGCGCAGGCGCGTCCGAGCCGGCATCGCGGACGGCTCGATCCGGGTCGTCGTCGGCACGGGCGCCGTGGCCGGCAAGGGCGTCACCTACAACAGGCTAGGCCTGGTCATCATCGACGAAGAGCAGCGGTTCGGCACAGCCGACAAGGAACGCCTTCGTAAGCTGGGGGCAGGCCATGCGCTCTCGCTGAGCGCGACTCCGATCCCGCGCACGCTGCGAAGCGCACTTGTCGGCATCCAGCAGCTCTCGATCATCGCATCGCCGCCAGCGCGGCGGCAGCCGATCCGCACTGCGGTCACCGCGTTCGACAAGGCCGCGATACGGGCGGCACTGCTGCGCGAGCGCAGCCGGGCGGGCCAGAGCTTCGTGGTCGTGCCGCGTATCGAGGACATGGCGCCGCTCGCCACAATTCTCGGCGAGCTCGTGCCGGAACTCGACGTGCTGACTGCCCATGGCAAGATGGGCGCGGCGGAGATCGACGAGACCATGGTCCGCTTCGCGCGGGGCGACGGCGACGTCCTGCTGGCGACCAACATCATCGAGGCCGGCCTCGACGTACCGCGCGCGAACACCATGGTGATCTGGCGGGCGGACCGTTTCGGCCTGAGCCAGCTCCACCAGCTGCGCGGACGCGTCGGTCGCGGCGGACGCCGTGGCCAGGTCATCCTCCTGACCGACCCGGACAAGGCGCTGGCGCCGCGAACGTTGAAGCGCCTGCGGACGCTCGAGGCCTTCGATCGGCTCGGCGCAGGCTTCGCGGTGAGCGCGGCGGACCTGGACATGCGCGGCGCGGGCGACCTCATGGGCGACGCACAGGCCGGCCATATGAAGCTGATCGGCATAGACCTCTATCAGGATCTGCTGGGGGCGGCGCTTCGCGCCGCGCGCGGCGAATCCGTGGAGCGCTGGACGCCCGATCTTCGCCTCGGCATCGAGGGCCGGCTCCCGGGATTGTTGATTCCGGAAGCTGAGATCCGGATCACTTTCTATATCAGGCTCGCCCGTGCGCGATCGTCGAGCGAGATCGATCGGATCGAGGAGGAGCTGGAAGATCGGTTCGGATCGCTGCTTCCCGAAGCGAGGACATTGCTTGCGATCGCCCGCGTCCGAACCGAAGCGCGCTCGGCAGGCATCGCCCGCATTGATGCCGGGCCGGCTGCGATCGCGCTGACGCCGCGACCCGATAGCGGTCGCGCGTTCGAGGCCCTCGCGCTCGAGCGGAAGGGCGACCGGCTGATCGCAAGGGATCGCATCGAGGATCCGCTCGCCAGGCTCGAGCGGATAGAGGAATTGCTCGCGACGATCCGCGAGGCCGGCGAGGGCGGAGCCACGGACCCTGTTCGGTAAGGCCAGGCCCGGCTAACGGCGAAGCGCGTCGCGACCCGGACGCCATTGCCGGACTTCGCCCCGGGCTAGCCGTCCTCGCGATCGGCTCTTGCCGGCGCCAGCGATGGCTTCGCCGCGAAGTCCTCGAAGCTTGCCTCGCCACCCTGGGCCAGACTAGTCAGTCGGAATCGGCACCAGGCTCGGCCATGCCCCGATGCAGTTCCGCCAGCACCGATTGCGGCGCGATCCCTGCAGCTGCCACCTGCAGCTTGTTGGCGAGGCCCGACACGATATGACCCTTGCCGGCCATCAGCGCATCCCAGCCGTCCTTCGCCACCTTGGCAGGATCGGCCTTGGAATCGTCCCGGCCGACCTTGGTGTCGAGCATGTCGGCACGTGCAAAGAATTCGGTGTCGGTCGCGCCAGGCATCAGCGTGGTCAGCGTGACGCCCTTGGCGTCCTTGAGCTCGTTGCGCAGCGCCTCGGTGAAATTGTCGATGAACGCCTTGGTGGCATTGTACACGGCATTGAAGCTCCCGGGGATGTATCCGGCGATCGAGCCGGTCACCAACACCTTGCCGCTGTCTCGAGCTACCATGTCGCGCAGGACGTTCTGGAGCAGATAGACGGTGCCGGTGACGTTGGTGTCGATCGAATGTCGCCAGGCCGCGACGTCCTGCTCGAGAAAAGGACCACCGGTGCCAATGCCCGCGTTCGCGCAAACCAGATCGATGGCGCGGCCGGCAGCTGTCGCGAGCAGCGCCTCGACGCCGTCGAGCGTCGAGAGGTCGGCCTGCACCGACTGTACCTCGGTGCCGAACTGCCGGAAGTCCGCTGCCGCCGCATCTATTAGCGGTTCGTCGGCGACGACGATCAGATCATAGCCTTCCTTCGCCGCGAGTGTCGCCAGTTCGAACCCGATCCCCGTGGAGGCACCGGTCACGATCGCGAGTTTGTTCGCCATTTTCCCTACTCCGCTGCCAGCGCCAGGCCGGGCTTGAGCACGACTTTGGTCACTTCGTTCTGGTTGTCGTGGAACATCTTGTAGCCCTTGGGCGCGTCCTCGAGCGGCAGCGTGTGGCTGATCAGGAAGGTCGTATCGATCTTGCCTTCCATGATCGCGTTGAGCAGCGCCGGCATGTAGTGCTGGACATGGGTCTGGCCGGTCTTGAGCGTCAGGCCCTTCTCCATGAAGGCTCCCAGGGGAAACTTGTCGACGAAACCGCCATAGACGGCTGGCATCGAGACGCGGCCGCCCTTGCGGCAGGCGTGGATCGCCTGACGGATCGAGTGGATGCGATCGGTGCCGAGAAAGGTGCTTGCCTTGATCTGGTCGATCACATTGTCGACGAAGAAGCCATGCGCTTCGAGCCCGACCGCGTCGATCACCGCGTCGGGGCCAATGCCGCCGGTCATCTCCATCAGCGCCTCGTAGGTGCGCGTCTCTTCGAAGTTGATCGTCTCCGCACCGAACTTCTTCGCGAGCTCAAGCCGGCGCGGAAAATGGTCGATCGCGATCACGCGCTCGGCCCCCATCAGGAAGGCCGACTGGACCGCGAACAACCCGACCGGGCCGCAGCCCCAGACCGCCACCGTGTCGCCGGGTTCGATCTGCGCATTCTCCGCCGCCATCCAGCCGGTCGGCAGGATGTCGGAGAGGAACAACACCTTCTCGTCCTCGATCCCCTCGGGGATGACGAGCGGGCCGACGTCGCTGAAGGGAATGCGGACATATTCGGCCTGTCCGCCCGAATAGCCGCCGGTCATGTGGCTATAGCCGAACAGCCCGCTCATCGGCTGCCCGTACAGTTCCTGGGCGATGTCCTGGTTATCGGCGGGCAGCCCGTTATCGCAGGCTGAGTACTGGTGTTTGCCGCAATGGTAGCAGCTGCCGCAGGCGATGGTGAACGGCACCACGACGCGCTGGCCCATCTTCAGCGTCGATTTGGGACCGACCTCGAGCACCTCGCCCATGAACTCATGGCCGAGAATGTCGCCCTTCATCATCGTCGGGATGTAGCCGTCGTAGAGATGAAGGTCGGATCCGCAGATCGCGGTGGAGGTCACCTTGATGATCGCGTCGCGCGGGTTGAGGATCTCGGGATCGTCGACCGTATCGACGCGGACGTCGTGCTTTCCGTGCCAGGCCAGTGCGCGCATCAGCGTGCTCCCTCTTCAAAAAGACTCGCGCGCATCAGTTCTTCCCTTCGTCCTGGAGCCGCTTGTTGCGCGCGCCGGTGGCGATCTCGCCGGTTTCCATCAGTTGCTTGAAGCGGCGCAGGTCCCGGCGCGCCTGAATGGCCGGCTCGCGCTGGAACATCTTCGCGATCAGCTTGCCGATCGCGCCGGCTGGCGGATCGTAGAGGATCGTCGCAGTCACGATCGTGCCGCGACCACCTTGCGCATCGCGAAAGTCGATGCGACCGCTGTTCGGCACGTCGGCGCCATCCTCGGAAGCCCAGGCGATGAAGCTGCCGTCCCGCTCCTCGGTGATCGCCGAGGTCCATTCGACGGTCCTGCCGCCGGGGGCCTTGACGACCCAGTGCGAGCGCCTGTCATCGAGCACGTCGATGCGTTCGACATTCTCCATGAACGTCGCAAGATTGGCGAAGTCGCGCCAATAGGCGAACAGCTCTTCGCGCGGCCGGTTGATCGTCACAGTACGACCGACCAGCACGTCGGCGTCACCCTGGCCAGGCTTGTCGATCAGCGTATCGGTCGCCGCATCGACCGCGGCCGAATCCTTGGAAGTCGCCAGTGGCGCATCGTCGCGCTGCGGCGTGTCGAGAGTCTCGCCCATCTTCGTCTCTCCGGGAGATTATCTCGTTAGAACAATGCGCTATTCGCGCCGTTCCGGCCTGCATCGATCCGTCCGTCGCGCGCCGCTTTCCATCTGTCGCCACAGTTCAGCCTGGGTTTCGCGCGGAACTGCCTGTCATGCCCGATCGGCCTGCGGCGCGCCTTGACCAAATGACATGTCGGCGGTGACCGCTCGCGCCGCGCGCCTGCGGATCGTCCACCCCGGGGCGATTCGACCGGTAGATCACGCCTTGGCCAGGATCACCTCCAACTCGGCGGGCCGGAGTTCGCGTATCAACTGGTCTCGCGTACATTGCGCCGGTGCCTTGTCGGGCCTCCAGCGCAGGAACCGCGTGCCATGGCGAAAGCGCCCTGCGCTGACCTGGTCGTAGACCACCTCGGCCACCAGCGCGTGGCGCAGCTTCACATAAGGCTTGGCAACCCCGCTCCACCGACTCGGTGCGCCCGGTGCGTCGCCGGTGAAACCTGGCTCGCCCACGGCTCCGGTCACCCTTTGCAGGATTTCAGCTCGGTCGGCGGCCGCGAAACTCGAGGTGAAGCCAACATGATCGAGCAATCCGTCCTCGTCGTAGAGACCGAGCAACAGGGACACGCTTCCCTTGGCGCCCTGCCGATAGCCACCCACGACGCAGTCGGCGGTCCTTAGTTGCTTGACCTTGCGCATAGCGCGTTCGCCGGCACGATAAGGTTCGCCCAGCGGCTTCGCGACAATGCCGTCGAGCGCGCCGCCGCTTCCGGCGAGCCAGTTCCGTGCCACCTGCGCTTCCTCGGTCCGAGGGGACAGCATCAGCCGGGGCAATGCATGCGCCGCGTGGAAGGCCTCGAGCGCAGCGCGCCTTTCGACGAGCGGCTTGTCCGCCAGGAACGTTTCGCCGAGCTGCAGGCAGTCGAACAGCATGAACTGTGCGGGTGCCTCGGCCACCAGCTTGTCGACGCGGGAAGCCGACGGATGGAGCCGAGCCTGGAGGGCCGCGAAGGACAGGCTGTCCCCGACGGGAATGATGAGCTCGCCATCTAGAAGGAAGCGCTTCGCCGCCAAGCCCCGCAGCATGTCGACGATGTCGGGAAAATATCGGCCGAGCGGCTTGCCCGACTTCGACCAGAGCTCGACCTCCTCTCCCTCGCGCAGCGCAAGCGCGCGAAATCCGTCCCATTTGGGCTCGAACTGCCAGCCGCCGCCCATAGGCAGGTCGTCGGCCAGCACTGCCTCCATCGGCTGCGGAATCGAACGCGACTTCATGATCGCGCCGAGCAACGATCGGAGCGCCGCGCCCGTTCCTGCCACGCCGGCGCGGTTTCCGGACCGTCGGCGCGAATGCTTATGCGAATTTGCGAAGGTTTTTCGCGGTACTGTGCGATCGGGGTCAGCGCCGGGTGAGCCGCCTGCGGTTCGCGCGGACCTTGCCGCCATAAAGACGCAGCAAAGCATCGGCCACGCTGTGCGGCGAGCTGCCATAGCTGCCCGTCAGCAGGCGGGTATTGGCCTCGACCAGTGCCAGCCATTTCTCGGACACCATGCGGCTCGCCTCGGCGCCGGCGCCGCTCCCGCCGCTCGCGATCTTCCAGGACCGCAGGCCGATCACGATGCTCGCCTCGACGCCGAGCTGCCAGAGGCGAAAGCCGATGGCGAACGCTTCCAACGGGGATTCGCGATCCATGGCGTTCTCCATTTCCGTCTCGGCCTCGGCATCTTGCCGGGCGGATTTCCCGCCGAGCGATTCGCAAGCCGGCCTTTCGCGATCTTCGGCAGCAAGCGCTTAGGGTGCGGGCGAACCGGCGCCCGCATCCGGTCCTGCTCAGGCGGTGATCAAATTCACGGCCCGGGGCTTCGCCACGGGAAGCCCCGACGCTTCCTCCTGCGCAAGCAGGCTCTGCTTCAGCGCCAGCATCTCGTCGCGCAACGCGACGAGATCGACATCGGTCGCCCTGCACTGGGCGAACATGCCCTCCGAGGGCATCTCCTCCTCGTGCACATGGTGCTTGATCTCCTCGGAGAGCACCTTGACCTTGGCGTCGTAGAAGTCGTCGCCGGGATCTCCGGCCTCGATATCGTTGACCAGCACCTTGGCGCCGTCATGCTCGACATAGGCTTCCTCGAGGATATCGTCCTCGATCTTACCCTTGAACGCCGGGTAGAAAATCTCCTCCTCGATCGCGGTATGGATCTTCAGCTCCACGCAGATCTGGTGGGCGATCTTCTTCTTCGCGGCGGCACCGTTGGTGCCTTCATATTGCTCGAACAAGGCTTCGACCTTGCGGTGATCGGCCTTGAGCAGTGCGATTGCGTCCGTGAATTCAGCCATGTTGGATCTCCCGCTTGCGCGCGATCTAAGCGGTCCGGAATTGCGTTCGGTTCCGCCTGCGAATCGGTTGCAACTGGAAGGCGGGCGTCTTTCCAGTATCGTGTTTTCGCCTCAGCGGTGCAGATACGGCCAGCGTGGACCGGCCCTCGGCAGGCAATAGTCGCTCCGCCGCTAGCCGGAGAGAACTTCGAGGCGGCGACCGCGTTATCCGCCGGTGTTCCAAGGAGATTTGCATGACCGACGACGCTTCCGCCCCGCAATCCAACAGCAAGACCGCGCTGACCGACGACATCGTCAAGCATTTCTCCGGCGATGCGCCGCTGACGGAAAAGGCCAAGGGTTTCGCCAAGGCGCGTCCCTGGACCAGTGCGGCATTCATCGGGATCGCCGCGATGGCGCTGATCAACGGACTGCGGGGCGTCCGCCGGCGCTGACGTGCGCGGCGATGCCGCGCCGACCCTTCATGCAAACCTGCTCTTGGGGATGTGGGTGACACGGCATGCGAGGTCCGCCTCGCCCGACGCCACGACATAATGGTCGCCCGCATCGGCGATGCCGGTGGTGAACACGACGTCGCGGACGTACATCTTGTCCTCGAGCGGCCTGGTCAGTTCGGGCGCCGCCTCGAGCAAAGGCGTATGCTCGGTGCGCAACACCCTGGCGGGATCGTCGCGGTCCAGGATCGACCAATAGGTCCGATAGATGCCGACGATCTCCTTGGGCTCGACGCCGTGCCACAAGGTCAGCCAGCCGGCATCGGTGAGGATCGGTGGTGTGCCACCGCCCATCCGCGCTGTGGCGATCGTCGCCGCGTGCGGGCGGATGCCGGGCTCGCGGTGCGGCTTCCAGTGAAGCGCGTCGGGCGAGGTGGCGAGATTGATCGACGGGCCGCCGCGCCATTCGCTGCCCGGAGGATAGGTGAAATAGAGGTCGCCGAGCGGCCGCGTCTGCGCCCAATATTTGCCGTCCACAAGCCCTTCGAAGATCAGCATGTCCTTGTTCTGGTGGTCTAGGACCACGTCCTCGAAGGTGAAGTCGAGGCCGTTCTGCGAGCTGTACAGCGTCGTCGAGTGGCGCTCGGGACTCACCGAGCAGGTCGTCATCAGCCAGCGATCGCCGACTTTCGACACGCGCGCATCCTCGACGCCGTAGCATTGGAAGCTGCCTTTGGGCGCGATCGCCTTGTCGTAATGGACTTCGACGATCTCGAGGCCATCCGGCGTGAGCTCCACCGGCAGGATCCACGAGAGCGAAGTCAGCGCCATCACTTTCCAGCGACCGCCGCGGATCAGGAACTTGCGGGGATCGCCGGTGTCGACCAGCTCGAGCGGCCAGGGATCGAGGACGTAGCGGCCCTCGTGCCAGCGGATTGCGTGGATCTTGCCGTCGACGATCGGATCGCGGAGCGCCTCCGCCACCCGGACGAAGATCGCCAGGTTGCCGTTGGGAAGCCGCGTCAGCGCAGGGTTGAAGGCGCCGAGCACATAGGTCTCGGCATCGAAATGCCCTGCCAGCGGAGAGCGCGACAGGTCGATGTCGTCGGGGCCGAAGACGAGCCGGTCGACCGGGAAGCTGGTCATTCCTTGTCCTGCGTGCGAGGCGCGATCGTCACCTGCTGGACGACGGCGCGCCGGGGCTGGGTCAGGACGTAATGGACCCCGACGGCGATATCCTCGGCGCGCAACATCCACTCCTTGTTGATCTGCTCGGCCTGCTCCTCGGCGGTGAAGCTCGAATATTGAAAGTCGGCGCCCGTCTTGCCGGGCTCGACCAGCGCGACCTTGATTCCCTTGGGGCCGAGCTCCTTGCGCACCGCTTCGGCGAAGCCGGCGATGCCGGCCTTCATCCCGGCATAGACGCTGGAATCCGGCCCCAGCACATGCGCGCTCATCGAGCCGATCAGGACGATATCGCCATGGTCCTGCATCACCTCCGCCGCGGCATCGACGCTCGCGAGATAGGCGGTGAAGTCGGTGGCGATGGCATAGCGGAGCTCCTCCGCGTTCATCTTGGTCACGCCCTGCGCCGGGATCGCCGCATTGACGACCGCGATGTCGAACGCGCCGAAATAGTCCTTCGCCGCCTCCACGAAGCGGGCGACGCCGTCGGGGTCGGCGAGGTCGATGTTGATGCCGTCGCCCTTGCCGACCTCGCGGATGCGGCCGAGCCCGTCCTGGAGATGCTGCGGATCGCGGCCGCAGATGAACACGTCGACACCTTCGGACGCGAGCAGCACGGCGATCGCCCGGCCGATGCCGGTGGTCCCGCCGGTGACGATCGCCTTGCGCCCCTCGAGGCTCGGCATCTCGGTATGCGCGTCGGAAAGGTCGCGGGCCGGCGGGTCGGCAATCTCGGTCATGGCTGCATTCTCCTTCCCGGCTCGAACCAAAGGGACACGCGCGGGTTCCCGGCATAACCCAGGTTATGGCGCGCAACTGGCCGCTGAAATCGGGCGTTGTTGCAGTCGGTTAGACGATGGGAGAGCGATCATGCCCCAAGGCGACAAGAGCAGTTACACCGACAAGCAGAAGCGCAAGGCCAAGCATATCGAGGAAGGCTATGAGGACCGCGGCGTCGGCAAGGAGGAGGCCGAGCGCCGCGCCTGGGCGACCGTCAACAAGGAGTCCGGCGGCGGCAAGAAATCGGGCTCGGGACGCGGCAAGCAGGAGAATCACGACAGCGCGCGCAAGGGCGGCGAGAAGGGCGGCGCCTCGCAAAGCGCGGCAAAGCGCTCGGCGGCGGCGAAGAAGGGTTGGGAAACCCGCCGCCACCAGGCGCACGCGCATTGAGGCGGCGATGAGCGACCCATGGGGAGACCGCCGGGCGGGCGACGTGGCGGACCGCGACTATCTCGAGCGGCGCGCCCGGGAGGAACGCGCGCGCGCCGAGCAGGCGGACGATATGGGCGTGGCCTATGCCCATCGCCGGCTCGCCGAAGCCTATGAGCAGCGTCTTGCGGCGATGAAGACCGAGCTTGGCGCCTAGCCTACCAGAGCAACTCGATCGTCGCGTCTGCCGGAACGTGATACTCGATGCGGCCCGCGGACGCGTGCCGCGGCCGCAACGCCTTGCCGCCGTGCGCCGACAGGGTGAATTCCGGTAGCCCGGCGCTTCCCGCCCGGATCAGGCTGAGCCGAGCGTCGCGGCCTGGGCTGCCCGCGAGCTGGAAGCGCAGGGCCTTCTCTCCCGGGCGGTCCAGGCCGAGCAGGAAGTGATCGCAGAACAGCAGGAAGGGCGCACCCTCGACGCGGTGAAAGGCGCGGCTGGCGAAGACGAAGGCCGAGCCCGCGCCATAGATTTCCTGCCCGACCTGCCCCGCCGGCTGCCCGTCGACATACAGGTCCTCCACCGGGAAGGAGAGCGCGCGGTCGATATGGCCGTTGGTCGGGCGCTGCTTCGGCGCGATCGCGTCTTCCGGAAGCGCGTCGGGATAGTAGAACCAGGCGCGGTCGAGCGCGTAGCGGCAATATTCGCAGATCAACAGCTTCGCGGCGGGATCGAGCTCGGGGCCGGCGTCCTTCAGATAGCGCTCGAACGCCGCGAAGCTGTCGAAGCACTCGTACATCGCCATATAGGGCGCATCGTGGAGCGCCGTCGCGCCGAGGAAGTTGCGATAGTGGCGGGCATGGCCGATCTCCGATTCCCACATCGCAGTGTTGTGGAAGAAGCTCGCCAGGTAGACATAGCTCTGGCGCAGATAGGTTTCCTCGCCGGTGATCCGCCATAGCCGAATGCAGGCGGCGGCCCCCCAGGCGGTCAGATTTGCCTGGTAGTTGAGCTCGAAGCGCATCTCGCGCGCCGCGTCGATCGCCGCGCGCGCCTCGTCGAGGTATCGCCACTCATCGGTCAGCTCGAAGGCCTGGAGCATGACATAGGCGTACATGCCGCCGACATCGGTCTGGCCTAGCCCGGCATCGTCGCGCGCCGCCTGCAGCACCTTGAAGTCGCGCACGTCATATTGGATCGGCCATCTGTACTCGAAGTGGCGGGCAGCGCGGATTCCGTAGTCGAGCGACTTGCTGAACAGCCGCAACGCCGGCTTGTCGCCGTCGATGGCGAGGCGCCCGAGCTTCGACAGCGGATGATAGAGATACCAGCTGTCGACCGCATTCCTGTCCTTGTCCTTGCCGACATTGGGCAGATAGCGGCGCAGCGTTCCGAGCCTCGGATCGTAGAACTTGCCGAGCCCGGCCGCCAGGTCGACACCGATGGCGGCCTTCCCGCCGGCCCATACCTCCCAGTCGCGGATCGCGCTCAGCACGGAGAGCTGGACCATCGAATCCGGATATTCGGCGGCGGTGTAGGGATGGACATAGCTATGGCCATAATGGCGGATCGTCGCCTTGGGCGAACGGGCGAGGTCGCGCAGCGAATCCTCGGCGCGAGCGGTCCAGTCGCGATAGGCGATGTCGGGCTGCTCGATCTGGCCGAACACGGCGCCGAGCAGCGAGAGATAGCGCTGCGCCATCGCCTGCTCGTCGCCATCGCTGTCGTCGTGGAAGGCGATCAGGGCGTGGGAAAGGAGGACTTCCTCGCCCGCGGGCAAGGGATCGACCGGCGGGGTTCCACGCTGCGGCGGCGTCGGCAGGAGATAGCCGATCTCGGGCCAGACGCCGCCGACCGCGCCGTCGGGCTTGGTATCGGTTAGGGCGAAGTAGCGGTTCAGGCGGGTCAGGTCCTGGCAATAGAGCACGCTGCCGAAGTCCGGCTCCTCGAGCCGGAAATAGATGGCGCCGGTGTTGAAGCCGCGCTGTGCCGCCTCGACCTGCCCGACCGCACCCAGGGGATCGTCGCGCGCGTCGAGCGGATATAGGTCGCGCGGCACGAAGGAGGTGAGCAACGGGACCTTGGCCTCGAGGCTCGTCGCCACCTCTAGCACCGGAATCGCACCCTCGACCAGGCGCACCGCGATCCGGTGCGTACCGATCGGGCTCCTGACCTCGATCCGCGCAGCCTCGCCCTCCCGGGCGCGCACCGTTCGCGCTTGCCGATAGCCCGCCGGGCAGAAGGCCGCCCGCATTGCGATGCCGCCGCGCCCCGGGCGGCGCACGATTACCCAGATAGCGTCATGGCCCGCCGCGAGCGAGATGGTCCGCCCGCCGAGCGACAGCTGGCAAAGCTCTGACATCGTGCCGCGGCGCAGCTCCTCTCGCAGCAGCACCGCGCCCGGCGTGGCGCCGGCAACCGGGTCATGGCTGCGACCGTGCATGGCTAGGCGACCTCCCGCCAGGCGGCGCGGCGAGGCTGCCGAGACACCTGGGTAGATCGGACAGGCGTACGGCCCGCCGCCGCGCGACCCGAACGCCGTACGACCCCGACGCTTAGCGCTCGAACCCTCGGCGAGCCCGGACGGACGAACCCGGGTTCGTCGATCGCGTGCATGTCCATCATTCGGCAGCCTCCCGATGCTTTTGCGCGAGAACCCTGCCGATCGGGCGCGGTTCCGGCTTGCGTGAAACCCGCGCCAATTCGCGGGCGTTGGCCGGGCATGGAATGGTTTCGCCAGCTTATCGGGCCCGACGAGGGGGCCAGCGCACTGCAGCTTTGCTTCCGGGTGCTGCCGCTCCTCGCCTTCGGGATCCTGTGCGTGCGGATCGCGGGGCGCCGGACCTTCGCGCATTTCTCGCCGCTCGACATCGTCGTCGCGCTGATCGTCGGATCCAATATCAGTCGAGTCATGACGGGCAAGGCGCCGTTCTTCCCCGTCCTTGCGGCGACGCTGGCCCTGGTGGTCCTGCACCGCCTGCTGGCCCTTGTCGCGATGCGCTGGCACTGGGTCGCCGCGCTGGTCAAGTCGCGACCGATTACCCTCGTCGAGGACGGCAAGGTCGATGCCAGGGCGATGCGGCGCGCCAACCTGTCGGACCAGGACCTTGCCCAGGGAATTCGCAGCGAGCAGATCCGCGACATCGACGATGTCGCGCTGGCGACCCTCGAAAGCAGCGGAAAGCTCAGCGTCGTGCCCAAGCGGCGTCGCTAGCCGCGCGGCGAGCCCGGCTGCTCGGGCGGCGCATCGTCGGCCCCCTCGGCGGGCTGTTGCGAGGATTTGTTCGTCGGATCGACGTCGGTGCTGCCCGGGTTGGCGCGCTCCGCCTCGCCCGGTCCCTCATTACGCTTGTCGGTCATGCCTGGTCTCCCTTGGCGGGCTCAGCATAGTCCTCGGGCTTCACGCTGCCCACGCCCGGGCGGTCCTCGACCGGCTCCGGCGGAAGGCCGCCCGGCGTCTGGTCGTCCTTGTCCTGCCCGGCATCGGCGGGCGGTTCGGAAATCTGCCTGTCCATCGCGTCATCCTTTCGTCGCGCACAGAATATGTGCACCAGGGTTCAACCCGCCGGAATTTCCCCGGGGTCCGTGCCCCGCCGCAATTTTCATCGCGTGCCGAACGTGGCGAGCAGCGATGGTAAGCGCGGCGGAAGCTCGCGGGCGAGGAAGCCGATCGGGCCCGACTCCTCGGCGAGGAAGCGTCCGGCCTCGCCGTGCAGCCACACGGCCCAGGCGGCTGCCAGGCAAGGCGCCGCACCGCGCGCCAGCAGGCCGCCGAGTATCCCGGCCAGCACCTCGCCCGATCCTGCGGTTGCGAGGCCCGGGCCGCCGCCTCGATAGTGGAGCAATTCCCCATCCGGGGCCGCGATCCAGGTCTCGGCCTGCTTGAGCACCACGACCGCACCGAAATGCGCGCTGGCGCGGCGCGCCAGCGCGTCCGGCGCATCGCGAAGCTCGGCCGCGCCGCACTCCATCAGGGCGATCATCTCGCCGGGGTGCGGCGTCAGCACCACCCTGCCATCGCGGGCGCGGACCGCGTCGGCGCATCCGCGCGCGCCCGCGATGACCGCAGCGTCCAGCAGGATCGGCAGGTCGGCGCGCGCCTCGGCAAGGATATGGCGCAGGATCGTAGCCGCGGCAGATCGCTCGCCCATGCCCGGACCAAGCACCAGACTGTCGCAGCGATCGAGCAGGCCAGCGACCCGTTCGCCGGCCTTGCCGGCCAACTCGCCCTCGTCATTCGTCGGGAGCGCGAAGACGGCGGCTTCGGGCATGGCGATGCCGAGCCCCAGCCGCGCCGGCTCCGGCACCGCGAGCAGCGCCTTGCCGGCACCGGCGCGCAGCGCCGCCTCGCCGGTAAGCGCGAGTGCGCCCGGAACCGCCAGTGAACCGCCGGCGCAGAGCATGCGCCCGCGCGCATTCTTGTCGGTCTCCTGCCCGATCGCCGGCAGCGGATGCGCCGCCAGCCAGGCGGAATCGAGCGGGCTCATCCGCGTGCGGCGACGCGCGCGTCGGGCGCGCGCGTCACTTGCGCCGCGGGATCTTCCTCCATCGGCGCCACTTCATTGTACCGGACCAGCACGAGCCCGCCGTCCTTGCCCGACGATGCGTCGAAGCGATATTCGGTCACCGAGCAATTGGAGACATCGCCGAGCCTGTCGACGGCCAGAATCTCCTCCTCGCTCATATTCTCGAGGATGTAGCGCAGGCACAGCACTACGACCTGGTGGGCGACGATCATGACGCGGCGCCCGCCGTAGTGGAGCGACACGGTATCGAGCAGGCTGCGCAGCCTGAGGATCACGTCTGCCCAGCTCTCGCCGCCGGGCGGACGATGGTAGAATTTGCCGAGCAGCCGGCGAAATTCCGCCTGCTGGGGCTCCTGCGCTGCGACGCCCGCGGTGGTGAGCCCGTCCAGGATGCCGAACTCCTTCTCGCGCAGCCGTTCGTCGACGCAGACCGGCTCCTCTGGCTCCGCACCGCCCGCGTCGCGGAAGCGGCGGGCCGTGTCCCTCGAGCGAACATAGGGGCTGGAAAGGATCACGTCGGGCAGGCCGTTGCCGCAGCCGCGCGCGAACCACCGGCCGAGCGCCTTCGCCTGCTGCTCGCCGAGCACCGACAGCGGCACATCGACGTCGCGCAGCGTCAGCGGGATGCGCTCGAGACCGGCGGCATGCGCCTCGTCGCGCGCGACATTGCCCGCGCTCTGGCCGTGGCGGACCAGCCAGAGCTGCAGGGGCCAGCGTGGAGCGGACTCGCGCATAGCCTCGCGAGGCCGTCGGTCAGAGCGACTTGGCCATGTTGAGGTGCGCGGTGACGGTCGGTATCAGCTTGGTCGCGAAGTCCCGGAGCGACTGCGGTACGGCGTTGTCGCCGGCATTGGCCTTGAGCGCATCGAGCGTCTTCTGGTGGGCATCGACCTGGGCCGTCGCATAGCCCTTGTCGAAATCGGCACCCTTCACGCCCTTGAGCGAGTCGAGCAACTGCTGCTGCTCGGCGGTGAGCGTGGCATCGGGAACGATCGCCGGCGTCGCGGCGCGCGCGGCGGCCTTGAGCTTCGCGGTCGATTCGGTGTGCGCCTTGATCATGTCGGCGGCGAACTTCTTGGTCTTGGCCGAGGCGCCCTGCGCATCGGCGAGCTGCGACGTCGCGATCTCGAAGGCGTCGCTCGCCGCGGCCGCATTGGCGAAGGTCTGTCCGGCCGAGGTGGCGGGGACAATCGCCATGTCGTTGGCCATCGTGCCATCGCTATTGGCGGTGACCGTCGTGGTATCCGTGGTGCTGGTCTCGGTTTTCGAACCACAGCCTGCGAGTGCCAGCGCCGCGGCGCCCAGCGTCATCCAACGAACTGCGTGCATCCTTGCCTCCCGATTGTCGCCCCTTGCGGGCTCGCTCCTCCAACGCCCGCATTTCCGGCGCGTTCCGCGCGAACCCTTTGAAGCCGTTCCGCGTTTTCTCGCCCGACGCCAGGAGACAAGGAGCAGACCATGGGCATCTTCAGCAGCATCAAGGACAAGATCTTCGGCCACAAGGCCGCTACGCCCGCGGCCGCACCGGTGCCGGCCCCGAGCCCCGCCTCGCCGGCGCCCGCCCCGGCTCCCAACGCGACGCCCGCGCCCTCTCCGGCCGTCGATGTCGGCGCCGTACTTTCAGAGATGGCGGAGATGAAAGACGGCGGCGGCAACTACCAGACCTCCATCGTCGACCTGCTCAAGCTGCTCGATCTCGATTCGAGCCTCGAGGCGCGCAAGGCGCTCGGAGAGGAGCTGGGCGTCCATGCCGGCGAAAACGGAAGCGCGGAGCAGAATATCGCGCTGCACAAGGCAGTGATGGCGAAGCTCGCCGAAAATGGCGGCGTAGTGTCCGACAGCCTGCGCGGCTGACCGGGTCCTTGCCCGGCCTTTCTTAACCTGGGTTGGCGCGCGAGCTCGGCTCCGGCGGCAGAGCTTCGAGCATGGAAAAGAACCTGATCCAACGGGCGCTCGAACTCGCCGGAACCGGTGAGTTCGAGCGCATCGACCAAATCGAGCGCAAGCTCACCGCCGAGGGGTATTCGCACGTCGCCTCTCATCTGGTCGGGCCAACGATCCGGCGGCAGCTGCGCGACACGGCGCGGCGCGCGCGCGGCGAGACGGCCCGACGCAGAGGACGCCCGCCCTCGGCGCAGGGCACCACGCCATAGTCACGGGCCCTACCGGCGATATCCAGGCAGCGGGCCGGTTCCCGGCGATCGACTTGGTTGCCAAAGCGACGCGCCGCGCGGCGCGTCCCACGCGCCACCCTATTCGATGGGGTTGTTCTCGAGGAACGCCTCGGCATCGAGGTCGACCTTGAACTCGCGCTCCCAGAAGCGAAGCTGCCCGGCGGCGTCGAGAAAGGCCTTGGCGGAGGCCGCTCCCTCGAGTTGGACGAGCGCCTCGTCCATGTCGGCCTCCGCGATTCCCGCCTTGGCGAGAAGCGGCATCGCGTCCGGCGTGTAGCCGATGAACTTGAGGTGCCCGAACGCATCGGCCACAAAGTCGCGGGCCGCCCCGTCGCGCGCGAGCTGTGCCGCGCCCTCCGCGGTCACCAGCAGCGCGACCGCATCGTACAGGACCGAGGGGCCGCCATCGATCTTCTGCTTGCCTTGCGCCAGCGTGCCGTCGTCGAGGACGACGCCGCCGACCTTCGGAGTGACGAGCTCGTAGCTCGCGGGAAGCGCCTCCACTGCCTTGACCAGTGCGGCGAGCAGTGCGGCCGGCGCGCCGTCACTGACCAGGATGCCGAGCTTGCGTCCGGCGAAGCTGCCGGGCGCGCGCTTGACGATACTGAGCGCATCGGAAGGCGGCAGGTCGTCGCGCGGCGAGACCGCCGCCTTCGCCGCCGGCGGCAGCTTGTCGAGTCCGAGCCCTGCGGCGACGGTGCTGGCGAGCGCCGCGTCGATGTTGCGCAGGTGGCCGACCATCCGCTCGCGGATATCGACGCGCGCGCATTTCGACAGCTCGAAGACCAGCGCATCGCCGATATGTTTCCGCTCGATCGGGGTCTGGCTGACGAAGAACTGGCGCGCTTGGCTATAATGGTCGGCGAAGCTCTCGGGACGAAGCTGGACCTTCTGGCCCGCTTCCTCGGCCGCGAAATGGCGATAGCCCGCCTTGGGGTCCTCGCGCGGCCCGCCCCAGCTGTTCGGCTCGTAATTGGCGCGGCCCTTGGGGTTGCGCATCGCCATGTGCCCGTCCTGCTGGAAATTGTGGACCGGGCAGCCGCGCGGCTGGTTGATCGGGATATGGGTGAAGTTCGGCGAGCCCAGCCGCTTCAACTGCGTGTCGAGATAGGAGAAGTTGCGGCCCTGGAGGAGCGGATCGTTGGTGAAGCCGATCCCCGGCACGACATTCTGGGTACAGAAGGCGACCTGCTCGGTCTCGGCGAAGAAATTGTCGACCAGCCCGTCGAGGACGAAGCTGCCGACGATCCGCACGGGCACCTGCTCCTCGGGGATGATCTTGGTCGGATCGAGGATGTCGAACTCGAAGCGCTCGGCGAACGCCTCGTCGAACAGCTGTACGCCCAGGTCCCATTCGGGCGGCGTCCCCATGTCGATCGCGTCCCAGAGGTCGCGGCGATGGAAATCGGGATCGGCGCCGTTGATCTTGACCGCCTCGTTCCACAGCACCGACTGGAGGCCGAGGCGCGGCTTGAAGTGGAACTTGACGAAGGTCGACTTGCCCTTGGCGTTGATCAACCGGAAGCTGTGGACGCCGAACCCTTCCATGAAGCGGAACGAGCGCGGGATCGCGCGGTCGGACATGGTCCACATGATCATGTGCATCGCCTCTGGGGTGAGGCTGATGAAATCCCAGAAATTGTCGTGCGCCGTCTGCGCCTGGGGGAAGTTGCGGTCGGGCGCCGGCTTGGCGGCGTGGATCAGGTCCGGAAACTTGATCGCGTCCTGGATGAAGAAGACCGGGATGTTGTTGCCGACCAGGTCCCAGTTACCGTCCTTCGTATAGAATTTGCACGCGAAGCCGCGCACGTCGCGCGCCAGGTCGAACGAGCCCTTGCTGCCGGCCACGGTCGAGAAGCGCGTGAACATCGGTGTCTTCTCGCCGACCTCGGTCAGGATGCGCGCGGTCGTGAATTCCTCGAGCGACTCGGTGAGCGTGAAGGTGCCATGCACGCCGTAGCCGCGGGCGTGGACAACGCGCTCCGGGATGCGCTCATGGTCGAAGTGGAAGATCTTCTCGCGAAAATGGAAGTCCTCGAGTAGCGCCGGTCCGCGCGCGCCGAGGCGCAGGGTGTTCTGGTCGTCGGCGACCGCCACGCCCTGTTGCGTCGTGAGCGCGCCCTCGTCGCCAGCGAGCTGGTGGAGCTCGCCGCCATTGCCGCGCTTCGTCTCGAACTCGGCCGGCGCATCGCCGACCAGCTTGTCGTTCGTTCCCTTGACCATCTCCGCATCTCCCTTTGAGCCGGGCGCCCGGCGCCGATTGCCTGGGTGCCCGGTGACGTCGTTCGTTCGTCGATCGCCGGGATCGCCCGGCGGGACCGGTCAGGCGCCGGGCATCAACTGCGCGCGGTAGCGCGCGAAGCAGCGCTCGCCGCAGCGCAGGCGGATCAGGGCACCCTCGGCCATCGCGGTGGCGCGGCGCGGATCCTCCTCCACCGCCGGGCGGATCGCCTCGCGATTCCAATCCTCGCTGTGCTTGACGTCGAGCACCGCGTGCAGCGTGAAATAGCGTGCTTGCTTCGGGCTCAGGCCGACGCGCTTGAGCCCCTCGGCGACCAGCGCGGCGCGACCCGGCGCAGTCAGCTCGATCACGCCGAGGGCACCCACCGAATGCCAGGCATAGCGGCGCTGCGTCGCCATCGCGGTCATCGCATTGGCGAGGCACAGGCTTTCCCACACCGTGTTCTCGATCACGGGATTCACTTCGAGCGTCTCGACGAGCGCATCGAGCATCGGCCCGTGCATTCCCTTCTCGGTGCCGTGCCCCATCTCGTCCCAATAGTTGCGGGCGAGCTCCAGCTTGGGGCGTACCGGCAGCTTGACCTGGGTCATCGCGACGAGATCGTCGAAGCCGGCCTCGCCGGCGGCTTCCTGCTCGAAGAACCAGCGCAGCTCGTCACGGTCCGCCTTCTCGGCGAGCCAGGGGAAGAGCGGGTCGCCCTGCCCGGGGCCCACCGCCTTCAGCCCCTCGAACCAGGCGATAAAGCCCTCGACATCGGTCGGCGCCGCCGCCGCCTCCTCGGCGACCTCGGCGCGCAGCTCCTCGAGGAAACCGCCCTCGAGCCGCTGCATCTTGACGTCGCGCTCGAAAATCTTCTGCCTGTCGTCATCGGCGAGTCCGGGCGCCAGCCGCTCGCGATTCCAGTGCGCCAGTCCCCGCTGGAAACTATCGGTAAGGAACTGCGAACCGCTCTGGGTTCGTCGGTCGGCGGTAGCAAGCATCATCATCTCCGGGATTTCCTGCTCGCTGAACGTGTCGCCATATCCGTCGTTCCCCATCACGGCGCGGTTTCAAGCATTTGATAACATGGATTATTAGATCGGAACGGCGCGGCGGCGACGGCTTGCTCGAGACGCGCGGCTAGCGCGTCGTAACGCGGACGCTCACGCCCCATGCGCGTGTCCGCGTGCGATCCCGAAAGGATGGCAGCGTCGCTCAATGAAATGCTGGATTCCGGCCCGGAGGCATCGATGGCGAAGTCGAGGCACTAATACGCGAAGCCGACGCGCCGGCACCGGCCCAGGATAGTCTCGGGAGCAGACTGCGCAATCGAGCCTGGAGGGCTGTCATCTTCTCCACGGCGCCTGTCCGACAAGCGAGCCCAGGCATATCCCTCGATCGACCGGGTCGCCGCCGTCTTCCACGCAAGGCTTGGCCGCTACCGGTGCCACGTCCCGCTTCAGGCGTCAAAAGGGCTCAGCGCGGCAATTTCTCGAGATAGAGATAGTTCGGGTCGAACTCGGCAAGCGTTTCCAGTCCCGGCAGGTCCAGTATCTTAACATGGCCGCGCCGGACATCGGCGAGTCCGCGTTCGCGCAATTGTCGGACGATGCGATTGACGTGGACGGGAGTCAGCCCGACACACTCGGCAAGTTCGACCTGGGTCAGGGGAAGTGCGAAGGCGAGGCCATTGGTCATGCCGACCAGTTCGAAGCGGATGCGAAGCTCGCACAACAGGTGCGAGACGCGGGCGATCGCCATCCTGCGACCGAGCGACAATTCCCACTCGCGGTGCGACGCCGCGTCCATGTTGGTGCAAAACCAGTATAGGCGCGAAAGGTGCGGATGATGCTCCGACAGCGCCTTCAGGCGCTCGTGCGGTACGATAGCGACCTTGCACGGCGTCAGCGTCATCAGGTGATGATCCAGTCGCTTCAGGGTAAAGCCGTGCAGGTCGACGAAATCGCCGGCGAGATGCAAATCGGTAATCTGGCGCTCGCCTTCGCGTAGGTCCTTGTGACGGCACATCATGCCCTCGAGCAGCAAGGTCGAGCTGGACAAGCGTTGCCCGGCGCGAATGAAATTCGTCTTCGCCGGCACTTCGCGCGTCTCGGAAATCAGCGCAAGCAGCACAGCTTCTTCCTCGAGCGAGACATCGTCGCGGACCCGGAGCATCCGCAGGTGCTTCTCGATCATTGCTCCATCCGCGTTCGCTGGACCAAGACGGCCTCTGTGAAGGGAATCGACAGAAGTACCCTGTCGTCCGCGTCGCAGATATCGAGGCGTCCGGAGAGGTCGACGATGCCACGCATCAGTTCCTCTCCGAGAACCGACCGGATGCCCGTCAGCGCGGACTGGCGGGCCGCATCGAGATCTACGAATTCCTGGCCTTCCTCGTCCCGGGTGCAGCCATTGCCGTTCTGGATATGGAAGAAATACCGCATGGCGGCGATAACTTCCTCGAAAGCAAGAGGTTTCAAGCTTTCGTCGGATCCAGCAGATGCAGCTGCGCGCGCTGCGTTTGCCGGCTGAAACCAACCCAGGTTGTGGAATTACTCCCGCCCGAACGGGCAGCAGCGCGACAGGGGCGCCGATCTTGCCCCTAGGGTGCGCGCATGCAGGGAGTTGGAAAATTTGCGCTGGAGCGCGTGGCCGAGCGTCTTGCCGCGCAGCACGGGCTGGGTGCATGCGAGCGCCAGGCTATCCTGGCGCTTCCCGGTACAGTCGTTCGTTGCCGAGCCGCTGCCCAGATTACGCAGGGCGACGGCGACGATCGCCTCTACCTCGTCATTGAGGGTTTGCTGGCCGGCGTCCGCCAGCTCGCCGGCGGACGACGCCAGGTCGCAGCGCTCTACGTCCCTGGCGACCTTTGCGGACTCGATAAGGCGATCGGGATACGACGCGGCTGGGAGGTGGGTACCGGCTGCGACACGCTGGCACTGAGCCTGTCGTGTAGCGCCGTACTAGGGATCGCGCAGGAATATCCCGCGGTCGCGTGGGCCTTGTGGCGCGAGACGGCGGTGCAGGCGGGAATCACCGCGGAATGGCTGGTCGGCTTGGGCCGACGCGACGCCCGGACACGCCTTGCCCATCTGCTTTGCGAGATGGGCCTGCGCCTGGAGGCTACTGGCCTAGGGTCGCGGCAGCATTTTCGGCTCGATGCGTCGCAGATGCTCTTGGCCGATGTCCTGGGCCTGACGCCCGTGCATGTAAGCAGAACCTTTCAAGATCTGCGCGCCGAGGGCCTGGCGATCGCGCGCGGACGGATCATCGAGGTTCCAGATTGGCCGCGCCTCGCGCGCGCCGCGGAATTCGAGGCCGACTATCTGCGGGCAGGTCCCGCGGCAGCTTCTCCGGCCACGGCGCAATGACCGCCGAGGGCAAGGGCCAGGCGATCCTCAACTGACGATCGCCGGTCGGCCTCTGCCGAGGACGGTGCCCGCTATGAGATCTGGTGCGCCAACTCGGAGAGATAGATACGCGCAACGACATGATTGCCTGCGTCCTGGATATCGAGGGTTCCCCGGACTTCCTCTGGCCGGCAGCGGGCGTAGTGGCGCAGGAACGCACGAGCGCGCGAATGCGCCTTCCTCAACGCCGCCGGAAGGTCCCTGCAATCATGGCTCTCACGTCCGAAAATCTCGGCGTCACCGTGGCGGGCGACCTGGAAATGATAGAGGGGCATGCCGACACAATGCGCAATTAATCAATCGGTTGCAGCACCGCAGGCTTAGCCTCGAGTTATCAGGCGGGCGTGTCTGCAAACGCTTGTCGCCGACCTTTCGCAAATCTCGGGGCCACTGTCTTTCAGCCAATTTTACGCCGCACCCGTGTCGGCCGGGTCCCAAGCCAATTCCGGCGCGTTGCGGCGCGCATGAAGATCGATATCCATACCGAGATCGCCTACCGGCTGGCCCAGCCGACCGACATCCTGTTGCAGCTCGAGGCGGCGGCGATCCCCGAACAGTGCGTCGAGAAGGCGCATATCGAGGTTTCGCCGCATGCGCATTTCGCGCGCGTCCCGGCACAAGACGGCATCGGCGAGCGGATTTGGGTGCGCGCGGAAGGCCGGCTCCTTGTCAGCTACCGCGCTATAGTCTCCCTCCAGCGGCTGCTGACCGAGTGCGCCGACCTCGCGATCGTGCCGCCCCACCAGCTGCCCGGCGAGACGGTCCAATATCTGATGGCGTCGCGCTATTGTCCCGCCGACCAGTTCCAGAGCTTCGTGGCCGCTGAGTTCGGTAGTATCGATGGCGGGGCCAGGGTGCTCGCGATGCGCGATTGGATCCAGCGCAACTTTCGCTACGTCCCAGGGGTAAGCAATACCGAGACCACCGCCGCCGATACGTTCATCCGGCGCGAGGGCGTCTGCCGCGACTATGCGCACGTCCTGATCGCCCTCGCCCGCGCAGCAGGCATTCCCGCGCGCATCGCGAGTGTCTACGCCCTGGGCGTCGAGCCTCAGGACTTCCATGCGGTCGCCGAGATATTCCTCGGCGGCGAATGGCACCTGCTCGACGCGACCGGCATGGCGACGGAGGCGGAGATGGCAAAGATCGGCATCGGTCGAGACGCCGCCGACGTCGCGTTCCTGACCGCCTTTGGCGAGGCGGTGATGGAGAACCAGTCCGTATCGGTCAAACCGGCCCAGTGACGGCGCAAGAGAGCGGTGGCGACCCGTTCGCCGGGTGAAACCGGCGCGAATGACGCTTCGTTGCTCCTTCCACCTGAGCAAGGAGGAAAAGATGGACCAATTCTTCACGCGCGTAGCGAGCCGCTCGGCCTCGCTGATGGGGCATCCCCTGGCCTTCATCATCTCGGTCGCGTTCGTGCTGCTCTGGGCCGCGAGCGGTCCGCTGCTCCACTATTCGGACACCTGGCAGCTGATCGTGAACACCGCGACGACCGTGCTCACCTTCCTCGCCGTCTTCCTGATCCAGAACAGCCAGAACCGCGACGGCGCCGCGATGCAGGCCAAGCTCGACGAACTGCTGCGCGCCGTCGACAAGGCGCGCGGCGAGTTCGTCGGCATCGAGCACCTGACCGATGCGCAGATCTGCGAGATCCGCGACGCGCTCGAGAAGGACATCGCCCAGGACCATGGCAAGGAGACGACGACCCGCCCGACGGTCGAGCGCCTGCTGGCGCGCTATTGACGGCGCCGTCCGGCTTCGGGCTCCGGCGTGCGGGAACCTGCACCGTGGCCGGCGCGTCTCGCCCTGCGCAAAGAGAAGGTCGATGGGATTCATTTTGTGGCTGGTCGTGGGCGGCGTGAGCGGGTGGTTCGCGAGCATGATCATGCGGACCGATGCACAGCCGGGCGTCTTCCTCAACATCGTGGTCGGGATCGTCGGCGCCTTTATCGGCGGCCTCATCGTCGCCGGCGGCTCGATCAACAACGCGCCGCTGACGGTGACCTCGTTCCTGGTCTCGCTGCTCGGCATCGTCAACCTGGTGCGGCGCGGCAGCCTTCACTGACGGCGCGGCGCGACGCGCGGACGATATCGGCGTCGCGCTATTTCCGAAAGACTGGGCGCCGGCTGCCTAAGGCAGCCGGCGTCCTGTTTCAGGGAGCACCTTCCAGCGCGGCACGCGCCGCGCGGATTGCCTCGGTGGCGACCCGATCCGGCGCCGATGGTCCGGGCCGTCTGCCGAACCCGAGCGCGGTCTCGAGATCGCGCCGGATGTGCGCCGCCACCCGCTGCAGATCGGCCTCGCTGGGCTGCCCGCCGCGTGCGATGCACGCGACGATCTCCGGGGCGATCGTCCCGGGCATGTCAGGCGGCTCCGGGCTGGCCCGCGTCGAGCTGGCGGAGCGCCGCGAGCAGCTCGCCCACGGGGACGGGATCGCTGAGCTCGGGCGGCTTGCGCAGCCTGGGTTGCGAGCGGACGGCGTGTGCGTCCGAGGCCCAGGACGCCAGGATGGCACGCTTGACCTCGGGCTCGAGTTGCGGGTGCTCGACCAGTTCCCGCGGATCGCGCAGCAGCCCCAGGAAATGGACGGTCATCGTCGAATCCTCCTCGATGCGGTCGATCGGGACATGCCCGCCCTTGCCAGGCGGGCATGTCGGCTTACGCCGCTTCGCGGTCTGCGGGCTCGGCCTCGCTTACGGGTGTGGAAGGGCCCTCCAGCCGATCGTTGGCGGGCGCGGAAACCGTGCCGCCGATCGCGATGCGCCGGGGCTTCATCGCCTCGGGGACTTCGCGCTTGAGCGCGATCCGCAACAGGCCGTTGTCGAACTGCGCATCCTCGACGACGACGAAGTCGGCCAGCTGGAAGCGGCGTTCGAAGGCGCGCGTGGCGATGCCGCGGTGCAGGAAGCGACCGGTGTCGCCCTCCTCCTCTTCCTTGCGGCCGGTCACGCTGAGCTGGTTGCTCTGCGCCACGATCTCGATCTCGTCGGGGCGGAAACCCGCGACCGCCAGGGTGATGCGATAGCGGTCCTCTCCGGCCTGCTCGATATCGAACGGCGGGTAGCTGTCGGTCTCGCCGCGCGCGCCTGCCTCAAGCAGGTCGAACAGACGGTCGAAGCCGACCGTCGAGCGGCGATAGGGCGAAAAGTCGAAAGTCCTCATATCCAAATCCTCCATATGAGCAATTTGAGCACGAGGCGCACCGGGAGAGAGCCGGTGCCCTCAGGTCCTGCCGGACCGAGTTTTCGCGTCCGGCGACGCGAAGATGGTTTTTGCAAAGGCGGCTTCAAGACCTCTTTCGGAGAATTTTTTGCGGCATCGCCGGGCCCGTCGCGAGGACGCAGGCGGCGCGCCTGCGCTTGCCGGGGCGGGCCGTTGTCGTTCCGGCGCCTGCCCCGTCCGCGGCGCGATCAGGCAAAGGCACCGTGGATGAACCAGGTCATCGGGCCGGTGGCGCCGCGCTCGCCGTCGCCGAGGCGAAACAGCCAGTAGCGCCCGCCGCCCTCGACCTCGACCTGGAAATAATCACGCACCGAATAAGGCGCCCGTGCTTCCGTGCCGCCCTCGCGCCACCATTCGCCGTGCAGGCGCTCGGGCCCGTCGGCCTGGACCACCCGGTAGCGCGTGCGTCGCCAGACGAACATCGCCGGCGGATGATCGGGCAGCATCGCCGTGACCTGGATCGGCTGGGGTGGATCGATCAGCCGGCCGGGGCGCGGCAGGTCGTAGGCCCAGCGCGCGCCTGCGGCAGGGGCGAGCGCGGGCAAGGTCGCCACCGACCGCTCGGGCATGCCGCCCGGCAAGGGCGCGGCGCGGCGAAGGCTCGCTTCGCCGAAGCGGTTGGCGAGCGTGTCGATCAGGCCCGCCACGTCCGCCTCGCGACGGCCGGCGCGGGCAAGATCGGCCTGGGCGGCGGCCAGCGGCTCGACGAGCTGCGCTACCAGGGTCATCGCCTCAATGCCGAGCCCCGGCTCGATCTGGTCGATACGCGCCTGGAGCAGCCGGGCGAGATGGGCAGCGTCGCGCGTCGGCGTGGCGGTACCGACGCGGATCGCCTGCGCCTGGCCGTCGACGCGCTGGAAATGGCAGTCGAGCCGGCGCGCGCCCTTGCCGAGCCGGACGAGCTGCGCGGTTATGTCGCCGACGAGGTCGCCGATCACCCGGCCGAACGCCTCCGGCGTCGCGATCGGCTCGAGCAGGGCGCGCCGGGCGCGCGGCACCCGCGGCGCGAAGATCGGCTCGATCGGCTCGGGCGCGTGGCCGAGCGCCTGGTCGAGCCGCTGGTGCAGCACCCGGCCGAACCGGCGGGCGAGCGGGCCGCGCGGCGTCGCGAGGATCTGCTCGATCCGCTCGAAGCCGAGCTTGCGCAGCCCTTCGACCAGCGGCGCCTCGAGCCGCAGCGCCGCGAGGGGCAGCAGCGCCATCGCCTTGCGCTGGTCGTCAGGGGGGATCGCGACCGGCCGGCCGGCAAGCACGTGCCGGGCGACCGCATGGGCGCAGCCCGGCGTATCGGCCACCGCGACCTGTACCGCGAAGCCGGCGCCGGCGATGCGGCGGTGCAGGTCCTTGAGCAGCGCGCGCTCGCTACCGAACAGCGGCGCGCAGCCGGTGACGTCGATCCAGATGCCCCGGGGCGGATCGGGGGCGACGACGGGGGAATAGCGCGAGCACCACAAGGCGAGGCGCCGGAGCGCGGCGAGATCGCCTTCCGGATCGGCATCGACCACCATCAGCCCGGGCGCCAGGCTGCGCGCCCTGGTGACGGTCATGCCGGGCGCTATGCCTAAGCTGCGCGCAGCGGGATCGATCGCGGCTACGATCTTGCGGCCATGATCGGGGAGCGCGGTGACGAGCGGCCGGTCGCCGGCCGGCGCGGCGTCGCGAGACTCAGCTCGCGAGACGCCGCTCGTCCGCCGCAGCCGGTCGGTCGACCAGCTTGGCAGGTAGAGCGAGACGACCCTGCGCATCGCAGGCCTCCACGATCCAGGACTTGGGCTCGCCGCCGCGCACCCGCTCGAGGCGCAGGTCCCAGCGGGCGCGGCCGAGGCTGGGGATGCCGAGCGGCTCGCTGGGCGCGGCGAGCACGCGCCAGCGCGTGACCGCCGCGGTGCCTTCCGCGACGGCATCGACCGGGGAGGCCCGGCGGAACACGAAGGCCGTGGTGCCCGAGCTCTCGGCGGCAAGCTGCAGCCGCTTCGATGCCGTCGTCGTGAGCTTGGCGACCTCTCCCACCACCCCGGCGAGCCCGGGATGGCGCAGGCACTCCTCCATCGCCAGCAGGACGTTCGTGTCGCTACCCGCCTCGACATGGACGACGCGGTCCGGATGCAGGCCTGCCAGGTCGAGCGCGGGCGCGAACAGGTCGCGCCATCTGAGGCACCAGAAGACCGGACCCTCGATCCGGGCGAGGATGCCGGCAAGGAAGACGGTGGCGGCGGCGTCGTCGCACAGCGCATCACTGCCGGCGACCTCATGGAGCGCGCCGGTCGCCAGGCCGCCGCCCGGAAGCCGCCCGTCGAGCGACGCGATCCCGAACGGCACCGCTGCGTGCCGCTGCCCTACGCCTTCGATGGCGGCGATGCGTGAACGCAGATCGGCAATGACAGCTGGCTGCCGCATGAAGGTCCAAGACTCGATAAGAGGTTGATTCGTTCCCTTTTTGTTCGGAAGAATGCCGGGCCGTCAAGAACGGGGTCCGACGCCGAGGTCCCGACCGGCTTGCCGGGAACGCGGGCCAGGCCGGTCGCGCAGAGACGAATCCTCGGGTCGTTACGGGGCCGTCAGCCAAGAAAAATATTTTGTGGTCCGACCCCGTATTCCGCCGGCCCGCCCGTCAATCCCCCAACGCCGCACGAAGCTCGGCGATTGGGAGGGTGGAAATGAGAGTCTTGAGAAAAGCATTCTGCGCCGCGCTGCTCGGCGCGACGGCGATCCCGGCCCGCATGGCGATCCTGCCGGCAAGCGCGCAGGAGGCATCGATCGCCTTCGACCTGGCGCAGCAGGACCTTGGCGCAACGCTGCGTGCGCTCGCCCGCCAGGGCGGCCGCGAGATCCTGTTCGCCGACGCCGATATCCGCGGCCGCCAGGCACCGGCGATCCGGGGCAGGTTCACTATTGAGGAGGCGGTTCGCCGGGCGATCGCGGGCACTGACCTCGTCGTCGACCAGCAGGCTGGGGCGCTCGTCATCAGGGTGCGCGCCAGAGCTGCTGCGGAGGACGGCACCGACCCGGCGATCATGGTGACGGGCACGCGCATCCGCGGCGCCACCGGCCCCTCGCCGGTAATCGTGATGACGCGCCGCGGCCTTGAGGAACAGGGCCTGCCGGACATGGCGAGCGTTTCGCGGATCATCCCGCAGAATTTTACCGGAGGGCAAAACCCCGGGGTCGCGGGGGGCGGTGACCAGGGCGGATACAACAACATCAATAACTCGACGACGCTCAATCTTCGCGGGCTGGGCTCGGACGCGACGTTGACGCTCATCAACGGTCACCGCCTTCCTTACGACGCCGTCAACCAGGGCGTCGATATCTCGACCATTCCGCTGGCGGCACTCGAGCGCATCGAGGTCATCATCGACGGCGCCTCGGCGCTATACGGCTCGGACGCGGTCGGCGGCGTCGCCAACCTGATCCTGCGCCGCGACTATGACGGCCTTCAGGCGAGCGCGCGCATCGGCGGCTCGGCCGAGGGCGGCAATGTTCAGCAGCAATATTCGGGGGTCGGCGGCGCGCGTTGGGCAGGCGGCGGCTTCATGGCCGCGATCGACTATAGCAAGGCGACGCCGATCTATGCGGACCAGCGGGACTATACGCGCGGCCTTGCCCGGTCTCAGATGCTCGGCAGCGGCTATCGGCAGGTCAGCGGCGTACTGACCGGCCATCAGGATCTCGCGAGCTGGGTCTCGTTCGAACTCGACGCCGAACTCGCCGACCGCCGGTCGCGCAAGGCGGTCGCCTATTCCGTGACGGCCCCGGTGACCACCTATGGCCAGCTCAGCCTGCCCGTCGTGCGCTCCTATTCGGTCACGCCGTCACTGCACTTCAAGCCCGGCGGCGGGTGGGAAGCGACCCTCGCGATGACCGACGGCGAGAGCTCGACCGTCAGCAACGCGAAGCGCTACATCAACGGGCTGAGCCTGGGCCGCTCCGCCTATGACAACCACCTCACCAATTTCGAGGCGAGTGCCGAGGGCCCGCTCGCCCATCTTCCCGGCGGCGAGGCGCGCCTCGCACTGGGCGGCGGGTATCGGCGGTTCCAGCTCGACTTCGATGTGCGATCGACGAGCGGCGGGGTCACAACAATAGCCCGTGACGCCAGCGAGCGGCGCGAGAGCCTGTTCGGCTATGGCGAGCTTTCACTGCCCCTTGTCGGCGCCGCCAATCGCATGCCCTGGCTCGACGCCCTGCGCCTCAGCGCCGCAGTCCGCTACGAACGCTATGCCGGCATCGACGAGGTCGCGACGCCGAAGCTGGGCCTGATCTACGCCCCCCATCCGGGCATCACGCTCAAGTACAGCTGGGGCAAGTCCTTCAAAATCCCGACCCTGAACCAGGTCAATCAGGCCCGCCAGGCCATCCTCCTGCGCGCCAACCAGTTCTCGACGCAGCCGACCCCGCCGCTCCCGGCGGGCTCGACGGTGCTGCTCGTGGCCGGCGGTAACGCGGACCTACGTGCAGAACGCGCGACCAGTTCGACGCTGTCGATCGAGTTCAAGCCGCTCGATGGCCTGCGTATCGAGGCGAGCGGATTCGACATCGACTATCGAGGCCGCATCGCCAACGCCGTGAGCGACTATACGACTGCGTTCACCAATCCGGCCGCGGCCAATTTCGTCTTCTTCGCACCCAGCGCCAGCCAGTTGCAGGGCCTGATCGCCGAGGCCCCGCTCGGGCTCGAGAACCAGAGCGGGCAGGCTTATGATCCGGCGCGGGTCGCGGCGGTCGTCGATGCGAGCCTGCGCAACACCGCGCGCGAACATGCCCGCGGCGTCGACGTCGCAATCGACTATAGCGCCGGGCTACGTGGCGGCAGTCAGCTCCAGCTGGCAGCGTCCGCGAGCTATCTCGACGACAAGCGACAGCCGGTGGCGAACCAACCTTATGAAGGTCGTGCCGGGCTGATCTTCACCCCGCCGCACTGGCGCGCCCGCGCCTCGGCGGGCTGGCAGTCCCGGACGCTGCAGTTCGCCGCCGCGCTCAACTATGCCGGCAGCACGCTCGACAGGCGCCGCCCGCCCGAATCGACCGTGGGCGCCTTCACCACGCTCGACCTGAGCGGGTCTTTCCGCCCTGCCATCGACCATGGCGCGCTCGCCAACCTCGAGCTTCGGCTCACGGTACAGAACCTGCTGAACGAGGCGCCGGATCCGATTAGCAATCCATCCGCCGCCTCGATTCCATTCGATTCGACCAACCAGTCGCCGATCGGACGGTTCGTCGCCTTGTCGGTGACGAAGCAATGGTGACGCGTCGCCTCCTGACAGCCCTTGCCGCGCTGGTGCTCTCGAGCCCGGCAAGGGCCGCCCCGGACTGTATGGGCCTCGTACCGTCCGGGGCGCACCTACCCCGGCACGCTCTGGTGCCCGAGGACCTGGTGCGCCTGCGCGACATCGGGCCGGTCGATCCCAACCAGCAATATGATCGACTCTTCTCGGTCTCGCCGGACGGAAGCCGCGCAGCGTTTCAACTGCGGCGGGGCGATCCTGCGACCAACAGTTTCTGCATCGCCATGATAGTGGTCGATATCCGGGCCGGCGGACTCGCACGCGTCGTGGACCGTGGCGGTACGTTCCTGCGGCTCTCCTATGACTTCCGCGGCAAGGCCGAGTTCCCGAACGGCTTCGCCGATCCGATCACGCCGCGCTGGACGCCGGACGGCCAGTCTATCGTCTATCGCCGGCGCGACGCCGGGGCCGTACAGCTATGGCGGGCCGCCGCCGATGGCAGCGGCAGCGCGCCCCTGACGACGAGCGCCGACGACATCGGCGACTTCCGGATCACGGCGGATGGGCGCGGCATCGTCTATGCGACCCGGCCGGGGCTGCGTACCGCCCTCGCCGCCATCGATCGCGAAAGCCTTGTCGGCTATCATTATGACGACCGCTTCGCGCCCTCGGCCAGCGATCGGCCCTTCGCGCCGGCACCGATCCCCAGGTCCATCCACTTCCTCGACCTGGCCAGCGGCGCGACCCGGGAAGCGGCTCCAGCCGAGGCAGGACTGCTGGGCGGGGCGTCGATGCAGGAGGGGAGCTGGACCGAGACGCCGACGGTCGCCGGGGCCCGGGCCTGGGTGGAGGTCCCAGTCCCGAGCCTGTATCCGACGCGGGGCAGGCTGCATGCCGATACCGGCGCTCGCACCTTCGCCTGCGACGCGCCCGAATGCGCCGATGCGAGCTTTCCCTGGTGGGTGCATGGCAGGGTTCGCTTCATGCGGCGCGAAGGGTGGGCGAATGCCGCGACCGTAATCTACGAATGGACGCCGGGTGCCTCCCGCGTCCGCCGGCTATACGCCACCGACGACTTCCTGCTAAGCTGCGTGCCGACCGGGCCCGGGCTCACCTGCCTGCGCGAAGGCGCGCGCCAACCGCGCCGGCTCGAACGGCTCGATCCGGCAAATGGCCGACGCGCGATACTCTTCGATCCCAACCCCGAATTCGCGCGCCTGACGCTGGGCAGGGTCGAGCGCCTGCGCGTGCGCAACAGCTTCGGCCTGGACGCGTTCGCCGACCTGGTCCTTCCCGTCGGCTATGCGCCGGGCCGGCGCTACCCGCTGGTGGTGGTGCAATATGCCTCACGCGGCTTCCTTCGCGGCGGTACGGGCGACGAATATCCGATCCAAGCCTTTGCCAATCGCGGCTTCGCGGTCCTGAGCTTCAATCGCCCACCCCTGGTCGGCCTGAAGGGGCAGACGGATTTCATCAAGATGGAGCAGGTCAACCTCAAGGGGTTCGCCGACCGCCGCAGCGTGCTCGAGTCGCTCGAGGCGGCGGTACGCGCAGCGATTGCGCGCGGCGTCGCCGACCCTGGCCGCATCGGCATCACCGGTCTCAGCGACGGCTCCTCCACTGCGGGCTTCGCCTTGCTGCACAGCAAGCTCTTCTCCGCCTATGCGATGAGCAGTTGCTGCTGGGACACCAATCTCGCGATGCGCGTCGGACCGAGCGCCGCCCGGGAATTCTATGCCATGGGCTATCCGCGGACGACGGACGACGCTCCGGAGGCGAGGAAATTCTGGCAGGAGATCGCTATTTCTCCGAACGCGCGGCAGGTTCGCGCGCCCATCCTCGTGCAGGTCGCCGACACCGAAGCACTGAGCGCATTGCAAAGCTACACCGTGCTGCGCGAGCTGAACCGCCCGATCGACATGTTCGTTTTCCCCGGAGAAGGGCATGTCAAATGGCAGCCCGCACACCGGCTCGCGGTCTATACCCGGTCGATCGACTGGTTCGACTATTGGCTGAACGGCGCGAAGCCGGCGGGCCGTGCTTCCGAACTCGCGCATTGGGACGCGCTGCGCCGAGAGATGGAGGTGATGCCCGGCGCGCCGGCGAAGACGTCCGCGCGACCCTGAGGCTGGGCCTCGGCTGACATCGGATGCCGAGCGGGCGACTTGCGCCCGCTCGGTCTCTGGTCAGTCGTCGGAGAGACCCGGGAACACCATGAACCCGGAATCGCCGTCGGACACACCGGTCACGCCGCCCTGGGTGGTGGTGCTCACAGCACCCAAGTCGATCGGGTTCCTGTCGTCGGTAGCCATCGTCTTCTCCTTATGCAGCCCCGGTGGATCGTGCCCGAGCCGGCAGGGGCTCATCGCCGAGGCGCGACGACCAGGTCGCGGTCCACGCCTCCGCATTGACCAGTTCGAGCAGGCGCACATTCTCCTCTCCGGTCGTCTGTCGATCGGGCCGGAGTGCTTCCTCGACCGCGCCGGGGTCGAGAATTCCATGTCGGGCAAGCTGCCCGTCCATCAGGCGCTCGCGCAGTTCGGCGCGTCTGCGCCGGACGATTTCGCCGCAGAACGGATCGGGGGTGCCCTTGACCCTGCGCTCGACGATCTCCTTGGGCAGCCATCCGGCGAAGGCGGCCCGCGCCACCGCGCGGTCGCGGCCGCCCTCCCGCCATTGCCAGGTGGGAATCGACAGGCAGGTCTCGAGTATCGGCTGGGAAAGCAGCGGATTGACCAGCGACGCGATCCGGCTCCGGTCGGACTCCAGATTGAGATGGGCACGAAGCAGCCCGGCGATATGCACGGCCTTGCCCGGCAGCGCGCCACGCGGAACCTCGAGCCACGGGTGCGCGAACACCAGCCCGCGCAGCGCGACGAGGTCAGGATGGAGGAAGCCGAGATTCGGCTTCCAGCGATAGCCCGGTGGTTGCCGCGCGACCCGCACCGCAGCGCGCGTCACGCGCAGCGGACCTGCGTTCGTATGCCGGCAGATATCGCGCAAGGTCGCGAACGCGCCGGCCCCGGGGCCCTCGCTCAGCATGCGATCCGCCAGCGCCGCGGCGGACTGCGAAAAGGCGAAGACATTGTCGCCGCCATTGCCGCTGAAAAAGGCATCGGCATCGATTCTGGCGGCGATTGCGCGGTGCGCCGCTTCATAGGGCTGCGCTTCGGCGCGGCCGATCGGATAGGGCAGATGGGCACCGAGTGCATGTCCCAGATCGACCTGCGCCAGATCGTAGCGGCACGCCTCCAATGGCAGGCCGAGTTCGTCGCACAGCGCCTGGGCATAGGCGCGCTCGTCCCCGGCCGGGTCGTCTGTATACAGGGTGAGGCAGGCTGCATTCCGGTTCGCGCGCGCCAGGCAGGCGGCGAGGATCGAGGAATCGAGGCCGCCCGACAGGCTGAGCAGCGGGTGCCGGTAAAGCGACGACCAGGTGCTGACGCATTGCTCGACGACACGCCGCAGCCGCTCGGCGGTCGCGGCACTTTCCTCCCCGCTGCGCGGCGTGACGAAATCCCAGGGCGACCAGCCGCGCATCGTCGCCTCGGAGGCGCCGTCTAGGGTCAGCACTTCGCCTGCGAGTAGTACGCCCACGCCCCCCAGCGCGGTTTCGGCGGTGGGAAGGCCGGACGAATATAGGAACCGGCCGAGCCTGTCCCAGGCAATTCCCCCGAGATCGGCGCCGGCGAGCGAGAGCAGTTCGACGTCCGAGGCGAACAGCTGGGTGCCGCCGGAGCGCGCCCGGAAGCAGGGCAGCGCAGCGGAGGGATCGCGCAGGATCTGGATGACGTCCCCCTTCGACCACAGGCCGAGATAGCCACCCCACCAGGACTTGAGCAGCGCCTCCCGCCCGCCCTGCGCCAGCGCAGCCCGCTCGGCCTCGCCCAGCATCTCTGTCGCGCGCGGTGGCCCATGCCGGTGAAACAGCGTGCCGATCACCATACTGTCCGCATCGATTTCCAGGGAGCGGCAAGCCTCATCGACCAGCACCGCGAACCGCTCGGTCACATGCGCGATGCGCAGGCCCGTCCGCTCCGCGGCATAACGGGCCAGTCCGCTATCGATCGGAAACCCGACTAGCAGCAGGTAGCGCGGCCTCATCGCAGCACCAGGATCGGCGTGTAGAGCCGCGTCCGCTCATAGTCGCCGACAAGGACAGCATCGCCTGCCTGCACCCAGCTGTGCGCAGCGAACGGATCGAGGCGCACGCCCAGGATCAAGGCAGCGTCGATCCCGCCGCGCCGGCAAAGCCGCCAGGCCGCGATCGCCCGCGGCAGGCACTGGTCTGCGGCACGCAGCAACGTCGAGCTGGTCCCGAACGCAGCGACGAGCTGGCGCGCGCACTTTTCGCTTTGTGACTTGCGCGGTGGCCACCTGCGTTCCCGGGCGAGCCGTGCGACGATGTCCGCCATCGTCCGATGCCGCAGCCAGAACCGGGCGCGCAGCTGGCCGATGACTGCCGAGAGGGTGGAGCGCCATTGCCCGGTCCTGGCGGCTTCCGCCGGATGGTCATGCCTTGGGGGCTGGTACCACGCGCAAACACCGCGCGCGCCGTCGCCCGGCTCAAGTATGCCTGCCTCGACCAGCGCTTGCTCGGCATCCGCGCCGATGTCGCTGCCGGCGGCCCAGCGCTGGAACGCGCGGTCGAGATCTGCCGGCAGGCAGAGATAGCGGTCGCGCGCGAGGTCCGCGACCACGGCTTGCTCGGCGCAGATGCACCAGGAAAGTCCCGAGCGCAGGACCAGCTTCATGGGAAGCCCCTTTTGTCTGAAGATGTGGCGGAAGGGCGCGTGCCGTGAGGCACGCGCCAGGTCCGATCAGTCGTCGGCGAGATCGATGACGATCTGCTGCTTGCCGCTGTCGGTGTCGGGGGCGCCCTCGGGCAGGCCCTTGGTGTCGGTGCTCACGACGCCGAGTTCGATCGTCTCTTCATGCTTGCGGTTCATGGCATTTCTCCAGTTGCGGGAAACGTCATGGCCATGACCATTCGAATGTACGGGATCACGAGATTATAAGAAGCTTATAATCCAATTATAATCCGATTGTTTTCCGTAGGCTTGGATCGTCGCAAAAGCCGGGCGGGAAAATCATGCCTTGGAGCACGCGCCACCACCTTTAGCCGAATGGCCTGGACATAATGGTGGCCACCCGGCCGCGTTGATCTATGCGATAACTTTGTTGCCGGCTGATATACTCGCGAGCATTTCGAGAAAGCCGATTACTCCAAAATCGACTTATTCCCCATTTAGCTGCATCACCGGGCCGATGCCCGGCGGATCGAGGCGACCGAGATCCCGGACTGGCCGTGCAGCATCGATGGCGAGCCCGGCCCGCCTGGCGACGTGACCCCGCGCTTCGCGCTGGTGACGCCGGTCGACACCTCCAGGTCGCCGGTATCACTCTCCATCCGGCCAATGGCAGGGCTCGGCGGGCGCGGCAGCGATGTCGTCGGCACGATCAGCAACCTGCCATGGTGGGGCGATCGGTCGCCGCGAGGAAACAGACGCCCGCCGCGCCTCAGGAACTTCGCCCACGACACCTCGTTGCATATCCCGGCCAACCAACAGGGAGACTAAGCTTGGGTAAGGGAATTCTATTGTGGCTGCTGGGGGTTCCGATCCCCGTGATCCTCCTCCTGCTGCTATTCTGGCACTGAGATGGCGCGCGATCCCTATAGCCGCCCGGACCCGAACCTCTATCCGGGGCATGACCTCGAGGTTCCGACGGGCTCGGCCGTTTCGCTGCCGGCAATCCTTGCTGGCACGATCGTCGCAATCGCCGTTTCGCTCACACTGGGTGTGATCGGCACGGGCTTCGGATTGGCTTCGCTGTCGGTCTGGCCAGGCGTCGGCGCCGCTACGAAGACTTTCACCATTGGCGCCGGAATCTGGTTGATCGTTACCCAATGGCTGTCGGCCGCCATTGGCGGCTATATCGCCGGCCGGCTTCGTACGCGCTGGCACGGCCTCCACACCGACGAGGTATTCTTTCGTGACACAGCCCATGGGTTCGTCACCTGGGCCCTCGCGACGCTCGTGGTGGCGATGGTTGCGGCAGGCGCATCCGCCATCGCCAGCCTCGCTCCCGTTCCGGCCGACGTGACCGTCACCGCCGACGCCGTCGAGGCCGCGCGCAAGGCAGCGGCGACCTTCGCGGCGTTCACCGGGATCTCGCTGGTGATTGGAGCCTTTATCGGATCCGTGGCCGGCGCGATCGGCGGCCGGCTCCGGGACCTGCACCCCTAGGACCCGCCATGGGGCAGCGCCTTGCGGGGCTGCCCCATCCGGCCGGATTACCGGCAGTCGACGCCACCCATTCGACCGCTTCGCTGGTCGCCGCGGCTTGCGGAAGTCAACTGCCCGTGGCGGCTTTACCGGGAAAGGCAGCCGGAGAACCGGCGCCCCGAATGGCATCCGCGCGCGTGGTTACGGCGAAGGCGCTCGGGAACCGGATCACATCGCCAGTGTTTCTTCAAGTGATTGTTTTCAATCGAGTAAGGAGAGTATCATGAGCATCGAAGGCAAGATCAAGGAAGCCGCCGGCTATGTGAAGGAAGAAGCTTTCGAGCACGGCACCTCGGCGGAAAGCCAGGCAAAGGCCAAGGAGGGCCGCGACCTTCGCAACGAAGGCCGCATCGAGGACGGCAAGGCGCCGAAGACCACCGAACCTGGCTCCGGTGCGAAGTAGGCCTCGCATCCGGCTAACAAGCGCCGCCCTTCGGGCGGCGCTTTTCGTATGCGCGCCTGCCCCTATTTGAGCGGCGTGTAGCGGCAGGTGAATTGCGGGGCGGCAGCGTCGTCGACAGGGCTCAGATGGATGTGCAGCCGGTCGCCGATCTTGCCGTCGAGCGCGAACGCCAGTTCTGCCTCGTAGATGTCGTCGCGATGCGCATCCCTCCAGCTTTCGATCGTGGCCATGGCACGCGCCTTGGCATCCCTCGCCGACGACGCGACCACGAACAGATTCTTGTGCTGCTCGGCGAAATCCCTGCCATCATAGCCGCCCAGGTTGACGAACCAGAGTTTCTCGGTCGCCTTTGACGGTTCGGGACGCAGGGTCACCCTATAGCCATCGGCCTGGGCGATCTCGGCCCAGCAATCGATATGCAGCGTGCCGGGGGTTCCCCACCACTCGGCGCGCAGCTGGGCATGGGTGTCGCGGATCGTCTCAGCGACGATGAAGCGAACGTCGTGGACTTCGATATGCGCCGAGGGATGCTCGCCGCCGATATAGATTGCGAACAGCTTCATGCCCACTTCTCCCGACACTCGGCGCCCCCGGCTGCGGCAGCCAGTTCGGCGCCCACGATGTTGCCCATTTCGTGGGAGCTGGTGATCCCCTGGATGAACGGGTGCCGCTCGAGGAGGAACGGAATGCTGAGGCAGAACAGGCGATGGCGGGCCGGATGGGCGCTTACCGGATGGAATTGCTCGTCGACCACGATGCCCTTGATGCGCGCACCGTCGTCCTCTGCCGCGTCGCGAACCACCTGCTGCTCGAGCAAGCTGGGGAAAGGAAACGCCTCCGCCGCCAGGGGACGCTGGCCGGTCGCATCGATGAATGCCGGGAAATGCCGGCGCTGGCCGTGCATGGTGACCTCCGCCCCCGATTCCCTGCCACGGGTATCGATACGGTGGTCCTCGCCGAGCGCAGCGACGTGCAGGTGACCGCTCCGGTGAAGTGCCAGCAGCCGCTCGATCGAGAGATGCGGGACCGTCGCATATTCATCGACGAAGACGGGCTTGAGGTAGCGGTTGAACCGCTCGAGCGCTTCTTCCTCCAGATGCGGCACGATGCGGCCCAGTACCTCGTGCATGCGCAGGATCGCGTAGCGCCAGGGCACCGTATATTCGCGTGCGAAATTGGCCCGGGCCTCTGCAAGATCGGCCTCGGCCCATTCAAAAGGATCGGCCGCGATGCGATCCGCGAAATAGCGGTCGGCGAATTCCTCCAGCGCAAGCGCGTCCAATCCGACCGTCGCGGCATAGTCGGGATCGGCAGCACGCAACTCCGCCCGGAAAAGGTCATAGGACCGGTCGAGCAGATGATCGCAATCCGCCGCGATGAGCGCCTCGATCGCCTCGGGGGTGCAGATCGACAGCGGCTCGTAGGGGATCGGATGATAGAAGTCGGCTTCCGGCAACAACCCCTTGCGCGACATCATGGTGATGCCGAAGCCCTCGGCACCCGGGTGAATGCGATATTCGATCGACTTCCCTTCGGTCTCGATCAACGTGCCATGCGCGACCGCCAGTGCGACCGCCGCATCGATCGCAGTCAGTGAAGAGCCGCGGATGCCGATCGCGACCGGCGGGATCCTCTGGAGCGCAGTCGCGGGCCAGGGACTGAGGAAATAGCCCGGCCGCACTTCGGGTTCTTCGGGCCACTGGTGCCCGGTCGCTATCACGACGCGATCGTAAATCCGCTCGCAGGCGCTCCCTCGTCGCGGCGAGACAAACAGGTGCAACCCGTCGCCGGCAGCACGAATGTCGGTCACGCGGCAGCTTGTGGCGATCTCGACCGCTATGCCCCGTCCGCGTGCTTCCTCTATGAGGCCGTTGAACTGGTCGAGGAAATATTCACCCAGTGCCAGTCGTGGATAGAAGGCATGCGCGTCGATCTCTTCGGGATCAATGCCGAGCCGCACGAGCCGCGCGCGCGGCTGGCGGGCGAGCCAGTCGATCAACGACTCGCATATCGGGGGGATTTCGATACTGGCGATGTTGGACAACATCGCCGGGTCGTTCCAGCCGGGCCGATAGGGCGTGCCCAGCCCCGCGCGCGGCTGCTCCTCGAAGATCGTCACTTCCGCCGCGCCGGCCACGCCGCGAAGAAACGCACAGAAGGTATAGATGGTGGTCGGACCCGCTCCGACAAAGGCTATGGAAAAGGACATCGAACGTCACAATGCTTGGCGCGCACTGTAGTGCCCGGCATAGCGGTGGAGCCGACGACAAGGCCGTGCGCTAGGCCGCTCAGAGCCGAAGAACAAATCGACCAGCGACCAGCGACCAGCGACCAGCGACCAGCGACCAGCGACCAGCGACCAGCGACCAGCGAACGCGGATCAGAAGCCGGTCGCAACGCCCCAGACCCTCGATGCTAGAGGAAATATCGAACCCGAACCGGCATCGAGACGTCGCTTCCCGAGATAGCCAGGCGTGCCTGGGCGAAGCTCGGCGGCCCGAAGCGGATTCGCGGGTTGTTCGAGAAGCCGAAGCCCTCGCGTGGAACCCCTGCGAACTTGTCGAGCCTGCCATTGGCATTCTCGTCATGAAACAGCGCAACCGCATAGAGTCCGGGCTGCAAGCCTTCGATCCGAATCCTGCCGCTTCGCCCCGCCGGTACGGTTATATGCCGGGCGCTCCTGTCCGCAGCACAATCAGGAAAGCGCCCTTGGTCGGCGGTTACGCACAGTTGGATCGCGCCCCTGGCAGAACGCAGGCCCTGAACATCGACCTCCAGCGCAGCGCTCGAATTCGCGCCGCCCAGAAGCGGCGCCGCCGCCGTTATCGCGGCGATCTGCAAGGCCCGGCACCGAAACCTGTGATTTCCTGCTGCACCGTCGCGCAAAGCGGCCCTCGTCGCAATGTTCCAGGCCCAACTGTTCCTTGCTCCGCGTGCGAAGCACAAGGGCCCGAGGACCTTCCTGCTATCCATCGCCGAGGATCAGCGATGCCGTGGCCTTCGCGCTGGCGACCACGCCCGGGATGCCGGCGCCTGGATGCGTGCCCGCGCCGACAAGGTAGAGATTCTCGAAATGGTCGTCGCGGTTATGTGCCCGAAACCAGGCGCTCTGCGTCAGCAACGGCTCGAGGCTGAAGGCATTGCCGAGATGGGCGCCGAGGTCCGCGGAAAAGTCGACCGGGGTATAATGGAACATGGTCGTGACTCGCGCGCGCACGTCGGGAATCAACTGGTCGCGAATGCGATCGAGGACGATTTCACGATAGCGGTCGCCGAAGCTGTGCCAGTCCGGGTCGGCATGTCCAAGATGCGGCACCGGCGCCAGGGCGTAGAGCGTCGAGTGCCCCGGCGGCGCCAGCGAGGGATCGGTCGCGGAAGGGTGGTGGATATAGAGCGAGGGATCGGGTGGTATCCGCCCGTCCCGGTAGATGTCATCGAGAAGCGGCTTGAACCGATCCGAAAACAGGATCGTGTGATGTGCCAGTTCCGGAAAGGTCCCGCGCAACCCCAGGTGAAGGACGAACAGGCTCGGCGAGAACCGCCTGCGCGCAAGCGCGCGCGTTCGCCGTGCGGCGTAGCGGCTTCCCGCGATCAGCCCGTAGCTATGGACCAGGTCGCCATTGGAAGCGATCATGTCGGCATGCAGGGTCCGCCCGCTGCGCGTTCTCAGCCCGGTGACCTTGCGTGCCTTGAAGAGGATCTGCTCCACCGGATCGGCGAGGATCAGCTTGCCGCCGAGCCGCTCGAAGAGCCGCACCAGGCCGTCAACCAGGGCGTTCGTGCCACCGCGCGCGAACCAGACGCCGCCGCGCTTCTCCAGGCTGTGGATGAGCGCGTAGATGCTGCTGGTCCGCATCGGATCGCCCCCGACCAGCAAGGTGTGGAAGGAGAAGGCCTGCCGGAGCCGCTCGTCGCGAATATGGGTGGACACCGAGCGATAGACCGATTGCCAGGCTTTGCGCCGGACCAGCGCTGGCGCTGCGCGGACCATGTCAAGAAAGGACAGGAACGGCTTCGCGCCGAGCTCGACATAGCCGGTCTGGTAGACCGCCTCCGAATAGCGCAGGAATCGCGCATAGCCCTCGACGTCCTGGCGATCGAAGGCCGCGATTTCCGCAAGGAGTGCCGGATCGTCATTGCCATAGTCGAACGATGCGCCGTCGCTCCATTTCAGGCGGTAGAAGGGACTGACCGGGATGAGATCGACATCGTCCGCCATCGTGCTGCCCGACAGGTCCCATAATTCGCGCAGGCAATCGGGGTCGGTGATGACCGTCGGGCCGGCATCGAAGACGAAGCCGTCCTTGCGCCAGACATAGGCGCGGCCGCCCGGCCGGTCGCGCGCCTCGACGATGGTCGTGGCGATCCCGGCGCTTTGCAGCCTGAGCGCCAGGGCCAGCCCGCCGAAACCGGCTCCGATGATCAGCGCGGTGTTCATGATGCTATTACTTTCAAGGAGGAATTGGCGTCCGGCTCCGAACGCGCGAGGTGTCGCTACCCGCCCCGGCTCAGTGCAGGCGTGAGACTGCAAAACTGGCGATCTCGCGCAGGCGGTCAGCCCTGGACCCGAATTGCGCCAAGTCCTCGAGGCACGCCTCGGCAAGCCGCTGCGACTGTCGCTTCGCGCCCTCGAGCCCGAATAGCTCGATGGTCGTGACGCGCCCGGCACGGCAGTCCTTCCCGACCCGCTTGCCGAGCGCCTCGGCGCTTCCGACCCTGTCGAGGATGTCGTCGCGGATCTGGAATGCAAGGCCCAGCTTCTCCGAGAAGCGCAGCAGGCGCTCGCGTTCCTCCCCCTCGCATCCGGCGAGCAGGGTGGCAGCCTCGACGCAGTAGCTGAGCAGGGTTCCGGTCTTGAGCTGCTCGCACAGCGCCACCGCCTCGGCGCTCGCATCCTCGGCGGGGTAGAGATCCATCATCTGCCCCAGCGCGAGTCCATCCTTGCCGATCGTCCGGGCCAATGCGGACACGAGGCGGGTACGGACGGCGGCGTCGGGATGGGCGCGTTCGTCGGAAAGCATCTCGAAAGACAATGCCAGCAGCGCGTCGCCCGCAAGCACGGCCGTCGCCTCGTCGAAGGCGCGATGCAGGCTGGGCTTGCCGCGCCGGAAGTCGTCATCGTCCATGCACGGCAGGTCGTCATGGACAAGCGACTGGGCATGCAGGCATTCGATGGCGCAGGCGGCCCAGATCGCATGGCGATATTCGGCGCCCAGCATCTCGGCGACCAGCACCGTCAGCAGAGCCCGGAGCCGCTTGCCGCCTCCGAGCACCGCATAGCGCATCGCGTCGTTGAGGCGCGCAGGTGCCCCCGGTCCGGGTATCAGTACCTGCTCGAGACAGCGCTCGACATCACGCCGCACCTGATCGCCGCGCATCGCGAGCGGCACGGCATCGAGCGGGGTCATCGACACCGGCTTGAAGACCGCATTCTCGGCCCTGCCGGGCAATTCCTCCGCGACGAAGCCGAGCGCCACCAGCCGCGCGACGACGGCATCGATCGCCTCGGGGGGCGCCGAGGCCGCGGCGGTGAGCCCGACGACCCGCGCTGCGGCGATCCGCCCGAGATCGAGCGCGTCGGGACCGTCCACCAACTGGGCATCGCCGCAGCCCGCGGCACGCGACACCTCGACCAGCCGGCGGGCATTGGACGACAATCGGTCGCCGACCACCACCACATGGTCCGCGCGTGCCGCGATCGCGCCGATCGCTTCCTGCCGGTTGGAGGAAGCATAGCAGATGTCGCTGGCCCGCGGCGCCGCCACATCGTCGAACCTGCCCCGGATCGCTTCGATGATCGAGGCCGCCTCCTGCATCGCGAAGGTCGTCTGCACAGCGTAGGAAACCGCGATGTTGCGCGCGAGCGGCAGGCCTTCGACATCCCCGGGCGAGCCGACGACCGAAATCGCGCCACCCGGCACCTGGCCGAGCGTACCGATGATCTCGGGATGCCCCTGGTGACCGATCAGCAGGACGTGGCGGCCGGCCTGGTAATGGTCCAGCACCTGCGCATGGACCCGGGCGACGAGCGGACACGTCGTGTCCAGGGTCTTGAGCTGGCGCTGGCGGGCTTCGCGCAGGACCGACTGGGCAACGCCGTGGGCGGACAGGATGGCGACCGCGCCTTCGGGAACCTCGGCGAGTTCGGTCACGAAGACCGCACCCCTCTCCTTCAGCCGATCGACCACGCCCTGGTTATGGACGATGTGGCGGCGGACATAGACGGGCGGGCCATAATGGGCGATCGCCGCTTCGACCGCAGCGATCGCGCGCTCGACACCAGCACAAAATCCGCGGGGGTTGGCCAGGAGCAGTTTCCTGCCCTCGCTTTCCCCGCCTGCCCTGCCCTGTTGCGGTCGCTCTTCTCGCATTGCTGGCCTCATCCCTGCCCGGGCCGGCGGAAGCCAGCTGACGGAGCCCAGTCAATGCTATCGCTGCGGCCTGCCGCGGCTAGATGCACTTAAGGGCAGGCAGCAGCGGGCGGCCGACATGCCGGGTTCAGAAGCCCGCTTCGACCGCGACGCGGATCGCGTCGGCATTTGCCTGCACGCCCAGAGCTCGCAACAAGGCGGCGCGGTGCATCTTGACCGTCCGCTCGCTCAACTGGAGCGCATGCGCGATCTGCTTGTTGAGCTTGCCGCCGGACATCATCTTCAGGATTTCGCGCTGACGCGGGCTCAATCCCTCTATACGCTGCCGCGCCGCGCTCCGGCGGCTGGCGACCACCCCCGGGACGGTTTCGGCAAGCGCGACCTGCGAGCCCAGGAAATATTCGAGTTCGCCTTCGGCATCGAAGATCGGGGCGACCATCACCGCGTTGCGAAAGGCCGAGCCATCCTTGCGGTAGTTGAGGATCTCGACCAGCACCGGCTGGCGGTTGCGGATGCCGGTCCGCAGGGTCTCGCTGAGCGCGGGCTCGGTGTCCGGCCCGCTGAGGAAGCGGCAGTTGCGACCGATCACATCGTCGCGCGCATAGCCCGTCAGTTCCAGGAACGCAGCATTGCAGGCGACGATCGGATTGTCCGGCTGGCGCGGGTCGCTGATCACAGCAGCGGTCGCGCTCGCCTCGATCATTTGCAGGATCGCCATGGCGCGATGCTAGCGGCGACGGCGCGCAAATCCAAGCTTTGCCCTTTTGGCCATGTTGGCTGCGCCGGAGCGATGCCGCAGGCCTCTGCTTCAGGGAGTGGTGCCAATGCCCCGGGCGCGTCGCGATATGAACCAGAGGCCTCCGGCGTGCTGCCTGCCGGGCCGTGCCGGTCGCGTGCATCTGCTTTGGCGGGGACTGCGGCCAGGCATCTCGGCGCATGACTCCGGCTGGAGGAGCGACATGACGGCGCCGCTTGCCCCGGGCTTGCCCGCGTGAAGGTCGGCATCGTCGGGGCAGGACTTGCCGGGCTTTCCTGCGGGACGGCGCTCCAGGCGCATGGCGCCAAGGTCGCCCTGTTCGAAAAGGCACGCGGTCCCGGCGGACGACTATGCTCGCGCCGGTTGGAAACCCGCCTGGGGACCGCGACCTTCGACTTCGGTGCGCAGGCGATCGGTGCCAGCGATCCCGAGTTCCTGCGCCAGCTCGAGGCGTGGCGCGCCTGCGGCACCGCCGACCGCTGGCTGGCGGGCGGCTCGGCCGCCTGGGCAGGCACGCCCGCGATGAACGCGATACCGAAGCACTTGGCCCAAGGCCTCGATCTGGCCTGCTCGGTCTTCGTCCGCGGCATGGTCCGCGACCGCAGTGAGTGGCATCTCCACCATGACGCCGGCAGCATCGGACCTTTCGATGCGGTGGTGATCGCCCTGCCGGCGGAACAGGCCGCAACCATGCTCGCGCTGCACGACCTCCCGATGGCCCGAATCGCCATCGCCGCACCGTCGGCGCCCTGCTGGACGGCGATGCTGGCGCTGGCCCCCCGCGAGGGGCCCTTGCTGCTCGAATCCCACGGGATCATCGACCGCGCCGCGAGCAGCGCGTCCAAGCCCGGACGCAGCGGGCCGCAAGCCTGGACGGTGCATGCCGGGGCACAGTGGAGCCAGGCGCATCTCGACGCCGATTCCGCGTTCGTGATCGAGGCGCTGCGGGGGGCGCTGGCCGACGGCCTTGGCGGGGCGCCGCTCGACGTCCTGGCCGCGGATTCGCATCGCTGGCGCTATGGCACCTCGGGCGCGGCGGGCCGGGATTCGCTTTGGAACGCGGCACTCGGAATCGGCGCCTGCGGAGACTGGCTGATCGGTCCCGGCGCCCAGTCCGCCTGGCTGTCGGGGGTGCATCTGGCCGGCCGGATCGCAGGCGCTTCCTAGCCCGCGACCATATTCTGCCACGCCGCGAGTGCCCGCGCGCGCCCGGCTTCGTGCCCGACCAGGCGCCGGGGATAGCCTCGCGGCGGATCGCCGTTCAGGTGCAGCGCGTGGATCCGCGCATCGTCCAGGTCCCGGAGCTCGGGCACGAATTGCCGCACATAGCCGGCCATGTCGAACTTCTCGCTCTGGAGATAGGGCGCCATGATCCGGGAAAAGACCGGCGCGTCGACCCCGCTGCCCGCGACATATTGCCAGTTCATCGCATTGGATCCCAGGTCGGCATCGACCAGCGTGTCCCAGAACCAGCGCTCGCCGCGCCGCCAGTCGATCAGCAGGTGCTTCACCAGGAACGATGCGGTCACCATGCGCACCCGGTTGTGCATCCAGCCCGTCTGCCAGAGCTGGCGCATGCCGGCATCGACGACCGGAAAGCCGGTGCGCCCGCGCGTCCAGGCACGAAAGTCGCGCTCCGCCTCGGTGCCTTCGCGCCAGCCGAGCCGCTCGAACGCGGCGCGCCCGTTGCGCTCGGGATAGTCGGGCATCTGGTCGAGCAGGTTTATGCCGTGCTCGCGCCAGGCAAGCTCGCGACGGAACGCCGAGGCCCCCGCTCCTTTGCGATCGTCGAGCGCGGACCAGAGGCAGCGCGGCGAGATCTCCCCGAAATGCAGGTGCGGCGACAGCCGCGAGGTCCCCTCGAGTGCCGGATAGTCGCGATCATGCCCGTACCCCTCCAGCGTCTCGAGAAAGGACCGCCAGCGCCGCCAGGCGCCCTTTTCGCCCGGCGTCCAGTCGGCGAAGCCGCCTGCCCAGTCAGGCGCGCGGGGCAGCAGCGCCCAATCGTCGAGCACTTCGGAGGCCGGCATGCGCTCCGGCGCACCGATGCGGGACGGCGCCGCCAGGGGATGCAGCGGCGGGAGCGCCTCGCTCATCGTGCGGTACCAGGGGGTGAAGACCCTGTAGCGGCTGCCGCTGCCATTCAGGATGGCGTCGGGCCGGACCAGATAATTGCCGTCATGCAGCTCCAGATCCGCGACCTTCGCGACCGCACGCTCGGTCGCCTGGTTCCAGGGTTCGTAATGGCGCAGCGCATGGATTCGGCTGGCGCCCGCCTCGCGGACAAGTGCGGCAAGCGTGTCCGCCGTGTCCCCGCGGCGCAGCACGAGATCGCCACCGCGCTTCTCGAGGCTGCGGCCGAGCGCTGTCAGGCTGTGGTGCAGCCACCAGCGCTGCGCACCGCCCATCGCCCAGGGGCCGGCTAGCGCATCGTCGAGGATGAAGACCGGCACGACGTCGCCCTCCTCCACCGCAGCGCAAAGCGCGGGCTGGTCGGTCAGGCGGAGATCCTGCCGGAGCCAAAGCAGCGTGGTCGGCATCGGTTGGGTGGTCCTCGAAAGCGTGCACCATCCGATACGGCGCGCCGCCCGCTGCGGGGAACATGTCCAAAGGTGCAGCGCGGTCGCTCCCAGCGCTCTTAGGGCCGGGGATCTTGGCGCCAGCATGACCGCCGCAGCGGCGGCGGGACCGGCCCCGCCAACGGGCCCGGCACTAGGCTCAACCGTCGGACAGAAAATTTCACAGAAAGCCAGGCGTGCAAGGCCTGGGAAGCCGAGCCCACCGGCCGGTCAGGCAAATTGCTTGCGCCCGATCAGCACGCCTGGCCGGTCGAACGGCTGGGTTAGGGCAAAGGCGCCTGCCCTCCAGTCCAGGCCGTCGCCAGCCACCTGCGCCGGGGCCTCTTTTGCGCGGTAGCACCGCCTGGCGCGGCGACCGCGTGCCCCTCAACGCACCCGGTTACGCTGGACCAGGTTGAAGATGCCGAGCAGCACCACGGCGCCGACAAAGGCGATCACCAAGCCGGTCACCGAGAATTCCTGCACGCTGCCCCGGACCCCGAGGAGCGGACCGGAAAGCCAGTTGCCGATGACCGAGCCGACGCAGCCTACGACGATGTTGAGGACGATGCCCATCGAGGCGTTGCGGCCCATCACGATGCTGGCCAGCCAGCCGGCGATGCCACCCACGATAAGCGCGATGATCCAACCCATTGCAGTTCTCCCTGGCTGAAAATCCGAATGGGCAATCCATAGGGATCGGCTTTGTTCCGCAACTGCAACGCCCTGTCGCGACAGTGCCCTGCACCGCCGGTGCGGCTTGGCACCCGAAGCCGGCCTGTCCCTCGGTCCTGTTGTGCGCAGGTCGGGCCAGCGGGCGCACGCGCCGGGTCGATGCGCTGCGGTCTCGTTGTTCTTGTCGGGCGGCCGGATCGGCTCGCTTTCGCGTGGAGAACAGGCCCACCCGCGATGGGCGAGCGCTGGCCCTGTCCGTCCGTCCCGATTGCCCTTCTCAGTCGCCGGGCTGCGCCAGCACGATCTCGCGCGGATCGCCGTCCCGCACCTCGCTTCCGAACAGCGCGCCGAGCCGCCTTGCCAGCAGCCCGGTATCGCCGACCTGGAAGCGGCCCGATACGCGCTTTGGCCCGAGCGAAGCATCGGCCAGCCTGATCGGCCGTGCAGACCCCTTGTTGGCGAGCGCAACCAGCTCGGCGACGGGCACTGCCTCGAACTCGTGCGCCGCATTGGTTGGCGAGGCCTTCCCGCCATCGGATTCGGGCGGTGTTGCCGCAACTTCCGGCTGCGCCGCGAAGGAGACGCCCTCGCCCGCCGCGAGCTTGCGGATCCGGGGCGGCGCCAGTGGAGGGGCGCGCCCGCTACTGGCTGGTGCGAACGCGGTTGCGCGTCGTGTCCGACAGCATCCTCCTTGCCAAGCGGGGATTTAAGTCGGATCCTCGGCCAGATCGGCCGGGGCAAGCCCCGCCCAGTCGCGCTGCCCGAGCAGGAATGGCTGCTGAACGGCAAACCGATCGATCGGGTGGCTGGCGTATATGGCGGAGACGCCGCGCGGCTGGTCGTTCCCGACCCGCGCTGGTTTGCACTTCAGAAGCTCTGGATGGCGGAAAAGCCGGGTCGAAACCCCCAGAAAAAGCCCAAGGACCGCAAGCAGGGGATCGCCCTTCTCGATGCAGTGTGGCTGACGATGCCCCATTATCCGCTGGATGATGACTTTCCCGGCGCGCTGAAGCCACACTTCGAGGCCTAGGAAGCCCGAAAACCCTCGCGTTGATGCGTCGTCCCCCGGTCCGCCGGCCTCGCCGGGGTCGGGACGTCGCTGCGCTCGGGCGAAGGCGCCGTGAATGAACCGGCGCATCGGTCCTGTCGATGCCTGCTCGCCATGGATTTGCCCGAAAAGCAATTACCGCCCGCCCCTTCGACTTTCACCTGGAAATAATCGCGCACCGACCAGAGCTACGCCGCCTCATGCGCGCGCTAGCGCCGTGGAGGGCCTAGAATCAGAAAGAAAAAATTCGTTCTCTTTTGTTGGAATCCACGAAACCGAGTAAAGGCAGCGCCTCGTAACGAGGGGCTCGCTCAAACCGCGCCTTCCGCCCGGGACCTCCTAAACTCGATCGCTTCCAGCACGATTCATGGAGATGACCCCACGGAGATCGCCGACTGGACTCGCTGCCCGGATCGCCGCAGAATCTATTTTCCGAGCTCCTGCCGAACCTGTGCATGGGCCAGGAGCGCAAACAGACCTGTGCCCCCGAGGACATTGCCGATCAGCGCCGGCAGGATGATCCCGAACAGCGCGTGCGCGAAGGACGTCTCACCGGCCAGCGCCAGCAGCCATGCCTCGCCGGAGCCGGCGACCACATGGGCGAAGCCACCAAGCGCGATGAAATAGGTGAAGACCAGCACGATCCAGAATTCCTGGCCTCGCGCCGACGGCAGCGCCCAGGGCACCGCGGCAATTAGGAAGCCCGCAGGAATGCCGAGCTTCATCAACGCGAGCCAGTCATGCGCCAGCAATTTGCGGGAGAGATCGAGCATGGCCGCGTAATGCTCGGCCGAGGTGATCCAGAGATGCGTGCTCATCCAGGCGATGAGAAGCGTTCCTATCAGATTCGCGACCAGGACGATTACCCAGAACCGAAGGAGCCGGCCAAGGTTCGCCCATCCCGGATGCGTCGCGACCGGGATAACCGCCGACAAAGTACTTTCCGTGAACAGCTGGAGCCGCCCGAGAATCACGATCAGGAAACCGAGCGTGTAGCCGAGGCTGGCGACGAGCGGCGTCCACGCAGCCCTGGGAAGATGCTCCTCCAGAAGACCCTGCCCAATCACCGACGCGCTGATCGCCACGCCCCCGGCGAGACCGGACCAGATCAGGGAAATGGTGGGCCGCTCCAGCTCCTCGTCGCCGTGCCGCCGGATGACCTCGTGGATTACCTTGGCACTGGCGGACTGACGTTCCGCCACCGCCGCGCGCTCATCGCGCGTCAGATCAATATCCCGCTCTCTTTCTGCAAGTTCATCGGTCATCAAAGCGCCTCCTGACATCCGTTAACGCTCCAACCTGTCAGAGGCACCGATCCATCAAGATTGCCGACAACCTGACCAGTCAGCCGGGAGCCCCACGCCCGGAATTGTGCCGTATGCCGCTTGGCAGCTACGTGGCTCCGATGCGGAACCGGACCTTTTCCTGCGGGTAGAGAGGAAATGCACAGCAATCCGCTGCCGCAGGAATCCACCGAACTGACCCCGCCCAAACGACGCGGGCTCATTCTCGTCCCGATCATCATCCTTGCGATCGCAGTGATCATATTCGTCGGCATGAACCTCTGCCACTTCAGGCAGCTGAAGGAAGGCGAACCCGTCGGCAACAGCGCCAATGTCGCGGGCCCCGACAACCGCTGATAGGGGCGCCGGTCCCCAATAATGCGCCCTAGCCCAGGTCGGCCGCCTCAGCTGCGCCAGCGCGCCATCGCCAGGTCATAGCTGGCCTTCTCCGCGTCGCGCATCGCCCGCGCCTCACCGACTTCTCGTTCAGCGTCCTGCTCTGCCGCACGCCGCTCTCTCGCAAGCGCCTGCTCGCGTTCGCGGAAGGTCCGCGCGACTACGCCCGCGGCCTTCAACGCTTCCGCGGCCTTGTCGAGTGCGGCCCGGTGCGGCTTGGGCGGCGGTGGTGCCTTGGGCTTCGCTTTCGGCACAGGCTGTTCGGTTTTCGCGGGCGACGCCTTCCACCTGCGCGGTGGGTCGGCTCGCGCACCGAGCCGGTCCGCCACCTCGAGTGCAGCAAAATGTTCGTCTGCGCTGCCGCGCAGCCGCTTGATGACCTTTCCTGGATGCGCAAGCGCCTCTTCGCACAGTGCAGGGTCGCTCACCAGTTCGGCCGCTCCGCGCGCAAACAGATCTACATCCGCGCCCCAGGCCTCGAGCGCTGCCTTCTTGCTGATGGCGGCAACATAGGCGTCGTGAAAGCCGATCGCTGTCCGGAATAGCTTGAGCTTGCGCAGCATGCCCGCTGAACGCTCGCTGCCTTGGATCGGCTCCCGTGCATCACCTATCCTCACGCAGGCCCGCATCCGATCCCAGCTCCCCAAATGAGAACAGGACGCGCAGTCAACGCGCCCTGTCCCGAGGGATGCGGGCCGATCGGTTAGGGGGAGCTGGCCTAATTATCTGTTATGCGTCTACCCTGCCCTACGTCCGGTCGCCGCCTTGGCTAGCCCGCTGATATGACGGGCGGACGGCAAGCCGAGCTCGCCCTCATACATTCGGACCCACGGGCCGACGGACTGGCGTGAGGCCGCACGTGCGAAAAGCGCGGCTCCTGGCCAGCAGGAAAGAACTCTTTGCACGCCAAAGGGTTGTCCAAAGCGAGGAGAAGCCGTGATGTCCGATACCGCCGAGATGATCCACGAAGACGCGCTGCCCGGCCACGAGAGCGCGCTCGAACCCAAGCCCGAATGGGAGCCGCGTTACCCCGGCTCCGGCCGCCTCCAGGGCAAGGTCGCGCTGATCACCGGCGCAGACAGCGGCATCGGACGCGCCGTCGCCGCGCTCTACGCGCGCGAGGGCGCCGATGTGGTGATCGTCTATCTCTGCGAGCATGACGATGCCGAAAAGACCGCCGAGATCGTGCGTAGCGAGGGCCGCGAGGCGCTGACCATCGCAGGCGATGTCGGCGACAAGGCTTTCTGCGATGTCGCCGTCGCTCAGGTGATCGAGAAGTTCGGCCGGATCGACGTGCTGGTGAACAATGCCGGTGAGCAGCATCCCGACAAGGACATCACCGATATCACCGAGGACCAGCTGCGCCGCACCTTCCAGACCAATATCTTCGGGATGTTCTTCCTGACCCAGGCGGCGCGCCCGCACCTCGAGAAGGGCGCGGCGATCGTCAACTGCACCTCTGTGACGATGTACCAGGGCTCGAAGGAGTTGCTCGATTATTCGAGCACCAAGGGTGCGATCACGGCCTTCACCCGCAGCCTCTCGGAGAACCTCGTCGGCAAAGGCATCCGCGTGAATGCAGTGGCTCCGGGACCGATCTGGACGCCACTCAACCCGATGGGTGGAGCCTCTCCAGAGAAGCTGGAGAAATTCGGTGAGAACACTCCGATGGGCCGGCCGGGCCAGCCCAACGAAGTGGCGCCCGCCTTCCTTTTTCTGGCCTGCGAGGATGCCAGCTATATGTCTGGCCAAGTGCTGCACCCGAATGGGGGGACGGTGGTGAACGGATAGACTGGGGCGTTGTCTTCTTGCATTCCCACACCACGCTCACAATTGAGCTCCCCTCTCAGGCGCCTATATGGGGTAGCCGCTGCTCCATTGCGCGCCATATCTCAAATCGAATGCCGGTGCCCGCCACAATCAAGCTGTCGAACGGGGCTCGCTCCGCAATCGCGGCTGTTATTTCCGGGCCGGTATAGCGGTGCTGGCATCACCCGACAGTACGAAAGTGCGTGACTGTCCTTGGAGTAGAACATCAGCCGGCTTAGATCTGGCGCGGCCGGATTGTGAGAAATTACTATATGCAACGGCGGTAACTCCCTTTGCCGCCAAGATCGAACGTGATCGATGCTATTTACCGATGCCGCTTGATAATGAAGGCAATGGAAGCCGCCACTCCGGTGGCCAACAGTTCGGAATGGGTTCACTACCAATTAAGTGAGCGTTAGCGGCATCGCTTCGATAACTGAACCGACGGCAGCTCCTGGGATCGCGCATCGGCCCGATAAAAGACCGGTGTTGGAGCACATTTCTTACCGGCGGCTTCCACCCGACCTGCCGATCGGTGAACGAGCGGAAGCCGCCATTCGCTTTTAAGTCGCGCTAATCGATATTGCAGTCGGTACCTATCGCCGAGCGGAAAGAGTACGCAAGCAGCTGCCTCAGATCATATCCCGAAAACAGGTCTCTATTAACTGCCCGACGGCCCGAATCTCCCAGCTGCCGGCCTTACCGAATGAAGTCAGGCTGGAAGACGAGCGGAATCCGGCCTCGCGGCTTTGCCTGCGAAGCCACTAGATCAGCGCCGATGGTCGAAGCGTAAGCATCGGCGAGTGGGCCGTTTTCGAGTCCCGCCAGGATCTCGATCGGTAGCGTGCGGATCAGGAAGCCGCCATCAGGCGCATCTAAAGGCCGTTCTACGGTCAGCACGCCGGGGGTAAAGCGCGAAAGCACATAGTTTCCGCCCGCAACCGCGAGGCTGCCCTGCGTGATCGCATAGCTTCCGGGTAGTCCAGTGTTCACATTGGTCGCCAACGAGCCAGTGAGGATTGTGGTGCTGGCGTCACGCGGTACCAGACCGCTCAGCGTGTAGGTAAGCGGCAGATAATCACCGAACAGCGGGATCGAAATCGAGTTCGCGATCACGGTCAGCGCCGCCGGATTCACCACCAGCGACCCGCCGACATAGCTGATCGCATAATTGCTCGAGGTGAGGCCCGAGGCGGTGAGCCCGTAGGTGCCGGCGTTGATCGCACCCTGCGACGTCCCGCCATAGGTGAGGCTGCCACCAAGCACACCGGCGCCCTCGCCGTTAACGAAGCCGGTGTAGCTGGCGCCGTTGCCGCCGCTATACGCCAGCCCGTCATAGGTCTTGGTCGCGCCGTTGACGGTGACGGTCAACGCCGCCGGGTTTACCGTCAGCGACCCGCCGACATAGCTGATCGCATAATTGCCCGAGGTCAGGCCCGAGGCAGTCAGGCCATAGGTGCCGGCGTTGATCGCACCCTGCGACGTCCCGCCATAGACCAGGCTCCCGCCGAGGGCGCTGGCGCCCTCGCCGTGGACAAGACCAGTATAGGTGACGCCGTTGCCGCCGGAATAGGCAAGGCCATCATAGGTCTTGGTCGCGCCATTGACGGTGACGGTCAACGCGGCCGGGTTCACCGCCAGCGATCCCCCGACATAGCTGATCGCATAATTGCCCGAGATCAGCCCCGAAGCGGTGAGGCCATAGGTGCCGGCGTTGACCGCACCCTGCGACGTCCCGCCATAGGTGAGGCTGCCACCAAGCACACCGGCGCCCTCGCCGTTGACAAGACCGGCAAAGGG
>NZ_JBXAMZ010000001.1:2095108-2192901 GCF_058801135.1 Sphingomonas sp. GW822-FHT03G08
GCCATAGGTGAGGCTGCCACCAAGCACACCGGCGCCCTCGCCGTTGACAAGACCGGCAAAGGTGACGCCGTTGCCGCCGGAATAGGCAAGGCCGTCATAGGTCTTGGCCGCGCCGTTGACGGTCACCGTAAGCGCCGCCGGGTTCACCGCCAGCGATCCGCCGACATAGCTGATCGCATAATTGCCCGAGGTCAGGCCCGAGGCGGTCAGGCCATAGGTGCCGGCGTTGGTCGCGCCCTGCGACGTCCCGCCATAGACCAGGTTGCCACCGAGCACCCCGGCGCCTTCGCCATTGACGAAGCCGGTGTAGGTGACGCCGTTGCCGCCGCTATACGCCAGGCCATCATAGGCCTTGGTCGCGTTATTGAGGGTTACCGTGAGCGATGCGGGGTCGATAATGAGCGTACCCGGTGCCGCGTTGATGTCGTAGCCCGCCTGGTTCGAATAGAGCCCTGTGAGCGCGAGGTTTGCACCGCTATAGGTTCCGGCATTGGGGCTGGAGGCGAGATAGCCGGCAGTGCCGAACAGCAAGCTGAAGTCGGGCACCCCGCCATAGGTCAATGTACCGGCGCCGCTGGTCGCAAAGCCGTTATAGGTCCGCGAGACCGTGCCGCCGGTGACGGTGAGCGGCGCGAGAAACGTGCGGAGCAACGGCGCGGTGCTGCCATCATAGATGCGCCAGATCTTGCCGGTGCCGCCGGCATCATCGATGTCCCAGCCGGCTGCGGCGAAGGTGGCAAGGAGTTGTATGCCGGTTGCCGTCACGCCGGATGCACCGGCAAGCGTACCACCGCCAACGCCGACGCTCCTTCCGCTGCTGGTGGTATTCCAGAAGCTGGCGGTGATCGCGCCTCCATTATAGCCGACAAGGCCGCCCAGGAGCGATACGCCCGAAATCGTGCCAGTGGCATAGGAATTGAGAATCGTACCGCCGTTCAGATACCCAACCAGGCCGCCGCCCTGGGCCTGAACGGTTACATTGCCGGTTGCGTAGGAATCGCTGATCGTGCCCCCGCCGATGCCGACCAGGCCACCGGCATTGTTGAGGGTCGCTGATACCGCCCCGGTGGCGAAGGACTGGTCGATCGATCCGCCATTCTGCTGCCCGACCAACCCGCCGACGGCGCTGCCGACGCCGCTCACCGTGCCGCTGGCGGAAGAGCGGCTGATCGTGCCGCCGGTCTGATAGCCGACCAGCCCCCCGGCCTGGGCGAAGCTGGCGCCATTGACCGTGACGTTGGCCTGAACCGAAGTGACGCTGCCGCCGGACATGAAGCCGATGAGGCCGCCCGCCTGGCTGCTGCCGGTGACCTGGCCGGTTATGGCGAGATTGCGTATGGTGCCCGAGGAATAGCCGAAGAGGCCGGTATAGGGTGTGCCGCGGTTGATTCGGAGGCCGGTGATCGCGTGGCTCTGACCGTCGAAGCTGCCCGTGAAGATATTGGTGTTGATGCCGATCGGCAGGAAGCCGGCCAGGCTGTTCCAGGCGGCGGTACCGCTGGCGTCGATATCATTGGCCAGCAGGAAGTTCTGCGCGCGTAGGCTGTAGGACGCCATGCCTTGCAGGCCGTAAATATCGGCTAGCTGGTAGGGATTGACCGTGCTGCCGTCCCCCACGAGCGCTCGGATGAAAGTCGCGCCCGGGGTGAGCCGGAAATCGACCGCGGAGAAGCTCGGCAACGTTCCAAGCTGAATCCAGGTGCCGCCTGCGAGCGCGAAGGTGTTGACCGAGACGGCATAACCATCGCTGACGCCGCCGGAGCCGAGGATCGTCAACGATCCGCTCGCCGCATTGATCGCGCCGCCGAGGGTCATGGCGCCGCCGCCCGTGGTCGCCAGGGTCAGGGCAGACGTGTCGCTCCAGCTGACCGGCGCATTGAGCGTCAGCGCGCCAGCGGCGGACAGGGTGATCGTGCCGGAAAGGCCCAATGTGCCGGCCGTGACTTGCAGTGCACCGCCCGATCCCAGTGACCGGTCGAGCAGGTAATTGCCGGTTGCGTTCAGATAGACGCCGTAACCGCCAGACGTCAGCGGAGCGAAATTGCCGCCGCCGGATAGGAAGCTGAGGTCGCTGTCGATATAGCTGCCGAGCGTCGCGAGATAGTCGGTGCGCGTTGCGCTGAGCGATCCGTTGTCGGTGATCAGATTCACCGCCGTGCCATAGATATTGAGATTCTGAAGACCATTGATCCCTGCCAGGTCACTGGCCGCCGCCCCCTTGACCACCCCATTGTCCAGATAGGCGAGGGCACCGGAGGCACCGATTGTCCCGGAATCGCTCAGGACATAATAATAGCCATTGGCGCCGGTAATCGCGCTGCCGATTGCCTTACCGCCCGAGATCGTGGTGACGAGGGCGCCGGCAAGCGCACCGCCTCCCAAGCTGCTTGTCGCGAAGCCGCTCACTGCGACCGGAGTGGTAGAATAGCGCCAGCCGAAATAGGGATAGAGGTTGGTGCCGGTGCCCCAGATGGTGCTGGAGAATCCGGCAGGCAGGCTTCCCTGCAATTGCGCCGTGGTGCGAGCGGTTACTCCGGTCGCGATGCCACCGCCTACACCCGTAGACAGTCCGCTGGTCTGGCTGTTCCAGTAGCCAGCGGCGATCGAGCCAGCACCGCCATTGTTGTAGCCGGCGAAACCGCCCACGCCCACCCCGCTCACCGGCCCGGTCGAGTAGGCGCCGCTGATCGTGCCATTGACGAAATTCACCCCCACGAAGCCGCCAATATTGGATGCGGCACCCGTGCCTGAGACTGCGCCTGTGGCGTAGGAATTGTTGATCGCGCCTTCGTTGTGACCGACAAAGCCGCCGATCGGCCCGCCGACGCCGGTCACCGTACCGGTGGCATAAGACTGCGAGATCGTTCCGCCATCGCCGGAATAGCCGTTAGCGCCGGCCAGACCGCCGATATAGCCGAACGCGGTGCTGGTTCCGGTCACGTTGCCGGTGGCATAGGACCGGGTGATCGTCGCGCCGTTGACATTGAAACCGACGAGACCGCCGACCTGATAGCCCGCACCGGTCACAGCGCCGCTGGCCCAGGAATCGGCAATCGCGCCGCCATCATTGGTGCCGACAAGCCCGCCGGTATTCACTTCGCCCGTCGCATTGCCGGTCACCGCCGTCGAGGCGCCGGCATGGGATACCGAGCCGCCCTGAAGATAGCCGACGAGCGCGCCGACACCGTCATTGCCGGTGACGCTGCCGCCGACGAGCTTCAGGTTGGCGATGGAACCAGCATTCACCAAGCCGAACAGGCCGACATAGTTGGTAGCGCCGCGATTGATCACCAGACCGGTGATGCTGTGGCCGCCGCCTGACAGACTACCAATGAACGGCGTGCCGCTGGTGCCGATCGGGACGAAGCCCAAACCTCCCCAGACGTCGCCATAATAGCCGCCGCTGGCAGTGAAGGCAGAAGTGAAGTCTAGATCCGCGCCCATCGTGTAGCTGCCGCCGAGCCCGAAATAGGCGAGCTGCAGCGCATGCGGGGTGGCGATCACGCTCGACGCCTCGCTACGCAGCATCGGTCGCGTCTGGCCCGCGATCATCACCCAATTATTGGTGAAGTCGAAGCCGGAATAGGTCGACTGGGTAAAGGCATTCGCATTGGTGATGCCCGTGCCAATGGGGCTCGAGGCCTGGCCGGTGCTGTTGATGTCCCAATAGGCTCCGGAAGCGTTTATGGTTCCGCTGTCGAAGTAACCGATCAGGCCGCCCGCCGTGGAGCCGCCGCTGACCTTGCCGCTTGCATAGACATTCGTAAGGTTGAGCGGCGCGACGCTGAACACGTTACCGATCAACCCGCCGGCATCGGCAGCCGCGCTCACCGTGCCGGTGGCATAGGAGTTGGAAATGTCGCCGCCGTAAAAGAGCTTGCCGATCAATCCGCCAGCCCCATCCACAGTCGCGGCAATATTCGCGGTCGAGGAGACTCCCGACAGGCTGGATGTGGTCAACCAGCCTGCAATGCCGCCCACCTGCTGGAAGGCGACGACACTGCCGGTGACGTGGATGTTGCTCAGATTGGAATTCTCGATCCACCCTGCGACCGCGCCGACGCGCGCCGAGCCTTGGATCGCTACATTGGAAAGCGTGAAGTCCCGCAGCGTGGCCGCTGAGACAAAGCCAAACAGACCCGTGACGGCCTGCCCGGCGCGGTCGATCGTAAGGCGATCGATGGTGTGGCCCATGCCGGCGAAGGTGCCGTTGAAATTGGCGACCGGCGCGAAGCCCGCGCCGCCGTTCCAGCTCTCCGTGGCGGAAGCATCGATGTCGCTGAGCAGCGCGTAGTTGCCGAACTGGCCGACGGCCTGCAGATCCGCCACGCTGCGAACGATGGTGTAGCCCTGGCCATCGATGGTCAGCGCGCTCGAGGCCCCGGGCATGCTGACACGGCTGCCGTTGGTCAGCGTGAAGCCGTTCGCCGAATTGAGGGCGAGCGTCGCGGTGTTGCCGCTGAGCGTGATATCGTTGGCGAGCGTGAGCAGGCCGCCCGAGGATTGCAGCGTATAGGCCGCGCTCGCACTGGTATCGCTCAATTGCGCGTTGATTGTCAGGTCACCCGCAGCGATCAGCCGAACCACGCCCGCCTCGCTCGTCACGTTGCCGTTCACCGCCAGGGCCGTACCGCTGCCAAACACGAAGTTCCCCGAAGCAGAGGACCTCCCAAGCCGCGCGACCTGGTTGTCGGCCCCGTTCAGCGAGACGGTTCCGCCGCTCGTCGTGTTGACGGTCAGCGTGCCGGCTGTGATCGTGCCGGCATTGGTCTGTTGGATTCCGCCCGCGCCGGCGCTCAGCACCACGCCGCTATTGGCGTTGCTGCCATTCAACGCGGCGTTCAGGAAAACGCCGCCGGTCGTCGCATCGGCCTCCAGCGTGAGCGTCGTTGCTGCGCTCCAGCTGACCGTCGCGTTGACCGTTATATTGCCCGCCTCGCTGCCCGCGCCCACGGTCGTGATCTTGACGTTGGAGGAGCTGAGGTAGGATGAGAGGGTAGTATTGTTTATGTTCGAGCCGCTTGTAGTGGATGATATCACCCAGGGGTTGGACCCCACATTTACCGTGGCGTTCGTGCTGCCGGAGCTCGACACGGTGATGTTGTAGGGATCGATCAGCCAGGTTCCTGTAGTCCCGGACGCCGCGAGCGTCGAAACATGCAGGTCCGGCGCGAAGGCGACGTTCGCTGCCGACGTTTCGACAAAGCCGCCATCGCCGCCGCCAGGAGCCGAGGCATCGAGCGTGCCGCCCGCTTGCACCATGCCGCCCTGCATGCCCGCGAGCAGCAGGATCCGGCCCGACTGGTTCGACAGGGTCTGCGCCTCGATCGTGCCGGTGTTGGAGACGATCGAAGACAATGCCTCGCCGGCGCCCTGGGCGGTGAGCAACACCTGCCCGCCATTCGCAGCGATCAGACCGCCATTCTGCACCAGCGCCCGGCTGGTGTCGCTATCAACCTCGACCTTGAGATGCCCGTCGGCACCGGCATCGAGCGTCACCTTGGAGCCTGCCGCAAGTACCACGTCACCTCGCGTTGCGCTGATCGCGCCGAGGTTGGAGACGGTGCCACCGACCAGCACCACCGCGCCGCCGTCGCGTGAGGTGATCCGGCCCTGGTTGATCACCGATCCGGTGGCGCTGACGGTGAAGCGGTCTCTGCCCGCCAGGAAGTCGCTATTGGCGATATCGCCCGCCGCCGCGACCAGCCCGCCGACATCGACCTGCGCGGTCGACGTGAACAGCACGCCGTTCGGATTGACGACGTAGATCTTGCCGTTGGCCGAGAGCTTGCCGGCGATCGTGCTGCTCGCGCCCGAGAGCACGCGGTTCAGCGTGACCGAATTGGTGTTGGGCTGGAGGAAGGCGACCGAGGCGTCCGATCCGATGTCGAAACTCTGCCAGTTGATGATTCCGCGATCGGTCGTCTGGGTGACGGTCATCGCCGGGCCGTTCGAGCCGATCGTCGCCTGCCCGGCGACGACCTGGCCGCCGGTGGGCAGCGCAGTGGTGGCGGGACCGTCCGGGCCCGCCCAGGCGGGCGTGGCCAGGGCGAGGCTCAGCAGCGAAACGCCAGCGAGCGTGCCCAGGCGGCGGGGCGTGGAGCGGGAGAGGCGACGCGGCTTGGTGCGGATCATGCGCTTCACTCCGTTCAGAAGATCTTGGTGACGGTGAACCAGCCGCGCATGCGGCGGCGACTGCCGTCCTGGTTATGGTCGTTGTCCTCGGCGCCGTGGTTCGGGCCGAAGGGCGCGGCAAAGGTACCGGCAACGCTGATGCCGCCTGGCAGCGCATAGGAGATGCCGACGCCAGCGCCGGTCAGGCTGTAGCGATTGTCGGCACCCGGTGCGCCCCAGCCGAGCCAGGGTCGGGCATGGCGTTGGATCACCCCGGCATCGACGAACGCGTAGAGATCGAAACCTTCGAGCGCGCCCTTGGTCACCGGCAAATGCAACTCGACATTGCCGAGCACGCCGCGGTCGCCGAGCCCCTCGTTCACCGGATAGGCACGCACGCCATACGGCCCGCCGAGCGAGAACTGCTCGGAGGAATCGAGATTGGCGAGCGACCATTGGCTCGTCGCGCGCAGCCGCAGGAAAGCGCCGCCGGCGAGGCGCTGGTCGCGGGTCAGCTCCGCGATGATCTTGCCATAGGCGCCGTTGGTGCGCGCGGTCAGCCCGTCGAGCGTGCGGTCGAGGGCCACGCCGGACAGGTCTAGCCCGCCCAGCGTCATGCCCAGCTCGTAGCGGGTGCGGCCGCCCCCGCCGAGCGTGTCGCTGGCTTCGCCGGCGAGGCCGATCATCACGCGGTGGATTTGCTTGCGGTGCGCGGCCATGCCGAACAGGTCATCATGATAATGGCCATGCTCATAGGCGATACTGAAGCGGGCCGTTTCCCGGCTGCTGCGCAGGATCGGGTAGCTCAGCTCCAGCCCCTGGGTGTCGGCGCTGCCTCGGCCATCGAGCGCGGCGAAGCCGTCGCCCAACTTGTAGCGCAGATAGCTGCCATGGACGCTGGCGCGCCAGCCACCGGTGCCGATCGGCGTGCTCCAGCCGAGCTGGCCGAAGCCCAGATTGCGCGAGCCGAGGCCGAGCAGCGTGAGCTGGTCGCCATGACCGGCCAGGCCGTTGACTGCGATGGAGGCAATTCCGCGATACAGGCCGGTGGCCTTCACGCCGCCATTGTCAGCGCCGACATAGCCGCTGACGAGCGGCCCGTCGCGTACGGTGAGCGCAAGGTCGCTGGTACCGGTCTCGCCACCTGCCTTGAGCACGGCGTCAGCACGGATGCCGGGCAGGTCGTTGGCGAGCAGGACGCCGCGCTCGAGCGCCTCGGCCGAGTAGGGCGCGCCCGCGATAAGCCGGCCCTCGACCACGCGCTGGACGAACCGGGCGTCAGCGCGCTTGGCCTTGTTGTCGAGCAGCACCCGGCCGAACCGACCCTCGATCACGCGGATATGCACGACACCGCTGCTCGCATCCTGCGGGGGCAGCAGTGTGCGGGCGAAATAGCCATGGCGGCGATAGACGTCGGCGACCACCTGCGCGGCGGCCTGGAGCTGGCGTAGGTCGAGCGGGCGGCCGGTAAAGTCCTTGAGCGCGGCTTCGAGCTCGGTGGCCAGGATCAGCGTGGCGCCCTCCACGACGAATCGCTCGACCTGGACGGTGTCGCCGGTACGTGCCGTCAGCTCGGGCGCCTGGGGCGTGGGCGGCGGAACGGAACGCGGGGCGCCGCCGGGAAGACCCTGGCGCAGATCGCGTTGCAGGCTGCCCGCATCGGGTACGGTCTGGCCCATTGCAGGTGCCGCAATCACGGCAGGAACGGCGCAGCCGAGCAGCAAGCGAATCACTGTACGTGCCCGGCGTGATGATGTTCCGAGCGTCGCACTGGAATAACACACTGACTTGCCGACGATTTTCATTCCACCCCCCCGGTGTGCTGCCGACGGGCGTAGCCCGATATCAGCCACGTGTAACCACAACGAGCGCTATCGTGTCTCGTTGTTTTAGCGACCAGCGGATGAGGGACCACCTGCGAGTGGCGTTGAGACCGGATCGCAGTCCTCGCCGTCGACACGGGCGAGCAAGCGGAAGGAGGAGCTCTCCCAGTACGGACCGTAGACCTCCCTTAGAAGCGGATCTTCACCCGGACCGAGGCGCGACCCTCGCGGGTGTTCTCGCCGGCCGAACCTTCGAGCGCGACGCCGAGGCGGACATTCTTGCTCGCCCGGGCATCGATGCCCACGCCCAGCGTGCCGAGCACCGGGGCGATCTTCACGCCCTGGACCCCGAAGGCGCCGGTGCCGCTCGGCGCACCCGAGAAGCGGACATTGCCCACCGTGTCGCGATCGCCCGAATTGTAGCGAACCCCCATGCTGACCCAGGGCATCGCCGTGCCTGCACCGGTCTTGACCTTGGCGCCGAGGCGGAGCTCCGCGCCGGCGGTGAACAGGTCGCGGTTGGCCGAGGCCATCTGCAGGCCCAGGCCGCCGGTGGCGTTCTCGGTGAAGCCGTCGCGCTGGTCGCGGACCTTGCCGGCGTTGCCGATCAGGGCGAGGCGCAGGCCGTTGCCCAGCTCGGTGCGGAAACCGCCCGAGACGCCCACCGAATAGCCGGTCGAATGGATGTCGCCGGTGGCAAGCGAGGTGCTGGTGCCGATGACCAGGGTCCGCTTGCTGTTCAGGTCGCTCGAATACCAGCTCCCCGAAGCCGCGACGAAGGCGACGCCCGCATCGTAGCTCAGATAGCCGCCCAACTGGTACTGGTTGCCGCTGACGGTCGAGTAGCGGCTGTCCATGTCCGAGTCGATCTGGGCGACGCCGCCGGCGATGCCCGCCGTGAAGCCGTCCATCCGGGTCTCGATGCCCATGGCGACGCCCGCCGTGGTGTTGTCCACCCCGGCATGCACGCCGTCGCCGAGCAGCTTCTGATAGCCGCCATAGACTTGGCCCCAGATGCCGCCGCGGCTGTTGTCGCCGTCATTGGCACCCGGCAGCGTCGCGCCCGACAGGGCCGAGGCGAAGCTGTTGCCGGCGGTGGCGGTGGTGCGGACATCGGCCAGGCTCGAGCCGGTGAAGCCGCCGCCGATCAGCGCGTCGCTGCCATCGCCCACGCGCTGGCGCAGCAGGTCGGTGAACAGGTTGTTCGCCGAGATGGTCGCGGTCGAGACATTGGCGAGGATCTCGCCGCTGAAGGTCTTGAACGCGGCGACCCGCTGGCCGGTGCTCAGCGCCGTGATCGTATTGAGCGTCGAGGCCCACTGATCCGATGCGTTGCCGGTGGTCGAGTTGCTCAGGGCATTGGCGACGGCGAGGGTGTTGGTATCGCCCGCCGCAACGCCGTCGTTGAACTCCATGTTCTTCTGGACCTGGAGGACCACCGCGTTGGCGACCAGATCGTAGCGCAGGCGCCACTTCAGGTTCGGGTTGCTCGCCACCGTGGCGAACACCGATCCGTTGGCGAAGGTGCCGGTGAGGGTGTTCGCCTGGACGATCGTGTAGAGCTGTTGGAAGCGATAGTCGCTCGCCGCCGCGGTCAGCGCGTTGACCTGCACCGTGCCACCCGTGAGCGTGGCGGTGCCGTTCACCTTGATGCTGTCCGACGCGAAGTTGAAGCTCGTCCCACCGAAGTCGAAGAGCAGCGTACCGCCGGTGGCAACCAGGCTGCCGGTGGTGAAGCTGCCGATCGGGTTGATCGCGCCCAGCGCGCCGGTGGCGAGGCCGCCCGGCGAGAAGGTGCCCGAGTTGATCGTCAGCGCGCCCGCCAGCGTGCCGCCGCCGATCAGCGTGCCGCCCTGGACGCGGATACCGCCTTGGGTGGAGCCCGAGAAGGCGAGGGTGCCCGCCGAGACGTCGAAGCGGCCGGTGGTGGCGAAGGTGCCGGCCAGAGTCAGCGTGCCGATGCCCTGCTTGTCGATCGTGCCCGATCCGGTGATCGCGCCGCCAAAGCCGGTGCTCGACGCGCTGTTGAGCGTCAGGCGGCCGGTGCCGAGCGAGATCGTGCCGGTGCCGGCGAGGCTGGCGACGGTCTCGTTATAGTTGCCGAGATCGAAGGTCGCGCCCGATGCGACGCCGAGCACCGCGGTGTCGGCCAGACGGTCGCTGGCGCCGAGGCGCAGCGTGCCGGCCTGGACGGTGACGGTGTTCGCCGCCGCCGTGCCGCTCAGCACCGAGGTGCCGCCCATGTTGGTCAGCGTGCCGGCGCCCAGGTTCGCGTTCACCGTCGCGGCGGTGAGCTGATACTGGGCGGCGGTCAGCGTGCCGGTGCCGGCCAGCGTGCCTCCGAGCGCGAGGGCGGCGACGGTGTCGCTGTTCGCACCCAGGTTGAGCGTTGCGCCGGTCGAGGCCACCACCGTGGCGGTGTCGGTCAGGCGGTTCGAGGCGCCGAGCGTCAGCGTGCCGCCCTGGACCGAGATGTCGCCTGCGGCAGTGCCGCTCAGCGTCGAGGTGCCGCCCAGGTTGAAGACGGTGCCCGCACCCAGGTTGGCGTTCACCGTCGCGCCGGTCAGCTGATACTGGCTGGCGGTGAGCGTGCCGGTGCCGGCCAGCGTGCCGTTCAGGCTGAGCAGGCCGATCATGTCGTTGAAGGCGCCCAGGCTGAGCGTGGCGCCCGATGCGACGGCGACATTGGCGGTGTCGGCCAGGCGGTTCGAAACGCCCAGCGCCAGCGTGCCGCCCTGGACCGAGACGTCGCCGCCGGCGGTGCCGTTCAGCGTCGAGGTGCCGGCCAGGTTGAACACCGTGCCTGCACCCAGGTTGGCGTTCACGGTAGCGCTGGTCAGCTGATACTGGCTGGCGGTGAGCGTACCGGTGCCGGCCAGCGTGCCGCTCAGGCCGAGCACGCCGATCGTATCGTTGAACGTGCCGATGTTGAGCGTCGCGCCCGAGGCGACCGCCACCGTGGCGGTATCGGCCAGGCGGTTTGCCGCGCCGAGCGCCAGCGTGCCGCCCTGGACCGAGACGTCGCCGCCGGCGGTGCCGTTCAGCGTCGAGGTGCCGCTCACGTTGAACACGGTACCCGCGCCAAGGTTGGCGTTCACCGTCGCGCCGGTCAGCTGATACTGGCTGGCGGTGAGGGTGCCGGTGCCAGCGAGCGTGCCCGCCAGGCCGAGCATGCCGCCCGTGTCGTTGAAGCTGCCGATGTCGAGCGTGGCGCCCGATGCGACCGCGACGTTGGCGGTGTCGGCCAGACGGTTCGACGCGCCGAGCGCCAGCGTCCCGCCCTGGACCGCGGCGTCGCCGCCGACGGTGCCGTTCAGGATCAGCGTGCCGGCCTGCACGACGAGCCCGCCCGCCGCATTGCCGTTCAGCGCCGAAGTGCCGCCCAGGTTGAAGACGGTGCCTGCGCCCAGGTTGGCATTCACCGTCGCGCCGGTCAGCTGGTACTGGCTGGCGGTGAGCGTGCCCGTGCCGATTAGCGTGCCATTCAGGCCGAGCGTGCCGATCGTGTCGTTGAAGGCACCAATGTCGAGCGCGGCGCCCGAGGCGACGGTGACGGTAGCGGTGTCGGCCAGGCGATTTGCCGCGCCGAGCGCCAGCAGGCCGCCATTGACCGCGACGTCGCCGCCGGCGGTGCCGTTCAGGGTCAGGGTGCCGGCCTGGACGACGAGGCCGCCGAGCGCGTTACCGTTCAGCGTAGAGGTGCCGCCCAGGTTGAACAGAGTGCCTGCACCCAGGTTGGCATTCACAGTGGCGTCGGTCATCTGATACTCGGCAGCGATGAGCGTGCCAGTGCCAACTAGGATGCCGTTCAGGCCGAGCAGAGCGACCGTGTCGCTATAGGCACCGATGTCGAGCGTGGCGCCCGACGCGACGGTGACCGTGGCTGTGTCGGCCAGGCGGTTCGCCGCGCCGAGCGCCAGCGTGCCGCCCTGGACCGCGATGTTGCCGGCGGCGGTGCCGTTCAGCGCCGAGTTGCCGCTCACGTTGAACACGGTGCCTGCGCCAAGGTTGGCGTTCACCGTCGCGCCGGTCAGGTCATATTCGGTCGCGGTTAGCGTCCCGGTGCCGGCCAGCGTGCCGCCGATGGCGGCGATGGCCACCGTGTCGCTGTTCGCGCCCAGATCGACAGTGCCGCCGGTCTGGACGATTAGGGTCGAGGCATCCGCAAGCACGTTCGACGCGCCAAGCGTCAGCGTGCCCGCCACCACGGTTTGGCCGGCATAGGCATTGGCGCCCGACAGGGTGGCCGTGCCGCCGATCAGCAGGCTGCCGTTGCCCGAGATCGTACCCGCGAAGTTGGTGCCGTTGCCGGCCAGGGTCAGCGCGTTGGCGCCGAGCGTCACGTTGCCGGTGCCCGACAGGCTGCCGATTGCTTCCGAGGCGCCCAGCTGCAGCGTGCCGCCAGTCATTGCGACCGAAGCAGTGTCGCCGATGGCATTGCCGCCCGTGAGCAGCAGCGTGCCGTCGGCGATCGTCCACGAGGCCATGCTCGTCGGTGCCGCGATCGTCCAGGTGCCGGTGCCCGACTTGGACGCGCTTTCGATGTTGAGCACCGCGCCGAGCGTCGCCGAGCCGCTGCCGGTCAGCGCGAGCGTGTCGTTGCCCGCGCCGCCGTCCAGTGCGCCCGTCACGGTCGCGCCGGTATCGAGCGTGATCGCGTCGATGCCGCTGCCGCCGGCATAGCCGCCGTTCAGCGTGCCGAGGATGTTGACCACCCGGTCGCCGGTGCCGTTCGAGGCGAGCAGGCCGTTGGTGGTCGAGCCGGAATCCAGGTTGATCGTGATCAGGTCCGCGCTGTCGAGGAGTACCGCTCCCAGCCCGCCGCCGATCGTGCCGCCAGACTGGTTGGTGATCGTCGAGGCCGCGTTGCTGCGGATGCCATAGCCATTGGTGCCGCCGGTAATGCTGCCCGAATTGGCAACGGTACCGCCCGACCAGAGATAGACGCCGTGGCTGCTGCTCGAACTCACGCTGCCGGCATTGGCCAGGGTCGCGCCTGCGGCGTCGACGTACACGCCGTAGCTCTGTCCGGTGATCGTGGCGCCTGCCTGGTTGGTCACCTCCGCATTGGCGCCAGCGATAGAGACGCCGCGGGTACCGGTGATGGTGCCGCCATTGTCGAGCAGCGAGTCGGCGCCGCCCAGATAGACGCCGCTATTGCCGGTGCTGGTGATCGAGCCGAGGTTGTACACGCTCTGGTTGGCACCATTGCCGTTCACGGCGGAGAGGGCGGTGCTGGACAGGCTGCCGTTCGCCGTCACGTCGAGGCGGCTCGCATCCAGGCCCATGTCGAGGAGCAGGGTGCTGGTGCTGCCGTCGATCACCAGGTTTGATGCATCGCTGATCAGCAGCCCGCCACCGATGGTGTTGGTGCCCGTGAAGGTCAGGGCATTGCCCGCGGAGAGACCGCGCACTTCCACCATGCCGCTGCCGGAGATGCCCTGCGAGACCGTGCCGCTGTACGACTGCGCATAGATGAGCGAGCCGTTGTTGACGATCGAGGCGCCCGAGATCGTGTCGCTGGCGCCTTGCAGCCTGGCCCCGGTATTGATCGTGGTGGTGCCGGTCCAGTCGTTGGCGGTGTTGGTCAGGACGATCGTGCCTTGGCCACCGATCACCAGGTCCTGGTTCGGATCGACCCCGGCACCGGTGCCGGCGGTGATCGCGCCGGTGAGGGTCGCGATCACCCCGGCGGTCGTGTTGAGCGTCGCCGGATCCGCCGAGGATGGGGAGGCGACCTCCAGCGAGATGTTGTTGCCATAGGTGCCGGTGGCACCGAAGGTCGCCGTCGGGTCGATCATGTGGATCGTGCCCGAGCCGAACGCGCCCGCCGTGTTGGCGACGATCGAGCCGCCGTTGACATAGATGTCCCCGGTGAGGCCGGTCGTGCCGTCGAACGTGACCGTGCCGCCCGTGCCCGCGCCGTTGCCGGCGAAGATGTCGGCATCCGGCGCGTTGCTGGTGCCGGTCAGCGTGACATTGCCGGAAAGGACGCCGAAACCTTCGAACTGGGTAAAGCTGGCGAGGCTCACCGAGCCGCTATTGCCGGCGCCGAAATCGGCGAACAGCGTGTCATAGCCGGCACCGCCGTCGATAATCCCATCGATGGTGCCGCCGATATAGATGAAGCGGTCGTCGCCGGCGCCGAGATGGGCGAAGCCTAGCGAACCGCCCGCGCGCAGCGTAACCACGTCCCTGCCCGTTCCCACCGAGGCGTCATAACCGCCATCCAGGGCCCCGGAGATGTCGAGCGTGCGCGCGCCCGCGCCGGAGCTGACGATATTGCCGGTGGTGACCGAGTTGGCCGCCAGCACGACATTCAGGCCGCCGTCGCCGGCCAGCAGGATCGCGCCGGCATTCCCGCCGGCAATCCGCCCGCCCGCCTGATTGGTGAGCTGCGAGACGCCGCTGCCGGCGGTGAGCGATACGCCCCAGCCGGTGCCGCCTTCGATCGTGCCGGCGTTGAGCAGCGAGGCGGCGCCGCCGGATATGCTGACGCCGCTCCCATTGCCGACGATGAAGCCGCCAGCCTGGTTTGTGACCGAGCCGCCGGCGAGGAACAGGACGCCATCGCCGCTGCCGTCGCGCTGGATCTGGGACAGCTGCGTGGTGGCATCGGTCGCCTGCCCGGTCGCGATCACGCCGGAATTGATCAGTGCCTGCGCAGTGCCTGCGCCGTACACGCCATGGGTCTGGCCGACGATGATGCCGGCGTTGCTGAGCGTGCTCATACCCGTCTGGAGCGTGATGCCGTTGCCCGCGGCCGCGATCAGGCCGGCCGCCTGATTGTCGATCGTGCCGCCATTGGCGAGCACCCCGGCAAAGCCGGTGCCCGTCGAGCGGATGAGTCCGGCATTGGTGATGCTGGTCCCGGCGGTCGCGGTCGCGCCATAGCCGTCATAGCCGACCAAAGACGCGCCGTCGGCCACGGTGAGGCTGGTGCCACTGGTGGCGAGCGTCGCTGCCGTACCGCTCACCAGCACCTGCGCGGTGTCGGAGAGGGTGAGGCTCCCCCCATTCACCGTCCAGCCGCCATCGCCGGATGCCTGCGCGGCCGCAAGCGTCAGCGCCCCGCCGTTCAGGCTGTGCGCCTCGAACCCGGAAAGCGATTGCAGGTCGAGCGTCGCCGAGCCGCTCAGGGTCGCGACAAAGGCGTCGGTTCCCGAGCCGCCGTCGGCGGCCGCAAAGCTGCCGCCGTTCCAGTTGAACATGTCGTTGCCCGCGCCGAGCACGATGCTGCCGATCGATCCGCTGGCGCCCAGCGTCACCGTGTCGCTGCCGGTCGCGCCCGAGGCGGTGTAGCTACCGTTCACCAGCCCGGCGATATTGACCGCGCGGCTGCCGTCATTGGCGCTGAAGATCGATCCCGTCGTGGTCGAACCCGATTCCAGATTGACTGTAATCGCACCGCTTCCCGCCAGTTGGATCGCACCCGCAGCACCGCCGGTGATCGTGCCGCCGGCCTGGTTGGTGATCGTCGCATCGCCGCCGGTAACAGCGACACCCCAGCCCTGCGTCGCATTGCCGCCGCCTGCGATGGTGCCGGAATTGTTGAGCGAGCCGCCCCCCCCGAGGCGTACGCCGGCATATTGACTGGCTGAGATGCTGCTGGTGTTGACGAGCGCAAGCGTCCCGCTTTGGGCGTTGACGCCATATTCCACGCCGCTGATCGTGCCGGTGTTGTTCGAGGTGAATGCCGAGCCCAGTGCTTCCAGCCAGATTCCGCTGCCAGCATTGATCGTGCCGGCGTTGTTCGCGCTGCCGCTGCCGCCGCCGATCAGGATGCCCCACGCGCCCGTCGTGCCGGTGGCAGTGATCGACCCCGAATTGGTGACGGTGCCGCCGACATTGAGCGTGATGCCGTTGTCGACCGAGGCAGTGATTGATCCGGCGTTGGTGACGTTGGCATTGGTGCCGGTCAGCAGGACACCGCGCTGGCCGGTGATCGAGCCGCCCTGCTGGTTCTCGACCGTGCTGTTGGCTCCGGCCAGATAGACTGCGGCATTGTAGCTGGAACCGGCGCTGACGCCGGCGATGCTACCGCTGTTGACGACGCTCGAATTGGCGCCGGTCATGTAGACGGCCGAGTAATTGGCCGAGGGGTTGGTGACCGAGATCGTGCCGATATTGGTCAGCTGCGCGCCGGCCCCGCTCAGATTGATCGCGGCAAAGGTCGAGCCGACGCTCAGCACGCCTTCGTTACGGATCGTGGCATTGGCGCCGCTGCCCGTGATGCCCCAGGCGCTGGCGGTGACGCTGCTCCCGGCACCGATATTGACCTGGGTGTTCGCGCCGTTCAGCGTCACGGCGCTCAGCACCGTGCCCCAGTTCGCGGTTTGTCCGGCGACGCCGATGTCGAGCGTGGTTCCGGTGCCGAGCGCCCAGCCATATTGGCCCGAACGGGTGCCAGTGAGTGTCAGACTGCTCGATCGCAGTTCCTGTACCTCGAAGCCGCTGACACCGGCGAGGTCGAGCGTGGTGGCGATGCCGCGATCGAGGTAAAAGCCGTCATTGCCTGTCCCGCCATCGATCGTGCCGGAAATGGTACCGCTGTTCCAGTATACCGCGTCGCTGCCGGCGCCGAGCGAGATCGAACCGTTCACGGCCCCGCCGTTCAGCGTCACCGTGTCGTTGCCTCCGGCGAAAGCGATATTGCCGTTGATGGTTCCCGAGTTGGTCACGGTCGCCTGGCCAGCCGCGCTGATCGCCGTGCCGACGCCGGTGATGGTGCCGGTATTGGTGACCGTCAGTGCTCCGGTTCCCACGTTGCGCACGCCATAAGCGGTGCCGACGCCCTGGATCATGCCGGCGTTGGTAAGGACAAGCGCCGCGTTGCCGCGCGCGGAGACGCCAGCGTCGCCCTCGCCGCGGATCGTCGCGGCGCTCTCATTGGCCAGGTTGATCGTGCCGCCGTTCAACAACACGCCGCCCGAAGAGCCGCCGATGCCGGTAATCAGGCCGCCCGACTGGTTCGTGACGGTCGAGGTGCCACCGAGCTCGAGGCCGGCGAAGACGTTGCCCTGCAACGTTCCGCTATTGGTCACAGTGCCGCCACCGGCAAGGAACGCGCCGTCCCAGCCACCCAGGATCGTACCGCTGTTGTTCAGCGTCGAGGCGCTGGAAGCGAAAACACCGTTGTTGCGGACGGTCGAGCCCGAGCCGGCGGCCACGCCGTAGATATTGCCGCTGTTGGTGATCGTGAGAGCGGCCGCGCCATAGATGCCATGACTGCCATTGCCACCCCCGGCGAAGCCGCCGCTGGTGATGGTGCCAGCGTTGTTCACCACTGCGTCGACATAGGCATAGACCGCCGAGACATTGGTGCCGCTCGTCGCGGTCGAAGTGACGCTGCCGCTGGACGTGATTCCAAGGGTTTCGCCGGCAGCGGTGATCATCACCGAGCCAGGCGCATGGGCGTTCGACACCGAGCCCGAAAGCGTCAGATCCCCCGCCGCCATGGCGAGACCGCCTGCGTTGGTAAACGTGCCCGAAAAGACCGGCGTCACGCCCGTTGCCGCGTTGACCACGAGCGCGCCCGAGCCCGACACGGTACCGCCAAAGCTCCCGCTTTGCTGGGTGAGCGTCAGCGCATTGCCGCCGAGCACAACGGCGCCGGCGCCGGTCAACGAGGCGACGCTCGTCCCTATGCTGCGCCCGGAGATATCGAAAGTTGCACCGCTCGCCACCGCTACCCCCGAGGAGGTGGTGATCGCGCCATTGCCGCTCAGCGCCAGCGTGCCGCCCGAAATGGTGGTGGAGCCGGTATAGCTGTTGATACCGGAGAGCGTCTGCGTGCCCATCCCCATCTTGACGAGAATGAGCGGGCTGTTGGGGTTGGTGCTGTCGGCTAGCGCGCCGCTGAACGTGCCGCTGCCGTTGTCGACGCCGAGCGTGAGACTGCCCTGCCCGAAATAGCCGTTTCGAACCGTACCCGCGCCGGTCAACGCATCGATCCGGATATTGCCTTCGACCCCGTCGAAAGTTGCGCCCGATGCGACGTTGAGATCGGCGAGATTGCCGGTCCAGAAGCCCTGGCCCGATGCGCTGCCCGCCACGGTGCCGCTCTGGACGTCGATCAGACCACCCGAGCCGAGCGCGAACGTCACATTACCGGCATTGCCCAATATCGTCGTGGCGGAGGGAGAATTGCCGGTGAAGCGGATTGTGCCGGCGCCCGTATAGCTGCCCGCCTCGATGCTGAGACCGCCGCCGGTCTGGTTGTCGAACCGGAGAACAGCGCCTGCATTCACCACCACGCCGCCGCTGCCAAGCGCGCTGGCGGTGTTGGACTCGACCACGGTCCCGTTGCTGATCGTCGTCAGGCCGGTCCAGTTGTTGGCGCCATTGGTGAGGATCACCGTGCCGGCGCCATCGAAAACAACAGGTTGAGACGAGCCAACTTCGGCGATCAGCCCGGTCAGGGTCGCGCTTACGCCGACATCGGCCTGGATACGGGTGGGGTCGCCGACCGGATCGGTCGACATGAGCATGATCTGGTTCGAATACGTGCCAGTCGCGCCATATTGGAGCGTGGGATCGAGGGCGTAGAGGGTACCCGTCCCGAAGCCGCCTGCGCGGATCGCCCGCAGTGTCGAACCATTGGCGGTGACGACGCCCTGATAACCGCTAAGGTCGAAGACGAGCGTCCCAGCGGCGCTGCCATCGCCCCCGGTTATCGACATGAACGGGTTCACCGGAGTGCCGGTCAGCGTCCAGCTGCCGCTGTCATATTTGGTGAGGATCGCGACATTGGTCACGGACGCGAGCGACAGCGTGCCTGCCGCCCCGTTCGCCGCGGTCCCGTCGCCGCCGCCGCGCAGGTAGAGATTGTTCGAACCGCCGCCGAGATCGATCGCGCCGACCATTGCCGCGGCCCCGGCACCCGCATTCTGAAGCGTGATACCGCTAGCACTATCGACGATTGCAGCACTGCCGGTGCCGCGCCCGGTGTAGAGCGAAAGCGTATCGTTGCCGGAACCGGTCGTGACGCTGCCGGTCACCGAGCCTGCAAAGAGCTGGATGGTCGTCGCGGCGCTCCCGGCGGTGACGATCCCCTTGCCGCTCGTGCTGGTGGCGCTCCCATAGTTCCGAACCTGGCCGCCTGCGCCAAGTTCGATGGCCGCGCCCGATCCGCCGCTGAGCACCCCGGCGGCTCCGTTGGTTACGATCGAGCCGCTTCCGGCGGCATAGACGGCGCGTGCACCCGGCTGCAGGATCGAACCACCGTTGACGAGCGTCAGCGTGCCGCCCGCATTGACGCCGTCCATCGGTGCGCTCGAGAGATTGCCCTCGCCCCGAATGATGCCGGTGTTCTGCAGGGTCAGCGCGCCGCTTGTAACGATGCCCGCGGACGCACCGTCGATCAGCCCGGCATTGATGATATTCGCGGTGGTGCTCCAGATGCCGCCCTTGCCGGCACCGGACTGGAAGTTGTTGGAGCCGTCCAGCAAGCCCGAGCCGATCGTGCCCGCATTGACAACGGTGAGCAGGCCGGAACCCCGGTTCCAGATCCCATATTCGCCGGCGCCCACGATCACCGCCCCGGCCGCGTTGGTGACGGTGCCGGCGCCGCTGTTTACGAGGAGCCCCGATCCTTCGCCGGTCGCCCCATAGACCCGGCCACCGGTATTGTTTGCGAGGCTGTAGGTGCCGTTGACTTCGATGCCCGCGAACCGCTCGCCGCGCAGCAATCCGGCATTGGTGATATAGGCGGAGCTCTGCGCACGCACCGCATCCCAATGGCCGATGACCGTTGCGCCGGCGTTGTTGGTGAGGTTGAGCGTGTCGCCGGTCGCCTGGACGCCGTGCGCCTCTAACGTGACCGAGCCGCCCGCGGTGTTGGCGATCGAGCCCCAGTTGAGGACGGTGCCGCCGCTGAACTTGATCGCGGAATAAGTCGACCCCGCGGTAACCGTGCCCGAATTCTCCAAGCGGACACCGGTCGCTGTCGAAGTCACGGCGTTCGCGGAGGAACTGAGGGTGGCGCCAGGGTCAATGGTCACCGTGCTCGCGCCAAGCAGCCGTGCGCCCCAGCTCGTGCCGTTGAGCACGCCGTGCACCCACAGCTTCGAGTCAGCCCCGCCATCGACCGTCCAGCCCAGGCCCGAGGTCCGTGATCCGGTCAGGACGAGCGTACCGCTGTTCAGCCGATATCCGGTGAAGTTGGTAACTGTCGACTGATCCACCACCTGCATCGCCGCGGCGCCGAGGTCGACCGTGAAACTGTTGGTACCGGCACCGCCGTCGATCGTGCCGGTATAGGCGCCGCCGCCGAAGTAGAAATAGTCGTCGCCCGCGCCCAACGAGACATTGCCTTCGATCCGGCCGGTGGCACTCAGCGTCACGGTATCGACGCCGTTGCCGACGCTCGCGTCGTAATTGCCGGCCAGCGTGCCGGCGACAGTCACCGTGCGGGTGCCGATATCGTCGCCGACAATATCTCCCTGCGTCAACGAGCCCTGTTCGAGGTTGACGACCTGGTTGCCCCAAGCGCTCAGCCGCATCGCGCCAGCGGTGCCGCGGATTACGCCGCCGGCCTGGTTGTTGACGACGAGGTTGCCGTTTTCGATCGCGATGCCGTAGCCGTTATTGGCATCGGTGCCGCCCGCGATGGTGCCGCTATTGGTGACGACATGATTGCCGGTCGCGTCGATATATATCCCGGCGGCCGAGCCGGCCTCGCCGGTCGTTTCGATGGTGCCGCTGTTGTTGATCGTTGCCGATCCCGAGGTCGGCTGGATGTTGATCGCATCGGTGCGACCGCGGACCGCCCCGGCGACCAAATTCGTCACGGTGAGCGCGCCACCGACATTGTAGACGCCCCAATAGCCGATCAGCGTGCCGCTGTTACCGATCGTACCGCCCGCCGAGGCGACCGCCGCCCCGGTTGTCGGCACACCCACCCCGGATCCGCCGGTTATGACGCCGCTGTTCGTGAGCGCGATTGGCTGGCTGGCGGAGACTCCGGTGACGCCGGTCACCGTCGAACTGTTGCTGATCGAACCGCCGGCGGTCAGGCCGATGCCGATGCCGCGCGAATAGATGTTGCCCAGATTGACCACCGAGCCGCCGCCGCTGTCGCGAACGCCGTAGCCGGTCGTGCTCATGGCGTTGATCTCGCCGCTGGCCTGCACGGTCGTCATGAAGCCGCCGGGGCCGGTGACCACGCCGCTGTCCCCGCGCAGATGCGCTCCGATCGTGATCCGGTTGGTACCCGCGGCCGAGCCCGCTGCATCGATACCGACAGAGAAATAGGTGCCGAGCCCGATGATGCCCGACGTGGTGATATCGACGGAGCCGCCGGCGCGCGCGAAGATGCCGGTGCCGGTGGCCTCCGAACTGCTATCGATCGTGGCACGGGCGGTGACCGTGACGTTGCCGGTCGCCTCGGCGTCAATGCCGATAGGTGCCGTGACAGGCGCGGTCTGGTCGATGACGAGATTGCCAGCGACCTGGGCCATGGCCGGGGTGGCAAAGGAGGCTGCGACCAGGGCCGTCGACGCGAGGAGAGCCTTGCGCACGAAACGCCCCCGAGCGCACGAAAGGCCATGCTCCGGCGCTGCCGCGCCGTTGCCACGAACGACCATCTTGGAACCCCCTTGATACCTATGCCGGACCGGAAGCAGGAGCCTGCCCCGGGATAAACTATTCTTAATAATCGGTTACGGCGATAACCTACATCAAAGCCGACATTGTATAGACGTGTCAGCAGTTGAACCGATGTGCCATGCCTCCCGCAAAGCCGGGTAGAGTGCCAGACCATTGCTAGTCGCTGCGAGGGACGTCGAAGGAGTCCAAAAGTTGCATGCTTGCCCTGGACAATCGAATCCGCCCCCGCCGATGCCCAAGGCAACCGGTCCGGCCGGCAGCAGCCCCTCGGGCCAGGACCAGGCTCCCCGATATCTTGCCGCGCCCCAATTCCGCGATACTGTTGCCAGCTATTGCCGCGAAATAATCGCGACGGACATGCAGGCTTGGCCGACGACGAAGCTGTTCCACCAGCTCGGCCGATACATGGTCAGCTTTCTACTCATCCACCATTATCAGGACTGGCATCGCCATGATGGGCCGCCCGCTACGCTCAGCCGCCTGCAGGCGAGTTGCCCCCTTAGTCCTCGTCAGACCGCGGCGATCGTCGCGGGCCTGCGCGCCGGCAAGCTGCTTACCGCCGACTCGCCAGCCATCTCAAACCCGCACCCAGCCTCGGCGACGACAGAGCTCCCCTTCGCCTTCGCCAAGGTGCAATCAAGCCACGCAAGAACATTGGTTCCGGCCCCGCCGATCATTCAGGCAATCGCGCGTCCGATGCTCGCGATCCTGGCAGCAGCCGACCAGCTCGACCAGAAGAGCCGCGCGCGCCTGTTCACCGGCGATTTCGCCCTGCAGAGCGAACTGGTCTATCGGTCCGCACGATTTGTGGAACTACACGGCACGCTACTCCAAGCCTTTCCCCGCGTGCGCCACTTCACCGAAAAGGACTGTGGCTATCTGATCCTGTGCGCAGTCATGTCGAGCGCGCTGAGCCCGTCAGCGCCGGTGCCTCTCTCCTGCCGATATTTGGCGCAGCATTTCCGGATTTCGCGCTCGCATGCCAGCAACCTGCTAGCCCATGCGGCGGCCAGCCAATGGTTCGCGACCGACGGTCGGGGCCGCCTCGCCTATATCGCGCCGGACCTGATCCTGGAATTCGAGCAGTGGGCGGCAGCTGAAATGGCGCATTATGCCGAAATCGCAGAGGATATGCTCGGGAATTCGGGCGATGACGCCAGGACACGAGCAAACCTCGAGTGCTCCGCTTTACCTCATGGGAAGTAGAGTGAGACATGAATTCGCTCGTAGAGCCTTGCAATACGGGAGGAAAGCTTGCCTTCAAAAGCGCTAGAGCATTCCTCGGCTTCATTGCACATTTCGCCAATAATACATTGCTGGATGACATCTCTCGCGCAACTCGGTAACCTGATATTGATTCTTCGATACTGGGGATCGATTGAGGAAGGTCGAATTGGTCGGACACGCTTGCGAACGTAATCAGCCTGGGCTCGCAGAGCTGCGCCGCCAAACGCGTGTGCTGACGAGCGGCGTATTTGGCATGAGCGGCAACGCCGAGCTCTCCCAAATCGTTGAGCGGGTCGCCGCGGAGACAGGTTTCCCCTTTTCCGCGGTGTCCATTGTCGATCGCTCCACGTTGTGGCTCGCAGTCGCCTACGGCTTCGATCCCAGGGAGTTCGCCAGGCCGGACAGCTTCTGCGACGCTGCGATCGGCGTTCGCAATTACGCGCCTTTGTGTGTTCCTGATGCCTGGCATGAGCCACGCTTCAAGTTCGCTCCCGCGGTGCTTGAGATGAACGTGCGGGCGTATTTCGCCGCACCTCTCGTAACCAGCGATGGCTTTGCGCTTGGTACGTTATGCCTTCTCGACCAGAAACCCCGGACCGTGGACGCGAACGGCCTTGGACTGCTGAAGTCCCTCGCCAGCCAAGCGACAGAGGTGATCGAGCGCGAAGCGAATGCGCTCGCGTACGCAAAATATGCGATCGCTGAGCTCTGCACGCGCATCCGTTTCGCAGTTGCGGACCAGAACGACGCTGAGGTGGCCGTGCTCGATGAGGAACTTCGTCGGATCGAGGCGAAGTTTGGGACTCACTGGAGATAGAGGCTCCCGGGTGGTCCCATGCAGCGCGCTAGATGTGCCCATGAAACGTCTGATTGTCGAGGCGGCTCCAAGAACGATCGGGCGGCAGTCCATCCCATTGTGGACGATCCGCGGTACGTCAAAGCTCGTAAGACCAGGAAATCGAAACACGACTGCCGCTCGCGCGACTTCCTCGGCCTATACTTCCGGCATCGCAGCAGGGCAGAATAACGTCGCCTGCCGCACTTCTCCCTTGTCGGCGAACCCCAGCGGGGCGCCATAAGAGCGGGCGTATCCCCCATCGGCATTTGAATGCGGAAGCGCCCGTAGCGCGCCGCTGTACGAGGGCGCCCGCCTCGGTCCCTCGCTCGCTCTCGGACCTTGGTCAATCCGACCCGCCGCCGTTGGCCCGTTCCCGACTTCAGCAATATCACCACATGTAGAGGACTGGAGAACGCCAACGGTTTGTGAACGAAATCTCATCCGTAATGGTTGTATGTTGGCGTCGGCGTATGTCGCCGCACTCCCGGCGTCCCGTCTCCTCGGCTCTGTTAGCAGCGGGCTGCTTGGAAACCGCTCCAAGCGTCGTTCGCCATCTATAATGGAGGACACGTAACCCATTGATTTGAGACGTACGACGTGCGGCAGCCGATCATTGCAATCGCTCGGGCGCTTCGTTTGCTGGCCCTCAGCAAAGAGCCCGAGGTCATCCTCGCCCAGTACCGTGAAGTCACGCGGCAGGTCCCGTGGCTCTACTCGCTGCTCATCGTCAACACCGCCGCGATCGCATTCACCCATCGGGAAGTGGCACCTGCATGGCTGACGCTTGCCATGCCGACTGGCCTTTGCACGATCTCGTTGCTGCGTATCGCCAAATGGCTCCTGATCGGGCAAGCGCCGGTGGCGGTGGACGCCGCCCGCAGCCAGCTGAAGCGCTCGATCGCCTTTGCCGGTGCCTTCGGTCTGGCCTCCGTTCTATGGTCGCTCAGCCTCACGCACTATGGCGGGCCGTTCCAGCAGGCCCATGTCGCGGTCTATATCGCCGCGACGGTGATCGCCTGCATCTTCTGCCTCATGGCGCTTCCTCAGGCCGCCCTGCTCGGCTGCCTGCTGGTAACCGGTCCCTACCTCGCCCATTATCTCCTTCAGGACAGCGCCGTCTGGCGTGCGATCGCCGTCAACATCGCCCTGGTGTCGCTGGTGATGATCCGCGTTCTGCTCAACAGCTTTCGTGCGTTTGTCGAGCTCGTCCGCTCCCAGCGCGACATGGTCGCCAAAAGCGCGGAGACCGAACGGCTGGGCGAGGAGAATGCGCGCCTCGCCATGACCGACAGCCTGACCGGTCTACCCAACCGGCGCTATTTTTTCATGCGTCTGGAGGCAGCCATCGAGGCGGCGCGCCATGCCGATCTGCGCTTCGCGGTGGGCGTGCTCGATCTCGACCGCTTCAAGCCGGTCAACGACACCTATGGGCATGTGCTCGGCGACCAGTTGCTCGTCGAGGTCGGGCGCCGGCTGTCCGCCTTTGCGACCGACGACATGGTGGTGGCCCGGCTTGGCGGGGACGAGTTCGGGGTAATCCTCTTCGCCGATTGCGACCGAGCGCAGGCGGTCGGCGAGAGCCTGTGCCATATGATCCGGCAGCCTTATCTGATCGAGGATCTTCGCCTCGCGATCGGCTGCTCGGGCGGCTTCGCGATCTTCCCCGACGCCGGGCAGTCCGCGCATGCCGTATTCGACCGCAGCGACTTCGCGCTCTACCATGTCAAGTCCGAGGCGCGGGGCCTGTGCATATTATTCTCTCCCGACCATGAGGAGAGCATCCGATCGAAGCGCAATATCGAAGCCGCGCTCCAGGCGGCGGACTTCGATCACGAGCTCACGCTCTATCTGCAGCCGATCGTTTCGCTGGGCTCGATGCGCACCACCATGGCGGAGGGTCTGGCGCGCTGGCGCAGCCCGGTGCTCGGCAATGTCCCGCCCGATCTGTTCATCCCGGCGGCTGAGCGCCTGGGCCTGGTCCACAAGGTCACCCGGGCATTGTTTCGCCAGACGCTGGACGCCCTGGCCGCGCTTCCCGATGGCTTCCGGATTTCGTTCAACCTCTCCGTCCATGACGTGGTCTCGACCGATATGGTCGCTTTCCTGCTCGCGGAGATGCGCCGCCGCGATATCGCGCCCGCGCGCCTGCAATTCGAGCTGACCGAGACCGCACTGATGCAGGACTTCGAGCAGGCGATACGCGGCATGCATGCGCTGCGGGACGTAGGCTGCACTATCGTTCTGGACGATTTCGGTACCGGCTATTCGAGCCTGAGCTATCTTCGTCGCTTCCCCGTCGACAAGGTCAAGGTCGATCGAAGCTTCGTCACCAGCGAAGGCGGCTGCGACAAGGAGGTGCTCGCCGCCATCAAGGGTCTATGCGACCATCTGCGCCTGCGGTGCGTCGTGGAAGGTATCGAACGGCAAGGGCAGCTCGACCTCGTTCGGGCACTTGGCTATGGCGAGGCGCAGGGATATCTGCTGGGCAGGCCGATGCCTGCCGCCAAGTTCCTGTCCCGCATCTCGGCGCCCGCCGCGCGGAGCCTGGGCCGCGCGGCCTGACCGCCTCCCAGGGGGCGGCACAGAACGCTTCGCTAGATGTCCCCGGCGGCACGCTGGGCATCCGCCTCCGATTCCTGCTCGAGCTTGTCCGCCGCGGCGTTTCCGTCCACGCAAATCCCGTCACCGGTATGTTCCGCGCAGCGCGGGCCGCACCCGGACAGGGCAAGGGCGCACAACGCAAGAAGGGCAGCTCGCCCCATGATCGCCTCCGACTATTTACCTGACGCAGTACGGCGAATCGCCGTGGAAGCGCCACCAGCGCTATAATCGGGAAGTGCTGAATCAAATTGCCTGCAAATCCAGCGCAAGTCGCGCAACCTTTCGAAAACCCGTTCGTTATAGTAGATATCGCGAAAGTTCTGCCATGGACTGGGACAGGTTCGGGGGCTTTGTTATCCTTAACCGCCAGCCCCCGCGCGATATTGGCATGATGCTTGTAACCATCGCAGCGCTGACCCACTGCGCATTCGCGTTCGGCATCTTCGAGAGCGAGCCGGGCATCGACCTGCTGCGGCATCAGCGCCCGGTCGTCATTGTGCTAGCGGGCAAGATCGAGCGCAGCCTCGCGCTCGAACGCGACCTGACGTCCGATTAGCCCCCTATCAGTAGCAGGCGGCGGCGACGCCGGCAGCAAGAAGCAGGGAAAGGAGCTCCCGCAGGGCGTTGTGAACTATCGCAGGGAGCTTTCTGGTATGGGACATCGCTGGCCCATCATCCTGTCGCGGGCAGCATGTCACGCACCGATTGCGGACATGGATGATTCCCGCCGCGCAAGTGCGGGCTCGCCTCCGGTCGCGGCCCACATGGGCGGTTGCAGCTGCTGGAACCAGGTTGGACGTGTTGATCCCGCCCAGCCATAGGTACGTCGTGCCGAGATGGCGATCCGCATGGCAGGTGAAGAGCCCGCCCGGGCTTTTCCCACCACGAACCTGCCGTGACGCCCGACCTCGTCGCGCAGGTGCGTCGGCCTCGCGCACCGTATGCCCCATGGGGTCACCGCGATCGCGACCGCCGGCGGCCGGGCGCTACCGCACCGGAATATCGCCGATCATCAGTGCGCCCCGGTCCGGGCAACACCGATGCCACAGAGGACGCCGATTGTCGCAGAAGGGAATTGCGCTCGATATCGCGCTGGTCGGTCACCGCACATGCCCGCTGGAAGCCGCTCGCCGGTCACCGGCCCCGGTTGTCAGTCTCCCCGCGTCCCCGCTCGGGGAACCTCCTTCGTCGATGCCAGCACGATCTCGCCGGGGTGGCTGGCATCCACGTCTTGTCCGAACAGCGCCCCGAGCCGCCGCGCCAGCAGCTCGGTATCGTCGATCCGGAACCGCCCGGACACGCGCTGTCCGGCGAGCGAGGCATCGTCCAGCCGGATCGGACGCCGGGTGCCACGGTTCGCGAGCGCGACCAGCTCGGCGACGGGCGTCGCCTCGAAGTCCCGCTCCGCGGTCGAGGGCGAAGGCGCGGCGCCTGCCGGCGTGGCCGCCGGCTCGGGCGATATCGGCTGCGCCGCGAAGGAGACGCCCTCGCCCGCCGCGAGCTTGCGGACGGCGGGCGGCGCACTCGGCGCCGGGCGCGGCAGCGCGACATCGACTGCGCCTTGCAGCAGGCGGACGTCGACCTTGCCCGTGCGGGTAAGCGCGACTTCGAAGATCGTGCCGCGCGCGGTGACACTGCCGCCGCCGGCATGGACAATGAAGGGACGCGGCTCGTGCGCGACTTCGAAGCGTGCCTGGCCCTGGAGCAATCTCAGGTCGCGCTGCCGGGCGGCGATATCGATGTCGATTATGGTGCCGTCGCCAAGATGCACCATCGACCCGTCGGCGAGCCGCACCACGCGCCTTTCCCCGGCGACCGTCGAGATCCTGCGATGGTCGGTCGTGGCGGCGACGGCTTCCTCGCCCGACGGGGCCGAGCGGTTTGGATGCCACGCGACCCAGCCGCCGACGCCCGCGACCAGCGCGACCGATGCGGCCAGTGCCACTGCCGGCATCCTGCGTAGCCGCTGCGGCTGCGGCTGCGCGTGCGGCAGCGTGGGGGCAGGCTCGCCCGGTTCGGCGAGCAACTTGCCCAGCGCGAAGACTTCGGCTGCGTCGTTATAGGCGACCCGGTGCTCCGCCCCTTGCGCGAGCCATGCCTCGAATTCGGCGCGGCTGGCATCGGCATCGGGGCCCCGCATCCGCGCGAACCAGTGCGCAGCCTCGCGCGCGAGCGCGTCGTCGCCTTCCTCCGCCTGGTCTTCCGACATGGTCATTGCTTCAGGTCCCTGCCGATCCGCAGCAGCGCCTCGCCCATATGCCATTCGACGGTACGGACGCTGATGCCGAGCTGAGTCGCGATCTCCTTGTAGCCCAGGCCCTCGAGGCGGTGCAGCACGAACACCTCGCGGGTGCGCGGCGGCAGCGCGGCGACTGCCGCTCGGTAGCGTTCCCGCATCTGGGCGACCTCGATTCCATCTTCCTGGGTGGCACGCGCCGCCGGCGCGTTGACCTCGTCGATCGGCACGTGCGGCGTGCGGTTGGAGACGCGCCGCGAGCGGTCGATAAGCAGGTTGCGCACGATCCGGTTGAGGAACGCCTCGGGCTGGCGCAGCCCGTTACGGGCATCCGAGCCGAGCAGGCGCGCGAACGCGTCCTGCACCAGGTCGTTCGCTTCCTCGCTCGAGCGCAGGCGCACATCGAGCCAGCGGCGCAGGCGGGGGGCCTGCTCGCGGTACAGCGCGTCCAGGCGCAGCTGACCGGTGCCGCCACCACCGGATGCCTCGCAGGGGTCTTCGTCGGGCCGCCGCATGCGCTACCGCGAGCAGCTGCCGCCGCGCGAGGCGCGGACAAAGGAAAGCGATCGCACGAGAGCCTGTCTCGTGCCGGGCGGTGCCTTGGAGATTACCTCCGACCGTGATGGCCGGAAGCGCTTGATGCCTGGCGGTCAGTTCCGCAGCGCGTTGCCGGCTCGAAACCGCGCTGCAGGGGCGAGTCTGCGTCAGTTCGCAGGCGTTCGCAACACCTGCATCAGCCATGTCGTGCGCTCCCCGCCGGCCGGGACCGGGCGCCGCCTGTCGGGCGCGCCGCGGTGCCCCGCAACCCGGCGATGCCGGGTGCTCCGCTTCGCTTCGCCCTTTGGTGCGGGCCACCGCTTATGGCGTGCCCGGTGTGCGTCTCCTCCGGTCCCCTCGGGCCGGCTGGAAGGAGCGTTTCCGATGTCCGATATCGATCCCAGGCTGGTTGCGCGCGTAGGCGCCGCGGTGGCCGCACTGCCCGCACCGGAGCAGGCGGTGTTCCTGCTCCATGCCGTCGACGAGCACGACTTTGTCACCGTCGCCGAGCGGCTCGGCATCGGCGTGGACGAGGTCGAACGGCTGCTCGCGAGCGCGCTCGTGCGGCTCGGCCGCGATCTCGACGCCGGTGGACGCTGATGGACGACCGCTCGGAAATGGCGCTTGATCGTCCTTCCGGCGGTTGCATCGCCGCCCCGGCACTCTAGGATTCCGCGCATGCGTACCGATCTCGATCATCTGCCACCCGCCAAGCAGCGCGAGCTCGAGCGCGTGGTGCAGATCCTGTTCGAGGAATTCCGCGACGCGACCGCGACCGCCACGGTCGACTGGAAGCGCCAGGCGCGCATCCTCAAGGTCATTCTCTACGGCAGCTATGCCCGCGGCGGCTGGGTCGACGAACCGCACACCGCCAAGGGCTATCAGTCCGACTTCGACCTGCTGATAATCGTCAACCACGAGAAGCTGACCGACCGCGCCGCCTTCTGGTCGAACGCAGAGGACCGGCTGAACCGCGAGCTTGCGGTCACCAAGACGCTGCGCACCCCGGTCAACTTCATCGTGCACACCCTGCACGAGGTGAACGACGGGTTGGCGCATGGGCGCTACTTCTTCATGGATGTCGCCCGGGACGGGATCGCGCTGTACGAGAGCGACGGCACCGAGCTGCACGAGCCCAAGCCGAAGACACCGCAGCAGGCGCTGGCGATGGCGCAGGAGTATTTCGCGGAATGGTTTCCTGCAGCAAACAAGCGCTTCGACGGTGCCAAATTCCATATTGAACATGGAAATTTGAAAGACGCAGCGTTCGACCTCCATCAGACTGTCGAACGTCTGTACCATTGCGTTCTGCTGGTCTGCACCTTCTACACACCGCACGTTCACAATCTAGGCTTCTTGCGCACGCAGGCGGAACGGATTGATCCGCGGTTAGTCGATGCGTGGCCGCGCGACACACGGGCCGACCGTGGACGCTTCGAGAGGCTCAAGGAGGCTTATGTGAAGGCTCGTTATTCGAAGCACTATCGCATTAGCGGTGAGGAGTTGGCTTGGCTGGCCGAGCGTGTGGAAGCGCTTGGTCGATCTGTGCAGGTCATTTGCGAGGAGCACATCGCGGTCCTTGAGCGATCCTTAGCTGCATAAATCAGGCTGGCGCTGACACCAGCGCGCACCTTGCGTGCAGAGAGTGCTAGTTCCGTTGATGGCGGAGGCGAGCAGCCCTACCAGCCTTCTTCTGGTGCCCGACAGCGGACACCGATTTTCGGCGTCCCCAGAATGGAATGGACTGGAGGCGCCGAGGCCGACGCCCCCTCTAGGTGGCGTCCTCCGGCTCAAATCCCATTTTGCTCAGGATAGCTGGCTCAGCGGAGTCGCCCTTCGTCTCGCACTCCCAGATGACCACAACCTTCCAGCCCGTCTCTGCAAGCTTGCGTGCGACCTCTTCATCGCGATTTTTATTGCGCGCAAACTTTTCGAGCCAAAATTCTTCCCTTGATTTTGGTACCTTTGCCACTCTGCAGCCCGCGTGCTGATGCCAGAAACACCCATGAACGAACACGGCGGTGCGTAGTCGGGGGAGCACGAGATCGGGAGTGCCAGGTAGGTCGCGTCGATGCAGACGAAAGCGGTAGCCATGGCGATGCAGCAGCTTGCGCACGACCATCTCCGGTTTCGTATCCCGGCTCTTGAACCGTGCCATTAATTTTCGTCGTGCTTCTGGACCCAGCCTCGACACACCTGATTCCATTGCTAATACATAGCCATGGCCACGAAGCAGAAGTTCCGGATCAGTTCCGCTCTCAAGGATATTATTGGGCGCGATCTCATCACCAACAACTCTGTCGCGATCTTTGAACTCGTGAAGAACTCATTCGATGCCCACGCTAAGAACGTTGCAATCGAATTTGACGAAGATGCCATCATTATCGTGGATGACGGCAAGGGGATGTCGAGGGACGATATCCTGTCGAAGTGGCTGTTCGTCGCCTATTCCGCGAAGCGCACGGGCGAGGAGGATGCGAACCTTCCACGAGATTACAGAGACGAGATATCCCAGCGAAGGGGGTATGCCGGCAACAAGGGCATCGGTCGCTTTTCGTGTGATCGGATCGGTTCGAAGCTTGATCTCTATTCGCGGGGTCTGGGCGCCGATAAAATCGAGCACCTCCGTGTGGACTGGACTAGCTTCGAGCAGGACGCAAAACGCGAATTTGCGACGATCGACACAACTCTGGCTGCGGTCAAAGAGTTTCCTAAAGCGCAGCGGATCAAGCCGCCCGCGAAGAGCGGGACCATGCTCGTCATCCGAGGCTTGCGGGAGGAATGGGGCTATGACGAAATCCGGTCGCTGCGAGCGTACTTAGCGAAGCTAATCGACCCGTTCAAAACCACACGCGGGGCCAAAATCACGACGACGCAGGTTCTGAATAAGAGCTGGTCCGACCTAAATGGCTTGGTTGGAAACGATATTATCGATCTTCTCGAAGAGAAGACGGCAAAGATATCCGTTTCCATTGAAGGCCCAAAGATTCGAAGCATTCTGCATGACAGAGGTGCTTTGATATATGAGATCGAGGAATCGCTCCCAAAATCACTGGGATTGCTCGACGGAACTAGCGTCGAGGCAGTTTTATATTTCCTGAATAGAAGCGCAAAGCACACTTTTACCGGTAGGATGGGCGTTCAGCCAGTCCAATTCGGAAACGTCTTTCTTTTCGTGAATGGGTTCCGAATTTTCCCCGTAGGTGAACCAACGGATGACACCTTCGGCATCGGCAGGCGCAAGCAGCAGGGCGTCAGCAGATATCTCGGTCTCCGCGACATTCTCGGCAAGATCGATGTCCAGGCGCCGCCTGGCACCTTTGCGGAAACTTCGAGCCGCAATGCCGGCCTGATTGAAACGCCGGCGACCGTTGCACTCTACGACTTCGTAATGAAGAACGTGGTTCAGCGACTTGAGCGCTATGTGGTGGACGTCAATTGGGCTGACGCGCTTGATCAGGCAAGGGATGATTCGAGCGGCTTGCGATCGGACACCGCTCGGGCGCGTATCATTCGGATCGTGCAGGCCCTGGCGGGGGCCAAGAGCATTAAGCTCATCAACTACGATCGCGACCTCATCGACGTCGTAAACGAGCGATCATCTGAGTTCGAGGATTCGATGGCCGGCCTTTCCGTGGTCGCGCAGGAGGCGGGTGACGAAGCCCTTCTCGGCCGCATTGAACGCGCTCGTCAGCGATATGAAGAGCAGAAGCGTGCGGCTGAAGAGGCACGGGAAGTAGCTGAGCGTGAGACGGCCGCCAGAAAGGAGGCGGAGCAGCGGGCCAAGGCTGCCGAGTTGAAGGCAGAGAGTGCGACCGCCAAGCTGGAGCGTGTTGAGAAGCAGGCGCAGATGCTGCTCAATGCGCAAGAGCGCGAGGATGACGACCTCACGCTGATGCATCATCAGGTCATCATCTATGCCACTGAGGTTCAGGCCCTCGTGCGCCGTAGCCTTCGGCGATTGGGTGAGGCATCACCCCCACTCGAATCTGTTCAAGACGATCTGGAGCAGATCAGCTGGCAGAACAGTCGGATTTTGGCGGTTACGCGCATTGCGACCCAGGCCAATTTCCGGCTCAACGCAGACAAGATCGATGCTGATATCATTCAGTATCTTGAGGAGTATTCGACCAAGATCGCGACGCTTTACGGCGATATCCGGAAAGCGGCGTTTGACACGAACGGTTTGTCGCAAGAGATGAGCTTTAGCCCAATCGACATAGCCATTGTTGTCGATAACCTGTTCAGCAATGCTGCGAAGGCAGATGCTCGTGACATCAAGTTCGTAACGCGTAAGGCTGGAACCGGAATCCTTGAGATTGTCGTCTCGGATGACGGGCGAGGGATAGACGAGAAGAAGATTGATCCGGCAAAGATATTTGAGCGCGGATACAGTGGCTCGGTGCGTGGATCTGGATTAGGCCTCTATCATGTGAAATATGTTCTTGAGCAGATCGGCGGCAGTATTGCACTTGATCCGGACCGGGCTGATGGCAAGGCGCAGTTCGTAATTCGCCTGCCTCGGGGGGGGAAGTAGAAGTGAGACTGGATTTCAGGATTCTCTGGTTCGAGAACCAGCCTAACGACGTGCGGACTCAAGTCGAGGAAATCGAAGAGCACCTCCGAACCGTGGGATTCATCCCTTTTATCCGGATGGTCCCAGACGGGCGCGACGTCGAGAAGCTTGGCAAGGAGCAGGAGCTATTCGATGAATTTGATCTAGTGGTAGTGGACTATGATCTTGGAGATCCGGGTCAGAACGGAGACTGGGTCGCGCAGCAGGTGCGTCGGCATTTCGGCTTTACCGATATCATCTTCTACAGTGGTAAGAAGCCGGGTGAACTTCGTCAGATGGTCTACGAGGGTGGCATCGATGGAGTATACTGCTTCAACAGGCCTGACTTGGCGGAGAAGTTGGCGAACCACATCGACCAAGTCATGAGGCGCCTTTCCCGCCTAGAGGCGATGCGCGGACTTGCGATGGGGGTTGTTGGTCGATGCGACGACGACTTCAGAACACTGATCCTTCATAGCTACGAGAATATGGAAGGCGACCAGCGTGCCGCAGTGGAAGCGGCTTTGGATAGCCTCATCGTCTCCTCTCGGGATGCTGGAAAGAGGGGCTACGAGGGTTGCGCAAGCTTTCACGAGAAGCTCAAAAATCGTTCTGTAACAAGCTTCACTCTCTGGAAGCTGGCTATGTCGATATTGAAGGGGGACGAGCGATGTGCCCCGCAGCGAAAGACGCTCGCCGAATATGATCCGGCGGTTCTGGAGCCGCGAAACCGCCTCGCTCACGCGATTGAGACGCGAACGGAGAATGGGTGGTCTGTAGTGTCAGAGTCAAAGCCCGCTATCACGCTGGCGGACTTTCCAAGATTACGTAACGATCTCGCGATCCATGTCATGAACATCCGTTCCATCGCTTCCGCGGTGGGCCTGGATGCTGCCCAGGAGGCCAAATAGCGTCTCCCCCACTGCTTCTGCGAGCAGAGGAGGGACGGCGTTTCCGACCTGTGTGTATCGAGGGCAGGCGTTGCGCCGCCGGTAACCGCCGCTCGTGTATGGTCCCTTGAAGGAAAACCAGTCGGGAAACGATTGCAGGCGTGCCATTTCCCTGACGGTCAGCACCCGCGGTTCGCTGTAGTGGATCATATCGTCCGGCAGGGTTGTCACCGTCGGAGAGGGCATCGAGGGTGAGATGGGCGTGGTTGCTCGCTTGCGTATTCCAAGGCGTGCTCGATCGGCCAGCGATATCGATCGTCCTTTTGGACAGGTATTGAGTATTTCTTGGAACCTTGAGCGAACTAGCGGAGTGTGCCGCGGAAGGCGAAGGTCGGATGGCAGGTGATAATGGCCATCGCGCATGAGTCTCTGATATGGAGTCAACTCGGTCCGGACGAGCGCTCCGATTTGCATAAATCCTAGCTGGCCGAATTCGGAATCGGGAACTAGGTCTTGTCCGGCAACCTCTAGGTCAGACAGCGCTTCGGCCGCCGAAGTCGCAGCGCCGCCAATTCCCCTCGCGTCGAGAAAGCGTCTGCGCGCGGTCCTTAAGCGCTCGAACGGATCGATCCCGAGCAACGAACCGGATGCGCTGGCGATCAGGAGGAAACGTGGCCTGCGTTGGGGTACGCCCCACTCCGCTGCCATGACGATCTGAGACCATACGTCGTATCCCATGCTCCGCAGGCTTGCCGCCACAAAGTCGGAGTAGGTCTCGGCGTCCCCGTGTTCCATCGAGGTGAACCCGCGGACGTTTTCGATCAGAAGCAGCTTCGGCCGTAGGATCGAGACCATCTCAAGATAACTGAACACCAGCTGATTGCGTGGGTCCTCAGGCTGCCTTCGGCCGTTTGTCGAAAAGCCTTGGCACGGCGGACCGCCAACAATCAGGTCGATTTCGTGGGCCAAGTTTAACAGGGTTTCGCGATGGGATGCGATCAGTGCCTGAATGTCGTGGGGGGTGCACGGGATCGAAGCGGGCCACGAAGCGCTCGCGCCAGCCCGATCAATAAGATTGTGCTTCAGTGTCGAGAATGGGTCGGCATGTCCTTCAACCGCTAGGCGAAGTTTCCAGCCGGCGCGCTGCATCCCAAGCGAGAGGCCGCCGCACCCGGCGAACAGATCTACAAATGACGGTGCCCGCATTCCCCCTCCGTAGCAGCTTGAAGAAGCATGTCCAGGACAAGAAGGGATGTCTAGGCCCGATGTTAGCTGGCGAGCAGGGAACCGGTGGAACTGGAGCCTTGGAAAGGCCGTGGAATTGAGTTCGATGAAGATAAGGTGATTTGCTCCCACCTCATTGATAAACTCGAGTACGCGAGCGATGAAGATACTCGCAATCGACTGCAACTAGCCGCCGAGGGATCGACTGCGGAAGATTCAGAAGAGCGCAAGCGCGCGCTTGGCGAGTCATTACGCCTCGCGCTGATCCTCGTCGAATAGCCCGGCGGCGCGCACCTTGGCGACGCTTTCAAGCCCGTGCTTCGCCTGTTTGACCGAGGGCCGGCGCGCCCAGCCGCCGGCCGCGTAATTGGCGAGCGTCATACAGACGCCGGCGAGTTTGAAATGCAGTATCCCGCTGCGCTGACCTGCTTCCGCCGTCGCCACCCAAACGGACGACGGAATGCGCATGCACTCCTCGATCCGGGTATAGTCCGCGACATTAAGTCCTGACACAGCTTGGTCCGCCATAGCGGGTCCGCTGCCCGTCGGCGCGCCGGTGAGCTCGGGTGGGAGGGGATCGCTAAGTGCCGGCAGCCGGCTACGCATATCGACCCAGCAGTCTTCCTTCTTGAACCACTCGGTCGGATTGTGGCTTCCGACACTTGCGCGGAGGGCGTCATCGACCTTCGGCGCCCAGGCGGTGAGCAGCGCCTCCAGCTCAGGCGTAAGGCGCTGCTGCCGCCATATGAGATCAAAGTCGATCCGGCCGCCGGTCCGCACTCCGAGCGCTGCAACGAGATACGCCGTGATGTTAGCGCCATAGGCCGGAAATTTCATCGCCCGGACCAGCTTTTCGGTGGTCCGGTAAAGGATGGTGAGCGCGATCAGGCGCCGGAACCACGCCGCATCGGGCGCCGGCGCAGTCTGCTCCTTGCGGCGCTGCATGAAAGCCTGGAAATTCTTCTGGCCGCCGAAAGCAACACGCCACGGATAACCGTCCCACGCAGAAAGATATCGAGCGAGATCGAGCTTGCCGAATCGCCGGGCTTTGGGCGTCTGTTCCCGGAAGGCCCGCTGTTCGGTCGTGCGATAGGAAGCCTTCTGCTCGGCGGCGAGCCACGATCCCCGGGCGCGCTCGTAAAACCAGCGGCCCCGGCCGGATTCGAGCCATGCGTTGTTCGCCAGCGTCTCGACTTCCCGGTGGAACGGATCGCTGGCCGAGAAATCGGCCTGTTGGACGGTATTCTGCCGGTTAGCGGCACGCGAGATCGAGGACACCATTTCCTCAAGATCACCCTCGGTCACGCGGATGATTTTGACCGGCACCTCAACCGACCCGAGGTCGACACTCTCCTTGCGCCGCGCGCGGTGGAGCGACGCGGTGGTCTGCCCGCCATTGACGATCTGCAGGCCGCGCAGTCCCGTCAGGAATACCGCCCCGCCCTCGTGTTCGAGCCGGACCTCGTCGGCGGTCGCGACTACGCCGTTGTTGAAGGCCAGGAACATCTCAGGCTGTTCGACCAGCGTGCGCCTGAGCTCGGCATTGACCGACTTCCGGCCCGAAAGCCCTAGAAACGCGCGCACATTGAGTTCGAGCAGATGCGTACCGTAGCGGTCGTAGATGCGCGAGAGCGTCTCACCGGGAAAAGCAGCGAGAAACGCCTCATAGTGACCGGCGCCCGACGCCACCGGCAGGCAGGCGATGCGGTGGCCGGCGAGCGCGACGAGATCGACATCGATGTCGGCCCGGGTCTGACCTTCGCCCAGTACGCGGTGCAGCCGGACCATGTCGTAGAGTTCGAGCGCGACCGCCTTACCGTGGCTTTCGATAGTCGCGGGCAGTGCGCCGCCGGCGATGCCGTCGGTGAGCACCACAATACGGAACCGGTCGATGCGCTCGCCGAGTGCAGCGACGCTGCGGGCCAGATCGCCCGCCTCGGTGTTTGACGGTTCGATCCGGTCGGCGAGCCCGCCGATACAGGCGGCGACATAGGTGCCGGCGCGCTCGGCGGTCTTGAGCAGTTCGGCCGCGGACACGCGGCGCGGGGGAAGATCGCCCGAATAATGCGTCGTGAACAGCGTCAGGTGCCCCGCGTCCTCATCGATCGCATAGCCGCTGATCTGGAACGGCGAACGGCCGACCCGCCCCTCCTGCGCGAGATCGAACGCCGCCTCGAAATGGCCGATTTCCTCGAGCGCGTCGATGACGGTGCGGGTGAACAGCGCCTCCGTCGATGGCAGGCCGACGGACGGATCGTCGCGCGCCTCATCGATCTCCGTCGCCAGTGTCCGCGCGAAGTCCGCGGTCGCATTGTCAGTCATCAGCCCTAACCCCAAGGGCATTCATGGCATGCCCGACATCGGTGAGGAAGCCGCCCAGCGCCTGTACCTCGATCTGATAGACAGCGTCCGCGATTCCGACCGGAACGCCCGACCGGCTGAGGCAGGGAAAGCCGTCGCGAACTGCATAAAACTCGGTGCCGGCATGCCGGACCGCGGGGCCGGAATCGCTGTCGGCGCCCGGCGCGAGTCCACGCCGCAATAATGCGTTGGCGAACTGCCGCCGGTCGCGATCCGACGCCAGCTGCCGGGCGATGCGCTCAGCGAGCGCCCCGAGCGTAACGCCATCTGCCTGTTCGACGAGGCGGACATGCGCGACGTGGAGCGACGCAAGGCCGGCGGGGTCGAGCTGATCGAGCGCGGTGACATGGATCCGCCGCGCCGCGCCGAGCGAGGTCTTGACCTCGAGCGCCTGGCCATTGTTCTCGAAGTCGTGAAGCCCATCGTCAGGCGATTTCCAGTAGGCCAGCGCATCCGGCGTGCGGGCGAGCAGATCCTCGAGCAGCAGCAGTTCGCCCATAAGCCCAACCGTCTCGTGCCGGGTCAGTCCGCCGGACTGATCGCGCAGGAACGCACGCCATGCCGCGAGGCGTGCGCCGAGTTCGGGCAGCAGATCGGGCTCACCCTCATCCTCGCTGCGCACGAGTGCCCGCACCACATCGCTGCACACCTCGGCAAACAGATCGCGGCGCGATGGTTCCTCCAGCGAAAGGACGAGCAGATTGCCGCTCGGATCGGCGGCGCGCGACAGCCTCAGCCCCGCAGTCTCGAACAGCGCAAGGCCTCCATCGGCGCTCTGCGGCCGCACGATCAGGCACGGCGCTCCATCGGTCTCGCGGAGGGCGGCGCGCAAGTCGAGGATATGCGGCCTTTCGAGCCGTCGGCTGCGGAACAGCCGGTCGCCCGGCGCCACCGCTCCGAGCGCGGTCCAGGCGGCGAGCAGGTCCAATGGCCCGGCAGGGCCGGCAATATCGCCGCTCATGAGGCGCCGCGCTGCTGTACGGAGTTCTCCAGGCGCCATTCGGCCGCGGCGGTCGGCGAGCGCGGGAAGCTCACCACTACGCCGTATACCGGCGTGCCCGGCCCAAGCCCGGCATTCGCCGGGTCGATCGGATAGAGGAGCAGCAGGCCGCGGCGCGGATCGTCACCGCGGACGGCTCGGATCTGCGGGCCCGAGGGACGGTCGGCGGGCGGCTCGCCTTTCTCTTCCAGGATGCGGTTGGTCGCCTCGAGTGCGCGGCGATACTGATCATCGGTCAGGTCGATCGCCTCGTCGAGTGGACTGAGGATCGACTTGGTGATGAACCGCGTATCGCTGGTCGAGATCGGCGAACGCCGCACCGAGCGCAGGCCGTGTCCGCCGGCTGAGACCGGCGCGCCCGTGCCGGCGGGCACGAAGATCGTCCAGTCAGTGAGTTCCCCGCGGGCGAGCTGCGCGGTGACATAGGCGCCCATCCGGCGACCGTCGACATCGATGCTTTCAGGCGGGAACGCGACGGCATCGAGCAGCGAGGCAATGCGGCTACCGGGAACGCCGCGCCAGATGAGGCCCGATGCGACTCCGCGACCCCCGGGGCGCGGCGGATCGGTATCGGGGGAGCCCAGCTCCTCGAGCAGCCCGTCGATCGCTGCGGCATTGACGGTCACATTGTCGCTATCGCGGAACTGTACGGTCTGGATCTTGCCCTCGCCGCCATAGCTCACCGGCCGCTCGACCGCGTAGCGGCGCTTGTTGGCGGCGGTGACGGTCATCACGCTGTGGGTCGCGATGCTGAACCCGTAATCCTTGGGTCGGGCGAGCGTGATCTTCATATGCGCGAGCTGCGCGCGCAGATCCTCGTTGACCGTCGCCAGATGGCGGAACCAGGCCTCCATGTCGGGCGTGGTGTAGAGCCGGCAGAGATCAGCATAGCCGCGTCGGTAACCGAACCAGCGGCCCATCTGGAGCAGGCTGTCATATTGCCGCGAGATGCGCAGGAAATAGCTGGTCGACAGGCCCTCCAGCGTCAGCCCGCGCGACAGTTTATCGCCGCCGATGACGATCACCGACAGGCTCTGCCCGGCGGCCTCGGCGGCGTCATAATCGATGCCGGTGCGGCTGCGGCCATTGGCGACCGCGACCTGGATCCGGTCGATCTCCGCGGAGAGTCGCACCGCAACCTCATCCCAGCTGACGGCACGGACCGAGCGCCCGAACACGGTCGGCATCATCGCCTCGGTGGTCGGCTCGAAATCCTCGCGCCACAGCCGCTCGAGCCCGCCCAGCTCGACCGGGTCGGCGGCAGCGACTGCATTGCGGATTACGCGCAGCTCGGTCTCGACCTGGGCATGCACAAGGTCGTGGACATCCTGGAAGCGCGACACATGGACCAGCATTGTGCGGTGGGCGCTGAGCTGGCCGCGCGCTGCACGCGCGGCGCATGCGATTACGAAACTGCGGATCGCCGCCGCGAGGCTCGGCGGCACGCGTGCCTCGCCGCGCCACACCGGCCGCAATGTCTTGTCATGCGGATCGGAGATCCAGCCCTCAGCGGTCTGATCGAGGTGCCGGATGACCGGCAGCCCGACCGAGTCTGCGTCATCGTCGCGCCCGAATACGGCGAGCGGCCCGAAATAATCATCGGGCGCCGACAGCGAAACGATGAAGGTCGAAGGGAACAGGTCGGCGCCATAATCCTCAGCCGTGCGCTCGTCATGGATCATGATGTTGGCGAACGGCGTCGCGGTATAGCCGACATAGACACTGCGGCTGAACGCGCCGAGCAGCTTGCGGATTTCGCCGTTGATGCGCTTGGGATCGTAATCCTCATCGAAGCTGCCGTCGGCGAGGAAACCCTGATCGCCGGTGTCGGGCGAGGCCTGGTCGGCCTCGTCGTCGATCACCAGCAGCGGCGCGTCGCGCGAAGGCGCCGGCAGGCGTGCGATCCAGCGGTTGAGGTTCTTGAGCACGCCGCCATTCTTCTTGACGACAAAGATGAACGGGCGTTCGCCGGGCGCAAAATTGGAGTTCTGCGCGACCGTACGGTTGAAGTCGCCACCCAGTTGCGAGGTGGTGAGGCTGTCGACCAGCATCACCGGCCCCGGCAGCATGCCGACGCCGATCGGACGGCGCCCGCCGGTGCCGCTGACCCCGGCCGTATCGAAGCCGAGAAAATCCTGGTCGAGGCGCAGCTGGGTCTGGCGGCGCAGAACATTATGCATGCCGGCGAGCACGATGATGACCCGGTAGCCGGCATCGGCAGCGCGGTTGATCAGTCCGGCATAATGGGCGGTCTTTCCCGACTGAACATTGCCGACGACGAGGCCGCGCCAGTCCCATGGTCCGGGCCGCTTCGGATCGTCGATCAGCTCCATCACCTCGGAGGTACTTTCCTCGAGCACCTCGAGCGCGCGGGGCGCCCAGCCATCCTCGGCGAGCTTCTGGAGATAGCGCCGGAGATAGTCGCCCGGCCGCCGTGCCTCGCCCAGATACCAGGGCGGCGGCAGCTGATCGCTCTGAAGCCGGATCGACGGACCCTGCGCAACCACGAACAGCGCCTCGAGATCGCGGGTGGCGGCCTCGATTTCGGGATCGCCGATCATCTGGCCGGTGGTGAACGCGACCAGCGGTGCAGAGGCGGCCACCACTGCCCGGATTTCCTCGACGCTGAGCGTGCGGTCGCTGGCGCGCTGGCCGAGCGCGACCCGAGCGGTGTTGGCAAGCTGAGTCACCGGATCCATCGTGTCACTTCTCCCCCAGCTTTCGGATCACCGCCGCCCGTAGCTTCGCCGATGTCACCCCCAGCGAGCGCAATACCGAATCGAGACGGTCCCCGGCTTCATCGGTGTTGTTCATGCTGTGCACGAGGCTGGCAAGCGGCGCCGCCAATTCGGCGATCTCGGCTGCCGCCGGCTCGCCCGATTCCGCCCCACCCTGTTCGGCGACATCGAGCCAGATGCGCTCGACAGGAACAGTCAGCTCGAGCGATGACAGCAGACCTTCGAGCAGCCGCGCGTCATCGCCGAGCAGTTCGGCGACCATCGCAACTGCGGGATGATCGCGGCGCACACGATATCGAGGCACCGTTTTTCCGCTCCGTGCCTCCCATGGCCATATCTCGCTCTCATCCTTCGCACGCTTCCGCGTTCCGACCTGGCCGGTGCCACGCCAGGCGAAGACCTCGCGAGCACGGCGGCGGGCGTCGGTGCCGATGCCGACAAGCCGGGCGCGCGCCCAGACAGGCGCACGAGCCAGCGATTTACGTATGTCGATTCGCCATGCCTCATCCATCGCAACCGGAAGATCGAGAGCGATGCGGGCGAGCCGGCTCGATTCCTCGCGCGTCCAGGCGCGCGCACCGCCGAGGCCGAGCCAACCGCCCGGCGAGACCAGACGGTCGCCGCGATAGACATAGAACCCCTGGCGCTCGACCCAGCCTCCCGGCCCGCCCGCTTCCTCCCACTCGCGTTCACTGGCGAATCGGTCGCGGTGCGGCAGGATGTAGGGGCGTGCGGCGATCGTCCCTTCCGGTCCGCGGATGATGTCGCGCGGCAGGGCCATGGTCGCATCGTGCCGCCGACAGAACGGATCCCAGGCGCTCAGCGCGAGGCCATTGACGCCGATCGCGAGCCGCCGTGCTTCCCCGCTCAGAAACCGGTGGAAGGTCATGGCGAGATGCGCACGAATGCTGGCGATCCGGTCGTTGAACCCGTCACGGTCCAGACCCCAGAGACCGCCGAGCCGGTCCATCCGGTTCCAGCTGATAAGCGTGCCGTCGCCCGCTCGTTCGAAAGCAGCGGCAAGCTCGCCGGGCGGTGAGGTATCTGGGGCGTCGGCGCACCATCCGTCGCTGACCCGATCGACATCCCAGGCTAGCCGCGCGACGGCCCCATCACGGCGCGATGCAACGGTTAGCTCCCGGCATTGCGACAGTGACGCCGTTTTGAGCCCGAGCCCGAAGCGTCCCAGATCGTCACCCTCACGCTCGGCATCCGGTCCCTCGCCGCCGAAGCGCATCGCCTCGATCAGCCGCTCGAAACGCATGCCGGCGCCGTCGTCGAGAATCTCGACGAGAGGATCGCCTTCGCGCCAGTCGAGCCGGATCTCGATAGAGCGGGCACCGGCGGCGAGCGAGTTGTCGATCAGATCGGCAAGCGCCGTTTCCGGCGAATAGCCGAGACCACGCAGTGACCGGAGCAGCGCACGCGGGGAAGGATTGATTTCAACGGGGCGCAACGGAAGTCTCCGGTGTCTTGGCATTTAATTTTCAATATTGCCGACGCGCACCGGAGTCGGACTGAAAGCAGAATAAGCGCAGGTCGCGCCGGACGGCAATTAGGCCATTTCTATAAGGCTGTTGGCATTTGCAACCGATCCGGTTTCATTCGGTTGGGGGCAGATGATGTAAAGTGGTGCATGTTGGTGCGGACTGGTGTATCGAAAGGCAAGGAGTCCGAACACCGTGACCACTGGAAAGACCGTCCGCAGCACTGTTCTGCTGCCCGAGCCCGTGCATCGTCAGGTGCAGGCGGTCGCGGCTGCTAATGACGTATCATCGGCCTGGGTCATCCGACAGGCCGTGCTTCATTATCTGTCGACGCGCACCGGCCAGTCGGAACTGCCGCTCGGAACGGGACGGCCATGAGTGCCGATCCCAGACTCATCCGGCAGAAGATCCAGCGCCTGCGCGCCGGCGCGAAGCCGCGCGTGCTCGACCTCTTCTCGGGCTGTGGCGGGATTTCGCTCGGATTTCAGGCCGCCGGCTATGATATCGCCGCCGCAGTTGAATTTGACGCCGATGCCGCGCGCTCGCACGGCCTCAACTTCCATGGGGGCGAAGACCGGCACAGCATCGCTCGCGATATAACTGCCACGTCCCCGGAAGATCTGACCCGGGCACTCGGGCTCGGACCGACGTCATCGGCGTTCGATGTCATCGTCGGCGGGCCGCCCTGTCAGGCATTCGCGCGCGTCGGCCGCTCGAAGCTGCGCGAGGTCGCTGAACACCCCGAGGCCTTCCGGCACGATCCCCGCGCGCGGCTCTATATCGAATATCTGAGCTATGTGGAGGCTTGCGCGCCCCTTGCGGTCGTCATCGAGAATGTCCCCGACATGCTCAACCATGGCGGTCATAATCTCGCGGCCGAGATCGGCGAGATCCTGGCCGGCAAGGGCTATGTCGTGCGCTACACACTGCTGAACGCGGCGTTCTACGGTGTGCCGCAGATGCGTGAGCGGATGATCCTGATCGCTATCCGCAGGGAGATCGCCGACGATGTCGAACTCCCGGCTCCGACTCACTGGATCGACCTCCCCTCGGGGTATCAGGGTTCGCGCGCGGTTGCCCTCAAACTGGCCACCGGAGGCGATCTGCTGACCCCGACGGCCGGTGGCAGCGCCTATAAGGCGGCGCCGGCGGCCGAAAAGACGCTGCCGCCCGCGATCACAGCTGAACAGGCGATCAGCGATCTTCCTGAAATCCTTGCGCGCGAACTACTGGCATCGGGTGAACTGCGGCGCGGCACGCGCCGGCTCGATGCCAACCTGCCCTATGGCGGGCACAACCGGCAGCACGAATATGTGAAGATGATGCGCGGCTGGAAGGGCTTTGAAGGTGTCGGACATGTCCGCGACCATGTTATCCGGTATCTGCCGCGCGACTATCGGATTTTCGCCGGGCTGAAACCGGGCGATCAGTATCCTGAGGCGCACCGGCATGCGCTTGAGCTGTTCGAGGCCGAGCTCAAGCGGCTCGCGGCAACGGCCGAGCGCCCTGCGGATGGCAGTGAGGAATGGGAGGCGCTCAAAGGGAAGTTCGTGCCGCCCTATGACGCTGGCAAATTCCCGAACAAATGGCGCAAGATGGAAGCCTCAACGCCTGCCCGCACGCTGCTCGCTCATCTTGGTAAGGACGGCTACAGCCACATCCATTATGACAGCCGCCAGGCACGGCCGATTTCAGTACGCGAGGCAGCGCGGCTCCAGTCCTTCCCGGACGGTTTCCGGTTCGCTGGGACGATGAACCCGGCATTCCGCCAGATCGGCAATGCGGTGCCGCCGCTTCTTGCAAAGGCCGTGGCGGCGACGCTGCGCCGCCAGCTGATTGGGGAGGTCGCGGACGCAGGCAGCGATGCCGCCACACCGGCGGATCACCCTCGCGCTGTTGGCGCAGGCCGCTGATGGGAAGGCGCGACGAGATCATCGTCGTCCGCTCGCTCGCCGAGTCCGATCTTGGCATCTTTTCGATGCACCGGCTGAGCGCGACGAGCAAACAGCGGGCGATTGCGCTGACGACGCCGGCGGCACGACTGCTGCTGAGCGAGCGTCTGTTTGCTGCGGGTGGCGACGATCTCGATCTCATCTGCGTCTATGGTGGTTACGGAAACCGCGAGCTGCGGAACATCGGCAAGGTCGGGAAGAACTGGCGGCTGGGCGGCCGTAAGATTACCGCTAGCGCCTGCGCCTTTCTCGACAGCAAAGATTTCGTGCTGCTGCGCTCGGTTGCGGGTAACGACGGCAGTCATCCAATCCTGATGACTTTCATCGGTCGGCAGCGTGAGCGGCTCCTTCACGCCGGCATCGTCGCCAGCCTGGCCGAACACTTCCGCGATAGTGTCGCGGTGGTATCCTCCGGGTCGGACGCCTTCGTCGCCCTGTCGGCGGCGTTCCCCTCGGTCCCCTCTGATCTCGCGGTTGGCACATCTCTCCCCGACGATGAGCCCGGCATCCCGGAACAGGCCGCTGGGAGCGATGGCCGATAGACTGACGCCGGACCAGCGCCGGCTCAATATGAGCCGTGTCCGTGCCAAGGACACCCGTCCGGAATTGATCGTACGGCAACTGCTGCACCGCCTCGGATTCCGCTATCGCCTGCACCGTCGCGACCTTCCCGGTCGACCCGATATCGTGCTTCCGCGCTACCGGGCCGCGATCTTCGTTCACGGATGTTTCTGGCATGGCCATGGCTGTTCGCTGTTCCGGATGCCGGCGACCCGCACCGAATTCTGGGCCACGAAGATCGCAGCGAACCGTCGCCGCGACAGCGACGCCGTGTCGGGACTGCGCGATGTCGGCTGGCGCAGCCTGCTGATCTGGGAATGTGCCCTGCGCGGACGCGGTCGATTGCCAACCGAGACGCTGATCGAGAGGATCACCGCGTTCATCGTCAGCGACGCAGCGTTCGGGGCAATCAGAGAAACGGGGGCGGAAGAAGCATGAAAAACGTCATTCCGATGACCGGAGCAGATCCGGACAATGGGCTCGAGGCGCTTGCTGATCTGGAACTGCTACGCTTGCGCGCGCGTGGCAGCCGAGCTTAAGCGGCGCGGCCTTGCGTCCAATGTCGGTCAGGTCGCGGAGAGCCTCGCCCTGTCGTTCTTCAATGGAACCCCCGGACGCCCGAACCTTCAACCCGCGCCTACGGGGACACAGAATGTCGATGCGCTGTCGCGTCGCGGTGACCGTTATTCGATCAAGGGCGTGCTCGACGGGCGCAAGACCGGCACGATCTATCCCGACCACGACGATAGCGAAAACAGCTGTTCGAGTATCTGCTGATTGTGCGGATTGATGAGGATTGGCAGCTGATCGCCATCCATGAGTTCGACTGGAAGACGTTTGTCGAGGTGCGCAGCTGGGACAGCCGCATGAATGCCTGGTATGTCGGGCTGGCGGCAGAGACGCTTGCGCGATCGACGCTCTTCTTACCCGCCTGACCGCCGGACCAGGGGGCGGGCATCGGTCTCATCTTCCCCCGTCGCGGGCGCATATCCATGTTACTTCAGCCGCCTGCGGGCGAGGCTGGCTTCTTCGTCCGAGAACAGCCCGCGCATTCTCCGACCAGCTATTTGACCAGAGCATTCGTCGCCTGCGCGACGATTCGAATAACCGCTGCAACCCTTCGGCGATGATACCGCGTTATCGCACCCATCAGCGCCGTCCGGTCGCCCACGGCAACGACACTCGCCAACCCTATCAGCTCACCCATCCCAGAGCCGAGAGCCATTACCTCGGCCCGCCTGAATGGCGCGAGGCGGTCGTTGAGTGAACCGACCGCAACGATGATCTCGGAGCTCCCTGTTCGGTTCGCGATGTCGCGGAAGAGGGCTGCCGTGCATCTGGGAACATCTGCGTCGGAGATAGGGCGCTCAATTTCTCCTAGCCCAAGTGTTCCGTGTTTCGCTGCTGCTCTGGCGACCACGCCATTCCAATTATACAGATCGCGGAGCCCCGCTTCTGTGAGGAGTGGCACGCGGAACCCATTGTGGTTCGGCGCTTCGACCAGCCGCTCGCCTGTGAGCCGGTGCAGCGCATCGCGAATGGGCGTAATGCTGGAGGCGATCTGCTTGCTGATTACGGCGGGCTCGATTGGGCTGCCGGGTGGCAGCTCGCCCTCGGCCAGCATGCGCTTGAGCTCGTTGTAGACGCGCTCGAAGGTGGCGCCGGGGCTCATGGCCTATCCTCCCGCGCGCTGCCTGGCGACATGCGCCGCGATCAGCGCCTGCTGGTCCGGGCGCAGCGCATCGACCGCGCCGATTGCGTGTTTGGGTGTGTCGCGAAGCAGGATCGAGGGGCATTGGCCTTCATAATTGCCGAGGTTGGGCCGGTGCTGGCGATAACCGACCAGTGCCGCGAGCTCGGGCGGGAAGTGGCGCGCGACGTCGGGCGGATAGGCGAGCCACTGGTTTTCATAAGGCTTGAGCCAGCCCAGGCAGTAGCTGATGATTGCGCCCCGGCGCGTGGCGAAGCTGCGGTTGCCGCCGGCGCCGTGCAGCGTCGATCCGAGGAAGACGAGCGCGTCGCCGGGGTCGAGTTCGAGCGCGATGGGGTCGGTGTCCGGGTTCGGCTCGAGCGCCTTGGTCCCGTGGCTGTCGGGCCAGAGCAGTGTGGTGCCGTTCATTTCGCGATAGGGCGTGAATGGCCACATCACGTTGACGAGATATTCGATGGTGCCGGTGGGGCCGCGCCACATGTCCTGGTCGCGGTGCGGCAGCTGCGGCAGTGCTTGCGGGTGCAGCGCGATCGCCTGGGTCAGGTTGAGCTGGATGCAGTCGCACCAGGGGCCGAGAACCTGGGCTGCGAGCCCGAGGACCTCGGGATGCATGACCAGCGCTGCGGCACGGGGGCTGCGGGCGAGCAGCCGCCCGAAGCGCTTGGTGCGCTCACCGTAGAAGCCGCCCTGGCAGAACGGCGTGTCGGCGAAGCACTGGGCTAGGTCCTCGTCGAGCGCCTTGATCGTCGCGCCCGGGAGAGCGTTGGGCAGGACGCAATAGCCCTGGTCGAGCAGGTGCCGCGCCGTATCGGGCGCCGTCTGGTGCCGGGGTGCGGTCTCGAGCCGGGCCGCCATCACGCTGCCGCCTGGTCCAGCATCGCGGGGGCCTGGATGCCGCCCGCCGCGAGAAGGCGAGGAGTATCCGGGGTAATGGTGATCCGCAGCGCGCCGAGCGCCATGGTGCCGATCCGGTTCAGCCGGCCGAGCGGCTCTGCCTGCCAGCCGAACGCGAGGATCTGCTCGAGCCATCCCTGCTCGGCGACGCCGGTATAGGTGGTGATGCCGTTGGCCAGCGCATAGTGCGCCAGCGCGGTGACCAGCGCGTCGCGACAGCGCCGGCGCTCGGGCGCGCGCAGCCTGCGCTCCAGGCAGAAGCGGGAGATCTCCCAGGTGTCGGGACCGCTCGGCACGGATGCCTCGCACAGTTCGGGAAACAGCTCGCCGAGGATATGCGGTCCGGTCGTCGGCAGGATGCGCGCCGAGGCCAGGTGGTTCTGGTCGGGGTCGGTGAGGATCAGGTAGCGCGCATGCGCGTCGTCATACTGATCCACCTCGTACAGGCCGGCCAGGATCGGCAGGTCCCAGCCGAGCAGGTCGACGAAGACGCGCTTCCTGGCCTCGAACATCGCGCGCATCACCTTGTCGCTGGCGGCGCTCTCGTCGTCGTGCGTGAACAGCATCTCCGGGCTCCCCTGGTCGTGGAGGCCCGATGCTGCGCCTGGCGGCCGGTGCTGGCCATTCCCCAGAAATGGGGAGTTTCAAGGGATCATCGCATCGGTGAAGGTGAGCGCCCCGTCATAGAGGGCGTGGATCGCAAGCTGGGTCTTGTTGAAGACGCCGTAGCGCCGCCGCGCCTCCTTCATGTGCTGGACTGCCGTGCCATGCCCGATGCCGAGTATCTGCGCCGTCTCCCACTCCGACTTGCCCCTGGCTGCCCAGTAGATGCAGTCGCGCTGGCGGTCGCTGAGCCGCGGCCGGTGGAGGTCGGTGCGGCGCATGCCCGACAGGCGGCGCGCCGCCTCGAACGCGGCGGTACCGACAAACTGGGCGAGCGGGATCCACTCGACGCGGTAGCTTCGCCCATGGACGGTGGCGAAGGAACACGACCCCTGCGCCTCGCCGGGCAGGTGCGCGGGCACCGTATAGCCGTCCGCGAGGCCGGCACGCTTCGAGCGCAGCAGAATGTCCTCGTCGCGCCTTGTCAGGTCGATCAGCTCGCGCAGCATCGCCCAGGGGAAGCCGAGGTTGCGCAGGTGGCTCGCCCGGTGCACTGGGTCCGAGCGGCCGAGCCCCTCGGCGTCGAAGAACGCTTCCCAGTCCGGCGGATAATTGTGGATGCGGATCGCCGGATGCGGCGCCCGCCACATGTCGACATGGTGGGTCAGCGCGAAACAGCGAAAGCCCATCTCGCGGGTGATCGCATCGACCAGGCGGCCGAGTTCGCCGAAGCTCGCGGCGGCCTCGACCGCAAGCGCGAATTGTTGTGCTGTCGCAATTACCATGGGGGACGCCGTACCGATGAAGGACGCGCCCCAAGCCGCTGCGCCCGTGATCGACACCTGCCCTGCCCGCGCATGGCGCTTTCCCATCGCCGCCGCGGTCGGATCGATAAGGCCGCCTGTTTAGCCCCAGTCGGGCGGCTGGGCAAATTCGGGTGGCCGGAAACATGGTCTAGCCTTTGTTGGGCATGGCATTGGCCCCGATGGGCGGGCGATGGGGCCCGCGGCTGACGTCCGTCCGGACTGGCGCGACGGCGCGCCCTACCGCGCGCTGGCGGGCATCGACCGCGCCGGCCTCGCCTGGGAGTGGCTGCGCCGCGATCCTGCCTATGCCGAGGTAAGCGCGCGGCTGCGGCGTGTCGGCGCAGCGGCACCCCATCTCGAGATGGAGGCGGATGCCCGAGCTTTCGGGCTGTGCTTTCGCCGAGCATGCCGCGCGCGCGGCACCGCAGGCGCGGCTGCTCTGGCATGCCGATCTCGACCCCTTCGTGCTACAGGTCCGGGCGATGCCGAGCGGCGGCGCGGATCCCGAGGCGATCGACCTGGCCCGCCTGGCGCGCTGGGCAACGATCGTGCGCGGCGGCGGCCGCGAGCACGTCGCTTTGTCCGACGGCTGGCACCGCATCCGCATCGATGTCGTCGAGGGCACGCTGGTCGAGGAAGGGCCGGCCCGGCTCGACTATCTGCTGTCGGGGCTGACCCGCATCGATGCGCCGGTGCTGACCCTGCGGCGCATGCTGAGCCTGTGGCGCACCGGCCGCTTCGCGCGACCGCTCTACCCGGCCGAGCCAGGCCTGCCCCGGCGCCTCGAGACGCTGCGCGTCGGCGACGCGCTCGCGGCAGGCGCATCCTATCGCGAGATGGCCGTGGCGCTCTATGGCGAGGAACGGGTTCGCACGGACTGGAAGGGGCGCTCGGACTATCTGATGTCGCGGGTCCGTCGCCGCGTGGCCGAGGCACGGGCGATGGCGGCGGGCGGATGGCGGGGCCTGCTGCGCGATTAGCCTGTTTGGAATCCGCGTCGTGGCGCAGTGACCAAGATGGCGGGCGCGCTAAGGCGCGGCCGGGCCGGTCGTTTCGTGCTTCCGGTGGCACGCGGGCATCGGTGGGTCAGGCGGGGGATTCGGCGATGCAGGCCTGGGCCGCGCAGGTCGCCCGCGCCAGTTCGACCGCGGCGAACAGCCTCAGCCGGTGATGGATTTCCGGGTTCCAGATTATGGCCGGCCCGGAATGGGTCGTCCACAGGCCGGCTCGCGCCGCCGCCGCCAGGATCTTCGCCACCTGCATGCGCGAGACGTGGAGCCGGCGTGCGAGATCGCCGACTCGGATCGCGACCGGCGCGCCCGGTGGCGCCTGTTCCGACAACGCCAGCAGATGGAAGAGCAGCATATATCCCGCCACGCGGTCGGCGAAGGGCGCCAGCTCGGGAAAGGCCTGCCGCGGCATGCGGTTCTCGGCGAGGAGCGGCGCGACCAGCTGGTCGAGATAGACCGGCAATATCCGATCGGGCTGCCCCGCGGCGGACGGCAGGGGGCCGAGCAGGGCCGCCGCGTCGAGCCGGGCGGCGAGCCCGGCCGTGAGATAATCGGTCAGCGGCGCGGCGGGGACCAGGCGGCGCGACCGGGCATCGGGCAGGGCCGCCTCGCAGACGAAGCCGAAGTGCAGCAGCACGTCGAGGATCGCCCCGATGCCCCGGCGGGTGCCCAGCCCCGCCCGCTGCGCCAGCCCTGTCAGCATCGCCCGGGTCGGCGCCGGCCCGAGCCCGCTTCGGAAGCGCCCGTCGAAATAGACGACCAGCGCCGCGACGCCGTAGCGGCGATGCTGCCCGATCGCGCGGGCGCAGGACCGGTTCGCCTCGGAGATCGCAAGCAGGTTGCCGCCGAGCCGGACCAGCGCCGCACCGAACGCCGGATGCGAGAAAAGGCGAGCGGCCTCTTCCATCCACTCCGCCGCGCGCGCGAACGCAAGTTCGGGCGCAATGGTGGCTGCCGCGTCGCCTAGGAGGGAGGATATGCCACCAAAGTTACGTTGCAGATCGGTCCTCCGCACGTAGCATGTGCCGGTCGACCAAGAATATTGCCCACCGGAAAGCCGGGCCAGAGCAGTTGATGATTGGCAGGGCCTTAAGCACTGCTTGCCGATCACCCCGGCCCCTTATTGCCGAACCTGTTGGCGGGTCGCGGACAGGGTCGTGCAGCCGCGCCCGCAGCACTGGACCCGCGTATTGCCGAGGGGTGCGCCGGCAGCGCCGGACCTGACCATGCGGCCGCGCAGCGGGGGCAGATCGCGTGCTGCGCGGGGAACCGGCGCCCGCCGCGCCGGGCGCTTTGCTGCCGGCGTGAACACCTGATGCGGCGGCTGTGCCGTCCGCGCGCTCCAACCGATGAAAGGACAGCCACTCATGCGTGCCATCCTGCCAGCGACAATGCTTCTCGCCCTGGCCCCGGGCGTCGCGGCCCAGGTCGCCGATCCGGTCGAGTCCTTCCTGCTCGGCCTGCCGCGCGATGCGACCCAGCTGCTGTCGCTCGCGGCACCGGCCGTGCCGCCCGCTTCCCGCCGCGAGACACAGGTACAGACGATCGTCTGTGAACCGCAGGAGCTCAGCGGCAGCCAGCTGGAGGATTCCTTTGCGATCCTGTCCGCCGACACCAACCGGATCTACCCCGGGGCGATCCTGGTCGTCGACCAGCGGCTCGCCCAGGGCCGGCCGACCGTCACCAGCTACCCGCGCCCGCCCCTCGCCCTGAACATCTCGCTGCCCGGCCTCGGCGCCGATGCGCGGTTCCTGGTCCAGCAGCCGAGTGCGGGCACCGTCCATGCCGCGGTCGACGGCGTCGTCAGCGCCTGGCTATCCGGCCCGGCCGGGCGAGGCTATCAGGCGCCGGCGATCGTCAGCTACCGCAGGACGCGCTCCTACAACGCGCAGCAGGCCGCGGCGGGCCTGGGCTTCAGCGCGCAATGGGCCGGGGGCCGGGCTTCGGCGATGCTCTCGGCGTCGAGCGACCAGTCCAGGGCGACCTACCTCGCGGTCTTCCGGCAGGTTTTCTATACTGTCGGGGTCGACCGCCCGCGCAACGTCGCAGGCTTCTTCCGCAGGGATGTCGGCATCGCGCGGCTGCGCAGCGACTTCGGCCCTGCCCGCTTGCCCGGCTATGTGAGCAGCGTCGCCTATGGCCGGCTCATCCTGGTCAGCATGGAGACCGATGCCTCCGTCACCGAAGCGGACGCGAAAGCGGCGCTCGACTATGCGACGGGCGGGACCGGCGCCAAGGGGCAGGTCAACGCGCACGCGCGGCGCGTGGCGAACAATTCGCGCTTCGGGGTCATCGTCCTTGGCGGCGGCGCCGAACATGCGGCGCGGGTCGTCGCCCATGGTCCGGACAACGACCGGCAGGTGAAGGACATCATCGAGAGCGGCAGCCAGCTCGCCCGGGACAATCCGGGCCTGCCGATCGGCTATACGGTCAACCTGCTGACCGGCGAGCTGGCCCATGCCCGCTACGATGGTCCCTTCGCGGTACCGAGTTGCAGGACCCTCGACAATTACGCGATCGAGCTGCGCCACGACGGCGGGTACCGGGGCCGGTTCATCGTCAGATGGCAGCAGCCGCGGGGTGTCGGCGAGGAGACCGAGGACAGAAGCTGGCATAGCGGTGTCCAGACCGCGGGCTGGCGGCGCACCATTTCCGTTCCCGCGGACGCCCTGGGCCTCACCGTGCTGGGCGAGCTGGATTTCTTCCACAACGACTGGCGCCAGGCTGGCTACTGGAATGAGGTTTCGAGGCGGCGCGCGGGGACCTGCCTGCGCATCGCCGGGACGACCGTGCAGCCGCAATCCGGCACCTGCTGAGCTTTTCGATCGCATGCGTGACCGCCCAATCCCGGGCCAAGGAAAGGAGAAACTTCATGGCGAAGGTTCGATATGGCTGGGTCGTGTCCGACCAGGCCGCAGCGCTCCCAGGAATCGCGTTCGGGCCCCGGTGGCTGAAGGGTGGCAGGCGAAGCGGATCGCTCACCGTCCTGCGCCGCCACAACCTTCTCTTCAAGGACGTCGTCTTCGAGGGCCGCGGCACCCACGCGCTGGAGGCGGTGCTTCGCGAAATGGCCGGTCACGACGAACGCTTCGTCTGGAGCGGGATCGCTGCCGGCGCGAAGATCGAGGAGTTCGTGCCTTCGCCCTATGGCGGGCCGGACGAGCAGGTCATTCGCGTCAATGAAGTCGACATCCCGAGCGACTATCACGCGCATGTCTTCATCCCGGACAAGACGTACAGTTTCGACGGCGTCCTCACCAGCTTCGTGACCCCGTTCACCGGCTTTGCCGGGACCCCGGGCCTCGCCGGCCTCGTCAGGGATACGATCGAGGGAGTCGGCGAGATCATCGATCGGGCCGGCCAGATTCACGAATCCCAGCTGCCGGCGGTCAAGCGGCTTACGGGCTCGAAGCACGTGGTCGTCCTGCTTACGGCGCGAACCTTATCCGCACCGCCGCTCCTGACACGCCGGGGCGAGGAGAGTATCGCAGCGATCGGTCGAAACCTGGCCGGTCGCCTCGGCGTCGCGCTCGCGCCGAAGGACGAGAAGGCCGCGTCGCCTGCCAAGCGCACCGCGCGCAAACGCCGTTGACCGAATCCCGTATGCATCGACATTGACCGGCTGGCCCCGATTGCCCTGGGCCGTCTGCTCATAGGCGTTGCGGTAGTTATAGGCCAGGCGCATCTGCAGCGGCCCCTTCTCGTAGAAGCCGACGACATTGTAGGTCGTGGCGGGCTGCTGCTTGCCGGACCGCGTCGCTGTGTTTTCGTCATTCATTTCCTGCGTGTCAGCGGGTGTGTCGCCAGGCTTTGCTCCGCCGCCTCGTTCCTGATCGTCGCGCATCTGAGACCTCTCCGTGCAACTGCGTACAGGTCCAACGCTTCAGAGGCGGCAGGGTCCCAAGGCAGCGCCGGACGGGCATAGCGAACGGCGCCTGCCCTTCGGCGCGCAGCTAATCGTGCTTCGCCGGTTCGTCGGTGCCTGGCGCCGCGCGGCCGACCAGCGGATGAGGAATTCCCCCGATGCCCGAGAGCAGGGCGGCGGTCCGTCACGGATCTTGATAACCGAGCGCCCGCAACCTGAGCCTGCCCTGGCGCGGGTCCTGTGCGAACATGAGCCCGCCCTCGACCCGGGCGCCAGCCGCGACATAGTCGAGCGTCGCCCTTGCCGTCTCGTACGGCTTGCCGGGGACGGACAGCGTGCCTTCGATCTCTACCGAAGCAGCGGTACCGCCGCGGTTGATCGCCTCGAATACGACCACGAACCCTTGCCCCGATGCTGCTACTTCGCGCACCTCGACGGTGATCGCCGGCGGCGTGGCGCCCCCGCGCCGGAGGTCGGCGCCGATCACGGCGAACACCAGCAGCAGCACGGCCAGGCCGAGCGCCGCCGATGCCCATTCGAGCGCCGAGGTTCGTGCATGCGGTTCGCGCCTTGCCATGGTCAGACCACCAGCCGCGCGATCGCGGCCCCGGTCGCGGCGGGAAAGCCGAGCACGACGACGATGCGCGCGATGATGAAGCTGTCCTGCCCGTCGAGGCTGCCGAAGGTCCAAAGCACATAGAGGCTGACCAGCAGCGCAATGGCATAGCCGGGAACGGTATAGACCAGAAACAGGCGAAGGGGCGCAGCGCCTTCCGGGCCGGCTTCCTGTCCCGCCAGTCCGACCGTGAACACCAGAATGTGCAGCAGAACGAGCGAGGCGAGAACGAGCGCCAGGGCATGTTCTGCGCTCATCTTGTACGCGATCAATATCATCTCCTCGGTCGGTGCGACGTTGAAGGCGAAGAACAGCGCGCCCGCGAGCATCAGGAACAATTGCCCGGCATAGCCGGCCGATCGATGCGCAAGGCTCTCGTCCTCGTCCCCTTCGCCCGAGCCCAGTTGCTTGCGCGCGATCATCGCGCCGAAGCTGGCGGGCACGCACTGGATCGCGACCTGCCCGAGCGCGGCGTCGAACGGGAGATCGAGGCGCAGGAGCCCGAACAGGGCGAGGATCGCGATCGAGGCGATCATGCCGACCGCCTGGGCCGCCAGGGCATCGAGCACGTCCTCGGTCAGCGTCGCGGTCCGCTCGAAGCCCCCGAAGCGCGACAGCAGCACCAGCACCGCGAAGTTGAAGAGCAGGAACAGCAACAGGCGCGCTGGCGCGATGTGCAGGCCGATCGCCCACATCTCCATCGTCATCAGCAGCGGCAGCCCGAAAAGGATCGCGCCGGCAAAGGCACGTGCCAGCCCGATCGCATAGTCCCGGTTCAGTTGTACCGCCATCGACGTCATCGTCACGACAATGCCGGCGCTTTGCCTTCGTTCCCGGTGCCACTGACATGCCAAGCGGGAGCGGCGGGAGAGGCGCCGGGATCAGCCCCTGCGAAACAGCACCATCTGGCTCATCAGGTCCGGCTCGGCGATATAGCCGGCATCGCGCCAGGCGCGCGCCTGGACATAGCGCGAACTGCCTCGCTGGTTGGACCACCAGGACCGGTAGTCCGAGGCGGAATCAGGCAGGCCGCCGACCAGGCGGGAGATGGTCGTGAACGACAGGGTGATCAGCGGCCTGCCATCGGACTTGAGGTGATCGCGGAGGGGATCGTACTTTGCCATGGCCGGCTGATAGCGGGGCATGCCGGCGGCGAAAGCCTTTCCGGCACGTGCGCCACGATTCTCACGCGTGTGGCGCCGCCTTGCGGGGAAGGTGGGCGGCTGTGTCGGTCTCCCGGTTCGATGGGGGTCTCCCGTGGCGGACCTTGCGGCGGATTTGCGCGCGCATGGAAACCGAAACGCTCCGGGAACATTCTTGCCATAGACTTTTCTTCGAGGACAATGGTGAGCAGCAAGGACAGCGGCGAAGCCGACACTGCCCAGGAAGCGACCGGTGAGCCGGCGGGCAATCTCAAGGACCCCACGTCGTACAGCCCCACGGGCAACAAGGGGCAGCATCACTGGAAGCGCTCGACTGTCGCCGAGCCCGGCCTCGACCAGCGCGGCACCGTGTTCTTCGCGGCGCTCCAGATGACGCGCATGCCGATGATCCTGACCGACCCCCGGCAGAGCGACAATCCGATCGTCTTCTCGAACAAGGCCTTTCTCGACCTGACCGGCTATGCTGAGGCCGAGGTCGTTGGCCGCAACTGCCGCTTCCTGCAGGGCACCGACACCGATCGCGAGACCGTCCGCGAGCTGCGCGACGCGATCGCGGCCGAGGAAGCGATATCGATCGAGATCCTCAACTATCGCCGCGACGGCTCGGCCTTCTGGAACGCGGTGTTCGTCGCTCCCGTCTACGACGCCGACGGCCAGCTGATATATTTCTTCGCCAGCCAGCTCGACGTGACGCGCCGTCGTTCCTCCGAGCAGGCCTTCCGCCAGGCGCAGAAGATGGAGGCTATCGGCCAGCTCACCGCCGGGCTCGCGCACGATTTCAACAACCTGCTTCAGGTCGTCGCCGGCAACCTCGACATGCTGCAGGGCGACGCGCTCACCGATCGGCAGCATCGGCTGGTGGGCAACGCGGCGCGCGCCGCCGATCGAGGCTCGCGCCTGACCCGCCAGCTGCTTGCCTTCGCCCGCAAGACCCGCCTCGAGCCCCGGCGGACCGACCTCAACACCCTGATCCACGAGTTCGGCGACCTCATCGACAACACCGTTGGCGCGCAGGTTCGCCTGGTCACTGCGCTCGAGCGCCGGCTGCCCGAGATCGACATCGATGCGACGCATCTCGAGATGGCCGTCCTCAACGTCCTGCTCAACGCGCGCGACGCCATGCCCCAGGGCGGCAAGGTGACGATCGCGACCGAGCTGTGGAAGCTCAACGGCAATGCCGCCGCTCATCAGCTGCCCGAGGGCGACTATGTCGTGCTCGCGATCACCGACGAGGGCAGCGGCATGAGCGAGGAGGTGCGCCAGCGCGCCACCGAACCCTTCTTCACCACCAAGGGCAGCGAGCGCGGTACCGGGCTCGGCCTCGCGATGGTCCACGGATTCCTCCAGCAGTCGCGGGGGCGCCTCGAGATCGATTCCGAACAGGGACGCGGCACGACCGTGCGCATGCTGTTCCCGGTGGCCGGAACGGAGAGCGTCGCCGCGCCCGCGCCGCGTGTCGACAAGGCGAGCACCGGTGGCAGCGAGACGATCCTGCTCGTCGAGGACAGCGATGATGTGCGGGCACTTGCCCAGGAGCAACTGGAAGCGCTCGGCTACACGGTTCTGGTCGTATCGAGCGGCGAAGAGGCTTTGGCGCTGCTGGGAGATCGTCCGGTCGACCTGCTGTTTACCGACATCGTGATGCCTGGCGGCATGAGCGGCCTGGAACTCGTCGAGCAATTCCATGCGCTGCGGCCCGAAACGCCCATCCTGATGACCACCGGCTATAACGAGGACCTGGTTGCTGACATTCCGCGGGGCAGCCGGCTCGACGTGATCGGCAAGCCCTATCGCCGCCAGGAGCTCGCCGACCGCATCCGCGTCGCGCTCGACCGCCATTCGTCTGGGGAACGCCCGGTCGAACAGGGGTTCGGTCCCAAGGAAGGCTGAGGGCAGGCGCGCGACGGGACGCGGTTTCGGCGTACAGACCAGGCGCGGCATATTCAGTGCATGCAGTCGCCGCCCTTGGACTCCGCGCATCGGCATGCAGGCAAGCGGCGCTGGTCCGTTGGCCGGAATGCTGTAATATCAGGCAGATATCGGCCATCGGCTTCTCACCGTGGCCCGAGGGGGATAGCGAGAACGTGACACCTTCCGGCCTTGTTGGTGGCGGGGACACCGGCGACCGCATTCGCTCGATGGACTGGCGCTCCACGCCGCTCGGCGCCATCGAGACCTGGCCGAGCGCGCTGCTCGCCCATGTCCAGATCGTGCTGGCGTCTCCCGTCCCCATGGCCCTGCTCTGGGGTCAGGACGGCATTCTTCTCTACAATGACGGTTATGCGGAGATCTGCGGGCCGCGCCATCCCGCGGCGCTCGGCGGCAAGCTGCTCGATGTCTGGCCCGAGGCGCGTGCCTTCAATGCGCGCGTGCTGGATGCCGCGATGCGGGGCCAATCTCTCAGATTTCACGCCCAGGAGCTCGAGCTCTGGCGGCATGGTCGCCCCGAACAGGTCTGGATGGACCTGGAATATGTCCCCGTGCGCGATGCGACCGGCCGGGCGGTTGGCATGCTCGCGCTGGTCTTCGATATCACGCAGCGGATTCTCGCCGAGCGGCGGCTTGCGCGAAGCGAGGAACTCTATCGCTTCCTGGACGAGCTCGGCCAGGCGATCGCGCCCCTGCAGGACGCGCAGCAGGTCCTGTCGGTCACCGTGCGCATGGTCGCGTCACACCTGTCCGTCACCAACTGCGCCTATGCCGACATGGATCCCGATGCGGATGGCTTCACCATTCGCGGCAACTGGCATGCCGAAGGCTCGCCTTCGATCCTGGGCCATTACAGCCTGGCCGATTTCGGACGGCTGGCGGTCAGCGAGCTGGGCGCCGGCCGGCCGCTGGTCATCAACGACAACCTTGTCGAAATCGCGCCCGAGGAGGCCAGGACCTTCCAGGACATCGGTGTCGCCGCCACCCTTTGCATGCCGCTGGTGAAGAACGGCCGCCTGACCGCCCTGATGGCCATCCATGACAGAGTGCCGCGTCGCTGGAGCGAGTATGACCTGACCGTGATGCGCGAAGTCACGAGCCGATCCTGGGCACATGTCGAGCGGGTCGCGGCCGAGGCCAATCTTCGCGCGAGCGAGGAGCAACTTCGCCTAGCGCTGGATGCCGCCGAAATCGGGCAGTGGGACGTCGACACGGTCGCGGACACCCTGTTCTGGCCGGCGCGGGTGAAGGGGATGTTCGGCATCTCTCCCGATGTGCCTGTCTCGATGAAGGATTTCTACGCCGGGCTGCACCCTGAGGACTTTGAGGCGACCGTGGCGGCCTATGGCGCCGCCGCCGATCCGGCGCGGCGTGCCCTTTACGACGTCGAGTATCGCACGATCGGCAAGGAGGACGGTATCGTCCGCTGGGTCGCCGCAAAGGGCCGCGGCGTCTTCGAAGGGGACAGGTGCGTCCGTATCATCGGCACCGCGATCGACATCACGACGCGCAAGCGGACCGAGCGCGCGCTGCTCGAGCTGAACCAGACGCTCGAGCAACGCGTCGCCGAGGGACTGGCCGAGCGCAAGCTGCTCGCCGACGTGGTCGAGAACACCACGGCGATCATCCTCGTCGCCGATCTCGACTATCGCTGGCTGGCGGTGAACCGCGCCGCCGCCAAGGCCTTCGAGGCCGTCTATGGCATCCGGCCCAGCGTCGGCACCTCGATGCTCGACGCGCTCGATCACCTGCCGGAGCATCGCGAGCAGGTGCGCCGGACCTGGGGACGCGCGCTGGCCGGTGAGGAATTCACCATGGTCGAGGAATTCGGAGACCCGGGGCGCGAGCGACGCTTCTTCGAGATCACCTTCAATGTGCTGCGCGACCGCTCGGGCCAGCGGATCGGCGCCTATCAGATCGTGCACGACGTCACCGAGCGGATGGCCGAGCAGCGACGGCTGTCCCAGGCGGAAGAGCAGCTGCGCCAGTCCCAGAAAGTCGAGGCACTCGGCCAGCTCACCGGCGGCGTGGCCCATGACTTCAACAATCTGCTGACGCCCATCATCGGCTCGCTGGACCTGCTCAGCCGCAAGCAGCTCGGAAACGAGCGCGAGCAGCGGCTCGTGGCGGGCGCGCTGCAGTCGGCGGAGCGGGCGCGGACCCTCGTGCAGCGCCTGCTCGCCTTTGCGCGGCGCCAGCCGCTCCAGCCGACCGCCATCGACGTAGGTGCGCTGGTCGCCGGCATGGGCGACCTGATCGCGAGCACGACGGGCCCGCAGATTCAGGTGCGGGTCGAGGCGGCCAGCGATCTGCCCGCAGCGATGGCGGATTATAACCAGGTCGAGATGGCCCTGTTGAACCTGAGCGTGAACGCGCGCGACGCGATGCCCGAGGGCGGGACGCTTCGCATCGGCGCCACCGTGCGGGACGTGCGCGGCAAGGAGCAAGGCGAACTGCGGCCCGGCCGCTACGTGATGATCTCGGTGGCCGACAGCGGGATTGGTATGGACTCGGACACGCTGGCGCGCGCCATCGAGCCCTTCTTCTCCACCAAGGGGATTGGGAAAGGCACGGGTCTCGGGCTCTCAATGGTTCACGGACTGGCGCAGCAGCTGGGCGGCGGCCTTCGCATCCTCAGCACGCCGGGACTCGGCACGAACGTCGAGATCTGGCTTCCAGCCGCAGCGGAGGCCGCGATACCGTCGCCCGCCGGCTCCGACGAGGCCATCGCTCGCGCCGGACCGCGGGGTACGGCGTTGCTCGTCGATGACGAGGAAGCAGTTCGTGCGAGTACGGCGCACATGCTCGAGGAATGCGGGTTCGACGTGGTGGAGGCGGAATCGGCGCAGGCAGCACTCAACCTGCTCAAGGCGGGCGAGCATTTCGCCCTGCTCGTGACCGATCATCTCATGGCGGGCATGGACGGGACCCAGCTCGTCAGGGCAGTAGGGAGGATACGGCCTGGGCTCCCCTGCCTGATCGTGTCGGGCTATGCCGATGTCGAAGGGATTGCCCCCGACCTGCCACGGCTGACCAAGCCGTTTCGCGCGAGCGAACTGCAGGATGCGCTGGCCGGAATTGGCCTCTAATCTGGTGTCCCTCCGGCACGCCGCGAGACTCGGATCCCACGCAGCATGCAGGCCAGGTCGTGAACCGACAAACGACTGCATTCGGCATCCCCGGTCAATCGGCTGATTGGGTGGACTGCCGCCCGACCGTTCCCGGCGTATCCCCGAAAAGGCAGCCGTTCTTGCGCGCTACACGCGGCCAGCGCCAGAGCTTCTATTTCCAATGAGTCCCAAATTTCGCCTCCATCCGACGAAGTTCCTCGTCGAGCACGGCCACCTCAGAGTCATTCTGGTCCGCAACTGCGAAGCGGATACGGGTACTGAGCTCGGCCATGGCATGTTTGGCGTATGCCAGCGCGTTTGCCTCGCGCTCGATCACCTCGGTCGCCTGGCTTGCGAGGGATTTCAGGAGTTCGAGGCCGTTCGCGTCCATGGTCCTGGGTTTCTGGTCCAGAAGGCATAATGTACCCAGCGCAAAGCCATCGCTGGTAACCAGAGGTGCGGCGAAATAGGCACGCACGTTCATCTCGAGCACGGCGGGAGCGAACTTGAAGCGTGGCTCGTGCCAAGCATCGGGGACACACAAAGGCGCGTAATTGCGAACTCCAATCGCGGCGTCGCAGAAGCTGTCGGGCCTGGCGAACTCCCTGGGATCGAAGCCGTAGGCGACGGCCAGCCACAGAGTCGAGCGGTCTACGATAGACACTGCAGAAAAGGGAAAACCGGTCTCTGCGGCGACCCGCTCAACGATTTGGGAGAGCTCGGCGTCGCCGCTCATGCCAAACACGCCGCTCGTCAGCACGCGCGCCTGACGCCGCAGCTCTGCGAGTTCCGCTTGGTTACATGCGCGAGCCTGTTCGATCAATTCGAAATTCCTTAATCGATCCCGACGCACCTGGGTTGAGTATTTTGCCCAATTCATGAGCAGGGGCGATGTCACGTAACAAAGCATTCCTGAGCAACTCAGTAATGTAACGGGTGCAATCTTACAGATTTGAAAAACATGGCGTGTGCATGAGACTAGCTCGCATCGGCTCATCTAAGCTGGGTTGCTGCTTGGGAACGGTGAAATGAAATGGGGCACTGGAGCATGCCATGAAGATCGATGCAGTGGATTATTATAGTGCCTTGGCGGATCGTCATTTTCAGGCCGCGGAAGAAATGGGCGGTCAATCCGAGGCACGCCATCACGCTTGGCTGGCGACCCTATGTCTGCTTCGTGCTGGAGAGGCCGCGCGCGCGCGATGCGCGAGGTTGGCATGTCAGCCCGGTACCTCGGGAGTAATAGGCTTGGAGGCGGCAACCCTCGCGACTGCCAGTCACAAACATAGCGCCTGTTATTGGGGCGTTTACAGCCTGACCGCTTCTGGATCGGCCGCCTCTTCGCTCAACGGCCGACATTGGAGCGTTTGCCGAAAGGCCGCATTTATGAGTCTGCGGCCTAGTTCAAGCCGCCCGCTTCCGGTGCCGGGCTCGGCGATCGCAACCCCTCCTTCATCCCGCCGCCCGAACGCGGAGGGCCACGAAATAGAGATGCGATAAACCGTCGTCGCGATCAGGCGCGAAAATCGGTGCTTTGGCCAAGAGCGGCGCAGGGCTGAACGCGCTGCGCGGAGGCGCGCCGAGGTCGCGAAGTCCGGCGGGCCGTATTAGAAGCATGTTCCCCTGCTTCAACCCGGGTCAGGCAGGCGGGCTATCTCAGCCGGCCCTGGGGCCGCCGGTCAGCGGGCGGAACCGCAGCCGCGCCGCATCGTTGGGAAGGAGACGGCATCGCATATGGGGTCCGGTCACCACCGTCCCTGTATCCGGACAGGACGTGTAGTTTGCCCTCGCGTCCTGTCCGGCTTTCTCCCTGGCTTGAATTCTTCCTGCGATCCGCCCTTGTCGGGTTCCTGGATCAAGGGCTCACGCAATCCGCTGTCGCTGCTGATCTCGCGATCGGTGGTCCCGACCATGGGTGCCCGCCTTGGCTCCGGCGCCCATGTGGGCCGTGCGGCCGCTTTCCTTTCGACGACCCAAGGGATGGCCGGCCGATATTTCGCGGCCATATCGCCCCAGGGACGGTAAGATGTGCGTCCATTCAAAATGGGCCCGGCCAAGCGGCCGGGCCCAAGCGCTCAATACTCCATCGCGGGCATCGCTGCCGGCTTTTCCTCCTTCGGCAACTCGGCGACGAGCGCCTCGGTGGTGATCAGCAGCGAGGCCACGGAAGCGGCGTCCTGGAGCGCGGTGCGCACGACCTTGGCCGGATCGATCACGCCCGACGCGAACAGGTCCTGATATTCGCCGGTCGCGGCATTGAAGCCCCAGTTATAGTCCTCGCTCTCGAGCAGCTTGCCCACGATCCACGCGCCGTCCTCGCCGGCATTGTCGGCGATCTGGCGCGCGGGCGCGCGCAGCGCCCTGCGGACGATGTCGATACCCGACTGCTGGTCGTCATTCGCCGCCTTGAGGCCATCGAGCGCCTTCAGCGCGCGCAGCAGCGCGATGCCGCCACCCGGCAGGATGCCTTCCTCGACCGCGGCGCGGGTGGCGTGGAGCGCGTCGTCGACGCGGTCCTTCCTTTCCTTCACCTCGACCTCGGTCGCGCCGCCGACCCGGATCACCGCGACCCCGCCGGCGAGCTTGGCAAGCCGCTCCTGCAGCTTCTCGCGGTCATAGTCGCTGGTGGTCGCCTCGATCTGCTGGCGGATCTGGGCAACGCGGCTGTCGATGTCGGCCTTGGTGCCGACGCCGTCGATGATCGTGGTGTTGTCCTTGTCGATCACCACCTTCTTGGCGCGCCCGAGCATCGAGATGGTGACATTCTCGAGCTTGGTGCCGAGATCCTCGCTCACGACGTTGCCGCCGGTGAGCACGGCGATGTCCTCGAGCATCGCCTTACGGCGATCGCCGAAGCCCGGCGCCTTGACCGCGGCGACCTTGAGGCCGCCGCGCAGCTTGTTGACCACCAGCGTGGCGAGCGCCTCGCCCTCGACATCCTCCGCGATGATCAGCAGCGGGCGACCCGACTGGACCACCTTCTCGAGCAGCGGCACCAGCGCCTGGAGGTTGGCGAGCTTCTTCTCGTGGATCAGGATATAGGGGTCGTCGAGCTCTGCGCGCAGCTTCTCGGGGTTGGTGACGAAATAGGGCGAGAGATAGCCGCGGTCGAACTGCATGCCCTCGACCGTCTCGAGCTCGGTCTCGAGGCTCTTGGCCTCCTCGACGGTGATCACGCCCTCGTTGCCGACCTTCTCCATCGCCGCCGCCAGGATGCGGCCGACTTCCTCGTCGCCATTGGCCGAGATGGTCGCGACCTGGGCGATCTCGCTATTGGCGCTGACCTGCCTGGCATGCGCTTCGAGATCCTTGACGACCGCACCGACCGCCAGGTCGATGCCGCGCTTGACGTCCATCGGGTTCATGCCCGCGGCGACCGCCTTGGAGCCCTCGCGAACGATCGCCTGGGCGAGCACGGTCGCGGTGGTGGTACCGTCGCCCGCCTTGTCGTTCTGCTTGTTGGCGACCTCGCGCAGCATCTGCGCGCCCATATTCTCGAACTTGTCGGCGAGTTCGATCTCCTTGGCGACCGTCACGCCGTCCTTGGTGATGCGGGGCGCGCCGAAGCTCTTCTCGATCACGACGTTGCGGCCTTTCGGCCCCAGCGTGACCTTCACTGCATTCGCAAGCGTATCCACGCCGCGCAGCATGCGATCACGCGCGTCCGACGCAAATTTCACTTCCTTGGCAGCCATCTGGCTAACTCCTTTCTTATGTCCTTCCTGAGATGTTGAGGGATCGGGCGATCACGCAGCCTGCTTGAGCTCGGCCTGCGCCTCGATCACGCCGAGGATGTCGCTCTCCTTCATGATGAGCAGGTCCTCGCCATCGATCTTGACCTCGGTGCCGGACCATTTGCCGAACAGGATATGGTCGCCGGCCTTCACCGACAGGGCGACGAGCGTGCCATTGGCGTCACGCGCGCCCGGGCCGACGGCGACGACTTCGCCTTCCTGCGGCTTTTCCTTGGCGGTGTCGGGGATGATGATGCCGCCCGAGGTCTTCTCCTCGGCTTCGATGCGGCGGACGACCACACGGTCGTGCAAGGGGCGGAAATGCATGGCAAAACCTCCAGTTGCAAAAGCATGATGTCAATGTGCCCGACGCTCCCTAGCAGCGGCGGGCGGCGGCGAATTAGGAACCTCGATTTTTCCGTTCAAGACCCGGAGCGCCGATTTTTTTCACCCGGTGAGAACGCGGCATAAAACCCTCCGATCCTGGACACCTGGCGCAAGCCAAGCCCTTGACGAGGGCGCGCAATCCACCAAAATTCTGCCCGGCCAGAAGGCCACGAGAAAGGAGCGACCAAGGAAAGGAGGACGATCATGTCGCAACCCGTCTCCCGCATTCTTCACCCGTTCGAATTCGCGCACCACCCGAGCCCGGAGCCCGAAGTGAAACGCGCGATCCTGGCGCGTTGGGCTTCCGACAGCTCTGCGCGCCCCTGCGTGCCGGCACCGCGGGTGCCACTAGGCGCAAAGAGGCGAATGAGAGCCGAAAAGGCGCTGCGGTCCTCGGGTGACCTCGGTCTCCCGCACATTCGTGCAGATGGCGTAGGACGATGACCGACGACATCTTCATGGCACGGTCGGACGGCCATGGGCGCACTGCCGCCGAGGTCCGTTACTACCGCCCGGCGCGCCCTTCCGGCTTCAGTTGTTCGTCTGGCAGCAGAACGATCGGGCGCCGGACTTTCCGGCGCTGTTCGAGTTTCTCGATCAATGGCGCCAGCAAATCGCGGCGGCGCTCCATTTCCTCCGGGTGGCGCATGACCAGCGCACTCGCCCTGCCGAGTGATGCGTCGTGGACGGGGTGTTTGAAATCCAATGCGCCGGATCCGAGTTGGCTCCGGCGAGGGCCTGGGGGCGGACAGACCGCCCGGTGCTGGTAGCATGAGAAGCGATCTACGGTGAGGGGTGCGCGGACGCACCAGCCGTCCTCGGCATCGATGGCGCGAACTTGGCCTTGGGCGGGTTCGCGAAAACAGGACAGGGAGTGGCAATGAAACAAATTGGCGGTGAGGTATCGACTCTCTTCGCACTGACACCAGCGGAGTGGGAGAAACTGGTGGAAGCGATCGAAAGCGATCGGCTGCAATCTCCCCTCTCCCTGCATCCGGAGGGACCAGCCGGCGGCCTCGTTCGCTTCCGTTCGCTCGAGGATGTCCAGCACGCACTGCTCGCGGTCGCCTGAAGGCGGCACCCGGCCAGCAGCTGGTGTAAAATAACGCGGGCTGTCCTGCATGCGCCTCAACCGCAAGGTCGGCGCCAGACAAGACACCGGAACCGCGAGCCAGCCTCGGGAAAGCCAGGGCCGATACAGGCGCTGCGACCTGTATCGGCCCGGGCTGGACGCCAGCGCGCGCGATCCCCGGGATCGGCGTCGGCGGGCCGCGCCAGACCGCAGCTTAGAATCGCAGGCGCAGCGCCGCGCGGGCGCCGTGATCGGTCGTCCGCTCGCCAAGGTTGCCGGCATAGGAGATTTCGAGCGTGACACGGCGGGAGAGATCGAGCTCCAGCCCGGCATCGATCGCCGCGCTGTCGCGGTCCAATGCATTGCCCGCGATGGCGAAGCCGGGACCGGCGGCGAAACCGAAATCCACGCCCGGCAGCGTGTCGCCAAAGGCATGGCGTAGCGCCGTCGATCCCTTGAAGCGCAACACCGTGCGGCCAAGGTCGAGCGCCGTGTTCGCGCGCAGGCCGAACGTGCCATAGGTCATGCGTTCGTCCCGCGTGCCGCCGTGAAGCGCAGCGCTACCCCCATGCTCGGCGATCTGCGCGCCCCCGAGGCGGACATGGGCCAGGCCGGCAAAGGGCTGGAGCGTAACACCGCGCAGATCGGCCTTGGCCGCGACTTCGCCGAACAGCTGCAGGGTATCAGCGCGGTAGCGCTCGCCCAGTCCCTGGGCGAGACCGCCGAACGCGATGCGGCGCTGCGAGCGGACATCGTTCCATGCATAGGCCGCGCCCAGCTGGATCGAGGCAATGCCGTAGCCGCCGGCAAGGTAGCCGCCGGCATGATAGCTGTCCGCCTTGTGCGTGGCGCTGCCGGTCCGCAGGTCGGTCGTGCTGTAGCCGGTGGCGAGGCCCGCGCGCCAATGGCCGCCAAGCGCGGCATCAAAGCCGGCGACCAGTCCCTTGAGGTCGCGATCATAGCCCTGCGCGAGCGCCCCGCCCCGCGTCGAACCCCAGCTGCCGAGCGCCGTGCCCCAGGCAGCGGGGCCTTCCTCGCCCGCGAGTTCGCCGCGCGCGAGCAGCGCGTCGCGCACGAAGCGGCTGTCCTCGATCAGGCGCCCGCGCAAGCTGGCATAGTCCGAGCCCGCGAGCTGGTCGAAGGCGCGTCGTGCTTCCGGCGCGGCGAGCGCGACGACGGCGTCATGGAGCGGGTTGCCCAGCCCGAGCGCCTCCACCGCCGGCGCCACGCCCTGCTGGTTTCGGGTCTGCGCGACCGCCGTGAAGTCGATCGTGTTGCGCCTGAGGGTCAGCGTCACGGCGTTGGCGCTATAGGCCAGGCTCGGCGTGAGGAAGGCAAGGTTCGAAGTCACGTTCGAGAATGTGCCGGAGAGCCCGCCCGCCGCGGTCAGGATGGTGTAGCTGGTATTGAGCGCGTAATTGCCTTCCGCCGCTAGCACCCGGACCACCGCCCCGCTCTGGATCGAGGCGCTGCCGGCTACGACGATCCGGTCGCTCTGTCCTGCGGCATTGGTCTCGACCTCATAGCTGCTGCCGGCAAGCAAGCTGAGATTGCCGGCGACGTTCAGGGTACCGATCGAATTGCCCGGCGCGAGGGTACCGGCGATCCGTCCCGACCCGATCGTGCCGGTGCCCTGGAGACGCCCCCCCGCGAGCAGGTCGAGCGTACCGCCGAGCATGCCATCGACCAAGACCAGGCCGCCGGCGGTCGTGATTCCCTGGAAGCCAGAGGAATTGCCGGTCAGCGAAACGGCCCCGCCGCCGCGCAGGACGAGGCTGCCGGTGCCGGTGAGCGTCCCCGCATAGCGTCCCGCCGCCGACTGGTCGAAGGTGAGGCTCGTGCCGGCCGCCAGATCGACATCGCCGGTAAACAGGGCAGTCGTGGAGACCAGATTGCCGCCGGTGACGCGCCACTCGCCGGCATTGGCGCCGGCTAGGGTCAGCACGCCCTGCCCGGCCTTGGTCGCCACGCCGGTGCCGCTGACGCTGCCGCCATAGCTGCCGGCACTGGCCAGGTCGAACACAAGGCTCGCACTGTTGGTGACATTGCCCTGGATCGAGCGGGTGTCGCCGACCAGCGTGCCCGCCTCGATCACGGTGCCGCCGGTATAGCTGTTGGCGCCGGTCAGCACGAGCGTGCCCCGGTCCGTCTTGACCAGGGCGGCGCCGCCGGTGAGCGCCGAGCCTATTGTGGCGGTAAAGCCGGCGCCCGCCGCGCTGCCGTCGCCGACCCGGATCGTTGCGCGGTCGCCCGAGAGCGCGACGGTGCCGCCGGTCACTGTGTAGCCGGTCGTGGCGAACTGCATGCCGGTCGCCGAGACGTGGCCGTCCACCGTCACGGTGCCGGCCATGCCGCCGAACACCGCGAAGCTCGGCACCGGCTGCATCGGGCCATTGAGCGTGCCGCCGGTATCGGTCCAGTTGCGGCCACCCGCGTCCCAGCTGCCGGAGCCGCCATTGATCGCGCCATTGTCGTGGAGCGCGCTATCGCCGCCGTCCCAGAAGGCAAGCGTCGCACCGGCGCTGTTGAGCAGATTGACCTGCCCCGCCAGCGCGGTCTGGATCGTCAGGGCATCGGCCGAGGCGCCGGCCACGCTGCCGAGCATCAGCCCCTTGTCGGTGAGTGTGCCGCCATAGTCGAACAGCCGGTAGATGCCGGCGCCGAACCCCGGTGCGGCCGTGACGTTGAGGGTGCCGTCGAGCGTGAGATTGCCGGCAACGTCGAACAGCGCGATGTCCGAGGCATGGGACAGCGCCACATCGACGACCGCACCCGAGCCGAGCGTCAGCGCACCGAGCGATAGCGTTCCATCCTGGCTGCCGGCGAGATGCGCGCCATCGGCAATGGTCACCGCGCCGCCGATCGTGCCGGTGCCCGCCAGCGTGCCGCTCGCGACCGCCACGGTCGAGCTGGCCGAACCGAGCGTGCCGGTCACGGTGAGGCCGCCGCTGACGACGGTCACGGCACCCTCGAACGCCGCGCTGTCGCCGCTGAGCGTGAGCAGCGCGCCCGTCTTGGTCAGCGTGCCGGCGCCGGAGAGGCTTCCGGCGAAGGTGCCGGCTGCCGCCTGGTCGAAGGTAAGGCCGGCCCCCGCCGCCAGCGCCACGTCGCCGGCGAGCGAGGCGCTGCTCGCCACCAGCCCGCCGCCGAAGACCGTCCAGTCGGTCGTGCTGGTGCCCGTGAGGGTCAGAATGCCCTGCCCGGCCTTGGTCGTCATGCCGGTGCCGGTGAGCGCACCGGCATAGCTGCCGTCCCGACCCATATCGAACACCAGCGCGGCATTGTTGGCGATGGCGCCCACAAGCGACCGCGTGTCGCCGACCAGCGTGCCGGCCGATACCAGGGTTCCACCGGAATGGCCGTTGGCGCCCGCCAGCACGAGCGTACCGAGATCGTCTTTCACCAGCATCGAATTGCCAGTGAGCGCAGCCGCGATCGTGGCGGTAATGCCCGCCCCCGCCGCGCTTCCGTCGCCGACGCGGATCGTCGCGCTCGGTCCCGACAAGGCGATCGCGCCGCCGGCCAGCATATAGCCGCCGGAGGCGAACTGCATGCCGAGGACCGAGACTTGGCCAGCACCATTATCGACCATCACCGTGCCGCCAATGCCCTGAAACACGGCAAAGCTCGGTTGCGGCGTCATCGCACCGTTCACGCTGCCATTGGCGTCGGTCCAGTTGCGTCCACCCAGGCTCCAGGTCCCGGTACCGCCCTCAACGATGCCGTTGTCATGCTGCGCGGCGATGCCGCCGTCCCAGAAGGCGAGCGCGACGCCGGCGTTATTGACCAGGTTGACCCGGCCGGCGGCGCCGGTCTGGATAGAGAGCCCATCGGCAGACGAACCGGCTACCACCCCGAGCGCCAGGCCATTGTCGGTGAGCGTGCCGCCATAGTCGAACAGCCGGTAGACGCCGGCCCCGAAGCCCGGCGCGGCGGTGACGTTGAGCGTGCCGTCGAGCGTCAGGTTGCCCGCCACGTCGAACAGCGCGCTCGTCGATGCCTGGGCCAGCGTCACGTCGACGATCGACCCCGCGCCCAGCGTCAGCGCACCGAGCGACAGGGTGCTGCCCTGCGCGCCGACCAGATGCGCACCGTCCGCCAGCGCGACCACGCCGCCGATGCGTCCGGTTCCCGACAGGCCGCCGCTATCGATGCGGAGGGTCGAGCCCGTACCGCCGAAGCTTCCGGTTACGGCCAACCCGCCCGAGACGGTCATCGTGCCGGTGAAGTCCCTGCTGTTCCCGCTCAGCGTCAGCAAACCACCCGCCTGAGTGATCGCACCCGCACCGGACAGGCTACCGGCATAGGTCGCTGCGTCAGCGCGATTGAATGCCAGAATGCCGCCATCGACCGCGATGTCGCCCGCCAGCGCGCCGGTCGTTCCGCCATCGCCGATGCGGAGCATGCCGCCCTCGATCCGAGCCGAACCGGAGGCCCGGCCGAGCAGGGTCGATACACCCGAGTGCTGCACCACTTCCCCAGCGCCCAGTTTGGCGAGGATCGTCGCGCCGTCGAAGGTGTAGCTGCCCGCGGTCAGCGTGCCGCTACCGACGAGCGTGCCGGCGATCCAGGCGGTGCCGACCGTCTCGTCGAACGCGTCCAGGTCCAGCGTCCCGCCCGACCGGATCAGCAGCGCCGCGCTATCCGCGAGCCGCTCATGGGCCCCCAGCCGCAGCGTGCCGTCATTGACGCGCACGTCGAGCGCCCCCGCCGGGCCGGTCAGCAGGGTCGTGCCGCTGCGCTGGTCGAGCAGGCCACCGCCCAGCGCATGATCGATGATGCCGCCGTCGAGGACATATTCATTGGCGCGCAGCGTGCCGCCGCCGATCAGATTGCCCTGGATCACGAAGCGCGCAACGACCTCGTCATAGCCATTGAGGTCCAGCGTCGCCCCGTCGCGCACCTCGAGCAGCGAGTCGTCGGCGAGCACATTCACTCCGCCGATACGCAGCGTGCCCGCGCTGACCAGGGTGAGGCCGGTATAGAGATTGGCTCCAGACAGCGTCAGCGTGCCGGTGCCGGTCTTGGTCAGGCCGCCGACGCCCGAGATCGTGCCGGCGAAACTGCTGTCGTGGTCGTTGCCGCCGAGCACCAGCGCATGACTGCCGAGCAGCACCGAGCCGTTGCCGGTCAGATCGACGATCGCGGTGTCGCCGCCCGTGCCGCGCAGATCGAGCGTGCCGCCCAGCGCCACCGGCGCGCCGGTAATCGCCGCCGATCCGGTCAGCGCCAGCGTGGCGCCGCCCAGCACCGAGAGGGTGTCGCTGCCCGAGATCGTGCCACCGAAACTACTCGCGCCGGTGAGCGTCAGCGCATGTCCGCCGAGCTGGACCGAACCCGTGCCGCCGAGGCTCGCGAGCGTCAGCGCAGCGCCCGCGCCGGCAGCGTCGAACAAGCCATTGGCGACGATCGTATCGCTGGCGAGCGTGCCGCCGTCGAGGCGCAGGGTCGCACCGGCATCGACGGTGGTGGCGCCGGTATAGAAGTTCGCGCCGGTGAGCGTAACCACACCCGCCTGGGCGCGCAGGCCTCCCAGGCCATCGATCGTCCCGTCGAACCTTCCGCCGCCGCTCAGCAGGTCATGCGCGCCGAGCGATATCGAGCCGGCGCCGGTAAGCCCGGCAAAGCCGATATCCCCCTCGATCAGGCCGAGGTCCAGTGCGCCACGCACCTCCAGTTGCGTGCCGTCCGCCGATGCGCCGCCGCCCAGATGGAGCGTCGTGCCCGAGGCGATGGCGAGCGTGCCGCCCGAGATCGTGCCCGAATACTCGCTGTCGCCGCGAAGCGTCAGTTGGCCGTTGCCGAGCGCCAGGCTGCCGCTGCCGTACAGGCCCGCGAGCGACACCGGCGCGGTGGCGGCGCTGATGTCGAAGGTGCCGCTCATGTCGAGCGTGGCGTTCGCCATCGATCCGTTGCCGATCAGCGCGATCGTCGCGCCCTCCGCAATGCCCGCGCTGCCGCCGAAATAGTTGGTGCCGGACAGGTTCAGCCTGCCCGCGAGCAGCGTGATTCCCGCGCTCTCGCTTTCGATCGCACCGCCGAAGTCGCCGCCGCCGGTGAGGATAAGCTCGTTGCTGCCGAGCGAGACCGTGCCGTTGCCGTTGAGCCCGCCAAAGCTGCTCGAGAAACTATATTGCGAGATGTCGAGCGTGCCCTCGACCCGCACCGAACTCGCGAGTTGGGCGGCGGCGGTGTAGAGCGCCGCATCCGCATCGATCACCGTCTCGCCGGTATAGTCGTGTGCGCCGGTGAGCCCGAGCCAGCCCGAGACGAGGTGCAGCCCGCCGGTGCCGGTGATCGTGCCTTCGTAGATGTCCCCGCCATCGTTGATCGTCAGCGTGGTCGCGCCGAGCGCGATGGTGCTGGGGCCGCCGCTCAACCCGCCGATCGCGAACTGCCCGCCGGTGACGCCGGACAAATCTAGGGTCGAATCCCACATCGACACCCGGGCATTCTCGCCGAGCGTCCCCGCCCCGGCGATCTTGACCGTGCCGTTCTCGATATCGACTTCGCGCAGGTCGTTGGCACCGCTCAGCGTCAGCGTACCCGTGCCGAGTGCGAATACCCGGCCGACCCACGCCGGCTCAAGCGTGCCCCGGATCGTGCCGGCGAACTCGGTCTCGCGGTCATTGTCGATCAAAAGGACACCGCTATAGCCCAGCGCGATCGTGCTGCCCGCCACGCCCGAGAGATTGTGCAGCGTCGCGGCGGCGGCGAAACCATCGAGCACCGACAGGTCGATGGCCGTATCCGCGCCGGTCAGCGACACCGACCGGGCCTGGGCGATCGCGCCGGGATCGCTGAGCTTGAGCGTCCCGTTGGCCAGGGTCACATCGCCGGTGAAGCTTCCTTCGCGCCATAGGCTGGTGGTGCCGCTGCCCGTCTTGACGAAGCTGCCGGCCGCGCCGTCGATCTGCTCGATGACGACATCGCCGGCACGATCCACGGTGAAGATGCCGCCGTCGATCGTGACCGGACCGAGCATGCCGGAAACCAGGCCACTGCCGCCCAGCGTGAGATTTGCGCCGCCGCGCAGGGTCGTCGCGCCGGTATAGGAGAGATCGCCGGCAAGCAGCAGGGTGGCGCCGCTGACGCTGAGCGAACCGTCTCCGCCGATCGGCCCGGACAGCACGGCGCTGCCGCTCGCCACGTCCACGGTGAGCTGGCCGTCATAGCCCTGGCCGCTGTCGCGAACGAGATCGATGGCATTGGCGATCACCCGCCCGCTGCCGAGCGCGATCGTGCCGGTACCGACGACATGGACCGTGCCGGTGCCGAAGGCATCGTCTGTCCCGGCAAGGATCGTGCCGCGCTCGAGGACGGTGCCCTGGCTATAGCTGTTATGGCCCGCCAGCGTCAGCGTGCCGCCGCCGCGCTTGATCAGCACGCCGCCATAGCCGGTGCCGCGCTCGGCCACTGTGCCGGTCAGCGTCAGGTCGTGATCGCCGCCGATGGCGAGATTGCCGTAGGTGGAGCCGTTTCGCTCGATGACGATGTTGTTGGCGAGCGTGACGCTCTTGTTCGATTCGAGCTGCGCCTCGAGGATCGCGGCGACGAGGTCACCGGTGCCGAGCGCCGCGTCATTGCCGACGATCAGTCTCGAGCCGTTGTTGATCTCGGTGCCGCCGCCATAGCTGTTGGCCGCGTCGAGCACGAGTGTGCCCCAGATCGAGCGAACCCGGACATCGTCGCCGCTGATCTCGCCCGCCATGGTCAGGGTGCCGCTGCCCTGCTTGGCGAAGAAGCCGGCCCCGCCGACCGTGCCGGCATAGCGGGTGTCGGCGTCCTGCTCGATCACCAGGCCGTAGTTCGCATCGATGAGCTGGATCGCCCCCGAAGTGCCGCTGAGCGGCCCGAGGATCGAGCCGAAGCGGTTCATCACCAGCGTTCCGCCATTGAAGTCGACCGGGCTGTACCCCGCCAGGGTCGCGTTGACGCCGAGCACGGTGGTGCCGCCATTGAAATGCATGCCGCCGGTGAAGCTGTTCTGTACGTCGAGGTAGAGCGTGCCGTTGCCGGTCTTGGTCAGGCTGCCGCTTCCCGAGACGGCCTTGCTGATGTGCGCGGCGCCACTCGCGACATCGACGGCCAGGTTGCCGTTCAGGATCAGCCCGTTTTGCGCGACGTTGATGCCGTCCGCGAGCACCAGCCGCGTGCCGTCCGAGGCGGTCACCGATCCGGTACCGAGCGCCTGGTTGGCCAGGACCGCGATGCCGCCCTGCTGGAGCAGCATGTTGGACGCCATGTAGTTGGTCCGCGAGAAGGCGAGCGTGCCGCCCCCCTGCTTGACGATCGGTCGGTTGCCGTTGATCTGGCCGGCAAGGCTCAGCGTCTCGCCGTCATCGACCGAGATGACCGTCTGGGTGCCCAGCGCGCCGCCGAGATAGAGGTCGTTCGACAGCGTCAGGCTGCCGACGGCCTCGATCCGGCCGAGGCTGCTGCTGGTGAACAGGTCGGCCCGTCCCAGCGCATTGTCTCCGGAAAGGCGCAGCGTCGCGGCGCGGAGATAGACTTCGCCGGTGAAGTCGTTGTCCCCACTCAGGGTCAGCGCGCCGCCATCGAGGTTGATCGTGCCCAGGCCTCCGGTCAGCACGCCCGAGAGCGTCAGCGCGCCGGTGCCGCGCTTGTTGAGCGTGCTGGCATAGTCGGCGCCGCTGAAGTCGATCGACCCGGCATAGATGCTGTCGCCGGCCTGGTTGACGTCCAGCACGCCGGCCTGCAACAGGAGGGTACCGCCGGCGCCAGAGAGCACCGACGCGGCCTGCGTATAGCCACGCAGCTGCAGCATACCGCCGGTGAGCGTCAGGGCACCGGCACCGAGTGCCTGGCTGCCGCCCAGGATGAGGTTGCCGTTCTCCAAGGTGGTGCCGCCGGCATAGCCGTTGTTCGCCGCGAGCGTCAGCGCACCGGTACCGCGTTTCACGAGCGCGCCGCTGCCGGAGATCGCCGAGAGATGCCCCCCATAGCCGCTCCAGTCGAAGACGAGCGTGCCGTTGTTGACAATTCCCGTAGTGCCGTCGGGGCCCAGCGTGCCGGGGGCAAGCGAGACGAGTGTCGTGCCTGCGTCGATCGTGGTCGTGCCGGTCCAGCTGTTGGCGGCATTGGTCAGCGTCAGCGTGCCGCCACCGCCGATCACCAGCGGCTGGCTGCCGGTCTCGCTGATCCGGCCGTTGAGATAGGCGCTGATTCCCGCATCGACGAGGATCCGCGAGGGATCGTTCACCGGGTCGATTGCCTCGAGCACGATGTCGTTGCCATAGCTGCTACTGGCGCTGAGCTGGATCGTCGGATCGACCAGATGGATCGTGCCGGTGCCGAACGCCTCCGCTGCCCCGGCGCGGATCGATCCGCCATTGACGCGTATGTCTGCGGTCAGGTTGCGGCCATCGAGGAAGTCCATGATGCCGCTGCCGATGTCTATGCGCGCCAGGCTCGCCATCGCCCCGCCGATCGCGGCGATGCCCGAGCGCTGGTCGAGGATTTCGAATCCCGTGACGTCGAGTTGCGCGGTGATGCCGTCGCCGACATCGATCGCCAGCGTGTCGGTACCCGTACCGCCATCGACCCGGCCGGCGAGATCGCCGCCGCGGTAGAGGAAGGTGTCGTCGCCCGCGCCGAGGCTGGCGCCGGCGAGCGAACCGGTCGCCTCGAGCGTGACGAAATCCGCGGAGGTGCCGCTGGCGTCGAAGCGACCGTCGAGCCGGCCGGCAATGATCAGCGTGTTGGCGCCGCTTCCCGCCTCGACGATGTCGCCGATGGTCCTCGACCCGAGCTGGAGGTCGATATCGTGTGCGCCGCTGCCCTGGAGCGAGATCGCGCGGCTGCCGCTCTCGATCGCCGCACCGGCCCGGTTTATAATGGTGAGCGACCCGCTGGACGTCCCCATCTGGATCGCCGCGCCGTTGCCGGGGATATCGTCGGCACCGTTGCGGATGATGCCGCTATTGTCGATCGATCCGCCGCGCGTCACGATGCTGCCCATGCCCGTGCCGCCCAGATTGCCCCGGACGGTTACGCCCTCGGCGATCCCGATGTCATAGGCGCCGATGCCGCCTGAAATGATAACGGCCGATCTTGTCGCGCTGACGTTGCCTCCCAGGAAGATACTGCTGCCCATGGCAGCGCCGGAATTGCTCGAGATACCCGTCACGGCCACGATGCTCGCCGCCGTTCTGATCGAGACCTTGCCGTTCGAGGTCGCGGCGCTGCCGGCGCTGATGCCGATCCCAAGGTTGAAGCTGGTGCTGCCGATGTTCGCGCCAATGTCCAGGTTTACGCCGCCGGACCCCGAATCCGAACGCGCCGAGATCCCGACATTGCCGGTGGTGCGGGCAGGCCCCAAGGCATCGATCGTGCCGCCCGCGCTGGTGGTCACGGTTATCGCGCCGGTATCCGAAGCGCCGGTTCCTTCATAATCGAGGTTCAGGCCGAAGCCGCCCATGTTGGTGTTGGTGATCAGGATCGCGCCCTGCAGGTCCACGGCGACGTTGGCGGATGGCCCCCGGACGCTGACCATGATCCCCCTTTCGAGCGCGCGTATGGTACCACCCCGCGTCACCACCGAAACCGACCCATTGCCAACGGCGCTAGCTCGGATCCCGTAATTTCCCTGGATATCGACCTGGCCCAGCCGCAGGTCGACGCCGCGGCCGGCCGCATCTATCCCGTTAGGCGCCGTAATGCTGAGACTTCCGGTGTTGACCAGAGTAGCCGCGCCTACGGTGGAGCGCAGGCGGATCCCTTCGTCCGAGCCGGTGAAACTGTGGCTTCCGCTATCGAGCGTCAGAGTCGCGGCGCCTTTGTCCGCGCCATCAAGGAAGATCGCGGCGCCATCCCCACCGATGGTCTGGGTGCTTGAGATGCGGGTGCTACCGCGCAGCGTCGCCACGGCGTCGCCCGTCGCCGCGAACTGATAATAGCCATCCTGCGGGCGGACATTGCCGCCCGGGTTGGAACCACTGGTGTTGCGGATTACGACATTGGTCAGCACCACCTCGCCGGTCGTTCCCAGCAGCCGGACGCCTCCATTGGCGGCGGTGCTATCGATCACCGTGCCGGGGTTCTCCCCCAGGATGTCGCCGCCATCGCCCGGTAGCGCGGCCAACTGCGCATGCGCCGGCAGGGCCAGCGCTGCGGCAACCAGCGCGCTCGAGCAGAGCAGGCCGTGGCGTACCCGCGCCGGCGTGAACGGGCGGCGGACGGTGCGGCGAAGCGTAGGCATGCGGACTCCTTCGGGCGCGCGGACCGGCGCTCCGGTATGGGTTTGCGAAAAGACAATCCGTCGGTCGGGTGGTCAGGCCGCGCGCAGCGGATGGCAGCCGCGCGCAGGCACGGCGCCGGCCTTGCTGTCGTGTCGCATGATCCCCCGTTTCGATCAGCCGTTCAGACGGTCACGGGAGTGGATCGACGCGGGTCCCCAAGTCAATCGAGGCGCAAGAAGTTGAGACGCAGGACCAAAGGACTGAGACGCGGCGCAAAAAATCCGCGCCGATTAGGACGTTATTCGGCGAGCCGGTTCATCCAGTCGCCCCACATCATCATCCGCTCGGGCGGCGACAAGGCCAGCTTCTCCGGGTCGCCCGCAAGCCGGTCGACCTTCTGGAGCCCGCGCATCGCGCGCGCCTCGCTGGCGGTGTAGCCATATTCGCGGCGGAAGGCCCGGCTGAAGCTCGCTTCGTCGGGAAAGCCGTAGGTCAGCGCGATCTCGCTGATCCGGCGATGCTCCTCGGCGCTCGACAGCAGGTCGTGGATGCGCTGGAGCCGGCGCTGCTGGATGAAGCGGGCGACGCCGCCCAGCGGGCGGAACAGCCGGTAGAGGCTGGCGCGCGACATCGCAAGGCCCTCCGCCATGATCTCCGGTCCGAGGTCCGCCGAGGTCAGATGCGCATCGACGAAGCGCCGTGCGCGACCCAGCTGTGTGGCATCGAGCACGCTGCGCGTCTGGCTTTCGGTGCCCTCGCGGGGCTCGAGGCAGGAGCGCATCATCGCGATCATGCTGTCGGCCATGGCCGGGCCGTCCGCATTGTCCAAGCCGCTCGCCTGGCTCGCCAGCACCTTCATATAGTCCGCAAAGATCCGTCCCCGCGCGCCGGTGACGATCCGGCCGTGCAGCGCGGCGATGCCATGCATCGCGCCGTCGACCATGTCGCGCGGCACGAAGATGCACAGGCAGTGCATGGGAGCGAGCGGCAGCTCGATCGGCTGGCCCAGGTCGATGACGAAGAGCAGCCCTTCGGGGTTCTCCCGCGTGAAATCGAGCCGGATCAGATAATGGTCGATGCCGTCGGTGCGGATCTTGGCGGCTGTGCGCGAATAGGCGAGCGCATCGACATCGGTACCGCCGAAAGCGATCCGTCCCATCAGATAGGTGAAGGCGGTGCCGCGGAACTCGGATGCATCCCCACACGCGGGAATCTCGAACATCGGTGCCATGGCACGGTGCCAGGCTGCGAAACGCTCGCACGCGGGGAAGTCGTCCGTCGAGAAGCGTATCAGCGGAATGCGGGAAGCGCGTTGGGCCATGCCGCAGCTTGCCCCGCAAAGCGAGGCCGCTCAATCCCCCAGCTGTCCAACCCGTTGGTCCGGAAGCGGAAAGCCGGTTGACCTTTGGCTCTCGGCGCCTCGCGGGCGATGTCGAGGGCGCGCGGGAATAAGGGGCGTACACACGGGTGCTGGGAAGCCCCCGGGGTCCGCGCGTTGATGTACGCCCGCGCATGCACGCTTGCCTTGGACCGGGGGGCGCGGCGGCGGCTAACGCACAGCTCGCGCGCGCACGCCGCCCCGCCTGCGGTGTCGGCAAGGGTGCGTCTCCTCTTTTTTCTTACATCGCTTTGTTCCGCGACCGCGCTCTACGGCAAGCCGCCGGGCCGCGCTGCGCGCGTCCCCGTCCCTTCGGGTGACGATCGCTGGCGCGGGACTGTGGTCGGCGCTGGCAGCGCCGGCGTTGTTGGCCGGGCCTTGCGCAAGCGAGGTGGCCGGCGCGCCCTTCTGGGCCCGCGCGGGCTTGGCGCAACCCGGGCTTGGCCCGGGTCCTCCACTCACGTTTCGGCCTGGCGGTGCGCCCCGCCCTTTGCCGCGGGCCCGTCCGGGCTTCCTCGCCGCCCACCCCGCTTTCGCAGGGCCGGGTGTGGGCTTTGGGTCGAGGAGGTTGGGCATGGGAGGAATCAGCAGGCGTCGCGCTGGGGGAGAGGACCGGGGGGCGGGGCGCGCCTCGCTCTATGACGAGGTGACGGCACGGATCGCCGCCGAGCTGGAGGCCGGGCGCTTCCCATGGGTGCAGCCTTGGGACAGCGCCGCCGCCGCGCCCGGCCTGCCGCGCAACGCCGCCTCGAACCGCGCCTATTCGGGGATCAACGTGCTGATCCTGTGGGGCGAGGGGTTCGCGCGCGGCTATGCCTCGCAGGGCTGGCTGACCTTCCGGCAGGCCATCGAGGCCGGCGGCTGCGTCCGCAAGGGCGAGCACGGCGTCGGCGTGGTCTATGCCGACAGGTTCACCCCCGAGGCGGAAAAGGAACGCGCCGCTGCCGAGGGCGACGCGGCCCGCGCGGTGCCGTTCCTCAAGCGCTTCACCCTATTCAACGTCGCGCAAGTAGCGGGGTTGCCCGAGCGCATGCTGGCAGGCGCCGCGCCGCTTCCCGAGCGCGAGCTTGTGCCCGTTGCCGAGGCGCTGATAGCGGCTTGCCGAGCCGACTTCCGGATAGGCGGGGCCGAGGCCTATTATGCGCCGGGCGAGGACTATGTCCGGGTGCCGCCGCAACCGGCCTTTCGCCACCAGATCGATTATTACCGCACCGCCCTGCATGAGCTTGGCCACTGGACCGGGCACGCCTCGCGGCTGGCGCGCGACCTCTCCAACCCGTTCGGCAGCGCCGGCTATGCCCGCGAGGAACTGGTCGCCGAGCTGGCCTCGGCGTTTCTCTGCGCCGCGCTCGGAATCCAGCCGAGCGTCCGCCATGCCGATTATCTCGGGTCGTGGCTCGCGGTGCTGCGCGCCGACAATCGCGCGATCTTCCGCGCCGCCAGCCTCGCCAGCAAGGCCGCCGACTATCTGCTCGCCTTGGGGGCCGAATCTCCTGTGCTGGGAGAGGCCGCATGAGCCTGCTCACCCCCGAGCTGCGCGCCGCGCTCCGCGCGCAATATCGCAGCGAGGCGACGGACAGGCGCCCGCTGGTCAAGCTGTTCCATCCCCTCTCCGCCGCGACATGGCTGGCGAGCGAGATGGCCGAGGACGGCGACGCGCTGTTCGGCCTCGCCGACCTCGGCTTCGGCTGCCCGGAACTCGGCTGGTTCTCGCTGTCCGAGATCGAGGCGCTGCGCCTGCCCTATGGGCTACGCATCGAGCGCGACGTGTATTTCGCGACCGACCTGCCGCTGACCGATTGGGCCGCATGGGCGCGCAAGGCGGGGTCGATCCTCTGGGCCGAGGCGCTGCTGCGGCGCGCGCGCGACACCGCATCCGACCTGTCCGACCGGTTTCCGCCGCCCGAATGACGGCGCGGAAGGCGCGCGGCGCGCCGCTTCCGCCGCATAACCGAAGCCGGTCCCGCTCGCTGTCCAGATGCACGGGACCGGCGCCCACAAGGAGCAAGACCGATGAAACTCGACTTCCTTCCGCTCGACAAGCTCTATGTCGACAAGGCCAATATGCGCTTTGCCAAGCGCCCGCCGGACGTCTCCGACATCCTGCCGAGCGTCCGCAAGCGCGGCATCCTCCAGACGTTGATCGTCCGGCCCGGCGACGAAGACCGGTTCGGCATTCTCGCAGGCGCCCGGCGCTTCCGCGCCGGGGAAATCGTCGCGGGCGAGCGCACCGACGCCGACGTCCCGGACCCCGAGCCCTTCCTCTTCCCCTGCGCGATCCTCGAGGCCGGCGACGATGCCGCCGCCATCGAGGCCTCGCTGATCGAAAACATGGCGCGGCTCGCCCCCGACGAAGTGACGCGCTGGGAAAGCTTCGTCCGGCTGGTCAAGGAGGGCCGCTCGCTTGAGGAAATCGCCGACACCTTCGCGCTGCCGGTGCTGGCCGTCCGGCGCACGCTCGCGCTCGGCAATCTGCTGCCGCGCATCCGCGACCTCTACCGCCGCGACAAGATCGATGCCGCGACGGTGCGCCACCTGACGCTTGCCAGCAAGGCGCGGCAGCGCGACTGGCTGGCGCTGTGGGACGATCCGCAAGCGCATTGTCCGACCGGCTGGCAACTGCGCGGCTGGCTGCTCGGCGGGCAAGCGATCAGCGCCGACTATGCGCTGTTCGACGTGGAGGAAAGCGAGCTCGCTTTGGTCGCCGACCTGTTCGCCGAGCAGCGTTATGTCGCGGACCCCGACGCCTTCTGGACCGCGCAGAATGCGGCGATCGAGGCGCGGCGGGCAGCCTATCTCGAGGCCGGCTGGAGCGCGGTCGAGATTATCGGCCCCACGCAGCAGTATCAGGGCTGGGAGCAGGTGAAGACCCCGAAGCGCAAGGGCGGCCGCGTCTATATCGAGGTCCGCGCCAATGGCGAGGTCGTGTTCCACGAAGGCTATCTGACCCGCAAAGAGGTCAAGCGCATTGAACGCGGCGAGACGCCCGAGGCGGCGCAGGCCAGGCAGGTTCGGCCGGAAGTCAGCGGGCCGCTGCAGGTCTATATCGACCTGCATCGCCATGCTGCCGTGCGCGCCGCCTTGCTGTCGCGGCCCAAGGTCGCGTTGCGGCTGATGGTCGCGCACGCCATCGCCGGCTCGCCGCTCTGGCGGGTCGAGGCCGAGCCGCAACTGGCGCGTAGCGACGCCATCGCGGAGTCGGTCGAGACCTGCCGGGGCGAGACGGTCTTCGACGCCAAGCGGCGGCGGATGCTGGCGGTGCTCGGCTTCGATCCCGAGGCCCCGACGATCCGGGGCGGGCATGGCGGACACGGCGTCGTCGGCGTCTTCCTCGCCCTGCTCGACCTGCCCGATGCCAAGCTGATGGACGTGATCGCGGTGCTGATGGGTGAGACGCTCGCCGCGGGGAGCGCGGCGGTCGAGGCGGTCGGGTCGGAGCTCGGTGTCCGCATGGCGGACTGGTGGCAGGCCGATACCGCCTTCCTCGAACTGGTCCGCGACAGGGAAGTGCTGGCGCATATCGTCGCCGACGTGGCCGGCCCCACCGTCGCCGATGCCAATGCCGGCGAGACCGGCAAGACGCTGCGCCGGATCGTCGCCGACCATCTGGCCGGTGCCGGAGGACGCGCCAAGGTCGAGCACTGGATACCGCGCTGGATGGCCTTCCCGCCTAGCGCCTATACCGCGCGTGGCGGCGTCGGCACGGTCGCCATGCGTGCCGAGGTCGAGGCGGCGCTCGCGGCGCACGTGCCCGAGTCGCAGCCGCAGCCGCTCGCGGCCTGACCTTCGAGGGGCGGCGTCCTGCCGCCCCTTTTTCCTAGCCCCGGCACCAGTTGGGCTTCGCCTTCCCGCGCGGCCACCAGCGCGCGATTCCCTTGTCGACCAGCGTCGCGGCGAGGTCCCGGCCGTCGAGCCGTACCCGGGCCACGGAGCGGTTGTGGCTGCGCCCCACCCGCTCGATCTCGACCGTCCGGCCCTTGAGCAGCACGATCGCGGCCCGGGTCGCCTGCTTGCCGCGGGCCAGCTCGGCGCTGCACTTGGCGTTGCCGGGTTGCGTCTCGGGCGCGTCGATCCCGGCGATGCGGATGCGCTCGCCGCTCTCCAGCCGGAAGGTATCGCCATCGGTCACCCAGGCGACGACGCCCGATTGCGGGGCGGGCGCGGCGGCGATCAACAGCAGCGCCGCAATGGCGAGCGCCTCAATGCGCGCCACGCCGGATCACCATCCTGGTCTCCCCGCACAGCGAGCAGACATCCTTTCGGCGCTCGAACCCGCCTACGCCTGCGAGCTCGCGGGTCCTGATATTGGCGTGCTGCCGGACGCTCAACGCCAGCCGCTCCGCGATGCAGTCGTCGCATACCGGCTCGGGCGCCAGCCGCTCGATCAGGGCGCGGACCTGGTCCGATGTCGTCATGTCGCTTCCCTCGGTCCTGCCATATTGCCCTTTGCATCTAGTGGGTTCGGGCCGGTGGCGGCAAGCTGGATGGTTCGCGCGCGGCGTACCCGTTGCGGCGCGGGCATCACGCCCGGGATTCCCGAAAGCCGCACGCGGCCTCTCCACGATGGCTGTCTGGCACCGCGCGCCCTGGGTCAGCAACGGCGTCGCCGGCTTTCTTCCCCGGCTTCGGGCTTCTCCCTGCGCCTTCCTCGCGAGGCAAGAAAGCCGGCTTTGGCCGCCCTTCGCTTTCGCTGCGGCCCGGCCCTGCGGGGCCGGGTGCATGCCGGCCGCTGGCGGCGCCGCCTCGACGCCATCGAGGCCGCAATGGCGCGGCTTCGTAGGAACGAGGAGAAATACCATGGCCACCATCGGCAGCTTCACCCGCGACGAGTCCGGCGTGTTCACCGGCACCATCCGGACCCTGACGCTCAACGTGAAGGCGAGCATCCGGCCCGCGACCAAGGACAATGACAAGGCGCCCGACTACCGGGTCGTGAACTCGGGCAATGTCGAGTTCGGCGCCGGCTGGACCAAGACCTCGCGCGAGGACCGGCCCTATGTCTCGGTCAAGCTCGACGATCCGTCGCTGCCCGCCCCGATCTACGCGACGTTGGTCGAGGGCGAGCAGGGCGTCCACAACCTGATCTGGTCGCGCTGAGCCCCTCGCGTCCCGCGCCGACCGGCGCGGGACGCAGCCTTGCAGGGGGTGTCGAAATCGCACGGGTCGGTTTTCGACACTCTTCGCCGGGTGCCTCGTCCGCCATCCCCGGTGCCGTTCGAAGCACCCGAGGAGTTGCGGCATGGACGGCGACGATATCGACCGGGCGGCCAGCGCCAAGCGCGGCTCGCCCTTCCTCAACACCGAACAGGCGGCCGCCTATCTGGGCCTATCGAGCCGCTCGCTGAAGCGGCTGCGGGTGCGCGGCGACGGGCCGGTGTTCCGCCGGCATTGCCGCTTCGTCCAATACCATATCGACGACCTCGACGCCTGGAGCCGCGAGCACAGCGCGCGCGGGATCCGGCCATGAGCCGCCGCGCCCCGCCCAACGACGCGCCGCTGCTCGCCTGGGGCGAAGTCCGTCACGCCCTTCGCCGGCGCGAACTCCGCCGGCTGCGCCTCGCCATTCTCGGCGGCGCGGCGTTGGTCCTACTCGCGGTGCCGCCCATCTATGGCCCGGCACCACGCCTGGTGTGGAACGCCAGCGCCAGCGCGCCGACCGGCCTCTACTGGGTATGGCCGGGCGATGCGCCCGCACGCGGCGAGATGGCGATAGCCTGGCCGCCGCCGCGCTGGCGCGCGCTTGCCGCCGAGCGCCATTATCTCCCCGCCAATGTCCCGCTGGTGAAGCGCGTCGCCGCCGCGCAGGGTGACCTGGTCTGCGCCTCCGGGCCCGAGGTCTCGGTCAACGGCGTGCGCGTCGCCACGCGCGTCGAGCGCGATCCGAGCGGCCGCGCACTTCCCTGGTGGCAGGGCTGCCGCCGGCTCGGCCCAAGCGAATATCTGCTGCTGATGGATGCGCCCGGCTCATTCGACGGACGCTATTTCGGGATCAGCGCGGGCCATGACCTGATCGGCCGGGCGAGACTGATATGGCGGTGCTGACCCTTGCGCTCGCCGGCGCACTGGCTCTGGCCGATCCGGCCAATGGGGTTTCGCGCTGGTCGGCCGAGATCGACGCGGCCGCGGCACGCTGCGGCGTCCCTCGCGACTGGATCGCGCGCGTGATGCACGCCGAGAGCGCGGGCCGGACGACGCTCGACGGACAGCCAATCCGCAGTCCCAAGGGCGCGATCGGGCTGATGCAGCTGATGCCGGCGACCTGGGAGGAGCTCCGGCGCGAGCTTGGGCTTGGCGACGATCCCGATTTGCCGGCCGACAATATCGTCGCGGGGGCCTGCTATCTGCGGCGCATGTACGACCGCTTCGGCTATCCTGGGCTGTTCGGCGCGTACAATGCCGGGCCTTCGCGCTACGCCGCTTGGCTTGTCGGCGAGACAAGGTTGCCGGCCGAGACCATCATCTATTTGCGGCGCGTCACCGCCGCTGCGCCGGCACCGACCGAGAGGGCCGCGAGCCCGCGCGAGCCGCTGTTCCTCGTCCGCCGCGAGGTGCCCCCGCCGAGTGTCACGGTCCCGGCTGCGAGCCAGATGCCGGCGATGTTCGTGATCCGCCGCGAGGTGCCGTGACATGGTGAGGGTGGGAAGGCTCGTCGTGAAGTCCCAGCATGACGGGCGGCAAAGCGGCCCTCAAGGCCCATGGGTACCCCCCAATTTGCTCCGCAAATCGGTTCCCCCCATGTCCGCTTCGCGGCGCCTCCGCTCGCGCTCCGGCGGCCCTGACCGCCGCTTCGCCGTCCGTCTTCGAGACGCTGTCCTCGATGGTGAGGACCGCAAGCGGAGACTGATCATGGCACAGCTTCTATCCATCTCGGACGCGGCCGATCGCGTGATGGCGGCACTAGTCTCGGGGCTCGAGATCGAGTTTGGACGGCAGGCGGGCGCAGCGCTCGCCGAACGTTTCCTCGATGCCGAGGAGGCCGATTTTCTCTGGGACGCACGGGTCGAGGAGCGCTGGCTCGGCTGCTATTTCGGCGGTGGGGAGAGCGAAATCGAACTCGACCGGGTGCGGATTCTCGCTCGGATCGACGGGGGCTGGTTCGTTGCGGTGATGCTCGTCGACGGCGATGGCGACGCGCACGGGATGCTCGGCAAGCGCAGCTTCGGGCGCGCGGAGCAGGCGCGAAGGGCGTTCGCGGATGCGTGAAATGCTCCTCGGATCGGGCCGGGATGCGCTGCGGCACAGGCAGCGTGTCCCGGCTTTCTTTTTGCGCCTTGTGGGAGGCAGGGTGGAGAGACAGGGAAAACAAGATAAAGGCAGTGTCTCGCGACCCTGCTCAAGTGACTGTCTGCACATCCTTTTTTCGCGAGATTCGGCGGCGACGGCGCGAGACAGGCTCTTGGCAACTGGCGGAAATCCGCCGTTTTTGGTGCCTTTCCGCGAGCCTCCGCGAGGCCGGCGGTGAGCGAGGACGAGTTCACGCCCAGGCTGGGCAAGCCTGGCGCGAAGGACGCCAAGCGCCTGGTCAAATATGGCGGGCGCGTCCTCGCCGCAGCGCGCCTCGCGGGCAGCAAGACCGGCGTACTGTCGCGGCGCTTCGATGGCAGCCGGATCGGCCGCGGCGCGAGCATCGGACGGCTGCTGTCGAGCCGCGACCGGTTCGCCGGGGCCCGGGCGCGGCGCGCGATGGTCAAGGTGCGGCTGGTGCGGATGGCCGGGAGCGGCCTCTCCGCCGCGCGCGCGCACCTGCGCTACATCCAGCGCGACGGAGTGACGCGCGAGGGCAATCCCGGCGAGCTCTACGGGCGCGACATGGATGCCGCCGACGGCAAGGCGTTCCTCGATCGCTGCGCCGGCGACCGCCACCAGTTCCGCTTCATCGTCTCGGCCGAAGACGGCGCGGAATATCCCGACCTCAAGCCCTATGTCCGCCGGCTGATGGCGCAGGCCGAGCATGACCTCGGCACCCGGCTCGACTGGGTCGCGGTCGACCACTTCAACACCGACAATCCGCACACCCACATCATGCTGCGCGGCGTCGACGACCAGGGGCAGAATCTCGTCATTGCCCGCGAATATATCGCGCACGGGCTCCGCGAGCGCGCCGCCGAGCTCGCCACGCTCGACCTGGGTCCGCGTACTGATCGCGAGATCCAGGACCGGCTGCGCCGGGATGTCGAGCAGGAACGGCTGACCGCGATCGACCGCCGGCTGCTTAGGCGGATGGACGCCGACCGGATCACGGGGCCGAAGCACAACGATCCGTTCCAGCAGGCGGTGGCGACCGGACGCCTGCGCAAGCTGGGGGCGATGGGGCTCGCCGAGGATCTCGGCAACGGCCGCTGGGAGCTAGCCGACGGGCTGGAGGATACGCTGCGCCGGATGGGTGAGCGCAACGACATCATCCGGCTGATGCAACGCGAACTGACCGCGCGCCGGCTCGAGCGGGCGCCAGCCGACCGGGTCATCGAGAGTGAACTGCGGGAGCCTGTGATCGGGCGCGTCCTCCGGCGTGGCTTCTCCGACGAGCATCGCGATCGTCATTACCTGATCGTCGATGGTATCGACGGCAGGGCGCATTATCTCGACATCGGCCGCGCCACCGCGACCGATCTTACCCCCGAGGGCGCGATCGTCCGCGTGGCGCCGCGGGCGGCCGGGGTCCGGGAGGTCGATCGCACCATAGCCTCGGTCGCCGCGTCGAATGACGGGCGCTATTCGGCGGAGCATCATCTCGAGCACGATCCTCAGGCCGGCCGAGCATTCGCCGAGGCGCATGTCCGCCGCCTCGAGGCGATGCGGCGGGCGGGGCTCTCCGAACGACTGGCGGACGGAAGCTGGGCTATTCCGGAGGACCATGTCGAGCGGGCGGTCGCCTATGAGACGCGGCAGCTTTGCGACCAGCCCGTCGCGATCGAGACGCTGTCCGCGGTACCGCTGGACCGGTTGCCCGGCGCCGACGCCGCAACCTGGCTTGATCATGCGCTTGGGGCGGATGAGCCGGTGGTCGCGCGCGACGCCGGGTTCGGGCGCGAGGTTCGCAGCGCGCTTGCCGCGCGCCGGCAATGGCTGGTCGAGCAGGGCCTGGCGGACGAAGCGGGGAGCGGCATCCAGCTGAGGCGCGGGACGATGGCCCTGCTGCAGCGCCGCGAGCTGCTGCGGATTGCCGGCGAGCTGACGGACGAACTCGGCAAGACCCATGTCGAGGCCGTACGAGGCGGGCGCATCGAAGGGCGGCTGACCCGGCAGATCGAGGCGGTGGGCGGGCGCTACGCGCTGGTCGAGCGCAGCCGCGAGTTCAATCTCGCGCCGTGGCGACCCGTCCTGGAACGACAGCTGGGCAAGCCGGTCGCGGGGCTCATCCAGCGCGACGGGATTAATTGGCAGTTCGGGCGAGACCGCACGGGACCCCAAATCTCATGAAGCAATTTCGGCTTCTCGCCTCAATAGCGACCGTCCCGAATCGCGACCGACATCATCAGCCTTCGCTTGGTAGGTATTCTTAATCGAAGGGCTTGGGAGGATTAATGTCCGACCTAATCGTGTTCGCGCTGCTGCATTCAGTTCCGATTGCGCCACTTAATGTGGCATTCATCGTTCTCGAACCGCACGTCGAGGCTCGCCCAGCAGGCAATTATACCTTGACCAAATATGCCGAGAGTATTTTGCGCGATCTCCAGCGCAATGGGCAACTCCGATACCGCCGAGCGCACCTTGCGGACGATGCCATCTCCAACCGCCTCAGATTTGCGCTGAACCGAGTGAGCGGCTGAGCTGTGTCCGACAGGCATGCCGGCTACTGAAGCAGGTTCTCCCGTGGTGGCGATCCTTGTTGGGTACACTGGCAACCCGTTGCCTGGCAGCGGACGGAGTGTACCGGATCGCGCGGCGACGGATCCTGCGAAATGTCTCTTCAATGAAGTCGCCATCCCTCGGCCGACACAAGCGGACGGGCACGATCGCAAGTTCAGCGATGTTCAAGACGCCTTGAAGGCGGGACCCTAGAGGCGGGCCACTGACTGAACATTGCCTTCCAAATCTGCACCGGACTGGCTTGCGACGCCCGCCCAGCATTAGCGGATGGACTTTGCCCGAAAATTTTGCCGTGATCCGGGGAGTCTACAGGTTGAAGATTTTCGGAGTTCCTATGTCCACCGGGCCCGGCCAGCAAGACCACGACTCAACCTGGGCTTGGCGGGGTACGGCCCCCTGGTCGAACGGCTTTCATGATGCGCTGCGGAGCTGGATCGAAACGCCCGAGGCGATGATTGAGGCGGTGCGCAGCGAAGCCGCCGCCATTGAGCGAGTGCTTAAGGCTGATTTTGGACCTGAGGAAATGCGGATCTATCCGCTCCTGCGTCCGGAAAGCTTGGCCGCCGCGCTTGTCGATGCATCGGGTGACGTCGTTGTCGCCAGCGCCGTGTTCGCCGCCGAAGGCGCTGCAAGCCACATCGACACCGAGATCGTCAGCCAGGTGCTTCGGACGGGTCGCGGCCATGTCGCACCCGTCGCCGTCGAAGCGCCCGACGGCCAGTCCGACCCCGCGATTTTCGCCTATAGCACCGCCACCGAAGCCGCTTCCTGGGTGCTTCCCCGAGAAATCCGAGAGCGCCCCGAACTCGGCGGTGGCCATGTCGTGGTCCTGGCGACGATTACCAGTCTTCGGGCGACACCCCTTAAGGCGGCCTGCGAGAGCTTCGGGCTGACGGGCCTTCAGACGCGCGTCGCGATGGCTACCATCCGCTGCGGTACGATCAAGCAGGCGGCCGCTCAGTTGGGAATATCCTACGATACCGCGCGGGAGAGCCTGTCCGAGGCGATGCGGCGCGCCGGCGTGGACCGACTTCCCGCGCTGGTCGCCAGCCTCGCCTCGCTGGCCTTCGGCGTCCTCCCGCAGAGGTCCGGCGTGCCCTTGCTCGAGGATATCTGGGGGCTATCTTCGCGCCAGGCGGCGCTCGCGGGCCTGATCGCCGAGGGCTTGCCCCGCGAGGTGGCGGCGCGCCGTCTCGGCATGTCCGCTGCCGCGGCCAAGAAGGAACTCGATCGGATCTATGCCGGCCTCGGCGTCTCCAGCGCCGCGGCACTCGCGCGCACCGTAGTGGAAGCGCAGGCGCTCTCCTGCACCACGGCGGCCACGCGCGGCTATGTCGCGCTTCCCCACGACCATGCCGAGCCGTTGCGCATGCTGCCGCGCGAAGATGGCAGCAGGATCGCGTGGAGCGACTATGGGCCCGTCTCGGGAAAGCCGGTGCTGGTCGTCCATAGCAGCATGACCTCGCGGCCGGTGAGCCGCAGCCTGGTGGCGGCGCTCCAGGCGGAGGGCTGTCGCCCGATCGCGATAGACCGGCCCGGATTCGGCATGTCCGATCCCATTGCCGGCGCCGAGCCGGGCGGGCATGATCCATTCGCCGCAGCGGTGCCGGACGTGCTGCGGGTGTGCCGGAAACTGGATATCTCGATTCTCGACGTCGTTGCGCGAGGCGGCGCGCAGCATGTGTTGGCACTGGCCGATGCCGCCCCCGGCCTGATCGACCGGGTAGTGTTGGTCAATCCCGATCCGCACACCGAGGAGAAGGGTCGCCGGGCCGGGCCGCTCGGCGCGGTCAAGGAAGCCTATTATCGCAACCCGCGCCTCGTCGCGATGATGGCGCGGCTGATATCTGCCCATCTCACTCGGGAACGGCTGCTACGCATGATGGAGCGCTCCTTCGCCGGGAGCCCACCCGACCAGAAGGCACTACGCGACCCGCAAGTCGTCACCGACTATTACCGAGCGGTCCGGATGTTCGCGGCGGGCCGGGTTGCCGGCTATGTCAACGAGCAGATCGCAATGGCGACCGCGGCGCGCCCCTCTCCCCGCAAGGGTACGCACCGCTGGTCGGTGATGATCGGCGAGCACGATACGCTCCACGATCCTGCCGATGTGCGCGCTTATTGGCGGGCGGTGCTGCCCGATGCGCGGTTCGTGGACGCGGAAGGGTCGGGGCGATTATTGGCTTTGGCCGAACCCGGCCGTGTCGCCCAGGCCTTGCGCGAGATTTCCTCCCGCCAGGAATAACGCCTCCACACGGGTCAACGGGATTTCGACACCCCACAAAAGGGGATGTGCCCGCTCGGAACGACGCAGCAGATTTCCCGCATCAACCGGATGCAGGAAGCTGGCGCCCGGCAAGAGGAGGGAAGAGCATGCGAACCAAACCCGTTCTGATCGCCATCGCGTTCGCCGTGATCGCCGTGCCAAGCGCCGCCTATGCAGGGGAGCGCATCTGGGGAAGCGGCGAGACGCGCACTTCGGCTATGGACGACGCGGAGCGCCGCGGCAGGGTCGTCGCAGCCGAAAAGCATACATGCATCACGACCCACGCCACGCCGCAGAATTGCACCCAGGATGCCGGCGGCTGGTCCTGCTGGGTCACGGTCGCGAACGAGCAGGGAAGTTGCGCCAACTAAGGCTCCCGGCCACCGATTTCCAAGACCCGCCCCGTGCCCGAGCGCACGGGGCAGCAGGACATTGATCATGCGACAGCATCGCAGCCTTCTTCTCGCCGGCCTTGCCGGCGGATTTCTCTTGCTTGCGGGCGCGCCGGTCTCGGCGGTCCCCAACCCTGGTCCCATGGCTCCGCAATCCGGCACGGCGTGGGGAATCACGGAAATGCAATGGCGTACGCTCACCGGGCCCGAACTGCGGCGCCTGGCGGGTTTCCCCGGCTCCGCAGCCGCTGTGCTCGCCGCCGCACAGAATGGCGACCCGCGCGCCATGGCGCTGATCTCGGGCGCCTATGCGACGGGATCCGGCGTGCCTCGGAACGACAGCGAGGCGTTCCGCTGGGCGCAGCGCTCCGCGGCGACGGGCTTGCCCCTTGGCATCCATGTTCTCGGCCTCGACTATTTCTACGGCACCGGCGTTGCGCCCGATCCGGCGCAATATCTGCGCCTGCTTCGTCAGGCCGCCGACGCAGGTTCGATCGTCGCCGCGGGCGAATATGCCAAGGCGCTGTTCCGCGGCGAGATCACCGCGAAGGACCTGGCGGGAGCGCTGCGCTACGCCAAAATCGGTGCAGAAGGCGGGATCGCAGAGAGCAAGATGCTCTATGGCACGCTGCTCTACGACCGCTCGCTGGCCGGTCGCAATCCGGCCGAAGGCGGCAAATGGATCCGGGCGGCCGCCGCGGACGGCTATGACTTTGCCCGCAAAGCTGCTGCGGCGCTCGATGCCCAGGACGGTTTCTCGGCGTCGGCGAAACAGCTGTTCGTGTCCAACTTCGGCAACAGCCTTGTCGGTGCCCACACCGTGATCGCGGCGGCGGACGATCCCTGCGTCACCCAGATCGTCGTCGATCTGAACGGCACCACCGGATCCTTCCTCGTCAACTGGCAGGAAACGGTAGTCGCCAGCGCGGGCAATTCGTTCCTCAATCTGTCCGGTGCGATCCTCAACGGCACCCAGCGGGCGGGGGACGATGTGCGGAACAGCCTCGGACTCTCGCTCCACCGCGACCAATCGGACGCGCCCGAGGAACAGGACCGCATGTTCGAGCTCGCTTCCTCGGCAAAGCGGGTGTCCGACATCTGCCACGCGCTTTGAGGCCGCCGGCGCGCGCATGCGGCGGGCGATTAAGACAAAGGAGAATATGGCAATGCGAGCGAAGTTGATCATCGGCACCGCCGCAGCCTTCCTGCTGCTAGCCGGCGCATTGCCGGCCGGCGCGCAGAGCGGCAACCACGGCTATTGCTATGTCTATGGGTCGGACATGAAGACCGTCTATGTCTCGGACCCCTATCCGGTCCCGAGCGGCCCCGACATGTCCTTCCAGCAATTTGGCGACTATCTCGGCAAGAACCAGGGCGTCACTAAGCGGCCGGGATGCGATTCGGGATATAATGGACGGGCCGTCGCCACTCAGGCGCGCCAGAATCGGATCAGCGAGGCGCGGCAACAGGGCATCAGGGTTGTTGAGGTGCGCTGGCCGCTTTGACGCAGAGTGAAGGCCGGACTGCGCTCGCTTGGGGTTGGGTTTATGATCAGGACCGTCTGTATCGTTTTCGTGTTGCTGGCCAGCGGAACCGCCGCCGCACAAGGCCGTATGTCGGACTATGTGCGCGGCATTTACGAGGAGCGTTGCCTCAAGGAGGACGTCTCGGCGTGCCGTGAACTATTGGCCGAGGATTTCGGTGTGCCCGCTGCAACCCGGGCGCGCGCGCTAGCGGTTCGTGGTCAGGCCTTTATGCGGAGCAACGCGATTGCCGATGCGGCTGCCGACTTCGCCAACGCCCTGAAGATCGCCGAAACCCCGCAGGACCCGGCAATGGCCAAGCTGGATGCCGCGCGCGGCGTTTCGAGCCTCACGTCCGAGTGGCGCAGCATGGTACAGGCAAGACTGGCCGACGCGCTGCTTCGACGCACCGATAAGGCCAATGCCCGTGTCGCGGTGGAAAAGGCAATCAAGCTCGATAGCCGCAATGGCTATGCCTATTCGATCCGTGCACGATTGAGCGGAAGCGACCAGCAATGGCCGGCCGCGCTTGCCGATTTCGATCGGGCGATAGAGCTTGGGATCACGGACACGACCGAGCGAGCGCTCAGCCTTTATCGCCGGGGCCTCGTTCGCGGCATGCTCAAGCGGCCGGCCGACAGCCAGATCGCCGATTTCACGGCGGCACTGGTCGCTGACCCGAGCCTTTCGGCTGCTCTGGAAGCGCGAGCGGGCGTCTACCAGGATCTAGGCCGGTACGAAGAAGCGCTGCGCGACTATGATGCGCTTACACTGCGCGAACCCAAATATGCCGCGGGCTTCAACGCCGCGTGCTGGACGCGGGCCGCCTATCTCAAACGCGATTTCGAGAAGGCCCGCGAACAGTGTGACCGTGCGTTGGCTCTGGCGGCCGAACCGAACACTTATGACAGCGCCGGTCTGGTCGCCCTTCAGCAGCAGCGATGGCAAGATGCCTGGGCACTTTACGACAAGGCGGTCAAGGGCGATGCCAAAATGGCGTCCGCGATGTACGGTCGTGGGATCGCGGCCAAACGCCTCGGTCGTAGGCCCGAGGCTGAGGCGGACCTTGCCGCTGCTATGCGCATGGAAGCGCGGGTTGCGGCGAACTACCTATCTTATGGGCAGGCACCGTAGCGCAGGGCGACTGGGTCTCAGCCGCCTCGGTTTGACTGCGCCTAATTGGTTCGAAAGCCGCCCATTCAAAAACTACGTACTAAATGTCGACAATACCCGTCGGGGCACCAGACCGCAGCGAGAATGCGCTGACCCAGGCCGTGACCCAGGCGGCCGACAAAGTCGGCGACGCCGCAAAGTAGGTGACCAAATAAGGTCGCATGAAAATCGGCAATGGGATTTACCCCCATCCCATTGGGCAGCAACTCGCCGCGTTGGCGACGTTCTCAAATTCCCCATGTTGAAGACCGCCGCTCAGGCGGCGAGATCGAATGAACGCGGGAGCAGGGCTTCCAGCTCCGCCGCTGGCACGGGCCGGCTGATGACATAGCCCTGCACGAGATCGCAGCCGATCGAACGGAGAAAGGCGAGGCATTCTTGGTCCTCGGCCCCTTCCGCCACCACTTTCAGCCCCAGATCATGCGCCAACTCCACCGTAGAGCGCACCAGCACCCCGTCGCCGCGGTTCTGATGCGCGAACTGGACGAAGCTGCGGTCGATCTTGAGCTCGTTGAGCGGCAACTGCTTTAGATAGCTGAGCGTTGACTGGCCGGTGCCGTAATCGTCCATGGAGATCGCGATGCCGAGATCGCGGAACAAGTGCAGCGCGGCGACCGCGGCCTCCGGATCGTGCATCGCGGCGGATTCGGTCACTTCGAAGGTCAGCGCGTCCGGCTCGATGCCGCTGGTGCGGATCAGCTCACGCAGCATCGCGATGAACTCGGCCGAGCTCAGCAGCTTGACGGAGAGATTCACTGCGCCGGTGATGCGATGGCCGAGCGCGTGCCAGCGCCGTAGGTCGGCGATGGTCTCGGCAACTACGTGGAGCGTCAGCGCGGCGATGCGGTCGTTGCGCTCGGCGAGCGGGATGAACAGGTCAGGGCGCAGGAAGCCGCGCGTGCCGTGGTGCCAGCGCACTAGCGCCTCGACGCTGGCAATCCGGCCCGAGCGCAGATCGAGCTTGGGCTGGTAGACGAGATGGATCTCGCCCTTGCCAATCGCCTCGTCGAGCTCGCCGAGCAGCGAAAGCTCGCGCTCGATCGTCTCGTCCTCGCCGGCGTCATGGACATGCCAGCGCCCGCCAGAGGCCATCGCGCGCTGGGCGGCGAGCGCGGCATTGGCGACGCAGCGGTCGGGCGAGGCGGCCGCCGCTTCCGAGGCGAAGCCTATCGCCAGCGTGACATCGACCCGTCGCCCGCCGATCTCGACCGGCGCCAGCATCGCCGAGCGCAGAGAGGCGAGGCGGGACTCGAGCGCCTCCTCGTCATAGCAACGCCAGGCGAGCACGCGGTCCTCGACGCGGTAGACGGTGCTGCCTTCCGATACGAGCGCGATACGATCGCGAACGCGGCGCACCAGTTCGGTGATCGCGGATGCCGGGAGTCCGGCCGCCAGCTTGTCGAACTCGGCCAGATGCGCAGTGACCACGCCGATTCCGGCATAGCTGCGCATCGCCTCGCGCAGTGCCAGGCGGTTGGGCAGGCCGGTACCCGCGTCGTGCATCCGCCGGCGGCGTGCCGCAGCGGTGGCACGCGTAGCCAGCGCCAGACCGCTCGCCGACGTGATCGTGATGAAGGCCGGGATCATCGGCAGCAACCAATGGCCAGCTGCATCGGCCAGCGCCGACGTGGCGAACAGGATGACCGGACTGGCGAGGGTCGCAGCCGCGAGATGCTGGCGCGTGCGCATGCGGAGGATCGTCCACCCGAGCAGCGCGGCCAGCACCAACGGCAGCGGCCAGCCCGCCTCGCGCGGGAGGCCGCGGCGCAGTGTCTCGGTAGCCAGCGCCTGGATGACCACGCCAGGGATCACACCGTAATTCGGCACGGCATAGCGATCGCCCATCTCCACCGCGGTCGCGCCGATCACCACGTCCTTGCCGGCGATGGCGCGCGAATCGAAGCTGCCGTCGCGGATGTCGATGAAGCTGTGCCGCGGAATCGTGTTCGGATCGATCGCGAAGTCGATCGGGAAATCCTGGTCGGCGGTGCCGTCCATCCCCGCGATCATCGCCGACAGTGACGGGCGCGGCAGCCCATCAGTCATGGTGCCCAGCGGCGCGCGGCGGACATAGCCATCAGCATCGGGCAGGATGCTGACCGCAGCGAGCGTTGCGTGCTCGCGCAGCTGCGCGGTGGGTAGCGAGTCGGTCCAGCCTTCCTGGCCGCCGCCCGCTTCCTGGCCGAAGGTGGGCAACACCACCTTGCCCTCGGCGCGGTCGAGCGCGGCGGCGAAGGCGGCGTCTTCGTCCGGCACCGGCGATTGCGACGAGAAGTCGACGTCGAATAGAATCGAGGCAGCGCCCGCTTCGCGTAGTCGATCGATCAGCCGGGCATAGTTGCTGCGCGGCCAGGGCCATTTGTCGATCGCGCCGATGCTGCGCGCATCGATCTCGACGATATGGATCTGGCCGCTGGCGGGATGCTGGCGCAGATGCCAGCCCGCCTCGCGAAGGGCCCGCTCGCCGCCGACGCCGACGCCCGACATCCCTGCCGCAATGCCGGCGAAGCAACTCAGCGTCAGCGCGGCGATCCGCCAATGGCCCTTTAGAAATTCGATCGCCTTCATGCGTCCGTTCCGCTTCGAAGCACCAAGTCTAGCGCGGGCGCCCTAACGTCAGGTCAACGCATCCGCCCGGCATCAATCGCCGCGCACATTGTCCTTGCCAGGGTTTCTGCCCTTCCCCTTGCCCGGAGCGATTCCGGTATCGACGCCGACATCGACCGAGACATCAGTGCTCGTGCCCGAACCCGAGTTGGCGCCGCCATTGCCGTTGCCGTTCCCATTGCCGTTGCCGTTATTGCCGGTCCCGACATCATCGCTGCCCGAACCCGAGCTGGCACCGCCGTTGCCGTTACCCTGGCCGTTGCCGTTGTTTCCGGTGCCGACATCGTCGCTGCCCGAGCCCGAGCTGGCCCCGCCGTTGCCGTTACCCTGGCCGTTGCCGTTGTTTCCGGTGCCGACATCGTCGCTGCCCGAGCCCGAGCTAACCCCGCCGTTGCCGTTGCCCTGTCCGTTGCCGTTGTTTCCGGTGCCGACATCGTCGCTGCCCGAGCCCGAGCTAACCCCGCCGTTGCCGTTGCCCTGGCCATTGCCGTTGCTCCCGGTACCGACATCGTCGCTGCCAGAACCCGAGCTGGCACTGCCGTCGCCGTTGCCTTGGCCATTGCCGTTATCCCCTGTACCGACATCGTCGCTGCCCGAACTCGAGCCCGAGCTGGCACCGCCATTGCCGTTACCGTTGCCGTTGCCGTTGTTGCCGGTCCCGGTGTCGCTGCCCGAACTCGAGCCCGAGCTGGCACCGCCATTGCCGTTACCGTTGCCGTTGTTGCCGGTCCCGGCGTCGCTGCCCGATCCCGAACCCGAGCTGGCACCGCCATTGCCGTTGCCGTTGCCGT